>NZ_FMAT01000007.1 GCF_900094805.1 Arthrobacter sp. NIO-1057 | reverse complement strand
AACTCGGGTGCAAACTCGGGCGACTCCGACAACACCAAGAAGGACTCCTCTAAGAAGGACAACTCCAAGAACGGCGGCCTAGCGGACACCGGTTCTAACGGAGCTCTCTGGATTGCTGGAGGCGCACTGGCTCTGGTATTGCTCGGTGCTGGCGTGACTGTGATCGCGCGAAAGCGTTCAGCATAGTCAAAACGTCGCTATAAGCGGAAATAGGAGGGGCATCCAAGTGATGCCCCTCCCATTTCGTATTCTTGTAGCAATCGTAAAATACACGAGTGTTGAAGATTCGGAGACAATGGCCTGATGAGGCAACAAAAAACTAAGCCGAAACTGTTTACAGTCTTGGTACTACTTATTGCGGGATTGGCTGCGCTAGGCCATATTGGTGCCACTTTGGCTTTCACAGGCCCTTCGACACCCATAAAAACGTCGCTACAACCGCAATTGAATAAATATTTCCTCGGTCCTTTAGATCAAGGGTGGAGTCTCTTCGCTCCAGGGCCATATTCGCAAGACGAATACTTCACAATGAGAGCCTGCCTTTCCTCGGCTGAAGTCTGTGCCAAAGGTAGCTCAGGTGGCGCAGAGTTCACAGAATGGCGTAATGTCACGGCAGAAGAAATGAAAAGCCGTGCTGGAAATATGTTTGCCAACCGTGAAACGAAACAATCCAAATCGATTCACGGCCGATTGTGGAGCGCGGCCTCAGATCTCAGTTCAAGCGCTCGCAAACAGATTGGTAACCCTTATGTTCTGGGTACGCCGGTCTTCGGAGTTGACCTAAATTCAGCGGAGGCACGCAAAAAATATTCTTCTTCTGAGCTGAGCAACCTTCGGGCCTATAAACGAATGGAAGATACTGCAGTCGGCTTCGCATCTTTATACGCAATTGAACAGTGGGGCGGCGCGTCAATGGTAGAGATCAAGCTACGCCGTGAACCTATCGTTCCATTCGCGCAACGGCATGATGAGAAAGCCACGACGAAGTCTCGCGAAACCTACATCGGTTGGCGCGACACTAAGAAATTTGATGAATCGACGGTGTCAGTATGGAGCTAAATGAGCAACCGGTGGAGAGCCCATCGATACGAGCTTGGATTGCGAAGAATAAAAGTTTCGGTTCCGATGCATTGAGTTGGATTTATCGTTGGTTTACTGAAAACCGAAACGCATCCTATGGCCTAGCAGTGATGAGAATTGCTTCAGGACTGTTTATCTTGGGCTGGCTTCTGTTTAACATTCCGGTTGCCGCAAAGATTTGGGGGCCAGGTTCGGCCTACTTAGAGCCTTATCGTTCAGTCCTCGGATATAAGTGGCCGTTGGATATTCTTCGCGATGCTGGCGTTGGGTTTTTTGTCTTCTGGTACACGGTGGCAATTCTGTTGGCGATCTTGTTTGTTGCTGGTTGGCAAACACGAATCATCACGCCACTATTCTTTATTTTCTATACCGCGATCAATGCTCAAAATACACCGATTTCTGATGGTGGAAATTACTTCATCAGAATCATGCTGATCTACCTAATTTTTGCTGATCTCTCAAAGCGATGGTCGGTGGATTCATGGCTACGACAGCGTAAAGGTAAAAAGAAGCGCGAATTTGAGGTCGTCACGGTGCTTCACAACATTGCCCTGTGCCTCGTCGTCGCTCAGCTTTGCCTGGTGTATCTAGAAGCTGGGCTTTACAAGGTTCAAGGCGACCTTTGGCAAAACGGAACGGCCATGTATTACCCTGTGAGTTCAGAAGCCTACGGTATTTTCCCGTGGCTTAGCGGGCTGATTACAGCGAACTCATGGATTGTTTCACTGATTACTTACGTGACCGTAGTCGCTCAGATCGCTTTCCCGTTTATGCTATTCCACAAGATCAGCCGGCGAATTGCCTTGGTAATGATTCTTGGCATGCACATTGGCATTGCGGTTGTCATGGGCCTTCCGTTCTTCTCGGGGATCATGGCTTCTGCCGATGCAGTACTCGTATCTAGTACAACGTGGATCATTATTCAGAAGTGGCTTGTAGCTAGATGGAACTCGATTTCTCCCTTCAAGAAGTCGCCTCAACCGGTCCAAGAGCCGGATGAAATCGCAGATGATGAACCTGAAAAGGCTTCGGCAATCGTTTGACGATTAAGCAAACAGTAGGGGTGAACCACTTTTGTGGTTCACCCCTACTGTTTGTCATCGAAGCGAAGTCGCTTCAGATCGTTACTCACCTACGTAGAACAGACGCTTGTTCACGAATTCGTCCATGCCTAGTGGACCCAGCTCACGGCCGAAACCTGAACGCTTCACGCCACCAAATGGCATCTCAGCACCTTCGGCGCTGGCCACGTTGACGTTGGTCATGCCTGACTGCAGTTTCTGAGCAACCTTGGAAGCGCGTTCCACATCCGTGGAGTGAACAGAGCCGCCCAAACCGTAGATGGTGTCGTTGGCCAGTTCAGTGGCTTCCTCATCGCTGCTCACCTTGTATACGACGGCTACTGGACCGAAGAGCTCTTCGTAGTACGCACGCATATCCCTGGTGATCCCGGTAAGGACGGCAGGTGAGTAGTAGGCTGATGGGCCATCATGCAGAACGCCACCAGCGTGCAAGGTTGCACCCTTGGATACTGCATCCTGAACCTGCTCATGCAGGGATTCCGCAGCTTTACGTGAGGAAAGCGGAGCGAAGGTTCCCTCGGCTTCCTCCATTGGGTCACCTGGCTTCAAGCCATCGGCGCGCTTGGTTAGTTCTGCAACGAACTCGTCGTAGATGTCTTCCATGACAATCATGCGCTTATTCGAGTTGCAGGCCTGACCGGTGTTATCAATGCGGTAGCCCCACGCCGTATCAACGATGCCTGGGACATCATCGGAATCAAGGACAACAAACGGATCTGAACCGCCAAGTTCCAGAACGGCCTTCTTGAGGTTGCGTCCAGCCTGTTCGCCGATGATGGCACCGGCACGTTCGGAACCGGTCAAGGAAACGCCCTGGATGCGAGGATCAGCAATGATGGTGGAGATCTGATCATGGGTTGCAAAGACGTTGTTGTACACGCCTGCAGGAACGCCAGCTTCGTCCATGATTTCCTGGATGGCCAGTGCCGAACGAGGGCAAGACTCAGCATGCTTCAGGAGGATGGTATTGCCCAGCATCAGGTTAGGTGCTGCGAAACGAGCCACCTGGTACAGCGGAAAGTTCCAAGGCATGATGCCCAGCAATGGACCTACCGGGCGCTTCTGTACAACAGCCTTGCCGCCGGAGAACGACTTGATTTCCTGATCCGCTGCAAGGGTTGGGCCCTCGGTGGCGAAGTATTCGAAGATCTCCTGGCAGAACTGTGCTTCGCCAATTGCCTCTGATAGTGGCTTGCCCATTTCAGTGGTCATGATCTTGCCCAGTTCATCGGCACGTTCGGCGAAGAGTGCTCCGACTTTGGAGACAATCTTTGCGCGTTCGTTGGTGTCGACGTCCTGCCACGATTCATAAGCGGACTGCGCGGCGGCAAGCGCCTGCTCAACTTGTTCGTCAGTTGCTGCGTCAAATTCTTCGACAACGTCTCCGGTGGCCGGGTTCAAGACCTTGTAGGTTGGGGCGCTCATCAATGCTCCTTCGTTTGTGCAGATTGGTCAGCGTAAGTCTTTATCTTGACGCTATCGAACTTCACCCAATAAATGAATGTAATTCACTTCATTGTGCGTCTTCTCCGAGCTTATCCTCAGAAATGAGTTTGAGCCAGTATGAAGAAGTAACTTTCACCCGTCGAAAACAGGTCGTGTTATAAGCACTAGCAAAGCCGTGGTCTCCCAAGTGAAAGCGGGGAAACCACGGCTATGAAAACGACTAATCTGCCGTATTTGAATGCTAGCTAGCTGATTGCCGAGGCACGCCACCAGTCGATGCCGGCGTCGCCCTGGGCGATATCAGCGATCTCAGACAACTCCGCCTCGCTAAATTCAAGGTTGCCTAACGCACCCAGATTTTCGTCCAGCTGCTTAGTGGAAGAAGCGCCAATAAGGACGGAAGTTGCGGCCCCGTCTCGCAGCAGCCATGCCAGCGCCATCTGCGCTAAAGACTGACCGCGCTTCTGTGCGACTTCATTCAGCCGGCGGACCTTGGTCAAGTTCTCCTCGGTCAACTGACTTTCGAGCGAACGACGCCCGCCCTGGCGCTGAACATTAGTAGTGGACAAATACTTGTCGGTCAATAGACCCTGAGCCAACGGTGTAAACGCAATGGTTCCCATGCGTTCCTTTTCCAAGGTCTGCAACAATCCGTGTTCAACCCATGGATTGAGAATGTTGTACGAAGGCTGGTGGATGACCAAAGGTGTCCCCAGATCATTCGCGATCTGCTTTGCTTGTGCAGTACGTTCTGCGGAGTAGGAAGATATACCCACGTAGGTGGCCTTGCCCTGACGTACTAAGGTATCCAAAGCGCCAATGGTTTCTTCCAAGGGCGTCTTTGGATCAAAGCGGTGCGAGTAGAAGATATCTACGTAGTCCAGTCCCATTTTCTCCAGTGACGCTTCGCATGAAGCGATAAGGTACTTGCGGGAACCGAAGGTGCCATATGGACCGGGCCACATGTCATAGCCGGCTTTGGAAGAGATGAGCAGTTCATTGCGGTAGGGCTTGAAGTCCTTGCGCATCATACGGCCAAAGTTCTCTTCAGCAGAACCGGCAGGTGGCCCGTAGTTGTTGGCTAGGTCGAAATGGTTGATGCCGTGGTCAAAGGCATGTCGAAGAATTTCGCGCTGACTGTCGAAAGGTCGGTTATCTCCGAAATTCCACCACAGACCCAACGACAGTGGTGGAAGCCGTAGACCCGAATCTCCAACTCGGCGGTAGCCAAAGTGTTCATAGCGATCGGCCGCAGCGGTATAGGGGCGGTGTAGTTCTTTGGTGGCCGGCATTCGTTCGTATTCCACGAGGCACCTTTCTAGCAGCGTCTGTGCTGACTGAGTGGAGGGCAATGAGCTTCCACTTCAGACTATGCCACAAGGTGAATTGCCCAACATGTCCATAGAGCAAATCTGCTAAATGCGTAATACCGCAACCGCCCTGCAAAGCGGACTGGGTTCGGCCGAGGTTAAATGAAGAACCGGTCCGTCAGGCCAAGGAGGTAACGCCTGTACGAATCGGTTCTTCTAGATCACTCGCACCTTGAGAAGGTATTAACCACATTAGGAGCCGAGTCTTGAAACAAGCTGAGAGTCACGTGTGTTCTCACCTTGGAACATGATGCCTAATAATTTGATGGCGGATCAGAAGCGGGGAAAGACTCGTCTTCCCATTCTTCGACAAGCTCTTCGTCGTGCTTGTCATGTAGTTTTTTCTCTTCATCGGGATCTACTGGCTGCCCATTGGCAGGTTGCGTGTTCATCGTCTTCCCCCTTTTGAATCTATTCCAAGCCACGATTATTAGCAGTGGCCCTGTCGTGTACCTTCAGTCTTCACCTATTAGATGGGAATGTCGATAGATTCGGGAGAACTCTGATTTCACCTTCACCTTGGATAAGGGATTTAATCGAATACATGCCGATGATCAATAATCCCGTCGATGGTTTCGACATCTTTTTCGACGATGACGGAGCCGAAGGAGAACCAATTCTTTTCCTGCACGGTTCAGCTTTATCTCGTTCCATCTGGCGGGGGCTGGGTTACACCAAAGCACTTGGTGAGGACCATCGGACCATCCGCATGGACTTGCGTGGTCATGGCAAATCGGCGAAGTCTCATGATGTCACTGAATACACGATGGATAAGGTCGTCAGTGACATCCAAGCGGTCCTGCAACACCTAAACCTAGATCGCGTGCACATTATTGGATACTCCTTTGGCGCACGTACCGGATTGCACCTAGCCATGACTCACCCAGAGCAGGTCATCTCGTTGATCATGCTCGGCGGCACTTATGAAATTACGCCTGGGGAAATCGGCAAGCTCTTCTTCCCCGGCTACCTGGAAGTATTGCGCCGAGGCGACATTGAAGGCTTCGTCACCGGTCAGGAGACTGGCGGCAAACTGGATCCCGCAACCCGGTTGGCTTTCAAATCAAATGATCCGTTAGCGCTGGCCGCCTATTACGAAGCCGCGGAGACTCTGCAGAATATTGATCTTGCTGACTTGGCCAGAATCAAGATTCCAACCCTGCTGCTTATTGGCACCCGAGATCAGCCACGCTTTGATCAAAACAAAATCATGGTGCGCACATTACCTAACGCGCGAATGGTCGCCCTGCCAGGACGCACTCACGGTGGAACGCTGTATCCCATTGAACCAATCGTCAATGCCATACGCTCATTCTGGGCTGGGCGTCAGGCATGAACACCGGCACATTTGATCTAGAACAGATCTCTTCCGGACTAGCCTTCGGTCCCAGCCGAGATGACCTTTACCAATCATTGGTGGCGGACCCCAGCAATCCACTGGTGATTCAAGCCCCGCCAGGATCCGGTAAAACCACCATCGTTCCACCGACGGTGGCCAATGCACTGCGAGAAGCTGGTCTGACAGGGAAAATTATTGTTACCCAACCACGTCGCGTGGCAGCGCGCGCAGCAGCCCGAAGGCTTGCCCAGTTGGATGGTTCCGTGCTGGGTGAGAAAGTCGGCTTTTCCGTTCGCGGGGATCGCGCGGCTTCCGCGAGAACTGAAGTGGAATTTGTTACTGCGGGTCTGATGTTGCGTCGATTGCTGGCAGACCCAGATTTGGACGGAATCAGTGCGGTGATCATTGATGAAGTCCATGAACGTTCCATTGACACCGATTTATTGCTGGCAATGATCAAACAAGTCAGCGAACTCCGAGATGACCTCTGTCTCGTTCTAATGAGTGCGACCTTGCATGCCAAAGAGCTTGCAGATTTCCTCTCAGCTGAAAAACCCATCAGAATCATCAGTGCCCACAGCGCACAATATGATGTCGAGGAAATTTTTGAAAGCTACTCATCAACTCGTGTCACAGAATTCGGCATCAAAGATGACTACCTCAGGCATGTAGCTACCACCAGTGTGCAGTATTCGGCCAAGGTAAATGCCGCAAGCAACTATCCGGTGGACACCCTGGTGTTTGTACCCGGAGTGCGCGAAGTTCAACGTGTCTGTGCGCAGATTTCTGCCAGCGGAATCAGGGCATTGGAACTTCACTCGCAAATTTCATCGGCAGAGCAAGACGCGATTCTCAACGAACCTGAGCCCGGCAGACCTCCACGAATTATCGTTTCAACATCCATCGCGGAATCGTCGCTAACCGTTCCTCGCGTCCATCTGGTCATTGATGCTGGCTATGCCCGAGAACCACGCCGTGATACCTCGCGTGGACTCTCCGGGTTGGTTACCGTCGTAGCTAGTCGCGCCACAGCAACCCAGCGCGCTGGCCGTGCAGGACGTCTTGGTCCTGGCCAAGTTGTGCGCACCTTGGATCCGAAGACCTTTGCCGCCGCTCCAGAGTATTCAACTCCAGAAATTCGCACCGGTGATTTGGTGTCAGCA
This sequence comes from Arthrobacter sp. NIO-1057, assembly GCF_900094805.1. GTDB lineage: Bacteria > Actinomycetota > Actinomycetes > Actinomycetales > Micrococcaceae > Glutamicibacter. The sequence goes on along the minus strand of NZ_FMAT01000007.1, from coordinate 145,221 downwards.
GGGCTTGCTTTGGCAGCGTGGGGAACGCCCAGGGGAGAAGGCCTGGAGCTGTGGGAGGCTCCTCCTGAAACAATAATGGCGAGCGATGAGCTAGTGCTCAAAAGCCTGGGCGCTGTTGACGAATCAGGACGCATTACCGCCTCGGGCGAACAAATGATCAAGATTCCCACTGACCCTCGGACTGCACGCGCATTGCTCGAAGGCGCGCCCATATTTGGTGCACAAGCAGCTGCAGAATCTGTCGCATTATTAGCCAGCTCCGAGCGTATCGCCAGTGCTGATCTGCAAGAACTCTATGCCTCGGTGCGGAAGCCGTCTCACCCAGCTCACCGTGCCTGGAAGCAGGAAACTGCGCGTTTGAAACGGTTAGTTGATGGCGGGGGACAAAGTCTGAAGGGGCAGCCAGCTCAGACAGGTGGCTCAGCGGCTGATGCCTTGTCTGCTTTCTGCGCTCTGGCCTACCCACAGTGGGTGGCGCGCAAGGTGTCCCACGATGAGTATCTACTCGCCTCGGGCACCCGAGCGGTTCTTCCTCCCAAAAGCCAGCTAGCGCATGAAGAATATCTGGCAGTTGTTGAAGTTGCCAGAACTGGATCCAAGGCCACCATCAGGCGTGCGACCGGCATCGACCTGTCGACGCTACTTGAGCTGGTTCCACACATGTATGAAAGTAGCGAAACGGCTGAGTTTGTGGACGGCAGGACCAGGGCGCGCAAGGTGGAACACTTCGGAGCAATTGAATTGTCCTCGCGTCCGGTCAAAGCCACTGAAGAGCTGGGAATGCAGGCAGTCGAATTAGCCGTGCAAGAGCAGGGACTGTCATTCTTCGGGGAACAAGAAAGCTTTGATTCCCTACGCCGTCGTATGGCAGTGGCTTACTGCCTCTTGGGGGAACCCTTCTGCGCGGTGGATGAACCATCGTTGATTGCACGAAGCGAAGACTGGCTAGAACCGATCTTGCGTCAGGTGGCTAAAGGTAAAAACGCGGCACAAGTTGATCTCTATTCGGCTCTGCGGACGTTGCTTCCATGGGAGCACGCACACGATTTTGATGATTTGGTTCCGCAACGACTCCAAGTGCCCTCGGGGTCCATGATTCGTATTGCTTACCCGCCCGTGGGTGATCACGGCCCCGCCGTGGTAGCCGTCAAACTTCAAGAATGCTTTGGCATGGATCAGTCTCCGCGCCTCGTGCGCGAAAAACTACCGGTCCAGTTTCATTTACTGTCTCCAGGCGGCCATCCACTGGCGGTGACCGATGATCTGGTGAGCTTCTTTAACGGTCCGTACGCCCAAGTTCGATCCGAAATGCGCGGACGATATCCCAAACATCCTTGGCCAGAAAATCCTTGGGAGCATGTAGCCACGGCGAAGACGAAGAGACGACTGAATCAGCAGTAGGAAAACACAACGCTCGGGGCCTTGAACTGAAAAGACCCCGAGCGTTGTGTTATCGAATTTTGCTATTTATGCGAAAGCAGAGAACCCGGTAATGTCGCGTCCCATGATCAGTGCCTGAACAGTCTCGGTACCTTCATAGGTATGGATTGCTTCAACGTCAGCGAAGTGGCGGGCTACGCGGTTGCTGGTGAGGATACCGTTGCCACCGAGTAGGTCGCGGGCATTTGAGGCAATGGATCGTGCCGTACGCGTGGCCGTGTATTTGGCCAGTGAAGCCTGCGGCCCGGTGAGCTCGCCGGTAGTTTCACGTTTGGTGGCCTGCATGACCAATACCTGAATGGTGGCAAGCTCTGACTGCATGCGTGCCAAACGTTCCTGCACAATCTGGCTGGCAGCCAGTGGGCGACCGAACTGGACACGCTGCTTGGCGTAGTTCACGGCCGACTCGTAGCAAGCGGTGGCATGACCTACAGCGGACCAAGCGACGCCCAGACGAGTAGCGAAGAGCACCCGCGAGGTGTCCTTGAAGCTCTTGGCCTCTGGCAACACGTCTTCGTCAGGAACAAACACATTCTCCATACGGATATGAGCCTGCCAGATGGCGCGCAGCGACAGCTTGTTCTGGATTGTGGTTGCGTTGTAACCCTCGGCATCCTGATGGACGACAAAGCCGCGGACTTTACCTTCATCATCACGGGCCCAAACAATCGAGACACCGCCGATGGATCCATTACCGATCCACTTCTTTTCACCACTGAGTCGGTATCCACCCTCAACTTTTGTCGCACGGGTTTCCAATGACACTGAGTCTGAACCGTGAGTTGGTTCAGTCAAAGCAAACGCGCCAGCCAGCTCACCGGTCAACATTGGCATGGCGTATTTCTGGATCTGGTCCTCGTTGCCGCAGAAAAGAACGGAGCGCAGTGCCAAACCACCCTGAACGCCAACGATGGTGGCCACAGAACCGTCGCCTCGGGCCATCTCCATATTGACCAGGCCAGCTGCCAGAGGGCTCATCTTCTCGTGGGAGTCTAGATTGAGACCGTCACGCAACAGGTCAGCGTCGCCCAGTTTCTTGATCAGATGAAGGGGATAGTCAGCCTTGTCCCAGTATTCGTGAATGTCGTTTTTGACTTCTTCAACGATGAACTTGCGTGCCTTGGTGCGCCAGGCGAGGTCTGCTGCATCAATATCGGCAAAGATTCCGGTGGGGTCAATGTTGACGTCTTCTGCCCACAGGTCGTACTCCGGTTCAACAACTCCGGTGGGAAATTCCAAACCGGTAGACTGCTCGGTCATCTCGGCGCTCCAAATTGGCTAGAGTGAAAAACTTTCATCTCTAGCCTAATGGAACGCAGTGTCATGTCAAGAAACTAGGTTTCATTGTGTGTGTTGCGTGTTTAATTATTGCGCTCCGAGAGTGCAGCGGAAACAGCCTGCAAGATAGATTGCTCGTCGGCACCCGAATCCAACACGGAAACAACAACCGTTGGTGCCGGCGAAGTCATGGTGGTTTGTCCGCTATCTTCTCCAAGCAGATCAGCGAAACGGTCCAGGAAAAGGCGCACATCATGAGCGAGCTTGCTACGGTCAGTGCTGCTTGAATCCTTGAGCCATGTTCTTAGATGATCATTGTGAATGGCCACCAGACCCGCGCTCACTCCCAAACACAAAGATTTCTCCGATGCTGTGTTGGCTAGGTTTCGACGCGAGAGAAACTCGTAAAAAGCGCGCTCATATCTATGGGTTGATACCAACTCCCGTTCACGTAACGACGCAACGGAGGACAGCAGCTTGTGGCGCAACTGGGCACCTTCAGGATTAACCGTGTACTGGTCAAAGACCACATGAGCTGCATCAATCAGGGTAGAAATCGCATCAACTGAGGAAGCCGCCAGCGTTGTCTGAACATGCGTGATGATCATTTCTTGGTCAGCAAAAACCATGTTCTCTTTTGAACCGAAACGGCGAAAGAACGTGGAACGTGAGATTCCTGCAGCTGCAGCTAATTCATCAACACTGGTGGCGTCGAAGCCCTGAGAAATGAGCAGATCAAGTGCGGCCGGTGGTACAGCAGAAGAAGCGATCATGATTCACGAATTTAGCATGATTCTTGGACTGGAAAACTTGGAAGGCCCTAAGCACACCGTCGAAATGATTGTGAACTTCCACCGCCATGACTACGCTAAACAGCAGAGCGTTCTTTTCCAGGACGCGTTTTTACTATTGGAAAGAGAAGTGGGAGTCCATGGGAATCTCGATCGCAAACGCCGCACTCCGATTAGTCAGCGGCGCGTTTATTCTCAACAGCGGTATCAACAAGCTACGCATTGACGAAGCCAGCGCCGCTGGATTGCAGCAGATGGCAACCAACGGCGTGCCGCAGTTGGCAGAGCTCGAACCATCAGTCTTCGGCAAGGTGGTCTCCATCTCGGAGATCTCGCTAGGAAGTGCACTGTTGCTTCCACTCGTGCCTTCGCGTCTGGCCGGGGTCGGCCTTGGAGCCTTCTCGGGAGTGCTGTTGTCTTCCTACCTGCGCACTCCAGGGATGACCGAATCCGATGGTGTTCGCCCAACCGCTGACGGTACGGCGCTAGCCAAGGACGTGTGGCTAGCAGGTATCGCTGTGGCATTGATCTTTGGACGCAAGGCTGCCAAGAAAGCCAAAAAAGACAAGTAATCTTTGCGCCAACGCTTAGCTAGATGTTGGTGTGCCAGTACATTGATTTTCAAGACTGTGGTCTTCAGCGGTCGAATTTGGATAACAAACTAAGGGGAGAACCAATGGGTTTCTTAGATGATGCAAAGAAGAAGCTGGGCGAAGCAGTCGAGAATGCCAAAGAGTTCGCCGAGGACGCTACGGAGAGCATCAAAGACTTCGCCTCTGATGCTCAAGAAAAAATCGGCGAGAAGGTCGATGAATTCAACAACGGCGACAATAATGACGGTCCTTCTAGCCAGGCCTGAGTAGCTAGCTAGCAAAAAGAACCCTGGCTGCTCGGTGGATTTCCACTGAGCAACCAGGGTTCTTGCGTATCTACCGCATCTGCGGATTTGCTGAACTGTGGTTAAGCCTTTTTACCTGGATTGAGGAAAGCCACCACGAGTACGGCTGCAACTGCCACGAATCCAGGAAGCAACAGTGCCTGACCCAAACCGACGGACGTTGCTTCCATTAGTGTTGCAGGGTCCTTGGACCCTGCCTTTTCGATTTGTGCCTGAACCCGTGAGTCCATCATGACGGCAATCAGCGCGGAACCTAATACAGAACCAATCTGACGAGTGGTGTTGTAGATGCCTGATCCGGCACCAGCGTCGCGAGGTGTCAGGTCTCTGGTAGCAGCCAATGAAAGCGACGGCCAAATCATGGCCGAGCCAACACCCTGTACGGCCGATGGAATGAGCAGTGTCCACAACGCAATGTCGGCGTGCATCATGAACGCATAGACCACGGTAGCCCCACCGAACAGCAGGAAACCGGGAACAGCCAAAACACGTGGGCTGAGTTTATTGACCATCTTGCCCAGACGTGGGGCAAGGAAAATGCCGACAACTGCCATCGGCGAAATCATCAGAGCCGATTCCGTTGGAGTCAGCCCGCGTACGTTCTGCAAGAAGAACACCATCGGCAAGCTAATCGTGGCAATGGTGAGACCCATGAAGGCGATGGCCACATTGGATAGCGAGAAATTACGCACCGTAAACAGACGCAGCGGAACAAGTGGTTCGGACTTCGTCTTGCTCTGCCACCAAATGAAAACTGCAAACAGCAGGACACCGGCAATGATCAGGTGCCACGAGGTGAACGGACCAATGAATGGCTCCCAATTGGTTGAGTCGCCTTCCTGAATGCCGAAGACCAAGCAGAACATTGCCACGGCAGACAGGGCAACGCCAATCCAATCAAAGGAATGTGCTTGCGGTTCCAAACGTGGAACAAATTTGAAGACCATCACCAAGCTGAGTACAGCGATGGGTAGGTTGATGAAGAAGATCCATTCCCAGCCCACCGAGTCAACCAGCAATCCGCCAGCAATCGGGCCAATCAACGAGGCGATACCAGCGACTGCACCCCACAAGCCCATGGCTGCACCACGGTGCTGGTAGGGGAAGAGACGAGTAATCATTGTCATCGCCTGAGGCGAGATCATTGAGGCGCCCAAGCCCTGTACCGCACGGGCAGCGATCAAGGATCCGAGGGAATCTGACAGGCCACACCAAAGCGAGGCGAGCGAGAAAATCACCATACCGATGAGGTAGATGTTGCGTGGTCCGAAGCGGTCACCCAACCGTCCGGTGACCAGCAGTGGCACGGCAAAGGTGAGTAGGTAGGCGCTATTGACCCAGAGAATGCCGGAAATGTCGGCATCGAGTGAGGCCATAATAGACGGCATTGCGGTGGACACGATGGTGGTGTCCAGAAGGATCATGAAGAATCCGATGACCAGTGCCCACAGGGCACGCCAAGCGGCTTTCTTATCAAAGTCAGTGGTGGGATTTGCAGTTTCAGGCACTGGTCAAGATTAGTGCTTGTTCGGCCTAAGCGGAATAGATAGTAAGACTATGAACGGGGAATTAGTCGAAACTCACATTGCCCGAAATGCGCGTTTCAACATCCCCGCTGACCCACACACCCTTTTCCGTGGCTTCAATATGCAAGATGGCGCTACGACCAACGCGGGTACCCTGACGCACCGTGTAGCGTTGCGGGGCATAGCCGGACTGGGTCAGCCAGATGCCAAAGGCCGCGTTCAAAGAACCGGTGGCAGGATCCTCCGACACTGCCTCGCCAGCAACAAAGGCACGCACTTCGAAGTCTGCTGGAGGCTGCAATACCACCGAGCCAAAGCGTTCTTCGGAGCGTTCTAGGTCAGAGACATCCAAGGGACGCAATTCTTCACGCGTACCAGAAATGCGGGGCAGAACCGAACCCCGTGGCTGCCACACACCGTGGGCCACACTCGAAGCCGTATAGGGGCCGATGACCCCAACTTCCAATCCTTGAAGAGCTTCGTAGTCTGGTTCGATACCCAGCACCACGTCAGCATCGCGCAAAACGAGGCCCGCAGGATGCGGTCCGTTGACCAGCCACTGATGATCAACCACGTCATCTTCGTGGATACCTAGACCACTAATAGCCCACTGGAGCACATCTGGTTCCAAAGGACCCGAGCGAGTCAGTGGGGGAGCGAGGAATGCGAGACGACGTGAGTGGCTGTCATTACTTTCACGTTCTACTCGAACTGGGATGAGCCCAGCCTCGCACTGTTGAATCAAATCACCGGCAGGTCCGGGTACACCACCGGACTCGAGCCACGCATGAGCAGCACCAAGGGTCGGGTGACCGGCAAAAGACAGCTCCGTGCTGGGTGTGAAGATACGGATCGCATAGTCGGCTTCTTCATGGGTGGGCTCGACAAAGAAGACCGTCTCAGCCAAATTCATCCACTGTGCGAAGTGCTGCATCTGGTCATCGCTCAGGCTGTCAGCATTGAATACGACTCCGAGCCCATTGCCGTTAAAAGCAGTGGGCGCAAAGACATCAACCTGCTGATAAGCAAATGTTCGGCTCATACTTAGCATGGTGGCACATTAACCCTCAGGTTGATCGGGTATTACGTGGAAGGACGCGCAAAAGTCATCGATGCTTTCTGCTTGGGTGTGAAGGATTGCGCATCGTGGTTGTACCGACCCGGCAGTGAGCGTCATCGTGATCAGAATCGCGTTGATTTGTAGCCTCCCTTGGGTGGCGGCAAGGTTGTGCACAGTAATTTTTTAGCGCCTTATGACATCCTTGAAACATGTCACCTTCCCCCATTGAACCTTTAGACGAGACTGTCGAAGAAGTCATTAATGCTTCCAGCTTCTTGCCTGAATCTTTGCAATTCTGGGCGGTGCTCCTCCTCGGAGCAGTCGTCGCAGCCATTCTGGCCTTTGTTTTCAGTACGATTGCCCGTCGTACCCTGAAGCGCATCGGGGTAGAAGAAGCAGACGTGGAAGCCACCCGAATTCCGTTTTTCGGGTTGATTACCTCGATCGTGGCCAAGTCGGCCTTCGCGATCTTCTACCGGGACCGGGACTGGTACAACCCATGGCAATTCGTCATCCTGATCATCTTGGTGACGTTCCTGACCTGGTTCATCATCAAGGTAGTGCGCGTAGTTGAAGCTGGCATGATGTCCCGCTTTGAAGCGAAATTTGGTCCAGGACGTCGACTTGCCAAGGTGCAAACCCAGGTGGGACTGATGCGTCGCGTACTGATCGCGGTCTTGTGCATCTTGGCCGTCGCTGCGGTCTTGCTGACAATTGAACAGGTACGGGCCTTGGGCGCCGGGCTTCTCGCCTCTGCTGGTTTGGCCTCGGTAGTTGTTGGTTTGGCTGTGCAATCCACACTGGCCAATGTCTTCGCTGGACTTCAGATTGCTTTCACCGACTCCATCCGTGTGGATGACACCGTGGTGGTCGAAGGGGAACGCGGCAAAGTCGAAGAAATCACCCTGTCCTATGTCGTGGTCCTGCTACTTGATGGCCGGCGCATGATCTTGCCATCCACCTACTTCACCACCACACCATTCGAAAACTGGTCACGCCGCAGCACCGAGATCTCAGGGAACGTGGCTCTGCAACTTAAGCTGAACGCCCCGATTGCATACTTGCGTCAGCGCAGCACCGAGCTGCTTGAGTCCTCAGACCTGTGGGACGGTCGAAGCAACGAACTACTGGTGACCGACGCGCAAAACGGTCTACAGACCGTGACGGTGTATCTTTCCGCTCGTAACGCAGGTGATTTGTGGAGCTTGCGCAACATGATCCGCGAGAAGCTTCTGGCAGAGCTGATGGAAAGCTACCCAGAATGCTTGCCTGATCCACGATTCATTCCCAACACCGGGGCGTAGTTCATAAGCAACATCCCGGTCAAAGCAAAAGATCCTTGGACACCAATCGTGAATGGATTGGTGTCCAAGGATCTTTTTGATTCTCGAAGTATTTAGAGCCGAAGGGCTGCTGGGCCGTAGTCGTTGTAGCGTTCCTGCCTGGTGGTGGCCTCACGAAGGGCGGAAATCAAGGACTCAGCCTTATCAATGAGGTCCTGAATGAGCTCATCGTCCCGCTCTACCCAGAGGTATTCGGGTACTGCACGTACCGGAACGAAATCCTGATGCTCTTCCCAAACGAAGAGGGTCCGTTGCGCACCGATGACGTGTTGCTGCCAAAGAATCTGGCGCAAATAGTTTTTGGGGATCTTCTTAAAAGGTTTGTTGGTGGTCTTGATTTCCGCTAAGACCGGAGCACCCATGGCATCAAAGCCAAGACCATCTGGGGTGGCTAGATGAAGTTTGGAATGCTGAGCGTGAAAGAGCTGGGAAGAAGGGAAAATATTGAAGTTCTCCTGCACCCATGCTGCGATCACTGGTTCGCGTTTGCGTCCGTGATCGGTGTAGGGATTACCGGAGAACCCATTGCCGTAGAGCTTGTCCCAGGCTGCGTTCTTGATGGATTTCTCGGTGGAAAGCTTTGCAACATCAGTGGCTGTGATGCCTTGCGCTCGTGCCCTAAGCCATTCGATGCGATTAGATGAATCAGCTAAGACACGCTGGAAACACTCATGTTCAACACCTGGCACACTTATCACCTGATCTATTCTTCCCCATAAACACCGCGGAACCGTGCATCTAAGGGTTCAAGGTCACGTGAGACTAGTCGCTGGCGCGCGCAATAGCGGCTAAAAGCTGTGGCAACGTGGGAGTATCGTGAGCTCTGAATTTTTCCTTGTTCTCCTGCAACAACCTGATCACCGGAGTGCTGGTGATGCCTAACTCTTCACCACGCTGAGCCTGCTCCACCACATTGATTTCTTCTACCTGTAAGTCAGGTAGTAGTTTCTTGGCTCGCGCCACCGTTTGCCTCGTGCGGACGCACGGGGCACAAAAAGGCTGTGTATACAGTTCCAATTTCATAAATGGCTCAAGAGCTCCTGAAGTACTGGTCTAAAACAGTCTTGCTCCTACCGGGGGATGAACCCGGCCCAGCATGACTTCGCCCCATGCGCCGATGTCTTCACGGGGCAATATTGAAAACATTGAACCATGCTTGAAAATTCCTTTGGTCATCCACCCGTCCTTCACGCCCAAAACCTCTATCGAAGCTTCGGTGCCACGACTGCTCTGAACGGTGTCAGCCTCGAAATCTCCCTCGGAGAGTCCTTAGCCATCATGGGACCTTCCGGATCCGGAAAATCCACTTTATTGCATGCCTTGGCGGGCATTGAGCTCCCCGATGCCGGAACCCTCTTGCTCAACCTACCCGGGCAACCACCGCTGAACGTCCAAGAGCTGTCGGATAGGGCACGAACAAAACTGCGCCGAGGGTCCTTCGGATTCGTATTCCAGTCGGGGCTATTGATACCTGAACTCACGGCCGAAGAAAACGTGGCCATGTCTTTGATGATCAATGGGGTACCGCGGGCAGCTGCCATCGCCCAAGCTGATCAGGCCCTGATAGCTCTGGGACTGGCAGGGATGGAACAGCGGCGCATGGGCCAACTCTCCGGCGGACAGATGCAACGCGTGGCCATCGCTCGTGCACAGGTCACCGGTGCGATGGTCGTTTTTGCCGATGAACCTACCGGTGCCTTGGACTCCGCGACTGGTGCCGAAGTGCTCGAGACATTGTTGGACTGCACCGTGGGCCAAGGCAAGTCGCTGGTCATGGTCACCCACGATCCTTCGGTCGCTGCCCAGTGCGATCGCGTGGTGAAACTGCACGACGGTCAGTTGATCAGCGATAGCCGTCGGGGAACGAGTGTCTCGGGCGGGGATGTGCGATGAATATTTTGCACTTTGCCTGGCTGCTTGGACGCCCGGCCAAAACACGTCTGGCCCCACAAGTGCTCACCGTGAGCGCCTATGCACTGGTGAGCGCGGTGATGCTCATCGTTCTGGGCGGAGCCTATTCCTTCACCCGATTTGAAGCCGAGGCGCAGGGAACCTATCTACCCCTAGCGGGTTTTGCGGTGGTGCTCTTGATCGTGCCACTCATGGTCCTCGGCTCGGCCGCAGCACGGCTTTCGGCGCGATCTAATGATCGGGCGTTGTCTTCGTTGCGTCTGCTCGGTGCCACCGGATCACAGATTCGTTCGGTGGCGATCCTTCAGGCATCGGGGACGGCCCTGGTCGGAGCGCTCGCCGGTGTTCTCCTGTATTTGGCCTGCGCGCCGTTGGCATCGCTGATCTCATTTCAAGGTTCTCCCATTGGGACGGCCATTTATCTGCCGGTGTGGGTGCTAGTGGCTGCAGTTTTCGCAGTCGTGGGGCTCTCGGCGATCAGTGCCGCTGTTGGTTTACGAAAGCTCATGATTACGCCGCTGGCCGTGGCTACCCGGCGCAGTGTGCCGGTGCCCAGATGGATTAGAGCAGCGATTACCGTGGGCTCAATCCTGGTGCTGTCACTGCTGTTTACTAACCTTTCTCAGGTTGCGCAGAGCATCGCAGTGGTGTTGATCGTGATCCTTGGCGGGTTTGGGCTCGGAATGTTGATCTTGAACCTCGTGGGGCCGTACCTGGTTTCTAAAGTCGCACAGAGTAAATTGAAAAAGGCCCAGACGCCACAGCAGTTGCTCGCCGCCCGGATGATCTTAGAAAATCCTGCGGAATCCTGGAGGCAAGTATCGGGTGTGGCGATGGCTTCCTTCGTGGCGGTCATCGGTGGCAGCGGGGCCGCGATGATGAATGCGACGTCAGCTCAAGAAGCCACCAACACTTGGTATGACTATTTACCTGCCGATGTTTTGACCGGTGTTTTGCTGACGCTCGCGATTACCTTTATTTGTGTTGCTGCCTCATCGGCCATCACCCAGAGTGCCAGTACCTTGGACAACGCTGAGCTGTACTCAGGACTGCACCGATTGGGCATGGATTGGGGCACGATGAATGCAGCTCGGGTGAAGTCCTTGATGGTTCCTGCGTTAGCCGCGTCCATTGCTTTTGCTATCGCTTCAACTTTGCTGGTTCTTCCTTTGGCGGGTATGGCAGTTATTTTTAGTCCGTTGACGGTGCTGACCGTAATTGTCGCCGTATTACTTGGACTTGTTTTGGTGAGGATTTCTATTACGGTGGCTGAGCCGGCCCGTTTGCTGGCATCAAGAGAATAAAACCTGTGGTCAAAAACGGAAAATGAACCGCAAGTTTATACTCGTGTGTGGTTAGCTTCACTTCAAAGTTCGTGATTAGAGACGTTTCGTGTTGCGTATTGATCAGCGCAACGCGTAATGTAGCATACGGCCCGGGTAGGTAAACCTAACCTATTCTAGGGCCGTATGTTTACGGAACCTCGCATAGTCTGGAATCACCGACCCATGAAAATTTCACGTCGCGCCGGGATCTTCGCCGCGTCCACCGCAATCCTTGCCCTGTCCCTGACCGCTTGCGGTTCGACCAGTAACTCCGCAGATTCCTCCGCGGATACTTCGAGCAAGGCTTCCGAAGAATTCACCCCGGTCACCATCAAAAACATCTATGGTGAGACCACCATCGATAAGGTTCCAGAGCGTGTAGCAACCATCTCGTGGGTTAATGCTGACACCCTGCTGGCCCTTGATACCGTGCCGGTAGGCATGGACATCGATGCTTATGGCCAGAACGCGAACAACTCCACCACCTGGAAGGATGAGGCACTGGCTAAGCTGGATGCCTCCATCGGAACTGACAACGCGCCAGTGCAGTTCGCTACCGGTGATGATCCGGACTACACCGCGATCGCTAAGACCAAGCCAGAGGTGATCTTCGCTCCGTACTCGGGCCTGAAAGAGGAACAGTACAAGAAGCTGCAGGAAATCGCTCCTGTAGTTGGCCCAATCAAGGCAAACTACACCACTAGCTGGGAAGAAGTAACCGAGGCTGCAGGCCAGATGCTGGGCAAGGAAGACGAAGCTGACGCACTGATCGAGAAGATCGAAGGCGAAATGGCTCAGGTTGGCGAAGACAATGCCGTTTTGAAGGACACCACCTTCATCGCAGCTGACCTGTCCTCACCAGACACCGCGTACGTCTACTCCGAGGGCGACACCCGTCCACGCTTCCTCAGTGCACTGGGCATGAAGCAGGCGGACTACGTACAGAAGAACGCCACCAAGGACACCTTCTTCTACACCGTGTCACCTGAAAAGGTAAACGAGTGGGACTCGGATATCGTCTTCGCTTCCGCCGTTGCCGGGAACACCGTTGAAGATATCGTCAAGGGTCAGCCACTGTACGGCCAGATCCCTGCCGTGAAGAACGACGCGGTAGCCCTGCCAGGTACCGACGAGGCAACCCTGTCGATCTCCGCAGCTTCACCGCTGTCCATCGAATGGGCTTTGGAGAACGTCGTTCCAAACATCGTGAAGGCTGCCGATAACGCAGCAGCAGCTAAGTAACCTTTAGCGATTCGACGCTAAATAGTGCAATTGCGCTTCCAAGGAATGGCTCGCCGCACCCACCAGGCGCGGATCCAGGTCGGGGTAGACGAAGTCCAGCAATTCAGCTGGAGTCACGTCCGCCCCGGCCTTGCCGAGTTTCTGCAGGGCAGTACGCACTTGCTCCAACCGGGATTCTCGATGCTCAAGGTACGCACGCAACAGCTGATGCGAGGTGGCATGTTGTTGCCCGTGCGCCGGGTGCAAAGACATCTCGGGCAGGGCCAACAGGCGGTTCAACGAGTCAAGATAATCGGCCAGGGTTCCATCGGGGTGTTCCAAAATAGTGGTGCCCCGACCCAGCACGGTATCCCCGGTGAACAACTGCGAATCTTGGACCGTAAAGCACACAGAGTCCGAGGTATGGCCAGGGGTAAAATGCACCTGAATACGGGTGCCGGCAGCGTTGATGACCTCATGGTCTTCCAACACGACAGCGTCACGGGAATACTCGGCCAGCTTGGCTCGTACCGGTGCACCGGTCAGCTCACGCAAACGGTCAATGCCACCGGTATGATCCGCATGGCGATGGGTGATCAACACCAGCTGAATCTCAAATTGAGCCAGCGACTGCAGGTGCTCTTCCAACTCGGGCCCCGGGTCAATCAGAACCACCGGGGTTCCTGGTTCCAGCTGCGTGAGTGCCGGGTCGAACAGCAGATAAGAATTAGTCCCATCCAGCGTCATTTCCGAAGGATTATCGGCGGTGAGCACCCCGATACCGGGAGCAATGACGGTGGGCGAGGAAAGATGTGCCATAGCAATGAGTGTAGGAACCAATGACCGCGACTGAAAGTACGACGCGCCCAACGCCCGCGGCGACCGGCTACCGCATGCCACGTAAGGTCTCGGCTTTACTGATCCTGGCGGTGCTCTTATTCGTGGCCATCGTTGCCTCCCTACTTTTTGGTGCCCGCTCGGTCTCGTTGAGCACAGTCAGTGATGCCCTATGGCATTTTGATCCCAACAATGGGGATCAGGGTGTGGTGGCCTCACGTTTCGCCCGGACCATCGGCGGCATTGTTGTCGGGGCAGCACTCGGTTTGGCAGGAGCCGGACTGCAGGGACTGACCCGCAACCCTTTGGCCGACACCGGTATCTTGGGGCTAAACGCCGGATCTTCAATGAGCGTGGTTCTAGCCATTGCCTTCTTTGGTGTCAGCTCACTGACCGGGATTATAGTCGCGGCCTTTATCGGTGCAGCAGTGGTGATGATTCTGGTCTACGTGGTAGCTAGCGTGGGGCGTGACGGGGCCACCCCGATCAAGCTGGCCCTGGGCGGCGCAGCGATGGCCGTCGGCGTGGGAGCCATTACCAACGCGATCCTCATGGTTTCGGATTCCACCCTGGATCAATTCCGCAAGTGGCAGGTCGGCACACTCTCCAGTACACCCGTTGAGACCTTTATCGGTGCGATACCGATGGTGCTAATCGGTGCGCTGATCCTGCTGTCCACCGCACGCGTTTCCAACGCTGTAGCCATGGGGGATGACACCGCCACTGCACTGGGCTTCAACCTCGGTAGAGCCCGCCTGCTCGGGTCGATCGGCGTAGTCATCTTGGCCGGTATCGCTACCGCTGTGGCCGGTCCGATCGCTTTCGTTGGTTTGATGATTCCCCATGCGGTACGCCTACTGGTGGGTGCTGACTACCGATGGTTGATGCCTGCCAGTTTGCTGGCTGGACCCATCTTGCTTTTGGTGGCTGATACCGTGGGACGCGTGATCGCGCCACCGAGTGAAATCCAGGTAGGCGTGATGTGCGCACTGATCGGTGGGCCACTGTTTATCCTGATGATGCGCAGCGGCATGAAGTCGGTGAGCCTGTGAGCACCAGCGAAATGACACGAACAACCATGAGCCAGCCAACCTCCAACGATCCTCAGCCGGTAGCAGCGAAAGCATCAAAAGCACCGGCCAAGCCTGTCGCGCGCAAGAACAGGGTACTTCGCACGAGCCTGTGGATGTCTGCGGCCATTGTGCTCACCGTGGTGGCCTACCTCTTCTGGGGCCGGGACCGGTTGCCAGCTGCCGAAGTTCTGCAGGTGCTAAGCGGTCAGAGCGTGCCAGGCACCAGTTTCATCATCCTCTCCGACAGGCTGCCACGAGTTGCCGTGGGCGCTTTGGCCGGAGCAGGTCTGGGCATCTCGGGCGCGCTGTTCCAACGCTGGTTGGGCAACCCGCTGGCCAGCCCCGACGTCATCGGCGTAGGCTACGGTGCTTCCGCAGCCGCAGTACTGGCCATGCTGATCCTGGGCTATAACGACTGGAAACTCAACGTCTTTGCCCTAGCCGGCGGACTGACCGTCGCTGCCGTGATTTATTGGCTTTCGGCCTCCGGAAAGCGCACCGGGCCACGACTGATTCTGGCCGGTCTAGCCATCGGTGCGATGCTCCAAGCCTTGATCCAGTACCTGCTGTCCCGGGCAGAAATGAACACCGCCAGCGACGCCATGCACTGGTTGACCGGTTCTCTCTCTTCAAGCAACTGGAACAGTGCCCTGATCCTTCTGATCAGTCTCTTAGTGCTGGGCCTCTTCTTATTGCCCTTCGTCTTGCGCCAATTGAAGATGCTGGAGCTGGGGGAGGACTCGGCGGCCGCATTGGGCGTGAACGTCAACCGGGCACGGATACTCCTTGTTTTCGTCGCGGTGGCCATGGGCGCTATTCCCATCGCCATCACCGGCCCCCTAGCCTTTGTGGCATTCTTGGCCGGCCCGATCAGTGCGGCCCTGAGCCGTGGGCCGATCAATATTCCACTGGCTGGGTTGACCGGAGCCACCCTCGTGATTGTGGCGAACTTCTTTGCCGCGAACTTGTTCGCAGATCTTGCACTGCCGGTAGGTGTCATCACCGGCGCATTCGGCGCACCGTTCCTGATTTGGATCTTGGTGCGCGCCAACTCAACCGGAAGCGGGGCATAACCCATGGCCACTTTGCAGGCTAGCGATCTTACCTTGGCCTATGACAAGGTCACCATTGTCGATGAACTGTCCCTGGATATTCCTACCGGGCAGGTGAGCATTGTGGTGGGGGCCAACGGTTGTGGCAAGTCCACCCTGCTGCGTGCCCTGTCCCGACTGCTTAAGCCCTCCGGCGGGCAGGTGTTGTTGGACGGTGCGGATATCCATTCCAAGCCGGCTAAGGAAGTTGCCAAGACCTTGGGGCTGTTGCCGCAGTCGCCGACTGCACCGGATGGGATTACCGCCCGCGAGCTGATTAGCCGTGGCCGCTACCCACACCAGGGATTGTTTAAGCGTTTCTCCACCGAGGACGAAGCGGCAGTGAACCGTGCCATGGAGCTGACCGGCACTACCGAATTGGCTGATCGTGCAGTGGATGAGCTTTCCGGTGGTCAGCGTCAGCGCGTCTGGATCGCCATGGCTCTGGCCCAGGAAACTGACCTGCTCTTGCTCGATGAGCCCACCACGTTCTTGGACGTTGCCCACCAGCTTGAAGTGCTGGATGTGGTCAGCGAATTGAACCGTACCCGCGGTATCACCGTGGTCATTGTGTTGCACGATTTGAATCTTGCAGCCCGCTACGCCGACTACCTGGTAGCCCTGCGCCACGGCAAGATCTACGCGGCGGGCCACCCGAATGAAGTGGTGACCGAAAAGACCGTCAAGGATGTCTTCGGCATGCCAAGCCGTGTCATTCCTGACCCGGTAGGTGGAACCCCGCTCGTCTTGCCTATTGGCCGTCACCGTGTGCTGCGTACTGAACAGGTCCTGGCCTCTCAAGGAATTTTCCGCAGCGAGCCCAAGGCCCTGGAGCCAGAAGTGGTATCGGCAACAGAGAACAATGACGGAGCCCAAGCAGCTGAGGGCGAGCAGCAGGGGCTGCGACCAGCCCATGAATATCTCCCAACCTTGGCTTTTGATACCACGGTGATCAATTCCCAAGTACTTTCGCCATCGTTCCGTCGACTGACTCTCAGTGGCAAAGACCTAGATTACTTTGGGACCAATTCTCATCCACTGGATATGCGCATCAAGTTACTGCTGCCACCTGCTGGAGGTAGCGCGCTGACCGAAGAGATCGCCTCGATGCGTCCACAGGCAATGACCAGCCCTGCGGAACAAGAAGGCTGGTACCAGCGCTGGCTGTCCATCGACCCCGATACCCGCGGTTACATGCGTACCTACACGGTGCGTGCCTTCCGCGAAGCTGGGCACCGCGATAACAGTGGGTCAACCGCCGAACTTGATATCGACTTTGTGATGCATGGCCATGTGGTGGACGGCAAGCTGCAAGGCGGCCCGGCGACCGAATTTGGCGACCGTGCGCAGGTTGGTGACCAGTTACTGTTGCTGGGTCCGAACAAGTTCCTGTCCGACGCCAGCTATGGTGGCATCGAATTCCGTCCTGGAGAGGCCAGCCGGATTGTGTTGGCTGGTGATGAGACCGCTGCTCCCGCGATCTGCTCCATTCTCGAGTCCTTGCCTTCTCATGTCACCGGTCATGCGCTGATTGAGGTGCCCGAGACTACCGACATTCTTGGCGCTTCGACTCGTTCTGGCGTTTCTGTGCAATGGTTGACTCGTGGCAGCCATGCCCATGGTGAATTACTGCGTCAGGCTTTGAGCCAGGTGGTCGCCATTCCAGCCGCTGGTGTAGTGCAGACGAATGCAGAACCAGAAGATATTGACGTTGACTCACAGATTCTTTGGGAAACCGGTGCTGCGAATAATGCTCCGTTCTATGCCTGGATTGCTGGTGAGGCAGGAACGGTCAAGGAGATGCGCCGCTATCTTGTGAGGGAAGCCGGAATCGACCGGAAGCAGGTAGCTTTTATGGGCTATTGGCGTCACGGAAAAACTGAGAACTAAAGTAAATTTTTGAGAATCTAAAAATTCTGTTCAAGACTCAAGGGTATGACACCGAGAATCCATAGGTGTCATATCCTTGAGCTTTGTCCGATGACCCTGAGCCTTCGCCAGATCTCGTGATTCCACTTCACTTGGCCAACAGTCGTACGCTGGATTCATGGACGATCGGCAAACCCAGCAAGAACCGGCTACCTCCAGACCTCGGGTTTTCCGTGACGTCCTAGAAAATCTGTCGCCAGGATATTTTGCCCTGACGATGGGCACCGGCATCGTCTCCATCGGCCTACATGAAGCCGGGTGGGACTTGATCTCCAGCGTCCTGCTGGTCATTGCCGCGATGTCTTATGTAGTGCTGTGGGTGCTGTACATCTGGCGGGCCATTGCATTCAGTGAAGTCATGAAGGCCGAACTTCGCAGGCCAGAAATGGCCTTCGGATACTTCACCGTCGTCGCCGGCACCGATGTTCTCGCGGTGCGGTTGGACGCCGAAGGTTACAGTGCGCTCTCCATGGTGCTCGTGGCTCTGGCTGCTGTTCTCTGGTTCATCTTCGGCTATGTGTTGCCGTGGCAGGTCTTTTTGACTCGGGACGGAAAACCGATCCAGTCCCGGGTCAATGGCACCTGGTTCATCTGGGCCGTGGCTAGCCAATCCTTGGCCATCGGCCTGAGCGTCGTCCAGTCGCATTTACCGCAAGGAGAATCCCTGATTGGCTTGCTAGCTGTGCTCAGCTGGTCGGTCGGCGTCGCACTCTATGCCGGTATCGCCATGCTGGTACTGCTGAGGATCGTGCACTTCGGGATGACGCCGAAAGAATTCGAACCACCGTACTGGGTAATCATGGGCGCAATGGCCATCGCCGTGGTGGCCGGCAGCAAGATTGTCGGCATGGAATCCACGCCAATGGTTGATGCCACTCGTGCGCTAATTGCCGGGACGGTGGCGGCCTTCTGGAGCTACTGCCTCTGGCTCATTCCGTTTTTGGTGGGCGCTGGGGTATGGCGACACTTCGTGCATCGCGTTCCGGTAGCGTATACGCCGGCCCTCTGGTCAATAGTCTTCCCCGTCGGAATGTTCGCCGTGGCATCAATCAACCTGGGCAGGGTCGACTCGTTGCCGATAGTGGAAAGCATCGGGCACGGAACGTTGATCGTCGCAGTGCTGGTGTGGGCGGTGGTCTTCTTTGCGATGATCCGCCACTATGTGCTGCTCGCTTGGCGCAGCCGCACCCGCGGCTAATTACTGATGCTCGTGTCCTTGCCGATGCTCTGGGTGATTATTCCGGGCCAACGTCGTCATGGCAGACAGGTTAGTGGGAAGAACGCGGTTCCTTGCACGCTGTACGGGAAGGGCGCGGGTTTTCGCGGTCAAGAATTTCTAGCAGTCGAGTGAGTTCTTCGCGGTCGGTAGGTGAGAGTTTCTCGAAGTATCCCTCCATGCTCTCCCTGCGCAACTGAGACATCTCACCTAACTGTGCCCGGCCATTGGGGCTCAACGCGATCAGGGTTGCTCGGCGGTCAGCGGGGTCCGGCGTGCGAATAACCAGCTGTTTTGCTTCGAGCTGGTCAACAACTTCCGTGGTGGACCGAGCAGCAATGTGCAGCCGCTCCGCCAATTGTGAATTGCGTAAACCCTCGGCGTCGGCATGACCCAGCAAGGACAGTACCCGTGATTGGTGTGGGGTGATGCCCAGCGGAATCAGGCTCTCCCGCCAACGGCCACGGATGACACGTGAAGCCCGGAGGAAAAGATCTGCCAAGTCAGGCGTGGACTCTTCGTTCTGCATGGGTTTAAGAATAGTGTGTTCTTCAGAACAATTTCAAGATGGAACCACATAGTGAGGTAACCTCTGTTATTCTTTGAGGAAAAGAAGACGAAGGGGGAGCTATGAGTGTCAATCCAATGCCCGTGCACCCAGGCAGTGCAGGCGCCGCCGGCGGGCGGATGAAAAATTCCGCGCAAGACAAACAGCGGCTTGCTGAGCATCCGGTGTCACTACGGCGTGTGGCAGCGTTGTTCCGTCCTCACTTAGGGTCGGTCATCGCGGTGATGCTGCTGATCGTTGCTTCCTCGGTTATTGGCCTAGCTCAGCCCTTCATTGTTCGTGAACTTATTGATGACGCCATCCCGCATTCCAATATCCAACTACTTCTCGCTGGTGCCGGAGGACTGGTGCTCATCGCCTTGATCACCGCGGTACTCGAGGTTGTGCAAACATGGCGGGCCACCTTAATGGGGCAACGCGTGATGCACCGGCTGCGCACTGGACTCTTCACTCACCTGCAAAAACAGTCCCTCGGATTCTTTACCAACTCCCGCTCAGGAGACGTGCAGTCGAGACTGATTAATGACGTGGGTCAGATGCAGTCGGTGATCACCAATTCAGCAACGAGTATTGCTTCAAACCTGACTACAGTGGTTGCTACCGCAGTTGCCATGGTGGCCATCTCCTGGAAACTAAGTCTGATCTCTCTGATCGTCTTTCCGCCGGCCATCTTATTGGCCAAGCAGACAGCAAAGCTACGACGTGCTGTGACCGGCAAGCGTCAGCGAGAGATGTCGAATCTGACATCTCTGATCGAAGAACGCCTGAGTATTTCCGGGGTTCGCCTGTCCAAGGTGATGGGTACCGGTCCGGCGGATGCTCAAGCCTTTACCGAATCTAGCCACAAGCTCATTGACCTTGAAATGAAAAGTGCGCTGGCCGGACGCTGGCGCATGGCCACGATGAGTATCATCTTCGCTGCCATACCCGCGGTGTTGTATTTGGCAGCTGGACTCCCTGTTACCGGAGACGGGATGAGCATCGGTACGCTGGTGGCCTTTACCGGCCTGCAGGCAGGAATCTTCCGCCCGGTGATGGGACTTATGCAGCTTTCGGTGCAGTGGGTCTCTGCGATGGCGCTGTTTAGCCGCGTTTTCGAATACCTCGACACGGAACAAGAACTTCCGGTGGCTAGTAACCCGGTGAAGGTCGATCCCGTTCGCATCAGCGGTGAAGTTGAATTGCGTGAGGTGAGCTTCCGCTACCCGCAAGCAACCAAGTCGACTTTGGAGAAGCTGAACCTACGGCTGCCAGCTGGCACGATGACTGCCGTCGTTGGTGCCACCGGTTCTGGAAAATCAACGCTCGGATTGCTCCTGCCACGATTGTTGGATCCTACCTCGGGGCAGGTGCTGCTCGATGGCATCGACCTGAAAGACTATGACCCGCAAGGAATTGCGAGCGCGGTTTCTGTGGTGGCCCAAGAGAGCTACCTCTTGCACGACACCGTCCGGGCTAACCTCTTGTGGGCTGCCCCCGAAGCGACAGAAGAGCAATTATGGCGAGCCCTAGAAGCTGCGCAAATTGCCGATCTCATTCGTAGCTTGCCGCTCGGCTTAGAAACCGAAGTGGGGCAACGAGGTCACCGATTCTCCGGTGGCGAACAACAGCGCCTGGCTATCGCCCGTACCATGCTGCGTGAACCAAAGGTCTTGGTGCTCGATGAAGCTACCAGCGCTTTGGATACGGTCACCGAGGCCCTGGTACAGCAAGCGTTGGACGAGTTGGCGGTGGGCCGTACGACACTGTTGATTGCGCACCGATTGAGCACGGTGATGCGAGCTGATCACATTGTGGTGCTGGAAGATGGGAAAATTGCTGAAGCTGGAACCTATGATGAATTAGTGGCTCTCGGCGGTCGCTTCTGGCGATTGGTTCAAAATAGCGAGTTGGCCGTACGCGCCAGCTAGCAGCTTGAGTCTTTCAGGCCCTGTTGTTCAATTGATTCAAGAATTTTAGGCAACGCGGTTTCTAGTGCACGACGTTCCGTGGCATTCAGTGAATCAAAGAGGGTTTCACGCACAAAAGTCACATGACTCGGCGCAGCATTCCCGATGGTTTCCTGCCCGAGTTCGGTCAGTGCGATTTGATGGCCTCGGCGATCGGTTTCATCGGAGCAACGGCTGATTAGTCCCTTTGCTTCCATGCGACGTAAGAGGTGGGAGAGGCGTGAGCGGTCCCAGCGCAGTTCCTCGGCAACATCGGCGGGACGTAAACTAGGAGTAGCTGCTTCGGAAAGTACGGCCAAGACTGAGTATTCACCGGACTGCATTTGAGAGTCGCGTACCAACTGTCGATCCATGGCGCTAGGAAATTGCCAGAGGAACTCACGGATCGTACGCCAGAGGTCCTGCTCGCTCTGAGTTAGCCAGCGGGTCTCATCGCTCGTCATTTTCTACTCTCACCCTTTGCGGAATTTGCGGCCCAACAAATTTTGTTGACGCATCAATCATCTCGTGTAAAGTTTAATTTTGCAATATAAGGTGACGTGTCAATCAGATTGTTGTTCGAGTTGCCATGTTCAACGACTGCCAGTTGTCATAGGCTCGTGTTGGAGCGCAACACTGTTCGGCACCACGGATTTTGGAGGGAAAGAATGAGCGAGGAATATTCAACCAAGGGTGCCTATGTCACCGGCGGAGAATTCACCCGGGATACTAATTACATCCAAGATCGGATTGTCGCGGACACCAACCCGGCCAGTTACAGTAATGAACACAATGACAGCAAGATCGGTCACCCTCAAGCTGGTATCTCACAAGGAGCTACGCTCTGGCCAGTAGAAACAGGACGTTACCGACTTGTTGCAGCACGCGCTTGCCCCTGGGCTAACCGCACCCTAATTGTTCGACGCCTGCTGGGTCTTGAAGACGCGCTGTCTGTCGGCCTGCCCGGGCCCACCCATGACTCGCGCAGCTGGACCTTTGATTTGGATCCTGACGGGAAAGACCCGGTGCTGGGAACCGAACGGATTCAAGAGAACTACTTTAAGCGTTTTGCCGACTACCCACGAGGCATCACCGTACCGGCCATCGTTGATATTCCCACCGGGGCTGTGGTCACCAACGATTACCCACAAATCACTTGGGACCTATCCACCCAATGGAAAGAGTTCCATCGCGATGGCGCACCAAACCTGATTCCGCAGGATCAGCTAGAAGAAATGCTGCCACTGATCAAGCGCATCTTTACCGAGGTCAATAACGGCGTATATCGCGCAGGTTTTGCCGGTGACCAAAAGGCCTACAACGACGCCTACCAGCGCTTGTTTACCACCCTAGATTTCCTTGAAGAGCGACTATCCACACGTCGATTCCTCATGGGAGATCACATCACTGAAGCCGATGTCAGACTCTTTACCACCCTGGTGCGATTTGATCCGGTGTATCACGGGCACTTCAAAACCAACCGAAACAAGCTCATTGAGATGCCTAACCTCTGGGGCTATGCCCGCGATTTGTTCCAAATGCCCGGCTTTGGTGACACCATCGACTTTGAGCAAATCAAGGCGCACTACTATGTGGTCCACGAAGACATCAACCCAACTCAAATCATCCCGCAAGGACCAGCACTGGAAAACTGGCTCGAAGCGCCGCAGCGGGAACATATGGCCGAGAGTGGTCCATGGCTAGATGGCACCGCACCAGATGAGGTACGCCCCGAAGAGCGCGTAGCCACCGGACATAACCCGATGTATCCGGTCTAAGCTAGTGAACTAAAAGTCAAACCCCTGAGCCTCGCAAGCAGTCTTGAACGCTTCAAGATCCGTGATCTCAGGGGTTTTCGACTCCTGGGTAGTAACCGCTTCACTAATCTGTTCGGTGCTCGATTGCGAACCATGCTGCGCTGCCTTAAGCATGTTCGTCTCGCCGATACCCTCGGGAGCATCTAATCCTCCGCCAAAATGAATGCAGGCCGCATAACCTTCGGGATCTTGTTCCCGCAGGGTATCCGTGGACGGTGCAGAACAGCCACTGAGTAAAAGCAAGGAAGTAATGGCCAGGAATGGCAAGATTTTCTTCACACCCCCATGGTAACCACAGTGCTACCTAATCAAATGCGAACAATGCCATAGAACTGACAGCGACATAGCCAGGAGCTAGAACTGCGCCTGGGGTACTGGCGTGGCAGGATTAAACTATGACGATCATTGCTGCTGCAGATGGATCCGCACTGGGCAATCCCGGGCCAGCCGGTTGGGCTTGGTACGTGGATGAAGAGAATTGGGCCGCCGGCGGTTGGGACCATGGAACCAACAATATGGGCGAGCTCCAAGCCGTCTTAGAACTCTTTCGTGCCACCGAGCACCTGCCGGAAGAAGAGCTCAAGATCCTCTGTGATTCGCAGTATGCGATTAATTGCATCAGCAAATGGATGCCAGGATGGAAAAAGCGCGGCTGGAAAAAAGCCGACGGCAAGCAAGTCCTCAACCAAGACATTCTCAAAGAACTTGATGCGGCGATTCAAGGACGAAAATACAGTTTTGAATGGGTCAAAGGCCATGCCGGCCATGACTTGAACGAAGCTGCAGACGACCATGCGCGTGCGGCAGCCACCGCGCACCAGCAAGGCACCACCCCAGATGCTGGCCCGGGTTATACCGGTGGCACTGGATCTGCCGCACCCGTCGAAGAAGAAACAGTGAAACCCGTAGCTACGCCAGCTGCCCCTGCGCAGACTACTGACTTCGCAGCCACCGTGTATGAACTAGAACGCGGATTCCTAGACCAACAAATCCGAACCAGTTTCACCGAGCTTAAAGACTTCCTACACCCGAGCTATCAAGAAGTCAGCAGAGATGGTGGACTACTGGATGTTGCCAGCATTGGCAGGTTGCTGGAGAGTGGATCCGCGCTGCCGGCCACCGGGCAGATGCAGGTTTTAGCCACCCGCCAGATCAGCGAAGACATGGTGTTATTGGCCTACCGGATGAAACCAGCCGACTCCGAAGTACTCGTGGTCTCCTCCTGGTGGCAGCAAGGCCAGGGCGAGTGGAAACTTCGCTTCCGACAGGAAACCATCGAGCGCACGGTGTAAAGCTCAAGAACTGAATTGCTGTTAAAACGCTACGGTCCACCAAGATTATCTTGGTGGACCGTAGCGTTTTTAGCGACTAATTATTTGTAGTCACCAGGGCGAGTCTCAATGATGCCCTTCTTGTAATTGATGCGGTTGATCAGCCACGTCAATGCCCAGAGCGCCACACCGATGAGCAGCAGTAGGCCAGCGATCTCATACTGCACCCAGTCGGCGCGAGAACGAGCCCACGGTCCGGCAAGGAACAAGCAGAAGACGACACCTAGAATCGGGATGATCGTCGGCGCACGGAAAGCATCTGCTGGGGCCTTTTCGCGGCGAAGAACCAGCAATGACACGTTCACTACCGCGAAGACGCAGAGGAGCAACAATGCCGTGGTGCCACCGAGTGAGCCGACAATACCGTTCTCACTATCGAGGTTCACATAGGCAACCAAGGCGATTGCCAGTGCCGTGCTGAACAAGATCGCTACCCAAGGGGAGCGACGGGTAGAGTGCACCTTACCCAAGAACTGTGGCAGCACGCCTTGACGTGCCATACCGTAAAGCAAGCGGCTTGCCATCAGCATGTTCATCAGCGCGGTATTGACCACCGCGAAGACAGTGACAAACGGGAAGATGGTATCGATAGGAATGTTCGGTGCGCCGATGCGCACCACGTCCAACAGGATGCCAGCATCCGGGTTCTTTGGGTTGAGCAAGTCGCCGGTAGGGATGACCAGGATGACCGTGATGGCCACCAGCATGTAAATCACCGCACACAAGCCCAGACCAATGAGCATGATCTTCGGGAAGATCTTATTCGGGTTCTTCGTCTCTTCAACCAGGTTGACCGAGTCTTCGAAGCCCACCATGGCGAAGAACGCAATAGCGGTACCCATGGTCACCGCCGCGAAAATACCGCGATCCGAGGGAGTTTCAAAGACCACCAGACGACTTACATCGCCCTGGCCCGAGGCAATGACAGCGAAACCGATACCGATGATCACGGCCATGATGGCCAGCGAAACCATGGTCAGCACCAGGTTGAACTTCACGCTCTCACCAACACCGCGCAGATTGATCAACGCGAGGATCACGATGATGGCAATCGCTGCCCACATGCCGGCCTGCGGAGTGGTCGGCACACCATCAATGAACTGGCCGAAGCCAATCAAGAGGTTTTGTCCCACCAGCGTCGCTGACGTGGCGGCACTGGTAATGCCAGAACAGGCAACGGTAAAGGCCACGATAAAGGTGACGAAGTGGACGCCGAAGGCCTTATGCACATACAGTGCTGCGCCAGCGGCATGAGGGTACTTAGTCACCAGCTCCAAATAGCTGAACGCGGTGAGGGTGGCAATGGCGAATGCCACCAAGAACGGTAGCCAAGCAGCCCCGCCAACCTGTCCGGCAACCTTGCCGGTGATGGCAAAAATTCCTGCGCCGACGATATCGCCCATGATGAGGAATAGCAGCAGCTTTGGGCCGATCACCCGCTTGAGTTCTGAATCCTGGCTCGGGGGTACCGGCGTGTCACTATCCACAGTCATGCGATCGAGTTCATCTCCTTCAAATATTGGTGGCAAGCATGACAAACTTAGTGGTTGCGTTCGAGGTCGGCAAACCGCCTACCAGGCTGGCTCACAGACTTGCAGATTCAGCGGTAGTGAATGAACGATGAACGGTATTTGGCATCTGAACCTGTGACTTGACGTACGGATATTCCCAAACGCGTGTCAAGGCGCGTCCATCGAGAATCATGGTGAATCCGACTAGGGTTAGTTGAAAAGGGACAAGCGGTTTAAGGATGTACATGGACTCGGTGATCAGCGAAGATTTCGCACCATTGGCTCAGGCTCTGGAAGCACGAGCCGCCGAAGAAGAAGACTATTCGGCGCAGCTGGCCGTATATCACCGAGGCGAACTAGTCCTCAGCCACTGTGTGGGGGAACACCTTGCTGCAGATTCCCTGACCTGCGTCTTCTCCTGCACCAAGGGGCTGAGCGCATTGGTCATCGCCCTGCTGGTCCAAGATGGTCTGATTGATCCCAACGCACCGATGGTGACCTACTGGCCCGAATTTGGTGCCTCCGGCAAGAGCACACTGAGCGTCGGTGAAGTCCTCAGTCACCAAGCCGGTGTCCTTGGAGTTCCCGGGGGAGTTCCTAGCGAGGTATTGCTGAACTCGTCTGAATACGCCAAGGTCCTGGCCTCCATGCCAAGCATCTGGCCATTGGGCCAAAACATTGTCGGCTACCACGCCATCACCATGGGCGTATTAATGGAAGAACTGGTCCGCCGAGTCACCGGCAAAGAACTCCAAGAAGTTTTTGAAGAGCGCATCCGTAAACCATTGGGCGTTGACGTATATGTCGGTCAAGACCCGGCCCTGGAACCGCGCTATCGCGACGTGCTCCCGGCCCTAGAGGCGTCCACCGAATTCTTTGATCCATTCTCGCCAGGTGGCCTGGCCGTGAACTCCGCCTCGGGATTCGCCCTAGCAGATGGCCCGGTATATAACTGGCACGAACTGGCCAATGCCGCGCAGGTGCGCGAACTTGGTCCGGCGTCCATGGGTGGCGTCGCCAATGCTCAAGGCTTGGCCGGGATGTACGCAGCCTCCTTCGGAGCTGTTCCGGCACTCGGAGCCACCGGCGGTTTCCTCAGCGAAGATACCTGGTCTCGGGTTTCTACCGAATTGGTTTACGGCCACGATCGAACCAATGGTTTGTTGCAGGCCTTCGCCCTAGGATTCATGAAAGCCACGGCCCGCGTGAATTATGGATCCATCTTTGCCTATGGACATGACGGGGCAAACTCTTCCCTCGCGTTCGCCGACCCGGCCTACCAATTGGGCTTTGGTTTCATTCCCTCCCGTAATGAAGGGGTTAGAGAGACCGCCACCGGTGTGCAGCTCTCACAACTAGCCCGACAATTGATCTTGGCGAAGAACGCCAAGGCAAAAACCAACTAACGTCTCTCAACGCAAGATCATCAGAAATACGAAGTGGGATTGAAGTGAAGAAGTTTCTGGCATTAGGTGATTCATTCACGGAAGGCGTTGGCGACGTTGATCTGGCGCGCCCCAATCAGGTGCGCGGCTGGGCCGACCGAGTCGCTGAAGTGCTCTGCACCCAAGGGGACTGGGAATACGCCAACCTTGCGGTGCGTGGCAAGAAGATCGGTCAGGTCATTAACCAGCAGCTCGACCAAGGGCTGTCCATGAAACCAGATTTGGTCAGCATCTATGCCGGGGGCAATGACATTCTGCGGCCCACAGCAGACCTTGATGCGCTGATGCGTGGTTATGAAGGAATTGTCCGACGCTTCACCGAGGCCGGCAGTACCGTGTTGCTCTTTACCGGTTTTGACACCGTTGAGTCCCCACTGTTCTCCAAGACCCGCCCACGCACGGCCATTTATAACGAGAAGGTTCGCGAGATCGCCGATGCCCATGGCGCGATCGTTGCCGACTACTGGCGGTGGCGAGAATTCTCGGACGTACGCTACTGGGCTGTGGACCGACTGCACATGAACGAACTGGGGCATGGGCTGATGGCCTCCAAGGTGCTCGGAGTTTTAGCTGAGCACCAGATCACTGACGGTGATTGGTCGCAACTGATTCAGGCTCCCGTTCTCCCCGAATTGGCAGTGAACTCACGCGGTGAAAAACTCAAGGCTGAATTGGGCTGGGCAAGAGAACATTTAGCGCCGTGGATCAAGCGTCGACTGACCGGAACCTCCTCGGGAGACACGCTCTCAGCCAAGTATCCGCAGTACCTTCAGCTTTCCGCTGCCACAAGATAAACGATTTGTGACGGTTTTTCTTCGCTAGTGTCTTTGACGTTCAGCGCGGGGCAGGTAACATTGTGGTGTGCTGCAGGTCTCTGACCGGTAGCACACGCCATAGACGGATGGCGGGAGAGTCCCGTTCACACCATGGACGGGCGCCGTAGGAGCAATTCCTCCCCAGGAAACTCTCAGGCCCCCGTACCGCCATCACGAGGCAACTCTGGAAAGTAGCCGGCCAGAACCGGTTCACCGAAGGTGCAAGCGCCCGGCTTAGTTGGCCGGACGTGTAAAACTCTCAGGTAGTGCAACAGGGATGGGGAGGCAAAGCGTCCTTCCTTTGGCATGCGCCAAGACAGATCCCCGTGGAGACTCCAGCACCATGACCGTCACGCAGACTTCGGCTTCAACAACAAGCGAATTTGTTTCTCGCCATATCGGACCGCGTCCAGCAGATGTAGAGACCATGCTTCAGACTCTGGGCTACAACAGCCTAGATGAGCTGATCGATACCGCCGTTCCGGCAGACATTCGCCAAGACTCCATGCTGGATATCCCAGCCGCACTGAGCGAAACCCAAGCGCTGGGCCACCTGCGTGAACTAGCCTCCAAGAACATCATGAAGACCCAGATGATCGGTCAGGGCTTCTACGACACCATCACCCCAGCAGTGATCCGCCGCAATATCGTGGAAAACCCAGCCTGGTACACCGCCTACACCCCGTACCAGCCGGAAATCTCCCAGGGCCGCCTCGAAGCCCTGCTGAACTTCCAGACCATGGTCATGGATCTGACCGGACTGCCGATCGCCAACGCCTCCCTGTTAGACGAATCCTCGGCTGCTGCCGAAGCCGTGCTGATGATGCGCCGCGCCAACAAGAAGAAGGCCAAGGGCAAGACCGTCCTGGACTCCAACATCTTCCCGCAGACCATCAAGGTCGTGCAGGGTCGCGCCGACGCACTGGGCTTCGAAGTTGAAGTTGCTGACCTGTCCGCAGGTCTGCCAGAAGGCGACATCTCCGGCATCGTCCTGCAGCAGCCAGGTAACAACGGCTCCATCGCAGAGCATGAAGGCATCATCGCCGCCGCCAAGGAAGCCGGCGCCATGGTCACCGTCATCGCTGACCTGCTGGCTCTGACCATGATCACCCCTCCCGGTGAACAGGGCGCAGACATTGCCGTGGGTAACACCCAGCGCTTTGGTGTGCCGCTGTTCTTCGGCGGTCCGCACGCAGCCTACATGGCCGTGGCCGATGGCCTGACCCGTTCCATGCCAGGCCGCCTGGTCGGTGTTTCGGTGGACGACGCCGGAGTTCCTGCCTACCGTCTGGCACTGCAGACCCGCGAACAGCACATTCGCCGCGAAAAGGCGACCAGCAACATTTGTACCGCCCAAGCACTGTTGGCCATCTGCGCTTCAATGTACGCGGTGTACCACGGCCCGGCAGGCCTGAAGCAGATCGCTAGCCGCGCCAACAACCACGCTCGCGTGATCGCAAGCTCGCTGGTGGCCGGTGGATTCACCCTGGCATCTCAGAGCTTCTTCGACACCGTAGTGGTCAACGTTGAGAACGCTGAGCAGATCATCTCGGCCGCCAATGAAGCAGGGATCAACCTGCGCAAGGTCAGCGACACCCAGGTGGGCGTCTCCACCGACGAAACCACCACCTCGGACATCGTCAAGTCCCTGCTGGCCGTTTTCGGCGTTGAGCTCTCCGCTCCGGAAGGCTTCGAGATCCCGGCATCGCAGCAGCGCACCAGCGACTACCTGACCCACCCGATCTTCAACACCATCTCCTCCGAGACCCAGATGATGCGCTACCTGCGCCGCCTCTCGGACCGCGACCTGGCCCTGGACCGCACCATGATCCCGCTGGGTTCGTGCACCATGAAGCTGAACTCGGCCGCCGAGATGGAATCCATCACCTGGCCGGAATTCGCCTCCATCCACCCTTACGCTCCAGCTGAGCAGACCGAAGGCTGGCGCGAGCTGATCACCGACCTGGAAGGCCGTCTCACCGCGATCACCGGCTACGCTGGCGTCTCCATCCAGCCCAACGCAGGATCCCAGGGCGAGTACGCGGGCCTGCTGGCCATCTCGGATTACCATGCATCGCGCGGCGAAGGCCAGCGCAACGTCTGCCTGATCCCGGCCTCCGCCCACGGCACCAACGCCGCCTCGGCAGTGCTGGCCGGCATGAAGGTCGTGGTTGTGAAGACCGCAGCCGATGGCACCATTGACGCCAATGATTTGGATGCCAAGATCGAGGCCAACAAGGACGTGCTGGCCGCCATCATGATCACCTACCCATCCACCCACGGCGTCTACGACGCCGACGTGCGCGAGGTCTGCGACAAGATCCACGCAGCCGGTGGCCAGGTGTACATCGACGGCGCAAACATGAACGCCATGGTCGGCCTGGCCCAGCCAGGAAAGTTCGGCGGCGACGTGTCGCACCTGAACCTGCACAAGACCTTCTGCATCCCCCACGGCGGTGGCGGCCCAGGCGTGGGCCCGATCGGCGTAGGCCAGCACCTGCTGCCATTTTTGCCAGGCGATGCCTCGGGCACCTACACCGAGCGTGACGGTGTGCCGGTAGTGGCCACCGCCTTCGGCTCGGCCGGCGTCCTGCCGATCTCCTGGGCCTACATTGCCATGATGGGCGGCGAAGGCTTGACCGAAGCCACCAAGCACGCGATCTTGAACGCGAACTACATCGCCAAGCGCCTGAACGAGCACTTCCCAGTACTGTTCACCGGCAACAAGGGCCTGGTTGCCCACGAGTGCATCCTGGACTTGCGCGAACTGACCGCCAAGACCGGGGTCACCGCGGAAGATGTGGCCAAGCGCCTGATCGACTTCGGCTTCCACGCACCAACCCTGTCCTTCCCAGTGGCTGGCACCTTGATGGTCGAGCCAACTGAGTCCGAGGACCTAGGCGAGATCGAGCGCTTCATCGAAGCAATGATCACCATCCGTCAGGAAATGGAAGAAGTACTCTCGGGCGTCTACAGCATCGAGCAGTCACCACTGCGCAACGCCCCACACACTGCTACCGCGGTGATCAACAGCAATTGGGATCGCAAGTACTCGGTAGAGCAGGCTGCCTTCCCGGTCTCCGGCCTGAAGTTCGATAAGTACTTCCCAGCCGTGGGCCGTATCGACGGAGCCGGTGGCGACCGTAACCTGATCTGCTCCTGCCCTGCTCCTGAAGCCTTCGAAGACTAGAAAGAGTTTGAGATGACTGAAACTACCCAAGAACTCAAGCGCACCGCCCTGCATGCCCAGCATGGCGAACTCGGCGCAAACTTCACCGACTTTGGCGGCTGGGATATGCCACTGAAGTACGGTTCGGAACTGGCCGAGCACCGCGCAGTACGTTCCACCGCAGGACTCTTTGACCTGTCCCACATGGGCGAGGTGTACCTTTCCGGCCCACAGGCTGGCACCGCACTGAACACTGCGTTGGCTGGAAACTTCACCATCATGAAGGTGGGCAAGGCCAAGTACTCGCTGATCTTGAATGAAGATGGCAAGATCATTGATGACCTGATCGTGTACCGCCTTGAGGAAGAAAAGTTCCTCGTCGTTCCTAACGCTGGCAACGCTGATGTTGTGGCTGCAGCCTTGGAAGAACGTGTTGCAGGATTTGATGTTCAGCTGGATAACGCTTCGGCTCGCCAGTCCCTGATTGCAGTTCAGGGACCGAACGCTGAGGCCATCGTTGCCAAGCTGGCGGCGGATGAAGCGGTAGCCCAGAGCGTCACAGAACTGAAATATTATGCAGCGGTTAATCTGGTGCTCGGCGGTATGGACGTACTGCTGGCGCGCACAGGATACACCGGTGAAGACGGCTTCGAATTGATCATCGAAAATGAACAGGCCGCCGAACTGTGGAGCAAGATCATCACCATTGGTGCGGATTACGAATTGGTTCCGTGTGGCTTGGCCGCCCGCGACTCACTTCGTTTGGAAGCCGGTATGCCGTTGTACGGTAACGAGCTGAGCCTGGAACGTACCCCATTTGATGCGGGTTTTGGCCCAGTAGTCTCCTTCAAGAAGGAAGAAGATTTTGTGGGTCGAAAGGCCCTGGAAGCCTTGCGAGAGCAGAGCCCAGCACGCAAGCTGGTTGGTCTGAAGGGCCTAGGTAAGCGCGCCGGCCGCGGTGGTTATGCCATCGTCAAGGACGGGGCCACTGTCGGAGAAATCACCTCCGGACAGCCATCTCCAACCCTCGGTTACCCGGTAGCCCTAGGGTATGTGGATGCACAATTCAGTGAAGTTGGTACCGAGCTAGAGGTAGATCTGCGCGGTAAGACTTTGCCATTTGTCGTCGTCGAACTGCCGTTCTACACGCGAGCCAAGTAACGTTAAACATCAGTAGGGCCAAGCAAAACGCCCGCTTATTCCCTTGGGAGAGGAAATACCGTGAGTAAAGTTCTTTCGTCATTGCGCTACTCGGCAGAGCACGAGTGGCTGGACGCTTCATCCCCAGCTAAGGTCGGCATCACCCAGATCGCTGCAGACGCCCTGGGCGACGTGGTCTACGTGGACCTGCCTGAGGTTGGCGATTCCGTAACCGCAGGCGAAACCTGTGGCGAGGTGGAATCCACCAAGTCGGTTTCCGACCTGTACTCGCCAGTGACCGGCACCGTTGTTGCCATCAACGACGAGGCAGTTGACAACCCAGCAATCCTGAACGAAGACCCATACGGTGCCGGCTGGCTGTTCACCGTAGAGGTTACCGAAGAAGGCCCCCTGCTCTCTGCAGCAGACTACGCAAGCGCGAACGGTGGAGACGTCCAGTAATGAGCAACCAGACTTTTGAATCCCTAGCACCAGTGTCACTGACCCAGTCGCTAGCAGCCCTTGACCCAGAGGTCGCACAGCGCATCGACGCTGAACTGGCTCGCCAGCAGCGCGGTCTGGAAATGATTGCCTCGGAGAACCACACCGCTCAGGCTGTCATGCAGGCCCAGGGTTCGGTACTGACCAACAAGTACGCTGAAGGCTACCCAGGTCGCCGCTACTACGGTGGCTGCGAAGAGGTCGACGTCATTGAGACCCTGGCCATCGAGCGCATCAAGGAACTGTTTGGTGCAGGCTTCGCCAACGTTCAGCCTCACTCCGGTGCCCAGGCTAACGCTTCGGTCTACCACGCACTGGTTCGCCCAGGCGACACCGTGCTGGGTCTGAACCTGGCACACGGTGGACACCTGACCCACGGTATGAAGCTGAACTTCTCCGGTCGCCTGTTCAACATCGTTCCTTACGGTGTGAACGAAGAGACCAACCTGGTGGACATGGACGAGGTTGAGCGCCTGGCCGTAGAGCACCAGCCAAAGATGATCGTGGCAGGCTGGTCGGCCTACCCACGTCAGCTGGACTTCAAGCGTTTCCGCGAGATCGCTGACAAGGTCGGTGCATACCTGTTCGTGGATATGGCACACTTCGCCGGTCTGGTTGCAGCTGGTCTGCACCCATCGCCAGTGCCACACGCACACGTGGTTACCTCGACCACCCACAAGACCCTTGCCGGTCCTCGTGGTGGCATCATCCTGTCCAACGATGCTGAAATCGCCAAGAAGCTGAACTCTGCGGTCTTCCCAGGCCAGCAGGGTGGCCCACTGGAGCACGTCATCGCAGGTAAGGCAGTAGCCTTCAAGATTGCTGCTTCCGAAGAGTTCAAGGAACGTCAGCAGCGCACCCTAGCTGGCTCCCGCATTCTTGCTGAGCGCCTGAACCAGGAAGATGTTGCAGCTAAGGGCATCAGCGTACTGACCGGCGGCACCGACGTGCACCTGGTCTTGGTTGATCTTCGTAACTCGGAGCTTGACGGTCAGCAGGCAGAAGATCTGTTGGCACAGGTTGAGATCACGGTTAACCGCAACGCGGTGCCATTCGACCCACGCCCACCAATGACTACCTCGGGTCTGCGCATTGGTACCCCAGCATTGGCCACCCGGGGCTTCTCGGAGGCGGCATTCGCAGAGGTAGCAGAGATCATTGCTCAGACTCTGATCGCAGGTGCCGACGGCAATACCGCTGCCCTTCCAGAGCTGAAGGACCGTGTTCTGAAGCTCGCCGAGGCGCACCCACTGTACCCGGACCTGGCTAAGGTTTCCGAGTAACTTCTTCTTCAGAAGAGGCGGGCCCGGAAGGCGGAACATTCGCTTTTCGGGCCCGCAGTTTTTCACATGACAGATGTTCACCGAATACCGCATCATGCACGCGGATCAACGGTGAGCCCTGACGTACCACACCATCTCTGGGGAGTGAGCACCCCGGATTACCGACGTTCTAAGGATGTGAGCTGACATGGCAGTTAGCGTATTCGATCTTTTCTCGGTTGGCATTGGACCCTCGTCCAGCCATACCGTGGGGCCAATGCGTGCAGCGCACGCTTTTATCGCCCAAGTAATCCGTGAAGAGAAGATGGACGCCCTGGAAAAGATCCGGGTTGATGTCTACGGGTCTCTAGCTGCTACCGGTCGTGGCCACGGAACCTTTACCGCCATCATGTTGGGTCTGGAAGGTTTTGAGCCTGAAACGGTGCTTCCGTCCCAGGTTGATGAGCGACTTGAACAGATGGAAGCTACCGGTGTCTTGCAGCTGGCAGCGCAGTTAGGTCAGCGCAAGGACTTGACCTACGGCGTCGGTGACATGATCCAGCACCCGTTGACCGTGCTACCACGTCACACCAATGGTGTGAAGTTTGTGGCCCTTGATGCCCAAGGCGAAGAGCTGGTGAATGAAACCTTCTTCTCCGTGGGTGGTGGCTTTATCGTGCGCGAGGGCGCCGAAGAGCGTATTGAGAAGAATTTGGAAGAAAAGCTGCAGCAGCAGCCGTATCCTTTTACTACCGCAGCTCAACTGTTGGAGCATACAGAGGCTACGGGTAAGTCTATTGCCCAGATCATGATGGCTAATGAGTTGGCTTACCGTAGTCGTGAAGAGATCCGTTCCGGATTGATTCACATTTATCAGGTGATGGAAGACTGCAAGGACTCAGCTCTGGAGCGTACCGGGGTGTTGCCTGGTGGGTTGAAGGTTCGCCGTCGTGCCCCGGAGTGGCATGAACGGTTGCGCAAGGAAGATAAGGATCGGGATCCTGTGTTTTGGCAGGAGTGGATCAACCTTGTGGCGTTGGCTGTTAATGAGGAAAATGCTTCCGGCGGCCGGGTGGTGACGGCACCGACTAATGGTGCTGCCGGTATCATTCCTGCGGTGTTGTTCTACGCTACGCATTATGCTCCGGGTGCTAAGTACTGGAATGAAGATGAGAAGCATGACGCTGTAGTTAATTTCTTGCTGACTGCTGGTGCTGTGGGTGTCTTGTATAAAGAGCAGGCATCTATTTCTGGTGCTGAAGTTGGTTGTCAGGGTGAGGTCGGTTCTGCGTCGTCGATGGCGGCTGCTGGGTTGGCTGAGGTTCTGGGTGGAACCGCTGCACAGGTGGAGAACTCGGCGGAGATTGCAATGGAGCATAATCTCGGTTTGACCTGTGATCCTATTGGTGGTTTGGTGCAGATTCCTTGTATTGAGCGTAATGCGATTGCTGCTTCCAAGGCGGTGAACGCTG
Organism: Arthrobacter sp. NIO-1057; assembly: GCF_900094805.1. Classification (GTDB taxonomy): domain Bacteria; phylum Actinomycetota; class Actinomycetes; order Actinomycetales; family Micrococcaceae; genus Glutamicibacter. The sequence continues at coordinate 109,323 of NZ_FMAT01000007.1, read as the reverse complement.
CGAAGATGGCGTTGATGGGTGATGGTGTGCATCATGTGACTTTGGATGAAGTGATCATCACGATGCGTGAAACTGGCAAGGATATGAGCGATAAGTATAAGGAAACGGCGATGGGCGGGTTGGCCGTCAACGTCGTCGAATGCTAGTCACTCGCTAAATCTTGATTGGGGGAGGCCGGAGATTCCGGCCTCCCGTGCTTGTTTAGCGCGAGATGTTTAATGTGAGATGCGCCCTTGCTATTGGCCATTAGGCGACAACTTCTGATAGAACTAGCAATGTACGAAGCCTGAGACCACGCTTCGGAATCTTAGGAGGTGAGCTTCATGGACGGCAGTTCTAGTCGATCTATTTACCTACGAGCTCACCGCTTCCTTACTTCACGCTGAACCTGAAGATCTTTCTTCAGCGCCTCCGTGAACGCCCACGAGTTCGTAGCCTACCCACTATTGGTATGCGCCATTTCGTGCACGCAAATATTGACTGATTTATCACCCAGTTTCTAGGTGGAGATCGGTGAGTAGTTGCTTGTGAGCCCGGAAATTTCGCGCAACGAACGCATTGGACGATAACAATGTTCACCTTCGAACAAGTAGACTTTTCAACTACTTCGCTAGAGATTCGCAGCCGCCTTGCGAACGAGGATTTTCAGCCGCTAGCGACCCTGCTACGGTCACTTGATCTGGGACAACTCATCAAACAAATTGAGGCGTTGAAAACCACCGACGCCGCAATTCTCTATCGGCTGCTCGACAAAGACCGTGCCTTAGAAGTATTCCAAGACTTAGATTCCGTAGTTCAAGCAGAACTCGTCGAGAGTCTCCAACAAGAAGCCGTGGTAGACGCCTTTGATGCTCTTGAACCTGCCGATCGAGTTGCACTGCTCGATGAGCTTCCAGCAACGGTCGCATCGCAACTACTGGTTGGATTAGATGCGCACCAGCGTCATGCCACCGGGGTGCTGCTTGGCTACCAAGACTCCAGTGTCGGACGGGTGATGTCGCCACACGTCATCACCACGCAACCTGATTTCACTGTTGCGCAGACGCTGGAACGTATCACACCTCAACTTGGTGCAACGGAGCATGGGCACATCATTATGGTGGTTGATTCGACCCGTCGTTTTCTTGGTGCCCTCCGACTCAGTGATCTCCTTGGACAGCCAGGCAACCAGCGCGTATCTGCGATTAGCAAAGAACTACCTACAGCTCAGGCCGCGGAATCGGATATCCAAGCTGCCCGTCGAGCTGTAGACCGCCACTTGGACTTGATGCCGGTCCTAGATAACGAAGGGCGTCTGATTGGTGCGCTTCCCTTGAGCGATGCCATCGATCTCTTGGAAAACGCCGAAGAATCACGCACTGCACGAAGCGCTGGAACTGAGCCTCTGTACCGCCCCTACCTTGGCACGCCACTACGGAAACTGGTGCGAGCCAGGATCATTTGGCTGCTCGTTTTGGCCATCGGCGCTACCTTGACGGTGAAGGTTCTTGCGGCGTTCGAACAGACTCTAGAGTCCATGGTGGTCCTGAGCTTGTTCATTCCACTCATCGTTGGCATTGGCGGTAATACCGGTAATCAGGCAGCGACCACGGTGACACGTGCTCTGGCCATGGGCGATGTGCGTGTGCGTGACTTGGGCCGTGTCATCTTCCGTGAGGTACGCATTGGGGCCATGCTCGGGCTGTGCTTAGGAACCATCGCCTTGATCATTGCTAGCGTGGCTTTTGAGCTGAAGGTTGGCCTGATCATTGGGATGACGCTCATTGTGTTGTGCGCTGTGGCGGCGGCCGTGGGAGGAGCTATGCCCATTATCGGAAAGTTCTTCAAGGCTGATCCTGCGGTGTTCTCGAATCCGTTCATTTCCACCTTCGTGGACGCAGCTGGACTGGTTGTTTACCTTAGCGTTGCGGTCATAGTGCTCGGTCAGTGACGTATCCAGCAGATGGACACGAATCTTGCCTCGGAATAAACGAGTCGAACCCAACGTCACAATAGGTATGCCTCAAAGCAAACTCTTTTCAGAAGTCACCATTCCTACCAAGAGCGGAGCCGGGCTGCAGCTTCGCAACCGTGTGGTCCTGCCTCCGATGTGCCAGTACGTGGTCGCACAGCGCGATGGCATACCGACCACTTGGCAGCTAACGCACCTAGGGTCGATGGCGCACGGCGGTTTCTCATTGATCATCACCGAGGCAACCGCCGTTGCGCCAGAAGGCCGCATCTCGGATCGAGACACGGGTCTGTGGAATGAGGAACAGGTCGAAGCCTGGAAACCCATTACGCAGTACATTCGATCCCACGGAGCAGCCGTGGGTGTACAGCTGGCCCATGCCGGTGCCAAGGCTTCTACCTACGGTTGGTTGGAAGACATCGAGGCAGCGGGAAAGGTTGGAAGTATTAGTGATGAAGACGGTGGCTGGGAAACGTTCAGCTCCTCGTCCACCGATATTTTTGGACTCAAACCAGCAACAACCATGAGCATTGAACAGATCCAAGAATCTGTACAGGACTGGGCACGAGCGGCCCAGCGTGCCGACGCTGCGGGGTTTGACCTGATACAAATTCACGCGGCCCACGGATACCTGATCCACCAATTCCTCTCACCACTAAATAACCAACGCACCGATGAATATGGTGGAAGCTTCGAAAATCGCACTAGGTACTTGCGTGAAATCGTCTCCGCTATTTCTGCAGTATGGCCAGAAGACAAGGCGTTAGGTATTCGCTTCTCTGGCGAAGACTGGCTGGAAGGAGGCTGGCGTCTGGAAGACACAGTGAAATTGTCTAAGGAAATGTATGACCTAGGAGTTCGTGCCTTCGATCTGTCCAGCGCAGGGATCGGTGCGTATGCAGGCCCGACCGGACCTGGATATCAGGTACCTCTGGCCCAGGCAGTAAAACAGGCTCTTCCGGAAGACGCCTTCGTTACGGCCGTTGGTGCAATTACTGAAGCAATTCAGGCCGAGCAAATTGTCGTGACCGGGCAAGCCGACGGTGTGAGCATCGGACGTGCTGCCTTGGGCAATCCGCAGTGGCCGAACCATGCCGCGCAGCAACTTGGCGCCAAGAAGGCTTACCCAGTGCAGTACTGGCGTGGTCGCTGGTAAAAAGTTGAAGGGATGCTGACTTTCTTCCAAACCACAGGTTAGTTTCTGGTTACCTCTTCCAGCCACTGAATAGTGATGTTAGGTTAGAGCCACGGATCTAGTCGCAACGCGGCCAAGGGTCGCGTGCGGAAGGGAGTCAGCATGGCACTACGCGCGGATTCTAATGGAATCGACGCTTCGCTCTATCGAAGGAATGGTTCGTGGAGCACCGCTCTGGTGGACGCTTCACTGGGCACGACGGCCGCTCAAGAAGCTGCCGACCGGCTCCCGGAAGATGTTGCCAAATTGCTGAAGTCTCAACAAGCCAAGGCAGAAGATGTCCAAGCACTCATCGGCGCTTTGGATCCTGCCGAGGGCCTGCGAGCACCGGTTGCACGGTTTGTTGCGGTTCATGCTGGGGAAGTTGTTCTCAACGAAATCATTCCTGGACTCAAGGTTCAAAGTCCAGCGGTGGATGTAGGACCATTCCCGAATTTCACCGCGCTGGCACGTGCTCGCGGTGGTTCCTTTTCATACCTGGTCGCTGAGGTCGGCAAGGACGGTGGCGAGGTCTACCTGTACAACACCACGTCACCGGAACGTATCACCAGCCAAGGAATCGTCGGGTTACCCGAAGAAATTCACCATGCACGTAAGGTGCCTGGTGAATATGATCAGCCCAAGGCACAGGCCGCCGCGGATGAAATGGTCCGCAGAAACGCGGACGAAGTGGCCGGGCTCATTAAAAGGATGGCGGCCGAGAACTACGTGCGATTGATCGTGATCTCCGGGGACATCAAAGCGCGAGAGGCAGTTATTGCTCAAATACCGGCAACCCTCAAAGAGTATGTAGAAGTCATTGATTCGCACACTCGAACAGGTGGCGCTGACGTAAAGCAGGTTGATGCGCAGATCAGTAAGCTGATCGAGGATGTGAAGAGTAAAGCCCTGGCTGACTTGGAAGCGAAGGTTACTGAACAATCGGGTAACGGTCGTTCCCTTTTGGCGGTCGGACTCGATGAAGTGGTGACCGCTTTACAGTCGGCCCAGGCTGAAACTGTTCTGGTTGGACAGTACCAAGATGAGCATACTTTGCGTGCTTTGAGTGCTGAACCTTGGCTTGCCCATCAGGAGGGGGATGACCACGCAGAACTCGTGGCTGGCGAATGGCCGGCACCGGAGGTGCTCTTGCGGGCTACCGCTCTGACTGATGCCACGATCCGTTATGTTCCGGATTCTGTCATTCCAGATGGCGCAGGTATCGCGGCCTTGCTGCGCTGGGCTAAGTCCTAACACTGAATAGAAATGAGAATTGGGTTCGTTCCACAAAATCGTGGAACGAACCCAATTCTCTGTGTGACCCTGACCAAGCGCCAGATGATTACTTCTCTAACTAACGATCATGATTCTCTGGAGGATTTCCAAACGTATCAGTTGGGGGAGCTGGAGGAGCTGTCGGGTATCCACCTGCCGGTGGGTATCCAGGAGCTGGTGGGTAGTTCTGCGGGTAAGGCGGTTGTGCCTGCTGAATCGATGGATCCATTGGGGGAGCCCAATAGGCTTGTGGCTGGTGATACATTGGCTGGGCCATTGGCCACGGCTGCAATAGTGGTGGCCTTGTCGCTTCAGGGATGGGTCCAGCCGTGCGAGCCACCTTGTTCTTATCGGACAGCTTGACCAAAACATACGTTAGTACAGCAGTGAAAAGAACCGAGAAGATCAGGGATGTCGGGCTGGAAGATGAAGCATTCATATCAATTTGGCCCATCGCTCCGAGTAAGAACAGGAAGGTGTTATTGATGATGTGCATGGCCATTGCCGCTTCCAATCCACCGGTGCGCCATGATAGGTACCCGGCAGCGATGGCGAATGCGCTCACGTCTAAAAGACCATAAACGTCATAGAGGTGGCCGACGGTAAACAGTGGCACGGGTAGAAGAATGGCAAAGAGGGGGTGCTTTAGCCAGCTACCGATCACTTGCATCATTGCGCCACGAAACACTAATTCTTCGGCAGCGCACTGAAAGGGCGTTAGCAAGATGACCAGTAGGGCGAAGAACAATGGATCTGCTGGGACTTTCGTTGGGATCAGATCAGTTTGTTCTCCAACCCCGGAAGCCGATAGAGCAAAGTTCAGGGCAAAATACGCGGCAAAAAGTAGGGCACTGGTGCCAATAGCTACCCCGAACCAGCGCCAGCGCAATTTTCCAGCGACGGAAATGAGCGATCCGACCGGTTTTGATCCGAGCAGGAGATAGGCCAGATAGACCGCGGGAATCATGATGATCAACGATGCCATGGTGATGGCGAACTCAATAGGCGACGTCATATCGAGCTCTGCTTCGATAGCCATCGAGTCTGTTGCCCCACTGGTGTCAGCTGCCCAGGTTGCTGGATTAACTAATGCGGCGACAAAAATAATCAGCATCGCAACGATAAGCAGTGCGATATAGAACCCGATTCCAGTTCCGGCAAAAGCTAAGGGACGCCACCAACGGTAGTCATGATTACGGCGCAACAGTCGATGGAAAGAAAAACTTTGTTCCTCCTTGGCCAGAGGCACTGGTGGAGGCAAGTAGTGTGGCGAGCTCATAGCTCAATTCTCTCGCTGATTCTTCCTAGCGACATGAACCTTGCGGAGGATTTATTGATCATCCCAAGGTAGTCAGCACGGTGCTCTTAGACTTGGAACAGACGATTCGCCTTTATTGATTTGGAGTCAGACCCTGTGGGCCACCACCATGACGAACCGATTTTGCAAGATCCCCGACGCCGACGCAGGGCGTCAATAATCCTGTGGGCGTTGCTAGCGCCCATTGGCGTGCTGGCGATGGTTATGGTGATTGTCCTTTGGCCGCAAGGAACCTATAACAAGTTTGCCTTGGACGGCTCCATGGATACCGCCGGTGGCGCCACCATGGCTACCGGAACGGTGACCCGAAGTGAAGTGGAAACTTGTCCTTCGTCCCAAGGCTTAGAAGATGTGGGTGGCAAGAAGCTGGAATGCACTGTCACTTACGTCATGCCAGCTTCGGGCGGAGCAGAGATCCAAATGGAGATTCCACCGGAAATGTTGCAATCGCGGGATGCGCGCCCCGGCGACACGCTACGTTATTTGGATCTTTCTCAGGTGGATACCACGAGCGGTAGTCCTTACGTTTTTGTGGACTTTGTGCGCACCTTGCCGATGGCTCTCTTGGCTATTGCCTATGGAGTCGTGGTCGTGCTGGTGGCTGGTTGGCGTGGTACCCGCGCGGTCATTGGTCTGGTTGGTGGCATTGCGTTCATGATCTTCTTTATGGTTCCGGCGCTCATTGAGGGCGGGAATCCTGTGCTGGTCGGACTGACCGGTGCCACGGCGATCATGTTTGTGGCGTTGTATTTTGCTCATGGGCTCAATGCGAAAACATCAACAGCATTACTTGGAACTCTCTTTGGTTTGGGCGTGACCGCCGCCTTGATTTTGTGGTTGACGGATGCGGCTGCATTGACTGGCGCTAACAGCGAGTCGGCGATGACCCTGTCGACGGTGGCACCGCAAATCTCCCTACCTGGTTTGCTGATCTGCGGTGTGCTGATCGGTGGCATGGGTGTGCTCAACGATGTCACCATCACGCAGTCAGCCACCGTGTGGGAACTGGCTGAAACCTCACCTAAGGCGACGGCTAAAGAATTGTTCTTCCGTGGGATGCGTATTGGTCGTGACCATATTGCTTCTACGGTCTACACCATTGCCTTTGCCTATGCTGGTGCGGCCCTGCCAATCTTGGCCATTGCGGCCATGAGCAATCAGGGATTTGGTGTGACGTTGAGCTCTGGGGAGATGGCTGAGGAAGTTATTCGGATTCTGATTGGTTCTATTGGATTGGTACTAGCAATTCCGGTCACGACGGCCATTGCGGTCATGGTGGTGAAGGCTACTGGTACGGGCGGAGCGCATGGCAAACGGTCCTTGTATGCCACTAACGTAGACTCATAGGTGCGAACGGTTCTCAAAAGTAATGTAGAATTGTTCTCAATAGCAACCCTGTTTAGATGGAGAACGCGCATGAAGAAGTATCGCTCATTGCTTGCATTGGCTGTAGCCGTACCGACAGCCGGGATGGTCCTCGTAGGCTGTGCGGGGATCAGTGGCGAAGCGACTGAAGCAGATTCATCTGCAGTCAAAGTGGTTGCAACTACCAATGTGTACGGCCAAATTGCCCAAGCCGTGGGTGGCGATACCGTGAGCGTCAGCGAGATCATCACCTCGGCCGCCCAAGATCCGCACTCCTATGAGCCGACCACCCGTGACAAGCTCTCCATTTCCGAGGCAAACGTTGTTCTTGCAAACGGCGGTGGATACGACCCGTTCATGGATTCGCTGGTTCAGTCCTTGCCTAGCGATCAGGCCTCGAACGTCGAGTTGATTCACGCGGTGGACACTTCTCCTATTGCCAAAGAGCATGAGGAAGAAGAAGGCCACGAAGACGAGAGCGCTGAAGAGCATGCCGAACATGCCGACGAGGATTCGCATGAAGGCCATGATCACGCAGGGTACAACGAGCATATCTGGTATGACCTAGATTCAATGTCTGCCCTGGCTGATGAGCTAGCGACGACCTTCGGCAAGGCTGACGCTGCCCACGCAGAGCAGTACACAAAAAATGCTGAAGAATTCAACGCCGGCATTAAAGACCTGCAGACCCAACTCAGCGACGCCAAGCTTGAGGGCAAAAAGTTCATCATGACTGAACCTGTTCCATTCCATCTTCTAGATGATGCTGGCATGGAGGATGTCACCCCTGAAGGTCTGAGCGAAGCCATCGAAGAAGGCGAAGGTATCGCTCCGACGACTCTCAAGAAAGCTCAGGACGAGCTGAAGGAGGGCAAGACTGATATGTTGGCCTACAACGTGCAGACCGAGGGTAGCGAAACCAAGACTCTGAAAAAGAACGCAGAGTCCGCTAACGTGCCCGTCGTAGACTTCGCGGAAACCATTCAGGATGATTCCAACTACTTGGATTGGATGAAATCCAACATTTCCAACTTGGCTTCCGCGATCAACGGCTAACAGGTACGTAGACTACATGTATGGCATTGATTCCTTCCCAAATTAATCAGGCGACTGGTAAGGCACGCGCTTTGATCGCTGAGCGATCGGTGCGAGCAGAAATAGCCAAAGGCCAACGGGAAATACAACAAGCCGACCATGTTATTTTCTTTGCCGAAGGCCCCGGCCAGTTCTACCAATTAGGTGTCTGGCTGGGGACCTTCGAGCGTCTTGCCCAACAGGGCCTGCGCATTGGCCTAGTACTGATGGATTCACTCTCTGCGCGACAAGCGTTGAAGGCCAGCGAATTGCCAATATTGTTCACGCGTTCCATCGAACAAATCGAGTCAAAGCTGCGTGACTGGAACACCAAGTCGATTAGCTACGTGAACAATGCCCAACGAAACTTCACCATGCTTCGCTTCAACGGGCCAGCGCATATTCACCTCAACCATGGTGAGAGTGAAAAAGCCTCGATGGTTTCAAACCAACTCAAAGCCTATGATTACGCCTGCGTTGCCGGTGAAGCAGCGGTAGAACGTATCACGGAGAATATTTCTCGCTTCGATTCTTCCCACCTCGTGCAGATCGGACGCCCCCAGCTCGATGCTCTTGAACCGGCCCCAGCATCGGAGAAGATCCGAGTCCTCTACGCCCCGACATGGGAAGGCGACTCGCAAGCAATGGCCTATTCCTCCGTCATTAAGCTAGGTGAAAGAATCCTCGCACAGCTGGTCAATGATGACCGTTTTGAAGTGCGCTTCCGACCTCATCCCAAGACCGGCGATATCTCCGCCGAAGCGAAGAAGACCGTGGCAACCTTACAAACTAGGTTCGAACCAACACTGGATCCGGTTAGTGATGCCTCGCAATCCTTAGTCTGGGCCGACGTAGCCATCTGCGATACCTCCGCTATGGCCTACGATGCAGTGGCCCTCAACATTCCCTTACTGCTCGCTGCTGAACGTCCGAGCAAACTTCGTGACGGGTTGCCTATGGACCAACAATTGGGCAACGCCAACGGCCTGGCAGATCGCGTCGCGAAACTGGCCGCTGGTGGAGTCGCTGGACAACAAAAACAGCTGGCTCAGTACTTCTTCGCCACGACCGAGCCGGGAATGGCGACGAAAAAACTGAACCAGCTGCTTTCTGGACTGTAGCCGCTACCTAACGTTGCTTGAAAACGGTGTCCTGCCAACCGCGATGAGGCGCCGGGTCGTGGGATAGCATCACGTGCTTGACGTTCGTGTATTCATCAAAGGAATACTGGCTCATATCCTTGCCCATGCCCGAGGCTTTATAACCACCATGAGGCATGTCAGAAACGATGAGGATATGCTCATTAATCCACACGCAACCTGCCTGGATCTGAGCGCTGGCCATCATGGCGCGGTCCACATTCTTCGTCCATGCGCTGGCAGCCAAACCGTACGGCGAGTCATTAGCCAGATCAATAGCTTCCTGATCGGTATCAAAGGGCAAAGCCACCAATACCGGTCCGAATACTTCGTCCTGAACAATTTCTGAATCTTGCCTAGCGCCAACTAGTAGCGTCGGCCGGTAGTAGAACCCCGCACGTTCCTCACGCCTTCCACCGGCCAGCACCCTGGCACCGTCTTGTTGAGCGCGTTCAACCATGGCTGAAACCTTCTCTAGGTGTGCTTGGCTAATGAGTGAGCCCATATCCGTATTTGGATCGCTCGGATCTCCTACCACCATTGATTCCATCAGCTCGGATACCCTGGAGGTGAATTTTTCGAATACGGAAGAATGCACATATGCACGTGTTGCTGCAGTGCAGTCCTGACCAGCATTAATGGTGGAGCCGGCCACCGCGCCGTGGGCCGCGGCCTCGATATCGGCATCGTCAAAGACGACAAACGGTGCCTTGCCTCCAAGTTCCAGATGAACACGATTTCCACGTTCGGCAGCCATCGACATGATCTTTAGACCCACCGCGGTGGAACCGGTGAAGGAAGTCATTTTCACCAGGCGATGGCGTACAAGGGCACTGCCAACAGTGGGTCCATCGCCGCAGATCACATTGATGACACCATCAGGTAGGCCCGCATCCTTGGCTGCCTTAGCAAAAAGCATTGAGGTACCTGGAGTGAGCTCACTAGGTTTGAGCACAATGGTATTTCCTGCTGCGATGGCTGGTAGAACCTTCCAAGCAGCCATTTGCAGTGGGTAGTTCCAGGGGCTGATCGACCCAATGACGCCGATAGCTTCGCGACGGATCATGGACGTTGTGTTTCCTGCGTAGTCGCCAGCGGCCAAACCCTGCAGGTTTCTGGCCGCACCAGCAAAGAAATTCACATTGTCGATAGTTCCAGGAACATCAAACTCTGTGGACATCCGAATGCTTTTGCCGGTTTGTGCCGTTTCCACCTGTGCCAGTTCTTCGGCATGATCCTCAAGTTCTCGGGCGAAAGCCAAAAGATGATCTGATCGTTCCCCCGGAGTGAGGGCCGACCACGTCGTATACGCTTGGGCGGCGGCCTGTACTGCCTGATCCACTTGTTCAATACTGGCCGTGTCGACCTCAAGCAGGAGTTCGCCCGTGGCGGGGGAGACGCGCTGCAACAAAGGTCCCTGTCCGCGAACCTGTTGTCCGTTAATGAACTGGTGCCCCAGCGATGGGTTGTAGAAATCCATGTTAGTTCTCCTTGGGGTGTTCAATTGATGAGTAAATCTGTCATTAGGAGTCGAACCCCATCCCGATCTTGTCCATGAGCTTCAAGAACAGGGAGCGTTTTCCTTCATTATGATCAGCCTTGATCAGCTGATTTGTCATGACTTTGACTCCCAACCAGGCTGCAGGCTCAGGTGGGAAAGCGATGGGTTTGGTGCGAACCATGTCCAATTCTGTGAGTTCAGTTTTCTGACCAGAGAGCAGGTCCAACATGACCTTGGCACCGAATCGTGTTGCACCAACGCCTAGGCCAGTAAATCCTGCACAGTATGCAACCTTGCCACCGTGGGTCAGATCAAAGAAGGAAAAGAAACGCGAGCAGGTATCGATGGCCCCGCCCCAAGCATGGGAAAATTTCACCTCGGTCAGTTGGGGGAAGGTACCAAAGAAGTGGGCAGCTAATTTATTGAAGGTTGGCGGATTGTTGTCATAGCTGGAACGTACTTTTCTACCGAAATGGTAGAGGGCATCGTAGCCGCCATAGAGGATCCTGAAGTTTCCTTCGGCATCGATCGTTGGCCGCGAATAGTGGAATCGGTTATTCATGTCGGCTAGGCCGACCATGTTCTCCCAGCCGATCGACTTGCGCTGTTCTGTGGAGAGCGGTTCGGTCATCAACGCGTAGTCGTAGACCGGGATGATGCGGGATCGATGGCGAGCCAATAGCGAAGGGAAAACATTGGTTGCCAAGGCCACGCGATTTGCCGTGATCTGGCCGTCAGCAGTGAGTACTATTACTCCCTTGTCGGCATCTCGAAGTTCTAACGCGTGGGTATGTTCGTAGATTTCTACGCCGAGTTGGCGACAAACCCGCGCAAGTTCCCACGCCAACTTGGCGGGGTGAACCAGCGCTGTGGACTGGTGGTCCAGTGCCCCAGCCAAAAAATCAGGTGAGTTGATGACGGATTTAACCTGCTGCTCATCAAGGAAGTCCACCCCTGGTGCCTCGGACTCTTCGGCCACCCACGACACCTGGTGCGCTTCGGTAGCAACGTTGAGTACGCCCTGCCGCACAAAATCGACATCCATAGAGTACTTCTGGATCGTGGCTTCGATTTCATCGAGGTTTTGCGCGCCAAGCCGCGTGAGCAACGCATTTTCCTTGGGCAGGTGGTTTTCGCCGTTGGCTTCTCCGTGAACTAGTGAAGCTTCGCAGAATCCGCCGTTTCGTCCAGAAGCCGCCCAGCCAATGCGCTGGCCTTCAATGAGGATTACTTGTCGTTGTGGGTCTCGTTCTTTGGCCTGCAGGGCGGTCCATAACCCGGTGTATCCGCCACCAACGATGAGTAGGTCAGTGGTGATAGAACCATGCAGCGACGCATGAGGTTCTGGGCGTTGTTCGTGATCTAGCCAGTAACTTATGTGTTTTGCTGATTCCAGCGATTGTGCAATGAGTTCTGAAGACACTTCAGATTCATGGCGATCAAAAGTGAGTTGATATTGGGTACCCATGGTTTCTTTCCTTGATCAATAGCTGAGTTGTAAACGAACTATTGAGTCAAAGGAACGACCATGGGGACTTGAGGTTTTGTGGTTTGCTGGGCACATAGGATGCCAGTTGAGAGCCAGACGGCGATCAAGGCTTATCCCTCTTCTCGGCAGGATTCCCGCAAATTGAATGTAATTCATTACTTATCTAATCCTGCGGATATTCACCTGTCAATAGAAATCAACAATGCGACGAGCCTCGGTGCTGAGCATGGCCAAGGAGGGCAGCGAAGAACATGACAACAAATTCGCCCACCGCCATGAGCAACATGAGACTCCCGTGCATTGAGGCATGCGCTGTAGCTGAATGATGATGGGTACCCAGCCATGGCATACCCAGCGCCATCACAACATGAAGCATTCCCATGGCCGCGCTCATGACCAATAATTTCTGGGTTGCAGCGCCCTGCCAAACGCCCCACGCGCATTTGCCACACCACAGCGTCATCACTACCTGCAACGCCATCCACCACAGTGAATGTGGAAGAAGGATCAGCGCGAACACATGTATAAGGGCTAAGCCTCCGGCGGCCAATCCGAGCACGCGATGTGCAGACAATGGCCGCCGGGAGTTGCTAGTCGTTATTGCCGCAACAGCCATCGGAAGCCTGAGTCGAGCAGCAACCATGTGCAGCAGGTGCAGGAACGTCGAGCACGGGGGAGCGGTCAAAGAACCCTTCAGGGCGGATGGTGAAGCCGACAGTGTCGACAGGCATCATCGGCCAGTCTTCAGTGCGCGGGAAATGTGTCAACGCGAAGGTATGCCAGAGGCTAATCTGCTCGCCATCGATATTCTTGTCATCCTCGATCCATGAGCCGATCCCGTCAACACCAGGGTTCTGGTTCACGAAGTCGCCGGTGGGGTAGCGGTGCGCCGCGTCGCGCTTGGTCACCCAAAGTGCCTTCGAGGCGAACTCGGCACGGCGGTGGATCGAGGACCCCTCTGCGGCCAACAACGTGGGCAGTCCTTGGGACATGAGCTTGTAGCCTACCGGCTTGCCCAAGTAGTTCTTCGACTCGGGATTTGTTACCACCCAGGTGCGGCCAGCATTGAGGTTGTTCTCGCGCACTGCTTGCTGTTCGGTAGCAAGAACCGTATGGCTGCGGGTAAAGGCATTGCCTCGAGGATTCTCGGCACTGATAGGTAGTCGAACGGCTTCTTCTTCGATGACCCGGCTTGGGCCAGAATCTAGGGCGAAGTCCAGGCGGGCTCCAAAAATGTGCTGATGGAAAGGAGCGCCAAGGCCGGGGGCCATTTCGGATGCGAAGCGATCATCCAGCATCGCCGAGGTGAAAACGATGCCGGTGGCCTTGGCTTCAAATTCGATGGTGCCATCAAGGTAGAGGTACCAGTAGAAACCGTAGTCGTAGTTGCCCACGGTGGTGAAGAAGCTGATCACCAGGCGGCGATTGCGTCGTGTGTACTTCACTCCAGACCAATCATCGGCATGCTTGGAGAGGATGGATGCGTCTTCCTCGTGCATGCAGATTCCGTTGGTGATCGTTTGGGCATTGCCGTCTGCGTCGGTGACGACCGGGGAAATGTAGTGGATTTCGCCCAAGCAATCGCAACCGAGTTCCAGCGAATTTGCCAGGCGACCGATGAGGTATTCGCCGGTGTCGAAGTAGTTTTGCCAGCTACGCACCGGTGAAGGATCTCCGTAAGGGACCACCATTTCAGCGATCGAAGCCCGATCCAAAATGCGACGGTCTACACCCTTGTCGTTGAACCCGATGTTGTAGAGCACCAGACCTTCACGCATATCAAAACCGATATCGAGAGACCACTTTTCCCACTCGACGTGATTGCCCTCGGTAACAGTGAAGCTCACGCCCTCGGGCTGAGTGATTTCGATGGGCTTTTGCGTGGTGCGAATCGGGCCAGTGAGGTCCGGGTCGGTGTAGTTGCCGTGTGATTCGGGTACCGGGACGATGTCAAGATCCAGGAGGCGGTCGACCTTCTGGGCGATGGTGTCGATGTAAACAACGAGCCCATCGACCGGGTGTGCCCACGCAGAATCTTCGGCAAAGTCCTGTCGGAAAGCCAGTCCACGCAGGATGCGGCGTCCTGATTCGTCGGGGTATTCATTGTCATAGACACCGGCGGAAAGCGGGGCTACCCGGACCTGGGAAGTTGTCAGATCGCGTTTGGCTAAGGCGGCAGCCCATTGTGGATCTGTGCTGAGGATCGATTCAACCATTTCGAACTCTTCGAGCAGCACTGGCATTTGTCCCACTTGTGAGGGGTCAAGATTGAGCACGGATACTACGCTTTGCTTGCTCAAGTTCAGGACGATGTCCTGAGGCGAATTCGTGAGCTTGTCCAAAAGCATGACGCGGACAAATCGGCCGGGACGTGAGTCCTGAGGGTCTTCGAGTCCTAGATAGGCGATGCGAGTGTTGTCGCTGAAGAGCTGGTGCTGCACCAGTAGTTCTTTAGCTAGAGTAATTTCCGTTTCGCTGAGCAAAGTGAAATCTGTGGTTCCGAGGGTGGTCATGCGTCAGTCTCCTTCAATGATGATCTACATCGGTGTGATCTACATCAATTATTATTCTCTGAGTGTAGAGAATACGGAGCTGTCTGGTGTTGCGCAACCCTTTGCGGTGAAGAATCTAAAAATAGATACTCTTGTGTCATGCCAAAAATCGTTGATCATGACCAGCGCCGGAAAGAGATCGTAGAGGTCACCTGGCAGTTCATTGCCCGGGAGGGTATCGAAAAGCTGAACCTACGTGACTTGGCGGCTGCGGCAGGGTATGCCAACGGGGCATTTAAGCCATATTTCCCTACGCGAGATGCGCTGCTGGTGGCGACCTTCAACTTTGTTGCAGAGGCTACGAACCGGCGAATTCAAAAGAGTGCGGGAGGACTTTTTGGGCTGGAAGCAATTGAAGCTTTCGCACGCGAAGTGCTCCCGCTCGATGAATTGAGAAGAAGCGAAGCGCGAATCGCCGTTCACTTTTGGCATCTTGCCTTGGGTGATCCAAAGTTGGCTGAAGTGAATGCCGCAACGATGGACAATTGGCGTGCGTTGCTCGATTCCTGGCTGGGGCAAATGTTCAGCGATGAAGACATGCGCGTGCCAATGGCGCGCGACTCAATGATCAACTTCCTCATGGGAGCTCAGGTGGGAAGCGTATTGGACGCGACAGTGAACACTGTTGCTTTACTGGAACAGCAACTGAAGTATCAGCTGGACTTACTGGCAACATTGAATCAGTAGGTCGCAAAACGATTTTCTCGGGTTGCAGAAAATAGTGACAATCCGCGTTCCCCGGCGTACTCTCATGTGTGATGCCTGGCACTTTTACAGGCATCGTGGGGAGGGGACGTATGTATCAAATCCAGCACGTCGATTCGTTTACGGCTTGGTCAAGGCTCATTTCTGATGCCTTCGTTCAATTGAGAAGTGAACAGGTCACGGGCGGTCATTTCACGGCATCACTAGGCATGAATATGCTTGGGGATATCGGACTGATGCGAATCAACGCTCGCCCTCATGCGGTGCAACGAACCACCAACCTCACCAACAGTGGTGACGGTGAATACTACAAAGTCTCCTATCAGCTCGATGGGTACGGATTATTAGTGCAAGACGGACGCGAGACCGTTCTGGCGCCCGGTGATTTGGCAATCTATGACACGCAGCGCCCCTATACGTTGGCCTTTGAAAAACCGGCCACGGTCATCGTTGCGCTCATACCTCATCACCAATTCCGTCTGTCCACCGAACAGGTGGGGCAGGTGACAGCTCTGGCGCTCAAAAGCAACCATCCTTTATCTGGAACTGTCGCACCACTGATGAACCATTTGGGAACTAATTTGGCCCAATGGGACGAATACGGTGGATATCCTTTGGCGCGAAATACCGTTGATCTCCTCGCTACCGCACTGGGTGGCGTTCTTGGCTTGGAAACAGTTGCTGATACTAAAACTAGACAACGCGAAAAGATCATTGCCTACATTGATCATCACCTGGGTGATGCCGAACTAGATCCCGCTCAAATCGCTGCGGCCCACTTCATCTCGGTTCGCACCTTGCACTCTTTATTTGAAAACCAGCCTCACAGTGTTGCTGCACTGATCCGCCATCGCCGGCTGACCGAGGCATCACGTTTATTGCGTGACCCTTTACTTTCACCCCATTCAGTTCAGGCCATCGGTGCTCGCGTCGGTATCTGCGATGCCGCGGGGTTCAGCCGCATGTTTTCCAAAGAATTTGGGTGCACTCCTGGTAAGTACCGCATTGAGCAATGAGATCTGGCGCACACTCGTGCGCTGGGAGGCAATGAACCTGCACCCAATGACAACACGAAATCAACGACACCGGAGATCCTAGAGAGCACAACTTATATCTTTGGGGGAACTTATGGCACTGGAACAACGCACCTTATCGGTGCCAGCGTTGGTGGTCATGATCATTGCGGCAAGTGCTCCACTGACCGCAGTTGCCGGTGGCGTCACAACAAACTACGCAGTGACTGGCATGAGCTCTGTACCGCTGTCCTTCCTGCTGATAGGTGCAGTACTTCTGGTTTTCAGCATTGGCTACACCGCCATGAGCCGACACATTCCTAACGCTGGCGCCTTTTACGCTTACGTGGCTGAAGGCTTAGGAAGAGTCTTTGGCGTTGGCGCTGCAATGGTGGCATTGGTCAGCTACAACCTCATGCAAATTGGCATCTATGGAATGTTCGGGTTCGCCGCTTCCTCATTTGTGAACTCCACTTTCAACACCGCAATCCCATGGTGGGTTACAGCCATAGTTGCTTGGGCCGCCGTCGGGTTTCTGGGCATGAACCGAGTGGACTTCTCGGTTAAGGTTCTTGGAATTATCGTCGCCGCCGAATTCCTTGTTGTCGTTGTTTACAACTTCATGGCCTTCGCCTTGGCGCCACAAGCCCCACAACCCGAAGCTGCTTTCAACATCGCTGATGCACTCGCCCCAGGCATGGGAGCAGTGGTCGCATTTACCATTGCCGCTTTTATGGGCTTTGAATCCGGAACCATCTACAACGAAGAAGTAAAAGATCCGCAGCGCACCGCACGTCGTGCCACGATGATTGCCATTGTCATCATTGCCTGCTTTTACGCCTTCTCCGCCTTCGCCGTTGCCGTTGGTGAAGGAGCCGATAACGTAATGGCTTCCTCTGCCGAAAACGGTCCCGACCTCCTCTTCGTTTTCTTCGCTGCGCATGCTCCTACCTGGTTCGTCGACCTGGCGAACATCCTATTTATTACGAGTCTGTTTGCCGCGCTGCTGGCATTCCACAATGTCATTGCCCGCTACTTCTATTCCATGGGCCGCGGTGGCGCACTGCCAAAATTCTTGGCTGTCACCTCCCGAACTACCCATGCTCCAATCGCCGGATCGATGGCACAATCTGTGCTCGGACTCGCGGTCATTGTCGTCTTCGCAGTGATCTCACGTGGTGAAGAACCAATGTATATCGTGTTCACGATGTTCACCTGGATGACCAACTCAGCAGCCTTTGGACTCGTCTTGCTCATGGCACTGACGTCCTTCGCTGTCATCGGATATTTTGCCCGGAACAAGACCAGTGACTCACTGATAACCCGAGTCATCGCACCGGTGATCTCAGGCATCGCATTGTTCTATGTTTTCGCACAAATCATCATCAACTTCGATATCTTGCTCGGCGTTGAAGAACCAGGTGCCCTGGGATACGTACTACAAGGCATCGTCATCGTCCCCGGACTTTTGGGATCAATGGCCGCCATGATAGTTCGAGCCAAGCGCAAGGAAACTCAACCAGCATCCGAATTATCCGTTTCATAAAAAATCTCAAGCACAAAGGAGTTGCACCATGGCCTACGCCAACGCTCAAGCCCTACTCGAAGCGATCCAGCCCGCCACCGGCGGAACCGAAATTTATGATCCTGCGACCGGAGAACTCGTAGGTCGAGTCGCCCAAAAAACCGGTGAGGACCTCGATGCCGCGGTAGCCAGTGCCAAAGCGGCACAACCAGGTTGGGACAAACTAGGACACGAAGAACGCAAGCGGTTGCTGAATGCGGCTGCCGACAATATTGAAGCCAACGCAGAAGCACTAGCCGAGCTGCTCTCCCGTGAACAAGGCAAGCCACTGAACGGTCCAAATGCTCGCTTCGAAGTCGGGGGAGCCGCCTCATGGTTGCGTGCTGCGACCGCCTATGAAGTGGAAGCAGAAGTCGTGGTTGACGACGGAGCAACCTACGCCGCCAAGCACTATCGCGCGTTGGGCGTCGTTGGTGCCATTGGACCGTGGAACTGGCCAATGATGATTTCCATCTGGCAGCTCGCCCCTTCATTGCGGATGGGCAACACCGTGGTGATGAAGCCCAGTGAATACACCCCACTGTCTGTGCTGGCACTGGTGCATATCCTGAACGAAGTACTCCCAGCCGATGTACTGCAGGTAGTCGCTGGCGGACGAGCAGTCGGCGAGAAACTTTCTGGCCATCCTGACATCGCCAAGATCATGTTTACCGGATCCACCAGAACCGGTAAAGCAATCATCCGTTCCTCCGCCGACACGGTGAAGAGACTGACCATGGAACTGGGCGGCAATGACGCAGGCATTGTGCTCGAAGATGCCGATCCTAAAGCCATCGCTCAAGACCTGTTCTGGGGCGCCTTCATTAATACCGGCCAGACATGCGCAGCGCTGAAGCGACTCTACGTACCTGAATCAATCTACGACGAAGTGTGCACCGAGCTTACCGCTGTAGCCAAGGCCATGCCGATGGGTGTCGGACTGGACGAAAACAACGTACTTGGCCCACTACAAAACAAGGCCCAATACGACATCGTCGCTGATCTCGTCGCCGACGCCGTAAATTCAGGCGCCACCGTACTTCTTGGCGCAAACCCAGATGATCAAGCCCCAGGGTACTTCTATCCCACAACGCTCATCTCCGACATCGCACCAGATAATCGATTGGTGACCGAAGAACAATTCGGCCCAGCACTGCCAATCATCAAGGTCAAGAACAGCGAAGAAGCCGTTGAACTGGCTAACTCCTTGGACGTCGGACTCGGAGCGTCAGTATGGAGCAGTGACCGGGCGAAGGCCCTAGAAGTGGCAGCCCAAATTGAGTCAGGAACCGTATGGATCAACTCTCACGGCACCATTGACCCACGGGTTCCCTTTGGTGGAGCCAAGCAGTCGGGTTATGGTCTGGAATTCGGTCTTGATGGGCTCAAGGCCCTAGCCCAGCCCCAGATCATTAAAGGCTAGTACTTAGGAATTATCGCAATAATCGGCGGTGTTCAATGGATCAAATTTGTTCCGTTGAATACCGCCGAAGTTTTGTCTCAATTGATAATCTCGCCCCGCGCGCTATCGGTAATCCGCGCAATGCGTTCGCGCCAGCCTTGTAATTCTTCGTCCGAAATCCGCTTCCATTCGTGAATTTCACGGACCACTTTCAACGGGCTAGAACTCCGATATGAGCGTGTAGGGTTGCCAGGGAACTTCTTGTCCGTGACGTTGGGGTCATCCTCAAAGTCGCCGGTTGGCTCTACCTCATAGACGTGCGGGCTACCGTCAATTGCTGCAATCTGGGCTGCCAATCCGGCACCATCAGGTAACGCAGTGAAATAGATATGGGTCATGATGACCTCTGGGCGGTAATTCGAGGGGAACCCCGCAGTGAGCAGATCACCCGGGACTAACTTAGCCTTCGTCCCGTGATAAAACGGTCCACCATCACGTATTTCACTCATGAATCCAGAGCATATCTGAGCGACTTCGCGCATAGTAGACGTAGGTAACTTGCCCGTGTGTTGGCGTGCAATATATAGGTCATAGATCTGTGGCGACGTATATTTGGGGATGAACCACAAACACGCTTTGGAGGACTACTCGTGCCCATTTTGAATAAAGACATGACCCTGTGCATCTCGCTATCGGGTCGCCCCTCAAATATCGGGACTCGGTTCCACAACTTCCTCTACGAAGAACTTGGACTGAATTTCATCTACAAGGCGTTCTCCACCGAAGATCTTGCTGGTGCCATCGCTGGCGTTCGTGCCCTGGGCATCCGCGGTTGTTCTGTTTCCATGCCTTTTAAAGAAGACGTGATGAAACTGGTCGACGAGATTGAAACTTCCGCAGCCGCAATCGATTCGGTGAACACGATTGTGAACGTCGATGGGCGTTTGGTCGCTTCGAACACTGACTTTGAAGCTATCGCAACGCTGATTGCGCGCCACGAACTAAACACCAAGCACAGCGTGTTGGTGCGCGGATCGGGCGGTATGGCCAAGGCCGTTGTCGCAGCTTTCCGCGAAGCTGGATTCGAGGATCTCACCGTCCTGGCACGCAATGAAAAAGCTGGACAGGAATTGGCGGAAAAGTACAACTACAAGTCCGTGACTTCAGATCCTGCCCCGGGACACCAGATCTTGGTGAACGTGACTCCATTGGGTATGAACGGTGCACAGTCTGAGGTGCAGTCCTTTACCGACGAACACATCGCTGCAGCTGAAGCCGTCTTTGATGTTGTCGCATTCCCTAGCCAGACACCACTGATTATTGCTGCTCAGAAGGCGGGCAAGCCGGTGATTACCGGAGCTGAAGTTATTGCTTTGCAGGCCGCTGCCCAATTTGAGAAGTACACCGGACACTCACTGAGCGACGAGCAGGTCGCTCGTGCCTCAGAGTTCTCGCGCCAGTAACTAACCCTCATCCAGCGGACGATAAGTCTCTGCATGAACATATGGCTGAGGCCAACACCAGATATTCGGTGTTGGCCTCAGCCATATGTTTTTCGATTACTGTTGCTCGTTTGAGTCGTTCTCATCTTCGGAGAGGAACTCCAAGGGTGCTGATTTTTGATTTCGCAGCACCACGAGGATGACCACTGCGAGGGCAACGACAAAAAGCACCGGAAGAATATAGAAAACGATCAGTTCGTAGGCATTAGGTACTAATGGGTTCACGAGCGAAGCCCCTCACTATTTATCGGACGTGTTGCTTGAGCGTTCGTAGCGACGCTCGGGCGTGCTAGCCGCGAAGTACGATTTCCAGATCTTCGAGCTGCTGGCCTGCTGGGTACTGTCCGTTGAATAGTTTTGAGCCTTCTTCGGTAAGGACCGCCGAAAAACGGGTCTTGATCAAGCCGAAGGCCCGAGACACGGTGGTTTCGGTCAGCTCAGCGATAGCAACGCGATCATTGGCAGTATCAATGGTGAGAGTGATGGTTTCCCCGTGGTTTTCCACGCGAGGTTCGTTCAACTCAAGTTTCATCATGCCCCCGTGCCCGGAGAAGGAAACATTGCCCTTGAACCAGACCTCATTATCAGGAACATCAGTAGCCGGTGAGGCGGGGAAGACCAGCGAATTGCCCGCCTGCCACACACCGTTGCTTGCTTCGATACGACCATCGGCCAGAGAAGAAATATAACCAACGAACGAAGCCTTCAGGCCCCATTCCAGATGTGGTTGGAACGGATCGCCTACTGGCGCACCATTTACCATAATTACTGTCGTCCTCCCGCAGATGGCACAAAATGCTTTGTTGATCAGTATTTCATAACTCGCATCACTCCTGGTGCGTGAGTTCACTGGTAGCTGATCATTACGTAAAGCCTGCTGGTGCTGCCACAAAAGAGAACCGGCAGGATAGCTCGGGGCCATCCTGCCGGTTCACTGCTTTATTCAACGAAACTATCTGCGACGATCAGTGCCTGTTCCAAGCGATCTAGCGCCTCGATCAGTACCTCGTCCTCAATGTTCATCGCCGGAACCACGTGCAATCGGTTGAAGTTAGCGAAGGGCAGTAGACCTGCCTTCTTCGCTGCACCAATCACCTGGTTCATCTGAGGGCTGCTGCCACCATAGGCCGCCAGCGGCTCACGGGTTTCCCGGTTCTTCACCAGCTCGATCGCCCAGAACACCCCGGTGCCGCGCACCTCGCCCACCGAAGGGTGATCCTTGGCGAACTGCGCCAGGCGCGGGCCAATGATTTGCTCGCCCACGCGTTTGGCATTCTCGACCATGCCCTCATCCTCCATCGCGGTGATGGTGGCAACCGCCGCAGCACAGGCCAGGGGATGGCCAGAGTAGGTCAGCCCGCCGGGGTAGACCCTCTCACGGAAGGTTTCAAAGATTTCCGGGCTGATGGCCACACCTCCCAATGGAACATAACCGGAGTTCACACCCTTGGCGAAGGTCAGCAGATCTGGGGTGATGTCCCAGTGGTTCACCGCGAACCACTCACCGCTGCGCCCGAACCCGGCCATGACCTCATCGGCGATGTACACGATCCCATGCTTCTTGGTCAGTTCCCGCACGCCCTCCAGGTATCCGGGAGGTGGCATATAAATGCCTGCAGTGCCCGGAATGGACTCAAGGATGATCGCAGCGATAGTGCCCGGACCTTCGAGCAGAATCGTATCCTCTAGGTGCTTGAGTGCCCGAGTGGTCTCCTCCTGGAGGCTGGTGGAATTGAAGTAGGAACGGTACGGGTAGGCAGGGAAGAAACGCACCACGCCGTCACTGGCATGATCCGAAGCGAAGCGCCGTGGGTCACCAGTGATATTCACGGCCAAGTGGGTGCCGCCATGGTAGGAACGGTAGGCCGAAAGCACCTTGTGCTTGCCGGTATGTACCCGGGCCATCCGCACCGCATGCTCCACCGCATCGGCTCCACCATTGGTGAAGAAGATCTTGTTCAATTCACCCGGGGTGTGCTTGGCGACCAGTCGCGCCGCTTCGCTGCGTGCATCATTCACATGCTGGGGTGCGATGGTCGCGATCTTGCCAGCCTGCTCCTGGATCGCTGCGATCACCTTGGGATGCTGGTGGCCGATATTGGTGTTCACCAGCTGGCTGGAGAGGTCGATAAGCTTATTGCCCTCACCGTCCCAGACATAGGATCCTTCGGTCTTCAAGATCGTCATGGGGGTAAATGGCCCCTGCGCCTGCCAGGAGTGGAAGACGTGTTCACGATCCAGCTCGTAGGCCCGCTGGCCGGCAGCGATCTGCTCGCTGCCAATTTCTTCGGTCAATTGCTCGCTCATGATATTCCTAATCGTTCTGCGGGAAGCCGAGGTTGATGCCACCGTGGCTAGGGTCGAGCCAGCGCTTGGTCACGACCTTATTGCGGGTAAAGAACTTGAAGCCTTCCGGTCCGTACGCGTGCTGGTCGCCAAAGAGCGAGGCCTTCCAGCCGCCGAAGGAGTGGTAACCCACCGGTACCGGGATCGGCACGTTCACTCCGACCATACCCACTTGGATCTCGTCTTCAAAGCGTCGGGCCGCCCCGCCGTCATTGGTGAAGATCGCGGTGCCATTGCCATAAGGCGAGGAGTTGATGATCTCGATCCCCTCGTTGAAGGAGTCCACACGCACCACCGAGAGGACCGGGCCGAAGATCTCATCGGTGTAGATGGACATGTCGGTGCCGACCTTATCGAACATCGTCGGATGCAGGAAGAAGCCTTCACCCTCAGCATCCACGGTGCCACTGCGACCATCGATCACCAGCTCAGCGCCGGCTTCAACACCAGCATCGATGTAGCCGGCCACCTTGGCCTTGTGTTCCCCGGTGATCAGCGGTCCCATATCGCAACCGCGGGTTCCATCACCCACCCGCAGAGTCTTGGCACGTTCGGCGATCTTTGCTACCAGTTCATCGGCGATCGACTCCAAGGCTACGACCACCGAGATGGCCATGCAGCGCTCGCCGGCCGCACCGAAGCCAGCGTTGACAGCCATGTCTGCTGCCAGATCCAGATCCGCATCTGGCAGCACCAGCATGTGGTTCTTTGCGCCGCCGAAGGCCTGTACCCGCTTTCCGTGGGCGGTGCCGGTGGAGTAGACATACTGGGCGATCGGGGTGGATCCGACAAAGGATACCGAGTTCACGCGCGAATCGGTGAGCAGGGTGTCCACCGATTCCTTGTCCCCGTGCACCACGTTCAGCACGCCTTCGGGCAGGCCGGCCTCGGCGAAGAGCTGTGCCAACCAGATCGATGCGGTAGGGTCCTTCTCCGATGGCTTGAGCACCACCGCGTTACCGGCGGCGATCGCCACGGGGAAGAACCACAGCGGCACCATGGCAGGGAAATTGAACGGTGAGATGATCGCCGAAACGCCGACCGGCTGGCGCAGGGATTGAACATCCACCCCGGTGGAAGCATTCTGCGAGTATTCACCCTTGAGCAGGTACGGGGCGTTGCAGGCCAGTTCCACTACTTCTAGTCCGCGGGCTACTTCGCCCAGTGCATCATCGAGTACCTTGCCGTGTTCAGCGGTGATGATGGCAGCCAGTTCGCCCTTGCGTTCGGCCAGCAGCTGGCGGAAGTTGAACATGATGGCGGTGCGACGAGCCAGGGAAGTATCCCGCCACTTGGGAAAAGCTTCGACAGCCGCGGCGATCGCTACCTCGGTGGTGGCTTTGGAGGCTAACTGCACGGTGCGGGTGACCTCTCCGGTAGCCGGGTTGTAGATTTGTCCGGTGCGCTCATCGGCCGAGTAGGCCGCGTTGTTGATCCAGTGCTGCAGGGTGTCGGTTAGCGTGCTGCTCATCGTGGGGTCCTTTCACGTTTGGCTTCATTGCCTTGTCGGCATTGTCTTGTCGGCATTGTCTTGTCTTCATCATGGGTCATCACTATGAGCTAGAACACGGTCACTGTGTCATGATTTATTCAGGATCTATGACGGAGTGTAAAAATGCTGACGGTGAGAGAAGTTCTAGAACTGCCGGTTGTGCAGGCCGCCGAACCGCAAATCCTCTGCGCCGACGGACTAGATGCCGAACTGCGCTGGGTCCACGTCACCGAATCCAGCGAAAATATCGAGCTCCTCTCCGGCGGCGAATTGGTGCTCAGTACCCTACGCAATGTCAACGACGCGCACGCCTTCATCAGCGCACTGCGCGGCGCCGGAGTGGTTGCGGTGATCATCGAAGACACCACCGGCACCATCATTGACGCCCAAGATCTAGGCCTGCCGGTCATCGTCCTGCGCCGTCGCACCCGCTTTGTGGCGATCACCGAGGTCATCCACCAACTGCTCGTAGCCCAACAGCTCGAAGCCGTGCAATTCTCCCGCACCGTGCACGAAATCTACACCGAGCTGTCCCTGAGCGAAGCCGACGAAGCCCAGATCGTGGCGAGCACTGCGCAATTGCTGAACGCCCCGGTCGTGCTCGAAGATGTCCGCCACAGGGTGCTCGCCCACGCCCAAGCCCAGCTCGAAGACTGGATCAACCGGTCCAAATTTGTTGGCTACCTAGAGCACACTGGCCGTGCCACCGGGGCAGAAAACTGGCTCCAAACTCCGGTGGGTGCTGCCCGGCGTCGCTGGGGCCGGCTCATCATCCCCGCCGATCTGGCGGACGATGACCGGGCCGCGCTGGTGCTCGAACGCGCCGGACAGGCGCTGACCATTGCCCGCCTGTCCGGGCGCGACGAAAAAGAGCTGCTCTACCAAACCCGCACCGCGACCCTGCACGAGCTAGCCGCCGGACACCAGTACAGCGAAAAAGAACTCGCCATCCGCACCCAAGCCCTCGGCCTGGCCACAGCGCCCTACTATGTCCCGGTGGTCATCTCCACCGCTGCGGCCGCCAGCGCTACCGAAACCCAACTGGCTGACCGTGCCCTGTTAGAAGTGCTCGATCAACTCGCCGACACCCTGCACCTCGGAATCCTCGCCGGCCTACTCAAACCCGGATACCTTGCCCTGCTCATCCCGGTGCGCGCCCGCGAACTGACCGACTCCACCCTGCAAGGATTCACCCGCCGGCTGGCCGAACAACTCACCGATCCGGTGGCCATCGGCATCGGCCCCGAAGGCACGCTAGCTACCGCGATCGCCGGGCTCGAACAGGCCGCCCAGGTGGCCGAAATTGTGCCTAACCTGCCCACCCGTGCCCGTCCCTATTACCGTTTTGCCGATTTGCGCCTGCGCGGGGTGCTCTCCTCGATGGGCAACGACCCGCGCCTGCGCACCTTCGCCCATGCCGAACTCGGCGCACTGCTCAACCCCCTCGATGAACCGGCCCTTGACCTGCTCGAACTCTATCTCGCGCACAGTGGCAACAAGTCCGCCTTGGCTAAGGCCGGCTACCTCTCCCGTCCCACCCTCTACGCTCGACTGGCCAAGCTGGAATCCAAACTCGGGGTGGGGCTGGACTCGGCCGAATCCCGCGCCAGCTTGCAGGTGGCACTACTCTGGTACCGCTTGCACGGCTGAGTGCCCCGCGTTATCCACAATTCGATCCCGGCCCGGCGACCGTCGCGTATTGAACCGGCATTCTGGGGGACATGAGCACAGCCATCGCCCAAGCCCTCGCGAACCTGTCCGTCGCGGCAGAACTGACCGCCTCGGCCACCGCTGTGCTCAGCGACCCGCAACTATCACCCGGGCATGCGGCCTGTTTTGGGATGCTGGTCGAGGCGTTGGGCGCCGAACAAGCCCGTGCGCAAATCCACATGGCCCATGCAGTCCGTCGCAGCGGTGCCCATAAGCTTGACCAGCCATCGCTGCAAGCCGTCGCCCAGGCCAGCGCCGAGCCCACCGAGTCCAACTTCGCCGCTGCACAAGGCCACACCACCGCCGGACGCACCGCCTTCCGCTCGGCCCGTTCCTTCATGCAGGACTGGTTAGATATCCCGCGCAACATCGCGCACGACCGGCTGGTCCAAGCCGACTGCCTGATTGGCGGCGTGGACGAATCCGGTCAGCCGATCGACCCGTGGCTGACGGAACTGGCCGCCGACTTTGCGGATCCGGCCCTTGATCCGCGCCTGGTCGCTACCACCGCGCTCAAACTGCACTCCACCCGCAAGGACTTGCCGGAGGGTGCTGCCGGGGTGGAACAAAAACAGCAGCTGCAGTCCGATGCCCACCAGCTGATCCACAGCGACCCTAAATCTGCCCGCAAACACATCGCCAACATGGTCGCCCAGGTCAAAGCAGGCAAACGTCCGCTCAAAGCACTGCTGGACGAGGTCGGTCTCTTCCGACGAGGTACCCGTCGTGGGTTGATCGAATATATTCTGCGCGTTCTACCCTCCCAGGCCGCGGTGATCGAGGCCCATTTCGCTGCCACGGGTAACCCGGCCACGCAGGCCGGTGACCGCCAAGGTCTGCAGGAAGCTGAAGCTGAATTCACTGGCGAAAAGGGTGAGGGCTGGGACGATGATTCCACCAAACCTGACTGGGCCCGCGAAGAAGATGACGCCCCGTCTGATCAGGAACCTGCACAGGACTCTGCCTCCGACCCGGATGCCGATCCAGACACGGACCCGGACTCTGCACTTGACCGGGGTGCCACCCCAGAACCTTCACCGGATTCGGACACCGATCCATCTGACCTACCTGAAATGGAATCGGATGTCGAAGCCACAAGCACTCGGGGTGAATCCACCCCAGCCTGGGAAGAATTGAAGCCTGAACGCCGACGACTCATCGGCTTGATGGCCCTACTTCTCAAAGATCACCGAGCGAGCAATCATCGAGCGGGACAGCCACCGGGATCCAACCAAGCGGGATTAGCTACCGCTCAGGTCAGCGTCATTTTGGACTACGAGAAAATGCTTCAAGGCGCACCAAATTACGCGGTAAGTTCCTCCGGGCTCATGCTCTCACCGGGAGAAGTACGCACCGCCATGTGCAACGCCGGAATCTATCCGGTGATTCTTAATGGCAAATCTCTGCCACTTGACCTGGGGCGCACCCAACGATTGTTCACCAAAGCCCAAGGCCGAACGATCCGCGCCGCCTATCAAGGCTGCGCTTATCCGGGCTGCGCCATGCCCGTGGAACGCTGCGAGCTGGACCATCTTGATCCGTGGGAGAAGGGCGGATGCACCGACATCCACTCGGCAGCCCTGTGCTGCCCGGTCCACCATATCGAGAGGCACTGCGGACTCTTCCATGCGGTCAAAATCCCCGGTTGCCGACCCATGGTGTTGTTATCACCGGACCTTGACCCCAAGCAAGAATTACGCGTCAACACCCACTTCATGACCCCTGAACAGGCCCTAGCCAGCGACGCCTTGGCGCAAGAGATGACCGCGAAATGGCGTGCAGGCACACTGGTCGTTGAAATCGTCGAGCCCTAACTGCCAACACGCCACACCGCGAAGCAAGAATTACAGAGCACGCAGATGACCGCGGTGCACTTCTCCGGGTTCTTGCTGGTTCTGCCCGGTCAACAGCACAAAAGCCTGCCCAAAAGTCAGTTCATGGATGTGCTGCTCGCGCAATCCCAACTCGCGGGCGATCACCGAGGTGCTGGTGCGATGATCCAACTGCAAGGAGGGGAACACCAAGGAGAAGACGCGAGATCTCACCGGCTGGACGTCCGCCGGTGCTTCCAAGGACAACTCCTGGAAGAGCCAGCAATAAGTCTCGGCACTAATCACTCCGCAGGCCCGACTATGGGTAAGAATAACTGCTGCCGGCACCCCGAAGTGTTCTTCGAGCCTGAGCAGCTGCGGGATCTGCAATGAGTCGGACACCCGCACTTGTAAGGACAGTGCCGGCAATAAAAGCTGCGCGGCAAATTGATCGGCTTCTAACTCTGCGGCAGCCAGATGTTCGCCTTGCTCGCCCAAGGAAGAATGCAGAAGCAGGTGCCCCAATTCGTGAGCGAGCGCGAAGCGCTGGGCCACAGCGGACATCGAGGCTAGGAAGATGAAGGCTTGCCCGTCTTCCCAAAAACTGAAAGTTTTCACCGCATCCAGCTCAGGTGGCAGGCTCAATACGCGAACTCCGTGCGATTCGAGCAGGTGCATCATATCGGGCAGAGCCCCGCAGCCCAGATCCCAATCTAGACGCAATTGCACTGCTGCCTCGGCAAAGCTGTAACCAGTCAAGTCCGGAACTTCGGTATCCGGTAAGGCAAAATTCTGGGTGATCAGGCGATACAGATCAACGCCGGTGCGCCCGACCGCTGCAGCAGCACGTTTTTGTACAGTACTGGTTCGTCGTGGGCTACGGAAAAAGATGCGCTCGGTGTCTATGCCATAGGTTGCAGGCAATGTGAAATAGTAGGGGGAGCAATCCAGCAGTTCGGCTAACCGATGACGGAGCTGCTCCGGGGCATGTGCCAGTTCCCGCTCATTGATGCCCAGCGACGCAGCCAGAGCAGAGCGGCTCAACGCTGCACGTTCCCGTGCAAGCCTGATTCTGGTCGGTTCCAAAGTCATGAGCTTCCTGCCATCTTCCAAAGGCGATCTACATCGTCTTAGTCCACAGACTAGTGGCCTATGACACAAAGCACCAATTGAGCGACAAAGCGTGAAGATTTGGCGCTTCATATGACGCTGACGTGCAGATTTATGGCCCGCAGGTTTCTGCGGGCCATAAGCTCTAAATCTTGTTCGCAGCCTGGCTGAGTACCGAACGGAGGATGGATTCGATCTGGTCGAACTCGGGTTGTCCGATGGTGATCGGTGGGGCCAGCTGGATCACCGGGTCACCACGATCGTCGGCCCGGCAATATAAACCAGCCTCCCACAGGGCAGGAGTGAGATAGCCACGCAGCAGACGTTCGGACTCTTCATCGTTAAAGGTCTGCTTGGTGGTCTTGTCTTTAACCAGTTCGATCCCGTAGAAATACCCGGCGCCGCGTACATCGCCGACGATATCCAGATCGGTCAGCTTGCTCAACGTCGCTTTGAAATTTTCCGCATTGTTCTTCACATTCTCGTTCAGTCCTTCGCGCTCGAAAATATCGAGGTTCGCCATGGCGACCGCGGCAGCCACCGGATGACCGCCAAAGGTATAACCATGGTAGAACGTGGTATCGCCCTTGGTGAATGGCTCAAAAAGCTTGTCGGAAACGACCATCACGCCCAGCGGCGCGTAACCACTGGTCAACGCCTTGGCGGAGGTAATGATGTCGGGAACATACCCAAAGTCATTGCAGGCGAACATCGATCCGATGCGCCCGAAGGCGCAAATGGTCTCATCGGAAACCAATAGCACGTCGTTTTCGTCGCAGATTTCGCGTACCCGATCAAAGTAGCCTGGCGGTGGCGGGAAGCATCCGCCGGAATTTTGCACGGGTTCAAGGAAGACGGCGGCTACAGAGTCCGCACCTTCAAATTCGATGGCTTCACGGATGCGCTCCGCCGCCCACAGCCCGAAGTCTTTCTCGTTGTCGGCAAACATCTCAGGCGCCCGGTAAAAATTGGTGTTCGGCACTCGGAAGGTGCCAGGCACCAGTGGCTCAAACGGTGTTTTCATATCCGGCAGGGAAGTGATGGCTAACGCGCCTTGCGGGGTGCCGTGGTAGGCCAAGGCACGAGAGATGACCTTGGTCTTACCCGGCTTGCCCTTCATTTTGAAATGCTGTTTGGCCAGTTTGAAGGCCGACTCCACCGCTTCACCGCCGCCGGTGGTGAAAAAGACGCGGTTCAGATCGCCCGGCGCATAACCGGCGAGGCGTTCGGCAAGGTCAATGGCTGGTTCATGGGCGTAGGACCACAATGGCATGAAGGCCAATTTTTCGGCCTGTTTTGCCATGGCTTCGGCCAGCTCGGCCCGTCCGTGCCCGGCATTGACCACAAAGAGTCCGGCCAGCCCGTCGAAGTACTCGCGGCCGGCATCGTCGTAAATCTTGTGCCCTTCGCCGCGTGAAATGATTGGGACCTGCGCCCCATTTGAGATTCCGGAATGTCGGGCCATATGCATCCAGAGGTGATCGCGAGCTGCTTGCTGACGATCGGTGCCACGTGGTGTGTTCATCGTGTTCCCCAGTTGTATTCCTGTTTTTTCAGTGAAAGGTAGGTGAAGGTGTTGGTGCTGTGCACTCCGTGGATCCCGCGGATGGTTTCGATCACTCTCAGCAGGTCTTGGTCGTTGGAACAGATGACCTCGGCAAGGATGTCGGAACTTCCGGTGGTGACGACGCAGTAATCGACTTCGGGTAACTCGGATATGCGATCAGCGGTGCCACTGATGTCATCGTCGGCGACGATTCCGATCATGGCCTGGCGGGTGAATCCCAGCTCCAAGGGATTGGTGACTGCGACAATTTGCATCACGCGACTCTCGACCAGCTTCTGTACGCGCTGTCGTACAGCGGCCTCGCTCAGGCCGACGGCTTTACCGATCGCAGCATAGGATCGGCGCCCGTCTTCCTGCAGCTGCTCGATGATCTCCTTGGAAATTTCGTCGATGGCCTGCGCTGAGTGCGAGGGTAACGTCATATCGACCTCCTCGGGTCTGTGGGCTTTGAACCGACCCTACAGGCACTGAATCAGTTGCGAAAGGGTTATTTTTGTAAGTTTCTCGTTTCAGATTCGTTAAATATCTGGGGAATCTTTTGTTTAGGTCTTGTTTGGATTTTGTGTAACTGACAGGATGAACGTCATCACTTCCCGTATGTGACAGCTCACATTTTACCAAGGTTAGGACCAATGCCATGTCGCACTCGCAACGACTACCGCAAGATCCACAAATTCGCGCACTGGTGAAAGCCATGGGGCAGCGCAGCTTCTCCCGCCGATCTGTGCTGTCCACTGCCGGGGCACTTGGCCTGACCGGATTGCTCGCAGCCTGCGGTACCGGCGGAAGCAGCGGCACCAAAACCGAGGTGGCTGTCACCGATATTTCCGACACCGATCCCACTGTGAACTGGGCCAACTGGACCCTGTACTTGGACTACGACGACAAGAAGAAGACCTACCCAACCCTGGATGCCTTCACCAAAGAAACCGGAATCAAGGTCAACTACGCGGAGGATATTGACGGCAACGACTCCTACTATGGCAAGGTCCAGGGCCAGCTGAAATCCGGTCAGGACATCGGCCAGGACATCATTACGCTCACCGACTGGATGGCCGGGCGCCTGATCCGTCAGGGCTACACCCAGGAACTGAATCTAGATAACATCCCGAACTCGGCCAACCTCCTGCCCAGCTTGCAAAATGTCGACTTCGATCCAGGACGCAAGCACTCGCTAACCTGGCAGACCGGTTATGCCGGCATCGCCTGGAACAAGAAGGCCTACCCGAAGGGCCTGAAGAGCGTGGAAGACCTGTGGGACCCGGCATTGAAGGGCCGCGTGACGGTCCTGGATGAAATGCGCGACACCATGGGTCTGCTGATGCTGCAAAATGGCGTGGACCTGACCGGTTCCTGGGGCGAATCGGAATTCGGCGCCGCCATCGATACCCTGCGTCAAAACATCGAGAACGGGCAGATCCGACAGGTCAAGGGCAACTCCTATAAGCAGGACTTCATTTCCGGGGACGCGATCGCGGGCATCGTCTGGTCCGGAGACATGGTCCAGATGAACTTTGAGAACGACGATCAATGGGAGTTCGTGATCCCCGAGGCCGGCGGCACCCTCTGGAGCGACAACCTCATGGTTCCCGTGGCCTCCCCGCGGAAAACCAACGCTGAAAAGCTGATGGATTTCTACTACGACCCAGCGGTGGCCGCAGAAGTTGCTGCCTACGTGAATTTCATTTGCCCGGTGGCTGGCGCCAAGGAAGAGATGGAAAAGATCGATCCGGATCTGGTGAGCAACCCGCTGATCTTCCCAACCGATGAAGATCTGGCCCACGCGCACGTCTTCCGCTCACTGGATGCGGATGAGGAATCCACGCTCAGCTCACAGTTCCAAGACGCGATCGGCGCCTAGGCCGGACTCACGGTCCAGAACAATTTTCAGGAAGTGATAGGGGAATGACTACCTTGGCAGAACGAACGACAAGTACCGTGAGTGCAGGTGCTGATCTGCACTTGTCGGGCATTTCCAAGCGCTTCGCCAGCTTCAGCGCGGTCGAAGATTTGGAGCTCCTCGTACCTTCAGGAACCTTTTTCGCGCTCCTGGGCCCCTCAGGTTGCGGCAAGTCCACCACCCTGCGGATGATTGCCGGGCTTGAAGCGCCCAGCGAAGGCAGCATTTCGATCGGCGGTCAGGACGTCACCGCATTACCTAGCCACCGCCGCCCGGTCAATACCGTCTTCCAGTCCTACGCGCTCTTCCCACACATGTCAGTGCTGGAAAACGTGGCCTTTGGGCTGAAGCGTAAAAAGGATAAGCAGGCGATGGACAAGGCGAAGGCCGGGCTGGAACTGGTGGAACTTTCGCACCTGGCCAACCGCAAACCCGCCCAGCTCTCCGGTGGCCAGCAACAGCGTGTGGCCCTGGCCCGCGCGCTGGTCAACCGCCCACAGGTGCTGCTACTTGATGAGCCACTGGGTGCGCTGGATATGAAGCTGCGCCGGCAGATGCAGCTAGAACTGAAAAAGATCCAGACCGAGGTGGGGCTGACCTTCATCCATGTCACCCACGACCAGGAAGAGGCCATGACCATGGCCGACGTCGTCGCGGTGATGAACGGCGGGCGGATCGAACAAATGGGCCCACCGCGCGAACTTTATGAACTGCCTCGCACCGCCTTCGTCGCGAACTTCCTGGGCAAATCCAACCTGATGCGCGGCACGGTCACCGGCGAATCCGAGGGCATGCTCAGCGTGAACGTGGCCTCACACACCATCCTGTTACCCGTCAGCCGTGCCGTGCAAACTTCGGGGGAAGTGGTGCTCGGGGTCCGACCGGAGAAAATTACGATCGACCGGGTAGCCGTGGCCGGGGACAACCAGCTATCGGGCACCGTGATCGATGTGTCCTTCACCGGTACCACCACCGAATACCTGGTCGAGGTGGAGCAGGTTGGGCCGATCGGTACCTTCTCACAGAACCGCGGACAACAGCCCGCCCAAGAAGGCGATACCGTTTTCCTGGCATGGGATGCCGAGCACTCCTTCGGGCTGGCCGGCGATGAAAGTGTGAACGCAGGAGTCGAGTCATGAGTGTGGAACTGCGCAGTAAGGACGAGATCCGCGCGGAAAAACGCAAAAACCGCACCGGGATTTACCTGATCTCTCCGGGCTTGCTGGTCCTGACCCTGTTCTTTGCCCTCCCCGTGGTGGTGCTGCTAGCGATGAGCTTGTACGTCAAACCACCCGGGGCGGAGATCGGCGAATTTGTTCCCGGCTTTGAACTGAGCAACTACGCCACCGTGCTCTCTGCCTACTGGCCAGAACTGTTGCGTTCCTTCTGGTTCGCACTGATCGCCACGGTACTGGCCCTGTTGATCGGCTTCCCGATGGCCTACCTGGTTGCGGTGCGACTGCGCGAACGAACCCTGCTGCAGGGCATTTTGCTGGTCCTACTGATCGCCCCATTTTTCTCCAGCTTCATCCTGCGCACCCAGGCATGGAAGCAGATCCTGGCCGATGAAGGCTTCATCGCCCAAAGCCTGAAATTCATCGCGATCCTGCCGCCGGACGGGCACCTGACCGCCACACCTTTCGCGGTGGTCGCCGGCCTGACCTACAATTTCCTGCCGTTTATGGTGTTGCCGATCTACGCGAACCTCGGGCGACTTGATACCCGCCTACTGGAAGCCTCCGCTGACCTCTACGCCAGCCCGATCACCTCCTTCACTAAAGTCACCCTGCCCATGAGCGCCCCGGGCATTTTTGCCGGCACACTGCTGACCTTCATCCCGGCCGCCGGCGACTACGTGAATTCTGCGCTGCTGGGTAATAACCGCGACACCACGATGATCGGACAGGTTATCGATTCACGGTTCTTTAGGGTCATCGATTACCCCGGGGCCTCTGCGTTGAGCTTCATTTTGATGATTTCGATCCTGATCCTGGTCACCATCTATATTCGCCGCTTCGGCACTAAGGAGCTGATGTAGCGTGAAAAACATTGGACGCTGGCTCATCCCAGTCATTGGCGGCGCGGCCTTCATCTACCTGCTGGTGCCGATCGCCTATATCTTTGTCTTCTCCTTTAACGATGGCGGTCGAGCCAATTTGCAGTGGCAGGGCTTCACCCTGGACAACTGGCTTAATCCTTGCGGGGCGCCGGCGGTCTGCGAATCCTTGGTCCATTCCTTGCAAATCGGCGTGGTGGCCACGGTGATTGCCACCGCCCTGGGCACGGGAATCGCGATCGGTCTGGTGCGGTACAAGTTCCGTTTCCGCAAGCTCACCGATGTGCTGATCATCTTGCCACTGGCCACCCCAGAAGTGGTACTCGGAGCCTCGTTGCTGGCACAATTTTTGAACCTGGGGTGGGAGTTGGGCTACACGACGATCGTGATCGCTCACGTGGTCTTCTGTATGTCCTTTGTGATCGTGACCGTGCGGGCCAGGGTGTCTTCGCTGGACTCGCGGTTGGAAGAGGCCGCCGCGGATCTTTATGCCTCGCCGCGGGCGGCCTTCTGGAAAATTACCTTTCCCTTGTTGCTACCGGGGATCGTAGCGGCGGCACTCTTGTCCTTCGCCATGAGCTTTGACGATTTCATCATCACCAACTTCAACTCGGGGTCCTTCCAAACCTTCCCGAAGTTCATTTACGTTTCGGCTACCCGCGGCATCCCGCCTCAGGCCAATGTGATCGGTTCGGCCATGTTCATTGTGGCCTTACTCGTGGTCATTATCGGCCAGGTGATCAGTTACCGAAGGAAGAAGCAGTTGGAGAACGCCTAGGAACGCGGGCCCGGCAACGGGCCCGTTTCTGGGTGTGCTGGGGCAGGGATTCGGCGCATACCTAGCTTGACACTGTATTGTCTACGAGACTGGTACCTTGATGTCCTGTTGCAGCAGGCCTTGAACGAATGGAAACTTCATGAGCGAAAATCCCGTGTGGCTCTCTCAGTTAGAACGCGACGCCTGGTTGGGATTACAAACCGTCATGACCTTGCTCCCGGCGACCTTGGATTCTGACCTCCAGGGCTTGGAGGGCATCACGCTCTTCGATTACCACATGCTGGCCATGCTCTCTGAAGCCGAGGATCGGAAATTGTCGATGACCGACTTGGCGTCACATACCAGTGCTTCACTCTCGCGCCTTTCGCACGTGGTTAAGAAGCTGGAGAGTCGTGGCTGGGTCGTGCGTGAACAATCCGAGGAAGATGCACGTGTGAAAATCGCCTCATTAACGGATGCTGGGTGGGATGCTGTGGTCGCGATGGCGCCTCATCACGTGGCTTCTGTTCGAGCACTTTTGTTCGATCCCCTTGATGACAAGGACGTTAAGAATCTCGCGGCGATTATGCGCAAGGTGACCACCTCGTTGGACCAGGATCATTGGATCTTAAAGCCGGGCGCCACCGATTTGGAACACTGAGGAATTCTCGATAAGCTAATCAGGCGTTAATCGCGTGTGTTGTTGTGCCGTTTCGCGGTGGAACAGCGACGCGTTGCCCGTAATACCGAATATCGTGGCCAACTGAGTACGGGGAAATTGCTCGACCGGTTGCGAAGTTCACCGACTTACATACTTTAAGGCTCTTCGGTTGGTTCTCACCCAGCCTGGTTACCTTCCTAGTGTGCAGTATTAACGGTGTTTCACTGGTTGGCGGGACTCATAACGCATCAAGCGGTGTCGATATTTAGGTATGGGCACTGTGCGCGAGTACCGCCGAATTTTACTACTAACTAACTGAGGAGTGATCATGGCAGCTGTTTGCCAGGTAACCGGTACTACTCCGGCCTTCGGACATAGCATCTCCCACTCGCACCGCCGCAACAAGCGTCGGTTCGATCCGAACATCCAGAAGAAGACCTACTACGTGCCTTCGTTGCGCCGCAAGGTGACCCT
Organism: Arthrobacter sp. NIO-1057; assembly: GCF_900094805.1. Taxonomy (GTDB): domain Bacteria; phylum Actinomycetota; class Actinomycetes; order Actinomycetales; family Micrococcaceae; genus Glutamicibacter. The sequence continues at coordinate 72,415 of NZ_FMAT01000007.1, read as the reverse complement.
GACCCTCTCGGTCAAGGGCATCAAGCTCATCGATGCTCGTGGAATCGACGCTGTTGTTGCAGACCTGATTGCGAAGGGTGTGAAGCTCTAAGATGGCAAAGAAGGATAAGGACGTACGTCCGATCATCAAGCTGAAGTCCACCGCTGGCACCGGTTTCACTTACGTAACCCGTAAGAACCGTCGTAACGACCCAGACCGCATGGTTCTGAAGAAGTACGATCCAGTAGTCCGCAAGCACGTTGAATTCCGAGAGGAGCGCTAAGACATGGCCAAGAAGTCCAAGATCGCAAAGAACGAACAGCGCAAGGTCATTGTCGAGCGTTACGCTGAAAAGCGCCTCGAACTGAAGAAGACCCTTGTAGATCCAAATGCAACTGACGAGGCTCGTGAAGCAGCCCGCGTAGGCCTGCAGAAGCTGCCACGCAACGCTTCGCCAGTACGCGTTCGCAACCGCGACTCGATCGACGGTCGCCCACGCGGTACCTTCCAGAAGTTCGGTATCTCCCGTGTTCGCTTCCGCGACATGGCACACCGTGGTGAGCTTCCGGGCATCACCAAGTCTTCCTGGTAAGACCAGCAAGTCTTCAAACAAAAGCCGCCTTCCTTTTGGGAAGGCGGCTTTTGCCGTTAAACACGGGTTTCAGCAAGCTTGTTGTTAAGCGCTAGTTTTTGCGCTGCCACCAACGACGCTTTTCGGGTTTCTGCGGCGCCGGTTGCTCGGTGCTGGTGCGGCGTTCTTGCCACGCGAGAACCTCTGCGGTGGCATCACGCAAGGCAGTAATCACCGGCGGGCCGCCTAAAAGTTGGCGTCGGGCCTCGATGATCCGGGAGTTAAAGTCCTCAATATGCGCGCGAACTTGGCTCGATGTGGAAAGCCGGTCCAATGTTTGCTGCATGTTCTCATCTTCCACCCGCAGGGTCAATGCCGGTGGACCCAGACCGGTGAGCTGTTCGCGACGCATCATCGAGGAGAGCCACCAGTCGGGATCGTCATTGTTGGTGATGTGATCGATTTTCTGCCCGGCGAGGGCTAAATTCTCAAAGTCGCCCCGCGCGAAGGCCTCATCGAGCACCGAATTAGCCACTTCCCAAGCCTCATCCTCGGCGTGTAATTGCAGGGGAGTCTTGTTCTTGACTACCGGTGCCATGCCGGTGGCCTGAGCGTATTCATCGGTTGGTATCTCGATGTCGCCGGCTTGCTCCATTTGATACCGCGCAGCGTTCAACGCGGCATCCTTCTTCTGCGGGTCCTTCATACTCCTATCGTGGCACCAGCGCTGGCGGTGGGCAACTGCTTGGTGAAGGGCAGGTGACCGATGCTTTCCGGATCGGCGTCAAGATCAAAATGTGGCTGGTAGCCGGCGTTGAGATACAGCCTAAGCGCTTCTGGCTGACGTGGCCCGGTGGTCAGGTAGATCTGGGTATAACCCAAATCAATCGCGGCGAGTTCTAATTCCACTAAAACGCGGCGAGCTAGGCCGCGACGCCGATGATCTTCGTGGGTCCAGATGCGTTTGAGCTCGGCGGTGTGCTGGTCGTAGCGGCGCAGCGCCCCACCAGCAACCGTCTGCCCAGCCTCTTCTAAAATGATGAATCGGCCAAGTGGGGCAGTGAATTCGTGGGCCGGGAAGCGCTCTAGTTCCTGAGCGACCGAACCATTACGATCGCCATATCGCTGGGTATATTCCTCGGTGAGACCGGCAAAGAGCGCAGAAAGACGCGGATCGCCGATCAACACGGTGTGTGCGGTGAGTGTGGCGGTGTGCTGAGTACTCATAGGTGTTTCTCGTTTCTACGCGATGCTGCGATGATGTTCCGCGATGGACCCGGCCAACTCCCAGCCACTCATGGTCTTGGGGGCGGAAAGCAATTCGCGGGCCAGGGCATCGCTATCGGCAAACGGCGCCGAATTGGCATGGGGTCGCGAAAAGGCGCCCGCCTGGAAACGACCTACCCCGGCCCCGGTAGCAAAGAGCCAGCGGTAGATTTTTGAGTCGCGACCAATGACCTGGCGCAGTGAGGTGATGTGCATTTTTCCTGAACCTCCAGGTTCTTCGGTGATTAGTCCTCGACGGAGCAATGAGGCCAACAGGGGATCGTTGCTCGTTGAGATTCCGGTGGTGGGTAAGCGTGCTTCGATCAGCCATGGGGCGTGGATGGGACCGGCGAGGGTCTCGGCGCGAAACGACTGTTGCTCGTCGTCAAAACCAAAACTGGTTTCCGGGCCTAAGAACTTGATGAATCCGGCTCGATGTAGGGCCAGAAGTTCGTGCAGCCGGTGCGCCGGTGGGCCTGAATCAACAAAGCTGAAGAAGCCGGGCCACCAGCTGGCCAGTTGGGTGCGACCCTCCTGGCTGAGTAGTTCGTGCACCAAGGGCAAAGTGACAAAACTGCGCAGTAGGCCAAAAAAGAGGGCCTGGAACTGTGAATGATCCGGTGAGTCGCGCAGCCGCAGGTCTTCTTCAATATGTGAGCGCACCATGGCATCGAGCTGGGCGCCGGCTAGTTCGGCACGCAATGGTCGAGGCACGGGCAGCGGGAATTCGAGTTGTTCAAATTCCAGCCGGTGCTCTGGTGGGACAAACTCGGCGATGAGGCTGGAGCGTTCGGGGGAGTACCAGGACACCGAATCATAGGCTGCGTGGAAGTCGGCCCAGCTACCCTTCACGTGCTCCCGATGTGCGCTAAAGAGCTCGCGGTAGTAGAAAAACCCGGTTTCCTTGGCGATCAATGGCCAGATATGGGCGAAAAAGTCTAGCTCGCCGTGCTGCCGGTGCAGCTGAATGATGGCTTCCTCGGTGAGATAAGCACTGGTCAACGGCGCAATGGTGCTGCTTCTGATCTTGCTGTGATAGGGGACCCCACGTCGGGAACCAACCAGCAGCTTCGGTTCCTGGCCGCTAGGAATATACTCCAGGGCTTCGGACTCGGTAGGTTCAAACCGACCGCCGCGGCCCTCAAAAAGCAGGACGAACAGGTCGGTGAAGGCCAAACCCATTCCCGAAACCAGTGCCTCGGTGCCGGCGGTCAGGTCCTGAAAGTCGATGTCGTTGGTGTAGCCCGGTGCGATATAGCCCAAATGATCTGAACCGGCGGCGTGGGCAGCAAGCTGGGCGGTGCGCTCATCGGCGTCCGACGCAGCATCAAGATGGCCCTGAACCAAGACGACCTGATCGGCGAGGATCTCTTCCCCCGAGGCGAGAATCACCCGGTGAGTGCGTTGGCCCGGCAGGAGATCCACGGCGGTATCCTGATGGACTTCGATCGTGTCGGGCGCGGTGAAGGAAGCCTGCACCCGGGCGAAAAACCAGCGCAGGTAGCAGGACTGTAACCGGCGGGTCGGGAAATCACCGGAAGCTAGGCCTACGACCTCGGCGCGAAGCAGTGGGTCGGTTTCTAACAGCGCAGGCACATCAGGTAACTGGCCGTCACGAATCAGCTGCACCCATTGATCTAAGGCCGGTCCGGGCCTGGCCGGTCCGAGGCATTGGACCGAGTCATCGGTAAACATCGAGACATCCGCGGCCCGCGAATTGAGTTTGAGCAGCGGACTTTGATCTTCCCGCCAGATCCGTCCAGCGCCGGCAGGGAAAGGATCGACGACATGAAGATGCAGTGCGGTGTCCTCCAACAGGCTGCGATTGGCACTGATGCGCTCCAGAATCATCGCGGTGCGTGGCCCGCCGCCGATAAAGACGATGTGGTGTTCGGTCATTGTTCTCCCTCCCGCCGCCAGCTGAAGGCGTGGAATCTGTGCTTAGCGCCAGATTAGGAGTGCTCGTTGCAGCGTAGCTAGCTCGCTGACTTGCAGGGACACATTAGCGATCGACCAGCCACGCAAAGCCACAAAACGAGATACAGTGCGGCCCTCAGGGGCGTCATGAATCGTCATTTCGTCACATCAGGTCTTTGGGTGAACCAGCGTGAATCGGCCAGATGCGTCGGCACGGGACTGCGTTCTAGCGTGAGTCAAACACCGAAGATGAAGGAGGAAGAGATGCCACCTGCAGTAAAGACCACCCAAGCGCACGCTGGGCAACAACCCGCCACCGAGGCTGTACAGGAGCCAAGCGTTGCAGAGGACGACCCGAGCTCAGCTCCGAACAGTGCCGCTCCGAACACTGCCACGCCGAACTACGCAGACTATGCGGTGGTGGCTGCCCGTCATCCGTGGCGTTGGGTGGGTACCGTGATCGTCGTCGCACTGGCCGCGGCGGTGCTGTATTCACTGGTGAGCAATCCGCGCTGGGAATGGGGCGTAGTGGCCCAATGGTTCACCGCCGAATCCATCCTTCGTGGGTTGGGGCAGACACTGAAACTCACCGTGATTTCCGGCAGCCTCGGCTTCCTGCTCGGATTCATTTTGGCGCTGATGCGACTATCCAGCTCACCGCTGTTTAGCTCGGTGTCGTGGACCTTCTCCTGGATTTTCCGTTCCACCCCGCTGCTGGTGCAATTACTGCTTTGGTACAACCTGGGCTACCTGTATGAAACGATCCGCCTCGGCGTGCCCTTCACCTCCATCACTTTCGCCGAATTCCAAACCACGAGCCTGATCAGCCAGTTTGCTGCCGCCGTGTTGGGGCTGACGCTGAACCAGGCTGCCTACAGTGCGGAGATCATTCGCGGTGGCATTCTCTCGGTCGACCAGGGACAGATCGAAGCGGCCACGGCCTTAGGCATCCCGCGGTGGCGCCGATCCACCAGGATCGTGCTTCCCCAAGCCATGCGCGCAATCTTGCCCACGGCCTTCAACGAAATCATCGGCCTGGTCAAGGGGACCTCGATCGTTTACGTGCTGGCCTATTCCGAACTGTTCTACACCGTGCAGGTCATCTACAACCGCACACAGCAGGTTCTGCCCATGCTGCTGGTGGCGACCATCTGGTACATCGTGATCACCTCGGTGCTGAGCATCGCGCAGTACTACATCGAGCGCCACTACTCCCGCGGGGCACTGCGAACCCTGCCACCCACGCCGCTACAAAAACTGCGCAGTTTCATCTCAACACATGCACCGATTCGTAGCACCGCATCGAGCACCGCATCAAATACCGCACCGAAAGGACAGTCATGAGCCTGGCAATGAACGAAGTCACTACCCGTGGCGCTATCGCCGTGCGATCGGTGGATAAGAGCTACGGCACCACTCAGGTACTGCATGAGGTGGACCTGGATGTGGCCGCCGGCGAAGTGCTGGTGGTCATTGGGCCTTCCGGATCGGGCAAATCCACGCTACTGCGCACCATCAACCATCTCGAAAAGGTCGACCGCGGCACCATCAGCCTCGATGGGGAACTGATCGGCTACAAGGTGCGCAATGGCAAATTGCACGAACGACGCGAATCGGAAATTCTCGCTCAACGCACCGATGTGGGCATGGTTTTCCAGAACTTCAATCTCTTTGGGCACCTCACCGCACTGCAGAACATTATCGAAGCGCCGATCCACGCCAAGGGCGTTGCCAAGGCCACGGCGGTAGCCCGCGCCAAGCAGCTCTTGGCCCGTGTTGGGCTGGCCGATAAGGCTGATGCCTATCCGCGACAGCTCTCCGGCGGGCAGCAACAACGCGTTGCGATCGCCCGGGCGTTGGCCTTGGACCCCAAGGTGGTGCTCTTTGATGAGCCGACCAGTGCGCTGGACCCTGAGCTGGTCACCGAAGTGCTCGAAGTTATTAAAGACCTCGCCAAGTCGGGGACCACGCTGATCATTGTGACCCATGAGATCGGTTTCGCCCGGGATGTGGCCGACCGGATCGTCTTTATGGATGGTGGGCGGGTCGTGGAAGAGGGGACTCCTGCCGAAATTCTGGGGAATCCGCGTAATGAACGCACCAAATCCTTCCTCTCCAAGGTCATCGAACCGGCCTTCAATATCTAACGCAACACACTCAAGGACTCGCATCATGAAAAAGTACGTAGCAGTTTCAGCGCTCACCGCGGTAGGCCTAGCCGGTTTGTCCGGTTGCGCCGACCCGGGAGCAGCGGCACCTTCGATCTCCACCGAAACTAATAACGCTGAAGGCACGACCTACAACACCTCGCCGGAACAGAACCGTATCCGCACCGAGGTGGACCAAAAGCTCGCCGACGCGGTCCCGGACAGCATCAAGAAGGACGGCAAGCTGACGGTGGCCACCACCGCTGGATCCGTCCCGCTCTCCTTCCACGCCACCGACGAAAAAACAGTGATCGGCACCGAAGTTGACCTGGCACAGTTGGTGGCCGACAAGCTCGGGCTCGAACTGGACTTGCAGGTCACCAGTTGGGAGAACTGGCCGCTCAAGACTGAATCCGGCGAATTTGAAGCGGTCTTCTCCAATGTGGGGGTGAACGCGGATCGCGTTAAGAAGTTCGACTTCTCCACCTACCGGGCCGCGTACATGGGCTTTGAAGCGAAGGCGGATAGCGATATCACGGTGAAGGGTGCCGATGATATTTCGGGCAAGAAGATCGCGGTGGGCTCGGGGACGAATCAGGAAAAGATCCTGCTGGCCTGGAATAAGGAACTAGAGGCCAAGGGCAAGGCCCCGGCCGAATTGCAGTACTACTCCAGCGAGGCCGACACCATCCTGGCGCTCTCCTCGGGACGCATCGACCTGAACATCGCCCCCTACCCCTCCACGGTGTACCGCGAGAATCAGCGCGATGACCTGAAGGTCGTGGGCAAGATCAACGCCGGATGGCCCAACGAAACCCTGGTCGCGGCCACCACCAAGGCAGGAAATAATCTCGCCGAACAGATCACCGCCGCGTTCAACGCGACAATCGCGGACGGCAGCTACGCCAAGGTGCTCGATCGCTGGAACCTGAGCGAAGAAGGCCTGAAGAAATCTGAAACCATCACCGCCTCGAACTACAAGGGTAAATAATGCGCTTCCAGGTTCTCGATATTATCCCGCATCAGGACGATCCGATCACCGGGCTACAAGTAACTACCGCGCAACGCTTTGAGCAGGTGATCCAGACCGCCGTGCGCGCCGAAGAACTCGGCTTCGATTCCTTCTCGGTGGGGGAGCGCCATGCCGGAGCGTTCATCTCTTCCTCACCGGCGGTAGTTCTCGGGGCGATCGCCGCACAAACGCAGACAATTCGGCTGCACACCGGGGTGATCGTGCTGTCCATCCTTGATCCGGTGCGCGTGGCCGAAGACTTTGCCACGGTGGATCAACTCAGTTCGGGCCGCCTAGAACTGGGCATCGGTAAAGGCAATGAAGCGGCCCACTTCCCAATGTTTGGCAAAAGGGTGGAGGACCAGTGGGATTTATCGGAGGAGAACTACGAGCTGCTCGCCCGGCTCTTCGCCCAGGACCCGGTGGACTTCACCGGAGGTTTTCGCACACCGCTGGAGCAGGTCACCACCAGCCCTCGCCCCTTCCAACACAAGGTGCGTATCTGGCACGGCTCGGCCACCTCCTTGCGATCTGCAGAACTCGCCGCGAAGCACGGCGACCCGTTGTTTTCCGCTAATGCGATCCAGCCCAAAGAGAACTATAGGGTGCTGATCGACCACTACAAGACTGCGTATGAGCAGGCGGGGCACGATCCGGCCCAACGCTACATCGGTTCGGGAAGTGGGGCGGGCGGCGTGTACCTGGCCGATAGCACCAAAGCGGCGATCAAAGAATTTGGTCCGGTGTATGAGGCGCTAACCAGCCGCCGCGATGTGCCGGGGAATAACACCCCGTATCGCAGCATCGAGCACGCGGTTGAAGAAGGCCCGCTCTTGGTGGGCAGCCCAGAATTTGTGGCCGCCAAGATCCTGGATTATCACCAGAGCTTTGGCCATGACCTGCAGTCCATCTCACTGCCCACCACTGAGCCCTTTGAGGCCCAACTCCAGACCTTGGAGCGCTTCGCCAAAGAAGTCATCCCACTAGTAGATACCCAGACAACACTGTGGACACAGCACGATCCACAGCTGAACAACACCCCAGAAAACACCCCAGAAAAGGAGTATGCACGATGAGCGAACGCTCCTTGCTGCTGGCCCTGAACCTTGACGGCGCCGGCAATGACCCTATTGAGTCCGCCAGCTACGCACAAGAGGCCGAAAACGCTGGCTTCCACGCGGTCAGTTTCTCCGCCGACGGGCTACTCGACGCGGTACAACGAGCCAGCTTCAGCGCACCGAAGACGCAGAGAATTGCGCTGATCCCCGTGATTGATGCGCTTTTTACCGAGCCCTTCCATACCGCCACCCAGCTGGCCAGCCTCGACATCATTTCCCAGGGCCGCTCCGGATGGATCCTAGAGACACAGAACGAAGCGGTGCAAGCACAGGCAGTTGGCCGCGAAACCCTGCCCGATCACGGGCTGAGTACCGAAGCCGCGGATGTCATCACCACGCACCGCCGGCTCTGGGACAGCTGGGAAGAGAACGCCGTCATCCGCGATGTCGCCAGTGGACGCTACCTGGATGCCAACAAACTGCACTACGCAGATGTTCAGGGAAAGAGCTTTTCGGTTAAGGGCCCTGCCATTACCCCTCGCCCACCGCAGGGACAACTGCCGATCATTGCACCAGCACCTTTGTTCACCGATGAGGGGTTGCAGCACTGCCGCCTGAACGGTGCCGACGTGGTGAAACTCAATGGCGCGAATTTCGACGAACTACTGGCCCAAGCCCAGATCGCCAGTAGGAAGGGTGCGGTGGCCATTGACCTGGACGTCTATTTGGATACTGCTACCGAGACGGGGGCGCAGCGCTTAGCCGCCCAGGGCGTGCAGCCTACCGAACGCGCTGAATTCACCGGCACCCCCAAGCGGCTGACCGAGTTCCTTGCCAGGTTTGCTGAAGCCACCGCAAATCCGGGGGACCAACGCCGGCACCTCGTGCACCTGTATCCGGGGGACCTGCGCGTGGACTCACAGGTACTGATCGAAGAAGTACTACCAGAACTCAAGCACAGCAATCTACTGGCACCTGTAGGAAACACCTTGCGTGAATCCTTCGGGCTGCCGGTGGCCAAAAATCGCTTCCAGGAGGCATCATGAGCAAGCAAAACCAACTACGATTCGGCGTCTTCTTTCAAGGCGTGAACTCCTCGACCATTTGGCGTAGCGAAGCCTCAGGGTCACAGACCGACTTCGCTTCCTTCCGCCAACTCGCGCAGACCGCGGAACGCGGTATCTTCAGCGCATTCTTCCTCGGTGAAGGGCTGCGCCTGCGCGAACACCTCGGATCCATTCACGAATTAGATGTCGCCGGTCGTCCCGATGCTCAAACCATGCTCGCCGCCCTCGCCGCGGTGACCAGCAAGATCGGCCTGGTCGCCACGCAAAACACCACCTACAACGATCCGGCGGATCTGGCCCACCGGCTGGCCTCACTGGATCTGATTTCAGGCGGCCGGGCAGCATGGAACATTGTCACCACGCACAACGCGTGGACCGGAGCGAACTTCCGCCGAGGCGGGTACCTAGAACATCACGAACGCTATTCGCACGCTGAAGACTTCGTGCGTACCGTGCGCCAGATCTGGGAAGGCTCCCCGGTGCATCACCGCGGTCGTCACTACGATGTGGACTACACCGGGACGATCCCGGCCAGCCCCCAACTGCGCCCGGTACTGTTCCAAGCTGGCGACTCGCCTGAGGGTCGCGACTTTGCTGCCCGGCAGACGGACGTCATTTTCTCGGCCCACGTTGGCCTAGAGGATGCACTTCAATTCCGTCAGGACATCAATGAGCGTGCCGCCAAGGTGGGGCGGGCCGAGAACTCGGTGAAGATCATGCCCGGGGCGGAGTTCATCATCGCCGAAACACCTGGCGCAGCTGAAGAAAAATACCACTGGGTGCGGGAGAACCAGATCGGCCCGCAGCAGGCGTTGGCCTACATCGAACAATTTTGGGGTACCCGCCTTGACGGCGTAGATCCCTATGGACCTTTGCCAGAATTCGACCCAGTGGTGGAGCGCAGTTCGGTCACCCGCGGCAGCGGTTTCCAAGGCGCGAAGTCCCTGGAACTGGCCAACGCCTGGCGCGCCGAAGCCAAAGACAAGGGCCAGAACATCATCCAGTTCGTCCGTTCACGTTCCCACCGGGCCGATCACACCTTCACCGGATCCTACGACCAGATCGCTGACCGCCTGGCACAATACGCAGAACTCGGCGCGGTTGATGGTTTCAACATCACCCCGTGGCTGATACCGACCGGATTGGACGAGATCGTCGATCACTTGGTGCCGCGCCTGCAAGAACGCGGAATCTACCCGGAAGCCTACGCAGATACGCTGCGTGAAAACCTCGGTTTGAGCATTGATAGTAACCACGAACAACAGGCCATCAAGATCTTGAGCACAGCACAGGAAGCCTCATGACATCTATGAACAGTCGTCGCGCATTCACCGCACTAGCACTGGTGGGGCTGCTGGCCCTCAGCGCCTGCGCGGATCCTTCACAGGCCACAGAAGAGAGCCCCACTCAGGCAACCACCGACGCTAAAACGGCCGCGCTATCGAACCCGGATCAAGAACGCCCTGAAGTCGCGGTGAACCAAGAAGCGAAGAAACTGGTTTCCGAAAAAATTGCTGCCGACGGAAAGCTCACCGTGGTCACCGCCCCGGGCGCGGCACCGTTGAGTTTCTACGCGACAGATAACACCACGCCGGTGGGTAATGACGCCGATCTGGCCGCGGCGCTCGCCGATTCCTTGGGGTTGGAGCTAGAACTTGTACCGGTGTCCTGGGCAGACTGGCCCTTGGGTGTTGAATCCGGGAAATATGAGGCGGCGATCAGCAATGTCACGGTCACTGAGGAACGCAAGAAGAAGTTTGACTTCGCCACCTATCGAGAAGACCTGCTGGGGTTCTATGCCGATAAGGGTTCGAAGATTGGGCCGATTGAAAACGCCGAAGATGTTGCTGGGCTCAAGATTATCGTTGGCTCGGGAACCAATCAGGAGAAGATCCTGGTGGACTGGGATAAAGCCAATCAGGCCAAGGGCCTGAAACCCGTTGACTACCAATACTACGACGATGATTCAGCCTCGACCTTGGCTTTGCTCTCGGGCCGCGCCGACGCCAGCTTTGGCCCGAATGCTACTGGTGCCTACAAGCAGGCAACTGCCGGGGAGCTGAAGCAGATCGGTTCCTTCCCCGGTGGTTGGCCGGACACCGCACAGGTCGCGGTGACCACTAAGAAGGGCAATGGTTTGGCTGAAGCTGCGGAGGTGGCGATCGACGGGTTGATCGCCTCCGGTGCCTACCAGCAGATCTTGGATAAGTGGGGTTTGAGTGAGGAAGGAATTACCGATTCTCGCTTGAACCCACCTGGTCTGGCTGACTAAGGGCTGTAGTAGCGTTGGTGGCATGAATCGTGCAGTGCGTTTGGGTTCTTTAGAACAGTTGGGGCAGTCGGCGCCCAAGGCCAATATTCATGCCAACTTTGAGCGATGGAAGGCGTTGGGCAACGGGAAAACAGCGGTGGTCACTGGCGCCAACGCGGGTTTAGGTTTCTTTGCCACCCTGGGTCTGGCGGCCGCTGGTGCACACGTGATTCTTGCCTGTCGTAACCAGTCACGCGCCGAAAAGGCCATGGCAGCCATCCGCGCCCGGGTCCCGGAGGCGAGTCTTGAATTCATGCAGTTTGATGCCGATTCACTGCTCTCAGCCATGGCCTTGGCTGCCGAACTGCGCGGGCGCCACTTGGATGTTCTGGTGGCAAACGCCGGGATGATTCGAACGCCTGCAACGCGGGAAGATGGGCTGCTCGGTTTTGAACGAACCATGACCACCAACGTGATTGGACACGCCCGACTCGTCGGAGAATTAGCTGAGAAGTTCCGGGAAGACTCGTTGCGGTTGATCACCCTGGGCTCGATGTCCACGTTGCTGATGCGCACCGATCCTTCCAACCTGAGATTGGAGAAGGACTACAGCCCGTACCGGGCCTATGTGCAGTCCAAGGCCGTACTGCAGAGTTTGGGGATCGGGCTCGATCATCGATTGCGTCAACTGCAATGGCCGGCGCGGTCGGTGACCGTGCACCCTGGGTATTCGATCTCGGGCTTGACCCCTACGATCGAGGGAATCAACGAACCAGACTTCGCTCAGCGCCTTAAAGGCCGCCTGCAGGGCAGTTTCGCGCAGGGCAAACACGAAGGTTCGGTGGCCATTGTTGAGGCGGCACTGACTCAAGGGCTGGAACGCTGCGCACCCGGGGTCTTCTTCGGGCCGCAGCTGACTTCCAAAGGCCGAATTTCGCTAGCCAGACCGGCAAAAGTCACTCGAAGTAAGGTGCTTCAGGATGCGGCGTGGGAGTTATTTGTGCAAGCGAATGAGGGACTCGATCCTTTCGCGCTCTAGGACCGAGGTGAGCTTTCACACCTGAATTCTTGCGAGGAATTGAGCGGAATCCGCGGAAAGATGCACTTTTTGTCGCCCAGAACTGGTAAGTTCATCACTGATAAGTCCGTGCGACCGTGCGGCGTTCGAGGCCCGGGATCGGGTTTTGGATCACTAGTCCAGGAGGACCATACATTGGCTATGAACCGTAGCGAACTTGTTGCTGCTGTTGCAGCGAAGACCGAAAACTCCCAGGTTGCCGTCAACGGTGTTCTGGATGCTGTGTTCGAAGTTTTCGTCGACCAGATTTCCCAGGGTGAAAAGGTTACCATCCCAGGTTGGTTGGCTGTTGAGCGTACCGATCGTGCTGCTCGTACCGGTCGTAACCCACAGACCGGTGAGGCTATCCAGATTCCTGCTGGTCACTCGGTGAAGCTGACCGCTGGTTCGAAGCTGAAGGCTGCTGTTGCCAAGAAGTAAGCTTCTTTAGGCTTGCACAAGGCCCATCTTCCACGCGTTGGAAGGTGGGCCTTGCGCTCTTAACGAAAGCAACCTGAGTGTGCATTGAGCCTCAAAATCATGCCGTTGGGCCAAGAAATCCGAAAGAAGATGAAAAAATGCCGGTATTTCGCCTGTTTTCGGACATTTCGGGCCTCAAGGTTTGATATGTTCTCACTGATAAGTCCGTGCGACCGTGCGGCGTTCGAGGCCCGGGATCGGGTTTTGGATCACTAGTCCAGGAGGACCATACATTGGCTATGAACCGTAGCGAACTTGTTGCTGCTGTTGCAGCGAAGACCGAAAACTCCCAGGTTGCCGTCAACGGTGTTCTGGATGCTGTGTTCGAAGTTTTCGTCGACCAGATTTCCCAGGGTGAAAAGGTTACCATCCCAGGTTGGTTGGCTGTTGAGCGTACCGATCGTGCTGCTCGTACCGGTCGTAACCCACAGACCGGTGAGGCTATCCAGATTCCTGCTGGTCACTCGGTGAAGCTGACCGCTGGTTCGAAGCTGAAGGCTGCTGTTGCCAAGAAATAAGCTTCTTTAGGCTTGAGCAAGGCTCGATTCCGCGCTGGGACTTCCCGGCGGGTGGATCGGGCCTTATGCTTTTCACCAGCGTTTGAGCCGATGTTCTACTTCGCGTAGAATCAGGCGTGCTTGATCACCTACCAGAAGAATAGGCTGAACCCCGTGCCACAGAATCCCGCAACCCGCGTCCTGCGCGGTTGGTTAGCGGCGAGTGTGTGTACCTGGACAGCCTTCGCAGCTCACGCGCATAGCGCACCAACACGTATGTCATTGGTAGCGATGGGCCTGATCACCTGCGTTTCGGCCGTGATCGCCCTCTTGCTGGTAGGCAAAAAGTTCTCCCTGTGGGCCACCAGTTTGGTGGTGATCGCCAGTCAAGGCCTGTTCCACTTGAGCCTGTCGGTGATGAGTCACGACGCTACCGGCGTGCACGGCATGGAGCACGTGCAACATACCGGACGTAGTCTTGAACTGGCCCGCGATATCAGCAGCCACTACTCACAGGTGCACACAGAGTCGATGCTCTACGCGCACGTCATGGCAGCAGTGGTCAGCATCCTCGTGCTCAACCAGGGCGAGCGTTTATTGAACCTCCTGGGTTCATATCTGAGCCTTTCAACGGCTCGGCGGATGCTTGCGCTGATCCGCATTCAGATTCCTGAAGCCCCGGCACTTCCGGCGTATTTCCCACTGCGTTTTCAACTCAAGCTTGCGCAATTGGGAAGACTGCCCGAGCGCCGAGGTCCTCCTTGCTTCGTTCTTGCCGCCTAAGACACTAACGAAGCTCCCCAGCAGTGGGGATTGGAAGGAAAACAATGAAGAGCATGACCCTGCCAAAAATGAACTTGACCCGTCTGGCCGCTGTGCTCGCACTAGCGATCCTGGCCCTGTTCACCTCCATGACGGCCGCCTCTGCCCACGATGAACTGGTTGGCTCCACTCCGAAAGATGGGGCAACCCTGAAGGAAGCACCCGAGAAGCTCACCCTCGAATTCTCCGGTGAACTGCAGACCATGTCCGGTGTCGAATCGACCAAGGTCGTGCTGAAGCAGGACGGCAAGGAAGTTGAAACTACCGCCGCGACCAAGGGCAAAGTTGTCACGGTCACCCCTGCCAAGGAATTGGAAGCTGGCGAATACGACCTTGCCTTCCGTGTGGTTTCCTCTGACGGGCACCCGGTGGAAAACAAGCTGGCCTTCACCATCGACAGTGCGACCCCAACCCCATCGATGGTCAACGCACCAAGTGAATCAGCTCAGCCAAGCGAAACCGCTCAGGCTAGCGACTCTACCCAGACCAGCGATTCAGCCGAAGCATCCCAGAATCCAGTTCAGGCCGCCGGTAGCTCGATGAGCCCGGTGCTGTGGGTTGTCATCGGCGTGGTGATCCTTGGCGGCGTGATCGCTGTTCTGGCCAAGTTCATGCGCAATAACAAGTAGCAACAACCTCACTTATATCCGGTGCGCCTAGGGCCACCGTGGCCTTTGGCGTGCCCGCACACTAGTGCCCACACCACGAAAGCTTGAGACGATGAAAACTAAATCAATGACCGCCCTTGTGCTGGGTTTTGGACTGCTGCTGACCGGCTGCGCACAAAGCGCCCCAGCCACCGAACAAAGCACCACTTCGGCGACATCCACCACAGCACAACAGGGCACCCAAGCCCAAGCCTTAACCACCAGCGACACCTGGGCCAAGGCTGCTGAAACTGGGATGAGCGCGGCCTTCGGCAAACTGCACAATTCGGCGGACTACCCTGTGGAATTGCATCAGGTCACGGACGCGCAGGGCGATGAAATCCAGTTGCACGAAATGGCCGGAAGCGGCCAAGACATGAGCATGAAGCAAATAGAAGGCGATCTCGTGATTGCTCCCGGTGCCGAGGTCGAATTGGCACCCGGTGGAAATCACTTGATGTTCATGGACCTGAAGGAACCGTTGGTCGCTGCCCAAACCATCACGTTGAACCTGGAGTTCTCCGATGGTTCGAGCACCACCGTGGATTTCCCGATCCGCAACTTTGATGGCGCCAAGGAAAAATACGATGAGCACGCAGGGCACTAGTATCCCGCGCCGCCTGTTGCTGGGCAGTACCGCTGCTGCGGCAGCAGGTGGGCTGCTCACCGGTTTCGGAGCCGGTACCCTGCGCTCGGCTCAGGCCACGACGCAGATACCTGCCTCCGAGTTGGGGTACCGATCGTTCTACGGGCAATACCAGTCCGGGATCATCGATGCCCAGCAGGAGCATGCGGTGTTTATCGGCTGGGATATGCGCTGGCGCGAAGGGTCAAAGGACCAATCTAAGAAGCAACAGGTCCAAGCCCTGTTGCAGATGATCTCCGATGATGCTGCCCGGCTGATGAGCGGTCGGGGAGTGCTTGCGGATACCGAACCAGAAATGGCGCAACCACCGAGTGAACTGACCCTGACCGTAGGACTTGGCCAAAGCCTGCTCGACGTGATCGGGCAGGGGACTGTGGGCAGCATGCCGGCGTTCGCCAACGATGAGCTGGAAAAGCAGTATCAGCAAAGTGACTTGTTGATCCAGTTCTGTTCGCAAGATCCCACGGTGCTGCATCACGCGGTGCGCGCGGTCAGCAAAAACCTGCGCCAACTGACGACCCAGCGTTTTGTGCAGACCGGGTTCATGCGCCCCATGCCCGGAGCGGATACCTTCAGGAATCTGTTCGGGCAGGTGGACGGGGTGAATAACCCGGCCGACCAGGCGCGCGAACAAGCGGTCTTTGGTGAAGGGGGTTGGATCGCCAATGGCACCACACTGGCGTTGCGCCGGTTCGAGATGGACCTGGATCGGTGGGATGAAGTGGATGTGACCGGCCGAGATTTTGCCCTGGGTCGGCGCCAGAGTGATGGTTCGCCGCTTTCGGGAACCAGCGTGAATGACCCGGTGGATTTGACGGCAGAAAACGAGTTGGGCCTGCCTAGCATCGCGGCCAACGCCCACGTCGCCTTGGCTAAACCAAGCCACGGTGGCGAAACGATCCATCGTCGGGGCTATAACTTCGATGATGGGCAGCACGCCGGTCTACTGTTCGCCAGTTTTCAGAGTGATCCGCGTAGCAGTTTCATTCCGGTGCAACACCGTTTGGCTGCTGCAGATGCGCTGAACACCTGGCTAAAACCGGTAGGTTCGGCGCTCTACGCGATCCTTCCGGGGGTCGATGAGGGTGGCTACTTGGGGCAGCAGCTCTTTAGTTGAGCCTGATCGCCACCCCGCGACGGTGTGAGATGCACTGTAGCGGGGTGGCTTCGGCCCTTCCCGGCCTGACGTGCCGGGGCAAAAATGAGATGATAAGAAGGATATGGATACAGCACAGCGCACGGTTTCAGTCACCCGCTTCATCCTGCCTGGAGTGCTCGCCTCGGCGGTCGTCTTCCTGGCTGCGGTGATGTTCACCGGCATTGCCCGCCCGGCCGAATTGGCCGACCCGGGCGCCTTCGTGCGTTGGTCCCTGCCGATCGCTCGAGCGATCCACCATAGTGCCATGTCCGTAGCCATTGCTGCGCTAGTTTTTGCCGCCGCG
Organism: Arthrobacter sp. NIO-1057; assembly: GCF_900094805.1. Lineage (GTDB taxonomy): Bacteria > Actinomycetota > Actinomycetes > Actinomycetales > Micrococcaceae > Glutamicibacter. The sequence goes on along the minus strand of NZ_FMAT01000007.1, from coordinate 55,555 downwards.
ATCCTTCCGCGCAGTACCAAGAGCACCCGCGATGTGCAGGGTGCCGATCATCCGGCCTTTACCCGTGCGATGAATATCGCTGCCGGGGCGGCCGTGCTCTGGACGCTGTCCGCGGCTTCCGTGATGATATTGACCTTCTGGGACCTGGCCGGCCTGCCTATCAACCTGGACGCGCAGTATTCCGCTGCGATCCTCGACTACATTCTTTCAATCACCACCGGCCGAGCCTGGGCCTGGATGGTAGTGATCGCGGCCGTGGTCAGTTCGCTGGCCCTGGCAGTGCGATCAAAAACCGGGGTGGGCGCCACCGCGTTCTTCTCGCTCTTCGGCATCCTGCCCCTGGCCTTCATCGGCCACGCTGCCGGAGGCGATGACCACTTCGCTGCGGTGAACTCCATCGGTCTGCACCTGCTGGCCGTAGTCCTGTGGTTTGGCGGCATCATCGTGTTGGCCCTGCTCGCCCCGACCCTCACCGGTGAAGCTCCGGGAAAGACTCGAGGACAGGTGCTCGCCGGGGTGGTCCTGAAACGCTATTCGGCGCTGGCTGCCTTTGTGGTGTTTTTGATGATTGGCTCCGGGTTCGCCTCGGCCGTCATCCGTATCACCAGCTGGGAACAGTGGCTGACCCCCTACGGCACCCTGGTGATTGTTAAACTGGTCATCACCTTGGCCTTGGGTGTACTGGGATTGTGCCATCGCCGCTTTGTGATTCCCAAGCTTTTGGCCGGTCAATATAGTGCCTTGCGGGCGGCCTGGCAGATCGTGCTCGGCGAAGTCATCTTGATGGCCTCGGTGATGTCCGTGGCGACCGTGCTCGCTCGGACCGCACCACCAACCAGTGATGAAGCCCCGGCACAAACCACACCGGCCAGACTGCTCACCGGGTACGACCTGCCTCCTGCACCAGATGCCAGTAGCTGGTTGACCACCTGGCGGATGGACTGGATCTGGGTGGCCGTGTGCCTGTTCGGGCTGGCCGCCTACCTGTGGGCGTTTATCACCCTGGCCCGACGCGGGGATAAGCCCAGCGTGCTGCGCCTGATCAGCTGGGTGGTAGGCCTATTCGCACTGTTCTATGTGACCAGCGGCGGCGTGGCGGTGTACGGCAAGATCCAGTTCTCCACCCACATGGTCGACCACATGTCTTTGACCATGATCGTGCCGATCTTCTTGGTACTGGGTACCCCGATCACCCTGTTATTGCAGGTGTTGCCGGCACGCACCGATAGTACCCGCGGGCCACGCGAATGGATCCTGTTCATCGTCCACTCGCGCTACTCCAAGGTCATCACGCACCCGATTTTCGCGGCCGTGAACTTTGCCGGGTCGATTGTGGTCTTCTACTTCACCCCGATCCTGGAACCAGCGATGCGTTACCACGCAGGCCACGAGTTGATGAACCTGCACTTCTTGCTCACCGGCTACCTCTTTGCGCTGTCTTTGGTGGATGCCGATCCGGTGCCTAAGCGTTACCCGTACCCGATGCGCTTGGTAGTCCTGCTGGCCACTGTGGCCTTCCACGCATTCTTCGGGGTGGCGCTGATGAGCACCGAAACCCTGCTGGCCCCGGACTACTTTGGCAATATGGGCCGCACCTGGGGTGGCACCGCGCTGGAGGATCAGGTGGTGGGTGCCGGGGCGATGTGGGCCATTGGTGAAGTGCCCACCCTGGTACTGGCCATCTTTGTAGTGATCTCCTGGCTGAAGCAGGACAAGAAGGACACCAAACGCTATGACCGGCAGGCCGATCGTGATAACGATGCCGAGCTGGAAGCCTATAACGCGATGTTCGCCCGCTATAAGCAGGCCGATAAGAGGAACCCGAATGCCTAAACCACTCATGGCTGCCCTACCGCTGGCCCTATGCACCGTGCTGGCGCTCAGCGCCTGCTCATCAACCCAGGCAGAAATGCCGGATGATGAAACCCATAAGATCGCAGCCCAAGGTACTGCTAGCCCCAGCCCCAGTGAAACCTCCCAGGAGATGACCACGGCGCAGGTGGCCACCACCGCCGGTGCGGTGATCGCCGCCCAACTAGGCTTCCCGAGCAGCGCCAAAATTCAGGGCAAGGACCTTGAAGCCTTGGCTACCGCGCCCACCGATACGCTCAAGGACATTGTGGTGTTGCCTGCCCAGTGTTCGACCCCGATTAATGACCTGAACTGGTCACCGGTGCAAATGGGCACCGAATCGGCCCGCACGGATTTCACCAATGAGAACCAAACGATCACCGGTTCGGTGGAGGTCGCGAAGCTCGGGGATGACGGAGAGGCTGCCTTAGAAGCGCACAATGCGAATGTGGCCACGATCTTGGATAAGTGCCAGTCGGTCAAGCTCAACGGCATGGACTACACCGAAACCCTGAAATTCTCCGACCCCAAGGTTGAGGCTGCGGATTCCTCCCTGTACTACAGCCGGAACGGAGACTATGCGCAGAATTCGTTGGTGCTGATCAAAAAGACCAGCGAGTATGCGGTGATGGTTTCCTTCGTGTCTGCCACCGAACTCTCGGATACAAAGTTTAACGAAGTGGCCACGAACGTGATGAACGCGGCCATCTCGCAACTGCCCTAACCGACTACCCGCCGGAATACCCTGCGGAATAGAAGCGGGGCCAGCGAGGTTGCACCTCAATGTTCCTTAACACCGTTTAGGACAGCACCACACCGTGGCCGATAATAAAGGTCTACCTGCCGTACCACGGCAACTGCGAAAGGATGAGAATGAGCGCAACAGAATCCGTCCGCGCCAATTACAAGGTACGCGCCAGCGAATTGCTGGGGCGTAACTGGCTGAATACCGGCGGTAAACAGCTGGACCTTGAGACCCTGCGCGGTAAGATCGTGCTCCTGGACTTCTGGACCTTCTGCTGCATCAACTGCCTGCACGTACTCGATGAACTGCGCCCGCTGGAACAGCAGTACTCGGACGTGCTGGTCACCGTGGGTGTGCACTCACCAAAATTTGAGCACGAAGCAGACCCAGATGCCTTGGCCGCAGCCGTGGAACGTTATGAAATCCATCACCCGGTACTCGATGACCCAGAGCTGGTCACCTGGCAGGCCTACGGCGCCCGCGCCTGGCCAACCCTGGTGGTTCTGGATCCTGAAGGCTACATCGTGGCGCACCTCTCCGGTGAGGGCCACGCCAAGGGACTGGGCTCACTGGTGGAAGAACTGATCGCCGAGCACGAAGCCAAGGGCACCTTGCACCGCGGCGACGGACCCTATGTTGCCCCAGAAGCTCGCGAAGGTGACCTGCGTTTTCCGGGCAAGGCCATCGCCTTGGAGAACGGCAACTTCTTGGTGGGCGACTCCGGCCACCACCGCCTGGTGGAACTGGATGCAAACTTCGAGGTTATCCGCACCATCGGTACTGGCGCCAAGGGTTACGCCGACGGGGATGCGGACAGCGCACAGTTTAACGAGCTGCAGGGCCTGACCGCTCTGCCAACCGAATTGGCCGCCGAGGTTGGCTACGACGTGATCGTCGCCGATACCGTGAACCACCGACTGCGTTCGGTGAACCTGAGCACCGGTGCGGTCGGCACCCTGGCCGGCAATGGGGTGCAGCGTCTGCTGGATACCGAGAATGCCCGTCAGGAAGTTCAGCCAACTCAGCTGGGCACCGACGCCACCAACATTTCGCTCTCCTCCCCATGGGATGTGCTCTACCACCCCTCGGGCAAGGTAATCGTCGCGATGGCTGGAACCCACCAGATTTTTGCTTTCGATCCACGCACCAGCGCCGTGTCGGTCTTTGCCGGCACCGGCCTGGAAGGCCTGAACGATGGCAAGCCAGAGGAAGCCTGGTTCGCCCAGTCTTCGGGACTGGCCTTAGATGGCGAGAACATCTGGATCGCCGATTCGGAGACCAGTGCGCTGCGCTGGATCGAGGTCGCCGAGGGTGAAGCGATCAGCGTGAACACCGCGATCGGCACCGGCCTGTTCGATTTCGGATTCCGTGATGGCCAGGCCGAGCAGGCCCGCCTGCAGCACCCACTGGGTGTGGCAGTATTGCCTGATCATTCGGTGGCCGTCGCCGACTCCTACAACGGGGCAGTGCGCCGCTTTGATCCAGCCACCAAGACGGTGACCACCTTGGCCAAGGGGCTCAAGGAACCAGCCGACGTGCTGGTGGATACTTCCGTTGACGGCGATCCGGTACTGCTGGTCGTGGAAACCAACACCCACCAACTGGTACGTATCCCAATCCCTGCCGAAGCATTGGTCGTTGATGAGGGCGCAAGCCAGACCCAACGCCCGAAGACCCGCGTGCAGGCTGGAAACCACGAGATCGTCGTGCGTTTTGCCGCTCCGAAGGGGCAGAAGCTCGATGACCGTTGGGGCGATCCAACCCAGTTGAAGATTTCTTCCAGCCCAGAAGAACTGCTCTTGGACGGCGGTGGAACCTCGGTTGGTCTGACTCGAACCCTCAAGCTGAACCCTGAAGTGGCCGACGGCGTACTGCACATTACCGCTCGTGCCGCAGCCTGTGATGGTGAGCCAGGTGGCGAGATCCCAGATCACGCGGCCTGCCACCTGTACCAGCAGGACTGGGGTATTCCGGTAGTACTGGATGCCGAGGGCGAGAGCGAACTATTGCTTGACCTTCGTGGCGTGAACTAAGTAACCCACACCGGTGTGAACCTCACAGCGGGGAATGCAGAGGAAACCTCAGCATTCCCCGCTGTGTCGCATTAGACTGGAGTGCGGGAGGCACCGGAGGGATCCGGCGAGAGTTTATGGCAGCGAAAATGTTCCGGGCATTGGAAATTCCCAACTACCGGTTGTGGATCATCGGTGCTTTGGTCTCAAATATCGGCACCTGGATGCAAAGGGTTGCCCAAGACTGGCTGGTACTGACCGAACTCACCGACCACGACGCTGTCGCCACCGGCATCACCACCGGCCTACAGTTCTTACCGGTTCTTGTCCTGGCACCCTATGCGGGACTGATCGCCGACCGATGCAATAAACGCCACCTGCTAATGGTGACCCAAAGCTTCATGGGCTTGTGCGCACTGATCCTCGGAGTTCTGGTCGTCACCGATTCGGCGCAACTGTGGCACGTGTACGTCCTGGCCGGATTACTCGGCGTGGGGGCCTCCTTCGACGCACCAGCCCGTCAGGCCTTCGTTTCCGAAGTCGTTCCCAAATCCCACCTGGCTAACGCGGTGGCGTTGAATAGCGCCAACTTCAACTTAGCCCGCCTCGCTGGCCCTGGTATTGCCGGGGCAGTGATCGCACTGGTCGGCACCGGACTCGCCTTTTTGCTCAACGGTGCCTCCTTCCTCGCGGTAATCATCTCACTGGTGTTCATGCGCAAGGATGCGCTACACCCCACCACACCGGTGGCCCGGGCCAAGGGACAGGTCCGCGAGGGTCTGAGCTACGTCAAGGGCCGCAAAGACCTGCTACTAATCTTCTTCCTCGCCTTCATCATTGGCACCTTCGGGCTGAACTTCCAGCTCACCAACGCGCTGATGGCCACCGAGGTGTATGGTGTGGGCGCGGGGGAGTACGGCATTCTGGGCAGCATCATGGCGGTGGGAACATTTGCCGGGGCACTACTGGCGGCACGACGTTCGGCCCCGCGCTGGCGTTTCCTCATTGGCGGAGGCGTGTTCTTTGGCATCGCTGCTTTGGCTAGTGCGTGGATGCCCAATTACCTGCTCTTTGCGCTCATGCTCATCCCGGTCGGATTAGGCGCGCTGACCTTCCTTAACAGCTGCAACACCATGGTGCAGATGTCGGTGCCGGGGCAGTATCGAGCCCGGGTATTGGCCCTGTATTTGATGGTGGTGCAGGGTGGTACACCGATCGGTTCGCCAATGGTGGGCTGGTTCGCTGAGCTTTTTGGTACGCAGATGGCCGTGTCCATCGGTGCGGTGCTCTCACTGCTGGCCAGTTTGCTAGCACTGTTCCTGTGGCAAAAATTTAAGACCAATGCGGTGCCGCTGCGCTACCAATTCCGCGAAATGCTTGGCCGCTAAGATCGCGCGTTACTGGGCAACCTGTTCGCCACCGGCCACTGGAACCACAGAGACCTCGGTGGTGCTGGTCGTCAGGTCAGCGGTGAAGGAGTAGGTGTCCTTGACGGTCTTCTTTTCCTTGGCACCAGTGCGTAGATCTTGCTCGGTGAGCGTCAGCGTTGCGGTGGTCTTCAGCGGTGAGAGCACCCATGCGCCGTTGTAGTAGCTGACATCGATCGTCGGATAGTTGTCAATGTCCCATTTGATCGTGGAGGAATCAACCCTGGCCGAGGTGTTGTAGGCAAACGGGCAGCCCGAAGGCATGAGGACCTGCTGGCTGGCACATCCGTCAAGATATTTTTTGACCTGGGTGTTGATGGCAGCAACAAACGCCTTGGTCGGCTGGGTTTTCAACGAAATCTCTACTGGATCTTTCGCAGGCTTTGTCACCACGACGCCACGAGTGTCCGCGGAAAAGTTCTTGGTGCTGAAACTAGCATCGAGCACCGAAGGGTAGAACACCGGTAGCGAACTGACCCCGGCCACCAGCGGGATCTTCTGCTCGTTCACGGCTACTTCATTAACCGTGTTCGCCTTGATCTTCACAGTGGGCAGGGTGGATGGTTCAAACTCCCACTGATCAAAAAATAACCACGACTTGCCTGCATGACGCAGTGTGTAGGTGGACTGTTGCTCCACGCCCGTGGCCTTGTAATGAGCGGTGACGGTGCGCAGTTCACTGTCGCGGTCCACTTCCTGGGGCCTATCAACGCTGAAATCAGTAATGCCAGACTGCGTGCGCTTGAGCACCTCGCCGTTCAGGGCCACCGCGTCGCCCTCAGGGACTTGAGCTTTCATTAGACCCAAGGCTTTGGCCCCATCACCATCGGCGAGGTAACGCTGCAGGAGCTTGACCTCGTGTGAAGGGGAAAACAGGGTGCGATTAGCGATAATCACGCCGGCAACAGCCAGAACGAGCACCGCCACCGCAGCAAGGGTCCAACGAAGGGCCAAGCGGGTGGCGGTGATCGGCGTGGAGTTAGGAGTTTTCATCAGTAGCTAGGCTATCTGGTTTCGGGCTCCAGACTCTAACTGGCAGGTAAAAAACGGCGGATCTTACTAACGACGGCGACGCTTTCGGTTGCCAAACATGCCTCGCAACAGTTCGCGCCCGATCATTGACGCAGCATCCATGGCCATGTCCATCATCGGATTTGGTTCGGCCTTGGGCGCTCGCCGTTGACGAGGCGCCGGAGCCGGCGGAGCTTCGACTGGTGCCTGAGGTTCTGGAGTGCTTTCTGGCACCGCAGACTGTGCCTTAGCATCGAGCATCTCACGAGCGGACTCACGGTCTACAGCGGTGGCATAACGAGAAGCAAGAGGAGAAGCCAACAAACTGGCATCCAATACTTCAGCCGAGGCCGGCCCGATGACCGATCCTGGCGAAGACATCTTGGTCCAAGCTACCGGGGTCGGGGCACCCCTTTCACCAAGAACCGTGATGACAGCTTCACCGACGCCCGCCTGAGTGAGTGCTTCTTGCAGATCAACACCATTTTCAGGGAAGGTCTTGATGATCTTCTTCAGCGCACTTTGATCCTTGGCAGTGAACACGCGCACCGCATGCTGAATACGGTTACCCAGCTGGCCGAGTACTTCATCGGGCAGATCGGTAGGGGACTGGGTAATGAAGAACAATCCCACACCCTTGGAGCGGATCAACCGCACCGTATTGATGATGGCATCGGTGAAGGCCTTGGTTGCGTCCTTGAAAAGCAGGTGCGCTTCGTCAAGGAAGAACACCAGCTTCGGCTTGTCCAGGTCGCCGGCTTCGGGCAAGTCTTCGAAGAGGTCTGCCAAGAGCCACATGAGGAACGTCGAAAACAGCATGGGCTTTTGGTTCACCGAGGGCAGTTCCAAGACGTTGATGACGCCGCTACCGTCTTCGCGAACTTGCAAGAAGTCGGCGGTATCAAATTCTGGCTGTCCGAAGAACTGATCCAGACCCTGGGTCTGCATGATCGTAATGCCACGCAAGATCACTGACGCGGTGGAAGCAGAAACACCGCCAAGATTCTTCAGCGCTTCGGCACCAGCATCACTGATCAGGAAGCTGATGACGGACTTTACATCGCTCAGATCATCAAGTGGGAGCTTATTAGAGTCTGCATAGTGGAAGATCAGCTGCAAGCATTCTTCCTGCGTTTCATTCAGTTCCAGGACACGAGCCAACAGAATCGGACCAAAAGCATCAACGCTGGCACGCACCGGGGTCCCATGAGTTCCTTCACCCAAGGAAAGGAACTCGACAGGGTTGGCGCGAGGCGAGAATTCCTTGCCCATTTCAGCTAAACGAGCAGTGAGCTTTTCCGAACCTTCGGCAGCCTGAGCTAGACCTGAGAGGTCGCCTTTAACGTCTGCCAAGAAGACCGGGACCCCGGCCTTGCTCAGTTGTTCTGCCATCAGCTGCAGGGTCACCGTCTTACCCGTACCGGTGGCACCGGCCACCAGACCGTGACGGTTGAGCATCTTCAGTGGCAACCGGATCGGTGCGGTTGGCTCTGGCTTACCGTCAATCAGGGCTACACCGAGATCAAGGCCGTCCGTAGAAAAGTTGTAGCCTTCGATGAGGCTGGTCAGCAATGCATTTGTATCCTGGGTCATAGCATTACTCTATGCTTTCTAGAACGGGTGCAAAAGACGTTGAACGAAAGCTTGGGTACGAGGATTCGCCGGGGTCGACAAAACTTGGTCCGCTGCCCCAGATTCCACGACGACACCGCCGTCCATAAAAACGACCGTGTCGGCTACGTCCCTAGCAAAAGCCAATTCGTGAGTCACCAGCACCATGGACCAACCCTCTTGGGCGAGTTCTTTAATCACGCTGAGCACCTCACCGACGAGTTCGGGATCAAGCGCGCTGGTCGGTTCATCAAAGAGCAACAAGTCTGGCTGCTGCATCAGGGCACGAACAATACCCACACGTTGCTGTTGACCACCGGAGAGCGAATTCGGGTAGGCGTCAGCCTTCGCTCCCAGGCCAACTCGGTCTAAGAGCTTGCGGGCTTCTTCAAGAACCTGACTCCGCGGGCGTTTTTGCACCTCGATAGGTCCGATAGTGACATTTTGTAGCACCGTAAGATGCGGGAAAAGATGGTGGCCCTGGAAGACCATCGCCGAACGTTCCCGGAGAATCTGCGCCTGTTTGGCTTTGGTCTTGGCATCGAAGCTCACCTGCGGTCCGCCGCGGAACGCGACGGTTCCCGCGTCAGCGATTTCAAGTCCGTTCAAGCACCGCAATGCGGTCGTTTTGCCCGAACCCGAAGGGCCGATGAGCGCCACAACTTCACCGGAGCGGACAGAAAAATCAATGCCCTTGAGAACTTGGTTCTCACCAAATGCCTTGTGTAGACCGGTGACGCTGAGCAAGGTTGAGCTATTTTGCGACATACTTTTCCAGCCTTCCTTCAACAGAATTTTGCAGGGCGGAGAGCAACAGGCAGATCACCCAGTAGATTGCGGCCGCTTCACAGTACAACAGCATGAACTCATAGGTTGATGCCGTGATTTCCTGGGCCTTGCGGAACATTTCGGTGACCAGAATGGTCGAAGCAAGCGAGGTGTCCTTCACCAGCGAGATGAAGGAGTTGGACAGCGGCGGGATCGCCACCCGGGTGGCCTGCGGGAGAATCAACCGGTAGAGGCTGCGTGTTCGCGACATGCCCAGGGTGTAACCCGCTTCCCACTGTCCTGCGGGTACGGAGAGGATCGCAGCGCGAATAATTTCAGCCGCGTAGCCACCGATATTCAGGCTGAAGGCGATGATGGCACTGGGCCAAGGATCAATGGTGATCCCCAAGGAGGGCATGCCATAAAAGATGACGAATAACTGCACCAGCAGGGGAGTGCCGCGAATAATCGAAATATAGACGCGGGCAATGCCCGAAAGCACCGGGTTTTTGCTGATCCGCATCAAAGCTATGACCAAGGCGATCACCAGCCCAAGGGCAAAACTGATCAGCGCTAGGGGAATAGTTGCGGTGATTGCACCCTTGGCCAAGGGCCAGAGCGAATCGATAAATAACTGCCAATTCGAATCCATGAGCTACCTTCGAGACAAACGAGACTGGCCCCACGCTGGGTACGTGTGGAGCCAGTCTACTGTTTCACTAGGGAAAGTGTCGGCTATTTGCTGACGTCTTCGCCGAAGTACTTTTCGGAGATCGTGGCTAGTTCGCCGTCAGAGCGCAGCTGGTCCAAGGCATCATCGATCGCTTTCTGCAGATCCTCGGAGCCCTGGCGCATCGTCACTGCTGATTCGCTCTTGTCCGCGGATTCGGCGGCAATCTTGATACTGTCATCGGGGTTAGTCTTCTGGGAATCCAAGAAGGTCAGCTTGTCATTAACCGTGGCATCCACACGACCCTGCTTGAGCAAGGTGACTGACTGGGCCCAGCCTTCGACTGGTTCGATGGTCGCTCCGGCAGCCTTGGCCGCTTCGTAGAAGCTACTGGTCAGCGACTGCGCGGTCTTTTTGCCCTTAAGGGAGTCGAAGGAAGTGATGTCCGTGTTATCGCTCTTGGTCACCACGACGCCCTCAGAAACGGTGTATGGCTCGGAGAAGAGATACTTCTTTTCACGCTCTGGGTTGATGGCTACCTGGTTGGCGATCACATCGAAGCGTCCGGCATCAAGACCCGCAAAAATTGCGTCCCACTGAGTTTCCTGGAACTTGACCTCAACGCCCATCTTTTCACCGACGGCCTTGATCACATCAACGTCATAGCCGGTCAGATCGCTACCTTCGTGGTAGGAGAACGGGCGGTAGGTTCCCTCGGTGCCAACGGTCAAAACACCGGCGTCCTTCACCTTTTGCAGAGCGGAACCGCTCTGTTCAGAAGTGGATGACTCGGTGGAGCCGCCGGAAGAACCGCAGGCGCTCAGGGACAGGGCAAGAACTGCGGCGGTAGCCAACAAAGGAATGGTGCGCTTCATGATGACCTCACTCAAAGGGGGTTGATTTTGCTCTACTCCTAGCAACAGTCTAGAGACACCCGCTTATTCCGACGGTCAAAAGTTACACTAAATTCCCAAGATGAGAGCCAGCACCATCATGAGAGGTATAGCGCAGATGGTGGTGATCAGCACCGTATCTTTGGCCACGATGACCCCATGGTTATAACGAGAGGCCGTCACGAAGATATTTTGGGCTGTTGGCAGGCCAGCCATGATGACCGAAGCCACCAGCATTTCGCCACGCAGTCCGAACACTAGATAAGCAAATACCCAAGCTAGCGCCGGATGGATCACGAGTTTGGCTGCGCTACCGATGAGCACATCAGCGCGTCGTGCCGATTTTTTCTCCAAGGGTTTGGAACCAACCAATGAGATACCGAAGGCCATGAGCATGCACGGAATGGATGCCCCAGCAATCAGATCAATGGGTTCAAGCACAATGGAGGGCAACTTGTACCCGGTCAACGCCACGACAAGCCCGAGCATCGAGCCAATAATCATTGGATTTTTCACCGTTGCCAGCAACAACGCCAGTGGTGTGGTGCGGTGTCGCGAGGTAGTAGCGTCAAGCATTGCCAGATTGATCGGCTGATACAACGCTAACTGGAACAAGATAATGGGTGCCGCAAACGATGCATCACCCAACACATAGAGGGCGATGGGCAGGCCAAGATTCGCTGAGTTCACTGTAGAAGCAGACATCGCGGCGATGATTCGTTCCGAAGCTGATCGCTTCAGCCAGCGAGTGGTGACCAGGTAGTAGATCACCGCGGTCAGGGCCGCTGATATCGCAGCCACCCACAACAGTGGGCCCAATACTGCAACAGGATCTGATTCAGCCAGGGTGGTAAAGAGCAGGGCAGGGGAAGCGACGAAGAAGGTGACTCGACTCAGGACATGGCGACCTTGCTCGCCCAACACCCCGGTACGTCCCACCAGATAACCAACTGCAATGACCACCCAGATGATGGAGAAGCCTTCGAGGACACCTGTCATCGTGCTCCTTCGTGTTGACCTGAGAAAACGAAAACGCCGGGGCACCTGGTGGTACCCCGACGTCAATGCGAGCGGGCGACGGGAATCGAACCCGCGTATCGAGCTTGGGAAGCTAGCGCTCTACCATTGAGCTACGCCCGCAGGTGCTCCGAGCGGCCTATTGACGGCTCGGGCAAGAAACAGCATATCCCACGAATATGACCCGTCGGTAAACGGCGCGAGTAATCGTGGCGAAAGTTACGATTGATCTTCAGATTGCTGATTTAGGATCTGCTGTTGCAAGATGGCTACGCCGTCAGCTGGAACCTCAAAGCTCAGTTCATCGCCCGGATTCACAACAAATCCGGTGTTCTCCAGTGCCCGCACCACAGTGGCACCCTGCACCTTAACCCCATACGGGGCCTGATCGATATAACTCGATGGAATGCGTTCAAGAGTGGTGAACAGTGCCACCACGGCTTCGCCGGTGGGATTGGTCAGCATCATCGGCTGAGCGTTCTTATTCTCTCCGGTCACTTCTTCGCGGGAGAGGAAGTACACCTCGGCGCTCATGAAGGCACCAATGACGGAACCGGAGAGCTCTGGTTTGTTCAGTCCGGCCTGCAGCATCATTTCGAAGTGCGTTTTTGGCTTGGCGCGGTACTGATCCATGGGTGTTTCGATGATCGCATCTGGAGTTTGTTCCGGATCTTGACCATCGCGTGGCGCAGGCGTGTTCTCGGTGCTCATGTACTACAGCATGTCGCGATAGAGGCTCAGGCGCAAACGGCGAATGCGGGAAATTCGGGGTCAAGGCCTAAAATGAAAGATGAGCACCCACGATTGAATCAAGGACTGAGCATGCCTGAATTCCGTTATGAGGATCTTCTGCCAATTGGCGAAGATACTACCCCGTACCGCAAAATTTCCTCCGAAGGCGTCGAGGTCGTCGCCGGTCCGGATGGGAAAAACTTCCTGAAGGTCGCGCCAGAAGCATTGGAGCAGCTGGCCGAAACCGCACTGCACGACATTTCGCACTATCTGCGTCCGGCCCACCTGCAGCAGCTACGCAACATCCTCGACGATGAGGAAGCCAGCCCGAACGATAAGTTCGTGGCACTTGACCTGCTGAAGAACGCCAACATTGCCGCTGGTGGCATCCTGCCGATGTGCCAGGACACCGGTACCGCAATTGTGATGGGTAAGCGCGGACAACGCGTCCTGTCCGAAGAGCAGGATGAGATTTCGCTATCGCGCGGTATCTACAACGCCTACACCAAGCTGAACCTGCGTTACTCTCAGCTGGCGCCAATCACCACCTGGGAAGAGAAGGCCACCGGCAACAACCTTCCAGCACAGATCGATCTGTACGCCAACACCAAGGACGGTGCTGATACCAGCTACAAGTTCTTGTTCATGGCCAAGGGTGGCGGCAGCGCCAATAAGTCCTTCCTGTACCAGGAGACCAAGGCTATTCTCAACGAGAATGCCATGTTGAAGTTTCTCGATGAGAAGCTGCGTTCCTTGGGCACCGCTGCTTGCCCTCCGTACCACCTGTCCATCGTTATCGGTGGTACCAGTGCCGAAATGGCGCTGAAGACCGCCAAGTATGGTTCGGCGAAGTACCTAGATTCGCTACCTACCGAAGGCGCGATGACCGGCCGTGGCTTCCGCGATACCGAGCTGGAAGAAAAGGTTCTGGAACTGACCCGCCACTTCGGCATTGGTGCACAGTTTGGTGGCAAGTACTTCTGCCACGACGTTCGCGTGGTTCGTTTGCCTCGCCATGGTGCTTCGATGCCAGTGGCCATCGCAGTGTCCTGCTCGGCTGACCGCCAGATGCTGGCCAAGATCACCGAAGAGGGCCTGTTCGTGGAGCAGCTGGAAACTGATCCAGCACGTTTCATGCCAGATGAAAACCACCCAGCCATTGCTGCTCACGGCGATGAAACCGATGGTGTCACCGGTACCGGTGGCAGCTCCGTGGTGAAGATCGATCTGAATAAGCCAATGGACGAGATCCTGGCTGAACTGACCAAGTTCCCAGTCAAGACGCGTCTGTCGCTGACCGGTCCGCTGGTGGTGGCCCGCGATATCGCGCACGCGAAGATCAAGGAACGTCTGGACGCTGGCGAAGAGATGCCACAGTACCTCAAGGACCACCCGGTCTACTATGCAGGTCCTGCAAAGACTCCGGAAGGAATGCCTTCGGGATCCTTCGGTCCAACCACTGCAGGTCGCATGGATTCATATGTGGATCAGTTCCAGGCGGCTGGCGGTTCGATGGTCATGCTGGCCAAGGGCAACCGTTCCAAACAGGTCACCGATGCGTGCAACACCCATGGTGGTTTCTACCTAGGTTCCATCGGCGGCCCAGCAGCACGACTGGCTCAGGATTGCATTAAGAAGGTCGAAATCCTCGAGTATGAGGAATTGGGCATGGAAGCAATCTGGAAGATTGAGGTTGAGGACTTCCCAGCCTTCATCGTGGTTGATGACAAGGGTGAGGACTTCTTCGCTGAAACTTTGAAGCCAACCTTTACCGGCATTCCGGTTCGCGCGAAGTAATCTTCGTTGCTCTCAGGGCTGTCAGTAGTTTTCATACTGCTGGCAGCCCTTTGGCGATTCTTAGCCGATGCACAGGGCTAAAAAGGGAATAGCAGAGGCATTCTCATCTTGGGGTTCGGTAGAATTTAGGTTGCTTCGAACGCGCTGGAAGCATCAATGGGATGAAGGGTAGAGCTGTGAGACGACTGCTGGTCGTGAATGTGCTGCTTGGCATCCCTGGAATTATTTACTACTGGATGCTTAGCCTGATGGTGCTCCGGGACCCGCTGACCACATGGGGTAGAACAGTACGTGATCTGTATGAGGCGCACTCAATCTTGCCTGTACAGGTAGTTCTGGGACCGCCGCTGGCGATCGGCACGATTATTTGGGTGCTCTCCAACGTGAACCTTGTTTATCGCAGGAAGCGTGCCGGGTCCTGCCAGAAAGCCAGCGGCAAGTTCTGGCACTGGTTCATTGCACTGGTGGCGTCGTTGATTCCAACCGCGGTGTTCTTAGGCATTGCCGCCTTTTTCTAGGCGAAGCACTTTATTCGGTGAAGCCGAAACCCCAGTCACGGTACGGTGGCAGGAATCGCAGAACCAGAAGGTCATCTTCCTTCACTACGCCGTGCCCGACTTCTTCGGAATCCTTTGCTGACTCTTTCTCCGACTTATTCGAAGAATCAGATTCCTCTTCCTTGGCTACAGCAGATGCCTCGGTTTTGGGTTCTTCGAGTGTCTTGCTGAGCATCTGGAAATACTCTTCGTAGGTTTCCGCACCAGACTCGGCTAAGGCCTTGGCATGTTCTTTGCCAATGTAGCGCACATGCCATGGCTCATATTTGTAACCGGTGATCTCTTCCTTACCCTGTGGGTAACGGATGATCAGCCCGTAGTCACTGGCGTGTTTCGCAATCCAAATACCGGCAGGAGTTTGACCGAACTCCTCTTTCAGTTCAGCCCGGCTGTTCGTGTAGCCCAGATCTGCTGCCAGTCCCAGCTGGTGTTCGCTGGTTCCAGGGCGGGCGGAAATACGTTCCGCATAGGCTGTTCCGTACTTGGATTGGTACTGATTAAACAGGGCAGCCTGTCGTTCGTAGGAACGGTAGGCGCTGAGCAACTTAATGGAATGCCCCGCGGCGCGAGCATCAGCGATGAGGTCTTCAACTGCTTGTGCAGCTTCTGCGCGCAAAGTCAGTCCGGTACTGCCAACGCTGACTAACTTTGTTGGGGTGTAATCTTCAGGCGACAGCTTGGTGGTTGGGTTAATAAGGGCCAGCATGCTTGAAGCGTCGGAAAGCTGAGAGCTTTCAACGGCAGGTAAGTCTTCGGTAGGAGCAGCCAAAGATGCCGGAGCAGCAGAGAGCAACAAAGCCGAAGCAAGTACGGTGCCGGTCAGCGCGGAGGCTAGACGCATGATGTTATTAACCCTCGTGTCGTGAAGTGATGATGGGGCACTAACCCCACGTTAACGATAGCTGGAATTTCTGGGGAAGTAATGGGAAATCCGTCACTGCCTCAGTGAACAAAACATGACTTTTCGCTAATCAGCGATCGGCCCGTTGATAAGAAAACCTACATATTTGCTCGAAGAGTTCAACGATTGGGCATTCTCACGATAAATTTGAAGGCGTGTTGTATTCAGATGGTGACATTCGTCGAGAAATAGCGTCCGGTGAGATTGGGCTTGAGCCCTATGACCCGAATATGGTCCAGCCCGCATCCGTGGACGTTCGTATTGACCGGTTCTTCCGGTTGTTCGACAACCACAAATATGCGCATATCGATCCATCGGTGGAACAAGACGAGCTAACCCGTCTGGTCGAGGTTGACCCGGATGAACCGTTTATTCTCCACCCCGGTGAATTTGTCTTGGGCTCCACCTATGAAGTCGTGACCCTGGGACACTCCGTGGCAGCACGACTAGAAGGTAAGAGCTCGTTGGGCCGCCTCGGACTGCTCACCCACTCCACTGCCGGGTTCATCGATCCCGGATTCTCGGGTCACGTGACCTTGGAGCTTTCCAATATGGCGACCTTGCCCATCAAGCTGTGGCCAGGTTCGAAGATTGGCCAGCTGTGCTTCTTCAAGCTCACCTCGGCCACCGAACACCCTTACGGTTCCGGACCCTACGGCAATCGCTACCAAGGACAGCGAGGCCCAACGGCATCACGCAGTCACCTGAACTTCCATCGAACAACTATCGAGAGCTAAACGCGAGAATGGATCGGCCCGCAGTGGCCGATCCATTCTGCATAACTGCACAATCCGAACAGAAGACTAAGCCTTGGACTCTCGTGGTGATCGAATAGGCAGCAATAGTAGTAGGCCAAGCGCTAGGACTACGAGGATGCCCAAGATGCCATAACGTTGGGCACCGCCGGTAGCGATCAGCGGGGTAGCCAAGGCAATGGCCAGACCGAATAGTCCGGGTGCTAAGAACGAGACGGCTCGACCGGTGGTGGCATAAAGTCCGAAAAGTTCACCCTCTCGACCTTCAGGGATTAAGCGAGCCAGGTAAGAACGCGATGCTGCCTGGGCCGGCCCTACGAAGAGGCACAGGAGCAATCCAAAGATCCAGAACCCGCTGGCTCCGGGAGAGAAGAAAACTCCGGCGCCGGCTACCAAGAGACCGATCAACGAACCGCAGATGACCATCTTTGGACCCAACAGGTCATCGAGTCGTCCACCGAGCACTGCTCCGAGGGCAGCCACCAAGTTGCCGACGATCGCAAAAATAATGACATCAGAGGCTGCGAAGCCAAAGGTTCCGGCTGCGATGACACCGCCGAAAGTGAAGATGGCTGCCAAGCCATCGCGGAACACCGCTGATGAGCAGAGGAAGAACAGCAGATTTCGATCACTGCGCCACAGATTCTTGATGGTGGAGAACAGGACCTTGTATGAATCCTTGAGCGGGATTTTCACCGCACTGGATGCAGTTGATTCAGGGATGATGAAGAACAACGGCAGGGCAAAAACCAGGCACCAGGCGGCCGAGAAGAGCGCAATCAATCGTAGGTTCAGGGAACTCTCGGTGGACGCTCCCGGCCACTGAACGATTGGCTCAACAAAACCGAAGAGCACCAGTGCCAGGGCAAGGATTCCGCCAACATATCCCATGCCCCATCCAAAGCCAGAAACCTTTCCGACAGTGGCTTTGGTTGAGATCTGATTGAGCACGGCGTTGTAGTTCACGCCAGCGAACTCACTGACCACTGACATCAAGGCGATGAGAATGGCGCCGAACCAAAGGTACTGTTCGCTTGGGTAAACGAAGAAACAGGCCGCGCATACGGCAACAAGGATGAGCGTATTGACGACAATCCATATTTTCCGTCGCCCCGCGGCATCAGCTCGTAATCCGGTCACCGGCACTAACACGGCGATCGCTAGGCCACCAACGGTTAGCGCTTGCGAGAGCACCAGTGAGGCGTGGTCCTTATCGCCAAAGAGGTCGCTGGTGAGATAGACGGTGAAGACGAAGGTGATCATGACGGCGTTAATGGCCGCCTGACCCCAGTCCCAGCTTGCCCAAGCCCAGGTGTACTTGTTGAGCCACTTATCGCTGACCGGCGGTGACATCGGCTGATTGATTGACATGGTCGCATAGTACCTGTTGCAAGAGAACGGTTAGTGAAACTCCCACGGAATTTAGACATTCCTGTGTAACAGTGCAAAATCAGCTGATCGCGGAAACGATAGAAAATATTCCTCTAACGACACATTCCACGGAATCGATACCCCTCTGGCTGATAAAATTGCAGGTGCAGACTATTTTTCGTGGTCATCGCACTCTGCCCAACCGCCAGCCGACAGAGGAGACGCGTGCTAGTAATTCTCACTGCGCTGTTCGTGACCGCTTTTTTGTGCCCAATGCTATTCCGGGCGCTTAAACGAAATGCCTTTTATGTGGTGGCGGTCGTCCCTGCAGTGGGATTCATCTGGTTGCTGACTCAGCTTCCCACAGTCCTTGCCGCCGATAATTCCTTGGCTAATGGTGCACCCAATGCGCCGCCGTCTATCAGCATTCAATGGATCCCCGGTCTGAATATCGGGTTGAACTTCCGTATGGACTCGCTCTCGGCAACGATCTTGCTGCTGATTCTCGGTGTCGGCGCCCTAGTGCTGTTTTATTGCGCTCGCTACTTCAAGAATGATGACCCGCAAATCGGTGGCTTCGCTGCCAAAATGGTGGCCTTCGCCGGCGCCATGACAGGTCTGGTCACCGCCGACGATGTCATTATCATGTTCATCTTCTGGGAAATCACCAGCGTGCTTTCCTACTTGCTGATCGGCTTTAACCAGGCACTGATCACCGCTCGACGTTCGGCAATGAACGCACTGATTATTACCACCCTTGGTGGTTTGGTCATGCTCGCCGGAATCTTGATGATTGGTGCGAAGGCAGGCAGCTACCAGCTCTCTGAAATCATGGCCTCCGCGGACCAACTGGTTTCTTTGGGAACCTACACCGATGTAGCTGTTGCCTTGATTATCGTGGGCGCAATCTCGAAGTCGGCCTTGGTACCTTTCCACTTCTGGCTTCCCGGCGCAATGGCCGCTCCAACACCAGTGTCCGCGTACCTGCACGCCGCAGCCATGGTGAAAGCCGGCGTCTACCTGATTGCCCGAATGGCTCCAGGATTTGCCGACACCAACCTGTGGGCTCCCATGACCGTGGGCATCGGTATCCTGACCATGCTCATCGGTGGCTTCCGAGCGCTAAAGCAGTATGACCTCAAGCTGATCTTGGCTTTTGGAACCGTGTCTCAGCTCGGCTTCATCATTGCGATCTTTGGCTTTGGCACACCCGAAGCCGCATTTGCCGCGTTGGCCATGACCCTGGCACATGGTCTGTTTAAAGCGACCCTGTTCCTCAGCGTGGGCATCATTGACCACAACACCGGTACGCGTGATATCCGAAAGCTCAGCGGACTACGTCGAGCCATGCCGATCCTTACCGTCGCCGCCGGTATCGCAGCTGCCTCCATGGCAGGTGTCCCACTGCTCTTTGGTTTCGTAGCCAAAGAAGCCGTGTACGAATCAGCGCTTCATCTTGATACTCCGTGGGGCTGGGCTGCCCTTGTCGGGCTCGTACTGGGCGCCGGTTTGACCATGGGTTACTCGCTACGTTTCTTCTTTGGCGCTTTTGGTGTGAAGAAGCAATCGGTACCAGCGCTGAACTGCAAGGCACCAACTCTCATTTTCTTGGCCCCACTGCTGGTGCTCTCAGCACTGACACTTTTCCTTGGTCTCTACCCGCAGCTAATTGAACCACTGATGGTGCACTGGTCCGCGGCACAGGGTGGACCAGGGAAGATGCACCTGCTGGCTTTCGCCGGATTCAACCCAGCACTGGGGCTCAGCGCAATTTCGGTGAGCCTCGGTTTGATCTTCTACTGGATCCGTCATCGCAGTGATACAGGTGCGCCACTGCGTCGCATGACAATTTCGGCCGAAGAAATTTACCGCATGTCGGTGAACGTGTTGGACATGGTCGCGATTTGGATAACCGGTCGTACCCAGCGTGGTTCCTTGTCCTTCTACCTGGGCGTGATCCTTGGTGTGGTCTTGGTAATCCCATTGGGCATTGCGCTGACCGTGGCCACTCCGTGGCCGTCTAACTGGGTTATTGCTGATCATCCGGCGCAGATTCTGATCGGCGTCATCATCATTGCCGGAGCAGTGGTGGCCACCATTGCACCAAAGCGTTTCATGGCAGTGCTCATGGTTTCGGTGACCGGCTACGGTATGGTGGCAATTTTTGCGCTGCAAGGGGCACCAGACTTGGCGCTCACGCAGTTACTGGTGGAAACGATCGTATTGGTTTCCTTCGTGCTGGCCCTGCGCGCCCTGCCTAAACGCTTGTGGGGTGGGATCAAACGCATCAAGTGGGGCCGTGCGCTAATGGCGATCACGCTGGCCGTGATGGTCATTTACATTGCCATCGCCATGATGGCAGCCCGTCAAGAATCCAGCATTTCGCTGGCATGGCCTGACCTAGCGTACTACGAAGGCTACGGCAAGAACATTGTGAACGTGGCCCTGGTGGATATGCGCGTGTGGGATACCTTCGGGGAAATCACCGTGCTGGCCGCGGCCGCTACCGGTGTGGCCTCACTGATCTTCGCCGGGCGTAGCTTTGGCAGCCGGGTACGGGCTCAAGATGTGGCTCCGGGCAGTATCGATTCGGGTTCCGAAGCCATGGGTGGCAAGGAATCCAAAGAAGTGGCGCTACGTATTGCACGACGCTTTGCCTCCAGTGACAACCAGGATTGGTTGATGGCCGGTAGCACCCTGGTAGCTGAACGGCGTTCCATCATTTTCGAAGTGGTGACTCGTCTGATGTTCCACTCGGTCCTCGTGCTCTCCGTGTATACCCTTCTCGCCGGACACAACACTCCGGGCGGTGGTTTTGCCGGAGGCCTGATCGCAGGGCTGGCACTGACCATCCGTTATCTGGCTGGTGGCCGTATAGAACTGTCAGAGTCTATGCGGATTGCCCCGGGCATGCTGATCGGCGGAGGCATTGCCCTCGCTGGTCTAGCCGGCATTGTGCCATTGCTGCTGGGCGATGAAATTTTCACCATGTACGCCATGGAATTTTGGTTCTTTGGCGAGCAGAAGTTTGTCACCTCCACCGTTTTTGATATCGGCGTATATCTGGTGGTTCTGGGTCTGGTCCAAGACGTCCTACGCTCACTTGGCAGTGAGATCGACGCACTCTCCGAAGGACGTAGCCCAATTGACCGCCACGATTTTGTTGAAGCATCACAGACAGGAGTTGGACGATGAGCGTGAACATCACCTTTCTCGTGATTACCGGGGTGCTGTTGGCGGCCGGATTCTATCTGGTGCTCGAGCGAACCCTAACTCGTGTGCTCTTGGGCATCATGCTGCTAGGCAATGGAATTAACCTGCTCATTCTTACCAGTGGCGGACGTCGTGGTGTGGCACCGCTCTTCCAATCAGGCCTAGCTGCCGAGGAATATTCGGATCCATTGCCACAGGCATTGATCCTTACGGCCATTGTCATCACCTTCGCAGTGACGGCATTCTTACTAGCCATGATTTACCGTTCATGGACGCTGACCAGCGCCGATGAACTGGCCGATGACACCGAAGATATTAAGGTCTCGCAGAAGACCGCCTACGACGAAGAGGAAGATTCACCGGTGGCCGAGGATACGACCGAATTCGTTGATGAAGAAGGCCGCCCAGTGCGCGAGGGGGAAGAGTGAATTTTCTTGATCTAGCACCCCTAGCAGTAGTCCTACCCATTATTGGTGCGGGTGCCGCGTTCTTGGCCCGCCGGCAAGTGCTCTTACAACGCCTGATTACGATCGGCATTCTGTGCCTGACTCTCGTTCTCGAAGCTGGGATGTTGGCAGCGGTCTGGGGAGGCGAAAGCTACGCCATCCACATCGGTGGTTGGGATTCACCATTCGGCATCGCCCTGATGGTTGATGGGTTCAGCGCGTTCATGCTGCTGATTTCTACCCTTGTTTCGCTGGCCGTGTTGTTCTTCGCCACGAGCCAGGGGTTGGCCGATGGCGATGAGCCAGGGCCGGTGTCGGTGTTCCACCCGGCCTACCTGATCCTTCTTGCTGGTGTGTCCAACGCCTTCTTGGCAGCCGACCTATTCAACCTCTACGTTGGATTCGAAATCCTGCTCACCGCCAGCTATGTCTTATTGACCCTGGGCGGGACCGCTGAACGTATCCGTGCAGGTACTACCTACGTGGTGGTATCGGTGGTTTCCTCGGTGATCTTCCTGATGGCCATCGCAATGACCTACGCGGCCACCGGTACGGTGAACATGGCTGACCTTGCGGTGAAGCTTCCCGACCTGGACCAGGGGCCACAACTGATCCTGCACGTCCTGCTGCTAATTGCCTTCGGCATTAAAGCGGCCGTATTCCCGTTGTCGCTGTGGCTTCCGGACTCCTACCCGACGGCCCCGGCCCCGGTGACCGCAGTGTTCGCAGGGTTGTTGACCAAGGTGGGTGTGTACGCGATCGTGCGTACCGAAACCTTGCTCTTCCCGGGCGGCGCGGTCAACGCCGGGCTACTGGTCGTGGCCACGTTGACCATGGTGATCGGTATTCTCGGTGCGCTGGCGCAGACGGACTTCAAACGTATGTTGTCCTTCACCCTCACCAGCCACATTGGCTACCTGATTTTTGGAGTCGCTGTTGGGGGACCGCTAGCGATCGCCGCAACCATCTACTACGTCGGTCACCACATTATTGTGCAGACTTCGCTGTTCATGGTGGCCGGCCTGATTGAACGTCGTGCCGGAAGCTCGAATGTCACCAAGCTTGGTTCGCTGGCAAAGCTTTCCCCGGCCCTGTCGCTGCTCTTCTTCATTCCAGCCATCAACTTGGGCGGAATTCCACCGTTCTCAGGGTTCTTGGGGAAATTCGGATTGCTTCACGCGGCAGTGCAGGATGCTGACCCACTGACCTGGGTGGCAGTAGGAGCCGGGCTACTGACCAGTTTGTTGACCCTATTGGCCATCATTCGTGTATGGGCTCGTATCTTCTGGCGCCGTGCAGCCGATGCTGAGGCCCCAAATCCAGAACTCGTGCACGAGGCCGCTCAAGTGGCCGCTGAAACTGCCGCCGGTGGTGCGCAGAACCCTGGCTTAGGTCTCAAGTTAGCGCGAGAATTAGAAGCAGAATCTTTGCCATGGGGCATGCGCTATGCGACCGGGTCACTGGTGGTCGCTGGTATTGCCTTGACCGTATTTGCGGGGCCAATTTTCGAATTCTGTGAACGCGTCGCCGCAGAATTGATCGCCCGCGAGCCGTACATTAGTGCGATCTTGTCATTCTGATTGGAGGGAAGATGCCGACTAAGAACATGCAACCTCGTGACCAGCGTATTGATGATGCGCTAGATACCTCCGGTGTGCGCCACCGGGCGACACTCAAACAGGAATGGCCGCTTTTGGCGCTGCTGATTTTTGTGTGGTGTGCACTGTGGCAAGATTTTTCGCCAGCAAACCTGATCTTCGGAGTCATTGTTTCGCTGGTCATTGTCACGCTGTTCCCGTTGCCTCCGGTGGTTCTTTCGGGCCGAATAAACATTTGGTACTGCGTGCAGATATTCATTTGGTTCATTGGGCAGGTCTTCGTAGCCAGCTATCAGGTGGCACGCCTGGCGATCTTCCGAGGCAAAAAAACACGCAGTGGAGTCATTGCGGTTCCCTTGCGTACCGACTCGGACTTGATTGTTACCACGGTGGGCCACGTCTTGACGTTGATCCCAGGATCCTTCGTTATTGACGTGGACCGCAGCTCATCAACACTGTATTTGCACTACATCAATATTGAGTCAAAACAGGACATGGAGCGCGCCCGGGAAGCTGTGCGTGACATCGAACGCCGAATGATCATGGCTATTGGCAGTCATGGTGAATTTGATGCGATCAAGCACGAATGCGGACCGAATCTGATGAGAATGAAGGGCAAAAAATGATAGAAATCGTGATGTGGATTTGTGGCATCATGTTGGGCCTAGCATCCATCGCCTGTGTCATCCGCGTAGCCAAAGGACCATCGATTCTTGACCGCGTTCTGGCCTTGGACGTGATGCTCCTGATTATCTCGGTAGCCCTGTGCCTAGAGATGATCTACAACAAGCACACTGACTTCCTACTCTTTGTGGTGGCCGCCTGCACCTTGGGCTTCATTGGTTCGGTGACGGTCTCGCGTTATGTCTCTGACCAAAGGAACGCGTAATGGAAGTGTTTCTCGACATTCTCGTGGCAGTATTGCTCATCCTGGGGTGCCTGATGTCCTTGATTGCTGGTATTGGCTTGCTGACCTTTCCAGACATGCTCACTCGAATGCACGCAGCCACCAAACCCCAGGTGCTCGGGTTCTTACTGATCTTCATCGGGCTCGCGATTCACCTGCGCAGTTGGGCAGTGATTCCCGTACTCGCCCTGGCGTGGGGAATGCAGCTGCTCACGGCCCCGGTATCAGCACACATGATTGGTCGTTCTGGTTATCGAACCAAGCACGCAGCAAAGGATTCGCTCTACGCTGATGAGCTGAAACTCGTGGTCGATAAGGTCAGCAGCATGCCAGCTACGGGTGTGATTGAAGTGCCGGAGGAAGAGAAGAAGTAATATTCACGGTAGAAGCAAACAACGGGCATCCCACCATTGGTGGGATGCCCGTTGCTTTAAGTACTACTTGCTTAGACGAGCTACAACCTTGTTGGTGCCGCGGTCGGCCAACACCTGAATGGTGGCAGCGACAATGGATGAGAAGATCGCGAATCCAAGAGCCTGACGCAACGAAGCCTCGGCGGCCTCTTCGCTACCCTTGCGGGGAGCCTTGTTTCCGGTAAAACCCTTCCACAACTGATCAACTAGCTTACTGCCGACAAAACCTGCGGCAATCGAGATACCCGTGGTAGCAAGTTTCTGCACTGTATTCATCTTGCCCTCGCTTCAACGTAGTGACTTATCGTTCCTCTGCCCAGCATACCTGCGGTATGGTGGGGGAGCAGTAATTTTCCGACAGGGGAGCGTCAGACTTCATTTGTGAAGTCGCAAGACGCTGAGAGTGCGATGGATCGCAGACCCTCGAACCTGCTCCGGTTAGTACCGGCGAAGGAAGTCGAGCATCTCGGATGCGGATAGGACGCAGTGCGTCCAAAATCCGTGCATCTCCCCTCCTTGATATAGGAGGACCACTAATGAATCAAGCAGGAGCCAAGCAGCGTACCGGTTGGCGCGTGGTTGATATTGTCACCGCATCGGTCATCGCCGTCGCCTCGGGCGTCATCTTCTGGGCGTGGAGTGCAGGGTACGGGCTGTTTTCCCTAGCCTTCGTCGCCTTCCCGCCGGCATCCGCATTGCTCACCGGTGTTTGGTTGTTCCCAGCAGTACTCGGCGCACTGATCATCCGTAAGCCCGGAGCCGCACTGTACTGCGAAATGCTGGCGGCAGTCATCGAAGCCTTATTGGGTTCGCACTACGGCCTGACAGTACTCATCTCCGGGTTCGTTCAGGGGCTCGGAGCTGAACTGGTGTTTGCGGCGGTGCGTTACCGCAAATGGAACCTTAGCGTTTCCCTGCTCGCGGGCCTTTTTTCCGGACTCTTTGCCGGTATTTCCGAGGCATACATCATGGCCTACTACGTTGAATACACTCCTGCGTTGAAGATCTTCCACGTCATCGCTACCGGGATCTCCGGCCTGATTGTTGCCGGCTTGCTGTCCTGGCTGGCAACACGTGGCCTGGCCAAGACCGGTGCGTTGAGCGCATTGGCTAGCCGTCGGGCACATCTTGAAACTGGCAAACTGGCGGCAAAATGAGTTCGGTGGTTAGCTCTGAGGCCACTGCAGCAACCCGGCGTGGCACACAGATCGTTGCCCAAGGCTTTCGTTGGCAGCATGCCGAACGAGAGCAGCCTGCCATTTCCGGACTGGATGTTCAGATTTCTGCTGGTCAAAAAGTCTTGCTAGTTGGCCCGTCTGGAGCCGGTAAATCAACCTTGCTGCATGCCTTGGCGGGCTTGCTGGAAGTGGATGAATCCGAGCAGATCTCTGGCCAATTGCTCATCGATGGGTCCGATGCGTTTGCCCGTGAGCATCCGGTAGGACTGATGCAACAGGATCCGGAAACGCAGGTGGTACAAAGCCGTGTCGCAGACGATGTGGCCTTTGGCGCCGAGAACCTTGCGATAGATCCTCAAATCATTCGCCAACGAATCCCTGAAGCACTGGAGGCAGTTGGCTTGGGGATGCTACCCATGGATCATCGCACGCAGGAATTATCCGGTGGGCAAAAGCAGCGTCTAGCCTTGGCCGGCATTCTTGCGATGCAACCGGGACTGATGTTGCTCGATGAACCCACCGCTAACGTGGATCCCGAGGGCATCCGCCCCTTACGCGATGCAGTGCTCAATGCAGCCCAACTAAGTGGTGCCACACTGATTGTGGTTGAACACCGGCTAGATGCCTGGGCTGAGCATATGGATCGCGTGATCGTGCTGGAACCTGGAGGCGGAGTCGCCCACGACCTAGATCCGCAGCGACTCTTCGATGATCAGGAGCTGCGCGCCGAACTTTCGCAGGCCGGGTTATGGGTGCCGAACTACCAGCTAGAACTGACTGCAGCGCAGACTAATCCCCAAGAGCAATTGCTTGAAGCTCATGATCTGATCAGCGCCCGTACCGCATCATCAGCACGGACACAGAAGGTGAACCTGAAGGTACGTGCCGGCACAGCGACGGTGATCCGCGGGGAGAACGGTGCTGGGAAATCTACCCTAGCCTTGACCCTGGGCGGACTGTTGGAATCGGTAGCAGGTGAGCTGCAGGCTACCGAATCGTTAGCCAATGGCTTGGGAAATTCGCCCTTTAGCTGGAAGGCTGGGGCGCTGATTGCGCGCATCGGATCGGTGTTTCAAGAACCAGAGCATCAATTTGTCACCCAGAGTGTGTGCGAAGAGTTGGCCTTCGCTCCCTTGCGAGCTAAAGCTAGTGGCGGTCAGGAGCTAAAGTACGATGCGCAGCAGGTTGATGCGCGCGTTGATTCTTTGCTAGCTCGATTGGGATTACAACATCTTGCTGATGCGAATCCTTTTACCCTTTCGGGAGGGGAGAAGCGTCGACTGTCCGTGGGCACCGTCTTGGCTGCAGCCCCCGAGGTGCTCATCCTTGATGAACCAACGTTCGGGCAGGATGCTAATACTTGGCGTGAGCTTGCTTCCCTGCTGGTGGAACAACTGCATCTTGGCACCGCGATTATTGCTGTGACTCACGATGAACACTTGGTCAGGGTGCTCAACGCTCAAGAGATTCACCTGTCGGCCCCCTCAGACCAAGCACCCGCGAAAACTCGTGGCCCGGTTCTTGATGCGCCAGTGGGTGATAGCTGGTTGGCGAAGATTAACCCTTTGGCCAAACTCGGTGCAGTTGCTGCTGCAACCCTGCCGCTGATTACCACCCTGGATTGGCTTTCAGCACTGGTCATCATTGTCGCGACCTTGCTGGTGTTCCCGCTGGCAGGATTGAGTCCGGCTAGGTTCTTCAAACGGGCCTGGCCCTTGCTCATCGCCGGGGTGGTGGCTGCTTGGGGCATCGCTTTGGTCGGACAAGACAGTGGAGAGGTTTACGCGCAGCTGGGGATTTTCAGTATCACCGAAGGGTCGGTTCAGGGCGGTATCGCTACCGGTCTGAGAGCCTTTGCCCTAGCACTTCCGTGTATCTTGTTGCTGGTCAGTACCAACCCCAGCGATTTGGGCGGAGCCTTATCACAACAACTGCGAGTGCCACATCGATTTGTGCTTGGAGCGTTGGCTGGCATGCGCCTGCTGGGTTTGATGGTGGAAGAATTCTCTACCCTCGGCTTAGCCCGACGAGCCCGTGGGGTAGGAAACTTTGGGACCTTTACCCAACGAATCGGCGCGAAGCTGGGTCAGTGCCTTGCACTATTGGTCCAGGCTCTTCGGCGTGCTGGGCGTCTGGCGGTGACCATGGAAGCCAAGGGCTTCGGGATTGGTCCGCGGACGTGGATGCGAACTGCTACTTTCAGCGCGAAGGATGCTGCAGTTCTGTTGGTGGGCCTACTGCTAGGGGCCCTCGCTGTAGGTGCAGCCATGATGGCCGGCACCTACAACCTCGTCTGGGGTTAGCGGATTGCGTCGCTGAGGGCGCTGAGCTCTTCGTGGAGCTCAGCGTCTAGACGCAATGGCTTGGCATCGATGGTGCGTACCGGCGTGAGCAAACGAATCGATGAGACCAGCCAGACGCCATCTGCCTGGTAGAGATCTTCCGGACGCAACGGACCGTATCCCAATTCCCAACCATCTTGTGCGGCAGCATCAAAAATGGCGCTCTGGGTGGTGCCTGGCAGGATGCCAGTTTCAAGCATCGGGGTCAGCAAACGCTTGGTTTCACCATCGCGCTGGGCCACTAGCACGGTGGAAGTGGGAGCTTCGAGGACGATACCATCGGCCGAAGTAAAAATGACATCGTGGGCGCCGTGCTTACGGGCGTAGCGTAGAGCCGCCATATTCACGGAGTAGGACAGGGTCTTCGCCCCCATCATGAGCCACGGGGCGCGTTCAGCAAGCTTTGAATCATAACCGCGGTCCAGCAACAACACGTCAACACCGGTTTCCCGTTGTTCCTTGCCCAGCGCTGGAGCCGGAGTGACAGTCACCCAGCAGATCGCTGGGTCCTCATCGTGTTCCCCACGCGCTGCGATGAGCTTGACGACGGCTTCTTCGGCACCTCCATTGGCATCAAAGTCGGCCACTGCAGTATCTACGGCCGCGTACCAGCTGCGTGCATCTGGAATGATCAGATCGGCGATCTCGGCTGAGGTGGCCAAGCGGGATAGATGTGCCTCAAATTTTCGCACTGCTTGGTTGGTGTAGAGCATCGATTCGAAGACACCATCACCACGGGTGACTCCCTGCGCGGTCACTGGAAGTTGTGGTGCGGTAATGTCGGCCAAGTAGCCTGCCGGATAGGCCGGATCCAAGAATACAAGTGAGCTCATACCTACAGATTATCGAACCCTTGGCACTTCCGTGACCTTTCTATACACGTAAGTTCAGACAAGGTGGTGAATTTTAGATAAGCTAGGCGGAGGAATTTGAGCTGTCTTACGCAGATCAGAGCCGGAAATAGCGACGATCATCGTGCGTAACCAAGGGGTGTTCCATAGTGTTGCCGAGTAATGAAGTACTGGTACAAATCGGTGGCGTGCTGTGGAGCATTCTGGTCGCAATCGAACTCGCAGTCCGGTACTTCATGATTGGTATTGTCCCAGGCAACCGTCGCCCTACCACTGCCATGGCCTGGCTGTTGGCGATTTTCTTCCTTCCTGTAGTTGGGCTGTTGGCCTATTGGCTCTTTGCTAATCCGCGTCTTTCTCGCCGCCGGCTAGAAAAACAGCAACGTGCCCATGAACAGATCATGGATGCCACCAGGCACATGCAAATGCCCGAGGAATTCCACTCTCAAGAAGAGTGGGTTGAATCAGCGGTGATGCTCAACCGAAACCTTGGTGCGATGCCCCTCGAAGGCGGTAACAGCGTCAAGGTTATTTCTGACTATCGCTCCTCCATGGAAGCGATGCGGGAGGAAATCGATAAGGCGACTCGCTACGTGCACATCCAGTTCTACATCATGGGTGATGACGAAGAATATGTCGGGCCGGTTCTAGAAGCACTGGAGCGCGCCGTACAGCGCGGGGTGCACGTGCGTCTGCTCTTTGATCACCTGGGAACCCTACGTGTTAAGGGCTATGGTGAGCTGAAGAAGCGGCTCAACAAGTCCGGTATCAACTGGCGTCCGATGCTTCCTATTGACTTGATTGGCCGACGTTGGCGTCGTCCGGATTTGCGTAACCACCGCAAGATTTTGGTGATTGACGGCGAGATTGGATTTACCGGGAGCCAGAATCTGATTGAGCCTGGCTACAAGCGCAAGTCCTCGCACAAAATCGGGCGTGAATGGGTCGAAATGATGCTGCGCATCGAAGGTCCGCTCGTACGTAGCTTGGACGTGACTTTTGCTATTGACTGGTGGCAAGAGGACGATGACCAAGAAGTGCTGATGGACATGAATGAGGCACGGCACCCCCTAGCCTATGAGGAGCGTCCCGGGGCGACCTTAGCTCAGTTACTTCCTAGTGGTCCCGGCTTCGGCACGGAAAATAACCTGCGCCTGTTTAACACGCTGATCTACTCGGCTTCGGAGCGATTGGAAATTACCAGTCCGTACTTCGTTCCTGACGATTCTTTGCTTTATGCGATTACCACAGCTGCACAGCGTGGCGTAGAGGTAGAGCTATTTGTCTGTGAAGAAGGGGATCAGTTCCTGGTGCACCATGCACAGCAGTCCTACTACCAGCAACTTCTAGAAGCTGGAGTCCGCATTCACTGTTACCCGGCGCCGATGGTGCTACATACCAAGTGCTTTACGGTGGATGATGATGTTGCCGTGGTGGGATCCTCAAACATGGATATGCGTTCGTTCAGCTTGAACATGGAAATCTCAGTCATGCTCTTGGGCAAAGAGATGGTCAACGCTGTGAACGAAGTGCAAAACCACTACCGTGAAATTTCCTCGGAGATCACGCTGTCGCAATGGCGTCGTCGTCCTCGCATGCAACGGTGGATCGATAACGTCGCGCGCTTGACCGCTACCTTGCAGTAGATATAGGGAAGGTAGCTCCCAGCGCTTGAAGTACGCCACGAGACTTCGTGATAACTTCTTCCCATTCCTCTTCGGGCACTGAGTCCGCAGTAATGGCTCCACCGAGTCCCAGAGATAGACGCCAAGACTGATCTGGAAGTTTATCGCAGACCAACGTGCGGATGACCACCGAGAAATCTGCAGCACCATCGGCGCCTAAATAACCGACGGCACCGGAATACAAGCCGCGGGCTCGATGTTCTTCTAACTCGTCCAAGATGTTCATGGTGGACAATTTTGGTGCGCCAGTCATGGACCCTGGAGGGAATGCTTCGCGCAGAGCATCGGCTGCAAGCTCTGGAGATTTTAGGGTGGCATCAATGGTGGAGACCATCTGGTGGACCGTGGCGTAGCTTTCCACCGAGCACAGGCGAGCGACTCGTACGGAGCCTGGCACCGCATGATGCGACAGGTCGTTGCGCAATAGATCAACGATCATAATGTTCTCGGCCCGGTCTTTGGGATGTGTGGCCAGATCGTGTTTTAGCGCGAGATCGCTTTCTTCGTCAATGCCACGGGGTCTGGTGCCCTTGATCGGTTCGGCACGCAATTCAGCGTTCTTAGATAGAGCAAGGAAGCGTTCGGGCGAGATGCTGGCGACCTCAAGGGCGGGTAACCGTAGGTAGTGGGCGAAGGGTGCTGGGCTTGATTGACGCATGCGATAGTACGCCTCGAAAGGGTTAAAGTCTTCAACCTGTGCTGTCAGTTCGGTGGTCAGACAGACCTCATAGGTGTTGCCTTCATAGATTTCATGCTGAGCACGACGAATCTTTTCCTGATAGCCGGCGGCGGTGTCGGCACAGGTGAAGTGTGGAACGCAGAGATTCTGGTCGGAACGTTGTTGCGGTGGATTGCCCAGCACAATGGTGATTTCTGCGCCGGGCTTGTTGGTGCTGTGCAAGTGCATCTGCCCGCGTTCATGGTCAATAATGACTACGGTGTCAGGAGCGAAGAACTGCGCATCTGGCCGATTCACTCCGGGAGCGATTTTCGCGCTGAGATTGCTGGCCCCGACCTCTCGTTTGAGTTCATATCCTAAATATCCAACCCACATGGGCAGGGGATACTCGGTGTGCTGGGCGTCAACGGGAGGCCACTGGTTTTGGAGTGAATCAAAAAAGTTTTGGCCTAATTGAAGGTGCACTCCTTCAAGCTGGATTGTTGTTCCGTTGGCATCGGCCATCAACAGGGGTGGCTGTTGCTGCGTGGAGAAGGCTAGGAGGGAGTACCTGTTGCGTCCCAGCGGGTCTTCTAGGTGCTGGCTGGTGGACTCTAAGAGCGCAGCATGCGGCATGTGCACGGTGATCGCTTCAAAGAGTGCTGCTACGTCTGCTGGTGCTTGGTAGCTTTGGCGGAACTTCGGCGCGTTACTGCCATGGGAGCTCGCCAAAACGAGCTCGGCAATAGTAGAGGGTAAGAAACGGGAAGCTTCGAGCAAGGCCGTTAGCGGATGACTGCGCGTTGAGGTGTCGATCCTCAGGTTCGCATGGTGTTGCGGCGAATGTTCGAGGAGATAGGTATGCTCTTGAGCAGCCCATATGTCCCAATAGGGCCTGTAGGTTTGACCGTCGCGCGTTAGAGCTCGTTCGCGTCGAAAATCTTCGGGTGCATCTAGCCAAATACCGAGATCAATGAACCCAAGAGTTTGATCATTAAGTGCACCCACCCCCTCGATGATCACAATCTCACCCGGAGCAAAAGACTGCTGTGGGCCTACAGAGTCAGTATTCCAATCCCAGGTGGGGTAGGTTACCGGTTGCCCAGAAGCCAGCGCTGGGAGAAGCTGAGCGTAGAGTTCGCAGGCGCGGCTAAGGCCGTGCCACCCATGGTATAGGTCCTCGAGGCGCATCACAGCCACGGTTGAGGTGGTTGCAAGGTGTTGCGCTAGATCTGATGCGAAAGTGCTTTTGCCTGAACCGGAGCGTCCATCAATGGCAATAAAAGTTGGTCTAGCGGTTTCCACGAGAAGCGATATTACTCCGCACGTAATCTACAAGGGCTGGCAGGGAAGCTGAGATGAGTTTCCAAGTCTCACGGAAGTCACCGGCATCGCCGTACCAGGGATCATAAACGCCTTGACGTTCATGTGGTGCGTTGGCGGTCTGCGGATCAAAGGAGCGGAACATGCGTAGCTGTGGACGTTGTGAAGGATCAATGTCAGCTAGCTCAGGGACAAGTTCTTCGAAGTGGTCTGTGTCCATGGCCAGAACAAGATCCATGTCGGCCAGTTCTTCAGCGTCAATCTGGGCGGCGACATGTTCTGCGGCGTCCAATCCGTGACTGTGCAGGATGCTGGCGGCGCGCTCATCAATAGGATTGCCGACTTCACCGTCGGTGATGGCTCGTGAGAGTACCTGTACCTCGTTGACATCTGCGTTTTCCAGGGCGTCCTTGAGCATGTACTCGGCCATAGGCGAACGGCAGATATTTCCCGTGCACACAATCATTATCCGGAACATGGCATCAGTCTATGGGCACAAACGCTTTCGGGCGATAGCTACGCGCCCGAAAGTCGGGCATAAATCGGTAACGATTCTGAGACGAAACTCTTTAGTGCATGAGCAATAGCAGTAGTGCAACAAGAATAAACAGGACACCAAAGAGGAGATTGAGCATTTTTGCGCCCCGATAGGTGGCGGTAAAACGCTGGAAAGTACGGGCTGTACCGGCGAAGAAGAAGAACATGACCAGGATGTCAACGACGATGACCGTACCGATATACAACGCATATTGGCCGAGTAATGGCTGATCTGTGTTGATGAATTGTGGGGTGAAGGCCAAGAAGAAAACGATGGCTTTGGGATTCAGCAGGTTGACGAGGATGCCGCGGTTAACCATGGCGCGACGGGTCAATCGATGCCCGGTCGTCGTTCCGTCTGATGCTACGTCGGGTTTGGACAACAACATACGGATCCCCAAATACACGAGGTAGGCCGCACCGGCGTAGCGGATGATGGCAAAAAGCGTGGGGCTATTTGCTACAAGAATTCCCACACCTGCCGCAACAATCACCACGTGGATCAGCAAGGCGATTTGCTGGCCCAAGATGCCCCAAATCGAAGTTCGCCAGCCCTGGCGCATCGAATTATTCATGGTGTTGATGGCACCAGCGCCGGGCGTGAAGCTAATGACGATGCAGGCAGTGAGCAGGGAAAACCAAAGTGAAAGTGTCACCGGTCAATGCTATTGCCCATAGGTGGGTTCTGAAGATTCCCAGGACTTTGGGTTACGGCTTCTTCTCGGGCGCTGTCCACACCGGCAATGGCATCTGTCATGAAGCGGGTGATGATCTGCAGTTCGTTCTCGTTGTAGTTGCCGATGACTTCCATCATTTTCATCCCTAAGGGCATGAACATTTCACGACCTTTGGTCCAGGCTTTCTCCGTCGGTGAGATGCGCATGACCCGTCGGTCATGATCGGAACGCAGGCGTTCAATTAGGCCGAGACGGGAGAGTCTATCCAGCATAGCGGTGGTGGCCGGAGAACTGAGTTGCAATTCATTGCTGAGGTCTTTGGGAGATGGAAGTGCTCCGCGTTGCTGGTATTTCATGATGATGGACAGGGCATTCATGTCCGTTCGGTGCGTGCCGAATTGCGCGCCGGTGGATTCAACATACCGGTCGCTCGCTTGGCTGAATTCCTGTAGGAGCACCACCAGCTGCTGGTAGTCGCTTGCAGTCATAGCCGCAATCCTAAACCGTTTTGGCCCGTGTCCAGAAAAAATAGTTCGATGGTGGAACTATATAGGGTAATGTTGGATTCACGTCGAGGATCGATGCGCAGAGCGCGACTATGAATGAGGAAACGCGAAAGTGCCACAACAAACCCAGCTAGCAAACGGCTCGTCCACTACCAGAAAAAGAAAAAGCATAGGTATAAGAGCTGGAATCTACGCTGTCTTGATTCTGCTATGGCTCGGCGTGGCTGGACTTGGCGGACCCACTTTCGGGAAGCTTTCCGAAGTCCAGACCAATGACCAGACCTCTTTCCTTCCGGCCAGCGCAGAAGCCACCCGGGCCCTTGAATGGCAGAACAAATTCCAAACTTCTGAAGCGATCCCCGCCGTCGTGGTCCTAACCGGCACGGGGGAACTCGAGGCTTCTGCCGTCACTGCGCTCGCCGAAAAGCTTGCCGGCTTCACATACCTCGAAGGGGATGTGGTTGGACCGTTTATTTCCAAGGACGGGCAAGCTGCTGAACTGCTCGTACCAATCTCCGGCGAGACCGAAGCCAAAGAAGGCGTGGAGGAACTGCGCTCCCTGATCGCCGCGGAAAAGCCCGAAGGCACCACTGCCTACGTGACGGGACCGGCAGGGTTCAGCGCGGACTTGGCTGAGGCCTTCGGCGGCATCGACGGTGTGCTGCTGGGCGTGGCACTGGCAGCGGTGCTGGTTATCCTGCTGCTGGTCTATCGCTCGTTGTTGCTGCCCATCACGGTGCTGATGACCTCGATGGTTGCCCTCTGCGCCGCGATTCTGAGCGTGTATTTCATGGCCTCGGAAGGCTGGATCCGGTTGGATGGCCAGGCCCAAGGCATCCTTTCCATTCTGGTGATTGGCGCGGCCACGGATTACTCGTTGCTCTTTGTCGCACGGCACAAGGAAGCCTTGGTCGCCGGCGCTGACAAGTGGCAGGCAGTGTCCACGGCGTTCAAGAGCTCGCTGGAGCCGATTGTCGCGTCGGGTGGCACCGTCACCGTGGGCCTACTATGTCTGCTCTTCTCGGATTTGAACTCCAACAAGGCTCTGGGGCCCATCGGCGCTTCGGGCATCATCTTCTCGATTATTGCCGCACTGACCTTCTTGCCAGCAGTACTGGGGCTCTTGGGCAGGGCCGCCTACTGGCCATTTGCTCCCAAGCCTCAAAGCGCTCCCCAAGACCCGGGGATCCCGGCGGGCCTGTGGGGCAGGATCGCTGGATTTGTCGCCCGGCATCCACGGCCGATTTGGATGATCACTGTTGTCGTCTTGGCCGCGGGAGTGCTGGGTGTCACCGGGCTCAAGGCCCACGGAGTGCCTCAAAGCGAACTGGTGGTTGGCGGTTCCGAAGCCCGGGATGGCCAGGTAGCGCTGGGCGAGCATTTCCCGGGAGGAACTGGCTCCCCGGCAACGGTGATTGTTGATCAAGCAGATGCCCAGGCAACCCTGGACAAGGCTCTTGATGTGACGGGCGTTGACTCAGCGTACCTGCAGGCCGAAAATGGCGGCCCTGCACTTGCCGAGCGCGGAATTGAGCCGTATGAGGTCCAGGGGCGGAACCTCATTTCTGTGACCCTGGCCGATGCCGCCGACTCCGATGAGGCCAAGCAAACTATCGTTGCGCTGCGCGATGCAGTGCACCAGGTCAATTCGCAAGCGCTGGTTGGCGGCACCACCGCTACGCAGCTCGATACCAATGCAACGGCGCAGGCGGACCTCTACAAGATCATCCCCACGTCTCTGGGCGCGATCTTTGTGATTCTGATGCTGCTCTTGCGCTCGGTGCTCGCGCCATTGCTCTTGATGATCACCACGGTGCTCTCCTATGGAACGGCCATGGGTGTTAGCGCGTTGGTCTTCAATAATGTCTTCAACTATGTTGGCGCGGATCCTTCGGTGCCGTTGTTCGGCTTTGTATTCCTGGTAGCGCTGGGCGTGGATTACAACATTTTCCTCATGACTAGAGTGCGCGAGGAGTCCTTGAAGATCGGCACCTATGAAGGCATGCGCCGCGGGCTGCAGGTCACCGGCGGCGTGATCACATCTGCAGGTGTTGTCCTTGCAGCAACCTTCGCCGCACTAGGGGTTGTACCCATCATGTTCCTGGGACAACTGGGGTTCATTGTTGCCTTCGGCGTGCTTCTTGACACTTTTATTGTCCGCAGCCTGCTAGTGCCAGCACTGGTGGAGGAGATTGGGCCAAAGGTCTGGT
The DNA here is from genome assembly GCF_900094805.1 of Arthrobacter sp. NIO-1057. Lineage (GTDB taxonomy): Bacteria > Actinomycetota > Actinomycetes > Actinomycetales > Micrococcaceae > Glutamicibacter. The sequence continues at coordinate 18,893 of NZ_FMAT01000007.1, read as the reverse complement.
GGCCCTCCAAATTGGCACGCAAAATTGGCGCCAGCAAGTAGCGGGAACGTGGTGAAAGTCTCCGGCGTATCAAGGGCAAATCGGGGATGGTCACAGGCCAATCAGGTTCAAGCACTGTAGAGTGGATACTTGTGCGCCTCCGGATTTGACCGGATGCATGCGTCGACAGTTTAGATTTCCCCTCCAGCTGATTCCCCGGAATGATTCCGTGCGGATTCACCGGTGGTTGCAGGCCAGAACGATGGCCCTGCGCGGTGCGGACTTCCTCCTGGCTCGGCGAGACCCAGCGCCACGGCTCGTGGCGTGCGAATCAGAGAGAAAGCTTGAATATGTCCGTAACTTTTGGCGCCCTAGGCGTGCCCGGAAACCTTGCCAAAGTCCTTTCCGAGAGCGGAATCGAAACCCCCTTCCCGATTCAGGAAGCCACCTTGCCATCCACATTGGCTGGCGGAGATGTTCTTGGTCGTGGACAGACCGGATCCGGTAAGACCTTGGCATTTTCCTTGCCATTGGTAGCTCGTTTGGCCCAGCGCCCACAGCGTCGTAAGGCCCGTTTCCCACGTGCACTGATCATGGCACCAACTCGCGAATTGGCAACCCAGATCGCTAAGACCGTGGACCCGCTGGCGAAGGCCACCGGACTGCGTACCACCGTGATCTACGGCGGCGTGGCACAGAGCCGCCAGGAAAAGGCAATGAACGACGGTGTTGATATCGTCATCGCTTGCCCAGGCCGTCTTGATGATCTGATCAAGCAGAAGATCGTTGACCTGTCCCAGCTTGAAATTTCTGTTCTGGACGAAGCTGATCACATGGCTGATATGGGCTTCCTTCCAGTGGTTCGTCGCATCATGGACCGTATGCCAACCGGCATTCAGCACATGCTGTTCTCCGCTACCTTGGATAACGGCGTGGACAAGGTGGTCAAGCGCTACCTGAGCAACCCAACCATTCACTCGGTGGATGCTCCTGAAGCTGCCGTGAACACCATGGAACACCACGTATTTGTGGTTCCAAGCGATGATAAGAAAGAACTTATTCGTGTTTTAGCTCAGGGCACAGCTCGTCGCATCATGTTCATGCGCACCAAGCACCACGCCAAGAAGATGGCAGTGACCTTGTCTAAGGCTGGCGTACCTGCGGTGGACCTCCACGGTAACCTTTCGCAGAACGCTCGTGACCGTAACCTCGCAGCCTTCGCCTCGGGCGAGGCCAAGGTTTTGGTTGCTACCGACGTTGCAGCTCGTGGCGTGCACGTAGATGGTGTGGAACTCGTGGTTCACATTGACCCACCTGCGGAGCACAAGGCTTACACCCACCGTTCGGGCCGTACCGCACGTGCCGGTTCGGATGGAACCGTCGTGACTATCTGTACCCCTGAACAGCAGGGCGACGTTGCCTCCTTGCTGAAGCAGGCCGGCCTGAAGGTACCTTTTGAAAAGGTGAGCCTGGACTCGCCAGTTGTTGCCAAGGTAGTTGGCGAAGTTGCTGAGCATGTTCCATACGTTGCTCCAGTGCAGCAGAAGCGTAACCCAGCGAAGAAGAAGCCTGCTGGCGAAACTTCGAACGCACGCGGTGGGCGTGGCGGCGGACGAAATGCCCGTGGTGGGAAGCCTGCCGGTGAGGCACAGGGCCGCGGTGGAGACCGTCGCCGTTCAGATCGTTCCGGTGCATCGAACCAGTCGGAGCGTCCAGCACGCGAATCACGCGGTGCTAACGCTGAGCGTCCAAGCCGTTCGGCTCGTGGAGCGAATGGCGAGCGTCCGTCGAACTCCTCGCGCTCAGCACGATCCGGTGGTCGCAATGCTGCAGGTGCCGCAGGTGGCCGCTCACGTGGACCACGTCGTGCATCAAGCCCTGCTACCGGCGGGCGCTAAGAACTAGTTCCCAAAAGAAGCTCCAGACAGCCAAATGCTGTCTGGAGCTTCTTTTTGGTGGTGGGGTTGCGAGCGGATCGGAAAATGAGAATCGGGACTTTTACACCAGATTGTGCAAGCGTTTCCTATGTAATAAGTTGGAAAAATACTGAAAATTTTGATGTTTTACCTGCATCCGAGTGTAAATGTTGGAAACGCTTGCACTTGATGGAATTCGCTCAGTAGTGTGGGGTGAATCACTGGCAAGCCACCTAGTGTGGCCTGCCGCTCGCACCTTCGAATTCAATGGAGCATTTCGTGAACAGCAAAAGCGCTGCTTCCTCCGTGCGCAGTCAGTCACTGCCACCAGGCCTTCATAAACGTAGTTGGCGTCGTTGGGTCACCGCCTTGGCCGCGACCCCGATGCTGGCGCTCGCACCCATGGCGCCACTGGCTAGTATTCCCGCCGCGGCAGATGAAACTTCGGTGACTCTGGCCGGTTCTTTTCAGTCGTTGTTGGGATGTTCCGCTGACTGGATGGCTGACTGTGAAGCTACCAGTCTGCAATCCACGGACCAGGAAGGGCAATACAGCCTGGAAGTGGAAGTTCCGGCGGGGAACTATGAATACAAAGTAGCGTTGAACAAAAGCTTTGACACGTCTTATGGACTCGACGGGGGAGAAGAGAACATTCCCCTAGCACTGAGCGCGGATAGCCGATTGCGCTTCACCTTTGATACGGCTACGGGGCTGACGCAGGTTGTACCACTGGACCTTCGCGGAGAATATTCTGATACTGACGCCGATTTGGTCTCTGCGCCGGTCAGGCAAGCCGGCTCTGGTGAGCAGTTTTATTTCGTCATGACAGACCGCTTTGCCAATGGGTCAACGGCTAACGACACCGGCGGTTTGGAAGGCGATCGGCTAACCACCGGGTTTGATCCGACGAACAAAGGATTCTATGAAGGCGGTGACATCGCAGGCTTACGCTCCAAGCTTGACTACATTCAAGGCCTTGGCACCAGCGCCATCTGGCTCACACCCAGTTTTAAGAACATGCCGGTTCAGGGTAGTGGTGATGATGCCAGCGCCGGATACCACGGCTATTGGGTCACCGATTTCACTCAGATCGACCCACATCTAGGCACCAACGAAGAACTCTCCGAACTGATCGATGACGCCCACAAACGTGGCATCAAGGTGTATTTCGACATCATCGTGAACCACACCGCAGATCTCATCGATAATAAGGAAAAGAAGTATTCCTACGTTGAGCAATCTTCCGTTCCTTATAAGGATGCTCAGGGCCAAGCCTTTGACCCGGCGGACTACGCAGGCAGTGATACCTTCCCAGAGCTAGATGCTTCCAGTTCCTTCCCCTATACCCCGGTTGTTTCTGATCAAGTCAAGAAGGTTCCCGACTGGCTCAATGATCCAACGCTCTATCACAACCGCGGGGACTCAACATGGGAAGGCGAGTCGGTCACCTACGGCGATTTTCAAGGTCTTGATGACCTCATGACCGAAAATCCTAAGGTCGTCAACGGTTTCGCAGAGGTCTACAAAAACTGGGTGGACTTCGGAATTGATGGCTTCCGCATAGACACCGCAAAACATGTGAATTTCGAATTCTGGGAACAATGGACCAAACAAGTTCAGGACTATGCACGAGCCCAGGGTAAAGACGACTTCTTCATGTTTGGCGAAGTTTATGATGCCGATGCAAAAAAGCTATCGCCCTACGTGCGTAAGACGGAAATGAATTCCGTCCTTGATTTCACGTTCCAATCTGCGGCTGCCGGTTTCGCGGGAGGAAATTCGGCCAAAACGCTAAGCACGCTGTTCTCGGCGGATGACTACTACACCACGGCAAACACCTCAGCTGATGCCTTACCAACCTTCCTCGGCAATCACGATATGGGCCGCATTGGGTACTTCCTGAACAACAGCAATCAGAAACTCAAACGTGTTGAACTGGCCCATGAACTGATGTTCCTGACCCGTGGCCAGCCGGTGGTTTACTACGGTGACGAACAAGGATTTGCCGGCACCGGTGGAGACAAGGATTCTCGCCAATCACTGTTCGCTTCTCAAGTCTCGGACTATCAGAACCAAGAATTGATTACTGGAGAAAAGCTCGGAACCCAAGATCGTTATGACAGTGATTCTCCGCTGTATCAGCACATCGCGGCCCTCTCTAAACTTCGCGAATCAGACAAAGCGCTGAAGGGAGGGGCACAAGTAGAGCTATACGCCCAAGATTCCAAGGGAGTTTATGCTTTCTCGCGTGTGGACCGTGACGAGAAAACCGAATATTTGGTGGCCCTGAACAATTCGGAAGAATCCGCTGATGTTGAGTTGTCGACTCTAACCTCCGACGCAAGTTACTCAGCGCTCTATGGCGCGGAAGGCAAACTCAGCAGTGCTGCGGACGCTAAACTCAACGTGACGGTGCCAGCGCTATCTGCGGTGGTTTATAAAGCTGACAAAGACGTAGACAGTGCTGCCTTCACACCTGAGATTTCCGCTCCAAAATCTGGGGCAGGGCTCAGCGGCGTATCACCCGTATCCGTGGATCTAGGCGAACAGGCGTGGGCTGAGACAAGCATGTCGTGGCGTGAAGTAGGCACCGAGAAGTGGCACCTACTGGGCGTGGCAGAAGGCCACACCCCACGAGTCTTCCACGACGTTTCATCGCTACCACAAGGCACCTTGGTGGAATATCGTGCGGTGAGTACCAATGCCGCAGGTGAACACAGCGCCGCTTCCACTTATGCTTCCGTGGGCAACGATGTATCCGGGTTCGCGAAGGAAAAACCGGTTGAATCGGACATCTCCATGGTCACCGTGCCAGGAAGCCATAACACCGAAATGGGTTGTGTCACGGACTGGGATCCGGCCTGCGAGGCCGCCAAACTCACTGAACAGCCTGGCGGGGTCTACTCTGGTGAATTCGAAGTCCCGGCAGGGGACTATGAATACAAGGTAGCCATCAACGGATCATGGGATCTGAACTACGGCGTTGGTGGCGTTGCCGGTGGTGACAACCTCAAATATTCTCACGAAGGCGGGTCCGTCAAGTTCTTCTTCGATCCACGCAATAACATCGTACAAAGTGATCAACAAGGTCCCATGATCACCTTGCCGGGAAGTTTTCAAGATGAGTTGGGCTGTGCTTCCGACTGGGATCCAACCTGTTTGGCAACTTTGATGGCTGACCCAGATGCTGACGGTACCTACGAATTCACTACGGAGAAAATTCCGGCCGGCACCTACGAGTTTAAGGTGTCGCATGACTTCGGGTGGGAGGAAAATTATGGCGTTGACGGTGCTGCCGGAGGTGCTAACTACAGTCTCTCGGTGACCGAGGGGAAGCCGGTGAGCTTCAGCTATGACTCGAAGACTCACCTGCTGCAGATTGGTTCTGACACCCAAACAGTCGACGGCGTTGGTCAAATGAAAGCGCAGTGGATTTCTGCAGATACGATTGCTATTCCCCGTGATCTGGGTAGTGGCGAAAGGTATGCCCTCTACGCTGCCAAGGACGCCGGCTTGAAATTGGAGGGAGGAGAGATCTCCGGTGCGAAGCCACTTGAGCTCAAAGAAGTTATTGGCGGGTTGAGTGCAGAGCAACGTAAGAAGTTCCCGCATCTTGCTGACTACCGTGCTTTGCGTATTGACCTTAAAAGCGAGGACGTAGCCTCTGCATTGCGCTCACAAATGGCCTTGGCACGATTCGACGGTGAAGGAGATTCGAAGAAACTCACCGCCTTCACCGGAGTCCAGAGTGCTGGTGTTATCGATGATCTCTATGCCAAGGCGCTTGAAGATGTAGAACTCGGCGTGAGTTTCACCGGGAAACGCCCTACTTTCAGGCTCTGGGCACCCACGGCCCAAAACGCAACACTGCTGATTACTGACAAGAAGGAGAAGACCACACGATACGCTGCTAGCTATTCGGAGGACAGCGGTGTGTGGACGGTCAAGGGCAAGCCTCAGATGGCTGAGGCGAAGTACCGGTGGGAAGTCCAAGTCTTTGTCCCGGAAACCGGCAAGATTGAATCGAACATCGTGACGGATCCTTACTCGGTAGCACTCACGACTAATTCCACCCACTCGGTGGCTGTGAGCTTGGAAGATCCTCACCACCAGCCAAAACAGTGGCGTAAGGCCAAAGCCAAAAACGTCGAAAAGGACGTGGACCGCAGCATCTATGAACTGCAGATCCGTGACTTCTCAATTTCAGATGCTTCGGTGCCTGCGAACCAGCGGGGCCGCTACGGAGCTTTTGGAGCCAACGGAGCCGGGAGCAAGCAGCTCAAGCAACTTTCTGAAGCTGGGCTGACTACCGTTCACCTGCTTCCAAGTTTTGATATCGCCACCATTGAGGAGGAACAGTCTCAACGTGTTGAGACGGACTGTGATCTGAAGTCGCTGCCGGCAGCCTCTAGCAAACAACAAGAGTGCGTTACTGCCCACGGTGATGAAGACGGATTCAACTGGGGCTACGACCCCTTCCACTTTATGGCTCCGGAGGGTTCGTACGCCACGAACCCTGAAGGCGCTAATCGGGTGGAAGAATTCCGCTCAATGGTTGGATCCTTGCACAGCATGGGGCTAGAAGTAGTGCTTGATCAGGTGTTTAACCACACTGCAGCCTCGGGCCAGGCCGATCGCAGTGTTCTGGATAAGATCGTGCCCGGTTACTACCACCGGCTTGATGCTACCGGGAAAGTCGAAACTTCGACCTGCTGCCAGAACCTGGCCACGGAACATGCTGCGGCGCAGAAACTGATGGTTGATGCCCTGGTGGTGTGGGCCAAGGACTATAAGGTTGATGGATTCCGTTTTGACCTCATGGGCCACCACTCTCGAGAAACTATGGAAGCTGTACGTAGCGCACTAGATGAACTGAAACCGGGACGCGACGGAGTGGATGGCAAGTCCATTTACCTCTATGGCGAAGGATGGAACTTTGGTGAAGTGGCGGACAATGCTCGCTTCTACCAAGCGACTCAGGGGCAATTGAACGGTACCGGCATCGGGACCTTTAATGACCGACTGCGCGATGCCGTTCATGGTGGCAGTCCTGTGGATTCATCCTCAACATTCCGTCAGGGCTTTGGTACCGGCTTGGGCACGGATCCCAACGGTAATAAGGCCAATGGGAGCACCGAGGAAGCGTTGAAAGACCTCGGGCACGAAACCGACCTGGTGAAGCTCGGCTTGGCTGGCAACCTGGAAGGGTTCGAGTTCCTCACTTCGGACGGCAGCGTGCATCGTGGTGATGAGTTGGATTACCGCGGAGCGAAAGCGGGCTATGCCTCGCAGCCGGGGGAAGTGATCAACTATGTTGACGCGCACGATAACGAAACGCTCTACGACCTCACTGTGCTCAAGTTGCCACGAGATACTTCCATGGAAGATCGAGTGCGAATGAATACTCTCTCGCAAGCAACCGTGATGTATTCACAAGCTGTTCCGTTCTGGCATGCCGGAACCGAGTTATTGCGTTCAAAGTCTTTGGACCGAAATTCCTATAACTCGGGGGACTGGTTCAACCGCATCGACTTCTCCGGCGAGGAGAATACTTTTGGCTCCGGGCTTCCACCCAAGGCGGACAACGGTGAGAAGTGGGATCTGATGGCTCCACTATTAGAAGACCCTGCGCTCAAGCCCGATGCAAAGGCCATGACTGATGCTGAAGGCGCTGCTCTGGACTTGCTGCGGACTCGTAAAGAGGTAGGTCTCTTGCGTTTGGGCTCAGCTGATCTCATCGAGCAAAAGGTGAGCTTCCCGCTGGGTGGGGCCGAAGCCGAACCAGGAATTATCGTGATGCGTATCGACGATACCGTGGGCAAGGATGCTGATCGTAAGCATGATGGGGCCTTGGTGCTCTTCAATGCCTCGCCGAAGGAGAGCACGCAGACCCTTGAGGAATTAGTAGGTCACGATTATTCGCTCGCCAAGTCTCTTGCGAAAGGCAGCGATGACCGGGTGAAGTCGACTTCGTTCGACAGTGCCACCGGTGAGCTGACTATTCCGGCGCGCACTGCGGCGGTGTTGGTGGAACCTCAGGGCTCGGTTAGGTAGTAGATGGGAGCATCCCTGATGGATGATCTGTCGCGATTATCCGCAGGAACATTGTTGGCAGATGAACTGATCGAGCCAGTGCGGCAATCGAGGTTTTCATTGGCAAAGCGTCCACGCTGACAGCGAACAACCCGTTCTCGTTTTCGCGAGAGCGGGTTGTTCCATTGTGTCTGTAAATCAGTTTTGAGGGTCTTTGCGACGACCAAAAATGAAGTAGGAAAGGCTTCCTAGAACGTTGAGACAACTGACCACGGCCCACAGTGGTTTGGGCCCTCTCACCTGCTGCGCGAGACGCCGCCGAAGATCCCGCAATGCTGTAAACATCAAAGTCAGTTCGATAATTCCAGCGGCGACTACAGCTATTTGGGTGCGGCGGTCCAGCTCACGGAAGGACCGTTTTTTCGGTAGGTTGAGGCGCCGGGAGCGCAGGGTGGATTGTCCTTGAGTGCCTTGCGTGTCCTGTGTCTGAAAATTATTCTTCGGCTTGGGAATCATTCTTGCACTTTGTTCGTTGAAGAAGACAGGACGCAAAGTTGAGTGAGGTTGGCTCAAGTTAATTTGACAGTCGAAAGCGGCTGAGTAAACTTGAGTCCAGAACGCTCAATCAGGATAAAAATCCTCAGCGTTAGTACTTTCAACCAAGGCAAAGGAGAGCCATTATGTCGCGTGCCGTAGGTATCGACCTAGGAACCACCAACTCCGTAGTTTCCGTGCTCGAAGGTGGTGAGCCAACCGTTATCGCAAACGCGGAAGGCAACCGTACTACCCCGTCGATCGTTGCTTTCTCGAAGAGCGGCGAGGTCCTGGTTGGCGACATCGCCAAGCGCCAGGCAGTGAACAACATCGACCGCACCATCGCATCGGTCAAGCGTCACATGGGCACCGACTGGACCATTGACGTTGATGACAAGAAGTACACCGCGCAGGAAATCTCCGCACGTACCCTGATGAAGCTGAAGAACGACGCCGAGGCTTACCTGGGCGAAAAGGTCACTGACGCAGTGATCACCGTTCCTGCCTACTTCAACGACGCTGAGCGCCAGGCCACCAAGGAAGCCGGCGAGATCGCTGGTATGAACGTCCTGCGTATCGTCAACGAGCCAACCGCTGCAGCACTGGCTTACGGCCTGGAAAAGGGCAACGAAGACGAGCTCATCTTGGTCTTCGACCTCGGTGGCGGTACCTTCGACGTCTCCCTGCTCGAAGTTGGCAAGGATGACGACGGCTTCTCCACCATTCAGGTTCGCTCCACCGCTGGTGACAACCGCCTCGGTGGCGATGACTGGGATCAGCGCATCGTAGATTGGCTGCTGGCACAGGCCAAGGCTAAGGGTGCGGACCTGTCCAAGGACAAGATTGCCCTGCAGCGTCTGAAGGAAGCTGCTGAGCAGGCTAAGAAGGAACTGTCCAGCGCAACCAGCACCAACATCTCCCTGCAGTACCTCTCGGTCACCCCAGAAGGCCCAGTGCACCTGGACGAGCACCTCTCGCGTGCAAAGTTCCAGGACCTGACCAAGGACCTGCTGGAGCGTACCCGCAAGCCATTCAACGATGTCATCGCAGAAGCAGGCATCAAGGTTGCCGACATCGCTCACGTGATCCTGGTTGGCGGTTCGACCCGTATGCCAGCCGTTGCTGAACTGGTCAAGGACCTGGCCGGCAAGGAAGCTAACAAGGGCGTGAACCCTGATGAGGTTGTAGCCGTTGGTGCAGCCCTGCAGGCAGGTGTACTGAAGGGCGAGCGCAAGGACGTTCTGCTCATCGACGTCACCCCACTGTCCCTGGGTATTGAAACCAAGGGCGGCGTGATGACTAAGCTGATCGAGCGTAACACCGCAATCCCAACCAAGCGTTCGGAAACCTTCACCACCGCTGAAGACAACCAGCCTTCGGTATCCATCCAGGTCTTCCAGGGCGAGCGCGAGTTCACCCGTGACAACAAGGCGCTGGGCACTTTCGAGCTGACCGGTATCGCACCGGCTCCTCGTGGCATCCCACAGGTTGAGGTCACCTTCGACATTGACGCCAACGGCATCGTGCACGTATCCGCCAAGGACAAGGGCACCGGCACCGAGCAGTCGATGACCATCACTGGTGGTTCCTCGCTGTCCAAGGACGACATCGAGCGCATGGTTCAGGAAGCTGAAGCACACGCCGAAGAGGACAAGGCACGCCGTGAGGCAGCTGAGACCCGTAACGCCGCTGAGCAGGCTGCCTACTCCGTAGACAAGCTGATCAAGGACAACGAAGACAAGCTGCCAGAAGAGGTCAAGACCGAGGTTCAGGCCGACGTTGACGCTCTGAAGGCTGCCCTGGAGAAGCAGGACAACGACGACGAGGTCAAGACCGCGTTCGAGAAGTTGCAGGCTTCCCAGACCAAGTTGGGCGAGGCAATCTACGCTAACGCACAGGCTGAAGGCGCTGCTGCCCCTGAGGGTGAGCAGGCTCCAAACGCTGATGAAGACATCGTCGACGCCGAGGTCATCGACGAAGACGAAGCCGACAAGAAGTAGGGAGTTAGGGAATATGTCCGAGGCACAGGACCAGAACGAAAACTCCGGCCAGGAGCCGGAGAACCAGCAAGAGGCTGCCGAGACGCAGCCAACCGCTGACGCCCTGGGTCAGGCCGAGGCGATCCTGAACGAGGCTGGCGCCGGCGTGGACGACTCAGCTGCACAGCAGGAAGAAGCCAGCGCCGGTGAAGCCGAGCTGCGCAACGACCTACTGCGACTGCAGGCCGAATACGTCAACTACCGCAAGCGCGTTGAGCGCGACCGGGCAGTGGCGCGTGAAAACGCCGTCCAGTCCGTGCTCAACACCCTGCTTCCGGTGCTCGATGACATCGATGCGGCCCGGGCGCATGGGGACTTGGCCGACGGCCCGTTCGCTTCGATCGCGAACAAGCTGGACACCATTTTGTCCCAGCATGGTCTGGAGCGCATCAACGAGGCCGGTGTGGAATTTGATCCAAACATCCACGAAGCACTGCTTCGCCAGGCTGTCGCGGACATTCCAGCCGACCACGTAGGGCAGGTGCTGCGCACCGGCTATCGTAAGGGAGCTGTCATCTTGCGTGCAGCTCAGGTGCTGGTAGCAACCGGCGAATAGCCACGAATAACACAATCTGAAACTGCCCACTGCCGAGAGATCGTCAGTGGGCAGTTTCGAATTGGCATTGAAAGGACGGGGCCCTGATGGCAAGTCAGGACTGGATCGAAAAAGACTTCTACGCCATTCTGGGCGTCGCCAAGGACGCCAGCGAGGCGGACATCAAAAAGGCGTACCGCAAACTTGCACGCAAGTACCACCCGGATACCAATCAGGGCGATGCGGCCGCTGAACAAAAATTCAAAGACATCTCCGAAGCGCATTCGGTGCTCGCCGACAAAGAAGAACGCGAGCAGTACGACGCCATCCGCGCCATGGGCTCCGGAGCACGCTTCTCAGCTGGAGGACCGGGCGGCGCGCCGGGCGGTCAGGCCGGCTTTGAAGATATCTTCTCCAACCTCTTTGGTGGGGGAGGGTCGGCACGCTCACGCGGTGGACAGCCCGACTTCTCCGACCTGTTCGGTGGGGGAGGTTTCGGTGGCGGTGGTTTCGGCCAGAGCGCACCACCACGTAAGGGCGCTGACCGCACGGCTAATACCTCGATCTCCTTTGCTGGATCCATCAAGGGAACCACCATTGGGCTGCGCGAGCAGAACGGCGAAGTCATCGATGTGCGCATTCCCGCGGGCATCAAGGATGGACAGTCCGTACGCGTGCGTGGCAAGGGCCAAGCCGGAGCTGCTGGCAATGGCGACCTGCTGGTGAAGGTCAAGGTCTCCGAACACCCATTCTTCAAACGCGAAGAGAACAACATCCGCATCCATGTCCCGGTGACCTTTGATGAAGCGGTGCTGGGAGCCAAAATCCACGTGCCAACCTTGGACGGGGAAACGGTTGCGATGAAGGTTCCTGCAGGCTCGAACTCCGGGCGCACTTTACGTCTGAAAGGTCGTGGTGTGAAGACTTCCAAGGCCACCGGCGACTTGCTGATCACTTTGGATGTCGTGATCCCGCAGAATCTGTCCGATGAGGCAAAGAAAGCTGTGGAAGATTTCGCTGCAGCCACGGCCGGCGAAGATCCACGCGCGGACTTGGCTGCCAAAGCCAAACTCTAAATCGGATCGGCACTTAGCTGCCCCGCCATGGCCTCGAAGTGGCATGGCGGGGAAGCTAGACTCAATGACTAGAGGCTCTGTAGCCAACAAGCCAAGTAGAAAGGTGGTCGAAGCAACGTGAACGGGGAGTACCTGCGTCCTGTCTTCGTCATTTCCGTCGCCGCTCAACTGGCAGACATGCATCCGCAGACGCTACGTCAATATGATCGGATTGGCTTGGTATCTCCAAGCCGACAGTCGGGCAAACAACGACGCTACTCTCAGCGCGATGTTTCCCTGCTCCGCCAAGTTCAGGCGTTGAGCAAAGATGGCGTCTCCCTTGAAGGCATCAAACGCATCCTTGAGTTGCAAGACCAGGTTGCCTACCTACAGACCGAGGTCAACGACTTGCGCAACGAGCTCAGCGCGGTACGTGCCGGGCAAACCCGCATCTTTGCTGCCGGGACTTCCGGGGGAGATGTGGTGTCTTTGGCTCGCGGTATGCGCCCGGAACGCCGTGAACCTACGGTCACGCTGTTTACTACTCGACGGGCTATTGGCCGCTAGATTCGTCCACGGCGGGTTAGCCGCGCCTGTAGATTGGTGCGCACGGCGGGCCACTCATGCGGAAGAATCGAGAAGATCACGGTATCGCGTAGCGTGCCGGTGGCCGGATCATATTTGTGATTGCGCAGGACACCATCCTGTTTGGCCCCTAGACGTGCAATGGCTGCTCGCGAGACTTCGTTGTGCCAGTGCGTGCAGAACGCGACGGAGAAACAATCCAGCACTTCAAATGCTCGCTGAAGCAGCATGAATTTTGCTGCAGGGTTGATGCCGGTGCCTTGAGCCTCAGGGGACAGGTAGGTTGAGCCGATCTCCACTCGGTGGTTCGACTCATCAATGTTCAGGTATGTGGTGGCACCGACCGCCTTGCCCGTAGACACATCAATAATCACAAAAGGCGCCATTTCACCAGCCGCTTGCAGGGCCAAGCGCTTCTTGATGTCACCGAGCATGACTTGGGCAGAAGGTACCGAGGTGTACCAGGTTTCATCTAGCCCTCCGGTAGTGACAACCTGTGCTAAGTCATCAGCATGCTCGGGTGAAAGTTGTTCCAACCGCACGCCGGCGTATTCCATCGTGGGCGTCTGCGCGTAGCTATTAATCTCGGATGAAGTAAGGGCCATGGAATCCATCTTATGGATTCCATGGCCCTTACTTGGCGTAAACAGCGATATTAACCGACGCGCGTGTAGGCCAAATCAAAGACCAGACGTCCAGCTTTGAGTGCCTTGCCTTCAAAACTGGTCAGAATGCGACGTTCAAAGCGCGGTGCCCAGCCACCTTGTTCATCAATGAATTCAGGCTCAGGGTCAAAACCTTCCATGCCTTCGCGGCGAACCTTGGTCAGGTTGCTGGCTTCACCGGCGAGGTTGCCCGGGTGCTGGTTCTGGAAGTCTGCGTGTTCCTCAAGAACGTCACGCATCTGTTCAGCGTAGTTGGACCAGTCGGTGGCCAGACGCAGAGTACCGCCTGGCTTTAGGACGCGGGAGACCTTGTCGAGGAACGACTTCTTGATCAAGCGACGCTTATGATGACGAGGTTTGTGCCACGGGTCGGAGAAGAAGATCCAGATTTCGTCGGCACTATTTTCATCAAGCATCACGTCCAGAACTTCTGGGGCGTTCGCTTGAACGGCACGAACATTGCTGATTCCAAAGGACTCGACCTTCAGCATCAACTGGGCCAGTCCTGGACGGTACACCTCGACGGCCAGGTAGTTGCGTTCCGGATCATCCTTGGCAGCGTTGGCAATGCACTCGCCTAGACCGGTACCGATTTCAACGACCAATGGTGCGGTACGGCCAAAAGCTTCGGTGGGATCAAGTTGGAAGTCATCAGCAACCGAGGTGTCAGCAATCTTGCGTGGAGGCTCAATCACGTATTGATCTGCATTGCGCTCCCAAGCACTTGCCCGGCGACCTTGCAGGCGGTTTCCACGACGGACAAAAGAGACCGGCTCAGCCCTGAAAAGTGCGGGGTCTCGTGGGGACGACGCCTGGGGTTGCTGCTGTTCTTCGCTCGATTCGCTCATGATGATTAATTCTAGACGAGCATTGGCACTCTCATAGGGCTGATGGATAGGGGATTGGCCACGTGGATCAGGGAAGAATCGGGGATTATCCCTATGGTTCAGTGATGCGAAGTCGGCGAGACTGGTCATATGACTGATCTAGTGCGCGGTATTCTCAACATAATTTGGTTGGTGTTTGGCGGACTTTGGCTCGCCTTGGGATACGTTCTGGCTGGCATCATTTGCTGCCTGTTGATCGTGACCATTCCCTTTGGCATTGCTTCCTTCCGCATTGCAGGATATGCCCTATGGCCTTTCGGACGGACGGTCGTTGACCGGGGCCCGGTCGGAGCATTCTCTACCTTGGGCAATGTCATCTGGGTAATCTTCGCCGGAATTTGGATTGCTATCGGGCACGTCCTCACGGCAATTCCGATGTTCGTATCGATCATTGGTATCCCCCTGGGCATCGCGAACTTGAAGATGATCCCGGTTTCACTAATGCCACTGGGTAAAGTGATTGTCCCATCCGACTACTACATCGGGTCAGTTCGCCGCTAAGTTTGCTGAGATCATGAATGGTGGGGGACCAGGCATGGAACTACAGTCATTCTTCACGGTAGCGGCGAGCACCCTATTAGAGCGAGGAGCCAGCGAACCTAGATAGCTGTTGAGGCTGTCGGGGGACTCGTCCCGAGCTCCTTCGAAGATTGCACGTATATCGCAGAAGCTGTTATTCGCGGTGCGAACAAACTGCGGGCCACTAGTTCTGAACTAGTGGCCCGCGGTATTGCTTAATGGCTAGGACTTGAGAAATTCATCGTGCTCCTTGTGGGCCTGGGCCACCTCGGTGCGAATCTGTTCGATGTCTTTGACCTTGTCTCGGTACTTTTTCGCCATGGTGTTCACGTATGCTTCCTCTTCGAGAAGCAGCGCGTATACGTGTTCTCGTTCAGCGACATCGGCGGTGTAGGAGAGGTCCAGGTAGTTCTTCGCGTGCCTGCGTACATTGTTAACCGCGGTCTGCGCCTTGCCAGCTTTGCTGAACAAAGATGCCAGGACAGTGACGACGAGGACCCCAATAATCACTGTCAGTGAAAAACCTGTGCTGATCTCAATGACTTGAACATGTTCGCCGTTATTGACGAATGGCAGGTTGTTCTCGTGTAGCGCATGCAAGATGAGCTTCACGCCGATGAATGCCAGGATGGCTGCCAGCCCATAGGACAGGTAGATGAGTCGGTCGAGGAGCCCATCAAGCAGGAAGTACAGCTGTCGCAGACCCATCAGTGAGAAGGCTGTGGCGGTAAAGACGATGTAGACGTTCTGGGTTAGGCCAAAGATCGCTGGGATCGAATCCAATGCGAAAAGAATGTCCGTACCACCGATGGCCACCATCACCAGCAGCATTGGCGTTAGGACCTTTTTGCCGTCTACCTTGGTGAAGAGTTTGTCGCCGTCATAACTATCTGTGGTGTGGAAGAGTTTCTTGGCAATGCGGATGATGAAGTTATTTGCTTCATCGGACTCGTCGTCTTTCTTCAGCAGGTTTCCTGCAGTTAAGAGCAAGATCAAACCAAAGATGTAGAAGACCCAAGCGAATTGGTTGATCAAGGCAGCGCCAACGAAAATGAAAGCGGTCCGGGCAATCAGCGAAAATACGATGCCGAAGAGCAACACCTTTTGTTGGTCTTCCCTCGGAACGCGGAAGCTGGCGATGATGATCAAGAAGACGAAGAGGTTATCGACCGATAATGCTTTTTCGGTGATGTAACCAGCAAAGTATTCGGCGCCCATGTCGATGCCGCCGAAGATTAAGACGACGATGCCAAAAACCAGTGCGATTCCGACGTAGAGGCTGGACCATATCGCTGCTTCTTTAAGGCTGGGTACGTGAGCCTTGCGAATGTGGAAAAAATAGTCGAAGGCAAGAAGAGCAAGAACGACGGCCACTGTAATGGCCCAGATTAAAGGCGAAACTTCCATAGGGTTTCCTACTTTCGTAAGGCGCGCAAGCACGATGATATCGAGTAAGTCTCTTCACCAGCCCGTAGGCCGGCCGCTAAACCCGGTGGATCCATGTAGATCTACGTATTGACGAGTTGAGCGCTTAGGAATACTCCCTTACGTACTTCAAGCCTAACTTGATCTGGTCTATTGAGCAAAGAGGTCCTCTTCAAATTTCTCTGTGATCTGTAATGTACTTCGTTGCCCAACAATTAGAGAGCGGTTGAGGGTTTTTCAAAGATTAGCGGCAGTGTCAAAGCGTTTTTCGCATCTTGATGCTGGTGGTCTCGTAGCCTAAGGATTCGTAGAGTCCGCGGGCCGTTTTGTTGAAACCAAATACATTCAGGCCCAAAGTCTGTCCTCCGTGAGAGCGGGCATAGTCTTCAGCCAAGATCATGGCTTGACGGCCAAAGCCGTGACCACGGTGCTCTGCTTCAACGACAATGTCCCACACCCACCACGATGTTGGATCCCCGGAAGTGTCCTGACCGACCCACAAATAGCCAACGTCGCCCAAGACTTCGTCTGCCAATGTGAAAACTGCGTTTGTTAAAGTCGCCTGACCTTCAGGGAAAGAGCGTGTCATCGTCCTCTGTGCATTTTCCGTAGCCTGTTCCTCAGGAATGTCTGTAGCGATCAGGTCGGTAATGTATTCGGAAGTGCTTCTACCGAGCCAAGAAGAGAATTTTTCTGGTGGTAATGGAATGAGAGTTAGAGGCATGTTCGAATTTTATCTTTGACTACGATGCCGAAGGCTTTCGAGTTGCCAGGATCTGTTCTCGCAAAATGTCAGCATGACCGCAGTGTTGGGCCAATTCACGCAACATGTGTAGCAACACCCAGCGCACTGGTAACGGACCACGGCGGTTTCCAGGAAAGATATCGTCTCCTGTTTTCCCCTTAAGAACTTGCCGGGATTCTTCGATAGCCTGAGCGTAGCTGTCTTGTATTGATTCAATGGTGTCTGCAGCTTCCAAAACGAACGATTCATCTGGCGTGGCAACGAGACCCAAATCGGATCGGCTCGTACCAGTGGCAGCTTCACCAAACCAGACTCGTTCCACAAACGTCGCGTGCTTGACCAATCCGAGCAAAGTTGTTTTTGAATCGACCAATTTCGCTCGAGCTTCTGACTCTGAGATTCCATCAAGACATGTCATGAGTATTCGACGGTGTTCATCGATGAACACCTGGATCATGGAGTGGTCGTCGAGTGAATAAATGTCGGTTGAATCAGGGATTGTCGTGCCTCATCCTAACTGGGGTGCTGTGACCGACTCAGCGATCTCATGTTGCTGATAATGCCTCATGAGTCTTTGAAAATCGAGGTCTCAGTGAAATAAAATGGCCGTGGACAAAGTTGCGTTAGGTTCCCGGAAGTTGATGTTTTATGGCATTAGGGGAACGATGCCCTCATGTAGCCATCTCAGTATCAAGAAACAGGTGACGAGCGGCGATTTGTGAAGTCTACGGTGCCAGTTGCGGGTGGGAGAGATATATATGATTGACTCTAGTGCCCGAGCCGGCGTGCTTAATGCAGCGGCATTGGAGATAGCGGAGAATGGCTACGCAGCTTCTTCCCTGGCATCGATTGCCTCGCGCTTGGGCCTGACTAAAGGCGCGCTCGTTCGTAAGTTCCCTGCTAAAGAAGACATTGCGTGGGGCATCATAGGTACACTTCGAGGCGTCATAGATTGTGAATATTCACGCTCGCTTGATGTGTACCCGAAAAGTGGTATCCGGTCATTGATTCGTTTCTTACTCGCAGTTGGGGCAAGAGCTACGAGTGATCCGCAAGTTTCGGCCGCTGTAGTGCTGTTTACCGACCGAGCATCTCCAACATTTGAAGTGGCTCAGCTTCTGGACGAATGGACTCAATCAATTTACGGTTTCCTTGAAGTCGCGCGAGATGTAGGAGAAGTCGACCCCGAGACAGATCTGCAAGAGCTAGCCGAGTATATCTTCGTTACTAACATGGGTGAGGCTGTCTTTGGAGCGCGTGCACACGTTCCCGAACGTGCGACCCGTCGACTTCGTTTCATGAGAATTACGCTCCGCAATGCAGGGGTAAGCGATGTTGACGCACTCATCGACGAAGTCTTCGAAAGCAACGGGGCAGGAACGATCGAGCGACTCCCACCACGAATTGGCGTACCGCGAGACGCCTAGACGAGGCAGATTTCTGTTCAAAGGGTCTATTTACCTTGGAAACAGACGTTCGGGAGCGAGGCGCGGAAGTAGTTTTAGCATCACCGTTTTTTGCGTTAAATGCGGGACGGTCGTTGAGCCCCCTTACTGTTCAGAGGCTCAACGACCGTTAGATACCGGACGGCGCTTTTTCGTTCCGAGCTATCTATCGCATAGAACCGTGTGTTGCTATGAGTGACGCTTCCGTGAAGAAGCGAATGCCATCGAACCAGTAGCGATGAGAAGCAACGCTGTTGGAACTGCAATCAGCATGCCAGTGGAAACACCGGTATCGGCCAATCTATCCTTAGACTTCTTGGTGCTCTCCGTTCCTGGAGCCTCCGAAGAGCTGATAACGGATGGGTCCACGGTTGGTTCGGTTGGATCAGCAGTCGGTTCCGTAGGATCTACGGTTGGTTCCGTAGGTTCCACAATTGGCTCAGTCGGCTCAGTTGGGTCAACGGTTGGTTCCGATGGATCCACAGTTGGTTCCGTTGGTTCTGTAGGGTCAGCAGTCGGCTCAGTCGGCTC
>NZ_FMAT01000010.1 GCF_900094805.1 Arthrobacter sp. NIO-1057 | reverse complement strand
AATATGACAATGTTTTTACTAGCAAAATTTAGTATGCTGTTCGCGTTCACTATGCGGTTACGAGACAACAACCTCGAGCCATAAAACAAAGCAAGCAAGTGTGTTTGTTTTGCACAGATGACATGACACCGGAAGAACATGACCAGGATGGTTTGTGTGCTTCGTGATTGTTACGGCGGTCATAGCGTGGGGGAAACGCCCGGTCCCATACCGAACCCGGAAGCTAAGGCCCATTGCGCCGATGGTACTGCACTCGTGAGGGTGTGGGAGAGTAGGTCACCGCCGGACTTAACCTGAATATGGTTTGAGGCCCTGGACACTATGAGTGTTCAGGGCCTCACCTGTTTAAGCCGTCCGCGCACCCACGGCGCTCGGGCTCTTTTTCATCGGGGAACTGGTTACAGTGTGTAGTAGGTAAAACCAGATCTGCTATCGAGGGAGCCCCGCCTTGACCACCGAGACAACGAGTCCGCTGCGTTACCGAGACGATTCGATTCGTCCTCAGGACGACCTGTACCGCCACAGCAACGGTAAATGGTTCGAAACCGCTATGATCCCAGGGGATCAAGGAATCTACGGTTCTTTCATGGAACTGCGTGATCAAGCAGAAGACGCCGTTCATGCCATTATTAAAGAAGCCGTCAAAGCCTACGAATCTGGAACCGCGACCGACGGTGCCACGCAGCGTATTGCACATCTGTACGGTTCGTTCATGAATGAAGCAGCTATCGAAGAACGCGGAGCGGCTCCTATCGCCGGCTATCTCGGGGCCATCTCCGAAATTCAAAGTGTTGAAGGACTGCTCGAGGTCTCCGGGTCCTTCTATCGCAAGGGCATCAGTGGCTTCGTTGAGATCGGTGCCATGAATGACGCGGGTAATCCAGAACGTAACCTCCTGACCTTCCTCCAGGGTGGTCTCGGCCTACCTGATGAGTCTTACTACCATGACGAACAAATGGCAGAAACGGTGGCCGATTACCGTGAGCACCTGGGGCGTCTACTGAGCCTCGGTGGCTTTGCTGACGCAGAGACTGCTGCCGCAGGTGTAGTTGACCTCGAGACCGCTATTGCCCAGTACCACTGGGATCGCGTGAAGGTCCGCGACGCTCAGGCTCGCTACAATCTCATGACCGGCCAGCAGCTTTTCGAGCTCTTCGACGGTCTGAAGACCTGGCTTGCCGGCGCCGGCATTGATCCAAAGTACTACGAAGAAGTAGTTCTCTGGCAGCCAAGCTACCTCGAGGGACTCTCCGGTCTCATTACTGAACAGCCACTGGACGCGTGGAAGAACTGGTTGCGTGTACAGGTGCTTCGTTCCTTCGCACCGTACCTCTCCAGCGACTTCGTGAACGAGAATTTCTCGTTCTACTCCGCCAAGCTCGGCGGGGTTGAACAGATTAAGGACCGCTGGAAGCGCGGCGTTTCCTTTACCGAAGGCGCCGTGGGTGAAGACATTGGTCAGCTCTATGTGGCTAAGAACTTCCCGCCTGAAGCTAAAGATGCGATGGACCAGTTGGTACAGCGCCTCATCGAGGCATACCGCATCTCCATTGGTGAGCTGTCGTGGATGGGCCAAGAGACCATCGAAAAGGCATTGGACAAGCTCTCGAAGTTCCGCCCGAAGATCGGCTACCCCAACGAGTGGATCGACTACTCGTCGATTACCACCGATGAATCAGATGTCATCGCCAACCTGGCTGCCGCTAACGAGTTCGAGTTTAAGCGTGAACTGAAGAAGATCGACGATGGCGTCAACCGCGAACTGTGGTTCATGTACCCACAGACCGTCAATGCTTACTACCACCCATTACTGAATGAAATTGCTTTCCCGGCCGCCATCTTGCGACTGCCATTCTTTGATGTCGACCGGGATGTCGCGTCAAACTTTGGCGCCATCGGAGCAGTGATCGGTCACGAAATCGGACACGGCTTTGACGATCAAGGGTCGCAGTTTGACGGCAGTGGCCAGTTGACTAATTGGTGGACCGATGATGACCGGGCATCCTTCGAGAAGCTCACCGGCAAGCTGGTGGAACAGTACAACGCACTCTCGCCCACCGAAGCCCCAGAGCACAACGTCAACGGTGCCCTGACCCTGGGTGAAAACATTGGTGACCTCGGTGGACTGGGCATCGCTTACAAGGCCTACAAGCTCGAGCTTGAAGCCCGTGGCATCACCGAGGATGAAGTGATTGACGGGGTGACCGGAGATCAGCGCTTCTTCTACTCATGGGCCGAATGCTGGAGAACTCTCATCCGACCGGAAACTGCTGTGGTTCGAGTGCGTACGGACCCCCACGCACCGGGCGAATTCCGTTGCAATCAGGTTCCGAAGAATCTAGATGCCTTCCACGAAGCTTTCGGCACTAAGCCGGGGGATGGAATGTGGTTGGATCCAGAACAGCGGGTAGAGATCTGGTAGAAAACCATGGTCTTTAGGCAGGGCACCGAAAAAGTTCGTTTTTCGATGCCCTGCCTTTTTAGTTGCCCGAGGCTGCGGGGTGTAAGTCTGATCATGATGGGCTTTATCCGCGGGCAATGACACGTAGAATGGACTATTGTGACTTCCGAAATTAATTCCGCTCAGACCATTGATCCCAACGACCAGCGACAGGTCCGCACTGATAAGCGCAACCAGTTCCTGGCCAAGGGTGAGGAAGCCTACCCTGTGGGTGTGGCCCGCACCCACTCACTGCTGGAAATCCGCGATAAATACGCACACCTCGAAGCCGGCGATGAAACCGAAGACGTCGTCGGAGTAGCCGGACGCATCGTTTTCATGCGCAACACCGGCAAGCTGTGCTTCGCGACCTTGCAGGAGGGTGGCCCCAAGGGTGAAGGCGTGCGTCTGCAGGTCATGCTCTCGCTGGCTAATGTCGGTGAAGAGCGCCTGGCGCAGTGGAAGTCCCTGGTTGACCTCGGCGATCATGTCTTTGTCAGCGGCAAGGTGATTTCTTCACGCCGCGGCGAACTGTCCATCATGGCCGACAGCTTTGAAATGGCTTCCAAGGCCCTGCGCCCATTGCCAGTGCTGCACGCCGACTTGAACGAGGAAACCCGCGTTCGTCAGCGCTACGCCGATTTGATCGTGCGCAACGAAGCTCGCGAGATGGTTTACAAGCGTGCCGCGATTGTTCGCGCCGTACGCAATACCCTTGAGAACCACAGCTACGTTGAGGTTGAGACCCCAATGTTGCAGCTGGTCCACGGTGGCGCATCGGCTCGTCCGTTCAAGACCCACCTGAACGCTTTTGATCAGGAAATGACCCTGCGCATCGCTACCGAGTTGTACCTCAAGCGCTGTGTGGTCGGCGGCGTGGATCGTGTCTTCGAAGTCGGACGCATCTTCCGCAACGAAGGCGTGGACTCGACCCACTCGCCGGAATTCACCACCCTGGAATGCTACGAAGCTTATGCAGACCAGTACGTGATGGCTGATCGTATGAAGGAAATCATCCTCAACGCTGCCGATGCCATTGGTGCTGGCCGCACCATCGAGACCCCACGAGGTACCGCAAACCTGGATGGCGAATGGCGCTGGTTGAGCGTTTACCCTGGCCTGTCTGAAGCCGTCGGCGTTGAAATCACCCCAGAAACCGATGCGTCGGTGCTGCGCGAAGTTGCTGCCAAGCATGAGGTCAAGATTGATCCAGCGTGGAGCGCTCAGAAGCTCGTGATCGAGCTCTTCGGTGAAATCGTTGAGCCTACTCTGATCGACCCAACCTTCGTCTGCGATTACCCGCCACTGGCTCAGCCTTTGGCCCGCCCGCACCGTTCGAAGCCAGGAGTCATCGAGGCTTGGGACTTGATTATCGGCGGTATGGAACGTGGTACCGCGTTCTCTGAGCTAATTGATCCAGTGATTCAGCGTGAGCGCCTCACCGAGCAGTCCCTGATGGCTGCCGGTGGCGACCCAGAAGCGATGCAGCTTGATGAAGACTTCTTGCGTGCTCTGGAATACGGTGCCCCACCAATGGGTGGCATTGGTCTGGGTATTGACCGATTGGTCATGCTCTTTACCAACGTTGGTATCCGCGAAACCATTCTCTTCCCACTGCTAAAGCCGGAGGCATAGAAATGCCATATATTGAGGCAATTGTTCCGACTATCTGTCTGGCCTTGCTTTTTTGGTACGTGATGAAAGCTATTACAAACGCGGACCGAAAAGAGCGTCAGGCAGAGGCTGAAGCGGATGTGCTTATTCAAAATCGCATGGATTCCAATAATCCGCCGAACGAGAATTAGAGTATTCCTGAAAGAACCTTGTGAATTCTGATGAGAATTAGAATTCTATGTTGCTATTTGTATAAGCTTGAAGACTGAAAAGGACTCGTTGGTGTAAACCAAGTAGTTCAGTAAATTCAAGCTCGGAGGAATCCCCGGATGGCACGTCAGGTTCAAATTGCCCTGATTGATGATATTGATGGTAGCGAAGCTACCGAGTCAATTGCTTTTAGCGTTAATGGTCAGCACTTCGAAATTGATTTGAATGATGACCACGCTGCGCAATTCCATGCGGCTCTTGAAACCTATGTAGAGGCTGCTCGCTCGTCGAAGCAGACCGCAACTAGTGAAGCTCCAGCAATTCGCGCGTGGGCAAAAGAAAATAATATGAAGGTCAATGCCCGCGGGCGCCTTAATGCGGATGTTGTTGAAGCTTACAACGCCGCTATGCGTAAAGGTGGACGCAACCGCGCAAAATAATTTGCTTGGTCGTAGGTAGACTTCAAATGAGTCGGCACATTCAATGTGCCGACTCATTTGTTTATAACGACCGCCGTGATATATCAATTTAATTTGGTTGAAGATAATAGTGTTTGTGCAACAACTAAATAGTTTTTATTTGTGAGAGCTAGCGATGGTCAGTTGTCCGCGCAGAGCTAATTGGGTTATCCCCGTGGCGAACAAGGGCGCATTGATGGCGCTTGATGCGTAGCATCGAATTATTGGTAAGCAAGGAGTGTGCCGAAGATGTTTGAGAGATTTACCGACCGTGCCCGTCGAGTTGTCGTGCTCGCCCAAGAAGAGGCGCGCATGCTCAACCACAATTACATCGGCACCGAGCACCTGCTGCTCGGCCTAATCCACGAAGGTGACGGTGTAGCCGCAAAAGCGCTCGAGTCGCTGAATATTTCGTTGGGTGCCGTACGTGAGCAGGTTCAGGAGATTATCGGCAAGGGCCAGCAGGCGCCTTCCGGTCATATCCCGTTCACTCCTCGCGCCAAGAAAGTCTTGGAATTATCGCTGCGCGAAGCGTTGCAGCTGGGCCACAACTACATTGGAACCGAGCACATCCTGCTCGGCCTGATCCGCGAGGGTGAAGGCGTCGCCGCACAGGTGCTCGTCAAGCTCGGTGCAGACCTGGGCCGCGTGCGCCAGCAGGTTATCCAGCTGCTCTCGGGCTACCAGGGTGGTAAGGAAACTGCCTCCGCTGGTGTCAGCTCGGGTGGCCAGCAGGAAGGTACCCCAGCCGGTTCAGCAGTACTGGACCAGTTCGGCCGCAACCTCACCGCTGCAGCCCGCGAAGGCAAGCTTGACCCAGTGATCGGTCGCGAGCACGAGATGGAACGCGTTATGCAGGTCCTCTCACGCCGTACCAAGAACAACCCGGTTCTCATCGGTGAACCTGGTGTGGGTAAGACCGCCGTTGTTGAAGGTCTGGCTCAGTCGATCGTTCGCGGCGACGTCCCAGAAACCATCAAGGACAAGCAGCTGTACACCCTGGACCTCGGTTCCTTGGTCGCCGGCTCACGTTACCGTGGTGACTTCGAAGAGCGCCTGAAGAAGGTTCTCAAGGAGATCCGCACCCGCGGTGACATCATCCTGTTCATCGACGAGATCCACACCCTGGTGGGTGCCGGTGCCGCCGAAGGCGCTATCGATGCTGCCTCGATCCTCAAGCCTATGTTGGCTCGTGGCGAGCTGCAGACCATCGGTGCGACCACCTTGGATGAGTACCGCAAGAACATTGAGAAGGATGCAGCGCTCGAGCGTCGTTTCCAGCCGATCCAGGTGAAGGAACCATCGGTCGAACTGACCACGCAGATCCTGCGTGGCCTGCGTGACCGCTACGAGGCACACCACCGCGTGACCATCACCGATGGTGCGCTACAGGCTGCCGCAACCTTGGCTCACCGCTACATTTCGGATCGCTTCCTGCCAGATAAGGCAGTGGACCTGATCGATGAAGCCGGTGCCCGCCTGCGCATCCAGCGAATGACCGCACCTCCTGCCCTGAAGGAAATGGACGAGGAGATCGCGACCGTTCGCCTGGAGAAGGAAGCAGCGATCGACGCTCAGGACTTTGAAGGTGCAGCCTCGCTGCGCGACAAGGAGTCCAAGCTCATCGAAGCACGCAATGAAAAGGAAAAGTCGTGGCGCAACGGTGACATGGATGAAGTATCCGAGGTCACCGAGGAACTGATTGCTGAAGTTCTGGCTAACTCCACCGGTATCCCAGTGGTGAAGCTGACCGAGGAAGAGTCCTCGCGTCTGCTGAACATGGAAGAAGAACTGCACAAGCGTGTGATCGGCCAGGATTCGGCTATCAAGGCCATCTCCCAGGCGATCCGTCGCACCCGTGCAGGTCTGAAGGATCCAAACCGCCCAGGCGGCTCGTTCATCTTCGCCGGTCCAACCGGTGTGGGTAAGACCGAGCTGGCTAAGGCACTGGCAGAGTTCCTCTTCGGTGAAGAAGACGCGCTGATCACCCTGGACATGTCCGAATACTCGGAGAAGCACACCGTTTCCCGTCTCTTCGGTGCCCCTCCAGGCTACGTCGGCTACGAAGAAGGCGGACAGCTGACCGAGAAGGTCCGTCGTCGTCCGTTCTCCGTCGTACTCTTCGATGAGGTTGAAAAGGCCCACGCTGACCTGTTCAACTCGCTGCTGCAGATTCTGGAAGACGGTCGCTTGACCGACTCCCAGGGCCGCGTGGTGGACTTCAAGAACACCATCATCATCATGACCACCAACCTCGGTACCCGCGACATCTCTAAGGGTGTCATGACCGGCTTCCAGTCGGCCGCGGATACCAAGACCGGTTATGAGCGCATGCAGGCCAAGGTGCAGGAAGAGCTACGTCAGCACTTCCGCCCAGAATTCCTGAACCGTGTTGATGACACCGTGGTCTTCCCGCAGCTGAACCAGGAAGAGATCGAAGAGATCGTCGACCTGTTCGTTGGCCGCCTGGCCAAGCGCCTGAAGGAACGCGAGATGACCATCGAGCTGACCCAGGCTGCCCGCAGCCTGTTGGCACAGCGTGGCTACGACCCAGCAATGGGTGCCCGTCCACTACGCCGTACCATCCAGCGCGACATCGAAGATCAGCTCTCCGAGCGAATCCTCTTCGGCCAGATCACCGCAGGACAGAAGGTCACCGTGGACGTCGAAGGCGAAGGAGCGGACCAGAAGTTCGTCTTCCACGCTGAAGGTGGACAGGGCCAGCTAGAAGGCGAGCCAGCACCGGCTGCGCTGGAAAGCTAACCTCTAAATAGCGAAGAACAAGCCGCGGAACCAGATGAAACTGGTTCCGCGGCTTGTTGCTTTAACACCTATTTACAGGGCAGACCTAGTATCTGTGCCGTACCAAATGGGCTCTTCAGGATTGACCCCTTTACAGAACCCATTGAAGGGTCAATCCTGAAGAGCCGGTTTAGGTCGTTACACTCTTATTTCTGAAGAGCCATCAAACTTCTTGGCGTCCTGAATGAAGCAGAGAATTTTCCCGTCCAAAGCATAGGCGGGCATGCCATACCAAGTCTTCGGCTCTAATTCTGGGGCAGTGCTGGTAATGATCTGATGCAGCTTTTCCGCGAGCACCTTGTCGTTACCTTCAAATGAAGCGATCTTCTCTTCAACGTCTTTGCGAGCCTGCGCAGCCTTTTCTTCCTTGGTCATGCGCTTCTTGGGAGCACGTACCTCGGCGGCACGTTCCTTCATGGCGGCCTTCTCGGCGGCGCTGAATCCCTCTTGTTCTGCACTGCTCATTTTTACTGACCCTTCACTGCCTGATTGATGCGCACCATATTTCCCGAAGGATCACGGAAGGCACAATCACGCGGTCCCCACGGCTGATCCATGGGTTCTTGGAGAACCTCCGCGCCCGAAGCACTCAAGGAATCAAATAGGGGATCCAACTCATCAACGCTGAGCACCAAACCGCCCAAGGCGCCCTTGGCGACAAGCTCAGCCAAAGCCTGTGCATCCTCATCGGAGCGTCCAGCGCCTGGAGCGGAGAGCACCAGGTTCAAGCCTTCTTGGCCAGGCACCGCAAGGCTGACCCAACGGAAGCCAGCATTAGCCACGTCCGAGACCACGGGCAAGCCCAGGCCGTCACGGTAGAAGGTCAGCGCCTCATCAACATCGAGCACGGTCACGGGAATGTATTGAACTGAAATCTTTGTCATGGCTAAAGCCTATGGACGCAGCGCAATGCGTGCTTCTTCAAAACTGCTCAGAATCTGGCGGGGCGCAATAAGATCTTGGCAATGCAGGCCGGGATCTGTTCAGAGTCCTGGTGCGCACGTTCCCGATAAGCGGTCGGCGTTTCACCCACCACCTCGGTAAAACGTGAACTGAAGGACCCCAAAGAACTCCAACCCACCTGCATGCAGGTATCGGTGACCGTCACCCCGGAACGCAAAAGATGCATGGCCCGCTCAATTCGACGAGTCAGCATATAAGAATAGGGCGTCTCCCCATAAACCCGCTTAAACTCGCGTGAAAAATGTGCCGGAGACATTAACGCTTTGCTGGCCATCGCCGGGACATCCAGCGGTTGATCATAGTTACGGTCCATCAGATCTTTGGCCCGTCGCAGATGCGCTAAAACTTTCAGAACTTGAGTATCCACGATTCAGGCCTTCCGTGCTGCGCGCAGCACCAAGAAGATGCCCAGCACCGTGCAACAGAGATAAACGCCGATGACGCAAATCCATCCTGCCGTGAAACCACCAGCAGAACCTACCAAGAGCCCCATGGCCAAAGGCCCTACGGTGAAGCCACCAAATTGCCCAGCTGAAACTAGACCACTAGCACTGCCTAAACGATTGGCCGGAACCACGCGAAGCAGTCCCGCCATCAACACCACCGAGACACCCAGCGCCGAAGCGCCATGCAATGCCACTGCAACCCACAACAGAACCGATGAGTGTAATTGCCCAGCGAGCAAGAAGGTTGCGCCACCGCACATGGCCAAAACCGCCAGCAAAAGCAATAGCTTGGGCGCCGCAACTCCACGGGACATCATGCGCCCCCAACCAACACGCGCACTGACTCCCACGATGCCGGCCACCGCCGCAGTCAGTCCACCAGCGACCAGAGAGAAGTCCAGTTCACGCACCGCAAAGAGCGCCAGATAAACGTTGGTGGCCTGTACACCCACACCATTGATGAACCCGAAGAGGCAGAGCGCGTAAATGATGAACCGAGTAGAGCTGGCCTCATCGACCACTGGTGTGCTTGTTTTTGCAGTGACCGGACTGCTCTTCTTGGGAGCCGGGGAAGCGAGGAAAGGTGTGGCATTAACAATGCGAAGTGCAAAGAACGCCAGGGCAGCTGCCAGCACTGCACCGGCCAAGGAAGCACCTTGCCAGCCGATCACCGCCGCCAGCATCGGGAAGCCGAGACTACCGACCAATTGAGAGACCTGAACTCCAGACTGCTTAATCCCGGTCCAGGTGATGCGCTGTGCGCTGGGAACACGTTGGGCCAAGATTCGATTGGTCACGCCATTGGGAAATGACTGGGCAAAACCGGCAATTCCAGAGGCTGCCAAGAGCATTACGTAGCCAGCGTCCACCGCAGCCAGGGCCATAGCCAAAGCCGCGGTACCAAAGATGATCAGCATCAAACGGGAATCCGGTTGCCTGTCGGAGAACTTCCCAAAAGCCACATTGCCGATCGCCGCACATCCAAAGCAGGCGGTAGCCAGCAGGCCGAACTGTGATTCACTAAGACCCAAGTCCCGGATCACTAGATCACTGGTGGCGCTCAGCCCATAGTTGAGCAGTGGTGCGATACCTACGGCAGCTAGCAGGATGGACAGCAGCCCAAATCCGGGGCGTGCTTCTTTGGCTTTCATCCTCATCCTTAGCTTCGTGCTCGCGTGCTACTAGCTAAGTTTTGCATAGTTATTCTCGCTTCTTGGACACTATGACATATCTAGCAACGGCTTAGAATCTGCACGCCGACAGGCATAGGATTTAACAGGTGAATACTTTTACCGTCCGCTCCGCCAAAACCAGTGATGTACCGGCCATTCGCGATCTTGTGCGACCCCTGGCCGAAGAACGCATCTTGCTGGATAAGGAAGCGGTCACCTACTACGAATCAATTCAGGAATTCGTTGTAGCCCAAGACGCGGACGGAAATGTGGTTGGCTGTGGAGGCCTGCACGTGATCTGGGAAGACATTGCTGAGATCCGCACTCTGGCCACTTCTAATACGGTCCGTGGCAAGGGCGTGGGGCACTTACTGCTGCAAGAACTCCTAGGCCGGGCCAAGGCTGTCGGTGTTGCTCGGGTCTTCTGCCTGACCTTTGAGGTTGCCTTCTTTGAACGCCAAGGATTTAGCGTGATGGCAGATCAAAGTGCCGTAGACCCTTCGGTGTACCAAGAAATCTTGCTCTCAAGGGATGAGGGCGTCGCTGAATTCTTGGACCTCGCCCGGGTTAAACCCAATACGCTGGGCAATACTCGCATGATTATCGCCCTGAACTAGTCCATCCGGTCATAACGTGCCCGCAAGAAAAGGTACAAGGCATAAATGATCAGGCCCGCGGCGATGATCGCCAGCGCCACCGAACCGAAAGTTTGGTCCCGGACCGCTTTGAGCGCGCCATCGATACCACTGGCTTCCTCGGGATCACCTTGGAGGGTGCTCACGATGAACAACAAACCCAAGGCGCCCAAGACCAGCCCCTTGGCTGGGTAGCCGATCATCCCGGAATAACGGATAGCTGAAGAAATCTCGTTCCGGCTGGAGCCATGAAGATCATCAAGGAACTTTTTGCTCACGCCCTTGTAGATGTAATACCCGGCCATCACCAACAACACCGCCCCAAAAACGATCAAAGCCGCGCGTCCAGCCACAGACTTCATCAGTTCACCGCTCAAACTCGTCGCGGTTTCTCCCGAATCACTGGGATCACCTAGAGCGAATCGGGTGAAGGCGAACCCTACGGCCAGAAAAACGATGCCGGTACCCGAAAATTTGAGTCGGTCCCGCAGTTCTTTCTCGGGCAGTAGCATTTGCGCCAGTGACCACAATCCCAGCACCAGGGCACCAATAGCGCAGATCCACAACAGCACGATGCCAAAAGGTTGCGCGGACAAGGCTCGCATGGCTCCACTTTGATCGGCCTGCGCCTGCCCGCCGGTGGCCACCACCGCGGCCAGCACCCCCAAGGTGGCGTGCAAGATGCCATTGGCGACATAACCCAAGCGGGCCAGGCGCTCGAACCACGGGTGCCGCGCAGCCTGATGGGCGGCCTTTGCCGGATCAACAGAAGAATTCATGCGCTAAGCATAACTAGGATGGCAAGCGCACGCCGTCATCTTCGAGCACTGCTAGACCATCCTTGAGCAATCCAGCCAGGGCCCGTTCGCGCTGACTAGATTCGGACTGCAATTTTTCAAGTGCCACATAGGTGGCGTGACTTTGCCGGCCCAGATCGGCAAGGAAAGAATCCTGCGGTACCGGATGATCATGCTCCCGTAAAACCGCCATGATGGCACCGCGCACCTGACGGTCGGTACCCTTCCATGCTTGGCCCTTGGGAGTGTAGTGTGGCGCCGGCTGCCCGGCAGCAATCCAGGCACACTGCTCAAAGACCGGACAGGCATCGCATTTTGGGCTACGGGCAGTACACACCAGCGCACCAAGTTCCATGACCGAGACATTCCACAGATTTGCTGCAGTCCGATCTGCTGGTTGCACGTCTTTGGCACGGGCGAACTCACTGGCCCGTGGGCTAGGCTCAGGAAGGGCCATGCCGCCAAAGAGCCGGGCATGCACCCGACGGATATTGGTATCAACCACGACCGTAGGCTCGCCAAAAGCAAAACAGGCAATGGCCGCAGCGGTATAGTCTCCAACACCGGGTAGTGCCCGTAAAGCCTCTTCGGTGCGCGGTACCTCACCGTTATATTCGGTGGTGATTTCCACCGCTGCCGCATGCAGACGCTGAGCCCGTCGCGGATAACCCAATCGGCCCCAGGCCTTCAGCGCTTCGGATAATGGTTCGGCGGCAAGGTCTTGGGGCCGCGGCCAACGGCGCATCCATTCTTCCCAGACCGGCAAAACACGCACCACAGGGGTCTGCTGCAACATAAACTCGCTGACCATCACTTCCCAACCGCTCACGCCTTCTCGACGCCAAGGTAGGTCGCGGGAGTTCTGCAGATACCAATGATTAATACGGTGATGGATTTGTTGCACCACACTACTGTAGCTAACGAGGCTTCATGGCCCCGATTCCCCTGCCATTACCGGGATCGAGACCGTGAATGAACTAGCCTTAAGCCATGAGCAATGCATCAGGGGGAAAGCTTCCGGCCAGCGTCTATCGGCGCCGGCGCATCACCGTTGCGGTGATCGCCGTGGTACTGGTGGGCTTGATCATCTGGGGTGTCATTGCCGTTGCCGGACTCTTCTCATCAGATCAGGAAGGTTCAGCGGCCCCTCAGGCTACCGCGCAAACCAGTGCGCCGGCCGAAAGTACGCAATCGGAAGAAGATGCGGCTAAAAAGTGTAAATCCGACGAGGTAGAGGTCACCGCCACGACCGACGCCAAGAGTTATGCCACGGGCAAAGAGCCGGTGCTGATCTTGACCGTCGAAAACACTTCGAAGCGCGAATGCGACATCAACGTCGGCACCAATAAGCAAGAATTCTTGATCTCCAGTGGCAGCGACAGGGTCTTTTCCACCGTGGACTGCCTGCAAGACGGCGAAGACGTGTCACTAACCTTCGCTGCCGGGCAAAAGGAAAATGCCCGCTTTACCTGGAACAGGGAGCGTTCAGCCCCGGGGTGCAAGGCCGTGAGCGTACAGCCGGGCCCGGGTACCTACAAGTTCACCGCAGCCATCGGCGAATTTGAATCTAAGCCGGTCAGCTTCACCCTGGAGTAATTCCTTAGATATAGCGGTCTAGCAGCGAAGACTCGGCCATGCGGGCCAGCCCCTCACGGATGGACCGCGCACGCTGTTCACCCACCCCTTCAATTTCCATCAAAGCGGTGGTGGATGCGGCCATCAGCAACTGCAAATTATCAAAGGACGCGACCATCCGGTCACCCACAGCCTTAGGCACCGTCCGAATTTGCGAGAGCAACCGGTAACCCTTTGGGGTGAGCTGATCATCGTGCCCAATGGTGCCCTGCGGGAACAAGATCTTGGTAAGCCCGTCAAGATCGATCAGCTGCGCATCAGAGACTTCATGTAGCCGCTCCAAAGCGATATCAATATCCAGCTCCTGGCCTTCGGCCTGCGCGTAGTCACGCATCAGCAACTGGTTATCAACCTGAATTCCGGAGAGCAATTCTGCGTGCTGTGCGGCCAAAAGGCGCCCATCCATGCCCAATTCCAGAACATAGCGAGAGATTTCTTCGCTGGTTCTACGCAACATTTCGGTGCGCTGCAATACCGCGAGGACTTCGCGGGCGGTGGCCACATCTTCGATTTCCGCTGCGGACAGGGCGCTGGTGACCTGATCTAAACGGTGACGGTAGCGCTCCAGGGTGGCGATTGCCTGGTTTCCTCGGGCCAAGAGGCGTTCGGCTGGTTCAAGCACGTGGCGCTCGCCGGCAGCATAGAGCGTGATGGTCTGCATGGATTGAGACACCGAGATGGTCGGGAAGCCGGTCTGCGCGGCCACACGTTCTGCGGTACGGTGACGGGTGCCGGACTCCTGGGTGTCGATCTGCGCGTCGGGCATCAGTTGCACCCCGGCCTGCAGGATCTGGCGGGCGGTGCCATCAAGGATGATCGCCCCGTCCATCTTGGCTAATTCACGAATGCGTGTGGGGGTGTAATCGGTGTTGATCCGAAAACCGCCGGAACTAATGGATTCAACCACCTTGTCATGTCCCAGCACGATCAGCGCACCGGTACGTCCGCGTTGGATGCGCTCGAGTCCCTGGGCGAGCTCGGTGCCTGGAGCGATTTGCGCCAGGACGGCAAGGAATCCGGCGGATGGGTTCATTTTCAAGGTGCGTCCTTTCGGCGGGCGACAACACTCAAGTTTATCGTGCCGGTTTCTGCCGTTGAGTGAAGGCAATATCGAGGGCTTGGGCGATGTTCTCCACCTGGAATACGCGGATCCCGTCGGGGATATTTTTCAGCGGTTCCGGGGTGGCTGGGGCCATGGCAAAGGAGAAACCCAGGCGCTGCGCCTCGGTAATGCGCCGAGAGATCTCAGGCACCTGGCGGACTTCACCGGCCAACCCCACCTCGCCAAAGGCCACAAAGTCCTGTGGCAAAGGGAATTCGTTCATCGAGGAGGCCAAGGCTAGCGCGCAGGCCAAATCCGAGGCAGGCTCGGCAATTTTCACCCCGCCGACCGTGGCGATATAGGAGTCCATGGAGGACAGGTCCATATGCGCGCGGGCCTGCAATACCGCAACCACCATCTGTGCCCGGGCCGCATCCAACCCACTGGTAGCACGCCGGGCCGCCGGGGCGTTACTGCGTGAGAGTAGGGTCTGCACCTCGGCCACCAGGGGGCGTCGCCCCTCCAAGGTCACGGTGATGCAGGTGCCTGGTACCGGATTGCGGGTGCGGGTGACAAAAAGCTTTGACGGGTCGGTCAGTGACTCGATGCCGTCTTCATTCAAATCAAAGCAGCCCACCTCATCGGTGGCACCGTAACGGTTTTTCAGTGCACGCAGGATACGCAGTCGTGAATGCTTCTCGCCGTCGAACTGGCAAACCACATCAACCAGGTGTTCGAGCAAGCGCGGGCCGGCTACCGAACCTTCCTTGGTCACGTGCCCCACCATGATGGTGGACATGGCGCGGGTTTTGGCCGCGTTAATGATCGAGGCAGCAACCTCACGCACCTGTGAGACACCGCCGGCAGCACCATCAACTTCTGCCGAGGAGAAGGTCTGCACCGAGTCTAAGATCAACAGTTGTGGATCAATTTCTTGAATCTGTCCCAAAGCCAAGGCCAGATCGGTTTCGGCTGCGAGATAGAGGGTGTCGGCAATGGCGTTGATCCGCTCGGCGCGGGATTTGACCTGGGCTGCTGACTCTTCGCCGGTCAGGTATAGCACTCGAAGCCCGGTTTGTGCGGCCTTTGCTGCTACATCTAAGAGCAGGGTGGACTTGCCAACGCCCGGTTCACCGGCCAGCAGGATGGCTGCGGCCGGAACGAGCCCGCCACCGAGGACGCGGTCTAGTTCAGAAACCCCACTGGGTCGGAAAGCTGCCTCGGAGCCGTCGATCTGTGCGATGGGTTTGGCCGGGTGCGCCACCTTGGCCGCGGCAACGGTGCGCGCTGAGACGACGCCTACCTCTTCAACGGTGCCCCAGGCCTGGCATTCGCCGCAGCGTCCCACCCATTTGATGGTGCTCCAACCGCATTCCGAACATTTGAATGTTGGTGAAGATTTGCTGCGTGTGGAGGTTTTGGCCATAGGCCCATGCTATCGAGCCGGGCCGACAAAATTGCTCAAGACAGCTTGGGTAGCGCCGCGACGGCGTCTTCGTGATCACGCCCTGCCGCTTCCAGAAGGTCCACAATCATCGGCCGCAACAAGAGCACTAGACCTTCACCCTGCAGGCCTTCAACTCCCAGGGCTTGGGGGTTAAGCTGCGCGGCAGCGCTTTCAAGCTGTACTACGGCAGCCTTCTCGTACTTAAGTTGCCCGGCAAGGCTTGGTTCACGGACCGAATGGGCCAGGGAATTTGCTGCTTCCGAGACCTCACGTAGCAGTGGGGCCAGTGCCTCGGCACCCTCAGGTGTCAGCGCGCTATTGGTGAGTACCGAAGCGAGACGACGGGCAAAAACACGGAGGTTACGCGCGGTCCAGTCGTAGTGGTTATAGCGTTGCGAGAGCCGGTTCAGTTCGTGGCGGTGCCGGCGGCCGACCGGGGAGATCATGGCGATTTCTTTGGAAGCACTAAAGGCGCTGGGCAGCTTGTCCAGGTGTTTTTGGGTTGCACGGGCTTTAATAAGGGCGTGGAACGCGGAACGACGGTCGTCATCACGGATGGCCCAGGAGCACTCCAGAATTGCTTCGGAGAGTTCTTTAAGTAGGTCACTGAGTGCTGCCACCGGGGTACGGCGCGGGTCACTGGGCCAAACGATGATCACCAGCAATGCCAGTAGCGAGCCAGTTAATGCGTCGATGGATCTGGCAAAGGGCCCGTCAACACTGACCGGCAATAACACCACCAGGGCCGACTGCATTCCCAGCTGGGTGGAGAAGATCGCTCCCGAATCCAAGTAGCGGGCGATGACCAAACTCAGTGACATCACCAGCGCTGCCTGCCAAATTCCCTGACCGAACCAATGCATCAAGGTATCGCCTAAAGCCACACCAAGGGTGCAGCCCAAAGCTACTTCGGCGGTTTTGCGTACCGTGGTGGAGGCACCAAAGCCCAGGGAGATCAGCGCGCTGGTGGCAGCAAAGATGGGTTGGGTATGCCCCCAGATGCTTTCTGCAATCCAGAAGGCACCGATAGCGCCGAGGGTCATGCGCAGGATTCTTGGTAGCGAATTGCGGGCGCGCACCAGTCCTGAGCGGTTCCGTGCAGCTAAAAAGCCTGCCAGTTTTGCCGGCATTCGCTGCGAAGTGCTCCCTGAAGTGCTCCCTTTAGCCATAGGCACAGTCTCCCACGGACTGGCCGTGAGACCGATGAACCTGCACCCATATTGCTTGGGTGAGCAGGATCACCAGCCGACGTAGAAGCTGTTAACCTCTTGTTCACCTTTGCCGGGGGAACTGGTTACCTTGGCTCTTTAGCGTCATAGATGAAGCGGGGACGACTCCGCTGAAGGTTTTCATTCAACACGTATTTCAACATGGGGAGTACAACTCGTGAAGCTCAATCGCCTTGGCAGTGCAGCTGCCGTCCTTTCTGTCGCAGCAATCGCACTGACCGCTTGCGGTTCAGACAGCCCAACCGCCACCAGCTCTGAGAGCACCTCCAGCTCCGCAGCTTCGGGCGTAACCGGCACCCTGACCGGCATCGGCGCTTCCAGCCAGACCTCTGCCATGGAAGCTTGGATCACCGGCTTCAAGGCAGCTAACTCCGGCGCCAACGTACAGTACTCGCCAGATGGCTCGGGCGCAGGCCGCGAAGCTTTCTTGGCTGGTGGCGCACAGTTCGCTGGCTCGGATGCTTCGCTGAAGCCAGAAGAAGCAACCAAGGCTAAGGAAGTTTGCGGCCCAGACGGCGCCTTCAACATCCCAGCTTACGTTTCGCCGATCGCTATCGCTTTCAACCTTGATGGCGTTGACGAAATCAACATGGATGCCGACACCATCGCCAAGGTTTTCAAGAAGGAAATCACCAAGTGGAACGATGATGCAATCGCCAAGCAGAACCCAGATGCGGACCTGCCTGACACCGCCATCACCGTTGTTCACCGTAACGATGAGTCCGGCACCACCGAGAACTTCGTTGAGTACCTGAAGGCAGCCGCTGCCGACGTTTGGACCTACGACGTTTCCGGTGACTGGCCAAGCGACATCCAGTCGGAAAACGCTAAGGGCACCTCCGGCGTGGTTTCGACCACCACCTCCACCAATGGCGCTATCACCTACGCTGACTTCTCCGCAGTGGGCAACCTGTCCACCGTGAACGTCAAGGTTGGCGACGACTACACCAAGATTTCGGCTGAAGCTGCTGCTAAGGCACTGGATACCGCAACCCCAGTTGAAGGCGCAGCCGAGAACGATCTCGCACTGGAACTGCAGCGCGACACCACCGAAGCTGGTACATACCCAATCGTCTTGGTTTCTTACCACATCTACTGCAGCACCTACAAGGATCAGGCAACCGTTGACCTGGTCAAGGCTTTCGGTAACTACGTAGTTTCCGATGAGGGTCAGAAGACCGCTCAGGAGTCGGCTGGTAACGCCCCAATCTCGACCAGCATTGCCGAGAAGGCTACCAAGGCGATCGACTCGATCACCGTAGCTCAGTAATTCTCCTACCGGTTGACCGGTATCAGGTGCGGGTGGGACTAACCCACCCGCACCAGCAACACCCCTCCACCCCCAGCAGTGAAAACTGCTTCACCCCGTTTCGTAAAGGCTTTAGCCATGACTACCAATGCTTTGACAAGCAAGTCATCGACTTCAGGCCGCGCAGGTGACAAGATCTTCTCCGGTGCCGCATTGGCTGCCGGTGTCCTGATTCTTGTTACTCTTTTCGCGGTTGCAGTCTTCTTGCTGATCCAGGCTCTTCCGACGTTCTTCGCCGATCCGGCAAAGGTTTCCGGCGGCCAAGGATTCTTCGCTTACATCTGGCCGATTGTTATCGGCACCATCATCGCAGCAGCAATTGCGCTGCTTGTAGCTACCCCGATCGGTATCGGTGTGGCACTGTTCATCTCACACTTTGCTCCACGTAAGGTTGCTGGCCCACTGGGCTACCTGATCGACCTGCTCGCCGCGATCCCTTCGGTGATCTACGGCGCTTGGGGTTACATGGTCCTGGCACCTGCCTTGGTTCCAGGGTATGAATGGCTGGCCCAGTACCTGGGTTTCATTCCGATCTTCGAAGGTCCTGCCAGCCAGACCGGTAAGACCATGCTCACCGCCGGCATTGTGCTGGCCGTGATGGTGCTGCCGATCATCACCTCGCTATCCCGCGAAATCTTCTTGCAAACTCCAAAGCTGCACGAGGAAGCCGCCCTCGCCTTGGGCGCCACCCGCTGGGAAATGATCACCACCGCCGTGATCCCTTTCGCCCGCCCGGGCATCATCTCGGCTGTCATGCTGGGTCTGGGTCGCGCACTGGGTGAAACCATGGCCGTGGCGCTGGTACTCTCCACCGGTAACCTGATCCCATCGCTGATCAAGACCGGTAACCAAACCATCGCCGCGGAAATCGCCTTGAACTTCCCCGAAGCCTTTGGGCTACGTCTCTCGGAGCTGATTGCTGCCGGCCTGGTCCTGTTCCTGATCACCTTGCTGGTGAACATGATCGCCCGTGGCATCATCGCCCGCCACAAGGAATTCTCGGGAGCTAACTGATGAGTGCCACCACAACTAACCTGAACAATAAGGCCAACGGCAATTCCGCACCACCAGTGCGTAAGCGCAATTCCTTGGCCAAGGGCAAACTACCAAAGTGGGCCATCTGGGCTATTGCTGCCGGCTCCATCGTGCTCGGTGCTGCTGCTTCCACGCTGACCGGCTTCAACGTTGCCAGCTTCGCCATCTACTCGGCCATCATCTTCCTGATCGCCGCCTCGGTCATCACCACCGTGGTCGAAGGCAAGCGTCGCGGTAAGAACGCCATGTGGACCTACCTGATCTACGCGGCCTTCATTGTCGCCCTGATCCCACTGGCTTCGGTACTCTACACGGTGCTCCAGAAGGGCCTGCCGGGTATCAACAGCCACTTCCTGTTCAGCTCGATGAACGGTGTGACCGGTGCGGTTGATAACCAGACCGTAGCCAACGGCGAGCCAGTAATCGGCGGCGCCTACCACGCGGTGATGGGTACCTTGCTGATCACCCTCTGGGCCACCTTGATCTCAGTTCCGGTGGGCATGCTCACCGCGGTGTACCTGGTCGAATACGGTCAGGGTAAGGCCCTGTCCAAGGCCATCACCTTCTTCGTCGACGTGATGACCGGTATCCCTTCGATCGTGGCCGGTCTGTTCGCAGCCGCACTGTTCGGCATCATCCTCGGCCCCAACGCCCGCATGGGTATTGTCGCCGCGGTGGCCTTGAGCGTGCTGATGATCCCGACAGTGGTTCGCTCCACCGAGGAAATGCTCAAGATCGTCCCGAACGAACTGCGTGAAGCCTCCTTCGCACTGGGCGTGCGCCGCTGGCGCACCATCTTGAAGGTGGTCATCCCAACCGCGATCTCCGGTATCGCCTCGGGTGTCACCCTGGCTATCGCCCGCGTGATTGGTGAGACTGCTCCGATCCTGGTCACCGCCGGTATCGCAAGCAACATCAACCTGAATGTCTTCGCCAACTGGATGTCCACGTTGCCGACCTTCATCTACTACCAGATCCTGACCCCGACCAGCCCGACCAACGTTGACCCATCGGTACAGCGTGCCTGGGCAGCAGCCCTGCTGCTGATCCTGATGGTGATGGCACTGAACCTGATCGCCCGCCTGGTCGCTTCGATCTTCGCTCCTAAGAAGGGTCGTTGAGCTAAGGCTCCGTCCCTGACCCACCTAAATTTTTTTCAAGGATAAATCATGGCAAAACGCATCGACGTAAATGATCTGAACGTCTACTACTCCAAGTTCCTGGCCGTTGAAGGTGTCTCGATCAACATCGAGCCCAAGTCGGTCACCGCATTCATCGGCCCCTCGGGCTGTGGCAAGTCGACCTTCCTGCGCACCCTGAACCGCATGCACGAAGTGATTCCCGGTGGTCGTGTCGAGGGTCAGGTACTGCTGGATGGAGATGACCTCTACGGTGCCGGTGTTGACCCGGTGACCGTACGTAGCCAGATTGGCATGGTCTTCCAGCGTCCGAACCCATTCCCCACCATGTCCATCAAGGACAACGTGCTCGCCGGTGTGAAGCTGAACGGCACCAAGATCTCGCGCTCAGATGCCGATGATCTGGTGGAGAAGTCGCTGCGCGGCGCGAACCTGTGGAACGAAGTCAAGGATCGTCTGGACAAGCCAGGCTCCGGCCTTTCCGGTGGTCAGCAGCAGCGTCTGTGCATCGCCCGCACCATTGCGGTGAAGCCGGACGTGATCCTCATGGACGAGCCTTGCTCGGCGCTGGATCCAATTTCCACCTTGGCTATCGAAGACTTGATCAACGAACTGAAGAGCGACTACACCGTGGTCATCGTGACCCACAACATGCAGCAGGCTGCTCGTGTGAGTGACAAGACCGCATTCTTCAACATTGCGGGTACCGGCAAGCCGGGCAAGCTCATCGAGTTCAACGACACCACCGCCATCTTCTCTAACCCAGAGCAGAAGGCCACCGAAGATTACGTCTCCGGACGCTTCGGATAAAGATTTCGGATATCGCCACCTTTGAGTTGGCGATAGACGAACCGGAAGGGGGGTCTTCCGGGGATCCTGGAGGGGATCACCACCAGCGGCGCACTATGTTAGTGCGCCGCTGGTTTTTAAGCTGTGCCTCTAAACGGGTATGTAAAGCACGCTTGACTGTAAAGGGTGCTTGTCATTAGGGTGGTGTAAAGACCAATCCCAAGGAGCGGACACCATGACAACAAAGGCATCACCCAAAACCCGGTGGGGCATCTCTCGCTTTGGCGGTAGCTCGGCCACCTTGATCAGTACCAGCCTAGGCATCGGCCTAGTACTCTCCGTTATCGCGGGCCTACTCTTCGCTCGACTCAACGCCTCAGAGCAGTTCACCCTGGTGGCAACCATCATGAGCGCCTGCCTGCTACCAGTGCTCAGCGCGGCCTGCTGGGCCCTCTTGGTGGATCGTGACAGCTTGAAAGGCGCCACGAAGAACCCGGAAATATCGGTGGAGAGCCAGTGGTATGACAAAGCGGCCATCGGTGTTTTCCAAGATCTGCTGATTATCTGTGGCCTGGGAGCAGCGTTATTTTCCTTCGTTCAGGTCAGCGTTTCACTGGGGCTGACCCTAGTGGGCATTCTGCTGGTCGTTCTGGCGGATTTTGCGCTACGTTACCTGTTCATCAAACGGGCACAGAGCTAATGGAGAATAACCTCAGCGAGTATCGCAAGGAACTCGGATACTCCCAGCAGGCCTTGGCCGATGAGCTCGGCGTTTCCCGGCAGACCATCATTTCCCTAGAAAAGGGGCGTTATGACCCGTCCCTGCCACTGGCGTTCAAGCTTGCTGCGCTGTTTGCCTGCCGGATTGAAGACCTCTTCATTCCTGAGCAGGACTAGCCAGCAAGGAAGAGAGGCCTGACCGCCAAGGTCAAGATTGCGCCACCAGCCATGCAGGCCACGGGAGTCAAAAGCCAATGCCGCACCACACGGAACACGTTGCGCCACACTACCGACTCAAAGGCTTGATTATGACCTGCGCCGACAATGCCACTGGTTACCGACTGCGTGGTTGATAGTGGCAGGTGCAATACCAGGGAACCAACAAAAAGCATGCCAGCAGCCACACCCTGGGCAATCATGCCGCGCAAGGGATCAAAGTTCACTAGGCGACGGCCCAGCGTGTAGGTGATCCGCCAACCGCCCAGTAGCACTCCAAAACTCAAGGCAGACGCAGCCGAGAGTTGGATGGCTAGGGTCAGCGGTCCCGGATCGATCATGTGCCCGGTAATGAGCACCAAACTCAGTAGCGCACCGGTACGCTGACCATCCTGCAGCCCTAGTCCCAGGGCCACCGCTCCGGCGGCCATGGCCTGCCCGGCACGTGAACCTTCATTAACCGACCGAGAAGTGTTGTGCCGCAGCATTCTGGTCGCCGGAATGACCAGCAAGTAGGAGAGCACATAGGCAATGACCGAGGCGAGCACCATCGGAAGAATCACCGAGGAGAGCAACAATCCCCACGCGTCGCTGATCGACTCATCGCCCATCAAGGCCGAAGCGCCACTACCACCAACCACCGCGGAAAGCAGCGCATGGGTGGAACTAATCGGCAGACCACGCCACCAACAGTAAATACCCCAAATGCCGGCCACCAGCAGGCTACAGATCAGCAGTTTCAGGCCCAGGACCCCAGAGGGTACATTGAAGTTCAGCTCCTGCACCAAGGCCACACTCAAACCCGAGGTCGCCATGGTGCCAAGGAAAGCGAAAAAAGCCGCCACCGACACCGCAATGGCCGGTCGCAACGCTCGGG
This sequence comes from Arthrobacter sp. NIO-1057, assembly GCF_900094805.1. Classification (GTDB taxonomy): domain Bacteria; phylum Actinomycetota; class Actinomycetes; order Actinomycetales; family Micrococcaceae; genus Glutamicibacter. Next base: position 47,608 of record NZ_FMAT01000010.1, on the reverse strand, counting down.
TCCTGACCGATGCCGCCACCGCTGTGGAAGCGTCACGCATACCATTGAGCGTGCCGTAAGCCAGGGTCAAGACCACGGCAATCGCAGTGAGGACCGAAATGAGGGTCATGGGTATTAGGACTCCTTGACCAAGACGCGACCGAGGTGGTCAGCGAATTGGCGCAGGGTATTAACGGTGAGCATCAATTGGTCGGCAACCTGCTGGTGCCGATGGATGGTGCTGGCCTTGGAAAAGTTTGCGATCTCATTGCCCCACACCAGATGGGTCCGTGCTGCACGCTTGGAAAATTGCAGCATCTGCATCCAGTGATCTTCCAAGTCATCAAGGTTGTTCAGGCGTTGCACCGCATCGGAGGCCAGCTCGGCAAGTTGTGAGACTAGCTCCAACTGCTCGGAGGAGCGTTCCGAAAGGGGAGTGGAACCAACGGTCATGATCAGCTCGCCGGTACCGCGCAAATGCTCCATGGTCGCGTGCAAGAAGCGGGAGAGCGCATACATGTCCTCGCGGGGCAACGGGCTGATATAGCTGGTACGCAAGTGGGTCAGTACCGCGTGCAATAAATCAGAGGCTTCGGCTTCGGCGCTGGCCAAATCGCGCAGTCGCTCGGTACGTGTACTCGGGCTGCCGATCATTTCGGCCACGCTCTCAACTGAACCACGAATCGTGGTGGTCAGCGAGCGGAGTAGCTCAATGCCACGCGAGGCGGAAGGAAAGACCTGGAACTTCACTTTTTGGGCGCACCATTCGGATCGACTGCTGTTGGTACCAACTGGAGAACAGTTTACGACGTGGAAGTTAACGCCGGGGTATTGATGATGTCGGACCGGGAACGCCTCTCGGCGGAAGGCCGCTCGAAGCGGCAGAATTTTGGAGCCCGGGGTTACCAGCGGCCCGACACCGTTATCTAGTTTTCTCGCCCCATGCCCCTGCTGTCAACCACAGCGCACGACGCGTGCGTTTTCTCACGCTAACGCCGCAGATTCTTCTCCGCGCCACTGAGGCACAACAGCGCGCAACAGAACCAAATGGCGCCAGCAGGCCCCAAACCGGCAGCCACCGAACTTGAAATCACCGGCAAAGCTACTTGTCCGAGCCGGTTTCCCATCAGTCGCACCGCCAATGCTGAACCGCGATCCACGGTGGGCACGGAGGTGGAAATCATTGTCATCGTCATCGGCTGTCCCAGTCCCAAGAAGAACCCACCGATGAGCAATGACAGCCCGGCGACCCACAGCACATCGATAAATATCGGGGCTAGAGCGATGGCTACACCCGAAATGTACAAGCTCGCCACCAGCATTTGTCGCCGATCAAAGTGCGAGGAGAGCTTGGGAATGAACAATCTGGAGACCACCGACGCGCAACCGCGAATGGCCAAAAGCACACCAACTGCTGCTGGTGTGACGTCATGTTTCTCGGCAACCAGTGGCAGGAAGGCGGTCAGGATGTCCAACATCGACAATAAAGTCAGTGACGCAAACATGTGCGAGAGCATGCCTTTGACCCGCAGGATCGAACCAATCGATGCCGTGGAGCGCGCGGCCGGCGCTGAGGCCACGCTCTTGGTAGTACGTGGCTGCCAGCTAGGTAATAAGAAGGGGACGGCGATGAGTGAACAACCCACACCGATCCACAGGGCCCGCCCAATATCCGAAATTCGTTGCGCCGAGTGCGCATCGGTCCCGGTGCCCAACACCAACCCGGCGATCAGTGGGCCAATAAACTGCCCGGCCGCATAGGCGGCGGTAAACCATCCGAAGCCCTTATCGAGATCACTATCCGGGAAGTATCGGGCAATGGATGATTGCCCACCGATGGTGAACATTAGATGCCCCAGACCCAATACCGCGCTGGCCAAGGCCACGGTGACCGCGTTGGGTGAGAGTGCAATGCCTAATCCACCCACGGCAATCAGCATGACGCCGGCGACCATGAGGAAGCGGATACGGCGGATGCGTGAACTGACCCGCCCCAACATCATGGCGGTAAACAACGGCAAAATGGCGTAGGCCGCGGTCACCGCACCAACGGTGAAGGAGCCTGAACCAAAGGAAATGAGTTTGTAGGTGGTGACCGGGCGGATGAGGTTAAGTGCTGCTTGGGAGAGTAGTCCCGTGGCGATGAGAATCAATAACCACCGCATAATCCCCGAAGAATCCGCTTTTGATCCAGCGCCCACACGCACCTGCCTAAATATATGGGATTAGTTCCTCACCCATCCTAGGACTGTGACGTGGTTTTTAGTCCAATGCGTCTTGGCGCCACAAGCGGGCGCAGGCTTCCAAGTCCTCCGCAGTTTTGCTTAGAGCGCGAGCCTGACCGGTGAGCTTGGTACCGCGCTCGCTATTGGACAGATCGGCGGCGTCTGCATGCTCGGTCATCCCCAGAACCAGTACCCGGCAATAGGCGGCGGTGCGTTCGAGCGCGTGAGCAAAGTCACCGTCAAAAGCGCCAGAAAGAATCGAATCGGTCATCTTCTTGAGCTCTTCGGCCGTGGGTGGCTCGGCGACGCCAGCAACAATGCGTTCTACCTGCGCGCGGTGAGCACCAGCTTGGAAACGTGCCGAATGCATCTCCGGTTTGTTCATGGTTGCAGCGCGAACGGCATACAATCGCCACAACGCACCAGGTAGGGAGCGGGCCGGGGCTTCACTCCATAACTCGGCAAGAACTTCTAAGCCTTCACTCTCAGCGACTTTGATCAGTCGGTTTGAGACTTCTGGGTCATTGTTCTCAATGCCGCGACGTACAAAGGCTTGAGCGGAAAGATGGGCGGCTTCAGACACGCGCGCTGGATCGGCCCCACCTTCGTAGGGCTCGAATTCTTCGGGAGCAAATGGGCGTGGTTTGTGATGACGAAAACCCGCTACCTGGGCAACTTTTGATCCTGCGCGTGCACCTCTCATGGGCTCAAGAATACTCGCTGCACCTTGGCGCTCCATTAACGGATTTTGCGTCGCTTGGCCCGCTCTCACCGCCGATTAATACTCACGCGCTTCCATCAGGTAGTATGGATTTTGGCCTTGTGCCGTGCGCCTTTAGCTCAGCTGGTAGAGCACTGGACTTTTAATCCATTGGTCGCGGGTTCGATCCCCGCAGGGCGCACCAAAAGAAGACTGGATCCGACTTTCGAGTCGGATCCAGTTTTTTAGTTTGCTGCGAAGTTCGCAAGTTCAGTTCTCGCGACACAGGTTACACGTACGGTTCCAAGAACTTAATCACGCGCTCCATCACCAAAGCGCGAGCTTCAGGGTCATGGGAACGCAACGAGCTGTCGGTAAACAGGTGCTTGTTTCCCGGATAGGTGAACAGTTGAGCCACGTCTTTTCCTTCGCCTCCAACGAAGTTCTGCGCAGCTTCCAAGTCGCCTTCCTTGGCAAAGAAAGGGTCTTCGTCCATGCCGTGAATCTGTACCGGAACATTCTCTGGCCACGGACCGAAGCTCCATTCAGCGTCCAAGTCCACAAATGATTCCAGCAAGACGGCGGCCACCGTTCCTTCACGCTGCTGCGCACACTGTTGAGCTAATGCGGCACCCCACGAAGTGCCAATGTAGACCAGCTCGTCGGGCAGTTTGCTAAACAACTTATCAACGCGTTCTTGGATCTTGTCTTCGCCAAGTTTGTTAGCCATGCGAATGCCGGCCTCGAGATCTTTGGGAAGCTTTCCTGCAAACAGGTCCAGCGTGTGCACGGTATGCCCGGCGGCACGTAATTCTGCCGCCATTGCCTGGACGCCTGGGGTGAGACCTTGGACGTGGTGGAACAAAACGATGGTGGCCATGAGCGTACTCCTAGAGGTCGCTAGCGTTCGTCGACGAGGTTGTTGATTCGCTGGGGCAGATGCTCAAGAGCGGTGTCCCAGCCGGGCATTTGGCTGTTGATTTCTACGCTGTAGCCTTCAACCAGCATGAACTCTGCGCAGGTGAGGACTTCTTGTTCAGATTCGGTCTCGTAAATGAATGCACGTTTGATGTCGCTCCAGAGCAAGGTCGCCGACTGGTCAATAACCAGACCGGTCTTTACTACTTCAACGGTGCGCTGGGGATAGGACATGTTCCACTTGCTTTCGAGATCCGCGGCGGTGTGCTTTGCTCAAGTCTAAACCGGAAGCACACCGCCTGCCGGTGATCAAACCGGGTTGGGGTAGGACTTAGTCAGGGTTCCTTGCGCTGAAATTTCTAGATAATAGTCAAGGTTGAGTTGTTCTAGGAACCTCTGGTCGTGGCTGACTACCAATAACGCGCCACGATACGCCTGGAGTGCTTCAGCAAGCTGGCGCACACTATCGATATCCAAATTGTTGGTTGGCTCATCGAGGATGAGCAATTGCGCAGGAGGCTCGGCCAACAACAAGGTGGCCAGATAAACACGGAACCGCTCACCACCGGAGAGGGAACTAAGAGGTCGATCCGCACTGGCTCCACGCAGTAAAAGCCTGGCCAACATATTGCGAATTTCCCCACTGGTTGCCGAAGGAGCGACCGCAACAACATTGTCCATGGCGCTGACCTGATCATCCAGACCAACCAAACGTTGGGGCAAAAAACCGACCCGATCAAGATAGATTTCACCCTTGAGCACCGAACGGGTTGGCTCACCGGAGATCATCTGCCGTAACAGGGTGCTCTTGCCCGAACCATTAGGTCCGATCAGTCCCACACGTTCAGGACCCTGAATAATCTGCTGGGTTGTCTGCGAAGAAATGATGGCGACATTTTTACCTGCAGGCAATTGCGGGTCAGGCAAGTCCAGATTGATGTGCTCTACTGTTCGGACTTTCTTATCCGCAGCATCAACCTTCGCCTGCGCGCTTTCTACCTTCCCATCCAACCCGGAACGCATCTTTCCGGCGTTGGACTCCGCTTTTTGTTTGAGTGAGTTCGCGAGAATTCGAGGCATGTTGCCCCCGAGTTGCTCGGCCCGGCCTTTGCGCTTCGCGCGCGCCAACCTCGTTTCAGCCTCAACGCGCTGACGCTTCTCTACCTTCAAAGTAGCCTGAGCCGTTTTGGCTGCCTGCTGGGCGGCCTGTTGCTCGGTATCTAACTGTTGAAGGTAAGCGCTGTATGGGCCGCCAAATACGCGAAGTTCCCCTGCATGCAGCTCAACGGTGTGTTCCATGAGTTCTAAGAGTTCAAGGTCGTGGCTGACCACTATCAGGGTTCCCTTCCACGATTTCACCAGGTCGTAGAGCAACGCTCGTGTGGGCTGATCCAAATTATTGGTGGGCTCATCAAGCAGGGTGATTTCATGACCGGCCAGGCGCAGTCCAAGAACCGCCAACAGCATCGCTTCTCCGCCGGAAAGCGAACCAACTTTGCGATCTAGGCTCACCTGTCCCAAGCCCAGTCGGTTCAGTTCAGCCTCAACGCGTGCTTCTACATCCCAGTTATCACCCACCGCGTCAAAATCAGCCGGTTCGACACTGCCTGCCTCAATAGCTTTTAACGCGGTCAGGACTGCGTCGACTCCCAGCAACTGCGCCACCGTCGCGTCCTTTTCCAAGGTGATCATTTGTGGCAGGTAGCCGATCGGGGCACTGGCCTCGACTGAGCCTCTTGTTGGTGTTAAGCGTCCGGCAATGAGTTTCAGTAGCGTGGATTTTCCGCTCCCGTTGCGACCGGTCAGGCCCACGAGTCCGGAAGGAAAAGTGCCATCCAGGTCAGTGAGCGCGCGCTGCCCGGAAGGCCATTCGAAACTAAGGTTGTGCAGGGTAATTGGTGGAGTCAAAGACATATATTCCTCCCACTTTTGGTGAAGAGGCTGCCGACTGGCGGAATCAAAAAGCTGGCTCAACCCACAGGGAACCAAAAACGGATACCGTAGCCGGTAGCCAAAATGATCAGGTTGCGCCGAAAGTGACGGGCGCAGGGTCATTGGCTGGCTTAGTAGGTATCCATGGCATTGAGTGTAACAAGATCTTGCCGTGCTCGTCGTTAAAGAACTTTCGACCCGCACCGATAACCCGGTGCGAGCCGAAAAGCTAAAATTTAGCGAGGAATTACTTCCATGCGCGGTGTACCGCCACGATACCGCCGGTCAGATTGCGGTATTCCACATTCTTCCAGCCAACATTGACGAACTTTGCGCCCAGGTCTTCCTGATTTGGCCAGGCCGCGATGGACTCAGCCAGGTAAGCGTACGCCGAAGGATTTGGCGAGACCAGGTAGCCCAACGCTGGGATGGCCCGTGGCAAGAACTGCTGGTAAGCAACCTTGATGGGGGTCACCGTTGGGGTGGAGAACTCAGCAACCACGATGCGCCCGCCCGGCTTGGTCACACGACGCAACTCGGAGAGAGCCTTCTCGGTGTCGTCAATATTGCGCAAGCCGTAGGAAATGGTCACTGCGTCAAAGGTGTCATCTTCGAAGGGAAGTTCATGGGCATCACCATAAACAAAGTCCAACTGTGGGTAGCGCTTGCGTCCCTCGGCAAGCATTCCGTGCGACATATCGCAGGCGGTAACCTTTGCGCCGGCCTCGGCTAATGGAACCGAGGAAGAACCGGTGCCTGCAGCCAGATCGAGGATGCGCTCGCCGGGCTTCGGGGCGATGGCCTCGGTGGTGATCTTGCGCCAGTAGTTCACAATGCCACCGGTCATCAAGGTATTGAGCAAGTCGTAGCGTGGAGCCAGCTTGTCAAACATGTCCTGAACCTGATCGGCCTTCTTATCCAGGCCTGCGCGCGCATTGTGAGAACTCATGGGTCTAAGTGTTTCATATTTGCGCGCGCCTCGGCGCCGGGTGTGGGGCGAATCGCCCTCTAAAGAATGGATTCGAGCCGTGCGTAGCTGGCCTCCATGCCTTCGGTCATTCCGGTGGCAAGCACCATATCGCGGGTTTGTGCATCCGGATAGGTGATCAGCACGGTCAGCAGGGTGCCGCTGTCATTGGGTGTCAGGGTGAGTCCGTTGACCGTCCCCGGGTAATCGGTATCGATCATTTGCTCTGTGGTCCTTGAATAAGACTGCGGCAAGATTTCCAAAACGGTGCCGGTGAACCCAAATCCTGTCCCGGCGTCGGCTGCTACCGGTTCCCACCAGTAACGGTAGGTCTCACCGACATTTTTGGCCGTGACGCATTCGGTCATTTCCCAACCATCTGGACCGAGCATCCAGCGTTTCATGAGTTGTTCATCGTGATGGGCCTGCCACACCTGCGCCACCGATCCGCGAATCAGGCGGGTGACGCGCACTTGGGTGTCGGAGAGGATTTGGGTGTCGGTGCTGAAGTTCTGCGCGTAGTCGCGCAGGTCTGCCAGGACCTGTTCGATTTGGCTCATGGCCGAGCGGGTTCCTTCAATCATGCCCATAGCGACGACCTTCTCCAGGTCTTCTACGGTCTCGAACACGGCGCTAACGCTCAGTTTGCTTCCCTCGGGGGTTGGGTCGAAGGTGAATACCATGCGGTTAACTGGCAGCGTCGTGTTCTCGGTGCCATCGGCGTACGCGAAGCCGTCACTGACTTCGAAGAACTTGTGTTCAACGACTTCGTGCCAAATCCAGTATCCATGGTGTTCTTCACCTTCGGGCGAGGTCATGTGGTAGTTGGATCGGCCGCCTGCGGTGGCGTCGTGGCGGGTGAAGGTTGCAGGGCATTCGACCGGCCCCCAGAATTTTTCGATTTGTCGGGCGTCAAGGTAGGCATCCCAGAGGCGGGACACCGGCACCGGAAATTCTGCGTGCACGGTCAGCGAGAGGGTTTCGGGGTCTTTGACTACGGATGTGACGGGCATGGTCTTGCTCCTTAGTTCTCTGTCTCGGCGAGGAAATCATCGAGCCGGCTGATGCGCTGGCGCCAGATGTCTTCGAGCGAGGTCAGTAGTACTTGTGCTTGCCGGAGGGTCTCCGGCTGCCCACGAACGATGCGTTCGCGACCACGTGCGATTTTTGTGACCAGGCAAGCAGCTTCTAGTACTGCCACATGCTTTTGCACTGCTGCAAAAGACATGTCGTAGTGTGCTGCAAGTCCAGAAACACTGACTTCGCCGCGAAGCGTCCGCCGCACGATGTCTCGTCGTGTGGCGTCTGCCAAGGCGCGGAAGACCTTGTTTGTCTGTTCTTCGCTCAACTCACATACAACCATTTGGTTGTATGTTACGCCCGGGTGGAACCGCGAGTAAAGAGGCTGGTGCAAGTTTTTAATAAACAGGTAGATAAGTCACCCGAAAAACGCGAGTATTTCAGTAGATTTATCATATATTTGCTCTTCGTATCCGCCCTACACTCTTCTCAACCCTGCAGTGTTCGCCTAGTCTAGTGAGACCGCATAAAATCAGCTTTCCGACGAGGTGAAGAGGGAGTAATGGGTACGTCCGCCATTGACTGGTCCAACACAACTCGTCGAGCACAACAAGCGCGTGAGCTGCTTTCCACCCAAGAAGCCGGAATTGGCGATCTGCCACTGCGTACAGATGTGCGTGAATCATGGAAACGTTCGCTAGCTCAAGATGGTTTGGTGCAGGGCCCGCCGGTGCTCAGTAACGATCGCCTGCGTCTTGCCCGTGAACGTAGTGAACTGCAGCGAATCTGGCCGGTATTTGAAAAACTCCTGGTTCCCGCAGCGACCGACGCCAATCTTCTGGTGGCCCTGGCCGATGCCGGCGGAACCTTGTTGTGGGTCGCGGGAAGCAGTAGCTCCATGAGCCAGGCAGAGCACGTGGGCTTTATGGCAGGTGCCGATTGGGCGGAGCGCTCCGTGGGAACCTCTGCACCCGGAATGGCCTTGGCCACCGGGTCTGGCTCTCAGGTTTCTGGCGCCGAACACCTTTATGAGCAAGCCCAGCAGTACAGCTGTTCGGCCGTGCCGATCAGGGATCTGCGTAGCGGCCAGGTGATCGGAGCCATCGATCTGACCGGAGGACCGGAAGCTATCGCGGCCCATTCCTTGCCGCTGCTACAGGCGGCCGTCATGGCCGCAGAAACACAGTTACTGCTGCCCGGCGCGGGAGTCGTCGCCGACCCTGACTACCTTGATTTGGGTCGACCTGATGGTGCGCACCTGGGGTCTCACCCCGTTTCCCTGCGTCATGCTGAAATCTTGACCCTGCTGGCCCAGCACCGCGATGGGCTGACTAGCGCGCAACTGGTAGAAGAACTCTTTGAGCGACCAGACTCGGCCGCCGAAGGAACCGTGCGCGCCGAAATGGTCCGGTTGCGCAAGGTTCTGGCGGGTACGCCCGGGCGGACCTTGACCTCTCGACCTTACCGCCTGCAATGGGAACTTCAAACGACCATTGGCCGCTTGTGGCGGTCACTGGAAAACGGCGACGTTGAATCCGCGTTGCAGCTCTACTCTCCGGGCATGCTTGAACGATCCCAGGCTCCTGGCATCCTCGTGTTGCGCTACCGCGCCGAAGCGGCACTCCGCGAGCTGGTCATGGACCGCGGTTCCGCCCAGCAACTGCTCAATCTCGGTCGCCAGCTCGCCGATTCTGGTCTGCTGCGTGCCGCATTGCGCGAACTTCCGGCCAGTTCCCCGGCCCGTTCATTGATCGTCGCGGAGATTCAAGAGCTCGAATCCTAACTGGTTGCAAGCAGTTGCATCACGTTGCAACCTATCTGCAACGTTGCTGTGATTAGAGTCACACTCAAGAGGTCGGGCAGCAGAATTCCCGGCAGCAGTCACTGACGAAGGAGTCGTGTAACCATGAGCGTTTACGCAAACCCCAACACCGACGGCGCATTGGTCAACTTTAAATCGCGCTACGAAAACTACATCGGTGGACAGTGGGTCGCCCCGGTCAAGGGGATGTACTTTGAAAACATCACCCCGGTCACCGGAAAGGCCTTCTGCGAGGTGGCCCGCTCCACCGCCGAAGATATTGAACTTGCACTCGATGCAGCCCACGCCGCCGCACCAGCCTGGGGCAAGACTAGCCCCGCTGAACGCGCAGTGATCCTGAATAAGATCGCGGACCGCATCGAAGAAAACCTCGAAATGCTTTCCGTGGCCGAAACCTGGGACAATGGCAAGGCCATCCGCGAATGCCTCAACGCCGACCTGCCACTGGCTGTGGATCACTTCCGCTACTTCGCCGGTGCCATCCGCGCCCAGGAAGGCAGCCTCTCACAGCTCGATGACGACACCACCGCCTACCACTATCACGAACCACTGGGCGTGGTCGGACAGATCATCCCTTGGAACTTCCCACTGCTCATGGCCGTATGGAAGCTAGCCCCGGCACTGGCCGCCGGCAACGCGATCGTACTCAAGCCAGCCGAACAGACCCCGGTCAGCATCCTGGTGCTCTTCGAATTGATCGGCGACCTGCTACCTGCCGGTGTGGTCAACATCGTCAACGGTTTCGGCGTCGAGGCCGGTAAGCCATTGGCATCCAACAAGCGCATCCGCAAGATCGCCTTCACTGGTGAAACCACCACCGGCCGCCTGATCATGCAGTACGCTTCCGAGAACCTGATTCCGGTCACCCTTGAACTCGGCGGTAAGTCCCCGAACATCTTCTTCGAGGACATTGCGGCCCAGGATGACGCGTTCTACGACAAAGCTCAGGAAGGTTTCACCCTGTTTGCACTGAACCAGGGCGAAGTCTGCACCTGCCCATCGCGTGCACTGGTCCAGGAAAGCATCTACGACCGCTTCATGGGAGATGTTGTCGCCCGCACCAAGGCCATCAAGCAGGGCAACCCTCTGGACACCGAAACCATGATGGGTGCCCAGGCCTCCAATGATCAGCTCGAAAAGATCCTGTCCTACATGGACATCGGAAAGTCTGAAGGCGCCAAGATTCTGCTTGGTGGCGGGCGTGCCGACCTCGGTGGAGAGCTCTCCGGTGGCTACTACGTGCAGCCGACCATCTTCGAGGGCACCAATGACATGCGCATCTTCCAGGAAGAGATCTTCGGCCCGGTGGTTGCGGTGACCAAGTTCAAGGACTACGACGACGCGATCTCTATCGCGAATGACACCCTGTACGGTTTGGGCTCGGGTGTGTGGAGTCGTAACGGTAATACTGCCTACCGCGCAGGTCGGGCCATCCAGGCCGGCCGTGTTTGGGTCAATCAGTACCACGCCTACCCGGCACACTCGGCCTTCGGCGGTTACAAGTCCTCCGGCATCGGACGTGAGAACCATTTGATGATGCTCGACCACTACCAGCAGACCAAGAACCTGCTGGTGTCCTACTCGGAAAACAAGCTCGGCTTCTTCTAAGCCGAAAACTACCCAAACAACATCAAAAACACGTAGACCTCGAAGGTGCGGGGTCAATCACGGTAGTACCCGGGACGCGATTGGTCTCAATTCCCGGGTATCGCCAACTGCCTCGCACCTTCGAAGCCCATGCAAAGGACAAAGTACATGAGCACGATGAAAGCTGCAATAGTTGAAGGCTTCGGCGAAGAATTTCAGGTAAAGGACACCGCAATTCCCGAGCCGGGTCCCGGTCAGGTGCTGGTCAAACTGATCGCCTCCGGCGTCTGCCACACAGACCTTCACGCCGCTGAAGGTGACTGGCCGGTCAAGCCAAAACTTCCACTGATCCCAGGCCACGAGGGCGTTGGAATTGTCGAAAAAATCGGCGACCAGGTCACCGAAGTCGCCGTGGGCGACCTGATCGGCAATGCCTGGTTGGCCAGTGCCTGTGGCCACTGCCAGTACTGCCGCACCGGTTGGGAAACACTGTGCGAGTCCCAGACCAACGGCGGCTACTCGGTGGATGGCTCCTTCGGCGAGTACATGCTGGTTGATGCCCGTTTTGCGGCGCATATCCCTGAAGGCTCGGACCCTCACGAAATCGCCCCGGTACTCTGCGCCGGTGTGACGGTGTACAAGGGTCTGAAGATGACCGAGGTCAAGCCGGGTCAATGGGTCGCCATCTCGGGCATCGGCGGACTGGGGCACATTGCCGTACAGTACGCGGTCGCCATGGGCATGCGAGTGATCGCCATCGACGTCGCGGATGACAAACTGGCCTTGGCTAAGAAGCACGGTGCGGAAATCACCGTGAACGCCTTCGCGCAAGATCCTGCCGAAGTGATCCAGGAGAAGGTCGGCGGAACCCACGGAGTGCTGGTGACCGCGGTACACCCGAAGGCCTTCGGCCAGGCGATCGGCATGACCCGACGCGGCGGAACTATCGTGTTCAACGGCCTACCAGCTGGCGATTTCCCGGCACCGATCTTCGACATTGTGCTCAAGGGTCTGACCATTCGCGGTTCGATCGTCGGCACCCGCCAGGACATGATTGAAGCGCTGGACTTTTACGCGGCAGGCAAGATCAAGCCGACCTTCCATACCCGTCCGATCGAAGATATCAACGCGGTCTTTGACGAAATGCGCCATGCCAAGATCGATGGTCGCGTCGTGATTGACTACACCGGCATGAAATAGCCAGCCTGGAACCCCGGGCCTGCCTGCTGCGGCAACCAGCCAGGCAGGTCCGGGGTTTCTGCTTCGCCAACGCCATGGACTGCACAACGTTTATGGAGGACACTGGCAACAACAACTTCACGCAGGAGTGAACCATGAGCACCGTGACCGAAACCAGGGCCGCTATTGCCGGGGAGGAATTCTCCCGGGTGGCCTTCACCCCCGAGGCCTTGGAGCTGTTGCGCAAGCTCTGGGGGATCCACGGGCCGCTGATGTTCCATCAATCCGGGGGCTGCTGCGATGGTTCCTCGCCCATGTGCTATCCGGCCGGGGAATTCCGCACGGGCGGCTCGGACATCCTGCTCGGTGTGCTCTCCCTGGACGATGACGAGGGCGCCGCTTTGGGCGAGATCGACTTTTGGATGTCCAAGGAGCAGTTCGAATACTGGCAGCACACCAAGCTGACCGTCGACGTGGTCAACGGCCGAGGCTCCGGCTTCTCCGTGGAGGCACCGGAAGGCAAGCGCTTCTTGATCCGCAGCGAGATCATCGAATTCCCTGCCGGCTAGCACTGGCACTAGTCTGGGCCTATGCGCCTCTGGTCCCTGCACCCCTCACTGCTCGACGCCAAAGGGCTCGTCGCCTGCTGGCGTGAAACCCTGCTGGCGCAGAAGGCGCTGGAGGGCCAGACCAAGGGGTACACGGAGCACCCGCAGCTGCTGCGGTTCAAAGCGCAGCCCGCTCCGCTGGTGCATCTGGGCGGCTACCTGCAGGGCTTGCTAGACGAGGCCGATGCCCGGGGCTATCGCTTCGACGCCGCCAAGATCCTGCATCCGGCAGCCCCCGCGCAGCTGCAGAAGATCCCGGTCACCGGCGGGCAGGTGCGCTTCGAGCGCGAACACCTGCTGCGCAAGCTGGCCGTCCGGGATCCTGCGCGCATCGTCCGCCTGGAACCAGCCGGCCAGCTGGCCCTGCATCCGCTGTTCGTGCAGGTCCCGGGACCGGTGGAGTCCTGGGAGAAGGACCCGCTGGCCGCTTCCTAGAGCAGTTCCGCGCGCAGCTGTGCCGCCGACTTCGGCGAGAGCAGCCCCGGGGCCACATCGTAGACGGTCTGCGCGCCGGTGATCCCGGCCTGGTTCATGCGGTGCACGGCGCGGGCGTAGGCCACCAGCACGCTGGAAGTGAACTCGGGGTTCGAGCCTAGCGCCAGCGAATACTCGATGACCTGCTTCTGCGCATCGATGGTGTTGCCCGAGCGGATCACGAAACCGCCGTGCGGCATCGCCGAATGCTCGGCCGCCAGGGTCTGCTGGTCGATGAATTCAACCGTGGTGTCGTACTGGTCGAAGTAGTGCTCCATGGTGACGATCGCTTCACGCACCGCCTCGGTGTCCGCACCGTCCTGAAGCACCACGAAGCATTCGCGCTGGTGCTTTTCGCGGGTGCCCAGGGCCGGGCGCTCGCCGGCCCGCACGCGGTCGATCGCTTCCTGGCGGGGGATCGTGTACTGTACGCCGGCGGCGACACCCGGCACGCGGCGCACAGCATCCGAATGGCCCTGGCTAAGCCCCCGGGCCCCAGAAGGTATAGGTCTCCCCGTCGGGCAGCAAAGCCTCGCCGTACACGCGGTTGATCGAGAACATTCCCGGATCCCAGCCGGCCGAGATCAACGCGGTCTTGCCGGCGGCCTTGGCCGGGGCGTCCACGGTTTCGAAGTATTCCGGGATGCGCGCGTGGGTGTCGAAGCTGTCCACCGTGTTGTACAGCGCCGCGTACTTCGGGCCCTGCTCCGGCAGGTCCGACTTCGAGCCGCCGCACAGGATGAGCACGTCGATCTGGTCGGTGTGCTGCTGAAGCTCGGCGATGGCGAAACACGGTGCCGGGCTGGCCAGCTGCAGGTCCTGCGGGTCGCGTCGGGTGTAGATGCCGACCAGCTCCATGTCCGGGTTCCTCGCGATCGCGGCCTGCACGCCGCGGCCGAGGTTGCCGTAGCCAGCGAGGCCAATACGGATTCTAGAGGTCAAGATGGTGGGATTCCTTTGGGGTCAGCCGGGCGCGGTGCCGGATGCCTCGCTGACCCGCGGAGCATCCGATCTACAGCACGCGCATGGTCATTACCTCGGATTATTCCAAAGAACGCTGGCGCAGGGTAACTGCGAGCTGACTATGTCGTCTGGGTATCTTGGGCAGCTATGCAACTGCCACGGCTCATCGTTGCCACAATGGTTGGCTTATCGGGACCATTGTGTGAACAACGCGAGCTGCCGCGGCCCCCGCGCAGGCATCTGTGGTGGATGGGCGGGGGCGAAGGCAGGTTCTAGCGGCCGAACAGGCGGCTGAAGAAGCCGGTTTTCTGCTCGTTCTCGTGGCCCTGGCAGCGGTCGCGGGCGGGAACGCCGCGCATGACCGAATCAACGTGCTGGCCGCACCCGGCCCATGTGGTCTTGCCGCATTTCTTGCAGGAAACCTGTCGGCACATCGGGTGCCTCCTTTTCTGGCGTGATAGCCGTAGATCTATGAAAGTGAAAGGAAGAGCTTTTCCAGCTCCTCGATGGTCAAGCCGTCTTCGGCTTCGGCGGTCTGCTCCGGATCAACCAGGCAGTGCTGCATGGCCGAGGAAACGATGGCGAATCCTGCGCGGTCCAGCGCGGTGGATACGGCGGAAAGCTGGGTCACCACATCGCGGCATTTGCCGTCGCCCTCCACCGAGTTGATGACAGCATCAAGCTGGCCGCGGGCCCGCTTCAGGCGGTTCAGGATTCGCTTGCGTGTGGCTTCATCCGCATTGCGCATGATGTGCTCCATTTCGAAAAGACCGTGGGGCGGACCCCGGGGTTATGGCT
The DNA here is from genome assembly GCF_900094805.1 of Arthrobacter sp. NIO-1057. GTDB lineage: Bacteria > Actinomycetota > Actinomycetes > Actinomycetales > Micrococcaceae > Glutamicibacter. Next base: position 32,436 of record NZ_FMAT01000010.1, on the reverse strand, counting down.
CGGACGTCTGAGCGGCGGCCAGTTCGGCGTGCACGGCGTCCATGTCCAGGTTCTTCAGCGAGACGACCAATTCTTCTAGGCCTCGGGAATCCAGTGCGCCGGGCTGGGAGTAAACCAGCACGCCGTCCTTGAATGCCATCAGCGTCGGGATGGAAGTGATCTGGGCGGCGGCCGCCAAGTCCTGCTGCGTCTCGGTGTTGACCTTGCCGAAGACCACGTCCTCGTGCAGGCCGGCCGCGGTGTCGAAGACGGGCGCGAAGTTGCGGCACGGGCCGCACCAGGCTGCCCAGAAGTCGACCAGCAGCATCTGGGAGGACTTGACGGTTTCAGCGAAGTTCGTCTCGGTCAATTCTAGCGGTTTCATGGGTATTCCTATGGGTAGATGCGAGCTAGCCCGCAGTCGGGGCCGGGCCAGCGGGGGCTTTGCGCCAGGGGCAGATGGCGGCCACTGCCGGGACCTTGGTGCACAGCACCCAGGCAACGGCGACGACCGTGGCGGCACTGGCAAGGACGAGTCCTGCCGGATTCGGCAGTTCCTGGGACAGGACGAAGATGCCCATGGCCAGGACGAAATAGCCGAATCCCCGGCGCAGCTTCTGCTCCGGAACCCGGGCGGTCAGCCGTGCCCCGACCAGCGAGCCGATGATCGCCGCCGCGGTAATGAACAGCGCCAACGGCCAGTTGACCGAAGTGGAATTCAGGTGCCCCAGCATTCCGGAGGTCGAATTCAGGGAGATGACCAGCAAGGACGTGCCGACCGCGTGCTTCATCTGCACCCCTGCCAGCAGCACCAGGGCCGGAACGATGAGGAATCCGCCGCCGGCCCCCACCAATCCGGTAACCATGCCGACTGCCAGTCCGACGGGAATGTACAGCAGCAGCGACCGCCCCTTGGCCGCGGCAACGTTGTCCTTCTTCCGTCCGCGGATCATGTTCCGTGCGCTGGCCAGCATGATGATGGCGAAGGCCGCCATCAGAACGCCACCGGGAATGGCGGCGCTGGCCAGGCCGCCGAGCAGCGCGCCGCTCATGCTCGAAGCGGAGAAGACCAGGCCTGCGGCCCAGCGGACATTGCGGGCCCGCGCATGCGGCAGCAGACTGGCCAGCGAAGTCACGCCCACCACGAACAGCGAGGTGGTGATGGCCTGCTTGGCGTCCATCCCCGCCACGTAGGTGAGCAGTGGAACCATCAGGATGGAACCGCCGCCACCGAACAGGCCCAGGGCCAGGCCGACGACGACCGACAGGGCCAGGACCAGAATCAATAATGGTTCCACTGCCCGCGCCTACTTGCCGTGCGGGTTCAGCTGCTGCCCGGCGTCGGGGATCTGCGCCAGCGGGTTGGCCTTGCCATTGGTGCTTGCCTTGTTCCACGGCATCTTGGACAGCACGCTGGCCATGGCGCAGGAGTTGCTGGCCGCGGAGTAGACCAGGCCCGCGCCGATGGCCGCGGACAGGTAGCCGAGCTTGGGGCTGGCCAGCTTGGAGCCGATGAAGCCCAGCAGCACCAGCGAGCCTGCGGTCATGCGGACCTGGCGGTCCATGGCCCAGCGTTGGGTGCCGCGCACCACCGCGCCGCCGGACTTCTCCCAGGCGGAGATGCCGCCATCCAGCACGCTGCCGGATTCGATCTGGAGGTCGGCCAGCTTCTGCTGCGCCTGCCCAGCGCGGGTGCCGGACTGGCAGACCAGCACGATCTGCTTGGCCAGCTTGCGGGTCACGTCGTGGGCGTGTTCCGCTACCAGGTCCAGCGGCAGGTTGTACGAGCCGGGGATGTGCACGGATTCGAATTCTGCGGGGGTGCGCACATCCAGGACTGCGACGGCCGAATCCTCGGCGGCCAGCAGGTTCTTCAGGGTCGCGGGGTCCATGACGTTGATGGGGGTGCTCATATTTCGGGTGCTTCCTTGGGGTTCGGGATGGGTCAGGCGTTGGTCTTGTGCATGGCTGCGGCCCAGCCGGCATAGCTTCCGGCCAGCTCGATTACGTCGTAGCCGGCATCGCGCAGGGCGCTGGCGACGATCGAGTTGCGCAGTCCGCTCTGGCAGTAGGTGACGATCTTGCCGTCGGCCGGCAGTACGTCGAGGGACCACAGGGCGCGCCCGCCGGAGATGTGCTTGGCGTTCGGGATGGCGCCGGCGGCGAACTCGCTGCGGTTGCGCACGTCCAGCAGCAGCGCGTGCTCGAAATTCTCCAGCTCGGCCGGGGCCACGCTTGGCGGGGTGAAGGCCGGCAGCCCCTCGAGGCTGGTCGCGTAGCCGGACACCGCGTCGATGCCCACGCGCATCAGGTGATCGCGCATCTGCTGCGCGGCTTGGAGGTCCTCGGCGAACAGGATCAGCTGGCGGTCATCGGCTTCCGGGTCGAAGGCCCAGGCTCCGAAGTTCGCCATCTTGGTGATGGCGGGGATGGCCAGCGCGCCGGCGACGGTGCCCTCGGCCACTGCCAGGTGTCCGCGGGTGTCGACGAAGACCGCGTCATTCGCGGCAGTCTGCTCGAGGATCTGCTCCGCCGTGAACTCGACGAGCTCGGGCAGGGGGCCGAGCACCTTGGCGCCATCGCGGTTCTGGCGCTTCATGCGGGCGAAGTAGGCGTGGGCGTCGGGCTGGCCGTCGAGCAGCTCGGCGATGAAGCCTGCCTCGTCGTTGCTCGCCAGGTAGCTGCCCCACCAAGCGAAGTTGCGTTCGTAGCCCACGGTGGTGGAGGGCACGGCGCCCAGCGCCTTGCCGCAGGCGCTGCCCGAACCGTGGCCCGGGTAGACCTGGATGTGGTCGGGCAGCTGCAGGAAGACGTTCTTCAGCGAGGCGAAGAGCTGCTTGGCCCCGGCGAAGCGGGTGTCCACGCCGCCGGCCGCCTCGTCCAGCAGGTCCGGGCGGCCCAGGTCGCCGGCGAAGATGAAGTCGCCGGAGAGCATGTAGCCGGGCTGGTCGCTGAAGGCGCCGTCGGTGATGAGGAACGAGAGGTGCTCCGGGGTGTGGCCCGGGGTGTGGTGCGCGGTCACGGTGATGTTTCCCAGGGCGATGGTGTCCTTGTCCATCAGGCGTTCGGCCTCGAAGCCGTACTGCCAGTCGGCCCCGCCCTCACCCGAGACGTAGGTGGCCGCTCCGGTGGCGGCGGCCAGTTCGCGGGTGCCGGAGAGGTAGTCGGCGTGGATGTGCGTTTCGGTCACCGCAACAATGCGCATCCCGTGCTTGGCGGCCAGCGCCAGGTACTCGGAGATGTCGCGGCGGGCATCGACGACGATCGCCTCGCCCTTGGCCTGGCAGCCGATGAAGTAGCTGGCCTGCGCCAAGTCTTCGTCGTAGAAGCGTTCCAGAAGCATGGGATGTCCTTTCGTGGGGGTGTCTGGAACTACCCTAAACTATACCCCCAGGGGTATGTCAAAAATAGGGGTGGGGGTATGCGTGAAGGCGTGTCGAATGACTGTGCTGATGGTGGTGGAATCTGGTGGAAAATCCCGCGTCAGGTTGCGGCACTCAACGCGGAGCCTTCCTGCCTGCCAGGCAGGGCGCTACAGTCTCGGGAAGGTGCGCATCCACCGGTCCAGCTGCCCCAGCTGCACCGGGTCCAGGGTGGCAAGAAGCTGAAGATTTCCGTCCTCGCCGGGATGCAGGATGCCCGCGTGGTCTTCGGGAACGCCGGCCAGCGCTTCGCCGGCTGCGGAATCCGCCGGAGCGCTCGCCGGGGTGGAGATGAAGAACAGTGCGGGCGAGCCGGTCCAGGTTTCATGCACCGACAGCGTGCCCTCGGTGAAGCGCAGGGTTTCTTCAAGCTCCAGCCAGCCGGTCAGCCCGCACGTAGTCAGGTCGATGCGCGGTTTGGGAGTGGTCTTCCTCCATCCGGCTGCGAGCGCGTGGGCCGAGAACTTCACTGCGCCCAATTGCAGATCAGGGATCCGCGACATGAGCAAGTCGATCTGATCGAAGCTGAACTGCGGCTTCCGGCCGAACAGTCCCATGCCTACAGGCTCTCCAAATGCTCAGCCAGCTTGTTGCTGGCGGTGTGCAGGTGTTCTTCCAGCACCTTCGCCGCGGCGGCTGCCTCGCCCTCGGAGATCAGTTGCAGCAGCCGCGCGTGCTCCGCAGCAATGTCCTTGGTGGACAGCAGCGTGGCATCCTGCACGTGGGTCATGCAGAGGCGGATCTCGTCGGTCAGCTGCGCATAGATTGCGCTGGTGCGCCGGGAGCCAAGCGCCTGGACCAGGGCGGCATGGAAGCGGATGTCGGGATCGATGATGTCGATCGGCGAGGCGCCGACCAGTTCGGTGATTTCTGCATTGGCTTCCCGCGCCTCGGACGGGACCTCGCGTTGGGCGGCCAACAGGCGCACGGCCTCTGCTTCGATGATGGCGCGGGTGCGGTAGATATCGATCGCATCGCGTGAGGAGAGCAGCGTAACCCTTGCGGTCTGGTGCGCATTGCGCGTCAGCAGGCCGCTTGCGACAAGGTTCTCCAAGGCGGCCTTGGCGGTGGGGCGGGCAACTTCATAGTGCGTGGCGACATCGACCTCGGCCAGCGAGGTGCCGGGTGCTAGTTCGCCGCTGAAAATCCGGGCGCGCAACGATCGGATGACCGCCTGGACTACGGAAACGACACCTAAACGGGCTGCCACAAGGGTCCTTTCGAGCCGCGGAAAATTTACCTAACGAGTATCCCACGAATGGTACTACTATGGCATGTGTACTTGTAAGACAATTTCCGTATCTGGCAAGCGCCGCTTGCCAACTGCACAGGAGCGCACCATGGCATTGAGCACGCCAGCACTCGGAGAATCCACCGTTTCCTCTGAAATTCTCGACCTCGTGAACGAACCGGGCCGTGTCAAAACCCGATCCATCGACCGGGTCGCCTATGCCTCGGATGCATCCCACTATCTGTACACCCCGCAGGCAGTGATCCTAGCCAAAGACGCCGCTGAAGTCTCGGCCTTGCTACGTGCGGCCGCCAGCAAGAACCAACCGGTCACCCTGCGCTCGGGTGGTACTTCGCTGGCAGGCCAGGCCAGTGGCGATGGACTGATGATCGACGTACGTCGCAATTTCCGGGACATCAAGGTACTCGATGATGGTGCGCGCGTGCGCGTTCAGCCCGGAGCCACGGTCCGTCAGGTCAATGCGCGCTTGGCCGTCTACGGCACCAAACTGGGCCCTGACCCAGCAAGTGAAGCGGCCTGCACTATCGGTGGCGTCATCGCCAACAACTCTTCGGGTATGGCCTGCGGTACCGAATTTAATACCTACCGCACCCTGGAATCCATGACCTTCGTGCTGCCTTCAGGCACCATGATTAACACCGCCGATCCCGATGCCGATCGCCAACTGGCCGCTGCCGAGCCACAACTGGTCGCCACCCTTGACCGACTGCTCAAGCGCGTACGCAATAACCCATCATCGGTCGCCAAAATTCAGAAGCACTTCGCGCTGAAAAACACCATGGGTTACGGCATCAACGCGTTCTTGGACTACGACACCCCAGCCGAGTTGATGGCGCACCTGATCATCGGCTCCGAAGGAACCCTGGCCTTTGTCGCTGAAGCGGTCTTCCGCACCGTGCCCATCCGTAAACTGGCCATTGCCACCCTGGCCGTTTTTGACAACCTTGATTTAGCTACCCGCGCGCTGCCAGAATTGCTCGATTCCGGGGCGGCCACCCTGGAACTCATGGACTCCACCTCACTGCGCGTGGGCCAGGAACTGCCCGGTGTTCCGGATGCAATTATGGGCTTTGACGTGGATCAGCAGGCTGCACTGCTCGTCGAATATCACGCCGACACGGCTGAAGAACTCAGCGGATTGCAAACTGCCGGCCAACACCTGCTGGATTCTGCCGCGCTGCGTGCGCCGGCACTACTTTCGCAGGATGCCACCAACCGCCAAGCCGCCTGGAAATTCCGCAAGGGCCTCTACGCCTCGGTGGCTGGCGCCCGAGCTTCGGGAACCACCGCGTTGCTTGAAGACGTGGTCGTCCCGGTCGCGTCACTGGCCGAAACCTGCGGCAGCCTGCAGGAACTGTTCACCCAGTACGGTTACGAAGATTCGGTGATCTTCGGGCACGCCAAGGACGGCAACATTCACTTCATGCTCACCGATCGTTTTGAAGGCGACGCGGCGCTGAACCGCTACAACTCTTTCAATGACCAGATGGTCGAACTGATCCTCTCCAAGGGTGGCAACCTCAAGGCAGAACATGGCACCGGTCGCGCCATGGCCCCATTTGTCCGTGCACAATACGGCGATGAACTCTACGAAGTTCACCTAGAACTCAAAGCTGCCTGCGACCCACGCCTGATGATGAACCCGGGCGTGATCATCGACGAAGACCACGCCGCGCACATCCGCAATATCAAACTCAATGAAACCATCGAAGTTGAAGCTGATCGCTGTGTGGAATGCGGTTATTGTGAGCCGGTTTGCCCTTCCAAAGACCTGACTCTGACTCCACGTCAGCGCATCGTGGTGCGCCGTGCGATCGCCAAGGCCGAGGCCGAAGGCAACACCGAACTGGCAGCTGAGCTGGAACTCGACTACGAATACAACGGCGTGCAGACCTGCGCAGTTGATGGCATGTGTGTCACCGCCTGCCCAGTAGGTATCAACACCGGTCTGCTGGTCAAGCGCCTACGCCGCGAAGATGCGCATCCCGTGTTGGCGGCCGGATTCAAGGGCGCGGCCAAGGGCTGGGGCCCTGCCACGCGCGTTGGATCGATGGCCCTGAGTGTTGCCGACAAATTCCCTGCGCCACTGGTTCGAGGGGTGACCGACGTTGCCCGCAAGGTCATCAGCACCGATGTCATGCCTCGCTATGATGCAGACCTGCCCGGTGGTGGCAAGGCCCGTAAACCAATGTCCGGTAACTTAGGCGCTGCAGGAACTGAACCACTGGCCATCTACCTGCCGGCCTGTGTGAACTCGATGTTCGGCCCGGCCGGGGACGGTGATGGTGTCTCCGCGGCCTTCACCAAGCTGTTGCATGCTGCTGGCGTTTCGGTATTTGTTCCGCAAGGCATCGAATCTACTTGTTGCGGTACCCCGTGGACTTCCAAGGGATACGCTGATGGGCACGATGTCATGGCGCAGCGGGTCCTGGAAGAAGTGCGTTCTGCCATGCCAGGAAAGAACCTGCCGGTGATCTCCGATGCTTCCAGTTGCACGGAAGGCTTCGCCCACACCCTAGAAGAGCATGGGTACGAAGTCGTTGACTTGTTGGCTTTCACGACCAAGCATTTGCTAGGCAAACTGCCTGAAATTGAGAAGATTTCTTCACTGACCTTGCATCCGACCTGTTCCTCGACCCAGATGGGCCTCAACCCAGACCTGCAAAAGATCGCAGAGACTGTTGCCCAGACCGTGAATACCCCGGTGAATTGGGGTTGCTGCGCATTCGCGGGAGACCGTGGAATGTTGCATCCAGAATTGACCGACTCGGCCACCGCGCGTGAAGCTGCCGAGGTCCGCCAACTTGATGCCGAAGCGCATGCTTCATGCAACCGAACCTGCGAGTTGGGGATGTCGCGAGCTACCGGCAAAGAGTACCGTCACGTAGTTGAACTCTTGGCTGAAGCTGCGTCCAAGTAACAGTTTCAGTGCCGTCCAGATGCTCAGTCTGGGCGGCACTGCTCTTGGTGCGAAAAGCACTTATCTACAATGCTCCGGTGCCAAATACCCTAACTAGCGAGTGGTGTCTTCGGAATAGGGTTAAACCTAGTCATCAAAGATGCTCGGAAGGAGCCACATGCGCATCGCTGTACTGCAGGACGAGGCGGAGGTCTTGGGGATTGAGCGCAATCTCGACGCAATCGATCGTGCTGCGCAGAGTGCTTCCGAAAATGGAGCAAAAATCTTGCTCACTTCCGAGCTTTTTGCCGTGGGCTATGCTCCTTATGTTTTACGTGATTCTCTGGATGTCGCGTTGTTGCCTTCAGTGCGTGAACGATTGTCGCAGATCGCGGCGGAGCACTCGATCGCGTTGGTCTACTCACTGCCGGAGATCACTGCGGATGGGTGGCTGATCACTTCAACATTCCTTGATGAACGTGGGGACAAGCTTGGCCATTATCAGAAAGTTCAGTTATTCGGCGCTGAAGAGCACGAGGTATTTGTCGCTGGAACTAATCCTCCTGCGTCCTTCGACTATGCGGGAATGACGCTGGGTATGGTGATCTGCTTTGATGTGGAATTCCCAGAAATTGTCCGTGAAGCAGCGCGACGTTCGGTGCAATTGTTGCTAGTTCCCACCGCTATGGGACGTGGTTATGAGCAGGTGTGCACTCGTCTGGTCCCTACTCGTGCCATGGAGAGTCAGCTTTTCATCGCCTATGCAAACCACAAGGGAACTGAAGCTGGGTTTGAGTTGGCCGGAACTAGCGTGATCGCCGGTGCTGACGGAGAGATCTTGGCGCAAGCTGGCTCTGGTACGGAACTTCTTACCGCTGACATCGATGTGAGCACTTTGGAGCAAATCAAATCGGAAGTTCCGTACCTCGCGGAAGCGCGTCGAGATCTCTATGCTCAGTGGCAATCGAAATAATGAAGTGGTTTGCTGGATGTTCCCGCAAGGCGCAGCGTCGTGCGGGAACATCCTAGAGTCTTAGGCCGCGGTGGCTTCCGGGGCATCGTTCCGGTTCAACTTGTCTCTGAGTTCTTTGAACCATTGTGAATCGGCGGCGAGCTGAGGAAAAGGTTTGTGAGCGTATCCAGTTGCCGGTGGGGCTGTGGACCGATATGACATCCCGGATACTGGGTTGATCAACATCGCGTGCTCATCTTTCAGCATCGTGTATTCGAACCAGCCTTCGGCCTGCTTGGTCTTGTTGCAGAGGGCGCAACGACCACAGCAATTGCGCGCGGTGGTCTTTCCACCCTTCGCGTACTGCTTTACGTGGTCTGCTTCTTCAACGATTCCGTCGCAAAAAGGTGTTCGACAATGTCGGTCTCGAATGCTGATGAATTTCTTGAGCTTCTGCGGGAAGATTCGAGCTTTGGAGTCCATGCTTATTAGATCTTGGTCCCCGGGAGCCGTGTAGATCCTAGAGAGCTCGGTGAGCACTTCGATTTGTTCGATGTGTTCTGGGGTGAGCTTTGCATCCATCTCTTCAAACGTCAGTTCGTTCTCGATCTGATGGCCACCGATCCATTCACGCACTTCCTGTGCGGGGATGTATCCGTACCCTTCAAGAAGAGCCGGCTCCCTTTCGCCTTGAAACAATGCTCGGTCAGTCATAATGACGCCAACCTGCAAATTGATAGGCATCTTTGTGGGCTCACCGATCATCATGTAACTGAAGAGAATGTCCGCCCTGATCTGTTTGAGGGTTCGCTTGTCACCCTTTTTCTTGAGCTTACGCGATTCCTCGTAGAGGTAGTTTCTCAACCCCATGCCAGGAAGTAGCGGGAACTGCGCCGTGAGGTTGACGCAGCCGGTTTTATCATCGATTTCCATACGAGCGAACCGGCTTTCCTCAACGGTCTTGTGCTCTTTAGACACCGGATCAGAATTGAAGGAGAGCGTAAACTTTCGCACGGTGTCTTTAATCTGGTTCCGCCCCTTGGACTCAAACATGTCTGGGTTCTGAGCGAAGAGCGCATCAAATTCTGTACGTCGTAGTGCTTTGACGGTCTGCAACTCGGTGAGGATTGACATTACTTGGGGTTCGGTAAATTCGCCGCGTGAGAAAGCCGCCGCAATGTTGGGTGTGTCTTCTAGCAAGATTCGGCAGTTGACGAGATAACTGCGGAATCCGGTAGGGGATTGTTTGCGGGCGATGGCCACGCTACCTGCGGCACCCCGGGTTTGGTCGTCGAGATTGACTCCGCGTTCTTCATGATCGCGAATAAATTCCTTCTCGGTTTGGTGAGCAAGGCAAGCCTGCTGGTAACGGGCGACAGCGACGAGGGATTCAAGTCTTTCAATGGCCTGCAGACAGTCGGCTTTACTGCCGTGGTCTTGAATCCACGTCAGATCTTTTTGCAGTGCGAGCCAGTGGCTTTCGAAATCCCCTGGTTCTCCTGCTGGAGGTAGGCTGCCCTCCTGCGCCTTTGCTTCGGACATATTTCAATTATATTCCGCTATCTCGAATATGTCTTCGAACATTGTGGAAAACTTTACCGAGGTTCACGGCGGTTTTGCTTAGGGATTGGCGAGGAAGGATAGCGCGAGGTAGAGGTCCTGGCGCACCGCGGCGTGGTTGAGGTCTTTGTCGAGGATCTCGCCGATGGTGGCGATATGGCGGCGCACGGAGTTGCGATGAAGGTCGATGTTTTTTGAGGTTTGATCCCAGGAGCCATTGGCTTCTAGCCATCCTCGAAGCACGTCGAGATACAGGTCGCGACGGGCTTCGGGGAGATCAAGTAAGGGTGCGAGCAGTTCTTCGGCGAGCTGTTTACCAGCTTCGGGTGGCAGGAGGGAAGCGAACGAGCGCGGGATGGCTGTGGTATCGAGGCTTTGGCGTTTTTCGCGCATTTGGGGGAGTAGGCCGGTGGCCTGGGCTAGTAGATCAGGCAACTTGTCACCGAGTTGGCGGTCGGCCGGTTCCGGGAGGCTAAAGCCGGCGAGGTAGCCGGAAGATTTTAGATGTTCGAACAACTCGTGGGTAGGCTCCACGTTGGTCAGTGCCACGAAGTGATCGGCGTTTAAAGTCACCAGTTCCGTGGCAAGAAGCGTCTGAAGGTGGGGAAGATGGAGGTCGGGATCCTGATCGGCGATGTTATTCAGCGGGGAAATGACCGCAACCCGGACCGAGTCTGCGGTGGTAGATCCGAGGCTCTTGCGCAGGAGATTCAGGGTGTGGGGATCAAGAGGCGTGCGTTGGTGCAGAAGCAGAGTGGTGGCGAGCTGTTCGGTGGTCGATGAGCTGGTCACGCGTTGACGAGCCAGAACGTCGAGCAGCCCCAGCGCGGTGGTGATCAGGTTGTGGTCTGAGGCTGACGGGGTGCGCGCGAAGCCGACGGATAGTACGCCGAGCACCGGAGGGTGGGTGCCGGCGGTCATCGTGGCGCGCAGCGGGAAGGCGAGATCAACCAGTGAATCTTCGCTGCGCATGGCGAATTTCTGACTGTTCGAGGCTTGGGTAAAAAGTTCAGAACTCAGGTCGTGGTTCGGGGTGGCGTTCTCGGCGATCGAGGCTTCGTGGCGGACTTGTCCCTGCGCGTCGAGCAGTCGGACGCTAGCCTTGAGCCGCTGCGATAGGGTGGCGATCAGTTGGGCCTCGGGGTCTTTGTGGGTCAGGCAACGCATCAGTGCCCGGTGCGCTTCGGCGCTGGTGCGTAGCCGGGCGGCGCTATCTGCTTCGAGCAGTTGCGCGAAAGCGATGCCGATGGCGGCGAAGGGAACGGTGGCTGGGATTTCCAGCAGGGGTAGATTGTTCTCGCGGCACGCGTCCAGGACCGTTGCGGGAACTTCGGTGAAGTAGGGTTCGAGCCCAAAACCTAGCGCGCTGACCTTCGCCTGGGCGAGGCGGGCGATGAACGCGCGGACTTCTTCGGGATCATTTTCGTGGCCGAGCAACGGGAAACCGCTGGTGAGGATCATTTCCTCATCGAGCAGGTAGTCGCTGGGATCGTCCATATCGCTGGCTTCCACCCAGCGCAGCCGGCGATCGCCCGCGTCGTGGAGCAGGGTGATTTCTGGAGGTAGCTGACGGAGGAAACGGCTCAGGGTGATGCCGGTGGGCTCGTCGGTGAGCGCGGATGGCGATGGTGCGGAAAGTCCCATGAGACACTATTTTAGTTCAAAACTTCCATATTGAGAGCCGGGTCACAGATTTAGGCTTGAAGGCGGAAGAAAAACCACAGTGCCCTATTAACCACAGTGCAGTACAACCACAGTGCAGCGAGGACCCGAGATGAACAGCACCACTAGCGCCAGGCCGCGACCAGCCACTGGCCTTGGGCCGCAGCTACGGCGGCGTAAGTCGATCCAGCAGATGATCGGCGACGCCGAAGCGAACTCCTCCGGTGGCACGCTGCGCCGCACCCTCGGCATGTGGCAGCTGACGATGATCAGCGTCGGCGCCACCATGGGCACCGGAATTTTGGTGATCCTCGGGGCCACCGTGCCGATCGCCGGGCCAGCGATTTGGATCTCCTTCGTGATCGCCGGCTTGACGGCATTGCTTTCAGCCGTGTCCTACGCGGAAATGGCAGGCATGGTCCCGGTAGCCGGCTCCAGCTACTCCTATTCCTATGCAACCATGGGCGAAGGGATCGCCTGGATCTGCGGTTGGTGCCTGGTCCTGGAATACGCGGTCTCCGTGGCGGCCGTGGCGGTAGGTGCCGGCGAATACGTCAACGAGGCATTGCGCGCCTTCAACCTGCAGCTTCCCGACGCGCTCGCCGGGGGACCGGCCGAAGGTGGCGTGGTGAACCTGCCTGCGCTGATTGTGGTGGTGTTGGCGACCTTGCTGCTGGTGCGCGGGGCCCGCGAATCGGCCATCGTGAACACCATCGTGGTCATCATCAAGGCCGGCATCCTGGTCTTCTTCTCGCTCGTCGCCTTCAGCGCCTTCAACGCCGGCAACTTCGAACCCCTACTGCCCATGGGTGCTGCCGGGGTGACCGCGGCGGCCTCCAGCGTGTTTTTCTCCTATATCGGTTTTGACGCGGCCTCCACGGCCGGTGAAGAAGCCAAAAATCCCAAGCGCGATCTACCCCGGGCAATTATGCTCTCGATGCTGATCGTCACGCTGACCTATGTATTGGTCGCCGTCTCGGCCATCGGCGCGCGTGAGTGGACCTGGTTTGAAGGGACCGAAGCGGCCCTGGTGCAGATCGTCGGCGAAATTACCGGACAGCCATGGCTGGTGCTGGTCTTCGCGCTGGCCTCGGTGCTGGCCATCGCCTCGGTAGTGCTCACCGTACTCTACGGGCAGACCCGTATCCTGCTGTCCATGTCCCGCGATGGGCTGGTGCCGGCCGCCTTCGGCAAGGTCTCGCCGCGCACCGGAACCCCGGTGATCGGCACCCTGATCACCGGTATTCTGGTGGCGATCACCGCCGGCTTCATCCCACTGGGTGCACTGGCCGACGCCACGAGCATCGGAACCCTGTTCGCCTTCGCGCTGGTGGGTGTCTCGGTGATGTACCTGCGCCGCAAGCAGCCGCTGGCGCCACGCACCTTCAAGGTGCCGCTCTACCCGATCACCCCGATCCTCGGTGTGGCCGCCTGCCTGTTCTTGATGAGCCAGCTGGGATGGCACACCTGGTTGGTCTTCGGCGCCTGGATGGTTGTGGGCATCGGGATCTATCTGGGTTATGGGCGCCGACGCTCGGTGCTCGGAGCGCTGAGCAAGCAAGAATATATCGACTCTCACCTGAATAATCGCAAGTAACTACGCAGGAAGTTTCATGAACAACAACCTCCCCATCACCATGCTCAACCCGGACTTCCCGTTCAGCTACGACCACTACCTGGACAGCGACGCCGGCCTAGGCTCGGTGCCTGAATCGCTCTACGGCACCGAGGTGGCAGTGATCGGCGCAGGACTTTCAGGCCTGGTGACCGCCTATGAACTGATGAAGCTGGGGCTCAAGCCAGTAATTTACGAGGCCGATCAGATCGGCGGCCGCCTGCGTACCGCCAGCTTCGCCGCGGCTCCACAGATCACCTGCGATTTAGGTGGCATGCGCTTCCCGGTCTCCAGCAAGGCGCTCTACCACTACATCGAGCTGCTGGGCCTGGAGACCTATGACTTCCCGAACCCGCTAGCTGAGCCTACCGATTCCACGGTGATCGAGCTGAAGGGGCAAAAGATCTATGTGGAAGACCCGGCCGACCTGCCGGTTTTCTACCAGGAAGTCGCCGACGCCTGGAAGCAGGCATTGCGCGAAGATGCCCACTTTGAGCAGATGCAGCAGGCCATCCGCGAGCGAGACACCCAGCGCATCAAGGAGCTGTGGAACTCGATCCTTGAAGAGTTCGACGAGGAAAGCTTCTACGGGTTTATCGCCAACTCGAAGGCCTTTAAGGAGGCCGGTTTTGAACACCGCGAGGCTTTTGGCCAGGTAGGTTTTGGCTCCGGCGGTTGGGACACGGACTTCCCGAACTCGATCCTAGAAATCCTGCGCGTGGTCTACACCGATGCCGACGATTATCACCGTGGCATCACCGGCGGCGCGGCCAAGCTCCCCGAAGCACTGTTTAACCATGCGCCGGAAAAGATGGCGCACTGGCCAGCGGGCACTTCGCTGTCCTCATTGCACGGCGGAGCCCCACGCGGTGCGGTATCCAAGGTTTACCGCACCGAGAACCCGGGCTTTAACGGGGCGAACACCATCGAGGTGACCGAACGTTTTGGTCGCACCCAAGAATTTGCTGCCGTAGTTTCCACCGTGCAGTCCTGGCTGCTGTCCACCGGGATCGACACCGATGAAGAACTCTTTGCGCCGGAACTGTGGACCGCGATCGAGCGCAGCCACTACATGCAGTCCTCCAAAACCTTCGTGATGGTGGACCGCCCCTTCTGGAAGGACCGCGACCCGCTCACCGGTGAATACCTCATGTCCATGACGCTCACCGATCGACTGAACCGCGCCACCTACCTGCTGGATAACGGTGATGATCAGCCAGCGGTCATCCTGCTCTCCTACACCTGGAACGATGACGCGCTCAAGTGGCTCTCCCTGTCGGCCGAACGCCGCATGGAGCTCATGCTGCACTCGCTGGAGAAGATCTACCCGGGCGTGGATATCCGTAGCCACATCGTCGGTCAGCCAATCACCGTGTCTTGGGAGTCCGATCCGAACTTCATGGGCGCGTTTAAGGCCAACCTGCCCGGCCACTACCGCTACCAGCAGCGCCTGTACACCCACTTCGATCAGCAGCAGATGCCTGCCGAACACCGTGGCATCTTCCTTGCCGGTGATGATGTGTCGTGGACTGCTGGCTGGGCCGAGGGTGCGGTGACCACGGGGTTGAATGCCCTGTGGGGCGTCGTGAAGCACCTGGGCGGATCGGACGCGCAGGCCAACCCCGGCCCGGGTCAGTTCCTGGCCGAGATTGGTCCCAAGGCGCTGTAGCTATACGTCCTGGCGGCGTCGGGAAGCGACCCGGCGCCACAGGGTGTAGCCAATCATCGCGACCAACAGGGCGTACAGCACGATGGTGATCGCCGAACCGACCAAGATCGAGAGTTCACCGCCACTGGACATCAGCGCATTGCGCAGGCTCGTTTCGGCCAACGGACCGAGCACCACGCCGATCATCACCGGTGCCAGTGGGTAACCGTAACGGCGCATCAGAAATGCGATGAAGCCGATCACCAGTACTAGCAGTAGGTCGACCACCGAGGCGCCGGTGGCGTACACGCCCAGGCCGCAGAAGACGGTGATACCTGCGAACAGGTACGGCTTGGGAATCAGCAAAAGCTTGGCCCAGAGCGGTGCAAAGGGCAGATTCAGTCCCAACAACATCACGAGGCCGATAAAGAGCGAGGCCAACAGCGCCCAGACCAGGTCCGCATTGCGTTCAAAAAGCATGGGACCTGGCTGCAATCCATATTGTTGGAAGGCGGCGAGCATGATGGCGGCCGTGGCAGAGGTGGGCAACCCCAAGGCCAGAAGCGCACCCATGGCGGTACCGCTGGTGGCATTGCCGGCAGCTTCCGGGGCAGCCACACCGCGGATCGCACCGGTGCCGAACTTGGGGGTACGCCGTTTGCGGTCCAACTGGCGTTCGGTGCCGCAAGCCAAGAAGGTCGGCACTTCGGCGCCACCGACAGGGATCACACCGAAGGGCACGCCGAAAGCGGTGCCACGCAACCAAGCAGGGATCGCTTCGCGCACTTCGGAACGGGACAGGTAGGGCCGGCCAGAAACGGAAATGGCCGTCAGCTTCTCATCACGGTGAATACGCGAGGCCACATGCAGTACTTCGCCCAATGCTAATACGCCCACGGTAATCACGATGATGCTGACCCCATCAAAGAGCTGAGGTACATTCGCGGTGAAGCGAGAAGCGCCGGAAATTCCGTCGATGCCCACCACCGCCAAGGCCAGACCCACCAGAAGCGAGGCCAAACCCTTCAACGCCGAGTCGGAAACCACCGAAGCGGTGGCGATAAACGCGAAAACCGCTAAGGCAAAGTACTCGGCTGGCCCAAAAACCACCGCGATTCCCGCCAACTTAGGGGCAGAAAATACCACGAGTGTGGTGGCGATCATACCGCCAATGAAAGCGCCGATGGCGCTGGTGGCCAGCGCTTGAGGTGCTCGCCCATCTTTAGCCATGCGATGGCCTTCAAAGGTGGTAGCGATGGCCGTGGAACCACCGGGAGTATTCATCAAGATACCCATGGTGGAATCACCAAAAAGCCCGCCAAAATACACGCCGGCAAACATGATGAAGGCGCCGACCGGGTCCAGCGAAAAAGTCATCGGTAGTAGCAGGGCCACCGCCATGGAGGAACCCAGACCAGGCAAGACGCCTACGGCAGTGCCAAGGAAAGCTCCAATGAACACCCAGAGCAGGTTCATCGGGGTCAGGGCCTGGGAAAAACCTTCAAGAAGTAAGGTGAGAGATTCCATTAGCCGATCAGTCCTTCCAAGATGCCGCTAGGCAGGTTTAGGCCGAGTGCCGCTCCGAAGGCCAATTGGATAACGGAGGCGAAAACCACGGCGATGGCCAGTACTTGGGCCCAGTTCTTACTTCCCAGCGCAAAAGCTACAGTCCAAAACAGCAAGCTGGCGCTAATCAGCCACCCGGCGGGAACCAAGAGCAGGGCAAAAGCTAAGAAACCAGCGGCGACCAGGGCCACGGTTTTCCAGTCTGAATAACTGCGGTATCCCTGACGATCGTCGGGGACCGGTTCCGGATTCCGCAGTAATTGCATGCTCAACAGCGCCGCGAGAATGAAAATCGCAATGGTGATCAGGATCGGAAAAAACTTTGGGCCAGGCTGTTTAGCCCCGTCCGGGACCTCCATGGTGATAATACCGATGCTCAGGTAGATACCTAGCAGCAATAGGATGGCTGGCAAGACTAGACCACTGCGCCCGGTGCCGAAGGCCGACTGGGGAGGTGCGCTATGTGAAGTTTCAGTGCTCATGATCGCCGGCCTTTACACTCAGCACCGGGACGCTGGCCCCGAGGATTACTGCTTGGGCATCGGAGCCCATGAGCATTTTCCCTACCCGCGATCGGGACCGAACCCCGATGACGATCAACTGCGCGTCGAGTTCATTGCTCAGATCGATCAGTTCCTCCGCGGCGCGCGGTGAGTTGGCCCGGGGCTGTAGGAAGCGGGCTTTGCCCTGCAAATTCGTGGTGAGCTCCGTGCTCGGCCAAGTCTCGCCGTTGAGATCAAAGAGCGGAAAGAGTGCAACTTCGTGGTTGGTTAGCTCGGCAAGGCTCAGAGCGTGCCGCAGGGCGGCGGCGCCCTCGGCGGTGTGGGTGTATCCGACCAATGTGGTCATGGTGTCTCCAGTTTCTTGGTGGTTAGTAGCCCAGGTCATTCCAAATGGCGTCGACGCTTTGTCGCTCAGATTCAAGGAATTCTTCAAATTCTGGTCCGGTCAAGAAGGTATCGGCCCATTGGTTGCGTTCTAGGGCATCGGCCCATTGCGGTGTATTGACGGTTTCGGTGACGATCTGTTGGAGCTCTTTGATGTTTTGATCGCTGAGTCCCGGTGGGGCGACGATGCCGCGCCAGTTGGTCAGCTCGATGTCGTATCCGAGTTCCTTGAGTGTGGATACTCCGGTGGCTGGAACCGGTTCGGGGGCGGATACGGCTAGGGCTTTGAGCTTTCCGGCTTCGATCTGATCGGCGAAGTCTACCCACCCGGATACTGAAGCTTTGATGGTCCCGCTCAGCAGGCTGGTGGCCAGTTCTCCGCCACCTGAGTAGGCGATGTAGTTCACCGCGGTGGGTTGGATGCCCGCGTGTTGAGCTAACTGAGTGACGATCATCTGGTCGACGCTGCCCAGCGAACCGCCGCCGAAAGCGAAGGAGTTGGGATCTTTACCCCAATCGGTGAGCAATTCGTCCACCGAGTTATAGGGGGAGTCGGCCGGAACAACCAGGACATCGTAGTCATCGGTGATCCGGGCGATCGGGGTGACATCTTGGATGGTGGTTTGCGAACCGTTGATGTTAATGGCGCCGAGCATCGTAATTCCCATGACCATGAGGCTGGATTTTTCACCATCCATTCCGGCGAATTTATTCAGGCCAATGGTGCCGCCGGCTCCAGGGATGTTGACGACCTGCGCATTGTTGACGATGGATTGTGCGCGCATGGCCTGCTGGGCTTCGCGGGCTGCACCATCCCAACCTCCCCCTGCGCCCGCCGGGGCAATGAGGGTTAGCTGTGCTCGGGCATCATCGCCGTTGCCACTGCTGGCCGCGTTAAATGTTGCCCCGGCGACCACGGCAACGCTGGCCACGATGGCTGTCGTGCGAAGGATTTTGCGCAAGGGGCTTGATAGGGGTTTTAGGGTACGTGTGTTTTTAAGAGTCATGGTGATCCTTTCGCGCCCGAGTGATGAGGCGCTGTTGGATATTACAAATTATAAATTATAGTTAATGACCATAAGTTGTGACCCAGATCATGTCAAGTGCTGGTCGTGGATGCAGAAAATGCCCCCGGCAAGCAAAATACTGGGGGCATTAGTGGTGGTTCGAAGTTAGGAAGTTCTAGAATCCAACGCGTCGATGGCTCGGCGACCTAGGCTGCCCTGAACGTGCTTGGTCATTTCCTCTTCGGCTTTGGCAGCGTTGCCAGCGATAACTGCTTTGAGGATACGTTCGTGTTCAGCGGCCACGCGTTTCTTGTCCGCAGCAGAGTCCTGACGGGCAGACAGACCGACTTGACGGTACCGATCAGCCTTATCCCACAAGGATTCAAGCATGTTGATCAACAGGTCGTTATGTGAAGCGGTGTAGATCGACCGATGGAATTCGCGGTGTGCAGCCAGAGAAGTGAGGTCTGGATTTGGGGCCAGTGGACGCATTTTTTCGGCTGCGGCCTTCATTCGCAGAATATCGTGATCGGTGCGGTGGGTGGCGGCCAACGCTGCCGCCATGGGATCTAGTCGTTCACGCACCTGAAAGAGGTTGGTGGCCTCCTGAGCGGTCAGCGGGGCAACCTTGGCGTTGCGGTGGGCGTCGATGGTAATCAAACCTTCGGCTTCCAACTTGCGCAAGGCTTCGCGCATGGGCGTGAGGCTGACGCCAAGATCGGCTGCGAGCTGTGACTGCGCCAAGGCTTCACCTGGTGGCAGTTCACCGCTCATGATCAGCTCCCTGACGCTCTGATAGGCGTAGGCGTTTTTAGTCAGCGCAGCTTGGCTCACGAGCGATCTCTTTCGGGCGGTCGAGGAATAAGGTTAGAGAATCTTACAAAGTGCAACATCCTTTTTATAAATGGTAGCCTTTGGCTAAGACGACGCAAACCGGTGAGGGAACGTTAACAATAACTCGGGAGCTAGTGGGCGAATCGACGGGGCCAAGGTTGAGGATTTGATCCGATTTTTCGTTAGCAACCAGAATTTGGCCGTCTGGTGACTGAATCGCGAAACGGGGGCGGATATCCGCGGCCGAAATATGAGAGTCCAGTTTCAAGTAGCCGTCCTTTTGGACTCTGAAGCAGGCAAGGGTATCTGCTCTGGGACCACCGGGTGTGTGGTCACCGGCGCCACTGCGATTTGTCGCTAGTACCCTGGTGCCATCATGAGTAATGAGAATTTCCGCGGCTCTCGAGTCACGGGGATCGGTATCTGGCATCGTGGGTAGCAGCTGGATCAGCGACCATTGAGTAGTATCCTGATCGCGAACGTAGCATCCAACGGTATTGGATAATTCGTTGAGCACATAAAGCGTTGAGTCGTTGCCAAAGACAGCGTGTCTCGGTCCAGACATGCTCGTCGATGGCACAGAATCAGACTGGGACAGCCTGCCATCCACCGGGTCGAGGTGGCACAGGTGAACGAGATCTAGACCCTTGTCCGGAATCGCGATCCACTGCCCATCAGGACTGAAGACTATATGGTGTGGCTTAGCACCGGTTTGGTCGGTGCGATGTGGTCCGGGCTCACCGGTGAAATCAATGCGAGAGGACTCAGAGCCTAGTGAACCGTCTGGTTTAATGGGGAAAGCTACGAGCGAGCCAGAGTTGTGGTTGACGGCCAACAGCCATTTCCCGGTGGGGTCCAGCGTGATGTGCGCAGGATTGATTCCACCACTGGGGGTTCGTCCTAGTTCGTCGAGTCGTCCGTCGTCACCTATCTTGTATGTGGT
The DNA here is from genome assembly GCF_900094805.1 of Arthrobacter sp. NIO-1057. Taxonomy (GTDB): domain Bacteria; phylum Actinomycetota; class Actinomycetes; order Actinomycetales; family Micrococcaceae; genus Glutamicibacter. Next base: position 12,210 of record NZ_FMAT01000010.1, on the reverse strand, counting down.
CAGGTAATCATGATCGCCACTGGCAGCGTAGAGAACACTGTTTGTTTCATTCACCGCGAGGAATCCGGGATTCACCGCGGGGACCGTTTGGATTAGATTCCATTGGTGCTCGTCATGAACCTGATACACGTAGATTCCCTTGCCGTGACCACGTCGTTTAGTGGTGCGGGTGCCCACGTAGGCGAAGCTTTGGATCATTTGCTCTCTACCTTTCCTGAACCGGAAGTCGTGGGGGGTATTCCGTGCCCTGTAGCGGTGACTCGAACGCCACCTCTTTTACTCGTTGCTGGAAGTTTAATCAGAAACATCATCGTGGTGGAAAGAACTAGAAGGAACCCGAACAGGTACAGGCCGGCCCGTGGGTCATCCACAACGTCCATCATGATTCCCTGGGCGTAAGGGCCGACGAAGCCTCCGAGGTTCCCGATGGAGTTGATGGCCGCAACAGCTGTTCCTGCGGTGGCTGCAGAGAGGAACTGGCCGGGTACCGCCCAGAAGGGTGATTTGAATGCGTAGAGTCCGGCGAGGGCAATGGTGATCGACGAAATGACTAGGACGGGAGATTCGAAAATCGCTGCGGCGAACATTGCTATGGCGGCAACACCCATGGGTAGGTAGCAATGCAGTTTTCGCTCGGCCTTTTGATCGGAGTGGCGTCCCCACCAGATCATTGCGATGGTGGCAACTATGTACGGAACCATGCCGATGAGACCAATTTGCATCGCGGTGAGCGTATCCGCCAATGACTTGATGATTTGTGGCAGCCAGTAACCCACACCGAGGCTTCCTACCTGATACACAAAATAGATGATGCCCAGGTAGAGAACCTTCTTGTTGGCCAGGGTCTTGAACAAGCTGAGGTGCTGGGTATGTTCGGAGGCTGCTTCGCGCTCGGCTTTGAGCTCTGAGACCAGCCAGTTGCGTTCTTCGGTACTAAGCCATTTGGCTTCCGCTGGTGATCCTGTCAGGACGAAGAAACATGCGATCCCTAGTAGTACGGCGGGGAATCCTTCGAGAATGAACATCCAGCGCCAACCGCTAAGACCAAACCAATTGACAGTTTCCATGATCAGGGTGCTGAGCGGTGAAGCGATGATGTACGAGACGGGGATGGAGGCCACGAATAATGAGGTGGCGGTGACGAGGTCTTTTGAGCGGAACCAGAAGCTCAGGTACACGATAATGCCTGGGAAGAATCCGGCTTCGGCCACGCCTAGGAGAAATCGAATGATGAACAGCTGGAGATCGTTTTGCACGAATCCCATGAGTACGGCCAGCACGCCCCAGGTTAGAAGGATGCGCGCAATCCAAACTCTCGCCCCAAATTTTGCCAGTGCAACGTTACTTGGAACCTCAAAGAGGAAGTAGCCAATAAAGAACAATCCTGCGGCGAAGCCGAAAGCTTGGCTGGTTAGTCCCAGCTCGGCGTTCATATGCAGTGAGGCGTAGCCAATATTGGCCCGGTCGATGTAGTTGACGATGTAGAGGAGAAAAACGAAGGGAATGATGCGTCCGGTGATCTTGCGGACGGTTCGTTTCTCGAACTGCGCCGACTCGACCACATTGGGCGAGGTGCTCATGGTGGCTCCAAAACTGTAGGTATTTATAATTTATAACATTGGGTAGCCTAGGAGTGTGTCATGGGTCATGTCAACGCCCTGACGCTCACTTTCGGCGAGTTGATTTCGCAAGCGACGGGGTCCGACGGGCAACACGATGATGAACTATCAGTCTCTGATTAGATGCTTTGCCGCATATGGACTATGCAGAAAGACGTGGTGTACGATTTTATAAATTATAAAAACTGAGGGGAGAGGCGCATGCCTTCACTGAGCCAACGGCGCATCACAACTTTCGAGTCAGGCGGCGCCAGCTTTTCGGCCACCGATATTAGAACGATCCTGGGCGCAGAATTTAGCCGTCTCCCCGTCGTTCTCAGGCTGTTAGCCGAAAATACCTTGCGCCGTTCCAGTGCGGAAGAAAGCGCAAGAACCGTAGCCAATCTCAAAGATTGGTTGCAGAAACACACTTCCGAAGCAGAACTCGAATACTGGCCACATCGCATCTTGATGCATGACACCACGAGCACCCCAGCCCTGGTCGATATTGCCGCCATGCGTGATTCATTGGCCGAGATAGGCATCGACCCCGGCGTGCTGAATCCGCAGTTACACGTTGAGGTGTCCATCGACCACTCGCTGGCCGTGGAAGACTACGGGCGTAGTGACGCTGCTCCACGCAATCTGGCACATGAATATCGGAGAAACCAAGAGCGTTATAGATTCCTGAAATGGGCCCAAGAGTCAATGGAAACGGTTAACGTCAACCCGCCCGGCACCGGGATCATGCATACGCTGAATCTGGAGCAATTGGCTACCGTGGCGCATCTGGACCTTGAACGTTCTGAAGATCTAACCCACCCTTTGGTCGTCCCTGACATGATGATCGGCACCGATTCACATACCCCGATGGTTAACGGGCTTGGGGTGCTCGGCTGGGGCGTTGGGGGGCTCGAAGCCCAGACGGTGATGTTCGGTCTGCCCACGACTTTGCGCATCCCAGACGTTATTGGTTTCCAACTGACTGGCAAGTTGCCGGCAGGAGCTACGGCTACCGATCTGGCGCTGACCGTTACACACCTTCTGCGTGAACGGGCGGTCAGCGGAGAATTTGTTGAATTCTTCGGTCCCGGTGTTAGCCAGCTGTCCGCGGGAGAGCGAGCGGTGGTTGCGAATATGGCACCAGAATATGGGGCTAGCACCGGGTATTTCCCGGTGGATCAGCAGGTTATTGATTACTTGAAGCAAACCGGGCGTCCCGTCGATCAGCTTCGGTTGGTTCAGGATTACTATCAGGCGGCAGGCTTGTGGTTTGACCCCCAAGCTCAGCCAGAATATACCGATATTCTTCAGCTGGATTTGGCCCAGGTGCGTTTAAGTGCGGCTGGTCCGCGACGCCCGCAGGATTTGATGGAGGTATCCCAGATTCCGCAAGCCTTAGAAAACGAAGCACAAGATGTTGCTGAAGACGCTGGAGAATTGCCTCGATTCGCTATTGCTATTGCCGCGATTACTAGCTGTACCAATACCACCGACCCTAAACTGCTGATCGCCGCCGGACTCGTCGCTCGCAAAGCACGAGAGCACGGACTAAAAGTTCCAGACTGGGTGAAAACTTCGCTGGCACCGGGTTCCCCGGCGGCCATGAGCTACCTCCGCAGGGCAGGACTTCTTGAAGATCTTGGGTACGCCGGATTCGACGTGGTCGGCTTTGGCTGCACCACCTGTATCGGCAACTCCGGACCACTGAGCGAAGAAATCAGCCAGGAACTAACTTCATCCACGGTCAGACCCGTAGCGGTTCTCTCGGGAAACCGAAATTTTGCCGGACGTATCCATCCGGAGCTGGATTTAGGGTTCTTGGTCTCGCCGCCGTTGGTGGTGGCCTTTGCTCTCGTTGGGCGGGCCGACATCGACCTATTGACCTATGAATTCGTGCCGGAACAAGCTGACGGTAAAGCCGTTAAACTTGCCGACTTATTACCCACCCGTGAGGAAGTGCAGGCGGTGTGGGAGCTGGGCCATGATGCTCAGGACTTCGCACGTGACTTCAGAATCGCCACTACCAGTCCCTTGTGGTCAAAACTGGATGCGCCCAGTGGTGCCCAGTTCCAGTGGAGCGAAGACTCCAATATTCTGCGCCGTCCACCTTTTGCCGCGTTGGACGAGGGAAGCCAGCTCGGGACATTTGTCGCCCATCCATTGCTCGTACTCGGCGATGACGTCACCACGGACCACATCTCGCCAGCCAGTGCGATCCCTGCTGATTCACTCGTGGCAGACTACCTGGTCTCACGCGGAGAGAGCCGTGATGACCTCAACGTCTTCGCTTCCCGCCGAGGCAATTTTGAAGTGATGGTGCGCGGAGGTTTCCACGCCAAGAACTTGGTCAACAAACTTGGCGAGGGATTGCCGGTGGCGCATACCGTGCACGCGGGAACCGGGGAAGTGGTTCCGCTGACGGAGGCTGCCAGCAGATACCGAGATCAGGGGCAAAGCACTGTAGTCATCGCCGGAGAACGTTACGGAACCGGTAGTTCGCGCGACTGGGCCGCCAAAGCGCAGCGCTTGCTTGGAGTGCGTGCGGTGCTGGCTGGCAGTTTCGAGCGAATTCACCGCTCTAATCTGATCGGTATGGGGGTGGTTCCCTTGCTGGTGCCTGAACATGTCAAGGCACGCTTACAGCAGGTCAGGGCCTGGGACCGAATCGAAATTTCGGTGGAACCGTTGACCATCAAAGTACGCGGGATGGTTCCGGTAAAGGTCGAAGTCTGCGACGGGGAAGACTTAGAATTTGAGGCTCGTTTAGCTGCTGAAACTGAACTAGACCTGACCTTGCTGCGGGCCGGCGGAGTCATCCCGCACTTGTTGGAGAAGACTCAGGCTCAATTCCGAGAGGTTGCTCGATGAAAAACGACAGGGAACCAGGGATGATCGTCGAAATTACCGGTGACGAGGCCGCCAACGAGATGTTCACGATGGTGCGCGAACGGATTATCAAGCCCTTCGTCGACGTGCCCATTCGAAGCTTTGACCTGTCGCTATCCAACAGGGAAGCTACCGCCGATGCTATTACCTTGCAGGCGGCTGCCGCAGTGAAAGAGCATCAGGTAGCGGTGAAGTGCTCAACGATCACACCCACCGCAGCGCAGGTGCAGAGTTATGGGTTGAGTCAACGCTGGAAGTCCCCGAATGCGACCTTGCGCAAGGCTCTGAATGGGGTGATCTTCCGCGAACCCATAGTGTTAGATGCCGTGCCACGGATCGTGCCGGGTTGGAAACGTCCCATTGTTGTTGCACGGCATGCCAATGCCGATCAATATCAGGCGACTGACTTTAGAGTTTCTGGCGCGGGAAGTCTCCGACTGAGTTTCACCCCTGCCGACGGATCGACACCGGTGATTCAAGAGGTCGCAACATTCGGACCAGATGGCGGTGTGGCCCTGGGCATGTACAACAACACCGATTCCATCAGGGCTTTCGCCCGGGCTTGTTTCCGGCAGGCTCTGCGTTTGGGGCTACCTCTGTATTTCTCTACCAAGTACACCGTGCTCAAGGAATACGATGGAGCATTTGTTGATGCATTTGAAGCTGTCTATCAGGGTGAGTTTGCAACATTATTCGACCAGGCTGGGCTCAGCTACGAACACCGTCTGATCGATGACATGGTGGCCTTTGCAATCAAGAGTTCTGGTGGTTTCTTATGGGCACTGAAGAACTACGACGGTGATGTGCAAGCGGATATTGTCGCTCAAGGTTTTGGCTCTCCAGGTTTGATGGCCTCGGTGTTGGCCGGAGAAGATGGCAAAACTTGCCTGTTTGAGGCTGCCCATGGAACCGTCGCCAGACACTACAAACGATGGAGTGGTGGCGAACAACTCGTCGCCAACCCAGTGGCCACCATTGCCGCATGGGGTCGTGCACTTGAGCACCGTGGAACCTTGGACGGGAATAACGAACTGGTGGGTGCGGCCCGGGCTATCGATGATGCTATCCGCAAGACAGTGTCCGACGGGGTAATGACTCCAGATCTGACCCTCTTGGTTGGTAAGAACTCTCCAGTGGGAACTCCAGAGTTTATTAACGCCGTAGCCCGGAAGTTGGGCGACGATTCATAAAAAGCTTGGTGGACGTGCCTTCGAGGCGCACTTCGAGACGACGACGAAGAATACAATCAGCATTGTTTTAAGAATGTTTTGGTTTCGAGTGGATATTTAACAGAAAGTCCATTATTGTAAATACAGTAATTGTCGATCGCTGAAAATCTTGAAGGGAGATGGCGACGTTGCAGAAAAATGAACAACGAAAGCAGCATCAGCTGCAAGCCGTCAGCTTCAAGAATCTGAACAATGGCAAAAGTGAACCCCGCCGACTCGATCGGTTCGGGTTTGAGAAGCCATGTGCGCATCGACTTTTACTCGCCAATAGTGGCGGATAAATTATGCTTTGACCTGTACTCACTCCGATGGGGTGAGGGTAGCTATCGCCAAGTAGGCGAATGCTAGTTACGGGAAAGTGAATCCTTTGGGAGTCGATGAACATGGTTCATTGGCTCCTTTTTGTTTTCCATTCAATTGTTTTGTATGGGACTAATTGTCGTGCCAGAAAACGTAAATTGAGAAGAATTTATCCGCATTGAATTCCTAAGAGAGGAAAAATAATGAATCGTTCAACAGCGTTCCCGGTAGCCCTGACCGGCAGCCGGGATCGCGTGCAGATGTGGGCAGACGAAACTGAAGTAGAACAGGCCGCGCTCCAGCAGCTACGCCGCGTTGCGGCACTACCCTGGGTGCACGGGGTGCGTGTCATGCCCGATGTCCATGTCGGTAAGGGCGCGACGATCGGTAGCGTCATCGCGATGAACCAGGCCGTTTCACCTTCCGCGGTAGGAGTTGATATCGGATGCGGCGTGGCAGCAGTGCGCACGAGCATCCGAGCGGACCAGCTGGTGGATCTGGACCTGTTGCGCGCCAGCATAGAAACCGCGATCCCGGTGGGCTTCAACGCGCACGATGAGCTACCAAAGCTGCGTCGCTTCGGCATGGAGGCCGGCGTGGACAAGCTCTTCGGCAGATTCGACTCCTTGGATGAGAAGGTGCAGAAGCTGAAGAGCAAGGCCGTTGGGCAGCTAGGAACGCTCGGCGGAGGCAACCACTTCTTGGAGCTGTGCCTGGATCAGGAGGACCGCGTGTGGATCACCCTGCATTCCGGTTCGCGCAACATCGGTAAGACCTTGGCCGATCGGCACATCAATATCGCCAAGTCATTGAGCCACAACCGGGGACTCGTTGACAGGGAACTGGCGGTCTTCCTTGAAGGTACACCACAGATGGATGCCTATAAGCATGATCTGTGGTGGGCGCAGGAGTACGCCGCTGCCTCGAGGGCGCTGATGCTTGCGTTGTTCAAGAATGCGGTGGTGAACCACTTTGAGGCTCTGCATGTTCAGTTTGATGCTCCGATTAACGTGCACCACAACTACGTGAATGAAGAGCAGATCGATGGGCAGACCCTCTTGGTCACCCGTAAGGGGGCCATTAGGGCTGGTGCCGGTGATCTGGCGTTGATCCCAGGATCGATGGGAACCGGCTCCTATGTGGTCCGCGGTCGTGGAAACCCGGGATCGTACTTCTCGGCGTCACATGGTGCAGGACGACGGATGAGCCGTAGCCAGGCAAAGCGGATGTATTCGGTGAACGATCTTGCCCAGCAGACCACGGGTATCGAATGCCGTAAGGATGCCGGAGTGGTGGATGAGATCCCCGCAGCCTACAAGGACATTCACCAAGTCATTGAAGCGCAGAAGGATCTGGTGGAGGTCGTCGGACACTTGCGGACCATCCTGTGCGTCAAGGGCTAGATGCAGGACGGCGTTGGCACAAACCGTGATACACGGGAAGCCAGCGTCGTCCTTCATCTAGCGCAAAGTGGTATTCGTGCCCTATCATCATTGAGTCAGGAGTCACAGTCTTGTGGTTTCCGGCGCTCTCAAAAGGGGCGATACCCGTTGCCAAGAAGCAACTGGTAACGGCAGACATATATGGAATTTTCTTCAGCACCATTTTTTGAAAAGAGTCCATAATGTCTAGCGTTTCCGCTGCCATTGCCCATGCCCTTAAACCAGTTGCTCCACAGATCTTCGGACTGATGGGAAACGGCAACGCACACTTCCTTGATGCCGCAGTACGTGCGGGGTTTGATTACACCGCGGTCCGCCATGAGTCGGCAGCGGTGTCGGCCGCCGATGCGTACTTCCGCATTGCGAACAAACTGGCCATCGCCACCACTACCTACGGTGCTGGCTACACGAACGCGGTGACTGCACTGGCCGAAGCAGCAGCGGCTAAAACTCCGCTACTTTTTGTCACCGGGGATGCACCCAGCACCGGATTGCGTGCCTGGGACGTGGACCAAGCGGCCATCGATTCGGGAGTTCGAGCGCCTCGCTATGTAGTGGACCGCCACACCCCGGGGAGTATCGCTCTCGAAGCGGCAGCGCATGCACTGCGCGAGCAAACCCCGGTGGTTCTGGCTATTCCTTATGATCTGGCAGCAATCGAAGCGTCGACGGAAGAACTTCCCGAGTTTGGCTCTCTGGCTAGCGCGCCAGCAGCTCCACGGTTAGAGTCCGCCGCGCTGGCTCAGATCGTGGCGAAGCTCGACGCTTCGCAGCGCACCCATATTCTTTATGGCCGTGGTGCGATTGATGCCGCCGAACAGGTCAAGGCGTTGGCGCAGAAGCTGGATGCCACCACCTCGGGAACCTTGTTGGCGCGTGACCTGTTGGACTACGAGTTCGACCTGGGTATTACCGGGGGCTTTGCCACCGAAGCCAATGCTCGCATCATCGCCCAGGCCGATACCGTATTGGTTTTGGGTGCTTCTTTGAACCAGTTCACCATGCGCTTTGGTGAGCTCATTAGTCAGTCGGCAACACTGATTCAGATTGATCTGGGGACGGCTGCCACCAATGCTCGCGTGGACTACTTCGCTACCGCCGATGCCCAAAGTGCCGCAGCAGAATTGCTGGATACCGTGAAGGACGCACAAAGCAATTGGTGTGCAGAACTTGATCTCAGTGATCTGCGTAGCCGCCCGGTCGGCGAAGATGTGGTCGAGGACGGACTGCTGGATCCGCGTCGGGTGGCTTCAGAATTAGAGAAGATTTTGCCGGCCAATCGAGTCTTGGTGCAGGACGGTGGACACTTTATTGGTTGGGGACCGATGTACTGGTCGACGACCGGGGCACGTTCGCTGACCTGTGTGGGTACCGCTTACCAGTCGATTGGGTTGGGGATCGCTTCGATGGTGGGCGCCGGTGCTGCAGCCCAAGGACGTACGGTTGTTCTGGCTGCGGGAGACGGTGGGTTCTTAATGGGGTTGGCTGATCTCGAATCCATCATCCGCACCATCGACAGCGGTGTGATCGTGATTTACAACGACTCGGCCTACGGAGCGGAAGTCCATCAATATGGTTCGATTGGCCTGCACGAAGACCCGATGCTGATCCCCACCGTCGACTTTGCGGGCATCGCCAGGTCCATGGGTGCCACAGGTATCCGCGTAGAGAAACTCTCGGATATGACAGGGCTCACGCAATGGGTGGCCGACGGTGCTCGTGGCGTGTGTCTGGTTGATGCCCGCGTATCCACGCGGATCCGTGCCCCTTATATGGAAGAAGTGCTCGCGGCCAACAAGAAAGCTGCCGCGACACTGTCATTACAATCCGATTAAGACGCTGGCGAAACAGTTGGGGTACGGCGTAGGGTTGACCCGTGCGCAAGATTTTAGTCGGAACAGCTAGCCTGAGTTTGGGAGCACTTTTGATCCTCCCGGCAACCGCTGCCTTTGCTGTACCGACTAGTTCTAGTGATCGAGCCGAAGCGCCAACCCAACTGTTGTCGCAGTCTTCTTTGCGTGTGGCTACCATTCAGGCCAACCTCACCGCCGCGTCTTCTGGTGGTTTAGAGGCAAAATTGATGGGTGGAAACAACCTGCAGGCCAATCAGGTGGCCGATAGTATTTCCGCAGCCGATGCCGATGTTGTTGTCCTAACTAATATGGACGCCGAGCAGGGTGCAGTTGATACTTTCAAGGATCAGTATCTGAATAACGTTGCAGATAATCGTCTTGACGTTAACTATCCGTATTCTTACCTTGCCGTTGGCTCTAAGGGTATGCAGAGCGGTGCTGATTTGAACTCTGATGGTGTGATCGGCAGCGCCGAAGACGCTTGGGGCCAAGGTGCTTTTGAAGAGCAGGGCTCCGTGGTGGTGCTTTCCAAGTACCCAGTGGACGAAACGAAGATTACCGCCGTTTCAAAACTTAAGTGGCAAGACGTTGAGAACGGTCAGCAGAACCATACTGGTTTATCAGGCGTGCTGGCTGCTTCCATCCCGGTGATGAACACCGGATTATGGGATATTCCCATTGAGTTCCGTGGACAGCAAGTCCATGTGGTCGCTACGCAGACCGAGCCTGAAGGGGAGAATGAAGATTTTTCCCAAGCCCGCCACAATGATGAATTGAAAGTCATTTCAGATTACATCGCCGGGAAGGACTACGTTCTTACCGATAACGGACGCCCGGCTGCAGGCGTAGGCGATGAAAAGTTTGTCGTGGCCGGTGCGTTGGATCTTCAGGATTCTTCTGAAAATGGCATACAGGCATTCCTCAATGGTTTTGCACGTGAGGATGCATTGAACGATTCGGGGAGCTACTTGATCCCTGATTCCTCATGGCAGATTACTGGCCAGGGACGTATCGAACAGAGCGAACCGCTACTAGGTGAAGCAATTCCGGATTCTGGTGAAGAACCGGGATCGCTAATCTGGACCGACGTCGAGTTCTAAGCTCTTCCAACTAACTCATTGGGCGCAGTTATCGCCATCTCCAACTGTTCGCGCAGGGCGATCTCCCCTGACTCTTCTGGCAGACGACGCATCCGGTGAGGCTTTCGGCTGATCATAAGTGCCCGTTGGTTTGTAGCTTTGTATCGACCGGCTTCAGTGGAAGAGATTCCACATGCTTTCGTAGCCGCTGTTAGCCGAGAATAATTCACGGCAGTATCAAGGTAACTTTCAGGGTCATATAGATAAGCTGGGGGCATCATGAAAAACGATCCAATTTCGATGACTTTCATTGGCAAAGATGGCAAGCCTCGTTCCGGCGTGCAGCAGGCCATTCTGAAAGGCATCGGTGTGCAACGGCCGTTGGTACTGGCGTACATCAAGCGCCTTCGTAAAAAGCACCCGGAAGCAGACACCGCTGAACTGGCTGCGATCGTTGAACGGGACTACCTGCGTATCGCCACCGGATCGGGAGCAGCGGTTGGTGGTACGGCTGCGGTCCCAGCTATCGGCACCGGAGTTGCGCTGGGTCTTTCCGTGGCAGCGACCCTAGGGTTCCTTGAAGCGTCCGCCCTCTATGCTCAGAGCTTGGCAGAACTGCACGGTATCGCTATCGAAAATCCCGACCATTCTCGTGTCTTGGTCATGGGCATCTTGATGGGTGAAGAAGGCAGTTCCATGATTGCCGGATTAACCTCTCAGGCAGCCGGTCGTGGCGGAGGCCCGGTGAAGGGATGGGCTAAGGCCTTCGGTGCTAATAAGCCCACCAGCTTCTACACGAGTATCCAACGCGCAATGCAGACGAAGTTCTTGCACAAGATCATCGGTACCCAGGCTGCCAGTGTTCTTGGACGTTTGGTTCCGTTTGGTGTTGGCGCGGTCATTGGTGGAGCGGGTAACCGTTATCTTGCCAAACGAGTGATCGAAAACGCCGCCGATGCTTTTGCCGGCATCCCTACGGTGGTGCCAAGCGCTTTGCCGTTGGATGATCCACGGATTCTGGAAGCTGAAATCGTAGAAGAATAGCAAGATAGTCCTCCGCGGAGCGGCTGAAAGCGACCGGGAAGCGTCCGATAAAAATAGTTTTAACTGTTTTTATCGGACGCTTTCTGGGTTTAAACCGCGAGAAACCGGGGATCAAGGAGTGCGTCGGTCATTAAGTGTGCACGGTCACCCGGAAAAACAAGGTCCCCGATTTGCACCACCCCCAAAACCTGTGTATAGTTTTTCCTTGTCGCCGAGAGCAAAACGGAACAAATAACCGGATGCAAATCGGAGGCAAAACCCCAGAAAATCAACGGTTTTACACAGGTCACTGTGGAAGAATCATTGAAGAATGGGAACCAAGAATACTGATTCAAATCACAAACAATTGATTTGACTTTCAGAAATTCGCGGTGATAAGATTTGAATATAACGCTGGACGATATTACCGCCTGAAATGGTGGGTAAAGAACCGGTAAGTGTTTGTTGTTTGAGAACTCAATAGTGTGCCAAGTTTGTTGATACCGAATTATTTTTATTTGGTGAATACATAACATTTGCTTGAGGCATTACACCCCCGTGTAGTGTTCTTGAGTGTTTTTATTCGCCAGGATTTTTTCATTGATTCTCCCTTATTTTCCGAGGGGTTTCGGTGGCTTTTTGTTTTTTATGGAGAGTTTGATCCTGGCTCAGGATGAACGCTGGCGGCGTGCTTAACACATGCAAGTCGAACGATGAAGCCCTGCTTGCAGGGTGGATTAGTGGCGAACGGGTGAGTAACACGTGAGTAACCTGCCCCCGACTTTGGGATAAGCCCG
>NZ_FMAT01000006.1 GCF_900094805.1 Arthrobacter sp. NIO-1057 | reverse complement strand
AGGTTACTCACGTGTTACTCACCCGTTCGCCACTAATCCACCCTGCAAGCAGGGCTTCATCGTTCGACTTGCATGTGTTAAGCACGCCGCCAGCGTTCATCCTGAGCCAGGATCAAACTCTCCATAAAAAACAAAAAGCCACCGAAACCCCTCGGAAAATAAGGGAGAATCAATGAAAAAATCCTGGCGAATAAAAACACTCAAGAACACTACACGGGGGTGTAATGCCTCAAGCAAATGTTATGTATTCACCAAATAAAAATAATTCGGTATCAACAAACTTGGCACACTATTGAGTTCTCAAACAACAAACACTCTCGACACCACAACCACCTCAAACTCGGTGACTGCTTCGCTCCGGAGCAACTTTTCTAGCCTACCATGTTTCAAGAGCCGGTCAAAACCGGTGAAACCTTTCGGTGAAAAGTGATTGGCTACCGGGTAAACAACTCGTAGATTCCGTGTTGTTTCCGTTCCGGCAACAGATAAAAACTATACAGAGGTTTTCACGATGTTACAAATCGAGGAGCCGCGTTCTAGGTCACATCAAGTTTGCTGTTCTAGTCTGGGCTCATGAGCGACCTACAGCACCTCCTTGGCTACCGTGAACCGATCTTCAATGCCCCTATGGCCGGCGCTGCAGGAGGTGCCTTAGCCGCAGCTGTTTCTCAGGCAGGTGGTGTGGGCATGATCGGAGTTTCCGGTTCCCCCAAGACCGAGTGGATCAAAGAACAGGTAGGGCACGTTGCCGACCTAGAGACGTCGTGGGGTGTTGGCTTCATGGCATGGTCATTGGAAGCTGACCTCTCCCCCTTGGAAAGCTTCCTTGAATTCTCCCCCTCGTTGGTCTCGCTAAGTTTCGGCGACGTCACCCGCAGTGCCGCATTAGCCCATGAAGCGGGAGTGCTCACTGCGATGCAGATTGGTAACGCTGCAGAACTGGAACGAGCCATGGAAGATGACATCGACATCATCATCGCTCGTGGTGGTGAAGGAGGTGGGCACGGGCGTAATGAGTCAGCCACCCTGCCGTTGCTACAACTGGCTACTGCGCAACACACTAAACCGGTGGTGGCGGCCGGTGGTATCGGCACCGCTCACGGAGTCGCAGCAGCACTGACCGCGGGAGCCCAAGCAGCCTGGGTCGGCACGCGATTCTTATCGGCCAGCGAATCCTTAGGCCACGAGAACTTCAAGAGTGCCGTACGCCAAGCGGGAATGGACGACACCACCTATACCCGGGCCTTTGATATCGCCCAGCAACTTGCCTGGCCGGCCGAGTTTGGCGGACGCGCCCTACGCAATGAATTCAGTGAAACTCATGATGACTTGACCTCGTGGGAAGCAACCCCGGAGCTACGCGATGAGATGCTGCAGGCCCGCGCCGAAGCGCGAGCCAACATGGCCCCGGTATATGCAGGTCAAGCAGTCCAGTTTGTCCAGGCACCACAGACCGCGGCCGAGGTGGTCACCGAACTAGCCGGTTTCCGTCAGATCTTGCGCGATACCGCCAGCCGTTTTGCCTAGAAACTAATTTGTCCCAGTACTAGGCGGAGATCGGCTGGTTATCGATCAAGCGCACCTTACCAACCAAGGCGGCGACCAGGATGAGGCCTTCGCCGGTGAACGGAGTGTCCTGGCAGTTGAAGGCCAATTCTTGAAGGGTATTTGGGTCAACCACCACAAAGTAATCGAGCTCAACGAGCGGTTCCATCTGGAATAGCCCGATCGCATCCTCGATGTTTAGTGGCTCGTGGCGGGCAGCACGCTCGGCGATGAGCTTGATGGCCCGGTGCAGGACCAGGGCGGCCTCTTGCTCTTCGGCGCTGAGCAGTGCATTGCGGCTGGAGAGTGCCAGGCCCTGCTCATTGCGCACGATCGGTACCAAACGCAGCTGGACCGGGTAGTCCAGGTCCGCGACCATACGACGGATCAAGGCCACCTGTTGGGCGTCCTTCTGACCAAAGTACGCGCGGTATTCACCTTGACGTGGGTCGGCGAAATGCAGCAGCTTAGCGACCACCGCCAGCATGCCATCAAAGTGGCCGGGCCGAGAGGCACCCTCGTAGAGTTCGCCCATGCTTCCGGAGTTCAGCCGAATCAACGGCAGACCCGCGTGGTAGACCTCGCTAGCTTCGGGGGCAAAGATGATGTCGACCCCTGCTTCGGCCGCCAACTGTGCATCGGCCTCGAGTTGGCGCGGGTAGCGGGCATAGTCGTTGGCGTCGTTGAATTGCAGCTCGTTGACAAAGATGGAGATCACCACCACGTCGTTCTCTTCACGAGCGGCCTGGAAGAGGGAACCGTGCCCTGCATGCAGGGCTCCCATCGTGGGTACAAAGCCCAGGGAGTCCGGGTTAGCTTGGGCGATGGCTGCCTTCAGCTCGGCACGGGTTTTACAAATCTTCGGGGTTTTCACTCTTCTATTCTAGAACTCGCAACAGTTCTTCGAGGGTGCCTTGAGAGATCAGCCCGCGCTGCGCAGCTCTGAGGGCAGTGGCCCGCGAAAGGCTGCGGTAGGAATTATTGGTTTCGGCTGGATCATTGGCCAGTGCCTCAAGGTGCGCGGCCACGGTGCCGATGTCGCCCCTGGCTACCGGTCCGGTCAGCGCCCCGGCCCCCGAACGCAGTGCATTATCCAAGCTGGCACTCATCAGGGCGCGCAAAGTATTGGCCGGATCTTCTACCCCGATGCGCCGCAAGATATCCGCAGACTGAGCGGTGATGGTGTTCAGGTGGTTGGCTGCGTGGGCGAGGGCCGCGTGATAGCTGGTGCGGTCTTCTTCTGCGATAACCACCGGTTCGGCACGCATTTCTACAACCAGTGCTTGGGCTACCGGAAGCATGACCTCGTCGGCGGTCACCGCAAAGACGCAGTCGGTCAGCCGGCTCAAGTCCATGCTCATGCCGGTGAAGGTCATCGCCGGGTGGATCGCCAGGCCAAAGGCTCCAACGTCCAGGGCCGGTTGCAGGATGGAGGTGCCATAGCGTCCGGCGGTATGTGCGATCAGTTGCCCGGGCTGAATATGTCCGGCGGCAGCTAGTCCGGCGACAAGTTCGCCGAGCACATCATCGGGGACCGCAAAGAGCACTAGTTCGCTGCGGCGGAGGATTTCGGCCGGGTCCAGGAGTTCGACCTCGGGTAGCAGTGCTTCGGCGCGGGTTCTTGAGGCCTCGGAGACAGCGTGAATTCCGGTAATCCGGTGTCCGCTGGAGGCCAGTGCCGCACCGAGCACGGTACCAACCTTACCCGCGGAGATGATGCCTATTCCCAAACGTGGAGCTTGCACACTTACCTTTCAGCCTGGCGCTCGGCTTGGGCCAGGGTAAATTCTGCTGCGGTCTGCGCATCAATCTGATGCAGGTAACCAATGATATTGCCGCCGGCGCAATGCAGGCGGACCCCGGCCAGTTCACGACGTTTCTCCCACGGGCCCTGCCTGAATTCCGTACCTTGGACGCGGTGGTGCGGGACAAAACTTGCGGTGCGGGCCAGCCAACCATAGCGGGAGATCACGGTGGTATCGGTAGTCAAAAATCCTTGATGTTTCCACGCGGCCGGGGAGAGGAGTTTTGCCCGGGGTGGGGAGCCGATGAAGCCATAGTTGTATCCGGTGCTGACGGCGGTGGCGAGTACTTCACGCTGATTGCCGATGCCCAGATCGGGCAAGAGAATCCCCATAATGCGGGTCACCGCGTCAAAGTCTCCGACCGGTAGTACCTGCAGGTTATCCAGCTCGTCACTTTTGGTGCCGAGCACGTTGACTTCCAGCTTGTACCAGCCGAAGAGCCGCCATAGTAGTGGGGCGGTGATGGAAATGGCCTGCACGCGTCCGGCGGGAATGGAATGCTGGCGGGTGTCGGCTAATCCGTAGCTGATTCGCATTCCGGTATCCGTGGCGCTGGCAGTGTAGTTCCACCCTTGGTTCAGGTGTTTGTAGAACCAGCCACCAAAGCTTAAGAGAATTGGCAGGACGGCGGCGATCATGCCGGTGATTCCGCTGAGCCAGAGAACCACAATCACCACGCAGGCCAGCGTGCCGATCAGCATCGGTAGTTGCAGGAATAACGAGGCGAACAACCGGGTGATCGGGACCTTGGCCATCAGTGGCGTGGATGCTTCGGGAGTATTGGCGGCGATGCTTCCGGTGTGTTCTGGGGCTTGCGATGGGCTTGCCGTGGGGTTTGCTGCCAATGGCCCGGTGGCGCGTTGCAAGATGAGTTGACGCAGCTCGTGGGCTTCGGCCTTGCGCAAAAATGCCAGGCGTAACACCGATTCGGAGGAGTCGGCCACGTCAAAGCGTAGTTCGGCCAAACCGAGTAGTCGGGCGATCAGTGGCTGGGCAATGTCGATGCCCTGCACCTTGTCGATGCGCGCCTGCTTTTGGCTCCGAAACAGGGCACCCGAGTTCACATAGACGTGGGTTTCGGTGAGCTTGTAGCGGGTGAAGTACCAGGAGAGGAAGTAGAAGGCCAGCACCACCAGCAAGGCGGCGGCACCTAAGACCACGGTCCACTTTAATCGTTCCCCGGAAAAGCGTTCGGCCATAGATAGTTCGTCAGTATTCTGCCAATAAATGTAGAGCAGACCGACGATGGCCAGCCATCCATGGACAAAGGGGCTGGCCGGGTGGACGCGTTGCCAGTCAGAATTCTGGCTCACAGCACTTTCTCTTCCCCGGCGGCCACCAGACGTTCACGCAAGAGCTGTCCTTGGGCCTCGGGTAAACCGTAGACGTGGGCGGTAGCCCCGGCGCCTGCGGTGTTGAGTGTGAGTTGGCACAGTCCATAGCGGCGTTCCAACGGGCCACTGTTGACCTCAACGTATTGCATCCGCCCGTAGGGGATGACCAGCTGTTTGCGCCACATCACCCCGGAGCGAACCACAAAGTCGTCTTCGCGTTCAAGGTAGCCCAGGGCCGCAACTTGGCGGCGCAAAATCCGCAGGACCAGCAACGCAATGATGACCACCAGGACCACCGGAAGGATGACCAGCCACAGCAGAACCTCTACCCCGGCGGCCAGGAGAATGCCCGGGATCAGCGATACCAGCAGGATCAGTCCCCAGATGATCGCCCAGGTAGTGAGCTTGACCTTAAAGTAGGAGGGGTCTGCGGGGGTGAAGCTATTCGGTGACCACGGAGTTGTTGCTGTCATCGGTGTCCTCTGGAGGTAACTTGCATAGATGCTGGACAATATACCCGATGATCACCATCAATATCCCGGCGCCGGCCAACACCAAACCGCGGGTCAGCGTGGGGCTTTGGCCATTAGCCAGCCACAGGGTCACGATGGCTGGTACGTGCCACCCGGTGATCACCGCGCCGGCATAGGCCGAGGCCTGCGCCAAGACCAGGGTGCGCGCGGCGGCAATCGGTTCAAAGTGAGATTTACCCAGGGTGGAACGTTTTACGCGGATGCCTAGGAACAAGATGACCGCGCAGACCGCACCTAAGGAGTACAGCGCCGAGTAGTCCAGTACCGGGGCGAAGCGTGAGGATGCGGTCAGTACCCGCAGGATGATCCAGCCGGCCACGGCCCCAATGACCGCGCACCACAGTACCCATCGCAGCTTCAGCTTGTTCATAACCGGATGATGTCCTTGGTGTCCGCTGCGTCGGCGGCCAAGCGGGAGACCAGTTGGCCTTCCAATACCGCGTCGGGGTCCATCCAACTCCATGGGGCCAGCACAAATCCGCGGATCGCGGCCCGCGGGTGTGGCAGTGTCAGGCGTTCATCGTTCAGGCGCAGCTGATCAAAGGTGATCAAATCCAGATCCAGGGTGCGCGCTTCCCAGCGGACGGTGCGGGTGCGATGATGTTTGGCTTCGATGCTCTGGCACAAGTCCAAGAGTTCGTGGGCCGAACGTTCGGTGCGCACCTCGATGACCTGGTTGGTGTAATCGGGTTGCTCTGGCGGGCCGCCCACCGGTTTGGTGATCGCTACCGGTGAGACCTTCAGGATCTCTAGCTCCTCGCCCAAATCCTTGAGGGCTTGGGCCAAGGTGGCCTGCGGGTCCCCAAGGTTAGCGCCCAGGGCGATGATCGCGGTGTGCTGTTTCTGCTTGCGATTCAGCGAGATGGTGACATCGGTGAAGGGTACCGGGATTGGAGCCTGTGGCTTATGCACCACGACGTCCACTTCCAGCACACTGCGGTAGGTGGCCAGGATCGCTTGGGCGATTTCGTTGCCCAGTTTCTCGATCAAATCCCAGGGTCCGGCCTGGATATGTTCCACCACCAGCTCACTGACCTCACCGTAGTGCACGGTGTCCAGAACATTGTCGCTGGCTGCAGCGCGGGAGATGTCCACGTGCAGCACCACGTCAATGATGAACTTCTGCCCGTCGCGCTTTTCATGGTCAAAAACCCCATGGTAGCCGGTGGCAGAAATCCCGAAAATGCTAATGCGATCCATAGGCCTTCACGACTTTGACGGCGTCGCGGCTACCGGCCACGTCGTGCACGCGTACGGCCCACACCTGGTCCTTAGCGGCTAGCGCGGTGGTGGCAGCGGTCGCAATATCGCGCTCGAGTGGGGCGCGGCTACTCTCACCGGTGGCCAGCAGTTCACCTAGGAAACGCTTGCGGCTGGTGCCGATCAGCACGCGGTGACCCAGCTCTTCGAGGGCACCGAGGTGGCCGAGCAGCGCCCAGTTGTGTTCGGCATCCTTGGCAAAGCCCAGTCCTGGATCGATGATGATCTGCTCGGGGGCCACGCCCTTGGCCACAAACTCATCGCGCAGGGTACGCAACTCGCCAATGACCTCGGTGACTACATCCTGGTAGTTCGCTTCGGCCACCATGGATTGCGCGGTGCCGCGGCGGTGCATCAGCACATAGGGGACGCCGGTTTCGGCGATCAGCTCGGGCATGCCCGGCTCGTAGGTCAGCCCGGAAACATCGTTGATGATGTGCGCGCCGGCGTTGATGGCGGCGCGGGCGGTGCTCACGTGCATGGTGTCCACCGAGATAATGGCTCCGGCCTTCACCAGGGTTTCGATCACCGGAATGATGCGTGAGCGCTCCAGTTCGGGATCAACATCCTTGGCCCCGGGGCGGGTGGATTCTCCGCCCACGTCGATAATATCGGCGCCTGAGTACAACAGCTTCAGACCGCGGTCGATGGCTGCATCGGCGGACAGGTACTGTCCTCCGTCGGAGAAGGAATCTTCGGTGACGTTCAGGATGCCCATGACCAGGGTGCGGTCGGTGGGCAGATCTGCCAGGGTCTTGACCTTGGACTTGCGGATCACGGGCAAGGGACTGGTATTCGGGCCGGTGCCCGGGATGGCGCCTAGCGACATAGGGTTCCTACTTTCCGAGAATCAGGCTCATGGCTTCGGCACGCGTCGCGGTTTCCCGCAACTGCCCGCGCACCGCACTGGTCACAGTCTTCGCGCCGGGCTTCTGCACGCCGCGCATGGACATGCACATATGCTCGCATTCAATCACAACGATGGCACCGGCAGGGTTCAGGTGTTCCACCAGCGAATCAACGATCTGCGTGGTCAAACGTTCCTGCACCTGCGGGCGGCGGGCATACACCTCAACAAGTCGGGCCAGCTTGGACAGGCCGGTGACCTTGCCACCCTTGCCCGGGATGTAACCGATATGCGCCGAACCGTAGAAGGGCACCAGGTGGTGCTCACAGGTCGAGTAGAACGGGATGTCCTTGACCAGGACCATCTCGTCATGCTCGATGTCGAAAGTGGTCGACAGGTGCTCTGCCGCGTCCTGATGCAAACCTGCGAAGAATTCCGCGTAGGCCTTAGCCACCCGCTTGGGGGTGTCTTGCAGGCCGTCACGATCGGGGTCTTCACCAATGGCTTCCAGGATCTCGCGGACGGCTGCCGCGATCCGCGGCTGATCGATCTGTTCTAGTTCACTCACGCTTCGATCCTAGTCGGTCGAGGTAGCTGCGCGCTCCTTGGGGCTTAATACCGGGCCATCTGAGTGGACCGGGCGGTCCTCGTTGCTCAGCCACACATCGCGGACCTCGCGCTTTTGCAGGTCCGAGAAGATCTCAGCGATTTCCTTCTGGTTCAGCGTCTCACGCTCCAGCAAAGCCAGGGCCAAACGATCGAGCACGTGACGGTTGCGCATCAGTGCCTGGTAGGCGTCATTGTGGGCCTGCTCGATCAGCTCGCGTACCTCCTGGTCCACCAGGTGAGCCATCTCGTCGGAGAATTCGCGCTGCGCGCCACCCATTTGCTGGTCTGCGGCGGAACCGGCCAGGCGTACGGCGCCGACCTTTTCGCTCATGCCGTATTCGGTGACCATCTTGCGGGCGGTGGCGGTAGCCTTCTCAATATCGTTGGAGGCACCGGTGGAAGGATCATGGAAGACGATCTCTTCGGCCACACGACCACCCATGGCATAAGCCATCTGGTCCAGCAACTCATTGCGGGTCACCGAGTACTTATCGGACTCCGGAACCACCATGGTGTAACCCAGGGCGCGACCGCGAGGCAGGATCGTAATCTTGGTGACCGGTGCGGTCTGGTTCATCGCAGCAGCCACCAGTGCGTGACCACCCTCGTGGTAGGCGGTGACCTTGCGTTCGTGCTCGTCCATCAGGCGGGTGCGCTTCTGCGGGCCAGCCATGACACGGTCGATCGCCTCATCCAGCGCACGATCATCGATCAGGTTCGCGTTGGAGCGGGCGGTGAGCAGGGCTGCCTCGTTGAGCACGTTGGCCAAATCGGCACCGGTGTAACCCGGGGTCTTCTTCGCGACGGCGTTCAGATCCACGGTGGCATCCATTGGCTTGCCCTTAACGTGGACCTTCAGGATGTCTTCGCGACCCTTCAGATCCGGTGCTTCCACTGGGATCTGGCGGTCAAAACGGCCTGGGCGCAGCAGGGCAGGGTCCAGTACGTCTGGGCGGTTGGTGGCGGCGATCAGGATGACGTTGGTGGTGGCGTCGAAGCCATCCATCTCCACCAGCAGCTGGTTCAGGGTCTGTTCGCGCTCATCGTTACCGCCACCGATACCGGCGCCACGGTGACGTCCCACGGCGTCGATCTCATCAACGAAGATGATGGCCGGGGAGTTGTTCTTGGCCTGTTCGAACAGGTCACGCACGCGGCTAGCACCAACACCGACGAACATTTCAACGAAGTCAGAACCGGAGATCGAGTAGAACGGTACCTGGGCTTCACCGGCAACGGCCTTGGCTAGCAGGGTCTTGCCGGTGCCCGGAGGACCGTAGAGCAGTACACCCTTAGGGATCTTAGCGCCCACGGCCTGGAATTTGGCTGGTTCCTGCAGGAATTCCTTGATTTCGTGCAGTTCTTCCACGGCCTCATCGGCGCCGGCAACGTCCTTGAAGGTCACCTGAGGCATGTCCTTGGTGATCAGCTTCGCCTTGGACTTACCGAACTGCATGACCTTGGAGCCACCGCCCTGGGAGCGGGCGAGGATGAACCAGAAAATACCGGCGATCAGCAGGAATGGAATGATCACGCCGAGCATCGACAGCAACCAGTTGCTCTGTACCGGCTGATCGGTGAACTTGCCTGGTGCAGCCTTGTTGATGGCGTCAACCACCTGTTCGGCGCGTGCGGTGGAGTAGTAGAAGCTCACCGAGGTGCCCTTGTCTACGCCATCCACCTTCAGTGCATCGCGTAGTTTCAAATCGACTCGTTGATCCGAGTCGAACATCTTGGCTTCGGTGACGTTGCCGTTGGTCAGCTGTTGCAGGCCTACGGACGTGTCTACCTTCGCAGAATTATTGCCAAAGACCATCGGCAAAAACAGCACGACGGCGACAACGCCCACTAGAACCCAAATGATCCAGCTATTAAAAAGCTTCTTCGTTTTCATTGATCCGCAAGGCCCCGCGCCTCACGCATCCCCCTCACGCACTTCTCTGGCGTCCGGGTCACGCCACCTTCGATACTTCACAACGCCCTAGTGGCGAAAAAAGTTCCCCTACTGGTAGATATGCGGAGCCAGGGTGCCCACGCAGTCCAGGTTGCGGTACTTTTCCGCGTAGTCCAGGCCGTAGCCCACGACAAATTCATTAGGAATATCCATGCCAACGTACTTCACGTCGATCTCTACCTTGGCAGCCTCTGGCTTGCGCAGCAGTGCGCAAATTTCTACCGAGGCTGGACCACGGGATTCAAGGTTGGACTTCAGCCAGGACAGGGTCAGGCCGGAGTCGATGATGTCCTCAACGATCAATACGTGCTTGCCCATCAGATCTGAGTCCAGGTCCTTGAGGATACGTACCACGCCGGAGGACTGGGTGCCCGAACCGTAGGAGGACACTGCCATCCAATCCATGGTCAGGTGTGAATTCAGCGCGCGGACCAGATCAGCCATGATCATCACAGCACCCTTGAGCACACCCACGACGAGAATGTCGCGGCCCTCGTAGTCCTTGTCGATCTGCGCGGCGAGTTCTGCCACGCGTGTCTGGATTTCTTCCTTGGTGTACAGAACATGCGCCAGATCGGCTTTGACTGCATTGGAATCCACGAGGGTTCTCCTGATTTTAGAGGTGTGGTACTTACCTAGAGTGCCACATTTAGTGAACTGTTGTTGAGCCGGTCCTCGTGAAAACGATCACCGACCGTTGCCGGAAGGCACTGATTTTGCCATCCAATTGCACCGGACCAGCAGATTTGGACTTGGGCACACCGATTCCGGCCAGCGCGCATAGCGCTTGTGTTCGCTCATGGCCCACATTTTTTGCTCCGGCTTCGATGGCACAAAGACGTAACACTCGTGAGGCCACGGCCACCGGAAGTTTGCCAAGCTCACGCAGGTTCAGCCCGTGCGCTTCTTTTGCCTGCTGTGCCCAGAGATCTAACGCGTCGGCGTCGGCAGCGGCCAGGGTGGCGGTGCGGGCTAGGGCCTCGGGTAGATGCTCACCGAGCTGACTTCGCAAAAACGGCAGAATTTCGTGGCGGATCAGGTTCCGTCGGTAACTGGTGTCGGTATTACTCGGATCCTGCCAGTACACCATGTTGGCCTGCTTGCAGATCTCTTCGGTCTGTTTGCGCGTTAACGCCAAAAGGGGACGGCGGTAGGGTCCACGTTCGGGCGGGATCCCAGCTAATGATCGGGTCCCCGAACCACGCAGTAGTCCAAGCAGGACCTGTTCAGCTTGATCATCGCGGGTGTGTGCCAGCAATAAACTTTGGGCGCCGGTATCCGTCAGAGCTTGCTCGAATTTTTCATAGCGAGCAGCCCGTGCGGAAGCTTCATCATTGGAGGTCTGTACGCGGTAGGTGAGCACCGGTTCCAGTCCCAACTCACGGCATTGTTCGGCAGCGCGTTGTGCCACGCCGGCGCTATCGGGTTGCAACCCGTGGTCCACAATCACTGCCCCGAAGCGATCGGACAGGGTGGCCGCCGCAATGGCTAGGGCTAGCGAGTCCGCACCGCCGGAGACCCCGATGAGGGTCAGCCCTGGGCCAGCGGCCCGCGAGATGGCCGCGCGAGCAGCAAACAGGGCCTGGCTCATTGGGTGCGGGCCAGCCAGCGTTCAGGGTGATCGAGTTCCTCGCCGGTAGGAAATAGTTCTCGGGAACTGAAGACCTGATTAAATCCTTCATACCCGATGTCATTAACCACGTGGCGCACAAACTTGGCTCCGCGCTTGTACTGCAGGGCCTTGGCATCTAGGCCTAAGAGCTTTCCTAGCAAGGTGGCCAACGCGGAACGGTTTTCGCCGCGGGCTTCGAAGCGACGGCGAATAGTCTTGATGCTTCCAATGGTAGTGACGTCATTCATGACCACCATGGCGTGACCTTCCAGCACCGACATGATGCTGGTCAACTCGCTGACCTCGGATTTCATGGAATTCAGGCGTTCACCGAGCCGGTTCATGGAACCTTCATTGTCCAGTGGTCCGAAGGCTTCGGCGATGGTGGACTTCATGACTTCAGGAATCCACGGCGCATATTCAAACTGCAGGCGGTGGGTCTGTTCATGGGTGGCAATCCACAGATAAAAATCTCTGGCATTGAGGTTGAGTTCGCCACGGATCTGGGTGATGGTCGGGGCGTTCAGTAGCAGACGTGGGCCGACAAAGGGATCAAATTGTCCTAGCACTCGGGTTCCGAGCACTGATAGCACCGCTCCGAGTTCGACTCCGGTCACGGCCGGAACCAGGGCGGGCACGTTAACGTCTGCCGGGAGCATCGCTTCAAAGTTTTGGCTGACGGCCTTAGCCCAACCAGCCCGGTCCACCACCAGGGTTTGTGAGGGGGCCGTGGAGGTGAGTTTAGAGATTCTTTCGGCCTCTGTCAGTCCTTCACCGGCGGCAATACGCAGCTCTTCAACAATGCGGGCAGCATCGTTTTTGACGATTTTTGGTCCGGCAGGCATCAGTGTTTTGGCCGCATTGACCGCTAATTTCCAATCAACAACCTTGTTCATGTGCTGCTCCTGATCCTTTAGCTCTGGCAGCCGCAACCGCGGATGGCGGTCACTGCTGAGTCGATAATCGGCTTGTGCGGTGCGAGTGTTCCACCCGGCTGGTGGGCAAAAATTGAGAAGGCAAGCAAACGCCCATCTTGGGTAATGGTCATTCCGGTCAGTGTGGCGACTCCGGTCAACGAGCCGGTTTTGGCACGCACCAATCCCAGTGTGGACTGTTGACCTAAGCGCTTCATGAGTGTCCCGTTGTAGCCCGCCACCGGCAAGGAGTACACCAGTTCGCGCAGTTCCGGCTTGTTGCTGGTAGCCGCCGCACGCAGCACAGTGGTCAGGGCTGCGGGAGAAATTTTGTTCTGTGCGGCCAATCCGCTGGTATCGACCAGTTGCACGCCTTCTGCCCCGTGCTCTCCGGCGACCGCTGCTACGGCGGCCCCTGCCTGCTCGGGGGCTACACCGCGTTTGATGGCCACGAGTCGTCCCATGGTTTCGGCGATGTAATTATCGGAGACCAACAGCATGTGCTTGATGATCTGCCGTAGAGGTGCGGATTTGACCTCGGTGAGCTTCTCGCCACCGTCATAGGATCCGCGTCCGCCTTCGCTAACCTTCACCGAGGCACTGAGTTCTTTTGAAAAGACCTTGCGTACTTGTTCGGCGGCATCGGATTGGTAGGCAGCGTTGGTGCTTTCCCCGGCCCGTCCGGCGTAGTGCGCGATTGGGTAGACCTCGCCGATGTTGTTGGACGTGAACAGCGACTTATCCCATGCGGAGTTATTGTGGGCGTCACCAAAGAGCGAATCATCCAGCCATAGCGTCACTTCGCTGATGCCACGGGTTTTGAGTTCTTTGGCGGTTTGTTCGGCGAGGGTGGCCAATCCGGCGTACCCCTTGGGGTGTGTGGGGTCTGATTTTCCGTCGCCCAGCAGGACGTCTCCCCCACCATGCAAAATCAGGGTATTTCCATCAAGTAAGACCGATGTGGACAGCTGACTGTCTCCGCCCAAGGTGTCTAGGGCAGCCAGTGCGGTCACGACCTTCAGGCTGGAGGCCGGGGTGCCGTTGGTGCCGGCATTGCGGTCGTACAGGACCGTGTCGCTGGCAACGTCAACAACTTGCGCGTTAAAGCTGGTGCCGTCCGAGGTGTCGGCCAGAATTGCATCAAGTTGCGCAGAGAGTGTCGCAGCATCGGGAATCGGGGCGTCTGGATTGAGGTCTGCCACGGTGACCGCGTCTTTTTCGGCCAGCTGCGCGCTGGCCGGGGTGTAGAAAGCTTCGGGTTCACCGGTGAAGAACCGTGGGGCCAGGACCATGGCCAGAATGACTGCAACCACGCCTAGCACGGCCACCCCCAGCGTAAGCGCGCGTCGGGCGGCAGTGTTCATATGGTTACATTCCTCTCGAAGTTTTATCGAAGGGGGCCTTCGGGGCGATACCCTTATATTCGGATAACCCTAAGACTAGTTTAGGAGCGTGCTTTTCATGAGCCATGACGTGACCATCGAGATCCCAACCGGATCACGCGTCAAGTACGAGATCGACCACGAGACCCACCGCCTGCGTTTGGATCGCGTGCTGTTCACCTCGATGCAGTACCCAACCCACTACGGCTACTTCGACGATACTCTGGGCGAAGATGGCGATCCATTGGACGCCATGGTTTACATCCCAGGTGTTGACCTGATCCCAGGTGTTGTTGTGGAAGCCCGCCCAATTGGCGTCTTCAACATGACCGACGATGGCGGTGGAGATGCCAAGCTGCTGTGCGTTCCTGCCGACAAGCGCTTTGATCACATCAAGGAACTTGAAGACATCGACGAATGGTTGATCAAGGAGATCGAGCACTTCTTCACCCGCTACAAGGACCTGGAACCAGGCAAGTGGGTTAAGGCTGAAGGCTGGGAAGGCCGCGAAGCTGCTGAAGCTGAGCTGGCTCGCTCCATCGAGCGCTTCAAGGCCTAATCTTTAGGCCCAATCTACATTGGCGGTGACCCTATCGGGGTCGCCGCCAATTTTGTTCCTAGGCCTCAGGCAACAATCCAGAAAGAACATCTTCTTGTGCCGTGACTTCCAAGGTCTGAACATCCTTAAGTTTGCGTTCCACGGCACGAGTGCGCGTTCCGGCTTCTCGAACCGTGTTCTGCGCGGTAGCCAATTGCTTGCCCAGCTTGTCCCAGACGTCCCCGTATTTGCGGAATTCTTCCTTGGCCGCGGAGAGTACCTGCCACACTTCGCTGCTGCGTTTTTCAATTGCTAAGGTGCGGAAGCCCATCTGCAGTGAGTTGAGCAGACTCATCAGAGTTGTTGGACCGGTGACAAGCACTCGGTGTTCTGTTTGCAGTTTGCTGGCTAGGCCAGGGCTGCGGACAACTTCGGCGAAGAGACCTTCGGTGGGCAGGTACATGATCGCGAAGTCGGTGCTGTAGGGCGGGGCAATGTACTTGCTGGAGATCAGTTTGGCCTGTTCGATAATCGCCCGATCCAGGGCCTTGGCCGCGGCGTCGATGGCCGATTTTTCTCCAGATTCTTGGGCATCAAGCAGTCGCTCGTAGTCTTCTTGGGGCAGCTTGGAGTCGATAGGCAGATAGATGGTGCCAGCTTCTCGGCCCGGGAGGATCACTGCGAACTCCACTACTGCCCGGCTTCCGGGCACTACCTCGACGTTTTGTTCGTACTGATCTGCAGTGAGGATATCTTCGAGCTGGCGTGAGAGTTGTACTTCTCCCCAAGAACCGCGGCTTTTCACATTGGTGAGTACCCGCTTGAGACCGCCAACATCCTGAGCCAGCGATTGCATTTCGCCCAATCCCTGCTGGACCATTTCCAGTCGTTTGCTGACCAGTTCGAAAGATTCGCCCAAGCGCTTCTCCAAGGTGCCTTGCAACTTTTCGTCCACGGTCTCGCGCATCTTTTCCAACTTGGCTTCGTTGCCGGTGCGCAGCTTCTCCATTTCTTGTTGAAGCAGGTGCTGGATCTGGATGTGCCGGTTGGCGTTGGATTCACTCATGGCACGCAGGTTCGCGTCAATCTCCGAACGCACCTCGCCCATGCCTTGACGAAGCTCGTTGCGCTGAGTACCTAGCTCTTGGCGAAGCTCGGAGTTGGCAGAGCGCACCGACTCGCGAATTTGACCGTCATCTGTGCCTTGAGTGCGTCGAATCAGCAGCAGAGCAATACATGCCGTTGCGAGAATATTTAGTATGACGAGGATTAAAACCGCGATAACCATGAGCACCTATCCAGTGGCTTTCAGTTGGACCAACGCTCAATCTCTATCAACAGACACCGACAGTTTAGGGACATAATGGGCTCATGCATCTTTTGGTGACCGGCTTCGAACCTTTCGGCAACGACCAGTTCAACGCGAGCGGCGAGACCGTGCGACTGCTTCCCGAACACATTAATGACCATCAAGTCACCATGGTGATCTTGCCGGTGTCCTTCCAGCGCTCGGGTGAAGTTCTAGATGCTTTGTTGCAGGAGCATCAATCGGATGCGTTGATCTGCGTAGGCGAGGCGGGCGGCCGGGCGGAAATCAGTCTTGAGGTCCAAGGCATCAATGAAGATGATGCCCGCATCCCGGATAATGATGGCGCGCAGCCGGTAAAACAACCCATTGTTCATGGCGGCGAAACCTGCCGCCGGGCGACCTTGGATCCAGAAATGATCCTGAAAGCTTTGCATCAGGCGGGTCACGGCGCCTACTTGTCCGAGGATGCGGGCAGGTTTGTTTGCAACCACATCGCCTACCTCGCCTATGGGCAGCAAGTACCTGCACTGTTCATCCATGTTCCTGCCCTTCGACCTGCCGGTCAGAAGGCCACGGTGGGTGCCGAGACAGATAGGGGTGACGCTGCACTTAGGGTGCAGTCTCGGACTGGATACACTTTCCCCGAGCTTGTCGAAGCACTAACCGTAGTCCTCGAGTCCCTTTCTGACCAAACAAAATAGACTACTGACATGGACAACGCTCTTGCTCTAGACGCCTTTGAGGTATCCGTTCTGCTTCTTTGGGCCGCTGGGGCCATCTACGTGGGCTGGCGCTATGCCCAGTGTCGTTCGGCGCACATGCTGATCGTGCTGGTGGCGTCCTTATGTATTCCGGGGCTTGGCGTTTGCTACGCAGCCAGTCAGGCAATTCAGAATCTCACCCATCGCAAGACCAGGTCTGAGGAATGAATAAACCTGAAACTCGCTGGCTCACAATATTCTCAGTCATCATCGGTGTCTTGTTTGTTAGCGCCTTCACCCTCATTACCTCTGGAGTGCTGGCCACCTGGTTGGATTAGTCTGTTCTCACGCAGCCACCTTGTGCCACGCTTCAGCAATAGCCGGAAGCGCCCGCTCCAAGTCAGTTCTTTCCTGAGAAAAAGGCAAACGCAGATAGTGCTCCAAGCCGTGGCCTTCCACGGCGAAAGTGGAGCCCGGCGCAAGCAACACTGATTTGAGTTGGCGTGCCAGCGCACTGGAACGAGGCTGTGGAAGTTGGCACCACAGGCTCAGGCCACCTGCAGGCTTATTGGGCTTCCACTGAGGCAACAACCGCTGCAGCTCAGCGATCATCCAATCCCGGTTGCCCTGCAAACCTTCCCGGGCGCTTTGGGCAAGACTAGTTCCTGCATTCAGCAGATTGGCCAGCACCAACTGCTCCAGCACCGGTGCCCCGAGATCCATGCTCATGCGGGAGCGAGCCATGGCACCTGAAAGATGCCTCGGTGTTCGGATCCAGCCAAGTCGCAATCCGCCCCAGTGCGATTTGCTGGCGCTACCCACGGTGATCAGGTTCTTGGAAAAGGCAGCCATCGGCACAACGTCCGGCTCTGTATCAAGCCATAGTTCGGCGCATGTTTCATCGATAATGCCGAGGGTTCCTGCTCGGTCCAACTCTGCCGCCCATCGTTCCCTGCCCCCGTCGTCCAGCAAGGTTCCTACCGGGTTGTGGAAGTCGGGCAAGCACAGCATCACGGTTGGGGAGACCGTGCGCAAGGCTGAAGCAATCTGTTCCATGTCGGACCCGTCCGGACCGATAGGCACCGCGGCGGTGCGAGCGCCGTGGGCTTTGAGCGCGAGCAAAGAGTTGGGGTAAGTCGGGGATTCAGCCAGCACGCTTTGCCCTCGGGCCATGACCGCGCGACCTGCCGCTGCCACCGAGGACAGAGCCCCGGAAGTGACAATGATCTGATCCGCTCCAGTAGGTAGACCCTTACGGGTGTAGTAATCGGCCAGCGCCTGCCTCAGCGGGTCCAGGCCCAACGGGTAATAGCCCATTGTGGCGGCGTAGCGAGGCAGTTGGTCGAGAGCCAATTGAAACTCTTCGAGCATTCCGGTCGGAGCGTTCGGCGCCGCGCAGGTCAGATCAATCGCAGTGCTTCCTGGCAGTGGACCGAATCCGCCGAGCGGAAGTGGCTCTGCTCCCCCGGCAACCGGTCCTCCGGGAATCTGGGCAACGGTTCCCGAGCCTTGGCGGGAGCTGGCATAACCGCTATCGCGAAGTTCCGCGTAGGCGCGCGAGATGGTGGTACGACTCAAGCCCAGTCGGGCCACGACTTCGCGTTCGCTGGGCAGCACCGACCCATGCAGGATCCGGCCATTGGCAATGAGTGAGCGCAGGGTTTCAAAAAGCCAGCGGTAGGCAGGTTGGGACGTGTCGGCTGTCCCGAGCATTCCGGCGAGCGCAGTGGCTGTGACACGGCCCATAAGTCCACCTCTTCAAAATTGGCTATTTTTTACATGGCCAATTTACCGGATGATTTTATTCATGACCATCACTAACCTGACTCCGCGCCAACAGCTCGCCAGCGGGCGGTTGCCTTTGCGTTTCTTCAATCTCTTCGTTGGCTTGTCTCTCTACGCATTAGCGATGGCTATGATCATTCGAGCGCAGTTGGGGGTGGATCCGTGGGACGTGTTGCATCTGGGCATCGCCAACCATGTGCCGCTGTCACTGGGCACCATCATCATCCTGGTAGGCGCACTGGTCCTGCTCGCCTGGATCCCCTTGCGCCAATGGCCCGGCCTGGGCACCATCGCCAACACGCTGTACCTCGGTGTTGCACTCGATTTCTTCCTGCGCTTCCTGCCTGAAATCAACGGTCTTGGCTGGCAGATCCTCACCCTCGTGGTCGCAATCCTCATCAACGGCTTGGGAGGCGCCCTCTACATAGGAAGCCACTTCGGTCCCGGCCCGCGCGATGGGCTGATGACCGGACTGCACCTGCGCACCGGGCTGTCGCTGCGGCTGATCCGCACCGCGCTGGAACTCTCGGTGCTGGGCATCGGCTGGCTGCTCGGCGGCCCGGTGGGCCTGGGCACGGTGGCTTACGCGGTACTCATCGGACCAGCCACGCAGCTCTTCGTTTCGCGCACTAGCGTGCGCTTGCCACAACAGCACTAAGGTCAACGTGTCGCGCTGAACTCGCGACAAACCCGCCTGTACAGGCAATACTGGAAATATGTTTGTCGTTGCGCTCAGCCCCCGGCCCCGCTCGGTCACCGATGTTGCCGACGCCAGCGAGCAATTGTGGCATCAGCTCTCCCGGGTGGACACGCATGCACCGTTCACCGCTCTGAGCGGCCAATTATTGCTGGGCGTACCCAAGGATCCCGACGCAGCAGTAGATGCACTCATGCGGGTGACGAGGTTGAACTTCTGCAATATCGGCCTGGGCATCGGCAGCCTTTATGAGCCGGTGCCCACCGAGGCGGACCTGGTTGAAGGCAAAGCTGCGCGCCGGGCACTGGGCGCACTTGAAGCTGCCAGCCATCGGGGAGAACGGGTACCAATCTGCGTATCCTCGGGCACCGATGAGATGGACGCCGAGCTAGAAGGCCTACTGCGCATGCTCGGCCAGTGGATCCGCACCCGCACCGAAGCCGAATGGTCCGTGGTGGACCTGCTCACCCCGGGAGTGCGCGGCCAGCAGAAAGCTGTGGCCGAGATCCTCGGCATCACTCCGCAGGCGGTATCCGCCGCGATAGTGCGCTCAGGTTATAACGATGAGCTCGGCGCACGAGCAGCCATTGCCCGACTGCTGGAATTCACTGACCAATTGTAGAGCCCAGCTCCTGCTTCGAATCGCCGATTTCCGCCCTGCACCCTTTCATACAACGCAGATAATTCGACGTTCTATTGCATGGGATTTAGGTTCTCCCTTGGCCTGCGCGGGGTCGATCAGCGCCGAAAACCAAATCGTCACCTTGCCACGCCTAAAGATGAGATCGACTGCTCCCGGGAACGCGCTGCCTCGTACAAACGAGCCAAAGTCACCTGCCCTCCTACAAAAGTACGATTTACATCCACAGCTGTAGCCGCTACCATCGAAATGTAGCTTAAATCCATTAGATATGAATCG
The DNA here is from genome assembly GCF_900094805.1 of Arthrobacter sp. NIO-1057. Lineage (GTDB taxonomy): Bacteria > Actinomycetota > Actinomycetes > Actinomycetales > Micrococcaceae > Glutamicibacter. The sequence continues at coordinate 158,263 of NZ_FMAT01000006.1, read as the reverse complement.
TGACATGCCTTTATTCAAAAAAAATTAACTCGACATCGCTTGCCATACTCACCACTGTCGCCCTCACGTTGGCGGTGAATGCTCCTGCCAATGCGACAACATTCGTTAGTGCGCCGCAGCAAACAATCGAGAGTTCAGATACCCATTCTGAAACTAACAAGTTGGCAAAGAAAATGGAGAGCTTGAAGAGTGGTGAGTCCTTTACTTATTCCTCACCTAACGGCCAAGATTTCAAAGTCAGTAAGAATCACGGCCAACTGAGTTTTGTAGCCACCGGCGATTCATCAATTGCTACGCCAGCTGCTAGCTGGTGCGCCACATCCTTAGCAGCCGTTGTCTTCGGCATTGGAGCCACTGCCCTGGGTGCAGCAGCCGTTGCAACCGGCGGAGGAACTGTCGTTATCGGGGGTGTCGCTCTCAGCGGCGCACAACTTGGTGGACTCGCTGCGGTTGCTGGGTCTTTCTCAGCACTGGAAGCCTATATTGACTCCAAGATTTGTTAGTTAGGGACACTATGAACAAACCTTATATAAGGTTCACTTCCATCGGCCTTTTAGTCGGTTCTATTGTTGTCATCACACCGTGGCTTATTGCAGCAAGCCCGACGACGCTTGTATGCCAAGTTTTTGGACTACTAACCTTACCAGCCTTTGGATTCCTCTTTGGATACGCAGCTCATATTTCTTCGCCGGTAGAGCAGGAAACAAAAACCAATAAACGCGATCTAGCGAAAGCGATCTAGCCTTATGACGCCCTTCGTCTTATACGGAATCATCTGCATGGTTGCAGGATCAGCCATACTACTAACTTCGAGCCTCATTGGCCCGTCTCACTCTGGAACAACCAAAAGTAGTCACGAAGTCGCCACACTGCCCAAATGGATCGGGATTCCGGCCGTGCTACTGCTCGCCATCGGAACCGGATTCTTCATCGCAAATATGATCAGATAAAAAAATTTGGCTTCAAGCAATGCCGATGGGCTCAACAGCCAATGTCACTGCTTGAAGCAACCTGTCCGTGGCTCGCAGTAGAGTCCGGCGTTGCGACTACATGCGTGCTCTCAACGCCTGAGTCAAAATGCGTCTGAACATTGTTCTCATTGGTTGGGTGCTGACTCATGTGGGTTCCATGAAATGGCACGCACACATACTTTGACTTGCCGTCGGCATTCAGTGACTGACCTACATGACGAGCCAACGGTGGTTTTCACCTAGTCGCCTAGTCCTGGAGTAACTCCTCGAGAACAATCGCCAGACCGTCTTCATCGACGCCTTCGGTCACAGCGTCCGCGGCGTCCTTAACTTCATCCGGTGCTTGGCCCATGGCTACGCCATGACCGGCCCACTGAAGCATTTCGATGTCATTGCGTCCATCGCCTACGGCCAGTGAATCGGCCAAATCAAATTTGAGGATCGCGCGTAGACGCTCCAGACCACTAGCTTTGGTGGTGCCGTCGGCGGCGATGTCCAGCCACGCGGTCCACCCTACCGAGTAGGTCACTCCGGATAGGCCCAGGCCTTGCACCGCATGACCGAATTCCTCGGCAGTATTGTCGGTGGAGAACACCACAACACGCACGGCCTTATTGCTGAGTAATTCTTCGAAATCCACAACCCTGGTTTCGGCGCCAAAGCTGGCATCGCCAAAGGCTTGGTTAGATAGAAATTCGCCGCGCTCGTTTTCCAGCGCGTACTTGGCCTTGGGCAGCTGCTTCCACAAGGCTTTGAGCGCTACCGAAGGATCGAAAACTTCACGGTGAATCACTTCGATGTCATTCGCGCTCACCTTGGCCAGCACACCACCATTACTGACGACCACGTAACCATGGTCAATTCCCAGTTCTTGCATGATGGGCAGGGCAGCTCCCAGCGACCGTCCGGTGGAGATAATCACTTCGTGACCTTGTTCCACCACAGCACGGGCTGCTTCGCGCACCCGCTGGCTCATTTCGCCCTGGTGGTTGACGATAGTTCCGTCCACATCGAGGCAAATCATCTTTTTTTGCTTATCTAGTCGGTCATCGTTGCCGATCTTTGTCATAACTGTCATGGCTCAAGTTAACCACCACCACCACATTTTGGCGATGACCCACGGCACAGGAGCAACTGAACAGCTGGTTAACGACAGTTGCCGGCCACCCGCAATGGATGACCGGCAACTATGTGAACCTGTTTTACTTGAGGACTTCGAGTCCGCCAAGGTATGGCTGCAACGCCTTAGGTACATTAACCGAACCGTCAGGGTTCTGGTGGTTTTCCAGAATCGCAACAATCCAGCGGGTGGTAGCCAAGGTGCCATTCAGAGTGGCAACCGCACGGGTCTTTCCTGGCTTGCCGTCAACGATTTCGCGTTCGCGAATGTTCAAGCGACGAGCCTGGAAGGTGGTGCAGTTAGAAGTTGAAGTCAACTCCCGGAAAGCATCCTGAGTTGGCACCCATGCTTCGCAGTCGAACTTGCGCGCGGCGCTCATTCCGAGGTCACCAGCAGCGGTATCGATCACGCGGTACGGAAGTTCCATGCGGCCAAGCATTTCTTCTTCCATGGCCAGCAGGTTCTGGTGCTCAGCTTCAGCATTCTCGACGCTGGTGTAGATGAACATTTCCAGCTTGTTGAACTGGTGTACGCGGATGATGCCACGGGTGTCCTTGCCGGCTGAACCTGCTTCACGGCGGTAGCAAGAGGACCAACCGGCGTAGCGGATTGGTCCCTGCGACAGATCCATGATCTCGTCCGCGTGGTAACCAGCTAGGGCAACCTCGGAGGTGCCGACCAGGTACATGTTGTCACGCTCGAGCTTGTAGATCTCGTCGTCGTGTTCCACGTCGAAGCCGGTACCCTGCATGGTTTCTGGGCGAACCAAGGTTGGGGTGATCATCGGGATGAAACCACGTTCCATGGCCACGTCCAAGGCCATGTTCATCATCGCGATTTCCAGGCGGGCACCAATGCCCTTGAGGAAGTAGAAGCGCGAGCCAGAGACCTTGGCTCCACGTTCCATGTCAATCGCGTCGAGCTTCTCGGCGATTTGCAGGTGATCCAATGGTTCAAAGCCTTCGGCCTTAAAGTCACGGACCGTGCCCACGTGCTTCACGACGGTGAAGTCGTCTTCGCCGCCGGCAGGAATGCCGTCGATGATCAGGTTCGGGATCAGGCGCTGTAGCTCGGTGCACTTGGCAGAAGCTTCATCAGAGGCTGCCTGAGCAGACTTGACCGAGGCGGCCAGCTCTTTGACTTCGGCCAGTAGCGCGGTGCGCTCCTCGCCCTTAGCCTGGCCGACCTTCTTAGAGAACGCGTTCTGCTCGGCACGCAGGCGCTCGTAGGTGGCAATGGTTTCACGACGCGCCGTGTCAGCTGCCAATAGTTGGTCAACTAACGACTCGTCGGCACCGCGCGCGCGTTGCGAGGCACGGTACAAATCCGGATTTTCGGTGAGCATTTTCAGGTCGATCACACGTTAAGCGTAACAATCATGAGTACGATGAAGGCACTATGCAGAAAAATCGTGTGATCGTTTTCTCTGCCGTGGCCGCTGCAGCTGCCGCCGCGGCGACCAGTTGGTACTCCGTGCGTAAGCTCTCGCACTACCGAAAGCCATCGGCCCAAGAACCGCTGGCGGCCGAACATGTCACCGCCAACAAGGTGGCATTGGTCATCAATCCCTCCAAGTCAGGCGCTGAAGAAGCGCAGAAGGCTGTGGAGCGCGTATGCGCCGAAGCTGGACTTGAAGCACCACTAGTCCTGCACACCACCAAGGAGAACGCTGGCCAAAACGCAGCCCGGGAAGCCTTGGATGCGCAATGCGACACAATTATTGCCGCCGGCGGTGATGGAACAATTCGTGCCGTCGCAGAAATACTCGAAGGCACTGAAGCCTCCCTCGGTGTGCTGCCATTGGGCACCGGAAACCTGCTGGCACGGAATGTCGAGATCCCTATCGATGATCTTCACACCGCAGCCCTGGTTGCTGTGCGGGGCATGGTGCGCCGTATCGATGTGGGACATATGAAGCTGAAGCTGTTGGACGGTAACGAAGCGGACCACGCGTTCTTGGTTATTGCTGGTGTTGGCACGGACGCGGATCTTTTTGATGACACGAACGAAGAACTCAAGTCCAAGGTTGGTTGGCTCGCCTATTCTGAGGCTGGTCTGCGCCAGCTTCCAGGCAAGCGCAAGAAGGTCAACTTCAAGTTGGACGGAGATGAGAACTGGCAGTCCCGTAAGGTCCGCTCGGTACTCTTCGCCAACTGCGGCAAGTTGCAGGGCTTGGATTTTGTTCCGGACGCCAAAATTGATGATGGTGTGCTGGACGCGGTGATTCTTTCCCCACGCTCGGCCGCGGGGTGGATGTGGATCCTGCTCAAGACCGCGTTCCGAGCTAAGAATAAAATTCCGGTGATGAGTTTTTATCAGACTCCAGGTGTTGCCTTGCGTTGCACCGAGCCGATGAATACCCAGATTGATGGGGATCCGACCGGTCAGGTGAACGAGTTGGAAGTCAGCGTCTCACCGAGTGCTTTGCGCCTGCGTACCCCGTAACTCAAAAACTGTTCTGCACACAGCGAAGGCTCTGCTGGTCCATGAGGATCAGCAGAGCCTCCTGCGTTGAAGCTACAGTCGATCGCGCAGCGATTTTACCCAGGCGCGGGCGTCACTGAACGCGGCATCGGAATTATGCGTATCTACAAAAGGTTCAACGCCTTCAGCAGCCGGGTAGGAACCGAGGAAGCGTAATTCTGGGGATACGCGGTGCAACCCAGAGAGGGCTGCTGCTACGCGTTCATCAGCGATGTGTCCTTCGAAATCCACGGAGAAGAAGTACTGACCTAGGCCTTCTCCTGTGGGTCGTGATTCGATGCGTGAAAGGTTGACTCCGCGAGCGCTGAATTGCTCAAGAATCTCCATCAGCGCACCGGGACGGTCCTGTGGCAGCGGAAGGATCAATGTTGATTTATCAACGCCACTAGGCGCTGGGATCTTTCCCGGTCGAGTCACCAGAATGAAGCGGGTGACCGCACCGATGTTGTCTTCCACGCCGCGCACCAGCACGTTCAGTCCGCGTTCTTCAGCTACCAGCGGGTTGCAAATCGCGGCGTCGTGATGGGGTTCATTCTCCGTCAAGGCCACCGCTGCGGCTGCGGTGGATGAGGCCGGGGTGAACACGGCAGCGGGAATATTCGCTTCGGCCCACAACCGACACTGAGCCCACGCATGTCCATGGGTGGAGATCAATTGAATTTGATCCAGCGAGGTAATCCCAGGGCGTACCGCCAAAACAAAGCTGATGGGCACAAGAATCTCTGCAATGATCTGCAGGGCTTGGCCTTGAGCGATGGCATCTAAGGTGGCAGAAACGCCACCTTCCACGGAATTCTCAATGGGCACCATGGCAGCATCAACACTGCCTTCACGCACCATGGCTAATGCAACGTTCACATTGGTTGCAGGGATACGCTGTGCGTCCACAGCCCCGGGAACCTGCAGTAGCGCCGACTCGGTGAAGGTGCCAGCAGGTCCCAGATATGCGTACTTCATCGGACGGTTGGCTCCTGCCCGTTCTCCGATTCCATTGGCAGTCCGGCTTCAATCCAGGAATCGGATCCACCGGCAATGTTGAAGGCGGTGTAGCCCATTCCGGTCAGCCATGAGGCGGCCTGAGCAGAACGTCCACCGGTACGGCAGATCACGTAGGTGTCCACATCTGGGTCCAACTCGCCAACACGCTCCGGCAAAGTACCCAGCACGATATGCGTAGCACCGGTAGCGTGGCCAGCTTCCCACTCGAAGTCTTCACGCACGTCAAGGATGAAGGCATCCTTCGGGACATCGTTGACCGAAACAGTCTCAAAATCGCTCATGGCTAGCATTCCTCACTTTTAGGGTGTTTGCTTAATAAGACTAGTCATTTCCTGCGTCGAAAGCTGACATGTTTCCCACCAGCGCCTTGAAATTGCGAGACGACCTAGCCCGTGGCGAGATTTCAAGCCGCGAGCTCACCGAGCACTACCTGAACCGCATTGAGCAGCATCAGGACTTGGGCGCCTTTGTGCACGTGGCAGACGATGCGATGGCAGCGGCCGCCGCTGCCGATGAGGCGCAGGTGCGCTCAGAGACCGGCCGCCTGCATGGTCTACCAACAGCATTTAAAGACCTTAACGACGTTACTGGGATGCCCACGACATATGGCTCAGCCGCGATAGATCATCCGGTAGCCACACGCGATCATTCGCTCGTGGAACGCTTGCGCGCCGAAGGCGTGGTGATTCTTGGGAAGACTCAGGTCCCAGAATTTGGGCTCAGTAGCCATTCGGAAAACCTGGTGAACCCACCATCTCGAAACCCCTTTGATCCACAACGCTCTTCTGGTGGTTCATCAGGCGGGCAGGCCGCAGCAGTAGCTGCCGGACTGATTCCATTGGGCCCAGGCTCCGATGGTGGTGGCTCGGTACGCATCCCGGCCGCTGCCTGCGGGCTCATTGGGCTCAAACCATCATTGGGGCGAGTGCCCTCAGACGTGTTGGACGGGTATGCTGATCCACTCGGCGCACCGAAACTCGCGGTCTCTGGTCCGTTGGCGCATGATGCCTTAGATGCTGCGCTGTTATTGGATGCCATGCGGGGCAAGGATCATTATCTACCGTTGTTGCAGGGTAGCTACCCGCAGAGGCTAACCGATCTGAACATTGGCTTCAGCGCTCACTCCCCCTTTGAATCTGTGTACGGTATTTCGCTCTCCCCCGAGGCCCGTACCGCCTTTGAGCGGGGTCTGGAAATACTAGGACAGCGTCATCGAGTACAGCCTGCGCAGCTGGAGTACGCAACTGACTATCCGCAAACTTTTGCCACGGTGTGGACCAATGGGCTCAAGGACGTCGCGGTGAACGACGAGTCTTTGCTCGGTGAATTGGCGAGGGACTTTAGGCGCCGGGCTGCAGGACGGACGCTGGAGCAGAATCTGCAGGCGGGTTCACGACTAAAGCAGATCGCAGCTGATTTTGTGCGGCAATGGTCCGCCTACGACGTGATTGCTACTCCGGCCATGGCGAGCATTCCACCGCTGATCGGGCACTATACACAATCCACGGCGGATCACGATTATATGTTGCAGTGCCAGTACACCCCCTATACCTCGATGGTTAACGTCGCCTCAGTTGCTGCCATCACCATTCCGGTCACGACCACCGAGGATGGGTTACCAATGAGTATTCAGCTGATTTCTCCGCGATCTGACGAAGGACTGCTGCTTGCTTTAGCAGCCCAGATGCAGGTGTGAGCTTTCCCATATAAGTAGGTACTCGAGTAGGCAAAAGCGAAAAATATTACGTATGTCTACTGCAACAACGAGCACTTCTAACACCGGAAGGACCTTCTTCGGTCACCCCGGTGCGCTCGCGAGCCTCTTCAGCGTAGAAATGTGGGAGCGATTCTCCTTCTACGGTATGCAGGGTTTGCTGGCTTATTACATGTACTACAAGGTCACCGACGGTGGCCTGGGTATGGATCAGGGCCTAGCCCTGTCCTTGGTGGGTGCCTACGGTGGCGCCGTATACCTCTCCACTATTTTGGGTGCGTGGCTCTCGGACCGACTCTTTGGTTCCGAACGCGTACTGTTTTTCTCGGCCATCGCCATCATGCTCGGCCATATCGGCTTGGCGTTGCTGCCTGGTTACATTGGTTTGATCATTGGCCTGATCCTCGTTGCCGTGGGTTCAGGTGGCCTCAAGGCTAATGCTGTGGCACTGGTTGGATCACTCTACGCCAAGGATGATCCTCGCATTGATGCCGGATTCTCCCTGTTCTACATGGGCGTGAACATCGGTGGCCTGATCGGCCCACTGCTCACCGGCTGGCTGCAGGTGACCTACGGTTTCCACATCGGTTTTGGTGCCGCCGCCATTGGTATGGGTATCGGTCTAAGCATCTACGCAGCGGGACGTAAGAAGCTACCTGCTGGTGGCAATATCCCTAATAACCCATTGCCAGCTGCCGAGCGCAAGCGCTATGTCTTCATCTTTGCTGCCGTTCTGGTGATCATCATTGCTGCTTTTGCCACCAAGATCGTCACCCCAGAGAATCTGGCAAAAACCATCGCTTACGTGGTGATTGTTGCTTCTGTCATTTACTTTGCGTTGATCTTGCGTAGCAAGAAGGTCAATGCCACGGAACGCAAGCAGGTCTGGGCCTTCATTCCTTTCTACATCGGCTCGGCAGCTTTCTGGGCGCTGTTCCAGCAGCAGTTTACCTTCATTGCTGCATACTCAGATCAGCGTTTGGACCGCCATCTGGGTAACTGGGAAATGCCACCAAGCTGGGTGACCTCGATCAATCCAGTCTTCATCATCATCTTTGCCGGTGTTTTTGCCGCCATGTGGACCAAGTTGGGCAAGCATCAGCCACGCACTTCCCTGAAGTTTGGGCTTTCACTGGTGATCGTAGGCGTGGCTTTCCTGTGCTTCATTCCGCTGGAATCCTTCCCTAAGACCCCACTACTAGCCTTGGTGGGCATCTTGCTGCTGTGCACCTTTGCTGAGCTACTGCTCTCGCCAGTAGGCCAGGCAATTGCCACCAAGCTGGCTCCGGCCGCATTTGGTACCCAGATGATTGCGCTGTTCTTCCTGTCGGTATCACTAGGCACCACACTTTCGGGTGTGCTCGCCGGTTACTACACGCCGGGCAACGAGATCCCTTACTTCATCGCCATGGGCGGCACCGCCGTCGTTCTGGGTGTAGCCATGATGGCTGCAACTCCAGGATTGAAGAAGTTGATGGGCTCGATTCACTAAACTGAGCGCGACGACACCGCGGCGCGGATCTTCTTAGCGAAGGTCCGCGCCGCGGTTTTAACGAAGCACCAGCAGGTCGCCGATCTCGCAACCCAGCGCATGGCAAATGGCGACTAGAGTGCTGAAACGGATTGCCTTTGCGCGGTCGTTTTTAAGGACCGAAAGGTTCACCACCGACACGCCAACTATCTCGCTCAACTGAGTCACAGTAATTTCGCGTTCGGCAAGCAATTCAGTTAATCGGCAGTGTACGCCGCGAAGTTCCACCAGCTACACCAATCCGTCGGTATCGTGTTTCAACCGCTCGTTCTGCCGAGCCAAGCGCATTCCAGCATTCACCAGCTCAACCACAACTAAAATGGCCAGAGCCATGAACAACGGCCCAAATTCATAGTCGATGGAGAAGGTCGGCTCCGGCCAGGGCGAGGAACCGGGGAATTCTTGCTCGCCTACACTTGCATACCCGTCGACCCTCAGTGCTTCTTCGCCGACCCGGTAAGTGCCAATACCGGTAAGTGTCTGGCCGAGCAGAGTTCCAAAAGCCAGAGCCCCAGCGGAGAGCCTGCCCATTCGCAGCAGGGAGCCACTGAACGGCTTGGCGGAAATAAGTTTGTTGCAAAGGGTGATGACCGCCGCCAGCACCGCGACCGCGGCCAGCCCGGAGACCAGCATGCCTGCGGCCAACAGTCCGCGCGTTGCAAAGCCCAGGTTCGTTGCGGTGACCGAGACCGTCGTGATTTCGCTGTGTACGGTTCCCGCATGGTCAGGAGTGACGCTTATGACCGAAGGATACTGCGGCCAGTAGGGCTCAACCGGCACCTGGACGTTCATCTCCCCATTGGCAAGCGCGGTCACGATGCCAATGAGCGCCGAACCACTGATCAGGATCAGAGCGATCCAGGCGATGACCCTGGTGAAGGCGAGAACCCCGTCCGCACTGGATGCCCTGCCGCGCAATGCGTAAGCTATTCCGAGAACGACCAGCACCCCAAGCAAGCAGAGTATCAGCAGCGATGGAAATAGTATGCTCACAACAAACCTATCGATATTCGTTAACAACGATTATCGATAATATAGCATGGCTTGGTCTATTTACGAGTAGGTCATGTTCTCGTCATAGGAATAGCTTCCGTACTCGGAACCGATGAACCAGATAAACCAGATCATTGCCGCGTACGCGAGGATGGCTAGGGCTAATCCGAACCATGAGGTGATGAGTCCAGCTAAAGCCAAGCCTCTAGATTGCGGTTCACGACGGTAGGCCATGTGTCCCGTAATGACTCCGGCCAGCGGAACGAGGATAATAGCAGCAAAGCCCAACATCGATAAGATGCCCAGCACTAAGGAAGCCACGGATAATCCGGTGGACTCTCGAGGTGGCTGGTAGGGATATTGCGGATACTGGTAGTAGCTCATCACCTACTATTCTTCTATGAATTCGCATAAAGCGCATCAAACTGAGAGGCAATCTGTGGCACATCTTCGAGCTGGCCAGCCAGCTAACGAATCCGACCTGATTAATCTTCAGGAGGTGCTCGACGCCTACAGCGACATCACGCCCTCCACTAACAACCCAGACCAGGCAGTCATCTTCGGCACCTCGGGGCACCGTGGCACCTCGCTCAACGGCACCTTTAACGAAGCTCATATCGCCGCTATCACCCAAGCCGTGGTGGACTACCGTGTAGCTGCCGGGATCACCGGTCCAATGTATGTGGGCAAGGACAGCCACGCACTCTCCGAACCGGCCTACCAAACCGCACTTGAGGTACTGGCTGGAAATAACATCGAGGTATTGGCCGAAGACGGCCTGACGCCTACCCCTGCGGTGAGCCACGCAATCTTGGTCCACAACGCCCGCGGCAAGGACCAGGCCGATGGGCTGATCATCACCCCATCGCACAACCCACCAACGGACGGTGGCATTAAGTACAATCCTCCGCATGGTGGCCCAGCAGAATCTGAGATCACCGGACCCATCGCAGCGCGTGCCAACGAGCTGTTGGCCAGCGGGCAGATCAAGAGAAACAAAGCCAACGCCAAGCCGTTCGACTTCCGCGAGCTCTACATTACCGACCTGGCTGAAGTCATCGACTTTAAGGCCATTGCAGATTCGGGCATCTCTATCGGAGCTGATCCGTTGGGTGGTGCTTCGGTACATTACTGGAGCGAAATCGGACGCCGGTACGGATTGAATCTAGAAGTGGTCAATGAGAGTGTTGATCCGCGCTTCGGCTTCATGACCCTAGATAAAGACGGCAAGATCCGCATGGACTGTTCCTCAGCTCATGCCATGGCGTCCTTGGTAGCAAATCGCGAAAAATACGACATTGCCACCGGCAATGACGCGGATGCTGACCGCCACGGTATCGTCACCCCGGACGCGGGCTTGATGAACCCCAACCACTTCTTGGCGGTAGCTATCGACTACCTACTGACCCATCGTGAGAATTGGCCAGCAGATGCGCAGATCGGCAAGACCTTAGTCTCCTCGGTACTCATCGACAAGGTGGTGGCCTCCCATGGCCGCACCTTGCGCGAGGTGCCGGTGGGCTTTAAATACTTCGTTGAACCACTAGCCTCGGGCAAGGTGGCATTCTGCGGTGAAGAGTCTGCTGGTGCTAGTTTCTTAGATTTCAGCGGCAAGGCCTTCAGCACTGATAAAGACGGGCTGATGCTGGCCCTGCTGGCTAGCGAAATGCGCGCTGTGACCGGCAAGAGCCCAAGCCAGTTGCACGCCCAATTAGTAGAGCGCCACGGCTATAGCTTCTATGACCGCTTTGATGCTCCGGCTAATCGCGAGCAGAAGTCAGTACTGGCAAAGTTGGATCCTTCGATGGTCTCTGCCACCGAATTGGCTGGCGATACGATCACCGCGAAGGTGACCGAAGCAGCTGGTTTCGCCATTGGTGGCTTGAAGGTCGCGAGCGAGCACGCGTGGTTCGCTGCCCGTCCCTCGGGTACCGAGGACATCTACAAAATTTATGCAGAATCAACAAAATCTCCCGAGCATCTGCAGCAAGTGCTCGCAGAAGCTCGGGTGATTGTTGACGCCGCGCTGGCTGGCTAGTTCAACTTCGCAGTCCATGGGTCGATAACCTCGGTTGGCTGCTTACGAGTAGCCAACCAGTGGCCCAGCCACAGCAAGAGGAAGATCGGAAGACCGACATAGCTTGAGGCCATCTGCAGCAGGTTGCCATCCAGCACCGCCTGGTAATTCTGACCTGCGATAACAACCAGCAGAATGGCAAAGGCGAGGATGGGGCCCAGTGGGAACAACGGAGCCTTATACGGCAGATCAGCAAGGCTCTGGCCGCTGGCTATATATGCCTTACGGAACTTGTAATGGCTCACCGCAATACCAACCCAAGCAATAAACCCAGATAGCCCGGATACATTCAGCAGCCAGGTATAGGCTTCACCCTGTCCGATAATCGCCGTCAGGAACCCAAAGAGTCCTACCGAGGCGGTCAACAGCATGGCCGGTACGGGAACTCCACGCTTGTTGAGGCGACCAAAAATCTTCGGCGCTTTACCGTCTTTCGCCATCGAGTAAAGCATACGCGCAGAGGCATATAGACCGGAGTTACCGGCCGAGAGAATCGCCGAGAGGATCACTGCGTTCATCAGGGCCGCAGCGAAGGCAATGCCAGCTCGCTCAAAGACCAAGGTGAATGGCGAAGTCGCAATATCCGACGCTTCGGATGAAAGTAGCGAGGGATCCAGATAAGGGATCAACATACCGATGACAAAGATGGCACCGATGTAGAAGAGCATGATGCGCCAGAAGATGGTCTTGATGGCCTTTGGAACATCTCGCTGTGGGTTTTCTGCTTCACCAGCAGCAACACCAACCAGCTCGGTTCCCTGGAATGAGAAACCAGCGATCATGAAGACTGAAACGATGGAAAGCCAGCCACCGACAAACGGTGCTTCACCGTCGGTCCAGTTGCTGAAACCCGGAGAGGTTCCACCGATGATGCCGAAGATCATCGCGAAACCACACACTAGGAAGACAATCACTGTCACGACCTTGATGGCCGCCAACCAGTACTCACCCTCACCAAAGGCCTTGGAAGACAGGGCATTAAGTCCGGTGAGCAATACAAGGAAGACCGCGGCCCAGATCCACCCAGGGACGTCTGGCAACCAGTAGGACATCACGATTCCGGCTGCTACCAGTTCAGCGGCGACGGTAATTGCCCAGTTGAACCAGTAGTTCCAGCCAATCGCAAAGCCAAAGTGTCTGTTTACGAAAACAGTGGCGTAGGTCTGGAAGGATCCCGCTACCGGAAGACGCGCACTCATTTCGCCAAGGGATTGCATCAGTAGCAGCACCATGATGCCGATGAGAGCGTAGGCTACGAGCGCGCCACCTGGGCCAGCTTCAGAGATTGTGCCGCCGGACGCGACGAATAGTCCGGTACCAATTGAGCCGCCAATGGCAATCATCTGCATATGGCGAGCTTTGAGGCCACGCTTCAGGCCGTCCTTGGACGGTGCGGGCACAGTCATGCGTTACATCTCCTGATGCTTAGAAATTTCCAACCTTTCAATCCAAGCACTCTGACCAGTCATAAAGCTATGAACCGCGCTACAGTAAGCGATCAATAATCTTTCGCTTAGCCCACGAATATGGAGGATAAATTGCGCTCAGGGTGTCGACCACCGTGGTTTTGTTGAGTTCTGATCGCATCTGCGAAAGTCGGTCAAAGCCATGTTTGCCGTGATATGAACCCATGCCGCTAGCACCTACCCCGCCAAATGGGAGGGTCGGGATGACCATTTGCGCCAACGGAGCGTTGTGCACGATCGCTCCAGCACGAACCCGATCTGAGAATATCGACTGCAGTCGAGGACTCTCACTCATCAGGTAGGCCGCCAGTGGAGATGGGCGCTGAGCAATAAATTCCAAGGCTTCTTCGAAGGTCTTGACCTCAACGATTGGGAGAATTGGACCGAAAATTTCCTCGGTCATCAAGGTCCCATCGAGGGTGACATTACGCAAGATGGTCGGGGCGATACGCAGCGTTTCTTCGTCATACTCACCACCGGCAACCACTTCACCCTGTTCCATCATCGCTAGCAAACGGTCAAAGTGCTGACGGCTGGCAATCCGCCCATAGTCCTGATGGGTGATCGGCTCTTTGCCGTAGAAACTGGTGATGGCCTGAGTCAAACGACTGATCAATGGGGCGGCATCACCGATGCACAAGATGTAGTCCGGGGCTACGCAGGTCTGTCCAGCATTCATAAACTTCGCATAGGCCAGTCTCTTTGCCGTGGCCGGCGAATGGTTATCGACTACTGCCGGGGACTTTCCGCCAAGCTCCAAAGTGGTCGGAGTCAGGTGCTTAGCTGCCGCCATGGCGACAATCTTCGCCACCCGCTCACTTCCGGTGTAGAAGATGTGATCCCAGCGTGCAGCCAATAGTTCGGTCGCGGTGTCTACGCCTCCTTCAATGACAGCGAAGACACGCTCATCGAGATACAGGGGAAGGAACTTCGCAAGGGCTCCCGAGGTGGCCGGGGCGAGCTCCGAGGGTTTGATTACCGCTGCGTTGCCGGCGGCAATGGCCGCCACCAGCGGTGCAAGTACCAACTGTAATGGGTAGTTCCAGGCACCCAGGATCAAGACAACACCCAAGGGGCGTGGTTCAATCTTGGCGATTGCCGGTTGCAGTGCAAGCGGCACTTTCACGCCAGTACTGTCCATCCACTCGGCCAGGTGCCTCAGCGCAAAATCGATTTCCGCGCGCACCACATCAACCTCAGCAAATTTTGCTTCGGTGGGGCTTTTTCCGAGGTCATCGTTGAGTGCCTGCAAGAAGTCATCGAGGTGCTCTTCCAGCATCTTTTCCAGTGCTCGCAGTTGCTGTACTCGGAAGCGGCGCGGGTGGGTAATTCGCGCGTCGGCTGAACGGCGCAGATGGTTCAGAACCGTGGCAATACGCGACGGATGCTCATCTACCGGAGGGGCAGAATCGCCAACAGGTTCCGGCATTGGAGTGGAAGTAAACAGACCCATGATTTGAGCGTACGGCACCCCGAGGGTTTTTCATCAAATAATTCCTCTCCGCATTCATTATGTATCAAGTATTTGATACATTAAAGGTCTTCGGGAGGAACACATGGAATCTCTGTCATCACAATTCGGCACGTTCGCGGTAGCTGCGTTGATCGTTTATTTTCTGTTGCGGATCTATGGTCCAACCAATGGCAATAACTTGCTCAATAGCGCACGACAGCATGCGTTTTGGTGCGCAATCATTGGCTTCTTCGCCAGCAGCTCATCAAATTGGTTCAGTGATGCCATCAACGTTCCAATTGAAGAGCAAAGTAGTCTCGATACCGCGGTGAGCATTGCAGTAGCAGCCACCCCGGGCGTGTGGATCGCCTTCATCTATATCGCCAGCCAGTACACCTGGCCACGCAAATTAAAACCGCTACGCACCGCGACCCTCACCCCACGTTCCTTGACCAGTCCCATGCCCAAGAAGCTCGTAGCCGCGCTGCTCCTCGTTCTGGTCTTAGCTTGTGTGGGCCTCTACTCCGTTCGTGATGTCACAGCCATTGCACCGGTACCCGAACTTGAAATCAGCACCGATGACTATTACTCCAGCAACCCGTCGCAGGACGGTTTGCGCGCCGCAGGCGAGGTCCTACCGTTCCTCTATGCGAGCCTAGGATTCCTCATATCGGCAGCGGTGATCGCTTCCATTGTTATTCTTCGGCGCAAACCACTGCCGGGCATCTCACAGCACAACAACCAGCTGCTCCGCACCACATGGTTGAACCGCCTCTACCGCACCGTTACGGTGTCGATCGCGGTCCAGGCCGGAGAAGCACTGCACTACAAAGCCCAATGGTTTCATCATGAATCCTCGCGCTATATCGATGGGTCCGGTGCGGGGATCGACTACATGGAAAGCATGTCCCGAATCGGCGGCACCTTGGACTCGACAGCAAACTACGCTGTGCTGGGCATTTCGGTCATCATGCTGCTTTGGGGGCCACCAACAAATTTTGAAAATGTCGCTGTCAAGGAGAGAACACAGTTCAACAGGCTGCGCGATCAGTTACTCTCACTGCAGGTCGCAACAGCAACGCTGACGTCCGTTGTTCTTTTCATCGCTTGGTTGTCCCTGCCTGAGATTGATGAATATGTGATGCCTACCGGCGAACGTGTGACCTGGATGTTGGTGATTCTCACCGGGGTGGCTCTGTTTTACCTGGCCCTCAATGCGCTGTACTTGGGATATGTGAATGCGGTTTCGCGCCAAATTTCTGCCGCTTCCAAACACTATGCACGTCTCCCCCTGTGGCCATATATTTGTGCCGGATTGTTCGTCGTCACGAGCACATACTTCTTGATTTTTCCTCCGCTGGACTACCTATGGGGGTTCGTTGCGCCTAGCAGAATGGTTGTCATTGCGTTGGTAGTCGTATTGATCGCTGCGCACCTAGGATTTGTTTGGTTCTCGCGTAGAGCCAACATTGCATGGGAGGTGTCGGCAGACGAGGAAATTTGGTATCGCCGAGTCTTCGAGCTTCGCTCCTTGCGGACCATCACGGCCGCTATCGTTGCGATGTTGGTGGTCGGTTACGAATATCCTTTCCGACTAGATTTTCTCGCAGTCCTAATCTTCTTGTTGCCCGCGGTCATATTCCTTGAACGCCCAGTGGGCGGCGTAGCCAAGTCACTGAAGAAAACCATCTCCTCATGAGCACGCAAATTAGTGTGGATCTTGAGGCGGCCACCGCACCCTATGAACAGATTCGTTCGCAAATTGCTTCACTGATCAATCTCGGGGAATTGGTAGCAGGCAGTAAATTGCCCACAGTTCGTGCACTGGCCACGGATCTTGGTGTGGCTGCCGGAACGGTGGCGCGGGCCTATAAAGAGTTAGAAGCCGAAGGGCTCATTTCCTCTAGACGTCGCGCCGGAACCATAGTGAATGAACTCAGCGAGCCGGTTGACGCTCACGAAGACCTCGTGGCTGCGGTAGACCATCTGTGGGAGTTAGCCGCTGCGCAGCATGTTGATGCCGCCACCCTCAAGGCTTTGGTGGCACGACGTGAACGCTGAGGATTTGTTCTCGGCAACCCTTCTGCGTACTCTCTAAATCAGTGACACGGGGTGTCGGAGACGCCGACTGAGATGAAACCCGTCGAACCTGATCTAGTTCACGCTAGCGGAGGGATGTCGCATGACTCTGCCTACCGTTGCCCAAAATTATCGGCAACACTCCCCCTTGGTTTTTTGCCTGACCAATACTGTCGTCACCAACTTCACCGCCAATGTTCTACTCGCTTCGGGTGCTTCACCAGCGATGACGAATCTGCCTGGCGAGGCTGGCCCCTTTGCTGCCATCGCCTCTGCGGTACTGGTCAATCTGGGCACACCAAGTAAAGAACAAATGGCGGCCATGGAAGAAGCCGTTCTCTCGGCGAGCGCTGCCGGCACCCCATGGGTCTTAGACCCGGTGGCCGTGGGTGCATTGCCGGTACGCACCAACTTTGCACGGCGCATCGTGCAGCATCATCCAACCCTGATCCGCGGTAACGCCTCTGAAATCTTGGCCCTAGCGGGCAAGGATTCAAGTGGTCGTGGCGTTGACGCAGCAGATACCGTGCAGGCTGCCTTGGATGCCGGGCGTGAATTGGCCAAGGAGCATGAGTGCGTTGTTGCCATCTCCGGTGAAGCGGACGCGATCATCGATGCCAACCGCACCGTGCTGGTGCACACCAATGGGATCGGACTGACCAGAATCACCGGTGGCGGCTGTGCGCTGGGCGCTTTCAACGCAGGCATGCTTGCCGTCAGTGAGGACCCGTTCGAAGCCGCCATCGCAGCCCATGGTTTTTATGGCCTGGCCGCAGAAAAGGCCTTAGCCACAAGCACGGGGCCGGGAAGCTTTGCCGTGGCCTTCCTTGATGCTTTAGCCGCTACGGAACCTGAAGAACTAGAGAATTTGAAGTACGAGGAATTGAACCATGGATAACATCGGGGCCTACTTAGTAGCCAACACCGCTAGCTGCACCCCACGCACCACCCTGGAAGTGATCGAAGGGGCGGTAGCCGGTGGTATCGAATGGATCCAGCTGCGAGCCAAAGATGAGACCGCCCGCGAATTCTTCGAATTGACCTGCGCTGCGGCCAAACTGACCGAAGGCAAAGCGAAGCTACTGGTCAACGACCGCATTGACGTGTTCTTAGCGGCTCGCGCCGCCAGTGCGGCTGTCAGTGGAATTCATATTGGGCAGAAAGACATCCCGGTGCGCCTGGCACGCCAGATCATCGGTGAAGGCATCATCGGGTTGAGTGCTTCAACCGATGAACAGTTGGCACAGGCCAACCTAGATGCTGAGGTCATTGACTATCTTGGAGTCGGTGCGGTCCGCGCTACCCCCACCAAGAAGGATCACCCCACCCCAATTGGTCTTGACGGGTTTGCTCGGGCAGCATCGTTGACCGAACTGCCCTGTGTCGCTATTGGTGCGATCACCGCACAAGATGCGCAAGCGATCCGTGCCGGTGGAGGAAATGGTATGGCCGTGGTCCGAGCCATTTGCAATGCTCAAGACCCGCAGTCTGCCAGCGAGCAGCTCGTTGCAGCATGGGAGGCGGCACAGTGAAAAATATTCTCTCTATCGCCGGCTCCGACCCCTCCGGGGGCGCTGGTATTCAGGCGGATCTGAAGGCCATTGCCGCCAATGGTGGTTACGGCATGTGTGTGATCACCGCCTTGACCGCGCAGAATACGCAGGGCGTGAGCGCTGTCCAGGCCATTGAAGGACAGTTTGTGCTTGCTCAGTTGGAAGCTGTGAGCGCAGATGTACAGATTGATGCCATCAAGATTGGCATGCTCGCCAATACTCAGGTCATTCTCGCGGTAAATGATTGGCTCGATACCGTGGATGCGCCGGTCGTTCTTGATCCGGTCATGGTGGCCACGAGTGGGGACCGTCTACTTGATGATGAAGCTGCGCTTGATTCCCTGCTGGACCGCGCTTCGGTGATCACTCCCAATTTGCTGGAGCTCGCTAGCCTGCTGCGCGAACCGGCCGCTACCCAGTGGTCCGAGGTTCTTGAGCAAGCCCAGCGTCTGGCTGCCAAGCATGATGCACTGGTCTTAGCCAAGGGTGGGCATCTTGATGGCGAAGTGTGCCCCGATGCGCTGGTCTCTGCCCAGGGCGTGCTGGCCGAGTTCAGCAACCCGCGCCATCACACCAAAAACACCCATGGCACCGGATGTACCCTGTCTAGTGCTTTGGCTACCATCTATGCATCAAGCCAGGACTGGGTCAGCGCACTAGAGCAGGCCAAGGCTTACCTCTTCCGAGCTATTGTCGCTGCCGATGAACTACATGTGGGTAGTGGGCACGGCCCGGTAAACCACTTTGTGGACTTCTTTAGCGCCATTGATCCGATGGATCAATGGTGGCAACAGATTCAAGGGTTACGCGACTCCATCGATAACTTGGAGTTCATTAACCAGCTGGCCGATGGCACCCTCAAGGCAGCGGACTTTGAATACTATTTGGCGCAGGATGCCTTGTATCTGCAACGTTATGCGCAGGTATTGGCTGAGGCCAGTGCCCTCGCACCAGATCTTGAGGCACAGCGTTTCTGGGCTCACTCGGCCAGTGAGATTCTTGAAGGTGAACTGCAGCTGCATCGTAGTTACCTGGTGGAAGGGAGTGCGAACCCCAGTGCCACCACGTTGAACTACGTGAACCATTTGGCAGCATCCAAACAAAGCTACGCTGAGCTGATTGCGGCGATCTTGCCCTGTTACTGGCTTTACCAAGACATTGGGAAGCGGCTGGCCTCGGCCAATCATGAGGACCATCCGTATAAGCAGTGGCTGGGCACCTATGCATCAGATGAGTTTGACCTGGCCACCGAGCGGGCCATCAATATGGTGCGCAGTGCGTGGAAGCTCGCAGATCCGGGAGTACGTGAGCGCATGCGCTTGGCCTTTGTCCGTTCGGCCGAGCATGAGGTGGCTTTCTTCGATCAAGCGCGACTGAACCGAGTAGAATTTTCTACGGTCTAAAACGCGCGGGCCACAACCTGGAGGATTGTATGAGCTGGAGCATTCATGGCAACGGAAAAACCATCACGGCAGGCGAGGTGGTTGCCCCGGAGGAAAGACTGCACTGGCCACAAACAATCTCCATTGGTACCCAGCATATTCTGGCGATGTTCGGTTCAAGTATTCTTGTGCCCACTTTGACCGGTTTCCCGGTCACCACCACCTTGTTGTTCACCGGCCTGGCCACCATCATTTTCTTGTTGATGACCAACAACAAGGTTCCGAGCTACTTGGGCTCATCGTTTGCGATGATCGCTCCGGTCGTCTCGACCACCCAGTCGCACAGCATGGCTGGCGCCCTTGGTGGCATTGTGATGACCGGTGCACTGCTCTTTGTGGTGGGTTTGATTGTGCAGGTGACTGGCACGGGCTGGATCCACGCGCTGATGCCTCCGGTGGTGATGGGTACGATCGTCGCGTTGATTGGGCTGAACCTGGCCAGCGCAACCTTGACCCCAATGACTAAGTTCCCCGTCACCACGTTCCTGACGGTGATTTTCACGGTATTGGCCACCGTTGCCTTCAAAGGGCTGCTTGGTCGCCTGTCGATCCTTGTGGGTTTGGTGCTCGGTTATGTGGTGGCACTGCTTCAGGGCCAAGTAGATTTTAAGGCCGTGGGCGATGCACACTGGATTGGCCTGCCCCAGTTCACGACTCCGACCTTCCACCTTGATACCGCGCTGATGTTCCTCCCGGCAGTCTTCGTCTTGATTGCCGAGAATATTGGACACGTGCGCACTGTGGGCGTGATGACCGGAAAAGACCTGTCGAGATTCAACGGCCGTGCGTTGATGGCCGATGGCGCAGCAAGTGTTGTTGCCGGATTTGGTGGCGGTTCGGCCACCACCACCTACGCCGAGAATATTGGTGTGATGGCGGCATCCCGCGTGTACTCCACCGCGGCCTATTGGGTGGCGGCCATTGCGGCCATGGCCTTAGCCTTCTTGCCGAAGTTTGGTGCACTGGTGGGCACCATTCCGGTGGGCGTAATTGGTGGTTTGGGCATTGTCCTGTACGGCATGATCGGTATTGTTGGTGCCCGTTTGTGGATTGAATCCAAGGTTGATTTTGGCAATCCCATCAACCTGATGACCGCTGGCACCGGGCTGATTATCGCTATCGCGGTCACCAGCGAAATTACCTTTGGTCAGTTCAAGCTCGGCGGCATCGCGCTGGGATCAATCGCCACCCTGGTGGTCTTCCACCTGATGGGTGCGGTAGCCAAGCTGCGCGGAAACGACCTGGCCAAGGAATCCACGGAGTCCTAAGAGTTTTAAAAATTTTTTTCCATCGGTCGGTGCCGCGAATTGACTCGCGACACCGACCGATTTTTTTGGACAATCTCCCGGCTGGTTAGGCATGAGAGAGGTCGCCTCGAAGCACCTCCTGAACGAATCATGTAAGGACTCCTTCCAAAATGTGATGGTTCTCCCACCAAAAACTGAAAATTCCTGAATTTCATCGCAGTCAAATCAGATAGCATGGCTGATTGTGACTGCGACTACATCAGACGGAAAACTCTCCGCGCGACTCATCTTCATCGCCCTCGGGGCGGCTTTAGGTGGGTTCGTTTTTGGATATGACTCATCAATCGTTAACGGCACCGTGGACGCTGTCGAGCACGAATTCGGGCTCAACGCGGTAACTATCGGTTTCACTGTTTCCTGCGCCTTGCTCGGCGCAGCTCTCGGCGCGTGGATTGCAGGCATGGTCTCCGAACGCGTGGGACGCGTACGCACCATGCTTTTCGCCTCCATCCTCCTTGCCATTTCGGCCATTGGCTGTGGCCTCTGCTTCAGCGCCGCCGACCTCATCGTATGGCGCATCGTCGGCGGCATCGGCGTGGGCTTCGCCTCGGTGATCGCCCCTGCCTACATCGCCGAAGTATCCCCAGCAGCCCACCGCGGCCGCCTGGGCACCATGCAGCAAATGGCCATCGTTCTAGGCATCTTCGTAGCCTTCCTGGTCAGCGCCATGCTGGTCTTCGTCATGGGCTCCGCAGATGCCATTGGCCTCTTTGGCCTGGCAGCTTGGCGCTGGATGTACCTCTCGCTGCTGGTTCCAGCGGCCATCTACGGACTGCTGGCCTTGCGCCTTCCAGAATCCCCACGCTACCTCGTCGAGCGCGGCCGCTTCGTTGAAGCAGCTACCGTGCTCACCCGCGATATGGGCATGAACGCCGGCGAAGAAGCCGAGAAGAAAATTGAAGAAATCCGTGCCACCGTGCACGTGGAACGTCGCCAGAAGTTCAGCGACCTGCTGGGCCGCTTCGGCTTCCATCCACTGGTATGGGTAGGCATCCTGCTCTCGGTCTTCCAGCAGTTTGTCGGCATTAACGTGATCTTCTACTACTCCACCACCCTGTGGAAGTCCGTGGGCTTCGCCGAATCTGACTCTTTCACCATTTCGCTGATCACCTCGGTGACCAACGTGGTGGCAACCATCGTGGCTGTCCTGCTGATCGACGTTCTGGGACGTAAACTCCTACTGACCATCGGCTCGGCCATTATGACCCTGTCTTTGGGCATGATGGCAGTGGCCTTCGCTCAGTCCGTCACCATCGACGGTGCGGTATCCCTGCCAGGTAACTGGGGCATCGTTGCTCTGATCTCGGCCAACCTGTTCGTAGTCGGCTTCGGCGCCACCTGGGGCCCGGCCGTATGGGTATTGCTCGGCGAAATCTTCCCGAACTCCATCCGCGCCATGGCACTCGGTGTGGCTGCTGCAGCCCAGTGGATTGCCAACTTCATTGTCTCCACCACCTTCCCGGCCCTGGCCGATGCCGGCTTGGCTCTGGCTTATGGCATTTATGCGGTCTTCGCGTTGCTCTCCTTGCTCTTCGTGATCTTCATGGTCAAGGAAACCAAGGGACGCACCCTAGAAGACATGAAGCTCTAGAGGGCATCACACTCTGATAGGCATCAAAAAGCACGGCAGGATTTTTCCTGCCGTGCTTTTTTGCTATCGTTCTTTTCTGCCGTTACTTGGTCAGATCACCTAGGCAACGCTCCAGTTCCGTGTCTGCGTAGAAGAAGCTACCTTCTTCAATCGGCTTGCAGTCGAAGCCGAAAGCGGTTTCCTTTTCGTTGTACAGCATCCGGACAATCACATCCTGATCCTCATTGGCAAAAACATCCCACTGGATGTTGGCGCCCATCGGAGCTACCTCGGCGCCTCGCCACGCATTGTTGTCATAGCTGAAGAGGGTGTCGGCTGGCTGTGCAGTTTCACTACCAGGCAGCTTGAGCAGAGCAGCCAAAGGAATGATCTCCTCTGCGTGAGCAAAGCGGAAGTCTGCAGCCTGTTCGGTCTTACCCTCACGCACACCAGCCACCGCATCCAGCATGTCCGCGAGCAATACGTCGGCCATCTTGTAGGTGACATCGTTGCCGGCAATGCTTGGGCCCTTTTCATAGAAGTCTTCAGCTTCTGAAACCCGCGAGAGCACTAGCGCATCGTCAGCGGTGACAAATTCACTGAAGTCAACTTGGTAGTCCTCGCCCATGCCCGGTGCAATCACGTACAGTTCGTAGAGGTACATGGCTGCATCCACTACGCTTTCAAGATGCTTCTCGCCCTTGCCGCGGTCCACCAAGTCGATGGTCCCACTATCAAGCTTGGCGATGAACTCTTCGGTAAAGAGACGTGAGAGCACATGCTTGGAAGCCTCAACGATCTGCGGGTCCTCTTCCACCTTCTCCAAGGTTTCAGCCAGTACAGGATCATTATCGATAAAGTCGTTATAAGCCTGATCTGTATCGTGGAAATACAGAACATCCTTATCCGTACGTGGCTTGCTGATCAGTGACTTCAGATCTTTATCTTCATCCACCAGACCCTGCACAAAATTCTGCGCGCTATCCACCGCACGGTCCACGCCGGAGGTCACAATGTTGATCTTCTTGTCTTCGTCTTCGGCGTCCTCGAAGAGATCCTCCATGCGATCATAAGCGCGTTCAGCCATCTTCTGATGCTCATGCTCGCCCAAGGTGCTGAGCATGCCGTAGCCAACCTTCTCGTGCACCGCAGTAATCTGTGCAACCACCGGGCCCAGGCGTTCACCGGTCTCGGTCAGGGCGTTCTCTTTTTTCGCCATTTCCCACAGCTGGGTGATCAGGTCATCGTATTTTTTGCTCGAAAGCAATCGGGAACCGTGGCGCGCCACATGCTCAATGAGAACCGGCTCAAATTCATCCGGCGCCTTGGAATACTCCACATCTTCTGCCGGGGCAGCATAGGTGGCTTTGGTACCCAGCGCCAGGCGGGCGCTCTGATCTTCATCGGCGGCTTGGCTGGAGGCAGCGCAACCGCTCAGGGCGAGCATTACTCCCGCCAGCGCTAGTGAGGTGAAACGAGTGTACTTGGCCATGTCTTACTCCTTGGGTGAAAGTGATGAGTGATTCTAGGGTTGTGCCGTTGAGGAACGAACGACCAGTTGTGGGGTGTAGAGCTCACGTAGCGCTTCGGTCCGTCCGGCGGTGCGTTCAGCAATGGCGTCTACCGCCCGGCGTCCCATGTTGACCTGTGGCTGGTCGATGCTCGTGAGGCTGGGGTAAAGCAACCTGGCCAGAGCAGTATTGTCATAACCGATCACCGCTAGTTGCCCGGGCACCTGAACCTGTTGTTCATGAGCTAAGCGGATCACTTCAGCAGCGGTGAGGTCGTTATTGCACAGCACGGCGTCCACGCCGGAGGCACTCAGCTCTTGCAGGTTTATGTCATCGCCGGCGTCCACCTGGAGAAGGGTGCACGGCAGCCCGGCAGCTTCCAAGGCCAGGACTACCCCGTCGATGCGTGCCTGGCTGGTAGCACTGGCGGATCGTGAGAGATAGGCGATGCGCTGATGCCCGGCCTGAATCAAGTGTTCCACCGCTAGCTGGGCACCGTAGACATCATCGCTGGCAATGGTGTCCACTTCGGCGGGCGGATCCGCCAAATGAGTGAGCACCACGGTGGGAACTTCACTGCCGGCACGTTCCAACACCTGAGCTGGAACCCATGAAGAAACGATGACCAGACCATCAACTCGCAACTCGATCATGGTGTCGATCTGGCGTTGTAGCTCTTCGGGATTCTGTGCACCATTACCAATGATCACCCGCGCGTTCAGTTCCTTGGCACGCTCCTGCACGCCCTGAACAATGCCGGTGTGGTGTTGGTTATCGAGCTGGTTAAGCACCACGCCCACCAGCCCGGACACCCCACGCACCAGTGAACGTGCCGCGGAATTAGGGCGATAGCCTAGCTCTTGGGCAGCGTCGAGCACCAGGTCGCGGCTGCTCGTGCTCACTCCTGCGTCCCCACGCAGTGCCCGGGACGCCAAAGACTTGGAGACCCCGGCACGCTTGGCCACATCAATAATGGTGGGGCGGCGTCCGGCCGCCAGTTCCGCTACCATCTCAGCTACTGACCCGCACGCGAGTGAATTGCTCGACGAAGTGATCCAGTGCTGGATACTGCGCGCCGGGTCCCTGAGCGACGAATGCTGGGGCGAGGTGTTCGCCCACGACACCGGCTTCCAGCAATAGTGGCTGGTAGCTGCCTCCAGCGCGCTGAACGATCAGTGCACCTGCGGCCACATCCCAAGGGTTCACCGAACCACCAAAGGCACAGTCCACCCATCCGGCAGCCACGTGGGCCAGGGTCAAGGCGCCTGAACCGGTGCGGCGTAGCGAGGAGAAGGCCTCAGCGAGATCACCAAAGTGACCCAAGGCAGTCTCCCGGTCTGCATCAAGATCCCGAGCCGTGGGGTACCCGGTGATCATGGTGGCTGCCGCTGCCGGCTGTGCCTGCGGGGTGCGCAGGATTTCGCCATCTAGGTAGGCATGCTCGTGATCGGCGCTGAACAGTCGGCGGGCGATCGGGTCGAAGATGGCCCCGGCCACCAGTGCGCCATCCACTGCGACTCCGATGGAGACACAGAAGAAGGCCAGGCCCTGGGCAAAGTTGGAGGTGCCATCGATCGGATCCACGTACCAGGTCACCGGGCCGTCACCGCCCTGCGCTCCGCCTTCTTCACCGATGATTCGCCAGCTGGGCTCACGCTTTAGCAAGAAGGGCACGATCAGCTCTTCGGCGGCCCGGTCGTGTTCGGTGACCAGATCGTGGCGGTCGCGCTTGTAGTCGATGTCCATCTGGCCGCGGAAGACCTTTTGCAGGTATTCTCCGGCGAGAACGGCCGCTTCTTCGGCGGTGGTACGCAGGAAGCTCGGGAGGTCAGACACTGTACTTTCTCATTTCATTCAGTAATTCTTTGGGTGTAGCGACTACAAGGTCGGCCGTCACTTCGACGGTGTAGGGGCGTTTGGCACTGCCCGGGGAGGGCATGAGCACGTTGCCGCCGATTCCGGCACGCACCCCACAGAGCACGTCGCGATCCAGGTGGTCCCCGACATACCAGCAGTCGGCTGCGCTCAGCCCCAGCGCCTGGGCGCCTAAGTGCAGGAAGTCCGGGTTGGGTTTACGCAGCTCGCACTCATCGGAGTAGAGTTCGGCAACAAAATAGTCGCTGAGCCCTTGTTCTGCCAGGTAGTCGCGGTGCACCTGCCCACACATGGCATTGGAGACCACCGCTACCGGCAGGCCAATCTGGGTGCACCAGGCCAAGAGCTCGCTGATGCCCTCACGCAGCTCGCGGTGCTCCTTGGTCGAGCTGACCAGGTAGCACAGCTGCTGGTAGTGGTTTTCCATGGTCTTTCGGGCATCTTCGGGCCAGTCAGCGGCGATGAAGTCCATCGCGTAGGTGCGCTGATCCAGTTCCTTGGGATGGCGTGGCCGGGACATGGCATTGCGCCAGAGCCCGGCGGCCACCGCGCCGGCGGTGATGTCCGCGATCAACCGATCACGCGAGACCATGGGTTCTGATCCGACCAAGGCAAGGAATTCATCGGCCACCAGTTGCTGCCAGTTCGCTGGTTTTTCGCTGTTGACAATGACCCCGCCGAAATCCAGCAATAGGCCCTTGGGTAAGGTTTGCATGCTCATGCTGCCACCGCCTCTACGTTAGTTCGACGTTGCCCCGAGGCATCAAAGAGGTGCAGTTTCTGCGCTACGGCCTGCACTTGTTGGCCCTCGGTGAGCGCCGGGCGTTGCTGCGACGTAGCGAAGTACCGCTGTTGGCCGTCGGTCAGCTCGATAATCCATGAACCGCCGGTCGGCAATAATGCGCTGACCGTGACGGGCAAGGAGAATTTCCCGGGCGTCGGTGTTGTTGTGATCTCTAAGTCTTCAGGGCGTATGCCCAGTGACGTTGCTGCGGAATCGCGGGACTTCATCCACGTATCCGCAGCTTGGTTGTGCCCCAGCTCGATGATGTTCATCGGTGGGCTGCCCATGAACTCTGCGACAAACCGGTTGGCGGGCGAATCATAGATCTCGCTCGGGGTGCCGACCTGTTGGATCCGTCCCTGGTCCATCACCACAATTCTGGTCGCCAGGGTCATGGCCTCAAATTGGTCATGGGTCACGAAGACCATGGTGTTGCCGGTCTGTCGATGAAGCCGCTGAAATTCTGCACGCATTTCCAGGCGCAGTCGGGCGTCGAGGTTGGACAGTGGTTCATCCAGGAGCATCACCTGCGGGCGTGCTGCCAGGGTTCGGGCAATGGCCACGCGCTGTTGCTGTCCGCCGGATAGCTCCCCGGGGTAGCGCTCGGCTAGTTCGCTAATCGCCAGGGTTTGCAGGGCCTGGTCCACGAGGGTGGCGCGTTCAGCCTTGGAAAGCTTTTGCACTCGGGGTGCAAAGCCCACGTTCTCCTTGACGTTCAGGTGTGGCCACAGCGCATAGTTCTGGAATACCAGTCCCAGTGAGCGGCGCTCTGCCGGGACACACTGCCCGCCGGCCACATCATCAAAGACGGTCCCGCCCACCACGATTTGCCCGGTGCTGGGATGTTCCAGTCCTGCGATCATGCGTAGCGTGGTGGATTTGCCACAGCCCGAGGGACCTAGCAGGCAGAGGAATTCTCCTAGCTGCACTTCAAGGTCTACTGAATCGACGCTGGGGGTGTGGTTACCTGAGTAGGTTTTGCCCAGGCCCCGCAGGGTGATCATCGGCTCCATCTGGATTCCTAACTGCTGTGTTACTTCTTGGACGAGGTGCGCCACAGGTCCTGCCACTTTTCGCGTGATGCCCAGTCGGTTTCCAGTCCAGCGTTGTCGAACTGGAAGATTTCCTTGAGGTGATCACCAACGTTAGCTGGATCTTCTGGCTGCTTGACGGAGGAGTTCGAGGAGATCTTGCCATCTAAGATCTGCGGTTCAATGCCCTCTTGGGTCAGCGCGAAGTGCACAAAGAGCTTGGCAGCATTTGGGCTCTTGGTGCCCGAAGCAATGGTCAAGGACTTCGGCGAGGCCTTGCCTACCCATGGGACCAATCCTTCGCAGACGCCCAGGGCGTAGCCCTTCTCATCGATGTTGCGGTACTTGGCGCTGGACATCAGTGCCATCGGAGGATCATCCTGGCCGGTAGCGCCCACGGCTTCGGAAGCCTCTTCACTGGACTTGGTCAAGATCGGCTGGTTGGCCGCCATGCGTGAAACCCATTCGGCAGCAGCCGACTCCTTGTCAGTCTTCAGTTCTTCACCGAAGGCTTCCTTGTAAGCATCACGCAGTTCCTGGTCGCCGAACTGCTCCATCTGGCTGTACCAGTCAAGGGCACCGTTATCACCCACGGGATCCTGGAAGGCGACCTTCTTGGTGAACTTTTCGGTGGTGAAATCCCAAATGTTCGTCGCCGGGCAGGTGTCGTAAGCCTCGGTGTTGTAGGTCCAGAAACTTGGGTCGGTGATCACTACCAGTGGTTCTTGCATCGATGGGTCGATGTTTTCTGCCAGGTCAGCGGGTACCCAATTGTTGACGAAATTATTAGGCAGCAGCTGATTCTTGACCGCTGGGAGGTCTGAAATCGCGACAACGTCACCGACAACATTGCCCGACTGTGCTTCGCGGGTGACCTTTTCGATGGCCTCGGCAGCGTCGGCTTTCACACCGGTGGCTTCGATTCCGTAGGTCTTGGTGAAGGCCGCAGCCATTTTTTCGATCTTGGAGGTGCTGTCGTAAATGGTGATTGGGCCTTCAGCCTTGGCCGCTTCAATGAGCTGATCTAGGTCGAAGTCTTCTGCTGAGGCGGTTGCCGGCGCGCTGCTGGTGGTGGCTGCGGGGGCTCCACCGGCGCAGCCGGTGAAGAGTACTGCGCCAAGTCCCAGGCTCAAAACGGTGGTCCATCGGTGAGTGCGGTTAATGCTCATGGTGGTACTCCTTGAATACGGTAGTGGTGCGGTGAAAAGTGAGAGGCTCAACCCAGCGAATCGGCAAGGTTGCTTCGGAACAATTTCTGCGTGGCCCAGGTTCCTAGCAGGGCAATCGCGCAGATCAAGACCACGACCGCGTTGGCGGCGTGGGTATAACCGAAATCAATGAGGGTCATGGACAGCGTGGTCATCAGTTCGGTGCCCGGCGTAGCCAGGATGATGACCAAGCTCAGTCCCTGAACTCCAGAAACGAAAGGCAATAACGTGGCGCTGGCCAGCGAGCTACGCACCATGGGCAGGACGACTGTGCGCAGGCGATAGCTGAACTTTGCGCCGAGGCTTTGTGCAGCTTCTTCGCTTTCCAGCCCCAGTTGCATCATGGCGCTGACCCCGGCCCGTGAAGCGAAAGGCATTTCATCGGCGATCATGATCAGGATCAGGATGGTGGCCGTGCCGTACAGCGCCGGGATCGGGCCGCGTGGTACCGCGAACAGGGAGAGGTAGGCGACGGCGAAGGCCAGGCCCGGCACAAGGTAGGGCATGAAGGTGATCACGCGCAGTGCGGTGCCCAGTTGGCGCAGGGGCGAACGTACCACCACATAGCCCACCAGCAACCCGAGCAGGCCGGTGCACAAAGCTGCCAGACCCACCATCCACAGAGTGTTCCACATCGCGCGCCAGGTGGCCGCCGAGACCAGCACCCCCTGGCTGAATCCCACGGTG
This sequence comes from Arthrobacter sp. NIO-1057, assembly GCF_900094805.1. Lineage (GTDB taxonomy): Bacteria > Actinomycetota > Actinomycetes > Actinomycetales > Micrococcaceae > Glutamicibacter. The sequence continues at coordinate 128,408 of NZ_FMAT01000006.1, read as the reverse complement.
GGAAGGTCATGACCGATCCAATAATCTGCGGTGAAGTTCTGTAGCGAAAAGTCGCCGGGAACGCGCATGATGGTGGAGAGCACCAGGGTGCCTAGCGGGATGAGAACCGAGATGGTGAACAGCCCACCGACCATGACCAGGGCCGGGGTGCGCCAGCGTGCCAGAGGCTGGGTTTTGGTCAGTGTGGCCTTGCCGTTCAGCGTGGTGAAGCGTTTGGCTTCGCGCAAGAACCTTAGATCAACCAGGAGCGAGATGCCTCCCAAGCCCACCATGACCGCTGCGATCACCGCGGCGATTCCAGATTGCTGGGTGGAGATGCTCTGGTGCAGTGTGGTGGACAGGACCTGGAATCCTGCTGGCAGGCCCAGTACATAGGCCACACCGAATTCGCCGATGGCCTTGGCGAACATCAAGGTCGCTGCCGAAAGCAGTGCTGGGCGTAGCAGTGGCAAGGTGATGCGCCACCAGCGTTGTTGGGAGCTCGCGCCGCAGATGCGGGCGGCCTCATCAAGCTGCCCTGGCAGGTTTTTCAGTGCATTGGTGACCAAGAGGATCACAAAGGGTGTGAAGTGCAGTGAGAAGATCACGATAATTGGTACCGGACCGTAGGCCAACCAGTTTGGTGGCTCCCAGCCCAGGGTTTCCATCCACCCTTGCTGTCCGGCGTTGCTTCGGTTGCGGAAGATGGTGGTCCAGGCCAGGGCGAAGGTCCAGGCTGGCAGCATATAAGGCACAATCAGCGCGCTGGAGAACCAGCGTCGCGCCGGCAAATCGGTGCGCACCAGAAGCCAGGCCACCGGTACACCCAAGGCCAAGGCAATCACCATGGAGCACAGCGAGATCCAGAGGGTGTTCAGCAGCGGGGTGTAAAAGATGATGTCTGAAACCGGGGAAGAAAAGACGCGATCAAGGTAGTACCCGGTGAGCGATCCAGCTCCCGCGCCTGCTTTAGCTTCATCCCCAAATCCCACCTGGACTGCGCCGAGCAGAAGGGAAATGACCGGGGCGACGATGAGGTAGCCAAAGACCAACAACAAGAGCACACCGAGTAGCGTGGCTGGGTGACGCAGGATGATCTTCGTCCGGTAGCCCAGTGAATTTTTTTCTTCTGTAGCTGGTGTGGAACGTTCCCTTTGTGGCGTAAGCAGTGCCATTAAGTCCTCCGCGCGCTCGCCTAGTTTCATGCCAGCCCAGAGGATTCCCGGGCACATTGATCAGGCTAGGGAGCCTAGGTGACGCTCAGATGACACGAAGGTGAACGGGTCAGGACCGGATGTGGAACGTTCCCACATTTTCTGAATCCGGTCTCAAAAACGGCATTCGAGGACGAGAAAGGCCGCCGTCCGCGCTGGAACGACGGCCTCATCGTGGCCTACCAGGCCTTGCGGGGCACATCTACCCCGGCTTCACTTTGCACCTCGAATACCCTGTCCAGACTTGGACGTCCCTCACGGACCGGCCCCTGATCGGCTAGTTCAACGACCACGCTTTCCCCGGGAATCAGATCCACCTGCTCGCCTCGCACCCATAGCGGACGTGAATATGCGCCATCTAGGGTGAAGGTGATACTGGTTTTATCCAGTCGGATAGCAATGCGCATACCGTGCCAGGCCAAGCTGAAACTGATCGACCGCCAGGCTTCAGGTAACCGCGGATCAAAGCAGAGCCGGTCATCATCATCACGCAGGCCAGCAAAACCATAAATCAGCCCGGACCAGACCCCGCCGGTAGAAGCCACGTGGATCCCATCACCGGTATTACCGTGCAAATTCTCCAAATCCACATTCAGTGCGTGCTCGAAGTACTCCCATGACAGCTCGCGGTACCCAACTTCGGCAGCCAAAATGGATTGCACCGTGGCTGACAGGGTGGAATCCCCCGTGGTCAGCGGATCATAGTAATTGAAGTCCGCAAGTTTCTGCTCCGCAGTGAAGTCACTGGACCGCAACCACAGGGCCAGCACCGCATCGGCCTGCTTGATCACCTGGAAGCGATAAATCACCAGCGGGTGATAGTGCAGCAGCAAGGGGCGCTTATCCGGGCCGGTATTGGCAAGATCCCACACCTCGCGATTCAAGAAGTGCTCATCTTGCGGGTGGATCCCTACAGATTCCGAATACGGAATATGCATGCAGTCGGCGGCCTTGAGCCACAGTGCAATTTCTTCATCGCTCAATTCCAGCTTGCTCGCCAGCCGGGTGTAATGCTCGGGGCGTTGTTGAGCCAGCTCGATCATCAACTGGGCACTGCGGCGCAGGTTAAAGCGGGCCATGACATTGGTATACAAATTGTCGTTGACTACCGCAGTGTATTCGTCCGGACCGGTCACCCCATGGATATGGAAACGCTCGTTGCCTTCTTGACCACGCCAGAAGCCTAGCGAAGCCCACATGCGCGCTGTTCCCACCAGAATCTCGGCGCCACCAGCCAACAGGAATTCGTCATCTTCCATCACGCTGAGATACCGATTGAGTGAATACACGACGTCCGCGTTGATGTGATACTGGGCGGTGCCCGCAGGATAGTAGGCACTGGCTTCTTCACCATTAATGGTGCGCCAAGGGAAGAGCAGTCCCGCCTCGTTCATGATGCTGGCCCGTCGGGTGGCCGCCGGGATCATGGCAACTCGGGCTCTTAGGGTATTACGTGCCCACTGCTGATTGGTATAGGTCAAAAACGGCATCACATAGATTTCGGTATCCCAGAAATAGTGCCCGGAATAACCGTTGCCGCTCACACCCTTGGCGCTGATGCCTAAGCCGTCGGCACGGCCAGCGGCCTGAGCTAGCTGGAAGAGGTTCCAACGGATTTTTCGCTGTAGTGCGGCATCGTCGCAGTCCACAACCACATCGCTACGTTGCCAAAAGTCAGCCATGAACTCGCGTTGGGTGCGCAAGTGCTGGTCCATGCCCTGGTCTACCAAATGGTCCAGGGCCCGGTCCGAACGCTGCAACATTTCTTGGGCTGGGTGCCGTCGGGAGCAGTTGTAGACCGCGTACTTCGAAACACGAAGGCCCTGCCCGGCTTCTAACCGTGCACTGATAACCTCATCGGCACGTTCATCGGTGGCTTTACGGACAATTCGTGGCTGCTGCTCAGTTCCACCAGTGGTGCTCACCTGGTGTTCCACCATGGTCGCCACCGACATTCCTGACCCGGGAACCTCATAGGAAATGCCCAACCGTGAGCCTTGGACGCTATGTCCGGCCGGGTGCAATGGGTTTTCGCTAGCCTCTTCACTCTTGCGTGGATCAGCCACGCCCGCATTGGAAGCATCGGTCTCTTCAGGCGAGGCCACCGTGCGCGTTGAAAGGTAGCCCACCACCGAAGACTGCACGAGCACCCGAGCCGGAGCATCCAGTAGCCGCACGTGAACATCCTGTAGGGCTAGGTGTCGGTCGGTGAAGGAAATCATGGTGCGGGCCATGACGGCCACACGATGGCCTTCTGCGGTACGCCACAGGGTTCGTGCGCACAGCGTGCCATCGCGCATGTCTAGTCGCAGATCATCGCGCAGCATCTCGGTGCGCCCCACTTCTAGGGCTTCATCATTGACGAAGACGCGCAGGGTTCTAAAGTCCGGGGCGCTAATCATGGTCTGTCCGGTTTCAGCTAGACCAAAGGCGCTTTCTGCATGCCGGATTTCCCAGGCCTCGTGCAGGCCATTGATAAAGGTTCCCCCGCTTTGATCACCCAAACCCAATTGCGCTGCTCGTGCGCCGAGGAAACCATTGCCCAAGGAGAAGACGGTGTCTTGGGCACCATTGGTGTCTCGGTTCTCGTCGCGCATCAGCGACCAGGAGTCCATCTCCCAAGCCTGGATCGATTCCTCTGAAACCAGTTCGGCAAGATCTTCAATGACAAAGTGTGCGCCGGCTTCCATCAGCTCGGCCGCGTTCTCTTCACGGGCCACACCGACTACGCCGAAACCTCCGGCCCGGGCTGCTGCCACACCGCTGGTGGCATCTTCAAAGACCACACACTCTTCAGGGCGCCACCCTAAATCAGCAGCGGCAGCCAAGAACGTATCGGGGGCAGGTTTGCCCGCCAGGTTGCGGGCGGCAGCTTCCTGCCCTCCCATCACCAATGGGAATTGTTCTTCAAGACCAGCAGCTGAAAGGACCATGCGGGCATTGCGTGACGAGGATACAACCGCCACGTCTAACCCTGCATCGAGCACCTGACGCAAATAGGCCACCGAGCCGGCATAAGGTTCGATGCCATCGCGCAAGAGCACTTCGGTGAATTTGTCATTTTTCATATTGCCTAGGGCACAGATGGTGTCCTGACCGGCGGGGTCTTGCGTGGTTCCCCAGGGCAATTCGAGACCGCGTGAGGCCAGAATGGCCTGCACTGCGTCATAGCGTGGGCGCCCGTCGAGCAAGTTGAAATAGTCTTGCTCCGTGTAACTGGCCACGCCAGGAAATTGGTCAAAATAGGCAGAAAATAGTTCTTGCCAGGCCCTGCGATGTAACAGTGCTGTTGGTGTAATCACACCATCCAAATCAAAGAGGACGGCTTTGTAATCACGGTGTCGGTACTCAGGTCGATAAGCGTTCACGATCGAAATCCTTCGAAAGAGGAGCAAAATACTAGCCGTAGTCCATACGGTAGCAACTGAACGCGTTTGCATCGACATACTACGATAAGAACGTGGCACAGTGGATAGATTTGTTCAACAGCGATAACTGGCGTGAGTCGACCGCCGAATGGATTGACGCGGCCTGCGAGGCTTACGGCATCCAACGCACCTCCGGTCCTGACTTCTGGCCTGCCCAATTGCATCAGATCCAGGCGACGGTGAAAACCGATGCAGCGGATCTGATCTTCAGCGCCAATGCTCCGGGGTTGACTGCTGAAGCGGCGACCACCGTGGTCGCTGGGCAGCTTCTGCCTGAACGCGTGGTGATGCCGCTGGCGGTAGATCGTACCGCTGGCTATATGTTGAGCCCTGACTTCGGACATACGTTGGCAGACCTGGGTGACTCGGTGGAAAATTGGGAGCTGGCCATGGCCTCCCTCGGTTCCTTGCAGGTTGCTCTGATGGGCCACGAAGATGAGTTCTTTGATGCCGGGGTCACCGTTGTTGATCCGCAGTTCTTGCCTGAACAGTTTGAGCAGGCATTGATGATGCATGTTTCTTTGCCGCCAGAACACCCTTTGCACATCGATGGTGCTCAGGCAGATCATCTGGCGACGCATATCGATGAGCTGCTCAAGGCTTGCTCCATTTTGCATGAGGGCCCGGTTCCGCTGAGTTTGGAACACGGTAACTTTGATCTTTCCCAAGTTGTTGTCCCAGCCGAGCCTGGCACTCATGGGCGCATCTTGAATCTTTCTTCGGCGCACTGGGCTCATCCCTTCTCTTCACTGAATACGGCGTTGGCCGCCATGTGTGAAGCTTGGGACTGCGACACCAACGATGAACGCGTGATGCAGGTGCTGTTCGCGTACCTTGATCAGTTTGCTGCCTACGGTTCCCCGGATGAGCTTTATGACCTGATCAATCCCGCTTGCTTGGTGGCGCCGCTTTCCCAGCATGAAACCTGGTTGCGCTTGCTCTTGGACGCTGACGAGGAACAATTACGACAAAACGCACCAAATGTGTTGAGCACGCTGGACCTTCAATAGCTTAAACGACGAACGAGCCCGAAAGGGCTCGTTCGTTTTTTGCTACTGAGCTACTGCTGTTTCAATTTCCTTGAACGCGTTTTGCGCGGCGTCTGCCACGCTTTGCCGATCAAAGAAGACTTCCATTTCATAGCGATACAGGATGTCTTGAACAGCGCTGAATCCCATGGGAGGAATTGGTTCAGTTCCTTGGAGTTCTGGCTCTAGGCTGCTCACAAATTCTGCCGAAGCGGTCTCCACTGAATCCAGATCAGCAACGACGTTCTTACGCACATCGAGGTTGGCTGGTAGGCCACGATCCATCTGATTCAGCTTGCCGGCCTCTTGCGAATTGACCATGAAGTCAATGAATTTCTTGACCTCGTCTGGATGCTTGGTGCGGCCGTAACCGGACATCATCATTGAAGATTTGTACCATAGGCCATTATCTTCGGCCTTGCCGGTACTGCTAGGTAGGCGCAATGGAACCAGGTCAGAACCGACAGCAGCCGACAAACCGCCGAGCTGGTTGCTCCACCACATTCCGAAAGCCGCCGTTCCTGTTCCTGTCATGGAGCGGTCGGGTCCAGCATTCTGGTTTTCGGCCAGGACCGATGCCTTCGGGTAAGAACCCTCGGCAAGAAGATCGTGATGATGTTGGAAGTAACCAGTCAGATCTTCTGCGGTGAAGCCAAGAGCGCCGTCGCTACCGGTCAAGTGTTTTCCATCTTGCCTGAGCCAGGTCTGCAATCCGGCAGGTTCGTTGGGAGCTTCTGCGCCGTACTTTCCATCCAGCTTTTCACTGACGGTCTCGGTGATCTTCCGATAATCATCCCAAGTCCAGGTCTTATCGTCTGGCACCTCCAATCCGGCCTCTTCGAGTACTTTCGGATTAGCCGTCAGGGTGAATGAATTGATGCCAGTAGTCAGGCCGACCAGCCCGTCGTCAGTCGTTCCGTTCTGGATAGCGACTTCTTCAAACTTGGAGACGTCCACGCCGGTCAAATCGAGAAGAGCCCCGCGGTCTGCATATTCACGTAGATACTTGTCATCCATCTGGATGATGTCTGGCGCATCGTTGGAAGCAACCTGGGTTGCCAACTTATCCCAGTAGCCGCTCCAGTCCGAATACTCGCCCTGTACGTCGATATCGGGATTCTCGGCCTCAAAAGCTTCAATGATTTTATTGGTGGCCTGGGCGCGGGAATCAGATCCCCACCAGGAGAATCTAAGTACCGTCTTGCCGTCAGCGCTGTCTGCACTGCTGCTACCGCCACACCCGGTTAATGCCAAGGCAGCAACCGCGACGACGGCAACGGACTTGCTCAGACGTGCACCGAACTTCTGTCGACTTTTTCTTGAGTGATCCTGCTGGTCCATGGGTCTCCTCCTTGAGTGGGCCGGTCAGTGCAAAGTATCAACAATTGACCGTATTTGCAGTCTTTCGGAAAGCGCTTCCCAAACAATCTAAGTGTGAGCCCCATCACGAGTCAAGGGGTGGGGCTGAATCCGTCAATAACATTTGAACATGGCATTATGCACGCTGGGTATCACCGATTCCCCGCATGCAGCTTGGTAGATTCGCGCAGCACAGGAGTTCCGGCGACTACCGTTTTACGCGCCTCTCCATGACTTAGCACCATCTCACCGGCCCATCTACCGATCTCTTCCAATGGCAGACGAGCGGTACTAATTCCAGGAGTAACGTCCTCAAGGGTCGGAATATCGTCAAAGCCTACAACCGCAATATCCTCGGGTACGCGAAGTCCACTTTCCCGAATGGCGCGAATAGCCCCCAAGGCCATGACGTCAGAAACGCAGAAAACGCACAGTTGTTGCGCATCCTCCTCCGACTTGCGCCCCCTAAGGAAATCACTCATCGCCATATAGGCGCCTTCGCGGGAAAACGCACCATGCACGACCCCCACAGCCGACAGCCCTGTACGCTTCAACTTCCTCAGGAAGCCTTGAGCGCGATCACGCGAAGTCAGTAAGTTTTCGTCTCCAGCAAGAACAACAAACCTTCGATGGCCCGATCTAATGAGCTCTTCTGCGAGGTTTTCAGAGGTCGTTTCGTTGTCTATCTGAATACCACCAGTGCTCGCCAAGGGTTGTCCGATAACGATTACCTGACCCCCATTTTCCTGATAGCTCCCAATCAACCGCAATAAGGCTGCATCCTCGGATAAACCACGGGAACCAGAGAGAATAATGGCATCCGTGCGCTGGGACATAAAGGATCTGACGGCTTCAATTTCTCGCTCTGGTTCAGAATCCGTACTAGCCAAAAGCAGCTGGGTACCGCTATCCCCCAGGCCTCGCTGAACTCCGCGAGCGATCGTCGAGAAGTAGGGGTCCGCGATGTCACGAACAACAAGACCAACCAGCTTCGTTGAAGCCCGGGCAAGCGCTTGCGCCTGAGCGTTGGGAAAATAACCAAGTTTCTCCGCAGCAGCACGAACCCTGTCAGAGATCTCAGCGGCCGGCTTTCGTGCGGAACCATTGAGCACGCGTGAGGCAGTTGCCAATGAAACACCGGCTTCATTAGCGACGTCAGTTAGTCGAATAGCCATCTGAAATCCTTTTCGTCCACTACAGCTGGGACAAGCTTATCTTTCGAAACTCGTGATGGTTGACACTCCAATTCTGCATCACTATCGTGGAAAGCGCATTCCCAAACTCATTTCCCTCTCTCACTTCACCCAAGGAGTATCTCGTGACAAATACCAAAGTTCTCCGCATTGCCATGAACGGCATCACCGGCCGGATGGGCTACAGGCAGCACCTACTGCGCTCTATCCTGCCCATCCGTGATCAAGGTGGCATCACTCTTGCCGACGGGTCCAAGCTCACCGTTGAGCCGATTCTTGTTGGTCGCAATGAAGACAAATTGCGCGATCTCGCGCAGAAACATCAAGTGGAGCACTACAGCACGGATCTCGATTCGCTTATCGAAGATCCAAGTATTGACATCATCTTTGATGCCTCGATGACCTCGCTACGGTATGACACCTTGTCCAAGGCCATCGCCTCGGGTAAGCACATCTTCACGGAAAAGCCGACCGCCGAAAACTTAGATGATGCCGTTGACCTCGCCCGTCAGGCCAAGGCCAAAGGAGTTACCGCCGGCGTAGTTCATGACAAGCTCTACCTTCCTGGACTAGTCAAACTACGTCGCCTCGTCGATGAGGGATTCTTCGGAAGAATTCTCTCCTTGCGCGGAGAATTCGGATACTGGGTCTTTGAAGGCGACATCCAAGAGGCTCAGCGCCCCTCGTGGAACTACCGCTTAGCGGACGGCGGCTCGATGACCACCGACATGTACTGCCACTGGAACTATGTTTTAGAAGGAATCATCGGCCAGGTCAAAACCGTGACTTCCACTACCGCCACCCACATCCCCGCCCGATGGGATGAGCAAGGTGAGCCATACGAAGCCACTGCCGACGACGCCGCTTACGGCATCTTTGAACTTGAAACCCCCGAAGGTGATCCGGTCATCGCGCAGATCAACTCCTCGTGGGCTGTGCGCGTATACCGCGACGAACTAGTCGAATTCCAGATCGATGGAACCCATGGTTCAGCCGTGGCGGGCCTCAACAAGTGCGTCGCCCAGCAACGCGCTCACACGCCTAAGCCGGTATGGAACCCAGATCTGCCAGTGACCGAGTCCTTCCGTGACCAGTGGTTGGAAGTTCCCGCAAACGCGGATCTCGATAACGGCTTCAAACTACAGTGGGAAGATTTCCTCGCGGATGTCGCCGCTGGACGGGAACACAAATACGGTCTGCTATCTGCGGCCCGTGGAGTACAGCTAGCAGCCCTAGGCCTACAGTCTGCCTCCGAGCGCCGAACCCTAGATATTCCGGAGATCACGCTATGAACGAGAACAACTTTCCAGAACTCACCCTGATCGATGAGCACGGGCGGTCATTTACCTACAAGATGCATGGACCTGGCGACTTCCACCGCCCCACCTCACCCATCACCTCACGCAAGGTGTACGCAGCAGCCCATGTGATTCCACATATGGATGCAGACAACACCCCCGGCGCCCCAGCAACAATTGATTGGGAGGCTACACTCGCCTACCGTCACGAACTCTGGTCCTACGGGCTAGGTGTTGCCGACGCCATGGACACCGCGCAACGTGGCATGGGCCTAGACTATGCAGCCACCTGTGAGCTGATCAATCGTTCAGCCCAAGAAGCAGCAACCGTCATTGCCGATAACCGCTACCCAGCACTCACCTCGCTGACGGTACGCGACATTATCGCGTGCGGAGTCGGGACCGATCAGCTCAACGACCAGCCGGTTGAGCCAGGTGATCTGCAGTTAGTCATTGACGCCTACCTGCAGATGTTGCACCTTGTCGAAAATTCCGGAGCAAAGTCCATTTTGATGTGCTCACGGGCTTTGGCCAAGGCTGCACGGACCCCGCAAGACTACGTCCAGGTTTACTCAACCTTGCTAGATGCTGCCCAGCAACCAGTGATCTTGCACTGGCTCGGTGATATGTTTGACCCCCAGCTTGCTGGATACTGGGGCACCACCGATCTTGCCGAAGCAACGGCAGTGTTCCAATCCATCTTGGAGAAGCACTCAGAGAAAATCGACGGGGTGAAGGTATCTCTACTCAATGCAGAGCACGAGAAACAGCTTCGAGCCGCACTACCGTCTGGAATCAGGCTATACACCGGGGACGACTTCAATTATCCAGAACTCATCGATAGTGATGGGGAACTGCATTCAGATGCCTTGCTAGGAATATTTGCCGCTATCTACCCCGCAGCGTCAACGGCCCTGCAGGCATTTGATGCTTCAGATGCCGCACGGGGCCGCGCCATCTTGGACTCAACACGGGAACTGGGCCTGCACATTTTTAGTGCTCCCACGTTCTACTACAAGACCGGAATCGCGTTCCTTTCCTGGCTCAACGGTCACCAAAGTGGCTTCCAGATGGTCGGTGGCCTGCATGCAGGGCGCTCCTTACCCCATCTAGTTCGCACCTTCGTCCTAGCAGATACCGCAGGCTTGCTGCTGGATCCAGAACTAGCTGCCAAGCGCATGGAAGAACTCCTTGCCGTTTATGGCGCCAAGACCACTACCCGTACATTGACAGGAGTGTCATGAGCTTCGAACTTTCCCTGAACACCGGCACCACACCCAACCTCATTCTGCAGCAAGCGGTCGAGGCGGCTGCCAGCGCTGGATTAAGCCATATCGGCCCATGGCGTCACCTCCTCGAACAAGCTGGAGGGGCGCAACGAGCTGCGACCATCATCAAGGAAGGTGGGTTGCAGGCAAGTACCCTGTGCCGTGGCGGATTCCTCACGGCCACCTCTTCACAGGCACAGCAAGAAGCCTTCGAATCCAATCGCCACGCCATCGAAGAAGCTGCCACCATCGGGGCGAATAACCTGATCATGGTAGTCGGTGGCTTGCCGTCAGCAGCGCATCTTCTCGGTGGCATTGGAGATCGCCAGGACAAGGATATCGTTGGTGCCCGGGACCGCGTGGCACGAGCCTTGGACCAATTGGTTCCGTTGGCAATAGACCATGGTGTCTGCCTGGTGCTCGAACCATTGCACCCGATGTATGCAGCTGACCGCGCCGTCTTATCTACACTTGGTCAGGCCTTGGATATGGCAACTGCATATCCAGCTGAAGCGGTCGGTGTGGTTGTTGATACTTTCCACGTCTTCTGGGATCCACAACTACAACAGCAGATCCAGCGTGCCGGCCACGAACGTCGCCTAGCTAGTTATCAAATTTGCGACTTCAACCTGCCAATCGCCAGTAATGCGCTCCAGTCGCGCGGAATGATGGGCGATGGTCATGTTGATTTCTCATCGATCTCTCGTTGGGTAGCTCAGGCCGGTTATCGAGGTCCCGTCGAAGTCGAAATCTTTAATGACGAAATCAACGCTCAAGATGCTGATCTAACGCTGAACACCATGTCAGAACGTTTCGCGTCACTGGTTTTACCGCATCTTGAGCAAGCTGCGGGCATCCAGTCGGCGAGCGCCATAAACTGATCTGACTTCGACAATTTCAAGAAGGACAACATGAACCAGCAAACCACCGCAGCGGCTGCCAAAGACGATAATTCCGCTTCACCGTCATCAGCGCCAGCGGTGGTGCTGGTCGGTCTTAATGGTTTTGGACGCCAGCATCTGATAAATATTCAACGTCTAGTAGGTGAGGAAAAGATCAGTTTCCTTGCTGGAATTGATCCGAATGATCCGGGCAGCGCCATTCGCGGTGAAAATACTCGAATCTTCAGTAGCCTCGCCGAGTTTATTGATTCGGGGTTGAAGCCGGACATCATCATCATTTCGACCCCCATTAATACTCACGCAGACTTAGCCCTGAAAGCCTTAGCCACCGGTGCTGACCTGTATTTGGAAAAGCCTCCCACCGCTACTTTAGAGCAGTACGAAACACTGCTGAGTGCCGCGCAGGCAGCTGGTGTCAATGTACAGGTAGGGTTCCAGGCACTGGGTTCTTTAGCACTGAAAGCAGTGGCTGAATTCTTTGAATCCGGATCCGAGAATTCGCCTATTGGCGCCCTGCGTGCGGTCGGGGCCAGCGGAAATTGGCTACGCACCACGGGCTATTACAACCGCTCACCTTGGGCCGGTCACCGACAACTGAATGGTATTGAAATCGCTGACGGTGTGGTGACAAACCCGCTAGCTCACGCCGTGGCCAGTGCCCTAAGGATTGCCGGGGCGCAACGCTCCAGTGACGTCATTTCGGTAGCCACAGATTTGTATCATGCACACCAAATCGAAGCCGACGATACTTCGGTAGTGAAACTACAAACAACTTCCGGCATCCCGGTTACCGCAGCCCTGACTGTCTGCGCGAAGGAACAGCAGGACCCTTGGATCACCATCTATGGAACTGAAGGTTCAGCCGTCTTGTACTACACTCGCGACGAATTGATCATCAAGCCCAATCCGGACTTAGGCCGCTCCGTTACTTCCCAGGTTTTTGATCGGGTGAATCTGTTGGAGAATCTTGTCGACGTCCGTGCCGGGGTAGCCACTGAACTACTAAGCTCACTGGAATCTGCCGGGGCCTTCATGCGCGTTCTGGAACAAATACGAATTGGTCCAGAACCAACTGACATCCCTGAAGAATATGTGATCCCCACCGATGATGGAGATCAATTCCATCCTGTCATCCCGGATATTGAGCATTTCATTGATAGGTCTGTGGCCGCGCAGTCGAACTTCTCCTCACTTGGAGCCCCTTGGGCCGCTGAGCCGGACTCTAGCGGTAAATTCACTCTTGAGCATCCCACTACCGGGCAGAAACAGGTCGTCGCCAGGCTCCGCACCGGTGAGGATATTGCCGTCACAAACTCGCCACGGCCATTTCTTGATGAACTCACGACCCTAGGCGGTGTGCGCATCAGTGACCAGCAACCTTTGGATCACACCTGGCATCTTGGCGTTGGGGTAGCAATCCAAGACGTCAATGGAAATAACTTCTGGGGCGGTCGAACTTATACCCGTGCGGACTCACGTTACGTATGGCGCGAAGATCATGGACATATCCGCACTCTTGCAAATTCTTTTGCTGCCAACGGGCGTTCGGTCAATTCCCACCTAGAGTGGGTCAGCCATCAGCAACACGTAGTGTTGGACGAACAACGCGCAGTAGATTTCCGTCCTTTCACCCACCAAGTCACCGGCACAACCGGTTGGATCATGGATTTCACGTTCAGTCTTTCGGCCCGAGAGGAGTCCGTATCTCTCGGTTCACCAGGATCTAATGGACGGCCCAATGGCGGTTATGGCGGATTCTTTTGGCGACTGCCTCGAAACAGTAATCCAGAGATATTTACCGACTCGTTAGTAGGCGAGGAACAGGTCCATGGCTCTTTGAGCCCATGGTTGGCCTTCAGTGCTGACTTCTCCTCAGAGGCTGTGGCTCTCTCACAGCGCGGAACAGGACATGGTCAGGCGACGCTCATTTTTTGTAACGACGAGGACGATCCTTGGTTTGTCCGTAGCTCTGGTTATCCCGGTGTTGGCAGTTCATTGGCCTGGGATACCCCGGTCATAGTAGAACCCGGTACCTCGTTGACTCGCCATCTGCGCGTTTTGGTGGCTGATGGTCGATTGGACACTTCAACAGTCTCAGCACTGGCCCATGAATTCGGTGCAGAGAATCAGGAGGATGGAACATGCCCGCGGCGATAACAAGTGAATACACAAAAAAGCACGCGCTGCTCACGGATACTATTCAAAAGCAGGGAGCGCAAGCTGTATTGCTCTCCACCCCCGCATCGCTAGCCTGGCTCCTCGACGGTGCACGTACACACGTTTCGCTTGCAGCTCCTGCTGTGCTCCGGGCTTTAGTTCACGCTAGGGGCTGCGAACTTGCTACTTCAATCAGTGAAGCACAGCGCCTGCAAGACGAAGAGCTCCATGAGCTCGGCTCCGTGAACCTTCATGTCACCAACTGGTACGAGTCACTAGATGATGTTAGTGCTTGGTTCCCAGAGGCTGCAGACTGGAAGATTCTTGCAGAGTCCGAGATCGACTCGGAGCTTCGTACTATGCGCACGGCGCTAACGGCGAGCGAAGTGGACCGCTACCGTCAGTTGTGCCAGGACACTGCTTCGGTGATGACCAAGGTGCTTTCCGAAGCTTCCAGCGATGACACCGAATTCGCTATCGCAGCCAAACTATCTGCAGGCGCCATCGCACAAGGTGGAGAAGTCCTGGTAGCCCTAGTTAGCGGTTCCACTCGTACCGATTATCGACACCCTCTGCCGACTCAGGCACCATTGGGACGCAAAGCCATGGCCGTATTGTGCGTCAGAAGGCATGGGTTGATTGCCAACCTCACGCGCTGGGTCCGCTTTGAGCCTGCTACCAAAGAAGAGCTTGCCGGCGAAGCTGACATTCTCGGCGTCGAGGCAGACATTATTTCGGGTATTTCAGAAGGCAAAGCGCTCGGCGAACTGCTGCCTATCATCCAGCAGGCCTATCCAGCCCATGGCTTTGACGAATTGGAGTGGACGCGACATCATCAGGGCGGAATTGCCGGATTCAACGGCCGCGATCCACGGTTAGCTCCGGGAGTAACAGACCGTTTCCAAACAAATCAGGCTTTCGCATTCAACCCAAGTGCACAACGCGACGGCCACACTTTTAAGGTTGAGGACACCATGTTGTTCACTGAATCTGGTGCCATCGAAGTGCTTAGTGTGGATCCCCAGTGGCCAACCACCATGGTCAACGGATTGCCTAGGCCCCAAGTGCTACAGCGATAAGCGCGCATGGAAAGACTGGTGGGTACCGAGAATCAAATTCTCGGTACCCACCAGTCTACTTTGTTCGAACGTTTTAGACCTTGGCGTTAAGCTCGGATCTCCAGCTGCGCTTAGGTTCCCAGCCGATCACTTCGCGGGCCTTTTCGATGCTGAAGGCCGGGCTATCGCCGGTCAGGCCAGTTGCCAGGGATGCGAGTTCCGGATAGATCTCTGGGATGATCTCCGAGAGTGGACGGGTGGCCATGGCATCCTTAGCTCCTACAAAGAACACTGCACCGTTCTCAGCCCGGTCAAATCTCTCGAGTAACAGCAGCAGGAAGTCTGCGACGTCGCGAGCATCTACATAGTTGAACAGTGCAGGAGCCGAGAGCTTCGGATCCTGCAATCGTTCTGCCACCGTGTGGCCCTGTTGGGTCGGTGCACCGTTCCATTCTTCTTCAGCAATGACATAGCAGGGACGAAAAGAAGCGAACTTCACTGGACTCTGGGGCCCCATCTTGGTTGCAAACATGGCCGCAATCTGTTCAGCGACATACTTGGACAAACCATAGGCGTGCCACGGACGTGGTGTTTCATTTTCGTCCAGTGGCAGCTTTTCCGGCACCCAACCCCCTGGGGATCCATAGCCCATGATGGATGGGCTAGAAGCCAGAACCACGCGCGTCGCTCCCGACTCCACAGCCGCAGAAGTGACATTGTGCGCGATGGTCGCGTTAGTTTGAAGAAGGACTTCTTCCGGTGCCATAAAAGGTACTGCCATGGCTGCCAGTGAAACGACCGCCTGAGGGCCAATCTCTTTGAAGGTTACATGGGTGGCTTCGGCATCCATCAAGTCAATGCTTTGATATTCAACCCCAGCTACTGGTTCTTTTGGTAGCTCCCGGTCCAGGCATATTACTTGGTGCCCTGCAGCAGCAAAACCTTCAACGACCGCACGACCCAAACGCCCTGAACCGCCGGTGATAATAACTTTTTCGCTCATGAATTCGTCTACACCTGCATTTGTTCAACTGCTGACAAACTGACTCCCAGCCCAACGGAAGCAACCTCGACTAGCGCTCCGGTTTCCAAGGATTCGTTGCCGCAGATTCCCACGGCAATCGCTCGGACTCCGTCAAGGAAGCCGGCCTGCCGTGAATAGGCGTCCGATTGGCGTCCTTCGAAGAGTTCTTCCAGCAGGAGCTTATCGCCACCACCGTGTGAACCATCAGAATTGATGATCTGGATTTCTTCAGCTTCTTGCCAGTGGCGTTGTACCACCAAGCGTTCACCCTTTGAGCGGATCTTGCTGCTCTGTCCGTCATCGCTAAATGAGGGGTCAACAGGTCTGCCTCCTGCCGCTGGTAGGACTGCGGCCCTCTCCACGACATCAAGTTCTAGTCGGCCTTCAGTTCCGTTAATGGCTACACGGTATCCCTCCCACGGGCTGTGCGCATTAAGTGAATAGGAGAGGATGGGGCCCTTGTCATATTGAACTGTCAGGCTCAGGTTATCTTCAATCGAGATTTCTCCATTGAAGACGCCTTGGTCCCGTCGATAGCCGTCAAAATGTTCATTGGCTAAGTACAGTTTTTCTAGACGTTCATCGCTACGTAGGTCCAGGTCAAAGGGTTCCTGATCGCTGAATTCGTGGGTGCCTCGTTCATGGGCTGTCAGGCCTCTGGACGCAGCATTTTCGGGGCCATAGAATTTCAAACCTCCAGCGGCGAATACACTCGCGGGTGAGTCATCAAGCCACCAGTTGACCAGATCAAAGTGATGACTCGATTTGTGAATGAGTAGCCCACCGGAATTCTCTTTCTGACGGTGCCAGCGACGGAAGTAGTCTGCGCCATGAACGGTATCGAGCATCCAGCTGAAATCAATGGATGTCACCTGACCGATCAACCCATCGTCAATAGCTTTTTTCAGCGCCGTGTTTCTTGGTGAATATCGATAGTTAAAAGCTACGATCACTTCGCGTCCGGTTTCTGCCACTGCCTGTGCGATTTGTGCGGTGCTCTCAGCATCGATAGTCAGCGGCTTTTCCACAATGACATCGGCACCGGCATACATGGACGTGCAGATCAGTGAAGCATGAGTATAGTCCGGCGTCGTGATGATCACCCGGTCAATAGACTGTTCGCGAATGAAAGACTCTAGATCTTCCGGGTCGAGGGATCCTAGTTGTTCTCCAAAGGTTTGTTCGACCACATCTTGGTAATACTCGATGCGACCCGGATTTGTGTCTGCCAGGGCAACTAATTCAGCGACGTTGCGGTGGTCCCCGAGCATAGAGGTAATGTACATTTCGCATCGGTTTCCGGCGCCGATCAAGACGTACCGAGTACGTGTTGGTGTTTCCATGGATTTTCTCCTTAGCTATAGGCTGCGCTGTGCTGGTTTGAGCTTCAGATAGGCCAATGGCCCGGATTTGAGGTTCCGGGCCATGAGCACTTGGTTATTTGATACCTGTTGTGGCGATTCCCTTGACCAGGTATTTCTGTCCGAACAAGAAGGCCAGGAAGACCGGAATGAGGGTAACGATCGACATCGCGAACAGTGCTCCCCAGTTTGATTCGCCGGTGGAGTCGATGAAGGCATTCAGGGCCACCTGCACGGTGTAATTACTTGGATTCGTCAGGTAGATCAGTGAGGTGAAGAAGTCACTCCAGGTCCAGATGAAAGTGAAGATCGCTGTCGTGGCCAACGCTGGAACCATCAACGGCAAGATCACCTGCAAGAAGATGCGCGGGTGTCCGGCACCATCGATGCGTGCGGCTTCGTCCATGTCCTTAGGAATACCGCGGATGAACTGGATCATCAGGAAGATGAAGAACCCGTCCGTAGCCAATAACTTCGGGACAATAATCGGCCAGAACGTGTTAACCCACCCGATCTGCGAGAACATCACGTACTGAGGAACGATGATCACGTGAATGGGGAGCATGATGGTCATGAGCATCAGCACGAACATGATCTTCTTGAACTTGAAGTCCAGTCGAGCGAAGGCGTAGGCCGCCATGGAGCACGAGACCAGATTTCCGAGGATGCAACCAAGGACCAAGATGGCGGAGTTCAGTAGGTACTTGCTGAACGGTTCGGATAGTGCGTCCCATCCGTTGGGGTAGTTAGTCCAATCCACCTGCGAGATGACCAGCCCAGCTTCTCTGAAGATCAGGTCATTGGGCCGGAAGGAGCTGGCTACCATCCACAACAGCGGGTAGATCATCACGCCTGCTGCGAGGATGAGCAATGTGTGTTTGATGACTGATCTAAATGGTGTCCGTATTTTTGGTCGGTAGCCCTTGACCTTACGTCCACTAGCGTCAGTTCCACCGACCGGTGGTTTCTGGCCTAGCATCTTCTCTTCATCGAGAGCATGATCATGGTTTGTCTGATCAAGATCTTCAGACTGCGGTAGCGAAGTTTGATTAGTCATCGTAGAACACCCAATACTTTGAAACGAAGAAGTTCACGGCGGTGAATGCGCCAACTATCAGGACCAAAAGCCAGGCCATGGCCGAGGCGTATCCCATGTCGAATTGTTTGAAGCCTTGCTGATACAGGTACAGAGTGAAGAACATCGTAGAGTCAGCTGGCCCACCCGAGCCGTTGGAAACAATGAATGCTTGGGTGAAGTTCTGGAAAGCCCCAATGATCTGCAAAACGAGATTGAAGAAGATAATCGGGCTAATCATTGGAAGCGTGATGCTGCGGAATTGGCGCCATTTGGAGGCACCATCAATGGATGCAGCTTCGTAATACATTGCTGGTACTTGGCGTAGGCCGGCCAAGAAAATCACCATCGGTGATCCAAAGGTCCAAACGTTGAGCAGAATCAGGCTTCCGAGCGACGTATTCGGATCCGAGATCCAGCCAATGCCTTGAATACCTATGATTTCCAGCATCTGGTTGACCAGACCGGTGGTACCGAAAATCTGCTTCCAGAGCACCGCGATCGCTACTGAAGAACCAAGCATGGATGGCAGGTAAAACACGGATCGATAGAAGGACAATCCACGCATTCCCCGGTCTAGCAAGATGGCAACACCCAGGGCAACAGCCAGTTGCAGCGGAACTCCAACCAATACGTAGGTGAAAGTCACGCGCAACGAATTATGGAGTCGCTGATCATCCAACATCCGTTCAATGTTGGCGAACCCCGTGAACTCCGGTGACTGCAACAAGTTGTAGTCCGTGAAGGCGAGGTACAGCGACATGGCCATTGGGCCAAGGGTGACCAGGAAGAGCCCAATCGTCCACGGGATCAAGAAGATATGAGCGGCTTTGTTGTCTTTTGCAGGAGCCTTTCGACCTTTAGTCTTACTCAGGCTTTGCAACTCGGCAATGGCACTCACTGGCCATCATCTCCTTTCATCAGAACGCTAGGGTGCCCCTTGCGAATCGGGACCGACATGACTGACTCCTTGCTTCAAAACTGTTTCGTCAACATGCTTTGGAATGCGCTTTCCAATCTCTATTCCACAACGCTAAACTAAGAGCAACGTGAGGTCAACCACATTGGCAAGATGAGTATCCAAAGCCATGGAATTCAAAAAGACCCCGAGCTTCAAACTCAAAAATTGCCGAGAAAGCAAACAATAAATTTCGCAAAGGAAGATTCAGTTGCCACAGGTCAAGAGCAGAATTGATGACACGATCAACTCCATAGAACTCTATCTAGTATCGATTCCTTTTAGTGCGGCACGCAGAGAAGCAGGGGATTCCAATGTGGAATCAATCGATACTTTCAATGCATCATCTAAGACTTTCACCCACATGGAATCCTTGATTGTTAAAGTCACCACCGCTCAAGGGCTGATCGGATGGGGTGAAGGCTTTGGACATAAAACTAATCCGGCAACATGGGCGGCGCTAGAAGAAATCGTTGGGCCATTCTTCTTAGGACGCACCTGCGATTTAGATACATGCCTTCCAGCAGCGCACTACGCTTTTCACGCCTTTGGGCGTACTGGGCCCGTCCACTATGCACTGTCAGCGATCGATATCGCCCTATGGGATATCGCAGCCAAAAGAGCAAAGGAAACCCTACGCGAATTTATCAATGACGAGGCACGACACGAGATCAACGCCTACGCATCACTGGTTCACTACTCAGAGGATCCGAACGAAGTATCCTTCCATCTAGACCGCGCTAAAACCGCCGGTTTTAAAGCCTTTAAACTCCACGAGTCATCAAAACCAGCAATCACAGCAGCCAGAGAAACAACGGGACATCTTCCCCTCATGGTCGATGTAAATTGCAAATGGGATTTAGCCCAGGCAAGAGCAGCCTTGGCCGACCTAGCTGAATTGAACCTTTTGTGGATCGAAGAACCGGTCTTTCCACCCGATGATTCGCACTCATTGCTAGCGCTAAACTCCGAATTCAGTAACGTTTCGGGCGGAGAAAATCATTCGGGAGTTCAAGGGCTCATCAACGACATGGAACAAGGAGTCATTGAGTATGCGCAACCAAGTGTTGGAAAAATCGGCGGCATCAGCGCCATGTTGCAAGTCCGTGAAGCAGGAAAAAGACTAAATGCTCACGTCATTCCACATTGCTTCTACTATGGGCCAGCACTACTCGCTAGCGCCCAGATCCTTGCTTTGGATCCTCCGGTTCAATTACCCGACGGACACTTACGACCAGAACTTGAGATCCCATTCCTCAATTGGGATGTGCAACTTCATCCCTGGCATGCGCCACATCAAGGCCTCATGACGTCCGCAGGGACACTACCTTTGCCTGATGCTGAAGGCCTCGGATTTGACCCTGATTCCGCAGTATTAGATGAGCACACCATCAAATACCGTGCCCTAGGAGTTCAGCACCTTCATCAGTAGCGCTGCGTCATCGCTCATGATCGCATCGACTTTGCGATCCATAAGTAGTTTCATGGTTGGCTCGTCGTTGATGACCCACACGTGCACTTGAGCACCAGCTCGTTGTACGGCTCGGGTAAACCTGCGTGTCGCCACGGGGAGCCACGCTTGCTTGAAGGGCACCTGCACCGCCCAGAAGTCTTTAACCAAAGCCTTGGGGACCCATCCCAAGAGGTGGGCGCAGAGCCAAATCAGAATGATTTCGCTTTGTCCCGGCGAGCGCCTGATCGGTGCCGAAAGTAGGTGGCGTACCGCATGGCTGCGTGCGCTGGAAAAGGAGGCCAAAGCTATCTGTTGGTGCGCTGCGCGCCGTTCAATCAGCTCCGCAAGCGGTCCAATGACATGCTCATCCTTCACATCCAGATTCACCACTTGAACCTGCGGGAAAGCATCTAGCAGTTCATCGAGGGTGCACAGTGCTTCTCCCCCAGCGGTAATCTGTGCGAGTTCCGCGTCGGTGCGATCACTGAATTTTCCAGTCGCAGTGGTGACTCGATCCAGAGTTTCGTCGTGAAATAGGTAAACCGTTCCATCGGCCGAAGCATGGACATCCGATTCCAGATGAGTAACGCCCGCGTCAACAGCGCGCTGAAAAGAAACCAAAGTATTCTCTTCATCTGAGTGGCGTACCCCGCGGTGCGAAAAAGCGTAAGTCATTTCAGCAAACCTTCGATCACCTGAGCGACGCCGTCTTCGGCCAGCGGCGGCGCACTGTACTTCGCAGTAGCCAGGGTGGTGGGGTGTCCAGAGGCCATGGCGTAGCCGTGGCCAGCAAACTCGAGCATCTGAATGTCATTTGGCATGTCGCCAAAGGCCATGACCTCATCTGCGGTGATTCCCAAGCGCAGGCAATACTCGTTCAGGGTTTTTGCCTTGTCGATATCCACGTGGGCCATTTCCAGTAAGGAGACGTCAAACGCCGAGTGGGTGATGGAGACAAGGTGACTAAGTTCGGGGCGCACGGCAGCATAAAAGTCGTCAATGTTCAGGTGCTGGGAACGGGCAAGGAACTTGACGATGCCTTCTTCATCAATGGCATTCGAGGACAAATCTAGCGCCGCCTGCACCCCAAAATTATGGTGGCGGTCAGCAAAACCCTCACCAAGATGTAGACCCACAGTGGTCTCGGCGGCGAAAGTCGCCTCCGGTTCAACCTGTGAAATGATGGCCGCTGCTTCACGGGCCTTAGCTGCACTGAGCGTACGGGACCAAATCACCTGATCACGCTCTAGGTCATAGAGCACCGCACCATTCGAACAAATTACGGTTTCCAGTCCACCAAAAGCTTCGATGATTGGCGTCAACCAGCGAAAGGGCCGCCCGGTGACAAAGACGATCTGGATCCCAGCGTGGCGAGCATCCAAGAAGGCCTGACGGGTTCGCGGAGAAATGGTGCCGTCCTGGGCGACAATAGTGCCATCGAGGTCCGAAGCGATCAGCTTGATCACGTTAGAGCTCCTCGCGACGCGGTGGGTTGGCACCGGCACGCTGCACTGTCACGGCAGCTGCCTTAGCCGCAAATTCAAGGGCTTGAGACAATTCGCTGGTGCCTAGTTGGCCCAACTTTTCACGGTTGGCGGCACCAATCAGGTCGTGTTCGGCAAGCCAGCACAGTAGGGCCGCGGTGAAGGTGTCTCCGGCGCCGACGGTATCGGTCACCTCAACGGAGGGGGCGATGAATTCGGCATCCCCGGCGCGTACCACGCCCCAGGAACCCCGCGATCCGGCAGTGGACACCACAATGGCTGGGCCCATGTTCAGCCAGGCTCGCGCCGAGTCTTGCACCGATCGCATGGGGTACATCCATTTCAGGTCAATGCCTGAGACCCGCACAACGTCCGCCTGGCCAACAAAGCGTTCCACCTCGGCCACCGTTTGAGCATGATTGGTCACCAGTGACGGGCGCAAGTTCGGATCATAGCTAATTGTTGCGTGGGTGCGGGCCGCTGAAAGCAGGGGCAGCAGCTCTTCGGGGCTGAAGAGTGTGGCGATAGAGCCGGTGTGTACCAGCTCCACGTCCTGCGGCAGTTCTGGCCCGATGGTGGGCATCTGCCAGAAGGCATTAAAGGCGAAGGCTGCGCCACCTGCGGGATCAAGGATGCCGTGGGCAATCACGGTCGCCTGATCATCGGCACCGCCGAGGCATTTAACGTTGTTGTCCTTGAGATATCCCTCGATCTTTGCACCCTTGTCATCGGCACCCCAACGGGAAATCAGGGTTCCGGGGTAACCCAAGCGAGCCAGTGATACCGCGACGTTCAGCGGGCTGCCGCCAACAAATTCCTGTGCTGGGGCAATGCCCGAGGCCAGGACGTCAACGAGGGCTTCACCGATCACGGTCGGGTTCATGCTGCTCCTTTTAGTAGTGCAGGGGTGTCAGGGCGCCCACGCAGGCAGCCCATTGGCCACTGTGCGGGTCAATCCAAGTGTAGTGATCCCCTGCAAACAACGCGAAGCGGTAGTCCTGTCCCAGTGCCGCTGCCCTTTGAGCAGCCAGTCGAGCAATTTTTACCGGCACATCCTCATCATCTCGACCATGAAAGATGACCACACGGGCAGACATCGGCCATAACTCCACCGGATTGTAGGCAGCTGGCTGCGCCCCATCAAGCAACAGGTCAACTGCTCCATGGCTGAGCGCCAGCCGGCGCGCATACTCGATATCCAGCAGACCTGCCTGGCTGATCACCTGGCTGACGCGCGAGTCATTGGCGGCCAGCACACAGGCTAACTGTGCGCCGGCCGAATGACCGATCAGCGTAATTGGGCCGTCTTCCTTGACCAGTCCCAGGGCTAGCCGGGCATCAGCGAGCATCGCTGCGGCGCTGCCGGTCCCCCGGCGGTATTCCAGGTTATAGGTCGGGATCCCTCGGCCCGCCAGATCCTGGGCCAAGGGAACACCTAGTTGCGCCGTGTACTTCTCACGCCAGTACCCACCGTGGATGATCATCACTGCACCCTTGGCCGTGGGGTTCTCTGGTTCAAAGAATTGCAGGTGCTGATCCGGGTGTGGCCCGTAGTGCATCATTAGTTGCCCGGGAAGTTCGGCGAGCGCTTCTCAACAAAGGCGGCCCGTCCTTCTACCGAATCATTGGTTGTGAAGGCACGCTGGAATGAGTCTGCCTCAACTTTTAGCGCTTCATGGGTATTCAGCGCATCCATCTGTACCAAGGCGGTTTTGGCGTTGGCCACCGCGGTGGGTGAAACGGCTGCGATTTCTTCAATGGTGGCTAGTGCCTGGTCAATCAGTTCTGCGGCCGGGACGACCCGATTTGCTAGGCCGATACGTAGTGCTTCGGCCGACTTAATACGGCGCCCGGTGAAGATCAGTTCACGGGCTAAGGCATTACCGATTCGGCGCGGCAGGCGCACGGATCCGCCAAAGCCGGGAACCAGGCCAAGGTTTACTTCGGGCTGTCCAAAGCTGGCATTTTCTGCAGCGTAGATGAAGTCGCAGGCCAATGCGATTTCGCAGCCGCCGCCCAGCGCGAAGCCGTTGACTGCGGCAATGACTGGAACTTGGAGGGATTCTAGGCGTTCGGTTACCGCGTGCATCTGGCGTCCATAGGCCAGTGCTGCTTCGGCGTCCATGGCGTTCATCTGCACAATATTGGCGCCGGCGACAAAGGACTTCTCTCCAGCCCCGGTGATGATCACTCCGCGGTATTCAAACCCGGTGGTTTCAAACCAGTTAAGGAAGGCTTCCAAGTCGTTTACGACTTCTTGGGATAGCGCGTTGAGCGAAGCCGGCTGGTTGATGGTCAAAATCAGGGCTGAGCCACGCGAAGACAGCGCGAGCGTATCAAATTGCATCATGGCATCACTCTACCCATGCCTGACGGCCCGGTTCTACCGTTTTTTGCGTCCTTTAGATCCGCCGGGCTTCCCCGGCTTGCCACCGTTGCTGCGCGCTTGCTTCTTAGCTAGTTCCTTCTGTCGCTTCGCTGCTGCTTGGGCCTTGAGTTTGGCTTCAAACTTGGCTTTGTCGTTAACGCGCTTGGCTTTCTGCTCCTGGTTACGTACCGAAGCCTGCCTGGAAGAATTTGCGCTGCGGCCACGCACAATGCCGATGAATTCTTCTAAGAGCGTCGTGTCTTCCATGTCCACTGGCCAGGCGATACCTACCTGGGTCGGTACGCCATCTTCAACGAAGCGAGTAACAACATCCTTGCGGGCAAAAAGGCGGGCAATGCTCTGTGGCACACGCAGTACCTGCGCTCCGGAGGCCACAACTTCCATGGCAACGCTCAGGCCGCCGACTGCCTCGGGGTAGTCCTCAAGGTTCAGCTGTGGGAAGCCTGCAACAACCTCGGCTGGCACCGACTCGTCGTAGTATTCGACCTCATGGTCCTTGGCCGCGCAGACCACTTCAAGTTCCTCATAGAGCGGGATGACGTGGCGGGTTTGATCCTTGGGTGATTGCCCGCGGTAACGTACAAACACCGCGTCGGCCTGATCCTCTGCCAAGAGATCAAGTATTTGCCCCTCATCGTGCCGCCAAGCTTGTAGTTCAACCTGCGGATAGCGCTCCTTAAAGCGATCCATCCATTTGCCGGGGGTGACGCCGGTGGCGTAGGCGATTCGAAGAGTTTGCACGGGTTAAGCCTACGCTGTGCGGGGTTAAATGCCGCAGGCGGGCACCGAATGATGAACGGTACCCGCCTGTTGCGCGAAAGCGCTATGGCTTACTTGTCGGTCTTAACAACCAGTACGTCGCATGGAGCCGAGTGAGCTACCGAAGAAGCGACGGAACCCAGTACACGACCCAGGCCCTTCATGCCAACGTTACCGACAACGATCATCGAGGCCTTGCGGTCCTCTGCATCGGAGATCAGGACGTCGCCTGGCTTTCCGTGGCCGGCAGCTGCGGTGATCTTCACGCCAGGAACGCTGTTCTTGACGTCGTTTGCTACGCGCTGGGCCAGCTTGCGAGCCTGCTCTGCATCGTCCAGGATCCAGGTGTCGGAACCGATGGAAACGACCTCGGTGTTATCCGATGCGTGTGCGGTGACGACCACCAATTCGGCGTCGATCTTCAGTGCTAGTTCTGCTGCTCGGCGAGCTGCACGCTGTGCGGTTTCCGAACCGTCGACACCTACGATGATGATTTCTGACATATTGCTCTCCTTATTATTAAGTGATGCTTTTAAGTGATGGATAACACTTTATGGCCTTTAGGCCACTTTATCCTGCAAAAAGCCGACGGCGCGTTCCCAAGCGATCACTGCCTGCTCAGGGTCGTAATTTCCGGCGGTGTTTTCGTCATTGTGGAAGGCGTGCTTGGCGTCGTAGTAGTAATACTTCACGTTGGCGCCGGACTGCTGGCGAATCTGCTCTTCCTGGGCATGGGCCTGTTCAGGAGGATACATTTCGTCAAAGTTCGCGTAGTGGCCTTGGATATCGGCTCGAATCCCAGAGAAATCATTGGGCACGCCCTGGCCGACTCCGTAGAACGGAACGGCGGCCGCAATTTTTTCGCCCTGCTGCGCGGCGAGCTGTAGAACGAAGCCGCCACCCATGCAGAATCCGATGACTCCCAACTTCTGGCTCGTCACGTGTTTGTTGGCCAACAGGTAGTCCACTGCGCCAGCCAAGAGCTCGGCCCCCTTAGCTTCAGGAAGATCAGCCATCATTTCTACGGCTTCTTCGCCGTCGTGGGTAATGGATCCACCGTAAAGATCTGGTGCTAGTGCGACAAAGCCTAGGGCTGCGAGGCGGTCAGCTATATCGCGAATGTGGTCGGTCAGGCCCCACCATTCTTGGATCACGATGACTCCGGGGCCTTGCCCCGAATCTGGTACTGCTAGGTAGCCGTGTGCTTGTGCACCCGAGGATGGGAACGTCACGTTCTGGTGCGGGGTTTTTCCTGCCATTACGCCTCCTGATCTTCGTTTGATCCTAGTTTATGCAGGTCTGAGCGTAATTGGCATTGATATGCCCCACATTGCACCGAAGTTGTTTACCTCTGGGGTGTGACTTCGCCGATGCGTTGCAGTGCGTCCGTCACTAGGTTCCAGAATCCGTCGTGATCCAGGTCCACTGCCACCGAAGTGTTGCAGTGTTCATCGGCAGGAGCACGGAAGTCGGTGACCGTCATTCCTAGGGTTAACTCGCCTCGGAGCTCCACATTGACCGGCGCCTTCACGGTGCGCACGATCTGCGGGTCGATGACGTAGGCCACTGCGCAGGGGTCGTGCACCGGTGGCGCGTCGAAGCCTTGGTGGTCGCGGTAGGCCTGGGCAAAGAAGTCCATCAGTTCGCGCACAAATTTTGCCGGGCCAGTGCCGATCTTTTCGATGCTCTGGACGACTTCGGTGGTAGCCAAGGCCTGGTGGGTCAGGTCTAGTCCAACCATGACTACCGGCCAGTTTTCGTTAAAGACAATATGGGCTGCTTCTGGGTCCACTTTGATGTTGAATTCGGCGACCGCACTCCAGTTTCCGGTGTGGTATCCACCGCCCATCAGCACGACTTCGCGTACTCGGGAGACGATGCGCGGTTCTTTGCGTACGGCCATCGCAATGTTGGTCAGTGCCCCGGTGGGTACCAAGGTGATTTCCCCTGGTTCGTGGCTCATCACTAGGTCGATGATGACGTCTACTGCGTGGCGTGGGTCCAATTCGATGGTGGATTCTGGTTGTTCCGGACCGTCCATGCCCGAGTCACCGTGGACATCCGCGGCGGTTTCTATTTCGCGCACCAGTGGTCGGGCGCAGCCGGCAGCAAAGGGAATGCCACTGATACCGGCGATGGTTCCCACGGCGAGCGCGTTGGCGGTGACCTTCTCAAGGGTTTGGTTTCCGGCCACGGTGGTAACTGCCAGCAGGTCAATGGCCGGGCTTCCATGGGCAAGGATCATGGCTACCGCATCATCATGGCCTGGGTCGCAGTCCAAAATGATCTTGCGGGGTGTTGCACTGTCCTGAGCCATGGTGCCATCCTTCTTCTGCCGGCATGGGGCCGGATGTTAGTGATGATGCGAAGATCTTGCTTTGAGCCAATTCTTTCGTGTTCTCGCAGTTGCGTCAAGCGCTTAACTTGGAATTTATCCCGTCGAGTGAGCGACTACGATGGATCCATGACGATTGCTGAGAAGACCGGAAATTCCCGCGAACCACGCCGGGTCACTGCGGCCATGGTGGCCGCGCATGCAGGGGTGTCCACGGCAACGGTCTCTTTGGTGGCCAACGGGAAGTCTTCGGGGCGAGTTTCAGCCAAGAATGAGCAACGCGTCCGCGAAGCGATTCGCGAACTGGGCTACTTTGTTGACAGCATCGGCAGCTCGTTGGCCAAGGGTGTCAGTTCCGTGGTCATCCTGGTAGCCCCAGATATTTCCAACCCCTTCTTTGCCAAAGTCATTGCCGGTGTTCGCTCGGTATTAGCCAACGACTACCAGCTCATGCTCTCCGTCACGGATTCCGGCGTCTCCCCCAGCGCGAGCGAAACCCGCAAGATCCTCGGGCTACGCCCGGCTGGCTTGCTGGTGCACGCACCAAGCCAAGAGTTCCTCGATGAGATCGGCGGTCACATACCGATGGTGGCCCTTGACGCTCCCGGAATTGACGCAAAATTCCCGGCAGTGAATATGGACGTAGCCCAGGGAGCCCGCGATGTGGTGGCACATTTTGCGGCTCAAGGGCATACCAAGGCCGCTTATTTAGATGCCATCACCGGAACGGAAACTCTCGCGGTACGCCGCGAAGCTTTCCTTCAGGCAGCTAAGGATTACGGTATTGAAGTATTGCCGCAGTGCGTGGCCAGCTCGATGATTGATGTCACCGCGGCCTCGGAAACCTTCAGTGAGCAGTGGCAAATATGGAAGGAGAACGGGGTAAGCGCCGTAGGGTGCGCCACCGACAATCATGCCTTCGGCGTTTTACACGCAGCCCGTGCACTTGGAATTCGCATCCCAGAACAGCTAGCGGTCGCTGGCTTTGATGACCTTCCCTATTCGGCCACGTCCAACCCCTCGATCACGTCGGTACAGCTCAACGCCCACGAAGGCGGAAAGCTGGCGGCCCTGAAACTGCGCGCGCTACTCGAGGGAAAGGACCCCGAGCCATTGCAGAGCATGCTTCCTAGTTCATTGATTGTTCGCGATTCCACGAAGAACGGTGTCGACGACTAGTACCGTGCCAGCGGTGTCAGTCTTATTCAGCGAGTTTGCCACCCTTGGCCAATTCGGGGTTGGTGCAGGAAGACAGGTCAAAGCAGCATGGACGGCGTTTGCCGTCGCGCAACTTAGAAATGCTGACCTCAACACGTCGTTGACGCGTATCCGGATTCTTGGTGGCTCCGACCCAACGAACCCATTCCCAGCGGGCCATAGGTGTCAGTCTCACCCAGGTCTCATCCAAATCACTGGCTTGATCTAAGGCATCAGCCAGATCTGACGGAACCGTGGTTTCAGGCCAAGTTGAGCTCGGCTGAACCGAAAGCTGGATCTGTTGCCCAACTTCACCATCGATCACCGGAGCCTGAACCGACTCCAAATCCAGCCAGTGACCGCGACGCCCATCAGGATCAATCACGATGGTATGCCCAGCAAAGTCACCAAGGAGATCTACGGCCACCTGGCCACGACTGGAAAGTAAGTCACTGGATTCTTGCTCTAAGCGGAGGATCCGATGTCCGTTGACCACATCAATGGTTCCGCGGATTTCAAATGGTTCTTTGGACGCAGCCACAATACTTACCTTTCACTTAGTCAATGGAATTCTAATCCAGTGCTCGATTCATGGCACACGACTAGGATAAAGACATGAGAAAGGTCCCGATACTTGTTAGCTCATGTCTTGCTGGTATCCCCTGCCGTTATAACGGCAAAGCAAAAACTGACCAAAACATAGTCAATGCTGTAGCGCGCGGCGAAGCGATCGCCGCATGCGCCGAAGAACTAGGGGATCTGCCAACACCCCGACCTCCCGCAGAGATCGTCGGCGGGGATGGATACGACGTCCTTCAGGGAAACGCCACCGTCGTCTCTATTAACGGTCAAGATCTCACCGAGGCTTTTGTCGCCGGGGCTCAAGAAGTTGCCCAGCTGGCTACCTCCAACGGAATCACCGAAGCAGTGTTGCAAGACCGCAGTCCCAGTTGCGGTTGCGGGGCTATTTACGACGGCTCTCACAGTGGGACCATTGTAGAAGGCGATGGCATACTGGCGGCCTTACTCAAGGAGCGAGGACTGCAGGTTTCGGCACGCCGTGGCCAATAGTTATCAAAATGATACCTGAAAGAAAAATAACCTCTGCAATGAATGAAAATTCATTGCAGAGGTTATTTTTAATTTGTGCGCGAGGGGGGACTTGAACCCCCACGACCTTGCGATCACTGGCACCTGAAGCCAGCGCGTCTACCAATTCCGCCACTCGCGCATATGCAATTTTTGCTGCGTCATGCTTTTGCAACAAGAAACAGCTTACACACACATTTTCAGTTCACCTAATCGAAACCTTGACATGTGGCCAGAGACACAGGTTTTCGTCCCTGACCTCGGTATCGTTGAGTGACCCTCGCGTCGATCACCCAAGGATTTTTCGGCATTTGCACAGCTGAAAACAGTAAGATCGAATATGAAGTTCTGTGTTCACTGCTTTTACGCACGAATTACGGGACACTAAGACAAACAATGGACCCCTAGGAAGGAGCACGAATAATGGGCTTTCTCGACAATGTCGAACGCGGCTTAGAGAAGGTCGTCACAAGCTTCTTTCGTGGAACCAGCACCGCAGACCTCAAGCCAGTAGAGCTGACTACTGCCCTGCGCAATGAAATGGATCGCGGAATTCTGCCAATTAGCGAAGGACGCAGTCTTGCTCCGAACGACTTCGTCGTTGCGTTGAGCACCAAAGACTTCGAAACCGCTAAAAGCTGGGGACGTGCTGTCGTTAATGAAATGGCTAAGGTCACCGCAGAGCACGCCACCAATCAGGACTACTCAGTCCATGGCGATGTCATGATCCATTTTGTTTCCAAACAAGATTTCAAGCCTGGCGAAATGGAAATCACTGGCTCCGTCAAGGAGACCAGCTCCCATGTTGTTGCTTCGGCTCCGGTAAAGACGCCTACCGCCAAGCCAGCCAGCCAGCCATCGCCGCGCACCACCGCGCAGCCACGTCCCAACGTCCGACCTATCAACGAGATCCCCAAGGTGCCAACTCAGAAGCAGGCCATTCTTGAGGTTGCAGGACAGCGTTTCGCGCTGAACCATCACTCGGTTATTTTAGGCCGTTCGGCAAGCACCGACATTCCGGTGGATGATTCTGGTGTTTCACGTCAGCACATCCGCGTTGAAACCCGCGGTAAGACAAACTTTGTGGTGTCCGATTTGGGTTCAACCAATGGAACCTATGTGGACGGTAAAAAGATCTCCGCTGAAACTCCCATTTTTGATGGTTCGGTCATCACTATCGGACAAACAAAAATAGTCTTTCGGCTCATCACCTCGAATAACGGAGGCCGCGCATGAACGATCTGGTTCTCACCCTGTTCCGACTCGCCTTCCTTGTGCTGATCTGGCTACTCGTTTTGAGCGTTGTCGGATCGATGCGTCGTGATTTGGCTGTCGGATCTCGAGCCCGCACAGGCAAGCCCAGCGCACGGGCACTGAAAAAGAACCCTGAGCTGGCAGAACCAGAAGCTCCGACGCGCAAGGCTGCCACCTCCTTGGCTATTGTTGAAGGCCCACTGGCCGGCAACAGCATTCCGCTAAGCGGTCAGCCAATCATGTTTGGTCGTGCCCAGGATGCAACCGTGGTGCTTGACGACGACTACGCTTCCGGACGTCACGCCCGACTCTTCCCACAGGGATCACGCTGGTTCATCGAAGATTTGGGATCCACCAATGGCACCTTCGTCGGTGACAGTCAGCTCACTCGCGCACAGCCTGTGGAACCGGGTCAGCGGATCCGCATCGGAAAGACTGTCCTGGAATTGAAGTCCTAGCCTATGGCCCTCAAACTCAAATTTGCCGCAAAGTCTGACGTCGGACGGATTCGTAAGAAGAACGACGACTCCGCCTACGCCGGTGAGTATCTAGCTGTCCTTGCCGATGGCATGGGTGGCCACGTCGGCGGCGATGTGGCTTCTGCCTCCACGGTCTTGGACCTGGTGCACTTAGACCACGCAGATATCGTCGATCCGCAAAACGCTCTCCCTGATGAAATTCAGGCCGCGAATCTGGTGCTCAATGAACTCGTCGGTGCCAACCCGAAGCTCTCAGGCATGGGCACCACTGTGACCTCCCTGCTACTCTCTGGCAGCACCTTGCACATGGCCCATATCGGTGACTCGCGCGCTTATCGACTCAAGCACGATAACTTTGAACAGATCAGCCGTGACCACACCTTCGTGCAACGACTCGTTGATGAAGGCCGCATCAAGCCGGCAGAAGCTGAAGTCCACCCTCATAAGAACGTATTGCTACGTGTTCTAGGTGATTCTGATGCTTCCCCCGAGCTTGATGTCCAGCAGATTGAAGCCGAACCCGGCGAACGCTGGATGCTGTGTTCCGACGGTCTGACCGACGCGGTCCCGCTGCCCATCATTGAGCAGATCATCCGTAGTACCAAGAACATGGACGAGGCAGTTAACGACCTCGTGGCCATCACGCTGAAAAATGGCGCACCCGATAACGTCACCGTGGTGATGTTTGAAGTCGTTGAGGACAGCACCGACGAGTCCAGCGAGCCTTCGGTACAGGAACCGGCCCCCGATACCGCCCAGTTAGCTATTGCTGCTGAGGGTGATATTGAAGCCAGCGCCTCACTGCTTCGTCACGAAATCTCGCAACGCCCACATCTTTTGGTCGGCGCAGCTCAGCTAGCTACGCAGACCGGTCAGATACCTGTGGTCACCCAGCACACTGGTGAGCGCCGTGCGGCCGCGTTGCTGACTCACCGTTCGCCGGCGGCCGGCCAGGTACTAGATCCAGTGGAAATTCCACCGGCACGCCGTCGCTGGATGATGCCTATTCTGCTCACCCTGGCGGCCTTCCTCGTGGTGGCCCTTGCCGTCTGGGGTTACATGTGGACTCAGACCCAGTACTTTGTTGGCACCGTGGATAACAAGGTCGCCATCTATAAGGGTGTTCCGCAAGAGCTTGGCCCGATTTCACTATCTGAGGTTGATACTGTCAGCAAGGTTCCACTCGAATCCCTGCCCGAGTATTCACGCCAACGAGTTGAAGCCACTATTTCGGCCGAAAACCGTGAGCACGCCCAGATGATCATCCAGGAACTGTTGGTCACCGCCAAACAGAACTGCCCGGTGCAAGTCCCGGGATCCAGCGATTCATCAACTAGCACCCAAACCGAGCTGCCAGCCTACTGTCAGGAGATCATGCAATGACCGAAGTGCAGACCGCACCGGTACCACGGCGCAATCTCGAGCTGTTGCTGCTTGTACTGGCCCTCTGTGTCGGTGGTGCAGCATTCTTCTTGGTGGGTAGCACCACCGAGGGTGTCGACAATACTGACTTCTATGTTCAGATGAGCATCATGGCGGTCCTCGCCCTGTCAGTTCACGTATTGCTACGCATCTTCGCTAAATATGCCGACCCAGTAATACTTCCAATTACGGTGGCGCTGAACTCCCTTGGCCTGGCCATGATTCACCGCATCGACTTGGCGAAAGGCACCTCGCAGTCAGCCCGACAGCTACTGTGGACCGCGATAGCCATTGTCATAGCCGCAGCAGTTCTCTGGGCCGTCAAGGACCATCGAATCCTGCGCCGCTTCACGTACATTGCCCTTCTGGCATCTATCGTGTTGCTCCTGTTGCCACTGATCCCCCACCTGGGTGTGACCATCAACGGTGCACGAATCTGGATTCGCATCGGCGCTTTCTCCCTGCAACCGGGTGAAATCGCCAAAATTACCCTGTCGATCTTCTTCGCCGGGTATCTGTCGTCCAACCGCGACCTGATTCTGCTCGCCGGACACAAGTTTGGTCCGCTTCAGCTTCCCCGCCTGCGCGACATGGCCCCTATGGTCATCGCCTGGTTGCTGTCCATCGGTGTGCTGGTCGTCCAGCGCGATCTTGGTTCAGCCATCTTGTTCTTCGGCCTGTTCATCGTCATGGTGTACGTGGCCACCGCCCGAATCTCCTGGGTACTGATCGGCTTGCTCATGGTGGTCGCCGGTGGCTTCGTCGCCGGACTGACCATGAGTCACGTGACGCGACGCCTTGACGTTTGGCTCAACGCCTTTGACCCTGCCATCTATCAGGCAGCCGGCGGCAGTATGCAGATCGTTGAAGGTCTGTTCGGTATGGCCGATGGCGGACTGTTCGGCACCGGCCTTGGCGCTGGCTCCCCGTACCGGGTACCACTGGCCAACTCCGACATGATCATCGCTTCCTTTGGTGAAGAGATCGGCCTGATCGGCCTGACCGCAATTGTCTTGCTCTACATGCTGCTGGTCTCTCGTGGTCTGCGTGCAGCCCTCGGTTCTCGCGACTCCTTCGGCAAGCTCTTAGCAGCCGGTTTATCCTTCACACTCGGCCTGCAGTGTGTAGTCATCATCGGTGGTGTCACCCGTCTGATTCCACTGACCGGTTTGGCTACACCCTTCATGGCAGCCGGCGGTTCATCCCTGCTGGCCAACTGGATCATCATCGCCCTCCTGCTCTTGATTTCACACAATTCACGCCGGCCCAAGTCCGGCGTCTCAGGACCCACCGATGAAATTGCAACGCCCAGTAAAGCCCCAACAACCAGCACCAAGGTGGTGAAGAGCAAGTGAATCAGGCCATTAAACGAGTCTGGGTTGCGCTAACCCTGCTCTTTGTCATCTGCCTTGGCGGATTGAGCTACATCCAGTTCTTCAATGCTGAGCAGCTGTCGGATAACGCACTGAACAAGCGTCAGCTGTACCGTGAGTTTGATTTGCCCCGCGGCGCCATCCTGGTTGACGGCAAGCCAATTGCCGAATCGGTTCCTACCGATGACGGGCAATTTGAGTACCAGCGTAAGTACACCGATGCAGAGGTCTACGCGCACCTGACCGGTTACTACTCGCTGGCCAACGGCACCACCCAGTTAGAGTCTTCACTCAATGACTGGCTCACCGGAACCAGCTCGGATTTGCTGTACGACCGTCTATTGGCGATGTTTACCGGCAAGAAGACCGAGGGTGCCTCCGTCGAGCTGACTATCGATGGGGATCTGCAAAAGACTGCCTATAACGCTATCCCTGATGGCGTGAAGGGCACCATCATTGTCACCGATCCAAAGACCGGCGACATTCTTGCAATGGCATCCAAGCCAAGCTATGACACCAATGACTTGGCGGTGCATTCGACCACCAAGGCTGCGCAGAACCTGAAGAAGGTCAGTGAAATTGAGGGTCTGAGCCCTTATCTGAACCCTGCCATCAGCAGCCTGAACTTCCCTGGTTCTTCGTTCAAGATCCTCAGTACGGTCGCGGCTCTGGAGTCTGGTAAGTACGACCTGAACACGGTTATCGACAATCCGACCTCCGTGAACTATCCCAACTCGGTGACCCCGATGAGTAACTTCGAAGAAGGTATTTGTGCTCGGGAACCACGGGCCCGACTGGCTTTCATCTTCGCCCAGAGCTGTAACACGCCATTTATGGAAATCAGCCAGACCGTCGGCAAGGAAGAGTTCGCGGATGTAGCTGAACGCTTCGGTTACGGCCAGCAGCTGAGCATCCCGCAGAATGTAGTGCCAAGCCAGTTCCCTACCGATGACGCTGACGCTGCTGATTTGGCACGTATGGCAATTGGTCAGGGCAACAACAAGGTCACCGCATTGCAGATGAACATGGCAGCCATGGCCATTGCCAACAAGGGCGTGATCATGAAACCAAACATGATCGATAAGGTGATTGCCCCGGACCTTCGAGTCATCGAAGAGCCTAAGCCGGAGAAGTTCTCCACGGCCACCACCCCAGAAATTGCTGAACAGCTAGCAGAACTGATGGAAGGCCCGGTCAAGAGCGGAACCGCAATGAATGCTGCGGTTCCCGGCGTGGACTTCCGCGCTAAGACCGGTACTGCGCAGCTTGGCAATGGCACCAGCAATGTGAATTCCTGGATGACTGGCTTTGCTCCGGCAGATGACCCACAGGTAGCCATTACGGTCACCTTGCAAGACGTAGATTACAACACTGGTCACAATACGACCGGTGCACTGATGAAGACGATGTTAAAGGCGGTGTTCAACAAGTGAGGCCAGTAACCGGCACCACCTTGGGCGGACGTTACAAGCTCACCGACCGCATTGCGATCGGTGGCATGGGCGAAGTATGGAAAGCTCGTGACCAGGTCCTTGGACGCCTCGTAGCGATCAAGATCCTCAAAGAGGAATACACCGACAACGAGAGCTTCCTGACGCGCTTCCGTGTTGAAGCCCGCCACACCGCGCTGCTGAACCACCCGGGCATCGCCGGCGTCTTCGACTACGGCGAGGAACAGGGCTCCGCCTACCTGGTCATGGAACTTGTTCCCGGCCCGCCGCTGTCCACCATTATCGAGCGCGAACGCAAGCTCGAGGTGGATCGCACCCTCTCGCTGATTGCACAGACCGCTCGCGCGCTAGCCGCAGCCCACGAGCACGGCTTGGTGCACCGCGATGTGAAGCCGGGCAATATCCTGGTCATGCCATCGGGGGTCGTGAAGATCACCGACTTCGGCATCGCCCGCCTGGCCGACCAAGTGCCATTGACCGCCACCGGACAGGTCATGGGCACCGCCCAGTACCTGGCTCCGGAGCAGGCCACCGGGCAGAACGCGACCGGCAGCTCGGATATCTACGCGCTGGGCGTGATCGGCTACGAATGCCTGGCCGGACGCCGCCCGTTCACCGGAGAGTCGCAGATCGCCATCGCCTTGGCGCAGGTCAACGACGCTCCCCCAGCCTTGCCGGATACCATCCCAGCACCGGTACGTCAGCTGATCATGTCGATGTTGGCCAAGAACCCTGCGGATCGTCCAAAGGATGCCACCGCTTTGGCCAAGGCTGCCGATGCGCTGCGCGCCGGTGATACCAACACCGCCACCTTGGCGGTACCTGGCATGCTTGCTACCGGTATTTCTGAGGACGCAACGCAGGCACTGAACCTGGATGATGACGCAACCCGCGCCATGACCCGCCAGGATTCTGCGCCAACGATGACCAACGCCATGCCTACCGTGGTGGAGCCGGTGAATACCGCCAGTGGTTTCACTGCTGCCAGTAATCCAGAAACCAATGGTTTTGATGATGAGGATGTCGACGCACAGGATCCACAGCCTGAGGAATCCAAGCGTAGCCCTTGGCTGATCCCGTTGATCGTGATCATCTCGCTGGCAGTGATTATTGCACTGTTGACCTGGTTGATCCCGGCCTTGAGTAGCAATAGTGATAACGAGCCTACGGCGACTATCACCGAGAGCACCTCCGAATCGGCCGAGTCTACCGAGCCTACGGAAGAAACGACCGAACCGACAGAGCAGAGCACTCCGGCTTCGGAGACTTCTTCCACACCTTCGGAAAGTGCTAGCCAGAGCCCCGAGTACGTTCAGGTCTCGTCATCACTGATTGGTCAGGATATCGATACTGTCACCCAAGAACTTGAAGGCCAGGGCCTGAAGGTTAATGCGGTGCCGCAGGAAACCAATGACTATGATCCCCGCGAAGTGATTTCCCTGAACCCCACGGGCAACGTGGAGGTTGGTGAAACCGTTACGGTTACCTACGCCATGGCAGCGGAGACCGTTGAGGTTCCATCGGTGACCGGAATGAGCTATTCCGCAGCACAGCGGCAGCTCCAGAACGCTGGGTTGGCTGTAGCCAAGGGTCAGGAACTGACTGATTCTTCGGTGGCCGGCACCGTTCTCTCGCAGGACGTCGCCGCAAACAGTGAAGTTGCCCCTGGTACTACCGTCACTCTGGATGTTTCTACAGGTCCTTCGCAGGAGCCAGAGGCTACTGAAACCCCGACACCAACCCCGTCTGCTACCCCAACGCCGACTGCCACGGAATCGGACCAGAGCACAGCACCATGAGCGAAGTTGAAGCATTGCCACCTGGCTTGCCACGGATGATCAATGACCGATATGAGATTGAATCGCTCATTGGCCGTGGCGGTATGGCGGATGTCTACCTTGCGCTAGACCATGTGCTCTCGCGCAAGGTAGCGGTCAAGGTACTACGCCCGGATACGGCCACCAATCCCATGGTGGTCAACCGGTTCCGGCGTGAAGCTAAAGCCGTGGCCGCATTAAGCCACCCAAATATCGTCGCTGTTTACGATACGGGCGAGTTACCTGCCACCGAGCAGCAGCACGAACGCCTGCCCTTCATGGTCATGGAGTACGTCACCGGGAAAACCCTGAAGCAGGTCATTTCTCAGGACACCATCGATGCCGAGTTTGCTGTACGCGTCGCCCGTGGCGTGTGTGAGGCGCTAGATCATTCACATGCGAATAATGTGGTGCACCGCGATGTAAAACCGGCCAATGTGATGGTTACCGATGCAGGGCATGTGAAGCTGATGGACTTCGGCATCGCACGGGCCCTGGATAATTCGGCCACCATGACGCAGACTGCTGCCGTGGTGGGCACCGCGCAGTACTTCTCCCCCGAGCAAGCTCGAGGTGAGCAGGTCGATTTCCGATCCGATATTTACTCGGCAGGGTGCCTGTTCTACGAGCTGATTACCGGAAAGCCACCTTTCACCGGGGATTCCCCGGTGTCTGTGGCCTATCAGCATGTCGGCGAGATCCCTCCCGCTCCGAGCGAGGTCACCCACGATGTGGATCCGATCTTTGATCCTGTCGTGGCCAAGGTCCTCTCCAAGGAACGCGATGACCGTTTCCAGTCCGCGGGTGCCTTTGCTGCGGCCCTGGAGGATGCCCTAAACGGGGTTGAATTCCATGAAGATCCAGCCTCGCCATCGACCTATACTTTGCCGATTTATGGGAACCACGATTCCACGGAAACTGGTTTTGCAGCTCAGTCGGCACCGCTCACCTCTGAGCATCCGGTCTTCGCGGCTAATGATGCACCGGTGGAAACGACGCGTCATCGCTCTAACCGTGGGCTGATTGTGCTTTTGTCGCTGATCGCTGTGGTTGCTGTAGCGTTGGCTAGCTTCTTGGTGATCCGTTCGATTCAGGCTGATGCGGAAAAGCGTGCGCCCGTAGCCGTACCTGATGTGAAAAATCTGTCGGAAGACGATGCCAGTAGCCTGTTACGAGATGCGACCTTCAATGTGCGCGTTGAGCGTGAATTTAGTGAAGATGTCGATGAGAATAAGGCTTCGCGCACCGATCCTTCCTCAGGTACTCAGGTAGCCAAGGATTCGACGGTTACCTTGTACATCTCCGAGGGCTCAGAGCAACGCGTGATCCCTAAAGATCTCGCCAACCAGTCCGAGGCAGCAGCTCGTGATGCCTTGCGCCAAGCAGGACTGGAAGTGGGTACCGTAACGCGTGAAGATTCGGCCACCATTCCCACCGACTGGGTCATTGGTACCAGCCCGGAGCTAGGTTCCAAGGTCAAGGCCGGCTCCGAGGTTGATCTGATTCTTTCGACGGGCAAGGTTAAAGTTCCTGATGTCTCTGACATGAGCCGAGAAGATGCGCAGAAGGCTTTAGAGGCTGAAGATGTAGGTCTCAAGGCTCAGTTCGTTGATGTCGAAACTGATGAGTATGAAGAGGGAACGCTGTTCGCTCAGTCGCCAAATGCTTCTGCGGAAGCAACCCCCGGCGACCTGGTGAAGATTTCTGTAGCTGTTCCGGTTCCAGACGAAACTCCTACCCCTACACCGACTCCTAGTGAATCCGAAAGCGATTCTTCGGAGGATTCAGATAGTCAGTCGCCAAGTGAGACTACTTCGCCGTCGCCGAGCCAGTCCCGGAGCGGAAAATTGCCCCCACCGGCAAATCCCGGTGAGGGCAACTAGTCAGCGAAGTATTATTCGCCGCTAAAGAGTGGGCTCAGCGTGGCAGCCTTTTCGGCTGCCCCCTTCAGTCCTAAGAATTCCAACCAGTTGCCGAGCATCTGGTATCCCTGTTCGGTCAGTACCGACTCAGGGTGGTACTGCAGGCCCCAGAGTGGAGCTTCTCGGTGGGCCAGGGCCATGATGACTCCCCCAGCGGTCTGAGCAATGATTTCTAGCTCTTCTGGGATGGTTTCTCGCACTGCGGCCAAGGAATGGTAGCGGGTTGCCGTGAACGGATTGGCAACGTTTCTAAATACTGGATGGTTATCGTGGGTAACCAACGAGGTTTTGCCGTGCATCAGTTCTTCGGCGTGGGTTACCGTTCCCCCATAGGCCTCTGCCAATGCCTGATGTCCTAGGCAGACACCCAACATTGGTTTGTTTTGCTGACCGCACCACTTGATTAGATCAATGCTGACTCCGGCGCCGGCAGGATCACCTGGGCCCGGAGAAATCAGTACGCCATCGTAATTGGCAGCCAGCTCAATAGCTTCTTGAACGCTTAAGTCATCGTTGCGGTAAACGGTGGTTTCGGCGCCAAGCTCCTGTAGGTAGCCTACAAGGGTGTAGACGAAGCTATCGTAGTTGTCGATGACTAAAATCTTGGTGCTGCTCACGAGGTACTCTGGCCAATCGTTGAATCGGTAAAGGGGCTGATGTACTGGTTCAGCCATGGAAAAACGTACACCATCAGTAATAGCACGATGGCGGCAATGAGAATCAATGCTTCAATAATGCGAAACCACACAGGTCCAGGAAGGTTTCGGAAAATCCAGGCGTACATTTATTCTTCCTAACTCGTTGCGTCGATGACCATGTCACGGATTTCCTTAGGCGGCCCTGCATCGAGAGGCCGCCAATCCGTTAACTCGGAGTATGCGATCATTCGCTGTTGAGTTGTGTATTTAGGATGGCAGGTGGTCATCGTCAAAATCGACTTCGTTGGCTCCACTCCCCACTGATGCGGGGTTGGCAAGAGGACGTCTCCGTTGGATGGATCAACAATTTCCGTGGCATACCAGGTGTAGGTGTAATAGCCTTCGGAAGTTTGCAGATAAATCTTGTCGCCCTTCTGAAGCTTGTCGATATCCCAGAAGACTTGACCGTGGGTCTGACGGTGCGCCGCGACAGCAAAGTTTCCTAGTTCTCCAGGCTGCTGAGTTGTGGGGTAATGTCCGATGCCCAGATTATCGATGACGTTGTCTCCAACACCGTTAGTTACGGGGTGGTGCGATCCATGACTACCAAAGCGCGGGAAGTACATAATGCCGAAGGTCTCCCCCGGCCCAATTCTTGTCACCGGAGCTGGACCATAATCCTTATCGTCATCTTCAGCTACCGAATCATCAGTTTCATCCGGGATGACTACATCACCCAATTCTTGCACCAGGCTTTGGGTTGCCTGTTTTTGAGCTTGAGCGGAATCAATGTTGGTCCACCATAGTTCCCACGCTACGTACAGCATCAAGATGATGCCCAAGGTAATGAATAGCTCGCCAAAAAATCCTACGACAATATTGCCCGCAGACCGGGGTCGACGGTCGATGCGGCGACCTTGCACTGTGGCGGATCGATTCACAGTTCTTGGGCTCCTTAGTCATTCGCAATATTAACGTTCTGTTAGTCAACGTGTTCAGATGCAAGCCAAAACGCCGGAGTTTTCTCGGGTTGCGACTAGTATGGAAGCTACGTAGGAATGCAGAAAGCAGTTCTCAGCATTCTTGTACCCAAGCCTACCGGGAAGACGTTAAATGTCTCCCACATTTACTATATTAAGCAGATGAAGCCGAGGGAGCATTCGAGTGCCGGAGTCAAAACCACGACGCAAGAAATCAACACAGGCCCAAGCCGAGCGACAAAGCGCTCACGCTATTGATAAGCCAATGCCGGGTTGGTACAAGCCGGTCATGTTTGGCCTTATGCTCCTGGGACTACTCTGGATCATCGTTTACTACCTGTCCCAGACCCTGTTCCCCATCCCCAACATTGGCGGTTGGAATATCGTGATCGGTTTTGGCATCGCGATGGTCGGGTTCTTCATGACCACAGGCTGGAAATAGAACTTCGCCGGTCCCCTGGAGGGACCGGCGATTTACTCTTTAACGATACTTTCTAGTGGCTAACGGCCTTAAGCCCAATGACACAGCCAATCAGCCCCAGGATTAACGCCATCTTCAGAACAGAGAATGCTTCCTGACCGGTGATCATGGAATAGATCACCGCGAGTGACGCTCCAACTCCGACCCAAATCGCGTAGGCAGTACCCACCGGAAGCTCTTTCATTGCGTATGCCAAGCCAGCCATGGACACAATCAAGCCGGCAAAGAAGATGATTGTCGGAACGATTTTCGAGAATCCTTCGCTCGCCCCGAGTGCGACGGCCCAAACGGCCTCAAAAACACCAGAAATAATCAGTACGGTCCAGTACATGCCAGATTTCCTTCTCTGGCCGTCTTGTCGCGCTCCGGGTACGGCTCCCTCGTCCGGGCTTCAGGCATTCGTGGCCTGTAACAGGATCAGGCTATCAAATGAAGGCCGCTATGACGGGCTGCTGTGACCAATATGCTATCGATCTTATTGAGGATGCTGGAGTCAACAGCCCAACGCTGTAGGTACAAGGGAACATCTGCAAACCATTGTTCGTGTAAAATTTCGAGCTTCTTGGCCTGCACTAGCTGTAATTCTGGAATCATCCCCCAGCCCATGCCAGCTTCTATGGCACTGACGTATTTGAGAGAGTCTGGGATGTGATGAACCGCGGCCGTTGGTCGACTACCGGTGCCAGCCAGCCGCTCGAGCATGTCATATTGAAGCGGATCTTCGCGATCAAAAACCACCGTTGGAGTCCGCACCAGTTGTTCTGGGCTCCGTTGCTGCAAGTATCGACTGATAATACGCGGTGAGGCAGCTGCCCGATACCGCATAGCACCGAGCTTCTTACTGGTGCACCCTTGCAAGGCTTCGGCTGTTGCCGTCACAACTGCACTGACTCGACCGGTGCGCAGCAGTTCCAATCCCCTATTTTCGTCGGTGCGAATAATTTCGACCGATAGGTTCTCGATCTCTGACAGCTGTTCAAATACCGGCCCAAACCAGGTCGACAGCGAATCGGAGTTAACCCCTAACGCGATGGACTGCGGTTTGGCTGTTGAGAGTTCACGAGCAAATTCTGTACTGAGCAATGACATTTGTCGGGCATAACGCAGTACTTTGTATCCCTGTTCGGTAGGGATGACCGGGCGGCTTCGGACGACCAAGATTGCGCCAAGTTTGTTTTCGAGTGCTTTGATTCGCTGACTTACGGCCGAGGGCGTGATTCCTAGATCTATCGAGGCATCATCAAAGCTCCCGGCATCAACAACAGCTAGCAGGGTCTCGAGGTGTTCTACATCGATGTTCACATTAGGAACTCTAATCTAGATTCAGAAAGTTAAGTTCGACTAAGAAAGAATCTTCTCATACGGTTTTCTCATGACCGTTGCACCTTTATTTTTCGGCTTTACCACCGGACTATCGCTGATCGTGGCGATCGGTGCTCAGAATGCCTTCGTTCTGCGCCAAGGAATCAGAAGAGAACACGTTTTCGTTACCGCTCTTGTCTGCTTTCTCTCCGATGCTGTCCTGATTTTTGCAGGCGTTGGCGGCATGGGTGTTCTTGTTGAACGCGTTCCATGGCTGCTGGTTGCAGCGAGACTCGGAGGTTTCCTATTTCTGGGCACCTACGCCGTGTTTGCTTTCCGTAGGGCGATCAAACCTGACTCACTCAAGTTCTCTGGGGCTAACCAGACTACAGGTGTGCCGGCGGTTATCTTAACGACGCTTGCACTCACTTGGCTGAATCCACACGTGTATATAGACACTGTACTGTTGTTGGGCTCAGTAGCGGTTTCCCAGGGCACGGGCGCTCGATGGTTCGCGCTGGGCGCCATCGGTGCGAGTCTCATATGGTTTTTCGCGTTGGCCTATGCTGCTTGCTTCCTCGCACCGCTCTTCGCTAAACCAAAGGCGTGGCAAGTACTTGACGTGATCATTGGCCTCTTGATGTCATTCTTTGCGATTCTGCTGATCTGGCCAGTTTTCACCATGTAATCCACAACTATCGCGGGTTATCCACATAAGATGTGAACAACTTTTACAAACAGTTGTTCACAAACTTATCCACAGGTGGGGATATTGACGAGGATATTCCGTAGTTTCCGCCAAAATGCCTTGTCAACTACTGTTTAGTACACTCAAATCACATGCATGTAAGTTATTAACACTGTGGATTTCACTTGTGGATAATAGGTTTATATCCACATTATC
Organism: Arthrobacter sp. NIO-1057; assembly: GCF_900094805.1. GTDB lineage: Bacteria > Actinomycetota > Actinomycetes > Actinomycetales > Micrococcaceae > Glutamicibacter. The sequence goes on along the minus strand of NZ_FMAT01000006.1, from coordinate 84,377 downwards.
CTAGAGTTCACTGTCATCGGTTAAATTTTCGAATCCGCAGTTATTAACAACTTGGCTGTTCGTATATGCACTGTCTACAGGGGTTGTTTAAAAGTTATCCACAGATGGGGACAAAGTTGTGAGTATTGAGCATTCTAAGCAGAAAACCCCTGGTTTCTAGGGAAACCAGGGGTGTTAATATCTCCTCACTCCCGCAAGTTACACGCATGTAAGTTATTAACAGTGTGGATAATCTGTGTGGATAACGGTTTGGAGCGTATTCGAATGACTAGCCGGTGTACTTGGCTGTCTCCATGGCAAAGTACAACGCACCTACGAGGAGGACTGACAGGGCAATAAGAAGAAGCAACTGCGTCTTGGCTCGTTGTGGATTACTTCGTGGAATCAGCACGATGCAGCATGCAGCGAGAATTCCGGTGATTGCGCCGCCTAGGTGACCCTGCCAAGAGATTCCCGAAACAACAAAGCCAAGGACAACGTTCAAAGCCAGAATGATACCCATTTGGCGTAGCGCCTGCTTGTTAGAGCGGAAGACGACAAAGGTGGCAAGGAAGAGCCCTGCCAAAGCTCCGGAGGCGCCCAAAGTAGCGCTCAACGGTGCGCTGAGCAATAAGATGCCCAGTGAGCCACCAAAAGCACTTAGAAGGTACAACCACGTGAAACGTAGTCTGCCCAGTTTTGGCTCGAGCAGCGTGCCAAAAATGTAGATGCCGTACATGTTCATGGCTAGGTGCAGGAATGAACTTGTGGAGTGTGCAAAGGCGCTAGTAATCAGTCGCCATGGTTCATAAGCTGCAATGGCTGGTGCCAGAACCAGTGAATTGGTGAATCCGGGGATTATCCACTGCAAAAGATAGACGAATACGTTCAGTGCGATGACCACATAGGTCACCAACGGGGCTCCTGCGCGAAGCCTGCCACCAAATTCGGTCTTTTGCGTTGGGAGACTTCTATTGGCCTGGGCAACACATTCAACGCACTGCACTCCCACCGGAGCTGAAACCTGGCATTGAGGACAGATCGGGCGTTCACATCGGTGACACGAAATGTACGACACGGTGTCTGGGTGTCGGTAACACGTCGGTGCTGCTTGGCCCTGTGGGTTTATCTGCCCGTAGGACATCGGTACCTGCCTTTTGTAGTGGGAGAGTGCTTAAAGCTCGAGACCCCGACAACACCACTGAGTGGATCGTCGGGGTCTCGCGAAATGGCGCCGGTTTATTTACAGGGTCTCGATGTCGACCGAGTTGATGACGACGTCTTCCAGTGGCTTGTCGCGGCCATCGGTGGCTACAGCGTTCAATGCGTCGACTACCTTGCGGGAATCTGCATCGACAACTTCGCCGAAGATGGTGTGCTTGCCCTGCAACCAGGTGGTTGGGACGGTGGTGATGAAGAACTGCGAACCGTTGGTTCCACGGCCCATGCGGATACCCGCGTTAGCCATAGCCAACTTGTAAGGCTCGTTGAAGTTCAGTTCGGGGTGGATCTCATCATCGAACTGGTAGCCTGGGCCGCCGAAGCCCTGGCCCAGTGGGTCGCCACCCTGAATCATGAAGTCAGAGATGATGCGGTGGAAGATGGTTCCGCTGTACAGCGGAGTGTTGGTCTTCTTGTCACCGGACTCTGGGTGTACCCACTCCTGCTCACCGGTCGACAGGCCAACGAAGTTCTTTACGGTCTTAGGTGCGTGGTTGCCGAAGAGATCGACAATGATATCGCCCAAAGTAGTGTGAATCGTGGCTTTATGAGTTGCGTTTGCGGTCATGCCTACATTCTTCCATGATCAGGGCGTGACCCGCTAAAAACTGACGTACGCGTTGAGTGAAAATTTGGAACAATCTCTGGTGGCTTCCCGATAAACACTGGTCTGTAGCACGGTAACTGCATAGGCTTGAGATGTCGGATAGCAGATCCTCTTTCAGTCTGGAGCAATGCATGAGCAAGAAGAGCAAAGTGGGAAAAGTACTAGCCGTAGGCTTGATTGCCGGAATTGTCGCGCTGTTGGTAGCAGTTTGGAAGGCTTCAAAACCCGTTGAAGACCCATGGGAAAACGAAGCTACTGCCACGCAACCACAACAGCCGGTAGCCTCTCGCGAAGCAAGCGTAGAAGAGATTCGCGAAATCATCGAAGATGACAAATAACCTCTAGTTATTCACGAGCTTTCGGTTGGACTTGTCCTCGTATCACGAGGGCAAGCCCAATGAGTATCACCACAAGGCCAATGTAGGTAGCCGTTGAAACTACCTGTCCCAAGAATAATGCTGCGAGTAATGCGGCTCCCGGGATTTCCAAGAGGATCAGCGTGGAAACCGTCAGCGGTCCCAGCAGATTCAGTAGATGATTCATTGCGGTATGACCAAATATTTGTGCGCAGAGGGTCAGTAGGATAATTCCCCACCAACCTGTTGCGTCGAATCCCCATACGGGCATGCCTGTGGCCAAACAGAGAATCAACAAAACCACCGCGGTGATTGCGTAACAGCTCGAGGAATAGGATGCCGTCGTCATGGTCTGCCGGGCCACTGAGCCTGCCAAGGTGTACACCGCTGCCAGCACACCACCGGCCAGTGCCAGCAAGTCACCAGTAAGCGCTTCGGGACTCAAGCCCATGTCGAAGCCGGTAATGAGGATGGCGCCGCCAAGCGAGATGGCCATGCCAACGAAAACCGGAGTTCGGTATTGAACGCCACGAACGACCTGGAACACAGCAATCCAAACGCCCTGGATACATACCAGAGCCGTTCCGGCTGCGACGCTGGTGAGCCTCATCGAGTACATGAAACAAACGAAGTGCAAGGCCAAGGCAATCCCAGCGATACTTGTAAAAATCCACTCGCGTTTGGTCATCGATAGGTAAATGCGAGGGTTCTTCCGAATGGCAGGGACACTCAAAACGGCCGCGGCGGCACCGTTGCGCCAGAAAGCCATAGATAAAACTGGGACTCCAGGAAACGCAGCAATGATTGGGCCGGAAGCGGAAATACCAATGATCCCGACGAGAGCTAGCAATAACGTCACAGAATTAGGTTACCTGCGGTTCAGGCCATTCACCTTTCGTTGGTTCCACGTCCCTGTCTCGCGGGTTCATCCTTGAGAAGAATCATCATATTCTCTAAATAGAATATTTTGTTCCTCTCTTTTAACCGCAGGTCATTCTGCCTTTTTTCTACGCCAGTAAGCAGCGAGCATTGCACCGGACAAGTTATGCCACACGGAGAATACGGCTGCAGGCAAAGCTGCCTCAGGGCTGAAATACTGTTTTGCTAGCCCTCCAGCCAGTCCAGAATTCTGCATTCCAACTTCAATAGCCATGGTGCGTCGGGCATCGTCTGGCACACGTAAGAGCACGCCAGCTCCGTACCCGAGCAATAGGCCAAGTCCGTTGTGGAGAATCACCGCAACGAGGACCAGCAGACCGGCACTCAAAATCGCTTGGGCGCTACCGGCGATAATAATCGTCACCACGAAGGAAATGGCCAAAACCGAAATCCAAGGAAGTAGCGCGTTCACCTTGAGCACCAGCGAGTTGAATAGCATGCGAAGTACTAGACCCAGAACCACAGGGATCAAGACAATCTTCACCACACTGACCGCCATGGATCCGGCGTCAACCGGCATATATTGGCCAGCCAACCATAGGGCCAATAGGGGAGTGAACACCGGAGCAATCAAAGTTGAAACCGAAGTCATTGCCACCGACAAGGCGACGTTACCTCGAGCCAAATAGGAGACGACGTTGGATGCGGTTCCCCCGGGGGCACAGCCAACCAGAATCAGTCCTGCGGCGAGGGCCGGTTCAAGGTGCAACACAATGGCAACCAGCCAGCCCATGGCCGGCATGATGACAAATTGAGCGACCACTCCACCAAGTACAGGCAGTGGATTCTTAAATACCAGGGCAAAGTCCGGCAAGGTCAAGGTGAGCCCCATGCAGAACATGATCACCATCAACAGGGGATTGATCCATCCTGTAAGACCAAGAAAGGTTTGAGGCAGTAACAGTCCACACAGCCCGCCGAGAAGGATCAGCGCGGGGAAGAGTAATACGGCAATGCGCGAGTCTTTTTCAATCTTTGCGCTGTCCGCGTCTTCGCGTACCTCGCCGGAATTTTCGTTAAACACCTACGGTATCTTGCCACCAATGCTGGTTTGGCAAAAATGGGAAGACAGAAGTTAATGAACTGCCCCAGTCATATTTACTTGCTTGTTACTGTTGATCCTCATGCTGAAAGTGTGAAGGTTGCTATCGTTGCTGAATCGTTCCTGCCCCACTTCAATGGGGTTACCAACTCTATTCTCAAGACGCTGGACCACATAGCGCTCACCGGTCACGACGCGGTGGTCATTACGCCAGCAGGTTCTTTGGCTGGCGAATTGACGGGGCATGGTGTGCCTCGACAGTACAAAGGTTTCGCGATCCGTACTGTGCCCTCAATGCCCCTAGCAAGCTATCCGGAAGTCCGGGTAGCAACCACTAGTGTTAGCCGAATCCGCAAGATTCTCGCCCGTGAACGGGTGGATGTCGTCCATTTGGCCAGCCCGTTTATCCTGGGTTGGCAAGGATTGCGTGCTGCCCAAGAACTGAACCTACCTACGGTGGCGCTATACCAAACTGAAGTTCCAAGTTATGCAGAGCGCTACAAGATGCCTTGGCTTACTCAACGCCTGTGGGACCACGTTCGTGCCATCCACACCGCCGCAGATCTGTCGCTGGTCCCTAGTACTTTCTCTTATCGCCAGTTGCAGGAACTGGGCATTGACCGTTTGAAGATCTCAGGCAGGGGAGTGGACACCGAACAGTTCACCCCGCGTCGGCGAAATGAACAGTTCCGACAGGCCGTGGCACCCAATGGTGAGATAATCATCGGCTACGTAGGACGCCTGGCCGCCGAGAAGCAGGTGGCCGATCTCAAGGCCTTAGCGGATCTGAAGAACACCAGACTCGTCATCGTTGGTTCTGGGCCGTTAGAAAGCGAACTGCGGGCTTTGCTTCCCGCTGCGCACTTCACCGGTTTCCTTTCGGGTGAACGTTTGGCAGAGGTTATGGCTTCCATGGATGTCTTTGTCCACCCTGGAGCTTCGGAGACGTTCTGCCAGACCATTCAGGAAGCCATGGCCTGTTCGGTTCCCGTGGTCGCTGTCGGTCGCGGCGGGCCATTGGACTTGGTGGATTCTTCGCGTACCGGATGGCTCTATCAGCCGGGAAACCTTAATGAACTTCGCAACCGGGTCAGTGACCTAGTTTACGACGATGCCAAACGCCTGGCATTTGCCAGCGCCGCTTTGACTAGTGTTCAGGACCGATCATGGTTCAGTATCGGTGAACAGCTACTCGATCATTACCGTGAGGTGCGGATGGCACGCGTCAGTCGCTAATCCACAGCGGCATTAAGCCGAAGAATGAGAAAGGACGGAAAGCAAGTGCTTTCCGTCCTGTTCTTGTGGAGCCTAGGAGAATCGAACTCCTGACATTCTGCTTGCAAAGCAGACGCTCTACCAACTGAGCTAAGGCCCCGTATTTAGTTTTAGTGTTTCCACCGATCGATCCATGACGAACCAATCAAAAAGAATTAGCGGAAAGCTGATGCTTTCCGCCAGTCTTTTTTGTGGAGCCTAGGAGAATCGAACTCCTGACATTCTGCTTGCAAAGCAGACGCTCTACCAACTGAGCTAAGGCCCCAAAAGCTTTAGGAAACTTTATCGGCTACCTGATGCCAGGTTTCCTTTGTTTCCGAAGAAGCCTTTGCTTTCTTGACCAAGACTACCGCAGCAGTCGCAATCGTTGCGAGAACCAGGAACTTTTTCATTTTCCTCTTTCCCTCTAGCAAGGTTTCCGTGGGCGTACCAAGACTTGAACTTGGGACCTCTTCGTTATCAGCGAAGCGCTCTAACCGCCTGAGCTATACGCCCTTGCTTTTGTTTGTTCCCTTCGGAACGAAATAAAACTTTACCGGGGATTTCCAGAAGATACAAATCGAGCCCGGGTGTCATGCATCACAGCATGAAACCCGGGCTCGACTAGGGGTGTTTCTAGTCGTCGGTGAGCGTGACTCCGACGCCGCCTACGAGCGAGGCAGCAATGTTGTACAACACCGCACCCAGCATCGAGACGATAGAAATGACCACAACGTTCACCACAGCGATGATCGTTGCATAGGAGGCCACCTGTCCCAGAGACATCGTCTGGCGCAGATCGAAGCCACCTTCAGCCATGGCGTCTTGAATCAGCTGGTTGAATGCGTCAAATGTACCCATTAGGTCCAACAGTGCCCAGATACCCACGGCAGCGACCACGGTGATGACACCGAAAGCAACCGAGAGCAGGAAGGCCAATTTCAGGACCGAGAATGGCTCAACCTTGGAAACCAGCAGGCGAGCCTTGCGGACCTTAGCCTTGGGTGCTGGACGGACCAGTCGCTCTTGGCCGTTAGCTGGACGCTGGGCGCCGGCAGGTCGTTGGCCTGCCGGGCGGGCACCTGCAGGTCGAGCCTGGCCGGCAGCTGGCCTAGCACCAGCGGCAGCTGGGCGGCTACCGGTGCCGGTTGGTGCCGGACGCTTTACCTGGGTAGGTCGCGGCGCTTCGCTCTTCGGGGCACTGCCGCTGGGGCGTGGCGTCGAGGGCGTGCTCATGCGTTACCTCCGTTAGTGGTGTCATCTTCCTGGACGTCCGATTCGTTTTCCGGCGCGGTGGATGACTGATCGATCGTGTTTTCTGCGTCCAACGTTACGGCATCTTCCTCCAAGTTCTCTTCGAGCTGTGTCTCCGAGTTCTTGGCTACCGCAATAATATGGTCCTTCTTATCTGGCTTAGCGAAGATGACACCCATCGTGTCGCGGCCCTTGGCAGGAACCTGCGCGGCGGCCGAGCGGACAACCTTGCCCGAACCCATCACCACGAGCACCTCGTCACTCTCATCGACGATCATTGCGCCGACCAATTCGCCACGTTCCTCGTTCAGCTTGGCCACCTTAATTCCCAAGCCACCGCGGGATTGTACGCGGTACTCGGCAACGTCGGTACGCTTGGCATAACCTTCGTTGGTCACGGTAAAGACGAAGGAATCCTCGCGGACCACATCAGCAGCCAGCAGCTCGTCACCTTCACGGAATTTCATACCGGTCACACCACTGGTGGCTCGACCCATTGGACGCAGGGCGGTATCGGTGGCGGTGAAGCGCACCGATTGACCCTTGCGCGAGACGAGCATCACATCATCAGATTCACTGACCAGCTGCGCGGAGACCAATTCATCGTCCTCACGGAGGTTGATTGCAATCACACCGGCGGTACGGTTCGTGTCGTAATCTTCCAGGCGGGTCTTCTTCACCAGACCATTGCGCGTGGCCAGCATCAGGTAGGCCGCGTCTTGGTAGGTACGAAGATCCAGTACCTGGGCAATATGCTCATCAGGCTGGAAGGCCATCACATTGGCCACGTGCTGACCCTTGGCGTCACGACCGGCCTCAGCCAATTCGTAGCACTTGGTGCGGTACACGCGACCATGGTTGGTGAAGAACAGCAGCCAGTTGTGGGTTGAGGTCACGAAGAAGTGCTCCACAACGTCGTCCCCACGCAGGTTGGCACCCTTGATGCCCTTACCGCCGCGGGCCTGCGAACGGTAGTTATCAATACGGGTGCGCTTCACGTAGCCACCGCGGGTGATGGTGACAACCATTTCCTCTTCAGGAATCAGGTCTTCCACGCTCATGTCACCGTCGTAACCCATCAGGACCTTGGTGCGGCGGTCATCGCCGTGCTTATCAACGATCTCGCCGAGTTCTTCGGAGACGATCTCGCGCTGACGTGCAGGGGAGGCGATGATGGCTTGGAATTCGGCGATCATCCGCTCGAGCTCTGCGTGGCGGTCCTGGATCTTCTGACGTTCCAGGGCGGCCAGGCGACGCAGCTGCATATCGAGGATAGCGCGAGCCTGGTCCTCATCGATGCTTAGCAGTTCCATCAGCCCATCGCGCGCCGCTTCGGTGGTGGCCGAACGGCGAATCAGGGCGATGACCTCATCAAGGGCATCCAGGGCCTTGAGCAGGCCGCGCAGGATATGCGCCTCTTCCTCGGCCTTCTTCAAACGGAACTGGGTGCGGCGAACGATCACTTCGATCTGGTGGGTGACCCAGTGGCGGATGAACCCATCCAGTGGCAGGGTGCGTGGCACCCCGTCAACGATGGCCAGCATATTGGCCGAGAAGTTCGACTGTAGTTCGGTGTGCTTGTACAGGTTGTTCAGCACGACCTTGGCCACGGCGTCGCGCTTGAGCACGATCACCAGGCGCTGGCCGGTGCGGCCCGAGGTCTCATCGCGCATATCCGCGATACCGGCGATCTTGCCGTCACGGACCAGTTCGGCGATCTTCACCGCAAGGTTATCCGGGTTGGCCATATATGGCAGTTCGGTAACCACCAGGCAGGTGCGACCCTGGATTTCTTCCACGTTGACCACCGCGCGCATGGTGATCGAACCACGACCGGTGCGGTAGGCATCGGAAATGCCCTTGGTGCCCAGGATCATGGCTCCGCTAGGGAAGTCTGGACCCTTCACACGCAGCATCAGCTCGGCGAGCAGTTCCTCACGCGAGGCTTCCGGGTTCTGCAGGTACCACTGCACACCCGCGGCGACTTCGCGCAGGTTATGCGGCGGAATGTTGGTGGCCATACCCACGGCAATACCCGAGGAACCATTAACCAACAGGTTCGGGAATCGTGCCGGCAGAACCGTGGGTTCCTGGTTCTTACCGTCGTAGTTGTCCTGGAAATCAACGGTGTTTTCGTTGATGTCACGGACCATTTCCATAGCCAGTGGGGCCATCTTGGTTTCGGTGTAACGCTGGGCAGCAGCCCCATCGTTACCCGGGGAGCCGAAGTTACCCTGGCCGAGGGCCAGTGGGTAACGCATGACCCAGTCCTGAATCAGGCGGACCAGCGCATCGTAGATCGCGGTATCGCCGTGTGGGTGGTACTGGCCCATGACTTCGCCGACGACGCGCGCGCACTTGTTGTACGCACGCTCTGGGCGGTAGCCACCGTCGTACATCGCGTAGAGCACGCGACGGTGTACTGGTTTCAGACCATCACGGACATCTGGCAGTGCACGGCCGACGATCACGGCCATCGCGTAGTCCAGGTAGGACCGTTGCATTTCGGTTTGCAGGTCGATCTGGTCGATGCGCCCGCCGTCATGGTTCGGCTCGATAACCTCGCCGTCCATCGGTTCGTCCTGTGGGGTTAGCTCGTCGCTCAATGTGTTCCCTTATAAGTCAAAAGTCTTCGGTGGATGATCTTTCGGCGGCGCCGATTAGATATCCAGGAAGCGCACGTCCTTGGCGTTCTGCTGAATGAAGCTACGGCGGGACTCCACGTCCTCGCCCATCAGCACGGAGAAAACTTCGTCTGCGGCCGCGGCGTCATCCATGGTGACCTGACGCAGGGTGCGGAACTCGGGATCCATGGTGGTGTCCCACAGTTCCGAGTAATCCATCTCGCCCAGACCCTTGTAACGCTGAATGCCGTTGTCCTTCGGCAGACGCTTGTTAGCGGCCTGACCGGCCACCAAGGCATCGTCGCGTTCTTTATCGGAGAACACGTAGTCGTGCGGGGCATTGGACCACTTGATGCGGTACAGCGGTGGGGCTGCCAAAAAGACGTAGCCGTGCTCGATCAGTGGACGCATGAAGCGGAAGATCAAGGTCAGCAGCAAGGTGGTGATGTGCTGACCGTCAACGTCAGCATCGGCCATCAGCACGATCTTGTGATAGCGCAGCTTGGCCATATCAAATTCTTCACCGATACCGGTGCCGAAGGCGGTGATCATGGCCTGCACTTCGGCATTGCCCAGGGCACGATCCAAGCGAGCGCGCTCAACGTTCAGGATCTTGCCGCGTAGTGGCAGGATGGCCTGGGTGTGTGGGTCACGTCCGCGCTTGGCCGAGCCGCCTGCGGAGTCACCCTCCACGATGAAGACCTCACACTCAACGGGGTTCTTCGAGGAGCAATCCGAGAGCTTGCCCGGCATGCCGAAGGATTCCATGGGCGACTTGCGGCGGGCATTATCGCGGGCCTTACGGGCAGCCATGCGGGCCTGGGAGGCCAGCTGGGCCTTGCGGATAATGTCGCGAGCAACGTTCGGGTTGCGTTCAAACCAGTCGCCCAGCTCTTCGTTCACCACACCCTGGACGAAGCCACGGGCGATCGAGTTACCCAGCTTGGTCTTGGTCTGGCCTTCAAACTGTGGTTCGGAGAGCTTCACCGAAATCACGGCGGTCAAACCTTCACGCGCATCTTCACCGGTGAGGTTGTCATCCTTTTCGCGCAGGATCTTGTTATCCCGGGCGTAACGGTTGAGCAGACCGGTCAACGCGGCACGGAAACCTTCTTCGTGAGTACCACCCTCATGGGTGTTGATGGTGTTCGCGTAGGTGTGCACGGATTCGGCGTAGGCACTGGTCCACTGCATCGCGATTTCCACGCTGATGCCTCGAGCGGAATCTTCAGATTCGAAGGCGATGACCTCGTCGTGAACGAGTTCAACCTTCTTTGCAGCATTCAGGTGCTTGACGTAGTCCAGCAGACCGTCCTTGTACAGGTAGTCCACGGTACGTGGCTTGACTACCTCATTTTCGATCTCTTCTTCGACTTCAGCTTCCGGCTCCGCGTTGACCGGAGTGCGTTCGTCGGTCAAGGTGATGCGCAGACCCTTGTTCAAGAAGGCCATCTGCTGGAAGCGGGCACGCAGGGTCTCAAAGTCGAACTCGGTGGTCTCGAAAATTTCGGGATCCGGGTAGAAGGTCTGGCTGGTACCGGTGCGCTCAGTTTCTTCACCCTGGGTCAGCGGGCTGGTGGTGACACCGCCGTTGCCGAAGCTGATGCGCCATGCGTGGCCCTGGCGGCGAACGATGGTGTCCACCTTGCGCGAGAGTGCGTTGACCACGGAAATACCCACACCGTGCAGGCCACCGGAAACCGCGTAGCCGCCACCGCCGAACTTACCGCCGGCGTGCAGGATGGTCATGACTACCTCAACGGTAGGCTTGCCCTCGGTGGGGTGGATATCCACGGGGATGCCGCGACCATTGTCTTCACAACGCACGCCACCATCGGCCTGCAGGGTGACGTTAATGGTGTCGCAGTATCCCGCCAATGCTTCATCGACGGAGTTATCGACAACTTCGTAAACCAAGTGGTGAAGGCCGCGAGGGCCGGTGGAACCGATGTACATGCCCGGGCGTTTACGTACCGCTTCGAGTCCTTCGAGGACGGTAATATCCTGGGCGCCATAGGTATGTTCGACTTTGGAAGTCATCGATTCCGCGGGAACCTGGCTTTCTGCCGGCTCCTGCGGTGAAGCATTTTCAGTAGACACGGGTGCTACGAACTCCTCGAATTTAGCGCGCGGTCGCCGTTGGCACTCCGTGGAGTATCTCTAGCGACCATGGTCTGGAGGGACATCTCCGCAGGGCAAAACCTGCAGCGGTGCCTTTTCACTACCTCTAATTCTACCGCGTAGAGCAAAATATTCCGTGCTTCTGTGGCCTAAATCAGCCACATAAAGCTAGTAATTGACCATCTAAGGCAGTTGCGGAGCTCAAGTGAGGGGGGATCCACCCTCCGGGTCCGTTAGCGCGCCATATGCCGTATCAGCAATTTTTATCCGTAGGTATCCCGAGGACCTCGACCAGCCACCGATCGCATCCCGTGACGCCAAGACGGTGCGTTTGGACCTAAGACCCTGATTACGGTCACGATTCCCGGGCCCAACTCAGCATCAAACTTTCTCAACAACTGGTGGCTGAGTAGGCGTAACTGTGTCGCCCATGAGGTTGAATCGCAGCGTACAATCACCACCGTATCTTCAAAAGACTCCGGTTTGCAGTGCGCCGCAATGTCCTCACCGACCAGCTCATTCCAGCGGCCGAGCACCGATCCGACCGCCAGTTGTGTGTTCCAGCCGCGAGCCTTCGATAAACGAGCGACAACTTCACCAATGGCACGTGGATCTCGGATAGCGCCTGGCGCGGACGCTGCGCCTTGATCCATAAATCCACGTCGAGCAGCTTGGCGTTTGCGGACCTTTTCCATGCGGGCGGCATCAACACGGCGTTCCCCACGCTCTTCCGCGAGCTTACGCATGCGGTTGAGCAATGCCTTGGCAGCGTCGATTTCTGGATCAAAACGATGTTCGTCTCGTTCTTCAGGATCACGCATCGACGACCTGGCCAGGGGAAACCTGGAAGAAATGTCCCTTCAGTGCTTCGGGAACATCTTCCACGACGGCGGCGGTGACTAGAACCTGTTCGGCGCCGGCAACAATATGCGCCAGCCGGTCTCTGCGTGTGGCATCAAGCTCAGCAAAAACATCATCCAAGATCAGGATCGGTCCTGATCCTGGGCGAGGATCGTCATCACCAAAGACACGGTAGGCGGCAAGACGCAGCGCCAAGGCAAAAGACCACGTTTCCCCATGCGAGGCATAGCCCTTGGCCGGGGTTGGCCCCAAAATCAAAGCCAGATCATCACGATGCGGGCCAAATAGTGAAATACCCCGGTCAAGTTCACGACTACGGTTGGCCTCAATGGCATCCAGAAGTAGGTTCTGAATTTCTTCTTGGCTCAGATCCTCTAGTGCGGAAGGCGCAGCACCGTTGTCGTCCGTCTCAGTTTCCAGTGATGAGCGGTAAATAGCTTTGGCATCCTTGGCACCATCAGCAAGATCAGCATAAGCAGCCTGCATATATGGCCTGATCAGCATGAGAACATCGAGTCGCCCACGGATCAATCGCGCGCCACAGCTGGCCAGTTGAAGGTCCCAAGCCTTGAGTGTGTTTTCTTGCGAGGTGTTCAGCTTAGATTTGCCGCGCACCGACTTGAGCAGCGCGTTGCGCTGTTTCACAATTCGTTCGTAGTCGTTTTTTGTTCCGGCTTCTATCGGACGCAAGGCTACGAGAAGTTCGTCAAGGAATTTGCGTCGATGCGAAGGCTCACCCTTGACCAAAGCTAAGTCTTCCGGGGCAAAGAGCACCGTACGGACCATGCCAAGGATTTCACGGGCACGGACCGGATTGGCACGGTTGATTCGAGCGCGGTTGAGCTTACCGCTAGTGATCTCAACTTCTAAGGTCGTCTTTTGATCTCCACGGTGCAAGGTGCCACGGATAAGAGCGCGTTCGGCACCAAAATTCAGTAGGGGAGCATCGTTACTGACGCGGTGAGAAGCCAAATTAGCTAGATAGCCAATGGATTCAACGATGTTGGTTTTGCCAACACCGTTAGGACCGATCAACACGTTGATACCAGGAGCTAGGTGCACGTCGGCCTGCGCATACGAGCGGAAGCTCGTGAGGGAAAGCTGCGATATATACACCGAGGTCCTGACAGAATCGAGGTGGTGGATGAAATAATTCATCCACCACGCAGTTGATTTAGTTCGAGTTTGGCAATCGTACCGGCATGACGAGGTAGCGGTACTGATCTTGGTCTTCTTCATCCAGTTGCTTCTGGCCGGTAAGCATTGCCGGCTTTGGTGCACTGGTGAATGAGAAACGCACGAAGTCGGTAGTGAATGAGTTCAAGCCCTCCGAAAGGAAGGTCGGGTTGAAAGCAACCACGATATCTTCACCGCGAAGCGAAGCCACGATGGCTTCTTCTGCCTGAGCGTCTTCGCCAGTACCTGCATCCAACGTCAGCTGACCATCGGTGAAGGCCATGCGAACTGGGGTGTTTCGTTCAGCAACAACCGATACACGACGTACAGCTTCCATCAGTTCGCTGGTACGAACGGTCGCATGGATGGGGGTATCGCTTGGGAAGAGCGAGCGAATCTTGGGGTATTCGCCATTAATTAGCAATGAGGTGGTGCGGCGGTTCGAGCTTTCGAAGCCAACCATGTCGCCCTTCTCGCTGATGGCTAGCTTCAATTCGCCAGCACCAGAAAGAGTCTTAGCTACTTCACTGAGGGTCTTCGCCTTGATCAAGAATGAAGTAGAAATCTCTGAAGTGTTAGGCGTCCAGTTCAACTCCCGCAGTGCCAAACGGTAACGGTCCGTAGCCAAGAACGTGATCAGGTCATTTTCAATTTCGACCTTGATACCGGTAAGCACTGGAAGGGTGTCGTCCTTGGAGGCAGCAACGATAACCTGCGATACGGCAGCGGAGAATGCCTGGCCGTCAATGGTGCCTGCGATTGCAGGTAGCTCTGGCAATGTTGGGTATTCATCAACTGGCATGGTGGCCAGATGGAAGCGTGAGCGGCCACAGGTGAGTGAAATCTTTGAGCCGTCCGTTTCCAAAGTCACAGTGGAATTTGGCAGTGAACGGGTGATCTCAGCTAGAAGTTTGCCTGAGACCAGAATTGATCCTTGCTCGGAAATGTCCGCAGGGATCTCAATATGCGAGGAAATCTCGTAATCAAAACCCTCGAGGCGAACTAAGCCTTCATGGGTGGTGATCAAAATACCAGCCAGTACTGGTGAGGGTGGGCGTTGTGCCAAGGACCGGGCGGTCCAGGATACGGCGTCTGCCAATACATCCTTTTCAACGCTGAACTTCACGAAAAATCCGCCTTTCGGACACCCTTGAGTCTTAAGTCAGGCCAAGAAGGTTGTTCCCTCGCCAAGTTCTTAAGCATAGAGCAGGTAGTTGCACGTTCTCTCCATTTTAATCTTGCCACGTCCTGTCGATGCAAAGTCAGTCTTCAATCTCATCTGTTGACGAGAGTCCGAAGGACAAGATTTGAACAGGTTTGGCTCGAGGGTCAGGAGTGGACTCGTTATTTGGATGAATAAGGGTTTAAAGGAGAAGTGTTAATAACCCTTGTTGATACTGTGGATAAAGGCTAAATTCCTAGATCTGACGGCGATTGTGCATGTGAACAATCTGTGGTTGAACGTGACACTGAGTTCCAAGGTCTTGTTGAAACTCAGTTCCACGATTTTTAACGTCCACACGGTGCCCTACCCTTATCCGCAGGTAGTCACCAGATCATCCACAGATTTATCCACACCTGTGGTTTCTTGCTTTTTAGTGTTCTCGCTGACTCTGCTTAATGCGGTTTGTAAGCTCAGTGACTTGGTTAAAGATGGCTCGGCGTTCGGCCATGAGCTCTCGAATCTTGCGATCCGCGTGAATCACGGTGGTGTGATCGCGTCCGCCTAGCTCGGCACCAATCTTCGGCAGAGACATGTCGGTAAGCTCACGCAGCAGGTACATCGCGATCTGGCGGGCCGTGACCAAAGTTCGAGTTCTTGATTTGCTATTCAGCTCATCAATGGTCAGCCCAAAGTACTCGGCTGTTTGCTTGATGATGGTCGATGGCGTGATTTCCTGGGCACCGTCTTCGCTGATCAAGTCTTTGAGGACGGTTTCGGCCAGAGCAAGATCAACTGGCTGATTGTTCAACGAAGCAAAAGCGGTGACGCGAATCAACGCGCCCTCGAGTTCGCGAATGTTGGTGGAAATGCGTGAAGCAATGTACTCCATCACGTCGCCTGGAGCAGAAAGATTTTCTGCGTCTGCTTTTTTACGCAGAATCGCAATACGAGTTTCGAGCTCTGGCGGCTGAATGTCGGTTAGCAGACCCCACTCGAAGCGTGAACGCATACGGTCTTCGAAACCCTGCAGCTGTTTTGGAGGAAGGTCAGAAGTGATCACAACTTGCTTGTTGTGGTTGTGCAATGCATTGAAGGTATGGAAGAACTCTTCCTGCGTCGCGTCCTTATTAGCCAAGAACTGGATATCGTCGATGAGAAGAATGTCGACGTTGCGGTAGGTCTGCTTGAAGCTGGCACCTTCGTCATCACGAATCGAGTTGATGAAGTCGTTGGTGAATTCTTCTGAATTTACATAGCGAACGCGGATGCCTTTATACAGGTGTCGCGCGTAATGACCGATGGCATGTAGCAAGTGGGTCTTGCCCAGACCAGAATCACCGTAAATGAACAGTGGGTTATAGGCCTTTGCCGGCGCTTCAGCAACGGCGACCGCTGCTGCGTGAGCAAAACGGTTCGAAGATCCGATCACGAAGGTATCAAAAATGTACTTCGGATTCAGTCGGCCAAACTCTTGAGAATTCGACGGGGGAGTAGGCTGCGGGGCCGGCTGCGGGCGCGGGCCAGGTGTTTCAGTGACTGCAGGAGTAGCAGGTGCTGGCGCGCTGGCCTCAGGAACTTCTTCTTCAGTTTCGTCTGAAAGTGAGAGATCTACGCTGACGGCACAGCGAATATCGTCCTGGAATACTTCGCGCAATGCCTCATCCAGCGGTTCACGCAACTGAGTCTGCAAAATATCGCGGGTCAGGTCATTAGGGACTGCGACGAGCAGAGTTGTACCGATCAGGCCCTGAGGCTTGGCCAAGGATACGAAAGCACGGTAGCGCGCCTTAACTCGATCATCGTCCTCGATCTTGCGAATTACCTGACGCCAGGAGCTACCAATGCTATTGGTCTCGTCGCTGCTCACTAAGGGCGCCCCACTCTCGTCAAAAATGCAATGTTGGTCACACGATCCTTGTTTCCAAGGGTCGAAAACACCGCCTTTTGGGACGGTATCACCATTGATTCTATCCACCATCCACACAGTTATGCACAGCTAGGTGGAAAAAGTTGACCTTGAAGGTGTGGAAAACAGATTTTCCCATGAAAATGTGCGTTTTAAGCAGCGAGATGACTAGCACTTTCATGTATAGATGTGAACTTTCTTTCCTTCTTCATCAAAGTAATCCACAACTTTGAGGTAGATTATTCACAGGCCAACAGTTCCCATAGGTGCCGCTGGCGCTACTCCCATGCCAATTTGACCTATGGCGCGCATTTTTCTATTGTTATTCAGTCCTGTGTGCATCATTTTGCGACTTGCTCATTTTGTAGAGCCCGTGAATTTAGCACATTTTATAAAAACAAAGAGCGTCAACCTGTTGTTATCGAGCTAGCTGGTCAACGGGAAGAACGCATCATCTAGATCGTCTTGGAGTGTCACCGTGAGCAAGCGGACTTTTCAGCCTAACAACCGTCGTCGTTCGAAGAAGCACGGTTTCCGTCTTCGTATGCGTACCCGTGCAGGTCGTGCCATCCTTTCGGCACGTCGTGGCAAGGGCCGTGCAGACCTTTCAGCATAAATTTGCTAATCAGCTGTTGGCTTCATGATTTCAACGAGCTCAACTAAAGAGCTGGTCATAAAAACATGTTGCCAAAGAATCAGCGACTGCGCCTAGCGCAGGATCTTACAGCCACAGTACGTTCCGGCGTCCGAAGCGGACGCCGGAACGTCGTGCTATATGCACGCCGCCGTCAAACAGATGAGTTTGTGGGGGACCGGTTTGGATTCATTGTGTCCAAGGCTGTAGGTATTGCCGTTAAAAGGAATCTCGTCAAACGACGAATGCGAGAAATTGCCCACGAGCTCAGGCGCGTAGATGGCGATGTCGACATTGTCGTCCGAGCTCTTCCTGGCGCCTCGGAACTTTCATGGGATGAACTTCGTTCCCAGGTAAACGCATCTTTTTCCGCTGCGTTACGGAAACTAGAGGATCGCTGATGCGTAAGGATTCCGCTCCCCGGACAGGTGTTTTGTGGTTCATTGTCGATATTCCACGGAACATTGTCATCGGGTTGCTCAAGATTTACCGAAAAATCATCTCGCCACTTTATGGCGATGTATGCCGATACTTTCCTAGCTGTTCTGCCTATGGGCTCGAAGCAGTGACTCAGCACGGCGTTATTAAGGGTGCCGGACTGACCACTTGGCGTATCCTTCGGTGCAATCCGTGGTCTCACGGAGGCGTCGATCACGTTCCCGAGGGACCAAGGATTTGGCCAGAAGGCAAACTGCCGAGGATCATAGTTCTGAATCATCCTGTGATTCCCGACGATGAAGACGCCGCGGATAGCGGCCGCAAGGAGCTCGACCACTGATGAACAACTTTCTAGACACGATATTGACTCCGTTTACGTATGCGGTGTCGTGGGTTTTGTGGGCATTCCACGAACTGTTCACTCGGATTGGGATGGATGAAGGTTCAGGTGTTACCTGGACCCTGTCGATCATTTTCCTTGTGTTGCTGATTCGTACCTTGCTGATTCCAGTCTTCGTAAAGCAGATCAAGTCGCAGCGAGCCATGCAGGCCCTGCAGCCTGACCTTCGTAAGCTTCAGGCTAAGTACAAGGGCAAGACCGACCAGCTCTCGCGTCAGGCAATGGTGCAAGAGCAGCAGGCGCTGTTCAAGAAGCACAAGACCAATCCACTGTCTTCGTGCCTGCCACTGTTGATTCAGATGCCGTTCTTCTTTGCGCTCTTCCGCGTACTGAACAACGCCTCCCACGCCAGCGAGAACGGTCAGTCCGTTGGCGCTCTGTCTGTTGAGAACATTCGTAGCTTTGATAGCGCACAGATCTTTGGCGCACCGCTCTCGGATACCTTCTTGGGCACCTTCAACTCGGGGAACACTAACTGGGCTGTAGTGATCGTGGCAGTGATCATGATTCTGGCCATGATTGCTTCGCAGTTCTTCACCCAGCGTCAGCTGATGACCAAGAACATGAGCAAGGAGGCCCTCGAGGGTCCGTTCATGCAGCAGCAGAAGATGATGCTGTACATCCTGCCTTTGGTCTTCGGTATCGGTGGTATCAACTTCCCAATTGGTGTTCTGATCTACTGGACCGCAACCAACCTCTGGACCCTGTGCCAGCAGTACTGGGTTATTCGCAACAACCCAACCCCAGGTTCGGAAGCAGAGCGTGAATTGAACGCCCGCCGTGCCGCAAAGGGTCTGCCACCAGTAGGCATGAAGAAGGAAGAAGCAGCTGCAGCCGCTGAAGAAGCCGCTCAGAAGGCTGCCAAGGGCCAGCGCGAACAGCCAAAGCGTAATAACCGCCGGAAGAAGAAGTAGCAATGACTGCAACTGAGAATATCGACGTACCAGAACTTGAAGCACAGATCGATGACGATCAAGAGGTTTTAGACGAGGGTGAAGTCGCAGCCGACTACCTCGAAGAACTTCTGGATATTGCTGATCTTGATGGCGACATTGACATCGAAATCCGTGGCGGACGCACCTACATCTCCATCGTCACTGAAGAAGAAGGCACGTCCTTGGACAGCCTTGTGGGCGAAAAGGGAGAGATCCTTGACGCCCTTCAGGAGCTGACTCGTCTTGCCGTACTGACTGCTACCGGTGAACGCTCACGATTGATTCTGGACATCGCAGGCTACCGAACGAGCCGTGCTCAGCAGCTCAAGAAGGTTGCCGAGAACGCTATTGAAACCGCTCGCGAAACCGGCGAAAAAGTTCATCTAGAACCGATGAGTGCATACGAGCGCAAGCTCGTTCACGATGTGATTGCTGATGCAGGATTGCATTCGGAATCAGAAGGCGAATCAACTCGACGCCATATCGTTGTTTCGGTATTGGACAGCTAAGTAACAATACGCACCAGCGTGCTGATCGACCTAAAGGACCAAGACCATGACTGAGGATCTCAGCCTTACTGCAGAAGAGGCCCTGGCTGCCGAAAAAATCTTCGGTGACCGACTGGATCTAGCTAAGCGCTATGTTCAGCATCTGGCTAGTTCGGGCATCGAACGTGGACTGCTTGGTCCTCGTGAAGTCCCTAGGCTGTGGTCCCGTCACGTGCTCAACTGCGCGGTGATTGAATCGGTGATGGAACGAGACGTTGAGGTTGCCGACGTAGGCTCTGGAGCAGGCCTTCCAGGTCTTTGCCTTGCTATTGCCCGCCCAGACCTGAAGCTGACCCTGATTGAGCCCCTCGAGCGTCGCTGTATCTGGCTGTCCGAGGTCATTGATGATCTAGGTCTTGATAACGTGACCGTCATGCGTGGACGTGCCGAGCAAATGGTTGACGCAGTCAACGCTCGGTATGTCACCGCACGTGCGGTGTCGGCATTGACCAATTTGGCAGGTCTGACGATCCCTCTGCTGCACGGCCAGGGCGAACTAATCGCCATCAAAGGTCGCTCGGCTGCAGAAGAGATTGAGAAGGCGTCTAAGGCTATTCGTAAGCTCGGTGGCAAGGAAACTGAAGTCTTGACCCTGGGTGAAGATTTGCTTGCAGAGCCTACTACGGTGGTTCGCATTAAGGTTGGCTAGGCCGACGCGATAGTCTGTTAATTAGTGCTGGATAGCTGACAAGCTTTTCTTTGGAGTTTAGAAGATCAAGTTTAGTTCGCAATCCAAATAACTTGTTTTGAATGTTTCACGTGAAACATTGTCAGTGAAACCATCGATAAGGTTTTCACTAATTCACGAGGAGGAGTTTTACCGGTGTCCAAGACTAAGAGCTCGTCGGATAGTGCTTTTGATTTCAGTGACTCGTCCTCGCCTCTGGCTACGCAGATAGCTAGCGAACATCGTCGTCGCGAAGCTTTGGAGGCCCGCACGGTGCCAGCTCCTGAGAAGACCCGCTATTTCACAATCTCCAACCAGAAGGGCGGCGTCGGCAAAACTACGACGACCGTCAACTTGGCCGCTGCATTGGCCAAGGGTGGCTTGAATGTTTTGGTTATCGACATAGACCCACAGGGCAATGCGTCAACCGCATTGGGAATTGAGCATCATTCCGAAGTTGATAGCATTTACGACGTACTTATCAATGATCTTCCGTTGTCTGATGTTGTCGCAACGTGCCCAGATCTACCGTCGCTTCAGGTTGCACCAGCCACGATTCATCTCGCCGGTGCAGAGATTGAGCTCGTCTCTTTGGTTGCACGAGAGCAGCGCCTACAACGCGCTCTGGACGACTATGCACGTACGCGCCAGCGTGAGGGGCTGCCACGCCTGGACTATGTGTTCATTGACTGCCCTCCAAGCCTCGGACTCTTGACTGTAAATGCGTTCGTTGCCGCGCGTGAGGTTCTGATCCCAATTCAGTGTGAGTATTACGCACTTGAGGGCCTCAGCCAGCTCTTGAAGAACATTGAGATGATTCAGAAGCACCTGAATTCCAAGCTCACAGTTTCTACCATCTTGCTAACGATGTATGACGGTCGAACCAAGCTGGCAGCTCAAGTTGCCAACGAAGTTAGAGAGCATTTCCCCGAGCAAGTCCTCGACGCCGTCATTCCTCGCTCGGTACGTATCTCTGAGGCTCCGAGCTACCAGCAGACCGTGATCACCTATGATCCGAACTCTACTGGCGCTCTCTCCTACACTGAAGCGGCCTATGAAATGGCTGAACGGGGCGCTTAGCCGATATTTGTCGCTTCTCGGCTGAAGAATGCGGATATTCAACAGTGAATTGTTGTTTTAGACAACGAGATTTTCCTCAAACTAATAGTATGCAACACCGATGCTAACTTTCATCAAGCATCCCCGGTTCAATGTCTAAAAACAGTAGACTAGTCTCGGGCTGAATGTTCGGACGAAAGGGCGTGCAAATATCATGGCAGAGAAGAAGCGTGGTTTAGGTAGGGGACTGGGAGCGCTGATCTCAAGCTCACCGGTAACTGAAGCGCCCGAAGATACCTCGGTTGTTTCACGTGAAACAAATAAGCCAGAAGCCAAGACTGCTGCACCTGCTAAACCTAAGACGTCTCGTCCTGTCGACATGTTCTTTGAGCCTGGGCGTAAATCGACCTCACCTAAAACTGCAACTCCTACCGCTAAGTCGACGAAACGTCCTCGAGCGACAATGCCTGGTCTGAATACGACACTATCTTCCAAGCCGGCATCTTCTGGAAGGCCGACCTCGAGAAACGTAGAACCCGCGGAGAAGTTCGTAGAACCAGCTACTCAGGCTGACAAACCAACTACTGAGATTGATAATGCAACTGGGTTGGTAGAAGTACCGGGTGCACAATTTGCTGAACTCGACGTAAAGCTGATTCACCCGAATCGCAAGCAGCCACGTACCAATTTCGATGAAGAGCATATGGATGAGCTCATCCACTCCATTCGAGAGATTGGGTTGCTGCAGCCTATCGTCGTTAGGCCTTCCCGTGAGTCTGATGATGCCCCTTATGAGCTCGTTATGGGTGAGCGCCGTTGGCGCGCGACTCAAGCGGCTGGTCTCGATAAGATCCCGGCGATCATTCGTGACACGCAGGACACGGATCTTCTGAGAGACGCCCTCCTCGAGAACCTTCACCGTTCGCAGTTGAACCCACTAGAAGAAGCGGCCGCTTATCAGCAGCTTTTAGAAGAGTTCAACTGTACTCAGGAAGTTCTTTCTGATCGGATCGGTCGTTCAAGGTCGCAGATCTCGAACACGATTCGTCTCATGAAGTTGCCTCCATTGGTTCAGCGTCGCGTGGCTGCAGGCGTTCTTTCTGCCGGCCACGCAAGGGCCCTGCTTGGCCTGTCGAGCGGTGAAGCAATTGAACAGCTGGCACAGCGAATCATCAACGAGGGACTCTCAGTGCGTGCCACAGAGGAAGCTGTGGCCCTGAGTGATGACAAGCCAAAGAAGGCAACAAAGAAACCGAGAGAGACGCAACGAAACGAACGGCTTGATTTCCTGGCCACGTCGTTGGCGGATCGCTTAGATACGAATGTGAAGATTCAGCTTGGTTCACGTAAAGGTAAGGTGAGCATTGAATTTGCGTCTGTTGAGGACCTGAATAGGATCATGCAGGTTATTGATCCGAATATGAAGCAGTAGATCATTTGCGATTGGCTCATGTTTCACGTGAAACATGAGCCAATTTGCCTTTAAGGCGATGTTTCACGTGAAACGTCGTGCCTAAGCCAGGACTGTAATTAGGAGCTTAGGCATGAAGGGATAGCCTTTTATCCACGTTCATAGGTGACTCATTTTCGAAAATAGCAGTTTGCCGTGATACCCGTTTCCAGTAGCAAAGAGGGTCACAAGACAGACTTGAAAGCTAGTCGCATAAGCCAGGGACTTTATTGAATGAACGTTATTGCCGCCTTGAACTACTTGGCGGGGGAGTGGTCGGCAAGAACCAACCTGACCGAATTAGAGTGAATGGAACTAGCTTGAGAGTGTTTCACGTGAAACAAGCATGAATCTAGACTGAATCTGGGCTTCAGAAAGGCTGTCTTGTACTTAGGTGTCATTGCAGAACGGACTGTACCTTTGACTACTATCAAGTTCTTCGTGCGGCGTTCATGGCTCTTAACTGCACTATTCAGGATACTAACGTTCTCGATATTTGGAGGTTTGGAAACTAGCTGAACTGCTTATACGAGCCACGGAGCCAAGTCTTGGTTATTGCGCCTGGTGCTGACTCTAGCAATGACTCGTACCATCAAGGGAATTGGCATCACTTGATGAGGACTATCTGGTGAAGAGTTTCATTTCCGATAGTTCGTAGAAGACTTACGAATCTTGCAATGTGCTTCGAGCTGAAGGAACGCTTCATAGGCCGGTGTTCATGCGTCTAGGCTTTGAAAGACGTGGCACAGCCATTACTCTCACCTCCTCAGACAGTGAGTAGCGGTGCTGGGACTTCATTCGGGAAGCTGCGGATTCCACGGTTCGCGACCAGCTGTTCTCTGACCGTTGAATGTTCACAAGATCCTGCGTACAACCAGATCGGGTTCATGCTCATCACCAAGTAGCCAAAGTTAGCGTGATGCTTAGTCTTCTTCGTCGCCTGTATGTTGAATAGAACGATGGCATGAATGAGCAGACGATGGGCTATGACTGCTTCCGAGCAACCTATCAACGCTTTCGTAGGGAGTCGAGCGTCATGACGCGTGGAAGGCCGAGTAGGAACCAGCACGGAAATAAACAGCGCAGAACTGACCATAATGCTCTGCGATCGATTCGCAGCGGGGAGAACCATCAAGGGCTAACACATTCGTCATGTGTCCCAGCAAGGCGTATATCCCAACCTCGAAGATTCGTTGAACATCCCAGAGAGTTCCGGCCCGGTACAAGCGTGTCCATGTTTGAAACCTTTGACGCTAGATCATTCCACGAATCATGCCGCGACGCGCACTGCAGCCTTACAGGAACAACCGCAGCTGTTGTTATGTTCACGGCTTGTCCATGCCCTAAGTGACCAGTGGCTTAGAACGTGTACGCGAGGAGGTAAGGATCAGTTAGACCGCATACAAACGCAATTACGGCATCGTTGCCAATACTCACCTTGAAGTCTGCGTGCACTTAGAATTCACCGACCCAGTTCTTGAAATCCTCCATGGCCACAACGGTTGCTTGGTCACATTACTGCGACGACTGTCATGCCATAATCAGCACCAAACTTTTGAATCGTCCAACTAAGGATGACACCGTTTTGCCCAATGGGATCTGCAATGGCTGTGCAATTGGGTGTAATGATCTGGTGAGAAAACTTGGGGAATTGGCGTCAGATCTTTTCATCCGATGTTGTTTCAGGAACACGGGCACAATCTGGCGTTGCCGGAACGGCGCCTGAGTCGTGAATAAAGTAGTGGTCGAATTGGCAAAGATCTAGCCAACTGTTTAAGATCATGCATCGAGCTCACCGTGCCAAACTCATCTGGAACCGTCCCTCAAGGCCGCCAAGAAACGAATCTTGGTTGCGCATAGGTTGGTGGATCCGGACTCTCGTAGCAATCGTTTGATAGTAACTAGTACGCGAGGAGAGCCAACGATCAACACTGTGGACATGAATTCTAAACGCGGATTACGCCAAGGAAGGGTTCGGGGGAATGATTGTAGTCGATGGATTCCCAAGGAACCATTGAGCCTCAGTTTGAAGCTAGCTTTCAACGAACAGATCTGAAGTCGTTGAGGTAGCTCATTTCGGCTAGCCTCAGATTACGTTAGGTGGCTTGGTTCGACGATCCAAGTTGAGATACATCTAGCCATGAACATTCGTAGGTTTATGAGTCACCAAAACTCCCGATCGGAGTCACCTGCCCGATATGCCTCCCGGCAACCGACTAGACAGACATTGCACATCAGTGATGGCCACTAGAACTTTCCTGGCAGCGATAGGGACATCCATCATGAAATGGGGAACTGCAGTGGCTACGGATGCAGAGAACCATTGTGCTACCACTGCAAAACACGCGGGTACCGCGGCAGAGCGTTGCTCAATTGCTGGTCGAAAATGGGCCCGGCAGCGACGAGGTGATACAGCATTGCGCGGTTGATGCTCAATAAGGATTGTGGGTGGCTCTCAATGATCCAGATATTCAAACATGCGGGGTGTTGCTGTTGATTGGTGAATAGTACTTAGCGAGGAGCAGTTAGAACCTGCAATGTGGGTTTAGGACAGTTTGTGTGGTGCGGTCAATCTTGCTTTGGCGTTAGAAGATCAATATTCATTTAGCGGTGACTCTGAGGCGAGAACATACGACACGCGTGAACAGCTGAACCTGTCGTAGGCTGAAAGCCGCTGGTGGTTGGTGGTGTCCTTCAAGGTGTTTGCTGGCTACCCATAGCAGTATTGGTGGCCACCGCAGGCAATTTATGGTGGGGTACCCGGACCAACGAGTAATAACTTTCCGCTAAGCTCGATTGCTAGATCGTGTGGGGGAGTAGTTATAGGTGGTAATCAGACAGCACGGCCACTCAAGTCATTACGCCAGACTGCAGAATGAAATGCCTTGATCACTGATCGATACTCTTCTGAGAAGTTCAGCTATGACGCAAGTCAGGTGAATGTGTTTGTAGACGGAACGACGGATTGTTCGAATTAGATACTCTCCCTCGGCATGATCAGGCTGACTGGCATGCTCAGCTGTCTGCTGAAGCAAAGAACGATGGATATATGACGGGTTGCACCGTATGGATCGTGAGCCGAGAGAGACTTCTGAATAACTCGTTGCGATGAGCCGACCACGTGCGTAGAGCGACATACAGCGATATCTTCGATGCAGGGATTGTGTTCAACACAGACAGTTTCGCGTTGAGGTTAGGTTGTAGGTAAGTGCCTACTTTCTGAATAGAACCTAACTGCGATATTTGGCAGCGCTCCAAAAGAATAACGCTGACTATCGACTATCCAAGGGATCCTGACTTTGAACCAAGAAGTCTTCGTGCCGGGTACATGTTCATTGATTCAGTTCGTCAGCAGATTTCGACGTGGCACATATCCGATCGATGCGCGATTCAAAACCTGAGTGGGTGGGAAATTCGAAAGTACAGGGATGGGTGTCGTCCATACAATGAAGCGCAGATGGTGCGCCAAGGCTACTCACTGTCAACGTGTTCACGATTGAAGACGTTGGGGGAGTAGGTACCAGAGCTCTCAAACCACGTTCGCAGACGCTTCTTCAGGCTGTCTAGTTGCATTGAAAACATGCTCGCGGCGTTGGGGTACCTCGTTCCACCTGGACACTAGATCCATCCTGATGGCAGTCGTGTTTCACGTGAAACATTGCTTGCGGCTCTTTCTGACACAGCTACAGTAACAGTTCTATAATCGTGTTTCACGTGAAACATGTTTGCTTCTTGGGACTGAAAGTTGGTCAGGGCCAAGGGGTATCAGTAACGCCTGAATTCGGTGCAGCTGCAGAAATGGAAGATGCGTTCCTACTCGATTCTAATGAAGAGTCGGTTGAAGGATATTCACATTCAGCAGGTCTAACGGCTTCCGAGATTCGGAACTACACAGATACTCCATCGGTGCTAAGACCTACACTCCTCGTCGTGAGTACCATCTCCAGCAACGTCGGAAGCCGCTACATAAGCTCCTTCCATAGTCGTGGAACTAACTGACGAAGGAGCCGAATCAACCGAAGGCAATCTGGGTAGAAAAGATCACTAAGTTCCTCGTGAAGGGGATCCTTGGAAGTGAAACTCGGTTACTCGGGAGGGCTTACAACGAAGTACTGCAACTATTTTTCGAAGATTCGACCGCGACAATCTGAAATGACAAACGAACCGGAAGACCAATGAAGCCATACTCTGTGGCTAGCTGCTTCCTGGACGAGACTTCTAAGAAAGCACATTTTTCTGACTCTAACGAACGCAGGTGCATCTAGAACTCAGGAAACCCACCCTCAAGCGAATGCTCACGTATAGCCCGTACATTGATCAGAACGGTGGGTAGGGGAGTCGATGATGGGTTACGGCGCTTTCGGCTGCAGATGCCAGTGCTACAACCTGGAGTCTTAGTCGTTGCATCATGTACTGAACACGGTGCCAAGCGCAACGTGGAAGCGAGGCACGAGGCACAAAACATTGCTGGAACCTGGAGACCAGATTCGCGAACACGCTTTTTATTTGTTTGCTTCCTTCCTTCTAGGAAGTAGTAACTGTCTGAAGGGAAGCGGAATAGGAGCAGATGTTGTTGTATGCTGGCCCGTCCTACCGTTGAATTTTTCGGACACCACCACGACAGCTAGCCCCGATAGTTTCAACGCAAAGGTGGCCATTGCTTGCTTGGAAGGGAAAACACCTTCGTCGATGCCTAAAGATTTTCGACATCGTTGGTCTTGTTTCCACCAGGATGATCACTGAATATCAGGAACTAGACTTTTGGGCCGCTCGAACAGCTACGCCAATGAAACCGCGAACACCACCAGAAGCACCGTCCGTAGCTGTTACGCCTCATAAGCTCTTTTACAGCCTTCTGTGGGGATTACAAGGAACCAAACTGCATCTCACTCGACCCACGACCGTACAGAAGCTTTCTAAGCTCCTCGTTGATAACAATTACCGACAGCCCAGACCCAGTCTTCGGTAGGCTGCACAGTCATGCAGACTTCAATCTCCAACGAAGAAAGGCATTAGCATCCGCCTGTCCGTATTGGGCACCAACACAACCTCGAAATAGGAAGCTAGATATGATCTACGATGGCATGGACCTTGGGAGTGTTCTCGTTTCAGCCTCTGGCGCATCTGGTATGCGACGGCGATGTCCTTAGAATCTATGGCATTCACTGTTGATGCCGGCCCTAGGCCCTGGCCTAGATAGGTAATTCTCTTTCATGCCTCTCGATGGATCGGTCTCATCGGCTGCAGATCTCATCGTCAACGAAATGTAGGTGGAGCCGAGGGTTTTCTACTTATGGATTTTCGTCTGCAACCGAAGATGCTGAATTTGTTTCGAGGGTCCATGAGCACTGACGGTTCGGAGAAAACGAAGAGCAGTGCCGGCTTCTCAACGCGAGTGGTGCTTCTTAGGTCCTCTCCGTAGAAACAACTGAACACCGATGTACATTCTGTTTCAGAGCGTTAGGACAATCCCTGGTACCGAGCGAACAACATATTTGATCGTCGAATGAGATTCATGATGTCCGGCAGCTCAAGACGCATTGAATTCGTCGATAATTCTGACGCTTCAACGATTCGCACTGCAAAAATACACTGCACTTCAAAAAAACAAATTAAATTGCTTTCTAAACATGACTTCTTCTTCAGTAACGCTTCAAACGAAACGTTACCGATGCCTTGACCCCAGCTAGGGTCAATCAGTACCTGCCTACACAGAAAAAGGGACTAGCCGAAGCTAGTCCCTCTCTCAAAGCTGTTTTAAGACTTACAGGTATTCTGCGAAGTCCTTCTCGATGACAGCCTTTGGCTTAGCACCGATCGAGGTAGCAACGTGCTCGCCACCCTTGAAGACGTAAACAGCCGGGATGCTGGTGATGCCGTACTTAGCGGCAATGCCCTGGTTCTCGTCAACGTTAACCTTGACGACATCTACCTTGGCAGCGTGCTCTTCAGCGATCTGATCCAGAACTGGACCGAGCTGGCGGCAAGGGCCGCACCATTCTGCCCAGAAATCGACGATGACTGGCTTTTCGGCTTCCAGAACTTCGCTCTGGAAGGTTGCTTCAGTTACTGCTTTTGCGTTGCTCATAAGAGACAACCCCTTTCTGAAAAACTAATTAGGCGGTAGCTACGGATTCGTTGACGTTAGCCAGGTAGTGCTCCACATCCTGTGCAGCGGCGCAGCCGGAAGCAGCTGCAGTAATTGCCTGACGGTAAGTGGAATCGATGACATCGCCAGCAGCAAATACGCCTGGCAGCGAGGTCTTCGAGGTACGTCCTTCGACGGCAATGGTGCCCTCGGAAGTTAGTTCGAGCTGATCCTTGACGAGATCAACGCGTGGATCATTGCCAATGGCAACGAAGATACCAGTGACATCAAGGGTGCTCTCTTCACCGCTGGTGCGGTTCTTAACAACCAGTCCCTGGACCTTGTCGTCACCGTTGATGCCAACTACCTCGGAATCCCACACGAAGTCGATCTTTTCGTGAGCCAGGGCGCGGTCAGCCATGATCTTCGATGCGCGTAATTCGTTGCGACGGTGTACGACGGTGACCTTGGAAGCAAACTTGGTCAGGAACAGTGCTTCTTCCATTGCGGAGTCGCCACCACCGATGACGGCAATGTTCTGTTCGCGGAAGAAGAAACCATCGCAGGTTGCACACCAGGAGACGCCGTGGCCGGACAGGCGCTTCTCATCTTCCAGACCCAGCTCGCGGTATGCGGAGCCGGTGGAAACGATGACGCTACGGGTACGGAAGGTGGTGCCGTCGGCCAGTGAGAGGGTCTTGATATCGCCTGTGAGATCCATCGCAGTGACATCATCGAAGAGGATCTCGGCGCCAAAGCGCTCAGCCTGCTTCTGCATGTTGTCCATCAGGTCTGGGCCCATGATTGCCTCTGGGAAGCCTGGGAAGTTCTCCACGTCCGTGGTGTTCATCAGTTCGCCGCCAGCGGTTACTGAACCGGCGATGACCAGTGGTTTCAGGTTCGCACGCGCGGTGTAAATCGCAGCGGTATAACCCGACGGGCCGGAGCCGACGATGATTACGTCGCGGATTTCGTCGTTCTGTGCTGAAGTCACGGGGTAGAACCCTTTCGTCCTAATAATGCGAGGTGGATAGCGAGGCTTAACCTCACTATCCACCTCAACGTATGTCTTTGCTAAAAAATTCCGCTTCTATTACTTAGCGGAGAACTCACCGATTTGCAGACCGAATGGGCGTGATTCGTTACCGCCCGAGGCCTTGCGTGGCAGGTCGGTGACGTTCAGGAAGACGTAGGAACCCTCCATGGAATCCTTGTCGCCATCCTTGACCGTCACGGAGATTGATGGGCCGGAGAATGAACCCTTGGCCACGGACTTGGCATCACCCAGGTCATCGGAGTCGCCGACCAAAATTTCGTAGTCACCGCCGGTAGCGTTCAGGCCCTCGAGGTTCACCTCGGAGATATCTGACTTATCTTCGAGCTCGAGGATGAAGACCATATTCGAGGCGAATCCACCGAAGTTGCTAGTGGTGTACGTGTAGGTGTTGTACACGCTGGAAGCGTTGCCGTCGATCATCTTCGACAAGGTGCCATCGGTCTCAGCATTCAGCTGCTGATTGCCTGGAACCAAGCGCGAGATGTCGGCGATCTTAGGTGCAGCGAGGGAAGGCTCGGTAGATTCCTTGGCCTTCTCGGTCTCTGCAGGCTGGGAAGCCTCCGTCTTTTCGCTTGGACCGTTGGCAGTGGTGTTCTTATCTCCACCGAGGAAGTTGAACGCGAAGACTACGGCGAGAACCAAGACGATCAGTAGCACCGCGCCAACAAGCAGGCGGGTACCCTTCGAGCTGCTCTCTTCCTCTTCTTCCTTGGCTACAGGAGCTGCGGCGCTTTGCGCGGGCACGTTCTTCGCTGCGGCAGGGAAGGTTGATGCCTTGGCAGCCCCGGCGGTACCGGCAGCTGCAGCGGCACCAGCGGCTGCGCCGGTCGCGGCAGCTGCACCCTTCTTCTTGGCTGGCTTAGCCTCTTCCTTAGCAGGCTTCTGTTCAGCTTCTGGCTTCTTTTCGGTCGACTCGGCCTTGGCATGCTGCGACTTGGAATCTGCTGGGGTGTTGCCCTTGGACTGAGCGGCCGCAGCCAGAGCTGCGGTGGCGGTGACGTTTGGCTCGTCGTCTTTGTCATCGTCCAAACGGGTCACCTTGGGCTGGCCCTCGGTAGCGGGCTGTTCAGCGGGCGCTACAGGGTTGGCGGTGGTGGCAGCAATCTGCTCGTTGGGAGCAGTCTGATCGAACTGCTGCTCTTCAGGCTGCTCTTGGTTCTTCTTGCCGAACCGGTTCTTCAGGCCTGCGAAGCCACTGGAGAAGGCGGTGCCGAGCTTGCGCTGATGCTCTGGTTGTTCGTCATCGTACTGCAGCTGGTCGTAGTACTGGCTGTCGTCGTCATAGGTTTCAGGCACGGCCTGGCGAGATTCGCCGAAGATTTCGGTGCCGAGGGTGTCGGTGAAGAAAGGCTCCACATAGGGTGCCTCGTCGGATTTGAGTACGAGATCCAACAGGTCCGAGGAACGAGCCACATTGGCGACAAGGTAAGTTTGGTTGGCGTCGGTGATGCCAAGGTCGAGAACCTGAACGTTGGAGGCACGCTCACCCATGGCGATTTCTCGGGCGCTGGCGGCAAGCTGCGAGGAATTCTCGCTGGAGGCCACCATGATGCTTACGGATCGATTGAGAACCTGGTCAATGCCGCCGAGTACCAAATCACCTTCAGCTGATGAAAGGACAGTCTCGGTGACCTGGTAACGGCCGCTGAGGACAGAGCCGACATCGATTGGCTGCGACACGTGCATCTCCAAGGGTTGATTGTTCTTCGGTAGCAGTCCAGAGACCACCACCTGTCATGTTACCTGTCAGCGGGGTCTAAATCGTGCCAATTTGCCCATAATCACTAGCAAGTTTTAGAGGATTTTCAGCGCTTGATTCCTGGGATACGACGAAGGATAGGACCGAGGAAGCCAGCAAGCTCCGGCACCTTAGTTTTGTGCAGTAATCCGAGGTAAATCACGCCCATGGTTCCGGCGACGAGAACGATCGAAATAATCGCGTTGAACAGTGAGCTGTAGGCGAATCCGAAGTTGAATCCACCCAATAGCCATAGCACTAGGCTGCCAGCTGCCCCGGAGATGGTCGCCATCCAGCCCACTCGCACGTAGGTATCGATGACCGAGATGACACCATAATTGCCGTAGCGATGTTTGACCAGATAATGGGTGCCGATGCAGGAAAGGATATTGGTCAGCCCGTAAATGAACGCGATGGCTGCGGCGATATGCAGCGGATCAACGACTGCGGCGGCGGAGAATGCCAGGATCAGGCCAAGGGCTGCGGTGGCACTCTGGATCAACATCGGTGTGCGGGTATCTTCTTCGGCGTAAAACACGCGCAGCATGAAGAACTGCAGAGACTTAAACGGCAGTCCCAACGCGGTCAGGACGAGCAACTGACCCAACGCACCGGCTGCTTGGGCAGCATTCTGCGAGGAACCGGCGAAGAGCCGGCCCAGCGGGCCCGCCAGCACAATAAAGACGATGGTGCAGAAAACGATGGGGATGGCGGTGGAACGCATTCCGCGATTGAGCAGTTGGCCGACATCACCGGCACGCTTCTCGGCGAAGGCTCGAGCGAAGTCGTTAAAGAGCACCGTGGCCACGGTCAGCGCGAACAGGGAATGTGGCAAAACGGTGATCAGCTGAGAGGTGTTCAGGGCGTATTCGCCGGCCACCGAGGCGGCCTGGTCGGCTGGCATTTGGGCACGTGCTGCGGTCGCACCGGAGACGATCTTGGAGTACAACAACGAAGAAAGGTTGCCGATGACCATGGCGGCCAGCGTCCAGATAGCAAGCTTGCCCACGTGGCGCAGGCCCATGCCTCGCCATCCAAAATCGAAGCTGAGCTTCAGTCCGCTCTTCTTCAACGGCCAGAACAGGACCAGCGCCTGCATGACGATGCCCAAGGTGGCCCCGCCAGCGAGCCAGATAGTTTTCAGGGTGCTCCAGTTTTCCATCGGATCGCCCGAGGTATAGGAACCGAAGGTCAGAATGAACGCACCAATCACCAGAAGCTGGATGATGTTGTTAATCGCCGGTGCCCACATGAAGGCGGCAAATCGACCGTTGGCGTTCAGTACCTGCCCGAGCACCGCGTAGAGCCCGTAGAAGAAGATCTGCGGCAGTGACCAGTAGGCAAAGGCCGTGCCCAGCACGATCATCGGTTCGGACCAGTTATTGGTCAGAGCAATGATCAGCGGCCTAGCACTCAGCGTGAGGATCAGGGTCAAAATACCCATCACCACCACGGTGAGCGTAATCAGTTTGGAGGTGTAGGCAGCTCCGCGGTCTTTGGCCTTGGATGCCTTGATCAGTTGTGGGATCAGCACCACGTTGAACACGCCGCCGGCCAGCAGCATGTAGATGATCGTGGGGATGACGTTGGCTTTTTCGAAGATATCGGCAACCGAAGTCACCGAACCGATGGCCATTGCCAGTAATGCCGTACGGGCAAAACCAAGCAGTCTGGACACCATGGTGCCCGAGGCCATCAGGGCATAGATCTTCGAGCGCGACCTACCTTGCTGATGATGTAGCTCCGCTGGAGGTTCGGCGACTAAGTCCATGGCCCCGGTCATTGGTTGCTGATCGGAGCCGACGGATGGATTAGGAACCTGAGTCATGCTTTGTTAGAACCTCGCGTGCCAGATCAGCGATCCGGCGCTCATTGGGGAAGGACAGACGTTTGCCAAGTGAACCTAGCGGAACCCAGGCAACATCGACGGCTTCATGATCGGGATCGTTCTCGATCGTCAGATGCCCGCCGGTAGCTTCCAACAGGAAATGGTGCACGGTTTTGTGCACACGGTAGTTTGTCACGGTGAACCAATAATCGACCGAACCCAGTGGTGCCAGAATCCGTCCGGCGATGCCAGTTTCTTCCTCGATTTCGCGGATAGCCGCTTCCTCGTTGGATTCCACACCTTCAGGATGTCCCTTGGGCAGGCACCATTCCAGACGGCCTCCACGGTTATACCGAGCAATAATCGCCACGGGAAGTTGTGGGTCATTAAAGTCAATGACGATGCCACCGGAAGAGACTTCTTCCACTGTTGGCAAGCTTGTGTGACCGCCAGTTGCCTGCGCGCGAGCCATTGACGCAGTCAATGGAGTGCGCTTTGGGGCAGACGGGATCGGTCGGTTCATGGATCCACTCTATCGAGAAAGTGGCCAGGTTCGCCTTATCGACGTGGACAAGTAAGTTATCTCGCAAGCAAACTCGGTGCTTTTTCAAGCATTTCGCCCAGATTTCTGGCACGCTTAAGTAACTATGCATGCACTTCCCTCACCTGACGCGTTGCGTCAAATCCTGCCCTCGGTCATTTTCGACTTGGCCGACCGCTTTGTCGCGGCGGGCCATGAGCTGTCCCTGGTGGGTGGACCGGTTCGAGATTTGTACCTGGGTCGAGTTTCTCCAGACCTTGACTTCACCACGAGTGCGCGCCCCGACGAAACTATCAAGGTGATCTCTGGTTGGGCCGACAACATCTGGGATGTGGGACGCGAGTTCGGAACCATCGCACTCAAAAAGGGCGAACACACCCTAGAAGTCACGACTTATCGCGCTGATGCCTATGACAGTCAGTCTCGAAAGCCCATCGTGGCCTTTGGCGATAACTTGCACGACGATCTCTTCCGGCGTGACTTCACCATGAACTCCATGGCCCTTCGCTTGCCTCAGCTTGAACTAGTTGACCCGTTTGATGGTGTCTCTTCGTTGAAAGATCAGTCGATTCGCACCCCTGGTGCTCCCGATGTTTCCTTCTCGGATGACCCGCTGCGCATGATGCGCGCTGCTCGTTTTGCTTCGCAACTGAAAATTGAAGTCAGTGCCGAGGTACGCCAGGCCATGAGTGAAATGACCGATCGTATCGACATCATTTCCGCTGAGCGCGTGCGCGACGAACTGGTCAAGCTGATCAACGGGGCGGATCCACGCGCTGGCATTAACTTGCTTGTTGAAACTGGGCTGGCCGATAAAGTGCTTCCCGAAGTTTCTGCGCTGCGGCTGGAGATTGACGAGCACCATCGTCATAAGGATGTTTATCAGCATTCGCTCACCGTGCTCGAACAGGCTATTGCCTTGGAGACTGATCAGGACGGGCCGGTTCCAGGTCCTAACTTTGTGTTGCGCTTTGCCGCGTTGATGCACGATATTGGGAAGCCTGCCACGCGTAAGTTTGAACCAAACGGTGGGGTGTCCTTCCGCCACCATGACGTCGTGGGTTCCAAACTGGTCAAGGCACGCATGCGAACCTTGCGCTTTGATAAGGAAACCACCAAGGCCGTTGCTCGCCTCGTTGAATTGCACATGCGTTTTTACGGCTATGGGGACGCTGGATGGACTGATTCAGCAGTCCGTCGATACGTCACTGACGCAGGTGACCTTCTCGAGCATCTTCATCGCTTGACCCGTTCGGATGTCACCACCCGTAATCGTAAGAAGTCCGACCGGTTGGCCTTTGCTTACGATGATCTCGAGGCGCGCATCGCACAGATTGCAGAGCAGGAAGAACTCAAGGCCATCCGTCCAGATTTGGATGGTCAGCAAATCATGGCCCTGCTGGCAATCAAACCAGGACCTGTGGTTGGCCGGGCGTACAACTACTTGCTAGAGCTTCGTTTGGACGAGGGACCGCTGGGCGAAGAAGTAGCGACAGAGCGACTTCGCTCATGGTGGGAAGAGCAACCGGAAGCTCAAGATGCTGTTACCTGAGAGTAACGCCTGACATGAGAAGAGTTGAGTGAAGATGCCTGGAGCCGTAGTGGCGCCAGGCATTTTTGCGTCTCAAAAAAGATCTTAAACTTTTTGACTTAACTAGTGGCGTAGCGAATCGAATCCATGTAAGCTAAATATTGTGATTGGGAAGTCTCAATGAGATTTGCGGATCGATAGAACTTGTCAACTAAGCCTCGTGACTGCTCACGACTGGCTACGAATAGATTTTAGGAGGTGGAGAAACGATGAATATCATTCTGGATATTTCTACTCATCGCGCATGGCGACGTCAGGGCGGCTTTGTGCCGGCCGGCAATTTCGGCTTCGTCTCTCCAACCTCCGGAACAGTGGATTCCTAGACTACGGTGAATCCCCACCCAAGTTCCTGAGGTTGCAGGTCAGTAATCGACTCTCACCTTAGGAACTTTTTTCATGTCTAGCACCCTGTACTCCTCGTCCGCTCAACGGGCCGTTCGCACCGCGGAACTGATCTTCGCTGGTCCAGAAAGCCTGAAAGCTCGCGCTGTTTCAACTACGCGCCAAGATCTTCCCTCTCCTTCAACAGTGAATGAAGGGAGGGACAGCAAATGAAAAAGCGTCAAGAGAGCAGCAAGCTGAAAAACTTTGACAGCACGGAATTTCATCGCCGAATGCGAGAGCACGAACTGAAGAACCACGTGCCTGTAGAAATGTACTTACGTATTCG
Source organism: Arthrobacter sp. NIO-1057 (assembly GCF_900094805.1). Taxonomy (GTDB): domain Bacteria; phylum Actinomycetota; class Actinomycetes; order Actinomycetales; family Micrococcaceae; genus Glutamicibacter. The sequence goes on along the minus strand of NZ_FMAT01000006.1, from coordinate 48,228 downwards.
ATAATTGCGCACAACGCCATTACCGTTGTCCGCCAATCGAATAAGAGGTACCCACTATGAACTCGCAAATTAGTGCCCTGAGGCCCGCCGGCCTGCAAGCCGGCGGGCTTCTCCGCGTTTACGGGTATCTATAGATACGACAATGGGCCAGAACAACAAGTCCTGACCCATTGAATGTTTTTCAGCTTGAACGAAAAGCTTAACGCTCGACCTCGCCACGAATAAAGGCTTCGACCTTGGCGCGTGCGGTTTCGTCGTCGTACTGCTCCGGTGGCGACTTCATGAAGTAGCTCGAAGCCGACAGGATCGGGCCACCAATGCCACGATCCAGTGCAATCTTGGCAGCACGAACAGCATCGATGATGACACCAGCAGAGTTTGGTGAGTCCCAAACTTCCAACTTGTATTCCAAGTTCACCGGAGCATCACCGAAGTTACGGCCTTCTAGACGAACAAAAGCCCACTTACGGTCATCAAGCCACGCAACGTAATCACTAGGACCGATGTGAACATCATCAGCACCCAGCTCAGCCGAGGTATTTGAGGTGACGGCTTGAGTCTTGGAAATCTTCTTTGATTCCAGACGATCACGCTCGAGCATGTTCTTGAAGTCCATGTTGCCGCCGACATTCAGCTGGTAGGTGCGATCAAGAACTACGCCGCGGTCTTCAAACAACTTGGCCATCACACGGTGGGTGATGGTCGCACCAATCTGAGATTTGATGTCATCGCCAACAATTGGAACACCAGCGTCGGTGAACTTCTGGGCCCACTCTGGGGTGCCTGCGATGAAGACTGGCAGTGCGTTCACAAAAGCGACGCCGGCGTCGATGGCGCACTGTGCGTAGTACTTAGCTGCTTGTTCGGAACCCACTGGCAGGTAGCACACGAGGACATCAACCTTGTTGTCCTTGAGCGACTGAACAATATCGACAGGCTCGGCATCAGATTCTTCGATGGTTTCGCGGTAGTACTTTCCAAGCCCATCTAGGGTGTGGCCACGCTGCACAGTCACGCCAGTGGTTGGAACGTCCGCGATTTTAATGGTGTTGTTTTCGCTGGCCAGGATAGCTTCGGACAGATCAAGTCCGACCTTCTTGGCATCAACGTCGAAGGCGGCTACAAACTGTACGTCACCTACGTGGTACTGACCGAACTGAACGTGCATGAGTCCAGGAACGGTGGACTCCACATCCGCATTTCGGTAGTACTCGACACCCTGGATAAGGGATGTGGCGCAGTTGCCTACGCCAACGATGGCAACGCGGATCGGATTAGCCGACACATGAGCTCCTTATTGAAATGTATAAAACCTTGGGAATCCTGGCATGCCTAAGGCAGGCCCTCTAAACAGACTCCCATTGATCTTAAGTCCTCAAGACCTCAGAACATTCCCAATCATCTTGGTTTTCATGTATATGACTGACGATCGATGGCGTAGACGAAGCAGTTCGGAGTACTTGCGCTTCGAGAAACGCCAAGAATTTGTACAACAGTTAAATATGTATTGATACTGACTGACACCGAAAAGTCAGGGTTGGATATCTGTCAGTATCAATACACATTTAGGTCATGACATACTTTTTGCGCTGTTGCCGCGTGATTGCCGGTAGTTACGACGCAACTTAAGTAGCATCTTCACCAGGGGAGTGGGCAAAGCCGTGCGCAACCGATGACGCAACGGTTGACGTCGAATGAACGTCAATATTTCCGGATCGGTGCGCAATTTACCGGCGTTGGCACGCTGGGCAAGGATTTCCAGTGATTGAGAGAAGCTACGATCCATGCGATGGAAGTAGTTTTCCCGTAACCATGCCTTGCTGGGGGCACCAAAATTCAGAGACACGACATCATCCAAGGTTCCGATGATCCCCGAAGCAACAAACACGGTATTGATCATCTGTCGGTTCACACCGAAATCGGAAAGCACCATCGTAGGTAGGCCCCGGTCAATGGACTCCAACGCTGCCGTTGAGGAAACCGTCACCAGTGCGCTACCGGCGACCAGAGCTTCACTCATAGACCCGGTATCAAACCGAATCCGTGATTCTCTACTGATCTTTTGACGAGCCTGAAGATCCGCGAAGAGGCTGTCATAAGGATAGGCCTCGAGGTGCGTCTGAGGTTCCCCAGCCTTAGCGCGAAGCTTGATCACAACTTCCACACCAGGATTCATCTTGCTGGCCTGCTCGAGCGCGAGCAGGATTGATTCGCGCTCTGCGAGGGTCTCAGGCACCTTGGCTTGGGGCGCGAAAACCAAACGAGTGATCTTCTGATCTGGTTCTGGTGGGAAGCCGGCACAATGCAAAAACGGCAACTTGCTGACCATAATCGTCGGTTGATGCCCAGAGTGAGACTCGGTCATAAACGAAAAATCGCGGGCTTCGGCATGCGAATGGCAGATGAACGCGTCGCCGGCACGACGATAGTTCCAACCCTTCTGCGTGGCAGGGTAAGCAACACCGGGCAGAGCAGAAATTAGGGCGGTGCGCCGGGCGTCAACGGGCTCGGAACGCAAGATCCGTGAATATATCTCCGCGACTACTGGACCGGTGGCCGAAGCGAAGAGAATATCCTCATGGACCGAGTCTGCATCTAGTTGGGAAAGGTTAATGACCTCCAACATTTGTGGATCCAGATCGGTATCTTCAAAAGCTGCAGCAATTTGGGCCTCTGTGGGCATCACCGGAGTGCGGGCCAAAAACACCCTTCGGTCCCATTCTGGACCAAGTCGATGCAAAAAACTGGTCGCCAGCTTCAGATACGAATCTGAATCGGCGATGGCAAGTACTGAGGGTTTCATTAGTGGCTTCACACCTTCAACGAACTAGACAGGTGTTCACGCAACTCGAGATCGGTGCTCTCGGTCCACCAGTGATCGGGGACCGCTTGAGGATAGAGGTACCTAGAATCTGGCCCCAATAGCAGGCGTAGAGATGGGATAACTGTAGAGGGCAATGCGCGGATTTCCTGACCAGGACGCAACACACGCAACCGCATTTCAATGGGAACCGTATGTTCCTTGAGCACAACCTGGTCAATCTTCGAGATCTTTTCCAACAACTCAGGAGTTTCACGACGGTGCGGGAAATAGGCCACAGGACCATCGGCAGAAATCTCTTCGATCCACTGCAGATAAGGCTCTTCGTGAATCAACTGGTCAGCAACCATGGCCGAACCGATCAGCAGGGTCGGTTCGGTAAAGCTTTCGGCCACCGGCTGAGTCGAGAGCCACTCAAACTTATGTTGAGCGAACTTAATCCCAAGCTCAGTCATCCTTGCACGTGTTTGAGCATCAACAAAGAGTGCAGAAACAATCAGCAAACGGCCCTCTCGAGCCAACTGACGCAGGCGATGCCACGTAGCCAGCCCCATAGCGATGCGCGCCGCTGAATTTTTGGCACGAGCACGAACCAACGGTGTTGGGGTCTCGCTGATCAGCTGCTTGATCAGTGCCAAGGTAGCGAGCCCATCATCGATGATGATGATTTCCTTAGCCTTCACGCCAGCGAGCAAACTGCGCTGAACCTTGCCTGAATACGCATCTCCGGTGACATACCTGTCCGAGGAGCTCTTAGGCTGTGGTGGTTTGCGCGCGGCCTTTTCAAAGCGTACCCCTGCCGGAGCATGCTTCAGCAACGCCTGAGTAGTCGCTTCCAAAGGCATGCCCAGGCGCGGGATGATCCGGATATCGGTGCCTAGTAGGCCCGCAGCATGGGTTTCCACAGCTGAGAGCAATTGCAGTGGGGATTCGACCCACACATGAGCCGTTCCGAATCGTGGACGCGGAACCTCATGAGTGTCGTGCTGGGTCAGTTTCATCATGGTGAGGGTCATTTTGCCAGTCGGCTCAAGGATTTGGACAAGCTCTCCAGTTGCTTGGAGCCTTTTCGCAATACCCGGCGTGAGGCTCCACGCACCTTTGAAGGCAAACTGCTGCGCGAAGCAAGGTGCACCCAGCGTGGCGGTAGATCTAGTTTGGTGATGCGCCGGCGCTTGAAGTGCGCGGAGAATTCAGCGTAGTGAGTATTGAGGAACTCGATGGCCGGTTCACGCAACTGAGGCAGTTGCGCCGCCTGCATACAGTAAGCCACGGTGAGCAGCAGCTGCGAGAGCTGATCCTCACCATCACTGTGGGCTGGTGCTGGCACATCTTGAACAAACAACGCGTGAATGATGGACAGCGGGATCCGGTTGGAATTCTCGTAGGGCGCCAATGCCTGCAACATCATTCCGGTGCCCACCGCGTGGACATCGGTATCGAGAATGTATTTGGCGGTGGCCAGACCGGTAGAGAAGCACGAGATGACTACTTCTGGGCGGGCCGAAGCGATCACGGTTTCTGCAAGGTGATCGGTAGCCAGCAACTGGAAACCTAGTCCCATCTCCTGCGCGACACCGGCCAGACGTGCCGCCGAGGTGGCACTGGCTGAAGGATGAGCCTTGAACAGCACCGTATCAATATTGCGGTTCAGGGCTTCCTGCAGCATCTGTACATGCAGCTCAAACTCTTCATCCGCATCCATCAGACCCAAGGAGCCCAAGTACTGTCCGAGAATCAGCGCATTTGAACCTGGTTGTTCAAAATGAGCGTCTCGGGCAAGCTCACTGAAGATCTTGGCCAACTGGTCGGCGTACATCACCTTACGGACCGGTTCGAATTCGGCCAGGAGATGTGGTTCCAGACCCGGGACAAGATCCACGTGGATGGTACCCATCAACCGCTGACTGATCGACAGTGGAAGCTTATTACGGGTTGGACCATAGGACATCAGCCCATCGGAGTGCACCCACAATTGGGCATCAAAAAAGATGCGTGCCAGCGCACGAGCCGGGTTAACCTGAATAGATTCCAGAACCAGGGTGAGCGGACCGCTACCCAGATCCCAAGCCTGACGCAGCAAGGACTCAAAAATGTGCAGTTCATCTTCGCGCGGGTTGAACTGCGCGGGACGACGTGGCGCGGTTAAAGCAGCAAAATCCACCACACGGTCAAAACGGGCGGCCAGCTGTTCAAAACCTGGGGCTTCGTGCAGTGGCGTGGTCAGTTCAGGAACCTGCGACCCATTTGCTAACACCAGAATTCGTTCATCTGCTTCGGGGAGCAGTCCTGCATCGGCCATCGCGGCCAGAGAAGCTAGCTGAAAGTAGCTGCTGGCTTCAATCAGTGCGATCACTTGGCGACCCCGATCTGCCCTGGCTGGAGGTAGGAAAGGATGTGGCGACGACGGGCAACATCCATTTCCAAAACTACCTGATGTGCCACGGCAACATCGATGTCACTGAAAATTTCGCGCAACTGTTTCTTGATGGTCAGTCGCACCTGTGGCGGGTAGTTCTTAGAACGCTTTTCATGGTGACACACGATGGCAAAGAATTGGCGCAGGGCCTTAGGCAGGTGGCGCGCGGAGTTCGGGTGTTCACGCACGGTGGTCAGTACTTGGGTGTAGGCCTCGAGGAATCCGAGCTGACGTTCGTCAAAGACCTGGCTCAGGGAATTGGGCAGGCCGCGACGATAAAAAATGCTTGGGGATGAAATGACCGCGTACCGCGAAGTATCTAAGTGCAGCTTCCAGATCCACGGACGGTCTTCAGCCGAAAGCAACTGCTCATCAAAGTAGAAGCAATCGATGGATTTCATCAACTCGGTGCGGTACATGCCGGCCCACGAGTAGGGGTAATCCACCATGGAAGGTGAATCAATAGGTTCAATGTCATCGGCTGGGTTCAGCACAATGCCACGCAAGGCCTGCGGGGCGCGGTAGATCACCCGATTGGTGCCGGTGACTCGCACATGGTCGCAACGCACAAAGTCCACGTGCAGTTTGCTCAGGGTATCGGCCAAGGTGGCTAGGTGCTGTGGGCCGTACCAGTCATCAGGGTCTAGGAAGGTGTAGAACTCGCCGGTGACCTGCTTCAGAGCAATGTTCCTTGCTGCCGAGACACCGACGTTGTGCTCGAGCTTGATCAGTTTCAGCCCAGGCACCCGATCGAGGTAGGACTCGATCAATGAGGCGGTGGCATCGGTGGAGGCATCATCCACCACGAGCACTTCCATCTCCCAGTTGCCCAGCTTTTGCCTCTCAAGGGAAGCCAGCGCATCACAGATGTACGCTTCCTGGTTATAGGCCGGGATGACCACGGATATGCGGCCAGGGATCAGGCTCGTCATGGCGGGACTGGCTTCCTTTACTTGGTGCGATACTGCTTCGAGATGACTCATGGAACTCGGCGGCCGGACCTAGAACAGGTTCGGCCGCCGAGATAACACGCTGTGTGGTGACTAGGCGTCGACGCGACGCAGGCGGCTCAGTGGAGCCAATTCGCCTGGGAAGACCTTCTTGACGCCGTCACCCATGGCCTGCTCGAGGATGCGGATGTCGCGGATCAGCGACTCGAAGCCCTTTGGCTCCAGCGAGGAAGCCTGGTCCGAACCCCACATGGTGCGGTCCAGGGTGATGTGACGCTCTACGGTCACAGCGCCCAGTGCCACAGCAGCCAGCGAGATCTGCAGGCCGCGCTCGTGGCCCGAGTAACCTACTGGAACCTGGTAGCGGTCGCGCAGGGTTTCGATCATGCGCAGGTTAGCTTCTTCTGGAGGCAGTGGGTAGGTGGAAGTTGCGTGCATCATGACCAGCTTGCTGGTGCCCAGGGTCTCAACAGCCTTGTCGATCTGCTCGATGGTGGACATGCCGGTGGACAGGATGATTGGCTTGCCGGTTTCTGCCAGTGCCTTGAGCAGCTCAATGTCGGTCACTGATGCGGAAGCAACCTTGTGGGTTACTGCACCCTGTTCTTCCATGAATTCCACCGAAGGAACATCCCATGGGGAAGCGAAGGCGTGCAGGCCCTTGGATGCTGCGTAGGAGATGAGCTCCTTGTACTGAGCCTGGTCGAACTCAACGCGGTAGCGGTAGTCCAGGTAGGTCATGTCGCCCCATGGGGTGGAGCGGATCTTGTCGCGCATGTCGGTTGGGGTGGAGATTTCTGGGGTGCGCTTCTGGAACTTCACCGCGTTAGCGCCGGCCTCAGCCGAAACGTCGATCAGCTGCTTGGCGATTTCGATATCACCATTGTGGTTGATGCCGATTTCGCCGATGACGTAGACCTGCTGGCCAGCGCCAAGCAGGGATTCGCCGATAGCAACTGGCTTGATTTCGGTGTTCACGGAGGTCATTGATTTGCCTTTCATTGGGTGAAACTTGTGAAAAATATGGGTTAGCGTGCTGCGAGGACCAGTTCGGCCAGTTCTCGCACCGCCCCGTATCCGCCCTTGCGGGACAGGCGGTGGCGTGCAGCACGGTGTACTTGTTCGTTAGCGTCGGCCACGGAAATGGGCCAGCCAACAAGGCCCATGGCGCCGAGGTCATTCACGTCGTTGCCGACATAGGCCACACGCGCCGGGTTGATCGACTCATCGGCCAACCACTGGGCCAAATATTCGGCCTTATTATCGATGCCGTGGGCCACTTCAACTTTGAGTTTTGCGGCCCGAGCGGCAACCACCGGGTTAGCTTCCTTGGAGAGGATCAGGAACTTCACTCCGGCGGCCCGAAGTCGAGCCACTCCCATGCCATCTGAACGGGACACGCGCACGGTTTCGGTGCCGTGTTCGTCCACATAGGCGGTGTCTGGGGTGTGTACGCCATCGAAGTCGGTGATGACCGCATCCACGTTGATCGCTGCCGGTTCATCGTTGATGGTTAGCTCCGCCAACATCAGATCGGCTTCGGTATCAATGTCGATGCCGTGCTCACCGGGCACTTCGTGGACCTGAACGCGACCGAAGAAACGGTGACCAGCTTTGAGGAAGCCTTCGGTGTTCATTGCATAGAACGCCCCGGTTTCACGGAAACGCGGTTCACGGTCCTGCCGGCGCGGACGGTGCGACTTCTCGTGCCCCACCGCGATGGCCTCGCCGTTCTCGTCGATAGCCCAGTGGAAGCCGTGGTCGGCGACCGCTGCGAAGCTGACTTCTGCTGCTCCGGAGGTGACCGTGGTGATGGCCGCATCCAGGTCGGCCGGGTCAATGATCGGGCTGGTGCACTGGATGAACAGTGTCACCGCCGGCTTTGACTCGGTGTTGGTTAGGACATGCTGCAGAACCGACTCGCTGCTAGCCGTATCCCCGGCGATATCTGCCGGTCGGTCCACCACACGAGCGCCGTAGCGTAGTGCTTCGGCTTTGATCTGTTCATGATCGGTGCTGACCACGACGTCGCTGACTGTACTCGCGGCCTTTGCTGCTTCAATAGCGCGTCCCAGCAGCGACTTGCCGCCGATCTCACGCAGGTTCTTGAGCCGTATGCCTTTAGATCCGCCCCGGGCGGGGATGATCGCCATGACATCTGGCTGATTGGTTTTGCTCACGAATATGACGCTATGGGCCTTAGTTAACTAGCCGGGAGTATTTAGGTAAACGAGGGGTGAAGTCGCGGTGTAATCACCTGCTTGTTTGCTGAGAGTGAGGTCAGCTAGCGGTTTAGCGGGTTCTTTCGGTTTGCTGGTGTATCAAATGGGGAGCTTAGAAGCGTTTGTTAACGCGAAACGATGTAGTGCACGCCGGTGCCCGTGCAGAAAACATTTAGGCTGTTGTGTATGCAGGAGCCAAACCAGTCACCGCCCAAGCGTGGTCCTTTGCGTATTACTGTTCCCTCACGCGCCGATAGCTTCCTTCGGGGATTCACCGCAGTTATCGGAGGCCCGCTGGGTCGACGCAGTGATCCCGGACGAGTTGACCCGGGATTTTTCAGTGTGGAACGAGTCATCATCCTGATGACCACCCTGGGCGCACTGCTCATGCTGCTGGCCAAGAACCCGTGCCGGGTCCTGGGCTGGGGTGGGACCAATCCTTATACCTACGCCTGCTACAGCGACTGGGTACCGCTTTTTAGCGCCCGCGGTTTTGCCGATAACCCGTGGGCGCCGTTTAGTGCCACCGCCGAATTTGAATACCCGGTACTGATGAGCTCGGTCGCCTCCGCGGTGGCCTCACTGGTGCCACAGTCGGCCACGAGCCGTTCACTGATCTACTTTGATATGAACCTGGTGCTGGTGGCGATCCTGTGGATGATCACCGTGCTGTGCACCTTGCGCATGACCGGACGCCGCCCCTGGGATGCTGCCATGGTGGCCATTGCCCCGGGCATCATTCTGGCCGGCAGTATTAACTGGGATATGTGGGCGGTCGCCCTCTTGGCTGCCGGCATGCTGGCCTTTGCCCGCAAACATACGGTGTTGGCCGGAGTGCTTATCGGTTTGGGCGCAGCGATGAAGATCTACCCCTTCTTTATTCTCGGGGCCATCCTGGTACTGGCCATCCGCACCGGAAGACTAAAAACCTTCTGGGTCACCGGCGGCACTGCGGCCGGCACCTGGGTTCTGGTCAATCTGCCTTACGCCCTGGCTTTCCCCAAATCTTTCATGCACTTCTTCAACTTCTCTTCGGAACGTGGTGCGGGACTATCTAGTTTTTGGCACGCTTGGAATGTGGTGGCCGCCAAGAACCCGGGCATGATCAGTTTTGATGCCCAACAGATTTCGCGCTATGGCCTCATCCTGTTCTTCTTGTGCTGTGTGGGCGTGGTGCTGCTGGGCCTGCTCGCAAAACGTACCCCACGCCTAGGTTCGATGGTTTTTTTGATCATCGCTTCCTTCGTGATGGTCAACAAGGTCTACTCGCCGCAGTTCATTGTCTGGCTGATCCCGCTTTTTGTGCTGGCCCTACCGCGCTGGCGAGAATTTGTGATCTGGATGCTGGTGGAGGTCGCCCACTTCTATGGCCTCTGGAATTACTTAGCCTCGACTTCTGCAGAAGACCCGCATAAGGCCTTCCCAATGGTCGGCTACGTGGTCTTGGTCCTCGCCCATATGATCATGCTCGGTTACCTGATGTATCTGGTGGCCCGCTCGATCCTTGACCCGCGCCGCGACCCAATCCGTGCGGTAGGCCAAGAAGATCCGCTGGCCGGTGAATTTGCTGGGCTAGGGGATAAGTTCACGCTGCGCCCATGGTTACCCAAGGCGAAAAAGCATTATGAGACGGCGGGAAACAAGTCATGATCGACGTTGCTGTCATCGGTGCTGGACCTAATGGTCTGGCCGCTGCCGCTGTGGCCGCCAGGGCCGGGCTGAACGTACAAGTCTATGAAGCCAATGACAGCATTGGTGGAGCAGCCCGCACCCAATCCTTGAATGGTTCCGAGGCGATCTTTGATTTGGGTAGCGCTGTGCACCCCATGGCCCTGCAGTCACCGGCCATGCGCGAACTAGGAGTTCATCAGCGGGTTGATTTCATTACCCCTGAGATATCTTTCGCCCATGTGCTCGATGAGCGTACCGCCTACGCTTACAAAGATTTAGAGCGCACCGCCAAGGAATTGGATGGCGAGGATGGACAGATCTATCGCCGACTAGTTCAACCGCTGGTTCACCAGATCGATCAGATCAGCGACACCCTACTCAATACCCTGCTCAAAGTACCTAGCCACCCATTGGCTCTGGCCACCTTTGCGAGCTCCACGGTGGGCGGCATGGGGCTCAAAGATGTGTTCAGCAAAAAATACGAACGCGCCGCCGCCCTGTATTCGGGATGTGCCGCCCATGTGGCCGGTGGATCACGCGGACCAGCTAATGCAGGTGCCGGACTCTTCCTTGCCGCCACCGCCCATGCCAAGGGCTGGCCCATTCCCCGCGGCGGTTCCCAAGCCATCAGTGATGCCCTGGCCGCCGAAGCCACTGCCCACGGGACGCAGATCCACACCGGAGTGCGGGTGAAGCACATTGATGAATTGGCTGCGCAGAACATCCTCTTTGATACTTCCGCCGAAGAAGCCGCAAAACTCAGTACCGGCCACCTGCCACACCAGCTGACTTCCGCCATGTCCACTACGCGGCGCTCGCCGGGTAGCTGTGTGGTTCACTTTGTGCTCTCCGAACCGGTGCCGTGGCGGGATCAAGCCCTGGCAACCGCCGGCACCGTGCACTTAGGCGGCACCGCCAAACAGGTTGGTGCAGCTGAGCGCACCGCCAACCGCCGCGGGGCAGCGAACCCCTTTTTGATCGTCGCCCAGCCATCATTGTTTGATGACTCTCGAGCACCGGCCGGGCAACACGTCATTTGGGCCTACTGCCATGTTCCCTTGGATTCCTCCCAAGACATGCGCCAAGAGATCCAAACAATGATTAACCAGGCAGCCCCGGGCTTTAGCGAGATCATCCTTGAAGCCCATGTGGTCACCGCACAAGACTTGGAGCGACAGAATGCCGCCCTGATCGGGGGAGACCTTTCAGGTGGCACCATGGATTTGCTCGGCACCATCAAACGCCCACGAATTTCCTTAGATCCCTGGTATTTGCAGTCCAAGGGGCTCTACCTCATCTCCTCGGCGGCCCCTCCGGGACCATCGGTGCATGGCATGGGAGGCTTCCTTGGAGCCCAGTCCATGCTTAAACGCGAATACAACATCAAAAACTGGAAATCGGTGAAATAACTAGCAATGCAAGAACTCCTAGTTCAAGTCATCGGATGGGCCCTGCTCGTTGTACTTTGGGTGCTTTTCATTTGGCAATATCGTAAAGACCCCCGTCGACTGGGACTAGCTGCACTCCTTCTCCCACTGGTATTAGTGAGCATTTCCGCGGTGGTGGATCTGTTGAGCACCCTGGTGCCCGGTTTCGGTTTCTTGATAACTCTTATCGTGGTGATGACCCCACTGATTGTGGTGGTCTTTGGCGGGGCACTGGTCTATAACGGAGTTTTGATGTGGCGCCGTGAAGGCGTCAGGCTTTCTAATTTGATGTCTTTGACCGCCGGGGTACTCGTGTTTGTTCTGCCGGTACTTGCGGTGTTATTGGTAGGCATTAGCACCTGGTGGAGTTACTGCCTGGCATTTATCTTGTTCATGGCTTCGGTATTTACCGCCTGCCTCTTTGTGATGATGTTGCTCTACGCCTGGGTCCATGCCGTTTTCCCGGTGAAAAGCCGGGCGGTGGCAGCAGTCATCCTTGGGGCACGCACCATCAACGGCAAGGTCACCCCTTTGCTGCGGGGCCGATTGGATAAAGCACTCGAACTCAACGCTTCGCAGGCTCAATCGAACTTGTTGATGGTCCCAACCGGGGGACAGGGACCCGATGAACTGGAGCCCGAGGCGGTGAGCATGGCCCGATACTTGCGCGAGAAGGGTATCACCGAATCTCAGATCCTGATTGAAGACCGCGCCAAGGACACCATCCAAAACCTTAGGTTCTCTGACGCGTTGGTGCGCGAGCAACAGCCTGTTGGAAAATTATGGCTTGTCACCAGCGATTATCATGCTCTGCGGGCGGGGCTAGCCTCACGCCAGTTGGGCCTGGATGCTCTCGCCTTCGGCGGGAAGACGGCGGCCTACTACCGACCCAGCGCCTTCCTTCGTGAATGTGTAGCGATGGCCCGTGATCACCTTAAACTCATGATCCTTTTGGCGTTACCCTTCGGTCTGGGACTAGCGGGATTAATTCTGGTAGCGATCAACGCAGGGTTCTAACGGTCTCGCAGTACCTTAGTGGGCATGCACCATCAGGCGCATGCCCACTGTTCTTCTACCCGGTACCCTCACCCTTTTGAGTGAGTCGAAGATCAGCATTCGGGGCGGTTCATTCGCACCCCATTTTTCCTAAGCTGGAAACATGATCCAGGCTCAGCAGTTGACAAAGAGATACGGTAATAAAACCGTGGTCGACCACGCGTCGTTCACGGTGCAACCCGGAGCGGTGACCGGCTTCCTCGGCCCCAACGGTGCCGGCAAGTCCACCACCATGCGAATGATCGTTGGTTTGGCAGCCCCCACCAGCGGACAAGTGCTGGTGAACAACCGCGACTTTAAGAAGTCCCAACACCCCCTGACCGAGGTAGGTACCTTGCTGGAGGCGAAGTCCGTGCACAAGTCACTGACTCCCTTGGCACATTTACGTTCCATGGCAGCCACCGCGGGCTTGCCCAACTCAAGAGTCCAAGAAGTTTTGGAACTGACCGGCTTAAGCGGGGTACAGCGTAAAAAGGTCGGTGGATTCTCCCTCGGGATGGGACAGCGTCTAGGCATCGCTAGCGCACTGCTGGGTGATCCACAGGTCCTGATTCTTGATGAACCAGTTAATGGTTTGGATCCTGAAGGCGTGGCATGGGTACGTAACCTGGCCCGAGCGCAAGCAGCGGAAGGTAAAACCGTCTTCATCTCCTCCCACCTGATGAGCGAGATGGCACAAACAGCAGACCACCTCATCGTCATTGGTCGAGGACGCATCATGGCAGATGCTCCGATTAGTGAATTTATTGATAACGGACTTGCTCAGACAATCGTCCGGGCAACGGATATCGACGTGCTTATGAACGCTCTGAGCGCTCAAGGAGTCCAGCTTCGCCGTATCGACGCTCAGACCTTGGAAGTCACCGGCCCGGAGTCAGAAATTATTGGCCGTCGCGCTTTGGAAACCGGGGTGGCCCTCAGCGAGCTCCGTCCGATACAGCGAACTTTGGAAGATGCCTACATGGAATTGACTCGAGATGCCGTGGAGTACAACTCGAATATTGTTGCCAAGCACAGCGATGGGAAGTAGAAGAGCATGACTACTCAAATTCAAACGCCAAGGCGTGGCAAAGTCACTTTTGGTGGAGTTCTGCGCAGTGAAGCGATTCGTATGTTCTCCCTAAAATCCACGGCAATTCTGCTGAGCATTGCTGTCGTACTGTACGTGGCGATTGCCATGGGAGGTACCTGGGGTATCGGTTCCTTATTGCAAAGCATGGGCGATGTCAGCCAGATGGAAGGCATGGGCGCCATGACCCAGCCGGGCTTTGCCAGCGAGACCATTGGTTCAGGACTAGTCTTCAGCCAGTTGATTCTGGGCGTACTAGGGGTGCTGTTATTCAGTGGTGAATTCACCACGGGTTCAGCAGTCAGCACGTTCTTGGCCAGCCCCCAAAGACTGCGAGTCATGTCAGCCAAGATTGTTCTCATCGTATTGCTGACCGGCGTGACACAACTTGTCTCTAGTCTCCTTGCTTTTGTTGCGGCTAAGCCAATCGCCGAAAACTACAACTTGACCTTGGACTTCGGAGGCGAATCCTTCCAGTTCGTGCTTTGGTATGGCGCCTTGGCTGTCATTATGACTGCGTTGATGGGCCTCGCGTTGGGGATGATGCTGCGTAACTCTGCCGGCGGCATCACGGTTCTGACGGGCGTGTTTTTTGTCCTGCCGATTATCACGTCGCTCCTTGGAATGCTTGCGGATTGGTTGAATAACGTTTCAGCCTTCCTCCCGTATCAGTTGGGGCTGTCTTTGGCCACACCGTTGAGCGTTCCGACAGAATTGGAGCTGTGGCAACAGTTGGCCGGCGTCGCCGGATGGATTGTTATTCCTTTGGCGCTAGGCGCAGTGCTACTAGCCAAACGGGATATCAAGTAACAAGCTGACAGGTTAGAGAAAACTACACTGGAATCATGACCCAACAGACGCTTCAGGAAACTGTTGCTTCCTTTGACGAACTGACCGCCAAGCGGATGGGTCGGTTGCGCCGATATCTGCGCACCCACCCACGCTTGGTGGTCATCGGCGCAGTAGTGGTGTATCTGTTACTGACCCTGCCGGGCGTGTTGATCACTGCATCCATGCCGGGAGCCAACTCCACCGGACTGCTGGTCAGTACCTTGGCTGTGAGCGCAGCCTTGCTGTATCGCCGAAAAGCACCAATGACGGTCATTGTTCTGGTGTTTATCTTTGAATGCGTCGCGTTGATTATTGCTGGCCCACAAGGTGGCCTAGGCGGCGTTGGAATGATCATCGCGCTGTACACGGTCGCGACCAGCTATTCGGCGAAGCGTACTATTCCTTTGGCCATCTTGGCCGGTAGTTTCCAAGTTGTCCTGATGGTGCTCATGGGATATCCGGACATGGCGGATCTGGAACTAGATCCAAGCGAAGGGATTGACGAAGCGACATTCAGCCGAATCGTCATCGGCATCTCCGGCAGCTTTGTCATTGGTTTTTATATTGCCGCGGCAGCGGTAGGCATGAATGTGCGCAATGCACGAATCCATGAAGCTGAACTCAATCACTGGGCCCGCCAGGTATCAAGCCTCGCACAGGTCCAAGAACGCAACCGTATTGCCCGAGAAATGCATGACGTGGTGGCCCACTCTTTATCAGTAATGATTGCTTTGTCTGAAGGTGCGCGAGTGGTGGCCAAGCGAGATCAGGCGCGAGCCGACGAAGTACTGAATGAACTCTCTGGCACCGGCAGGGCTGCCCTCGCCGATATGCGACGCATGCTAGGAGTTCTGCGCCAGAACGAAACCGGCGAATTGGAGCCACAACCTACCGGTGGGAATGTTGAGCAACTCCTGGAGGGGTTCCGTACCGCCGGGTTACCCATTACCTTCACCCAATCTGGGGGAGAATTACCAGAAGACACAACATTCCAACTGACGGTCTTCCGGATGATTCAAGAATCTTTAACCAATTCACTTCGTTATGCCCGCAACGTTAGCGACGTACAGGTACGTTTGGAACGACGGCGTGATGAACTCCGGCTGGAGGTCATGGATAACGGGGACGCAACCAGGGTCCCCAGCGTCGGTAGTGGTCGCGGACTGCGCGGGATGCGCGAACGTGCCGCACTCTTTGATGGAACAGTTGAGGCAGGTCCGGTAGCTAGTGGTGGCTGGATCGTTAAAGCCGTATTGAAGATCCCCGAAACTGACGCGAAAAACGAAAAGCAGAAGACAGCGAAGGAATAGACATGGACGAGCAAATTAGAGTTTTGTTGGTTGATGACCAGCCGCTGTTGCGCATGGGGTTTCGACTGATCCTCGAAGGTGAGGAAGACATCCTCGTCGCTGGAGAAGCCGCCGATGGTCTGGACGCGTTGACCCAGACAGCGACACTGAAACCGCACGTGGTGCTGATGGATGTTCGCATGCCCAAAATGGATGGCATTGAAGCCACCGAACGCATCGCAAAACAGTACCCCGATACAAAGATCATCATTCTGACGACCTTTGACTTGGACGAGTACGCGTTTTCTGGGCTACAAGCGGGCGCCAGCGCATTCCTACTTAAAGATGTTGCTCCTGAAGAGCTGGTCCATGCGGTGCGCCTCGTGGCTTCGGGGGATGCTGTCGTAGCGCCTCGAGTTACCGCGCGGTTACTGGAAACCTATGTCCGTAATGGCGGCAAAGCCAATGCCGGGCCAGCCACTGAAGCCCCGCGTGACCCATTACTTGATGATCTCACTCCACGCGAGCAAGAAGTGTTGCGAGCGCTCGCCGAGGGGTTGTCCAATGCAGAGATTGCGCACCGTTTTTTCCTGTCTGAAGCGACGGTAAAAACGCACGTGCGTAGGATCCTCACCAAGCTGCATCTGCGTGATCGAGTCCAGGCTGTGGTTTATGCCTACGAAACTGGATTGGTGATTCCGTCTCAGGGGCTCGACTACTGATCTCAACAAACAAAAACTGCTGGCCACTGAATATCTTCAGTGACCAGCAGTTTTATGTGAACTTAGCGTTTGTTGGTCTTACGCTTCTTCTTTGCGGTAGACCTTAACTGGATGACGCGTGCTACTCCAGCGATGGCCACAACTAATGCGCCACCGATAGCAGCGATCAGCAGAGCCAAACCGAGGTTTACCTGTCCCTCGTAGGCGAAGTATCGAAGGGTCACTACATCCTGGTTCTGTGCGATAAAGACGATCAACAGAATCAGTACGATGATGCCAAAAATGGTGGCCGTCCAAATGCGACCAAGTTTGGTCACCGGAAGCTTTTCCTGAGACTTAGGAGTTTCGCGAGAAGTCTTGGGTTCCTGATGTCCGCGCGGTTGGACAGCATGTTCACCGGAATTGGCTTGCAGACCATTCTCAGGTTCCACGGGCAGGTCGTGTGGCTGTGGTGTTGGATCAGATGTAGCCATAATGATCTCGCTTTCGTAGTCTCCGGTCTGTCTTCAGCTTTACTGACGCTCGGCTCCAAGTCAAGCATGAGATGCGGGTATATGACGGGTATCTAGATCAGCGATGGAGGGCTGAACCATCGGGAATCGAGCACCGGGATACTAAGCTGGAGAGCAACCCGGTAATTCAGGCGGGAACCTTATCCTGGATTTCAGTGAGACGATGACAGAAAGAAGTGAGTAACCAGCTATGGCACAAGCCGCAGCAATGGCCCACATTGCAGACCTGGCCGAATACGTCGCAACTTCCCCCTCTAGCTACCACGCGGCTGCAACAGCCGCTAAGCGTCTGGATGCTGTCGGGTTCACCGGCTTGAACGAAGCTGATTCCTGGAGCCTTGGTCCAGGTTCGTACTATGTGGTGCGCGATGGTGCGATCATCGCATGGGTTCAACCCGAAACCGCCACCGCAACCTCCGGTTTCCACATCCTCGGCGCCCATACGGATTCTCCTGGGTTCAAGCTCAAGCCAAAACCGACCACCGGATCTAATGGTTGGTGGCAGGCCGGCGTTGAGGTTTATGGCGGTCCGTTGCTTAACTCGTGGCTAGACCGTGAACTGGTTCTCGCTGGCCGATTGGTACTTAAAGACGGCACCGAGCATTTGGCTCAGACCGAACCGATCCTGCGCATTCCTCAGCTGGCAATTCACCTTGACCGTCAGGTCAATGAGGGTCTCACCCTAGACAAGCAGACTCACACTAACCCCATCTTCGGTGCCGGTGACTTAGCTGAAGCCGATATCTTGGCTGTCCTGGCAGAATCTGCCGGGGTAGATCCAGCGATGGTGGCCGGTTACGACATCTTGACTGCACCTGCACAACGTGGTGAAGTCTTTGGCCAAGGGAAGAACTTTTTCGCCAGCGGCCGACTGGATAACCTGACCTCGGTGCATGCCGGGATCATCGCGTTGACCGACCATTCACGTAAGCCTTCGGGACAACACATTGCAATGTTGGCTGCCTTTGACCATGAAGAATTGGGTTCTAGCTCCCGTTCGGGTGCTTGTGGCCCCTTCCTTGAAGAACTGATCAACCGTATTCAGGCTTCTCTGGGTGCAGGGGTGGAAGACCAAGCCAGGGCGCTGGCAAACTCGGTATGCCTTTCGGCTGATGCGGGTCACGCGGTTCACCCGAACTATCCAGAACGCCACGACCCGGCTAACCGCCCACAGGTGAATGCTGGTCCGTTGTTGAAGATCAACGCCAACCAGCGTTATGCCACCGATGCAGTGGGTGCTGCGGCCTTCGCCAACTGGTGCGAGAACGCGGGGGTTCCTTATCAGGAGTTTGTCTCCAACAACCGGGTCCCTTGCGGATCGACCATCGGTCCGCTGACTGCTACTCGACTGGGGATCCGAACCATTGATGTCGGCGTTGCCCTACTGTCCATGCACTCCGCACGTGAAATGTGCGGTGTTGATGATCCTTGGTATCTCTCCAAGGTGGCTCGCGAGTTCTTCGGAGCCTAATAGAAACAGCAAATCTCCGACACGACGTAAGGGTGTGGCAGCAATTTTTTTATTGGTGCCACACCCTAAGTAGTTTCCACGGTCGTTTTGAGGTTCGCTAATCGGAACAAGCTTCGATCTTCATACAGTCCCTAAACTTCTCGCCTCTCGATCAAATGATCTTCGCTGACACAGATCGAGTTTCGTGATCAGCTAAGCCTCTGCTCATCACAGTGACATGTACTGGAGAATAGTGGGCTGCACCGAAGGAACCTACCCAAGTTCATCGCACTAAAGTAGATATACGCATCTCGTTAACAATTTTCCCTAAGTTGCGTACTCAGGGCCATGCATATAGATTTTTGATACGTTGGTTTATTTAATTGTTCGAATTCAAGGAAGGTAATTCGTTCTTCCGGCATAGTTGACGCATTTTTGCCGATCGTCAGGCCAGACATTTCACCGGCAGCTACCACTTAGTCTTTTATTTGCGACACCGACTACTGCACTTATTGAAAAAGGCAGGAAATTGCGATGTCCAAATGCACTTGGCGATGTCCACGCGCAGTAGCTGAATCGGTAGGGGTGGTGCTCACAAGACCCGCGAAAATCGAGACTCACAGGGATGAGATCCTACGACGAACTTCTTTGCAAATGCGCACGACCACGAACAAGTCCGTAGGGGCTTGCCCTAATTCTTGACCTGACATGTAGCACTTGCTATCGAACCCATGCGATTGCGGAGTTCTGCTAGGACCCGTAGTCGGCCCATAGCGGCATTAAATGAGAATGAAAAGTGGATAAAAAACTAAGAATCACGACAATTTGTGCCGTTTCGATGTTGTTCTTGAGCGGTTGCACGGGTGCGGATAGCCCTAAGACAAGTTCCAATGAGCCGAGTAACATGACCAGGGCCCAGATGGAGAAGGAATATGCGTCAGCGATTCAGTCTTTGGAAATGCCGGAGGGAGTTTCGTATCCCGATGCTCCAGAAACGCCGACTGTAGACGGTGTTAAGGAATCGGATGTCACCTGGCAGAAAGGTGCAGGCGAGGCTGACGCAATTATCGACTGGAACTGCCTGTGGGGCCACGAGTGGCTTAAATATCAAGGTCAAGATCAACAGCAGGCAACGAACGCACTCAACATGTACAAGTCAATCCTTGATCAGCCTGCTTTTAACAAATATTTTGATGCTGAAAGCTTCCAACCTGTAATCCGCGAGAATATTGAGAAGGCTGAACTGGGCGATCCTTCGGGGATTAAAGCTGATATGCAATCCTCGTGTCGAGGTGACCTGT
Organism: Arthrobacter sp. NIO-1057; assembly: GCF_900094805.1. GTDB lineage: Bacteria > Actinomycetota > Actinomycetes > Actinomycetales > Micrococcaceae > Glutamicibacter. Next base: position 28,488 of record NZ_FMAT01000006.1, on the reverse strand, counting down.
GGTGAAGGCAATCCGAAGCACGGCCATAGTGCTTCTTGGTATTTCTCTACTCACCGCATGTTCGGCTTCCGTCAATGCTGAAGGCGATGTACCGGCGTCTGGCGACGGTCAAATTCCAAGAGTCCAAGTCTCGAAGCAGGACATTACCTCTGTCCTCGCTGTATCAGGGCACACGGAGACCAAATCGGAGATCGCTCTAGTCGCAGAGAAGTCTGGCCCTATTGAGTGGAAAGTCAAAGAAGGGCAGGCAGTCAAAGCCGGGGCGGTCTTGGCTGAAATCGACGGAGACAAAATAACGTCACCGAGCGATGGAAAAGTCCTGAGCATTGCTGTGCCAACAGGGACTACGGCGCATCCCAATTTTCCAATTGGAGCATTTGAAGCAAGAACACTAGGCATCAAGGTACAAGTTCCTGTTGAGGACGCTTATCGCTTGTATTCGACCCCGACCAAAGCCAAGGCAAACATCGAATCGGGCCCTGCTGCCCAAACCTGCGATTTGTTTTTGGCCTCGGAACTGGAGAATGCTGACTCTGGGGAACAAGGTCTACCGGAGTTCGTGTGCTTATTAGAACCAGAAGTTAACACGATGCCGGGATTGCCAGCAAAGCTAGGCATTGAAACTGCTTCTAGCGCGAACATACTGACGTTGCCCGTTGAGAGTGTTTCCGGGTCGGCGCAGTCAGGTCAAGTAACGATTATTTCCGACGACAATGAACTGCAGAAACGGGACGTCAAGCTGGGCATTAGTGATGGAAGCATGATTGAGATCATCGAAGGAGTGAAAGAAGGGGACAGCGTAATGGCTGTAGCTCCTGAGATCTTCGATGAGGGACCAAGGATCGACAATTAGCTCTACGGGCGCTCCCTTGGAGCTACGTAAGATTGATATTCGCCTTACCGGCGAGTCTCAAAAACTTCTGGTCAGAGAGGCTTCGGGAGTAGTCTCCGAAGGAGAATCTGTAGGGATACTCGGGAAATCCGGAAGCGGAAAAACCAGCCTACTTTCAGTGCTCGGTTTGATGTCAAAGCCTACCGGTGGTGAACTACTACTGTCGGGTATACATACTTCGGGACTGAGCGATGCGGAGTTGGCACGCCGCCGCAATGAGGACATTGGCTTTGTATTCCAAAGTTACTCATTGATTGGTCACTTGAACGTATTCGAGAATGTTGCCTTGCCTTGTTCGTATGGAAAACCAATGAGCAAGAAGCAAACCACTGAAGCTGTGACAGAACAATTACACGCAGTGGGCCTAGAAGGATTTGAAAAAAGACGGCCTAAAAGTCTATCTGGCGGTGAACAGCAGAGAGTCGCTATAGCTCGCGCCCTTGTCCGTTCACCACGGCTGGTGTTGGCAGATGAACCAACAGGGGCGCTGGATACTGCTACTGGATTGCAAATTCTAGAACATCTAGCTTCCGCGACCAGCCGCGCCGGCGCGTGTTTAGTTGTTGTCACGCATGACCAGGAAATTGCGAGGGCAATGGATCAAACGTGGGTCCTGCGTGACGCTGAGCTGCACCATGAAGTGAAGGGGCGACGATGAAGTTTCGCCATATGCTTGTTCATGGATTGAATGACTTGCGTGCAAATAAACTTCGGCATTTTCTAGTTGGAGTAAGCATGCTGCTCGGAGTCTTGGCTATTGCTGCCGTGTCTAGCGCCGACCAACTAGTAACCAAGTATCTAATTGCTGAACAAGAGCAGTTGCATGGACGCGCGCAAACTTTCGCAAGCGTATTGAACCCGGGAACCTTGGACGGAGAGGATCTAGCTGATTCGCTAGAACACTTGAATACGGTCGCAGAAAGCGTCGGAGGAAACGTACTGTACACAGTTTCCAGTCCAATTACGGTTCCGAGTGTTCGCGGTCAAAACATTGAGCGCGTTGCTTATACGGGGGACTTCGCGGCATCTTATCGAGTTCCACTTTCTGCTGGTATATGGCCGCGTGAAAGTGGTGGTTTCGCCCCTGAGGTCGTTCTGAATGAACAAGCGGCTGCCCTGCTTGGAATTGATGAAGTCGCACAAACTTTCGCAATTGATACCCCGCATGGAACCAAGACGGCTATCGTCACTGGAATCGCCCAGGACGGACTCGTGGGGGAAGAAGCACGAATATATCAACCCCAAGGTTCTGTTGATGACGCTGGCTTGCTGAGCAGTGAACCAACCACAATGCTCTTGACTGCTCCCGGCGACAAACAGATTGCCTTGCAACAATTCGCTGCCGACTTTCTGACCCAACGTGGCAATCCGTCCGCGGGCTCCATGGAGTTCATGCGTCAAGATACTGTCGACAGCACAAAAAATTCGGTTGCAGTAACCAAAGCTGCGTTCTTGACTGCTGGTATTTTGACGCTAGTTGTCGCCGCAGTAGGAGTTCTCAATGTTGGGCTAGCAACAGTCGGCGAACGTTCTGAAGAACTGGTGATTCGCCGAGCCTTGGGTGCTACTAAAGTGCAGATCTTCGGTTTGGTCATGGGTTCGAGCTTGATCATCGGTGTCGTGGTTGCTGTGATTTCGGCAGTCATCGTTTCTGTTTCTGCCGTATTTGTTGTTCCGCGATTCATGGGTACCACAGGTCTAGTTGGAGGCATTGACTTGCCGTTTGGCGCGTTATGGTTTGGCCTAGTTGCTGCATTGATTACTTCGTTCCTGGGTGCTTTGTCTCCCGCGATCAAGGCTACAAAGCTTGATGTTGCTCAGGCGCTTCGTTCATAAAAACAACGAGGTTCAAAAGTATTTAGAATCATCACCCCAGGTTATTGGCGGTAGAAGTTCAGGTGGCACAATTATCAGTATGACGATCTTTGCCCAAGACATGCTGATTTTCCAGCAAACCAAAAACTTCTCAAAGAACGATTTTGCGATTCATGATGCTGCTGGTGTCCAGGTAGCTCATGTCGAGACTGGCGGAAGTACGCTGGGGCGGATGTTCACTGGTGCACGAGAACTCACAGTATTTGATGGACCGCAGAATCCGGTCATTATGGTCAAAGATACGATGACTATGGGTCGCGACCGATTCGAAATCTTCGATGGAAACGGTAGCCCACTGGCGAGCTTGGTCAAACGGATCACCTTCCTCAAAACCCGCGTCACCATTTCAATGCTCGGAGAAGAACTGGACTTGCTGGGCAGCGTTTGGGATTTTGACTTCCAAATCACCAACGCTCAAGGCGTGCTCGGAACAGTCAGCCGCAAATGGTCTGGAATGGGTAACGCATTCCTGGGGATGTCGACCTATGCTCTGCAGCTGGGTGGAAACCTGAGCGTTCAGCATCGCCAAGCGATTATCGGTTCGGTCCTAGCCTTGGACCTGATCCGTGAAAAGCAAAAGCGCCACTGATCATCAAGGAAGCTTCCGCAGTCGATTTGACTGCGCCCGTCACCCTACAAAGGTATAGCCCGCAAGGCATATTCAAAAGGTGCAAGTCAGTTAGCATTTGATTTGCTCCCGAAAGGCTGTCGGGTGACTGTCGGGTAGTTGTCGTCACCTTGTCGTAGTCCTGTCGTGGTGTATTGAGACCCCGAGGGATAGCTTTAATGCCATGAACATATCAAGGATTGCAGAACTGCGACGCTCCAAGGGCTGGACTCAAGAACGACTAGCCAAAGAGAGCGGTATTACTGTCAGAACCATTCAACGACTTGAAGCCGGCAATGATGCCAGCTTGGAGACCATCTCACTTGTTGCTAGGGCTCTGGACGTTCAAGTTGGTGATTTGTTCCAAAGCGTACAAGCACCAGATTTCTCTCAAGCCGTTGAGGGACTTGAAACCAGGACCCTTGCTGATCAAGAACGACGTGATTCCATTACTCAAGGGATCATGATGGTCTTTAGAGCAATAGGCATTCTAGTCACTTTCGGTACGGTCATCCTTGCGACAATGGGTCAGTTTGGTTGGTTCATTTGGCTGCTCATCCCTATCTACTGGGGTGCCGGCAAGATCCTCTTAGACGCAATTATGCGGTTAGCCGTTGACCCAAAATTGGATGCTAAGTATCCGTTGTCGGTTCCCAACCGTAGTGACGACAACTAACCTTCCCATGAGCAGTTTCCTCCGCTGATACCGTTTGATTACCTGCTGTTCATCGGGAAGTGGTCATATCGAACAATATGAGTTCGAATTCCGTGCAGGTCAAAAATTTCAGACCAGAAATCCAAGCACTGCGAGCACTAGCAGTTCTGCTAGTGGTCGCATACCACCTAGAACCTAATGTGGTTCCAGGCGGTTACATCGGCGTAGATATCTTCTTCGTTATTTCTGGTTTCCTGATTACCTCTCACCTGCTTAGGGAGGCTGCCAGCACCGGAAGAATCAAACTCTCAGCATTTTATGGCGGAAGAGCACGGCGCATTCTGCCCGCAGCGATGCTTGTGATTCTTGTGGTCGTGGCGGTTGGGTTCCTCGTGTTCCCTAAAACTCAGTGGGGCACACTGGGCGTCCAGGCTTTAGCCTCGGCGTTCTCGGTGCAAAACTGGGTGTTGGCCGCGGACTCCGTTGACTACCTCGCCGCCGAACAGGCCGCCGGACCATTACAGCACTTCTGGTCCCTCGGCGTTGAGGAACAGTTCTACCTGTTCTGGCCACTACTGATATTGATCGTTTGTTGGTTGGTGAAGCCCAAAATATCGGGGTCGCATTCGGACCATTTTGCTGCACGCCGTCGATGGATATGGATGGCCTTTGGCGCAGTGGCACTGTTGTCACTGGGATATTCGATCTTTGCTGGGTATTCGGGAGACGCCGCAGGATATTTTGTGACCACCACCCGTATCTGGGAATTAGCCATCGGTGGTTTGTTAGCCCTTGGCGTGCAGGCGCATGACGAAGGAGCCCTTAGGTTGCCACGGTGGGTTTCTGCCTGGTCCACTCGAAATCTGGCAGTCCTCATTGCGCTGATTGTTATCGGTATCGCGGCCTTTACCTATGACGCGTCTACCGTTTTCCCTGGCATCGCTGCTGCCGTGCCAGTGTTTGGATGCGCTGTAATCATTGCCGCTGGCAGCACCCGAGGCCCGGGTTCCTTGCACCTGTTGGTGAACTGGTCCGCGGTCCAATGGGTCGGTCTTGCCTCCTACTCGTTATATCTGTGGCACTGGCCGCTGATCATTTTTTACACCGAGATCTCCGGTGGAAAACCTAAACCTTTGCAATCCATCGCCCTGTTCATTGCATCGTTGCTCCTAGCGTGGCTCAGCCTCAAGTTTGTGGAAACTCCGATTCGTCACCTGCGATTCTTGGCGGTCTCCCCGGCCCGTTCACTGATTGCTGGCGCCACAATGGTCGCGATCACCGCTTCGGTGGCTCTACTTCCTGGGCTTACCCAAGAGCGCATCGTGGAACAAGAACAGCGCGTAGCCACTGCACTGACCGAGCAACCTCCAGAAGGATTTGGTGCGGCCTCACTCTCGCACGGTGCGCCAGCATTTGTCACCAGCGAGCATCAGGTCGTTCCCGTTCCGGCAGAAGCGGCCAAAGACCTTCCTAATATCGGCAATTGCGTGCAGAAGCCACAATCCACGCAGATCAAGGAATGCGAGTTCGGGAACAAAGATGCGAAGTTCACCGTGGCCCTGGTGGGCGACTCACACGCCGCACATTGGTTTGAAGCACTAAGTGAGTACGCGAAGAGTAAAGACTGGAAAGTCGTCACGTACCTCAAAAACTCATGCCCATTCAACGAAGCTCAACGTAAAGCCGATCAAGACGGAAGCATCAACTGCCAAGAGACGTTCGACCAGACCATGGATGCACTGACCAAACGCAAAGACATTGACGCTGTAGTCACCGCAAGTTGGGCAGGATCCACCTTCGTTTCGGATCCTGCCAAGGGCCTGGCCGCAGCCTGGGGCAAGCTTGAAGATGCGGGACGGCCGGTCTACGCCATCGTCGACACTCCTCTACCACCACAAGATACCTACGCCAGGGACTGTGTAGAAGAGAATATCGATAACCCGCAGGCCTGTTCCTTCCCGGAAAAGGGAGCCTTTGAAAAGGGCGATGCCACCAAGGCCGCAGCCAAACTAGAACCGAGAGTAAACGTCTTAGACTTCAGTGATCAGTTCTGCGTGGACGGTACCTGCCCGGCCGTTGTTGGCAATGTTTTGATCTACCGGGATAAGCACCACATCTCTGACACTTATATGCGCACACTCGTGCCAGTCTTTGGGCAACGGCTACAGAAGGCCATCGATTCTCAGTAACCCTCCATGATCTAGGACACGAAGGCTTATGCTTGCGCGATGATCTCGGGTAGGATTGGAAGGTCTGTGCTACTGCATGCCCGAAAGTTGGGCGTCTGATACATGGATAACGCAAGAACCTCCTGTTGCGGAAATACCGCGACCGCTTAGCCCAAAGGAGGTGGGTTCACATGCGTGCTTATGAACTTATGGTCCTCATTGATCCAGAGGTCGATGACCGCACCGTAGAGCCAACCATCGAGAAGTACCTCGAGGTTGTTCGCTCCAACGGTGGCACCATCGAAAAGGTTGATATCTGGGGTCGTCGCAAGATGGCTTACGAGATCAAGAAGAAGGCAGAAGCCACTTACGTAGTGGTGAACTACACCGCAGAACCAGCCGCTTCCGCTGAGCTTGAGCGCCAGCTGAAGATCAACGAGCAGATCCTGCGCCACAAGGTCACCCGTCCGGAAGAGGCTCGCGTTTAATTACGCAAATCCTTCCGTCGTAAGAAATAACGTTCAATCATTCTAAGGAGAGTCAATGGCAGGCGAGACTGTTATTACCGTCATCGGAAACCTGACCGCCGATCCGGAGCTGCGTTTCACGCCGTCCGGCTCAGCCGTAGCGAACTTTACGATCGCTTCGACTCCTCGCACCTTTGACCGCCAGTCCAATGAATGGAAGGACGGGGAAGCCCTGTTCTTGCGTGCATCGGTGTGGCGCGAGGCTGCAGAGAACGTTGCTGAAACGCTGACCAAGGGCATGCGCGTCATCGCCCAGGGTCGACTGCGTTCACGTTCTTACGACACCAAGGAAGGCGAACGTCGCACCGTGATGGAGCTTGAGGTCGATGAAATCGGCCCATCGCTCCGTTTCGCTTCCGCCAAGGTCACCCGTACCCAGCGCTCCGGCGGTGGCAACGGTGGCTTCGGCAATGGTGGCGGTGGAGGATTCTCCAACGCACCACAGCAAGGTGCCCCAGCGCAGCAGCCGCGTCAGCAGCAGCCGCAACAGGGTGGCGGATGGAATGCTCCAGCCGCTGATCCATGGAGCACCGGCGGAAACAATGGTGGCGGCTGGGGCAACCCAGGCGCTGACGAACCGCCTTTCTAAATATTATTTATTCACCATCCCGCAGATCATTCTGCGGGCTCCCAAGCTAAAGGAGCTCCACGATGGCTAAGGCTGAAATCCGTAAGCCCAAACCAAAGTCCAACCCCTTGAAGGCCGCTGACATCACTGTCATCGACTACAAGGACACCGCATTGCTGCGCAAGTTCATCTCTGACCGTGGAAAGATCCGCGCTCGTCGAGTAACCGGCGTTTCCGTTCAGGAACAGCGCAAGATCGCACAGGCAATCAAGAACGCACGTGAAGTAGCCCTGCTGCCTTACTCCGGCGCTGGCCGCGGCTAAGGAAGAAGGGATAGCAAAATGGCAAAGATCATTCTGACTCACGAAGTATCCGGTCTCGGTGCTGCTGGCGATATTGTCGAGGTAAAGAACGGCTACGCCCGTAACTACCTGCTGCCACGCGGCTTCGCAATCGTCTGGACCCAGGGCGGTGAGAAGCAGGTGGAGTCGATCAAGGCTGCACGTGCTGCTCGCGCTATTGCAAACCTTGAGGAAGCTCAGGAACTTGCAGCTAAGCTGAAGTCCCAGCCGGTGAAGATCACCATCAAGGCTGGTTCTAACGGTCGCCTGTTCGGTACCGTCAAGACCATCGATATCGCTAACGCCGTAGAGGCTGCCGGTCTGGGTAAGATCGACAAGCGCAACATCGAGGTCAGCGACCACATCAAGTCGACTGGTAACTACACCGCAACCGTTCGCGTACACGAGGACATCGTTGCAAACCTGCGCCTGCAGGTTGTAGCTGCTGCTAAGAAGTAAGTCTTTTTAGACTCACCTTCTGATCAACGGGTGGTGTACATTCCACAGGGAATGTACGCCACCCGTTGGCGTTTTAAGAAGCGCTTGGCTCAACTCCAAATGAACTCAAAAGAATAAAAATTTTGAGTTCGTTTTAAGTTCGTCGGGGCTTTTGGCGCTTACCGGCTGGCGCGTGAACGGGCCACTGAACGGGAGAAGTCGATGACTATTCCCGCTGCGACAAATCCGAGTACAGGTAACCAGGTGATGGCCCAGCCGGAGAAGGGTCCGGCGTCGCGATCACGGAGCATGATCGTGAGTGCAGCCCAAAGAATAGCTAGTAGAACTCCTGATGCGACGAACGCTGAGTGGTTCTTTGGTGACGGCGTTGAGGGAAATGACTTGGCGTATTCGTCGGGCGAACCAAAGTTGGAGACCGCTTCTTCGTAGCTGACGACTTCGGATTCGACCTCCCGAACGATGTCGCGGATGGTGTCAGCGTCCAGATTGCGTAGCGTTAGGTTATAGCGAAGTTCATCGGTGTAGGTTTTGAGATTATTTTCCATGTCACTTTCCTAGGTGAACTGTCGTAACCAGCTATTGATTGATTCCAGGCTCTGGCGACCTTGCGCGGTGATCTTGAAGATCTTGCGTGCTGGTCCTCGTTCGGTAATTTGCCAGTCGGAAACGATGTCGCCCGACTGTTCCATCGTTCTTAGTAGCGGATATAGGGTTCCACTCTTGACGCCAGGTACATCGAGCTCTTCGAGCTTATTCAGCATCGAGTATCCGTGGGCGGGTTCTTCGGTTAGTAGGTTAAGAAGAACTGCTGGGAGCATGGAACGCTTGATCTGTTGAAGTACTTTGCTATGTTCCATGACTTAAGTATGAATCATACATAGTGTCGTATCTATAAACCTTTGGGATGATCTTCGCCGAAAGTATGGGGGTTTTGCCTCGCACCGCGAAATCATCTAGAAGTACCCATAATTCACCGAATCGACGCCCGACTGTCACGTCTTAATCGTTGGTTTGGGAGAAGTGGCCCCATAGCCTCAAAGTGAGCCGAATCAATGGCATCACGGCCGAAAGAGGATGGTGGAACATATGGGTTTTGCGTTTGCTGATCCGCAGGTACTGACCGATGAGCAGCGTGCAGCTGTCGCCAATCATGCGCGTCACGTGCGTGATCAATCGAGTAGGATCTCGCTGCAGGCGATGCGCGAAGCTACGGAACTGACCCAGGAAGAGCTGGCTGCGGCCATGAAGCTGAGCGTTGACCGTATTGCTCGCATGGAAACCGGGGATCTGGATCGCGTTCAACTAGCGACCCTGCGACGTTACGCGTCGGCTCTCGGCGCTCAACTTGAGGTCACGCTGGTCCGTGGAAATACCCATGTCGACGCGAGTCAGAATAAGTGAGATCCGAGTTAATGATTCCCCGGCCACCGCAAATCCCGGGCAACTCATCGAGAAATCTGCCACCCACCGCGCTAACAGCCCACCTGTGGTCTGACTCGCCTTCGATAAGTACTACAGTGTTCCGGTGAGATGCAGGTTATAGACCTACGTCACAAGGATGTTTCGAAGGGGTTATTTTGCACGAGCGTATTCACCACCGGGCCTTTGCTGATCGACTGATGAGCGCCGAACAGGCAGCAACATTCATCAAGCCGGGCATGACCGTTGCCATGAGCGGCTTCACCGGTGCCGGATACCCGAAAGCCGTTCCCGGCGCCCTGGCCGCCCAGATGGAACGCCAGCACGCCGAAGGTAAGGACTTCAAGATCAACGTGCTCACCGGCGCCTCCACCGCTCCTGAGCTCGACGGAGTGTTGGCCAAGGCTGAAGGCATGAACCTGCGCCTTCCTTATATGTCTGACCCAGAACTGCGTCGCCGCATCAACGACGGCAACATGGAGTACATGGACATTCACCTGTCCCATGTCGCCCAGCACGCTTGGTTTGGCTTCTACGGCAAGATCGACGTGGCCATCGTGGAGGTCGTGGGCATCACCGCCGACGGGGATCTGATCCCATCTAGCTCCGTAGGCAATAACAAGACCTGGCTGGAAATGGCCGACAAGATCATCATCGAGGTCAACTCCCAGCAGTCCGCTGCCATGGAAGGTATGCACGACGTCTATTACGGCACCGCGCTGCCGCCGCACCGCAAGCCAATTGATCTCACCACCGTACGCGACCGCATCGGCCAGAAGTACATGGACGTGGACGTCAACAAGATTGTCGCCGTAGTAGAAACTGATGCGCCCGATCGCCTCAGCCCTTTTGCCCCGGTAGATGAGACCAGCGAAAAGATCGCCGATCACCTACTGACCTTCTTGGACTCCGAGATCCGTGCCGGCCGCTTGAGCGAAAAGCTACTGCCTCTTCAGTCCGGCGTGGGTAACATTGCTAACGCCGTGCTCGCTGGCCTGGTCCGCGGCGGTTACAAGGGCCTGACCGCCTACACCGAGGTCATCCAGGACGGAATGCTGGAATTGATCAAGGATGGCACCATCGAGTTCGCCTCCGCCACCAGCTTCTCACTCTCCGCAGAGGGCATCGACGAGTTCAACAAGAACGTGGATCACTACCGCCAACGCATCCTGCTGCGCGCCCAAGAGATCTCCAACCACCCGGAGATCATCCGCCGTCTAGGCTGCATTGCATTGAACGGCATGATCGAGGCCGACATCTACGGCAACGTGAACTCCACCAACGTGCTCGGCTCCCACGTTATGAACGGCATCGGCGGCTCCGGCGACTTTGCCCGCAACGGCTACCTGTCGGTGTTCATGTCCCCATCCACCGCCAAGGGCGGCAAGATCTCGGGCATCGTTCCGTTCGCTTCGCATGTGGATCACACGGAGCACGACACCATGATCCTGATTACCGAACAGGGCCTGGCAGACCTGCGTGGCCTCTCACCCAAGCAGCGGGCCCAGCTGGTCATCAACAACTGCGCGCACCCTGAGTACCGTCCACTCTTGCAGGACTACTTCGATCGCGCCTGCAAGGACAGCTACGGCAAGCACACTCCACACCTGCTGGGAGAAGCCCTGAGCTGGCACCAGCGCTTCGAAGAAACCGGAGACATGCGCCCAGCGAGCTAGAGTTACTTACTGCGTCGAACGTACACTTCTTGAGTTTGGCTGTTATATAGCCGGTACTGATCTAGCTGAGCCGTCGGGACTGAAGGATTTGCCGGGTCTTGGATTTTTACGCCGGGCTGGTAAATCACGCCCAGTGGCGCATCAAAGTAGCTCAACTCGGTGAAGTCGTTATTGGACGAGTAATCAAGGGTCCGTGGATCTTCACCCTTCTGGATGAGTTGTGGGTAGTTGATTTCTAGGCAGTCCTTGGTGTCGATTTTTGACTCTTTTGTCAGCTGGCACCAGGTGCCATTGACGGTGGCAGTCTTGAGCGTGCCATTTTTTGGGTGCGCTAGGTCTTGGATTTCCGTGGTGATCAGTTTCTTGCCGTCCCACTTTAGGCTCGCCTTGATCTTTCCTGAAGGGGCAGCCGCCGGCTCCATGGGCAAGAGCTGGCGGTCAACGGCTTCCAGTTGTCCGTTGACGAATCTTAGCGAGCTCGGAATCCCGCGGGCGCCTCCGGTAATGTCACCCATGAGAAAGGGTTTGCCTAAAGCGGCGATGCCTTTGGCGGTGTTCTGGAAGAGCTGGATGTGTGAGGGCCATGAAACGCCACCTTTGTCGCAGTAGAACACTGCCGCGAGGTCTTTCACACCGTCACCGGTGAGGTCTCCGGCGACAATCAGTTTTGTATCGGCGATGCTTGGGACGCTGGCATTGGGGTACTCGGGGTGTTTTTTCTGCAGGACACCTTTAGATAATTTGCCCTCGGGGAATCCGCACATGGACGGGATGCTTGCGGAGGCCACCATGTCGGCGCTGAGGTCGGTCAGTGGCGATGAGCTTGGTGCTGTGCTGGCGGAGCTGGGGGCTGTGCTGGAAGATGGTGCTTCGAGGGATGGTGAATTCGTGGAACATCCAACGAGAGTCAGGGCAGCGAGAATGCTGAAAACTATGGGAAATTTCTGACGATTCTTCACTGCGCTTTCACCTCTGCAAGTACGTGGCTGATCAACTACGAACTTATAACTAACCGGTGCACGAATGGAGGCAATGAAGCAGTATTACAGGGAGTTTTTCAGATTTCAGGCAGCACCTCAGGAAGTGCGATGAATAGTCGGACGGTAGGTAAGTTCTTGGATGCTGCGATCCAGAAGACGTGAATCTACCAGCTCAAGGTCATAGTCATCCACACCGCCGAAGACCGGCGAACTACCATTGCGTCCGGTGAGGACAGGGAAGATGGTGACCTGAACAAAATCCACCAGGCCGGCGGCAAGCAAGGAATGATTCATCGCTAAACTACCGTGCGACCTGAGGGGGAGTGTCGAGCTACTTTTTAGCCTTTTCACCACATCTAGGGCGTCCTCCTGCTCTAAGCTGGCGTCGGGCCAATTCAGCGGTTCCTGAAGTGTCGTGGAGATGACCGTGGCTGGTTGCTCATGCAAGGCCACGCCCCACGGGTCTTCAACTTCCGGATTTTGCTCAATCTCTTCCCAGAACCTTGAGAACAGACGAAAGGTGTTGGCTCCGAACACCACATGACAGGGTGAACTATAAAGTTCCATGCGCCTGTCCAGTAGCTCAGATCCCTGTTTTCCCCAGTAGCCGCCCCAATCGCCGCCGGCACTGCCGAAGCCATCAAGACTGCTGAACACGTCAAAGGTATAGGTGGCACTCATGATGAGCCTCCAGAAGCTGATTCGCTAAGTGCCACCTAGGATACGCTCAGGCTTTTGGCATATCTACGTTTTGGGTGCGTAATTGTCCGCGCGAGAGCTCTTTTCCGGTTCCCTGGTCCGTGATGATCACTTCCCATAACTGCTGGGTCCGTCCCTGGAAAAGCGCGGTAGCCACCACCTGTACTTGTGCCCCGGTAGAAGGTCGCAGGAAGTCAGTGGCATTGTGAACGCCAACGGCAAACTGGTTGCGATCTGCCACCGCGTAGCTGGCTCCAACACTGCCAGCACTTTCAACCATCGAGGTGTAGACCCCGCCATGAACGACGCCCCACGGTGTGTGGTGATCTTCGTTCAGGTCGGCGTGCCCACGTACGTAGGTGGCGGTGATTTCGTCAAAGACCAGTCCTAGGCTCTGCGTAAAACGGCTATCGTTGTTGGGAATTCGTTGTTCCGGGGAACTCATCGGTACTCCAAAGTGTTAGGCGCTGTGCAGTTGTTCTAGCGCTTGGGCTCGTAATACATTCTTTTGCACTTTACCTGTTGATGTCCTCGGTAAATCTTGCGGGAAGATGATGGTGCGTGGAACCTTGTAGCCGGCCAGTTTTTCTCGAGCAAAACTGATCAGCTCTTCGGCCTGGAGATTGGAACCTTTACTGCGGATGACATAGGCGACCGGTCGTTCGCCCCACTTTTCATCGGCCAGGCCAATGACTGCTAAATCGAGGACTTCTGGGTGGGATGCCAAGGCTTGCTCTACTTCGATGGTTGAGATGTTCTCGCCACCAGAGATGATGATGTCCTTGGCCCGGTCGCGGACCTGGATATAACCATCGGGGTGCATCACTCCAAGATCCCCGGTGTGGAACCAGCCCCCGGCGAAGGCTTGCTGGGTGGCTATTTCGTCACGGTAATAACCGATCATGACGTTATTGCCACGCAAGACTATTTCACCCATACTCTGCCCGTCGGCTGGTACATCGTTCATGTTCTCGTCCACGATGCGTGCGGATTCAGCGGTGATCATACCGACGCCTTGTCGAGAAAGTTTAGCTGCGCGTTCGGCCGATTCGAGTTGTTCCCATTCCTCTTGGAATTCGCAGACTGTGTAGGGACCGTACACTTCGGTTAATCCGTAGACGTGGACCACCTCAATGCCGAGTTTTTGCAGCTTTGAGATGATTGCCGGCGAAGGTGGTGCTCCGGCGGTAGTGATGCGTAGGGGAGCATCAAGCTGATGGGCCAGAGGGGAGTCGGCAATAATTGAGCACACTGTTGGTGCTCCGCACAGATGGGTTGTCCCTAAGGTTTCGATAGCGTCCCAGACTGGTTCTTCACGAACCCCGCGCAGGCACAAGTGGGTTCCTCCGGCGGCGGTGACGGCCCACGGGGTACACCAACCGTTGCAGTGAAACATGGGCAGGGTCCAGAGGTATCGAGTTGCTGAGGTGAAGCCTTGATGGTGTGCTTCGCCCAATGAGTTCAAGTAGCTGCCACGGTGTGAGTAGAGTACGCCCTTGGGTTTGCCCGTAGTGCCCGAGGTGTAGTTCAAAGTTATTGGTGCCCGCTCATCGGCGATTGCGTAAGGAAGTTGTTCATCGCTGGCCGTGGCTAGGAGTTCTTGGAGCGTGCCATCAACGTCTACGTGAGGGCGCGCGCCGGTGTACTGGTCATCGGTGATTTCAATGAGGGCCTGCAAGGTGGGATTCTCACGCCGTAAGTTCTTAGTGTTTTCCAGTAGTTCCGTGTCCGCAAACAATAGCTTCGCTTCGGAATGATCCATGATGTACTGCAGTTCATGGGCGGATAGCCGGGTGTTCAGCGCGATGAGTATCCCGCCAGCGAGCGGGACCGCATAGTGTGCCATCAGCATTTCCGGGGTATTCGGTGCCAGTACTGCCACCCGGTCGCCAGGGTTGATGCGTTCGGCCAGGACTTGAGCGAAACGATGGACCGAGGCCTCGAATTCTCGATAACTATAACTACGTGTGCCATGGATGATGGCGGTCTTCTTTGAGTAAACCTCAGCGGAGCGTTCAAGGAAGCGCAACGGAGTGAGTTCGGAATGGTTGGCGTGGATTTTGACCATGGAGGCATCCTTCATTCATCTTCTCTGGCAACGGTGACAGACAGTATCGGTGTGACCCGGAACACTGCATTCCTTATCCTTACATGAACCTCAGCGTCAAAGTTAGAAACGTAGTTTCATATCGGTGAGCGGATGATAAATAGCGGTGGCGGTTCGGGAATCGATGGAGTTGGCGGCTGGTCATAAGTTAATGCGTTACGACTTACGTCACATGGTTAATGCCTACGAAAAGCCTTAGATGTGGGTGATTTCGCGAATAAAAGACTGTGCGGGATGGGCGAACGGGTATCGATGCCGAATATTTTGTTGAATATTGCGATTTGCGAAGTCATTTGTTTGACGGTGCTTCGTCATGAGCCATATCGTTTTAGACAGAATCAAGAGCATCAGCTAAGAGCCCTGGCTTGCTGATCGGCAACCCTCTCAACGGTAGTGGGGTGCTCCAGGTGAGGATTCGGTTCTGCACTAAATGGTGTCGGAACAAGTACCGCGCACGGCGTGAAACCTCAGTGGGAACTAGTTCGGTTCATCCCGAATCACAACGTCCATTGGGTCTGGCGCAGTGGGCAAGACCCGAAGGAATCGAGCCATGTCATTAAATCGTGAACTTGACCCGTTATCGTTGCGTAAGGTTTTCGCTCAGCACCCCTCAGGTGTTGCTGCTCTGTGTGCAGAGATTGACGGTGTTAAGACCGGAATCGTTGCATCGTCATTCACTGTCGGAGTTTCACTGGAACCTGCATTGGTAATGTTTGCAGTCCAGAAGTCGTCTAATACGTGGCCGAAACTGCGTGCCGCTAGCCATATTGGGGTTTCGGTGCTTAGTGATCAGAATGATGGCGTGTGCGCGCAGATTGCTTCGAAGAACGGTGACCGTTTCCGTGGTATCAATACCGTGACCTCTGAAGAGGGCGCACTATTTGTCGAAGAGTCCACCTTGTGGCTGGAGACCTCAATTTACAACGAAGTTGAAGCAGGAGATCACTGGGTTGTGCTTTTGGAGGTGCATGGGCATCACGTATCGCAGCACTCCCCACAGATCTTCCATGATTCTCGATTTCATTCCATCCCAATTCCTGAACTCGTCTAACACCTCTGCGCAGTAGCTTTCACAAGGCTCGGTGGGGATCACAACAGTGATCCCCACCGAGCCTTGTTGATTATTGAGCACGTTGAACCCGGCAAAGAGTTATCCACGGTGCGAACGAGGGAACTGACGCAAAAATGTGGACTACTGTTCATCTGGGCTTGATCTAGTTCAATTTAATGCTGGTGACTAAGTCTTTTGTAATACTCCAAGTATCCACATGCTTATCCACATACATGTGGGTAGGTTGTGTGGAATTGTGCATTAAGGGTGAAAAACCTTGAATTTCGGGTGTTTTCGCTTGTTGATAACTTCTGAGGACATAGCGTTATCTTCAGTAAAATATCTTTATGTCCACAACTGTGAAACTACGTAATCCCAAGTCAAAGCGCAATGCTGGTGGATATTTGCTCGTAATCCACAGAGTTCTCCCCAGATAGTGAACAGGCTAATCCACAAGTGAGGGTGTGTTATGCACAGAAGCTGTGGATAATGAGGTTTACGTGGGTAAATATCAGCCATAGTGTTGGCCTTGGGACAGAACTATCCACAGACGTTTTCCATCGAACTGTCGGTATCAACTGACAAGATGAAACGTGGCCGCCTGGCATGGAAGATCTTTCCCAGTGCGGTCAAGAGGGGATGGAAGTGTCTGCAATGAGTGCTGAGCCGGTTTACGAGGGACGAGAATCCGACGCAGGGCGCAAACCGCCGCAGGATGTTGAAGCTGAAATGTCTGTGCTCGGCGGCATGATGCTATCCAAGGACGCCATCGCCGACGTTGTGGAGGCGTTGCGAGGAACCGACTTCTATCGCCCTGCCCACGAATCCGTTTACGAAGCCATCATCGATTTATATGGTCGAGGCGAACCTGCCGATGCTGTGACCGTGGCTGACCTACTGACCAAACGTGGCGAAATTTCCCGCGTAGGCGGTGCCGCATACCTTCACAACCTTATTCAGCAGGTACCTACCGCAGCTAACGCTGGCTACTATGCAGAAATCGTGCGCGAACGCGCCGTGCTGCGTCGCCTCGTTGATGCCGGAACGCGCATTGTCCAAATGGGCTACTCACCCGACGGTGAAGTTGACGCCATCGTTAATGAAGCGCAGGCCGAGGTCTACAAAGTTGCAGAAAACCGCAGCAGCGAAGACTACGTACGCCTTTCGGACATTATCGAAGGCACCGTCGACGAAATTGAAAACGCCGCCAACGCCGGAGATGGCATCACCGGTGTCCCTACCGGGTTCTACGAATTCGACGAATTGACCCAGGGCCTGAAAGGTGGGCAGATGATCATTATCGCTGCACGTCCTGCAGTGGGTAAATCAACCTTCGCGTTGGACTTCGCCCGCTCTGCAGCCATTAAGAACAACATGGCTACCGTCTTCTTCTCCTTGGAAATGGGTCGCAATGAAATTGCGATGCGCCTGCTTTCCGCCGAAGCCTCGATCCAGCTCCAGGATCTGCGTAAAGGTTCCGTGGAAGATGCCCAGTGGACCAAGATTGCCACCACCATGGGGCGTTTGAACGAAGCGCCACTGTTCATCGATGATTCGCCGAATATGTCCATGATGGAAATCCGTGCCAAGTGCCGTCGCCTGAAACAGCGCAACGAGTTGCGCATGATCATCCTTGACTACCTGCAGCTGATGAGCTCAGGTAAGCGCGTGGAATCACGCCAGCAGGAAGTTTCCGAGTTTTCGCGTAACCTCAAGCTGTTGGCTAAAGAGCTCGACGTGCCGTTGATTGCGTTGTCGCAGCTGAACCGTGGTTCTGAGCAGCGTACTGACAAGCGGCCAATGGTCTCGGACCTTCGTGAGTCCGGTTCCATTGAGCAGGACGCCGACATGGTGATCCTGCTGCACCGTGACGACGTCTACGACAAGGAAAATCGCCCGGGTGAAGCCGACGTGATCATCGCGAAGCACCGTGCCGGTCCCACGAAGACCATCACCGTGGCATTCCAAGGCCACTACTCACGCTTCAGCAATATGTCCTCTGACGGTTAATGCCCTGCTGAACTAACATGGCACCTACTAAGCCGGTGACTTGCTGGCTATAGTGGGTGCCATGTTCGCTTCTTTGCAGGCTTTGCTTTGGGGCACGGTGGCAGGCTCGGCCCTGTTACTGGGTTCTGGCGCCGCGTGGTGGCTGAAAATCCCAAAAGTTTGGGTCTGCGCAATTATGGCCTTCGGTGCAGGAGTGCTGGTCAGTGCGCTGAGTTTTGAACTTGTACTTGAGGCCTTTGAAACTGGCGGACTTGTAGCTACGGTAGCCGGCGTACTGGTTGGTGCAGCGTTGTACTTCTCGGCAAACCGACTATTGGACTGGCGCACCAAAAAGCGACAGAAATCTACGGGCAACCCTGGGGACGGTGAGTCCTCCGGAACCGCATTAGCCGTAGGGGCCTTAATTGATGGCATCCCTGAATCGGTGGCCCTGGGGCTGAGCGTGGTGACCGGTGCCAGCATCAACCCCGCTATGCTCATTGCCATTTTTATTTCCAACGTTCCAGAAGGCCTTGCCAGCACCGCTGCGATGAAAAGTGCCGGACGCAAAGGGACATCGATTGTCCTGCTGTGGGGATCCATTACGGTTGCCAGTGGGCTGGCCGCCTACTTTGGGGCGCTTGTCATGGCATCCATGCCTGAAGAAGTTCTGGCTTTTGCCACTGCAGTGGCAGCAGGCGGGATTCTAACGATGATTGCCGACACGATGATTCCCGAAGCTTACGCTGTGGAACATGACTACACCGGATTATTGGTTACCGGTGGCTTCCTTTCGGCCTTTGCATTGCACGTGCTAGGCGGTTAGGAAAAGCTGGCATGATTAGTCCATGCCCCTAAACCGTAGTAGCCACACCCCTGCGCCCGCTACAGACACCATCTATGCACCACAATTCTTGGCCACCACCATGGGCATGTTTATTCTGGTGTTCCTCGTGGCCTTTGAATCCATGGCAGTCACCACCGTCATGCCGGTGGTCAGCGAACTGCTTGATGGTCAACGCTATTTTGCGCTGGCCTTTGCCGCGCCGATCGCTAGCGGGATGCTGGGCATGGTGGCCGCCGGCGAAGTCACCGACCGCTGGGGGCCAAAATACCCCTTATTCATCAGCGTCGCGATCTTCTGCGTGGGCTTACTGATCTGTGGTTCGGCAGTAAATATGCAGACACTCATTGGTGGACGAATCTTGCAGGGCATCGGTGGTGGAGCCATCACGGTGGCCATCTACGTACTGATTGCTCGCGCCTACCCTGGGCACTTACACTCAAAAATCTTTGCACTCTTCGCCACGGCCTGGGTACTGCCAGCGATGGTTGGACCATGGCTGGCCGGCCTCATGGCAGTACACCTTGGGTGGCGTTGGGTCTTTTCGGGTGTCGCCGTTTTGGTGGTGGTGTCCTTCTGCGCCATGATTCCGGTACTCAAATCACTGGACTCTGTGCGCAATAAAGATCTCGGTCCGGTATCACTCAAACGCTTGGCGCTCGCCGGGCTTACTGGTCTTGCCGTGATCTCGATGAACCTCTTGGGCAACTCGAACAGCAGGTTCTCACTGATCGGTCTCGCGTTGGCCCTGTTGGTGGCGTTGGTGGCCATTCGCCCACTGCTACCCCGCGGAACATTCAAGGTCAGCCGTGGTTTGCCAGCAACCATCATGACCAGGATTTTCATCACCGGAGCCTTCTTTGGTGTGGAGGTTTACCTGCCGTACCTGTTGCGCGAGGAGTACTTCCTTGCCCCGGACCGGGCCGGTCTGATTCTGACCGCATCGGCACTGTGCTGGTCGGTGGGTTCCTGGTTGCAAGGAAAATTGGGGGAGCGGGTCTCTTCCTCGACGTGCATCATGCTGGGAGCAGTGGCCGGGAGCGTGGCCATAGCCACGGCATTGGCCACCGCGATCTTCCACCCGCCGGTGATCGTGCTGGTGTGTGGCTGGGCCGTGGGTGGATTTGGTATGGGAATGATCTTTCCCCGGCAAAACGTCAACATGCTCGCCCTATCAGCTAAGGAAGAACAGGGCTTTAACTCCTCAGCCATGTCCGTGGCGGACTCGTTGGGCAATGCCGGGGCCACGGCCATCGGCGGTGTCATCTTTGCGATGGCCGCTGCCGGTACCGGGTTCGTTTCGGTCTTCACCTTCAGCTTGGTGTTGATCCTGATCTTGATCGTCATTTCCCCGCGGACCAAGGGAAGCCCAGTTTCTTTGGCCGATTAGTCGCGCGGCAAGATGTCCAGGTGAGCTTTGGTTGGCTGAACTAGGTGCTGGTCGTATTCGTGGTGTTTGGCCACGTAGTTTTTGACGTACGGGCATACGGCAACAATTTTCGCTCCGCTGGCAATGGTGTTCTCTAATGCGAACTTCACCATGATGCTAGCCAGCCCCTGACCGCCATATTCTTCATCCACGGTGGTGTGGAAAAAGATCCGTTCGATACCGGTAGCACCTTCAAAGTCACGGAAGTGCGCGGCACCAATGACCTTGCCATCGTCTTCGAGGGCGAAACGCCTGCGTTCTGGAAGCGATACTGGTTTGATTTCACTCATGATCGGTCTCCTTAGTTTCAGGACGGGTTGACGCGAGGGCGCAGGCGAACAGTGGGCAGGGTTGGGGCAGGTAAGGCCGCTGGAGTGTTGGGTGGAAACGGCCCAAAACGATCTGCACTGGCATCGCCCGGTTCGGCCGCTATCTCCGCCTGCCATTGTGCACGGAAGGCCAGGACCTCCTCATGGGTGCGGCCCACAAAGTTCCACCACATCAAAATGTCCTCATTCAGCGGTTCACCGCCAATAAGTAAAGCCAGCACCGGGTCATCGCCAGACGCTAAACGCAGAGTTTTGCACCCGGCCCGCACGAAGCCGAGTTCTCGTGGGGCCAACTGCTGCCCGTTAACATTGAGGGCGCCTGAATCTACTAGGACTCCATGCTCATGATGTTCCGGGACGAGGACCTCAATCTCGGTGTTCGGTGCCAAACGTAGTTCCGCGCCACCGAGTTCGGTGTGGGTGATGACCGGGGAGGTGGATCGTTGGCCGGCGATTTCATAACTGCCCAGGAATACCGAGATTGACCAGTCGTCACCGTGAAGAGGCTCGGGTCGGTAGTTCTCAAAAGTATGTTCCATGTTTCGAGCGTGATCTGGCAACGCGGTCCACAACTGGGCACCATGCAAGATGGTGGTGTCATCTGTGAGAATTTCTGAATGGCTAATGCCATGCCCGGCGGTCATGAGGTTGACCTCGCCAGGACGCACGGTGGCTTTGAACCCAGCCGAATCCAAGTGGTTGATCCCTCCGGTGAACAACCACGAGACAGTTTGTAGGCCGGTATGCGGGTGGCGTGGAACGTTCATGCCACCGGTGGCTTTGACGTCGTCGGGACCGTAGTGGTCGAGGAAGCACCATGCGCCAATGAGGCTGCGTTGCTTTTGCGGCAGGGTGCGGAAGACTGTCATGGCGCGTGGGCCGCCCAAGGGGACTTCACGGGGAGTGAGGATTTCAACCTCAGCGTGGGACGCGACCTTGCAACAGTCGATTTCAGCGGGGCTGTGCTCCAGATTGCTCATGTGCCAAGGTTATGCACTGCGCAAAATTTTGGCCACAAGAAACTGTTCAAGACAGGGGTACGATCGATACACCGGTAGTGTCTCATTTAAGGAGTTTGCAGCAACGTGGACGGTATGAGCCAACAGGCCGAGGATCTTCTCAAGTTGGAAAGACAGGTGTGCTTTGGTCTGGCGGTCGCTTCGAGAACGGTGATTTCCGCCTACAAGCCTGTGCTGGATCCTTTGGGTCTGACACATCCGCAGTATTTGGTGATGCTGGCGTTGTGGGACTCAGGGCCGATGAGTGCTCGTGAACTCAGTGAGCAGTTGCATCTAGATCCTGGAACCCTGTCGCCTTTGGTGAAAAGGCTGGAAGCTGCCGGGCTGGTGGACAAAGCCAAAAACCCGCAAGATGAACGGGCGGTTATCCTGCAACCCACTGCCAAGGGTGCAGAACTTCGCAAGGACGCATTGAACGTGCCCGTGGAGATGATGGCGCGGCTGCAGCTATCCGAGAAGGAAGTTGTTGAGCTCAGAGGGATTCTCGATCACTTGATTGACGCCGGTGGAAACGCTCCGAAGGTGTGATTAAAAATTTAGTTGGTGCACCAACTAATAACGTATACTGGTAACAGGAACACGACCGAATACGCGTACTGCAAAGGATCACCCTCATGGATGAATCGCCGTTGCCAATCATCACCGATACCACTGGCCTGAGCACCGGATACCGCATTCTCTGGCGCCTGAAGTACTTGGGTTTGAGTATCTTTGGCCCAGCAGAACGTCGTGTGGTTTTGAGCCCACGTGAACGCGCCAAGTGGGACCGTGCAATGAAGGTCAAAGCAGCTCATGAAGCTGCAGGAACTCAGCCCGATGAGCAGACCCTGTACACGGTCAGCCGCATGGAACCACGTCGCCGCCCCAACTAGGCCAGGCACGCGCTGGGTCCTGCTGTTGCGGTCTTCGCCCGGAATCGGTCGTAGGTTTGGCAATGATGCCAAGAACCTGGGCGTTGCGATGGAACAATGTCAAATATGAGAAAGTGGACAGCCTGGACTGCAGATATTAAACCGCTGCCCGGAGGCATCGCCGGACGCTTGGTGCCGGTTCTGCTGGCCCTGGTCATGTATTTGGGGGAAGTCGGGCTAGGCTCTGGGCAGTTCACGGGGCAGCAAGGCGCCCTGAAAATGGCGTTGCCTTACTTGCCCACAGCTGCTTTGTCGCTCGGCGTTTTGCCGGCGGCCATCGCGTGGTTTCTCTGTGTAGCGGGAATTGCTACCCTGGGCATGCCAGCGGTGCTTATAGCTGGGTTGATTTTTTCATCAGTAGTCGTAATCTCCGCCTGCTGCTATCTGCTGCCGTGGCGGCAAGCGCTGTCGCTCCCGTTGCTGGCCTTGGCCCTCCTGTTTGCCCTGTGCTTCCTGATTCCGGACGTCCAGGTGCTCACAATCGTCATCAACGCCATTTTTGTTGCCTTTGCCGGCGCAGCGGGACTCAGTCTGAATTCGTTTCGCCGACGTCATGAAACCAGCGCCAAGCGGATTGAGGCCCTGGAGATCGAGCAGGCAAAGATTCGTGCCAATGAACGGACGTTATTGGCTCACGAGCTGCACGACATCGTCGCCCATGACGTCACCATTATCGCGATGCAGGCGCGGCGTGCAGAGTTCGTGAAGGACCCAGAAAAAACTTCAGAAATTCTGGCCGGAATTGGCAGTTCCGCTCAGCAGACATTGCAGGACCTTCGTTCGCTGGTACTGCTGCTGAAAGAATCAGACAAAGCCTCGGAAGCAACCATCGAGAACACATCGGTTGGACCGAGCATTATCGATCCTGCCGAACTCTCCGGGGAAACCACGACCGCCGTGGGCCTAGTGCATGATTTGGACGCGGTGGCCGATGCGCTTCAGAGCTCAGGTTATGACGTGGATCTTACGGTGGAGGGTGAAGTCGCCCGCGTGCCAGCCAGTTTGCGTCAGGCGCTACGAAGAACCATCCGCGAGATGGGAACCAACATTCTTAAGCACGCGGTTCCCTCGAGCCGTGTAGAAATGCGCTTATATGTTGGTGAGAGCAACGTCCAGCTCCGGGCGACGAATGAGGCGGGAGTTCAAAAGCCGATCATGTCATCGAGAACCGGGTTGGAGGCCATGCGTGCGCGTTGTGGTGTTTTCGGTGGGTTTGTCGAAGCAGACGAATCTGACGGTCTGTGGACAACGAGTGTCACAATTCCATTAGAAGGAATTTCCACGGCAAACTAGAGATGTAGCGCGGCGTGGCCATGGAGCCAGCCCAGAAGGAGAAGCCTTGAGCACTGTTTTGCTTGTTGACGACGAAACACTGACGCGCGAGATTCTGCGCGACTATCTTTCCTCGGACCCGACCATCCAGATTATCGGGGAAGCGTCCGACGGCAAAGCGGCTGTGCTTCAAGCCGCGGGATTGCGGCCAGACGTGATCCTCATGGACATGCAGATGCCGGTCATGGACGGGGTGGCAGCTACGGCGCAGATCCACCAGGACAATCCACATATTGCGATCCTCGGCCTGAGTACTTTTTCGACGGACCGCTACGTAGTGGACTTGCTGCGTGCTGGTGCCAGTGGATATCTCGTCAAGGACGCCCAGCCCAAAGAGATCACCGAAGCAATTCACAAGGTGATGGCTGGCGAATCAGTGCTTTCCGCTGAGGTAACCCGCCACGTAGTTTCCGGGTTGGCAGACTCCATTCCAGCGCAAGTTGAGCCGGATGCGGAACTGTCCGAAACGTTAACCGACAAAGAGCTTGAAGTCATCTTGCTCCTGGGCAAGGGGATGAGCAACAGGGAAATGGCCGAGGAACTCTACGTCACCGAATCGACCATCAAGGCGCGTTTCGTTAAGGTGATGGAAAAGCTTGGCGTTCGCGACCGCGTGCAAATCCTTGTTAAGTCGATGGAATACGGGCTGCTGGATATCAAGAGGGCACCGCGCGTCTAGCAATTGCGCGCGATGCGCCCTTTCAGCTTCGGCCCAGGACTTCCAGCACTGGGCGAAGCAAGCAATCCATCGCGTGTTCCAGGTCGTCGCGTGTCACTCGGCCAAGTTCTGAGTGCGCATCGGTGATCAGCGATGGCCCCCAGCCCATAATCTGGTACTGGCTTGCGGTGTGCGCCAATTCCGTTGGTGAGCGCCACGCACGGCTTAGGTTGGCCAACCCGAAGTGCTTGAGCTCTTGTACTTGATCCTCACCGATTGACTTCAGCTGCGATGGCAAAGCTTGGACAAGGTATTCAAATACCTGCATCCCGCCTGTCCCTTGGCAAATTCCTTGCCATGTAATGGCCGGACCTCGTTGTATAAGGTTTCTGGAAATCTGGGCTGTTGCCGCGTTTCCAAGGTTTTCCACCAGCTTGGGCAGCAATGCCCAAGACCCTCCGGTCAGCAGGCAAAGTGCTAAGAATGAGGCGGCCGCGCCTGCATGATGGATTGGGTCTTCACCGGTAATCAGCGTCCGCTGGTAGCCTTCGACCGAGTTTTGCTGCATCTTGCTGGGCAGAGCCATAGGTTGGGAGATCTTCGCCCCGCAAAGATCAGTTGCGGTGGCGAGGAGGTTCTCGGCACCGGCGAGCTTTCCGACCATGGCGATCATCGGTTTGGAGACCGAGCCGGATTTAACACGCGAGGATTCATCCGCCACGGCATGTAGCCAGCGTTCCAATCGTGGTTGTTCCGCAGCGACTGTCAGAATCATTGAGCCGCTGTCGCCAGTGATCTGGTGCCAAGGATGGCCCCACCGGTCGGATTGGGCAAGACCCTTGGCCAGCAGCTCTCGTGCTTCGCGCTCATGCTGGGGGTCAGTTCGCCACGCTAGCGAAAGCACAGGAAAGAGCGATCGATCATCGGGGATTGCCAGTATCGGCAGGGTCGAGGCGTTCATGCTACCTCCTGGAGAGTCGGGGCAACGCTGATGGTATGCCATGGCTGAGCAGCTAGACGAAGTGCCGAACTTTCCAGCAGCCTGCGCAATTGCTGTGTCTGATCCGAAAGATGCCTCAGCTGATCTACGAGTTCATGGGCAAATTCAGGCGTTCCTCTAAGGAGCATGTCGCGGGCAGTGGTTCGGGCCAGCCGTTCATCGTCATGCACGGATTTTTCTGCGGTGAATAGTGCTTTTTTCGCCGCCGACCCCAAAACGGCATCATCAACCGTGGTCAATGCGCGGAGCCTGTGCGCTGGGTCTAGTTCGAGGCCGGTGTCATCTACCAGGATAAATAGGTCGTTTTCGACTAGATCGGCGGGACCGAAGATTCCGGCGCTGGAATCCAGCCCGGTTTGCAGGCTTAACAATGAAGCGACGAGTAGATCTCCGAGAAGCGAAGCGCTGATCGACTGCGCGTGCACAGCACTGGTCGCGGCGAGCAATCGCCTGGTAGCGAGGCCAGGGACAGGCATCAGTTGGTGTTTCACCTCATTCTGGCGGGCTTGGCTGCGGTGCGACGATGCAAATTTTTGCGCAGATTCAGCGAATGAGAGCGATGCCATGTTTTCTGCGAGGATTCGCAGCATTTCGGATGGGTCCTGTGGTCCGAAGGCCACCAGTACGGCCTGTTCAGGACGGTAATTTTTTGCGTGCAAATCCTTCAGACGGTCAATGGATACCCTGGAAAACAGGGTTTCGTCACCTGTGCCATCGTGGCCATGAGCGTAATCGTCCCAAAATTGGGACGTCAGATGTGGGAATGGAAGGATTCCACCAGGTGCTGGAGCCAAACGCTGGGCTCGTTCGGTTGCCACCGCATGGATCTGTGCCTTGATTTGGTCTGCATTAAACGCCGGATGGAATACCTGTTCAATCACCCGGGCAACCATTCCCGGCAGGTCGGAGGGCAGAGCTGTTTCGTAAAACTCGGTGTAGTCCATGTGCGTATGCCCGCCCATGACAGCGCCTATGTTGTTCATTCCCGTTTGACGTTCGCTGGATGAAATTGCGACGCTATCTTGGTACACGACATGTTCCAGCAGGTGCATCATCCCCTCTTCGCCCGGCTGTTCGTGGCGCATCCCTGAAGCAATGGCAAGAACGAAAGTGCTGTTTCGCGCTTTTGGGTTTTGAACGGCAATAGCGCAGGCACCGTGTTCCAGAGTCTCGCTGCGGACGTGGAATCTTTCGAAGGAGGTTGAGTTCATCTGATTTCCTGGTTAGTTGCTTACCGGGCCGGATATGTAATTTGTTGCTAGCCGCAAGAGCACGGTGGACTGTTCAATCGATGCGCCCGCGTAGTGGTGCCAATCGAACGCGTGGTGAACCAGGCGGAAGGCGCGGGCCAAGTCCAAGTCAGCTGGATTGTGAACTGCGGAAAAGCAGTCCAGCAAGCCTTGTTCCAGCTGCTCCAAATCCGGGAGCAGCAAAGGGTGGAACGCCTTTATTTCGGCGATTTCCCCCAAAACCCAACCGAAATCGTAGACCGGATTCGCAAAGCCGGTATCCTCGCCGGTCAGCAGGCTGCCAGATCGGGCGTCAGCGGTCAGGACCCAGTGGGCCATTCCGGGGCAACCGTGAACGAGCACGCGGTGTTCATCGCCGCTCATTCGAGCAGCCCAATCGTTTAATCGGGCCAAGGTTGCTGCGCCAAGCAAGTTGCGTGCCGGCTGCCATGAACCGTCGAGCCAGGCGGCCGCGCGTTGCAGGGTGCGAGGACCCGTGAATGAGGCGCGGGAACCTGGCTGGGCCTTGTGCACTGTGTTCAGTGCGGTGCCCCAGAGCTTTCCAATGGACCGCATTTTGACCGGGGTGGAATCCAGAAGATGGATTGCCATGGTCGAATTGGCTTGAGTCCGGTAGTTGCGTTCGACGCTGTCGCCTCGTCCCCAAATGACCAAGCTCGAATCGGGGGTGGTGTGCGATGGCCCGGCCGGTGCGAGGGTGGAAAAAGCCAACGGGGCACGTTTGCCCAAGCGGTGCTTCCACGAATACAGGTCGTCATGACTGGCGACTTCTGTGGCCAGCAGCCCGGTTTCTACCTTGAAGCCTTCAGATGCGGGCGCGTTTCTCGCGCTCATGGGCTCTCCACGGTTGCACCGTTGGTTCTGGCGAGCCGCGCGGATTCCAGGCGGCGCATCACTGCCGGGAATGGGGGCGGTACCCACGCTTGCGCGATATCGCTGGATTCACTGGGGCCTGGCACGGGATCGATGACAACGAAGTTCTTCGGAGTGCGCAGCGCATCCAGGACCTCGGTGACCAGCGGGTTGGCCAGGGCCCTCGGTGGCAGGGACGGGGCGATGCACACTGGTGCACTGGTGCTGAGCGCAGCAAGCAAAGAAGGGGAATCCGTGATTCCATGGGCAAGCCGCGATGTATAGTCCAAGGTTGCGGGGTAGATCAGCAGCAGGTCAGCCCATTCGGCCAGCTCCACATGCGCAGCGATCACTTCGTCTTCCCAACGATCGGACTGCACGCGAGCACGCAAACGCGTTTCCAAGCTGTGACGCGTGATGAATCGGCTCGCGGAGTCGCGCATGATGATCCTGAACTCCGTGTGCGGAGCCGCGGCGAGAATCCAGTCCAGCCAGAAGGGCATCACTTGGGTCGCGGCGGAACCTGTCAAGACCAGCGCAACTTTACGATAGCCGAAGCTGTCTAACGACAGGTCCAGTGCCTGCGCGGGCATGGTGCTGTGTGCGGTGGTCATGATGTTCCTTCGTGGTAGTTGCGGACCGATGCGGTGGATTGCTTGATCGTTGCCAACCGAGCACTCCACCGCAGTGGCTGAAAATAGCGGCTGTTAGCAGCCCACGGTCAGTGTTGCGCCAATGAGAACGCCGACGCAGAATGGGCTGGTGGCCGGGGCTTCGGCGGCCGCGTCGGCTCCTAGCTCGATGGGTGCGGCGTAGGCGGTGTGGGCCTGGGCCAGATCGGACAGTGCATT
>NZ_FMAT01000008.1:989-94728 GCF_900094805.1 Arthrobacter sp. NIO-1057 | reverse complement strand
GCGGGAACTTCAAACAACTCAACCGCGGCGCCGCCGCAAACATCGCATTAGCCCGCAAGACTGACCCCCACGGCTACACCGAATACCTAGAGAACTGCCGCATCCTATTCAACGACACCCCACACCTGGCCGCAGCCTACAGTCGCGGTGAATTCACGGAAGCGCAAATGCGGGCCATCCTCACCCCACTAGCCCAGGTCAAAGCCCGCCGCCGCACCGAATTTGATGACCTCTACGCCCAAAACCCGCACATGTTCGCTAACCTAGGCACCAAGAAAATCAGTGACAAGGTCAAAGACTTCACCCTCACCTACGCCTCTGATGATCAGTGCAAAGAGCAGAAGAGTGCGGAAGAGCAGCGTCGTATCAAGTTCACACCCCACCCGTCGACGGGGATGATGAGCATCCATGCGGAACTGCCCCTGATCGCAGGGATCGCGGTGAAGAACGCGGTGAAAACCAAGTCGAAGAGTTTGAAGTCTGTGGGCGATGAACGTACCCGTGCGCAGATTGAAGCGGACTACCTCGCGAGTTTCTGCACTCACCCAGAAGCCAAAGTGCCAGTGCAGGTCAGTGTTGGGTTGATCATGACCGATAAAACCCTGTTCCTGGGTGACCGTCAGCCAGCCTACCTTGAAGGGTACGGGGTCATCGCACCCCAATACGCCAGGGAACTACTTGCTGGTGAAGAGATCCTGAACAACATGACGTTGGCGGAAATGGCAACCACCCGACCACCAGCATTCATCAACACCCTAGAAGCCACCGCAGAACTGATTCGCTTTTATACCGCTCCTGGGGACAAAGAACTGGTCGCGATGGATTCGAAAGCGCGGATCTTCCCGGAGAAACTCAAGAAGTTCATCAGGATGCGTGACCGAAGGTGCCGCACCCCGTTCTGTGACGGGACCATTGAAGAGATTGATCATGTGACCCAGGTGTATTTGGGCGGTCATACGTGTGTGACTAACGGGGATGGACGCTGTAAGTTCTGTAATCAGGCGAAGGAAACCCCGGGATGGCAAGAGTTTGTCCTCAGTGACGGTCTGCATAAGTTGAAGATCGCGACCGGGATGGGGCCCACGTATCATTCCACGGCTCCTCCGGCGACAGGCTTCGCTCATCAACCCTATAAGCAGTGCATGAGTGAAGCGGAGTGGGTGCAGACTTTTGAGACGTGGTTGAATCAGCCACCAGACCCAGGCAGTGAACCACCCGGTGATAATGATGATCCACCAGGAATTGAAGACCTCGCAGCATAACCATGGCCAACAGTGAGTTGGAAACACGAATCGCCCCAGAAACAAGCTGGGGCGATCCGGAAACTACCACTTAGACCTGGTGACGTCGTCGTGGAGAACGCACATACTCAATTCCACGACAAATGACGTAAATCAAGAACGAAATCGTTGTGACGTAAGGGCTAATTGGAAGAGCACCAGCCAGCGCCAACAAGATACCGCCGACAACTGCCAATTCTGCAAATGCAATAGAGAGCACTACGGTCAGTACCGGGTTAGACGTAACGCGCATTGCCGCCGCTGCAGGAGTAATAAGCAATGCAAGAACTAGCAGAGCACCAACTACCTGAATGGTTACTGCCACCGCGAGCGCCAAGATCACCATGAAAAAGATGGATAATCCTGAGGTGCGGACGCCACGTGCATTTGCAACCACTGGATCCACTGAAGCAAACGTTAGTGGGCGCCAAATGAGAATCAAGGCGAGAACAACTACTAGCGACAAGACCAGCATGCCGTTAAGTTGAACATCGTCAACGGCGACAATCTGGCCAGTTAGCAGGCCAAACTTATTCGCGCTACGCCCCTCGTACAACGATAAGAATAAGATGCCCAACCCAAGCCCGAAAGGCATCAGTACGCCAGTAATGGAATTACGGTCTCGGGCTCTTGTCCCCAAGAATCCAAGGATCAGGGCTGCAATAAGCGAGCCAAATACCGAACCGGTGACGACATCCGCACCAATGAGCAACGCAAACGAGGCACCAGCGAATGACAACTCCGCGATGCCGTGAACAGCAAATGCCATATCGCGCATCATGATAAAGATGCCGATCAAGCCACCAACGACCCCTAATACTGCACCGGCGATTAGTGAGTTGGAAACTAGCGGCAAGAGTTGTGCGTAGTCATTGAAGTTAAAGGCCTTGTCGATGAAATCCGAAAAGTTCATGTCTTACTCCTACTTTCCGGTTTCTAATTCAATATCTTCAGCATGATCATGGCCATCTGCAGGCAGCTCGGCTGAGCAGTCCCCGGAAACCACCACGATTCGCCCGTTTACGCGAAGCACTTCCACCGGCGCACCATAAAGTTCGGTGAGTACCGATGACTGCATGACCTCATCGACAGTACCGAGATGGAACCGACCTTCGGCTAGGTACAACACTCGATCAACGTACGGAAGAATCGGGTTAATCTCGTGAGTCACAAAAATGACGGCACTATCGCGCTCAACCGCCTGTCGGTGAATCACCTCGCTGATGGCCTGCTGATGGTGCAAGTCCAAGGACAACAACGGCTCATCGCACAACAACACTCTTGGGTTACCGGCCAAGGCTTGTGCAGCGCGCAATCGTTGTTGTTCGCCTCCGGATAAATCGGAGACCGGACGGTTGGCATAACCGCTGGCTCCAACCATGTCCAGCAGTTCATCAACCTGTCTACGCACCGATCGACGACTCACACGAATACCCAACTTCGCGCCGTCTAAACCTAGGGCAACGAGATCTCGAGCACGCATAGGAACGTTGTCGCCAAAAGGGCGTTGCTGGGGAATCAACCCAACAGAAGATGATCCCCGGCGTACCGGTTCCCCAGCGATGGATACGGTTCCCCTTTTGAGCGAGGTGGTCCCAAGCATGGTGTTAATAAAGCTGGTCTTGCCCGAGCCATTTGGTCCCAAAACTGCAAGAAACTCGCCTGCAGCAATGGATAGGTTGAGCTCATCCCAGAGCACACGAGACCCGTAGGCCAGACGTGCATCCTCAAATCGGACAATGGGGCTAGATGACATGAAATGCTTTCTAAACTGCGCGGATGGTGGTTGTCCAGCGACGAAAAACTGCGGCACCCTTTGGGGTGCCGCAGTCAATCTTACCAGTTGCGATTCATTCGCAATACGCCACAGCCTGGTGAGCTTCGCCTAGTTTTCTAGTTTCTCGCTACGTGGCGGTGAAGTGCGCTTTCGGGTGGTGTCGGTAATCTCCCCCACCAAGACCTCAATGATGTCTTCGAGGAACACCACACCGATGGCGGAACCAGCGTCGTCAACTACCACCGAGAGGTGGTTGCCTTCTTGACGCATCTCTTCCAGAGCTTCCTCAATTTCGGTGTCCTGCGCCAATTGGCCCAGTGGATGCAATGGCAAGTCCCGAAGCGGTTGAGTCGAATGCGCGTCGTCGATCAACATCACGTCTTTGACGTGCCAATAACCTACGGGAACATCATTTTTGGTGATCAGCATGCGCGAGAATCCGGTCTTGCCAACCTTCTTCTCAAACTCGCGAGCAGTGGTTTCCCCCCATTCCAAAGTGAACAAGTCGTCCAGCGGAACCATGCAGCTCTGAGCAGTCACCGAGGAGAATTCCAGTGCTTTCGTCAGACGCAGCGCGTTTTCCTCATCCAAGGTGCCCTCTTCCGAGGAAGTATCGATGATGGATCGAACCTCGTCGGCAGTGTAGGAGCTGGTGACTTCCTCCTTTGGTTCGATACCAAAAGCATGCAGCACCAAGTTCGCCAGACCATTGAGCATCGAGGTGATCGGCTTGAGGATCTTAGACAAGCCCACCAGTGGCGCAGCCAAAAGCATTACGGCTTTATCAGCCACGGAAACCGAGATGTTCTTCGGTACCATTTCGCCAAAGGTTACGTGCAGGAAGGTCACCAGTACTAGCGCGATCAAGAAGGCCACAGTGTCGGCGACGGATTCAGCCATGCCGATCATGGTCAACGGTTCCGCTAACAAGTGGTGGATCGCTGGTTCAGAAATATTCAGAATCAACAGCGAGCAGACGGTAATACCGAGCTGGCACACTGCAAGCATCACTGAGACATGCTCCATGGCATACAGCGCCAGTTTCGCGCGCTTATTTCCCTCGTCCGCCAAGGGTTCAATCTGTGAACGACGAGCGCTCATCACCGCGAATTCGCCGGCAACAAAAAACGCGTTGAACAACAAGAGAACTACTAGCCAGATCAGGCCCATAAAATCATGCATTGTCGGCCTCCTGACTTGGGGCTGACGGTTCGAAACGGACCTGGGCGATACGACGGCCATCCAGCTCTGTCACGGTAAAAATGCCACTTTCGGTCTCAACCTGATCATTGAGTTCAGCCAAACGGCCCAATTCGGAGAGCATGAACCCGCCGATGGTCTCGTAAGAGGACTCCTCGGGAATCACGTCGTGGTCAAAGTTTTCATTCACTTGGTCGGGTCGGAACATCCCAGGGAACAGCCAACTGCCGTTAGGTTGAGTGACCGCTTGGTCTTCGTCCTCATCATGCTCGTCGGAAACTTCACCAACGATTTCTTCGACGAGGTCTTCTAAGGTGACCAGCCCCGCAGTTCCACCATATTCATCCATCACGATCGCGATCTGGAACTCCGCTGCACGCAGTTGTTCCAAGAGCACGTCGAGGTGAATGGTTTCCGGAACATACAGCGCGTCGCGGGCGAATTCACCGACCTGCAATGCGGCCCGGCGTTCGCGCGGCACCGAAACCACTGCTTTGACGTGGCAGATACCTTGGATTTCGTCGCTGGATCCTTCGATCACGGGGAAACGGGAGAAACCGGTATCGGCGCTGACCTCAATCAACTCGGACAGTGGCGCCTGGGAATCGATGGTGGACATCGAGGTACGTGGCGTCATCACGTCGGCGGCGGTTCGTTCGGAAAACTCGATGGTGGATTCCACAAATCGTGCGGTCTGCACGTCCAGCGTTCCCAGCTGAGCCGAGCGTCGCACCAGCGAGGCCAGTTCCTGCGAGGAACGTGCTGCAGAAATCTCTTCCTTAGCTTCCAGTCCGAAGAACCGGTGCAACACGGAGTTAGAGAATCCGTTGAGCACCACGATGGCTGGCTTGAAGATTGCGGTAAAGACCAGCTGTGGACGTGCCAACAACCTACCGACCGTCATTGCTTGGGCGATGGCCATGTTCTTAGGAACCAATTCGCCGATCAGCATCGAAAGCAAGGTGGCCACCACCAAAGCCACGACAACGGAGATCGCGAGGGAGCTGGCTTCGGGGATGCCGACCATTTCCATCAGCGGTTCAAGCAAAGAACTCATGGCCGGTTCCAGCACATAACCGGTGAGCAAAGTAGTCAGGGTGATGCCCAATTGGCAGCTGGAGAGCTGAGTGGACAGGGAGGTCAAGCATTGAAGTAGTGGCTTGGCACCACGTTCGCCGCGGTCGACGGCGTTTTGCACCGTACTTTTATCGAGGGCGACCAAGGAGAATTCCACGGCCACGAAGAAGCCAGTACCGAGAATCAGCAAGAGGCCAAGAAATATAAAGAGCCAATCCATAGGTGGTTACCGCCACCTATTCATGGGCATAAGTATGTGAGGTTCGCTACCGTTACGACGGCAACTAGAAGGCT
The DNA here is from genome assembly GCF_900094805.1 of Arthrobacter sp. NIO-1057. Taxonomy (GTDB): domain Bacteria; phylum Actinomycetota; class Actinomycetes; order Actinomycetales; family Micrococcaceae; genus Glutamicibacter. Next base: position 89,100 of record NZ_FMAT01000008.1, on the reverse strand, counting down.
CCAATCGGGAGCCGGAACCTGCTGAGCATGGACTGTGTTGGCCGGCACTGCGCCCGTGGGCGGCACACCGGCTTGGAGAGTGTGATTCCATAGTGCGATTCAGTCTATCGAACGATGACCCGTTGCGCACTACTTCGACATTCCGGCGTTCAACGGTAGCTTTGCAACGATCAACGGGATGTTATAAACGACACTTTCGTGAGATTACATACGTGCCGTGGCCAAGAGCGCGTTAAAGTCACTAGACTGGTGCGCAGGTCTAGAAATCTTGTGAGCCGAAGTGGTCGATTCACGTCCTCGGAAGACCACCGGCTCAAGCTAGAACAACGTAGAAATCAGGGAAGAGGCGTTGCACGTGCCAGAGCAAGCACACCACCGACTTACTGAAGAGTTTGGTGGAAACGAGTGGCTAGTAGACGAGCTGTTCGAACAGTATCTCGTCGACAAGAACTCGGTAGATAAGAAATGGTGGGATATTTTCGAATCTCTCGCCGCCGACAAGAAGGCTCCGGCAGCGCAGCCGGCGCCAGCGGCACCGGCAGCAACTACTGCAGCCCCCGCAACGAACGGGCAGGGCGCACCGCGCGCCGCAGCTCAGGCTCGGAGTACCGAACCAGCACCAGCTTCAAAACCAGCACCAGCTGCCGCGCCAGCCACTGAGGCCAAGAAGGCAGAGCCAGCACCGAAGACTGCACCAATTCCGGCACAGGCTCCAAAGGCAGCTCCTTCCACCGAACTTTTCGGTGAGGAAAAGCGCACTCCACTGCGCGGGCCAATGAAGGCCATCGCCACCAACATGGATGCCAGCCTCGCCGTACCGACCGCCACCACCGTTCGCGCGGTACCGGCCAAGGTCATGATCGACAACCGCATCGTCATCAACAACCACCTCAAGCGTTCACGCGGTGGCAAGATCTCCTTCACCCACCTGATCGGCTTCGCCGTGATTCGTGCGCTCAAGCAGATCCCTTCGATGAACGTCACCTACGATGTGATCGACAAGAAGCCAACCGCGATCCAGCCAGCTCATGTGAACTTCGGCATCGCAATCGACATGCCAAAGCCAGATGGCACCCGCATGTTGGCCGTTCCAAACGTCAAGGCTGCAGAGACCCTGAGCTTCAACGAGTTCTGGGCCACCTACGAAGACTTGATCAAGCGTGCTCGCGCCAACAAGCTGACCGCTGACGATTACGCCGGCACCACCGTGTCGCTGACCAACCCAGGTGGCATCGGTACCGTCCACTCGGTGCCACGCCTCTCCAAGGGCCAGGCCGCCATCATCGGCGTCGGCGCACTGGAATACCCCGCCGAATTCCGTGGTTCCTCGGAAAAGTCCGTGGCATTGATGGGCATCGGCAAGCACATCACCCTGACCTCGACCTACGACCACCGCGTCATCCAGGGTGCAGGTTCGGGCGAATTCCTGAAGCTGGTGGAATCCCTATTGCTCGGCGAGCAGGGCTTCTACGACGAGATCTTCGAGCAGCTGCGCATTCCTTATGAGCCAGTTCGCTGGGCCGTTGATAACCAGGTCGACATCGACCTGCAGGTCAACAAGGTCGCTCGCATTCAGCACCTGATCAATTCCTACCGGGAGCGCGGCCACCTGATGGCCGACATCAACCCACTGGAATATGTCCAGCGTAAGCACCCTGATCTGGACATCAACAACTATGGTCTGACCCTGTGGGATCTGGATCGTGAGTGGATCACCGGCGGTCTGGGCGGCAAGGATCGTGCACTACTGCGCGATATCCTCGGCACCCTGCGTGATGCTTACTGCCGCACCATCGGCACCGAGTACATGCACCTGCAGAACCCGGAAGAACGTGAATGGTTCCAGTCGAAGCTGGAAGCTCGCTACTCGAAGCCAACCCGCGAAGAGCAGCTGCGCATCCTGTCCAAGCTGAACTCGGCCGAGGCCTTCGAAACCTTCTTGCAGACCAAGTTTGTTGGTCAGAAGCGCTTCAGCCTCGAAGGTGGCGAATCGCTGATTCCACTACTCGACGCCATCATCTCCGATGCCGCCGACGACCAGTTGGACGAGGTCGCCATCGGTATGGCTCACCGCGGCCGCCTGAACGTGTTGACCAACATCGCCGGCAAGACCTACGCACAGGTCTTCCGCGAATTTGAAGGCACCGCGACCCCTGGCTCGGTTCAGGGTTCGGGCGACGTGAAGTACCACCTGGGCACCGAAGGTTCCTACACCTCGGATGCGGGCAACCAGACCAAGGTGTACCTGGCTGCTAACCCATCCCACCTGGAAGCTGTCGACCCAGTACTTGAGGGCATCACCCGCGCCAAGCTGGATCGTCTGGGTTCGAAGAACGAAGTTCTGCCGATCCTGGTCCATGGCGATGCAGCCTTCGCTGGCCAGGGTGTAGTTTCCGAGGTTCTGGCCATGAGCCAGTTGCCTGGTTACAAGACCGGTGGTACCGTGCACGTGATCGTGAACAACCAGATCGGTTTCACCACCGCTCCTAGTTCCTCGCGCTCCTCGGTCTACGCCTCGGATGTTGCTCGCACCGTGCAGGCGCCGATCTTCCACGTCAATGGGGATGACCCTGAGGCAGTGGTCCACGTCGGCCAGTTGGCCTTCGAGTACCGCCAGAAGTTCGGCAAGGACGTTGTCATCGACCTGGTTTGCTACCGCCGTCGCGGCCATAACGAAGGCGACGATCCTTCGATGACCCAGCCGATCATGTACAACCTGATCGAAGCCAAGCGCTCTACCCGCAAGCTGTACACCGAGGCCCTGGTTGGCCGCGGCGACATCACGCAGGAAGAAGCAGAGCACGTCTTGGCCGAGTACAAGGAGAACCTGGAGCGCATCTTCGCTGAGACGCATGCCGCCCAGACCTCCCCGATCCCGATCATCACCCCGGGCTCGACCATCAACGACCTGGAGAAGCCATTCGCCCAGGCTGCCGACGAGAACACAGTCGACGGCGCCCGCGGCTCGGCCATCTCGGCACAGACTTTGGCGCACATCGGTGCAGCCCACGTTCAGATTCCTGAGGGCTTCACCATGCACACCAAGCTGAAGTCGCTGCTGGAACGCCGCGAAAAGATGTCCCGCGAAGGCGGCATCGACTGGGGCTTCGCAGAAGTTGCTGCCCTCGGCTCGCTGTCCATGGAAGGCGTGCCAGTGCGCCTGGCCGGCCAGGACTCGCGCCGCGGCACCTTCGTTCAGCGTCACTCGGTCTTCCACGACCGCGAGAATGGCACCGAGTGGTACCCGCTGCACAACCTGAGCGACGACCAGGCCCCACTGTGGATCTACGACTCGCTGCTCTCCGAATACGCAGCGCTCGGCTTCGAGTACGGCTACTCGGTGGAACGCCCGGATGCACTGGTGATGTGGGAAGCCCAGTTCGGCGACTTCGTCAACGGCGCGCAGACCGTGATCGACGAGTTCATCTCCTCTGCCGAGCAGAAGTGGTCGCAGTCCTCCTCGCTGGTCATGCTGTTGCCGCACGGCTACGAAGGCCAGGGCCCGGACCACTCTTCGGCACGCATCGAGCGCTTCTTGCAGCTGTGCGCCGAGAACAACATGGTCGTGGCCCAGCCGTCCACCGGCGCCAACCACTTCCACCTGTTGCGCCGCCAGGCCTACGCCCGTCCGCGCAAGCCGCTGATCGTCTTCACCCCGAAGCAGCTGTTGCGCCTGAAGGCCGCTGCCAGCTCTGTAGAGGACTTCACCACCGGCGGTTTCCAGGAGGTTATCGGCGATAACACCATCACCGATGCCAACGTCGTGGACAAGGTGCTGCTGTGCTCCGGTCGCGTCTACTACGACCTGATCGCCGCACGCAGCAAGGCCCAGGACTCCAAGACCGCGATCGTGCGTGTTGAGCAGCTCTACCCGGCTCCTGCCGAGCAGATTGCAGCTCAGCTGGCCAAGTACCCGAACGCCAAGGTTTCTTGGGTTCAGGACGAACCAGCCAACCAGGGCCCATGGCCATTCTTCGGCCTGTATGTTGCACCGCACCTGGAGCAGAAGATCACCCTGGTCTCGCGCCCAGCCTCGGCAGCAACCTCTGCAGGTACCGCCAAGCGTCACGACGCAGAAAACGCAGTGCTGCTGCAGCAGGCCTTCGCCCGCTAAAGCCTTCAGCACGGCACTGAGTCAGTGAAGTTGCCGGTGAGTATTTCCAGCTAATGTTGGGGAAACTCACCGGCAACATTGCTTTAACCCGCGATAGCCACTGATCGGTAACTTGTGGCATTTATCCGGTATGAATCTCCACCGATGCCAGTGTCTTCACTGCTAAGGTGGGGATCGATTCATATTCTTGAAGCCAACGAAAGGTCGCCCAGTTGGAGTTACGCACAATCCGTATTACCGCAATCGGAGATGAGCTGCTGGCCGGCCATGGAGACCCACGAGGCCTAGGCTGGTTTGGCCGAGTCATGGCCCGAACCCAAGACCCAGCACTGCGCCTGCAGTCCTTTGTCTTGGCCGCCCCGGCTGAAGGCTCCGAGGCACTAGCAGAACGTTGGATGGGCGAGGCCTCCCGCCGGTTCAGCGATCAATACGAAAACCGCTTGGTCATTGCCCTCTCCGATCGCGATGTTGACCTTGAGGTCTCCACGGCACGCAGCCGACTGAACCTTGCCAATATCCTCGATTCCGCCTCGCAGATGAACATCAAGGCCCTGCTGGTCGGTCCAGCCCCATGCTTGGATGATGCCCGCAACCAGCGAATAGCCGAGCTGAACCGGGTGTACGCTGACGTGGCGTTGCGCCGCAACCATCACTATGTCGATACCTTCACTCCCCTACGTGCCCACGCCCAGTGGCGTGCCGACCTGAACGCCTCCGGCGGAGTCCCCGGACAGGCCGGTTACGGGCTGATGGCCTGGTTGGTGCTGCACCGTGGCTGGTACTCATGGTTGGACTTGCCAGAACCAGGTGAGGGTTAGGACGCCCTGCGCGCGTTAGGAAAATCGCCGTAAAGTATGAAAGACTATTAGTCGACCCGAATTATCGGGAAGATCCATTGATCCCTCTAAGGAGTCACCATGTCGAAGCGCGCTCGTAAGCGTCGCGATCGCAAGCGTGGCGGTGCCAACCACGGCAAGCGCCCAAACAGCTAAGCGAAGCGAACATAAAAAAGAACCCCGTACCATTCGAGTTTGGCTCGAACGATACGGGGTTTCTCTTTGGTTTTGGCGCTTGGCTCTTAGTGGCCAGACTCCACACGAATCTGCGAGATCCGGGCGATAATATTCGCCTTCAGCGTCTGCGGTGCCTGCTCTTGGCAACTACGTCGCACGACCGAGCGGATGATGCACTCCAGATCGTATTCTTCGGTGCACTCCGGGCAGCCTTCCAAATGCGACTTGACCTCTTTGAGATCGCCCAGCGTCAGGGCACCGTCGAGGTACTCATAGATGCGGACTATGCGGTCATCGGCGCAATCACCCAATGAATTGCAATCCATCTTATTTCGCTCCTCCATCAGCCTTGGCCGAGCTCTTGGTGCGAGTCCCGGTGGCTATCCCACGATCTGCTGCATAATCGGCGAGCAGTTCCCTCAAGTTTTTACGTCCACGGTGCAAACGTGACATCACGGTACCAATAGGCACGCCCAAGATGTCGCTGGCTTCCTTGTAGCTAAAGCCTTCAACATCCACGAAGTACACCGCCATCCGGAAGTCTTCGCCGATCGCCTGCAAGGCAGCCTTCACATCCGAATCAGGTAGGTGATCCAATGCCTCGACCTCGGCCGAACGCAAACCAGTGGGCGAATGCTCCATGGCCGAAGCCATCTGCCAGTCCTCGACGGTGTCGGTGCTGGTGCGCAGTGGCTCACGCTGGCGCTTGCGGTACAGGTTGATATAGGTATTGGTCAGGATCCGATACAGCCAGGCCTTCAGGTTGGTCCCCGGCTTGTACTGGTGGAAGGCCGAGTACGCCTTGGTGTAGGCCTCCTGCACCAGATCCTCCGCGTCGGTCGGGTTACGGGCCATGCGCAGGGCCGCCGAATACAGCTGGTCCACATACTCCATGGCATCGCGTTCAAACCGTTCGCGACGCTGTGCCTCGGACTCGGTGGCCACATCGGGCAAATTCTCGTCCACACTCTTGTTGTTCATCACGCCCGAGTCTACGCGGTCGCCGACGCTATTGCGCGATTTCGGCCGCGATCGGCTAACGCTACGAGTGCCGCGCGGCTCATCTTCCACCATGCAGGTGGTACCGCCGACTGTTGAAGTATCCTGTCTAATCGTCACACTGGGTATAACCATAGGAGCTAAAACCTTATTCCCGCACCGATCTCGGCTAGGATTTAACTAAAACCGCACGAGCCTAAGGATCAGCAATCAACACTGCAAGCGCCTCCGGAATCCCCCAGTCCGATCAGTCGAACACTCACGAGAACTGGTGGTCGGCACCTTTTGTGCGCACCGGTGTTGATGCCATCGTTTCGGTGCCCGCTTCCAAGTCGCTGACCAACCGGTATCTGATCCTGGCGGCCCTTGCCTCTTCGCCCTCCACCATCCATAACACCCTGATCAGTCGTGACACCGAGCTAATGCTCGACGCCCTCGCAGCATTTGGAGTGGGGATCGAACGCGTTGAGTGCTCCGATGGCTCCACCACCGTGCACATCACCCCTGCCGCCGAACTGGCCCGCGGGCCGCTGGAGATTCAGTGCGGCTTGGCCGGCACCGTGATGCGTTTTGTTCCACCCCTGGCGGCGGTGGCCGGAGCCACAGTGAAATTTGACGGCGATCCGGCAGCTCGCCTGCGTCCCATGGCCCCGGTACTGAACGCGCTAGAAACCTTGGGCGCGAGCATCGAGTACGCGCAAGAACCTGGCATGCTGCCCTTCACCATGGACGCCAGCGCCTTGCGCTCCGACGAACAGGTAGTCATCGACGCTTCGGGTAGCTCCCAATTCATCTCCGCCCTGCTGTTGGTGGGTCACGCACTGCCCGGTGGTCTCACGCTACGCGCCGCCAACGGCCCGGTCGCCTCGCCCGATCACATCATGATGACCGTGCAGACCCTGCGCGAACTGGGCGTGACGATCACCGTGGACGAAGACGGGCGTGGCTGGCAGGTGGCTGCCGGGGCTCTGGCCGGCTTCACCGTAACGGTAGAACCGGATCTGTCCAATGCCGGTCCGTTCTTGGCCGCCGCCTTGGCCAGCAATGGTAGCGTCGGCATTCGCCACTGGCCAACAACCACCACCCAGGTCGGCGGAAAATGGGGGCAAATCCTGAGCCAGATGGGCGCCGAGGTGCACCACGGCGATGATGCAGTGCTCACCGTGCGCGGTACCGGAAAAATTCACGGTATCGACTACGCGGATGCTTCCGAGCTGGCTCCAACCCTGGCAGCCCTGTGTGCGCTGGCAGATTCGCCGAGCAAGCTGACCGGGATCGGGCACCTGCGCGGGCATGAAACCGATCGCCTTGCCGCTCTAGAAACCGAACTGAACAAGGTCGGTGTGCAGGTGGTGGCCACCGCGGACAGCTTGGAAATTACCCCAGCTGAACTGCGCCCCGCCGATATTCACAGCTACGAGGACCACCGCATGGCCACCGCCGGCGCATTACTGGGGCTGGCCATCGAAGGGATCCGCGTGGAAAATATCGCTACCACCGCCAAAACCATGCCGCAGTTCCCCCAATTATGGTCTGACATGGCCTCCACCGCGAAGGCCCGCGGCTAATGCGTTACTCAGAGTACGACGAGTCCTCGGTGAGGGTACGCCCGAACAAGCGCGGATCACGCCCCCGCACCAAGGACCGTCCGGCCTACGACAAGGCCCAGATCGGCCGGATTATCACCGTCGATCGTGGCCGCTACACCGCCATCCTCGATGAGGACACCAGTGCCGAGCGCCTAGTGATCGCCGCACGGGCCCGCGAACTGCGCCGGCAAGCCATCGTCCCGGGCGATCTGGTCGGTCTGGTCGGTGATACCTCGGGCAAGCCCGATACGCTCGCCCGTCTGGTGCGCATTCAGGAGCGCAAGACCCTCTTGCGGCGTAGCGCCGATGACACCGACGCCACCGAGCGCGTGGTGGTCGCCAACGTGGACAAGCTGGTCATCGTGGTCGCGGCCGCCAACCCCGAACCCCGGACCGGTTTTGTGGACCGCGCCCTGGTCGCCGCCTACGATGCCGGCATTCAGCCGGTGTTGTGCGTGACCAAGGCCGATGTGAAGGACCCGGCAGAATTCCTGAGGCACTACGAGGGGCTAGATTTCCCCGTGGTCATTTCGCGCACCACCGACCAGGAAGCCTCGGGAGTTGATGCCCGGGGTGCCGACGGATCTAGTGCCCGGCTGGATGCCAACGCGCTAGAAGAACTCACCGAGCTGCTGGCCGGCAGTGTTTCGGTCGTACTCGGACACTCCGGGGTGGGAAAATCCACCCTAGTGAACGCGCTGACCGGCTCCACGCGTGCCACCGGGCACGTCAACGCGGTCACCGGACGCGGACGCCACACCTCCTCCAATGCGCTGGCCCTGCGACTGGGAGATATCCCCGGGTCCTGGCTCATCGACACCCCCGGCATTCGATCCTTCGGCCTTGGCCTAGTGGATCCCGATAACATTCTGGCCGCCTTCGAAGACCTGGCAGAAATCGCGACCAATTGCCCGCGCGGCTGTACCCACGCCGTGGGGGAAGCGGGATGCGCGTTGGAAGCCTGGGCCCAGGAGGCACCCACCCCTCAGGCCGCCGATCGCCTGGCCTCATACCGCCGGTTGGTCACGACCGAGCAAACCACGCACGAAAAGGAGCTCGGCGCCCTCTAAGCGCCAGAACACCATGGCAGATTTCACCCTTGAGCAAGACCTAGACTTCGCTTTGACCCTGGCCGACAAGGTCGACCAGTTGACCCTAGCCCGCTATGGTTCCAACGATTTGGTCGTCGAATCCAAACCGGATATGACCCCGGTCTCGGATGCCGATCGTGGGGCCGAGCAATTGATCTTGGCCGAACTAGCCGAATACCGCCCCCAGGACTCGGTGCTCGGTGAGGAGTTCGGTGTGCACGGCAGCGGATCGCGGCGCTGGGTGATTGACCCGATCGACGGGACCAAAAACTTTGTGCGACGTGTACCTGTCTGGGCTACCCTCATCGCGCTGTTGGTGGATGACGAGCCGGTGCTGGGCGTCATATCCGCCCCGGCATTAGGTCGACGCTGGCATGCTGCCACCGGTTTGGGCGCCTACGTCAATGAACCCACCGGAGTGAACGGTGAGCGAGCCACCCGCAAGATTTCGGTATCCAGTGTCACCGAACTTGCCGATTCTTCCTTGGCCTACGCCTCGCTGAATGGTTGGGAGGAGGCCGGGAAACTTGAGGGCTTCCTGGAGCTCTTGGATACCGCCTGGCGCACCCGCGGCTACGGTGACTTTTACTCCTACGCGCTACTGGCAGAGGGCGCCGTGGACGCGGCGTTCGAACCAGAGCTGGAACTCTACGACATGGCGGCTCTGGTTCCGGTGGTCCGCGAAGCCGGTGGCCGATTTACCTCGGTATCCGGTGTTGAAGGTTGCCACGGAGGCAATGCACTAGCCAGCAACGGAAAGCTGCACGACGCCATCCTCCCCTACCTCAACCGCTGATGCTCACCACCAGCGAAGAAGACTACCTCAAGGCGCTCTACACGCTGACCGAATGGGACGATACCGAGGTCAGCACGGGAGTGTTGGCCGACCAATTGGGTCTCTCCCCTGCCTCAGTGACCTCCATGATCCAGAAATTGGCCGGCAAGGGGCTGGTGAGCCATGTCCCGCGCAAAACCGTGGCGCTCAGCCCCAGCGGGCGCCGCGAAGCCTTGCGCATGGTCCGCCGGCACCGGCTGATTGAGACTTTTCTGCGCGATGAGCTCGGCTATGGCTGGGACGAAGTGCACGATGAGGCCGAGGCCCTGGAACACACCGTCTCTGACCGCTTTATCAATGCGCTGGATGCACGCCTCGGCCACCCCCAGCACGACCCACACGGAGATGCGATCCCGAGCGCCGATGGCACCCTACCGGTTTCCGAGGCGATCCGCTTGGACCGCTTTAGTGGCGATCGTGCCATTATCGATCGCATTAGCGATGAAGATCCCGAGTTCCTGCGCCGTGCTGCGATCCAAGGCTTAGTGCCCGGAGCCCTCATCAGGCTCCCCCACCAACTAAATTTCATCGAGGCCTCACTGATCTGGGTCCGCAACGCCCATTCGAAGTGATCCGCCCGATGCCAATCAAGAAATTTACCGTACGCCGAAGCGAAATCCTCTTGGTGTTCGCCGGGGCCAGCGTTGGAACCGCCACGAGGCTAGCGGTGAGCTTGGCCCTGCCGCGCGAAGGATCGTTGCCGCTGGCCATCTTGCTGATCAACCTCTGCGGAGCGTTCGCCCTGGGTTGGCTACTCACGGCCCTTGCTACCCGGGGCCCGGAAGATAGTCGACGTAAAAAATTGCGGTTACTGCTAGGCACCGGGTTCATGGGCGGATTCACCACCTATAGCGCGCTGGCGACCGACACGATGTTGCTTCTCACTCAAGGTGACGCGAAAACCGGTCTACTTTATGCGCTGGGCACCGTATTATTCGGCGCTTTGGCAACCTGGTGCGGCATGCTCGTAGGCACCCGAGCCAGTGCTGTTTCCAAGGGCGGGAAATAATGCTCATGACTCCGATGCTCTTTGTCATTGTCGCACTGTGTGGTGGCCTGGGCGCAGTGATGCGCTTCGCACTGGACACCTTTATCTCTGCTCGAACCGGTGGCTTGCTTCCTTGGGGAACCATGACGATCAACGTCTCAGGCTCTCTCGCCCTAGGATTTTTCACCGGCTTGCTGACAGGCACCGGAATGGACCAAGCTTGGCTGCTAGCGGTGGGAACCGGGGTGCTCGGTGGCTACACCACGTTCTCCACTGCCAGTTCTGATACGGTTCGCCTGCTCAGGGCTGGTCGCCCGCTCGCCAGCCTGGCCACGGCCTTTGGCACACTCATTTCAGCGATCTTGGCCGCCTACATCGGTTTCCTGCTCGCCTCACTGATATAGAGCGGTTCGCGGCGCACAAAAGAAAAGCTATTAGCGTGCTGCGCGACGCCCCTTGGGGGCTCCGGTTGCTTGACGGTTTGGCGCGCGTTTGATGGGTTTAGGCGTTCGATCATGCGGCACCACAAAACCGCCGGTGGCCAAGACCAGGATGGCACTGATTCCGGTCAGGCAGAGCATGGCAATGGCCCAGATCTGTGATTGGGCGTAAAAACTATGGTCAACGCTGAGCCACAAGACGTAGGCACCGACCAAGTAAATGAGATGAATCAACAAGATTCGAGTGCGCAAACGCAGTTTTACCACGGCTTTGGGCGAGAAGAAAATGGCCCAAATAACCAATAACGGGATGACGACAGTCAGAATGGCTAAGATCGTGGGCCAAGGAATGAAGGCGATCGCTGCCAGCGCAGCTGCGAATAGCAGCCCCACTTCAAGCAAAAAAGCAACCACTGCGTAGATGCCAGTAAGGAACGGCGATACCCGCTGGGAGCTCTTTTTACCCATCGACTTTAATCTCACTCCAATTCCGCACAGTCAACCGACCAGTAATCTCCGGCTTTCATTTCAAGTCTATGTGTAAATCCTCAAAGCCGCGAATAGGCTCGCGAAATTCTAAAAGTGTTTAGCCAGCGTGAACTATGTCGCCATCAATTCGCGTCCGTTATACCTTGTTCAGCGTTCTAGCAACAAAAAAGCTCTGGAACCAGGTTGCGCCTAGTTCCAGAGCTTCAAAATGTGGAGATGGGGAGAATTGAACTCCCGTCCGATGTGGTGTTGCCAGGTCTTCTCCGGGCGCAGTTTGCTGCGGAATTTCTCTGCCCCAACCATCACGCAAACATGTGGTTGATCCGGGCACAGTTGCCTAAATATGTATCCGACAGCGGCAACAACCGCCAGATACAGTGGCTATCTAAATGACGTTAGGATCAGAGGCGATAGCAACCTCTGGCTAACGGACTGTCTGGCTGCTTAGGCAGCGAGAGCGAAGTCAGTGCGCTTTGATTCGGCACTTATTGGTTTGCAAAGAGCGTTAACGAGATAACTTTGCGTCCTCGGCCCGCTTCATCTGTCGCGACTCACACCGTCGAAACCGATCATCCCCGTATTTTGTTGTCAATCCCGGTTTCCCGGGTGCAACCACGCTAAAAGCGTGTCTATCAATCATAGCGCACCGACGGGTTATCCCCCAAAGTCAGATGCGCCACAACTAAATCCGAACTATCTGCGATTGCGCTCACGCATTGCTCGCAACGCCTCACGGTTATCCTGCTGTTCGCGCAAGGTCTGGCGCTTGTCGTACTCGCGCTTACCGCGAGCAACACCGATCTCAATTTTGGCGCGGCCCGACTTGAAGTACAGGCTCAGCGGGACAACAGTAAGTCCAGCTTCGCTAATTTTGCGCTCGATCTTGAGCAGTTCTTGACGGTGCAGCAAGAGCTTACGACGCCTACGTGCCGCGTGATTGGTCCACGATCCGTTGAGGTACTCAGGGATGTAGACGTTCTCGATATAAAGCTCACCACGGTAGAACTGGCCGAAACCGTCAACCAGCGAGGCTTTGCCTTCGCGTAATGACTTTACTTCGGTGCCAGTGAGGACCATGCCAGCTTCGAAGGTATCGAGGATTTCAAAATCGTGGCGCGCCTTGCGGTTGCTCGCGATCACCCGATCTTCTTGGTTCTTCTTAGCCACGTTACTCCTTGCGTGTCGCGTACGGATTCTCGCACGCAGACTACAAGTCTAGCGCTAGAGAAGTCCCAATGGGTTCACGGCCGTGCCGTTGACGACCGTTTCGAAGTGCAGGTGGCAACCGGTGGAGTTACCGGTGGTGCCAACATAGCCGATAACTTGACCCTGCTTGACGTGCTGTCCCACGCTCACTGCTACGCGTGACATGTGGTGGTATCCGGTCGCCAATGCTTTGCCATTAACAACGCCATGAGAAATGAGTACCTTGTTTCCGGCGGTACCACCCCAACCGGCCGTCCATACTTCTCCGTCAGCCGCAGCGGTAATTGGCGCGCCACACTGGCCGCCAAAGCCCCAGTCGATACCTGCGTGGACATATCCGCCCTGTCCACCGTAATCAATCGTTCCAGCAGGGGTTGGACGCCAACCAAAGCTTGAAGTCAGATTGTTGCTGGTCGTAGGCTTGACCAGGCCCCACGCGCTGGAACCGCTGGAGGTACTCGCCTTGGGCGTCTCAGTGGTTGTAGGAACGTAGGCCTTTTTCTTGTACGTCTTTTTCTTCGCAGCTGCTTCTTCGGCAAGACGTTTCTGCTCAGCCTCGTAGGCTGCCTTACGCTTTGCCTCGGCTTCTGCCGCCTTGCGCTTGCGCTCAGCTTCCTCCCGCAACAAACGCTCTTGGCGTTCCTTGATATCGGCCTGAACCTGCGCGTATTCCTTCTGCTGCGAAGCTAGCTTTTGTTGAATCTGTGGCTTCTTGGCCTCAAGTTCAGCTCCGAGCTTTTCGGTGCTGGCCACCAGTGCATCGAGCTCATTCTTTGCGTCCTGCGCCTGATTACGAGCAGCTTGTTCCTGAGCCAGCGCATCCTCGGCCTGTGACTTTAGAGAAGCAATTTCCTTCTCGACGGCATCCAGTCGAACTTTATTGTTCTCATTGTTTGCCTGCTCTTGGGCCAAGTTATTGTAGGTGGCGCTCTGGGATTCCATCGCACGGTTTGCCAGGTCAAGACCATCGGCAATTTCGGTGGCTGAATCCATGTTGAGGATCATGTCCAGCCCGCTAGAAACTCCACCGCGCTTGTAGGCTTCCGAAGCAATAGAAGCCATGGCTTCCTTGGCCTCAGAAATCTTCTTGGCATTGGCTTCAATTTCTGCTGCGACCTGATCGCGAGTTCCCTGAGCGGCGATGAGCCGGTCGTTCAAATCAGCGACGGCAGCTTGGGCATTGGCCACACGGCTCTGCGCATCCGCCAGAGCCTGTTCCGCGGCCGGTACTTGAGCCTGTTGATCACGCAACTTCTGATCGGTCGCCTGAATATCGGCGTCCAAGAATTCCATGTCTTGTTCAAGATCGTTGATATTGCCCTCAACCTGGGCTTTCCTATCATCCAGCTCATCAGCCGCGACAATTCCAGCTGGCAATGTTAAAGCCAGTGCCATGGCGCCACCGAGGGTGGCGCGCAAGAACTTACTACGCACTGCTTTGGACAGCATGTGACTCCTTAGAGAGTATGTCGAGCATCAGATAGACCGAAGATAACGATTCGGCTAAACCTTCAGGTAACGCTTCAACGTTACCACTGATGAAATTGTGGCCAAAACGATACCAATTATCAAGAGGACAGGCGCAACAAGCCAAACTTCACCGGTGGAAATGAATGCCACACCGACATTCTCGCTAGCAAGTTTGTCTTCGACGAGGAACTTAAGCAGCAACCACAGAGTCCCCGAAGCTAGCAGCCCACCAATCAGCGAGGCAATCACACCTTCGATAATGAAGGGCAACTGAATCGTCGCTTTAGAGGCACCCACCAGTCTCATGATGGTCGTTTCCAACCTTCGATGCATTGCCGAAAGCTGGATCGTAGTTCCGGTCAACAAGACTGCACAAACGATCATGACGATTGCCACTACGGCTGCTGCAGCGGAGGCAACACGCACCAGTTGGAAGACCTTTTCTAGAAGGTCACGCTGATCGATAACGGAATCCACTCCGTCGACAGTCGAGAAGGCTTCATTGATTACCGGATACTTCTCGGGGTCAACTAGTGCAACGCGGAAAGACTCAGGTAATTGGTCTGCAGTGATCTGATCAACCAGGGAAGAGTTCTTGTACTGATCCAAGAAGTTCTTATAGGCCTGATCTTTCGACTCATACGCGTATTCCTTGATGTACGGTGCGAGTTGATCAGACTTTAGGGTCTTTTCGATGTTTTCTCGCTGCGCATCTGTAACGCTGTTTCCGCCACAGTTTGGTGAAGAGCTGGTGTCGTCACAGAGGTAGATGGCTACCTCCATACGGTCATACCAGTAGCCCTTCATCTGATTAATCTGCAGTTGCAAAAGAATTGAGGCACCCACAAACGTTAGCGAAACGAAAGTCACCAGTACGACTGAAACGACCATGACGACATTCTGTCGCAGGCCCTTCGCCGCTTCGCGGAGGATAAATCCTAGTCTCACTGGTCCTCATCTTTCTGGTCCTCAGTAACCTGTGATTCTTCAACGTGTTCTACGGCCGAATCACCAACAAGCAGTTCGCGGGAACCATCTTGGTTCACCACGGTGGTCATAGGCGTGTACTGGCCTTCAATCTCATCGCGGATAACTTGTCCGCGCTGCAGCTCAATGACGCGATGACGGTATTCACTGACAAGTTCGTGTGCGTGCGTGGCCATCAAAACGGTTGTCCCATTCTGATTAATTCGGTTCAGCACGTTCATTACTTCGATGCTGTTCTTGCGGTCAAGGTTGCCAGTAGGTTCATCGGCCAGCAGGATCGATGGCTTGTTCACAATGGCACGTGCAATACCAACGCGCTGTTGCTCACCACCGGAGAGCTCGGTTGGTTTACGACGGGCCTTGTCTTCGAGTCCGACCAGTTTCAATGCATCTGGAACGCGCTCACGAATTTGCGCTCGTGAGGCTCCGATCACCTCCATTGCGAAGGCGACGTTGTCAAAAACCGTACGTTCGCGCAAGAGGCGGAAGTCCTGGAAAACGAATCCGATATCTCGACGTAGTTTTGGCACGCGCCGACCGGGGATTCGGTTCAGATTTTGGCCAGCAACGTAAACGGCTCCATCTGTGGACCGTTTTTCGCGTAGCACCAAGCTAAGGAAGGTCGACTTACCGGATCCGGATTCGCCGACTAGGAAGGCGAATTCGCCACGGTTGATCTCGATGTTTATATCGTCCAAGGCAGCATTCTGCTGTCGTGGCTCATAAACCATCGAGACGTTTTCGAATTTAATCATGTCTTCAATCGCTAGTTTTCGTCGGGGCGCGACCCACGAATACCTATCTCGAGATCAAACGTCAATAGATGCGCCAATGATCCACACACTATCGGTGCAACCTGCCGAACCAGCCGAAATCTTAGGCGTGTTGCCATATTCATTCGATACACACAGCCAAGAGAAATCACCGAGTTCATGCATGACCTGAGGTCATCGGCCATTGTCCCAAGACTACGGTGACGATACTTACACTGGTTGTGGCAAGTCCTGCCAACTCGATAGGTATTCGAGATATCCGCTATTTGTTTGGACGGCGCTGGCCTGCACGCCAACGGATTCCTGCATCAATGAAATCGTCGATTTCACCGTCGAGCACTGCCTGAGTATTTCCTACTTCATGCTCAGTGCGCAGGTCCTTGACCATTTGATATGGATTAAGCACATAGGAACGCATCTGATCGCCCCATGAAGCCTTCACATCACCGGCAAGTTCCTTCTTTTGCGCGTCTTCTTGCTCCTTTTTCAAAAGGAGAAGTCTCGACTGCAAAACACGAAGCGCTGCGGCTCGGTTCTGGATCTGCGACTTTTCATTCTGCATGGAAACAACAACACCGGTAGGAATGTGGGTCATGCGAACGGCCGAGTCAGTAGTATTCACGCTCTGCCCACCGGGACCCGAGGAACGGAACACATCCACACGAATTTCAGATTCCGGGATTTCTATGCTGTCCGTTTGTTCAATGAGCGGAACGACTTCCACAGCTGCAAACGACGTTTGGCGACGTCCCTGGTTGTCGAATGGCGAAATTCGCACGAGACGGTGGGTTCCAGCTTCCACGGACAAGGTACCAAAAGCGTAAGGCTCTTCGATCTCGAAGGTTGCCGATTTCAGCCCAGCTTCTTCTGCGTACGACGTATCCATCACGGTCGCCTTGTAGCCACGCTTCTCTGCCCAACGCAAATACATACGCAGTAGCATCTCTGCAAAATCTGCAGCATCGACACCACCCGCGCCGGCACGAATTGTCACCACAGCACCACGTGAATCGAATTCGCCGTTAAGCAAGGTGACAATCTCTAGATCGTCGAGAGCCTTATGGATACTGACTAGCTCTTTATCTGCTTCTTGCAGAGTCTCTTCATCATCTTCAAGCTCGGCCAATTCGACAAGTACTTCTAGATCGTCAATTCGGGTCTTGAGTTTAGTAAGTCGTTCAAGTTCCGACTGGCGGTAGGAAAGCTTACTCGTGACAATCTGTGCCGCGGCAGGGTCATCCCACAGGTCAGGAGCTCCTGCTTCTTCGGAGAGCGTTGCAATGTCAGCTTTGATCTGATCAACATCGCTTACATCTTCAATTGCAGCGAAAGTTGAGCGCAGGGTGCGGATTTCAGCAGAGAAGTCAGTTTTAGCCATGGTCATCTAAGACTACGTCATTTAGGCGGTAATCCTTGATTCGACTATCACCTGCTCAGCACCGTCTGTGCCGTGGAGTTTACGGAGATCGGAATTCCATCCGGCACGATCCAACCAACGATCGGAGGTTGTACAGTTCCGGAAAGTTTGAGGTTCGCGCCCTGACCATCCGACCGAATGGTCACCGAAGAAATCTTCAAATTATCAATTCGGTTAGTCGCTCCGACGTCTGATAGATACTTCCCTACTGCTTGCGTCACACGATGTTCGTTCAACTCAATTCGAGGGTTTGGCCCGTTGGCTACGAATTCGAATTCATCGACCGCGGCGACCACTGCCCCGTCAGCAATGGACAGTAACTGGCGTGCTTTCAGATTGACAGCACTCACCGCGAGAACTACAGAAATCGTCAGCAAGGTGATCGCACAGAGACCAATCGCAAACACCAGTGATTGTCCGTCCTCAGAGCTTGCCCACGTCTTGTTCTCAGTAGGGTTACCCAAATTGATCAACTCTTTGCGAGGCTGCGGAGTCAACCGAAAAAGCCGACGCTGTAAACATCTGCGAGACAAAGGGCAGTGGTACGTCCAGCTCGACCGTGACTGTCACGACGCTTCCAGGACTGAGGCACTCGGAATCACAAGAAATAGTAGTTTTTGCGCCAGTGTAGCCAAAATTATGCATCGTACGGCGTACCGCTTCTTCGGCATTGGAGTGAGCCTGAGCTGGGGTCTCCGCGATAGCAAAAACCTTAGCTGCCTGATCCGCGGCGCCAACGACTGCATAGCTACCGGCTTGAAGGTGACTGGCGGCGAGAATGAGGTAAATCATCGGAATGAGAAGCACGGTCGCTGCGAAAATAAACTCAACGATCGCATTTCCGGATTCGTCGCGCGCGTTCTTTCCCAAACCTAATAAGAATGCCTTCAGGAGATTAGCCATATTTCACAGCTTCGCCTTGTACATGCAGACCCCAACCGTTAGGGAGCAACCCAATCAACGGCACCTGGGTTTCTACGGATACCGTAATCACGCGACTCTCACCTATGGTTGCAGATCGAGCGCTGACATTTCCAGCAAAACCGGCATGCAAGCTCTCGGTGATCAAGAGCCGTGTGCGGTCCTGCGCATCGGCAGTTGATCGGTTCGCCAGAGCACCATAATGGGCTCCGTTTGAAGCGGCATCGATCAATGTGTTGCGTACGTGCAGAACCAAAGCGAGTTGAATCAAGGTCATCGCGATCAGAACCAACAAGGTCGAGATCATGACGAACTCAGCAACAGCTGATCCTTTGGTCTCAGTTAATACCCGCTTCGGAAACTGCGACGTTCCCCGTTTCGCAACGCAACACATGTTTGTCTTCTATCCGAGCCCTGATACCCGATCAATCGCTTGATTAAATAGGTCCTGTAGTCGTGGGCCCGCTATTGCTAGGAGTGCTGCAACCAAGACGGCGGACATTAGAGTAATCATGACCCACCCCGGCACATCTCCTCTGCTCTCCGCCAATTTGGGCGAAATCTTTTCCCAGAATCTGCGAGTTTCCCCGACGACGCGCAAGTAAAAACCAACCATAAATTCTTGAATGCTTAACATGACATCCCCTTCAGTGATTCGTGCTTCGTAAGTTCTTCGATGACTTGTTGTTTCGTTTCGATCAATAGCTCATCTCCAATAGCGCTAGTCCAGGGAACACCGCGAATATGATGGTCAGGGGTAATATCCCGAATACCACCGGGCTGTAAAGTTGTTCAATACTTCTTTAGGTAATGAAATACCCCCGCGATGCGCGAACATCCGGGGGCTTGGCTCAAACCTATTGGAGAGGTTCGAACATGAATCAGCTTACCCAATCCGAGCTAGTCGATGCACTAGCGACGTTCACTGATGCGCAAATTGCCGGTGAGTTATTGCGCCGTGCTGAAGCGCGTGCGCATGAAAAAGCGAAAGCCGTTGCCCTTGAGATCCTGCGCGACATGCCTGAAGTTCTCGAACCAACTTTCACGGTGAACAAACTTGCTGCACTTGCCGATAAGCATTCACTCAATTGCTTGGCCTTGTTCGACGCTTATCAAGAATTGACCGACGGCCTGTTTCCCGTGCGTGGCGGTGCAGACAATGCGTAGCGTCGATACTTCAACCATGGGCGTTACGGCCACGGTTGCCCCGGTAGAACTGCACTATTGGCCGCTGGAAGATATCCACGGTGGCGGCTTCAGTGTTGCACTCTGTGGCGAGACGGGAAACTTTCAGGCCGGCAAGACTTACACCGGCAAAGGTTCATCGTCCTACACCTGCCCAGATTGCATGTTGCGCTATTCGTTGTTGGGCGGTGGCGATGATGCGTAAGGCTGTTCAGTTCACTGTTCGCGGCGTTGTTTATAGCACCGGGTTTATTGCCCTGGTAGCTATCCCGCAGTTCGTTTCTCAAGCTCTGGGCGCTCCTGTCTACATGTAGTTGTTGAGCCTCCACAAGCGCCTCTACGGGGCTTGTGCGGGGCTGAATGCCTACATGTGTTCAGGTCGCTCTTACAGCTCTCAGACCATAACCGAGAGTACCGAGGATACCCATATTTAGCAGCCGTCTTGGGGTTGCACCGGCGCGTAAAGGCCTAACGCATATGCCGGGTTGCACTAGCTCGCACCGATTCACGGTGTGGGCTATTCGTGCTGGAAGGATTCAGACAATGGGCGGTGGAATCGGGAATTTTGGGGCAGGGGATAAAGGCAAGCTCACCCTTGGGTGTCCGCTAGCGCGTAGCGCCTACTGCCATAGCCGTTACCGAGGTCAGCTTTACAACCTGGCCGGGTTCATCGGTCAGTGGTACAGGGGGTTCGGACTGCGAAGATTCTCGGGCAGGTGATACCTCAGGTACCAGCTGAGAGCGGATTGCTTGAGTATCTTTCACAACCGTCTTATGCGTGGTGCCAACAATCGGCGCGATAGCCCTTGTGGACATGCCCGCCGTGCAGACTTTTTGCCAGCACTGGCAACAAGTCCCTTTCATGGTTGACCCTGAAAAGTTCTCCCCCTTCCTGGGGAATACTTCCGCTCAAATCTGAGCGAAAGGGTAGGCGGTGAGCGCACTCCCTTTGGGTACGCACTTTTCGCGTACCCCTCATTGCAAATGCGACCTCGGATCTAAAATCCGACCTCACGTTTCAAACGCGAACTAATTGCAGCCATCTGAGCACCTACTATTGCCGTATGGTTCCATTTGTTCGGGCAAGCATTTGATAACGCTCTAGTGCGCAGCGAATAAGCTTCATAGTCTCCAACAGCATTCCAGCTAAAACACCAAAATTGGCCGTTACACGATAAGTTGCACTGTCTCCGTCGCGGGACCCATCAATTTCTTCGCGGTCGTGCGAAGCCAGCGTGGCCCAAGATTTGCCGTGCGCGTGACCACTAGCCAACTGCCACCACGCAAGCCAGGGCATGACAGGGTCCACATGGTGGCGTTCGATTGACCTCAGCATCTTCGAAGTTGTGTCCAGATCAGCCTTTAGTGGGTTCCAAGCTGTGAGACCAGCTTGGTTTGCCACCTCACGGATGCGAGCCCGCTTCTGTTTTTTCCATTCCGCCACAGGTTGGCCTTGTGAAGCTTTCATTGCAGCAGCCTTATAGGTTTCGTCCACCTCAAGCAACAGTCGTCGCTTCAACCTGCCAGTATTGCTCACAGGGTCCAGCATCCATAAACACGTCACGGCAGCGTCCAGGGCATTTCTGATCAGCGCAAATTGACCGTAAGGAGAGATCCGAACTTCCACACTGACATCGTTCTCGCGAGTGATCATCATTTCTAAGGCTTCGATACACCCGAGGGCCACATTGATCTGGGTGCTTGCATAATCGGGCACCCGAAAAGATGGAAGACGGAAATTGTCCGTCTCGAAGCCTGACCCATGCTGGATTGCAGTCTCATTATCGAGAAACTGTGAATAAGAACGGCTCGCTTCCAACATCCCTACAATCCACTGACTAAACCGAACCTCTGTCGGATCAACCTCGGGGAGTTCTTCAAATCGCATACGCGTATTGTAACGCTCGGATAAAACACGAATAGCCCCCTCAAACCAAAAGGTCCGAGGGGGCTAAAACGTGTCTAATCGACGGTATAACCGCCACTATTCAAATGCTCTTCAAACGTCGAAGACAAATCAGCCGAATCCAACGACACATAACCATCATCGGAATCCACCCGACGCAAACGAGACGCGTTATACGCCCTTCTGCGAGCACGCCTAGCGACACTACGGCGACAATCCTCACACAACGGCTCACCTGCCAACTTATGGGCTTCTACACCCTCACGAAACCCGCAAAACTGACCCAAAATAGGCCTCCAATCACAGTCAGATACAAATCAGGTACAACCAGCAAAAATGCGGAGAGGGACGCGCCACGAGCGGCCCGGGACGAGGCAATTTCAGGAAATTTTGAGTCCCCCCGCCACCCCTTTGCTGGTTAGTAGAGTCGGGTGCGGCGGTGCTTGCGGTTGTAGTCTGCTCCGATGTCGTTGGCGCGTTTGGTTCGTGCGTGGACTTCGGCGGCGGTGGTCGCTGGGCTTACGGGGATGTTATTTTTGATTGCCCATTTCATCCAGTCAACGTTTTTGCTGTATTCGGTGAGGGTGTCTTGTTCGGTGTGTAGCGCTAGCCATTGCTCGTCGGTCCATTCGTGCAGTAGGTGCGCGTCTGAGTTCCGTTCGAGCTTGCTGTAGGTCGCGGTGTCGAGCAGTTCGATTAGCTGCCGGTGTGCTTGGCTGATGTACTTCCATTTGCCGAGCTTGTCTTGTAGCTGTGGTGGTAGGCCTCCGGCGATCGCTACGAGGTCACGGTCTTCAGCGCGTTCGATAGCCTGTTGGATGACCTCATCTAGTACTGCCGGCGCTGTGCCGCTGATGGCCTGGCTTGTGTGTCCGAGTGCTAGGCGTAGGATCTCTTGGCTTACTTTGTTGAGTGAGAGGTTCTGTAGGCTGTCGTCTACGGCTGCGGTTCGGATGCGGGTGCTCAAGTCTGAGGCGTGGAGGTCGTCCCAGGTTAGTTCTGGGCGCTTACTTTTCAGTGCGTGCTTTGCCTGTTGGATTGCGTTGTAGGCGACTTCGATTGTTTCGGATACGTGGGCTGGCCATAGGATTCCGAGCTGTTGCGTGTCGTTGATGATGTGGTGGAGCTTTGCACCTTTGGTATGCATTCCCCAGGTGCTGCTGAATAGCGTGGTTTCGATTGCTTGTAGGTGGTCGGTGTTGATGTGCTGGGTCTTTGGAGCCATGATGTTTAGTCCTTACTTGTTGGTGTTTTTGTCGAGCTGCTCTTGGTAGAGCTTTTTGTAGTGTTTGGTGCTGCGTCCGTTTTCGACGGCACGGAATTTCCAGAGCTGGTATTGCAGGTGTTCCTCAGCCAGTTCTTGTTCGAGTTGTTCGATGCGTTCGGCTTGGAGTCTGACTGCCGTGGTGAGTGCTTCAAGTGGTGTTGTCATGCTGACGCCCTTAGTCTGCGATGGTGGTCGGTAGTGGTTGTTCGGTCGTGCCTGATGCGTCTGTGAGCGTTTGGCTGGTGTGGATGGGTGAGAGTCCGCATGATTGCTGTTGTCGCTTTGCTGGGGCTGTGGTGGCCTGGGGGCGTACGTCTAGCTGGTCGGCTAGATCATGTAATCGATCAGCTAGTGCGCGTGCTTCGTCGGCTGTGAGGTGTGCTGCGATGCCACGCCCGTTGAGTAGTTGGATGCCTGGGATGCGCTTCTTGTCTTTGGTGATCCAATCCCGGATGATGGCCTGACCAATATAAATAGGGCGGTTGCTCATTTAGTTATCCTCCTGGCATTCGTGTTCGAGCATTCGTTTCTCTGCGGACTTTGCACGCGCCCGCCAATAATTGATTTGAGATTCCATGTGCTTATTGAGATCCCATAAGTAGGTGGATGACGGCAGCTCGTTCCATTGGTCGAGGGTACGTTTGCTGTATTCGTAACCGGACATTAGAAACCTCTTAGCTTGTGTGGTGTGGGCGTTGGGTGATTTCTTTTGTTGGCTGCGATAGCCGGGGCGAGGTGGTGGATGGTGAGTTGTTCCAGGGCGTGCAATAGCAGGAATGAGTGATTGTCTTGCCCTGCTCTTTCGATGTGCCTGGTGAGCGTTTCATCTATGCTCTGTGGGTCGTTGCAGTTATCTGCGAGCTCTTGGGCTAGCTGAATACCTTGCTGTTCTATGAGTTCTTCAGGTAGTTCGCTGGTCATCGGTTAGTCCTGGCTTTCTGCAATATCGGCTAGGAAACGTAGGTCTGAATGAATATCCAGATTCTTGATTCCTTGGGCTACGTGGTCGGCTGCTCTGCGCAGTAGGCTCACGATTTGTTCTGAGCTGTTTGGGTCGATCATGAAAACTCTTTCGGGTATTGCAAAGGCGGCCACCGTGTTTAGTGACCGCCTCTATGGAAGGTGGGGTGCTATTCGGATAGTGCTTTCATCATGAGTTCTTGATAGCGACTCACTCGGGGGCGTTTGTTCTTCACTTGTTCCCGGTCCAATTGCTCTTCGAGTTCAGCGATGCGCTTGTCTTTGAGTTCGATGATGTTCTGTCGATGGTTGGCAATGAGTTGCCACTCTTCGAGGTTCATGCTGCTGTTCCTGTTCATGTAGTTCTGAGGTGGGGTACAGCTAGGTACAGCACTTCCCGGTCTTTCCTTAGAATCAATTCCCGTGAGATTCACTGGGAAAAGGTGTACCCTGCTGTACCCTCTTTAGTGTTATAACTAGTCAGTTAGGGTTTATCGGTTTTCAGGCCGATTCCCTTCCACCCGCGCTCTTTGCTTACTTTGCCCTCGTTGACGCCTGGTAGTTTCTCAATGCGTGCCTTGAAGTCGGTAGCGCTCAATTGCTCTGCGCCTGAGTCCTTGGCCCAGTCCATGTATTCATGATGCAGTGAGGCCCGCGTGATTCGTCCGTTCACGTGAAGCGCGCAACGGTCAGCGATGAATTGTTTTACATCGTCGTTTTCTGCGCGGTATTCGGTCGTTGCTGCCATAACCTTTTCAGGTGCGTTCAAGCCCTCGTTTTGGTAGTTGAACAAGCCAGCGATTGCCCATGAGAGAACGCCGTCTGCAGCGAGTTCCAGATCTTCTCTGAGAGTTGGATCTTCCCTGCCTAGAAATGAGATGTCGAACGGGATTACGCGCAGGCGGGCCCAGACTGCCTCGGCTGTTGGGTCAACTTTCGGCAAGTGGTTTGTGAGCATAAAGAATGAGTGCGATGGTCTAAATTCCACAAAGTCTTGGCCCATGAGTTTCGCCGGTACGTTGTCCCCGCCGGTAAGTGACTTCATGGTTGATTCCGCGAGCTTTGCGCCCTTCTCGAGTTCGCTCATGGTTGCGAAGCGTGCACCGCGCAATTGCATTCGTGCTGACAGTTCGCCAGCTGATGCCCCGCCATGTCGTCCGGTTACTAGCATGTCGTTTGATGCGGTTACGGCGTAGTCTCCGAGTGCGTGGTGCATGGTGTCGGCTATTACGCCTTTGCCGTTGCGCCCTTCGCCTGTGGCTACCACTAGAACGTGATCTAGTACGCGACCGATAAGCGCTGATCCCATGTAGCGTTGCAGGAACAATCGAATATCCAAGTCTGGCAGTGACGATTCTAGGAAGTTGAGCCACCGCTCACTCGTTGCATTCGTGTCATATCCGGCGCGTGTAACCTTCGTGAGGTTGTCCGCTGGGTTATGCGCTTGTAGCGCTAGGGTGTGCAGGTTCAGCGTGCCGTTTGCGACGTTCAGCAAATACGGGTCAGCGTCCATCTGATCCGCGTCCGCAGTGAGCCACTTTGAAGCTAGTTCTAGGACACCGTTTGAGCCGTTCGAAGTCATGCAGGAGCGCACGTCTGAGGCTAGATCCTTGTCGGACATAGCTTCATTCCATGAGACGGCTAGCAAGTCCTGTAACAGTCTGTGAGCGTGTTTAGCGTGCTTGTCTGCGGCCCAACGTTTGCCGTCGTAGTAGTGCCAGCCCATGCCGATGATGTGCTTGCATTGTCCGGCGTAGAGTTGTGCGAAGCGTGCAGCGATGCGCTGGTGTGACCTTAGCCCTTTGTCGTTCCATTCGAGCGGTGCAGGTTCAAACGTTTCGGCTTTGAAATAATCTGGCACGGTCATCTGCTGTCACCTCGCTTCATCTTTTCCCGTGATGCCACTACGTCAATAGCGTCATGAGCTGATCTCGCGGCTTTGCGTTGCCATTCTTCGCCGGCTTCCATGGTGTAGAACAGGCGTGCTGCGTGCTCTGCGTGGTTCTCGGCGCTATCGTCCGCGTCTGCCCAGCCCTGCTTGTATCCGTGCTCTTTGCCCAGCATGTAAGCCTGGAACAGTTCGGGTGATCGTCCGATACGGCGCGAGAGATCCGTTAGCTGCGTGTAGGTCATCGCGCTAGTCATCGTGTACCCCGCTTACTGGGGTCAGCTGGCACAGAATGATTGAAGCGTCTAGGCCGGCCATGGTAGCCCGGTCGATAGCGCGTTGAGCCGATGGCAAGTTGAAATACACCCTCTTGCGGAACCGCTTAGGGGTGTGGTCGCCTCTGATCTGGACTACGGCAACATAGATTCCTGCTACTAAACCGTCGTGTGCCGGTGATAGAATTGGGTCAGACGCTAAAGGATTTTCTGAATGCCCCTGGTTCGCCGCCGGGGGCATTTGCTTATTCTCAGTCATGAGCGGTTTGCACCGCCTTTAGCCTTGGCTTGTTCCAAAGCAACTAGGCGCATGACGGCATGGTGCCGCGCTTCGATAACCTCGCGGTGACGCTCCACGGTGCGCTCCGTGAGCAGTTCAGGCGTAGCTTCGATCCGGTGGATAACTTCAAACCATCCTGGGGGAAGAACAGCCTTTGCGATGTTCGCGTGCTTGCTCTGGCTCACCATTTTGCGCAGGTGTGTTGCCATACGTCGCGACATACGGCGTTTACGGTTCGCAGGATTGATGCTGTCGTAAAGAAAATACTCTTCAATCTCGGCGCGGGTGATCCCGGCTTCGATCTGATTGTTTGCCTTAGCCGAACTAGGTGTGTTCGTAGGCGCTGGGGTTAGAGTTGCAGATCTCAAGCTGCATCACCGCCGTATGGGCGAAGCATCGAAGCGATACGGGATGCTTGTTCATCGGTTAGCGGTGGGGCGGTTGCGACTACGCGGGCAACGTAGTTTTCGATATTCGCTGCGGCGAGGTTACGACGTGCGTCTTTGATCTGGTTTTGGTCACCCGTGCGAGATGCCACTCCGAGTGCGCTGCGTGCTTTGATAGCACTTGAAGGCATAAAAATGCTCCTCGATGAAAATAGGATTCCTCCTATTGCGTCACCGGGAGCTATTACACCACTTCTCCATTTGGAGCCCTGAATTCTCTAGTACAGTTTTCGTTTTCACGAAGGGATTCTAGTGCCCAAAAAAAGCATATCATACTTAGAGCTAATGTCTAGGTCAAAATTTAACTTGAGGAGCAAATTGTGAATTTGCGAGAGCGCTCAAGCTTTCCCGAATGACTGATAGGGCGTCACGTGATGTTCGACGTTCGCAGTTTGGGCAAATGTGGAGCATGGGAGAAGCCAAGGCAAATCCTTTGATCCCAAATTGCTCAAGACCTCCGTACTGAAAAGACACTCGATTCTCGGAAACTGAGAATGATAGCCACGCGCCCGATTTATGCCCGGCGCATGAAACGTGTACTTTTGGGGTTCGTGCGCTGCGTTTATGTGCCCTAGATGAAACTAAAGCAATGATCATAGGGTCGGACAGAAGTCTATCCAGCTCCGCTGCCTGTTCCTTTTGCGTGTCATGCCAGTCAAAGAAAAACGACATTTCTACACCTTCCATTCAATCTTGATTAGTTCGGGGTTGAACTTGCCACCGGCTCCGGCTGGCATGATGACAACTGACATTAGCTCACTGATAACTTTTCGCTGGATCTCTAGCGGGGCGTTTGCCCAACGTTCCGCAGCATTGGCACCACTGAGACTAAGAATCGGATTCGTCCCCTCCAGGTGGCCTATCTTTCGTTTCAACTCGTCCAGATCCGGAACAATTTTCGTGTTGATCCGCTTCATCTGCTCGCCGGTGATAGTGCCTTCCGCAAAGTTATCGGCTGCAATATCAAGTCGTGCCTTGAGCCCATCCATGCGCTCACGTAATTTCGGCAGCTCGCCGGTAACGTCCTTCGATAACGCAGAAACAAGTTTCGGATCTCCAAGCCTGGCGACAATCGCGCCCGTGACGATCTCGTCTATTGGTTCACGCTTACGTCGGATCTTGTAGCACTCTTTGCAGTAATACTGACTCGGAATCTTCTTTGAATTGAACTCATGTTTAGCTTGGCCGGCCATCTTTCCACCACATTTACCACAACGGGCGATAGTGGATAGCAGATATTTGTTTTTCGGGCCCTGCGCGTGCTTGATGCGTTCGGGGTCAAACATGCGTGCGTTTACCTGGTTGAACAGTGACTCGCTCATGAGGGGGTCAGCGTTGCATTTGCCGATAATTTCCCCGTTGTGTTTGCGTAGTCCAATATTTACGGGGCGCAATAGGATTTGGCGAAGCGAGGTTGCGCTCCAATTGTTTGTCTTGGGTGCAGGTATCCCCCGTCGCATTAGGTCGGTGCAGATTGCACGGATTGATTCCCCGGCGACGTAGCGGTTTGCAGCTTCGCGGATAACCTCGGCTTGCTCTTCGTTGACTTCATCCCATACTTCGCCTTCGCGTTCGGTACGCGTGAATCCATACGGGGCGTAGCTATGAGGTTTGCCAGATAGGGCGCGTTGGGTGAAGGCACGCTTTAGGCGACGCGACATTTGCTCAGACTCATGACGTGCAACGCTGCCTTTGATTCGTGCAGTCAACTTTCCTTGTGGCGTTGATAGGTCGATCTCTCCACCAATGTTGGCCATGCTGAGATTCATTCGGTCTGCGAGGTCGATAATATCCTCAAGCTCGCGGGGCGTGCGTGTGAGACGGTCGATGTCCCAGACGATCATTGCGTTTATGTGCCCTTGTTCAATGTCGGACATCATGCGCACGTACGCAGGGCGTACTTTCGAACGTGTGGCGCTCACGTCGTTATCCACGTAAGTCTCTACCACTTCCCAGCCACGTCGCTTAGCTTCGCGTGTGCAGTCTTCAATCTGGCGTTGCACACCTAGCGTCGTATCAAACGTGTCTTGCGAGATCCTCGCGTAAATTCCGGCCTTCATAGTAATAGTATAAATGTAACTTGACAGGAACGAGCATCAAAATTTCTCTTTTTCCGGCAACTTCCATTAGTTCGCGCTTTGATGCGTCACGAACATCTTGAGCTTGGTCACGAAGCACCTGAGCGAGCGGAGTACCGCGTTCCGTAGCCACGACAATGGCGTCTACGAATCTGGTGATCGTGCCGACCTGCATTCGATCCGACATATTCTGCATCGCTTGAAACATTGGTGTTCCAGCGTGGATGTCATTCAACGTCTTGACGAATTCTTCACCTATAACTCCGTGGCAGATACGGGAGATTCGTTCGATGGCTCCGGTGGTGGACTCCCCTGCGCCCACGGTAAGTGCCAGAACTTCAGCGACGGTCGGAAATTGAGTCAGTATTTTTCGGGAGCGCCGATGGATTTGTTCGCCAAGCCACCAGCCACGCAGTGCGTACCCCAGCATGCCGCAACAGATTGCTATCAAGACGCTCGATACCAAAGAAAGGTCATATTGAAGCGAGGCGACTGCTGTGAATACCGAACCCACAACTATGCCGACCAATGCGCAAATGATTTCTTGTGCGCGATAGTCAATGACGCTTAGTTCAAGGCCAGCGGCATTGAGCTTTTTCAAGAGGATGTCGTTAGAAGGGTTATGGCTCGTGGCAAATTTTCTTATTTGCGAAATCATTGGCGACGCGAGTTGAGCCAATGCGGAATGCCCCGATTCTGAATGCCATGAGTCTTCAAGCATTCGCGAGCTCCGTACGCCTACGCGCACGTGGGGCGCAATACGTTCAGCGAATGCCATCTTCCGCCATCCGGGTAGGTTGACCAAGATGATCCATACACCGAGGCCAAAGCCGAAACCGCACAGAGCAGCCCACGAAATGAAGGAGTTCATGACAAAACCCTCTCTTCTACAGGCAAAGTTCCCAGCCGCAACATGATCCGATAACAGACAACTGAAATCCCAATTCCTATTGCAAGAACGAGCACTCCTCCGGGTGTCATGTAGGCATCTTTAGCTGCTGGTTGAGTTCCAAGAATCAAGAGAAGAATCCACGGTGCTGCCACGGCGAGCCTCGCAGCAGAAACTATCCACGACTGACGTGCAGCTAATTCACCTCGCGTGCGCACATCGTCACGGAGGAATGCAGACAAAGTAGCAAGCGTGTGTCCCAGATCCGTGCCGCCGACCTCACGAGTAATTCGAAGAGTCGTCAAAATCTTGTCCGCGACCGGGTCTGCTAGACGTTCACCCAGTTGATCTAAAGCAACACTAAAATTTGCGGTGGCCCTATAGTCCAGAGCGAAATCTCTAAAAAGCGGCCTCAATATTTGAGGGCCCAATGACGCCAACTGGCTCAGAGCTTCCGGCAACGAAAGTCCCGCACGTATCGCACTTCTTAGGTGGTCGACGACTTCAGGCCACTGTTCCTGCAATGCGGCCTGCCGTTTTGCTGCTTGCCGACGTAAAAATGCCCAGGGTGCCAACGCCCCAAAACTGAAAAACAATATGGCAAAAAGCCACGCGCCTGTTAGCCCAAACGTCAGCAAACCAGATATGACCCCGCATCCCAAGCAAATCAGGAGAAACTTGGCAGGAGCGACGTTAGTCATTCCGGCTTGTTGCAGGGCAGTTTTAATTCTGGACGTGCGTTTCGGAGCACGGACCCAAGGCGCAAAAAGCAACCAATCTACCAAAATGGCCAGCCCGAGGCCTCCGAGTAACGCGAAAAACGCAAGCATGGCTATACCGCCATCAGCTCAGCAATATTGATACCCGCAAGATCAAATTTCTCATGTTCCCAATCCGCGCCTGGTGCAGTACAGAGAGCGCCATCCCGTCGTTCGAACAACGTCGAGGACTCAATTTGTCCGGCCTCTACACGGTTGCGAATGCTGAGTATTTCGTTGACGTACCGATGGCCGCCGGGGCTACGCACACAGTGAACGACCAGATCAATACAGGCAGCTACTGTCTTGATTGTAAAGTCGCTGGTTATATTCGGCCCTGCCAACAATGGGAGTGTGCATATTTTGGTTATTGCGTCCCTCGCCGAATTTGCGTGGAGCGTACAAAGTCCTGAAATGCCCGAGTTCAGGGCGATGAGCATGTCTAAAGACTCAGCTTCTCGGACCTCTCCCACAATGATCCGATCAGGCCTCATACGTAATGCCTCTTTGACCAATCGGCGCATTGTAATTTCGCCAGTTCCTTCTAAGTTGGCCAGCCGTGTTTGCATAGCCACCACGTCACGAAGGGCGAGGTTAAGTTCGAAAATTTCTTCAATGCTAATGACCCGCTCACGCGGTCCAATTGAAGATGCCAAGCAATTAAGCATGGTCGTTTTTCCAGCTTGGGTTGGACCCGTAACGATCACGTTCAAGCCCGCGTTAATCGCCATCGACAAGTACAACGCGGCTGGTCTGCTCAATGAGTCAAGATCTACTAGGTCTTCTAGCTTGCCTGCGCGAGCAATGAACTTTCGGATGTTCACGGCCCAGTGTTCATGAGTGATGTCGGGGATGACGACGTGTAATCGAGAGCCGTCTGGAAGTTGGCAATCGACAAATGGTTGAGACAGATCTAGACGCCGCCCAGAAGACTTCAACATCCGTTCGACCAAAGCAGCGATCTCTGAGGATTCCATACGGATGTGGGTGAGTTGGCTTTGGCCACCTCTGGCGCAAAAAACTTGATGTGGCGCGTTTATCCAAATTTCTTCAACAGTGGGATCGTCAAGAAGCGGTTGAAGCGCACCGAAACCGGCGACATTATCAAAAATTGTCTGTCGTGCAGCGTCGAGAGATCCCAGCGACGGGACTGCACCCAGAAGTGCTCGCTCATCGTAATCTTTGATTACTTCTTCAATCAAGGACTTGATCATGGTGGGCTGTTTAGCTGGATCTAGTCCACGCCTTCTCACCAATTCACGAACTTCGTCCTCAACGATGGCCAGCGCCTGCACAACTCACTCCTGTTGCTTTTCTTAACAAAGAATCCCGAATTCGGGGACCATCGGCGAGCGCTTCGTCGGTGCAGCTTTCTTACTCGTATGACTAGGGATGCTATAGGCACTTCGCTTCCCTTTCAAGAGGTTTTATTTTTGTGGATAAACGGAAACAGATTCTCCACAGGCCGTCTTTTAGTTATGCGAGCAGGTGGACTAGCGCGCTTTGATTAGTACCTCATGGTTCGTCACACATGTTCAGGACTCTTCATGGCACGCTACGAATTACTCTTGATCTCCCAAAAGTTTCAGCATCCACGTCAATTTGAGGTGGTCTCGACAGGAAAAATGACAGGCGACAAACTGTCATCGATTCTTGAGACCGCATTTCCTGGCTTGCGTTGGTATGCGGGACACGAGGTTCTAAAGCAGGTCGGTACTGTGGCGTCGGGCCAAAAAATAGTCCTCAGTGATATTCCTCAGATACATCCAGATTCCGCCATCAATTCAAGTGCGCTGAAACTCTTTGTACTTCAAGGACCAGATTCTGGAGCATGGATTTCTCTTACTCATGGCGAACACACGATAGGTAGACACTCGCCCCTGTGGCTGGAAGACCCACAAATCTCACGGTGCCACGCAACGATTGAAGTTTCGGCCCGCCAAATGCGACTCGTCGCAACTCCGGGTAATCACATATCACGTGACGATGGAACCAACTGCAGCACCCTAGACCTTGATTTGGGGTCAAAATTTCGACTCGGCAATACATTTTTTGTCGTTGGAGATCCGGTCTCGTCGGAACCAAGAGCTGCGATCGCGGCCGACGATTTAGAGGTCCATGTTCCAGCAAAACCTGAAATTGGTCGCTTGGTTATGCTCATCCTGGCTGCCACCGTTCCGATACTCACCGGGGTATTACTAGCTTTCCTGATGGGAACGATTTTCTTCCTGATCATTAGTGGCGTCTCTGCCCTGATGGGTTTGGCCCCAGCATGCCAATTAGTGTCAGAACTCCGACGCTGGAAACGTGCTATGCGCAAACAGATGAGATCGGCTCTCCAAGCCCGATCCAACTACGCGGCTCCGTTAGGGCAAAGCCTTATTGCTGGGCTTGATGCAACCGCCTTGGGTATTACCACGCTCCCTGTACCGCCAGTTGTGTGGGGCGAAGGGCTTTGGTCTGCGCACCTATCTGACTCCATTGGATCCGAATCTCCGAGGAAAAAATGGACTCTTTTCAAAGGGCGATCGCTGGATGCGCCTTGGCCCAGTCCGGTATTTGCTCCACCTGTGCCCGGTATATGGCATTTGGTGGGAAACCAAGATTCGAACATGGGTGAAGTAGTAGCCAACGTGTTGGTGCGATTCATCCCGTTAATCGCGTCAGGCAAGCTCTCCCTGATAGTTGATCCAACAATTCATTGTTTGCCGGCGTCCTTGTTGCTCCTGCCCAATGTCAGTACGTCAGCCCCTACACCAGCAGCGGAGGCAAGCCCTTGGCAACAGAAGGAGACGGAACTTAGAACGATTTATCTGACCTCTACGCCCACCAATTCATTGCCAGAGACTCTCATATTTAGTCTTTGCCCTTCACTCCCGGAAACGGCGGAACAATGGATCGTATTGGATTCCGAATCTGCCCTTTTTCCCGATCAGCGATTTGTCCTCCAGAAATTACACCGTTTGAGTTTGATGCGTTTCGATCGAACCATCCAACAGTTCTTGGACTTAGTGCCTTCGATAGATCGCCCGAAACAGCGAGCCTTACCGCAGTCAGCTCACCGAATGAGTGTCTCCATCGGTGCCAATAACTCCGGGGACGAAGTATCTCTGGATCTAGATGACGACGGACCACATATGTTGATCTGTGGCACCACGGGATCCGGGAAATCAGAAGCGCTTCGTCGCATAGTCGCTGACCTTGCCTACCAATTTTCACCACAGCAATTGGCCCTTGCCCTCGTTGATTTCAAGGGCGGTGCTGGCCTATCCGTCTTTGAGTCTCTTCCTCACGTTCAGCTTTTCGCCAGTGACTTAGACGAATCTATTGCTCAACGAATCCTCGAGCAGCTTGAGTACGAGGTACGCCGACGTGAAGAAATACTAGCTAACACCGGATGCAGCGATCTTCACGAGTATCAGAAATGTGATGCGGTGCCGTTCCCTTTGCCACGGCTCGTCATTATTGTTGACGAGTTTAGAGTCTTCATCGATTCCCTTCCGACCGCTGCACAAAGAATCGATCGTTTGGCCGCCGTAGGCCGAGCGTTAGGAATCCATTTAATCCTCAGCACGCAACGTCCAGCGGGCGCGCTAACGGGGCAAACTCGCGCGAACATTAATGCCGTCATCGCATTGCGCGTGAACGATCCCAGTGAATCTGTCGAACTTGTCGGATCCACGGATGCAACGGTGCTGAACCAACCAGGTCTAGCGATTATCAAAAGTGCTTCTAGGCCCACAGAGAAAGTTCAATTTCATCTCGCGGTTGAGCCAGGTCTCGAAGGTGCGGTTTATGAGCGAAATCGGAAGAACATGGCATTGACCAAATTCAGCACCTTCGATTCCAGCACAGGGATCGACAGGTCGGATCCACTGAAGGATCTAGCAAAATCATTAGCCTCGCGTTGGAAATCCGCGCTTCAATGTTCGTCGAGTTTTGCACCACCGCTTCCGCAATCCCCAGAAGAAATTACTAATCCAACAATTTGGCCAGGAATAGATGATGGTTCCATCTATTGTGGCGTTCGGGATAATCTCTCCGGTGGCACCCTGGAACCTTTGACTATAAATACCGTGCAGAAGCGGTCTCTACTAATTTGTGGATTGCCAGAGGCTGGCGCGCGGAAGACCCTAAAGTTCTTGGCATCACTGCCCCGGAAAATTTTGTGTTTCGGGCCGTCACCAGTGTCCGATCCTGAACAATACTCAAATCTGAAGGTTGTCACTGGAGAAGACACGTATGCCTTTTTGGATGCTTTGGATTTCTTAGAATCTCTGCCACGAGACCGCGGTCTAATTGTCATAGTCCATTCGTTGGCTCAGCTTCAATCGGTCTTGCACCCGCAACATTTTCAACGGTTTGATGAAGCCCTGGGTTTGTTATTACGTTTGGGTGGAACTGAGATCCCATTCATTGTTTGCGCCGTCGATCGTGATCAGAACTGTCTTAAGTCCACGGGCTTATTCACCACGCAATGGTATTTTCCGCTCAATGCCACCGAGTCCCTAAAAATGATCTGGCCCAAATTACCGTCATGCTCTGCCTTGATGGGCCGCGGAGTAGTCGTGAATTCAGATCATCCACCTCAGGTTTTCCAATTGGCTCCGGCCCAAGCAAAGGAAAGCGGCAACCGCAACTGGAACAGCAGATCTTCTACCCACTCTGAGAACGACTTCGCAGCAGAGAAAGAATCCGAACTTCTGGGGTACAGTCCATTTACTTGGCGGTCCGTTGCACGTCCGCGACAGTCTCGGTTCATCATGATTTGCCCCGACCCCAAGGTACGACTCTCGATCTCACGGTGCCTAGCCGAACGGTGGAATGCAGTTCATAGGTACGGTGTTGAAGAATTGCTTGCTTCGCTCGACGACTTCGATGTGGCTCCTGAGGCATGCCCAAGCTTGATTTGCATTTATTTGGACAGCAGCGCCGATACGCGTCTTGCACCAGCTCTTGAAGGGCTTCGGACGTTAAATATTCAGGCCGTCGTGTTTACCCCAGCGTCAGTCAGACTGGCCTACGAGCTCGGTCTTTCAGCTGCTGGAATCGATGACAGAGAAATTGCAGTCGTTGAGTCTGAACACTCACAAGACATGCAGCCGATGCAGTGGCCAGCATTGCACCGAGAATCAGAAGAGAGACATACTCCCTACTGGCGAGCCGTCATCTCACGCTACGGCCAGCCAAGGATGATCCTCATTCCGAGAGGATCTCTTGTTGAAGCCGACTAACTTGCTGGCCGGTCTCCGAGGAACGCCGTGGTTTTTGGAGCGAATAGTAGAACCACGCTCACCCCGGCAATCGCGATAGCTGCGAAGGCACCAACCTTCACCATCGCAATATTGGAGCTTAGAAAAGAAACAGCCAGGATAATTT
Source organism: Arthrobacter sp. NIO-1057 (assembly GCF_900094805.1). Classification (GTDB taxonomy): domain Bacteria; phylum Actinomycetota; class Actinomycetes; order Actinomycetales; family Micrococcaceae; genus Glutamicibacter. Next base: position 53,457 of record NZ_FMAT01000008.1, on the reverse strand, counting down.
GGAACAACTGCCACACGATGATCGGGGCCCTGGTAAATGCCTTGCCTTTGAAGAAATTCACCGCTACGGATCCTTGCCATACAGCTGCCACCAGGCACAGCCCCAGCATGAAGATTTGCCCGCCTACGTTGACTACGCCGTCGCTCGAAAGGTTACCTAGGTAGCTAATGGCATATCCCAATACGGCTAGCGCTTCAAGCATTACTAATGCTGCAACGATGACTACGCTGATAGGACGGGGCATATTACTTTGTTGGGGACTCACGAAAACAATCTTCGTTGACGTCTGCCCGGAACTCAAACTGTCACAAATGCACCAACTGTAGCGGATACCACATCAATGGGCACTAGCGGAATTGAGTGCCAAATGCCATGTGAGAAAGCACTCAGGCATTCAGCAACATTTCGCTATCATGACTCTTGTTTACTTCCTCGTAACATGAAAACCTTATGTGGTCGGTTAAACGAGGTACCTAATTGGTCCTCACCGAAGATCAGAAGAACCAATCAGTAACCGCTGGGTAATCGGAAGTTATTTTCATTCCTAGTTGGTAGTTACCTTGCCGTTACCTGATGTTGGATCTTCAGACCCCCTCTCAGATTTCAAGGAGCATCAATAAGCATGGATTGGCGTAGCCGCGCGGCGTGTCTGGAAAAGGATCCCGAACTGTTTTTCCCCGTGGGAAATACTGGTCCGGCCCTATTGCAGATCGAAGAGGCCAAGAGCGTTTGCCGTCGATGCGAAGTAACTGAGACTTGCTTGCAGTGGGCCATTGAGTCCGGCCAAGATGCAGGCGTATGGGGCGGTATGAGCGAAGATGAGCGTCGCGCTTTAAAGCGTCGCGCTGCACGTGCTCGTCGCGCTTCATAAGTATGCGCTCGAGGTAATTCTCGCAACCCGAGACGTCAAACGAAATCCGCCAGAGGTCAACACCACTGGCGGATTTCGACTTTAACCGGCATTTTTCCAGCTCGGCTAGGTAGATTAAAAGTAGTATTCATGTTCGAAAGGATCTGTTAGTGACTATGGCCTACGTCGCGCGCACAATTCAGGCAGGTGCACACGGTAAATGAGCTCAGCCCTGACAGACCCACATCTAGGCAAGACGCTCGACGGCCGATACCGGCTCGACCATCTCCTAGCACTTGGTGGAATGTCCCGTATCTACCGCAGCATGGACAAAAGATTGCATCGGGCCGTCGTAGTCAAGATCCTGAACGACAATTTCGCTAGCGAACCCACGGTGCGCGAACGCTTTGAATCCGAAGCCGTCATCGCTGCGAATATTACCCATCCAAACGTCGTCTCAATTCGTGATCATAACGTCAGCGACAACCTTGTTTACCTGGTCATGGAGTATGTCCGCGGACGAAACCTCGACCAGGTGATCGCCGAAAGAGGGAAATTCACTCCCCGCCAAATGCTCAGCGTGCTGGAGCAAATTTGTCGTGGCCTCAGCGCCGCTCATGGCGAAGGCATCATTCACCGGGACATGAAACCAGCCAACGTCCTGGTCGCGGACAGCGGGGAAATCAAGCTCACCGACTTCGGTCTGGCCCGGGCTGCCAGCGCACACACGCAGTCAGCAACGTTGTTGGCAACGCTGTCCCACGTGTCACCGGAACTTGTCTCAGGTGCGGCAGCTGATTCTCGTAGCGATATCTATGCGCTGGGCATCATGATTTATCAAATGCTCACCGGTGCCCTGCCCTACGCTGAGACGAATCCAGCTGCCATGATGAAACACCATCTGGATTCGCCCATGCCCTTACCTTCACAAGCCGTGGCTGGTCTCGCAGAAGACTTAGATGAGCTGGTTCGCTGGTGTACCGAAAAGGACCCTGAAAAGCGCCCTCAGGACGCCTCGCTGCTACTGGCAGAAGTTCGCCAGATCCATTCAACCCTCACCGAGGAACAGCTGGATCTTGGTATCGAAACTTTGGGGACGGTCGCAGATCTCATTCCCAAAACCTTCACCCAAATGCCAACCACCTTGCAACAACGGCTCGATGCCATGCAACGCGATCGCGAGCTTGAACGAGAGCAGCAATGGCTCGCACTCAATTCCACCTCTGGTGAAGGTGACTATGAGGTCGACGAAGCAGACGTCAGCGAATCACCTACTACTGTCATCGCCGCCGACGATACAACGGAGGTATTCAACCTACGTGATACTCAGGCGACCATGCCCTTACCGCGAGACACTAACTCATCTGGTCCAGCGATGTTGAATGCGACAACTGCATATTCACGCGACGATCTGGCCCCTCACAAGCCGGAAGACAATGATAATACGCTTTCTGCGCGTGACTCGAAGAGAGCTCAAAAGCAGGCTAACAAGCGTTGGCGCAAGGAAGCGCAAATTCCGACGCACCGCTTGCGCAAGCCACGCACGGGGACCCAAAAACTTGTCATCACCTTGATGTGGGTTTTGATCGTGGCCTTGGTAGCCTCGGCTGGCTGGTTCTTTGGTCGCGGGCCCGGAACGATCGTACGTATTCCTTCGCTCAATGGCATGCTCCAAGAACGAGCGATCTCGCAAATGGATAGCCAGGGCGTCCCAGTTCGTATTAGCAGTGTCTACGACGACGAAGTCGCAGTCGGCAGGGTGGTTGATTCCCGGCCTAGTTCAGGTGCGAACATCATGAAATTTCAGGGTGTTGAGCTGACGGTTTCACAGGGACCTGAACTCTTCGACGTCCCCCAGACCGCTGGTATGAAGGTGGAAAGCGCCAAAAAGTCACTGGCTAAGGCTGGCTTTGAAAACGTCAGCACAACCGAGGAGTACTCCTCATCGGTCGATAGTGGTTCCGTAATTGGTACTAGTCCTGAGGCTGGGAAGCAGATCCCGAGGAAGAACACCGTTAAGCTCACTGTCTCCAAAGGTCATGCACCTGTACAGGTTCCCTCCGTCATCGGATTAAGCCAAGAAGAGGCTGGTGCGAAGCTTCGTGAGGCTGGATTGTCGTTGAAGCTGGGTACTGAAATTCATTCCTCGCAGATAGAGCAGGGACTGGTCGCTGCACAAGATCCAGCCGATGGTACCGCCGAATTCGGAAGTGCCGTCGAAGTCGCCCTCTCTTCGGGACCTGAATATGTGCAGATCCCCTCCGTTGTGGGGCTCAGTGTTCAGGACGCAACCGAACAATTGGAAGCTGCTGGGTTCCAGGTGAAACTCCACAGCGTCTTTGGAGGGTCGAACGAGAGCGTGCGCATGCAAACACCACTGAATCAGCAGGCTATTTACGGTAGCGAGATTTCCATCTACGCTTTCTAGCTAGCATGACAAAGGCTCGATTCCCTTGCGGGAATCGAGCCTTAGTTTTTTGGGTTTAGCGCTTGCGGCTACGGCTCTGCAGAGCCGATGAAACCAAGAACGCCATCTCCAAGGATTGGCGGTGGTTCAGTCGTGGGTCGCAGACCGACTCGTAAAGCGAGTCGAAGTCTTCCTCACGGATTGGATCGGCGCCGCCCAAGCATTCGGCGACGTCGTCGCCGGTCATCTCAACGTGCAGGCCACCTGGGAAGGTACCCAGGGAATCGTGGACCTCGAAGAAGCCACGGACTTCGTCCATCACGGCATCGAAGTTGCGGGTCTTGTAGCCGTTCTGGCTGGTCACGGTGTTGCCGTGCATCGGGTCGGTAACCCACAGGACCTGCGCTCCGGAAGCAGTCACCTTTTCGACGAGGTTTGGTAGCTTCTCACGAATGTTCTTCGCACCCATACGGGTGATGAAGGTCAGTCGGCCTGGCTCGCGGTTCGGGTCAAGCTTTTCGATCAGACGAAGCGCGTCATCGGCTTCCGTGGTCGGGCCAAGCTTCACACCGATAGGGTTACGCACACGCGAAAGGAAATCGATGTGTGCATGATCCAGCTGGCGGGTACGTTCGCCGATCCACAAGAAGTGGCCGCTGGTGTCATAAGGCAACCCGGTCCGCGAGTCGGTGCGGGTCAGCGCACGCTCGTAGTCCAACAGCAATGCCTCGTGCGAGGCGAAGAACTCGGTGCGCTTGAGCGCTTCGAAGTCCGCGCCACAGGCATCCATGAAGCGAATGGCTGAGTCGATTTCGCCGGCCAGCTGCTCGTAGGCCGAGTGGGCTGGGTTGGCCATGAATCCGCTGTTCCACGAATGCACGCTACGCAGGTCGGCGAAGCCACCCTGAGTGAATGCGCGAATCAAGTTCAACGTGGCTGAAGAGGTGTTGTAGGCCTGAACCATACGCTTCGGGTCGTGGGCGCGCGATTCCTCGGTGAATTCGTAGCCGTTGACGATGTCGCCGCGGAATGCCGGCAGGGTAACGCCATCTCGGGTCTCATCATTTGAAGAACGTGGCTTAGCGAATTGGCCAGCCATGCGGCCCATCTTGATGACCGGCATCGAGGAACCGTAGGTCAGCACGACGGCCATCTGCAAAATGGTGCGTACGCGTGCGGAAATCTTGTCCGCGGTTGCATCAGCAAAGGTCTCGGCGCAATCGCCACCCTGCAGGAGGAAAGCGCGACCCTGGGCAGCCTCGGCGAGGCGTTCACGCAGGATGTCTACTTCGCCAGCAAAAACCAGTGGCGGACGCGAACCCAATTCGTTAATGGAAGACTGATAGTCCTTGTGCTCGCGCCACGTTGGCTGCTGGGCAATAGGCAATTCACGCCACAAATCTAGTTGCGGATCAGTGGCCGGGCCGGCTACAGAGGAGCCTGGCAATGGGGTTCGGTTTACTTCGCTCACCTTGATGATTCTACTTCGCGCATCAGCAAAGCACAGCGACGAATGTAACAACGGCGCGTAACACTGTGAGCTCGGCTCTATTTCTGCGCTTTACGCGGTGCGTAAATATCAACGTAGCTCTGCCCCGAGAGCACATTGATAGCTTGGCGAATCTCATCGGCGCAGGCTCGCAGGGCCTGCGGATCGTCATGTTTTCCTTCCAGATGCTCAAAACTCAAGGGCTTGCCAATCTTGATCTGGATCTTGCCTGGACGTGGCAAGCTCTGTCCGATGGGCTGAAGCTTGTCGGTGCCGATCATGGCCACAGGAATCACCGGCGCCCCGGACTCCAGGGCAAGTTTTGCCACTCCGAGTTTGGCCCGGTACAGCCGACCGTCAGGCGAACGAGTTCCCTCAGGATAGATCCCGAGAATTTTCCCCTCATCCAACGCCTTTTTAGCACTGGCTAGAGACGCGGCAGACTTTTGCCCGCCGGAACGATCCATCGGCAACTGGTTAATGTTGCGGAAGAACCACGCGGTAATCCGCCCCTTGAGTCCTCGCCCATTAAAATAATCGTCCTTGGCGAGGAAAATGACCGGGCGTTCCAGCATCGCGGGCAAAAACACGGAGTCTGAGACCGAGAGATGGTTTGAGGCCAAGATTCCCGCTCCTGACTGAGGAACATTGCTTATGCCTTGCAGATCTACGCGAATGAAGATTTTCATCAGCGGCCGAACAGCAAATCGCTTCAGGAAGTCGTACAGCACGGCGGTATAGTTCCTTTTCCTCGAGGAGCGGCGTTGCAACGGGACGTGGAATGATCTCAGTATTCATTACACTGTCCGCACCCTTCAATTGTGCACTACGCTCGATGGTGTACGTAGAAAATTGGAGTGGTCACCATGAAAAATGATGTAGCGAATAACTTTGAGCAGCAGCCACAATCAGGTTCGGCAGTTTTGCTGATCCACGGTTTCACCGGATCGCCGACCGCGATGGAGCCTTGGGCCAGCTCCTTGCGCAAGGCTGGCTTCGCAACGGCCGTGCCACAGTTGCCAGGGCATGGAACCAAATGGCAGGACATGATCCAGGTCAGCTACAGCGAATGGATTCAGGCCACCGAGCAGGCCTTCGACGAGTTGGCTGCCAAGCACGAGTCCGTCGCTGTTGCAGGGCTTTCAATGGGTGGCGCACTGGCCCTTCACCTAGCAACACGGCGCAATGTTTCGGCAGTATCCTTGGTCAACCCTGGGTTGATCGTTGATTCTCCCCTGGCACCGTTCACACCATGGCTCAAGCATGTAGTGCGCAGCATCTCGCCGATCAGTAATGACATTGCTAAACGTGGAATGGACGAGGGAGCGTATCCGCGAACTCCGATCGCCGCAGTGGCTCAGCTACATGCGCTGTTTGCCCAGGCTCGCGCCCGCTTAGAACTCGTGACCGCCCCGGTTCAGCTCTTTAGATCCACCGTGGACAATATCGTTTCCGATGCTTCGGTGCGTGCGTTAGTCGATGGTCTCAAGCCAGGCACACTCGCGGAGCATCACATGCTCCTGCACTCAAAACATGTTGCCACGCTAGATTACGATGCCGAGAAAATTTTCCATGAGTCCGCCCGCTTCTTCTCCGGTGTGGCACATTCTGCCCCTAGTGCGTCGGGTACTAGTCGATGAATGCTTCTAATCACACTCCCGGGGCCAGCGAAGATCCGCGCTGGGATGACCTCGTGAAAAATTTTCAGCAGCTCGATGCACAGGCGCCTCGTGAACCGAGCGCTCAAGAACGCGCCGACCAGCTCAAAAAGCTATTTAACACCGGTCCCGGTGCCGTGAGTGGACCGCGCGATTATGTGCCAGAAGAGTCCGACGAGCCCTTTGTTCCAGATGAGCCAGCAGCACTTGGTTCTGGGGATCCGAAACTCAATCTGGCATGGACTGCGGCAGCCGGTGGCCCTATCGGGCTCTTGCTGTGCGTGTTGTTCTTCCGTTCGGCACCTGCGTTTGTCGTCATTGGTTTGGCCCTGGCGACCATCGCAGGGATCGCGTACTTAGTGAAACGTCTTCCTACCCAGCGCGATCCGGGAGATGATGGGGCTCAGGTCTGAAGTGAACTTGGAGCGTCAAGATCTGTAGGTTACTGTAAAGTAATATAATGTGATGCGGGTTACCCGCCATTGCAATTGGGGTCACACATAGTTCAGGAGATGAATAACAGATGCGCGAATACAGCTCGCCAATTCGCATCCATACGCCTCAGCAGTCAAATATCACCGACCTGTTGTTGCGCCACGCTAATTCGGCCGCGAATCCTGCCCTGTTCGCAAAACCTGGCCCCGATTCCACCTGGCAAGATGTCACGGCATCCCAATTCGCCGCAGATGCAAAAGCCATCGCTAAGGGATTCATTGCCAACGGCATCAACCCGGGTGAGCGCATCGCACTGATGGCAAAAACCCGTTACGAGTGGTCCTTGGTGGACTTCGCCATCTGGTTCGCCGGATGCGTCACGGTGCCCATCTACGAAACCTCCTCCCCCAGCCAAGTCGCCTGGATCGTTGCGGACTCAGAGGTCAAAGCGGTCGTCCTAGAATCGGCAACCCACGAAGGTGTGGTGCGTCGCGCGGCTCATCAAGAACAACTAGACTCCCTTGATCACATTTGGCAGATCGAAGGCGGCCTTGAGCAGCTGGCCGAAGACGGCAAGGATATCGACGACGAACTGCTTGAAGCCCGCCGCTCAGCGGTGACGCTCAAGGACATCGCCACAATCATCTACACCTCGGGAACCACCGGCCGTCCCAAAGGTTGCGAACTGACCCACGGTAACTTTGTCGAACTCGCCGAAAACGCTGCCGCCGAACTGCCCCAAGCTGTCTACCCTGGCGCTTCGACGATCATGTTCCTCCCGCTGGCACACGTTTTCGCACGCTTCATCTCGGTGATCAACGTGAGCGCAGGGTGCCGCACGGGGCATACCCCAGATGTCAAAAACTTGCTCGGTGATCTGCAGTCCTTCAAGCCGAATTTTATTCTTGCCGTGCCCCGCGTTTTTGAGAAGGTCTATAACTCCGCGATGCTCAAGGCCGAAGACGGCGGCAAAGACAAGATTTTCCACGCGGGTGTCGATGTGGCCGTCGCTTACTCGAAGGCACAGCAATCCGGGAAGATCCCGCTGACTTTGACCCTCAAGCACAAACTTTTTGATCTCCTGCTCTATAAGAAACTGCGTGAGGCCATGGGCGGAAACATTCGCCATGCAGTCTCCGGCGGCGGGCCCTTGGGCGAGCGCCTCGGCCACTTCTTCAACGGCATTGGGGTCACCGTGCTTGAAGGATATGGCTTGACCGAAACCACCGCACCGATCACCGTCAATACCCTGGAACGCATCAAGATCGGCACCGTCGGCAAACCCCTTCCAGGTAATGCTGTACGGATTGCCGATGATGGCGAAATTCTGGCCAAGGGACTGTGTGTCATGCGCGGCTACCACAATCGTCCAGAACTTCAGGACGAAGCTTTCACCGACGGCTGGTTCCGCACCGGTGACATCGGAGAACTAGATGAGGACGGGTTCTTGAAGATCACCGGCCGCAAGAAGGAAATCATCGTCACTGCGGGCGGTAAAAACGTGATTCCGGCCCTGCTTGAAGACCAGATTCGAGCCGATGCCCTCGTATCTCAGTGCGTAGTCATTGGCGAGGGTCGACCATTCATCGCCGCCCTGGTCACGCTGGATCCTGAAGCTCTTCCGGGATGGCTCGAACGCCACCAGTTGGATAAAAATACCCCGCCGGAAGAACTGACAACGCACCCTAAGGTTCTGGAAACCATTGAAAAGGTCATCGCCAAGGCCAATACCTCGGTGTCTAAGGCCGAATCCATCAAGTCCTTCCGCGTAGTTCCCACCGACTTCACCGAGGAAACCGGTCATTTGACTCCCTCGCTGAAGATCAAGCGTGCTGTGGTGCTCAAGGACTACGATCAGCTGATCGAAGAGATCTACTCCGCGCCCAAGCCCAAAGAGTAATCCAGAACTGCAGTAACCAGCTCCCACGATTCACGAGCCGAAGCGGCCCAGGGTAACCTGAGGCCGCTTCGCTGTGTCCGGGCAAGATAACTGCGTGGCAGCACCACATAGTTGAAGGACACCGGATTCCCCGCTGGTCGTCCGTCGTCGACCACTGCAAAGATCAAGTTCTCAGCCAGCTGCTGTCGCCCGTTAGCCAATAGCCAGTGGACCAGTTCCATCAGTTGGTCTTCGCCATCGGCCCCAGTTTCCCCAATGACCACAAGTACATCGATGCCCTTGAACTTCCCATCCAAAACCGACTGAACCCGTTGTGGACCAGCGGTGGAAATTTCGGCACGAACTTCAAGCTCGCCAAATTGTTCGGCTAAGTGCTCTGCGATTTCGAAGAAAGGCAAATGGGTGCTGAGCGTGAAAACCAGCACGCTCAGAGAATCGCGCCCGGCAGCGACCTGGCTGGCTCGTGCTGCCACTTCGGCCGGCACTGCCCCAGCGGGAGTTTTAGGTGCGCGCATCACGGCTCCTTAGGTATTTCAGTGGTGTGAATCTTTGTAGAGAGCACAAGGGCTCGCAACCATCGTTGCGAGCCCCTGTGCCCGATCTTTACTGTACGGCGACTGCTACTTTGGTTCGATCACCAAGAGCAGGTCCCCACCTTGGACCTGGCTGGTTCCTTCGAGGGTGATCTGCGTGACGACACCGGAGACGTTGGCAGTAATACCTGCCTCCATCTTCATCGCCTCGATGGTTGCCACCGACTGTCCAGCCTCGACCAGGTCGCCGACCTTCACATTCACGGTCACAGCGCCCGCGAACGGCGCTGCGACGTGACCGGCATTGTTCGGATCAGCCTTAGGTGCCGACTTGACGGTGGATTCCACCGACTCATCGCGGACCTTGATCTGGCGTGATTGGCCGTTGAGGGTGACCACCACGGTGCGCAAACCCTTCTCATCAGCCTCGGAGACCGAAACCAGCTTGACCAGCAGACGCACACCGGTGCCTAGCGAGATGACATGCTCGAAGCCTGGGGTCAGGCCGTAGAGGTAGTCACGGGTGTGCAAGACCGAGAGATCGCCGAAGTTCTCCACCGACTTTTCAAAGTCGCGCGTAGGACCGGCAAAGAGCAAACGGTTCAAGGTGGCTCGGATCGTCGCCGAGTCCGAGTTCAGCGCCTTGGAGTCTTCAGCCGAAAGGTCCTCAATACGGGCTTTCACGTTACGACCTTGCAGCGCCTTGGTACGGAATGGTTCTGGCCAGCCGCCTGGAGGGTTGCCCAGTTCTCCGGAGAGGAACTGAATCACCGAGTCCGGGATGTCGTAGTTCTGCGGGTTTTCCTCAAAGTCGGCTGCAGCCACACCCGAACCTACCAATTGCAAGGCCAAGTCGCCCACAACCTTGGAAGAAGGAGTCACCTTGACCACGTTGCCCAGCATCGCGTTGACCGAAGCGTACATCGACTCGATAGCTTCGAAACGTTCGCCAAGGCCCAGTGCGATGGCCTGCTGACGCAGGTTGGAGAGCTGCCCGCCCGGGATTTCGTGCTGGTATACACGACCGGTTGGTGCTGGCAGTCCCGATTCGAATGGCTTGTACAGTGCTCGCACTGCCTCCCAGTACGGCTCCAGCGAAGCCACGGCCTCCAGCGACAGCCCCGGGTCGCGCTCGGTGAATTCCAGGGCGGCGATCAGTGCCGAGGCCGAAGGCTGGGAGGTGGTGCCAGCCATGGCTGCGCTGGCCACATCTACGGCGTCAACACCAGCTTCGATGGCTGCCATCAGGGTAGCCAGCTGACCGCCGGAGGTGTCGTGGGTGTGCAGGTGTACCGGCAGATCGAAGCGTTCACGCAGCGCGGTGACCAGCTTGGTGGCGGCCGCAGGGCGCAGCAGTCCGGCCATGTCCTTGATCGCGATGATGTGTGCCCCGGCGTCAACGATCTGCTGAGCAAGATTCAGGTAGTAATCCAGCGTGTACAGCTTCTCGTTGGCATCTAACAGGTTGCCGGTGTAGCACAGTGCTACCTCGGCCACCGCGGTACCGGTTTCACGTACGGCCTTGATCGCCGGAGCCATCTGCGACACGTCATTCAGGGCATCGAAGATACGGAAGATGTCGATCCCGGCTGCGGCTGCTTCCTTCACAAACGCATCGGTGACTTCGGTAGGGTACGGGGTGTAACCCACAGTGTTACGTCCACGCAGCAACATTTGTAGCGGAATGTTGGGAAGCTCAGCACGAAGCAGTTCCAGACGCTTCCATGGGTCTTCACCGAGGAAGCGTAGCGCGACGTCGTAGGTTGCACCGCCCCAGACCTCCATGGAGAACAGCTGCGGCACATTGTGTGCGTAAGCCGGTGCGGCAGCGAGCAGATCGCGGGTACGTACGCGGGTTGCCAGCAAAGACTGGTGCGCATCGCGGAAGGTGGTGTCGGTGATGCCCACGGCCTTCGCATCACGTAGTGCCTTGGCGAAGCCTTCAGGGCCCAGCTCAAGCAACTTCTGACGCCATCCATCGGCCGGCACCGCCGACTTTGATGGACCATCAAATGGCGAACGCTCTGGCTCGTCGGACTTATCCCCCGGGAAGGCAGGAAGCTTCTTGCGCGGGTCAATCCCCTCGATACGTTCACCGTTGGGACGGTTCACCGTGACGTGGGCCAGGTAATTCAGTGCCCTAGTACCACGGTCTTGCGACTCGTTACCGGTAAGCAGGTCGGGACGGGAGTCGATGAAGTCAGTGGCGACATCTCCGGCCAAGAACTGTGGGTCGCTGAGCACGTTCTGAATGAAAGGAATGTTAGTGGCCACACCACGAACACGGAATTCAGCTAGGGCACGTCGTGCACGGGCCACGGCCGTTTGATAGTCGCGACCACGGCAGGTCAGCTTCACCAGCATCGAGTCGAAGTGCGGGGATACCTCGGCACCGGTGTAGATGGTGCCACCGTCCAGGCGCACGCCCGAACCACCAGCAGAGCGGTACACGGTAATCGTTCCAACATCTGGGCGGAAGCCATTGGCCGGATCCTCGGTGGTGATACGGGACTGCAATGCCCAACCACGCACTTGGATGCTGTCCTGGCTGATACCCAAATCGGTCAATGACTCACCGGCAGCAATGCGCATCTGCGCCTGGACCAAGTCGATGTCGGTGACTTCTTCAGTCACCGTGTGCTCCACCTGAATACGTGGATTCATTTCAATGAACACGTGCTGACCGGCGCGATCGCCCACAGTGTCCACCAAGAACTCAACGGTTCCGGCGTTTTGGTAGCCCAAGGTCTTGGCGAACTTTACCGCGTCGCGGAACAGCGCCTGCCGAATGGATTCGTCCAGGTTCGGAGCTGGAGCGATTTCAACAACCTTTTGGTGACGACGCTGCAAGGAGCAGTCTCGTTCATGAAGATGAACAATGTTCCCGTGTTCATCGGCAAGGATCTGCACTTCAATATGACGCGGGCGAAGCACGGCCTGCTCAAGGAAAACGGTAGGGTCACCGAAAGCGGTTCCCGCTTCGCGCATTGCAGCGCCCATTAGCTCTGGCAGGTCTTCACGCTTATCAACGCGGCGCATACCGCGTCCGCCACCACCAGCCACTGCCTTGACGAAGATTGGGAAACCGATGCGATCGGCCTCCGCGATCAGGAAGTCCACGTCATCGCTTGGCTCCGAGGATTCCAGTACCGGAATGCCTGCTTCGCGAGCAGTCTTCAGCGCGGCAACCTTGTTACCTGCTAGTTCAAGGACGTCCGCCTTTGGACCAATGAACTTGATGCCCTCTGCGGCTGCTGCGCGGGCCAGATCTGGGTTCTCGGACATGAATCCGTAGCCCGGGTAGATCGCATCGGCGCCGGCTTCTTTAGCGACGCCGATGATTTCGTCGATGTCCAGGTATGCGCGGACAGGATGGCCCTCTTCGCCGATCTGGTAAGCCTCGTCGGCCTTCTGGCGGTGAATCGAGTTTCGATCCTCGTGTGGGTAGACGGCAACGGTTTTTGCGCCTAGCTCGTAGCCAGCACGGAAAGCACGAATTGCAATCTCACCGCGGTTGGCGACCAAGATTTTTTCAAACATAGTGTCCCTACATCGAATCTGTACAGGTTGATAATGCGCGGGCCAATGAATGAAATTCCTTGGCCCAGCCGAGACATCAACAGCCTGTCGGGTCTGGCAAAGTGACAAGCTTTTGCCACTTCTGTGAAACACACTACATTGACCTTCGCCAGAACGTCCAAACATTTCGCTCTGTGGTCTGACCACAAGAAATATTTGCTGAAGATGATCTTTTAATCACTAAGTTGGTTCCATAACCAAAAACCGACGTTGCAAAGTCGGGGAAATGCGCTCCGGCACACTATGATGATGAGAGACTAAATATTCGGTGGGACGTTAAATTAGCGAACAGTGAAAGGCGTGGTCTGGTCCGTGCACGTAGTGAGCATCAGCAGCCTCAAGGGTGGCGTGGGAAAAACCTCCGTAACGCTCGGCCTGGCTTCAGCAGCACTTGCCGCCGGCATTCCGACTCTCGTCATTGACTTGGATCCCCATGCGGATGCCAGCACTGGCCTTGGAGTTCGAGCCAACGGAAAGCAACCAATTGGGCAGATGCTCAAGAATGCTCGTCGGGCCCGACTAGAAGATCAGGTTGTCGCCAGCGCTTGGCAGTCAAAGGCAGCAGAGAAGAAATCCCGTACGCGTATCCCAGTGTTGGATGTTGCCGTAGGTGACGCCTACACCGGCATCTACGATCGTCCAGACCTGCGCACCAGGGATCTTCGTCGCCTCACCCAAATCCTCAGCCGCACCAGCGGTTATCAGCTGGTATTGATCGACTGCCCGCCATCGCTGAACGGCCTCACCCGTATGGCGTGGAGCGCTTCAGATCAGTTGCTACTCGTGGCAGAACCAAGCCTTTTCTCCGTGGCAGGTACTGAGCGTACCCAGCGGGCACTGGATCTTTTCCGGCGCGAGTTCGCTCCTTCACTGGGCCCTGTAAAGGTTGTTGCCAATCGCGTTCGCAAGGATTCTGCAGAGCACACTTTCCGCCTGGGTGAAATGCGCCAAATGTTTGGTGACTCCATGGTGAAGCCAGAAATTCCAGAACACCCCGAATGGCAGCAAATTCAGGGTGCAGCCTATTCGGTTCACCAGTGGCCTTCGAAGTCTACCGCACCGATGCTCAATCAGTTTGATGCATTGCTCAAGGAAATCATGGCATCCGCTGGAAACTCGAACAGCTAACGCTCGCTGAAACAACAACTACATAGTATTTAGGCCGGGTCACCAATTGGTGGCCCGGCCTAAATACTAAGTATGGAACTAGTTTGCTTGACTAGCCGACGTTACGCGCAGCCTTTGCAGCACGACGTACAGCGAGCTCATCTTCAGGCATGGCCTGCTGTGCTGAGCTTTCGGAAGGAAGCTGCGCAAGGGAACCTTCCACCTCGCGCCAGACCCGTCCTACAGCGATACCGAAGACTCCCTGGCCCTTCTGGACAAGGTCGATCACTTCGTCAGCGCTCGTGCACTCATACACCGACGCACCGTCGCTCATCAGGGTAATCTGTGCTAGATCTTCGACTCCACGTTCACGCAGATGCAAAACTGCAGCTCGAATTTGCTGCAAAGAAACACCTGTGTCTAGTAGTCGTTTAACGACTTTGAGAACCAAAATGTCGCGGAAGGAGTACAAACGGTGGCTACCCGAGCCTTGAGCACCACGAACTGCTGGCTCGACTAAGCCGGTGCGTGCCCAATAATCAAGCTGGCGGTAAGTAATACCTGCAGCCTTGCAAACAACCGGGCCACGGTACCCGGCATGCTCGTCCAACTCTGGCAAGTCATCGGTGAAGAGCAGCCCTTGTGTATTGGAATGCTTAATGCCACCGTCGACCCCGTGACGAGGCCCTGTCTGGCGAGACTCCATCCAATTGCTCCTTGCGTATCAGCACGATTCTCAACGAAATATTAGGTGACTAAACTAGAACCGCACAGATGCGAGTGATGATCACAAAACAGTTCATTTTTAATGTCCCTATGCATTGACGGTACGGCCATCTGACCTAATGGTCAAAGACCTTCAAGCTTAACTTTAAGCCGTGTCGCGAGGGGCTCTCGAATATCCCAAATGAGAGTCGATAATTCGTCGAATTCAGCAATGCTTCAACTATGAAGAAAAGTCCTCAGGATCAATATTGTCTAAAAATTCACGGAACTCACGTAGCTGCTCCTCAGGAGCCTCTTCTCCGTCGCCGTCCGTTTCAATAGATACGCCAGCTTCTTCCAAAACCTGTTCCGCGCACATGATGGGACATTTGGTTCTGACGGCCAATGCCACTGCATCCGATGATCTCGAATCCACTCGTTTACCATTGGAGAAAACAAGCTCAGCGACAAAAACTGCATTGTGCACTGAAACTATTTCGATTCTTTGCAAGCTGACGCCAAGCGCTTCAAAAACGTTGATCATCAGATCATGTGTCATCGGGCGAGGTGGGGTGAGACCCTGCTCAGACATCGCGATGGCCGATGCTTCAGGGGCTCCAATCCACAATGGCAGATAGAGATTCTGCGCTGGATATTTGAGTAATAGCAGCGGCTGATTCGCAGGCAATTGAATACGAATCCCGGAAAACTCCAGTTCCAGCATGCCGGCCTCCTAGAGTTGTAAAAGCCTGTTGAATTGTAGCCTAACGATCAAGCTGTGAAATAGCACGCTGCACGAGGGCCTCGTGGATTTCGAGGCACTGACGTGAAATTTCTTGTGCCTCTTCTGCGGCTCTGGCCCGTGCCGAAACTTCTGGCTTCTTCAAGTCATTACCAATAATCGATTCGATCAGGGAGAATTCACGATCTGCCGCGGTACGGAACTGGCGTAGATGTCTTGGCTCCACACCATGATTAGCCAGCTGCACAGCAGACTTGGTCACTTTGATGCAGTTTGCGTCAAATAGGCCTGATTGCGCTTCGATGAGACCGAATTTCAGTAGTTCATCTACGAGCTCTTCGCTCGCGCCGCTCAGCCCCTGTAGCTCTGCCAGCGAGACCAGGCGGGCCTTGTTTTCTACCGCCTCGGCCATGTCGTTATTGACTAGCTGAGGAGCTGCAGGCGCTCCCCCAGGCAAAGCTTCAGGTGCTTCTCCGCGGTCAACAGCATCCAAGTGATCCTTGATGACCTTCAATGGCAAGTATTGATCTCGCTGCACTGAAAGGATAAAACGAAGCCGGCTGACATCACTGGCAGTGTACTTACGGTAACCGGCCGAGGTGCGCTGCGGGATGATAAGGCCTTTGTCTTCTAAGAAACGGATCTTAGAGGCAGTGACCCTTGGGAATTCATCTTTCAGCTCCGAGAGCACTTCACCGATATTCAGCGCTGCCTGCCGGACAGGCTCGTGGCGTACGGCCTCGAGTCGTGGGCTACGGGCTGCGTCAAAGATCGGCAAAGGGTCTGCACCTCGGAAGTAAAAATCTCGGCGGACGGACCGCGGGTGGAAATCTAGAACTCTACCAGTTTAAAGGTTCGGTACGCTCTGATAGAAATTCAGGCGGAACTTACCAATCTGTACCTGGACACCGCTGTTGAGCTGTATCTCATCAATTCGGTCACCGTTGATGTAGGTACCGTTGAGCGAACCAATATCACTGAGCAGGAACGTCTCTCCCTTACGGATGAATTTCGCGTGGCGACGAGATACTGTCACGTCATCCAAGAA
Source organism: Arthrobacter sp. NIO-1057 (assembly GCF_900094805.1). Lineage (GTDB taxonomy): Bacteria > Actinomycetota > Actinomycetes > Actinomycetales > Micrococcaceae > Glutamicibacter. The sequence goes on along the minus strand of NZ_FMAT01000008.1, from coordinate 37,004 downwards.
AATTTCTGCGTTTGGATGACGGCCGGCGATGCTCTCATCAGTATCCAGCAGGAAGCGTGCGCCCTTATTTGGACCCGAGTGGGCGATCAGCAAAGCCGAACCCGATGGAAGGGCGCGAACCGCGTTCTTTTCATCTTCGCTCAGCGTATAAATCACAGAAGGCTCTGATGCCTTGTTCATTGAAGGAAGAGCAATATTGGTCGTCTCGGAGGCAGACTCATTGTGTGGGTCAACCGGCCCATGTTCCGACATTTGGGATCCTCCAGAAAATCTTGCTAACAGTTCGTACGCGACGACCTTATGTTCAACTTTGGCATGGTATGCGATACCAAACTATCTCCAGATTATCCTACTCACCACCCAAGTGATAACAGTAGTAACGATAATTTCCACTGCTGATTTCTTGACGTTCTTTCTAAGGGTGAACGAGCATTGAAGCAACCGTCGCTATTGTATTGATCTTCCGCGGTATCCGGTGGCCGAACAAGTGTTGATCAGAATCTCGCAGGTGGACCATGACAGAAATTCTCATTAAGCGCGCTTACGCCGAACCAGAGGAGAGTGACGGCTACCGAATACTGGTAGATCGTTTGTGGCCACGAGGTCTCACCAAAGTTAAACTCAAGATCGATCAGTGGGCCAAATCAATTGCCCCAAGTTCTGAACTACGAAAGTCCTGGAACCATGACCCTGATCGTTTTGCGGAATTTGCCCGGTATTACAGAACCGAATTAAATCAGAACCCCGCTGTTGACGAGTTTCTGGAGCAACTCGATCAGCTACCAAAGGTCACACTAGTTTTTGCGGCCCGAGATGAACAGGTAAATCATGCGATTATTCTGCGAGATTTTCTGTTGGACCAGTTGAATCACCAGTAGTCGGAACAAAACAGACGCCATCAGTGCAGATCAAGTCCGATTCAACAACCTGTTGAAGGTCAAAACTAAACTCCTGGCTCATACCGTTAGCCTCCCCGGGATCATTATCAGTTGACAGTAATATCAACTCTTTGCGCGCTAGAAATATTCCTTAACCATTCGTCTCTAGCACTTGGCAAGGCCCGCCCCCTAGGGGAACGAACCTCACCAAGTTCCCTAGAACGCTAGTTAGTCCTGAGGGGTCAAAATACCGTCAAAGAAACCGGCGAATTCTTCAAATGCATCCAGCGGCAGAACGTTAGCAACATACATATCCGGTCGAACGATGACAATCGCTCCATCACGCGAAATTTGACGCTCCTCAAAAATATTGGAGGAGGAGTCCAAGGTTGTGTAAATCTTCTCGTAATCCATGAGTCCAAATTCTCCGCTGTTCGGGCGGAAGATCTTCGGCGCGTCATTAACGTTGATGGAAGTGTAGTCCTGCTGGTAGATCACCTTCACGTCAAAGAGTGCGTCAAGATCTGCACCCTTCGGCGTGAATCGCCCAATCGGCGAATTCCTGGACTCCAACAACCACTGAGCTAGGCTAGCGACCGTGCCTGGTGCACCAACTCCAGCTTGATCAGCAAAAACGTAAATTCGGTAACGACCGTCAGCCCGATGATGGTGTCCTAGGTGCTTTGGGTTAGCGTCGGCGACCCTTATTACGGTAGAAGATTTGAACCGTTTGCCTATCGGGTAGCCCGCTGCAAGGCTTTGGTGAGTGTGTTGCGCGGTGAGTATCGATGGAGCATATTCCGTCATAAAACCGGCGGGAAATTCGGCGGTGCGCACATAAAACTCAGCTGCTCCCTCCTGGCCCTGCAAGGTTTCCGGAGTTGCGGCCATGATGGAAGACCATTGCTTATCAAAATTGATTAGGTCTTGAGCAATCAGCTTGCGTTCCGCCGAATAGGTCCGCAAAAGACCTGCGGGGGCTAGTCCGGACAGGACATACCCAAGTTTCCAGGCAAGGTTAAAGCCGTCCTGCATGGATACGTTCATCCCTTGCCCAGCTTTCGCTGAGTGCGTATGGCAGGCATCGCCCGTGATAAAGACTCGGGGCTCTTTATGGCCACTTTCTTCAAGGAGAACGTCATCAAAACGATCGGCCAGCCGGTGTCCGACCTCGTAGACACTATGCCAAGCTACGTCCTTCACTTCTAGCGAGTAGGGGTTCAGAATTGCTGTGGCGCGCTCAATAATTTCTTCCAGCGGAGTCTGGCGCACCGTGCCGTTGTCATCTTCAGGCACTTCCCCTAAGTCGACGTACAAACGAAAGAGCTGTCCACCTTCACGAGGGATCAACAGAATCGAACCTGCTTGAGAGTGGATTGCACACTTGGTGCGCACATCGGGGAAATCGGTAATCGCCAACGTGTCCATAACTCCCCAGGCATGATTAGCTTTGTCGCCTGAAAGTTTGGCACCAATAGAACGCCGAACATTGCTTCGTGCACCATCAGCTCCGACAACATATTTGGCTCGAACCACGCGCTGAACACTTTGATTCTCTTCCCCGCAGCCAAGCAACGTTGCTTTCACTGGGTAGTCGTGGCCGTGCTCGACTACGAGCTCCTGAAAGTCCCAACCGAAATCCGGTGCGATGCGTGTTGGTGCGTTGTGGGCGTATTCAGCAAAATAATCGATCACGCGTGCCTGATTCACGACCAAATGCGGGAATTCGCTAATGCCCGTTGGATCATCCGCGGTACGGTCGGTGCGGATAATGCGCTCCGGGTTTTTCGGATCTGGATTCCAGAAAGTGGTCTCTTTGATGACATACGCCTCTGAAGTGATGCGCTCTGCAAACCCAAAGGCCTGGAAAGTCTCGACGGTCCGAGACTGGATGCCATCGGCCTGCCCGATCTCAAGACGCCCGGGACGGCGGTCAATAATTCGGGTATGAACATCTGGGAACTGAGAGAGCTGGGCCGCAGCAATGATGCCGGCCGGTCCCGTGCCGACAATCAGTACATCCATCTCCTCGGGCAGCTCAGTGGGACGGTCGATCCCCGCCCCGGCAACTGGCTGTACTCGTGGATCAGCGGACACATACCCGTTGTGGTGAAACTGCATTGTTTCATTCCCCAATTCTCTAACAGCGCCATCAAACTTCTCGTCATAAGTTCTATAAACGAACACTCTAATCTTTTATCGCACACTGATCATATACAATCCGTGAGCTCCAGCACAAGAAGGTCAGCGGTTCGGTGGCTTCCCTCGCCCCGCAAACACGAAGGAGCCCCAGCCAACCTTCTAAGTTCAAAGGTTTGCTGGGGCGCTAGTCACGGAAGTTACTACTAATGAGCCTGATGGGAGTTCTTAGCGAACAACTTGGACATACCCATCTTGGACCTGCAACCGATGCAGGGGGCCACGCTCCTTGAGCTTTTGATGCCATCGACGATCATGGCTGACGGTAATGACCGTTCCGGGGTAGTCCTCCAACGCGCTTTCAAGCTGTTCGACAAGCACCGGCGAAATATGGTTTGTGGGCTCGTCCAAGAACAACACCTGAGCCTCAGAGCTCACGGCGATCGCCAATTCGAGTCGCCGGCGTTGTCCGACGGACAAAGCCTGCGGATGTCGCTCGAAATCCTCCGGCATAAATAAGCCCAGCTTGGCCAGCGCTTCGGCGGCATCTTCTAAGTATTGATCTGTTGCCAACGCAAATGCCTCAATCAGGCTCTGCCCGGGTAACTCCCCAAGCTCTTGTCGTAGCCACGCACAACGAATCTGCGAGGCTCGCTGGACCTGACCACTGTTCTCAGCCAATTCACCAGCCAACATTTTCAGCAGGGAGGTTTTCCCAGCTCCATTCGGCCCGGTCACCAACCAGCGTTCGCCAAGATTAATCTCAAACGAGCCTGTTCGGAGTTTCGGAGCCACATCGCGTTGCGCATTGCGAACCTGGATCAGTACCTGTGTGTTTTCACAAGCGCTGCTACCTGGTGGCATAGAGAATTCAAGCTCCGTGGCCGGCTTGGGTACAGGCCGAGCTTCCAATTCTTCGATCCGAGATTTGGCTTGTCGAATTTTGGAGGTGGATCCGTGGCTACGCTCTCGCGTACGAAAATTGCGGTGTCCAAAGGCCGCCATTTCCATTTTTCGAGGAATCGCGGCTACCCGCGAAGCGTTCTTTTCCACGAGTTTTCGGGAATGCTCCATGTCCGCACTCCACGCAGCATAAGCTTCTGCAGCCGAGATATGCTCTTGCTCTTTGGCATGCAGATAACCATCGTAGCCATTACCGTACCGATTCAGTCTTCCCTCCTGAACTTCAAGAATGGAACGTGCAAAACGCTGGAGAAACATACGGTCGTGGGTGATTATCACCATCGCTCCACGATGCCTGTCGAGGCATCTCTCCAGCCAGGTCAGTGCGGCTTCATCCAGGTCATTGGTCGGCTCATCGAGCAACAATAACTGCGCGCTAGAGCAAAGCACACAAGCAAGGGCCAGACGTGAGCGTTGCCCACCGGAAAGTCGGGATACTTCACTTTCACGATCCAACTCCCCCAAGCCAAGTTGCTGTAGCGCGCTATCCAGTCGTTGGTTAACGGTGTAGCCATCGGCGGCTTCATAGATATCAGTGACCTGCTGAAGCTGGGACATGAGCCGTTCAGCTGCCGCACCCTGTGCATCAGGGAGCTTTTGGCTGATAATCCTCATCAAATTCTCCAGCTCGCGGAAGCGAGCATGATAGGAATCAATCACCTGTTGAATAGTCGCGGACGCTGCAAACTGTGGATTCTGGGCCGCAAAGGCTACTGCCCCGGGCGCGTTCATCTCGCGTTGACCACGATCGGCGTTCAGATTTCCTGCGATGACGCGCATCAAGGTGGACTTGCCCGAACCGTTATCACCGAGCACCGCCAATCGTTCCCTGGCTGAGATTGTCAGGTCGCAGTCAACCAGCACGTCTCGATCGCCGAAACTGACGCTGATACCACGCAGAGAGCAAATGTAGTCTGGGGAATGATCTAAGTTCTGGGACGCAACTTGGCGCCCTTCATGTGGGTGAGTCATGGGATGTTCCTGCCTGTTGCCAGAGTCGCGCCTCAGTGGGCTCGGCTCGCTGGCGTTCATGAGGCATCACAAAGATGCCAGAACGTGATTGGATGCTAGGACGCAAAATTGCGCGTTAGTTACCGCGCGAAGATCCTACAAATTATCGTTCCCATCGTTCAAGACTATGTCCATTGCCAGAGCGTGACAAGAAATTTGTCTTTAGAGCTCGATGGTCCCGCTGATCAATATCGTTGTCGCCCCACCGACCCAGAGTTGAGAGTCCTGTCGATCCAGATAAACTCTCCCCTGTCTGCCGACTTTGCTTCCCTGTCGGTTGATCAGTGGAGCGGTGGCGAATCCAGCCTCAATTAACCAGTCGGTGGCAGCGCCGTTGAGGCTTCCTGTCACCGGATCCTCACGGAGTGCACCATCTTCAATGGTCAGTGCACGGAATTCAAATTTCTCTGGCGAACGTTCCTGAGGCAAGGCGCCGATGACTCCGATCTTCCAGCGTCCTGGCCGTTGTGGAATTTTGGGGACAATTTCTAAGACTTGCTCAGAATTTTCGAGCAACACCGCAGCCCACCCCGGCCCGTTATCCACCCATTGCGAGTCTTTAACCGTGGCCGGATCGATATCAAGGATGGTGACCAGTTCCTTCAACTCATCAGCCTCAAGGTCCCCTGAACGGATGCTTGCTGGCGATGCGAAGGAAAGAACATCGCCATCGATATTGATTGGCACCAGTCCGGCCCCGCACTCCAAGATCAATTGTCGTGGGTTTTGTGGAACACCACCGGCATCCAACCAGGCACGAGCGGTCCCAAGGGCCGGATGACCGGCAAAACGGTACTCATGTTGCCTGGCAAAAATACGGAATTGAAAATCCGCTTGATCAGCGCTTGCTGGCAAAACGTAAGTGACTTCGGAGAGATTGGACCAGAGCGAATAGGCTTGCATCGCTTCAGTTTCTAGGCCTTGCCCGTCGAGCACGACACCGACCGGGTTGCCCTTATAGGGTGTACTGCTGAAAACATCCACCTGGTAGAAACGACGCTGCATTCGATGACCTTTCCGAGCTTGTGCAAGACAGCACAAAACCCCGCCGAGATTGCTCTCGACGGGGTTATGCTTTTCGGTCGGGCTAGCGGGATTTGAACCCACGGCCTCCTCACCCCCAGTGAGGCGCGCTACCAAGCTGCGCCATAGCCCGATGCCTCCGCAGCCGTTATCCCCAAGTCGTGAGAACCAAGGGTGCCGTCTGCAAAAGCTCCGTTATTACCCTACACCAAGTGAAGGGCTAATTTCGAACTCTAGCGTTTGCGGCTACGGCGTTCGCGGATTCGCATCGATACTTCGATCGGTGTGCCCTCGAAGCCGAAGGTTTCGCGCAGACGACGGGTGATGAATCGGCGGTAGCCAGGATCCAAGAACCCGGTGGTGAAGAGCACGAAGCGTGGCGGACGAGCCGAAGCCTGAGTTCCGAAGAGGATACGTGGCTGCTTACCACCGCGCACTGGGTGCGGATGAGCTGCGACAAGTTCGCCGAGGAAGGCATTGAGCTTTCCGGTAGGAATACGCTTATCCCACGATTCCAGTGCGGTGTTCAGCGCAGGAACCAGCTTGTCCTTGTGCCATCCGGTCTTGGCCGAGATGTTCACGCGTGGAGCCCATTCAATGTGGGCAAGGTCGCGCTCGATTTCCTGGTCCAGGTAGTAGCGGCGATCCTCGTCAACTTCGTCCCACTTGTTGTAGACGATGACCAATGCACGACCGGCTTCGATGGCCAGCTGGATGATACGTACGTCCTGTTCGGAGACGACCTCGTTAGCCGCCAACAAGATGACAGCAACTTCTGCCTTCTCCAAGGCACTTTGCGTACGCAGGGAAGCGTAGTAGTCCGAACCCACAGCCATGTGCTGGCGGCGGCGAATACCTGCGGTATCCACAAAACGCCACACATTTCCGCCCAGTTCGATCAGTTCATCTACCGGGTCGCGGGTGGTGCCGGCATAGTCGTCAACCACCACACGCTCGGAGCCAGCCAACTTGTTCAGCAGTGAGGACTTACCCACATTTGGGCGTCCGATCAACGCGATACGGCGCGGACCGCCGGAAGGAATCAAACCACCAAAAGCGGAGTGCTCCGGAAGTTTCTCCATGACGGCATCCAAGAGGTCTGCGGTGCCGCGACCGTGCAAGGCAGAAACCGGCCATGGCTGTCCAAAGCCCAAGCCCCAGAGCACTGCTGCTTCGGCCTCCTGGTTGAAGTCGTCAACCTTGTTGGCCACCAGGAAGACCGGCTTTCCCTTCTTGCGCAGCATCTTCACCACGGCCTCGTCGGTTGCGGTGGCACCAACATGCGAATCCACCACAAAGAGGATGGCGTCGGCCACGTCGGCAGCGATTTCTGCCTGGTCAGCCACGGAAGCGTGGATACCCTTGGCATCGTGCTCCCAACCACCGGTATCAACGATGGTGAAGGGCCGGCCCATCCACTCAGCCGAGTAGGACACGCGGTCACGCGTCACGCCGGGGGTATCTTCCACCACGGCTTCGCGGCGACCCAAAATGCGGTTCACCAGGGTGGACTTGCCCACGTTGGGGCGTCCGATCACGGCGAGTACCGGTGGGATGACCACATCGGCGTCGTCGTCATCAAACTCGTCAAGACCGGCGAGCAGGGCCGAGTCTTCTTCGTCTAGTTCGTAGTCTTCCAGTCCGCTGAGCAGAGCCTGCGCACGAATGGCGGCTTCTTCCTCGCTCAGTTCGGCCAGGCGCTCGGCGATATCGTCGTCTCCAACGGGGATAAATTCCTCGTCGTGGGTGGAGTTGTTCTCGCTCATGATTTTCCCTTCACAGCGATCGTAATCTTCATCGGCTCTCGCCGAGGATGGGCACCAGCTTTAGGCTAGTTTTTCGTTGCAGTGCTAATTGCGTCAAGCACCGCAGCGATGGTTTGTTCAAAATCTAGGTCCGAAGAATCCACGGTCATCACGCCATCGGCGGCCTGGGTGAAGTTCACCACGGTGGAGTCTTTCGCATCGCGAGCCAGGACCTGGGTGGCCAGCTGCTCATCGTTTTGGCTTCCACCTAGCTGCAGGCCACGTCGGCGCAGTCGTGCTTCTTCCGAGGCGGTGAGCAAAATACGGGCGTTAGCGTCAGGAGCGACCACGGTGGTGATATCGCGGCCTTCGGCAACAATGCGCGCATTGGCCTTGATGATTTCCTGCTGACGACGCACCAGTTCGGCGCGAGCGTCGAGGTTGGTGGCCACGGTGGATACCTGCTCGGAAATGCGCGGTTCACGAATGGCGGTGGTGACATCAACGCCACCGATCTTGACTAGTTCAGCGTCGGGATCGACCGAGATTTCCAGCTGAGCATCGCGCACAGCCTGGGCAATCGCGGTGGCATCGGATAGGTCGGTTCCATCAGCGAGCACCGAGTAGGTGATGGCACGGTACATCGCACCGGTATCCAGATACGCGGCACCCAAGGCGCGGGCGACGGCCTTGGACACCGAGGACTTGCCGGAGCCGCTTGGTCCGTCAATGGCGATCACAAGCTGGTCGTTATTCAAGGTGCTCACTGGGCTACTTTCCATCCGTTCTTAGTCAAAACGTCGATCAATTCGTCGCGGCGGCCGGGCACCACCGAGACATCCACCATGCCAACTTGGTGGCCTGCAGAGTGTTCCATGCGCAAATCTTCAATATTAATGCCTGCTTCACCGATTTCGGTGAGCAGTTGGGCGATCTGTCCTGGACGGTCATCCACCAGCACGGTGACCAGGGCAAAAGCCTGCGGCGGCGCGCCGTGCTTGCCAGGGATTCGTGCCTTGCCCGCGTTACCTTCGGTCATCAAGGTGGACAAATCCAGCAACGCACCGGGTCCCTGCGGGTCGCGCAAGGTGTTGATCAGCCGGTCGAGGTCTTCCTTCATCCCGGTCAAAATCGGCACCAGAGCAGGGGCATTATGCGAAAAAATCTGGATCCAGAGCTTCTCGTCACTGGCCGCGATACGGGTGGTATCGCGCAGACCGTTACCGGCCAGAGCCAACTGATGCGCTTGAGCGTTCAGCAGCCGCGAGGCAATCATCGAACTGGCGGCCTGCGGGAAGTGGCTGATCAGCGCGACCGATTCATCGTGCTCGGTGACCGACATGCGATGCATGGTGGCACCCAGGTCGATAGCCAAGGATTCGGCAACTTTCACCCGCGCCGGGTCGGCACCCTCATGGGCGCAAATCACCCACGGCATCGAGGTGAACAGCTCACCACGAGCCGCCGCTGGGCCCGATTTTTCGCGTCCAGCCATCGGGTGCGTACCCACGTAGCGGGAGGTTTCACGCTGGCTCAAACGCTCATCGGCCAAGACAGCGCTCAGGATCGAGCCCTTCACGCTGGCGATGTCCACCACGGTGGCATTGGGATAGGCCAGCAAGGCTTCTGCCACCAGGTTGGCGGTGACATCCGGTGGAGCACCGATCACCACAAGTTCCGGGGCGATGGTGCGCTGCTCTAGCAGCACGCCAGCTCCGATATCTTGGGCGACCCCGGCGGCGGTCGGTGAAACATCTGAAAGATAGACCGGCACGCCTTTGGCGCGCAGGCCCAAACCCACCGAGGTGCCCAGCAACCCGGTGCCGATGACCAGTACTGGGCCGGCAAGGTGAGATGAGAGCATGGGTTACATCCCCACCATGGCCATCAGGTGTCCGACTTCTTGGTTGCCCAATGAACGGATGGTGCCCTGCTTCTGATCGCCGAGCTGGATCGGTCCTACGGCCACGCGCACCAGACGCTGAACCGGGTGGCCCACAGCGTCAAACATGCGGCGAACGATGCGGTTGCGGCCCGAGTGCAGGGTCACTTCAACCATCACATTTTTCGGGGTGGTGGCAATGATCTTCAGGTCATCAACCTTGATCCAGCCATCTTCGAGCTTGATGCCTTCACGCAGCTGGTTGCTCACAGCACGTGGCAATGGACCAGGGATCTGCACCAGGTAGGTCTTGGGCACCTCATACTTGGGGTGCTGTAGGCGGTTAGCCAATTCGCCATCGTTGGTCAGGATCAGCAGGCCCTCAGTCTTGTAGTCCAGGCGGCCGACGTGGAACAGGCGCTGGGAGTGGTGCTCGTTCTTGAAGTAGTCGGCGATGGTGCGACGGCCTTCGGGGTCGTCCATGGTGCTCATGACGTGCTTTGGCTTGTTGAACACGTAGTAGCGGTTGGCCTGGTTCATCTGGATGCGCATGCCATCAACGTGGATGGAATCCTTGGCAGGATCCACACGGGTACCAAGTTCTACGACGAGGTTGCCGTTGACCTCAACGCGGCCTTCGAGGATCATCTCTTCGCAGACGCGACGCGAGGCGACACCAGCGTTGGCCATGGCCTTCTGCAAACGGATGCCGTCCTGCATCTCGCCGTTGACTTCGCGGGCTGCCTGATTTTCGGCACGAGCCTGGGCACGGGCGCGCTGGGTTGGACGCGCATAGTTGGTAGGTACGGAGTTGCCGAAGCGCTCCTTGCCGAAGGCGCGCTCGGAGTTTTTACGAGTTGCCGAAGTATTGCGCTTGGCGGAGTTTGATTTGGCCGAGTTCGACTTGGCACCTGGCTTGCCGGAGGCAGACTTGTCGTAAGGCTTCTCGCCGTAAGACTTGCCGCCGGTCTGCTTGCCGCGGCCGGATGCTGATTTGCCGCCAAAGTTGGAATTGTTGCCGCGTGGTGTGCGGCCGGAGGATGATCCCCTGCTCATGCTTGCCTGTGTCCCTTGCTGTTGCGTTGACCTGCGCGGACCCATCGGTGTGGGGCTTCACGCATTCTTAGTCCGGTGTAGCTGCCTTTTTGGCTGCTACTTAGTCGTCGTAGGTTGCCGAATCGAGCGATTCAAGATCGGCCACCCCAGGAAGATACGGGGATAGCGCAGGCAACTCATCTAGCGAGCCCAATCCCAGTCGTTCCAGGAAGTATTCAGTGGTTTGGTACAGCGTTGCACCGCCGTCACCAGTTTCTGGATACTCCGTGATCAATCCGCGGGTGAACAATGTGCGCACCACCGAATCGACGTTCACACCTCGAATCGCCGAAATACGTCCACGCGAAACCGGCTGTCGGTAAGCAATGACAGCCAGGGTTTCCAAGGCGGCCTGCGACAAGCGCGCGCTCTGTCCATCAAGCACAAAGCTGGAGACGAAATCGGCATAATCGCTGCGCGTATAGAAACGCCACCCGGAGGCGACACGACGCAGTTCAAATCCGCGCGGGCGATCCTTACCATCATACTCGGTTGCCAACTTCTCTAGTGTCTGGGCAACCCTGTCCGTAGGCACCTGAAAGATTTCGGCCAAACGTGCCGAACTGACGGGGATATCAGCGACCATCAGCACCGCTTCAAGACCCGATTCCAGGCCTCCTGGCAGCTGATCAATGGGTGCAATCTCACTCATGATTCACCTCACCAGCACTCCCCTCATACTCATCTTGGACCGCGTCGGCATCAAAGGTGGACTCCGAAGCCAGTGCGATGCGCAGTGCTCCGAGCGGATTTTCCTGTTCGAAGCTAATGGCTCGTTGTCGGAACATCTCCAACAATGCCAGAAAACGCACCACGACCACCAGATGCTCTGAAGCATCGGCGATCAACTCGCGGAAGTCCAGCGGGCCTCGATCTTGGAGCAACGCGGTCATCGACTCGGCTTCTTCGGCGATCGTGACGTTGGCTCCGTGCAGGTGTCCGATCCCTACCTCGGTGATCGGCTCGGGCTTGGGTGCCAAGGCGTTGGCCGCCAGCGCTGCCAGAGCAGCGGGTCCAATGGTGAAGATGAGTTCAGGCAACAGCGAGGCGAATTGTGGTTCTAGGGACACCTCACGGGGGTGGCGGGAGCCTTCGGTCTCATAACGTTCACCCAAGAATTCGGCGGCCTGTTTAAACGCCTTGTATTGCAAGAGCCGAGCAAAAAGCAGGTCCCTGGCTTCCAGCAGCTCAAAGTCTTCCTCATCGGCCATTTCACCGCGCGGAAGTAACCTGGCGGCTTTCAAATCCAACAATGTGGAGGCGACTACCAGAAATTCGGTGGTCTCATCTAGCACCTTCATCCCGTCATTACCCTCAGCCACGCTGGCCTGCAGCTGACGCAGATATGCGATAAATTCGTCGGTGACCTCGGCCAATGCCACCTCGGTGATATCCAGCTCTCGCTGGGTGATCAGGTGCAGCAACACGTCAAAGGGCCCATTAAAATTCTCTAGGGCAAGGCGAAAACCGCCAGCCGATTCCTGTTCAGCGTCTGCTGGTTTGTTGGAATCGTTGGCGGTTTCTTCGGTGAGCGTGGTGCTCATTATGGGGCGCCACCGCGCCAAATCAATTCGCGAGCCAGATTGCGGTAGGCCTCGGCACCCGGGTGATTCGCAGCGTAACTGGTGATCGGTTCGGCGGCCACGTTGGCATCGGCGAACTTGATCGTTCGCTTGATGACCGTTTCAAAGAGCTTGTCTCCGAAGGCTTCATCCAGTCGGGTGATCACTTCGCGGCTGTGCAAGGTGCGGGCGTCATACATGGTAGCCACAACCCCATCGAGCTCGAGCACCTGATTCAGCCGGTCCTTGACCTTATCGATGGTCTCCATCAGCAGTGCTACCGCGCGCAGGGCGAAGAACTCTGCGGTCAACGGAATGATCACGCCATGGGCCGCGGTCAGAGCGTTGATGGTCAGCAGACCCAGGGATGGCTGGCAGTCGATGAGCACCACATCGTAGTCGTCGATCACGTGGCGCAGCGCGCGTTCGAGGACCTGCTCGCGGGCAACCTCGTTGACCAGCTGCACCTCGGCGGCCGACAAGTCGATGTTCGCCGGCAACAGATCGATGTTTTCCACGTCGGTATGCAAGATCGCATCGGTGATTTTCACCTGTCGGTCCATCAGCACGTTGTACACGGTGATGTCCATTTCGTGCGGGTTGGTTCCGAAACCGGCCGACAGTGCACCCTGTGGGTCGAAGTCTACCAAGAGTACCTTGCGTCCGTATTCGGCGAGCGCGGCGGCCAGGTTGATGGTGGAGGTGGTTTTACCTACGCCACCCTTCTGGTTAACCATGGCAATCACGCGGGCCGGGCCGTGTGATGGCAGTGGTGCGGGCACCGGGAATTCCGTCAACGGTTTACCGGTTGGACCCACCGGGCGGGGCTCTTTGAGCATCCCTGCGCCGCGGTGCTTGTTTCCCTGTTCCTCGCTCACGATGGGTTAACCACACTTCCCGTTGGATCGACCTAAATTCTTCGAGCCTTAAGCTCAATTCAAGGTTATCGGGCGGAGCAAAAGAACTGGGCTTTTTGGGGTCCTTTACGGCGAGCCTTTACCTTGAACCTTAACTCAAATGTTGTATGCGAGCTGAACGTGAACCCGCATTCCCGCCGCACCGGGCATTTCGCCGAACCCACCCCAAGCTAAATGCTGCGCTTCTTACGCATTTGCTGGTGATTCCCCTCACCGCTGATGCCGAGGAACTGGCGGTGTTGCAATGGATGAGCAAGCTCACCACTAGCCTGTCAGGAGTGAGGTCAATGTTCTCTGGCTTGCTTGGAAACTGTACGGTCAGCGACCTTCAACGCGCCGAGTCCTGGTATACGCAACTTTTTGCTCGAGATCCGGATCGCCGACCGATGGACGGACTACTCGAATGGCATCTTGGCCCGGGGTTTGGCATTCAGGTCTGGTGCGAACCGCAAAGATCAGGGCACAGCACAGTGGTACTTGAGGTGTCCGATCTTCCAGAGCAGGCTCAACGTCTAGTGCAGCTCGGCATCGAACATCAAGGGCTTCAACCAGGTGGTGGCGCACAGATTCTTCAGCTGGTAGATCCCGATGGTAACCGCGTCGTTCTTTCTTCTGTGGTGGCCTAAGCCTGTTCGGCAACCCAATCAAAACCTAACGGCAGAAGCTGGGCAATTTTCACGGTGCGCGCCCCGATTGGGGTATCGACGATAACCCGCAGCTGGGGATAGCTATCGGCCATGATTTGTCGGCACCGACCACAGGGATTCTTGATCCCGCGTCCTTCATTGCCCACCGCCACGATCACCTCGGGTGCGCGGGCGCCGGAAGCCCGTGCGGTGGCCAGCGTGACTAATTCAGCACAGGGTCCGCCGGTGAAGTGATACAAGTTCACCCCTGCGTGCATGCTGCCGGTCGCATCAAGCACCGCACTGCCCATGGTGTGTAGACCGTCGCCACCGGGCACCGCATCGGTGGAGGCATCAATGGTTCTTCGTGCCAACTCCACAAGTTCTTGTTCCGCGTCGTTCAGTTCGATCAGGGCGTGCGGGTCGTGAAAACCATCTAGATCCATATCCCGATCCTAGCCGTGCCGCATCGGAAAAACAGGTCGCCCACCAAAAGGGCCACAAAAAATCCGCTACCCAAGATGGGTAACGGATTTTTTCGTTAGCGCTTAGTGCCCTTCAACGCTGGTTTCGTCGAATGGTCGGGCTCCGGCAAGCACCGCCTTGGCCTGGTCCAGGTCAATTTCCTTGGTCCATTTGCCAATCAGCAAGGTGGCGACAGCGTTACCGGTGAAGTTGGTCAACGCGCGAGCCTCGGACATGAACTTATCAATGCCCACGATCACGCCCATGCCTTCCAGCAATTCTGGACGGTGCGCCTGCAGACCAGCAGCCAGGGTTGCCAGGCCTGCACCGGTCACACCGGCAGCACCCTTGGAAGCGATGATCATGAAGACCAACAGGCCGATCTGCTCACCCAGGTTCATCGGCATGCCCATGGCGGTCGAGACGAACAGCGCCGACATGGTCAGGTAGATCGCGGTGCCATCAAGGTTGAAGGAATAACCGGTGGGTACCGTAATGCCGACAACCGGCTTGGAAACGCCAGCGTGTTCCATCTTGGCGATCAAACGTGGCAAGGCCGACTCGGAGGATGAGGTGGAGAAGATCAACAGGTACTCGCGGGCCAGGTACTTGAGCAGCGCGAAGATGTTCAGTCCGGTGACCACACGCAACAGGGAGCCCAGAATGACGATGATGAATAGTGCACAGGTCAGGTAGAAAGCGCCCATGAGAATCGCCATCGAGCCAATGGCAGCCCAACCGGTCGCGCCAACCACCGCGGCGATCGCACCAAAAGCACCAATAGGAGCAACCCACATGATCATCATCATGATGCGGAAGACGACCTTTTGAATGTGCTGGATGCCGATCAGGACCGGCTCGCCAGCCTTGCCCATACCCTGCAGGGCAAAACCAACCAGCAGTGCAACGACCAGGGTTGGCAACACCGGAAGATCGCCCGGGATCAGCGACATCAAGAAATCAACCGTGGCGTTCGAACCCGAACCGCTAGCAGCTTCATATGGCTTGAGCTGCAGGCCCTCACCTGGGTGAATCAGGTTGCCAACGATCAGGCCGATGGCCAGGGCAAAGGTCGACATGGTCACGAAGTACAGCAATGCCAACCCGCCGACCTTGCCAACGGTCGCAGCCTTGGCCACGGAGCCAATACCCAAAACGATGGTGCAGAAAATGACTGGAGCGATGATCATCTTGATCAAAGCCACAAAGGCGGTGCCCAGAGGCTTCAGCGACTTGCCAACTTCCGGGGCAATGAGGCCGATCGTTGCGCCGAGGACCACGGCAGCGATCACCATAATGTATAGCCAGTGAGTACGGTCTTTTTTCTTCGTTGTTCCCGCGGCGCTGTTGCCGCCCGGTTTCATGTCTTCGGTGACAGTCATGTCCTTGCCCTACCCTTGAAAAGTGCCAAATACCGCTGTTGGCATCTTTGCCAAGCCGGTATTACGTAGAATCGTTCTGTTCAATGGTGCACGCGGAAGTGACGTGCATCTCTATTGCGTTCATATTGGTCACGCCAAACTACTCAAAGGCTCAGATTTAGAAAGGAGCAGCGCGAGATGACCGACCACTTCCCCGATCTGTCCGCCACCCCAGCCGGTCGCAACGATGCCATCCCCGCTCCCCTGACCCGCAATGGCTGGTCCTTTGCGGTGTTGATCTTTGCCGCGCAAATGCTGGTGGTGGTCCTGGTGGTGATCGGCATGGCCGTGTCGACCTACCAGCAGCAAGCGCGAGTCATTCTGGAGGATAAGCAGGCCACGGTCGCAACCATCTCCATCACCTTGGCCAACGACCCCTTCGTTGGCAATGCGCTGGCCGGCGAGAATCCCTCAGCATTGCTCCAGCCCTATACCAACAAGATTTTGGACCGCGGGCAGGGCATTGATTTTATTTCGATCATGACCACGGACACCGTGCGGGTGACTCATCCCAACCCCGAACGGATCGGGCAAAAATACTCTGGCTCCACCGCCCAAGCCCTCTCCGGTCAGACCTATAACGAAGTAGCTTTAGGCACCCTGGGGTTGTCGGTGCGGACCATCGCTCCGGTCTATCACGATGGAAAACTCGTCGGGCTGGTGGCTTCAGGTATTACCTTAGAAAACCTGCAGACCATCTACCGCAGCGAACTACCACAAATCCTATTGGTCTCCGCCTTGGCCCTACTGCTGGCCGGATTCACTTCTTGGTCCTTCTCGCGCTACATCAACAAGGCAACCCTCGGATTTGGTCCGCACGGGCTGCGCCGGCTCTACGCCTTTTACTTCTCCGCCTTGCACTCGGTGCGCGAAGGACTGGTCCTGCTGGATCGACGACATCGCATCGTGCTCTACAACCAAGAGGCCGCCAGACTGCTGGACCTACCCGAGCAGGTGCCACCGAACGGCCTAGACCTTGCACAAGTGAAGATTCCAGAGACCCTGAGCACGCTGATGGGCACCGGTCGCAGCTGTAAAGACGAAATCCACTTGGGAGCGCGCAGCGTCCTATCCATTTCCCAGGGTCCGGCGCGATTGACCAATGCAGGACTGCCCAAACGTGCTGACACTCCGCTGCGGTGGCTCGGTGTGCAACCCTTGACCGGTCAGGTCATGACGCTGCGGGATTTGACCGAGGTGCAAGAACTGGCCAGCGAGGTGCAATCACTGAAAACCTTCTCCACCGCCCTGCGAGCGCAAACCCACGAACACGCAAACCGCTTGCACACCATCGCCACGCTGATCGAAAACGGGCAAAGCGATCGCGCGCTGGCCTTTGCGGTGGACGATCGTCAGCACTCACAGAAACTGACCGACGCGATCGTCCACTCCATCGACGATGCCTACCTGTCCAGCTTGTTGGTGGCCAAAACCGCCCAGGCTCACGAACGTGGTGTCAAGCTAGATATCACCGCGCAAGGGATCATTCCGGCCGATGCCATCGCCGCCACCGATATGGTCACCATCGTCGGCAACCTGCTAGATAACGCATTAGACGTTTCGGCTGGTACTCAGGAGGCGACCGTCTGGGTCGAAGTCACGGCCCTGCCCGAAGAGCTGATCATTTCCGTGGCCGATTCCGGACCCGGGATCGAACCGGAATTTTTAGATCAACTACTGCGTTTTGGGGTGAGCACCAAGAAGGGCTCGGCACCGCGTGGACTGGGACTGGCACTGGTCCAGCAGGCGGTGTTGCGCCTAGGTGGCACAATGAATGTTGACAATGATGCCGGGGCGATCTTCACCGTGACCCTGCCGCTAGCGAAGGCCAACTAGCCAAGGAGAGCCCATGACAGAACCCCAGCTCATTGCCCCGCAGTCCGGGTCGGCCAACGAGAAGATCATTGTTCTGGTGGTGGATGACGAACCGGAAACCGCCCTCTCACACGCCAAATACGTCAACCGGGTCGCCGGTTTTCATACCGGGGCGATCGCCAACAATGGCCAAGAAGCGCTCAGCCTGTTGACCCGTGCCCAGCGTTCGGGCTCCCCCTTTGACCTAGTTCTCTTGGATATGACATTGCCCGATCTGCATGGCATCGACGTTGCTAAAAGGATGCGCGGCCTGGGACTGACCACCGACATCATCGCCATCACCGCCGTGCGCGACCTCGCAGTGGTCCGCTCCGCGGTCGCCACGGGCATCACCCAATACCTGATCAAGCCCTTCACCTTCGCCGCCTTCAGCGAAAAGCTCGAAAACCACCGACGCTTCATGGCCAGCATGCATTCGACCGGCTCCGATACCAGCCAAGCCGCCCTGGATACTGCCTTTTCCGCGTTGCGAACTTCCACCGCGTCAGCATCATTGCCCAAGGGACTCATTGCCGAAACCCTCACGCAAATCACCGAACACCTAGCCAGCCAGCCCGAACGTCGCCTCTCAGCGACCGAACTTGGAGAAGAACTTGGCATCTCTCGGGTAACCGCCCGACGCTATTTAGAGCACCTCTTCGACGCCAAAAACGTGATCAAACAACCCCGGCATGGCACGCGGGGACGCCCGGAATATGAATACCAGATAGCCCCGCGCGCATAAGCCACACATCGCTACGTTCCGGGGCGCAATAACGGAACCAGGTCATCGAGCACCGCCACATCCTCAATGGTTGAGGGAACCGTGTATTCTTTACCATCGGCGATTTGGCGCATAGTTTTGCGCAAGATCTTGCCCGAACGGGTCTTTGGCAAGGCCGAAACCACCGTCACTTCACGAAAGTCCGCCACCGCGCCAATATGTTGTCTCACCAGAGCAACGATTTCTTTGGCCAGCACGTCGTGCTCGATGGCTACACCTGATTTGAGCACCACATACCCGCTAGCTCGCTGCCCCTTCAGGGCATCGGCCAGTCCAATGACCGCACACTCAGCGACCGCAGGATGACTGGCTAACACCTGCTCCATGGCCCCGGTGGATAACCGGTGCCCGGAAACGTTGATGACATCGTCGGTACGACCCATCACAAAGAGGTATCCATCCTCATCGAGGAACCCCGAGTCTCCGGTCAGGTAACACCCCTCGATCTGCGATAGATAGGTGTCAATAAACCGCTGATCATTACCCCAGAGCGTGGTCAATGCACCCGGAGGCAGGGGTAGCCGCACCACGATATTGCCTTCTTGTCCCGCAGGCAGCTCTTCACCTAGGGCATCACGAACCTGAACGTCAAAACCTGGCACGGGCGTGGTCGGCGATCCCGCCTTGGCCGGCAACTCTTCTAGCCCCAAAGGATTGGAGGCGATCGGCCACCCGGTTTCTGTTTGCCACCAGTTATCCACCACCGGAACCTGAAATAGCTCGGCGGCAAAGTGGTAGGTATCTGGATCCAAGCGCTCGCCGGCAACAAACAGGGACCGCAAACTGGAAAGATCATGGCTGGCGATCAGCTGACCTGCCGGGTCAGCCTTGCGCACTGCGCGCAGGGCCGTGGGTGCAGTAAACATCGTGGTGACCTTGTGGTCTTCGATAATTCGACCGAAGACTCCGGCATCCGGGGTGCCCACGGGCTTGCCCTCGTAGAGCACCGTGGTGGCGCCGGCGATCAGTGGTGCGTACACAATATAGGAGTGCCCTACCACCCAGCCCACATCGGAGGCGGTGAACATGGTGTCCCCCGGGTGCACGTCGTAGATCGCGTTCATCGAGTATTGCAGTGCGGTGCCGTAGCCACCGGTATCGCGCACCACGCCCTTGGGCGCCCCGGTCGTGCCCGAGGTATACAACACGTACAGCGGGTGGGTGGAGGGCACCGATACTGCACCGGCCGGGCTGACGTCTTGCGCCTGCTGACCCCAATCCAACCAGGTGATATTTTGGCCGTTGATTGGTTGGTTCTGATACTCGGAGATCTCATGTTCGAACCCGTCGCGGTGAGCAACAATCACATCTTTGACCGCTGGCTGCGCCAACGACAGCGCTTCAGCGACCGCAGGAAGGTATTCGATGCGGCGACTCGGTTCTATGCCGCCGGAGGCCGTGATAATCGCGACCGGCGCACAGTCGGTGATGCGCGCAGCCAACTCTTTGGGGGCAAATCCACCAAAAACCACAGAATGCACGGCGCCAATTCGGGCGCAGGCGAGCATGGCGATGACCGCTTGCGGGATCATGGGCAGGTAAATCAGAACGCGATCGCCCATGGTGACCCCACGGGCGACCAACACGCCAGCGAAGGTTTCAACTTCGCGAAGTAGCTGCGCATAGCTGTATTTGCGAACGCTCCCGAGCATCGCGGAATCGTAGATCAGGGCAATATTCTCGCCCCGGCCTGCCGCCACATGTCGGTCCAGTGCATTGTTCGAGAGGTTTAGTTGTCCGTCTGGAAACCATGAATACAGTGGCTTACGGGAATCGTCGATCGCTATATGTGGTGCGGTATCCCACTGAAGGTCTTTAGCTGCTTCTAACCAGAAACTAGCTGGGTCGTTGGTGGCCTGGGCGAAGGCCCGACGATATTCCTGTGCCATGGTTCTTTCCTCCTGACGCGGGCGTCATCGCCCGGCACCTGCATGAGTGGGCAAGATTGCCTTCGGCTTTAACACTATGACTGCGATCACATCATGGCAAGAGCAATGTATACACAAACTGCGAACAAGTCGGAATTTTTTGCCACTTTTCCCAAATTCTAGAATTCTATGTATACAATTGCAGCATGAGGGCAAGTGACAAGGCTTACGAAAGTCTGCGCACCGACATCATCGAATGGCGCATTGCTCCGGGCACCGTACTTGCCGAAGTTGAGCAATCAGAACGCCTAGGAGTTTCACGCACACCGGTGCGTGAGGCACTGGGCCGATTGGTCGCCGATGGATTGGCAGTACAACAGCGCGGACGTGGCACGGTCGTTTCGGAAGTCAGTGATGACCATGTCGAGGACCTCTTTGTGCTGCGCGTAGCGTTGGAATGCGCCAGCGCCAAAGAAGCTGCTAGCTCAACGCACCGCGAGAATTTCGCTGAATTAGCTGAACGCTTTGACGCGGCCGCTCATGAAGTGATGAGCCCAGGATCTCGCGAGGCGTACTACCAGCTAACTCAACTACTGGACGACTCCATCGACGAGGCGGCAAACAACAAGTACCTGTCCAATGCCCTACGCACCCTTCGAGTGAACCTGCAACGGGTGCGCCGCATGGCCAAGGACAATCCGCGCCGCCTCAAAGAATCCGCGCGTGAACACGCTGCCATCGCCCGCGCCATCGCTAGCGGAAACCCCGAGGTCGCTTCCGCGGCCACTACCGTGCATCTTCACCAATCTTTAACCCACATCATGGCCCATTCGGCCGGTTCAGAAAGGCAATGAATATGATCAAGCATCCTGTACGCGTTTACCGCTCCGAAGAAAACTTAGCCCGTGAAGACCAACTGGCCCACAAGATCGCCACCGTCGCCGCCGACCCGGTAGAAGTTACCGACGAGGTGCGCGAGATGATCATCAACCGCATTATTGACAATGCCTCGGTAGCCATTGCTTCGCTGAACCGTGGACCAATCATCGCCGCCCGCGCGCAGGCTCTGACCCACGGGCCATCGTCCGGTGGCGCTGGCGCTTCGGTTTTTGGCATCACTGACAAGGTGTCCCCAGAGTGGGCTGCTTGGGCCAACGGGGTAGCAGTCCGCGAGCTCGACTACCACGACACCTTCCTCGCGGCTGAGTATTCCCACCCAGGCGACAACATTCCACCGATCCTTGCCGTGGCTCAGCACACCGGCGCCTCGGGCAAAGACCTCATTCGAGGCATCGCCACCGGCTACGAGATCCAGGTGGACCTGGTCAAAGCCATCTGCTTGCACAAGCACAAGATCGATCACGTGGCACACCTCGGCCCATCGGCAGCTGCCGGCATCGGTACCCTACTGGGTCTAGATATCGAAACGATCTTCCAGGCCGTCGGTCAAGGCTTGCACGCCACCACCGCGACCCGCCAATCGCGCAAGGGCGAGATCTCCACCTGGAAAGCACATGCTCCAGCTTTCGCCGGCAAGATGGCCGTCGAAGCCGCAGACCGCGCCATGCGCGGACAGACTTCCCCTGTGCCGATCTATGAAGGCGAAGACGGCGTCATCGCCTGGCTGCTCGATGGTCCGGATGCTGCCTATGAGGTGCCAATGCCAGAAGCAGGCGAAGCCAAACGAGCCATCCTGGACACCTACACCAAGGAACACTCCGCCGAATATCAGGCACAGGCTTGGATCGACCTTGCCCGCAAGCTGCACGGCGAACACCCAGAAGCCGCCGATCCAAAGAACGTGAAGTCGGTATTAATCAAGACCAGTCACCACACCCACTACGTCATCGGCTCCGGTGCCAATGACCCTCAGAAATACGATCCGACCGCTTCGCGCGAGACCCTGGACCACTCCATCCCCTACATCTTCACGGTCGCCCTCCAGGACGGTGCATGGCACCACGTGGATTCCTACTCGCCGCAGCGTGCTGGACGCGCCGACACCGTAGAGTTGTGGCACAAGGTCACCACCGAAGAAGACCCAGAGTGGACCCGTCGTTACCACTCGCTCGACATCTCCGAGAAGGCCTTCGGCGGTTCGGTAGAGATCACTTTGAACGATGGCACCATCATCACCGATGAAATCGCCGTGGCCGACGCCCACCCATTGGGTGCTCGCCCCTTCGCCCGCGAACAGTACATCAACAAGTTCCGCACTCTGGCCTCCGGCCTGGTGGACGAGGCGGAAATCGACCGTTTCATCGCCGCTGCCGAAAACCTGGAAAACCTCGGAGCTGGCGAATTAGACCAGCTGAATATCGTGGCCGCCGCCGGCGTGATCGATCCGAAAGCCGCTCCGAAGGGCTTGTTCTAAATGCTGTACTCGACAACCACCCCCGGAGCAAAGCGTCAGGCGCTACGTGAAATGCTCACTCCCGGGGCTGCCCGCCAGTTCCCCGGCGCCTTCAATCCGCTCTCGGCCAAGCTCATCAGCGAGAAACAGTTCGACGGAATCTATATCTCCGGCGCGGTACTCGCCAATGATCTAGGCCTACCAGATATCGGTTTAACCTCACTCACCGAGGTGGCCATGCGTGCCGGGCAGATCGCCCGCATGTCCGACCTACCGGCGATTGTGGATGCCGACACCGGTTTTGGCGAGCCCATGAACGTGGCACGCACCATCCAGGAGCTGGAATACGCTGGGCTTGCTGGCTGCCATATCGAGGACCAGTTCAACCCGAAGCGCTGCGGTCACTTAGATGGCAAGAATGTGGTGGATACCGACACCATGCTCAAGCGCATCGCTGCCGCCGCCGACGCGCGAATCGATGAGAACTTCCTGATCATGGCCCGCACCGACATTCGTGCGGTCGAAGGACTGGACTCAGCGATCGACCGGGCCAAGGCCATGGTGGATGCCGGCGCCGATGCGATCTTCCCCGAAGCGATGAAGAACGTCGCCGAGTTTGGGGCAGTTTGCAACGCGGTGGATGTCCCAGTTCTGGCGAACATGACGGAGTTCGGCAAGTCTGAACTCTTCAACCGCCAAGAATTGGCCGATGCTGGGGTCGCATTGATCATTTACCCGGTCACCCTGTTGCGTAGTGCCATGGGCGCGGCCGAGCGTGTACTGGATGCCATCAGTGAAGATGGCACCCAACAACGCGAAGTGGATAACATGTTAACTAGATCACGTCTCTACGAGCTCGTGGACTACGAAGCTTACAACCGCTTTGATACCGGAATTTTCAATTTCCAGGTCCCGACCCTGGATATCGATTCCAATAGCGCGAACCTCTAGGAACGCGCCACATCAGCAACACCCCGTGCGCCGGTCGACATTCCCGGCCGGCGCACCAGCAATGCATTAGTTCTCCGGCAATGAAGAGGAGTAAGAATGACTACCACCGAGGAAATCAAGAAGGGCCTGGCAGGCGTCGTCGTTGACTACACCGCCGTCTCCAAGGTCAACCCAGAAACGAACTCACTGTTGTATCGCGGATACCCGGTTCAGGATCTGGCTGCCAACAAGTCCTTCGAAGAGGTCGCACTTCTGTTGTGGACCGGCGAATTGCCTTCCCAAAGTGAACTCACCGAGTTCAGTGCGTTCGAAAGAGCCAATCGCGCTTTGGATCCGCGGGTCAAGGCTGCCATCGATCTACTACCTACCGACTGCCACCCAATGGACGTTGGCCGCACCGCAGTTTCGGTGATCGGCGCCAATCATCCCGAAGCAGAGAATTCTTCGCCCGAGGCTGAGCTACTCAAAGCCAAAGAGCTCTTCGCGGCCTTCCCAGCGGTTGTTGCCTACGATCAGCGTCGGCGCCGCGGTTTGGACCTTGTTGCGCCACGCGAGGATCTGGATTATTCGTCCAACTTCCTCTGGATGACTTTTGGCGAAGAAGCCGCCCCCGAGGTAGTTGATGCATTCCGTGTTTCGATGGTTCTCTACGCTGAGCACTCGTTTAACGCTTCGACGTTCACCGCCAGAGTGATCACCTCAACCCTGTCGGATCTTCATTCGGCCGTCACCGGTGCCATTGGTGCACTCAAGGGACCCCTGCATGGCGGGGCCAATGAAGCAGTGATGCATACGTTCACTGAAATTGGCATCAATAAGGACGAGTCCCGTGAAGATGCGGCGAAACGCGCCAAGGCTTGGATGGAAGAAGCCCTGGCTGCGAAAAAGAAGGTCATGGGCTTCGGACACCGAGTGTACAAGCACGGCGATTCCCGTGTGCCGACTATGAAAGCCGCATTGGACCGGATGATCGAACACTATGGTCGCCACGAAATGTTGGGGCTATATGACGGTCTGGAAGCAGCCATGGATGAGGCGAAGTCGATTAAGCCGAACCTCGACTACCCTGCAGGGCCGACGTATCACCTGATGGGCTTCGATACCGAAATGTTCACCCCGATCTTCATCGCGGCACGCATTACTGGTTGGACAAGCCATATCTTCGAACAGCGCGCAGCTAACGCGCTGATTCGCCCGCTTTCTGCCTACAACGGCTCAGAGCAACGCGCGCTCTAAAGAGTATTTGCGCCTTATAACGGCCGCGGGACACCAAATTCAGTTTTGGTCCCGTGGCCGTTTTGCGTCTTTCTAGATACCGTACGCCTGAGACCGATAGCGGGGAGTTGCGAAATCCGACCTGCAATTCTATCGTTTAACGATAGAAACACTTCGAGGAACGATAAGGTCTCGTGCTCATGGGAAAATTCAGTATTGTCGGTCTAAAAGTAGTCCTGACCGTAATTTTGGTGGGAACGCTGTTCGTGCAACTCATCATGATCCCAATGATCTTGATCCATGATTCTTCAGGCAACATGGACGACCGGCTTATCCAAGGCTCTTTCCTTAGCTATCTTTTTCTTGCAGGGCTCGTCATTGAAACCTGCGTCTTTTGCGTTTGGAAACTGGCGACGAGGGTTAAGCGCGGAACCGTCTTTGATCCCGCATCGTTAGGCTACGTACGGCCAATCATCTTGGCGTTCGCCGTTGGTTCCATCGCCACGTTCGCCCTTGCCGCGATCTTTGCCACGACTACCCAGATCGCTCCGGGCGTTGTGCTACTGGTTGGCGGAGCCGGATTATTGATGGTTGGTATCAGCATTATCGTCCTTGTTCTGCGACAACTTCTGGAACAAGCAACCATGACCGAAGCCCAAGCAGCAGAGCTTCGCACCGAGCTCGGCGGCGTGATCTAATGGGGATTCTCGTAAATATCGACGTCATGCTAGCCAAACGAAAAATGGGCGTCGGCGAGTTGTCTGAGAAAATTGGCATCACGCCAGCAAATTTGGCAGTACTCAAAAACGGGCGTGCCAAGGCAGTTCGTTTTAGTACGTTAGAAGCACTTTGTCGCGAGCTGCAGTGCCAACCAGGCGATCTGTTAGTCTTCGAGCCGGACTCGGAGCCAGATGGCCCGCGTACTGTCGAAGGCTAATCCCAAGGCTCAAAGGTTACTGACTGCACAGATTCATGATCATCTGCCACAACGATCGTTACGGTGAACCGTTGACCGTCGGCAAGTTGGGGCAACCATAATCTAGAGTCTTGCCACATTTGGTCAGTCGGCAGTTGATCAATTCGAACCCACAGTGGTTCAAGTTCATCACTGGTGCCTTCTTCTCCTGACGCACTGCGGGCGACGAAGGCCATGCAATCCATGTCAGCTGCTGGAAGCGCACTAAACCTGAACTTGATTAGTGCAGTGGCTTCAAGTTCCTGCCCTGAAACGTGCAGGCCGGTTTCTTCGAAGAATTCTCGGGTCGCTGCGTCAATGGTCGACTCCCCCGGCTCAACTTTTCCACCCGGAAGAACGATTTTGCCCTGCCCAAAACCGCGAAGCTTTCGTCCCAGCAGAATTTCTGCATGGCCATCTCGTTGGGCGAGCAATGCAACCAAGGCCACCGGTCGAGGATTATTCACAAAACCTTCGTCGTTCACAGTCATCTAACCCTCGGGTGGGCCAATTGGTAGGCTTCCCGCAATGAGTCTACGGTCACCTTGGTGTAGATCTGTGTCGTGGTCACCGATGCATGACCGAGCAGTTCTTGGACCACACGAACATCGGCCCCGCCCTCTAATAAGTGGGTCGCGAAGGAATGGCGCAAGGTATGTGGCGAGACTTCCACATTGATTCCTGAACGCTGGGCTGCCTTGCTGATTAACAGCCAGACGGACTGTCGGGACAGTCGACCACCACGTTGGTTGAGGAACAGTGCGGGCGTGCCTTTGCCCTTCATCGCTAGACCTGGGCGAGAGCGTACCAAATAGTCGCTAACGGCTCTTTGCGCATATCCCCCAACTGGAACAATTCGTTCTTTGGAACCTTTACCAAAGAGCCGGACCACTGCATCCTCAGCAAAATGAAGATCGTCCACGTCGAGATCGACGACTTCTGAAATGCGGGCGCCGGTCGCATACAGAAACTCAAGGATCGCGCGATCACGTAATCCAGCAGGAGTTTCAGTACTCACTGAATCTAGCAGCCGAGTCACCTGAGCAATGGAAATCGCTTTTGGCAGAGACTGACCAATCGCAGGTGGCTGAATTTCGCGTGCCGGATTCGGAGCGCAGATTTCTTCCAGCTCCCAGTATTTGTGCAGCTGCCGGATCGCTACGGCGTGACGTGCTACTGAGCGAGCTCCCAAAGGTTTATGGTTATCGTCGCCACGTGAAAGGTCCTGTAAGTAACCACTGATGGTGGATTCGGTAATCTGTTGTGGGTCGCTTAGCTGGTAAGCCTGTAAAGCATCGATATAACGGGTGAGGTCCCGACGGTACGAAGCTAGGGTATTTTCTGCGAGTCCACGTTCGATGGCTAGATACTGCAAGTACTGCTTGACGGCCCGCTCAAAGGGTTCGCTCATCCTTCGCGCAAGTACGGATGAACGTCGAATGGTTCGTTTGCGTCACGGAGGTTCGTGTACTTGCTCGCGCGTGCAGCTTGGGCCGCCAACAGTGCGATCATCGCCGTTGGATTGTGAATTTTCCCGGCCAACACCGCCGCGACAGCTTCTTCGAGCGGAACCCAGGTGCTGATCATTTCCGCTTCTTCTTCGGTACGTACATGGCGCTGATCTTCAGAAACGAGCTGAGGATCACGTGCGAGGTAGACACGAACGGCTTCCGCGGAAGATCCCGGGCTGAGGAAGACGTCAGTCAGGATAGCCCAGTGGTTGGCGGTTCGATCAGCTTCTTCCCAGAGCTCCCGCTTGGCTGCGTCTAGCGGTGCTTCGCCATCGACGTCCAAAAGCCCTGCCGGGATCTCCCATAGACGCATTCCGACCGGATGGCGGTATTGGTTGACCAGTAGGACGCGCTCATTGGCATCCATCACCAAAACGCTGACCGCGCCGGGGTGGCTGATGTAGTCGCGCTGGATGGTTCCTCCAGTTTCCGAAAGTTTCACCGAATCGTGAACAACATTCCAGATCCGACCTTCATACACCGTTTCCCGGCTGAGCAGTTCGCGCGGAGAAAATTCGTCAGTAATCGGAGGCATCGGCACCAAGCTCATCCTTTGATAGTAAAAGTTGTCCTTCTTTTCAAGCTTAAACAGCTACGCGCCGGTCAAGAGTGACCGGCGCGCAAGTGCTCGCAGAGAATTCAGTCTGCCGACTTCTTCTAGTTACGCTGCTCCAAGGCAGCCGCAACTAGTCCCGCGAACATTGGGTGTGGACGGGTTGGTCGACTGGAGAGTTCTGGGTGCGCCTGAGTGGAGACATAGTAAGGGTGTACGTCCTTTGGCAGTTCCACGAACTCGACCAGGCTACCGTCAGGTGAAGTGCCTGAGAAGACCAGTCCGGCTTCCTCAAGCTGAGCACGGTAGGCGTTGTTGACTTCGTAACGGTGACGGTGACGTTCTGCAACATCGGTCGTGCCGTAGGTAGCTGCCAGAACCGAGCCTTCAGCCAATTTGGCATCGTAGAGGCCAAGACGCATGGTTCCACCAAGATCGCCCTTTCCATCAACGATCGCCAGCTGTTCCTCCATGGTCGCGATGACCGGGGTGGTGGTTTCTGGATCGAATTCGGTAGACGAAGCACCTTCAAGGCCTGCTACGTTTCGTGCGTATTCAATGACCATGGACTGTAGACCAAGGCAAAGACCAAGAGTTGGCAACTTGTTTTCGCGAGCGAAACGCAGCGCACCGAGCTTGCCTTCAAGTCCACGAATACCGAAACCACCAGGTACACAAATTGCTTCAGCACCTTCAAGAGCCTTGGCGGCTCCAGCTTCGGTGGCGCAATCGTCGGCAGGAACCCAGCGGATGTTGACCTTGGCGTTGTTGGCGAAGCCACCGGCACGCAGTGCTTCAGTCACCGAAAGGTAAGCGTCCGGAAGGTCAATGTACTTACCTACCAAAGCCACGGTCAGTTCAGTGCTTGGGTTATGGACAACCTCTAGCAGGCGATCCCAGGAGGTCCAGTCAACATCGCGGAACTTCAGTTCCAGGGTCTGAACGATATATGCGTCTAGGCCCTGGGAGTGAATAACCTTAGGAATGTCGTAGATGCTTGGGGCATCAGCGCAGTTGATGACTGCTTCGGTGTCCACATCGCAAGTACGGCCAAGCTTGGCGCGCATTTCCGCTGGAATCGGACGATCCGAACGAATCACGAGGGAGTCTGGCTGAATACCGATGGAACGCAACGCAGCTACAGAGTGCTGGGTTGGCTTGGTCTTCAGTTCGTGGCTAGGGCCGATGAACGGAACCAAAGAGACGTGAACGAAGAAAGCGTTCTTGCGTCCGATATCTTGACGGACCTGACGTGCTGCTTCCAAGAATGGTTGCGACTCGATGTCGCCGACGGTTCCACCGATTTCGGTGATGATCACATCGGGAGCTGACTTGCCCTGAGCAGGATCGGTCGCTGCCAAGCGCATACGACGCTTGATCTCATCGGTAATATGCGGAATGACCTGCACGGTATCGCCTAGGTATTCACCACGGCGTTCGCGTTCAAGAACGGTTGAGTAAACCTGACCGGTAGTTACGTTAGCGGTTCCAGGAAGGTTTTCATCCAAGAAACGTTCGTAGTGTCCGATGTCCAGGTCTGTCTCGGCGCCGTCATCAGTTACGAAGACTTCACCGTGCTGGAAAGGGTTCATGGTACCTGGATCGACGTTCAGGTACGGGTCGAGCTTCTGCATGGTCACGGAAAGACCACGAGCTCGAAGTAGATGTCCGAGGCTGGATGCCGTCAATCCCTTACCCAGGGAAGAGGCCACACCACCGGTGACGAAGATATGCTTTGTCGTTTCAGACGACCGAGAATCACGAGTTGAATTACGCTGCACCACGGGATTTCATCCTATCACCAATCCAATATTTCGCATCTTTCTAAAACTCTAGTGCACCGTCACGCGAAGCCCTAGCGTCTTCACGATTTGGGCATTCATCAAGGCTTTTAGCCCGAAGGTTACTTCGCGGTGGTGAGCGATGACACTAGAACCTGAGCTTCGGCGAGCAACTCTTCGGCATGTGCTTGAGCCGTGTCCGATTCTTCTTGACCTGCCAGCATTCGGGCCAGTTCCTTGACCCTGGCCTCTTGATCAAGGCTAATCACGTCGCTTGCGGTGTAACCGGCACCGGACTTCGATTTCGCGTCCGAATTTTTGATGACTCGGATATGACGATCCGCGTAGGCGGCCACCTGGGGAAGGTGCGTCACCACAATGACCTGCACATGCCGCGCAAGCATCGCGAGGCGTTCGCCGATGGCTACTGCCGCCTTGCCACCAACACCCTGGTCGACTTCGTCAAAGACAAAGGTCGGTACTGGATCTACCGCCGCCAGCACTACCTCAATAGCCAACATAACGCGTGAAAGTTCACCGCCACTGGCACCTTTGCCCAATGGGCGGGCAGAGGCTCCAGCATGCGGCGAAAGGAGCATTGAGATGGCATCTTGGCCAAAGGCACCAGGCTCATCCAATTCAAGAACTTCAATAACAAGCTGAGCGTCGGGCATCGCCAGAGCTTTTAATTCTGCCGAGACCCGAGATGAAAGCTTCTTGGCGGCTTTTCGGCGAGATTCCGATAGCTCCGAGGCCAGCGAGGCCACTCGATGTTCAAGTTCAACGACTTCGCTTTCAAGCTCTTCGATCCGTGAATCGTCACCGCCGAGCTGCTCCAGACGCGTACGCGCTTCAGAAGCCCACGTGATCACTTCATCAATACTGGGCGCATATTTGCGCATGAGCTTACTGAGATCCGCCCTGCGCGCCTCAATTTGCGCCAAACGCTCCGGGCCTTCTTCGTCCAGGTCCGCGGCGTAGGCAGCTAGGTCACTGGAAAGCTCGGAGGCGAGGATGCCTAACTCGGCTGCTCGTTCGGCAAATGATGAAAGTACCGGATCGTCGCCGCTGGCCTGCGCGAGCACTCCCCTAGCGGTTTCCACCAGAGTTGTGATTCCGGGATTCTCAAAATCTTCGGAGTCGATCACAGCTTGCGCTTGCTGGCTGGCCGATCGCAGTGACTCAACATTGCCCAACTTGATGGACTGCTCACGCAGGGTTTCATCTTCACCCGGCTGCGGATCCAGCGAATCGATCTCGTCTAGTGCCAAACGCAAATTTTCGGCTTCCCGTACGCGGTTGCGCGATTCGGTCTTTAGACCCGAGAGTTCTTTGACCGCGGCACGCCACTGTCGATATGAGCGCTGGTAGTTACTCAGTAGGCGGGCCAGTGATTGACCAGCAAAGCGATCCAAGGCGTCTCGCTGAGCCACTGGTTCTTTGAGACGAATTTGATCGGACTGGCCGTGCACTGCAACGAGGTCATGCCCCAGTTCGGCCAACAGGCCTACCGGCGCACTACGTCCGCCAATGGTGGCACGTGAACGACCCTGGGCTGATAGGGATCGCGAAAGCAGCAGTTCACTACATTCACCGGCCGGTTCAATAAAGGCTCCAGCTTGGCTCGCGGCATCAAGAACATGATGATCTGGTGGCAGGTGCACCACCGCCTCAGCCAAGGCATGTTTGGCTCCATTACGCACGGCACCGGCATCTGCTCTGCGCCCAAGAAGCAAGGACAGCGCGGTGATCACCATGGTTTTACCCGCACCGGTCTCACCGGTAACCACCGTGAGCCCCGGACCTAGCGGTAGGGTCGCTTCGGTGATCACTCCGAGGTTGGAGATCTGGATTTCCTGAATCATTGCCTGCTCCCGAATGTCGAGTTCAAGTCGTACCGTGCGAATTTAGTATATGTGTTCTAACCCCATTTTTCGGAACTATGTTCGAGTGTGTGGAAACTTTTTTGAAGAAACGCGGTTATTCCGAACTATCTTCAGGTCGAGCGACCATCGGGATTCCCGGTTCGTCTCGGTGATGAGGCTCGATGCTTTGCAGTCCCGGCCCGATCACGGGAAGGGCAGTGGTCGCGGGTCGACGAGCATCTTCTTTCGCTGGCCCGCGCCAACCGGTGATCGGCAATTCGAACTTATTGACCAGTCGCTCGGAAAACGGGGTGGTGTTCAGGCGCGCCAAATACACTGGATGGCTACTGCGGGTGACCTCCACGCGGGCGCCGGGCGGTAATTCAATGGTTCGTCGCCCATCGCACCACAACACGGCCCCGGCGTCGGTACGTGTCAGGATTTCCACGGCCATTACCGAATCGGGAGAAACCACTAGTGGCTTGGCGAAAAGTGCGTGAGCGGAGATCGGCACCATAATCAAGGCCGCCACATCCGGCCACACCACCGGACCTCCGGCCGAGAAAGAATAGGCGGTGGATCCAGTGGGAGTTGCCATGACCACGCCGTCACAACCAAAGGTCGAAATAGGGCGCCCATCAACCTCGATCACCACTTCGATCATGCGTTCACGATTGGCCTTTTCCACCGCGGCTTCGTTTAGAGCCCAAGTTTCAGCAAGACATACGTTATCGAGCCAAACTTTGACCTCGATGGTCATTCGTTCTTCTACGGTATAGGTCTGGTTGACCACCGCGTCCACGGTTGCCGCCAGCTCACTACGTTCAGCTTCGGCAAGGAATCCTACATGCCCGAGATTCACGCCAACCAGTGGTAAGGGGGCTTCGCGGACCAGTTCGGCGGCACGAAGCACCGATCCGTCTCCCCCGAGCACCACACCCAAATCAACATCGTCGATCTGGCAGTCTTCACCGAGGATTTCAATCGGTGAGATCGCTGTGCCAACCGCTTCGGTCATGGCCTCATGATCTTTGCGACGCATCACCGTAATGGCGCCGGCGGAGATGAGCAGCGAACAGGTTTCTATGGCCGCGGCAATCGCTTCTTGGCGTCCGGTGTGGGTGAAAACTAGGATTCGGCGCAAGGCGGGCGGCCCCTCTCAGGATCGTGAGATGCAAAATGACCCAGGCGTTCGACCCAGGCTAATGCACGTCACCTCTAAGAATAGTCAACGTTCGCCATGATCACTGGAACATCGCGCAGCTGTGCTTCCTTATCCGCCAGCAACCAGAGGAAAAATTCCACGTTGCCGTCCTGGCCCGGCAACGGACTTCGCGCCAAACCTTTCAGGCTCAGCCCCGCATCACGCGCGCTCGAAATGACCGCTTCGACCGATGATTGGCGCAAGGCGGGATCGGTGACAACTCCAGTACGGTTCAGGTGATCGCGTCCAACTTCGAACTGCGGCTTGACCATCAATATCAAGGATCCGCCGGGTTTGGTGGCACCGGCCAAGGCATCGATCACCAAGCGCAGCGAAATAAAGGACAAATCAGCTACTACCAGGTCGACAACTCCCCCAATATCTTCGGGCGTGAGGTACCGAACGTTGAGCCCTTCATGGACCGAGACACGCGGGTCATTCCGAATTTCGGGCACCAGCTGGCCATGCCCAACATCGGCTGCGACTACGTGTTGCGCACCGCGGCGCAGCAAAACATCGGTAAATCCACCGGTCGATGCGCCGGCGTCAAGGCAACGCAAGCCAGTTGGGTCGATGGTGGTAAAAACATCTAGTGCTCCGGCGAGCTTATGTCCGGCACGCGAAACATATTCTTCGCCTTCGCTGGCCAGAACAACCAGTTGATCGGAATTCGAAACCTTTTTTGAAACCTTAGCCACCGGATGCCCAGCTAGCAGTACGCGCCCGGCATCGACGAGCTTGGCGGCTTCGGTTCGTGAGCGGGCCAACCCGCGGATAACTAGTTCTTGATCGAGCCGATTCACCGGCCATGCTCCGTCTGGTTAAGTTCTTGCTGCAAGCCCTGAAGCAACTGTTCGTAGATGCCTGCGTGTTCGGTGATGTCATGTTCGGCCAGTGAGGACAGTGCCTGTTCCACTTGCGCCTGGTCTATGCCTCGTGGACCGGGCGTTGGTTGTGGGGACTGTGGCATCATGCTTAGCCCCGAACTCGGCGTAGGGTGTCCAGGCCACGGTCGGTAAAGCGGATCTCGGGTTGTTCATGTCCACTCTGACGTGGATGCGCCAGCCACCAGGCATGGCATGCTGCACGCCAGGCGTTCAAATCTGACTCGCTGCCCGAGACCTCGATGGCACCATCACTGACTTTGGCCACCGCCTCGCCCACCTGCACCCCGTAACCCAGAACCTTGATGGTCGGGTATGGGCGATACAGGTCGGCCAACGTATTGATGAGGTAGTTCGGGCGCTGTTCTACGGGAGCGCCCAGTGCGGTACGCGGCGAATCCACACCGGTGAGCACCAAAGCGGTGGAGAATCCGGCGCGGAACCCGCCGAGGATATCGGTGTCCAGTCGATCGCCGATCACCAGCGGACGATGCGAATCAAGTCGATCCGCGGCCCGCGCAAAAAGATAGGATTCCGGTTTGCCGGCGACCCGTGGCTCAACGCCGGTGGCCAGCGTGACCGCGTTGACTAACGATCCGTTACCCGGGGCAATGCCCTCGGCGCGTGGAATCGTCAGGTCCGTATTGGTTGCGACCCAGGCGGCACCACGGTTAATGGCGTAGCTGGCCTCGGCCAGGTTCTTCCAGGACATATCTGGGTCGAACCCCTGGATCACCGCCGCGGGTTCGTCGGTATGCGATTCAACAACTTCCAATCCGCGTACTGCAATACATTCACGTAAGTAAGGGGAACCCACCACCAAAACCTTGGAGCCTGGATTCAGTTCACGCGCGAGCATTTCGGCGCCCGCATCTGCTGAACCAAACACCTGTTCTGCACTGGTCTTGACCCCGAGCTGACGCAAATGCGCCGCCACTGACATCGGCGAACGACCGGCATTATTGGTAATGAACGCCAAGGTGACATTCACTTCTGCCAGGGTGTTCAGCGATTCCACGGCGTCATCGATGGCGTTTGGGCCAGCATAAACAACCCCGTCGAGGTCGGAGAGGACTGCATCAAATCCAGAAATCAGCATTCGGTGGTAGTTCCTACTTCTTTAAGTGATTAGCTGTTACAACCTCAGCTTACTTCGAGGCGTCGTCCTCAGCCTGCGCTGGCTCGCCCTCGACCTCGGATTCAGCGATCTCGACTAGACCGTCTTCCTCGTCGACACCGGTTTGTTCGGCTTCTTGCTCCTGGTCTTCGTCCTCATCGGATTCGATCAGGTCTTTGGCACGAGGAGCTTCTTCCTCTTCATCCATTTCTGGAGCCAAGTCCATGATGAATGATTCGGTTTCCTGCTCGATGCCCAACGCGCGTTCTGCGACCTCTACCTGTGCGTTCCAGCGCTTGGCGTCTTCGGTACGACCGGCGGCTGAGAGCAGATCGGCATATGCGGTGAACAAACGAGGGCTGAAGGAGAAGGCACGGTTGAAGTTCAACTGCTCCAATGACTCCAGCTCAGCCAAGGCCTCATTGAGCTTGCCTTGATCGCCATAGGCACCGGCAGCCACGATCTGCATTTCGACCTTCACTGCAGGTTCAAGGTTTGCCGATTCCTCAGCATGCGCCAATTCGATGGCCTTTTCTGGGCGACCCAGGGCACGCAGAGAATCTGCGATCAGTGGCAGGTTGTAATCCGAACCCGAAATACGGCGGTGAGTGCGAAGTTCGCGCAGCGCATCAGCGTACTTGCCGGCGTGGTAGGCAGCAATGCCCACAGCTTCGCGAACAACGGCCACACGACCACCACGACGCGATGCGGCTAAGGTGTGCTCGTAGGCAAGTTCTGGATCTTCCTCAAGCAGGCGACCGGCCATCACCAGGTGCTTTGCAACCCAACTTGCGGAGCGTTCTTCCAGGTAACGCAGCTGAGCACGAGCGACGCGATCCAGTTCCTTACCGGTGACGTCTTCATCGATATCTGGGGACTGCGAACGATCGGCGCGGTTTGAGATGCGCAGATCGCCTGGGTTGTGAGGGCGTGCCTCTCCTGCGCGAGGATCTTCGAAACGCTGGCCCCGCGCTGGGCGATCGCCCTTGGAACGATCATTCTTGCGGAAGTTGCCCCGATCATCATTACGCTTGAAGCCACCGCGGTTGTCATCGCGACGGTCGCTACGGAAGTTACCGCGATCATCATTGCGCTTGAAGCCACCGCGGTTGTCATCGCGACGGTCGTTACGGAAGTTACCGCGATCATCATTGCGCTTGAAGCCACCACGGTTATCATCATTGCGCTTGAAGTCACCGCGGTTATCATCGCGGCGGTCGTTACGGAAGTTGCCGCGATCATCATTGCGCTTGAAGCCACCACGCTCATCGTTGCGCTTAAAGTCGCCCCGATCGTCGCGACGCTTAAAGCCATCGCGGGAATTGTTGCGGCGGTCGTTACGGAAGTTACCGCGATCATCATTGCGCTTGAAGCCACCACGGTTATCATCGCG
>NZ_FMAT01000008.1:0-824 GCF_900094805.1 Arthrobacter sp. NIO-1057 | reverse complement strand
CCGCGATCATCATTGCGCTTGAAGCCACCACGGTTATCATCGCGACGGTCTTTGCGGAAGTTGCCGCGATCATCATTGCGCTTGAAGCCACCACGCTCATCGTTGCGCTTAAAATCGCCCCGATCGTCGCGACGTTTAAAGCCATCGCGGGAATTGTTGCGGTTTGAATCTGAGTTCCGGAAGTCGCCTCGTCCATTGTCTGAACTACGGCGGAAATCGTTAGACATTTAATGTCTCCTTCAGCGGCAATCTCAATACCGCAACCTTCGTGATCGCTTGCGCAATGCACTTCACTATTAACAAATAAGCGTGCTCCAACGGCACGTGTAACTGGTCTTAATTCTACGGGAGTAAAGACATATACCATAGAGGAAAGAGCCCAATGTGGTAATACACTCAATATTGTCGGCCCGCAGGCATACCCTTCGAGCGATCAGAGACCACTAAAGCAATCCTGCCTGTGCTACGGCACAGCATACGTAAACGGGTCGGCCGTGTTGGTTAAGCAGGTGAGGCCCTGAACACTCATAGTGTCCAGGGCCTCAAACCATATTCAGGTTAAGTCCGGCGGTGACCTACTCTCCCACACCCTCACGAGTGCAGTACCATCGGCGCAATGGGCCTTAGCTTCCGGGTTCGGTATGGGACCGGGCGTTTCCCCCACGCTATGACCGCCGTAACAATCACGAAGCACACAAACCATCCTGGTCATGTTCTTCCGGTGTCATGTCATCTGTGCAAAACAAACACACTTGCTTGCTTTGTTTTATGGCTCGAGGTTGTTGTCTCGTAACCGCATAGTGAACGCGAACAGCATACTAAAT
>NZ_FMAT01000009.1 GCF_900094805.1 Arthrobacter sp. NIO-1057 | reverse complement strand
GCAGTATTCACCGCAGTGTTGTCTGCCGTGTTTTCAGTGGTGTTTGGCGGCGCAACGTTGAAGGTGACTTCATCTGTCGACTCTGCGTCGTCATCACCATCGGTAGCAACAGCAGTGTGAGAACCCTCGGCTAAGCCTTCAAACGTAGTTGTCCACTTACCGTCATCGCCTACAATCGATTCCTGAGCGGTAGTATCATCGCCGTCGAGAGTCACGGTGATGGTTTTGCCTGGCTCAGCAGTACCTGAAACGACAACTGGATTGTCTTCAGTGAATTCCTGACCTTCAATTGGTGTTTCAATGACCACTGGGGCTTCAGTCTGTGCTTCGTCCAGTGCACGAACTTCCGAACGCGCGAACGAAACCTTGTTGGCTTCAGCGCCCATGGAAGGCAAAAGCTCTACTGAGAGTGCAGTAACGTAGTCTGCTTCCTCAGTTGAGTCTGGATCGCTGCTTGGATCATCAATTACGGTAGTTCCCTGTTCGTTGACCTTAATCTCAACGATTTCGTTAAGTACGCCCTCGATAACGGGTTCTAGCGGATCGGTGACGCCCTCTACAACGTCGGTAATTACGCCAGGCAATCCATCAATAACAGGGTTCACAACGGTGCCCAAAGTACCACCGACAACGCTGACAACTCCATTAGCCAACGGGGTGATCAACGAACCAAGGTCCAATCCAGCCAACGTCAGATCAACATTGGTGGTTGGCTTTTCAGAAACCAAGCCCAGGAAGCTCGCAACGCTACCTTCGACGGTTGCATTACCCGAAGCCAATGGCACAAGCAATCTAGCTTCTAGTCCGAGGTCAACGACAATCTTGATCTCATCAAGTGCGGAAACAAGACTGTCTCGAAGATCGGTGACCAGGTTCGACAAAGCGGCTGTAATCTCGTCAGCAATTTCTTGAACAGCAGTGTCGCTGAGGACCTCATAGTTTGCAGGCTTGCCGTTCAGTCCACCAGTCGTAATCTTCGAAAGGTCGACACTAATGTCGCCCGATCCAAGATCGATGCTGACCAAACCGGTATCCGAGGTAATTACTCCAGTGAGAACGTCATCCTTGACCTTCGCAAGTGCGTCGTCAACTCCGTCGAGCCCCACGGTAGCATCGGTAACACCAATACGTGCCAATGGGCGCAAATCAATGTCGATAGCCTCGAGACCCGAAGTGATGGTGCCAAGAACACCATCGGACGACAAAGCAGTGTTAAGCGTTGTGCCTAGGCCGTCTACGACAGTACCCAGCGAATTGGTCAATCCGCCAACAGCAGGACTACTGACGGTAGCCTTCGCTCCTGCAACCAAGTATTCGGTCGTCAAGGTTCCGTCGGTCTTATCCGCCTTTGAACCGAGAGCTCCGATCTCCAAAGAAGCTTCATCTACAAGCTGGTCAGTCAAACCACTAACCTGAAGCTGATCCAACAACCTTGTTAGATCAACGTTGGCAGTCATATCACCAGAATTTGTAGAATCAACAGCGATCGTTCCATCTGAGCTGACAGCTCCAGCTGCAGATTTTGCGCTCGTAGAACTAGGGGTCTCAGCATACGAGCTGAGGAGCCCTGCTTCACCCAAGGTCAGAAGTCCCGTGCCGTCACCGTTAATAAGTGGGAGGCTACTCAGGCCTGTCCCCAAGTTCAAGTTCAAAGCACCCAGAGCCTGAACATTCAGTGGGTTGTGCTTTGCGCCTGGCGAGCTCGGATTACCTGCGTACGCAAATCCAGCGTCCGCAACAGGAATTGTAAGAAGGTTAAGATCGAGGACTCTGCCAAGAGCCTCGGAGTCGTCCGCCGGCGCGGCATACGCAGCAGTGACGGTTGGAGCCACGAATAGGCTAGCCACGACTGCGCCGGCAAGTACTCGACGTGTCGCTCGGCCCTTCGAGCCCTTGGCTGGTGGCAAATTCTTTGCTTGCACCACTGTCCTCCAAAAGTAGGTTGTGATCTAGAACTCTAGTTAAAGTCCCTATTTGACTCTACGGACTCAACTCCTCCACTCACAGGTTTCTTTCAGCCATTTCTTTGCATACTCAGGTCAAATTTCTTAGCCGAATGGCCATTTTTGTTAGCTTTCAGGTAATACTCATCAGTAATGTAGTATCAAACTTCCGCATGAATTCAAGGGATAATTGGTATTGACCCCATAATTCACTTTTTGTTCATATTTAATATTCTCCGATTGTTGCCTTATTGTTACCTATCAAGCCAAGCAAATTGGCTAACTGGGTATAAACTGAGTTCACCCGCTGACCATCAGCTATGCAGGGGTAGGACGGGGGCAACCCGCCATGCTGAAAGCACTGCTTGAGATGAGGATTCTTGCATGTCGCGTATACGCGTTCACTTGGCCGACAGCGATTACTTTTCACGCGCTGGAATCTCGGGAGTTCTTTCGACCGCAGATGATTTCGTCCTAGAACAAGTCACGGACTCCATGCCAGAAGCCATCAGTGGCGCAGCCGAACTAAAACCTGACGTCATTTTGCTCGAAGCAACTACTGACGGACACGACCTTTACGGCGCAATTCAGGAGATTTCTGAGCAGAGCCCTGACACCAAAATTGTTGTTATGGCAGGACGATATAACCGCAATGAAATTGCTTTAGCTTATGAAGCCGGCAGCTCAGGATTAATTTCAAAAAGCTCGATTAGTGCCGAGTTGCCCAGCGCGCTGCGGATGTTGGTGGCCGGATATCAGCTTTTCGCTCCCCCTACCGATGGTTGGGACCCCACTTCGCGAGTAACCCGCCGTTCAATTCACCAAGAAGCTTTCCAGGAGCTAGGCGAAAGAGATCGTGGGCTCGTTCGCCTCGTTGCTGCCGGACTGACGAACGCGCAAATTTCCCGGATTGCGCATATTTCTGAGGGGTCGGTCAAACTTCACCTTGCACGCGTCATGGACGAACTCAGCGTTTCAAATCGCGTTCAATTAGCCGTTATCGCAGCAGAAGCCGGCTTAGTAACCTCAGCAGACCTTAAGATTGCTTAGTAAACAGTACGTAACTGACTGGCAGGAACCCACATTTGCTCACCATCGCGGTCAATCTGTCGCCACGCACCTTGGCGCGCCACGATAATTACAGCAGTATCCGCAGGAAGAATCCGTACCAGTGAATAGTGGTCGCCCGGTCCACGGCGTGCGTTAAGACGAATGGTAGTCAAGGCTCGCTGGTTGGGCACTGCAATCAATCCGCCGTGTGCTGGACGCGCCGGGATTTCTTGAAGATACATGCTAGGAACCCAGCCTAAGAGTTTGCCGGCTTGGACTTGTGACCACAGTCCTTGCTGAAGCATGGAGCGCACTTTGCTCCCCTGGTCAATGACCTTCAGGACCGGGTATCCGGTGCCGCTGCCCTTGCGGAGGTTGAGCGTTGCAGTGGTGACGTGGGTAGCTTCAATGAGTGAATAGCGAGAGAGTACTGGCTCAGCGTTGTCATCGTCGTCTTCAGCCGGGACGGGCTCATCAAATACCGTAGGGATGGGCTCCAGATAGATATTTGGTAGCCATCCGTAGGTTCTGTTGACAAACACATGGGCCCACGAACCTTTGACTTCAATGAGGGCCAATTCCGTACCGTGGGCAAGATTGCTCTGCACAACATAGTGTCGTCCTGCGCCCTTGCGCAGTTTGAGCGAGGCAGTCGTCCTGTGGGTCAACGTTACAGACGACATCAAAGCCGATTTTTGTGGCAAGCCCACTTGGTTCACGACCACCTCAATTAAAAACTTAGGGAAGCAGTCACCGACTGCTTCCCTAAGTTTATTCCATTTTTAGAAGATGTGTGCTTCGTTGTCTACTAGTCGTCCGATGGACGCGAGCCAAGCTCTGCGTCCAGGCGCAACAGGCCACTTCCGTCGTTACCGGTCAGCTTCACGCGGTCCAAGATTTCGGAGACAGTTGCTTCTTCCTCAATCTGCTCGTCGATGAACCAGTGAAGTAGTGGAAGGGAATCGATGTCTCCCTCTGTCTGAGCCAGGCGGTACAGTTCGCGAATTGCTTCGGATACCTTCTGCTCATGTGCCAGCGAAGCAGCAAAAGCGTCAGCAACGCTCTTGATGTTCAGCTCAGGCGATGGCTGTTCACCAATCTTTGGGTGAGCGGAGCGGTCGGTCATGTGGGTCATGAACTTTTCTGCGTGCTCAATTTCCTCGCCAGCCTGTGCGCGGAACCAGCCAGCCATGCCCGGAAGGCTCATGACGTCCATTTCGATGGCTAGCTGACGGTATACCGTTGCTGCAGTCAGTTCGAGAGTTACTTGGGTGCTGAAGGCTTCTGCCAGTTTTCCTGTAAGTTCCATGTCTTTAGAGTAGAACGATTTTTCCGCCTTGTCACCGAAGTTTGGACACACTTAGTCCAACTTGAATTAGGGAATCATCCCACGTTGACAGCAGGTTAACGTAGCCGATACTAATAAAGGTTAGGTAAACCGAAACAGTCGAAATCTACCGGTTCAGCCCGGCACGTCGCAATGCTTCAGCCATGGCAGTGTTGCCCGAAGCCCCTGGCTTACCATTGCGATTTCCCTGGTTTCGATTCCGAGTGTTCTCACCCTTGATGTTGCGAGAACCAGAACTTCCACCGTTACCGGTCCTACGTTCCCTCGATGCACCACCCTTGGCTGATTCGCCGGCTACCGGAAGTTCATCATCCAATCGTAGGGTCAGAGAAATACGCTTGCGGTTAGTGTCTACTTCTAGAACTTTGACCTTGACGATTTGTCCGGAGCTCACCACTTCACGTGGATCAGAGATGAACTTGGTACTCATCGCCGATACGTGGATCAGACCGTCTTGGTGAACACCTAGATCAACAAAGGCACCAAACGCTGCAACGTTAGAGACTGTACCTTCAAGAATCATTCCCGGCCTAACGTCACTGATCGTTTCAACGCCTTCCTTCAACGAAGCCGTGACAAATTCACCGCGGGGATCTCGCGCTGGGCGGCGCAATTCAGAAATGACATCGCGGATGGTTGGTTCTCCGAATTGCTCCGTCACAAAATCCTGAACCTTCAGTTCTTCTAACCGACGGCCTTGTGCTTCGGCGCTCTGTTGCAAGGTTCTAGCCAGTGAGTAGGCTTCAGGGTGAACCGATGATGCATCCAGTTCTTCTTTCCCTCCGGTGATACGAAGGAATCCGGCACACTGTTCAAACGCCTTCGCACCCAGACGTGGCACTTTCAGAAGGTCCTTACGGGTAGCAAAAGGACCATTGGCGTTTCGGTGATCAACAATATTGCGGCTCAACAGTGGCCCAACACCGGCAACGCGAGAAAGTAGTGCTGGGGATGCCGTATTAACGTCAACACCCACCGCATTAACACAGTCCTCAACCACGGCGTCCAAGGCACGATCAAGCTTGGAGGCTGTCACATCATGCTGGTACTGGCCAACACCAATAGACTTTGGATCAATCTTGACTAGCTCGGCCAATGGGTCTTGGAGGCGGCGAGCAATCGACACCGCTCCACGCAGAGAAACATCCATTTCTGGCAGCTCTTGGCTGGCCAATTCAGAGGCTGAGTATACGGAGGCTCCGGCTTCAGAGACAATCACCTTGCTAATCCGCGAACCGCCAAGCACCTTGATGACTTCAGCGGCCAGTCGATCAGTTTCGCGACCTGCGGTTCCGTTACCCACAGCAATGAGAGTGGTGCCATATTTCTTGGCCAGTTTGACCAAGATTGCTACCGATTCATCCCACTTCTTAGCCGGTGCATGCGGGTAAATCGTGGCAGTCTCAACTGACTTTCCGGTCAGGTCAACCACTGCGACTTTCACACCGGTACGTAGTCCTGGATCTAAGCCGAGGACTGCCTTGTTCCCTGCAGGGGCAGCCAAGAGGACATCGCGCAGGTTAGCGGCAAAGATCTTAACTGACTCGTCTTCGGCTGCTTCAAACAGTCTGGAGCGCAGGTCTGATTCGAAGCGGGTTAACAAACGTGCTTTCCAAGCCAAGCGTACGGTTTGAGAAATCCAAGAGGCGGCAGCTGCTCCGGCTGGAACGTTCAGGCCCAAAGACGCAGCAATCGCGTTTTCATATCCTGTACGTGCCTGAGCCAAAGCATCTTCGTCCCGAGGATCAGCTTCAGCTAGTTGAAGGTTCAGTACCCCTTCACGCTCACCACGCAAGAGTGCCAGCACACGGTGGGATGGGAGACGGTCCAGGTTTGCAACATAGTCCAGGTAATCAGAGTA
The DNA here is from genome assembly GCF_900094805.1 of Arthrobacter sp. NIO-1057. GTDB lineage: Bacteria > Actinomycetota > Actinomycetes > Actinomycetales > Micrococcaceae > Glutamicibacter. The sequence continues at coordinate 71,546 of NZ_FMAT01000009.1, read as the reverse complement.
TTTTCCCTGGCCATCGGCGCTGGCCGTACTGGCGACACTGGCACTGATCTTGCCATTGCTCCACAGCCGTTCGCGCAGTTCGCTGGCCAGCACCACGTCTTGAGAGACGCGTTCTGTCACGATAGAGCGAGCTCCAGAAAGAACGTCGGTTTCAGTACCGAAACCGGCCTCGGCGTTAAGGTACTCCGTAGCTGCCTGAAGGGGATCCGCCGTCGGAGTGGAGAGCAATAAGTCTGCCAGTGGCTCCAAACCTGCTTCTCGTGCAATCTGTGCTTTGGTGCGCCTCTTGGACTTGAACGGCAGGTAGAGGTCTTCAAGTTCAGCTTTGGTGCTCGCCAACGCGATCGCTTCCGAAAGTTGACCGGTGAGTTTGCCAGCTTCGCTAATGGCTTCGAGGATCGTGGCACGACGTTCTTCTAATTCGCGCAGGTAGCGCAGGCGTTCCTCTAGCAAACGCAACTGGCTATCGCTGAGCATGCCTGTTGCTTCTTTTCGATAGCGGGCAATAAAGGGAACGGTTGATCCCGAGTCGAGGAGCTCTACCGTTGCTTTGATCTGCCAAATGGCAACCGTAGTTTCAGTGGATAGTTCCTGCGCCAGCTGAGCGAAAATACGCTCTTGGGTGCTGCGGTCATCGGTCGTGTTCTTCTGCTCGCTACTCACCGATCCATTGTGCCTCACGGACATCAAAGTTCAGATGATCGACTCGGTTGGCGTACAGCAGAAATTCAACATTAAAGACTAGGGTTAATATCCATGGGGAAAGTTAATGTTCGCAAAGCGGCAACGCTGTTTGCTATCGCATCGGTAACGATGCTTAGCGCCGGATGTTCCATCGTTCAGGACACCGCTTCAAATGCTGCTAACCAGCTCACGGATGCTGCCAGCAAAGAGATAGTTCGTCAGGCATGTGCCCCTGTACAGGACGGCACCATAGATTCCAATGAAATGCGCGTCCTATCGTCCATCGTGAAATCGGTGGAAGGCGGTGGGCTACCCGAAGAAATGGTTCAGGCCCTCAATGACCTCGCGGATTCGGGCGACCAGGCACCGGCTGCCTTGCAGGAACGCCTCAAAGACGCCTGCGATCAAGCTACAGCGGAAACCAACTAACGGAGCTTGGTGAGCTCAGTATCTGTTCTAAACTTTTCCCATGGTTGAAATTCCCACCAGTGGCAAAGTCAGACTCGATGCCTGGCTGTGGTCTGTGCGCATCTACAAAACACGCTCCGCAGCAACAACGGCTTGCCGCGCTGGCCACGTGCGTCTGAATGGCGAACCGGTCAAAGCGTCACAAACTGTTGTTACCGGTGACCGCATCCGCGTACGCAAAGATGGTTTTGACCGTGATGTCGAAGTCACCGGGCTACTTTCCAAACGAGTCTCAGCACCGGTAGCAGCCAAGTGCTATCTGGACCACACGCCTCCACGTGAACGAGTCGTCATCCCGCAGGTTCCGGTGCGAGATCGTGGCACGGGACGCCCCACCAAGAAAGACCGCCGCGAAATGGATCGCTTGCGTGCTTCTTGGCAGGGACCAGAAAGCGAGCTGTAGCTCTTCGAAGAGCCTGCTTCTACGACAATTCGATGGCTGGAACGTCAGTCTCGAAGTCAAAGATTTCGGCATAGAAAGCCAAGGAGCTTTCTAACGCCCGCACAATGTTTTCAGACTTGCGGAAACCATGCTGTTCTCCTTCAAAAAGAATGTATGCATGGGAGATTCCACGGTCGGCGAGGGCATCTGCGACTACCTGCGATTGTGCTGGCGGTACGACTTTGTCTTCATCTCCCTGAAGGAGCAACACCGGGCAGGAGATCTTTGAAACGTGGTTGATCGGTGCACGCTTTTCGTACAGGTCCGCGGCCTCAGGATAGGGTCCGACCAGTGAAAACATGTATTGGGATTCAAAATCATGGGTGTCCTGGACTAGCCCCACCAGATCTGAGACTCCATATCGGCTAATTCCTGCGGTAAAGACATCCGAGAAGGTCAAGGCGCACAACACTGTCCATCCGCCGGCGCTTCCACCCTCAATACCAATACGTGCCGGGTCAGCAATTTTCTGCCCAATCAAGGCATTGATCACTGCCACCGTATCGGAGACGTCAACGACACCCCAGGAACCACGGAGGCGGTTGCGGTATTCACGTCCGTATCCGGTTGACCCGCCATAGTTCACGTCCACCACTCCAATGCCACGCGAGGTGTAATAGGCTACCGCCGCGTTGAGGGTTGCCGAAGCCTGACTGGTTGGGCCGCCATGAACAAAAGTGACGAAAGGTGGCAATTCGTCGGTGATTCCTTCATAGCCTTCTTGGGCCGGGCGATAGAGCAACGCATGTACCGACTGTCCGGCGAGGTTTCTGCATTCGAATTCTTCAACTGAAGGCAACATACTCGGATCTGGCAGATCCTGGATGGAACTCGCCACGGGCTGATGTTCAAGAGTTTCGAGATTGATCAAGGTGATCTGTTCGCCGTGTGTCATCGATGAAGTGCCAGCTAGTAGCCAGTTGTCTTTCACGCCCAGTGGCCGGATGCGGGTGAAGGGCAATTCAAAGTCATCAATTCCACCGGTATCCGAATGTACTCGTGCCAACGAGGTGGTCCCTCGGCCATAGGAGCACAGTAGTGTGTGAGGACTTTCGGCCAAGTACCAAGTGGTCCCCACCTGCCACAGGGGGCCTGCAAATTCTGCGGGACGGTCAACAAGTCGAGTGGTCCTTGAAGATTCGTCTTGGTAGACATAGGGATTCCACCAGCCGCTGGCATCCGAAATGAACGCCAACCGATCATTGTCCAACCATTCGGGCTGCATAACTGATTCTTCTGGTCCGCCGGCAATCACCTTGCTCCTAAGGCTTCCAATCTTAGTGAATGCGGCAAGGTGCAAAGACGTTGAGTCCCATGGCATGTTCGGATGCTCCCAGCTAATCCAGGAAAGCTTTTCTCCGTTGGGGCTCAGCCGTGGGGCAGCAACAAATCGTGCGGGTTCACTCAAGATCCTGATGTTTGTCAGTTCTTCAGCAGCACTGCCGTCGAGTGGAATTTGTACTATATGTCGTACAGGCTCATCTCGAAGATCTTCCATGATGGCAAGGACGCTGCCTTCGGGGCCTTGGATGAATTCTGCAAAGCGCAGCTGTGGATCGCCATCAACGGTACTCTCGGGGGTCAAAGGAGTTGGCTCAAGTTCTCCAATTTTCACCGAGTACACCCGCTGATCGGTGAAGTTCGCGAAGATGATCACGTCATTCTGAGATTCAATGATCTTCCAACTGGATCCACCGTATTCATGGACTCGTGAACGCACGTTAAACAGTGCGCTGATCAGTTCTTGCCCGTGTTGCCCGTCGGTGCCATATTCAACAAGCGTGATTCGTCCGCCTTCTGCGGGACGCCCTTCTTGAACAATGACTTGATCTTTGTAGAAACAAGCACCGCCTAGGGGTTTCGTTCCTGCTGCAACGTCTTGAGCAGTAATGGTTGAGGGCCAGGATCCGAAAGGCAAGTGCATAGGCATATTCTTGATCCTAGCGATCTTTGAGGTTCAGAACGACCCTCCCAAAGAATGATTCACTGAAGCTGGGGTAAGCCGTTGAACAAATATGCAGTGTTCCTTCGAGGAGTGAACGTTGGTGGAATCAAAGTCCTCATGAAGGACCTCACGTCCCTGCTGCAGGATGGCGGTTTTCAGGACGTAAAGACGTTGTTGGCCAGTGGCAATGTGGTCTTAAATTCCGAGGCATCTGATCCATTGGTAGTCCAAGATGGGTGCAATGAACTATTGCGTCAGTACTATCAGCGTGAGATTCCCACGCTAGTTTTTACGGAAGATGAAATCCAAGAACTGGCCCAGCCTTTTGTGCTTCCGATCCCCGAACCGGCAAGCGATCATCATGCTTATCTCACCTTATGTAACAGTGTGTTCGATGCCCATGAATTGGGAGAAGCAATTGGGCGCTTAGATGCACAACGCTACGACTACGTGATTGTTGGACGTACGGTGCAGTGGATTGCTTCCAAAGGAACGAGCACCACTGACCCTGTAGCGAAGGTAATTCAAGCGCAGGCCAAGCATCGAATCCTGACGACGCGCAATCACAATACGTTGATTAAGGTTGCGAAGATTTTTCGCTAGCAGAAGCAACAGGCAATAATGGGACATTGTCCATACGTCGCCGACCCGCTTGAGGCTCTGGAATGTACATCCTGATTGAACTCGTCGGTATCTTCTTCTTTGCCGTGGCAGGATCCTTGATGGCTGCCCGAAGAGGATTCGATATCTTAGGATCCGTATTTCTAGGCGGCGTATGCGGTTTAGGCGGCGGCGTGGTCCGAGACTTAATTCTTAATGAGTCACCGGCGACCTTCGAACACCCGATCTACTTTATTCCACCGGTCTTGGCGGCTTTATGCGTTTATGTTTTCACTCCTGCAGTCCAAAAATTGCATCGCTTAGTGCAGCTTTTTGATGCCGCCGGTCTTGGGCTGTTTTGTGTCACCGGAACATTGAAAGCGCTGGAGCATCAGTTCAATCCGGTCACCGCCATTTTGCTGGGTGTAATCACCAGCGTTGGCGGTGGCCTGTTGCGTGACGTGATTTCAAATGTGACCCCGGACCTCTTCAACCCACGGGATATTTACGCGCTAGCTGCCATGGTGGGTGCGGGGCTCACTGTCCTCGCGTGGCATCTGAATTTTATGAGCATTCCGGTCAGCGCCGGTATCGCGACCCTTGCGTTCCTCATCCGTGTAGCGTCTATACGTTTTGGCTGGTCTGTACCACTAGCTGCAGGCCACTGGCACCGCGCCTCTCAAAATCCGCCAACGTCGGATGGCCCACAACGTCACTTCTAGTTGTTGGCTCTCGCCTAGTCGATGCGTTCGAGCTTGCCTAGATCTTCGGTACCTGGGGAATCATCTTCGATGGTGCGTGGTGAGTTGATAATGACCGCACCAATTAGCATGACCAGCAGACAGCCTGCCAGCATGGAGAATGCGGCACCCCATGAGTCCGTAGCCTTCTGCACCACACCAAAGAGCATCGGAACCACGGCGGCACCCGCGTAGCCCAACCCCTGAGCAAAGCCCGAGAGCACACCAGAACCATAGGTAGTGCGAGATCGCAGATTCATCATCAGTAAGGCAATGGCAAAGGTTCCCTGGCCGAGCCCCGCAGCACACACCCACAACACCGTGTTGTGAGTTGGTGAAAGAAAAATACCCAAGTGACCAGTAATCCAGCAACCGGTAAATATCAATACGGCAATGATGGGATGCTCCAATCGCGGAACCCAAAGGGGAACCAAGAGGCTGACCGGCAAACCGAGAATGGCGAATAACGCCAACATATTTCCCGCGGTCAGTTCATCAAGTCCGCGGTCCTGCAGGTACGGTGGTAGCCAAGTGAAGTACACATAGGTTTGGGCAGAGTTGCCAGCTAAGTAAACGGCTAGGCCCCAGGCAACTTTGGATTTCCATGGGTTGATCTTGGCAATCGGGTGAACAACACCGCCTGAATTAGGCGCATGTTCCGGACGGTTCACTCCCCTATCAGCAAAAAGCTGCACCATCCATGGGATCAATACGATGCCTGAGAGAAGCGCCCACGATCCAATTGACGTTTGCCAGTTGCCCACGTTGGCCAGCGGTACCGAAAACTGCGGTGCCATCCACGTACCAACTGCCAGCATCGTGACGTAACCGCTGGTAACCAAGCCAATTCTTTCCGGGAAATATTTCTTCACTAACGGTGGCAACACCACATTGCCCATGCCATAGCCAGCGAGAGTAATTATCGACAAGGCAAGGAAGGAGTACACCTCTGGCATGAACACACGGGCTACCTGACCGATCACTGCCAAGGCTAGTGCAATGATCAGTGTCTTTTCCAAGCCGAAGGACTTGATCAATCGTGGTGTGAGCAGGCCGAAGACCGCAAACGCGATCGGTGCGAGCATGGCCAGTAATCCGGTGGTGAACTCGGTAAAAGGAATATCGGCTTGAATACGCGAGAGCAACGGTGGCACGGAAACCACCGCAGCGCGCAATGAGAGTGCCAACAACAGGATGCCAAGCAGCGCCCCAATCCGTCCTCTAATAGGAGTAGAAACGCTGTCTTTCGCCATTGAATTCTTCCTGCTCAGTGTTTGTTGAGGTTTCCCAACTTTTTTATCGTTGAGACCAACTCTAATAATGAATCCAGCTCACCTTCAAAATTACGTTGGTACCAACTGTCAGGAAGTGCCAGACCGGCGTAAAGTCCCTCACCGGCCAGCATGAATAAATGAGCTAGGTCCTTGTTCCCCACTTCTTTGAGAATGCACCTGTACCAGCGTTCATTGGTGCTCTCGATTTTGTCGGCAGCATTCGTAACTCCTGCTTGAGCCAGTCGGTGCAGCGCAACTAGGTGTCGGTCCAATTCGGTGTCTACTTCAGCACTGGTGCGAATGAAGTAGGCGGAGGCACCTTCTTTAGCGTTGTCCATCGCTTCGATATCGCGAACAACATGTTCTTCAGAGGCATTGATGACGGCTTCCGCTAGGGCTTCCTTTGATGCGAAGTGATAGAGCAGGCCCCCCTTTGAGACTCCAGCACGTGCCGCGGTGGCATCAAGTGTCGCTGCACGCTCCCCCTCTTCACATAAGAGTGAGATGTAGGCGTCCAGCACTTTGCCACGGGCAGCTGGTGGGCGGGCCATGACTCTCCGTTCTATTGGGGTGGTGATTCAGTTAACCTTATCGCCCATTGTAACTATACCGTCCAGACGGTACAGTTATTAGTGGTGGCCATCGCCACCGTCAAACCACTAAACCCTAAAGGGCAAAGTCATGAGCTCAAACATCACCGAACGCGCAACTGTACTGAGCAAATCGCGCCGTTGGGCGGCGTTAGCTGTTCTCATTTTTCCGGTACTACTCATCTCCGTGGACAACACCGTCCTCTCCTTTGCAGTGCCCGCAATCACCTCCGCACTATCCCCCACCGGCACCCAACTGCTCTGGATCATCGATGTCTACCCCTTGATCCTTGCCGGCCTATTGGTTCCCATGGGTTCCTTCGGTGACCGTATTGGACGCCGCCGACTACTCCTCATTGGTGCCACAGGCTTTGCCGTGGTCTCAGCCTTGGCAGCTTTTGCTACCGATGCCACACAGCTCGTTGCGGCCCGTGCCCTGCTAGGCATCTTTGGTGCGATGCTCATGCCGGCAACGCTGTCGCTGATCCGCACCATCTTCCCCGATGCCAACGAACGCCGTACCGCCATCGCAGTGTGGGCAGCAGCCTTCTCCGGCGGCGCAGTGCTTGGCCCGATTGTTGGCGGCCTGCTGCTGGAGCACTTCTGGTGGGGTTCAGTCTTCCTCATGGCAGTACCGATGCTTCTGCCACTGCTGATTGGTGGGGTGATTCTGGTTCCTGAATCCAAGGATCCTAACCCCGGACGCGTCGATCCGTTATCGATCGTGCTGATTATCTTTACCCTGTTGCCCTTCACCTACGCCATTAAGACTTTCGCCACGGCACCATGGTTCGTCCTAGTTGCCGCGGTTGGCCTGGCCATCGTTTGCGGCGTGACCTTTGTACGTCGTCAGTTGAAGCAAGAATCTCCAATGCTTGACGTCCGACTGTTTAAGAACGCAGCGTTTTCCGGCGCCCTTCTAGTCAACCTCATTGGCGTGTTCTCACTGGTTGGGTTCATTTACTTCGTCTCCCAGCACTTGCAGCTCATTGCTGGGATGAGCCCCATTGAAGCCGGGCTTTGGATGACTCCTGGGCTGGTACTCACCATGCTCTTCGGGCTAGTAGCAGTAGCGCTGTCTCGTCGTTTCGGTTCGCCGAACATCATGGCCATGGGCCTGATCTTCTCGGCGATTGCTTACCTTTTGGTTTTGATCTCAGGTGAAGAGGCGAACGTATTGTTACTCATGGTAGCCTTCGCAATTTTGGGCACCGGCATCGGCATGACCGAGACACTATCGAATGACATGACTTTGGCTGCCGTTCCTGCGTCCAAGGCTGGGGCTGCTTCGGCTATTTCGGAGACTGCCTACGAGATTGGTTCAGTCCTCGGTGTTGCCGTCCTGGGTACCATCCTGAATTCCGTTTACTCTTCGAGACTGATCGTTCCTTCCACGTTGAGTACGGAGCAGGCAGATCTCGCCCGCGAAACATTGGGTGGGGCGCATCAGGTGGCAACATCCGTTAGTGGCAGCGATGCGCAGGCACTCATTCAGTCCGCGGCACAGGCCTTCGATCACGGTGTAGTTATTACTTCAAGTATCGCCGCCGTCCTGTCATTGGTAGCTGCAATTCTCGTATTTCGCGTCATCAAACCCGTAATTCGGTAAACTCAACGAACCTCTTACCCAAATTTTTGATTAATTGGTTCAAAGTTATTCATTTGTTGACGGCAAACACGTAGGCTAGGCAGTGTAGTTCCAAAGTAATTCGCGAAGTACCCGTTAGAAGTTTGTGAATGTCGAACCACCTCGGTTGACGCGAGCCCCCTTCTAGACGTGAAGTGAATGACTTGGCTGCTTCGCAAGAAAAGATTTCCTCACGGAATTCTGACCTTGCGTAGATTACAACCAAGCTCGCCATAACATTTGGCGAGGAACGTCTGAAAGGACCAAAAAGAAATATGGCAACCGGAATCGTAAAGTGGTTCAACGCTGAAAAGGGCTTCGGCTTCATCGCTCCAGACAGCGGAGACCCAGATGTCTTCGCTCACTTCACCGCCATCCAGACCCAGGGTTTCCGCACCCTGGATGAGGGCCAGAAGGTTGAGTTTGAAGTTGTAGAGGGTCCAAAGGGTCTGCAGGCTGCAGACATCCGCGCTCTCTAAAGAAGGTCTTTGGCTAACGCCTGACTTTTCGAAGATGGTCACCCACACAGTGGGTGACCATCTTTTCTATTGATCCGATCACGTCCGGAATACTTCATTGCACGCGCTGGTTACATTAACCGTGAAGCTTTCTATTTTGGATCTTGCCCCGGTCGCTCCCGGGCAAAGCATTTCCGACTCTTTCAAGTCCTCCGTCCGCCTGGCACAAACCGCTGAGCGTCATGGGTACGAGCGCGTCTGGTACGCCGAGCACCACAACATGCCGACCATCGCCTCTAGTGCCACCTCGCTGGTGATCAGCCATGTTGCCCACCACACCGAAACCATTCGTTTGGGTTCCGGCGGCGTCATGCTGCCCAATCACTCGCCACTGGTCATCGCGGAGCAGTTCGGCACCCTGGCCACCATTTACGGAGACCGCATCGATTTAGGTTTGGGTCGTGCACCGGGCACCGACATGACCACCTTGCGCGCACTGCGTCGTGATCCTTCGGCAGCTGACTCTTTCCCACATGATGTTTTGGAACTGCAGGCCTACCTCGCTGGCGAGTCCCGTGTTCCTACCGTTCAGGCCACTCCGGGCGCTGGAACCAATGTCCCGCTGTACATTTTGGGTTCCTCGCTCTTCGGCGCGAAGCTCGCAGCCCAGTTGGGCCTGCCATATTCCTTCGCCTCGCACTTTGCACCAGCTGCCTTGCATGAGGCAATCCGTGTCTACCGCGACGAATTCACCCCATCGGATCAGCTCTCGGAGCCATACGTGATTGCTGGCGTGGGTGTAGCAGCTGCAGAAACTGCCGAGAAGGCTCACGAAGTCTTCAACGTTGCCAAGCGCCACCGTGTTGCGAGCTTCTTAGGTCGCAACGCCAAGAAGGAATTCACCGAAGCAGAAGTCGATATGCTCATGGATACACCACAGGCAGAGCAGATCCTCGACATGATGCGTTACACCGCAGTGGGCACCGGAGAGCAAGTAGCCGAATATCTTCAGCACTTCGCCACCGCAGCGCAGGCCGATGAACTCATCACCATTCACTACCCCACTCAGGAAGAAGACCGTCTGAATTCGGTCATGATCACCGCTGAAGCCAGCGCACTGGCAACGGCAAAGTAGGTCATTAAAGTACTGTGCTCACGGCAATTGCCGTGAGCACAGTACTTTAAGATCAGTTTTTAGTTCGGTGGGAGAACACGGCCCACAATGCCAAGGCCAGAGCTAAGAATGAACAGCAGATGGCAAAGACCAAGATGCTTATTTCCTGACCGAAGACTCCAACGGCCCAGCCCAACGCAATCACGGGAACTGCACTGCCCAGGTAGGTCACCAGATAAATGGTTGATACGGTCTGTGCATGCTGCCTGTCGCTCACCGCGTCAACGGCTGTGGCAAAGGCGGTTCGGAAGCTCACTCCCTGTCCTAGACCGACAAGCACCAAAGCGAGCAAGGCGAGGATCAAGATTTCATATTCAGCAGCTACCGCCAACAAAACTGTTGAGATTGCCATCAGCGACAACCCGATTGGTAGGAGCTTTGTACCGCCACGCACAACAACTTGCGAGAGGGCCGAGACGCCCAAGGGTAAACCGGCGATAAGGCCAATGACCCACAAGGAGTTCAGCCCAAAAGTTTCGGCAAAATAGCCTGGGGCCAGCGAGAGCACAAAGCCGAAGATGGCAAAGCTCAAAAAGCCCACCAGCGCGGCCAACCAGAATTGCGAACGAGCGGTACTGGGAATCCCTAAACGACGCGGGGCCAAGGCCTTACCGCGCTGACCGCGTTCGGCCATCGCAATGGCAGGTCGCGCCTGGAGGGTAACCAGCGGAATCATCACCAGAATTAGTAGTACCGCCTGCACCATAAAGACGGTGCTCCGTCCACCGGGCAGGTTGGCCATCAATCCACCTAGCACCGGGCCAAAAGCTACGCCGCCGGAAGATGCCAAAAGGGTGAATCGGGAGGCCCATTCAGGCTTGGATGGTAGCAATTCACGCAGTGCAGCAGCGCTGGCACCGGTTGCTAGTGCGACGCCGGTTCCTTGAAGCCCGCGGCCTAGGCACAGTTCAAAAAGGCTGGATGCTGAACCGAAGACGAAGGTTCCTGCCAGAGATACGAGCACGGCAATGACCAATGCTGCACGGCGGCCGATGTGATCGGACCAGTGTCCTACGGTGCACAAGAAGAACATCAGTGAACAGACGTAGCTGGCAAAGGCGATGGTTGTTCCCATTGCGCCTAAGTGGAGTTCTGCTTGCAATGCCGGGTACAGCGGAGTGGCGAGATTAGCTCCGACCAAAAGCAGGAAGCTCACCGCAACCGTGATGACCAGCCGCGTGGTTAATCCTGGGTTCCAAGACAGGGCGCGGTGTTGCATGGGCTGCATGCGCAGTTCACTGATGACAGACACGTTCACTCCCGGTTTCAAAGTAGCTGTGGCCTTGGCGTCCAGGATTGTCCTGAAAAAGTTTTTTACCGGTGGGACCACTCGCTGCCCCACCGGTGAGTTGAGCGTTCTGCTTGAGTTTGTCTACTGCAACAGATCGTTCTTCCACAAATATCCCTGCTTTCAAAGCAAGTAAGTCTTCTTCTTGTTAGGATTTGAGCAGTTTGGTCAAAATAGTGGCCTTCGAGAGCACCGGGAGTGAGCATATAGTGCGATTAGACGACGTAGACCTCAAAGTACTGCTCGCCCTGATCAAAGACCCCCGCATTCAAATCTCTGAACTCGCCGATGAGGTGGGTATAGCCCGGAACACGGCACAGTCCCGGTTGCGACGCTTACAACGTTCGGAAATTCTTCGTGATGGCGGTCGAGACATTGACCTGGGAAAGCTGGGTTATGACGTACTTGCGTTCGTCACCTTGGAAGTTAACCACCGTGATCTAGATACGGTGATCACCGCACTACGGCAGATCCCCAACGTCTTAGAAATCCACGAGACCTCCGGCCGCGGCGATGTATGGGTTCGTTTGATTGCCACCGACACACATCAATTACAGTCGGCGTTGCGTCAAATCTTACGCATCAAGGGAGTCACGCGTTCGGAGACAACCTTCGCGCTACACACACATTTGGCTTACCGTTCTGCTCCCCTTCTTGAACACTATTCCGAGCACGACCACTGAGAAGTCATTCACTTTCTGCCCAATAAAACAAGACTTTCGTTTAGAGATTTACGGTCCTACGCTGGTGCTACGAGAAGTCACGAGGAGCATCCCCCGACTTCGACGGCGGATCCCTCGTATCAGCGAAGGAGTACGTCATGAGCAGAGAATTTGAACCGACCGAGTTTGCCCCCGAGTTCGGCAACGACATCTACGAGCCTGACGACGGTCGCGATTCACAGGCCTACGAAGGCTCCAGCGACATGCCCGAGACCATGCGCAATCATGATCCCCTGGCCCAACGTCAATACCTCTACGATGACGACCTCGAAACCGAAGATGATCTGGATAATGAATTCTCCAGTGACGATTCCGAAGACGATGAAGAAGATCTCTTTGACCCGGAGGATGACGACTAAGTACGCGGCTAAGCAAAACTTAGGCTAAAGGCCATAGACTTTAGAAGTGATTAATCCAGTTCATCTGCGCACACTGCTAGAAGTTGTGGCGCATCGTTCCTTTGCCACGGCCGCATCTCGCCTGGGCTACACGGCCAGTGCTGTATCTCAGCAGATGACAGCACTAGAACGTAGCACCGGGACGACCCTATTTGTTCGTGGTGCCCGTTCGATCACTCCCACTCCGGGAGCCATGCGCATGATTCGCCATGCCAAACGCGTACTGACCGACCTTGATGCTCTCATGGCGGACGTTGCCACGATCTCCACCGATGACACAGCACTTGAAGAGATCAAACTGGGAATCTTCCCTTCCTTGGCAACTTACGCGTTGCCACAAATCCTTAAAGCTCCCGATTGGGCATCCTTGGGCATCAATCTCAGGTTGTGGATCGGTGAACCACAACAAACCGTCGCTGGTCTGGGTACCGGTGGGGATCTTGATCTGGCACTGATCTTCCAGGTGGGTCCCGGCGGACTGTCCTGGCCCGCATCGCTAGAACGTACTTGGTTGGGCGACGACCAATTCCGTGTCGTCATTCCTGCTTCGTGGCCTATCGCCGATGACTCGCAGCTCACCGTTGATCAGCTAGCCGAATGGCCATGGATCTTCCACCACCCGGGAACCTCCGATGCCACATTGATTTCCCGGCTGTTCTCCTCATACAACATCCACCCACAGGTGGCTGCCTACTGCGACGACTTCAATGCCTCCCTGAGTTTGGTCTCTTCAGGACTCGGTGCAGCATTGGTCCCGGATTTGGCGATGGCTAACGCGCCGAAAGACATCCGCATTGTTGATGCCCCCGAGATTCGTCTGGCGCGTTCCATCTTTGCGTTGAAACCAGAGAATTCGAAGAAGCCAAAGGTGGCCCTGGTTCTGGATCGCCTAGCCCAGATCTTGGCGCAGTAACCTTCACTCATCCCCGGGGCATCATGGGCGCCCCAAAAATTCTTGAGGAGTCATCGGTGCAATCTGCCAGCACACCGGCCGCTACGGCAACCAATATTGTTTCCAAGGTGTATGGTCCGATCGGGCATATCGAACTGGATCGAGCTGCCAAGCTGAACGCCTTGACCTTGCAGATGCTCGCTGAGTTAACTCGTGTGCTGAAGCAATGGGCGAAGGATCCTGCCATCTCTTTGGTTCTGCTTACTGGTCGTGGTGAACGTGCTTTCTGTGCCGGCGGGGACATCGCTGATTTTCATCGCGCCGTCACGACCGGAGCTCATCAAGAATTCATTGATCTGTTGTCGATGGAATTCGATCTGGATTATTTGATCTCTACTTATCCCAAGCCGTTGATTACTTTGGCCCACGGAATCACCATGGGTGGCGGGGTGGGTTTGGCCTCTCACGCTCCGGTCCGTTTGGTGACCCAGAGCGCCACCATGGGTATGCCAGAAGCAAAGATCGGTTACACCCCGGATGTGGGTGGCAGTCATCTGCTCGCAAATACCCCCGGATATTTTGGCGAATACTTCGCCATGAGCGCGGCCTCCTTCACTGGTGCCGACGCGGTCTATCTCGGATTTGCTGATGTCGTTATCAACGATTCTTTCGCCGAAAACATCCTGGATGAGCTTGATGAATTCGTGGGACTCTCGGCAGGCGAAATTATCTCAGCCATCGAAGTACTGCACGGTGCCCCGGAATCCTACGCCTTAGAACTCAGTCAGGGGTGGGTGGACCATGCCTTCAGTGCTGATAGCCCGCAAGAAGTGCTTGAACGACTAGAGAAAATGGTGCATCCAGCAGCGCAACAGGCTGCCCAATCAATTTTGGCTAACTCGCCTTCCAGCATCAGCAGCGCGTTCTACACGGTCCGTCAGGCACGCGCCGAACAGGATCTACGCTCCGCATTGGACCGGGAATTACGCATGGCCCGCCATCTGATGCATCTTCCTGATCTTGCCGAAGGAATTCGTGCACAAGTCATTGACAAAGACCGTAATCCACGCTGGTCCCGCGCCGCCATTAGCAACGTGGACCAGCAGGCATTGCGTTCGTTGGCCGAAGGCACCGAGCTCTAGCTATCGGCGCCCGGTCTTCCTTCGGGACGGGTGACATCAGCATGGACCGGACGTACTTTGGCAGAATCTTTCGGCTCAATTCGTGGTGCGCTGACCGCATCTTGAGGTTCACGTACCTTGGCTGGTTCAATGCCAACGCCCACTGGCTCTTCAAAGTGTAGGGGTGCATGCTCACCAAAGTGATCAGCATCGGCCTCGTCCCAATCTTCCTTCCACGAACCTGGTGCATCATGAAGTAATTCGCCTGGACGTAGCCAGTGGAACAGTGAAGCGTAGGAACGTGTGGACTGAAGGTTCACCCGTCGCCGGAGCATTCTCGTATTGAGTTGGGTTGGGCTGCTCAATCCCATGGAAGCCATGATCTGTGCACATTCTGTAACTGTCAGGCGATGATAGTTGTAAACACGGTGCCCTTTGTCTTCAACATCTAGGGCACGCATCAGCCTCTTGTTTTGGGTGGCCACCCCGACAGGGCAGTGATTGGTGTGGCACTGTTGAGCCTGGATGCATCCGGTGGCCATCATCATGGAGCGCGCCGAGAAGGTGAAGTCCGCACCTTGGATCAGACGCTTAATAATGTCCGAGCCATTGGCAATCTTGCCGGCCGCAGCCAATCGGATTTCGTCGCGGAGCCCGGCGCCCACCAAGGTATTGTGCACCAGCATTATTCCTTCGGTCAGCGGTGCACCCACATGATCTTCGTACTCCAGCGGTGCTGCACCGGTACCGCCTTCGGCACCATCAATAGTTATGAAGTCAACTAGGATTCCGGTGTCGAGCATGCCCTTGCACAGCGCCATGACGTCGGTGCGTGAGCCAACACAGAACTTAATTCCCACCGGTTTGCCGCCACTGAGTTCGCGGAGCTTTGCGACAAAGTGCATCAACTCGCGGGGCGTAGAGAACTCTGCGTGGCTGGCTGGTGAGATGCAGTCTTCGCCCATCGGAACGTCTCGAGCTTCGGAGATTTCCGCGGTGACCTTGGCCGCTGGAAGCACTCCGCCCAGGCCTGGTTTGGCACCTTGGGAGAGCTTGATGGTGATGCCCTTGACGTTGGGCAGTTTAGCCTTGGCGGCAAAGGTTTCTGGGTTAAAACGTCCTTCCGGGGTACGGCAGCCAAAGTAGCCTGAGCCGATTTCCCAGAAAAGATCTGCCCCGTATTCCAAGTGGTATTTAGTCAGTCCACCTTCACCGGTTTCGTGAACAAAATCGCCCATTTCTGCGCCCTTGTTCATGGCCAACACCGCGTTGGCCGATAAGGCACCGAAACTCATCGACGAGATGTTCATCAGTGAAATCTCGTATGGCTGAGTACATTGGCTGGAACCAACTTTGACTCGGAATTGGTTGCTCGGCGGCGCCACGGGTGCCACCGACTGCAAAAGGTACTCGTGGCCAACTGCATTCACATCGCGTTCAGTACCAAAGGCTTTGTGGCTGTCGGCGCCCTTGGCCCTTGCGTAGATCAGCGAGCGCGTGTCACGGTCAAAAGGCTTGCCGTCGGTATTGCGTTCAATGAAGTACTGCTGGATTTCCGGGCGGATGAATTCAAAAAGATAACGCGCATGCCCAACAATCGGGAAGTTGCGCAGGATCGCATGTTTCTTCTGCACCAGGTCATGGATGCCAAGAAGCACCAGTAGACCGGTCAGTGCAACCAAGATCCACCAGACCCATTCGCCGGAAGTACCGGCAAGGATCGCAGTGACGACAAACCCTGTGGCGAGAACGCCGAGGAACAGCAGAACCACAATTCTCATCATGGTGCGAGCCTAATGTTTATTAGCTCACTTGTCAGGCATCTAGCCCAGCAAAATCTGATCCACCTCACGAATTGCCATCTGTGAGAAGAGCGAATCTTCCCTAGCCAGCAGTTCAGCGGCCCGCCCACTTTCAGCAACGACGCCATTATCGATAACCATTGTCAGTTGTGCCTGTCCTGCGGTGGCGAGGCGGTGGCTAATCATGACTACCGACATCCCCTGTAGGCGACGCCGCTCTACCGCCTGCAAAACAAGTTGCTCGCTGGCTACGTCAAGCGCACTACTTGATTCATCCATAATCAATACGGCAGGCTTCCTGATCAGTGCACGGGCCAGCGCTAGCCGTTGGCGTTGCCCGCCAGAAAGTCGTGTGGCACGGTCTCCGAGTCGGGTGTCCAGCCCTGATTTCTGTCCGGTCAGCCAGTCGCCTAGGCCCAATTCTTCGAGTACTGAAATTAGTTGTTCATCGGTGATGCCCTGCCGTCCTAAGAGCAGATTGTCGCGCACCGTGCCGCGCACAATCAGTGATTCTTGGGAGACGAGGATGATCTTTTGACGAAGCTTATCCAAGCTGGCCGTGGTGATATCAACGTCGCCAAAGCTGATAGTTCCGGTGTAATCGATGGCTCTGACCAAGGCCGCAGCAACCGATGATTTACCTGAACCACTGGCTCCAACCAAGGCCACCATTTCACCAGGCTGCAGTTGCAGGTCTACGCCTTGTACTACGCTGTTTGGGCCGTAGGAGATCCCAATGTCCCGGATTTTCAGTTCCCCTGACTCGGGCAGCGCCACCGCGTTGGCAGGATCAGTGATTGTTGGCTTGTAGGTATCTGTCGCGTGCAATCGGCGAGCGCTTGCCAGCGAATCCTGTAGTCCAAGGATGAATCCGTCAACGGTGCGTACCGCTTCAAAGGAAGGGATAAAAGCACACACCACTATGACAAGCGCGCCGAGTTGCCCTGCGGTGCCAAGAACAATGAACAGCGCCAGCAGGCTACCCCACATGATCAGTTGAGTCAGAGCTGCGCGAACCGCCGTGATCTTGCCGGTACCTAATGCCGCGGCATTGGCTTCAAGACTGCTTGCGCGCAGTTTCTGTAATGTCTTATTACCGCCGTGGAAGCTGTGCAGAACTTCCACACCCGCCATGGCTTCAGTGAAAAGTTGGTTTTGCGTGCCTCGTACTGTCGCAGTGGTGGCTGCGTTGGCGCGCAACTTGCGCACTCCAACGGCAGGTATGACGACACCAACTAGGAGGTATGCGCCAAGCAGGATCAGTGCTGGCTGTTCTCCAAACTCGATCCACGTTCCCCACGTTGCCAGGGCGCTGACCACCACTGCGGATACCGCGGGTGGAAGTGTGTGCGCAAAAAACACTTCGACTTTATCGATGTCACTGGTGGCGCGGGCTAGGAGGCTTCCAGAATTTTTGCTCGCTGCGCTAAAGGGTGCTTGGCGTTCAAAGGCGGCATACATTCTGCGGCGTAGTCGTGCCAAGGACAGGAAGGCGACCCGATGACCGACGTATTGTTCTAGGTAACGCAGTGCGCCCTTGGCCAGACCCAGAACGAAGATCAGCCCCACCAGCCACCCCCATCCCAGGGACTGTAATCTTTCTAGTTCGTGAATCCCTAAGACTTTCACCAGACCAGTTCCGGCCAGAACGTAGATGCTCAAGGAGATCAGTCGGGTCAGGCATGAAAAAACACTTGCCAAGGCCAGTGGCGCCAAAAGGTCTTTAGTAGTTCCTATGAGCCACAGAACGGTCGCGAACGTGTGCTTCTTGTGCTGGCTCATGCTTCCCCCTCCCCTATCGAAGGCAGCCCTCGCGTTTGCAGTTGCCTCGTGCGCTGGTTCAGATTTGTCATGGCTTCTTTGAGGTAACCGTCTTGTTCCAGCAGTTCTTCGCGGGCTCCTGATTGGATTACTTTTCCATGATCCATCACCACCACATAGTCATAATCGGCCAATAGTCCTAACCGGTGGGTGACGGTAATGATGGTGGTCTGGGAATCGAGTTCACGCAGGGTCCGGGTGATTTCAGCTTCGCTGTGTACGTCTAGGGCGCTGGTTGGTTCGTCAAGTAAGAGTATTGGGCGATTGGCTAGTAGGGCGCGGGCTAAAGATAGGCGTTGTGCCTGTCCGCCGGAGAGCCGGGCACCGCCTTCGCCCAGTGGTTGATCCAATCCCAATGGTTGCTGCACCAGCCAGGACGCCATATTGACTTGATTGATGGCGGCCAGTAATTGTTCATCGGTGGCCGTGGGTGCTGCAAGCTGCAAGTTCTCACGAAGGCTTTCACCGAAGAGCGTGGCGTGTTGTTCAACCACAGCGGTGTTTGCTTTGAGAGTGGCTGGCCCCATCGGTTGTCGTCCATCGTGGATGAGCCCGGTGGTGGATTCAAGTTGCCCTTGGAGCACCCTAATCAGGGTGCTTTTACCGCTGCCAGATGCCCCAATGATAGCGGTGCGTGATCCCACAGGAAATTGCAGGTTGATATCTTCTAATCCCTGATCGCTACCGGTATAACTGGCACGAAGATTTTCAATGAATAAACCATTGTTAGCAAGATTCACACGAAGCGGGTTAGCCATGGAGGGGTGCATCGAGATCTCTTGGATCTCGGCAAGTTTTTTCTCTGCGGCTTTGCCGGTCATTCCGATATAGAAGAAACTGCCGACATAGTTCACCGGTGCCAGCATCAGGTAACTAAGAATAACGAGGGATACTGCGGCTCCTGGCGAGATTGCACCGCTACTGGCACGCCACCAAGCCAGCAGCGAGGCGCTGGCCAAGAGCAGCACGGCAAAGCTCGAATCGATGACCAAGAGGATCAGCTGGTTTCGGGCCAGCAATTTCATCACCTGTTGGCGTACACGTTCGGTGGCCGTGTTAATGGCCTTGCCCATCCATGCGCTGCCACCGTTGAGCTTGAGCATGTTCAAGGAACGCAGTGCATCCAAGAAGGTTGCCGAGAGGATTCCTTGAGCCCTGCGGTACTCGCCGTTTGCAGAACCGAAGCGGCGCTGAAAGCCAAGAACAATTACCGGAACCAGCGCAGTAGGGATCACCATGAGTACCGCACTGAGTGGGTCAATAAAGAGCGCTATAAAGCACAAGATCAATACGGGGGTGGCCACCGCTGCGCTAGCTGGTCCGATGAAACTGGAACGGTACTTGACCGAGCGTTCCACCGAATCCATCGCCGCATGGACCAGTTCGCCTTCGCCGGCTCGGCGTACAGCTAGAGGACCGATGGACAGGTAGTGCTTAAGTAATTTAGAGCGCTGGTAATTTGTCAGGGCTTGGCTGTCGCGAGAGATCACGATGGGAATCAAGAAGGTTGCAACGAGTAAGGCCAATACCTCACCAGCGACGCCGATGTACCACTGGCTATCAAGTGTGGAACCGGAATAGAGGCGGTCAAATCCTTGGCCGATCAGGACTACGAGTCCGGCGCTTCCGGCGGCGGCAATGAGGCTGAGCGCCACGACAATGGTTGTTGCTGCCGAAAAAATTCCAAAGACCCTACGCACATCCCTATCCTAGGCCAGATCCGGTCTCGACCTGCAGGGCGCTTGTCACACATTGCCGGTGACAAGGCAAGTAGGCGAAACTGGAGTGCATGAGCACCTCGGAGCTAAAACAACGTCCCCATTCGGTGACCCTGCGATTCCTCGCAGCCCCTACCGATGTCGATGTCACCGGCATCGTTCCGGCAGGCACGGTCCTTGAATGGGTGGACAAGGCTGCCTATGCTGCCGCCGTTGGATGGTCTTCGAGTTACTGTGTCACCGCCTACGTTGGCAATATTCACTTTGAGGACCCTATCCATTCCGGTGATCTCGTTGAAGTCACCGCCTCGGTGGTTTATACCGGACGAAGTTCCATGCATATCCATACCGAGGTATCTTTCCAGGATCCGCGCGAATTACGTCCCGTAGCATCAAGCAACTGCTTGGTGATTTTTGTGGCGGTTGATGATCACGGAAAGCCAACAGCGGTTCCCGACTTCATGCCCGGCACTCCCCGAGAAATTGAACTGCGCGATAACGCATTGGCCCGCATCGATATCCGGGAACGCATCGTTGCGTCGATGAAAGATCAGCAATACACCGATGAAGGTACCGCCGAACGAGTTCTACTTCGTTTTATGGCCGCACCTACGGATGTGAACTGGGGCGGCAAGGTTCACGGTGGCATCGTAATGAAGTGGATCGATGAGGCTGCGGCCCTCTGCGCGAGCCGCTACTGTGGTCAAGAAACCGTTGCCGTGTTCTCCGGTGGTATCCGTTTTTACCGTCCGCTACTCATTGGGCATCTGGTCGAGGTCGAAGCTCGTTTGGTGTACACCGGTAATAAGGGAATGCATATTGCCGTACACGTACGCTCCGGGGACCCAAAGACTCACGAAATGAACCTGACTACCTATTGCCTCACGGTGATGGTTACCCGTGATGAAACCGGGACCGCGGTGCCAGTTAAGCCGTGGGTCCCGGTGAGCGTCGAGGACCAAAGGTTATGGGATCACGCCCGTGAGCTCGTGGCGATTAGGGCCAACGCTCCCGGTGGTTACACCCCGGTACACCTCGTAGAATCGAGTGCATCATGAGTAGAGCTGAACCTTTTGTAAAGGTCTGCGGACTGTCCACCGCACAGGATGTTCAGGTGGCCGTGGAACACGGTGCCGATGCGATTGGTTTTGTGCTGACTACCAGTGCTCGTGAGGTTTCCCCTCAGCAAGCTGCCCAACTAGCTACTTTGGTTCCTGAGGGCATTGCCACTGTTGCGGTATTCCACAGCGAAAAGATGCCAACGGTGCTTGAACGTGCCTCCGAGGCGCAAGTTGGCTGGGTACAACTACACGGTCAGCGTTCGGCCCAAGATGTTCAAGCCGCCCACGCCGCAGGCTTTAAGGTGATTCGCGCCGTTCGTCGCGATGCTGAGCCCGAACAGTTTGCCGATTGGGGCGAGGACTTCTTGCTCATTGATGCTTCAGTGCCCGGCAGCGGGGAAAGTTGGGATTACGCTGCGGTCCGGGAATTAGCTTCCGGACGGCAGTGGCTGGTGGCTGGCGGACTGAATCCGCACAATGTTGTAGAAGCTTTGGCCCTATCGCAGGCCACCGGGGCCGATGTCTCTTCGGGAGTTGAGTCATCTCGCGGCGTCAAAGACCCTGCGCTGATCGCCCAGTTCATTGACGCCGCCAAAGGCCACTGAGATCTAGTTGACCCAGTTGTGTGGGGCTGGCTTGCGAGACCCTGGTAGGGCTCCTTGTTCACGCCACTGATGGATCCATTCTGGTACTACGCGATCTTCAGGAACTTGTAGTCCCACCTGAGCAAGGATCTCTTCGTTGGAGACGGCGCCCTTCTTGGACGTCATACGCGTGGCAATGTATGCGCGAGCGTAGATTTCCCCCTTGACGACGATGCGCTGTTCAAAATAGATACATTTATCATCCATGCCCAGCAGGCGGGTCTCTTGCGAGAATTTGGTGCCTAGACGTACTGATTTACGGAAGGTGATGGTCTCGGTCTGGACCACTGGGGTCCATTTGTTTTTCCGCATGATGTCCCAGACACCGGAACGGAACATCAGGTCAAATCGGCCCAAGTCGAAGATCGATAAATACATGCCGTTATTGATGTGACCGGCGAAGTCGATGTCGGTCAAGGTGGCTCGCATGGTCACCGAGCTGGTGTCGAACATGGAGAGGCGTGCGGCCTTCTTGCTATTAAAAAAGACCATGAGAATTCGGAATATCATGTGCATACCATCACATTACCGCCCGGTAACTTTTCTGCCTAGTCCGGCTAATCACCATCTTGTTTCAGTCTCTCATCAACCCATGAGGCCAAAAGCCTAGATCCACATAAATCACCAAAACAGCACTTGCACAGCGAGCTTTACTAGAGTTGACTCAGTGAGCGAAGAAAAACCACTGTTACAACTGCCCGCCCGACTGATCGGGGTATGGCTTGTACTCATCGTCTGTATCACCGGCTCCACCATGCTGGCCACCGCCCACTACATCACCGGTGGGAGCCTGCTGATCGTCTTATCGCTGTGGGCCATCCGAGCGATGGGCATCGCTAGCTTCTGGTTCCTCCCGGGGCGCACGGACACCAAGATTTTTGCGATGGCTTTAGTCCTGCTCTCACAGGTCCTCGATGTCGTGCTCAAACTGCCGGTGATTGATACCGTCGAATATGGTGACTGGTTTATGGTCTCAGCCCTGGACCTCACCGGAGAGTATGCCGGCTATTTCATGGTCTGGGGCCTACTATTGCCGGTACTCGCACTAGTCGGCTGGTTTGTGCTGCGCTCGCGGGCACTGGCCGGGTGGATCACCGGACTTCTTGCCGCCATCGGCATGGGTTTCCTCGCCCACATATCGGTGACCTCCGAGCATGGCTCACTACCGGCCTTCGTTCTAGCCACCATAGGACGCTACATTATTCCGGCCCTACTGGCCGCCATCGCCGATTTCCTCGTGCGTAAATATTGGAAAGCCAAGAAGTAGTTTTCAGCCACTAAATAAGGCAGCCAGCATTCCACGACGGAATGCTGGCTGCCTTATTTAATACGCGAGACTAGATCAGTGAGTCGCTGAGGTGATTAGGTGTACCGAAACGGTGCGCGGTGATCGATACTGCCTGCTCGTGAAGGAACGGCAACAGTTCCACTCGGCCCGCAGCAGTCACCGGTGACGCATAGATCGCAACATCTGGTTTGCCGTCGGTTGCTTCAGCCACGGCCTTCGCTGATCCACCAATCAAGCGGATACGAGCAGCCGAGTCTGGGCCGTTCTTCGCAGCCAGCTTGGCGGCATGGGCCGCGAACTGTGCAGCATCTTCACGCACCACGGTGACCGAGTGCTCGGCCAACAGGTTGCGAAGCTCCCGAGAAAGCTCAGCGTCCAAGGACAGACGTACGCGAGACCCGGCGGTCACTCCGGCAGCCACCACGCGCAGGGCCTCAGCCAGTCCCTGGCCGCTGCTTTCCTGCTCAAAGCGGACCGTGACATCCACGCTGCGGTAGCGGAAGACGTTTCGCTCCGAGATCAAGCCCGAACGATCCTTGGCCTGGTTGAATTCGGTGTTCCACCAGTACTTGTCACTGCCCAAGGCTGACGTCAGCCACTGGGTCTGCGCCTGATCCAATTCAGCGGCGTTGAGCAACTGCTCATCAAAACGCGAGAGGGCTGCACTGTTTTTCACCGGTGCATCGCTCCAGCTACCCATACCAATGAGGTAGTTGGGACCACCGGCCTTGGTGCCAGCACCAATGGCCGACTTCTTCCAGCCGCCAAATGGTTGACGCTGGACGATCGCGCCGGTAATGCCACGGTTCACGTAAATGTTGCCTGCCTGGATGTTTTCCATCCAGTAAGCCATCTCTCCGCTATCCAGTGAGTGCAGTCCCGAGGTCAGTCCGTAGTCCACCTCGTTGACGATCTCTACCGCTTCTTCCAGAGACTGTGCGGTCATCACACCAAGGATTGGACCGAAGTATTCGGTCTTGTGGTATTCACTGCCACGCTGCACACCGTAGCGCACACCCGGTGAGTAGAGCTTGCCTGAATCATCAAGTTGCTTCGGCTCGATGGCCCAGCGCTCGCCGGCACCTAGGGTGGTCAAACCACGCTTGAGCTTCTCGCCGGGTTCACCAATCAATGGGCCCATCTGCGATTCAGGGTTCCATGGGTAGCCAACCTTCAGCGACTTCACCGCGTCGATCAGCTGATTGTTGAAGCGACGAGAATCAGCGACGGATCCAACCAAAACCACCAGTGAAGCTGCCGAACACTTCTGGCCGGCATGGCCAAAGGCTGACTGCACCACGTCGCGGGCCGCCAGATCAAGGTCAGCATGCGGGGTAACAATAATGGCGTTTTTACCCGAGGTCTCGGCCAGCAGCGGCAGGTCCTTACGGAAGGAACGGAACAGCTGCGCGGTTTCATATCCACCGGTGAGGATCAATCGATCCACACGCTCATCGGAAACCAGTTGCTGGCCCAGCGAACGGTCACCGACAAAGACCAACTGCAGAACATCCTTCGGCACTCCAGCATCCCAGAGGCACTGAACCATCATTGACCCGACACGGGCAGCCTGCGTTGCTGGCTTAATGATCACAGCCGAACCAGCGGCCAAGGCCGAAAGGGTCGACCCGGCAGGGATGGCCATCGGGAAGTTCCACGGCGGGGTGACCACGGTCAGCCTGGATGGCACAAACTTGGCCCCATCGACCTCATCAAGTTCCAGACCCAGCTGCGAGTAGTAGTGGGCGAAGTCGATGGCTTCGGAGATTTCCACGTCGCCCTGGTCAATGGTTTTTCCGCATTCGGAGCCCAGTACTTCAAGCAGCGTCGCACGGCGTTCTTCAAATATCTGGCCGGCGCGGTGCAGGATTTCTGCGCGCTTCGCCGAACCCATGGCTTGCCATTCCTCGGCCGCGTCAACGCCCATGGCGATGGCTTCATCCAATTCACCGGCAGCATTAATGGTGTTGGCTTTCACCAGGTCCTTGCCTAGGGGCGAGACTTGCATCTTGGACAGGATCTCGCGTCCCCAGGTGCGGTTCTGTTCTAGGTCTGGGTCGGTGTCAGGGGTGTTGAAGAATTCGGTTGATCCATCGGCGAAGCCTTGGATACGCTCGGCGAGCTGCGGGTCTTGCACCTGACGGTTCTGCACACGATGTGGTGCCGGAACTTGATCGGTCAAGGCATTCAGGGAAGCGAGGAAACGGTTCTTTTCGCGTTCAAAGAGCTGCTCGTTTTTGGAGAGCTCAAAGACTGCCGACATGAAGTTCTCTTGGCTGGCGCCCTCTTCGAGGCGTCGAATCAGGTAGGCGATGGCCACATCAAATTCTTGTGGGTGCACCACCGGGGTGTAGAGCAGCAGAGACCCGACCTCGCGGCGTACCGCTTCGGCCTGACCGGTGGCCATGCCCAGCAGCATTTCAAATTCGATGCCCTCGGTAACGTTGCGTGCCTTAGCGAGCAGCCATGCCAGCGCCACATCAAAGAGGTTGTGTCCGGCCACGCCGATACGCACATTCTTCACGTGCTCAGGGCGTAGCGCGTATTCCAGCACCGACTTGTAGCTGGTGTCCGAATCCTGCTTGCTGTGCCAGGTCGCCAACGGCCAGCCATGGATGTCCGCTTCCATGGTTTCCATCGGCAGATTGGCGCCCTTCACGACGCGCACCTTGATCGGTGCTCCGCCAGCTGCAACCCGAGCTGCGGAGAATTCTTGGAGTTTGATCATCGCGGAGAGTGCATCTGGCAGGTAGGCCTGGAGCACGATGCCCGCAGGTAGATCCTTGAACTCATCCTGAGCCAAGATCTTGGTGAAGACCGCAATGGTCAGTTCCAAGTCCTTGTACTCTTCCATGTCCAGGTTGATGAACTTCTTCTTGGGGCTCTGAGCTGCCAGCTGATAGAGCGGGCTCAATTTCTCCACGATGTGTTCCACAGCTTCATCAAAAGCCCAGTGGTTGTGTGGAGCCACGGTGGAGGAAACCTTGATGGACACGTAGTCCACATCGTCGCGGGCCAACAGGGTCGTGGTGCCTTCCAGGCGGCGGGCAGCTTCGCCCTCGCCAAGGATGGCTTCACCCAGCAGGTTCACATTCAGGTTCACGCCCTCGCGCTTGATCTTCTTGATCGCGCCACCAAGCTTCGCTTCGGAAGCATCGATAATCAAGTGGCCCACCATTTCGCGCAGTACCTTGCGCGCTACGGGGACAACCACCTGTGGCATCGCGGGTGCCATGACTCCACCGAGTGCTACTGCCTTGCGCATGTACCACGGGAGGAAGCTTGGCACCTTCGGGGCTAGCTGTTTGAGGTTTTCGGCGGCAACGCGCAGGTCCTCGGGACGGATGACTCCGTCGACGAATCCCACGGTGAAATCCAAACCGTTGGGATCCTTGAGCACACCGGCCAGTCTGGCGGCCGCAGCATCAACAGGATAGTTGGACGCCTCGGTGAGCCAGCGGCGCACCAACGCGATGACATCTTCGGCTAGTTCGCCCGGAGAGGTAAGCGGGTTGCCGGCAGCATCTACTGCTGCTGGCACGGTGTGCTGGGTAGAAATTGAAGACACTTAGTGGTCCCTTCGATGCAAAGTTATTCAGTCTTGGTTCGGCACCGAACGTTAATGTCGTTATGGCTCTCTTTGCGGTACTTTCCGCACAAAAAGCTGTGTGCAATTTCGAGTATGAACCTAAGTTGCGTTAAGCAAAAGCGAACAAAACTGAAGATATTTGTTCGGTTTTGCTAATGTATGGATACACCCGACTCTCACCTCAACGAAATGGCGGAAAACCGGTGCTTGAACTGCGACGATTGCGACTACTTCGAGAACTCAGCATCCGCGGAACCATCGCCGAAGTCGCCGAGTCCTTGAGCTATTCCCCATCCTCGGTCTCCCAACAGCTCAACCAGCTCGAAGCCGAAGCCGGAGTGCAACTTTTACGCCGCACCGGGCGCACCTTAAAACTCACCGCCCAGGCGCAGCTTTTGGTGGCGCACACCGAAACCCTTTTAGAAGCCATGGAACATGCCGAAGCAGATCTTGCTGGCACCCTATCCACCATCGCCGGCACCGTCAGACTCGCCGTCTTCCAGACCGCCATGCTGGCCCTCATGCCACCGGTGCTGCGGGAATTGCGCGAAAAATACCCGGAGCTTCGGGTGGAAATGAGCCAACAGGAACCGGCCGATGCCCTGCAGGAAACCAGTAGCCGCAGCTTTGATCTGGTGGTCGCCGAACAATACTCGGGCCATTCCGCCCCGCACTACGCCAACCTTGACCGGCGGGTACTGACCCACGACCCCATCCGGCTGGCCCTGCCAGCGCTCGGAGCCAAAGGCAATGCGGATTTTGACCGCGTCACCTCATTAGAACACGCGGCCACCCTGCCATGGGTCGTGGAGCCCGACGGTGCAGCGAGCCGGCACTGGGCCCTACAAGCCTGCCGGCTGGCCGGGTTCGAACCAGACCTACGCTACGAAACCGCTGACCTGCAAGCGCACGTGGAATTGGTGCAAACCGGAAACGCCGTGGCGATGTTGCCGGATCTGGTCTTGCGCTCCAATGCGCGCACCTTGCGAACCATAGATTTACCCGGCGCCCCAGCCCGCACCATTTTCACCGCAATGAGGCATTCTTCGACCAAGTCACCGGGCATTCAGGCGGTGCGTAACACTTTGCACGCACAGCCCGGAATGAGTGACGCAAACGACTTGGTAATTTTGGCAACACCGAAAGACTTCGATACGGTCGATGAGGAAAAAGCATCATCAAGACAGAAATGAGACTTGCGACAAAGCGCACAATTCGTGTCATAGTGGTGACTCGCACCACTTGAATCCGAGTCCTGGATCATCGCACCGATCCAGAACAGCAACGGTAATGAGGAACTATGTCCGACCAGACCTTCCAGCTGATTGCGATCGCAATTTACATGGCCGCCATGCTTGGCATCGGCTATATCGCGTATCGCCGAACCAACAATATCGACGACTACATGCTGGCCGACCGCGGCCTGAAACCTTGGGTAGCAGCCCTCTCGGCTGGCGCCTCCGACATGTCCGGCTGGCTACTCATGGGACTTCCCGGAGCCATCTACCTGGGCGGCTTGCACGAAGCATGGATCGCCATCGGCCTGCTCATCGGCGCGTGGCTCAACTGGAAGTTTGTCGCCCCGCGACTGCGTTCCTATACCGCCATTTCAGAGAACGCCATCACCATTCCCAGCTTCTTTGAAAAGCGCTTGAAGGACAACGCGCACCTGCTGCGCATCGGCTCCTCGCTGATCATCCTGGTGTTCTTCACCTTCTATGTCTCCTCGGGCATGGTGGCCGCAGGCAAGTTCTTCCAGGCATCCTTCGGCTGGCAATACCTTACCGGCATGCTAGTCGTTGCGGGGATCACCCTGCTCTACACGCTGTTCGGTGGTTTCCTCGGCGCCTCGCTGACCGACATGGTCCAGGGCGTGCTGATGTTCACCGCGTTGATTGCTGTGCCGATTGTGGCAGTGATCCGCATTGGCGACATCGAGACCCTGGGTTCGCGCATCACCGCGGTGAACCCGGACGCGTTCAACCTGTTCTCTTCCTTCAATGACAACGGTGCGATCCTGGCAGCCGTGGCCATTTTCTCCACCGCTGCATGGGGCCTGGGCTATTTCGGCCAGCCGCACATCATCGTGCGCTTCATGGCGCTGCGCACGCCGGCCGAGGCCAAGACCGCACGACGTATCGGCATCGGCTGGATGTTCCTGACCACCCTGGGCGCCGTGGCCACCGCGTTCATCGGCGTCGCCTACTTCGCCAAGGAGCCGCTGGACAAGGCCAGCAGCGAGACCGTCTTCCTGCTGCTCAGCCAGATCTTCTTCCACCCGCTGATTGCCGGTCTGGTACTGGCAGCTGTCTTGGCAGCGATCATGTCCACTATGTCTTCACAGCTGATCGTTTGCTCCTCGGCGCTGGTGGAGGATCTCTACAACATCACCGGTCGCAAGGCCTCACCGAAGGCCCTGGTGAACTTGGGCCGTTCCGGTGTGCTGCTCATTGCCATCATTGCCGCGGTGCTGGCCCTGAACCCGAACTCCTCCATCCTTGAGCTCGTCTCCTTCGCGTGGGCAGGCTTCGGTGCTGCCTTCGGCCCGATCGTGCTGTTGGCCCTGTACTGGCGCAAGTTGACCGCGGTTGGCGGTTTCGCCGGCATGGTGTCCGGTGCTGTTGTGGTCTTCATCTGGGGCAATGTCACCGCGCTGTCTTCGGCCATGTACGAAATCGTTCCAGGTTTCATCGTGGCTCTCGTTGTGGCGTGGCTGGTCTCCCGGGCCACCTACCGTCCAAACCCAACCATCGATGCAGAATTTACGCAGATGGAACAGGAAGTGGGCTCCAAGGTCACCGCCTAAGAATTCACTACTCAAGCTTCCCGGTACTACTATCTGCACGGTGGGAGTACCGGGAAGCTTTTTTGTGCCTGCCAGGTGTTGATGCCATCCCTGCTTAACAGTGCCGGGCACAGTAGCCTTGAGCTATGCCCGAACTCCCGAGCTGGAAGGAACTTGCACGATGAGCACCCAGAATAAATTCACCCACTGGCAGCGCACCGAGTCCCAGTTCCTGGCCGCAGATCCGCAGGCCGTCTACTCCATTGTCGGCAACCTGTCACAGACCGGCCTATGGATGAAAAGCTTTGATGGCTTCATCGTTCACGATGACCAACGTGGCGTGGGAACCAAAGTCGATCTCTTACCACCAGGCAAAGTCTTCGGTCCCCTGCACCGCAGTACTGCCCCGTCGGGCACCATCACACGGCGCAATCACCAAACGCGCATGGTCGAGTTCACCCAGCCACAGCCGGCAGGCGAAATGACCCTGCGTTGGCAGGTTGATGAATACGAAAACGGTTGCCGAGTGAATTTCACCGTGCAGCTCTCCGGCCCGGGCACCACAGCATTTAAATTCACCGTCGCCAACGCCCTGTGCAAGGACTTCACAGTGGCTGCAGCACGTCTGTATAAGATCGTGGCGCCAACCGCACATCGCAAGCGTGATGCCCAGATCGTCATTTCTGGAGGACGCGGCTTCCTAGGACGAAACCTCGCCGCAGATCTGATCTGCCGTGGCTTCTCCGTTGCCGTACTTACCCGTCATTCCGAGAAAGGTTTCCCAGCCGAACAGTACGTTTGGGACGGCACCCACCAGGGACCCTGGACCGGGGTCCTGAAGAGTGAACACCCCGTTCACCTGATCAACCTGGCCGGCGAGCGCGTGGACAAACGCAACACCCCACAAAATATCGCGGCGCTCACTGACTCCCGGGTGACCTCTACTCAGGCCTTGGCTCAGGCCGCAGCAGCTGCACCGCAGCTGGCCACTTGGATTCAGTCCAGCACCACCGCGATCTTTGGTGATGCTGGAGAAACCGAATTGACTGAGTCCAGTCCAATTCCTAGTGATCACCGTGCCCTGCCTGAGATGACCGGTGTCGCTTCAGCCTGGGAACAGGCCTTTAACGAGGCTGAGGTGAACGCTGCCCAACGCTATATTTTGCGCACCTCATTGGTAATGCACCCGGATGCGCCACTGCTCGGCCCGCTGAACATGTTGGTCAATACAGGCCTAGGCGGCCCGCTGGGTACTGGGAAGCAGTGGTTTAGCTGGATCGGTCTGGAAGACTGGCTACGCCTCATCCGGTGCATGCTCGGTTTTGAAACACCCAGCATTCCCGCCGGGTTGGTCCACGGTGCCTGCCCGACACCGCTGCGCAATGCCGAGGTGATGGCCGTACTGCGTACGGTCGCAGGCCTTCGGGGGCTACCCACTGGTTCGGTGCTGCCCAAGATCGGCGCTGCCATCATGGGTTCCAACGCACGCGTGGCCCTGACCGGACGAAAGGTCACCAGCGAAGTGCTCGCGCATGCCGGATTTGAATTCCAAGAAACCGATTTTGCAGCCACCATCAGCGACTAAAACATCGACACAGTCAGTAACTCAACTCCACCGTTGTCCCGCGTCTTCAGCTTTCCCCTAGTCATGACTCAAAGCTGAAGACGCGGGTTCAATGTTCACCGCGCGTTCACCGCAAAATTCTCTGTTGCTCACGCTGAGACTTGAGCATGAAACTGTCACGCATTGTGTCGTGCCATCGACCTTCCTTCAGACAGTTTCAAAGGACAGCAATACACCATGGCTAATATCCTTGAAGCCCACGCCCCGGCTTCACGTCCCCGCATACCTAAGCCCAGCGATTTAGATAAACTACGTCGCCAGGCACGCACCGCAACAGACCACCTCAGTGCCAACGTCGCCGTCGATGCCGCCTACAACCAGGAAATGCCAGCAGAGATTTCCTCTAAGGTCCTGTCCTTTGAACGCAAGCTCAAGAATATGAGCGAAGTACGCCATTTCTTCCGCACCAACAAGACTCCGATTTTCTTCCTGGGTGCCACCCCGGTCAACCTGCTGGGTCTTGACCGATGGGTCCGCAAGTTCAGCTACATCACCTACTACGACGGTTGGGATGGCCACCACCCACGCGTCTTCACTCCCGCCGAAAAACCCTACATCGAATTCCAAAGTGCTGAAGAGATCAACAACTGGTTGCTGGAAAACCCTGAAGTTCGCGAATACATCGATTCCCAGTGCACCCCCGGCGGCCCACGCCCCAAGGTTGCCATGGTGTTCTTCGACGAAGAAACCGAAGCAATCTGCGAAGAACTCGGCTACGACCTCATCCTTCCTTCCGCTGCCCTGCGCGAAGAACTAGATTCGAAGATTGTCACCACCAAGCTCGGCAACGCTGCCGGCGCCCCTTCAGTACCTAACATCCTGGGCAAGGCTTCGAGCTACGAAGAACTCATGGAGCTGGCCGAAGAAGCAGGGCTGGGCGAGGATCTGGTAGTTCAGACCCCCTACGGAGATTCCGGGAAGACCACGTTCTTCATCGACTCCAAGCAGCAGTGGAAGCAGTACTCCAAGAACATCATCGGCGAAGAGCTGAAGGTCATGAAGCGGATCAACAACCAGCCGGTTGCCGTAGAAGCCGTCCTGACCGGATGCGGCACCGTGGTGGGACCGATCCTGACCGAACTGGCCGGTTACAAAGAACTCACCCCCTACAAGGGCGGCTGGTGTGGCAATGAAATGCACCCCGATGTCCTCACCGATTCGCAGCGTTCACGCACCATCGATCTGGTTCGTAAGGTCGGCAGCGGCTTGGAAAGCGCCGGCTACCGAGGCTTCTTCGAGGTCGATGTCCTGGTTGATACCGATACCGACGAGGTCTACCTCGGCGAACTGAATCCACGGATCTCCGGCGCCAGCGCCATCACCAACGTCACTGCCGGCGCCTACGCTGATGTGCCACTGTTCCTCTTCCACCTCCTCGAATTCTTGGATGTCGAATTTGAGTTGGATGTTGATGAAATCAATGAACGCTGGGAAGAAATGAGTGGAGCAGATATTTGGAGCCACATGATCATCAAAGAAACCGATGACATTCTCCAATACATTACCCATGCACCACGTACCGGAAAGTACTTCCTAGATTCGCGGGGGAAGCTGCAGTTCTCTCGCGCTGCTTTGGACTGGCATCAACTGCAATCTCACAAAGAAGCATTCTTCCTGCGCATTTATGGTGTAGAAGACTACCGCTGGAAAGGGGCCGACCTTGGGGTCCTGGTCACCAAGGCCAAACTTCAATACGAAGGCAAGAAGAAGACAAAGCTCAGCATTGACGCCAAGCACTTCATCTCCTCTATCCGCTCTCAGTACAAGGGCATTGACGTTCCAACGGCAGAGCATGGCGACTGAGGCGACCGACGCCGCCGCACCCGAGTCGGCCAATACCTCCGGTGACTCCAGTAATGCGCTGAACATCGCTACCTGGCAGTACCCGCAGAACATCAAACGCTCCTTCCAGAACATCGCCCGTATTCACCCCACGGTGAAGGTCTCGCGCGGTGACGGCCCAATTGTGAAATTGCACTTGGCCGAAGAAAAAATGGGCAAGTTGGAAGTGGCGAAGGCCAGCATCACAGATCCCGCATTGACCGTGCGCGGGGTCATGCACGCGACAAACACCGACGCGGTGCTGATCATGCACAACGGCCGAATCCTTTGGGAAAAGTACTACAACACCATGACTTCGCTGACCGACCATCTGCTGATGTCGGTGAGTAAAACTCTGGTCGGTACCCTAGCGGGCGCGCTCATTGATGCGGACTTGCTAGACCCGGAGCAAGAGGTCACCAAGTATGTGCCAGCGCTATCTACCAGTGGTTATGCTGGGGCACGTGTGCGGGACATTTTGGACATGCGTTCTGGGATTAAATTCTCGGAAGAGTATCTAGAGCCGGGTGCAGAAGTCCGACTGCTGGAGGAAGCCATTGGCTGGGCTCCATCGCATGGAACTATTGGGCCCATCGGCATGTATGAGTTCTTACGGACCTTGCAGGCCAAGTCGGCCCACGGGGGTGCCTTTGAGTATCGTTCGTGCGAAACCGACGTTCTGGGATGGGTCCTTGAATCTGCTGGTGGAGCCCCGATGCAAGAACTCCTCTCGGACTACATCTGGTCAAAAATTGGTGCGCAGCAAGACCTTGTCATGGGTGTGGATCAGTTCGGAACCGGCATGTTTGATGGTGGCTTTAATGCCACCCTGCGCGACCTTGCCCGCTTTGGACATATGTATGTCAACGGCGGTCGTGCATTGACCGGGAAACAGGTCGTTTCCGAGGCTTGGCTGGCCGATACCTTCACCGCGGATCCACTGCAGGTGCAGGCCTTTGCCCAGTCCCCCAGCGACAATATGATGCCCGGCGGCCGGTATCGGAATCAGATCTGGTTCCCGAATCCTGTCACCAATGCAGCGGTAGCGTTGGGGATCCACGGCCAAATGATCTACATGGATCCAGCCACCAAATTGGTTGCGGTCAAGCTCTCCAGCTGGCCGTTGCCGCAGGATGCTTCCAAGCTCTTCCCCACCATCAGAGCGTTTGAAGCGGTCTCCAACTACCTGACAAATCATCAGTAACAACTGCATCCAAAAACGGAGAAACACCCACATTAGCGGGTGTTTCTCCGTTTATGCGCCTCTGCCTGCTCTCTTACTTGTTCACTTCCCCCAAAGAATCATGGGTGAAGACTTGGTAGCCGAGGTCTTGGTGATATCCGTGGATTTCACGGGTATCTAGCCGGTCCATGTAGTCCAAGATGTTCACCGTGACTACTTGCCCAGGCACGAGGACAGGGAATCCTGGCGGGTAAGGCGTAACAAAAACTGCAGAGACGATCTGCTGACCGGACTCGATTCTTTCGCGAATCTGGGTCGAGGACAAAAAGTGCGTCGCAGGATCTTGATAGGTCAGATAGTAGGCCTTGCGTAAGTCCCCACTGCCGCCGCCGGTATCAAATTCTGGCGCGAAGAAGCTGAAGTCCGGCAGGCAAACTTGATCCATGTCTAGAGTTTTGCCCATGGCCAGTACTCGACCATCAAGGCGTTTTTTGCGTTCCAGCTCTTCAGCGATCTTCACCAAGACTTCAATCAGGTGAGCCACGGCTGAGCGGGTGGTTCCGATATTAGTCATCAGCAATACGGAGGTTCGGCTGGTCTTATTGACCTGGATTGAATGCCCATCCATCAGGTGCTGGTGTTTGAACGTATCTCCGTCCACCCCTGTCCTGCTGATATCTAGGGTCAACCGTGAAGGGTCTACGACGAACTCGTCGTTCTGCCATGCCTCATCCCACGCAGCTAGTCCGTCGCGGATCGGCATCACACTGCTAGAACTCCGATACTCATCGGGGATCAGATCTTTAGAATCAAGGATGCGGAAGTATTTGCCCAAGAGGGTGTTGCGCGCCATGGCACGGCAAATAGACTGCGCCAAATCCACCTGACGCTGCACAAGGGCATAGCCCTCCAACTCTGCCTGACGCCGTCCAATATCCAGCGAGGCAAGGATCTGATAGTTCGGCGAGGTTGAGGTGTGCGTCATGTATGCCTCACGGAAGGCGTTGAGATTACGCATCGCAAAGTCTTGGTCAAAGACGTGGATCATGGATCCCTGACGCAACGAGGTCAGCGTCTTGTGCGTAGATTGTGTCGAATACACGCGTAAACGCACCTGCTCTGGATCCGGCATCAAACGCGTATTGAGCCATGCTTCATCATTACCTGGATCATTCTTGGTACCGGGTGCAGGTAAGTTCTTGGCTTGTTGCGCATAGCGTTGTTGGTATTCGGCAGTTTCCATATCCTCTTCGAGTACCTTCGCAACGCTCATCGCGGTGCGCTGCCGGTACACCGGATGGAAACTGGCAAACGCAAACCAAGCTTCGTCCCAGAGAAAAACAAGATCTGGCTTGATGGCCAAGCATTCCTCCATGACCCTGCGTGGGTCATAGATAATTCCGTCAAAGGTGCAGTTGGTCAAGGTGATCATCTTGACCTTGTGCAATAAGCCTTCTCGGCGCAGTTGCAAGAGCCGGCCTTTGATTTCCCGCAATGGCACCGCTCCGTACATGGAATGCTCATTGAGCGGATAAGCTTCAAGATAGCTCACGTGGGCACCTGCCAACACCAGTGAATAGTGGTGGGACTTGTGGCAGTTGCGATCCACCAGCACGATATCCCCCGGGGCCAGAATCGATTGGTGCACGATCTTGTTGGCCGTCGAGGTGCCGTTGGTGACGAAGTATGTTCGGTGGCTGCCAAAGGCCCGGGCAGCTAATTCATGAGCGTCCTTGATGGAGCTCTTTGGATCCAGCAAGGAGTCCAGCCCGCCGGAAGTTGCCGAGGTCTCGGCCAGCAAGAGGTTCTTGCCATAAAATTCCACGAGGTCTCGGGCCCAGGGAGAATTCTGCACCGAACCGGCACGGGAAATAGGCATGGCGTGGAATACCCCGCCAGGGCGTTTGGCATACTTCTGCAGAGCATAGAAGAACGGTGTGTGGTACCGCTCGATGACCTCGGCAACGATAGAAAGATGCAGGTCCATGCCATCATTGCGCGAGAAGATGCGACGGAATCGTCCGGTGATTTCGTGAGCAATGGATTCCAGGGCGACACCGGCAATCAAGTACACCGGAAGCTGTGGGTGCAGCTTGTCTAGGATCTTTTCTAGGTCTAGCAGTCGTTGAATCTGCCGGGTTGATTCGAAGTATCCGGCAGTGCGATTGGTAATGAATTTTTGCAGGGTGGAGGAGAGCCTGCGTCGGGTGGTCAATTCAAAGCGTGCGGTCAGCACCACGCCTTGAATGCTGGGATTAATCAGGACAGCAGCCAGCGCATCTTCAACGCTGGGCACCACAATAAAGTTGTAATGAAAGGGATCGGTGCGCTGTCGTTGCGCTGCCAGTTCTTCGGTGAATCGTTGAATCTCATCTGCTGGCCCATTGTCCAGCAGTAGGATCTCGACCATCGGCACGTAGGGTTTTGTTCCGTTAGGAGTACCGCTGCCTAGCTCCTCGGGATCAGTCAGGGCACCTTCGTGGCCTTCAAGATCAACGTATTGAGTCGTGGTCCTGAATGACTGGTTGGCTTGGTAGACCAGCTGCATCGCGTCGGCGTAGTGGCCGTTGGACATGAGTCCAGCAACTTCGTTGAAATAGTCCAAGCCGGGGTTTGCCCAATATGGTTCGATTGCGGCTAAGAGCCCCAGTAATCGACCGGCTTCCAATTCGTGTTCCTTGCGACCGGGTTCATCTTGATGTTCTGAGGAAATCTCACTCAGCACATATCCAAGGTGCTCCCACGCGTCTTTGCGTTTTCGCCATGCACTTTCTGGAGTTGCAACAGCCTGTTTCTTCCCGAAGGTCAACCTCTTGCTCACGGTTGCCGGTATTCCTTTCACCCTGCCTGGTTAACTGGTTGTTAACCTTCTGAGTAGTCTTCAGTGCACTCAGTAGAGCGAGAATATGTCACTACCCGGCGGTAGCGGGGCAAAAATTGGCTTATTACGTAGTTTGTTTACCTACACACCAAAGTTTCATCTGGCATTTACCGTGCCCAAGTTCAAAGGAAAATGGCGACCACTAATAGATGAATTGTTTCGTAGCAGACGGTGACTGAGGCCTTCCTGCCGAATGCCTTTCAGGACAAATGTACGATAGGGCTTATCACCATTTTGGTTCTTCCGGAGAGAGTCGTTCCATGCCATTTCTGAGTTCCGTCTTCAGTGGTATCGGGAAGCGTTTGGCTTCAAAATCGTCCCCGGAGCCTACCGTCTATGTTGTTTGGGGTAAGCAAAGCAGCCCGTATCCGGATCTGGAGCACTTTGAACCGATCATAGGAATCGTTGCTAACGAACATGAATGCTTCGCCCTAGAAGAAAAGTACTCCCACGTAGAAGTCAGTTGGGAAGCGCGTAAGGTATCGGGCGCCAAGAACAATGAAGTCACCACAGCACAGCCCCTTTATCTGACGCATACCACTTTGGAGCAATACGACGTAGATAGCGATGGGAATCCGCTGTTCGGGACCATGGATTTTCCGCGGCCCTCGGGGGTGTATTTCACTCGTGAAGCTGCCAAGCACGAGGCACCCGACGAGTATCTACATCTGGTGCACCTCGGTGAGATAGATCTTCATGGCGTCGGAGAGCTTTTAGACTAGGTCTCCCCCACCGGCTCAGAAACAGGTCATCTAGCCCTCGTTGATCAACGGCATGCTTAGTTGTGTGGTAATTCTTCAACCATGCGTCCACCACGTTTGCGCGCTCCGAGCACCATTGATGTGCGTAGCTGGACCATCTCGCCCCAGTTAGTGGCTGCAATGAATTCGTAGAGATCGCGTTGGCTTTCCACTGTGACATCCACCAGTAGCTGTGCGTCTCCAGCCACCGCGGCAACATAGCGGACCTGAGGCAGGGTCTTGAGCATATTGCCCAGCGCGTCCACGCTCGCCGGGGAGACTTGAACCCATAGCAAGGCTTCAACCCGGTACCCCATCAAGGCCGGATCAACCAAGGTTCGGATGCTGATGTGTTCTCCACGAAGCAAACTATCCAACCTGCGTGAGACCGAGGTTTCACTCATCCGCACTTGCCGCGAGATGCTGTCAATGCTCGCCCGTCCGTTATTGCGGAGCACGTCCACAATCAAACGATCACTGGGTGACATGGCTTCCGTCGGATTCCACGATGTCAACTCACTACCGGCGCTGGGTCTTAGCGCTGCTTCTTGCGCTTCGCTCAGTTCTCCGGCCCGCCAGGCGCGGATGGTTTTGAAGTATTTCAGAATCGGATAGATCTGGATGCTACTGAGCCCCGGGGTCGCTGGTAGCTGCAGGGTCAGAATATCTTCTAGACCACCGTCGTAGTGAAGTTCGCTAACGACATCGCTTTCACCCGTGACCATATAGGTGAAGGAGGTGTCGGCACGTTGCGAAATGGCTTCGCTGGCGACCGGAATGGTGCCGGGTGCGCATTTGAGCGAAGCGATCACCGCTGCTTTCCGGTGAGCGATGGCAGCGACTTTGATTTTGCCCTCGTCTAAGAGCGCTGAACCATACCGGGCCACGGTTCTTTCTGGTTCTCCGATCACCTTAGCGATCTTTCGCCAGGTTGCCCTGCCATCTGCTTGTAAGGCGATGACGATTCTTTGTTCTACCTCGCTCAGCAGCTCATTCTCAGCCATAGCTCCTACTCTCAGGCCAAATTCTTCGTAAGGCAAGGAATATCTCGTCAATGAGCTCTATTATTTCGTGCCCCCGCCCACACTTTTCCCCAAAATTGGGGCAACTAATCGATAGTTTTGGAGATTTTCGACAAAAATCTGGCTAAATCTGCCAGATCTTGTTTGACGCCCGGGAATGGCGGATCGTTGACTTTCATAGAGACGCGCATCACATTAGGCGGTGCCCGAGACAAGGAGCTCACATGACCACGCAAAGAATCTTGGCAGCAGGTGATCCAACTTCAACGGACATCTGGGCATTAGCTAATTCGCCCGTCCTCTGGTTCTGTGCGTTGGGAGTCTTTGCAGTCATTTTCGTCCAATGCATTCTCTACTCACGGGCCGTCAAGAAAGCCGCACCACACGTGGACATACCACTGGCGGAAGTCAAAGAATCCTTCCGCGCCGGCGCCGTCGCCTCAATCGGTCCCTCCCTCGCCGTGGTGCTCGTGTCCATCGCATTGCTGGCACTGTTCGGCACCCCAGCCGTTCTAGTCCGTATCGGCCTGATCGGTTCGGCCGCCGCAGAGACCGGCTCTGCCAGCATTTCCGCCAGCACTATGGGTGCGGCCCTGGGCGGAGACAGCTACACCCAGCAAGTCTTCGGTGTGGCTTTCATGGCCATGAGCTTGTCAGGTGCCATGTGGATGATCTGCACACTGATCATGACTCCACTACTGAAAAAGGGTGGAAATACACTCTCCAAGCGCAACCCTGCCGTCATGGCACTGGTACCCACCGCAGCCCTGCTTGGTGCTTTCAGTGCCCTGACCATTGCTGAACTTCCAAAATCCAATGTGCACCTGATACTAGTTTGCATCTCGGCAGCCATGATGGGGCTATGCCTCTACCTCGCCAAAGTCCTGAACATTAAGTGGCTGAAGGAATGGGCCCTGGGCATTTCCATCGTCGTTTCCATTGTTGCCGCATACTTCCTGCACACCGCTTAAGGATCCATCATGACTACGACATCACAACTTTCAAGCGCCGACGCATCCATCGCACGCTTCGAAAAGCAAACCAGCCGCTACGGCCGGAACACCATGATCATTGGTCTGGTGCTCTCCTTGATCGGCCCTATCTACATTGCGTTCTTCAGCGGTCTGGAAATCACCGGGGCCATGATCTGGGTGGCGTTCCTGGCAGTCGCTGGAACCTTCGGGGTCCTGTGGTTCGTCGAGCCCCTGACCTACTTCCCTATCCTGGGTTCTGCCGCGATGTACCAGGCATTCATGATCGGAAACATTTCCAATAAATTGCTCCCGGCGGCCATCGTCGCTCAGTCCACCATCGGCGCCAAGCCTGGAACCAAACGCGGTGATCTAGCTGCGGTCATGGCGATCTGCGGCGCAGCAACTGTTCACCTAACCAGCCTGTTGTTGCTCGTCGGTTTACTGGGCACCTGGCTGGTGTCGCTGATTCCAGCCGACGTCATTGAGGTGGCCCGGCTGTACATTATGCCTTCACTGATGGGTGCGGTGCTGGTGCAAAGCATCGTGGCCATGAAGTCCTTCCGCCCGACGGTGATCGCCGTGGTGCTGGCCCTGCTCATGAACTTTGTGCTCGTGCCATTGGCCCCAACCCTGGGAATGTTTGCCACCGCCATCGTAGTGATTTGCTCCATCCTCTTCTCCTGGTTGTTGCGTAACCGCAAAACCACCTACTCAACAGAAAGCTAAGGAACCGAGAACAATGCTGAAGACTATCCAGCTCACCGAAACCGAAACCAGCAAACTTCACGAGGACTACCTGCACCTGCATCAGAGCCCGGAGCTGTCCATGCAGGAACACAATACCGCCGCGTTTATCGAAGCAAGCCTGAGCGAAATAGGCATTGAACACTTCCGTTGCGGATCAACCGGTGTGGTTGCCGCCTTGCGCAATGGTGAAGGCCCGGTCATAGCTTTCCGTGCGGACAGCGATGGACTGCCTATTCAGGAAGCGACCAACGTTGATTATGCTTCCACTGCTCGTGGCACCCTGGCTGATGGTACCGATGTGCCGGTGATGCACGGTTGTGGGCATGACACCCATGTGGCCAGCGCCTTGGCTGCCGCACGAATTCTTGTGCGCAACACCGATGCGTGGCATGGAACGGTAATCTTCATTTTTCAGCCAGGTGAGGAAACCAGTGCCGGTGCTGCTGCGATGGTTGCCGATGGGCTGTGGGATAAAGTTCCGCACCCTCAGGTGGTACTGGGCCAGCATGTTTTCCCTTTTGCTTCGGGAAACATTTGTGTGACCCCGGAATCAGCCATGGCCATGGCCGATTCCCTAGAGGTCACGCTCTACGGCAAACAGGCTCACGGCTCCCAACCACAGGACTCCATTGATCCGATCGTCTTGGGCGCCAACATCATTACCCGGCTCCAGACCATCACATCTCGCGAGCTCAGCCCCTTGGATTCCGCGGTCGTGACCTGCGGGTCATTCCATGCCGGGTTGAAGGAAAACATCATCCCTGACATTGCTGTTTTCACCCTGAATATCCGTACCCTCACCGAATCGGTGCGTGCTCAAGTCCTCTCAGCGGTGAGCCGAATTATCAATGCTGAAGCTGCCGCATCAAACGCTCCTGAACCTAAAATCACCGAGCTCTACACCTTCCCGCGTTTATTCAATGATCCGCAGCATACCGAGGCACTGGTCTCGGTATTCGGTGAAGAGTTCGGAGCAGAAAACATCCGTTTGGTTCCCCCAGCCATGGGGTCCGAAGACTTCGGCGCACTTGGTGATGCCATTAACGTTCCCAGTGTTTTCTGGATGTTCGGCGGGGCTTCCCCTGAAGACCCTGCTCCGGCAGTCAATCACTCCCCGTTCTTCTTGCCGGAATACCGTGGAGCCTTGGACACCGGAGTCCGTGCCGCTGTGGCCGGTGTGCTGCACTATCTTGGGCGTTAGGTAGGCGTGAAGGAGGTACCGAGAGAGACTGTCTCGGTACCTCCTTCGTGTCTTACTATCGAAGCTATGGACACCCGTAGTGAGGTTCGCGAGTTTTTGACCTCGCGCCGAGAGAAAGTCACCCCCGAACAAGTTGGACTGCCGCGTGGCACCAACCGGCGAGTCAAGGGATTACGTCGTACCGAAGTCGCCGTCCTGGCTGGTATGAGCGTGGAGTATTACACCAAACTCGAACGTGGCGGCATCAGCGGAGCTTCCCGGGAAATACTCGATGCCTTAGCCAAGGCCCTACTACTGAATGATGCCGAGCGCGCGCACCTCTTTAACCTGGCAGATGCTGCCGGTCCCATTGGCCGTCCGGTAAAACGTCAATCTTCCAAGCACTGGGTTCCTAGCCAAGGGTTGCAGTGGGCGTTGGCAGGATTTACCGCAGGGCCAGCATTCGTCCGCAATGGACGTCTTGATCTTTTAGCGGCCAATCCGCTAGGAAAAGCCTTCTATTCTCAGCTCTATGATGTTCCGGGTCAGGAACCGAATTTTGCCCGGCACACTTTCCTTGATGAGCGCGCGAAACAGTTCTATCCGCAGTGGGATGTCATGGCTGATATAACTGTGGCGATCTTGCGCACCGAAGCTGCTCGCGACCCACACAACAAAGAATTCCATGACCTCATCGGTGAACTTTCGACCCGCTCAGCCGAATTTCGCACTCGCTGGGGTAAGCACAACGTGCGTCATCACGGAAGCGGCGTCAAGACCTTCCACCATCCGATAGTCGGCGAAGTGACTTTGGCTTTCGAAGGTATGGACATGGAATCGGAGCATGGTTACACCCTTACGATTTATGCACCGGAACCGGGCTCCGCTTCGGCAGAACGAATCCAGCTTCTAGCGTCGTGGATAGCAAGTGAACAGAGCGCACCAACACGTTCACCAGCTCAAAGCTAAAGGTTCGCAGCCCTGCTGTGGCTCCGCGTTCCGGCTAGCCGGGTCCTTCCCGTTAGTGGTACTCACAGGGTCTCCCTGAAACGATCTTCCGTGCTTACAGTGAAAATGTAAGACACAAAATTGTTGATGGAGGGAATCTTTGTGAGCACCGTGGCGATTATTGGGGCAGGTCCCGGACTGGGACTGGCTGTGGCACAGAAATTTGGTCAGTCGGGATTCTCTATCGCACTGATCTCACGAACACAGCATCATCTCGACTCGCTAACCGCGTCACTGAATGAACAAAACATTACTGCTCGTGGATACGCTGCAGATGCCCGCAACCCTGAGCAGTTGCGCGATGCCTTGACCCAAGCAGCCAGCGAGCTCGGAGAAATTCAGGTGCTCCAGTACTCGCCGGTGCCAACCGGTGACTTCATGAAGCCGGTGCTCGAAACTTCGGCAGCAGATCTACTCGGCCCCATCGAGCAGTCGGTCTATGGCCCGGTCACGGCAATAAACCATGTCCTTCCCGCTATGCGTGAACGTGGCGAAGGGACCATCCTGCTGATCAATGGAAGCAGTGCGGTCCGTCCCAACGGCAACGTCACCGGCACTTCCATAGCCTTCGCAGCTGAATCCGCATATGGCCAAATGCTCCATGACGCACTCACGTCCGAGGGCATCCACGTGGCCCAACTGATCATTCCGCACGCTATCGGAGGTTCCGAGCCAGATCATAAACCAGCGGACCTCGCCGAAACCATTTTTGGCCTGCACCAAAACCCTTCCGAATTCCGTACTTTCGTCGGCAAAAACGCACTCTAGCCTTCTCCTCACACATCATCTAGGTGAACTACCACTAAGGAATCATGATGACCGAAGAACCTTTTGACCAACCCTTCGCTCAAGGCGAGCCAAATGACGGATTTGCCCAATACTTCAGCGGACAAAGTTACCTTGCCCCACTAGCCGAAGGCAGCGTGCCACTGCATAACGTCACCTTTGAACCGGGGTGCCGCAACAACTGGCACATTCACCACGGACAAGAGGGCGGCGGAGACCAAATCCTGATCTGTACCGCTGGTTCCGGCTGGTACCAGGCCGAAGGCGAAGAACCCATCAGCATGGTTCCAGGCACCGTCATCCGCGTCCCAGCAGGAACCAAGCACTGGCACGGTGCGAAAGGAGAACAGTGGTTCAGCCATCTTGCCTACATCACCCCGGGCGAAGGCCTCCGCAACGAATGGCTTGAACCAGTAAGTGATGAGACCTACCAGCAGCTAGCACCCAAGGGAGAATAACGATGAGTATCTTGAACGAAACCTATACGCTGTCCAACTCGGTGAGCATACCGAAGCTGGGTCTCGGAACGTGGTTCATTGATGACGATGCCGCACCAGCCGCGGTGCGCGCCGCGATTGAACTTGGATACAGCAATATCGACACTGCCCAGGCTTACGGCAACGAACGAGGCGTGGGAGAAGGCCTGCGTTCTGGTGCACTGCCACGCGAAGAGCTCTTCGTCTCGACCAAGCTTGCCGCCGAGATCAAGGACTACGATCAAGCAGTCGCCGCGATTGATGAATCTTTGGAAAAGCTGGGGCTGGACTACATCGATCTCATGCTGATCCATGCTCCACAGCCTTGGGATCAGTTCCGCAGCGACGACTTCTCAGACGGTAATCTCGCGGCGTGGAAGGCCCTAGAAGAGGCCTATAAGGCAGGAAAGTTTCGCTCTATCGGCGTCTCCAATTTCCTCGAAGCAGATCTGCAAAACATCATCGATAACGCTGAAATTGCTCCGCAGGTCAACCAAATTCTGATCCATGCGGGAAACACGCCAACGGAGTTGATCAACTTCTGCCAGCAGAAGAACATCATTGTTCAGGCCTACTCCCCCATCGGACACGGTGAGATTCTTGGCAACGATACGATCAACGAGATCGCTTCACGCTACGAAGTGAGTGTTCCACAGTTGTGCATCAAGTACACCATCCAGCTGGGGACCGTTTCCCTGCCCAGGACGGCAAATCCTGAGCATATGAAATCCAATGCCGCGCTTGACTTCGAAATTTCAGAATCAGATATGCAGATCCTGCAAGATCTTCACGAACGTGATTATGGTGATTCCAGCATGTTCCCGGTCTACAGCGGAAAGTAGGAATGACTCATGACTGAAAAGGTCACTGCTGGACGCGACGCAATGGGAGACTTCGCACCTAAATTTGCAGCACTAAATGATGACGTGCTTTTCGGCGAGGTGTGGAGTCGCACCACGCAGCTACCGGCCCGAGACAGAAGCATTGTCACCGTCACCGCGTTGCTCTCCAGCGGTATTCTCGATAGTTCCTTGGAACATCATCTTCGCCTGGCAAAGGCAAATGCGGTAACGGCCGAAGAGATCGCTGAAGTGATCACCCATGCGG
This sequence comes from Arthrobacter sp. NIO-1057, assembly GCF_900094805.1. GTDB lineage: Bacteria > Actinomycetota > Actinomycetes > Actinomycetales > Micrococcaceae > Glutamicibacter. The sequence continues at coordinate 26,866 of NZ_FMAT01000009.1, read as the reverse complement.
CGTTTTATGTCGGATGGCCCAAAGCTTGGGCAGCGCTTCGGCTAGCCAAAGACATCTACGCACAATAGGTTCTGCCCTCCATGCCAGGAGATTCCCTGACATGGAGGGCAGAAGTATTTACAGCTGTGTGCGCCCGTCCAAATATGCGCGCAAGACCTGCAAGACACCGTGTTCGGTATTGGCTGGAGCCCTGAAGTTTGCTGCTTGCGCCACCTCGGGATGGGCATTGGCCATCGCGAAGGAATAGGTGGCAGCCTTGATCATTTCCAGATCATTCGGGTAATCGCCAAACACTACTGTTTCGTCGTCGCTGATGCCCAGTTCTTTTTGCAGGGCGCCTAAAGCTAGACCCTTGTGCACTCCACGATTCATGGCATCAACCCAGTGACTACCGGAGATTACGACCTGCAGTGGAACATCAAGCGCTGAGGCCATTTCCTGCACCTTGCCGGAGCCTACGTTCACTGCCATCTTCATGATCTCGTCCTGAACCTCTTCAAGGTTCTCAACGACCTGCACGGCGCGGTAGTAGTGGGCCACCGCCTGCATGAATTTATCATCCGTGCGCTCTACGTAGGCAGTCCGTCGCCCGCACAAGACCAACCCTGCATCTAACGCGTCCTGCTCTCGCACGGCCTTAATGACCGCTTTGACCGACGAGGTCTGGATAATGTTGGAGAAAATCTCATTCTCTCCATCCATCACGACGGTGCCGTTTTCGGCGATGATGGCAATTTCGCCCAGTGGGGCGAACTGATCACGCAGGGTCGCGAACTGACGGCCAGAAGCGGGCACAAATTTGATGCCTCGCTGTTGTAACTGGTCAATCACGCCCCAGGCTTCATCTGGGATTTGACCGTCACCGTCCAAAAAGGTGCCGTCCATGTCGACAGCTACTAGTTTGATCTGGGCGTTCGGGTCAATCGTATGCATGTGGTTCCTAATTGCCCGGATGCATAGCGCGCTGTGCGGCGCCCAACACCCCGGCGGCGTTGTTGAATTCTGCGGGGACGAGTTTTGCTCGCAAGTCCAGCTTAGGCAAGAAGTGCTCGTGGTCCTCGGAGATTGCGCCGCCGATGACAATCAAGTCAGGGCTGCACAAGAATTCCACATGGGAAAGGTAGCGCTGCAGGCGGGCAATGTACTGCTCCCAGCTCAGGTTTTCTTCGCGCATCACGCGGGCCGCGGCTTTACTTTCGGCGTCAAAACCGTCGATTTCTAGGTGTCCAAATTCAACGTTCGGGAACAGTACCCCATCGCGGAAGAAGGCAGAACCGATACCGGTACCCAAGGTCAGCAACAAGGTGCTGCCTTTCAGTGGCTGGCCATCCTTGGACCCTGCTCCTGCATAGACTTCGGCGACACCGGCAGCATCTGCATCGTTCAGTAGGTAAACTTCGCGATCGAGTACCTCGCTGAGCATGGAGGTAGCATCCAGGCCGATCCAGGCCTTATCGATGTTCGCGGCCGAATGCACGACTCCGTCGATGACGATGCCCGGCACGGTCACGCCTGCTGGCAGGCCCGCGAGATCTTCGCCCGTGACTTCTTGTAAGTCACGAATAATTTGTGCCATGACCTCGGCGACAGCCTCTGGATGCGCACCTTCAGGGGTGAGCGCTTTATTAAAGGTACTTTCGACAAGTTTTCCGTCGGTTCCCACTAGGGCGTACTTGATCGATGATCCGCCCATGTCAAGGCCGATGGCAGCGAACTGCGACTTGGATGCCGGCGTGGTAGATGTTGCCATCAGGATTCTCCCCAACGTTGCAAAGAAATTTTAAGGACTCTTTACGATATAAAGCTTCCGCCGTTTGGTCAACGTTCGCGGTAGTTTTCCCAAAGATTAAATAGGGCGACTTCCCGTGCACCGGCAATCGCTCCGTGCGCAGCAGATTGCGCGTCAAGAGATGAAGGACGCACCGAGACCGGGACCAACAACTTATCGTTCAACTCTTCGGCCAGCGCTGCGCACAATTCTTCACTCACCGCAGGCCCGGTCACTACTAGCTGTTGCGGGTCAACAAAGCCCACCAGGTTAGCTAGCACGTGGCTCAGTGGTTTGAGGAACCCCGGCCAGGTTCGTTGATCCGCCAGTCGCTCCCATAAGATGCGAGTTTGGAACATGCCAACCTCGCCGAGGACCTCGCGAAGATTCTTATCCCCCAGCAATTGATTCTCTAACTCACCGGCCGTGCCATGTCGTCCGCGGTGAAGCTTTCCGTCGATAACCAGTCCAGCACCCAAACCTGAACCGATGTACACCATCATCAACGAACCCTCAGAATCCGAAGCCTCTGCCAGCGCCATCCAGTTCACGTCATTATCCAAAATGACCGGAATATCAGCATCAAAAAGACCCGCCAGGTTAGCACCCGACGCAGGGAAAATAACGGTAGGCACGACTCGTTGCGCCTCGGAACGCAACACCGGGGCTGCCTGACTGACACCTGCGGCCAACAGCGGTGACTTTAGCTGTTTACGCACCCGTGCGATCTCGGTGGCAGCCATCTTCTCCACCTCGGCTGCACTGCTTTTCGGCGTCAACGGGTACATCCGGTCAACCAAAACACGTCCCGATAAGGAGGTGGCTCGAACCTGCAATGCTTCAGCTTGCAGGCACAAAGCCAACAGGTGGCCGAAGTCATCACGCAAGGCATAACGTTCAGGAGTTCGACCGCGCTTGGTCTCTGACGGGCGCTCAATTGCGGTAGCCAACCCATTTTCTTCAAGCCGAGAGATCGCTTGGGAGGCCGTAGGCTTGGAGATCCCAAGATCCGCGGAAATCTGGGTGCGAGTGGCCGGGGCAGAACACAGGTAATCAAATACCTGAATATCGGTCAGGGTAGCCAGGGCCCGTGGGCCTGCGGTCGAATCAGTCACCCCTCAATCCTACGTCGAGCGGCAACAACACTTGGCGTACCGACCGCCCTTCGGCCAGTTCGTCAAGGGCCTCATTGATTTCTGCCATGGGCCTGGTACGTACCAGCTGTTGCAAAGGTAGCTTTCCCGCTCGCCATAGACCTTCGTAGTAGGGAATATCCTTGGCCGGCAGGGCAGAACCCATATAACTACCGATGATGGTTCGTGCCCCGGCCGTCAGCGATAACGGTTCAATACTGCTCATCGCTCCGGGCGCTGGCAGTCCAACGGTCACCAGTGTTCCACCGACGGCGGTAGCTTCCAATGCCGTTTCGAAAGCCCTGGGATGCCCGGCTGCTTCAACAACGATCGACGCGGTGCGCCCCTGTAATTCCTGCGGTGTACAAGCCTGATCGGCACCCAGTTCCAAGGCCACGGCCAGCTTGTCCGTATTGGCGTCGACGGCCAAGATCGTGCCGGTGGTGCGTTGTCCCACGGCCACTAACAGGGCCGCCATGCCCACCCCGCCAAGTCCCACAATGGCCACGTCTTCGGACCCGGTAGCCCGTGCCGCGTTGCGCAAGGCCCCACCACCGGTGAGTACCGCGCAACCGAGCACTGCCGCCACTTCTGGCGGTACGTCATTACCGACCGGGACCAGAGAACGCTCATCCATCACGGCATATTGCGCAAAAGCCGAGACTCCCAGGTGATGGTGCACGCTGTGGCCCTCAACCTGTAGTCGGCGAGCGCCGGTCAAAAGTGTGCCAGCAGTATTGGCTTCGGTCCCGGCGGTGCAAGGCAGTTTGCCACCGGTGGCACAGGCGGCGCAGTTCTCACAGCGTGGCAAGAACACGGAGATGACCTGTTGGCCTATCTCAAGGTCTACCCCTGCACCGACCTGCTCCACAATGCCTGCCGATTCATGGCCCAGGACCATGGGCACCGGTCGCGGCCGGTTCCCATCGATCACCGACAAATCGGAGTGGCACAGGCCGGCAGCGGTAATTCGGACCAGCACTTCACCGGGGCCCGGCGCATCCAATTGCACTTCACGCAGTGTCAAGGGCCGATGCTGGGCGTAGGGCCGTGAGTTCTCCCGTTGTTCCAGCACAGCAGCCTGGATGAGTTTCATTTTCAGCCCGCCTGCTGCGGGTTCCAGCCACGGACTTTCTCATCCGGCAACAGATTTTTAACAATCAATGAGCAGTCCCTATCCCCCAGTCCCTGTCCGATCAATTCATCAAAGTGATCCTTGGCCAAAGTTGCTGCCGGCAGGCGCACCCCGGTACTCTCGCCAGCATCCAGGGCCAGTCCGATATCCTTGCGGGCTAAGTCCGTACGGAAGGTTGCTTCAAAGTTGTTGTTGGCTGCCGCGGTGTCGATGATATCGGGGACCGGGTACCAGGTTTGCTGCGCCCAGGACCGCCCCGAAGATACGGAGGCGATCTCCCAGAACACCTGGGGATCCAGACCAAGCTTTTCGGCCAACTGTGATCCTTCTGCGCTGGCCATGAGGTCGATAAAGAGCATCATATTGTTGCAGATCTTGGCCGCGATCCCCATGCTGGCAGCTCCCGCGACGATGGTCCGCCCGCTCATCGGGGTTATATACCCGGTGGCTCGCTCCATGAGCGTTGCTTCGCCGCCGAGCATGAAGGTAAGGGTTCCTGCCGCTGCCCCGGAGATTCCTCCAGAGACCGGGGCATCCACAAAGTTCAGTCCACGTTGCGCGGAACCTTCATGGATGTAGCGTGAGGTTTCAATATCCACGGTTGAGGAATCGATCAGCAGCATCTGTTCGGTGGCATGAGCCCAGATCCCCGACTCCCCTTCGTAGACCGAGCGCACGTGCTGCCCCTTGGGAAGCATGGTGAATACCGCGTCGGCTGAATCCATTGCGTCGGCGATAGAACCGACGATCTGCACGCCACCTTGTGCTGCTACCTCGCAGGCCTGCTCATTGAGGTCAAAACCTTTCACGGTATGTCCGGCCGCCACCAGATTGGCGCTCATGGGACCACCCATATTGCCTAGGCCAATCCATGCATAGTCGCTCATCAAACTACCCCTCACCGTTGAGTTTTGTCTTCTCAGGCCAGCGTAGGTTCAGCCACTGCGCATGCTCAATGCTTCGAGGCAGACCAAATACGCAAGGGCAGTGTGCGCTAGCGCACACTGGGCATGGCAGACTGGTTCCATGGACCGCCAGATCGATTACCGCCATCTTGAATCATTGATTGCCCTACTCACCGTCGCCCGGCTCGGCCGCTACACAGCGGCCGCAGCGGTGCTCGGGGTCAACCATTCGACGATTTCTCGGCGCATCGATGCACTGCAAAAGGCGATGGGTGGCCACTTGCTCACGCACACTCCCAATGGTTGGGAGCTCACCGTTTTGGGCCGTCGGGCCATGGCTAGTGCCGAAGCCATCGAACAAGCGGTGGCGGCCATTAGCACCGAGGAAGAAGATTCACCGGCCTTGTCCGGGCATGTGCGCTTGGCGGCGCCCGATGCTTTTAGCGCCCATCTCGCAGCCCCTGCCCTCGCGAAACTACAGTCCAAGCATCCGCAATTGGTCTTCGAAATCGTCTCGGAAACAACGCGAGCTCGTCAGACGCGCACGGGCATGGATCTAGAAATCGTCATCGGGCAACCCAACGTGCGCAAGGCAGCTTCCACCAAACTCATGGATTATGAGTTACGCCTTTACGCGACGGCCGAATACCTTGCGGCCCATGGCACCCCACAGCAGCTTTCGGATCTGGCCGGCCACAGTTTGAACTACTACATCGATACCGCATTGACCGTGGATAAGCTCGATGAAGCAACCAGCCACCTGCCACCGATGCATCGTGCGATCTCCTCGACCAGTATTGCCGTGCAATATGCCGCCACCATGAATCATGCCGGGCTTGGCCTGCTGCCCGTATTCCTGTCCAAGCACTATCCGAATTTGATTCCGGTCTTGCACGACCAATTCAGTTACCGCTCGGAATATTGGCTCGTGGGCCGCGAGGAAGCATTGCGCAGCAAGGCGGTTCAGGCGACCGTTCGGGCTCTGAATGATGCGGCAGCCAATGACGCCTGGTTCATTCTCCCCTTTGGGAATCAGGTTCCCAGCTAAGCACCGCGTCTCGTAGTTCTTGTACGGATCGCGAGCTATCTAGCCGCAGAACGGGCAACTCCAGCGTGTTCAGCCAAGCATCATGCCGCACTCGACTGCGTCCTTGAAAATCTGGATCATCATAATGACTCGCCCAGGCCAAAAATTCGCCAAAGGCCTCGGTATCCACTTCTTCGCCGACCCTGCGAACCGCTTCCCGCCGCTTAATGCGTTGCAACCTTTGCGGCGCATCGAGACTGAGGAAAACCACCGCGTCACACCGTTGCAGTATCCTTTCGCCCCAACCGTTAATACCGCCGGAGAGCACCCACGCTGGACGCTTCGCAAAAATCTCCAGCATCAGTTCGACTCGTCGTGCCGCCGGTCGCTGTTGGGTGTAGGGAGGATTGGTCGGCATCCAGAAGTAGTCGTCGGAATCCGCATGGGGCACAGACCAGGCGTCCGCGATCGCACGGCCCAGCGTGGTGGTTCCACTGCCGCTGGCACCAAGAATATACAGTCTGCACGCTTGCATGAAACTCCTGACACTGGCCGGATTCCAGATCATCATTCTACGCTCATCCAAAAGTATGATTTAGATCTTCTAGTGGTTTCGCTAAGATCTAGATAGAACAATGTAATGACTAAAGGTCTCTTGCGCTGCAAGGATCAGGAGCAACATGCTGAGGTATTTCGGATTAGTGAAGAACGATGAGGATTCGCAGACCGGCCAGATTCCGATCTGGCATGGAGCCACCAAGAAGCAACGACTCATCAGCATCGCTCTTTCGCTCACGCTCACACTCATCACTTACTTCACCGCACGATGGTTACTCGAAGATGAGCTGATTCAGAATCCGCAGAGCTACGTACGCTACGTCCCGGGCCTACTAGCCTGCCAGATGCTTCTACTCTCCGGAGCCATCGCCGAACGTGCCTTGCTTCGCATCAATTAACGACATCATGGCCAGCCCCTAAGGGCCGGCCATGATCGTTTGTACTACAAGAAACTACTTCTTCAATTTCACCTGTGCGTCAGCGGATACCTGACCACCGGTGGCCAAGCGGTCGGCCTCATCGATCGCGCCTAAGTCAGCACCCTTGGTTTCGCGCATAAAGACGACAGCCACCAGGGTCACCAACGCGGCGAAGACGATGTATCCAGCCACCGGGACCCACGATCCGTACACCTTCAACAGCCAGGTAGCGATGATCGGTGCCATGGAGCCGGCCACAATCGAGGTGACCTGGTAGCCCAGCGAAACGCCCGAGTAGCGCATCCGCGTTGGGAACATCTCGGCCATAATTGCTGGCTGCCCGGCGTACATCAGGGCATGCACCGCCAAACCCAGCACGATGGTTGCCAGGATGATCGCATCATTGGCGGTGTTGAACATCGGGAAGGCCACGACGCCCCATACGGCCATGAGGATGACGCCGGCACCGTAGACCGGACGTCGTCCGCGACTATCGGTGAATCGGCCCACCACAGGAACCAGGATGGCGTGAATAACGTGAGCCACCAGCATCAGTCCCAGGATGGTAGAGGTATCCATCTTCAGCTGCGTGGCCATATAGGTGATGGAGAAGGTCACAACCATGTAGTACATGATGTTCTCGCCAAAACGCAGGCCCATGGCGGTGAAGACACCACGTGGGTAGCGCTTGAACACTTCGCCCACACCGTAGCCGGCGGCCGCATTCTGCTCCAGCTCGGCCTTGGCTTCCTTGAAGATCGGGGCATCGGAAACGCGGGTTCGAATGTAGTAGCCGACGATCACGATCACCACGGAGAGCCAGAAGCCCACGCGCCAGCCCCAGGCGAGGAACGCCTCGTTGCTCAGGGTTGAGGACAGGACCAACAGGACGATCGTGGCCAGCAGATTACCGACCGGCACCGCGGCCTGTGGCCAGGAGGCCCAGAATCCGCGTTCCTTATTTGGTGCATGCTCGGCCACCAACAACACCGCGCCGCCCCATTCACCGCCGACTGCGAAGCCCTGCAAGAAGCGCAGCACGATCAGCAAGATCGGGGCTGCGTAACCGATGGCATCAAAGGTGGGTAGGCAACCCATAAGGAAGGTGGTGGCACCGACCAACACGATGGCGACCTGCAGCAGGTGCTTACGACCATACTTGTCACCGAAGTGACCGAAGACGATGCCACCGATAGGTCGAGCGATGAAGCCTACCGCGTAGGTCAGGAACGCCTTGATGATGTTGTCGAGGTCGTTGCCGTTATCTGGGAAGAAGATCTTATTGAAAACCAGGGTCGCTGCGGTGGCGTAGAGGAAAAACTCGTACCACTCAACCACGGTGCCAGCCATGGAGGCCGCAACGACCCTGCGCAATCCCTTGCGTTCAGATTTTGATGACGTTTCACTGGCCACAGTGCGTTCCTTCCGCCCTTTGCTAGTTACCCCATTGGAACTAACCTCAACAGCGAGTATGACCCGGATCACATCGCCAAAGATAGCCCAAAGGGTGCATAGTGGGACACAGATTGTGCACATTCGGCGTGCTTTTTTGCACACGCCCACCAACTTTTGCAGGAGATTTCATGGCCAGCGGCGCGAATTTGCGTGGGGTACAGATGGATAGCCAAACGCGTTGCGCGCACTACCGCCAGCTACGCGATGTCATCGCGCTCAAGCATTACTGCTGCGATACCTACTACCCCTGCCACCTGTGCCATGCAGAGTTGGCCGATCACCGGGCACAGCCCTGGCCGGCCGATCGTTTTGATCAGCCGGCCGTGTTGTGCGGGGTCTGCCAAAGAGAACTTAGCGTCAACGAGTACCGCGCCGTCTCCAGTTGCCCGCACTGTCAGGCGCTGTTCAACCCGGGCTGCAGCGCCCACGCGCACCTGTACTTTGAGCTCTAGTTCGAACGAGCCAAGGGAACAACGAGCAAAGGTCGTGCCTGCTTCTGCGCCAAGGCCAACGCGATAGACCCATCGAGTAACTCGGCGAACTTTTGTCGCAGTCCAGAACGCCGGGTACCGACCACGATCATCCGTGCATCCTGCTGTTCCGCCACGGCAGCCAACACCTTGGCAGGGTCCCCTGCTACCGCGTAACTCTCAAAGTTGATGCCGGTGATGGACAGGGATAATTCCCACGCCAAATCTTCACTCACCGGTTCGGCGGACTCTAACAGGTCGCCCTCTGCGATCTTCTCGGTCACGTACCTGCCGCTCAGGGCATGCACGCACACCAACCGATCCCCCAGTTGCTTAGCTAGATCAGCGGCGGTGGCGAGCACCCCCGATGGCATCCCTGCTTCCACGCCCACCACAATGGTCCCCATAAGCCCGCACCTACTATTCTTTCTTCGTCTACGTTCGTTGTTTTTTACAGCTCGGTGAGCTGAATTTCGGTATCAGCGAGTCGATCTGCAGGAATCTCGCGGCCGACCAACGCGCGCAACTGTTCATTAACGTCCCAAATATTTACGTTGGCTGCCGCGGTGATCTTCTGCCCGTTCTGCCAGAAAATAATGAACTCGCCGCTCTCGGCATCACCACGGATCACACTCTCATCCCCGGGATCGTTGTGTCCCACATATTCCATGCCCAGATCAAACTGGTCGGTGAAGAAATACGGCAACCAGTCATAGGATTCTTCCTTGCCCAGCAGGGTGGCGGCGGCCAGTTTGCCTTGCCGGATGGCGTTATCCCAGTGCTCGACCCGCAGGCGATCGCCAAGACCGGCATGGGTAGCTTGGGCGATGTCCCCGATCGCCAGGATTCGAGGGTCGCTGCTGCGCAGGGACGCATCCACCAACACCCCACGATCCACCTCAAGCCCAGCGGTTTGCGCCAACTGCACATTGGGCACCGCACCGATAGCCAACAGCACCACATCGGCCGGTGAGGAACCAAGATCCGAGAGCACCTGCAGCTGCCCATCCACCTGCTCGATCCCCTGCACCTTGGCCTGGCGCACATCCACCCCGTGGCGTTGATGAAGCTCTAAAAGATGGTGCGCAAAACGCTCACCAAAAACCGAAGACAGGGGCAGCAACGACGAGGGATACACGGTCACTCGCGCCCCAAGCTGGCGAGCACTGGCGGCGACTTCCATGCCGATCCACCCCGAACCAATCACCGAAACTCGTGCTCCATCGGTAATCTCGGCCCGCAAGGATTTGGCATCCGAAAGCTTGCGCAGGGTATGCACCCCGGGCAGGTCGTACCCGGCAAAGGGTTCATCCCCGCCAAGGTTCGCCCGCGAACCGGTGGCCAGAACCAGCCGGTCATAATCCACGGCACTACCATCGGCGAGCAGCACCTGCGACTTCGCCGTCTCAATACTGATGGCACTCACTCCCAGGCGCAGGGTGATCTCATTTTCTTGATACCAGCTGGCATCGTGCACCGTGAACTCTTCTGGCTTCTGCTTGCCTTGGAGGAATTCCTTGGACAGTGGCGGGCGTTCATACGGCAGTTCGGATTCATCACCGATCAGCGTGATCGGCCCGGTAAATCCTTGCTCGCGCAATTCGGTGACGGTCGTGGCCCCGGCCAGTCCCGCACCCAGAACAACTATCGATTCTTCAGCCAAGAGAACGCCCCTTACTTGGATCGTATCCAGTAGTCATTACCACTACTTTGATCCTCACACTCGGCGAGGTGAATTGGCAAGCATCATCGTCGCTGATCCCCCAGTAGTACGAAACATGAAGTTTTATGCGCCTGTCTGGTCAGCTCAGCTAACTCAGCTTCACACTGCAATTAGCACGATTTTGATGGCCCTAAGGATAGTTGCGGTGAGACCCTTGAACTCCAGCCGGACGAGTGGATCTAGGGTCTTTCGCCATTTAAGAGACCAAGGTAGAAACTCACTGGATTTTCTCCCCGACCATGGGAATTGTCCTAGGCTGCTTGTACAGTGCGAGGTAACTGAAAGGAGCACTCCATGTTCAGCACCCACGCCCCACGCACGGCAGCCACCGAAGTTCCCGACCGTTTTGTGCTCATCTTTGATGCACCTGATGCTTCTACTCCCGGCATCGCCGCAGCAGCCAGAGAAGAAGAAGTCCCGAGGCTTTTGGGCGAACAAGGCTATTCGATCAGCGAGTACTTCCCCACCTTGGGCATCGCGGTGGTCACTTCCAAGGCGGACCAGCTCGAAGACTTCCAGGCACGCTGCGCCGGGCACCGGCTACCACCAGCGGTCGTCCCAGAACTGATCTACCGGATCCTGCCCGAATCCACCGCACCCAAAGACTCCTACGCGGACACCGCACAGTTCACCTGGGGCCTACAGGCCGTGGGCGCCGATGTGAGTACCCTGACTGGCAAGGGCATTAATGTGGCGGTCTTGGATACCGGTTTTGATGCCGCCCACCCGGACTTCGCGGGCCGAACGGTCACTACCAAATCTTTCATCCAGGGCGAAGATGCCAGCGACGGGCATGGCCATGGAACCCACTGCATCGGAACCTCTTGCGGACCGCGCACACCAAAAACAGGACCAGGCTACGGGGTGGCCAGCGAAGCCAATATCTTTGCCGGCAAGGTTTTGGGCGCCGATGGTTCGGGGTCCGACTCAACGATTCTGGCCGGCATTAACTGGGCACTAGAAAACAAGTGCGAGATCATCTCGATGTCCCTGGGCGCGGATGTGAAAACCGTGCACCCGCCTTATGTCACCGCCGGGCGACGTTCCCTGGAATTGGGTTCGTTGATCATCGCGGCGGCCGGTAATAATGCCCAACGCTCGGCCGGAAACCCCGGATTTGTGGGCGCCCCAGCCAATAGCCCTTACATCATGGCGGTGGCAGCACTAGATTCCCAGCTGGCGGTTGCCGATTTCTCCGCCCAGGCTCTGGGGACCGAGGGCGGCGAAGTGGATATTGCCGGACCCGGGGTGAACATCTATTCGTCCTGGCCCGAAGCCAAGGGCTACAACACCATTAGTGGCACCTCCATGGCGACCCCGCATGTGGCCGGGGTGGCCGCGTTGCTGGCGCAATCCAGCGGGCTGCGGGCCCAAGAGTTGTGGGACCGGTTGGTGGCTGACGCCCGCGATGTGTCCCTGCCCGCTAAAGACGCTGGAGCCGGACTGACTCAAGCTCCGAGCACCCCGGAAAGCTAAAGAAATGTCCAGCAGCGATCGGCAGATCTACGTGATCACGCTGGCAGATCGGGTGCACCCCGAGTCCATCATTGGCCAGCTGCAGTCTTGTGGTTTGGAAGTTAAAGAACTACTCGCTGCCCTGGGCCAAATTATTGGTCAGGGCAGCGAGCAAGCCGCTGCGCAAGTCCGCGCACTCGACGCGGTCATCTCAGTGGATGCCCAGCGCACCTATCGGGCGCTGGGCGATCAGTGAACTGCAACTCAGTCAACCGGGTCGGAAGCGAACTCCGTCATCGCATCGATCAGCCAGTGCACGGTGTGCTCGGTGAAGGATGCGCGTGGCATGATCCGCCAGCTTTCTTCACCGGTACGCCACAGCAGGACCGGCACATTGGCCAGCGAGGTGGTGATCGCCTGGTTCACGCCGAAGACCCGTGGGTGTAGGTCCGCCGGGCAGCTCTTGCGTAGCACCAACGGGGCCTTCGCACCAGATAGTTCCAGCACGCTGCGGTTGGCCGAAAGGTCCACCACCTGACCCGGGTTTCCTCCCAGAGCGGTCTCAAGCGTGGAAACCAGGGACGAATCCTCGGGTGCAGTGACCAAGAATTCATCCGGGCCCAGCCACAGTACGCTGGCACTGGAGGCCTCGCCTGCGACCTGGCCAACCTTTTCTGGCAGGCCCACACCGGTCGCCGCGGCCACCGCGTCATAACCGGCGCTACCCGGTGCCACGCGTACCGAGACCTGGGTGGTGAAGGCAACTTCACTCAAGGTCAATCCCTGGACCACGCTGGCTTCGCTCATCAGCGCAGTCAGGTGTGCCGCGGGCGATACACGAACTTCAATCAAGGTGTTGCTAGCCATCTCGACGGCTTCCTTCCGGGTCAAAAAGAACGGTTTCTGCGATGGTGACCTCAGCGAGCTGGCCATTGATCGGGGTGCGCAGGGTTTCACCGATACGGTTGCGCCCATTCTTGATCAGTGCCAGGCCGAAGGTCCGTCCTAGTGCTGGTGAATTGTAGGAGCTGGTGACCCAGCCTTCCATCGGGGTGATGCCCTCGGCAGCCAATTCTTCTACCGCGACCAGGGCCGCCCCTTCAGGCAGGAGCAGGTCCTTGTCCACCGGTAGCACCGAGACCAGGTGCTTACGATCTTCACGCTGGTTATCGGCTCGCGAGTAGGAGCGGTTGCCCACGAAGTCCTTGAGCTTGGAAACTACCCACTCCATCCCGGCATCCTGTGGGGTCACCGTGCCGTCGGTATCCTGACCGACGATGATGAAGCCCTTCTCGGCACGCAGCACGTGCATGGTTTCGGTGCCGTAGGGGGTGATGCTAAATTCTTGGCCCGCCTCGTACACGTCCTGCCAGACCTTGAGCCCGTACCAGGACGGGATCGCAATTTCGAAGGCCAGCTCACCGGAGAAGGAGATGCGGCTGATGCGCGCTTCGATTCCCGAATCCAGGGTCACATCCTGGAAGGCCATGAACTTGAAGGCCTCATTGGACACGTCCACGGAAGAGGCCACCTTGGCGATCACTTCGCGCGAGCGTGGTCCCACCACGGCCACGGTGGCCAGCTGTTCGGTCACCGAGGTGCACACAACATCCAGCTCTGGCCATTCGGTCTGCAGCCACTCTTCGAGCCAGTCCAGGACGCCGGCCGCACCACCGGTGGTGGTGTGCATCAGGAAGCGGTCTTCGGCCAGGCGCAGGGTCACGCCGTCGTCGAAGATCATGCCGTCGGCCTTGCACATCACGCCGTAGCGGCCCATGCCGACCTTCAGCTTGGTGTAGCCGTTGGTGTAGATACGGTTCAGGAACTCGGCCGCATCCTTACCGCGGATCTCGATCTTGCCCAGGGTGGTGGCATCAAGCATGCCCACCGATTCGCGCACGGCCTTGGACTCACGGTAGACCGCTGCGTGCATATCTTCACCGGGCTGCGGGTAGTACCAAGGGCGCTTCCACTGGCCCACGTCCTCAAATTCTGCCCCGTGCTCCAGGTGCCAGGAGTGCATGGCGGTGATGCGGGCAGGGTCCAACAGCTGACCGCGGGTCCGACCGGCCAGGGCCGCGAAGGCCACCGGGGTGTACGGTGCACGGAAGGTGGTGGTGCCGATTTCGGCTGGGTTTTCGATGCCCAGCACCGCGGCGATCACGCCGATCGCTGCCACACCACTGGTCTTGCCCTGGTCGTTGGCGGTAGAGATCGAGGTGTAGCGCTTGATGTGCTCCACCGACTGCATGCCGGCCCCGGTGGCGCGCAGTACGTCGGCCACGGTTTGGTCACGCTGCAGGTCAACGAAGTGGAACTTGTAGTTCGCTGCGTCATCGCCCAAGCGCGAAGGAACCAGCCAAACCGGGCGGGTTTGACCGTGCGCCACCGGCAGTGCCTGTGGCACCCTGGCGATGGTCTCAAAACCTGCGGCGGTGGCGGCCGCAGCACCGGTGGCAGCTCCGGTGGATAGCGCGCTGGCGGTATCCAAGAGTCCGGTCATGGCACCGGCCAGGTGCTGGTTGGCCACGGCGGTTTCCGGCACGAAGGCGTGAATGGTGGTGTCCCAGTTCAGCTTGCCCTGGCGCTGGGAGTGCAGGTGCACTACCGGGTTGAAGCCACCGGCCACGGCCAGCACGTCGGCTTCGATCCGGGTGACTTCCCCCAGTTCGCGCTGTTCGTCCAGTTCGGCCACAAAAATTGCGGACAGCTCTCCGGCTTTGTCGGCTTCGGTGTCAACTACGGCGGATCCGGAAATGACCTGTACGCCCTGAGCTACGGCCTCGGCGGCCGCAGCGGAAATGCTGGTGCGCGCATCGATCACTGCCACGACCGAGCCGGAGGCAGCCAGGTCGCTGACCAGTTCGTAGGCGGAGTCGTTGGTGGTGAACACGGCGATCTTTTCACCGGCGCGCACCCCGTAACGGTTCAGGTAGCTGCGCACGGCGCCGGCGAGCATGATGCCGGGGCGGTCATTGTTTTCGAAGACCACGGGACGCTCGTGGGCACCGGTGGCCAAAACCACCTGTCCGGCGCGGATGTGCCAGATGCGTTCGCGCGAAACACCGGGGGCCGCTGGTCCATCTTGGTGCACGGTGCGACGCTGGGCTGCCACGAAGTAGTTCGCATCATAGGATCCGAACACGGTGGTGCGCTGCAAGTGGGTGGTCTCTTCGGCCTGCGCCAATTCTTGAACGACCCCGGCGATCCACTCGGTGGAATCCTGGCCGTCGATCGTTTCACCTGCGGTATCTAGTAGGGTGCCGCCGGCTTCGGGACGCTCATCGAGCAGCATCACGCGGGCCCCGGTGCGCGAGGCTTCGCGGGCGGCGGCCAAACCTGCAGGACCGGCCCCAACCACCAGAACATCGGTGTGTACGTGCACGTGGTCGTAGTAGGCAGGATCGGTATCCGGATCCAGCACACCCAAACCGGACAGCAGGCTGACCTCTACCCCGTCGGTGACCTGCACGGTGGTGGCCGGCAGCATGGATTCATTAACTTCACCGGCATGCCGGGCGGCCACGGTGATCAGCGCGTTGGGTTCTTCCACCCCGGCGGCCAGGATGCCGCGTGGACGCTTGAGATACAGGGATTCACCGCACTGGCGGATGTTATTGGCGAGCATGGCGCTGGCGACGGTGTCTCCACGGAAGGCCGAAATCTGCTGGCCGTCGATGCTCAGACTCAGCGCTTGACTCTCATCGATCCTCGCGCGGGTACGCAACTGCGAGGGTAGTCGCTGTGGCTTGCTCATCGGGTGCCTCCTTGAAGGGTGTCGATCTGTGGTTGCGCCTCGCCGGCGCCATAGACGGCCAAAAATTCGTAACTGACGGTATCGCGCAGGGCGTTGAACCACTTGCGGCAGCCGCCTGCGTGAACCCAGCGTTCGGCAAAAATGCCCTTTTTATTGCCCCGGTAGAACAGGTAGCGAGACCACTCTTTGTCGGTGAGTTCCGCGGGGTTTTCGGGGTAGGCCACGTGGGCTTCGCCGCCGTAGCTGAATTCGTTTTCGTTGCGTGGCCCGCAGTGCGGGCAGTCAATGAGCATCATGGTTGACTCCTAGTGTGCGACGGCTGCGGCGCCGTGTTCGTCGATCAGGTGGCCGGTTTCGAAGCGTTCCAGGCTGAACGGTGCATTCAGCGGGTGGGCTTCATCGTGGGCGATGGTGTGGGCCAGGGTGAATCCTGCGCCCGGGGTGCCCTTGAAGCCGCCGGTGCCCCAGCCACAGTTCACGTACAGGTTCTGGATCGGCGTCTTGGAAATGATCGGCGACGCGTCCATGGTGGTGTCCACGATGCCGCCCCAGGTGCGTAGTACATGCGCCCGGGCGAAGATCGGGAAGAGCTCCACGGCCGCTGCCATCTGCTCTTCGATCACGTGGAAGGCACCGCGTTGGCCGTAGCCGTTGTAGGAGTCGATCCCGGCGCCCATCACCAGTTCGCCCTTGTGGGCCTGGGAGACGTAAACGTGGATGTGGTTGGACATGACCACGGTCGGGTGCACCGGTTCGAACAGTTCGGAGACCAGGGCCTGCAGCGGATGGGACTGGATCGGCAGTTCGAAGCCGGCCATTTCTGCCAGCACCGAGGAGTGCCCGGCCCCAGCCAGGGCCACCTTGCCGGCGTTGATGGTGCCGCGGGTGGTCTTCACGCCGGTGACCTTCTCGCCATCCTTGATGAAGCCGGTAACTTCGCAGTTCTGGATGATGTCCACGCCCATTTCATTGGCCTTGCGGGCGAAGGCCCAGGCGACGTGGTCGTGCTTGGCGATGCCAGCACGAGGCTGCCAGGTCGCTCCCATGACCGGGTAGCGGATGTTATCGCTGGTATTGATGATCGGGCAGGCTTCCTTGACCTGGGATGGGTCCAGCCATTCGGCGTCCACGCCATTGAGCTTGTTCGCTTCCACGCGTCGTACGGATTCGCGCACGTCGCCTAGGGTGTGGGCCAGGTTCAGCACCCCGCGCTGGGAGAAGAGGAAATCGTATTCCAGGTCCTCGGGCAGCTGCTCCCAGAGCTTGAGGGACTTCTCGTAGATACCGGCCGATTCATCCCACAGGTAGTTGGAGCGGATGATTGTGGTGTTTCGGGCCATGTTCCCGCCGGCTAGCCAGCCCTTTTCTAGGACTGCGACATTGGTGATGCCGTGGTTCTTGGCTAGGAAGTATGCGGTGGCCAGTCCGTGGCCTCCGCCACCGACGATGACTACGTCGTAGGACTTTTTGGGTTCTGGATTCGCCCAGAGAAATTCCGGGTGCTCAGGCAGCAGATCAGCCACAGTGAATCTCCAATCTTCGATCGCATCGCTTGAATGTATGAATTGCCGACAACTGATATATCAATCTGCGATTCACTGTATGATGGAACACATCGCCCGGTCAATGGGTTGAGAAAAAATACTTAGTTGCTACGGCCCACCAGGAGGAACCGGTGAACGAATCCCTGTCCGATCGCGCCTATCAAATCCTGCGCGACCGGTTGATCATGATGGATATCGCTCCAGGTGAACCCATCAATGAGGCCGCATTGGTACAGGAGCTCAATATCGGTCGCACCCCGTTACGCGAGGCGTTAAAACGCTTGGAAGTTGACCATCTGGTCCATTCCTACCCGCGCCGAGGCACCTTTGCCTCACGCGTGGACATCACCGAACTGGCGGCCATCACCGAGGTGCGCATAGCCCTGGAACCGCTGGCCGCCGAGCGCGCCGCCTGCCTTCATGGCGGCACCGCCCGTGCCGGAATCGAGAAAACTCTACTGGCGGTCAGCCAACTCTCCGGAGCCGACCAGCGCCGCACCCTGATGGAAAACGACCTGGAAGTTCACCGACTGATCTATCAGGCCGCCGGCAACCACCACCTCGAAGAAACCCTGGTCCGCCTGGATAACCTCGCCACGCGCATCTGGTGCATGACCCTCGAACGACTGCCCAGCGTGCAAGAGCACATCTCGGAACACATCGCGCTGCTCCAAGCCATCCTCGACGGCGATACCTCACAGGCCCAGAGCTTGGCCCTAGAACATATCGTGCACTTCGAAAAGTCCGTGCGCGCTGTTCTCTAAAAACACGGTTCTCTAGCGCTCCTGCGACAGCTGAATCCGACAGGCCAAATGCAGCTGCAAAATGGTCCCGGTCTGCCTCGGGTCCCCGCCCAGGAGCGTAAAGATTTTCTTCAGCCGCTTATGCAGGCTTTGGCGTTCGACATATAACTGCGCGGCCGTGGCCGTGGCATTACAACCGGTCGCGAGCCAGGCGTACAGTGTGGGCACCAGATCCGCCTGCCGGGCACGATCCCACGCGATCAGATCGCCGATGACTTCCTGCACAAACCCGCTGGCCGCCGGCGCATTATCCACCCGGGCAAAAAGTCGCTCCAGCGCATAGTCGGAGGCATCACGCACCCGAGATTCCAAGGCCCGCACCGAAGCGAAACGATCCAACAGCAGGGCATGCTGCACCGATAGCGGCGCGCGGGTCACCGAGCCCACCAGCGGACCGATCGCGCACTCCATCGCGAGCCCGCCCAAAGCCTGACGCAGCCTGAGGATGCAAGCCTCGCGCGCCCGCGAAGCACCCTGTGCTTCCAATTCGATCAGGAAGTACAGCCGATTGTTGTGCAGCGAAATGCATCCTGGCCGCACCTCGCCATGCAGCGCCCGCTCGATCTGCGTTCTCAGCCGGGCCATGTCATGGCTCTGTACCACTCCCACACACAACGGCACTTCGGTGTCCATCCCAGCTTCCACGGCGCGCTCGGCCAGGTAATGCTCGCCGGCGTCATCAATAATCGCTTGCATCAGCGCATGGTTGGCCAACTGCTCACGGCTCGGCCGATGGTGCTGGGCATAAGCCAAAGAGATGATCGAGCCCAGGCGCTGCACGATCATCGAGACATGTTCGGCTTCCTCCGGTTGCCGGCACTCAACGATCAAGTGGGCTGCGACATCTCCTCCGATCACCACGTCCGTGGCCACATTAATGGGCGCAGCAATCCGTTCACCTTCCGAAGCAACCAGCACCTGTCCTTCTAAAGACTGCAGGCTCGCGGTCAGTCCCAGATCGTCGCGGATCATCTGCAAGAGCGGGCTCAGATTGGGACCGGAAGTTGCGATGCGTTGTGCCAGACGCTGCGAAAGCATATCCGCCTGCTGCAAGGTGGCCGCTTGTTTCGAAACGATGGAACGATTGATCCGCTCCGTAATATCCACAAAAGGCACGGTGTGCCGCAAACGGATCAACGGCAACTTCACCTGCTCGGCAGCTTCGATCAGCTGGGGCGTGATCTGTGCGGTGCGCGCATAAGGCTCGAGCACCAGGGCCGCGATACCGCGCTCCTTCAGCGCCAGCACGTGCGCGGCCTGCGCCTCTTCGCGTAGCTTCAACAATTCCTGCCCGGTGCTCAAGAGCATCTCGCCGCCACGCAAAAGGTGGGCAATGTCCAATAGCTCTGTGGCATGTACCCAACGAACTTTTGCTTCCGCCAGTTCACTGCGCGCCGCCAACACCTGCGGCTGGGCGCTGCGAAATATCGGGTCTTCCAAGATTTCTAGCAAAGGGATGAACAAGTTTTGCCCCGATCTTCTGGATCCACTACAGCCTAGGTGTCACTGTGACACCCACTACTCTACATAAAGCGACACTGTGCATATATCCCAGGTCACAAAATGAATCTACAGTTTTCATCAACCCCGCAACTACTGTTCAGGAAATGAGGCGACATGTCGGCACGAATACCGAGTCGTTCGGAGCAGCAAACTCATCAGGTTGAGGATTCACTGCAGCCAATCCCAGAATCGGCACGCACCACAAAACTTATTGGACAATTCTGGATTTGGGCCGGGGCCAATGTCGCTCCCATCAACTGGATCCTCGGCGCCCTAGGCATTCACCTTGGCTTAGGCTTCCGGGACACCATCATCGTTCTCGTGGTCGGCAACGTCATCGGCATGCTCGGCTTCGGGTTCTTTGTGCTGCTCGGCCAGAAAACCGGCGCCACCGGCATGCTCCTGGCCCGCGGAGCCTTCGGCCGACGCGGAGCCTACCTCCCGGCCGCGATCCAGGCAGTCATCGCCATCGGCTGGTCGGCCATCAACACCTGGGTCATTCTCGACCTGGTACTAGCCCTGTTCGGACAGATCGGCTGGGTGGATCCGACCAAGGGTAATCTGCTGATCCGCATCCTCGTGGCCGCGGTGATCATGACCCTGCAGGTGATCATCTGCTACCGCGGTTACCAAGCGATCTCCAAGTTCGAACGCCTAACCATGCCGCCGACCATTATCGTGCTGATCGCCATGTCGATCCTGGCGTGGACCCAGCTGGATATTGATTGGGCCTACGCCGGCCCCGAAGGTGCGGTACTTGAAGGGTTGCCACGCCTGGCCGCCATGAGCTCGATCATGACCGCCATCGGCATTGGCTGGGGCATCGGCTGGTACACCTACGCGCCCGACTACTCGCGCTTCGTCTCCAAGAGCATCCGCCCCTGGAAGCTGTATTCGGTCAGCGTCCTGGGGCAGTTCCTTCCGGTGGTCTGGCTGGGTGTGCTCGGCGCGAGCCTGGCGACCAAAAATGGCACCGCCGATCCCGGACAACTGATCGTGGAAAGCTTCGGAGCGATGTCCATTCCGGTAATCCTCTTGGTCATCCACGGTCCGATCGCCACCAACATCATTAATATGTATACCTTCGGCGTCGCAGTGCAGGCCCTGGATATCCAGGTCTCGCGCAAGAAGATTTCCATCCTCGTGGGCTTTTTGGCCATGAGCGCGGTCATTCTCTTCCTCTTCGCCCATGACTTCGCCGAACTATTGCACAACTTCATCGGCGCCATCGCCTGCTGGGTGGCCACCTGGGGCGGCATCATGGCGGTGCACTACTTCATCTTCGAGCGTAAGCACAAGGACTTCTCCTACCTCTTTGTGGACCCGAAGTCCTCGCAGCTCAAGTCCATCAACATCTCGGCCTTCATCGCCTTCGGCGCTGGCATCATCATGACCTGGGTGTTCATGCACGGTTCGGTGCCGCTCTTGCAAGGTCCGGGCGCCAAGGCCCTCGGCGGGATTGACCTGTCTTGGTTGGCCGGCACCCTGACCAGTGGTGGCTTGTATCTGATCATGGGGTACTTCCGCTTCCGCAGGCGCATCAATGCCGGAGTCCCATTAGGTCTGAAGGTGGATGTGAGCGAGGCACAGTTCCTGGCCGAACACGGTAGCGCTCAAGAACTCTGCGAAGACCAGCGGGTGATCGAATCAGCACCAGAATCAACCCCAGAGCCCGAGCCCGAACCCGAGCCGCAGGTGACGCTGAAGTGAGTAACGCATTCTCCGCAGCCTTGCAGGCCGCCAAAGATGGCCAATCCGAGGCGGGAATTCCTATCGGCGCGGCCCTGGCCCACCAGGACACGGTGATCGCCACCGGTTATAACCGCCGATTGCAAGACGCCGATCCTACGGCCCACGCCGAAATCAGCGCACTCCGCGCCGCCGGACGACGCACCGACTACCAGGAACTGACGCTCTACACCACGCTCGCGCCGTGCGCCCTGTGTTCCGGGGCGATCGTGCAGTTCAAAATTCCCCGCGTTGTGATCGGCGAAGCCAGCAGCTTCCCCGGCGAGATCGATTGGCTACGCTCCCGCGGTGTGCAGGTGCAGGTCTTAAACGATCCAGAAGCCACCGAGCTCATGGCCGAATTCATCGTCGCCGAGCCGCAGCTGTGGAACGAAGACATCGCCCACACCCCTTCAGAAAGGACCACATCATGACCTCGGTTTTTATCGACGAGCTCGACGCGTCGACCTATGCCGCCTATGCCGCGAGACCAGGTTCGACGTTGATCATCCCTACCGGCGCCACCGAGCAGCACGGGCCACATATGCCATTGGGCGTCGACGCGATGCTCTCGAAGGACATCGCCGCAGCCGTGGCCCAGAAACTCGGCGCACTGGTGGCCCCGGGATTCTCCTACGGCTATAAATCCCAACCACGATCCGGCGGCGGCAACCACCGCACGGGCACCACCTCGCTGGGCGCCACGTCCCTGATGGCGCTGACCGAAGATGTGGTTGCCTCCTATATGGCCCAGGGATTTGAGAACATCGTGGTGCTCAATGGGCATTTTGAGAACTACCAGTTCCTCTACGAGGGGATCGATAACGCGACCGCGAAGATGCGTAGCGCAGGATCCCGTGCCCGCGCCGTCTTGCTGTCCTATTGGGATTTTGTGGACGATCAGACCCTGGCTCAGGTCTTCCCGGAGGGTTTTTTGGGATGGGACATTGAGCACGGCGGTGTTTTAGAGACCTCGCTCATGCTCCTGCTGCGTCCTCACTTGGTGGATATGTCGCGGGTGGAAAACCACCCGCCGGCCGTATTGACCCCCTACGACATCTTCCCCGAGGACCCGGCACGTACCCCCGATAGTGGCTGCCTCTCCAGCGCCGCCGGTGCCACGGCCGAACGTGGTCGGTTACTGCTTGATGCCATCACCGGGTCGATCGCCCACGCCTTGCGCGGTGAATTGGCCCAGCCATCGGTGCTTCGCTGATCGCAAGAAAATTCTGCTTGACAGTGACTCAGCGCACACATAATCTAAATGCAACAGCGTTGCATTGAACGCAACACTTGTTGTTTAGCTCCGGCGATTCCCTTGAATCCTCGCAATCCATCTGATTGGGCCGGCCACCTTGACACATGATTTTCTACACGTGATTACCTACAAGGAGCCACAACCATGACTACCGCCAACATCGCCACCAACATCTCCGAGCTGGAGCGCCTGAAGACCCTGCACAACGGCACTAAGCAGCAGCTGACCTTCTCGGATGCCGAGTTCGAACGCCGCCTGGCCGGCCTGCGCCAGATCATGGCCACCAAGAACCTGGATGCTGCGATCCTGACCAGCTACCACGGCATCAAGTACTACTCGGACTTCCTGTACACCACCTTCGGCCGCAACTACGCGCTGGTGGTCACCGCAAACAACACCACCACCATCACCGCGAACATCGACGCCGGCATGCCATGGCGCACCAGCTACGGCGATAACATCGTCTACACCGACTGGCGTCGTGACAACTTCTACTACGGCCTGCAAGAGGCGCTCAAGCGCGATGGCGTCAAGGCCTCCCGGATCGGCGTCGAGGACGACTTCCTACCAGGTCTGACCCGCGAAAAGATCGCAGCCGCCTTCGACGGCGCACAGCTGGTGGACGTCTCGCAGGATGCCATGCGCCAGCGCATGATCAAGTCCGCCGAGGAGATCGAAGTCATCAAGCACGGTGCCCGCATCGGCGACCTGGGCGGCGAAGCCATTAAGGCTGCCATCCGCGAAGGCATCACCGAATACGAAGTCGCGCTGATCGGCACCGAAGCCATGGTGCACGAGATCGCCAAGACCTTCCCACACCGCGAAGTGCGCGACACCTGGGTCTGGTTCCAGTCCGGCATCAACACCGACGGCGCCCACAACTGGGCCACCACCCGCAAGCTTGAGCAAGGCGATATCCTCTCGCTGAACTGCTTCCCAATGACTTCCGGCTACTACACCGCACTGGAGCGCACCCTGTTCCTGGGCGAGCCGGATGCCCGCAGCCTGGAGTTGTGGAACGTCAACGTCGAGGTTCACAAGCGCGGTCTGGAGCTGATCAAGCCGGGTGCGGTCTGCAAGGACATCGCCGCGGAGCTGAACGAAATCTATATCTCCCACGGCCTGCTGCCTAACCGCACCTTCGGCTACGGCCACTCCTTCGGCGTACTGTCGCACTACTACGGTCGCGAAGCCGGCCTGGAGCTGCGTGAGGATATCGACACCGTTTTGCAGCCGGGCATGGTCGTCTCCATGGAGCCGATGATCACCGTCGCCGATGGCGAGCCGGGCGCCGGCGGCTACCGCGAGCACGACATTCTGGTGATCAACGAGGACAACACCGTTGAGAACATCACCAAGTTCGGCTTCGGACCAGAGAACAACATCATCTAAGCCAAACTCCACGGGGTGGGGCGGGAACACCCCGCCCCACCCCGTGCTTAACCACCAGCCCTGTCTTTAACCACACCCCCTTTGGAAGTGGAACCCCATGACGCAGCAAACCCAGCAGACCCAGCAAACCCAAGAAGTCCGCCAGACCCGGCGCAAGGTCATCGCGGCCAGCTTCATCGGCAACTTCGTGGAATGGTTCGACTACGCCGCCTACGGCTATCTTGCGGTGACCATCGCTGCGGTCTTTTTCCCCAGCGATGACCCACAGGCCGGCCTGCTGATGGCCTTTGGTGTCTTCGCGATCTCCTTTATGGTGCGTCCGATCGGCGGTTTCATATGGGGACACTTGGGCGACAAGATTGGTCGACGCGAGGCCCTGTCCTACTCGATCCTGTTAATGACCGGGGCAACCTTCTGCATCGCACTGCTGCCGGGCTACGCGGTGATCGGGATCGGCGCCCCACTGTTACTCTTGGTGCTGCGCCTCGTCCAGGGCTTCTCGGCGGCCGGTGAATACGCCGGCGCTTCAGCCTTCTTGGTCGAATACGCTCCTGCCAATCGGCGCGGACTCTACGCCGCGGTGGTTCCCGCAAGCACCGCCACCGGTCTGCTCGCCGGTTCGCTCATGGCCGCCGGGCTGACCAGCCTACTATCCGCTGAGTCGCTGGAATCCTGGGGCTGGCGCCTCCCGTTTTTGCTCGCTGCTCCCCTTGGTTTGATCGGACGCTATATTCGCACCAAGTTGGAGGACTCCCCCGCATTTGTTGAGGCCTCGGCAACTTCCGCCCCAGAAGGTTCACCGGTCGGTTCATTGATCAAAAACCATTGGCGGCAACTACTGCAGGCCAGCGGCGCAGTGCTCCTGAACGCCGTGGGGTTCTACGTCATCCTCTCCTATATGCCCACCTACCTCTCCGAGGAACTGGGCCTAGATGCCACCGGCTCTTATCTAGCGACGACCATCGCCTTGCTGACCTACATTGGTTTCATCTTCCTCACCGGTCTGCTCTCCGACCGCTTCGGCCGCAAACGTGTATTGATCAGCGCGTCGATCCTCTTCGTCCTCTTTACCGTGCCGGCCTTCATGCTCCTTGAAACCGGCGGCTTCTTGCTGATCATCTTGGTGCAGATCGCACTTGGCGCCATGCTCGCACTGAACGATGGCACGTTACCTAGCTTCCTAGCCGAAATGTTCCCGACCAGGGTGCGTTATTCCGGCTTTGCGGTCTCCTTTAACCTTTCAAACGCGCTCTTTGGAGGTACCGCACCCTTCATCGCAACACTGCTCATCGCCACCAGCGGCAGCGTGATCGCCCCGGGGTGGTACCTCATGGCCGCCGCAGTGATTTCGCTGGTTGCCGTGGCTTCCTCGGTGGAAACCAGCCGCAAACCATTAGGCTGATTCCTAGGATCAGAGCAACTCAGGAGGCAAAATGAGCGAAGCACGCAACGAGCCAAAAGGCGCTTCGGTGATCGTCAATGTTCTGGATGTGTTGCGCTGCTTCACCGTGCAGCAGCCGATCGTCGGCGTCACCGAGATCGCCGAACAGGTGAATCTGCACAAGTCCAGCGTTTCACGCATTTTGTCCACCCTGGAGCAGGAGCGCGTGGTCGAACGCGACGAGCAGACCCGCAAGTACCGCCTCGGCCTAGGCCTGATTGCGATCGCCGGACCCCTTTTGGCGAACCTGGACGTGCGCCGCGTCGCGTATCCGATCCTGGAAGACCTGCGCGAGGCCACCCAAGAAACGGCGGTGCTGAACATCTGGGAAGGCAGCGAATCGGTCTCCGTGGAACAACTGCCTTCGCCCCGCCTGGTCAAGCACACCTCGGTCATGGGCTCGCGTTATCGCACTGCACTGAGCGCATCGGTCCAGTTGTTTTTGGCCTACGAAGATCCGCAGCACCGCGAGAAGCTACTGACCGAGGGCAGCATCGACCTCACCCAGATGCCGATCAATACCTACCTCGACCGACTGGAAACCGTTCGCGAACGTGGTTACGCCGTGAATTACGGCGAGACGTCGGCAGAGGAAGTCGCCGTTGCCTCCGGGATTCTTGACCATCGCGGCCAGCTGGTGGCCTGCGCCATGATCGCCGCCCCGTTCTACCGCATCGGCACCGAGGAGCTAGAGCAGCTCTGCCTACACACCTCCTCCGCCGCCGATCGAATCAGCACCCGACTGGGCCACCGGAAGGAAGCATAAACATGCACCCCTTTGAAGCTCGCGACGAGCACGCCTTCGACTACCAAATGCACGACGGCACACCGATGCGCGTATCCCATCACTTCGCTGGCCAGACCAGCATGCCTGTCGCGATCCAGACTTGGGTGATTGAACCTGGCGGCTTCGAGGGGATGCACCGTCACGAGGCAGAAGGTGCCCTGCAGGAGTTCTATCAGGTCATTGAGGGGCAAGCCCGGATGCGCGTCGGCAATCATACCTACGATCTCGGACCGGGCGACAGCGTTTTGGCCGATGCTGGAGTTGATCACGACCTGCGGAACATCGGCGATTGCGTACTGCGCGTGCTGACCGTATGGGGGCCTCCTGGTACCGCTGATTTCTCGAACTTCGGCTCCCATCAGCGTGCCGTGCGGATCCGCCACGAGGCTGACCGATAGCCCGTTCTCGCCGTGCTTTTCAGCCTTGAACACCCCGTCAACCCGCCCCTGACCTGTCACATCACCGTGTTCTAAAAGTTATCCACCCGCAACCAAATAATCGAAGACATATTCTAGTAACAGGCATAGAATAAGAATATGTCCGAAACAACGATCCCCACACCAGGGAACCCCACCCCAGAACACCACGACGCGTTCACCGCCGTG
>NZ_FMAT01000005.1 GCF_900094805.1 Arthrobacter sp. NIO-1057 | reverse complement strand
ATCATGACCGATAAAACCCTATTCCTGGGTGACCGGCAGCCAGCCTACCTTGAAGGGTACGGGGTCATCGCACCCCAATACGCCAGGGAACTACTTGCTGGTGAAGAGATCCTGAACAACATGACGTTGGCGGAAATGGCAACCACCCGACCACCAGCCTTCATCAACACCCTAGAAGCCACCGCAGAACTGATCCGCCTTTACACCGCTCCTGGGGACAAAGAACTGGTCGCGATGGATTCGAAAGCGCGGATCTTCCCGGAGAAACTCAAGAAGTTCATCAGGATGCGTGACCGAAGGTGCCGCACCCCGTTCTGTGACGGGACCATTGAAGAGATTGATCATGTGACCCAGGTGTATTTGGGCGGTCATACGTGTGTGACTAACGGGGATGGACGCTGTAAGTTCTGTAATCAAGCCAAGGAAACCCCGGGATGGCAAGAGTTTGTCCTCAGCGACGGTCTGCATAAGTTGAAGATCGCGACCGGGATGGGGCCCACGTATCATTCCACGGCTCCTCCGGCGACAGGCTTCGCTCATCAACCATATAAGCAGTGCATGAGTGAAGCGGAGTGGGTGCAGACCTTTGAGACGTGGTTGAATCAGCCACCAGACCCAGGCAGTGAACCACCCGGCAGTGATGATCCACCAGGAATTGAAGACCTCGCAGCATAACCATGCTCGATGGTGAGTTGAAAACACGAATCGCCCCAGAAACACGACTGGGGCGACTGGTACCAAACGATAAAAGCTACTTATTGTTTATTCTCACCGGTCATGGTGATTGGTTGAACTCCAGAATTTGGGAAGCATCCGATTGGACTCTGATTAGATTCCGCGACGATATCCAAGCACTTAGAAGTCAAAGTTTCAGAAGTCAGAGACTGTTCCAGGATCTTGTTGGCTTCAGCTTCAGCAGTACTGGTCTGCTTGCGTTGTTCAGCCACGCGCGTCTTGGCGGCTTCAGCCTGAAGCTCGTTGATGCGATTCTGCGTTGGCTCGTCAAAGTTGATGATTGGCAAGGTGACCGAACGGATCTCAATCTGAGTCTTCACCTTGGACTGCATCTTTTCCTGCACAGACTTGGCCAGACCTTCAAGATCCTGTCCGCCCGACGATGGTTCGGTATATGCCAAAGGATCATAGGTAGCCATGACTTCGTTCAAGGTCGCGCGGAAGTTTCGATCCACGAGATTCGACTGAATGCCTTCGAAGGTGCGGTAGTCCAGAAACACGTCCATGGCGTCATCGGTCTTGAGCTGCCACTGAATCGAAGCATCAACGTTTGCGCGACCGTTATTGCCCAGACGCACCGGGATGGCGCTGTCTGCAGAGTAGACATCGTTCTGTACGGAGCCATCGAGTTTCTCGACTTTCTCCCAAGGCCACTTCAAGTGGAAACCATTGCTCACCACCGAGGTGGGCTTACCCAGCGCAACCTTCACGCCAACGGTACGTGGCTGGACGATAGTGGTTGACATAACCGCCACGACGACCAGAGCAACAACGAAGACGCCAATACCGCTGGCGATTGTTCCGCCACGGTACTTTTCTTCTTTCTTCATTGCTTTGCCCGCAAAGGCAACGACTAAGCCGATGATGGCAATTACAAGTGCAAAAATCGTCGGAAACATGATCTCCTCGGTGTTGTGATGACACTGAATATTCTATCGAATAGATCATAAAGTGTTTGGTTGAAACGCCGAATGTGTCAAGAATGCGAATGCATCATCTCGGTCGATGCGGGTGACGCACTACACTCGGAAGCATGCAACAACGAGAACTTGGACGAACACACCGCAATGTATCGGTCATCGGTTTAGGGACCTGGCAATTAGGTGCCGACTGGGGATCGGTCGACGAATCTGAGGCCTTGGCGGTACTAGATTCGGCCTATGAAGCCGGAGTGAACTTCTTTGATACCGCCGACGTTTACGGAGACGGACGCAGCGAGCAACTGATCGGCACATGGTTGAAAAACAACCCGGACGCCAAGGTCACCGTAGCCACCAAAATGGGTCGACGAGTTGAACAGCTACCGGAAAATTACCATTTGGACGCATTCCGGGCGTGGAATGATCGATCGCGTGCCAACCTTGGGGTAGACACCCTCGATCTTGTTCAACTGCACTGCCCAGCAACCCCTGTGTACAGCAACGAAGCAACCTACGATGCGCTGGACACCATGGTTGATGAAGGACGCATGAGCAATTATGGCGTCTCGGTGGAAACCGTAGAGGAAGCCTTGGTCGCCATTGCTCGGCCGAATGTTGCCACCGTGCAGATCATCATCAACGCTTTTAGGCACAAGCCATTGGAAACGGTTCTTCCCGCGGCTCGCGAGGCTGGCGTCGGCATCATTGCGCGAGTTCCGTTGGCCAGTGGCCTGCTGACTAACCGGTACACCCTGCAGACCGAGTTTGCGAAGGACGACCACCGAAACTTCAACCGTGAGGGTTCAGCATTCGACGTAGGGGAGACCTTCTCGGGTGTTGACTACGCGACCGGTATTCAAGCGGCCGGGCAGTTCGCACAATTGGCGTCGGCAGAAGCCCCCGACGCGACCAGCGCTCAGGTAGCGCTCGCTTGGCTGGCAGCGCAAGAGGGGATCAGCACGATCATTCCCGGTGCTCGCAACCCAGAACAGGCGCGAGCCAATGCGGCGGCCGGTGCACTGGAAATTTCCGAAGGCTTTAACGCCTCAGTGCGCGATCTTTATGATTCGATGCTGCGCGCACAGATCCACCCGCGCTGGTAACAACGCGGGTGGATTAGTGGCCTAGTGCTGCGGGGCTCCGACCGGGATGCTGGTGCCCAGTGCCACCGGCTCGGCGGGGCGTCGCTGGCCACGTTCGGAAACATATTCCAAATCGGTATCAGGCTGCGCGGTGTTGACGAAGGAACGGAAACGCTTGAGCTTGACCGGATCGGCCAAGGTCGCAGCCCATTCATCCTCGTAGTTAGCCACGTGCGCTTCCATCGCCGATTCCAGCTCCTCGGCCAGGCCCAGAGAATCGTCGACGACCACCTGCTGAGCACGTTCCAGGCCACCGTCGAGGTCCTGCAACCAGTGGGCGGTGCGCTGGAGTTTGTCGGCAGTGCGGATGTAGTACATCAGGTAGCGGTCGATGTACTTGAAGAGCGTCGCGTCATCCAACCCGCCGGCCAACAGCTGGGCGTGGGCAGGGTTGGCGCCGCCGTTACCGCCGACGTAGAGGTTCCAACCCTCGGCGGTGGCGATCACGCCGATGTCCTTGGCGCGAGCCTCGGCGCATTCGCGGGCACACCCCGAAACGCCCATCTTGAGTTTGTGCGGTGCGCGCAGGCCACGGTAACGCAGCTCCATCTCGATGCCCAGCGCCGTGGAATCGAGCATGCCGTAACGGCACCACGAGGAACCAACACAGGTTTTGACGTTGCGCAGCGACTTTCCGTAGGCCTGACCGGATTCGAAGCCGGCATCGACCAGCTCCCGCCAAATATCGGGGAGCTGCTCTAGGCGGGCGCCGAACATGTCGATGCGTAGGCCACCGGTGAGCTTGGTATATAGCCCGTACCTCTGGGCGACGTCGGCGATCACGGCGAGCTTCTGCGGGGTGATTTCACCACCGGGAATGCGCGGAACTACCGAGTAGGTGCCGTCCTTTTGCATATTGGCCAGCACACGGTCGTTGGTGTCCTGCGCTCCGGCCAAACCAGCATCCATCGGGTGCACCGAGGTCTGCGAGGAGAGGATATTGGCGATCACCGGCTTGCAAATATCGCAGCCCGATCCGGTACCAAAACGCTGCATGACTTCGCCGAAGGTGTGCAGATCGGCCACCCGGATGGCTTCGTAGAGTTCGGGACGGGAGAAGGCAATGTGCTCGCACAGGGCGGTGGAGACTTCGGCACCATCCTTTTTCAGCTGCGCTTCCATCAACTTCTTGATCATCGGGACGCAGGAACCACACTGGGTGCCAGCGCGGGTGCAGGCCTTCAGACCCGAGACCGTGGTGACCGGATTCTTGCCCTCACAGCTACCGCAGCCCGAAACAGCATCACGGATTGCGCCGGCCGAGACATTGTTACACGAACACAGCACCGCGTCATCGGGAAGTTCACCTTCGGGAGCTTCGCCGCCCAGAGCGCTGAGGTAGGCACCGGGTTCGCCGGGTAGTTCGCGTCCGAGCATCGGGCGCAGCGACTGATATGGGGTGGCGTCACCAACAAAGATGCCGCCGAGTAGGGTCTTTGCATCCGCGGAGACGACGAGTTTTTGGTACAGGCCTCGCGGAGCGTCGGCGTATACCACTTCGAGGGCACCCTCGGTGCGGGCAAAAGCATCACCGAAGCTGGCCACGTCCACCCCGGAGAGCTTGAGCTTGGTGGCGGTGTCAAAACCAGTGAATTCGGCCTGGCCTCCGGCGAGTTGTTCGGCGACGATCTCAGCCATGGAATTGGCCGGGGCGACCAAACCTACGCACAGGCCTTCAAAGTTCGCGACTTCGCCCACGGCCCAGATGTGCTCGATATCGGTGGCGCACTGCGCGTTGATGACCACGCCACCGCGCGGGCCCATGGAAAAACGTGGGGCCTGGCTGTCGGCATCATCCAGCGCCTGGTTGTAGTTGCGGATCAGCTCGTCGCGGGGACGCACACCAATGGACACCACGACCATGTCGGCGTCGATGACCCGGTCATCGGCCATCAGCACGCCGGTGACGGTGGCGCCCTCGCTGAGCACTTCCTTGGGGTAGACCCCGCCATGCACAGTGAAGCCGGTCTGGGCGATCAACCGGCCCATGGCCTGACCTGCACCCTCATCGAGCTGGGTACCCATCAGCCATTTTCCACCGTCGATCACCACGGCCTGCGCGCCCAGCGCCTGGGCGCCGGCGGCAGCTTCCAGGCCGAGCAGCCCGCCGCCGATCGTGGCAACGACTGGGGTGCGACCCAGCGTTGTTTTTAGTTCCTCGACCTTCTCGGCGATGGACCACACATCTTCTAGGGTGCGGTACACGAAGGTGTGTTCATTGCCCGGGATCGGTAGGGTGGCCGCGTTGGAGCCGGTGGCCAGCACCAATTCGTCGTATTCGAAGGTGCGTTGATCCTCGGTGGTGACGGTACGTAGTTCACTGTTGATCGCTACGGCCTTGGCACCGGTTTCTAGGGTGACGTGTTCGGCTTCCCATAAGGTGGCATCGCCGAGAGTCAGATCCACGCTGCGGTCGGTCAGCGCCTTGGACAGGGCCACACGATCGTAGGGGAGGTGGGCTTCTTCGGTCAGCACCGTGATGTGCAGGTTCTGTGGGGCCCGGCTGGCTAGAGACTCGGTGAAGCGGTGTGCTGCGGGGCCGCCACCAATTACCAGGATGCGACGTTCGTTGTGTGTGGTATCCATGATCAAATTCGACTTTCGCCTAGAAACGAGCAGTAGCAGGTTGTTGGCTCCAGCCTAGAAAAGCGTTTTTGCCATGCAATTTCTCTGGTGTTTCCACCGATGTAAATCTCTCCCTCACCCCCATCAGGGGCGGTGAGAGTGACGAAACATGCTGGACTCATTGCTGAAAGTCTCAGGGTTCATCGGGCGGTCGCAGCGTGGAAGAATCCCGGAAAATCCGGTGTATTTGGGCTCTCACGGACCCAGATTGTGCTGTGAGGCAGGGTTTACTGATTGGCAATCGCTCACGGTGCTGGGCGAAACAACCGGCTCCTATGCTCGGTATATCCGCCAAAACCAACCAGTAAAGGACGCCGTTCATGAGCACGCAATTGATCGAAGAGACTCTGGAAGAAACTGGGACTCTGGAAGAAACACTGAGCTTTGCGCCGGTATGCCGGAGTGAAGAACTTGAAACCGGTTGGGGTGAAGCGCTGTTGCTCGACGGGGCCCAGCTGGCTCTCTTCCGCACCGAGGCCGAGAATTTTTATGCCACTTCGCACCACTGCCCAACCAGCGGCGCGAAGGTGATGGCCCGCGGCATTCTCGGGGATACGATCGTGGATGGTCAAGCCGTGGCCACCGTGGCCTGCCCGCTGCACAAGGAGGTTTACCGTCTGGATACCGGTTCCTGCCTGAATGCCGATTCGCCGGCTTTGCCCGTGCACAAGCTGATGGAAGTTGAAGGCCAATTGTGGATGGAGCAGATCAAATGAGTCGCGAGATTGCAGCAGGCACGGAGCACAGCGTCGTCGAACACAGCGCGTGGCAAGGCTGGTTTGAAGTCCAGGACCAGATACTTGCAG
The DNA here is from genome assembly GCF_900094805.1 of Arthrobacter sp. NIO-1057. Taxonomy (GTDB): domain Bacteria; phylum Actinomycetota; class Actinomycetes; order Actinomycetales; family Micrococcaceae; genus Glutamicibacter. The sequence continues at coordinate 187,199 of NZ_FMAT01000005.1, read as the reverse complement.
CGTAAATACAACACCATAGTCACAAATAAGAAAGTAGGAACGAGATATCTCGTTCCTACTTTCTTGTTCCCGGCTTGTCGTTCCAGCCTGACTAGGTGAGCGCCGGGGCCTTGGCCAGCAGTTCCTCGATCTTGGACTTGCAGCCACCACAACCGGTACCCGCGCGACACGCGTCGCCAACCTGGGCCACGGTGGTGCAACCTTCGGAGACCGCGTGTGCGACCTGGCCGTAGGTGGCGCCGGAGCAACGGCACAGCTGATCGTCATCACTTGGCAGGGCCGAACTAGGGTCCACGGCCGGATCATCCAGGCGTAGCAGTGTGGAACGATCTTGGGGCAGGGCAGTGCCACGCTCGTAGGCGAGGATCAGTTCCGCACTGGTTTGTGGCAACCCGATGCACAGGAACCCGATAACCACCTGGGCTCGGGTGACGACCTTGAGATAACGTCCAGCGGTAGGGTCGGCAAAAACGGTGGCCTGCAATTGCGGATCGTCCCAGAAACCTGCGCTGATATCTCCAGCGGCGGCGACCTCGATGCCCTGGCCCTTGAGCATGAGCACGTCGGACGCGGAAAAATCTGGGGTCGAGCTTTGCTCCGGTGAAGATAGGTGCTGGGCCAACCAGCTGGCCTGCGCCCACCCCGGGGCGAGCAGGCCGACCGGCGGCTGCCCGGCAACTTCGGCGCAATCGCCCAGGGCGTAGATGCGCTGTTCGGTATCGGCACACAAGAACTCATTGGTTTTGATGCCGCGCCCTACGGCCAGTCCGCAGCCTTCGGCCAATTCGGTGCGGGCGCGCACCCCGGTGGAAATCAGCAGGGCGCCACCGGGAATCTGCCCGTGGGTGGTGGTGACCAGGGCGGTGAAGCCGACATCGTCCTTGGCGATGCCGGTGGCTTTGACCCCGGAGATCACCTGGACTCCGGCTTCTTCCAAGCAGCGGGTGAGGAGTTTGCCGCCATCGGAATCCACTACGCGGCCCAGGGGTGCTGGGCCGTGGTGGATCAGCGTGGGCTGGCCGCCGGCAGCGGCAATGGCCAGGGCCGCTTCAATTCCCAGGATGCCGCCACCGAGGATCAGGATCCGGCGGCCCTGGGCTAGGCAGCGCGCTAGTTTCTCGGCGTCGGCGATGGTGCGCAAGGCAAAAACGCCCTCGGGCAGGGCAGTATCGGCGTGCGGATCGAAGTTCAGCCCGTTCAGGCTCGGGATCATGGCGCGGGCCCCGGTAGCAAAGATCAGCCGGTCATAGGGCACGGATTCTGCGCCGCGGATCAGCACCTGGCGTCGGGCACGATCCACGCCCGTGGCCTGGGCGCCGAGGTGTAATTGAATCCCGGCCGCTCTCAGGCGCTGTTCGTCAACCATGAGTAGATGGTCGAACGCGGCGGCGCCGATGGCCAGTTCGGCGAGCAACACACGGTTATAGGCCAGATGTTCTTCGGCGCTGATCACGGTGATGCGGCAGGCGCCGGCGGTGACCGCGGGCATCAGCCCTTCGATCAGTGAGGCTGCCACCGGGCCAAAACCGATGATGACAATGTGTTCAGGATGCTTCAATTTTCCCCCTTGATCGGGTTCAGGCTCACCTGAGCATGCTTAAATTCGGGCATCGCGCTAAAAGGATCCACGCTGGGGTCGGTCAGTAAGTTGGCAGTGGACGTGCGTGGGAAGTGGAAAGGCAAAAAGACGGTGTCCAGACGCATATCGGTGCTGAGTTTGGCGCGGGCGATCGTGGTGCCACGCTGATTGGACACCTCAACGAGTTGGCCATCGCTGATCTGGTGGGCCAGTGCGGTACTCGGATGAATTTCCAGACGTACATCCGGGGAGGTGGCTGCTAGCTCATCCACCCGTCGGGTCTGCGTCCCAGATTGGTAATGCTCCAATAACCGTCCGGTGACCAGTGAGATCTTCTTCGCCGGTGAGGTCACAGGGGCATATACCGCGATCAGCTGCGCCTTGCCATCTTGGTGTGCGAAACGATCGAGGAAAAGCCTGGGGGTGCCATTGCGTGCGGCCGGATCGGTACTGATGGTGCTTCCCTCGGGACAAGGCCAATAGATCTTCGCCCCTTGATCCAGTTGTTCCCAATTCACCCCCGAGTAGTCGGAAATTCCGCCGGCCGAAGCGAGTTTAAGCTCAGCAAAGACCTCGGCGGCATCGGGCGAGAAGGTGCCCGGGGCCTGCAGCCGCCTGGCCAATTCGCTGAAGATCCACAATTCACTCTTGGCTTGCCCTGGTGGGGCGACCGCGGCACGGCGGCGCAAGATCCGGCCCTCCAAATTGGTCATGGTCCCTTCCTCTTCGGCCCACTGCAACACCGGCAACACCAAGTGCGCTTCGGCAGCGGTTTCGGAGAGGAAGAAGTCCGCGACCACCAAGAAGTCCAGACGGCGCAGGGCAGCAAAAATCTGGTTGGCATCCGGGGCCGAAACCACCGGGTTGGCCCCGTGGATCATAAGCATGCGAGCCCCGGTGGCGGTACCCAAAGAGTTCAGTAGTTGTACCGCGGGGATGCCAGGGCCGGGAATGATCTCAGGATCCACGCCCCAGACTTTGGCGACGTGGGCGCGGTGCTCGGGATCGGCGATCTTGCGATAACCGGGCAGCTGGTCACACTTTTGACCGTGTTCGCGCCCGCCCTGTCCATTTCCCTGGCCGGTGATGGTGCCGTAGCCACCGGCCAGGGTGCCGGGCAGCCCTAAGAGCAGGGCGAGGTTGATGGCGGCGCTGACGGTATCGGTGCCATTGGCATGCTGTTCGATGCCTCGCCCGGTGAGGATATAGACCGGGTGACCACCGTTTTTCGCCTCAAGGGCGGCCTGGGCCAGGGCCCTGGCGGTGCGTCGGATTTCTTCGGCGGGCACCCCGGTGATGACCGCGGTGCGTTCGGGCCACCAAGCGGCCACCGAGGCACGCAGGGCGTCAAGGCCGGTGGTGCGCGCAGCCAAGTAGTCGCTATCTGCCAAGGATTCAGCCAGCACCACATGAGCCAAACCGAGCAACAGCTGCAGGTCGGTGGCCGGGGTGGGTTGTAGGTGCCAGCCAGCCCCCTCGGCGGACAGCTTGGCGGTGGCCGATCGGCGTGGATCCACCACGATCAACCCGCCGCGTTCACGCACGGTATCCAGGTGGCGGACAAAGGGTGGCATGGTGTCGGCAACATTGGAGCCGAGCATCAGGATCATCGCCGCGTCATCCAGATCCGCCAAAGGAAAAGGCATACCGCGGTCCAGCCCAAAAGCCTTATTGGTACCCGCGGCCGCCGAGGACATGCAAAAGCGCCCGTTGTAGTCGATCCTTGAGGTCCCCAAGGCCAGCCGGGCAAACTTGCCCAATTGGTAGGCCTTTTCGTTGGTGAGCGATCCGGAACCGAACATGGCTACCGCGTCGGCCCCGGATTCACTGCGGATGCTCAGCGCCTTTTCTGCGATCAGATCCAGCGCACGATCCCAGGTAATTGGCGCAAAACTCCCATCACTTTGGCGCAGTAGTGGGGTGTGCAGACGCCCAGGGTGCTCTAAGAGTTTGGTGGCGCTGAATCCTTTGCGACACAGCGCACCGCCGTTGGTTTCAAAATCTCGTCCACTCAAGACGAGCTGCGAGCCCGAGTTCTCTAGGGTGATGCCGCACTGCAGGGCGCAATAGGGGCAGTGAGTGGCGGTCATTTTAGACTCCCTGTTGGGCGAAGAGGGTCCCGCGACGCGCGTAGTTGAACCAGGTCAGCAGCATCAGGCCGAGGTAGGCGCCGATGAAAACGATGAAGGCCGGAGTGTAGGAACCCGCGCCCGACATGGACAGTCCCAGCGCCTGGGGGATGAGGAAGCCACCGTAGGCGCCGATCGCGGAGATCAGTCCCAAAGCTGCGGCCGCCTTACGGGAAGCCTGCGCACCTTCGGAGCCCACACCCAGGGCGAAGACCGCTGGGATCATGCGGTAGGTGGAACCATTGCCGATACCGGTGGTGGCAAAGAGCAGCAAAAAGAGCAAGAGGAACAGCCAGAAGTTGGCCAATGGCAAGGTCAAAACCACCAGCGCGGTAATCAGTGCCATGACGGCCAGGGCAACGACGGTGATGCGCGCTCCACCCATACGGTCGGCGAGTTTGCCACCGTAGGGGCGGGCCAGGGAGCCAACCAAGGGTCCGAGGAAGGCCAAGGTGATGGTGGCGGTGCCCAAGGGCAGGTGTGAGTAGGCCGGGAAGGTATCAACGATCAGCTTCGGGAAGACCGCCGCGAAGCCGATGAACGAGCCGAAGGTTCCCACATACAGGCAGGCGATGATCCACAGGTGCTTTTCCTTCAGGCAGGCGATTGCCCCGCGCACATCGGACTTGGCTGAGGTCAGGTTGTTCATGCAGCGCCATGCGCCGAAGGCCGCGATGAGGATCAGCGGGATCCAGATGACTCCGGCCAGGGGCAGCTGCAGCGAGCCGGCGGCGAAGATCGTGATGGCGATCGGGACCAGCAGCTGGGCCACGGCGGCACCGAGGTTGCCGCCGGCGGCGTTCAGGCCCAGGGCCCAGCCCTTTTGCGCGGCGGGGTAGAAGTGGGTGATGTTGGCCATCGAGGAGGCGAAGTTTCCGCCGCCGAAGCCGGTCAGCGCTGCCAGCAGCAGCATCACGCCGAAGGGGGTGCTGGTGTTGGCCAGCGCGAAGCTCAGTCCGACCGCCGGGATCAGCAGCAGCAGGGCGGAGACGATGGTCCAGTTGCGTCCGCCGAAGCGGGCGACCATGAAGGTGTAGGGGATGCGCAGCGTGGCGCCGACCAGGCTCGGCATGGAGATCAGCCAGAAAAGTTGTGAGGTGCTGTAGCTGAATCCGGCTGCCGGGAGATAGACGACCACGATGGCAAAGAGTTGCCAGATGCTAAAGCCAAGGAATTCGGCGAAGATCGACCACTTGAGATTTCGTCCGGCGGTGTCCTGTCCCACGGTGTTCCAGAAGTGTGGGTCTTCCGGAGCCCAGTTGTTGATCCAGCGTCCTGGGCTGATATCGAGGGCGGGTGCGGTGTCTGTGCGTGTTGGCGTTCCGGGGTCTACTTGTGAGCTCACGGCATTTCTTCCCTTCGCAGATGACTGATGCTTAGAGCATGACAAAGCGGTATTTCGCGAAGGTGCGGAGGTTGTTGCACCGAAGGGAATTTAAACTCACGGGTGCTTTTGGCCCGGCGATAAAGATTGGTAATCCGTTGGAAACGCAAAAAATGGCTAATTATTCATAATGTGAAAAAGCAATCTCAAAATTGATTGCTTGATTCACATCACACTGCTAGTCTCATATCTGTCTATGGCGGGCACCCATCCCTGGGTCGCTATCTACCGGGCGTGCAACTGATCAATTCAGCAGTCGAGTACGGTCGGAATATCACCGGTTACCGGATGACGTATCGTGCTTGGCTACAGCATGAGGAGACACGCGATGAGCGTTCATACCAATGGCCAAGATTATCTTTCTATGGCCATCAACCTTGCCACCGAAAACGTCCACAATGCCGGAGGCCCCTTTGGCGCCGTGGTCGTGACCCCCGATGGGCAAGTATTTGAAGGAGTCAACCGGGTCACCGCGAGCAATGATCCCTCGGCTCACGCTGAAGTGGTGGCCATCCGCACCGCGGCCGCAGCCCTGGAGAACTTTGATCTGAGCGGTTGCGTGCTCTACACCAGTTGCGAACCATGCCCCATGTGTCTGGCCACCTCCCTGTGGGCCCGCATTTCCAAGGTTTACTACGCCGCCGACCGTCACGATGCCGCCAAGGCCGGCTTTGACGACGCGGTGTTCTACGAATATTTTGAAGAAAACTCCAACCGGGCGCTGATGCCCGTGCAACACTTTCGTGACGAAGCAGTCGAACACCTCAAGCCCTTTGAGGCTTGGGACCACATGGATACCCGCATCGACTACTAGGCACTAGCCATGACAACGCTCAGCGAAAAGCACGACGTTGCCACTTCCGCCCCAGAAAATGGCGGAGGTAAAAAACTGCTGGACTCACTGTTCAGCATCAGCCAACGTGGGTCCACCCTCTCACGAGAAGTCCGTGGCGGACTGGTCACCTTCTTCACCATGGCCTACATCGTGATCCTCAATCCGTTGATCATCGGTGGATTCAGCCCCGAAGCTGCCCCGGTGGATGTGGCAGGAAACTATTTGCCAGCGGCGTCAGTCGGGGCGATGACCTCGTTGACCGCGGCGGTAATGACCATCCTCTTCGGGCTGATCGCTAACCTTCCCTTCGCCCTGGCCGCCGGGCTGGGGATGAATTCCTTCCTAGCCGTCTCGGTGGTCCAGGAAGTGACCTGGCCCGAAGCCATGGGCCTGGTGGTGATCAACGGCGTGCTGATCGTCCTGTTTGGAATGACCGGCATTCGCACCGCGATCTTTCGCGCCATTCCCAAGGACCTGAAGGCAGCGATCACCGTGGGCATCGGCCTGTTCATCACCTTCATCGGTTTTGTGGACTCCGGATTTGTCACTCCCACCGAGGCAGGCCCGCCGGTCCAACTGGGGGAGGGCGGGTCGATCGTTTCGATCCCGACCATGATCTTTGTGCTGGGACTGTTGATCATGGGTGCGCTGGTGGCGCGCGGGGTACAGGGCGGCATCCTGATCGGCATTGTCATCTCCACGGTGTTGGCGGTGATCGCCGAGCAGGTCTTCAAAATTGGGCCCAGTAGCGGCTCGAACCCGCACGGCTGGCACCTGAATATGCCGGTGCTGCAGGGCAATATTGTGTCGCTGCCGGATCTGTCGCTGGCTGGTCAATTTGACCTGTTCGGTTCCTTTAGCCGGATTGGGGTGCTGGCCGCCACGATGCTGGTCTTCACCCTGGTCTTCACGAACTTTTTCGACGCCATGGGCACCATGACCGGCCTGGCCAAAAACGCCGGGCTGTCACACAAGGACGGGACCTTCCCGCGGCTCAAGGCCGCCTTCGTCATCGAGGGCCTGGGCGCGGTGGCCGGCGGCGTGGGCTCCAGTTCATCTAATACGGTGTACGTTGATTCCGCTGCTGGTATCGGTGAAGGGGCGCGCACCGGTCTGGCCTCGATCATCACCGGGCTGTTATTTATCGGTTCCATGTTCTTCACCCCGCTGACCTCGGTGGTGCCCATGGAAGTGGCAGCTGCCGCATTGGTGTTGGTCGGAACCATGATGTGCGCTCAGATCCGGGAGATCAATTTTAAGCGGTTCTCCAGCGCCATGCCGGCGTTCCTGACGCTGATCACCATGCCGTTGACCTATTCGATCGCCAACGGCATCGGGGCCGGGTTTATTGCCTGGGTAGTGGTGAATACCGCGGCCGGACGGCACAAGAAGGTTCATCCGCTGATGTGGATCGTGGCCGTCGGCTTCCTGATTTACTTCGCCAGGGGACCGGTCGCACTCCTATTGGGATAATGTGATCCGGGCTATATTGGAGTCCAGCACGGGGAAGGAAGAGAAGCTACTCATGGGTGAATGCATCGCCTGGTCTAAGGGGCAGATCGCGCACGGACACTAAGCGCGGTTGTTTCCGCACAGTATCCACAACATTCACGATGCGCCCGAAAATTCGGGTGCAGGAGGTGTCCACGGCATGAGTGCCAACAATTCCCTAACCACTAATTCCCCCACCAGCGGTTGCCGGATCACCGTTAACGGCAACGAACTGGACTTTAACGGTCCACCACATTCCAACGCACTGGACTTTCTGCGCAACCAATCCCTGGTAGGCAGCAAGGAAGGCTGCGCCGAAGGTGAGTGCGGCGCCTGCGCGATCTTGGTGGCGCGCAGCGATAATGAAGGAAGTCGGTGGACCTCGGTGAACGCCTGCCTGATTCCCGCCGCGGCACTGGACGGGCAAGAGGTCATCACCGCCGAGGGACTGGGCACGGTGGATCACCTGCACCCGGTCCAGCAAGAGATGGCCGATCGCGGTGGCTCCCAGTGCGGATATTGCACCCCGGGGTTCATCTGTTCCATGGCCGCCGAGTACTACCGGCCCGAACGCGGGAGTAGCGAGAATTCGGGCGAGCATGCAGGCGCGCACGAATGCGGACCCAACGGCTTTGACCTGCATGCCCTGTCGGGAAACCTCTGTCGGTGCACCGGTTATCGCCCGATTCGTGATGCCGCCTACGCACTGGGGGAGCCTTCCGCCGATGATCCGGTAGCCATTCGCCGGGCAAGTAGCGCTCCGTCGCCGGTGGCCACCGACCTGTTGGCGGCCGATACCCCCACCGGTGAGCTTGGTCGCTTCCGCCGTCCAGCCAGTCTGATTGAAGCACTACAGATCTTGGCTGATGAACCGGAGAGTACCGTGGTCGCTGGGAGTACCGACTGGGGTGTGGAGGTCAACATCAAGAGCGCCCGCGCTCGCAGTGTGCTGGCCATCGACCGGCTCGAAGAGCTGCGCCAATTGCATTGGGAGGATGACTTCCTAGAGCTCGGCGCGAGCCTGACCTTGAGCGAAATCGAACGCCAACTGGCCGGTCGGGTGCCACTACTAGGCCAGCTCTTTGGGCAGTTTGCTTCCCGGCTCATCCGCAATTCTGCCACCATGGGAGGAAATCTCGGCACCGGTTCGCCCATCGGCGACACCCCACCGGTCCTATTGGCCCTGGAAGCACAATTGGTGCTCACCAGCATCCACGGCCAGCGGGTGGTGGAACTGAGCGAGTACTTCACCGGATACCGGCAAACCGTGCGTGCCGCCGGCGAGTTGATCACCGCTATTAAAATTCCGCTACCACTGGCCACACACACCAGCTTCCAGAAAATCTCCAAGCGACGCTTTGACGATATTTCCTCGGTAGCCGTGGGCTACGCGTTGAACGTGGAGGACCAAGTGATCACCAGCGCGCGCATCGGTTTAGGTGGGGTGGCGGCGACTCCGTTACGGGCGCTGGCTACCGAGGCCATGCTTGAAGGCAAACCGTTCACGCTCGATACCATTCGTGCAGCGGCCACGGTGATGGCCGGTGAAGGAACACCCATGGATGATCACCGCGCCAGCGCGAAATATCGCACCGCCATGCTCGGTTCATCCCTGGAACGCTTTTATGCCCAACAACTAGCGGTGCAGAATTCAGGAAAGGGGGCGAACTGATGAGTCAGCTCTCCGAACGCCCAGCACAAGCCATTGTTGGCCAGCGCCAACGCCACGAATCGGCGGCCGCTCATGTCACTGGAACTGCACTGTATACCGATGATTTGGCCCACCGACTCTCCGGGGTCCTGCACGCCTATCCGGTGCAATCCACCCACGCCCACGCAAAAATCCTGAACCTTGAGGTGGCCGGGGCAATGAATATTCCCGGGGTCGTACAGGTGATCACCGCGACCGATATTCCCGGCGTGAATGACCAGGGGGCCAAACATGATGAACCACTGCTACCGGTCGATGAAGTGATGTTTTATGGTCAGCCGGTGGCCTGGGTAGTCGGCGAAAACCTAGAATCTGCCAAGGCCGGGGCCAAAGCAGTTTCGGTGGATTATGAACCATTGGAATCTCTGATCACGATCCACGATGCCATTGATGCCAACAGCTTTCATGGCATCCAACCGGTGATCAGCAAAGGCGACTGGGACGCCGGGTTTGAGCAGGCCACCCACGTATTTGAAGGGGACTTCGAGTTTGCCGGGCAGGAGCACTTTTATCTAGAAACGCAGAATTCACTGGCGCTGATCGACGAAAGTGGGCAGGTGCTGATTCATTGTTCAACCCAGCACCCCACCGAAACACAAGACATCGTCTCGCACGTGCTCGGGGTGCCAGCCCACGAGGTCAGTGTGCAGGTCATCCGCATGGGTGGCGGTTTTGGCGGTAAAGAAATGCAACCGCACGGTTATGCCGCCATCGCTGCCCTGGGCGCCAAATTGACCGGACGCCCGGTGAGGGTTCGACTGGACCGCACCTTGGATATGACGATGACCGGTAAGCGTCATGGCTTTTATGCCACCTGGAAGATCGGTTTTGATGATCAAGGCCGGATTCTGGCCTTGGATGCGTCGCTGACCGCGGATGGCGGTTGGAGCCTAGACCTGTCTGAACCGGTGCTCACCCGAGCCATGTGCCATATTGATAACGCCTACTGGATTCCTTATATTCGGGTTTCTGGTCGGGTGGCCAAATGCCATAAGACTTCGCAGACCGCGTTCCGCGGATTTGGTGGGCCACAGGGCATGCTGGTGATGGAGGATATTCTCGGTCGCGTCGCACCACAATTGGGAATTGAGGCCAGGGAACTGCGCCGACGCAACTTCTATACCGAAGGCCAGGACACCCCGTATTACCAGCCGGTGCGTCACCCAGACCGGCTCGAAGCGGCCTGGCAGCAGGTGCTGGATTCCGCCGAGGTGGCTGACCGGGAAGCCGAGATTGCCAAGTTTAATGCGGCCAATCAGTACAGCAAGCGGGCCTTGGCACTGACTCCGGTGAAGTTCGGGATCTCCTTTAACCTCACCGCCTTTAACCAGGGTGGAGCCTTGGTGCTGGTGTACAAGGATGGGTCGGTGCTGGTTAACCACGGTGGCACCGAAATGGGACAGGGACTTCACACCAAAATGTTGCAGGTGGCCGCCACTAGCCTCGGGGTTCCACTATCTCGTGTGCGTCTGGCACCAACGCGGACCGATAAGGTACCCAATACTTCGGCGACCGCCGCAAGTTCGGGCAGCGATCTCAACGGTGGTGCGGTGAAAGATGCGTGTGAGCAGATTCAGGCCCGACTGGCCCAGGTCGCTGCCGGAAAGTTCGGGGTGCCTGCCGCGGATATTCGTTTTGCCCACGGAAAGGTCAGTGCACTGGGCAAGAGCGAAGAGCTTGAGTTCGATGATGTGGTGCGTGAAGCGTATATGCAGCGCATTCAGCTCTCGGCTGCCGGGTACTACCGCACTGAGGGACTGCATTGGGATTTGGCACGCATGACCGGAAGTCCGTTTAAGTACTTTGCCTACGGTGTGGCCGCAAGTGAAGTGGAAGTGAGCAGTTTTGATGGCTCCTATGTTGTGCGCCGGGTCGACATCGTGCACGACGTGGGTGATTCCCTCTCGCCGATGATTGACCTGGGGCAGATCGAAGGCGGGTTTGTGCAGGGGACTGGCTGGCTGACCTTGGAAGACCTACGGTGGGATACCTCCAACGGGCCAGGGCGCGGACGGGTCGCCACCCAAGCGGCCAGCACCTATAAGATCCCCAGCTTCTCCGAGATGCCCGAAGTCTTTAATGTTGCCCTATTGGACAAGGCCCACGAAGAAGGAGCGGTCTACGGATCCAAGGCCGTGGGTGAGCCACCATTGATGTTGGCTTTCTCGGTCCGTGAAGCCCTGCGCCAAGCCATCGCAGCTTTTGGTGTCCCGGGACGCTCGGTAAACTTGGCTTCGCCGGCAACCCCGGAAGCGGTGTTCTGGGCTATCGACGCGGTGCGTGAGTAATCATGGAATCGTGGATTGATGCGGTTGCCACTTTACGTAGTCAACGTCGGGTCGCGGTGCTGGTGACGGTTACCGCGGTGCGGGGCCATGCTCCACGTGAAGCCGGGGCCAAAATGGTGATCACCGAGGACGAAACCTTTGGCACGGTGGGTGGAGGCAACCTAGAAATGGTGGCCATTAACCGTGCCCGAGAAATGATTAGCCAGCGGGCCACCGGGCCACAAGTGATGGAGCAACGGCTGAATGACAGGGTGTCGGCCACCTATGGCCGGCAGTGTTGTGGTGGGGAAGTGAAGCTCTTGTTTGAACCCTTGCCGGTGCCAGAAACGGTGGCAATTTTTGGGCTGGGACATGTAGGCATGGAATTGGCCCGCATTCTCGCCCGCCACCCCATTGACCTGTATCTCACTGACTCTCGCCAGGAAGCCGTCGCGGCGACGGCATTGTTGCAGCCCAGTGTTGCTACGGTGAAGGCTCAGGTAGCGGTGATGGGTGAGCAGGTGTTGGATACCTTGCCCGAAGGTAGTCACGTGTTGATCATGACCCATGATCATGCCGAGGATTTTCACCTGTGCGATGCGGCGCTACGCCATGCTTCGCTCGGTTCCATTGGACTGATTGGATCCAAAGCTAAGTGGGTTCGTTTTCGCAAGAATTTGGGTGCTAGTGGACATGACGAGCGGCAGATTTCTCGGATTCAGTGTCCCATTGGGATCCCGGAGGTGACCGGCAAACAACCTGCTGTGATCGCGGTGAGCGCCGCCGCGCAGTTGATGCAGTTGCTCGCGGATCCTATACCGCTCAAAACACACAGCAACGAGATACAGTTGCACGCCTAACTGCGCTGGGGGAACTAAGTTCAAGGACCAAGAGTTTAACAGGACAGACGCGGGAATATAGCCTGCCGTTTCCCCTAGATGAGGAGTGATAGTCGTGTCAATGTTCAACAAATTGATCCGCAAGGGCAAACAGATGGCCAGCGAATACATGCGTGAGCAACTTAATGACGGCAGCTCCAATTCGACGCAGAAATCACGAGGTTCAACGACCGCATATTCTCAGCAACAGTATTCTGGTTATGGGAACCAGAATTACTCGAACTCAAGTTCAGCCACTGCTGGGGTCTCCCGCGAAGATCAAGTTGCGATCGAGAAGTACCGGTACATGCTACGTACCGCTCCACCACAGGATATGGAACGAGCCCACGCCGAAGCATTCTCGCGTTTGACCCCACAGCAACGGGCGCTGTTGCGCGATGAACTTTCCGAACAATTACCGGTTGCCGAACGCCCGGTGAGCGATCAGCCCCAAGATTTGGCCCGATCCGCGACACGGGCCGAGGTATCTCGGCCTGGCTTCATGGAGCGGATTTTGAGTTCCGGTTCGTCACGCTCACGCATGGCTGGTGGGTTGGCCGCCGGCGCGGGAGGACTCGGCGTAGGTCTGCTCGCTGGCGTCGCTGGAGCCTTTATCGGCTCCGCGATTGCTGGCCCCTTGCTGGAAGGCTTCGCCGGTATCGGTGAAGAACTCGGTTCCATGGCCGAAGGGCTGGGCGATACGGTTTCTGGTGCAGGGGAGCAGATCTCCTCGGCAGGCGAGGGACTTTTTGGTGATTTCCTTGGCGGGGTCGGCTCAGATTTTGGTGACTTCGAGTTCTAAACGTCTCTTGAGCCAGTTGTACGTCCTGGAGAACGCTAGTTTAACGTGTTGTGCCTCGGACAATTGTCCGAGGCACAACAGGTTAATGAGTGGTTTCTTACTTCTTCAGGTGGTCAACCAACTGCGAAGCAATACCGTTGTAGGTGCCCGGGGTCAATGACTGCAGGCGCTGCTCGGCCTCTGCCGACAAGCCCAGCTCGCCAACAAATTCCTTCAGGCGGGCTGCATCCACGCGGTGGCCGCGGGTCAGGTCCTTCAGACGCTCGTAAGGGTTGTCCATGCCTTCAACACCGGCGATAGCCTCGGCGCGCATGACCATCTGGATGGCCTCGGCGAGAACTTCCCAGTTGTGATCCAAGTCGTCAGCCAGCACGGCTTCGGCAACGTCCAGACGATCCAGGCCCTTGGCAACGTTCGAGATCGCCAGAACCGAGTGGCCGATGGCGGTGCCGATGTTGCGCTGCGAGGAAGAGTCGGTCAGGTCTCGCTGCCAGCGGCTGGTGACCAGGGTGGCGCCGAGGGTGTCGAGCAGGCCGTTGGAGATTTCCAAGTTGGCTTCTGCATTTTCGAAACGGATTGGGTTGACCTTGTGTGGCATGGTCGAAGAACCGGTAGCGCCTGCCACTGGGATCTGTGCGAAGTAACCGATGGAGATGTAGCTCCACACGTCGGTGCATAGGTTGTGCAGAATGCGGTTGAAGCGAGCGATGTCTGCATAGACCTCTGCCTGCCAGTCGTGGGATTCGATCTGGGTGGTCAGTGGGTTCCAGGTCAGGCCCAGGTGCTCGACGAAGCTACGGGAAACCTGCTGCCAATCAGCTGCTGGAACCGATGCGTAGTGAGCAGCGTAGGTGCCGGTGGCGCCGTTGATCTTGCCCAGGTATTCGGTCTTTTCGATGCGGTCAAGCTGGCGGGTCAGGCGCCAAGCCAGAACTGCCAGTTCCTTGCCCAAGGTGGTTGGGGTCGCTGGCTGGCCGTGGGTACGCGAAAGCATTGGAACTTCGCGGGCGTCTTCGGCCATCTTGGTCAGCTGTGCAACAAGGTCGCGGGCTGCTGGCAGCCACACGTTGTTCACGCCACCCTGTACGCCCAGTGCGTAGGAGAGGTTGTTGATGTCTTCCGAGGTGCATCCGAAGTGAACCAGTGGCTTGAGCTTGCCAATGCCGATAGCTTCGAGACGGTTAGCGATGTAGTACTCGACAGCCTTCACGTCGTGAACGGTCACTGCTTCAATTTCTGCCAGTTCCTTCACGGAGTCTGCGTTGAAGTCGGTGACGATCTTGCGCAGGGCAGCCTTCTGCTCATCGGTGAGCGGCGAGGTGCCTGGAAGAACGGAGTTGTCGGTCAAGTGGATTAGCCACTCAACTTCGACGTGAACACGATCGCGGTTCAACGCCGCTTCGGAAAGGTAATCAACTAGCGGTGCCACGGCGCTACGGTAGCGTCCGTCAAGGGCAGTCAGTGCCAGGGGTTCATTAGCAAGGGAAGTACGCGCAATCTCAGCCATACTCATATTCTTCCATCCCTTGCTCGTCATCACATCTTTTACTTCACGAGGCTTTCCACATCGGGCAACAATCCAGTGCTGACTTTTTATCCGCGCGCCCATGATGAGGAACAGAATTCGAATGATGAGGAGCAGGAAAATGATGTTCTCGGCGACGTTGGACTCGGCGGCTTTTCAGCTGGACGATGCGCAAAAAACTACACGCTTTGCCATTACACAACTTGATTCCATTGGCTTGTTGACTTGGAAATCCTCGGCCGGTCGAGCGTTCTACGAAAGAGTGTTGGAACTCAGCGAGTGGTTAGAAGGACTAGATCGTCAGTTGGTGGAAGCAGAGGCCTATCTCAGCGCAGCGACTCGTGAAATCCAAGAACTCGAGCTACAGATCTTGAAGCAGAAATTGGCCTCCTGACCATGGGATATGACGTCAATTACAACCAGTACGATTACGCCAAAGCGCATGAAACCTGTCAACAAGTCTCGCGCGAGACAGCCGAAGTTCGTGAGCGGGTCCTGGCCGCTCAGCGAACGGTTTCCAGATGCCAAAGCGAATTATTCGCTATGAGTGCGAGCGTGGGAATGGTGGTGCGTAGTCCCAGCTTGGATGCTTTGGATAGGGAACTGCGGGTGGGCATGATGCAGGCTGGTTCATTAGCAATCGAGAGTCAGGAGCTCACCGTGGCCATGGGGCAGGCTGGACGAAATTACGAAGCAGCCGAAAACAGGGTAGATCATCAAGTCCTTGCGTCGTCCATGGTGCAAAAGATAGGTGAAGCGTTCCAAAGCATCAAGAACAACAAGATGCGTCCACCTACAGAGAATATGGAAACGATCTTGCGCATGTTAATGATTCTTCGTCCCGATCTGACGCTGGGATGGGGGAAGAATTTTGGTGATCAGGTTGAGCTTCAGACTAAGGAGATCACAGCCTTCATACGGCATTTTAGTTCGCATCGTGATACCGAGATCGTGATTACAGAGCAGGATCCCATGCAAGAAGTGAACGTGGATGGAGGAATGGAAAGCTACTACGAATTACATCGCATGCTCGAAGATCAAGGACCCGAGGAAAACGGGAAATTCATGGTTGTGGAGGTCGATGAGAATACCTTCGCGGTGATCATTCCTGGAACTCAAGACCGAGACGGAATGAAGAATCCTTTTGATGAGTGGGGAATCGCTGATGGGTTGGGTCTTGATTCTGAGAACTATGTGGATGCCATTGCTGATGCCATCGAAGCCAGCGGCGCACAGGAGGGCGACGAGATCATCTTTTCTGGATACTCGCAGGGCGGAATCCACGTCGCGCAGCTAATGAAGAACAAATTCTTGAACCGCAAATACAAGATGAACAAGATGATCACACTAGGTTCACCCATCGGCGGGATCGAGATCCCTGACCATGTTCGAAGCCTGTCGGTTGAAGATGACAAGGACATGGTTCCGGGAACAGATGGAACCCCTAATAGAAATCGTGGAAGAAATCATTTCACGACGATCTTTGATGGTCCGCGGGAACAGGTGAAGCCGCTGCTCAAGGAAGACACCCTGTTCGGGCCACCGCACCAGCTCAAAAACTATGGGGATCATCTGCGCGAGTTAGACGAGAACCCGAAACCTGAGATTCGTGAACACCTGCGACAGTTTCGTTTACCGAAGACTCCATTAAAAACTCGGAAGTTCAAGATCGAACGAGTTCCGCGCAGAATGAATGAGAAACAGCGCGAAGAAACTGAGCGGAAGCTCAAGAAGATGGCTCCGCCGCACTGAGGATCGTAGAAACAATAAAAGAGCAGTTCAAAGGTGAACTGCTCTTTTATAGAGGCATGAGGGTTTTCGACGTTGTTAGTCTCTGTCGCTCTTGACGAATAGTCCCAAAACGGCCGAGACAATCGAAATGATGATGGTGCCAGCAATGGCGTCCCACCAGAAGCTCTGAATAGAAAGCTCAATCGGGGTGAAGCTGGTCAGCCATGAAGTTAGTAGGAGCATCAGGGCGTTGATCACGATTGTGAACAATCCCAGAGTCAGACAGGTGATTGGCAAAGAAAAGAACTTGACGATAGGACGTACCAAGGCGTTGACCAAACCGAAGATGACTGCCACAACGATGTACGCAACAGCCGTACTTGCTGCGCCGTCGCCGACAGCATGAATTTGTATACCGGGAACGATCCAAACAGCCGCAGCGAGGGCCAATGCATTAATGATGACTCTAATGAGGAAGCTCATGCTCTAACTCTGTCATAAAAAGCTGAGATAGGAGTGTGGAACGGATGTAGCCAGCCCGCAAATCAGGGATACGCTTTAGACATGACTGAGAATCCGGTGACCCAAGACCAGGTGCAGCCACGCCCCGTCGTTGCACGTTTGCCAAAATACGCTGCAGGCAAGCCGCCAGCACCTGTAGAAGGTATTACTGCCTACAAGCTGTCATCGAATGAGATCCCTTTCGGGCCTCTGGATACTGTGCATCATGCGGTAGTTGAGCAAAGCAGCTTGAACCGCTACCCAGATCCGCTCTCGTCGAAATTGCGTGAAGCACTTTCTGATTATTTGGACGTGCCTGCCGAAGACATTGTCACGGGGGCTGGTTCACTGGGTGCCTTGACGCAGATCCTGACCACGTTCGCTGGGCAGAATGAAGACGGGATCCAAGATGAAGTGATCTACGCATGGCGTTCCTTCGAGGCGTATCCCATTCTGGTTCAGTCTGCCGGGGCGCTCCCGGTGGAGATTCCAGTGTTGGAGGATGGGCGTCATGACCTTGAAGCGATGATCTCGGCGGTGAATGAAAACACTTCGGTGATCTTGCTGTGCACCCCGAACAACCCCACCGGGCCTATCTTGACTCAGGCTGAAGTAGATGACTTCTTGGCTCGGGTGCCTAAGAACGTTCTGGTGGTCCTCGATGAGGCCTACATCGAATTCGTGCGCGACGAAAAGTCGGTGGACGGGCTTCATACCTATAACGAACATGAGAATGTCGTGTTGCTCCGGACCTTTTCTAAGGCCCACGGATTAGCGAACCTGCGCGTGGGCTACTCGGTAGCTCATCCTGCCATCACCAATCACATTCGCGTGATGGCAACGCCATTTGCTGTTTCTAGTATTGCCGAGGACGCCGCGGTGGCTTCGCTCTCGCAGATTGATCGTGTGCTTGAACGTGTTGATTCATTGGTCCAAGAACGTGAACGGGTGGTCGCTGCGCTGGTGGAGCAGGGGTGGAAGATCCCGCAAACCCAAGCGAACTTCGTTTGGTTGACGCTGGGGGAGAAGACTTCCGAATTCGTTGAGCAGGCAAATGCGGTGGCGCTTTCGGTGCGCGGGTTTGCCAATGAAGGTGTGCGAGTATCCATCGGTGAAGTGGAAGCGAATGATCGATTCATTGAACTGTGCAAGGAATCACTGCATTTGGCGTAGAGCTGATTGGGGCTGTTATCTCGCGTTTTAGCAGTGAATGGCTATAGGCTTAGAAATTAGACAAGCCGTATATGTCCCGTACGGAATGTATTCCGTATGGGGCATATTTATGATCAAAGGAAGATATATGACGCGTGCTGCGACTCAGGCGACGGAGTCTGATCTGATTCAGATCTTGACTCCGGACGGCCAGCGTCACTCCCACGAAACGTATGATGCGTATCTGGGTGACGTTGATGATCAAATGCTCCGCGGTTTCTACCGTGACATGGCATTGACCCGCCGATTCGACCAAGAAGCCACAGCACTGCAACGTCAGGGTCAGCTGTGTCTCTGGGTTCCCTTGCGTGGCCAAGAGGCAGCACAGATCGGATCAGGACGTGCAACCCGCCCGAACGACTACATCTTCCCGACCTATCGTGAACATGGTGTGGCGCTGACCCGTGACGTCTCTTTCTCTGAGATGCTTCGTCTCTTCCGCGGTATCTCCGGTGGAGGTTGGGATCCACGGGAAAACAACTTCCATATGTACACCATGGTGTTGGCCGCCCAGATGCCACATGCTGCCGGCTATGCCATGGCGCTGAACATGGAACAGCACGGCTGGGACGAAGAACGTCGCGCTGCCGAGGGCAATGCGGTCGTGGCCTATTTCGGCGACGGTTCATCTACCGAAGGCGAAACCCACGAGTCGATGGTCTTCGCCAGCTCCTTTGAAGCGCCAGTGGTGTACTTCTGCCAGAACAACCAGTGGGCCATCTCGGTACCATTCGAGGTCCAGTCCAAGGTGCCGCTGGTAAAGCGTGCAGCTGGTTATGGCATGCCGGGCATTCGCGTTGATGGCAATGATGTTTTGGCCGTTCTTGCGGTGACTCGTTGGGCGCTGGAGCACGCGCGCAGTGGCAAGGGGCCGGTACTGATCGAAGCCGTGACATACCGCTTGGGAGCGCACACTACCGCGGATGATCCCACCAAGTACCGCATGAGCGAAGAAGAGAAGCAATGGGCGCTGAAGGACCCGTTGATCCGTCTCGAAACCTACCTGCGCGATAACAACCTTGTTGACGACGCATTTTTTGAACAGCTCGCAGAAGATGCCGACGCGATGGCAGCCAAGGTCCGCGAGGACGCCATGGCCTTCCCTGTCCCACCTCTAGCCAAGTCCTTTGAACAGGTGTACGCAGAAGCGCACCCGCTGATCAAGGAAGAGTTGGCCTGGCATTTGGAATATGAAGCAGGATTCGCGGATGCGGCCGAGGGAGAGCAGTAAATGACAACCACAATGACCCTGGCCAAGGCCATCAACACCGGCCTGGACAAGATCCTGGAATCCAACGACAAGTCGCTGCTCATGGGTGAAGACATTGGACGCCTTGGCGGCGTCTACCGGATCACCGATGGACTGATCGACAAGTACGGCTCCCACCGAGTCATCGATTCACCCTTGGGCGAAGCCGGCATCGTTGGTACCGCAGTGGGCATGGCGCTTCGCGGATTCAGTCCACTGGTTGAGATCCAGTTTGATGGCTTCGTTTTCCCAGCCTTCAGCCAGATCACCACCCAGCTGGCCAAAATGCATGCCCGCTCGGAAGGGCGATTGACCGCACCGGTGGTCATCCGCATTCCTTATGGTGGTGGCATCGGTTCCATTGAGCACCACTCGGAATCGCCCGAAGCGCTCTTTGCCCACACCGCTGGTCTGCGCATCATCACCCCGTCCAACGCCCACGACGCCTACTGGATGATCCAACAGGCGGCAGACTGCCAAGACCCGGTGATCTTCTTTGAACCCAAGCGCCGCTACTGGCTCAAGGGCGAAGTTGATACCGAGAACCCAGCCTTGGATGCGTTCAAGGCTCAGGTAGTTCGTCCGGGTACTGATGCGACCATCGTGGCCTACGGTCCGCTGGTTCCCATCGCCCTGGCTGCGGCAGATGCCGCGTTGGAAGATGGACGAAGCATCGAAGTGATCGACTTGCGTTCAATCTCCCCGATCGACTTCGACACCATCACCGAGTCGGTGCTGAAGACCGGCCGACTGATCGTTACACATGAGGCCCCAACCTTTGGTGGTATCGGCGGAGAGATCGCGGCCCGAATCACCGAGCGAGCTTTCCTTTCCCTGGAAGCTCCGGTACTTCGTGTGGGTGGATTCCACATGCCATACCCGGTATCCAAGGTGGAGTCCCAGTACCTGCCTGATATCGACAAGTTGCTCGAAGCCCTCGACCGGTCATTCGCTTACTAAAGCGGAACCCAAGGAGTAGAAATGACTGTTTTTAACCTCCCCGATGTGGGCGAAGGCCTGACCGAAGCGGATATTGCCTCGTGGAAAGTCCAGGTGGGCGATACCGTCGAGGTCAACCAGATCTTCGTCGAGATTGAAACCGCAAAGTCGCTGGTTGAGTTGCCTTGCCCTTTCGCCGGCGTCGTCACTGAGCTTCATGCTGCCGAAGGTGACACCGTCCTGGTGGATCACCCGCTGATTAGCATCGACCAAGAAGGTAACGCCGAGCCTCCCACCGGTGTGCCTGAACCGGTAGAAGCACTGAATACCGCAGCGCCACAGGCCTCGGAAGAGCCTGGCCCACTGGTTGGTTCCGGCCCCACCGCGGATTCGTCGGTGCGTCGGGCGCGCACCAGCCGCCCGGCTCCGTCGGCGGCCGGCTCTCGTACCGCAGCGGTACGAACCTCCGGTGCTGCCTTGGCCGACAGCATCACCCGCCGTGCCCAGTCTTTGGGGACCGTGGTTCGCGAAGAAGTTGACCGTCGTAAGCCTGCGGTGGCGAACTTTGTGGACCGGGTACTAGCCAAGCCACCAGTACGCCGTCTAGCCAAGGAACTGGGCATCGACATTAATGATGTTGTCGGTACCGGAACTCAAGGCGAGATCACTCGCGACGACGTGAACAGCTACCAAGCTCAGCGCGAAGCCGAACATGCTGCAGCACCGACCTACTGGGCTCACGGTCAGCTGTCCGATGCCCGAGTGGAGCGCACCCCGGTGCGTGGTGTTCGCAAGGCGACCGCTAAGGCGATGGTTGACTCGGCATTCACCGCACCGCACGTGTCCATCTTTGTTGACGTGGATGCTAGCCGCACCATGGAGTACGTACAGCGTCTGAAAAAGTCCCGCGACTTCGAAGGCATCAAGGTCTCTCCACTGCTGGTGTTGGCTCGTGCCGTCATTTGGGCTGCCGCCCGCAACCCATCGGTGAATGCTAGCTGGGTAGAAACCGAGAACGGTGCGGAAATCCATCAGAAGCGCTTCATGAATCTGGGCATCGCTGCGGCCACGCCTCGTGGCCTGTTGGTTCCAAACATCAAGGACGCCCAGAACCTAAACATGAAGGAACTGGCCATTGCCCTGAATGATTTGGCTACCACGGCTCGTGCAGGCAAGACTCGACCCGAAGATATGCGTGATGGCTCATTGAGCATTACGAATATCGGTGCACTGGGGATCGACACCGGTACCCCAATCATCAACCCGGGCGAGGTTGCCATCGTTGCCTTTGGCACGATTCGCCAGAAACCGTGGGTCGTTGATGGCGAAGTGGTCCCACGCTGGATCACCACCTTGGGCGGATCCTTCGACCACCGTGTGGTGGATGGGGATCTTTCGGCTCGCTTCATGGCGGACGTTGCTTCGATCTTGCAAGAACCAGCCATGTTGCTCGACTAGCAGTGTACGCAGACACCCCGAGGGAAAACTTTTCAAGAAGTTTCCCTCGGGGTGTCACAGTTTAAGCCCCTGAAACGACGTACTTATTTAGGGCGCAAAAAGGTCCCTTGAACTTCAACAACAGGGGAGCGTTGTTATGCGCATGAACTTGAGCAAGACCCATAAGAAGGGCTGCGCAGCAGTCTTAGGACTGGAAGCCTATGCCAGTTCTTCGGTGCCCAAGGAACTCTACGAGCTGGTCAAACTACGCGCTTCGATCCTCAATGGATGCTCTTTCTGCACCGACATGCATTCACATGACGCGCTGAATATGGGCATCCCAGCTGCCAAGCTCTTCGCAGTGGCTGCCTACAACGATTCGCCACTATTCAGTGAGGCTGAGCGTGCTGCCCTACGCCTGACCGATGAAGTCACGCGACTGGATGCCGCGCGCGGGGTTAGCGATAAGGTGTTCAACGAAGCAGCCGAAGAATTCAGCGAAGAAGAAATCGGGAATCTGATTCTGGCCATTGCCACCATCAATGTCTGGAACCGTATTGCCATCACCACTCAGCTTGAACCACCAGTACGCGGGTAATGCCACACGCTGCTGACACGATCGGGTGCGTGGAAGAACCAGAAACGGGCGGTGCGCTGGAGCGGTGGCTTGAGGCCAAGCCCCGGCTGACGATGCTGGCCTACAACATGCTTGGTGTCTGGGCTCAAGCCGAAGACGTGGTTGCCGCAGTAGGCGAGCAGGTCTTCCAACTTGAGCCCCATCAGGTTGCCAACGTGCAGAACTGGCCTGGGTATCTGACCACGCTAACGACGCGTCGCTCTATTGATGTACTGCGCTCCGCACAGCATCAACGCACCCAATATGTTGGTTCTTGGCTGCCTGAACCGGTGGACCACAGGACCCTGCCCGAGGATTCGGCGGTCAATGATTCCATGCTGCGACTCGGTGTCCTGCTACTACTCGAGGAGCTTTCGGCTCCCGCGCGGGCCGCGTATGTATTGCATCATGCGTTGGGGTATTCGGCTACCGAAATCGCGCCAGTACTTGAAACCTCACCTGCTGCGGTACGGCAACTACTGAGTCGTGCGGCTAAAAAGCTACGCCAGGCCCAGAGCCCACAGCATGATGTTTCAAGTGTTTAGTCGATTCTGACGCAGATTGTTCAAGCCATACATCGTGCTGACCTGGACGCAATCGTCAGCTTGCTCGCTCAGGATTCGGTGCTGTACTCCGACGGTGGAGGTAAGGTTCGTGCCGCACTTAATCCTGTTTATGGCGCACAACGTATTGCTCGATTCATGATTGGCGTGGAACGTAAGAACCCGGACCGGCAGATATTTATCGGCCAGGTTAACGGCGAACCGGCTTTGCTTTTTGCTAGGGACGGCCGAGATGACGTGCTCGTCATTGACATGTCTGGCGGGGCAATCCAACGGATATTGCAGGTCTCGAACCCTGATTAATCAGGCAAAATTGGCAGCGAATGGACGTTACAACCGATCTAGAATTGCTGATGCCGAGGTGCGATAGTTAATCAACACTGTGTTGATACAGTAGGTTCCATGATTTTCAGCAGCCTTGGTCCATCACCTCGCCGCCTAGTTTTGCTGGCCAGTGCTGTGGCCCTTGCAGGAACCATGAGTCTTGGTCTGGCGGGGGAGCCAGCACAGGGCGCGCTCTTGGCGTCCTCTGCTGAATCTCAAGAACTGGTATATCCTTCAGCTTCGCCCAGCGGCGAATCAGATGATCAAGACACCATCTTGATTCCTTCGGTGACTTCCCAAGAAGGAAAGTTCTATCTAGCTGTCTCCGACGCCACCATCGATGACATTGATTCACAAAAGATCATGGACGCGGTCCGTGAAGCAGTGGACGGACAAAATGCAAAAATCCTTCTCGGCGTCGACAAGAAGCCCAACAATCTCAAGGGCGCCAGCCAGCTGGTGCGTGGCATGCTGCTGTTTGGCGATAGCGACGCCATGAGCGATGACTGGCTGGAAAACGGAAAAACCAAGGGGTACGTCGGTGAAGGATGGATTGCCATCGGCGTGATGCTCCCCGAAACCAGAGGGGGAGAGACCGAAGTTTATGTGGATCCCGGACGCAACGTAAAAGAAACCGAAACGGGGAGCAAAGATCGGATCTTAGAGGCTGGCGCAGCGGACTTTGTTGCCGGAAACTACACCTCGGGAATCAGCGCCGTGGCGGTCTCCGCCACCGAAAATCTGCGCACGCCAATGGACAAGAAGATCATCATCAGCATCGTTGTGGGTGTGCTGGCGTTGATTGTTGCGGTGATCGTATTCTTCGCACTACGACAAAAACGTCGGCAGTCGCAACAAGTCGCGGCACAAAAGCGCACCCACCAAGCCGAAGCGTGGGAATCAACAATTCGCCAGGACCTCAACGCGCTTCGACGTATCCCCACGAATAGATTCGGGGTATCAGAAAAGTACCGGAGTTCCAGGGCGCTACAAAAGATTCAGTTGGAAAAAGAGCGGGTCCTTGCTGAGCACGATGGAGCCGAAGACACTCTCATCTTGAGCGCAGATGAGCCGTATATTTCGCAGGCGCAGGCCCAACGTCTTGAGCAAGAAGCTGACCATCTTGCTCTGTTGCGTCGGGCGGTCGAGTTGAGTCGCTCATTGAGCGGTACTCAGAACAATTCCTTGAAGTCGTGGAACCAGATCATAGAGCAGCACCGAGGCGGGCTGGAATTATTGGTGCAGTTCCTTGACCTAGACGGAGCTTCGCAATTAGAAGTTTCCCCGCGTATTCGTACCGCACTGGTGACCCACACCGATGCGCTGGACCAGCTGCGTCAACGCACCAAATCAAAACCTGATCCAGGGCAAGCCATTGAGCTATTGGAAGAGCTGTGGGTGCTACGTGGAGAGTTAGATTCACTTATTGATGGCGCACTGACACAGTCTGACAAGGCGCGGGTGAAACTAGATGCGAAGCTACAAACTCAATTGGCTGCGTTCTTGCCAGCCGCTGGCGCTAAACCCAATGACCCACTTTCGGTGCTCCGAACCTTCGCCCCGGAAAGCGGGAAGAACTAATGGCGCTGCGGGTAATGCACGACTCGACGGGTCGACGCTTGCGCCGCCCCATTCATTGGACGGCTTTTGTTGCCCTGGCTCTGGCCGTGGTAACTACCTTTCTTGGCATCCGCGCGGTGTTTGCCGTGCATGCGGCCAGCGTTCCAAAACCCTATGAAGTGAAAGTTCTCATCCAGGGGCAGCAAGACTTCAACATCACTCAAGAACGCGTTGATGCCGAACTGGCAGAGCATCCGGTACGTTCATCGCAACCACTCACAGTGATCCTCGAGGATCGTTGGCTCACTGGGGACGAGTTGCTACGCGGTCAGGTACCTGACGGGCAGATCATTATCTCCTCCAAGTTGGACAACCTTGATCCGAATATCCAAGACGTTCAAGAGCGTTTTAGTGGGGTCGGATTGGCCGAAAACCTCACCAGTAGCAAAGAAGAGCATACTGATCTACGTTTCGACATAGAGCATGCCTTCATCAAAAATGTGTCTGTAGGACACGGCGCCAAGGCAGTGGTCGCCGCTGCGCAAACAGCATCTGTGGTGCTGGATAAAACGGTGACCAGTTCGGTGATGTTCTGGTTCTCCGTGGTGGCCCTGAGCGCTATGCTGACCGCTGCTTTCCTTGCTTCGGCCCTGCGTTTCCGTTCCCGGTGGGAGTCTCGGCATCGTCGTTTGGTCGTGGCTCAGCGTAAGTTGGCCCGTGTAGTCCTGGACCTGGAGGCGTTGGAAGCAACGTATACCGCCACCGAAAAATCCAAGCGTCCCGAGGGATTCACCAAGGCTTGGACTGAACTGCAACGGCTTTCGCTCGCAGCCGCTCGCGCCGAAGATCCCTTGGTCAGTGACCTATTTGATCGCCAGCGGTGCTTGAATAAGAACACCGGGAAGCAACTGACAGCTTTTGAAGCCACTGCGCGTAAGTTGACCTCACTAGCTGACAGCCTCATGGGTGCCGGATCGGTTCATGCGAAACTTGCTGGCACCGGGTCCACCTTCGACAAGCTCAGTAGTCCGATCAATGACGCAGCTACTGAACTGCTCATTCGCCTCGAAGACGCACCGGGCCGGATGGTTTCAGGAGCAGATCTAGCTGAGCTTCGTCGTGCATTGGGAAGCCTATTGGACGCCGCTCAAGGCGAGTCGAAACAGGCCAATGCCGTTCAGGCGTGGAGCAGCGCCGAAAAACAATTAGCGGACATTACGGCGCGGGTGACTCGTGAATTGCGTCGCTATCCTCACGGCAAGCGACCGCCTATCCCTGAGGTGACGGCGGAACACAATCAATTGCGATCTTCCCTCGGGCTTCCACCATTGTCGCAAAAGGGTGCGTTGTACCAATTGCACGTGGCTAACTCCATGGCTCGTTCGATACTCGGCGATACGCTGGAGACGGACCAGAAGCAACCGCCAGCGGCAAAGAAAGCGCCGGTGTTCACTCAGTTTTGGGCCAAGATTTTTGGCACTCGCGCTGCGGGAAACGACGAACCAGGCAAGCTGGGCCGGATCAAAATTATTGGCCTGTTGTCGGTATTACTGTGTGCCAGCCTGATTGCTTCCGGGATTATTGTCTCCTCGGTGACCAAGAAACCTCGAGCTACCTATGATGGGTCCGGCCAGGGCATGATCTTGGAGATAGATGACAAGTCTGGCTTAGTTGATGAGTCCGAAATTCGTCGCTATATGGAAGAAGATTTTGACGTTGAACAGCACCTGCTGGTTGCCGTTCGCGATGCGGAATCCTACCTCGAACTGCAGAACCGAGAAGGCTCAGAATTCCGAGAATCAACGCCACAAAGTGTGCAGCAAACGATTTGGCGCATCAAGAACGAATATATGGACCGCTTAGATCCGGAGAGCGCGGAACTTCCCGAAGACCTGACGATTATTCCGTTGCTGATTACCAATGAAGGTAAGGGCATCATGCCGGGACTTATTTCGGGCGCTGTCATCAGTGGGAAAGCCTCGTGGGGATCAACCACCGGTTGGGAGTATGGCAGCATTTTTGAATCTTCCTACCCATCGATGGAAGTGGCCAAGGCTGCCGAAGATTTCGCGACGGTACTCAAGCGCGCCGGGTACGAAGAGCCGGATTACAACGCGGCGTTACTGTTCTGGATCCTCACGTTCATGTTCTTCTTCACCGTGCTGAATCTGGTCCAACTCATCAAGTACCTACTGGGTGCAACTTTGCGTTTGAACCGATTCTCGCGTGGTTCGCGGGCGCTGGGCCAGGCCCGGCGACATTTGGAACAGTTGGCACTGGGGCTCGAAGATTCGCAGATCAACGCTGTGGCCGTCTTGGGAGCTTCCG
Organism: Arthrobacter sp. NIO-1057; assembly: GCF_900094805.1. Classification (GTDB taxonomy): domain Bacteria; phylum Actinomycetota; class Actinomycetes; order Actinomycetales; family Micrococcaceae; genus Glutamicibacter. Next base: position 160,138 of record NZ_FMAT01000005.1, on the reverse strand, counting down.
CTACCGGCCGTGCAGATGAAGCTGGGCAGCGCCTGTTTGAACGTGCGCTGATGATGGCGTGGCGTGAAGCTGAGGAACTGTCCACGATGAGTCTTGCCCAGCGATTGAGCTCCGATTTTGGTGCGCGCACTGCGCATTTGCAGCGTCTGGTGGCATTGCTCGATGAACGTGATGCGGACGTTGCTAAGCGTGCCAAGGATTTGGTGCTTGCCAGTCGTGGGGCTGGTGGAGATGCCCCGAAGCCAGTGAAGTTGCCGGGAGAACAATAACCTCGTCCCGGCAACTTAGCTGGTTGTCTTTACTTAGCCCAGAAGCTCCGGCAACTCTTCTGGAGCGTTGCCGAGGACCTTCTGGGAGAGGAACTCGGTGACCACTTGGTACCAGATCTTCGCGTGCTGTGGGCTGAGAATCCAGTGGTTCTCATCCGGGAAGTACAAGAACTGGTGTTCGGTACTGCCGTCTTCCTTCTGTGGCAAACCGGAATCGGCGAGCAGTTCGTACCACAGGCGCAGTCCTTCTCCGATGGGCACTCGGTAGTCTTTATCACCGTGGATGACCAGCATCGGAGTGACGATATTGCCTACCGAATGATGTGGGGAGTTTGCCTCACGCATTTCCGGGCTCATCTCGCGAGTCCAGTAGAAGGCTGCATCCGTGGTTTTGCCGAAGCCTTCCAAAGCCCACAAACTGGCGTGGGTGACAATGGCCTTAAAGCGGTTGCTATGTCCTGCCACCCAGTTGGCCATGTACCCACCGAAGGATCCACCCATCGCTGCGGTGCGGGTTTCATCGATGTCATCACGGGCTTCAGCCGCGTCGGTGATGGACATGAGATCCGTAAACGGTTCTTGGCCCCAGCGTCCCCAGCCACGCTGGATGAAGTCCTGACCGTAACCGGTTGAGAGGGCGGGGTCAGGTAAGAGGACCGCATACCCTTGAGCGACTAGTAGCCACGGGCTCCAACGCCAGCTCCAAGCATTCCAGGATCCTAACGGTCCGCCGTGGATCCACAGCAACAGTGGTGCCTTGTTCTGGGCCGATGCGGATTCTGGTAAGGCCAGCCAAGCACGCACCGAGGAACCATCTTCTGCGGTGGTGCTCACTTCGGTGAGGGTTCCAGGAAGCTCTGGGCGCTCTGCCGGGGAGAGCAATTCGGTCAGCTCGCTGAAGTCTCCAGCTTCGAGTTCGTGCACATGAGTCAGGTTGACCGCCACCGGTTCAGCTGGGTACAGGTAGCTTGAGCGCAGTGCGTAGGCGGTGCGTGAATCACTACTGATGGTGACATCGGTGAAGCTGCCTTCGCCAGTAAGGCGGGTGATCTTGTCATTGTAGAGGCTTAGGTGGAAGATCGGAGAATGTCCGTTGTCATCCGCGGTGAGCAACAACGAACGGCCGTTGGGAACCCACTGAATATCATTGACCCACCGATCCCATCCCGCAGCGATCTGGTGGGTGGAGCCATCGGCTAGATGCATCAACCATAGTTCAAAGACCGGCGCTGTTTCCGCGGTTGAACGGTGCCAGCGAGCATAAACAAGTTCTTTGGAGTCTGGGCTGATCTTGCCCAGCGTGTATTCGTAGGTGTCATCGGGGGCCAACAGCAAGTCTTGGGCACCGGTATGTAGGTCGATGCGCATCAGGCCCGGGGCCATGGAAGCGCGGCCTTCAAGAACCTGCCATTCGGTGATCAGAAAGTCGCCATTGGAGGCGACATCAAAGGCGGCTTCTTCCAGATTGGCGCCAATGCCTACGGTCAGGTCAGTAAGCTCGGCGCGGGTAGCGTCGTGGGTTTCGGGAATTGAACCGACGTAGAAATGCGGGGTGGAAGGACCAAGGTCATGGTCCCAGAAGCGCACGGGGTATCCGGTGTGGAGAATTGCCGAGACCTTCTTGTCCTTGCGCGCGGTGCGTAGTTTTTCTTCTGCTTCAAGATCTTTGGCGCGACTGTGTCCGCTGGTGCGCAAGACAATGGTGTGCGCTGACTGCTCGCAGACGCGGAGGGATTGCACACCTGCCGGGTGGGAGATGATCGGTCGTGCTTCACCTCCTTGAGCGGGAAGTAACCAACCTTCGGGCTTCGCGTCGTCTTTGCTTGAGCGTTTGGCGACGAAGAGCAGATCGCCGTTGGCGGTGAACTGGGGTTGGGATTCTCCCTGTTCTCCGAAGGTGAGCCTGCGTGCTGGGGTTTGGCCCTTGGGATCGATGGACCACAGCGCACTGTCGTAGCTAGTTTCATCTTCCGAGAGGGTGCTCAAGGTGGTGACCAGGCGCGTTCCATCGGGGGAGAGCGCTAGACCACCGAGCCGTGGCATCGAGATGTACGAATCTAATTTATGAAATGAATGCTTAGAGTGTTCCACTTCACATATCTTGCCACTGATGGGCGTGTGAAACTACTGGAATTCGAAAATTACGTTGGACGACAAGTCAAAAAAGTACCGGCCGGAAACACAACAAGAAGTTGCGATTCCGGCCGGTCTGGGATTGTCTGCGATCAATTCCTATTTATTGGTCCGCCGAGGCCTTCGCGTTCATGCGAGCCTGAGCCAGCTCATTGATCCGGCCACGGCACAGATACCAGCCGCCGATGATCATCGGGATGATGATAACCAGGGACGCGATGGTCCAGGTTCCTACCGGGTTATCGAAGGCCATCATGATGAGCACCATGACTAAGAAGGCCAAGGTGACCCAACCGGAAATCGGTGCCAGCGGCATGCGGAAGCTTGGACGCTCCTGCTCACCACGCTTGGCCGACTTCACCAAAGCCATCTGGCACAGCACGATCATGCCCCACGAAGCGATGATGCCAATGGCTGCAAAGTTCAACACGATTTCAAAGGCAGCCGCAGGAACGACCGCGTTCAGAATCACGCCGAGCACTGCCACCACGGCAGTGATCACGATGCCACCGTAAGGTACGCCAGCCTTGTTCATGCGTCCGGCGAAGCGCGGAGCCGAACCGTTCAACGACATCGAGCGCATGATGCGACCGGTGGAGTACAAGCCAGCGTTCAGCGAGGACAGTGCCGCGGTGAGCACCACCAGGTTCATGATGACATCCATGCCCTGCACGCCGATGGAACCAAAGAAGGTCACAAACGGTGACTCACCGGAGCTGTAAGCACTGTAAGGCAACAGCAAGGAGAGCAGTACCAGTGAACCAACATAGAACACGGCAATACGGATGATGACGGTGTTGATAGCCTTCGGCATCACCTTTTCAGGGTTCTTCGCTTCACCGGCAGCGGTGCCGATCAGCTCGATGGACGCGTAGGAGAAGACCACACCCTGCATCAGGACCAGCACCGGCATCAAGCCATTGGGCAACAACCCACCGTGATCGGTGATCAGCGAGAAGCCAACCTCGTGACCCTCAACCGGGGTGCCGAAGATGACGAAGTAGCAACCAATAATCAAGAAGGCGACCAGTGCCACGACCTTGATTAGCGCGAACCAGAACTCCATTTCGCCAAAGGCCTTCACCGAAATCAGGTTCATGGTCAGCACCACGGCCAGCGCCAGCAAGGCCCAGATCCACTGCGGCACCGCGTCGATCCACGCGACGTACTTGCCGAAGAAGCCCATGTAGAGGGCCACCGCGGTGATATCAACGATCGAGGTCATCACCCAGTTCAGCCAGTACAACCAGCCGGTGGCAAAGGCCGCCTTCTCGCCGTAGAACTCGCGAGCGTAGGAGACGAAGGAACCGGTGGATGGGCGGTGCATGACCAATTCACCGAGCGCACGCAGAATCAAGAAGGCAAAAAAGCCGCAGACTGCGTAGCTGATGACAATGCCGGGGCCGGCCTCGGCCAAGCGGCCACCGGCACCCATGAACAGGCCCGTACCGATGGCGCCACCGATGGCGATCATCTGCATCTGACGTGATGACAGGCCCTTGTGGTAATCATTGTCGCCGGCAGTGAGCGCGGCGTCAGGCACATGTGCCGCTGTGGCATGCGGGGTGGAATTATCCATAGGATTCCTTGGATCTAGTCGGAGAGGTTTGCGAGGCGCTCTGGGGAGAGCAACTCATTGAGGTCTTGGGCAGAGAGCAGCCCGCGTTCGAGCACTAGCTCGGCGACTCCGCGCCCAGTGTGCAAGGCTTCGAGGGCCACCGACGTGGAGGCAGCATAGCCGAGGCGTGGGTTCAGTGCGGTCACCAGGCCGATGGAGTTCTCCACCTCACGGCGTAGCGCTTGCTCATCAACGGTGATGCCGTCGATGCACTTTTCGGCCAGGGTCAAGCAACCATTGGTCAGGTGCTTGAGAGAAAGGCCAATGGAATGAACAATCACCGGTTCGAAGGCGTTCAGCTGCAGCTGACCACCCTCGGCTGCCATGGTCACGGTCAAATCGTGGCCCACCACCTGGTAAGCGATCTGGTTAACAACTTCCGGGATCACCGGGTTGACCTTGCCAGGCATAATCGAAGAACCGGACTGCACGGCAGGTAGCTGAATATCATTCAGGCCCGCACGTGGACCGGAAGACAGCAGGCGCAAATCATTGCAGATCTTCGAAATCTTCAGTGCCACACGCTTGAGCACACCGGAAAGGTGCACGAACGCGCCAACATCACTGGTGGCTTCGATCAGATCGGGGCTGGTGGTCAGCGGCAGGCCGGTCAGTTCGCGCAGGTGAGCGCAGGCGGCCGCGGCGTAGCCTGCCGGTGCGTTTAGGCCGGTGCCGATCGCGGTGGCGCCGAGGTTGATTTCGGTGACCAGGCTCAGCGACTCTGCCAGGCGTGCCCGATCCTCACCTAGGGTCACGGCCCAACCGCGGAACTCCTGACCTACGGTCATTGGCACAGCATCCTGCAACTGGGTGCGGCCCATCTTCACCACGGTGCGGAACTCTTTGGCCTTGGCATTGCAGGAATCTTCCAGCACCTGCATCGCGGCCAGCAGTGGCTGGGTGGCGAAGTGGGTGGCGATGTTGACCGCGGTGGGGTACGCATCGTTGGTGGACTGTGACAGGTTCACATGGTCGTTGGGGTGCAGGTACTGGTACTCACCCTTGTTGTGGCCCATGATTTCCAGTGCGAGGTTGGCGATGACCTCGTTGGCGTTCATATTGGTGCTGGTGCCAGCTCCGCCCTGAATCGGATCCAGGATGAACTGGTCGTGCAGGGAGCCTTGGGCAATGGACTCGCAGGCCTGGTCAATGGCCCGGGCGCGATCGGCATCGAGCAGACCTAGCTCATGGTTGGCGCGGGCCGCGGCCTGCTTCACGCGCGCCAGTGCGCGGATCAGGTGCGGGTTGCCAGACAGGGTGTTTTCGGTGATGTTGAAGTTATTCTTGGCGCGCAGGGTGTGTACGCCCCAATAAGCTTCCACAGGGATATCGAGGTCGCCAATCAGATCATGCTCGCTACGCGTTTCGCCGCTGAGCAAGGTTTCAGACATGGTGGATTGATCTCCAAAGGTAGATGTTTGATGAAAACTGAAATCTAAAGGGCTGTCAGTACGCCCACCGGCGCACCGCCGCCTAAAGCTGGGCTGCTGGCCAGTTCGATAAGGGCTGCCGGTGCGGAAGCACCGAGGTGTTCGGTCAGTAGCTTGACGGTGATTGGCATGCGTGCCCGATCTCCACCGTCGGCAATCTTGACGGCCAATGCCGTGCCATCGGGCAACGCCACGGCCTGGATGCCTTCAAAACCGTCCTTGGCTACCGCACCCGGGATGGCCCGCATCAGCGCGGTGACGTCGCGGCCCTCGCCGGCCACCAGCTCAGGGTAGGTGGACATGGCGGCGGCCACGCGGGCCTCGGGGGTGCCTGGCTGAGCCGTCGCCAGACGGGCGAAGCCGCGGGCGAGGCCGTGCAGGCTGATCAGGTAGACCGGGGTGCCGCAACCATCGGTGCTCACGCCGCTGATCTTTTCGCCGGTCAGCTCTTCTACGGTGTCCTCCAGTAGCTGCAGCAGACGCTCGTCTTGCAGGTAGTTGGCGGTGTCCCAGCCCTTGAGTTCGCTCAGGGCAGCTAAGGCTGCGTGCTTGCCCGAGCAGTTCTGTGCCAGTTGGGTCGCGGTGCCACCGGCAGCCAGGAAGTCTGCCCGTTCGGCTGCACCATAGGGCAGGTCGGTGGAGTTGCGTAGTGCGGTTTCATCCAGGTTAGCGGCGGCCAGGGTGGAGGTGGCCACCTGCTGGTGGATTGGTGCACCCGAGTGGCTGGCCGAGGCCAGCGCCAGCTGCTGATCGTTCAGTTCCAGGCCAGCGCGCAGCATGCCTACCGCAAACAGTGGCTTCAGCGCGGAGCGGGGGTAGTAGGTGGCTTGGGGATCACCCAACGAGGCCCGTACAACACCTTGAGCATCAAGCAAGACCGCCGAGCCGTAGTGGATGGATTCCACGGCAGCGCCCCGAGTGGCTACAACCAAAGTTTCATGCTTTGGGAGTACCGGGGATTCCAGCGGGTTGCTTTGCGGCTGGGTTGGCGCGGGGTTCACTTATTGCTCCTGACGATGGTGGATACTGCCTGTTGTACTGCGGAAAGGTGATCGCTCATGGCCTGATTGGCGGCCTGTGGATCTTGTGCTTCGATGGCCCGGTAGATTTCCAGATGTTCGTCGTTGGACGGGTTGCGGCGCCCGGCGACGAGGTTCACGGTTTCGGACTGGCGGGCCATGGCCTCACGGATGTCGGCCACCACTTTGGTGAAGACCGAGTTGCCGCTGGCTTGGGCGATGGCTGCATGGAAGGCGGCGTCGAGTTCGACCCAGGCGGCCGCATCATCTTCGGCGGCCATTTGCTCGATCAGCCCGCTGATGCGTTCCAAGTCCTCGGTGGTGCGCCGGGTGGCCGCGAGTGTGGCGGCTGGAATTTCGATGTGTGGGCGGGCCTCGAGCAGGTCATCGGAGGAGAAAGAGCCCAGTTTGAGTTCGCGGGTGGGCCGGTGTGAAATGACGAAGGTGCCCCGGCCGGTTTCGGTGCGGGTTAGTCCCAGTGCGGCGCAGGAGCGTAGTGCTTCGCGGATGACCGAACGGCTGACCTGGTAGTCGGCGGCGAGGGCAGCTTCTGAGCCGAGTTTGCTCCCGAGCGGGATTTCCTGGGCTTCAATGGCAAGGCGGAGTGCGTGGAATACGGCTTCGGCAGCTGAGCGTCGTTGGATCGGCTGCTGTCCGGGTGTCCAGCTGTCTGACAGGTTCACGACTACAAGTGTGCGGGTGTGATGCACCCAACGTCAAGTCGAAAAATGCTGTGAGTGGGAACACTCAGGTCAGTGGCGCAGTCCTGATCCAGAGCGGCGCGCAGTCCGGAGTGGGTTTTACCGGCAAAACACGAATTGGGTGCCACCGGCATGGCCGGTAGCACCCAAAGTGGCGAATAACTTACGGGATCGTGATGATCTGACCAGCGTAGGCCAGACCGCCACCGAAGGCAAAGAGCAAAGCCTTGGAACCCGAAGGCAGTGGCTCATCCGAAGCCATCATCTTCGAGAGCGCCAATGGCACCGACGCTGCCGAGGTATTGCCGGAGTACATAACGTCGGTGGCCACGCGTGCGTTCGGAGCGCCGATCTTCTCGGCCAGCGGCTCGATGATGCGAAGGTTGGCCTGGTGCAGCACAATGGCGTCCAGTTCCTCTGGCTTCATGCCAGCGCGGTCAATGATCTTCGAGGCGATCTTAGGAAGCTGGGTCACGGTCCAGCGGTACACGCTCTGACCGTTCTGCGCGAACTTCATATCGTTTTCGGATTCAATGCGCACCGCATCAGACAGTGAAGGAACAGAGCCCCACACTACTGGGGAGATGCCATTTTCTTCCGACGCGGTAATGATGAATGCGCCAGCACCGTCTGCGGTCAGAACGCAGGTGGTGCGGTCGGTGAAGTCAGTGTAATCGGTAAGCATTTCGGAGCCGATGACCAGAGCGTTCTTTGCGCTGCCGGCAGCGATTGCTCCCTGTGCCAGACCAACTGCGTGGGCGAAGCCGGCACAGGCAACGTTCACGTCGAGGACGGCCGGGCCCTGCTCCATGCCCAAAGCGTTGGCAACACGAGCTGCCATGTTAGGGGAGCGGTCGGTCGCGGTGCAGGTAGCAACGATGATCATGTCGATATCGCTGGCTTCGATGTCGGCGGCGTTGCCCAGTGCCATCGTCGCGGCCTTGATAGCCATGGAATCTACGGTCTCAACACCCGTGCCCCAACGACGTTCCTCGATGCCGACGCGTCGGGTGATCCATTCATCGCTGGTTTCCACCAACTTTTCCAGCTCGGTGTTGGGGACGATGCGCTCTGGCTGGAAATGGCCAAAAGCGACGACTTTGCTGCCCGTCATGGATATAGCTCCTATGTGGATTCAAATCTGCTCTTCTAAGGGTAGTCGTTTTGAGTGCTACTCGCTGTTCATATACCGCAGATTGCATTTATTGCGGGAAAGATCCCACAATCTTGCCCATTTTCGTTCGGTAATCGAGAAACGGAGATTCCATAAGACTTCACATCCGGTCGGTTCCTTGTTCACGTATTGGTTAGAACCGGGACGTTCAATGAAATGAATAGCAGCAGACCGCGGGGAGGGATCGATGAAGCCACTAACTATCATTCATCTGAGCGACACGCATCTGCGCCCCGAAGGTCAGCTGCTCCATGGAAATATCGACTCCTGGGGGCGAACGGCCCAGGCTCTGCGAGCTGCAAAAAACATCTCACCGGATGCCATCGTGGTGACCGGAGATATTGCTGACCGGGGCGCGTCGATCCATCCGGTAGCCGCAGCGATGTTCAACGATAACCAAGAAGAATTTGGATGCCCGGTGATCAGCATTCCGGGCAATCATGATCCTTCAGGAAGTGTTGGACCAGAGTTTAATACCCAACGTTTATCCACCGGGCCCTACCCAGCAAATACCGTGCATGAGGTCATGGGCTTGCGGATTATTGGGCTGGACAGTGCGGGCTTTCAACTGGCGCAAGGCGAGGTGGATCAGGCGCAGCTATCGTGGTTGCGATCATTGCTCACGGTACCAGCACCGTTGGGATCACTCTTGCTGTTACACCACCCTCCGGTGGAAGCTACCAGTTCGGTACGAGCCGGACGTGGCCTCAAAGATCCGAGGGCCTTGGCAGCAATCACCGCTGGTACCGACATTCGTGCGATCCTCTGCGGGCACTACCACCAGGCCGCAACAAGCCTGCTGATCAATACTCCGGTGTTTATGGCACCGGCAGTTTCCTACAACATGAATCCTTTTGCTCCCGATGAAATCCTCGCAGAATCCGGATCAGGATTTGCAGTACTTCAACTGGGGCAAGACGCAATGAATTGGTTCGTTGCTTATAGCGACCAAGTCATGAACACAACACAGGGTGCACGGCACCCAAGATCGGTGCGCGGCCAACAGACCGCCAGCTGATTAATGGCAAAACTTCGCACCCAAGATCAGGATCTTGCGGTGCACGCATGAAGGAAGAAGACGATGAGTGAACAGAAAATTGTATTAGTCCGCCACGGCCAAACCGAATGGAACAAGGCTGGCCGCTTGCACGGACGCAGTGACCTGCCGATGAATGACACCGGCGTGCGCCAAGCTCAACAGCTGGCAATTGACCTGTCAATGCAGGGACCATGGGCAGCGGTATATTCTTCCCCGTTGTTCCGTGCACTGCAGACAGCACAAATTATCGCCAACGGTATTGGCACCCGTGCACTGTATGAGAATCCCGAACTCATGGAACAGGACTTCGGTGACTGGGAAGGCAAGCTGGTGGGGCATCCGGCCGATGAACAGCGCCAACTGAACATTGCTTCTGGAGAAACCGAACAGCATCTGGTTGAACGTGCAGTCAACGCGTTGTTCAAGATTTGCCAGCAGCACCCGGGCGAGAACGTTCTGGTGGTCAGCCATGGAGCACTGATCAGCTCGGTGCTCAGCGCATTGACCGAAGAAGCAGATCCGCGGGTTGCTATCGGAACCTACCGTGAACTGGATTCGCAGTTGCTCATCAACTACGTCTCCCGCGAACCGCTCTGGCACTAATAATCGCTAACTAATGAACCCGTTGGTCCCTTCAATGCGAGGGGCCAACGGGTTCATTAGTTGGACATGTGACTAGCAATAACTGCCAGTTGGAATCGTGTTTACCACCAGGTTGATCCGGTGACGGTCACGGTCGGCTTCCCATCGCTCCAATCAATGGTCCCCGAGAAGCTACGATCGAATTCCTCTTCGCTATAGTCGATGTATTCGGTGTCATTACGCTGATACTTGAACGTCGCCTCGGAGCTCTTGAAAGAGTCCATACCTTCAAGGGTTACCTCCGATGCTTGGGTCTTCACGGAGAAGGACTTCAAATCCTTATCCTGAAGCTCGCTAGGGCACCCCTCATTCAGGTTAGTTGGCACCGTGACGCAGGCAGTTGCAAACTCGTGCACGGCATCCAGAGCGAGTTCTGAAAGCTTGTCGGTCACTGTCGTGGTCAGCGTGACCGCTGCTTCCATATCATCGGGATGGTTAGCACGCAGTTCTTGAGCATCGACCTGAAGGTAGTCAGTATTTGCGGCCGAAACGGTGTAGATACCGGGATAGACGTAGAAGTCACCATTGAAAGAAGAGTCAGAATCACCATAGTAGGACTCTGCTTCAGAAAGGTGAACCGCTGACTTTCCAACGGTGACATCCGAAACCTGATCGGCGGAGATCTTCACTGGTACTAGTAGTGGTTCATTCAGATCCCACGTATCAAGCAAACCGTATTCTTTGTCCCCGCGGTCCACGGTGAAGACCTTCGCATGCTGTTCGCCATTGATGGCGTAAGTAGCGCGCACTGATGCGCCATGATCTGCCTTCGAAAGCTGCTTAACATCGATGACTTCCAGACGCTGCTTGGCACCAGCCAGCACCTCATCGGTGAGTAGGGCACGCGACGCATTGTCGATTCCAGGATCCACCATTTCTGCTGCTTTTTCAGCCTTACCGTCAGCAAGAAGATCGAGGTACTGCTCAACCTGAGCCTCTGGCTTGCGCTGGGAATTCAGGTAAGCCACCGCACCAAATCCCAGACCAACGAGAACTGCCAGGCCTAGAACACCAAAGCCAATAGCCTTGGCCTTCTTCTTGGAGGATTCTGAGGCAGGCTGAAGCGCTGGAGCCTCATTGACAGCCGTGGGTGTTGAAGCGGTAGCCGAAGCTGCAGGGAGCACGGTGGTGTTCTGCTCGGCAGTAGCTGTCGGCATGGTTGTGGTAGGAGCGGCTTCGGGTGCGTGGGTTGCCTCAGCGGTAGGGTTCGTCACTGGTACCACCGGAGCCTGAGACTGGCCAGAGATCCAGCGTCCTGCAGCGGGCTTGCCACCCAAAATTCCAAGGAGCGCCGGAGCGTATCGGTAAACCTGAATCGGCAGGATTTCTGCGAGTACTGAAACGATCGCAGCACCGATGGCCAAGAAAATCACGGAGTACCAAGTGATGCCAAATGAAACACCTGCTGACATCTCGCCCATTCCATTTGCGGTGATGTTGCCACCCAACGAAATGCTCGTCAGCCACGCAAGAACCATCCACAGAACCAAGGAGATGGCTGGCAATTGCCAGATTCGTTGCCAATTGATGCGTTCGGTACGAGTGCGCTGCACGCCGACCCTGATAGCAACCGCAAGAATCAAAACAACGGTGAGAACCAGCAGCCAAGCGCCCTTACCCTCGGCGAAATCCCATAGTCGATAGACCGAGGTGGGGATGGAATCTCCAGTGAATTCTTCCAAGGCGGAGGCTACGCCAGAAACGTTGGGAGCTAGAGCCCCGAGGAAACCCAATGCTCCGAGGTAGGTGCCCAGAGTTCCCAACAAAGGGATCAACATGAGCGAGAAACTCCACGGCATGTCTTCGTCTTTATTGACTAGGGCCACGATGATCCCGACTAAGGCAAAGAGTATCAGTACGCTGACAATCAGGGTGATTGATTCGCGGGCCCCGTTCATTAACGCTGATTCAGAGCCGAAGCGTTGAGGCGCTGTTGCAATGAATTGCGAGAAGAAAACGGTCAAGAGAACTGTAAAGAAGACGCCAGCATAACGTGGCGAAATTGTTGCGCTCAAGAAGCCCATTGACTCCATGGACAATTTGCCAAAGAGGGAAATAATCAAGAGGGCCAGTGCAATGACCATTGCGTGCAGCCCGGAGGTTAATGCGGCACTCTTCCAACCACCCTTACGCACCCCGCGGTTGAGCTTGCGCACCAGCAGGTAGTTCACCGCGCAAATGGCGAGAATCGCAGTTATAGAAACCAGCGATAGTGCCAGCTGTGCTTCCCCGGAGAACCCAAATCCTCCGCCGGCACCAAAAAATTTTAGGCCGCCGCCGAGCACTGCGCTGAAGAGCAGAATAAAAGCCTTGAACGAATTGATTTGGGAGGCCAGGCCCAAACCCGAGTCGGAGTAGCTACTGGTGCTGGAGCCGTTAGCCGAACTAGCCAGTGGAATCAGGAAACACAGGGCAAGGACGACACCGATAAGGGCGATGCTCGCTGCTTGGAATCCGAGTAGTTTGAGGCTGGCTGGAGACTTGAGTTCCAGGACCGCATCCGTCAACTTTTTCAGCTGAGGATTCTGCCCAGCGGCGGGCAAGGAGGTAGAGGGAGGTTTTGGAGGCGTTTGAGACGCCTTTGATTCTTCTGGTTGCTGCAAATTATCCAAGATTGTTCCTGACGTGGTGCGATGATGAAGGCTTGTCGGCTAAACTTTTCGATTTAATGTCGAACAAGTTGAAATTTGGCCTACAAATTTCATATCACAGAAGCAGGACAGGATGACTGGGAGCTCGAAACTATGACGGGCTTCAGTCCCGGAAATGATGCTTTTATTACGTCTTGGACTGTGGGCATAAAAAGGCCGGGATCAGTCTCCGATGAGGAGCGCTGATCCCGGCAAGAACACCAGTGGTGAATTAGAGTGAGCGAAGCACCACGGAGGTGCCCTGACCGCCACCACCACAAATACCAATGGCGCCGAGCGATCCGGCAGGCATCTGCTCTAACTGGCGAGCCAAAGTTCCAATAATGCGTGCGCCCGAAGCGCCGATGGGGTGGCCCAAGGCGGTAGCTCCACCATGGGGGTTCACGATTTCTTCATCCAACCCCAAAACCTTTGCTGACTGTACAACCACCGCGGCAAAGGCTTCATTGATTTCTACCGCCTTCAAGTCTTCGGCCTTGGTACCGGCCTTCTGCAAAGCAGCGGCGATGGCATTCGATGGTTGCTCGTGCAAAGTGCGGTCTGGTCCAGCGACAAACGCATGTGAGAGAACTTCAGCCAGCGCGGTGAGTCCCAAGCGTTCTATCGCAGCATCGCTGGCCAGAACCAGAGCCGCGGCACCGTCGGTGATTTGTGAGGAGTTTCCGGCGGTAATGCTGCCATCCTTGGCGAATGCGGGACGCAGGGTGGATAGAGATTCAACGGTGGTTGAATCGCGAATTCCGTCGTCTTCGGAATACGTAGTCTCACCCTTACGAGTGGTAATGGTGAAAGGAGCAATCTCTCCTGCTGTGAAATCACGAGATGCCGCAGCGCGCTGATGCGAGGCTGCTGCCACCTTGTCCTGCTCCTCGCGGGTGAGCGATAACTTCACGTTGTGCTCTTCGGTGGAAACGCCCATCGAACGTTTCTCTGCGGCATCGGTCAAACCGTCATATTCCAAGGTGTCAATCAATTCAATGGCACCGTATTTTGTGCCGGCTCGCGCACGCTGGACGTGCGGGGCCAAGGACATTGATTCTTGCCCGATAGCCACAACGATTTCGGCTTCGCCACTATTGATGAGTCGGGTGCCGGCAACCACGGCTTCCGCACCAGAAAGGCACACGGCGTTGAGAGTGATCGCTGGAACGTTCAGTGGAATGCCTGCCCCGACGGCCGACTGGCGAGCAGGGTTCTGGCCCGCACCACCTTGAAGCACTTGGCCTGCGAAGACGTGCTGTACCTCGGCCGGGTCAACGCCAGCACGCTCCAGGGCAGCCTTGGCAGCATGAGCACCGAGCTCAGTGGCTGGAACGCTGGCGAACACGCCATTAAATTTCACAAATGGCGTGCGGGCGTAGCCTACGATTTTGACGCTCATGCTTTCAGATCCTCCAGGATTTCGATGGCAAATTCTGCTGCCGTAATTTCTTTAATGGTTTCTACACTTTCGCCCGGAGCCACAGCACGCAAAGTGAGTTGTCCTTGTTCAATGTCGAACACGGCGCGGTCGGTAATAATTCGGTCGACAACACCAACACCCGTGAGCGGCAAGTCGCAGGACTCTACGATCTTGCTCGTACCGTCTTTGGCCGTGTGATCGGTGAGCACGATGACTCGGGGAGTGCCGGCAACAAGGTCCATGGCGCCGCCCATGCCTTTGACGAGTTTGCCAGGGATGGTCCAGTTGGCCAGATCCCCATTGGCGGCAACCTGTAGGGCACCGAGGATAGCGGTTTGCACGTGACCGCCACGGATCATGCCGAAGGAAGTCGCTGAATCGAAGAAGCTACCTCCAGGCAAAATGGTCACCGTCTGCTTGCCAGCGTTGATCAGGTCAGCGTCCTCGTCCCCTTCATAAGGGAAGGGGCCCATGCCGAGCAGGCCGTTTTCACTTTGTAGCTTCACCGAAACGCCTTCGGGAAGGTTGTTAGCTACAAGGGTGGGGATACCGATGCCGAGGTTTACATACTGGCCGTCGGTTAGTTCACTGGCGGCGATGGCCGCCATCTCATCACGGGTCCACATTTCTAGGACTCCTGACGGCTACGTACGGTGCGCTGTTCAATGTCCTTGACGGCATCGGCCTGCACCAGAGTTTGTACAAAAATGCCCGGGGTCTCGACCAAGGACGGATCGAGGTAGTCATCAAGGATGTGCTCGGCTTCAGCGAAAGTGTGCCGACCAGACATGGCCACCAGTGGGTTGAAGTTTTTAGAAGTCATCCGATAGCGCAGGTTGCCTTCGGTATCGGCCTGGTAGGCCTTAACCAAGGCGATGTCTGCAAAGATGCCGCGCTCTAAGATGGCCGGTTTGCCGTTGAATTCCATGACTTCTTTGCCCTCTGCCACCGGGGTGCCAACGCCTGTCGGTGTGAAGAACGCTGGGATGCCTACGCCGCCGGCACGCAAGCGTTCAGCGAGGGTTCCTTGAGGACAGAATTCCACGTCCAAGTCCCCATCGAGGAACTGTTGCGCGAATAGTTTGTTCTCTCCTACATAGGAAGCCAAAACTTTGGAAACCTGTCGGTTCTCCAAGAGCAGTCCCAAACCTTTGCCATCCACGCCCATATTGTTGGACACGATGGTGAGGTTGGTAGCTTTTGAATCTCTCACGGCGGTGATCAGCCTGTTGGGGATCCCGGAGAGGCCAAAGCCTCCTACGGCGATGGTCATGCCATCTTTGATCACTGCGGCTAGTTCAGCTGCCGCGTCATCTCGAAACTTCGTTGTCATCGATATCTCCCTGCGTCCACTATGTGGAGTGCGGATGTGTCTTACTCCCAAGGTACGTAGTCGCAGATGAGCATTCAATAGTGATCAGTGCTTTGCCTGCGTATTGGTCGGATGGTGAAGAATATTTCGGATTGCGTCCATAATATGAACGCTTCTTTGTTCGTCTAGACGACGTCAAATTCATTGCCTTCAGGATCCGACATGCACACCGCAAAATGATCCATTTCCGCTCGATCCATCACGTGACGAATTTGCGCACCCAGAGCTACCAGACGCGCAGACTCCTGTGAGACTCGTTCCTTCCGTGTTTCGAAATCGACCCCTCGGCCTCCGCCCACACGAAGGTCAATGTGGAGTCGATTCTTGATGCTCTTTCGCTCCGGAACCTGCTGGAACCACCAGCGTGGGCCGTGTCCAAGTGGATCGATGAGGGACTCTGGTAGTTCTCCCGCTTCTGGTTCCAGTTCTTCGGCTGGCACTCCCATGGATTGCCAATATGCGTGCCACGTTGCATGCGGGGCTGGAGGTGGCTCAGGAATGTAGTGCAAGGCTTGGGACCAGAACGCCACCATGGTTTGCGGATCTGTACAGTCAACGACCAATTGCCATGAAGTATCCATGCCCCCACATTATGCTCTCTTGCTCTGACATATACCGTTGAATGAACAGCTATCGACCATAATATGGTCATGAGTAATTTACCGGCAGGAGCTCAAGTGGTTGGTCGGCTCGCCGCTGTACTTCGAACCGTGAGCACCTCCATGCCCGAGGGCATCACGACTACTGAGGTGGCTCGCGCGACCTCACTGGCGCGGCCTACGGTGCACCGATTGTTATCGGCACTGGTGACCGAAGGTTTCTGCGACCATGAGCACCGCACCGGCAAATGGCTGCTGGGCCCCGAGCTTTATCTCATGGGAGCAGTGGCCGCTGAACGCTACGACATTAGTGAACTTGCCCGAGAGCACGTGACCGCGCTGGCTGAAGCCACCGGTGAAAGCGCCTTTCTCTCCGCAAGGCGCTCAGACGAAACCGTCTGCTTACTCCGGCAAGATGGAGCCTTTCCGATCCGTTCCTTTGTACTGTACGAAGGTCGGCGATTCCCCTTGGGCGTGGCCTCGGCAGGTATGGCAATTTTGGCCTTCCTCCCTGAAGAAAGCATGAAACGCTATCTAGCTAACAGCTCGTTGGAAGCCGAATACGGACCGGCCCACAGTGCCAAGGAACTCAAGAAAAAAGTAGCTGAAACCAGGAATCTTGGTTATGCAGTGAACCCTGGGCTGATTGTTGAAGGTAGTTGGGGGATGGGAGCTGCCGTCTTCGACGGCTCTGGGCAACCTGCCTGGGCGTTGAGCCTTACCGGCATTCACACCAGGTTCGAAGCAGAGCGAAGAAAAGAACTCGGTGAACTGCTCTTACACCACGCTCATGAACTGTCGACCAAGCTTGTTAAGCGTTCCTCTCCAGTGGCGCGTCAGTGAACGCTTGGCGCATTGATAGAAACCTGAGGTAGTCTCTCTTCGGCGGATTCACCTACAGGCAGGACCGTCACCGCGACGCACAATAAGCATTAAGGAACGGTAGATTTGGTCCTCATCCCGGCTGGAATCAGTACGCCACAGATCATGATCGATGTGGTCCAACTGGAAAAGAACATCGACAAAATGGCTCACCGGGTGGCCAGCCAGGGTTTGAAACTACGTCCCCATGCCAAAACCCATAAGATGCCAGAGGTTGCCAGTCGTCAACTAGAGGCCGGTGCGGTGGGCCTGACTGTGGCCACCGTGGGTGAAGCGCTGAGCTTTGCCCTGCAGGGTGTGGCAAAAATCTTTATCGCCTATCCTCTGTGGGTCGATGAATCTCAGGCACAACGAATCCAAGAATTGATCAAACGTGCCAAGCTCAGTATCGGTGTGGACTCGGTGCAAGCTGTCGAGCAGATGGCTCGGATGCTTGGAGCCCAGGCATCGAAGATTCGCCTCATGATTGAAATTGATAGTGGACATCACCGAAGCGGTGTCAGCCCCCAGGATGCTTTGGCTATTGCTGAAGCAGCCCGCGATTGTGGAATGCGTGTCCGGGGTGTCTTTACTTTTCCAGGTCATAGCTATGACCATGACGGCATCGACAAGGCCGTCAACGATGAGCATAAAGCTCTAGCTGAAGCCACACGAATCCTGCGCGAGGCTGGATTCTCAATCAAGAGAATCAGCGGTGGTTCATCTCCTACCGCAGCACTCAGTGATAATTCAGTGCTCACCGAAGTGCGTCCCGGCGTTTATGTCTTTGGAGATGCCCAGCAGTTTGAACTGGGGCGAATTGGTTTTGATGAAATTGCCTTGAGCGTGGCCGCCACCGTGGTGAGTCGCCATGAGGGCAACGAGCAGATCCCGCGCCGAATCGTGGTGGATGCAGGAAGCAAAATTCTTGGCGGTGACCGCCCTGCTTGGGCCAGTGGTTACGGCCGAATTGTTGAATGCCCCGAAGCTCGGATTAGTGGCCTGTCGGAGCATCACGCCACCGTGATATGGCCGGAAAACCTTGAACTGCCCGCTCACGGCACGCAGCTTCAGGTCATTCCGAATCACGTGTGCCAGTCGGTCAACCTGGTGGACTCGGTGCTGGCCGTGAGCGCCGACGGAAGTTGTGAACAATGGGATGTCGCAGCCCGCGGATTAAATTTCTGATTGCTGATTTGGTCTTTGACCTCTAAAAAGTAAAGCCCGGGAAGTTCAGCGTGAAGGATTTTTATCTTCAATAAACATCACTTGATGTTTACGTGTTAGGCTGAATGCATGATCAAGCCATACGCCACCGTCGCTACCGGATACACCGTCTACTCCGATGTTGAATTCATGAACTTTCCCGCCGGGGAAGCGCACTTCAAGATTGGTTCGGCTGCCCAAGAGCAGACTCCAAGCCACATCATCATCACCGGTACCGACGCCAACGACTACATGAGTGCCGGCTTGTGGATTGACTACGCGCACCAACACGGGCACAAGGTCAGCGCAGTGATCCCATACCTGCCAGCAGCCCGCGCCGACCGCGGCGAACCATTTGGGGCCAAGGTCTACGCAAACATGATCAACTCACTCGAAGCAGACCAAGTGATCTGTTTTGACCCGCATTCCCCGGTGATCACCACCCTGATCAATAACCTCACCATCATTGATCCAGCCGATTCCCTAGCAAAATGGCTGCAACTTTTTGGCCAGCGCTACGACGGCATCATCGCCCCTGATGCGGGAGCCGTGGACCGTGCGACTAAAGCAGCCAAGGCGTTTGGAGTGCCGTTGTACAAGGCCGGCAAGGAACGAGACTTCGAAACCGGAAAACTCACCGGATTCCACTGTGAAGAACTTCCGGCAGACGGCCACTACCTAGTAGTGGATGACATCTGTGATGGCGGAGGGACTTTTCGAGGTTTGGCCGCAGCTACCGGGCTAGCCAAAGAAAACCTCGACCTCTGGGTCAGTCACGGAGTATTTTCGGGTGCCGCCGGTGAACTGACCAAACACTACGGGAAGATCTTCACCACCGACTCCCACCCAGGTCACAACAACCCCGAGGTCAACGCCAGCGTTCTGCCGATCGCCTCAATCATCCCGGCCTACCTCTAATCTTCTTACCGCTAAATTTCCAGGAGAGATCATGAACTTGCTCGCCACCACCATCACCGCACCATCGGTCACCGCGCCACTATTCCTCACCGATTGCTACAAACTGGGCCACAAAGCGCTCTATCCACAAGGCACCACCACGGTCTACTCGAACTACACCAACCGTGCCTCACGTATCGAGGGAGTGGATCACGTGGTGCACTTCGGACTCCAAGCATTCATTCAGTCCTACTGTGTTGAAGCCTTCGCACCCTTCTTTGCCGCCAGCGAGGAAGAAGCCATCAACGAGTACGAAGAAACGCTGGTCAACGTGCTCGGTCCAGAACACGGGATCGACACCAGCCACATCCGTGCCCTACACCAGCTGGGCTACCTGCCATTGATCTTCCGTTCACTGCCTGAAGGCACCCGCGTTCCCTTGCGAGTACCAAGCTTCACCGTGGAAAACACCCTGCCGGAATTCTTCTGGCTGACCAACTACATTGAAACGGTGCTCTCCGCAGAAATTTGGCAAGCATCAACCTCGGCAACCACCGCAGATACTTACCGACAACTGCTCAACGCAGCCGCCGAACGCACCGGCGGCGATCTGGGTGCCGTCAACTGGCAATTACACGACTTCAGCTTCCGCGGCATGGGCGGTGCCCACGCAGCAGCCATGTCCGGGGCGGGGCACCTGCTCTCCTTCACCGGTTCGGATTCGCTGGCCACCATCGACTGGGTGAACCGCTACTACCCATCCCTTCCAGGCAGCGAAAATGGCCAGATCCTCGGCTCAATCCCAGCAACAGAACACTCGGTGATGTGTGCGGGGATTGCCCACGACAATGAACTGGAAACCTTCAACCGCATCCTAGATCAGCACCCTGCCGGAAACGTCTCGGTCGTTTCGGACACCATGAACTTCTGGAACGTGCTCGGCCAAATCCTTCCAACACTCAAGGACCGGATTATGGCCCGCGAAGGCAAACTCGTGATCCGACCCGATTCCGGAGACCCCGCAGATATCATCTGCGGCACCCGTAGCAACCGGGAGCTGGCGCTCACCGCGGAAGGCAAAACCATGGAGGATGACCGGGCCTACTTCGGTGCAGTCCAGCTGTTGTGGGAAGTTTTCGGAGGCACCGTCAACGCCGCAGGCTATAAAGAACTGGATCCACGTATTGGACTGATCTATGGAGATTCCATCACTCCCTCACGGGCCAAAGACATTACGCAGCGACTAGAACTAGCAGGGTTTGCCGCATCAAATATCGTCTTTGGCGTCGGCTCGTACACCTACCAGTACGTCACCCGTGACACTTTCTCATCGGCAGTCAAAGCCACCTGGGCACAGATTGATGGTGAAGGCTATGACTTACTCAAGGACCCGGTCACCGATTCGGGGATGAAAAAGTCAGCCACCGGACGCTTGGCAGTAAAGCGCGACGAGCACGGTGAGCTGTATCTGGTGGAACGAGCCAGCGAGCACGATGAAGCGGAGTCGTTGCTGCAGCCAATCTGGAAGGATGGTCAGTTTGTGAAGGTTCAGTCCTTCAAGGATGTTCGCAGCGTGTTGGGCAATATCGCCTAGTTGCCTTGTACTCCGGTGGGCGTCGACGGCACCTAAGATGGGAGACATGCCTAACCAGCCCCTCATCTCCATCGATGCCGTACCGCTAATTGTCGTGGATGACACACTGCATGTAGTCACAGCGCAACGCGAGTGGGAACCATACGCCGGGCAACATGCGTTGCCCGGCGTACTACTCAACGCTCATGAAAGGCTCCGTGAAGCGGTGGCCCGTGCTCTGGCAGATAAAGCCGGAGTGAGCGAAGAAGTCACCCCGGAACTAGTCGCGGTTTTTGATGACTTTGAACGTGATGAGCGTGGCCCTACGCTGTCCATGGCTCACCTGGTGATCCTAGGTACCTTGCCGCAAGACCCCAGAGTCAAAGCCGAGCCGCTGACCGCATTGCCAACCCTTCCCTTTGACCACAATGCCATCATCGCCCGTGCCGCAGGCATGCTGCTGGACTCCTTGTGGGTCAACCTTCCACTGACTCGTCGCCTGTTCGGCGAGCAATTCACCACCGCCGATGTCGTGGCCAGAATGAAGGAACTCGCGGCAGCAGCTTCACGGCCCGAACCGGTAGTGAATAATGTGGGCCGGGCGCTGGCCTCAAACAAGTCGGTTCAGAAACTGCCGGCGATTGCGGTGGGCACAGGACGGCCACCAGCGAGTTGGAAATGGGTTTAACCTGTCCTGCCACGCGAAAAATAATCGCATTGCTACCGACGCGTAGGGCATGATGGGAGCTATGGAGAAAAGCGCTGCGCCCGCATGGGTGGCTAACTATCAGCCAGGTGTCCCATCGGAGATTGTCCTGCCCACCGAACCGCTGAGTCGCATGTTCGAAAACTCGGTGGCCCAAGCCGGCCAGAGCCCAGCCACAGAATTTTTTGGGCGACGCACCAGCTATGCGCAGCTCGGCGAACAGGTAGCGCAGGCGGCCGAAGGGCTGCGCGCCCTCGGGGTCAAAGCCGGGGACCGCGTCGCGTTGATCCTGCCGAACTGCCCACAACATGTGGTGGCCTTTTATGCAGTCCTGCGTCTAGGAGCGGTGGTGGTGGAACATAATCCGCTGTACACCTCCCGGGAGTTGCGTCACCAGTTCGAAGACCACCAGGCACGCGTCGCGATCGTCTGGGACAAGGTTGTGGGAACCTTGCAAGAATTCCCCAAGGACGTACAACTTGATGCCATCGTGGCAGTGAACCTGCTTGATGCCTTCCCACCGCTCAAGCGCATGGCACTGAACCTGCCGGTGAAGAAGCTTCGCGACACCAAGGCCTCGCTGACCACCCGCACCTCGGGAACCACATCGTGGAAAGATCTGCTCGCCGGCGGTCAGCTGGATGCCAACCATCCGCACCCAAATGTTGATGATCTAGCGGTCATCCAATACACCTCCGGCACCACCGGTCACCCCAAGGGGGCCATGCTCACCCACTTCAACCTGTATTCCAACGCATTACAGGGTGAGGCATGGATGCTTGGCGCCAAGGAGCGCGAGGAAATCCTCTACGCAATCCTGCCCATGTTCCATGCTTTTGGCATGACCCTGTATCTGACTTTCGGCGTGAAAAAGCAGGGACTGCTGGTCCTCTTCCCGAAGTTTGATGCACAGATGATCTTAGATGCTTGGAAGAAATCACCGGCCACGGTGTACTGCGCTGTGCCACCAATTTACGAACGGACCGCGCTGGCAGCCAAGGAGCGTGGCATGTCGCTCAAGAGCGCAAAATTCTGTATATCCGGGGCGATGAACTTGCCTGACCACGTGGTTGAGCTGTGGGAATCCATGTCTGGCGGACTGCTCGTTGAAGGCTATGGCATGACCGAATCCTCCCCGGTGGCACTGGGTAATCCCTTCCACCCCAGCCGCCGCACCGGAACCATCGGCGTACCTTTCCCCTCAACGTTGATGAAGGTTGTCGAAGTTGACGATCCAACCAAGGAAGTAGCCCCGGGTGAAGCCGGTGAATTGCTGATCAAGGGCCCGCAGGTGTTTCAGGGTTACTGGAATAACCCTGAAGAAACAGCAAAAACAAAGACCGAAGACGGATGGTTGCGTTCGGGCGATGTGGTCACCGTTGATCAGGACGGTTTCACTCAAGTGGTGGACCGGGCCAAGGAACTGATCATTACCGGTGGTTTCAACGTCTCGCCCACCGAAGTGGAAATAGCTTTGCGCCAGCATGCGGACGTGGTCGATGCAGCCGTCTTTGGTAAGCCTTTGGCCCGTGGCGGTGAAATGGTGGTGGCCGCAGTGCAGCTGGAACCAGGCGCCGAACTCAATGAGGACGCCCTGCGAGCGCATTGTCGTGAGTTGCTCGCCGCTTACAAGGTGCCTAAGCGTGTGGTGCAGGTGGAAGAGTTGCCGCGCTCATTGCTCGGTAAGATCTTGCGCAAACAGGTCAAGGATGAGCTGACCGACAGTATCTAGATAGCCAGAGGTCGAAGGTTAGCTGTGGGCATGAACCCCGGAATTGTGGTGCAGTATCCATTCACCGGCCGTTGGCTCGTGCAAAACAGCCCTGCAAATCGAGCACCTAGCCACGGTACTCACCTATTTGCCTCGTCCTTCGCCATTGATTTTGTCCCGGTCGATGAGCAAGGACGCAGTGCCTCGGTGACGGCAAAGACCTTATTCACCAGAGAACCTGCGCAAATTTTTTATGGGTTCGGTGCACCAGTGCTTGCCCCTTGTGCCGGATCAATCATCTCGGTGCAGCAGTCGCTACCGGATCATCGCGCCCACCGTGGGCTTGCCTCAGTCAGCTACGCTTTGACCCAACGCCGGCGACTGGCAGGGGGATGGCAAGAATTAGCTGGCAATCACGTGCTGATTCCCGGTGGCGGAGCGGTCATCGCACTCTGTCACCTGCAGCAAGGCAGCGTGATCGTGAAACCCGGGCAAAAAGTGGCGCCTGGAGAAGTACTGGCGTGCTGCGGCAATTCAGGCAATAGTACGGAGCCACATCTACATCTACAAGCTATTGACAAGGCGCAGGTGAGAGATGCAAAAGCAGTGCCCCTGAACTTTGCCGGAGAGCTACCTAAGAACGGGCAAATAGTGGACGTGAAGCAACAACGCTGATCCGTTCATCATAGCCGTGGCATCGCCGCCAGCAACTTCCTTGTGTAATCCTCTTGCGGCGAACCAAAAATACTCGCAGTGGCACCCTGTTCGATGATCTTGCCTTGGTGCATGACCGCGACGTAATCACTCATGTGTTCAATTACCGACAGATCATGACTAATGAACAGGTAACTGGTTCCGGTCTCCAACTGAATCTGATCCAATAGGTCCAAAACCGTTGCCTGAATCGAAACATCCAACGCCGAAACCGGCTCATCCAAAACGAGTACCGAAGGCTTGGGTGCCAGAGCCCGTGCAATGGCTAAGCGTTGTCGCTGACCGCCGGAAAGTTCGCGGGGAGAGCGGGAGCGTAGCTTGCTGGAAAGCTGAACCTGCTCCAGTAGCTGATCCACCTGCTGCGAATAGCTTTGATCTCGTTTACTTTTGCCACCACTGAGTGCATCGGTCAACAACTGACCGACCGAATACCGTGGATCAAAGGAACCGAGCGGGTTCTGATAGATCGCACCCATGTGTTCACGCAGTTGTTTGCGTTGGGGCTCATGGAGCGGGGCGAAGCGCTCGCCGAGCAGGTTCACTGTTCCAGAATCTGGTTTCTGCAAACCCAACACCATGCGCGCGGTCGTAGTTTTCCCGGACCCTGATTCGCCGACCAAGCCAAGGGTTTTGCCCTGCGGTAAGTCGAAGCTCACCTGCTCAACAGCGACGTGCTTGCCAAAGCTTTTCGAAAGGTTGGTGGCGCTCAACGCCAACGGCCCGGTTGGGGTTTGCCGCTCGGGCGCTGACGGTCTTGGTGCACTGATGATCGACAGTGGCGCGAAGCGGGGAACCCCGGAAGGTACGGCCTGCAAGAGCTGACGCGTGTACTCGTGCTCCGGATGGTTCAAGACCTGGGCAGTGGGGCCGGACTCAACAATTTCACCGTGGCGCATCACCGCGATCTCATCGGCCAAGTGGGCTACCTGGGCAAGGTCGTGGCTGATCATGAGCACCCCACGACCCTGCTCTTTGAGCGCGCGTAATTGTGCGAGCACTAGCGCGGTGAGCTGTGAATCTAAGGCTGTGGTCGCTTCGTCGGCGATCACTACCTGAGGGTTTCCGGCCAGCGCTTGAGCGATGAGTGCGCGCTGGCGCATTCCTCCAGAAAGCTCGGTGGAGCGTTGCTTGGCTCGCAGCTCGGGGTCGGGCATGTTCACCGAGGCCAGGACTTCGTGCACCCGCTGTACTCGTTGCGCTTTGGAGAGTGAACTATGTTCCTTGAGCCCATCGCCAATTTCTCGGCCCACTGGGCGCAGAGGATCCAAGGCCATCAGCGCATCTTGCAAGATCATCGAGATCGTGTTGCCTCGAATCTTCTGCCAGTCCGAATCGGTCAGGTTCCGTGCATCGCGGCCGCAAATAGTGAGTTCACTGGCACTGACCTGCCCACCCGAAAGCCCGAGCAGGCTACGTGCGGTGACAGACTTACCGGAACCTGATTCTCCGACCAGCGCCAGCACCCGGCCAGCACTTACGGTCAAGGAAATGTTCTTGACCGCGGGTGCTCCATCAAAACTGACCGATAGGTCTTTGAGCGTGATCAGCGTCTGCTCACTCATAGCGACTTCACCTTTCCGCCCAGGGCCCGGCCGATGACGGTGGCTGAGACTGCCACAGCCACGATGGCTAGGCCGGGGAAGAGACTCATCCACCAGGCCAGGTGGAGGTAGACGCGACCGGCGGAGAGCATGGCTCCCCATTCTGGAGCTGGCGGGGCGGTGCCCAGGCCCAGGAAGGACAGTGCGGCTGCCCAAATCACGGCTTGACCGATGCCCAAAGTCACCAGGGCCATCAGCGGTTTGAGCGCGTTGGGAATCAGGTGGTTGCGGACCTTGAGCCAGCTGCTATGGCCTAGCACCGTAGTGGCCTCCAGCATTTCCGAATTCTTCAGGCTACGGATTTGGCTGCGGACCAAGCGCGCGTAGCCCGGAGCCGTGGACAGGCCAACAGCTACGATGGCCGGGCCAACACCTGGACCGGTGAAAGCGATGATCAGCAACGCCATGAGCAACGAGGGGATCGCATAGAGCGCTTCGAGCACTCGCAGGATCACTTCATCGAGCCAGCGTGGGGACAAGGCGGCCACGGTGCCCAAAACGATGGCCAGTCCCATGCCCAACGCGGTAGCAGCTAAACCGATGGCCAAGGAATCACCAGCACCGTGAATGACGCGGGTGTAGATATCGCGTCCGGACTCATCGGTTCCGAAGAAGTGCGCCAGTCCAGGTTTCTGGAAAGCTTGTGCCGGGTTGATCGCCAGCGGATCACCCGGTGCGAGAAGCCCGGGGGCTAAAGCCATGACCAACCACAGCAAAATGACGATGGCCGAGAAGATCTTTGCGCTACGGCTCATCGTTGCTCACCTGCCGGGTTAATGATCCGTTCAAGACCTTCGGCCAGGGCCATCACCACAATGTACACCAGTGCGGAGAACAGGGCGATACCGGTCACCATCGGAATATCCCTGGCCAATACGGCTGAGAGTAGCGAGCGTCCCAGACCTGGGCGAGCGAAAATTGCTTCAACCACCACGGCACCGGATAACAGGGAAGAAAAGGCCCAGCCGGTCAGGTTGAGCGCAGGTAAAGCAGCATGGCGTAGACCATGACGCCAGAAGAGGGTGAGTCGGCTTTCGCCGCGCGCTCGGGCCGCCAAGGCAAACTGGCTGCCTAACGCTTCACTCAACGAGTCACGCATCAACTGGGTGAGGAAACCAGCAAGTGGCAATGCCAAGGTCAGCACCGGAAGCACCAGACCTTGCGCCGAACCGTTATCAACCGCCGGGAACCAGCCCAAGGCCGAGGAGAACAGCATGATCAATACCGCGCCGAGCCAGAAATGGGGGACCGCGGCAGCGATGATTTCCAAGAGGCTGCCCAACCAGCTACCAAAACGACCTGAATTACTTGCCGCAGCTGCGAAGCAGAGGGCCAACAGCCACGCCAGAGCCAGGGCCAGCAGTGAGAGCCATAGGGTGTTGGGCAATACCTCACCCATGACTTTGGTGACCGGTTCTTTCAGCGAATAAGAAGTGCCAAAGTCCAGGGTGACCAGCTTGCCAAGGTACAGCAGGTACTGGGTGAAGACCGGCTGATCTAAAGCGTATTCTGCGCGGGCGGCGGCCAAGGCTTCGGCCGAAGCCTGAGAGCCCGGGCCGCCCATAATTGCTTCGGCTGGGTCACCGGGGATCAACCGGATGGCGATGAAGATGGCGGTAGCCACCAACCATAACACCACCAGTGCTCCGCCGATCTTGCGCCCAGCCCAAGCAATTGTGCCCATCAAAGGTTACTGATCTAGGAAGGTGTCGAAGTAGATCGGGGAGGACACCGCGGTGGTGGCACCAATGCCGTGGACATTCTTGCCGTAGAGGAAATGATTCTGCTGATCGTACAGTGGCAACACGTAGTAGCCTTCCAGCACGATCTTCTGTGCCTGCTCGTAGAGTGAGGCACGCTGCGCATCATCATTGGTTTCTTCGGCTTCGACCAGCAGCTTATCGAGCTTCTCGTTCTTCACCTGAGCGTTATTGGCGAAGTAGCCCGAAGGTGCTGGAACTGTGGAGTCGGAGTGGTAGAGCACGCGCAGTACCGATGGGCCGACCTTGGTGTAGGGCGCGGAGACCAGATTGTACTCATGCTCGGCCAGCGCACCGTACCAGCTGGAAAGATCCAGCAGGTCAATTTTCACTTCGAAACCTACGGCCTTGGCCTGAGCCTGGAACTGTTCAAAGAGGGACTGCTCGGCTGGGACCGACTGGTTGGTGGAGACCGGGAAGCGCAAGCTCAGGCGCTTGCCGTCCTTCACGCGGAAGCCCTGTTCGTCGCGTTCGCTCCAGCCAGCCTCATCAAGCAGGGTGTTGGCCTTGGCAGTGTCGGTGGTGAACAGTGATTCCTCCGAGTAAGCCAGTGGCTCTACGGAGGACAAGAGCGAGTTACTGCGCTGGGCGGTTCCGAAGAGCAGTGAGGAGACACCGGTGTTGGCGTCCACCGCACGAATGAAGGCTTCACGTACGCGCTGATCATCAAATGGTGCCTTGGAGCTGTTGAGCTCAATGCGGTTAGACGATCCTGGGCGTGGGGCATCAAGGTGGCCCAGCCCGGAGTCTGCGGCTGTGGAGATGGTGTCGGGCTGGGCATTATCGATGACGTCAACTTCGCCGGACTGCAGGGCTGCGTAGCGAGTGGCAGCTTCTGGGATGAAGCGCCAGGTAATGCCATCGAGGTAGGCGGTGTTGCCGGTGCGCTTGGTGTCGGCTACTGGCAGCACGTAGTCATCGTTGCGCACCAGATTGACGGCCTTCTGGTGTTCCCAAGACTTAACCTTGAACGGCCCGGTGCCTACCGGGGACGCACAGTTGGTGCTCTGATCGCGTTCTAGGGCTTTAGGAGATTCGATGGCGGTCCATGGCATCGACAGGGATTCAAGCAGTGCGTTATCAGGAGCGGAAAGCTTGAGCACCGCAGTGAGTTCGTCCTTGGCTTCAACACGCACGACCTTGCCCACGGCGAGGTAACCGGTGGAGGACGCGGTGTTGGGGTCCTTGAGGTGCTCGACATTTGCTTTGATGGCTTCGGCGGTGAGCTTGGTGCCATCGGTGAACTTGATGCCATCACGCAGGGTGATGGTGCGGGTCAGCCCGTCCTCGGAGACCTCGGTGCTCTCGGCCAGCCAAGGAATGATCTCGCCCTTGTCATTCTTGGTGAAAAGCGACTCCAGATATTGGCTGGCCACCAGGGCCTGTGGGTAATTTCCGCCAACATGTGGGTCAAGGCAAGTTGGTTCTGCATCGCCCGAGGCGTAGACCATGGTGCCGCCGGTGACCGGTGCTTTGCTTTGTGCCGTGGAATCGGAAGTGCCGGTTGAGGAGCAACCAGCTAAGAGGGCGCCGATTAGTGGCAGGGCGAAAGAGCCGGCCAGGATGCGCGAAGTGCGCGAAGTGCGTTGCATGGGAAGTGACTTACCTCGGTGTGCTAGTGGAATGACCACTCCAACTTTAGCCCTGTGCGGTGCATTCGTCAGATCGGCGCTTTATGCGCCGTCGCAATGAATGCACCGCACGGGGAGAAAGAGGCGAGCTTTACTTTTCGCTAGCTACGGTCAGGCGACGGTTTTCGTGAGCTGGGGTTTCGATTTCATCAAGGATCGCCACGGCGAAGTCCTGGCTTGAAACGAAGTCGCCGGCAGGGGAGTCGGTGCCCTGGGTGTAGCTGCCGGTGCGGCGGCCTGGAGCGATGACTGGTGCTGGTGCAACAACGGTCCAGGTGATTCCGGAGACCGAGGTGAACATGTCATAGACTGCGGCAGCGGTCAGGGCCTCGGCCTTGTAGGCTTCTGGGAAGTCTGGGCTGTCGACCAAACGAACGCCGTTGACTTCGGTCGCGCCGGCGCCGCCAACAACAATCAGGCGTGCTGGGGTGAGGGTTTCGGTGATTTCTTCGAAGGCGTCCAGGTATTCCTGGTGGTCGCCACCGGTGCGCGATGGTGGCACGGAGATGACGATGACGTCGTTGTTCTTACCCAAGTCGCGGTAGGTGGCAGCATCGTTGAGCTCGGCTGCTACGGCGGTGGTTCCAGCAACTTCGGTACCTGAACGGGTGACAGCGGTGACTTCGTGGCCACGGGAGATAGCTTCGGCAACGACTTCAGTGCCGACCATGCCGGTGGCTCCGTAAACTGCGATCTTCATGGTGATTCTCCTGTTGATTGGTTGTCGTACAGCACGATGATATCCTTTTGATACTGACTACTACAACGAAACTAGGTTTCCTAATGGATAGCCATGAGTCATTTAACGTCTTCGTGCAAAACTGTCCTTCACGTGAAATTATGCAGCGCCTCGGGGATAAATGGACACCGCTGGTCCTATTAGCCCTAGCTGACGGGCCCCAACGTTTCTCTGAGTTACGCCAACGTATCGGAAGCGTCACCCCCAAGGTGCTCACTAGTACCCTGCGCACCCTTGAAAGGGACGGGCTAGTCAAGCGCACCGTCTTTGCCCAAGTCCCTGTCCGCGTGGACTATGAGCTCACCGACGTCGGGCACAGTCTCTTGGGGCCGATGGAAATACTGCGCCAATGGTCCGAGAGCCATGCATCCAAGGTGCTCAAGGCCCGAGACGAGTTTGATGCCCGTGAGGATTTAATCAGTAACTAACTCACCCCTTGAGTTGTCACTGAGGTCACATAGACTGTGGTCACTTAGAGTAACAACGGGCAAAGGAGCCGGTGGTGTTTGAAATAAGCGAAGATCAAAAATCGCTGATCGACATGGTTCATGATTTCGCAGAAACCAAGATCGCACCGATGGCCCAAAAATGGGATGAAGAACAGCATTTCCCCATTGATGTCTTAGCCCAGGCCGGTCAACTGGGCATGGGCGGCATCTACGCCTCCGAAGAACACGGCGGCTCGGCACTCACGCGCAGCGACGCGGTGTTGGTCTTTGAAGAATTAGCCAAGGCAGACCCCACGCTCGCGGCCTATATTTCCATCCACAACATGGTGGTATGGATGGTTGATAGCTTCGGCAACGAGGAACAACGAGCCTCGTGGCTACCCGAGCTGATCACCATGGAACAACTAGGCTCCTACTGTTTGACCGAACCCGGGATCGGCTCCGACGCGGCAGCGCTGAGCACCCGAGCACGCAAAGACGGCGACGAATACGTACTCAGTGGAGTGAAACAGTTCATCTCCGGTGCGGGCAGTTCGGGACTCTACATCGTCATGGCCCGCACCGCAGATACCGGAGCCCGGGGCATTAGCGCCTTCTTGGTCCCAGCAGACCTTCCAGGTCTGAGTTTTGGTTCTAATGAAAAGAAAATGGGATGGAAAGCTCAACCCACCCGTCAGGTCATCATGGAAGGCGTGCGCATTCCCGCTGAAAACCTCTTGGGGGAAGAAGGCCAAGGATTCTCCATGGCCATGAAAGCTCTGAATGGTGGACGCCTGAATATCGCAGCCTGCTCCCTGGGTGGGGGCCAACTAGCCTTAGAAAAATCGGCCGCCTACCTCAAAGAGCGCCAAGCCTTTGGCGGGCCACTGGCTAAACAAGAAGCCCTGGTCTTCAAGCTCGCAGACATGGACATGGAACTCGAAGCAGCCCGTTCACTGCTACGGCGGGCGGCGAGCGCCCTCGACGCTAAGAGCCCGGATATGGTTCGGCTGTGCGCGATGGCCAAGAAAGTCGCCACCGATGCCGGCTTTAATGCTGCCAACAGCGCCATCCAGTTACACGGTGGATACGGCTACCTAGCGGACTACGGTATGGAGAAAATCTTCCGTGACCTGCGAGTGCACCAAATCCTGGAAGGGACCAATGAAATCATGTCCCTGATTGTGGGAAGGTCCCTACTCGAAGGCTAACTAAATTTTAGAGTGTCTATTTTCTAGGGGCGCGGCTTGGCAATCTCGGTGACGCGCACCGGATGTGAGGTGTGTGAATCCTGCGGATCAGGATGCACCGATTGGATCACCGACTGATCCGCGAGGATTGCATCCAGCGAGCCTAGCGCCATGGCATCTAATAACGTGCGTTGGGTAGGGCGCATCATCTTCAACTCACCGCGCTCTAGTCCAGCAAAGAGTTCCTCAGGTTTAGCCCACTGCGAGCGCACAGCTTCGGTTGTTTGATGCAGCGGGTCCTGGCCATCAGCTAGCGCCGCAACAAAAAAGTAGGTATCAAATCGTCGGGGGAATCCCACGGGAGTAACCCAATTAGCCCACGGTACGAGCTGGTGTGCCTCAAGACGCAAGCCGGTTTCCTCGAAAACTTCACGCAATGCGGCGGCTAAGACTTCCCCAGATTTCTGTGGCGCCAGTGCTTGACCTGCATCCCAAACCGCGGTGTTGGCCCAGCGCTGGGAATGCGCTGCGAGCATTGATTCATCAAAGCTTCCGGTGCGGACACTGTCGCCGTCCTTGGGATCTACCCGGCCACCGGGGTACACCACCATACCGGCGGCAAAATCCATGGTGGACACCCGATGCTGCACAAAAACTTCAAGCCCCTGAGAATTTTCACGCAACATCAGCACACTGGCTGCGCGACGAATAGGGACGGTGTCTAGGGCTTCGTTGCCGGAATTGCTCATGTCCACCAGTATGGACTGCTTCTCCGGGACCGGCCAATATCGCTACGGTTTCGACGCTCTACTGGTGCGCGCTGGTGCGCAACTTCAGCGCCGACAACGGGCACATTTTGACGGCTTCGTTGGCTGCCTCACGCTGATCTTCTGCCAGAATCACGGTGCCAGACTGGTGCCCATCAGCCCTGCGCGCCGAGGGATAACCCCACGGGTCGCTGGTGAGATCCGCGGCTAATAATTCGATGCAGAGGCCGCGTCCCTGGCAGCGAGTCCAATCAATTTCTAATTCTGCGCTCATATTTGTTCCTAAAATTTGTGCAGGCACTGACCGCTGAGATGGGCCTGCAGCTCGTCGTCAAATACGTGCAGGGCGCTACTGGCCAAACGTGCCGTGGCATCGGGGTGATGGCAGGCGCCACGTCCGCTGACTAGTTGAGTCAGACGCTCGATTCGTTCGGTCAGCTGCGGGTCGGTGCTTCGGCGTGCCACCGCCTGCAGGTCGCGGGCCAAGGTCGGAAGACCAAACATGCATGGCCCACACTGTTTGGCCGAGGATTGCGCCAGATAATCCACAATTTCTGAAGCACGCTCCAATGGGCAGGTGCCGAATCTGAGTATTTCGAGCACTCCGGCACCGACTGAAAGGGTGGAGGGATACTGTGCAGCATCGGTAGTGGCAGAAAGTGAGATATCCAGATCGGTCGTGAACTGGCCGTGGAAACCACCGACCAATACCGCATGAATATCCTTGGTGGGAATCTGGAGTTGCTCTAAGAGCACCGATAGATTGGTTCCACCGTGGACCTCGTGGACCTGATAGTGGCCGGCATCGTGGATGCTCACCATGCGGCTTCCGGGATCCTCTTCGGTGCCCGCGGATCTAAACCAGTGCGCCGAGTACCGGGCAATCAGGGCCAGATGCGCCAAGGTTTCAACATTGACCAAGAGGGTGGGAGCACCACCAAGTCCAAGATCACTCAGGTGCCATGGCTGATGACGCGGCAGCGACGGGCCACCTTCGAGCGAGGAAATCACGGCGGTGGCTTGACCGGCTAAAAAGTGGGAATCCGTGGCATGCAAGGTAACCGACGTTTCGCCTCGCTCGCTCATGGCCTGGAGCAACCGTGGATGCGCACCAGCTTTGGTCACAAGGTAACGCTCAGATGCCCCGAGGATTCGGTCGGTGAGTTCCATACCATCGAGGACCAGATGTGGAGCGTGGGTCAGTAGCATCTGGTCCTTGTAGCTCAACGGTTCACCTTCACTACCGTTGGCAATCAGAACCGGTGCCTTGCCCGTGCGGTTCACCGAACGTTGCACGGCAGCGATTTTCCGTGCAGTTGGGAAGGAACCACCGCCACGACCCGATAGCCCAGAGGCCTCCCACTGCTCCACAATTTGGGAGTCTTCAGCAGGTGATGGCACAGGGCCGAAAGTATCTAAATGCTGTGACCACGAAGCGTCGGGGCCGGCAGCTAATAGCCGTGGTTCTTCCAAGACGCCCAGGTGTACCTTGGGGATGCTGGTGGTGCTCACAATTTCACTCCTTCACGAGCGAGTCGGCGGGTTGCCGAATGGTCAAGGTAATTTGCGGTCAGTCGCCAGATGGCTGCGGCCAGCACCAGGCCAATAGAGATGACGGTAACTATCCGATACCACAGGGTGCCGGCGTCAGTTCCGGTGCCTAAACCATGCGCGACTGCGATGGGCCACATGAGATAGGCGGTGAGGTGGATGCCGCGAAAGACCCGCTGGCCC
Organism: Arthrobacter sp. NIO-1057; assembly: GCF_900094805.1. Classification (GTDB taxonomy): domain Bacteria; phylum Actinomycetota; class Actinomycetes; order Actinomycetales; family Micrococcaceae; genus Glutamicibacter. The sequence goes on along the minus strand of NZ_FMAT01000005.1, from coordinate 126,571 downwards.
AGGTGTCGACGCAACAGACCGGTCAGGGCGATGGCGATCATCAACAAGAAGCTGACGGTGCCTAGTCCCTGCCAGAAGGGTCGGTAGTCTCCTAAGAATGGGACAAAAATATCGATGATCTGCATTTTGGCGTAGGAGTCAGCCAGCAGGCTGAGCACATGAAGCATCACGAAGATGACGCAGAGCAGTGAAAAACTACGGTGGAGCAGGCTTTGGGTGTAACGCGAGAGCCCACCGAAGGCCCGGCCTGAACGCGCCATAATGCCAACGAGTAAGGTGCCGGTCAACAACAGCAAGCTGATCATGCCACTGGTCCGCGCCACCGACCACATCAACTCATCCATGGGCACTCACCTTCGGCTGACTTGTGGCTTCTCTGGGCCAGCGGGAGGTGGCGTGCACCCGGCCTTCCAGATCCACCAAGCGGGCTGCAAGCTCGAGAGATTCCAACCAATCTAGGGCAGCAGTGCCTCTGACGATCCCTGCGGTGCTGTAGGTATTAGCTTCCAGACAGGTGGGTGCTGCCACGGTAATGCTTGCGTGCACCGGATGCGCGGGCAGACCAAAACGTGGGTCAAGAATATGGTGCATCTGCAATCCGCGGTGGCTCCAACGACGCTTTTGGGTGCTGGAGGTGGCCAGCGAAAATCCGGAGTGCAAAGAGATCTGCTGTGATGGGGCATCATCGGTATCTTGAACTAGGATCTGCCAAGGCTGCTGAGCTGTTCCTGCGGTGGCAATGTCCCCGCCGAGGCTCACCAGCACAGCGGTGTCCAATTCTTCTGCCACTTCGGCGGCACACCAGTCGGCAGCCATGGCTTTAGCAGTGGCTCCCAAGTCGAGAAAGGTGCCAGCAGGCAGGGTCAGCTGCGTTCCGTGCAATTCAATTTGGGGCCAGAGGATTGGGCGCAGCACGCGTTGGGTGATGCTTACGTCCTTGATGGTGGTCTGCGGAAGCAGGTCAATATCCCGGTCATAGCCCAACTCAACAAGATCGGTGCCGAGCAACGGATCAATGTCCCCGTCACTGTTCCTTGCAGCTTGCAAGGCACCGTCGATGAGTGCAGCGAGGGTGGGGGAGACATGGGTATTCTGCGCACCTGAGCGTGCTAGTTGCATAAGTTCTGAATCGGGGCGGAACCTGCTGCTGGCCAGTTCAACCTTGTTGAGGACCGAGTCAACCAGTGCTTTGGCAACGGGTAGGGCGGAATCATCTTCCACCGTTAGCTCGGCCTGCAGGCCCCAAATTTTCCATGTAGTTTGTGCGCTCATGATTATGAACCTGAAGACCTTCCACTGACTGAACCACCTGATCCTTGGGAGACACCGGAGTCACTTTGGGTACTGGAATCGCTGGACTGACTCGAAGAGTCGGTTGTTGAGTCCGAGTCCGTGCTCGAATCTGATCCGGTGGTTGAATCGGATTCGACTTCTTGGCTTTGGGTGTCTTGAGATGAAGAGATTGAGCTCTCGGTGCCGCTTTCTTGGGTGGTCGAAACTACCGTCTCGGACGCAGTGCTTTGCTCATCTTGTAGCGCAGTCGCGGCGACCCCAAGACCGACGACCGCGACGCTGGAGGCGGCGACAGCGGCGGTGATCCTTCTGGATTTCCGGCGATGTAGGTGCAGGGGGTTCATGGTGGACCTTTACGAGGATTAGTAGTGTGTTTGTATTTTGATAATCCCAATCCAAGCTTTGATCATTCCCTGCCATATTTAGCTAGAGCCTATGAATATTTGCACTCAAGACGGGCCATATACCCGTCCTACTGTGCATGAACGCACATTGACCTGCGGAAACTGCACAGCGGGAAATCGTTGACCCTAGCTGTGAATTAGCCATAACTTGGCAGAGAGCATCCCAGAAGAGGGTGTTTGCCACCATGGTGCGCACGAAGGGATATCGCCGAAGATGACTGAACAATCTCAATCCGCAGCAAGCAACATTGACGGGTTGCAAGGCCGACGCGCAGTGGTCACTGGTGGTGCTAGCGGAATTGGTTTCGCCTGTGCTCAAGCTCTGGCTCAAGCAGGAGTCACCGTCACGATTGCTGACTATAACGAACAAGCCGCCCAGGAAGCAGCGGATGCTTTGGGCGGTAAGGCGTGGGCGGTGGACCTCTCAGATACCCAAGCGTTGGAACGAGAAAGTATTGATACCGATATCCTGATCAACAACGCAGGTATTCAGCGTGTGGCAGCCATTCACGAATTTGATCCTGAAGCGTGGCGGTTGATTCACCGGCTCATGCTCGAAGCACCATTTTTACTTATCCGTGCCGCGCTGCCCGGCATGCGCGAACGCAGTTTTGGGCGGATCATCAACATCTCTTCGGTCCACGGACTGCGTGCTAGTGCCTTTAAGAGTGCCTATGTTTCGGCCAAGCACGGTCTCGAAGGGCTGTCTAAAGTCACCGCACTTGAGGGCGCCGACTATGGGATCACGAGCAACTGCATCAATCCGGGCTATGTTCGTACGGCGTTGGTAGAACAGCAGATTGCGGATCAAGCCAAACTGCATCAGATCCCAGAATCCGAGGTGGTTGAAAAAATCATGCTCACCGAAGCAGCGATCAAGCGGCTAATCGAACCCGAAGAAGTTGCTTCCCTTGCCCGCTGGCTGAGCTCTTCATCGGCTGGCATGGTCACCGGTGCGTCCTACACGATGGACGGCGGTTGGAGCGCGCAGTAGAAGGCTTCTACTTCTAGGCTGGCGAGAAGAGTAGGGTTCCGCTGGCAGCAACCGTAATGATGATGAGTGTGGCGACCAGTCCTAAGAACAAAGACTTAATGCCCGTGCTAAAGATGCTGCGCAGGTGCACACCCAGTCCCAGTGCAAACATCGCGGCTGAAAGCAGCAGCGTTTGCACGGTGGACGCAGAAGTGAGGAACACTTCGGGAAGATCGAAAATTGTGCGCAGCACCACGGCGGCGAGGAACCCAAGAATGAATAGTGGCACCAACGGTGGAGTCTTCTCACCTTGGACTTTGTGCTTGCCTCGCAGATATACCCCTACGCCGGCAACCACCGGGGCAAGCAGCAGAACTCGGGCCAGTTTTACCGTCACCGCCACGGCCAGAGCAGCCGCTGAAACGGAACCTGCGCCAGCCACGACCTGTGCCACTTCATGGGTGGAAGCCCCAACGAGCATGCCGATACCGCGATCATCGAGCCCCAAAAGCAGACCGAGCGCTGGCATGGCAGGAATCATGAGGGTTCCAAAGAGCACGACCAGGCCCACGGCCGTTGCTACCTCGTGTTCCTTAGCCTTCACAGTTCCTTCGGCACCGGCCACCGCGGCAGCACCACAAATAGAAAAGCCGATGGCAATGAGCAGGCGTTGCTCTAAATTCAGACCCATGAGCTTTCCTATCCACGCTGTGAGTAGGAAGGTGAGCGCCACCGAGAGAACAACGACCAGTAGGACACCAGGACCCAAAGCAATGATGGAGCCAAGGGATAGCTGGAATCCAAGAAAGATAATGCCCAAACGCAACAGCTTCTTGGCAGAAAAGCCCACCCCGGCATCAACAACGTGAGGTACCGGCGCAAGATTGCGCCACAACGCCCCAAGCACAATCGCCATCAGCAGAGCGCTGACCGAACTGAAGAAATGGTTAATCAGCATGCACAAGGCGCCAACGGCTAGGCACAATAGAATTCCCGGGGCCATCTCGGTGAGAAATCGCGTCCTTGCTGATGCTTTGGTGGATGCGGCGGTATCTGTTTCCAGAGGCATACTGGTTGATCCGGAAAGGTTGTTCATAGCAACTATTCTTCGCCCTATTGCCTAGGGACGGTATTCACTTCCTGACTATCACGGGCATATGATCATGATATGGATAGCGATCTGACGGCACGGCGTAGTCTGGCCCATTGGCTCCAATTTTCGTCCTTGGAGTTATTGGTGGGTATCGCAGATCATGGGAGCCTGAGTGCTGGTGCGCGAGCGACCGGCATGGCACAATCCAATGCCTCGCGGGCGTTGAAGACTCTCGAGCGTCGTCTGGGATATTCCTTAGTCACCAGAAAAACGAGTGGGTCAACGCTCACCGCAGAAGGCGTACTGACGGTTCAGTGGGCGCGCGAAGCGCTCGCCGGGCTCAACGTATTTGCAGCAGGTGTGCGTTCCTTGGCTGAGCATGGCCAAAAAGAATTGGAATTTGGCGCCAGCATGACGGTGGCAGAATACTTGGCACCGTCGTGGATCGGAGCGCTACACGAACAATTGCCTCAGGTGACCCCGCGAATGAGAATCATGAATTCTCACGACGTGATCCAAGCCGTGGAACACGAAGAACTAAGTTTCGGCTTCGTTGAAACACCAGACTTACCAGCCGTGCTCAAAAGCCGTGAGGTGTTCCGTGATGAAATGCTGATCGTCGTTTCACCAACCCACCCTTGGGCTCTGCGCGATAAGCCGGTCACGGTGGAAGAGCTCCAAGAAACAGCACTGATTGAACGTGAGAAGGGCTCGGGCACTAGGGCTTTTCTTGACTCATTATCTGCGACCGGGCGGGCCGAGCCGATTGCAGAATTTAATAGCAACGCGACCATCTGTCAGTTGGTGTCCGGTGGCATGGGCCCAGCGGTCCTCAGCCACCTCGCGGTTCAGAATCAGCTCGACCAAGGCATCTTGGTCAACGTGCCGCTTGCTGGCCCGCCATTTATGCGTGAGTTGCGGGCCATCTGGCGTGAAGGTCGAGTCCTTGATGCTAACCAGTCCATGCTCCTGGATATCGCGCTGGGTCAACAATCAAAGCAGTGAAGATTCGGTAATTTTTGGTGGGTGGACCCCGCTAAACGCAGTATCCCGGACCAAGCGTGAGACAACTTTTGGTGGTCGCCGCTTGGTCCGGGAATCGCAGGTTTCTCTTTAAGAGAGAAGTTAGGAAACCTTCTCGATGGTGTGGCCCAACTGCTTGGTGGGCACTCGGTAGGTTTCACGTGCGGTCAGCGCGGCGAGTGATGCAATCACCGCGATGACTGCGGTAAATATGCTGATCTGAATCCAGCCGTTGGCCTCTAGACCGCCCAGAGCAGCAACGATGGATGGCGCGAAACCGGCCATGAGGAACCCGAGCTGGGTGCCGATGGCCAAACCGGAGAAACGCACCTGTGAGGAGAACATTTCTGCGTAGAAACTTGGCCACACAGCGTTCGCTGCAGCGTAGGCACAGGAGAAGACCAGCACTGACAGCGTGAATTGCAGTAGGGCATTATTTGACTCCATGGACCGCAGGTAGAACGGCATAAAGACTGCCGAGCCCAAAGCGCCATAGATGAAAACTGGTTTGCGACCGATCTTATCTGCCAGCATTCCAAACAGCGGTTGAGTGATCAATGCGCCGATGTTACCGGCAACAACCAGCCACAGCGTGATGGACTCATCCATGTTGCCGATGACCTTGCCATAGGAGATCGCCAGGGTTCCGTACACCGTGGAGACTGCTGCGATGAAAGCACACAGTACAACGCGCAAGACGTCTTTCCAGTAGAAACGCAGCAGTACTGCCAGGGGTAGTTTGGCGATCTCATTGTTCTTCTTGGCTTCTTCAAACTCCGGGGTTTCGTGCAGCGAGCGACGGATGAAGAAGGTAACGATCACAACTACTGCGGAGAGCCAGAAAGGGATACGCCACCCGATACCAAATTTGATCTCATCTGGCAGAGCAACCACAGGAATGAAGATCATGGCCGCCAAGATCTGGCCGCCTTGGGTTCCGGTCAGTGTCCACGAGGTGAAGAAGCTGCGGCGATGGTCAGGGGCGTGCTCCAGCGACATCGATGAAGCGCCGGCCTGCTCGCCAGCTGCCGAGAGCCCTTGGCATAAGCGCGCGAATACCAAGAGGATTGGAGCCAGCCAACCGACCTGTTCGAAGGTTGGAAGACAACCGATGAGGAACGTTGAGGCGCCCATCAGGATGAGGGTAAACATTAGAACTTTTTGTCGTCCCATGCGATCGCCAAAGTGGCCCACAAAAATAGCTCCCACTGGGCGTGCTACATAGGCGAAGCCGAAGGTGGCTAGCGACATGACCGCGGCGTTGGTGTCTGCGTCGGGGAAGAAAATGTGGGGGAAGATCAGCGCGGCTGCTGAGCCGAAAATGAAGAAATCGTAGTATTCAACGGCACTGCCCATGAAACTAGCAATAGCGGCTTTGACCGGTGTTCGTCCTTGGCCGCCGGTGTCGGCTGATGCATTGGTACTGCGTGGCGATTGCATCGGTAACTCCTCGTTGAGCGTTGGTGAGGTGAAGATTTCTAGTAAGTGTTCGCTATGCGTACACTTGTTCGGAATGTGTTCATTGGATTACAGTAGATGTAAATCACATCTCAGGCAATACCTGAAGTAAACAAGAAGAGTTGCGGGAGAACATGAGTACACGTGCTGAGTCTTATCTGGTCGGTCTGATCGGTGACGGCGTAATGCCCTCGCTGACACCACCGATGCACGAACGAGCTGCCAAGGTGCACGGGTTGCATTACTTGTATCGGCCCATTGACCTCACCGAACTGAATCTTCCGGCAAGCGACATCGGTGAATTGCTGCAGGCCGGAGCCAAGCTGGGTTTTAACGCTTTCAACGTAACCCATCCTTGCAAACAACTTGTTCTGGACCATCTTGATGACATCGCGCCGATGGCCAAAGCCATTGGTGCAGTGAACACTGTGGTGATTGAAGACGGGAAATTCATCGGGCACAATACCGATGCCTCCGGCTTCGCTCGGGGTCTAGAAGAAGGACTCCCGAATGCCAAGAAGGGAAAAGTACTTCAGCTGGGGGCCGGGGGTGCAGGAGCCGCGGTAGCCTATGCTTTGCTAGCCTCGGGTACCCTAGAGCTGCACATCGTTGATCTTGACGAGCAACGAGTCACGCACCGAGTTCAAGAACTGCGCAAGAACTTCCCTCAGGCCTCAATTCACGCAGCAACTCCCGCCCAAGTGTCGCAGCTCTTGAGCGAAGTTGACGGGCTACTCAACGCCACGCCGATCGGCATGCATCATCATCCCGGACTCCCACTGGATATTACGGCGCTGGAACCACGGCACTGGGTCGCTGATTGCATCTACCGCCCCGTAGATACCGAACTTATTGTTGCCGCCCGAAACCTTGGATGCCAAGTCCTCGACGGGGGATACATGGCAGTCGGCCAAGCCGTTGATGCCTTTGAAATCATCACTGGCATTCGGCCAGAGACGCACCAGGTACGTGAACACCTGCTTGAACTGCTGGAAAAGGGACTGTAATGCGCACTTCGATAGCCACGGTATGCCTCTCAGGAACCTTAGAAGAAAAACTCCTCGCTTGTGCCAAGGCAGGTTTTGATGGAGTTGAGATCTTTGAACAGGATCTCTTGGTCAGCCCGATGTCACCTGAGGAAGTTAAGGCCATGGCGGACCGTTTGGGTCTGAGCTTGGACTTATTTCAACCCTTCCGTGATTTTGAAGGTGTCACCGAAGAGCAGCTGCAAGCCAACCTGCACCGGGCCGAAGCAAAATTTCAGCTCATGCAGCGACTGGGCATGGACCTGATGCTCCTGTGCTCCAATGTCGGCACCGCCACCATCAACGACGATGACCTCTTTGTGGATCAAATTCGCAGGCTCTCCGATCTGGCAGCGCAATACGATGTGCGGATCGCCTATGAAGCGTTGGCCTGGGGAAAGTTCGTTGACACCTATCAGCATTCATGGGACATCGTGAAGCGCGTAGATCGCGACAACGTTGGACTGTGTATCGACAGTTTCCACATTCTCTCGCGTGGTGATGACCCTGCCGAGATTGCAACGATTCCTGGAGAGAAGATCTTCTTCGTCCAGCTGGCCGATGCCCCGGTGCTCACCATGGATATCCTCTCCTGGTCTCGTCACTACCGACTCTTCCCTGGACAGGGCGGTTTTGCGCTGGATCAGTTCATGGCGGAGCTCGTTCGTTCAGGCTATGACGGGATTATCTCCCTGGAAATCTTCAATGATGTATTCCGCCAATCCAATGTTGAACGCACCGCCGTAGACGGGCTGCGCTCCTTGCAGTGGCTGGAGTCCAAGACAGCGCAGCTTTTGAGATCCACGGGGGAGCAATACGCTCTGGAGCTCAAGATGCTGCCGGGAATTCAGGATGCCACCGGTTTTGATTTCGCCGAGATTCGAACCGAAGATCCCGAACGCGTGGCCGGAATGTTGGCTCAGCTTGGCTTTAATTTCAGTGGACAACATCGCCGCAAGCCCGTGCAATTGTGGAGCTCGGGCGAAGCGAAGATCATCATCAATTCACAGCGCAGTCGTGGCGTAGAGGCAGCGGTTTCAGGATTTGGTGTTCTTGTGCCAGATCCCGCTACCAGTGCCCAGCGTGGGGAGGCTTTGCTCGCCACGAAGGTACCCCGCCAGCAGACGCACAACGAGCAAGAGCTACCCGGTTTTCTCGCGCCGGATAGCACCGAAGTGTTCTTCAGCTCGACAGCCAATACCAAGAACTGGGTCCAAGAATTTGAAGATGCCGGCCCGGCACCAACTACTGATGCCAACGGTCCAATCTTGGGTATCGACCACATCAATCTTGCTCAGCCGTGGCAGTGCTTCGATGAATCAGTGCTCTTCTATTCCAGCGTACTGAACCTTAAAGCACGCCCTGGAACCGAAGTGCCTAGCCCGATGGGACTGGTGCGTTCGCAGGTACTTTCAACGCAGGACGCAGGTGTTCGGCTGGCCCTGAATATCGTTCCTCAAGGGCTGGAAAACGTCATTGAGCGCAACCACGAGTACCCGGAACATGTGGCATTGCGAACCAACGACATTATTGAAGTTGCCCGCACTGCCCGCGCCCGTGGCATGGAATTCTTGCAGGTTCCGGCTAACTATTACGAGGACCTCGCAGCACGCTTCGAGATTGATTCACAACTGCTGGAGACGCTGAAATCACTGCACCTGTTGTACGACCGCGATGAAGCAGGAGAGTTCTTACATTTCTATACCAAGACCCTTGGCAACATGTTCTTTGAGGTAGTTGAACGTCGTTCTAGCTACGATGGGTACGGGGCGCCCAATGCGCCGGTCAGGCTTGCTTCTCAATTCGAGAGCAATCGCTGGAGCAGGAACATGTAGAGCTGGGGAGAATCAACAGTGACAGAGCGGCCAGATTATTTCGTTAAGTCAGCGGAAAAGACTCTGGCCGTGTTGCTGGCATTTTCAGCAGGAAATTCAGAACTGACGGTGTCCCAAGTAGCTACGGCCACGGAACAGACCCGAGCCTCTGCCCGTCGATTCTTGCTCACCCTCGTTGACCTTGGCTACCTGCAGGCTCACGGTAATGCCTACCGGATGACCCCACGCGTCTTGGACATCGGTGCGGCCTACCTGTCGGGACTCACCCTCCCGCAGGCGGCCGTGGGCCACTTGCAGGCTTTGGCACGCGAGCTCGAAGAGACTGCTTCACTGTGTGTTCTTGAAGGCCAAGATGCGCTCTATGTTGAACGGGTGGCGGCGCCACGCCTTCATTCTTTGAATGTCTCCATTGGCAACCGACTGCCAGCTTGGGTGACTTCCATGGGACGTGTGCTCATCGCGCAGTTGGAACCTGCTGAACAAGAGGACTTCTTGCAACGAGTAGAACTGCAAAAATACACCGAGCACACCGTGTCCAGCATCAAAGACCTGAAAAAAGAACTGGCACGTGTCCGCGAACAAGGTTGGGCACTGGTTAACCAAGAATTGGATGAGGGCCTGCGGGGTTTGGCAGTCCCGGTGATTCGTGGTGGCAAGCTTCTTGGCGCGCTGAATATCTCGGTGCAAACCAGCAGGAATAATCCCGACTATATTCAAGAACAGCTATTGCCTAGGCTTCGAGACGCCGCCAAAGACATCGCTGATGACTTTGGCGGGCGTCTTGGCTAAAGAACCGGTTGTAGGTTAGTTGCCGTTCGCTTCGATGGCGGTGGCCAATAAGCCTGAAAGACGCTGAACACCTTCTGCAATGGTGGCCTCATCGACCGAGCAGAAAGCTAGACGTAGCTTGTTATCGGCCTGACCGCTTGGGCTGAAAGCCGCTCCCGGAATGAAGATCACTCCGGCCTTCACACCCTGCTGGAGCAACTGGTAGGTGTCGATGCCTTTAGGCAAAGTCAGCCAGATAAAGAATCCGCCTTCGGGTTGTGTGTAGCTGATTCCATCCGGCAAGTGCGCGGCCAAAGCTTCGAGCATGGCATCACGACGGGAACGGTAGAGATCGTTGTACTTGGCGATCTGGCCCTTCCAATCGTGCTCATTGAGATAAGCACTGATGATCATCTGGTTCAGGGTCGGTGGACACAGGGCTACCGCTTCGCCAGCCAAATAGAATCGGCGGAAGAGGTGGGTTGGAACAGCAGCCCAGCCGATGCGCAATCCTGGGGCAAAGATCTTAGAGAAAGAACCCATGTAGATGACGTTCTCAGGATCCAAACTGCGCAAGGTGGGCGCAGGCTGACCGTCGTAGCGAAGCATTCCGTAGGGATTGTCTTCGAGAATCAGGATGCCTTCTGCGCGGCAAATATCAACGATTTCTTGGCGACGCTCGGCAGCGAGCGTGATGCCAGAAGGATTATTAAAGTTTGGAATGGTGTAGAGGAACTTGATGCGTTCGCCGGAAGTGCGTAGCTCGGAGATTCGATCGCGTAGGGCCTGGGGAATCAGGCCGTTCTCATCGGTGCCCACAGGACGTGCGGTGACTTGGTAAGCCTCGAAAGTGTTCAGCGCACCCACGTAGGTGGGGTCTTCGCACAACACGGTATCTCCGGGGTTGCAAAAGACTTTGCACGCCATGTCCTGCGCCGATTGTGAACCGTTGGTGACCACTACGTCCTCAACCTTGACGTTGGTGATTCCTTCAGCGGCCATCACGTCCAGGATCTGCTCACGCAGTTCTACGGTGCCAAGGCCCGAACCATATTGCAGGGCTTCTGTGCCCTGTTCGGTGATGATGCGTTGGCTAATTTCGCCGATTTTCTCCAGCGGCAACAACTGCAAAAACGGATTGCCGCCAGCTAGGGAAACCAGCGACGGGTCCAAAGATAGTTCGAAGACGTCGCGTACGGCGGACTGCTTGATGCCAGCCGCGCGGTCAGAGAGTAGTGCCTCATGTGCTGTGGCGAGGGATTGCGGTGCGGCGGTCATGGTCCTCCTTGGCCAAGGCTCCTACATTTGCCGGAGCGGGCTCCTCGCGTTCGGGATCCGAGCGAAAGTGTGTTTTCGAATAGAATACTTTGGTATTCCAACAGGAAAACTCTTGCTTGGCAAGAAGTCGGGGACGGTGAATCCCAAACTCTTAGTCTCCGCTATGACAATCGACGGAGAATCTCACCTGGTGACGTGGTAACCCTGTGCTCTTTGAGCGTTATTATTTTTCGGTGCCCGAACGGGAATCTAGCCAAGCCTGGATGGCACTCGGACGAATTCGTCGGTGCGTTCCACGGTATTCCACCGGGATGGTTCCAGCGTCGGCGAGCTTACGCAGGTAGCTATTGGAAATCCCAGCCATCTGTGCCGCCTGAGACGTGTTGAGCAGCAATTCTGGGGTGCCGATACTGACCGACTCGCCTATGGCAAAACGCGAAAGCACTTCGATCAGCGCCTCACGCGCTTCGCGCGGTAGTTGCAAGGCTGTTCCATTAACAAACACCGTGGTGTCATTTGATTCGTCCAGCGCGCGCTTCAGCTTTGCGGTGGTCTTTTCGTCCAAAGCCTCAAAAGTGCGGACCCTGCCCAGGGCTGAAGTCGGTGATGCCATAAAACTCATTTTGCCCGAGATGCTTGGTTACTGCACGTAGTGCTGTCGTTCTGGGGGCAATGCTACGTGAAGTCATAATGCCTTAAATCGACGAAAGGGGGTTGAATTGCGACAAACGGTTCCCGTATGGTGGAAACCGTAGGTCTAAAGAAAGTACTGACCAGCCATCTTCCGGCACACCACGAGGGAGCCTTCAGCCTTACCCGGCGGAACCCATCTGGGAACTGTGTACATGGAAGCCTGATGCCCTCCTTAATTGCGTGTGGGTCAAGCTCCGTTGCGGTCGGATGAATGGTCATGCGCGTTCCTACGCTCTGCCACCAATTTCGTGGGTACTGCGTTTTCGTCATTCAGAACTTTCTTGAAAGTAGAGCAATTCAATGTCTATTGAATCCACCAAAGACCTGTCCACCATCACCGACGCAGAAGTATTTGACGCCCACATTGGCGGCAAACTCACCGTTCAGTCGCAGATGCCGCTGAACACCAAACGCGATCTGTCGATTGCATACACTCCCGGAGTAGCCAAGGTTTCCCAAGCGATCGCCGACGATCCAGCCAAGCACTCCACCCACACTTGGGCCTCACGCCTCGTGGCTGTCGTTTCAGATGGAACCGCAGTCCTAGGTCTGGGGAACATCGGGGCAGCAGCGTCGCTGCCAGTGATGGAAGGCAAGAGCGCACTGTTCAAGGAATTCGGCGGGCTGGATTCGATCCCGCTGGTACTCAACACCACCGACGTTGATGAAATCGTCGAAACAGTTGTACGGTTGCGCCCAAGTTTTGGCGCAGTCAACCTGGAAGACATCTCAGCACCGCGTTGCTTTGAAATTGAAAAGCGACTGATCGAGGCGCTAGACATTCCAGTTATGCACGATGATCAGCATGGCACCGCGGTGGTGGTCTTGGCTGCGCTTATCGGCGCAGCACGCCAGACCAAGCGCGATATTAGCTCGCTGAAGGTTGTCGTTTCCGGCGCAGGCTCGGCCGGTGTTGCCGTGACTAACCTGTTGCTCAAGGCCGGCGTTGCCGATGTGATCGTACTCGACTCGCGGGGAACCATTCACCGCGATCGCGATGACTTGAACCCGATCAAGGCAGAGCTTGCCGGACGTACCAACCGTGAGGATGTCATGGGCGGTCTTGCTGAAGCCTTGGATGGAGCCGACGTGGTCGTTGGACTGTCCTCGTCCACCTTTGATGAGGCTGCAGTGGCCAAGATGAACAAGGATGCCATCATCTTTGCACTCTCGAACCCAACGCCTGAGATCATGCCTGATGTTGCGAAGAAGCTCGCCGCGGTCGTAGCTACCGGCCGTAGCGACTTCCCGAACCAGATCAATAACGTTCTGGCCTTCCCAGGCATCTTCCGCGGCGCGCTGGACTCGGGTGCCAAGAAGATCACCGAAGGCATGAAGATCGCAGCCGCCCACGCTATTGCTGATTTGGTCGGTGACGATCTTGCGGAGGACTACATCGTGCCATCGGCCATCGACGAGCGAGTGATGCCAGCTGTAGCTGCAGCCGTGGCTGCTGAAGCTCAGTCCGCTCAGTAGTTCCGCTCAGCACCGGCGAACGGTGATGCTTACAACGCGTTGCCTATAACCATGAGGTTATAGGCAACGCGTTTTTGTTTTCCACACTTCGCTAACTTCAGATCTCGGACGTGTTTTCTGGCGATGAAACTGGCTGAAAGCAAAGCATCCTAGGAGGAATGCCGTGGAAGACTTCGAAGACCTCGATCTATGGATCAAATGGACCCAATCTGAGAACGAACGAACAGTTCTGAACCTCAGGGCCGAAATTGAAGAATACGGGTACGCGTTAATCGCGTTTCGTTTGCCGAACCAACAACAATTCATCGGTACGACCCTGGGGCTGAGTTGGGAAGAACATCCAGAAATTATCAGTATGGCCGGTGACGCAGAGGAGGTTTTAGCTCTGCTGCAGCATCTAGCGGATGAGGTCATCGTTCATGGTCGAATCTTCGAGTCAGGAACTCAGAGTACGACTTTTTTCAAGGAAGTACGATTCCTCGAATTTGACCTTGATCTGAGCGTATTGGGCTTTATTGACGAGGTTCTTCAGGGGCTAAATCCGGAATGGATCATGTGCCAGGTATCGACCAACCCCCGACTGATGAACGCCGAAGATACTGAGCTGGTGTCTCGCAATGTGGCCTAAAGACTCACGAAAGGCGTTGACCCAGAGCGGAGGGCACCGTGTGTGACATCTGTGATGGCATGAGCATGGAAGAAGCCGATGCGAGAACCGACCAGTGTATTCGGGGCTACGGGCGGCAGGTACTTTTTGTGGAACCAGATAGGTTTAGCCAACCCTATGCCTACACGATCGGGCTCAGTCTCGTAGGGCATCCAGAATTTCTGGTGAGAGGACTGAACCGTCAACAAAGCATGCAAGTGCTCAATGGGCTTTCTGGCGCGGTGCTGGAACACAATGAAGTGTTTGCCAACGGCCAAACGTGCCGCTGGGATGAAAATACGATTCTGTACTTCTCAAGAATCTCGTCAAAAATCAGGGAGGAAGCCCCCTGGGCCTATAGCCGATACCGTGATGGCATGCGCCTATTGGAAGTGTTGTTCCTTGGCCGGGACATTCCCTATAGCTGCCTATCGCGAAGACTGAACTAAGGGTTTATTGGAAGCAGAAAACCGGGGTTGTCCATGAAAGGGACAACCCCGGTTTTGCCGTGGAGAGGATTCAGATGCCTTAGCCCTGCTTTGAAGCTAGGTAGGCAACAGCCTCGCGTTTCTCTTCGGCAACGCGTTCCTCATGTTCACGACGCAACTGGTGGTGCTGGGGATTATTGCGTAGCAATAGGTATCCGACACCGACGATCACAAACCAGATAGGCGTTGCAATCAATCCAGCCAAGGTATCGGCATCACGAGTGAAAGCCCACAGAAGGAACACGAAGAAAGCCATCACAACATAGGGCATAAAAGTGCCACCAGGCATCTTGAAGACCGACTGATCGTGAGCCTGCGGACGACGCTTGCGGTACACCAAGTAGCTGACCAAGATGATTGTCCAGACGAACATGAAGCACAGCGACGAGATTGTCGTAACAATCGAGAAGCCGGTCGACTTATCCAGACCAAAAATCAGCAATACGATCGAGCTGAGCAACACGACACCGGAGAGGAACAACGCATTGCGTGGAACCTGACGGCTGGTTAGCTTCGCGAAGAGTTTTGGAGCATTGCCCTCGGTAGCCAAACCGAAAACCATACGCGAAGTGGAGTAGATTCCGGAGTTCGCCGAGGAAGTGGCAGAGGTGAGCACCACGGCGTTGACCAGGTGGGCAGCTGCTCCCAAGCCAGCCAGCGAGAAGAGCATCACGAATGGCGACTCATCAGCGGTGAAACGGTTCCATGGAACGACAGACATCAAGATGACCAGCGAGCCAACGTAGAAGAGCAGGATACGTACCGGGATCGCGTTGATGGCTTTGGGGAGGTTGTGCTCCGGGTTTTTGGTTTCGGCTGCAGCGGTACCAACCAGCTCAATACCAACAAAGGCAAACACAGCAATCTGGAAGCCCATGACAAAGCCCATGACGCCGCCGCCGAAGAAGCCACCGTCGACATTGAACAAGTTCAGGAACGAAGCCTGAGCCCCATCGTGTTCAAATCCGGTGAAAATCATGATCAGGCCGATGACAATCAAGACCACAATGGCAACGATCTTGATGAGTGCAAACCAGAATTCTGTCTCGCCGAATCCGCGTACGGACGGGAGGTTCAACAAAATCAGGAGCACAATGACGGCTAGCGCGGGAATCCAGAGCGGAATGAGCGGGAGCCAGTAGGTGACGTAAACCGAGGCAATGACGATGACATCGGCTACACCAGTAACGATCCAGCAGAACCAGTAGGTCCAGCCGGTAAAGAAGGAGGCCCAAGGGCCGAGGATGTCTCCGGCGAAGTCAGAGAAGTTGCGGTACTCGGTGCGGCTGAGCAACAGTTCGCCCATAGCTCGCATCACGAAGTAGAGCATGAATCCGATGACCATGTAGACCAAGACGACCGACGGTCCAGCGACAGAGATGGTTTTTCCGGAGCCCATGAACAGGCCAGTGCCGATGGCACCGCCGATGGCTAGGAGCTGAATGTGTCGGTTAGACAGCGCTCTTTTGAGTTCGGGTCCATTCTCTGCGGGGTGAGTAGATTCTAAATTTGCCACGCAGGGTCCTTTATCGTGCGGCTTCTTATGAAGCATATGTCGTTGTGGTGACAGGTTCGCGTGGAACCACAAAAAGTGACATTACCGGAAAAGGTTCTGCCACTTGTAATTGGCCTCACATGAGACCGTGTCCGTCAGCTCAATTGAGGCAAATAGTGTACATGCCTAGTGGAAGCCTCGAGGCCCAAGTGAGTAGTCTGGGAACTATGGCATTTCGAAATCGTCGAGCAGCGGCTCTCCCAGCAAAACTGTCCCGTTCCTGGCTTTTGGTGAACGCAGCAAAAGAGGAGGATTTCGCCCCGGCTCTCGCCTGTGAAGCCGACTCGGTCATTTTCGACATGGAAGCTGCCGTTCCCGATGACAAGAAACTTCAAGCACGCGACAACGTAGTCCGCGCGCTGTCCAATGGCATGACCGCATGGGTGCGTGTTAATGGCATTGATACCGACTTCTGGGCTGATGACCTAGCAGCCCTCTCTGATGCACCCGGACTTCGCGGCATTATGTTGGCCATGACCGAGCAGCCAGAACAGGTGACCTACAGCGCCATGCGCCTGCGTGCAGGTACCCCGGTTCTGGCACTGATTGAAACTGCGCTGGGTATCGAGAACGCAACCTCCATCGCTTCGGCCCCGGGCACGTTCCGACTGGCCTTCGGTGTGAATGACTTCCGTAAAGACACTGGTGTTTCCGATGACCCGATGGCTCTGGCTTATGCACGTGGCAAGCTGGTCATCGCTTCACGTGTTGGAAAGCTACCAGGTGCCATCGACGGCCCGCCACCGGCTGGATCTGACGCAGCGAAGGTCACCGAAGAAACTCGCGTCACCGCATCCATGGGCATGACCGGCAAGCTCTCGCTATCGCCAAGCCACGTTGATGGAATCAACGCTGCGCTGGCACCAAGCGAAGACGAACTCTCGTGGGCCATGGAACTTCTCGAAGCCCATGCAGCTGGTGCATCGGTGGGTGACGGTTCCTATCTGCCTCGTCTGGCCCGTGCACAGAAGATTGCGGATCTCGCAGACTCCTACGGTCTGTGGAACGCGTAAATATTCTTCGCTAGCTCACAGGTGAGCTAGCAGAAACGGTCCCGGTGTGAATCTTGAAAGTCAAGATTCACACCGGGACCGTTTGTTTTAGTCACCAAGAGGGAACAAGCGCTCCCGCATCAAAAACGATGCGGTATTAGGCTCCACGCTTGTGAGCAGAACCAACGACGTCACCGGACTTCCATTCGCTCCAACCTTCGCGGTCCTTCATGAAGTCCTCGATTTGGGCCTTGTTGGCTTCCAACTTTGGATCATGCTTCAGGTACCAGCGTGTTTCACGAGCAATCAGGCCAGAAAGGATGAGCAAGCCGAGCAAGTTCGGCAGAGCCATGAGTCCGTTCATCATGTCGGAGAAGTTCCATACAGCGGTCAGTTCGGTGGTGCAACCGACGAAAACGATCAGCGAGAAAACGACACGGAACGGCATCACAGCGCGGCGACCGATCAGTCGCTCGATGTTGCGTTCACCGTAGTAGCACCAACCTAGGATGGTCGAGAATGCGAACATGACAAGGCCTAGGGTAACTACCCAGTGACCCCACTGGCCCGGTAGGCCATGGGTAAAGGCTTCTCCGGTCATGAGCGCTGCCGAGACTTGCTCCCCGGTGGCCTCATCGATCTTGTTCCAGGTACCAGTGGTGATGATGACCAAACCGGTGCAGGTAACGACGATAATCGTGTCGATAAAGGTTTGTGTCATCGAGACGAGGCCCTGACGGACCGGGTGAGTGGTTTGGGCTGCTGCAGCCGCGATGGCGGCCGAGCCCATGCCGGACTCATTGGAGAAGATGCCACGAGCAACACCATATTGAACAGCAATGATGATGGCTGAACCGGTGAAACCGCCAACGGCTGAGGTTCCGGTGAAGGCATCGGTAAAGATTTCGGCGAAGGCAGCAGGGATTCCACCGACGTTAGCAATCAGGATGTAGATCGAGGCAGCCACGTAGAGCACGATCATGACGGGAACGAAGCCTGCGGTGACTCTACCGATGGATTTGATACCGCCGACGAGGACGGCCAGAGACAAAACCGTGAGTACAAGGCCGGTAACCCAAGGGGTCACTCCGAAGGAATTATCCAGGTTGGCTGCAATTGAGTTGCCCTGAGTCATGTTGCCAATGCCGAAGCAGGCAAGGGTTGCGGCGATGGCAAAGAACAATGCCAAGAACTTGCCGAAAGGTCCCTTGATGCCACGTTGCAGGTAGTACTGCGGGCCGCCAGACTTTTCGCCGGCTGCGTCGGTGCCACGGAAGCGAACGCCGAGGTAGGCCTCTGAATATTTGGATGCCATGCCAAGCAGGCCGGTGACCCACATCCAGAACAGTGCGCCGGGGCCACCGATACCAATTGCCGTAGCAACACCGACGATATTTCCGGTTCCGACGGTTGCTGCGAGAGCTGTAGTGAGCGCTTGGAACTGTGAGACGTCGCCTTCTGCATCATCGTCTTTGCGCTTGAGCAGGCCGAGCCGTAGAGAGGCGGCAAGTTTAATGAATTGCAGTCCGCCTAAGCGGATAGTCAGGTACAGGCCAGTTCCCAGAAGTAGTGGGATGAGGCAGTACGGTCCCCAAATGACGGAAGAAATATCCCCGAAGAGAGTTCCCAGAGCGTCCATGTAAACAACATCCTTTGTGCGAGTGAATGACAAAGTGGAAACTTTTGGTCCCCATGTCAGTAATCCTAGGCGAGAGTGAGACGCGTGTCACTGGTGATTCGATGGGTTATTAGTGGTCATGACCGTTAAATGCGCATATCTGACCTTCGTTAGTCGTGAAGATCAGATATGGCGAGAAACTATCCTTGGCGAGCTTTGAGCCGAGGATTCTTTTTATTGATGACAAAAACGCGTCCGCGACGGCGGACCACCTGAGATCCTGGAGCGTTCTTGAGCGCACGTAGTGAATTGCGAACCTTCAATTTATTCACCTCCTTGCAAGTGATTGTTTGATGCTGTCGGAGGAGCTGTGGTGATAAGTTCCTGAAGTTCCTTTCCGGTGACCTGACAGTCTTCGAAGACCTTGGTGATTTGCGTAGATTCATGTTCCGAGCCGTAAAGCAGTAACTCGGAAGCGGCTATTTCCGCTGACCACAAACCGGTATTTTCCATCCAGATCCGTGGTCCAGCGCCGCCAATGGCTACTCGTTCACTCAGTGCGCTAGCTACCCACAGCCGTCCACGCAGGCAGGTGCACGAAGCGGCTAGTTCTGAGAGTGCTTCGCGGAATCGCTGTGGGTGTAGAGGGCGTTCGGCATGTAGACGAATTGGTACTCGACCCGATGCGCCATGGTGGGGGAGGGGGGGAATATGACCAGCTTTGGTCCTTTGTTGGACTGCCTCGTAACTGAAAGATCCAAGCGTGTTCTCGTGGTGACATACGGTGGCATGTGGGGCTAAGTGCTGGGCAAGTTCCAGTCCAGCAGAAAAGTCTGCGCCACCATCGCGTCGCGGGCTATCCTTTGGTTCGAGGAGCTGGGTTTGCATCCCTTCAACGGGAATTAGCGTGTCAGCCTGCATCAGTTCGGTAAAGAAGTATTCTCCCGGCGTGCGAAGGTCTTGTTCCATAGAACTGAAGCCTGACTCCCAGAGTGTATGTCGATCCCACATCTGGTCTTCAAGATCGGTTGGGTCAAAGGATAGAGCATTGCTGTCAATGCTGATTCCTGTAGCCTCCAACTTTTCGGCAAGAGTTTGAAGCACGGATCCGCTGTGCCACGTTGCGGGAAGCCCGAGGAGCATTATGGCATCGGGGTCTCGTGGCGCCAAGCGTTGGATGGAAGGAAAAATCTCGTATTTCACCGCGCAACCGATGCACGGGTGCTCAAGTACCGCCTCACCATATTCCGCCGGTGCATTGCCTGAAACTCTGCGCACCAAGCGGTTTCCTTCGATGAAGTCGTAGGAAAGAGTCACAGCCTCAGGGTGGTGGCGCTGGAGGTGCTTGAGCCCTGCGTCGCGGCAAGAAGTGTCGAGGGAGGAGAGAACGATAATTTTCACACCAGCCACCATATATGAGAATCGTTCTCAATAACAAATGTGATGACAGTAGAAAAGTGGGCCTTCCGGATTATTCGGAAGGCCCACTGGGCAAACACGACTAGTTCTGGGGTGCGTGGAAAGTCGTACGTGCAACACCCAGACCCTCGATGCGAGTCTCCAGCACATCTCCGTGCTTAAGCCATGGATGACGACCGTTTTCATCGCGGCGTCCCAGAGCTACACCAGCAGGAGTACCAGTGAGGATGACATCCCCGGGCTGCAACTCATTAAAAGTTGAAAGATAGGACACCAGATCAGTTGCTGAGAAAATCAAGTCGTCAATGCGTCCTTCCTGAACCACCGTGCCATTCACTGCACTGGTAATTGCGGCATCAGGATTCAGCTCATCAGCGCTCACTAGCCACGGGCCAAGAGGCGTGGAATGATCCCACACCTTGCCCTGCAACCATTCCTGAGTACGACCCTGAAAACCGCGCATGGATACGTCGCTCGACACGGCATAACCGGCGATGTGCTTCGCTGCGTCTTCCTGACTAATCCGCCGGCCAGGGGTACCAATAATGATGGCTAGTTCAGCTTCGTAATCCACCCGATGATCTTCCACTGGGATCTCTACCGCGTCGTTCGCACCGCACAGCGATGAAGCGAACTTGGCAAAGATGGTGGGGTACTTGGGCAATTCCTCGCCAACCTCGGCCGCATGGGACTTGTAGTTCAAACCGATGCAGTAGATTTTCGATGGGTTCGGAATCAATGGCGCGTAGTCGGCTTCGCCTTCGGCAATGGATTCACCCACGAGGGCACGGGCGATGACTTCTTGTTGGGTTTCCTGATCGAGTCGCAAGAAGCGTTGGACCGTATCGAGGTTGTCCAGATAAAAGACTCTGCCATCTTCGATGACGGCAGCCGTAGTGTGTCCGGGTTCGCTGGTGAGACGGAGGGTAGCAAGTTTCATGGTTCTATCTCACTACATTCTGGCCCGAATTCACACCATACTTCAGCTCCCCACCAGCATTGTTTTATCCAGTAAAAATGGGTGTACGGTGCATTGTTGACCGGGCGGAATCTTGGTGACTTAGGTTACCCCCGGTAAGCTCAAGGCAAGAACAGGTCAGTTTTACTGCCCTGAGACCGATCTAGATACGTAACTAAAGTGAAGTAGGTTTTGATGTGGGTGACTATATTGGCGAGCGATATCGCCATATTTTCTTCGCCTCGTGGCAGCACTTTTCGCTTGTCGTCCAGTGCCTAATTCTGGCGACTATCATTTCTGTGCTTATTGCCGTCTTGGTCTACCGAAATAAGACCCTTTCCGGCATCGCCAACTCCGTGAGCGCTATCGGCTTGACCATTCCGTCCTTTGCGCTGATAGGTTTGCTGATTGTTCCTGCCGGTTTTGGTGTTCTCCCAGCAGTGATTGTAGTAACCTTCTTTGCCGCATTGCCCATTCTGCGCAATGCCATCGTTGGCCTGAACAACATCGAACCGTCCATCGTCGAGTCCGCTAAAGGCATCGGGATGAGTCGACTGAAAACCCTCGTCTCTGTTGAATTGCCTATCGCCTGGCCAGTGATCCTGACCGGTGTGCGCGTTTCGGCTCAAATGGTGATGGGTGTTGCCGCGGTGGTTTCCTATGCGCTGGGCCCAGGTCTCGGCGGATTTATCTTCCAAGGCCTCTCTCGACTTGGCGGTGCCAACGCCCTTGAATCTGTCGTAGTCGGCGTCGTTGGCGTCGTGATTCTTGCGCTCATTCTTGACTTGATTTTGCTCGGCATCGGCCGACTGACTACCCCGCGAGGTATCCGTGTCTGAAAATAAGAATTCCGAAACTTTGACCGCCCAAAATGTCACCGGCGCGTCAATCATGCTCGAAGAAGTTACTAAGACTTACCCGGGACAGAAGAAGTCTGCGGTCGGTGGACTCACCTTGGAGATCCCCGCAGGCTCCATCGTGATGTTTGTCGGACCATCCGGCTGTGGCAAAACCACGACCTTGAAGATGATCAACCGATTAATTGAGCCCACCAGCGGAAAAATTGTGATCAACGGAGAAGACGTCACCGACATGAACGGTGACGAGCTACGCCGACGTATCGGTTACGTCATCCAGGCCGGAGGTCTCTTCCCACACATGACCGTAGCCACTAATATTGCTATGGTTCCAAAAATGCTGGGGTGGTCCAAGGAAAAGATCGCTGCTCGCGTTGATGAACTGCTTGAATTGGTGTCGCTGGATCCCGATCTTTACCGTGACCGATTCCCGAAGGAACTCTCCGGTGGTCAGCAGCAACGTGTTGGCGTGGCTCGTGCGCTAGCCGCAGACCCACCCGTTTTGCTCATGGACGAACCATTTGGCGCGGTCGACCCAATTACCCGCCAGCGTCTCCAGGACGAGCTGCTCAATATCCAGTCCGAGGTCCAGAAGACCATCGTTTGTGTGACCCATGATTTTGACGAAGCGGTGAAACTGGGCGACTGGATCGCGATTTTCAATGAGGGCGCGCAGCTGGAACAGTACGATTCTCCCGAAAGAATTCTGGCCAATCCTGCCAGCGAATTCGTGGAGAACTTCATCGGTTCCGGTGCTGGGCTCAAGCAGCTGACCTTGACTCGTGTTAACGAGGTAAGCCTGGAAGAAGCCATCACCACCACCCCTGGCAAGAACGCTTCTGATGTCCTCTCGCAGGTGCAGGGTGCCGGTCGTAAATATGCGGTAGTGCTTGATTCGCGCGGTCGTCCATTGCGTCGTTTGGACCGCCGGCAGCTTTCTCGCGCGGAGATCATTGATGGCACCTATGATCAGAACCTGCCCGTGGTTGGTGAGCAGGCGACCTTGAACGATGCGCTGGATACCATGCTGGTGGCGAGCTCCGAATCGGCACTGGTCACTGGACGCCGTGATGTGCTGCAGGGTGTGATTACGGTTCAGACCGTGATGGAAGCGATCGCCGCGGCCAATGGGGCTCACGACGCGGATCATTCCGCGCCGGTAGGCCTGAACTCAGGGGCTATCAATGTCGTTGATATCGACAGTGATGCCACCAAGCCGGATGGTGAAACTGCATGAATACCGAAAAACGAACCCTGATATGGCAGATTGTTGCCATTATCGCGGCTTTTGCGGTGCTTATGGTCTGGCTTTTGACCGCTGATCTGACCGAGACTGAACGTCAGACGTTGGATCCGGCCACCATCTGGGGGTACACCCTAGAGCACCTCAAGCTCACCGTGATTTCTACGGTGATCGTGCTGATCATCGCTATCCCGCTGGGAATCTTGCTGACTCGCCCGAGCCTACGCCGTGCCGCGCCGGTTGTGCGGGCCATCGCCAACTTCGGACAGGCAGCCCCTGCTATTGGTGTGATCGTCTTGCTGGCATTTTGGCTTGGATTTGGTGCAAGGACGGCGATCGTTTCGCTGGTTATCTATGCCATTTTGCCTGTCCTGTCCAACACGATCGTGGGTCTGCAACAAGTGGATCAGCGCATCGTCGAAGCTGGGCGAGGCATCGGCATGAGCCTCATGGCTGTGCTCTTCAAGGTTGAGTTGCCGCTGGCGGTGCCTGTCATGCTTTCCGGTATCCGCACCGCGCTTGTCCTACTGGTGGGTACTGCCACCTTGGCAACCTTCATCAACGGTGGTGGGCTGGGCATCTTGATCACCACCGGAGTGAACCTGAACCTCAACGTCGTATTGATTACCGGCTCGATATTGGTCGCGTTACTGGCCTTGACCATTGATTGGCTGGGTCGCGTTGTCGAACAGGTTGCACGACCGAAGGGACTGTCATGAAAAAATCACTGAAACTGTCCTTGATCTCGATTGCAGCAGTGATCGGATTGACCGGTTGTGGGCTAAGCCCGTCAACGGGAACCGTACCAGCAGTAGGACCAGGCAAGATCCATCCCGTCGCCGATGATGCGGGACAGACGAAGGTGACGGTGACATCCAAGTCCTTCACCGAGCAATTGCTCATCGGTAAGATCACGGTTATCGCCATGGAAGCTGCAGGTTACGATGTCACAGACCTGACGAACGTGCCAGGTTCCCAGCCGGCACGACAACTATTGCTCACTGGGGATGCCAGTCTCCTCTGGGAATACACCGGCACCGCATGGCTAACTTACCTTGGGCATGAGGAACCGGTGGTCGGCGAACAAGCTCAGTGGGAAGCGGTGAAAGATGAAGACCTCTCCAACGGTATCGACTGGGGAGATCCTGCACCGCTGAATAACACTTACGCGCTAGCCATGAATGAAGAAACGGCTAAGCGCTTGGGGATCACTAAGCTCTCTGAGCTCAAGGACGTTGATCCCAAGGATCTGACCTTCTGTGTCGACCCAGAGTTTAATTCACGTCGTGACGGACTGACACCGATGCTGGAACACTACGGCATAGATCGTGGCTCTCAGGTCCCGGAGAGCAATATTGGTTTGTATGACGTTGGGGCTATCTATCAAGCGACAGCCGACGGGGCTTGTAACTTTGGCGAGGTGTTCACCACCGATGGTCGAATCAAGGCCTTGAACTTGACGGTCTTGGAAGACGACAAGAAGTATTTCCCGAGTTATAACGCCGCCCCGGCGTTTAATGGCGAGTTCCTCAAAGCGCACCCTGAAGTCGAAGGCATCATGGCACAAATTGCCCCGTTGCTTACCGATGAGGTCTTGATGGACTTGAACTACCAGGTAGACGTGGTTGGTCGTGAACCAGCCGATGTTGCCTTTGAATGGATGGTCGAGCAGGGACTGGTTTCCAAGCCTTGATCTGTCGCTCGTGATGAAGTGACCAAGTAAAAGCTGAACTCCGACTTCTTCGTAGGTCGGAGTTCAGCTTTTGTTGATAAAGGTTCATGCGCGGTTGGTTCTTTTGGCATCGAGTTGTTTGCAAGATGGAAGTGCGAAGGTCTTTTGATCGCTTGCTTGGTGTTGGACTGGTGGTTTTTGGCTGAGGCTCAAAAAATTTTTGTGGCTAAAGACTCAGATCAACGTGGGATTTTGCGTCAAAAAGTAGGGTGAGAACGAGATTTTTTGAGAAAACTTGTTGACGCTTCAACTTAATTGGTGCAATACTGGTCTCAGTAAAACAAATTGAAACGTCAACTACATGTTGGCGTGATGAAAGGATTTAGACATGGCTGCAACTGCATTGACCGCTGGTACCTGGAACCTCGACGCATCGCACTCGGAGGTTGGCTTCTCGGTTCGTCACGCCGGTATCTCCAAGGTTCGCGGTAGCTTCACCGAATTCGATGCAACCCTGAACATCGGTGAAACCCTGGAAACCTCCAGCGTTGAAGCAACCGTTCAGATCAACTCGGTCAACACCAAGGATGCAAACCGCGACGGTCACCTCAAGAGCGCTGACTTCTTCGACGGCGAGCAGTTCCCAACCATGAACTTCAAGTCCACTGGCATCAAGGGTGACGCTGATGAATTTGTCTTGGTCGGCGAACTGACCATCCGTGGCGTAGCCAAGGAAGTTGAACTCGAAGTTGAGGTTGGCGGCCAGGCTGTCGACGCCTTCGGTGCAACCCGCGCAGGCTTCTTCGCTTCCACCACCATCTCCCGCAAGGAATTTGGCATCACCTGGAATGCAGCTCTCGAAGCCGGTGGCGTTCTGGTCAGCGACAAGGTTAAGATCGAAATCGACGCTTCCTTCGTGCTTCCAGCAGAAGCCTAAAAAACTTCCCTAAAGCCGTCATGGGGTTGACGGATTAAGGGCCGATACCGACGAAGCCTCCGAACCAAAATTGGTTCGGAGGCTTCGTCGTTAACTTCTATTTTTCAAGCGGCATGCCACTGAAATTAGAAGTCGTAAGTATCGTAAGACTCGTAGGCTGCATCTGGAACAAAGATTGCCAGCAGGATGAATCCGATGAAGCACAGGATAGTGATAGCCGCGAGAATCGTTCCAATCCAACCGGTCACCTTACCAACCGTTGCAGCGGTGTTGAACTCACGCTCTGCGCGCCTAGCCTTGACGATAGCAATTGGGCCAAGAACGATGCCGAGAACAAAGAGCGAGAGAATGCCGAGGATCATGGAAGTCTGCGCCAGCTGGTTGCCTTCAAGCTGCGACTGCGCTGAGTAGCCTGGGTAGCCGTTCTGGTACTGCGTCTGCTGTGGGTACTGGACATACTGCTGGTTCTGGCCCTGGGTTGGCTGCGCAGAAGTGTAAGGGTTCTGTGGTTCGCCGTTTGGAGTGGTCATTGCCGCCTGCTTTCAAACTTGTTTGGTCAGTTTATTAAAACAATGCTTGGGCCAAATCTTTAAAAAACTGAAGGAAATGTTCCGGTTAGTTTACGACGCATAAACCAGCAACGACAGGTTCGTTTGCTAATTCACGATGAGAGCCTGCGTCCGTTTCGTTGATCCCTGGGGAAGATTCTAAACTTATTCATTATGACTTGGGCTTCGTTTTGCGCATATCTTGGGGTGTGCGTGATGGTGACACTTTCTCCTGGACCAGATACTTTCCTTGTCCTGCGTTTTTCTTTGGTTCGGCAGGTCTACGGAGTTGTTGCAGCGCTAGGGATGATGGTGGCCATTTTTGCTTGGGCCACTTTGGCTGGAGCCGGAGCGGCATCGGTGATCCAGCGGTACCCAATCGTTGAAATCGTCATCGCGTTACTTGGCGGCTTCTACTTGGTCTATCTAGGATGCTCCGGATTCATCAAATCACGAGCAGTGGCTAAGGCAGACAGTGCGATCGCGCGGGTAGAAACACGCAACGGGCCACGTCGAGAAGGACACTCCATGGGTAGGTCTTTCGGAGCCGGACTGCTTTCGGCCGCGCTAAATCCGAAACTTGGGCTGCTGTTTCTTGCGATGATGCCAAGTTTTATCCCGAGCGGATCCAATACCTTCATCTGGGGGATGGGGCTGGGGGCCATCTTCGCTTCGGTGGGATTCATATACATGTTGCTTCTCAGCACGGTGGCATCAAAAGCGATGCACTGGTTCAAACGACCTGAGATTGCGCTGCGCCTTGAATGGACGGCCTGCGCGGCCCTGTTCCTCATGGGTGTCGGCGTACTGATCAGCGCATTCAGATAAGCCCCTCAAAAGTGCAACAAGCTGTTGCATTGATGCTTCGAGACGCGGCTCGACTCAGGAACACCCTAGTTGTTTCTCTCCACTGTTCTTGGCCCATAGCTCATGGGTAGTGGTCGCGAGAATGACCAGTACCGCGCTGGCGATCAATCCGTAACCAAAGATCTGTGCATAGTGCCCTTGCTCCGCGAGGGCTGCAGTGAGGTACGTGGCAACTGAGGCTCCGACAAAGAGCGAAAACACGAAGAACGATACCGTGGTCGCTCGTGCGGTGGGAGCGATGTCGGTAGCCCATCCCTGCATTGATGAATGCATGATGGCGTTCGTGGCGCCCAAGAACAAGGCGGTAGTTGTGTACGAAGCGGTGGAGGGCCAGAAGGCTGAGGGCAGAAAAGCTCCGCACAATACCAAGCCACCGCAGCCAATGAGCCAGGTCCTCGAGAATCGGCTCACTAGGGAGCGCATTAATCGGGCACCTAAAATCACGCCGAGGGCAAAACCGCATCCCAATAGTCCTGCCAGCTCTAAAGATATACCGGAGTGCTGCAAAGCTGGAACAACATAACTGAGTAGGCCCATAAGCAGGCCACCTTCGAGGAAGACGATGGCGTACAACGCTAAGTTCATGGGTCGCAAGGCTGCTGCCAGGCTAAAGGCTGCGCGTGTATGCTCAGGTTCTTGCACCCGACGCAAAGCGTGCAGCGCTGCAGCACATCCCAAAGCTGGCAGTGCAAATACCAGGCGCCAATCAAGATAGATGGCTATGGAGCCAGCGGATACGGTCGCCAAAGTGGTGCCGAGTGAAGAATAGATTTGAAGATCCGATAGCCCTCGGGCCCGGTGAACACCTTGACGAGTATCGCCGAGCAGGGTCAATAATGTCGGATAGAGTGCGCCGAACATGAGCCCGGTGAAGCAGCGTGCAACAAGCAGTGGTACATAGTCGCTGAACGTAATGCTTGCCAAGGCGCCCGTGCCGGCACCAATCAGCGCTAGGCGCAGCACTAAAAGTCTGCCGAAGCGGTCACTGACTAGTCCCCACAGTGGTTGACCGATGGCGTAAAACAACGAGTAGGCTGCGATGAGTTGTACCGCTTGTGCAAAGTCTAACGAGGTACCTAAAGATAAGGCCAGCAGCATTGGTGGTGTACCGTAGCGATCAAAAAACGAAAGGAAACCAATGAAGCGCAGTGCCGAATCGGGAACGGAATGTACCGGTGTTCGGGGGTGCTGCTTTGTCATGGGAGTCCTTCAAGAATTGCTTGGGCCTACTCACCTATGTAAACAGATGCATCCCAAAATTCAGTGACTGACTGGCCTGACCCGCTTGCGTGGTGGAGGCGGGAGGTCCCGCCTGATTCTCCACGATTTGACCATCACGCAAGGAGATGACTCGATCTGCTAATCCCTGCGAGTCGTCATCGTGGGTCACGAGTACCACCGCCGTGCCACGACTGGCTTCGGTACGCAGGATTTTATGAATTGTGTCGCGGCTGGCCGCATCCAGTGAGACTAGCGGTTCGTCAAGAAGAAGTAGGGGAGAACTTTGCGCGAGCCCTTGGGCAAGGAGCGTACGTTGTCGCTGCCCGCCAGAAAGCTCGGTGAAACTACGACGCTCAGATCCCTGTAGCCCCACGCGTTCCAAAGCATCCTTCACTGTTACTTTCCGCTGTGCTCGGGAAGTACGAGTGCGCCACGTCCCCATGGAAACCACATCTGCAACGCTCAAGGGTAGTCCCACGGGAATGTTGGGCCGCTGGACGACTAGCGCCACCGGCGCGGTGCGTTCGACTTGACCATGACTTGGAATGTTGATCCCTGCCATGAGCTCTAACAACGTTGATTTTCCTGAGCCATTGGCACCGGTAATTGCAAGAATTTCACCAGCATGTACCGAGAGGGATACACCATGCAGTATCTGGTCGCGCTCATAGGAGAAACATGCTGAGTCAACGCGAATCAAAGGAGGGGTACTAGTCATGGTCCTAGTGTAGCAATTGATAATGATTCTCATTTAACGTTACTCTTGTCGTTGTGTTCATCAATCCCTTCGCATCCGAGTTCATGGAGCGCGCCCTCATTGGCGGAAGTTTGGTTGCCGTTATTTGCGCAATTGCCGGTACCTGGGTAGTCATCCGCGGTATGGCATTCCTTGGAGAAGCCATAGGTCACGGCATGCTTCCCGGCGTAGCCTTGGCCACCGTCCTAGGATTCCCGGTCATGATCGGAGCCGGCATCAGCGCGGTGGTCATGACCGGTGTACTCGGGGCAATGCAACGAAAAGGCAAGATCTCCTATGACACCAGCATCGGTCTGGTCTTTGTAGGAATGCTCTCCTTGGGAATTATCATCGTCTCCCATTCACGTAGCTTTGCCACCGATGCCACCAGCATGCTCTTCGGTGACATTCTGGCCGTCTCCACTGCGGATCTAACTCTCTTAGTTGTTGCTCTGCTACTGAGCATTGCCATCGCCACAAAGTTCCATCGCGCCTTTGTTGCAGCTGCCTTTGATACGCGCATCGCACAAACCTTGGGACTTCGGCCCGGGTTGGCACAGATCATGTTGGTGGCTCTGGTCGCTCTAGCAATCACCGCATCTTTCCGATCGGTTGGCACACTTCTGGTGGTCGGAATGCTGCTGGCCCCGGTGGTGGCCGCCAAGGTGTGGGTCACTCGGATCCCGGTCATCATGGTGCTGGCTGCTGGAATTGGGATGCTCAGTGTTCTGGGAGGGCTGCTGATCTCTTGGTACGCCCAAATGGCCGCCGGCCCATCAATCTCCTGCCTGGCCATCACGTTCGCAGGGCTCTCTGCGCTGGCCCGTCGTTTGATTGTGCGAAACCAAGATGCACACCACAGGACATCCAACGACCTATCCCTACAACGTGAAAGTGCCAAATGAAGTCCAAGTTCAACGGATTTACCGCAGTGCTCCTCAGCGGACTCCTGCTGACCGGGTGCGCGTCGACTCCGTCGGCTCCAGATGAAGAAAGCGCTGCTGAGCCCGCGGACCACGGTGCCATAGAAGGTGCACAAGAAATGGCCGAAGCGCCACTGCACCTAGTAACCATCGACGCCACGGGCAAAACAGGAATGTCGGATCTTCTAAGTGGCGATGAAACCGACCTGTCATCGCTTCCAAATATCAAAAATTTGGATACCGACGGACGCTATATTTTTGCCGATACCAATAAAGGTGTCGACATCGTAGACAGCGGAATGTGGAGCTGGAACCACACCGATCATTTCCATTACTACCGTGCTGCTGCTCAAGAAGTGGGCCACGTAACGGGCCAAGGGCCGGCGCGGATTATCGGCGGACCACTGTCTACCGCAGGTAGCACCGGAGTATTCTTCCCCGAAACGGGCAAGGGAATATTGCTCAATAACGCCGAGCTTGCTCAGGGGAGAGTCGCCGAACAGTTCAGCACCGAGACAACCGCCCACCAAGGCATTCTGGCTCCCCTCGGGGAAGGCGCAATTCAAAGCGAACCGGCACGTGGCTCAACCCCAGCACAGGTGTACTACCTAGATGCTCAAGGTCAGCGGGTCGACGGATCGACTGCCGAATGTGCCAACCCCACCGATGCCACGCAGACTGCTGCAGGACTTGCCATCGCCTGTGAACAAGGAATTGTGGTTGCTTCAGAGTCAGAAACCAGTGGCCTTGAATTTTCCCTCGTGGAGTACCCCAAGGGAACTAGTGAAGATGACCTCGCGGTAGATCTTGACCACCGTAAATCTCGGCCCGTCGTGGCTGCGGTGGCTGGCGATCGTGGCGCGTGGGTTATCAATACCCGAGATTTGACGATCAATAGAGTGATGACCGATCAGAAGCTACTCAACGTTGTTGCCGTCGGCGATGCCGAGGGCCATCTGGTGGCACTGGATGATCAGGGTCGCGTACAGGTGTACTCGACCAAAGCCGACAAGGCGATCGGCACCACCGAATCATTGTTGAAGAAGAGCTTGAAAGATCCAGTGGCCATGGACAGCGTGAACCTCGTTCTTGATGCCCAACGCGCTTATGTTAATGCGCCGGCTGAAGAGCAAGTCTATGAAATCGACTTCGCCGATTCAGCACGTATTGCCCGAACGCTGACCCCCAGCGTTGCTCCAACGTGGATGACACAGGTGGGAAATTGATCAGTCGCAAGAAAAATCCGTTCAAGGCTCTATCTGCGATGTTGTTGGTGCCAATGATCTTGACCGGTTGTGCCGCCACAGCCCATGAAGATCAACAGCCCAGCGTCGTGGTGACCACGAATATCCTTGCGGACGTCGTACAGAACCTTGTCGGCGACCAAGCACAGGTTCACACCTTGATGCCGGCCAACGTTGATCCCCACTCCTTCGAGATCTCAGCCCAACAAGCCGCCTTACTCAACGATGCGGACTTGGTCGTTTCCAATGGGCTCAACCTAGAAGAAGGGCTGCAGCACCAGCTCGAAGCGGTCGATGCGGCAGGCAAGGAGCACTTCGTTGCTACGGACCACGTGCAAGTACTCAATGTTTCTGGATCTAGTGGAGCCGCTGACCCACACTTTTGGACTGACCCAGTACAGATGATTGGCGTGGTCGATGCCTTAGCTACAGATCTCCAGGAGCTTCCCGGCATCCAGACAGAGCAGCTGAATGAAGACACCCAGTCCTATCGGGGTGAGCTGACTGAGCTGGAACAACAGATGGCTGACTCCTTCAACCAGATTCCCGAAGAATCTCGCGCACTGGTGACCAACCATCACGTCTTTGGATACCTCAGCAAGCGCTTTGGCTTTCGCACCGTAGGGGCAGTGATCCCCTCGGGGACCACCCTAGCTTCGCCGAGCGCAGCCGATTTGGCGTCCTTGGCAGAAGCTATCCGCACCTCGAAGGTTTCAGCGATCTTTGTTGAATCCGCTCAGCCCGACAAATTGGCTCGTGCCCTGGCGGACGAAGCAAACATCGATGTTCAGATCGTGCACCTGTATTCAGAGTCGCTGACCTTACCGGGCGAACCCGCCGACAGCTACCTAAAGATGATGCAAGTCAACGCCGAAAAAATTACCCAAGCATTGCGCAACTAAGCGCAGTAAGAAAGGAATCATGAATCTCATCTCTCATCGCACCCTCAAGGTCGGCTCATCCCTGGCCGTCCTCGGCCTGCTGGCCACCGGATGCTCGGCGCAGAGCGCAGCCGACTCCACCGATGCATCAACTTCGCCACGAGTTGCAGTGACCTACGCCAATGGTGCCGCGGTCTTAGATGGCAAGAGCCTCGAGGTGCTCAAAACCTTTGACACCGAAGAATTCACCCGACTGAATTCCGCTGGTGACGGTAGAAACTTCCTGCTCACCACCTCCAAAGGGTTCCAGGTACTTGATGCAAGCACCCCTGAGCTGACCGAAGCGACTTTCGCTGCCTCAGCTGCCGGACACGTGGTTCCACACGCAGGCAAGACCGCCCTCTTTGATGATGGCAGCGGAATCACCACAATCTTTGACACCGATAAATTGGCCGAGGATGAAGGAAAACTGCCTGAGGTAGAGACCATCGAATCGCCTGCTCACCACGGTGTTTCCGTGGCAATGGAAGATGGAACGGTACTGACCACCATTGGCGATGCTTCCTCGCGCACCGGTGTGCAGCAGCTTGACGCCCAGCACAAGAAGATTGCCGAAAGCACCGACTGCCCGGCTGTTCACGGTGAAGGAACTGCTGCCGATGGCCGCGCGGTGTTCGGTTGTGAAGATGGGGCACTGGTATTTGCTGACGGGAAATTCACCAAGCTCAGTGCACCGGATGAGTACGGACGCATGGGTAATGCCTACGTCTCACCGACCAGCGCATTGGTGATCGGTGACTACCAGAATGATCCTGATGCCGAAGGAAACCTGCTGCACCAGATCACCCTGATCGACACCGCGAAGACTAGCTACCAGGTTGCCGATTTGCCTGATGGAATTGAATACACCTGGCGCGGGGTCGCTCGTGGCCCTGAAGATCTCGGCTACCTTTTGGGTACCGACGGTAAGATCCACGTGATTGACCCGAGCACCGGAAAGATCACCCGAAGCATCGATGCCATTGATGCGTGGGAAGGCCCATCGCAGTGGCAGGAAGCTCACCCAGCCTTGCGCATTGACGGCAATACCGCCTACGTCAGCGAACCAGCTAAGAAGACGGTGCATGCCCTCGATCTAGAGTCTGGCAACAAGACTGCCTCCGTAGTGTTGGACACCGAGCCTAACGAATTGGCAGTGACCACCAAGTAGCGTCTGCAGCAAAAAGTGGCCGATTCTCTACCCCAATACTGGGGAGGGAATCGGCCACTTTTAGTAGGTCGTGGATCTACAGGCCGCGAACCATCAGCACGTCCAAGGTGCGTGGACCATGGACACCTTCAACACGTTCCAGCTCAATATCACTGGTGGCCGACGGGCCAGAAATCCAGGTCAACGGTCGGGTGATGCTCAGTCGTGGCATGGCCTCAGGCAGTAATTGCACGATTGTGGACACTGGCACGATGCACACGTGGTGATCGGGGACCAGTGAAATCGCGCGACGACCCTGATCGGGTTGGCCATCGAGGATGATGGTTCCCGATTCAGCGACGGAGACTGCCGAAGAGGTCACTACCGCGCTGGTGGCATCCAGTTCGGCCACGCTCAAACGAGCGCCGGGCGCATCAAGGCGAAGTTCTACTTCGGAACCCAAGGCAGAAAGCCACCGTGCATCTAACCCCTGCGGGTAGACCACGCTGCTGGCGTCCTTGAGCTTGGAAGCCACAAATTCAGGAATCTGCTCCGCCTCAATGACCTCAACACCTGCCTTGTAGTCCACCAAACGGTCGACCAACAGCTCAATGAGCTGCTCTTGGCTCATCGTGGACGTGGTGCGGTATTCACGAGGAACTTCTTCGGTGACCGGAGTGTCGGCCAGAGCCGTACGGATTCGGCCTAGGATTTCATCTTTCGCGCTCACTTGGACTCCTTCTCGTCGCTCCACCAGTCGCGGAAGGACTTATTCGGTGGGGCTGGAATGTCGCGGCTCTTGGTCCACCCGGCAGCGATGCCCGGCAACTTCTTGATCTTCTTATCCTTGCCAGCGGCCAAACGTCCCAACGGTAACGCCTTTTCGAGCAGACCAATATTCTTGCCCTTACCCAAGGCCCAGGAACCACCCTTCATCAGCAGGTCCATCTGGGTCGGGAGCTTGTGCTTCTCACGCTTGGCATCCACGTCTTCACCACGTAGGTGCACGAGGATTTCAGGGATATTGATCTTCACTGGGCAGGCCTCATAACAAGCACCACACAGCGAAGAAGCATAAGGCAGGGAACCGTTTTCCTCGACCTCGATGCCGGTCAGCAGCGGGGAGAGGATCGCGCCGATCGGGCCCGGGTAGGTGGAGCCGTAGGCGTGGCCGCCGGTGCGTTCGTAGACTGGGCACACGTTCATGCAGGCCGAGCAGCGGATGCAGTTCAGCGCGGTGCGGCCGAAGCGGTCGGCCAGCGCGCGGGTGCGTCCGTTATCGAGCAGCACGATGTGCACGTTCTGCGGGCCATCATCCTCGGTGACACCGGTCCACAGCGAGGTGTACGGGTTCATGCGCTCGCCGGTGGAGGAGCGAGGCAGCAGCTGCATGAAGACCTCGACGTCCTCCCAATGCGGCAGGACCTTCTCGATGCCCATGACGGTGATCAGGGTTTCGGGCAGGGTCAGGCACATGCGGCCATTGCCTTCGGATTCCACTACGCCCAGGGTGCCGGTATCGGCCAGGGCGAAGTTGGCACCGGAAATCGCGACCTTGGCGGCCAGGAACTTCTTGCGCAGGTGGGCGCGGGCCGCTTCGGCTAGCTTGGCTGGTTCATCGGTGAGGTTCGGGTCAACCACCGGCATCTCTTTGAGGAAGATGTCGCGTACTTCGGTGCGATTTTTGTGGATGGCAGGGACCAGGATGTGGCTTGGCTTATCCTGACCCAGCTGAACAATGAGTTCGGCGAGGTCGGTTTCGAAGGCGTCGATGCCTTCGCTTTCTAGATGCTCGTTCAGGCCGATTTCCTGGGTGGCCATGGACTTGACCTTGACCACCTCGGTAGCGCCGGTGCCACGGACCAGATCGGTGACGATCTTATTGGCTTCATCAGCGTCACGAGCCCAGTGGACCACACCGCCGCGGGCGGTGAAGTTCTTTTCAAATTCCAGTAGCCGTTCCTCGAGGGTGGCCATGGAATTGTTCTTGATGGTGCTGCCGGCATTACGCAGTGCTTCCCAGTCGGGAAGTTCACCGACGACCTTCAGTCGCTTGTCGCGAATGCTGTGGGTGGCGTGGCGAAGGTTCTTGCGCATCTGGGTGTTGCCCAGTTCGCGGTGTGCAGCCTTGGGGAAGGGCTCTTGCTCGAACAGGTTTCCCTGTCCGCCGGCAGGCATGCCGAGGAATACCTGAGTCACAGTGACACCGTCTCTTCCATGGTGCTGGCCAAGATGTCGGCCAGGTGCAAGGTCTTTGGCTTGGCGCCGGTACGTGAGAGACCACCGCCGATGTGCATTAGGCAGGAAGCGTCGCCGCCGGAGCACGCGGAGGCACCGGTGGAACAGATGTTTTTCACCTTGTCTTCGAGCATTGCCGAAGAGACATCAGCGTTCTTGATGGAGAAGGTGCCGCCGAAGCCGCAGCACTGGTCGGCTTCTGGTAGTTCGTTCACGGTGATGCCGCCGACGGTCTTGAGCAGATCCAGTTGACGGTCTCCCAAACCTAGCGAACGCATGCCGTGGCAGGAGGGGTGGTAGGTGATGGTTTCGGGGAAGTAGCTGCCCAATTGTTCGGCCGCATTGGTGATGCCTAGAACGTCAACCAATAGTTGGGTTAGTTCATAGGTGCGCGCGCCGACTGCCTTAGCTCGTTCTTTGAGTTCTGGTTTGCCTAGGCGCTCAGCGAGGAAGGGGTGCTGGTGCTTGACCGAAGCAACGCAGGAGCCCGAGGGGGCAACCGCGACGTCATAGTCTTCGGTGTCAAAGGCGTTGATGTGGTTTTCGACAACGGGTAAAGCTTCGGGCATGTAGCCGGAGTTCATGTGCATTTGCCCACAACAGGCTTGCGCCTTCGGGAAAATTACTTCATGACCCAAGCGTTCCAGGATTTTCACGGTCGACTTGGCTGTTTCCGGGTACATAGCGTCCACGATGCACGTGGCAAAGAGAGCTATTCGCATAATAAATGACTCTTTCAGGTGTGGTCTGACCATACTATGCGACAAGTTTTGTAATAGTCAAGACTTGTTGTGATGACACTCACGTTGTACTCTTGGTGGTCGGACCACATATGGTCAGACCAACACTCGAGCAAGGACGCCCACACCGTGTTTACTCCCTCCACCGAACCCATAGCTGGGAGCGTTGCGATCTCTGCACTGATCGCATTGATTCCCCTCCTCACATTTTTTGTACTGCTAGCAGTGATCAAAACCAAGGCCCACTGGGCCGGTTTGGGATCATTGGCGGTAGCCATCATCGTCGCCATCCTGGGCTGGAAAATGCCGGTCGGCATGGCCCTGAATTCAGGGATCATGGGCATGGTTTTTGGCGCCTTCCCGATCGTCTGGATCGTGGTCATGGCCATCTTCCTCTACCAAGTCACCGTGAAATCCGGTCGCTTTGAAGACCTACGTCGCGTCTTCGACGTGATCGGTGGCGGGGATGTGCGCATCCAAGCCGTGCTGATTGCTTTCTGTTTCGGTGGACTCCTCGAAGCCCTTGCAGGTTTTGGCGCCCCAGTAGCAATTACCGCCACCATGCTCTTGGCCCTGGGGCTCTCGCCCTTGCGCGCCGCCTGCGCGGTGCTCATTGCTAATACCGCTCCGGTAGCCTTCGGTGCCGTGGCGATTCCCATCACCACCGCCGGTGCGCTGACCGGTATTCCAGCCAAGGAAATTGGTGCCGTCGTTGGTCACCAGTCACCGCTGCTGGCATTGTTTGTTCCCACCATCTTGGTGCTGATCCTCGATGGCTGGCGCGGTGTGCGCCAGGTGCTTCCAGCCACGCTGACCATCGGCATCTCCTTCGGTGTCGCCCAGTGGCTGTGCTCCACTTACTTCTCGTATGAACTCACCGACATTGTCGCCTCGCTGGTTGGCCTGGCCGCAGCTGTGATCCTGCTTCGCTTCTGGAGCCCGAAGGGTGCCGAGGAAGCTCGCGCCCGTGTACTGACCCCCGAAGCAGCAGCAATCCCTGTAGAACAGGGAAGCAAACTGCATGCCGGGAACACCTGGATGGCACTGTTCCCGTACCTCTTGGTGATCGTAATCTTCGGTCTGGCCAAGCTGTGGAAGCTCGGTATCGATATTCCGGCATGGTTGGCTAGCACCGACATCAAGTTCGGTTGGCCAGGACTACACGGTCATGTGGTTGATGCCAATGGCCGAGCAGTCTCCTCAACCATGTACACCTTCTCCTGGCTCTCCTCACCAGGTACCCTGTTGCTGATCACCGGCGTGATCGTCGCCTTTGTATACTCACGTAATACCGACGGTGGCAAGTATGCAATGACCTTCGGTGAAGGCCTTGCTGAAATCGGCAAGACCATCTACAACATGCGTTTCGCTGCGCTGACCATTCTCTCGGTCCTCGGCCTGGCTTACGTGATGAACCTGTCCGGACAGACCATTACCGTGGGAACCTGGCTGGCCGGTGCCGGCGGATTCTTCGCCTTCCTCTCCCCAATTTTGGGCTGGATCGGCACCGCGGTGACCGGTTCAGATACCTCGGCCAACGCACTGTTTGCCAAGTTGCAGCAGACCGCTGGCGTGAATGCGGGCATCGATCCGCACCTGCTGGTAGCTGCCAACACCTCCGGTGGTGTGGTCGGTAAGCTGATCTCCCCGCAGAACCTGGCCATCGCCGCAACCAGTGTGAAGATGGAAGGGCAGGAATCGGTGATCCTGAAGAAGGTTGCCGGTTGGTCTGTGGGAATGCTGCTGGTGTTGTGCTGCTTGGTCTACCTGCAGTCCACTCCAGTGCTTTCGTGGATGCTTCCTTAGCCAAGTGAACGGCTAAAATAGATCCGATGCCAGTAAACCCAGCTCCGCGTGCGTACCAGATTGTTCTTCAAGCCATTGAGGAAGATTTGCGCACTGAGAAGTTATCCGTGGGAGATCAACTTCCCGGTGAACGTGCGCTCGCGGAGCAACATGGGATCTCCCGTGCTTCGGTACGCGACGCCATCCGCATCCTTGACGTGATGGGCATCATTAAGACTTCCACGGGGTCCGGTCCGAATTCCGGGGCAGTGATTGTCTCCAATCCTTCGGCCGGAATTTCTCAAGCCTTGCGCCTGCACCTGGCGGCCAAGGGGATTAACGTGCGCGAGATTGTTGAATCCCGCATTCTGCTAGAAACCTGGGCAGCACAGATGAACCCGCGCGATCCCATCCACGCGCAACAGGTCATTGACCGCACCGCGGTGCTGATCATGCGTATGGATGATGCCCAACTCTCGCGTGAAGCCTTCCACCGCATTGACGCAGAGTTCCACGTCTTGCTCGCCTCCATGGCTGGCAACGCTGTGGTGGAATCCATGATGGAATCACTGCGCAACTCCATTAGTGACTATGTTGCCGCGTCCATTCCAGATGATGAATCGTGGCAACCGATAGTCAGGGTTCTGCGTCGCCAACACAAGGCCATCCATCACGCCTTCGCGACCAACCAGCGCGAGCGCGCAGCTCAACTGCTCGAAGAGCACATCAACTGGTTCTATTCGCAGACACGCTAAAAAGTTTGGCCCCTTGTGGGGCCTTATTTTTTGCCCGTGGAGGCTGAGGTTCGACGAATATCAGCCGTTATCCACGGGCCTGCGGCAGCGAGCGCCCGGAGAATGCACGATAGGCAGTCGCGATCGAGGTTTCGAAGGTGCCCGCGTAATCAATCAGGTCCGGAGCCTGCCCCCACTGCGCGCGAAGACCGTCATTCAGCGCCAGAATATGCAGCACCATGGCTAGTGGCTGCTGGTCGGGAAGTAGTTCGCCGCGCCTAATGCCTTCGGCAAAAAGTGGAACCAAGCGTTCGACTGCCAAGCGGAGCCGACCTTCAAGGTGGGTGGTGGCGGGGTTATTTTCGATCGTTCCGGCACCGCTGAACATGGCGCGGAAGCGTAAATATTCTGGTTCAGCGCAGGCAGCATTTACCGAGGCGATCAGCGCGTGTAGGAATTCGGCCACCGATTCAAAGCTGCCGGTCACCGGTGCATAGACCTCTTCGCGGCGCCCAATGACAGCCAGGAAATGCTTTTCTTTTGAGGGGAAGTGATGGATCAGTCCGGCGTCGGTCATGCCCGCGTCCTTGGCGATATCGGCGATGCGAGTGCCTTCGTATCCGCGTCGAGCAAAGCGGCGAACCGCCGCTTCTAGGATTCTTTCGCGACGCTCTAGGCCTCGTTGGGCTCGACCGTCGCCTGTTTGTTGCATGGGTTCATTGTGTCATTTACCGGTGAACAGTTAGGGGTCGGAAAGATAACCTAGTGGTCACTAGGTTTTATTTTTCGCGTCGTTTCGCACTGTTCCTATTGATGTTGTCGCCACTTCGCGCCATCATTCATTCGAAAGGATCCGGAATGCCACGCAACACTGCCGCCCCGCCCGCACAGCGTTCATCCATCTGGAAAATCTCTCTGTTGGCATTGATTGAATTCGCCACCTTCGGCGCGCTGGTCGCCCCGATGGCCGCCGCGCTGTCATTGAAGGTGCTTGAACTGGTCCCGAGCGGACAGAAGAAGCATCCGTTGCACTGGTCACCGCGGTCGGCGGTGCCACCGCGCTGATCACCAACCCATTGTTTGGAGGGCTCTCGGACCGCATCAGGAGCCGGTTTGGCCGGCGCCGCCGCTGGATTTTTGGTGGCATCCTGGTAGGTCTGCTCGCCTCGGGACTGATGGTGGTTTCTACCAGTATTACAATGCTCGTCATCGCCTGGGCCCTGACTCAGGCCTGATATAACGCGGTCTTCGCCTCACTGAACGCGATGCTTGCCGATCAGATCCCCGATCATGAACGGGACAAAGCCTCCGGGATCTTCGGAGCCGCCTCGGCACTGGGGTCACTCTCGGCTTACGCGATCGCGGCGCTGGGTGCAGGCAGCCTGCCGATCATGTTCTTAGCGATGCCGGCACTTGCCGCGGTTATCGTCGTGATCACCTGCCTGATCGTCAAAGACCCCATGCCAGCGATGATGAACACCCCGCGCATGAGCCTTAGCGGAATCTTCACCTCCTTCATGTTTGACCCGCGACAGGCCTCGAATTTCGCTTTCCTGGACCGGCAGCGCTTCATCATGCAGACCGGCTATACGCTGGTCGGCGGTTTCGGGCTGTTCTTCATCATGCTCCGACTAAAGATGAGTGTTGAGGACGCGACGCAGCTTTCACTGATGACCGCCATGTTTTCTCTGGTGCTCATGGCATCGGCGTCATGGGCGGTGGGGATGTTCGTTTCGCGCCGCGGATCCTATGGCAGCACCCTGTTCGTCTCTATCGGCCTGATGATCACCAGCTTGGTACTCACCGCCTTCATCGATGATCTGATGATGTACCTGGTGAGTGTGGCCCTGTCCGGAACTGCCACTGGCGGCGTTGTTCGGGACGTTTGGGGTGTCGGACGAGGTGCTGCTGGACGCTGCCACCGGGGCCGCCAAAGTGTCAGGTAAACTGCCCTTTGATATTCCGTGCTCGGATGCAGCGGTCCTCGCTGCGCGGGAGGACGTGCCCTTCGATACCGAAGACCCGGTGTACCGCTTCGGACATGGACTGCGCTGGTAGCGTTTTTCGATGATGCCCGGGGCCATTGCGTCCCCGGGTTTCTGACATTAATGGCTCTTTTCTCGATGCTTTTTGCGGACCTAATGGCAGAGAGCACTAAAGTTCACAAGTTCATAAATCCGACTTTTAGGTGTTACGCGCGTCATAAGTCTGATATGTTTTGAGGGAGCGACGGGGCTACTTTTCGGATGTATGCGCTGGTTTACCCCAGTGATGAGTTCCCGTCGATGTACCATCGACACTTCATGCGAGGGAATTCATGAGTCAACTATTTGACCTATCCGGACGACTAGCCCTGGTAACGGGCTCTTCCCGCGGCATTGGCCGCGAACTTGCTGGCGCATTGGCCGACGCTGGCGCCACCGTTATCTTGCATGGCCGCGATGAACAACGACTAGCCGAAACAGCCGCCGACTTCAGCACCCGCTACGGCGCTGACCGAGTCCACAGCGTCTGCTTTGACGTCACAGATGACGCCGCAGTTCGTGAGAACATCGCCGCCATTGAAAAGAACATCGGTTCCGTCCGCATCCTGATCAACAACGCAGGAATCCAGCACCGTGTCCCGATGCTTGACCTAGAAGTTGCTGACTGGCAACGAGTTATCGATACGAACCTGACCAGCGCCTTCTTGGTGGGTCGCGAAGTCGCCCGTGGCATGGTGGAACGCGGCGAAGGCAAGATCATCAACATCTGCTCGGTACAAACCGATCTGGCTCGCCCAACGATTTCTGCTTACACCGCTGCCAAGGGCGGCCTGCGCAACCTCACCCGCGCGATGACCGCAGAATGGGCAGCTTCCGGCCTGCAGATTAACGGCATCGCGCCGGGCTACATCCACACCGAAATGACCCAGAACCTGGTGGACGATGAGAAGTTCAACTCGTGGATTCTTGGACGTACACCAGCTGCTCGTTGGGGCACCGTGGAAGATCTGGCTGGACCAGCAGTATGGCTGGCTTCGGATGGTTCTAACTACGTCAACGGTCAAACCATTTTCATCGACGGAGGCATGAGCGTTGTCGTCTAATACCTTAGCTACTAGCACCGTAGCCGTTGTCGCTCACGCCGCTGGTGACCTACGCATTGAGCAGATCGATCTGGCAGCTCCCGCGGCCGATGAGGCCCGCATCGCCATTGCCTACGGTGGTATCTGCGGATCCGACCTGCACTACTGGAGCCATGGAGCTGCCGGCGAATCAATTCTTAAAGCCCCGATGATCCTCGGCCATGAGATTGTCGGCACCGTGCTTCAAGCAGCTGCCGATGGCACTGGCCCAGCAGCCGGAACCAAGGTTGCCGTACACCCGGCCACCCCCAGGGAAACCGGCGAGCCATACCCATCAGAGCGCCCAAACCTCGCGCCTGGATGCACCTACCTCGGCTCCGCGGCCCGTTACCCGCACACCGAGGGAGCTTTTGCCCACGAAGTGAATCTGCCAGCACGGATGCTGCGTGAACTTCCCGAGGGCCTGTCATTGCGCGATGCAGCTTTGGCGGAACCGGCAGCAGTAGCCTGGCACGCGGTGTCGCGCTCCGGCGAGGTTGCTGGCAAGAAGGCGCTGGTCATTGGTGCCGGCCCGATCGGCGCATTGGCTATCGCGGTGCTCAAGCGTGCTGGAGCCAGTGAAATTGTTGCAGTAGATATGCACGAGAAGCCACTGGAGATCGCAACTCAGCTCGGTGCCACGTCCACCTTGCGTGCCGATGACCTGGAGGCCATTTCGCAGGTGCGTGCAGACGTGGTGATTGAGGCCAGCGGAAACTACCGTGGTTTGGCCTCGGCAGTACGCGGTGCCGTGCGTGGGGGACGCGTCGTCATGGTTGGATTGCTGCCAACCGGTGAGCAGCCAGCTTTGATCTCTTTGGCGATTACTCGTGAACTGGAACTGGTTGGTTCCTTCCGCTTCAACGATGAAATCGATGAGGTACTTGCGGCTCTCGCCGACGGCTCCCTACAGATCTCCGCTGCGGTCACCCACGAGTTCCCGGTGGCTGACGGTCTTGAGGCGTTTGAAACGGCCAAGGATTCCTCAAGCTCGGGTAAGGTTCTGTTGAACTTCCTAGACAAGTAGACCTGAGCTAGTTAAAACGCGGGGGTGGCCTTCCAATTGGAAGACCACCCCCGCATTTTTGACTCAGGCCAGGCTAGTTAGCTTCAGTGATCTGCACCGAAGTGGTCACTGGGACCGGATTGGCGAAAAGATCAAGCACCGGGCAGTGAGCATCCACGGCTTGGCGCAGTTCTTCGTAGCGTTCGGCAGATTCTGGACCGGCGATTTGCACCTTGAGGTCTACCGAGGAGAAGCCCGGGCGGATCGAGGTGTCAATGCCTAAGAGCCCGCGAACGTCGAGCTGCCCGTCGGCGGTGATCTGTACATCGTCTACCTGGATACCGAGGCTCTCTGCGTAGAGTCGATACACCACAACTTGGCAAGAGACCAGTGCCGCCAGCGCATACTCGACAGGGCTGGCCGCTACGTCACTACCGCCAAGCGCGGCGGGTTCATCGACGGTGAAAGTGTGCTTGCCGGCTTGGATGTTCGTGGCCACAGAATCGAAGCCTTCGCCCTGAACGCTGAAGGTCAATTTAGCGCTGTCGGGAGCGGCATAAATTCGTTCGCCCCAACCGGCCCCTGCTTCTTGCAGGCGCTGTGCACGGTCTTCGGCGACGGAGAGTTTGGTGGTTGCGTTAGGCATGGGGAATCATCCCCTTTCTGGCGCAGGGGCGCCATCGTTTACGCTCTTGGATTTCAAGAAGCATCGAATCTTCACCTGGGGCACCCCGCACAATGGCCTAGAGGGTTGCCGTCCACTCAGCCAGGGCTGTTATGAGCGGAACTCGTGATTCAGTACTTCCTTTGTAGCTCTCGAAACTATGCTCAGTAAAGTATCCACTTAACGTTTCGTCATGCCCGTCGTGTCCCTGCCCGTCGATAGGATGGAGGGTAGCAATCCGCTGAAACGCACTACCTATGGATGGCGAACTTGGAATTCCAACTCGACTACGAATCACTGGATTTACTGGTGACCGACGACGAACTTCGTGCAGGGCAGATGTACTACAAAGCGGGCCTAGTTCACGACGTCTACCGTTATCACGAAGGCAGAAGTGTACGCGTCTCAGGTGTAGTTGTGGGCCGCGAAGTGTTGGCATCCTTTCGCCTTGTTAGCGATAGCATTGAATTCGATGGATATTGTGATGGCCACCCGGGCCAGCGTTCTTGCTCCGATATTGCCGCGCTACTTTTAGAGATCGTCAATGACGAATATGATCCATTGATCATTTCAGATAGTGAAGCTGACCCATTCGCTTGGCGGCGTAACGCCATACCCCAATGGGAGCGCAACCTCAATCGACTATTACCGGTGGAGCAAGACGAAGAGGACATCGTTCAGGAACCGCTGGGCTTGATCCTGAAATTCATCAGTACCCCTCGTTATGGCAGTGACGACTTGCTGACCCTTCAAGCTCGGCCTGCTAAACGCGGTGCCAAGAGCCCATGGGTGCAATCAGGAGTCAGCTGGAAATCTGTAGCTTTTGACGAACGCTTTCCTCGTGCACAGCGCCGTGCTGTTATGGAATTGAATCGACTGCGAGAGCAAGCTCAAAAGCAGAAATTCGGCCACGTGTGGGATGCCACAGACTGGGTCTCCCTGATGGAACTGCCCGGCAAAGACCTACTAGAAGCATTTGCTGAGCTACGCGCAGCTGGGGTTGAGATCATCAATGGTCTAACTTCAGGCAAAGTAGCAGTGACCTTTAGCGAGACCCAGGCTCACGCATACTTGGACATGCGTCGTGGTGAAAATGGTCTGACCGTTGAAGGGATCCTTAAAGGACCTGAGCCGGAGCATACGCA
The DNA here is from genome assembly GCF_900094805.1 of Arthrobacter sp. NIO-1057. GTDB lineage: Bacteria > Actinomycetota > Actinomycetes > Actinomycetales > Micrococcaceae > Glutamicibacter. The sequence goes on along the minus strand of NZ_FMAT01000005.1, from coordinate 81,840 downwards.
CTTGCTGCCCATTGGCAATCCACCGACTCTCCTTGCATACTCGGCCAAGGCCTTGGACAAGTCCAAGGAATGGGGACTGGCAGAATTTGCCGAACCAGTTTCACCTGAACTCGCCACCTTCATGGCCTCCGGCGTTCAGTTCATTCCTTCTTCAGATGTGGGACGTTTTGAAGATTCCCATCTGGAACGCATGCGACAGTTGGCACCACTAAAAAGTGCCGATGTTTCTTACGATATTCCTGCAGCACCCCGCCCGGCACTTCGACTGCGAGTATCGAGCAATGCGGAGTCGGTGAGCCTGCACTACACCTGGAAGTACCCAACTAAGACGAGCAGGCAGCGAAGCGTTGAAAAAGAAATCATCGACTCGATTAATGACAAACTAGGCGACGACTCTTCGCTAGGACCCATTAACTCTCGTGGGATCTATGAAGATCGGAAACTGTCCATCGACGAGTCCATCGACTTCATGCTGTACACCCTGCCCTTTTTAGAAGAACATCCAGACATCCTGATCGAAGCCAACAATGACTTGCCCGAGTATCGACTCATTGATGCTCCTGCCACGGTGAACATTGAAGCCGGCGAAAATACCGGAGACTGGTTTGACCTAACGGTCGAGGTCACGATCGATGATATTAAGGTGCCATTTGCGCTGCTACTTTCTGCGCTAACTTTACATCTGGACTATCTCATTCTTGATGACATGACCGTCATTCCCATCGCTAGCGAAGATTTCGCGCAACTGCGACAGCTGATCGACGAAGCCGGCGAACTAGGCAAGGTCGAAGGCAATACCATTCGAGTTCACAAGTTGAGCCTTGACTGGTGGCAGGAACTACTGGACCTGGGAATTATCGAGGCTCAACATAGCCAGTGGTTACAGAACATGAATGAGCTCACCAGCGGTGAAGAGCTCCAAAAGGTAGAGCTACCTGAGAGTTTTAGAGCCAGCCTGCGTCCCTATCAAGAACAGGGAGTGGCATGGCTGAACTTCTTGAGAACCCACTCGTTGGGTGGCGTGTTGGCAGACGACATGGGCCTAGGAAAAACCGTCCAGCTGTTGGCTTGCCTTGAACAGGCTCGTATAGAGAACCCGGATCAGAAATTCCTCGTGCTGGCACCGACCTCCGTGGTCGGGAACTGGATTAATGAGGCACACCGCTTCGCGCCACAACTTAAAACGCGTGGGATAACCTCCACCTCAAAGAAGTCTGGCCAGAGCGTTGCAGAGCAGTTGGGCGATGCCCAGCTGATCGTTACCAGTTATGCAATCTTCCGACTGTCCTATGAGGAGTTTGAAGCTGCTGGATTCTCCGTGTTGATCATGGATGAAGCCCAGCAACTGAAGAACCATACTTCCAAGGGATACAAACAAGCTCGACAGCTACCCGTTCCATGCAAGTTTGTTGTGACTGGTACTCCGATGGAGAACAACCTGATGGAACTGTGGGCGTTAGTATCCCTGGCAGCTCCGGGTCTCCTAGGTGGCCACAACGCGTTCAAGGACAACTACCAGAAGCAAATATCCGACGGGGACAAAGAGCGACTGGACCGGCTCAAGAGCCGTTTGCGTCCTTTTGTCCTTCGACGTACCAAGGAACAAGTAGTCCCGGAACTACCTGCCAAGACGGAACAGATTCTGGAAGTGGAGCTGGAACCAAGCCATCGCAAAGCCTATGATCGCCGTTTCCAACGAGTGCGCCAAGAAGTCCTGGGGTTGGTTGATGACGTTGATTCCAACCGTTTCAAGATCCTGCAGTCTCTCACATTGCTACGTCAGCTGGCCCTAGATCCGTCATTGGTCGGTGAAGGTGAGGGCGCCAGTGCCAAGCTGGAATTGCTGCGCGAACTCATGAGCGATGCCGTGTCTGAAGGCCACAAGGTCTTGGTATTCAGTCAGTTCACTAGCTTCCTGACTAAGGCGAAAGCCGTGGCCCAAGAACTAGGAATCGATCATGGGTATCTTGATGGATCAACAAGCTCCCCTATGCGCAAGGAACTGATTGACGGGTTCACCGATGGTGACTTCCCGATCTTCTTCATCTCACTGAAGTCTGGTGGTTTTGGTATCAACCTCACGGCTGCTGACTACTGCATCTTGTTGGACCCATGGTGGAATCCGGCAGCCGAGGCCCAAGCTATTGACCGAGCGCATCGCATGGGTCAGCAGAACCCAGTGTATGTTTACCGCTTGGTTGCCAAGGACACCATTGAATCAAAGGTCTTGGCGCTGCAGGCAAAGAAGACCCAATTGTTTAATGACGTCCTGGGTGCCGAGGGCCAGGCAGGGCAGCAAGCAGCCCTGAGCGCAGATGACTTCTTGGCCTTGATGGAATAGCCGAGGCTAGTAGCTATACGAGTTCGTCAAACCTGATATTCAAACGATGCAAGAGTTCCCCAAAGTTCTGTAGTTCGCTTGCTTCCCACTCGGTGAGCTGCTTACGTAGCTCTTGACGCAGAGTGTTACCGCTATCGCGCCACTTCTCATGAGCCATGGGCGTTGCGGAGACGAGCTGAGCACGACGGTCTGAGGGATCCTGCGTGCGATTCACCAGATTGAGGGATTCTAGCTGCTGAACCAAACGCGAAATCGTTGCTTTATCAAGACGGAGTTTTTCAGCCAAAGCACCCTGCTGCTGCGCGTCATCACGGATCACTAACGACAAAAGTCGGTATCCGGGCGCCTGCAAGTCTGGGTGCACGGCCTTGGCACGCCGAATGATCATGTCTCTGGCATGCAGAAGTATCGCAGTGAACTCTTCTTCAACCATTTGCAGCAGCTTTTCATCTTGCATGGGCACCATTCTATGGAGTGCACCGTACCAAGGCAGAATTTGCCTAGCGCGGTGCCTCAAATGTGAATTGGTGGCACATGATCGAAACTAGAGTTCAACTCTCTGCGCCAGCTGCCGTGACTAACTGCGAGCGTTGAGTTGCGTAGTCATCGATGTTTTTACAGATTTCATTGACACGCGACTCAAAGGTGATTTTGGCATGGCCCGAATAATGCGGGGTAGCGATCACTTGTGGGTGAGCCGCGAGACGTTGGGTAAGCTCGGGAGCTACCTTATTGAGCGGAGCTTCCCACCAAACATCTAACGCAGCGCCACCAATACTCTGGCGATCCAAAGCAACCAGTAGGGCTTGGGCATCAACAATTGGCCCACGTGAAACGTTGATGAGCAACGCATCTTCACGCATGAGACCAAATTCCTTTGCTCCCATCAAATGCCGGGTTTCATCCGTCAGCGGCAATCCTAGAATTACCACATCACTGGACTCGAGAAGCAACGGTAAGTGCTCCATCGACTTGACCCATAACAAGTTTTCGTCGGCTTCAGCCGTGGCTGATAAGTTGCGACGAACCGCTACAGATTTCGCCCCCAAAGCAGAGACGGCTGCCAGAGTTTGGCGGCCGATGCCACCTAACCCGATGAAACCGATAGTCAGATCTATAAAAGTCCGGAACATGGGGACAGTTTGGTCGGTGGCCACTGTTTTCCATAGTCCATCACGTAGTTCATTGGTGACTTCGAACAGGTGGCGTTCGTGCGCAAGGATGACCATCAGAATGTATTCCGCGATGGACCGTTCATGATGAGACGTCGTGGCTACCCGGGCCGTTTTTGGTAGGGAAGCCAAAGCCACCCGATCCGTACCCGAACCAGTGACATGTACTAGGCCCGCCTGGCATCGTTGGGCATCTTCGGATGACAGCTTGGCACAGACAAGCACATCAGCTTCGGCAATATGTGCTGATTGCTCTTCGCCGGGTAGATCGGTGATGAAATGCCATTCGTGATCCGGCACTAACTGACGAAAGCGTGATTGGAAGCGGGACACAATAGGATCGCTGACCACAATCTTGAGTGGGACTACCATCTTGGGCTCTTCAGCTCGTAGCTAGGATCGATGGATTGCATGTAGCCGGTGTCGTTACGCTGGCGAAGTCCGCTATCGAGATACTGCTGGTGCATGCGTTCCAAGGCCTGCGGGTCCAATTCGATTCCAAGACCGGGGGCTGTGGGGACCTTGACGTGCCCTTCTTGAATGACCAACACGCCAGGCACAATGACGTCGTCTTCTTCGCGCTTCCAAGGCCAGTGAGTGTCGCACGCGTAGTCGATGTTTTCGGTCGCGGCAGCAAGATGAATCATGGCAGCAAAACTGATGCCAAGATGCGAATTAGAATGCATCGAGAGACGCAACCTAAAGGTTTCTGCAATTCCGGAAAGCAATTTTGACCGGCTAAGCCCACCCCAGAAATGATGATCCGAGAGCACAATATCGATGGCCTTGGCATCCATAGCTGGTGGGAGATCAGCAAAGGAAACAACACACATATTGGTGGCAATTGGCAGAGCAATTTCCGCGCGCACCGCGGCGTTATCTGCAATGCTCAAACAAGGGTCTTCGAGATATTCGAGTGAGGACTCTAGGCGGTGTCCAACGCTGATAGCGGTTGGCACGCTCCACACTCCGTTGGGATCTAGTCGCAGCGGAATGTCAGGAAATTCCTCGTGCAAAGCTTCAATCGCTGCGGCCTCTTGCTCTGGAGGGAACACCCCACCCTTGAGCTTCAGAGCACGGAACCCATAGTCGTTGACCATGATGCGAGCTTGAGCGACGATTCCTGCAGGGTCTTCGGCGGGTCCCCATTTATCAGGTTCTTGTCCGGGGTGGGCAGCCCATTTGTAGAAGAGATAGCCGCTGAAATCTACATGTTCCCGCACGGCCCCGCCGAGTAGTGCGCTCACCGGCAGGCCGAGGATCTTGCCTTGGATATCGAGGCAGGCAACGTTGAACGCGGAGAGCACACGATCATCAAGTGACGTGGTGGTGACCATGCCACCGGTTCCGTGCCCACCTTGGCCGTCATCTTGGCGTAGTGAAGCTGATACCAGACGGGAGATCACGCTGAGGTTGAAAGGATCAGCGTTGATCAGTTCTTCGGCTGCTCGGCGCAGACGATTCACGTGCACCTCATCGCCATAGGTTTCGCCCAGACCATAGTGTCCGCTGTCGGTGTGGACCACGATGATGGCTCGCAACGCGTACGGTTCATGAACACCCACAGAGTTAAGCAACGGAGGATCTGCGAAGGCTACCGGGGTGACCTCGATTTTTTGAATCCTGCAGAACGGTTGCTGATCTGGCAGGTCTTGGCCGAAGACTTGTTGCATCGTTGCATCCAACATGAAGTACTCCCTTGGTCGTCTGGGTTTAGAATCACCTTAGAAGCCCAAATTGATACCTGTCCAAGCTAACTTATGCAATCAACGATTCAAGGAGAGCATTGATGTTTTCGCTCATTCAGCTGGAGTCGTTCGTCGCTGTCGCCGAAGAACTCCACTTCGGTGCCGCCGCTGAACGATTGAACATGACTCAGCCTCCGCTGAGCCGACAGATCCAGCTGTTAGAACGCGAACTGAACGCCAAGCTCTTCACCCGAACCTCGCGCAATGTGCAGCTCACCGCAGCTGGAGAAGTCCTATTGCCGAATGCACGCCGTCTCTTGGACTTGAGTCGTCGAACGAGTATCGAAGTCTCACGTGTATCAACCGGTGATTCCGGGTCGGTGGTCGTTGGCTACACCTCGGTGGCAGGTCAATCAGTCTTGCCAGCATTGTTATCCACGGCAGCACGCCACTTGCCAGATGTCACCTTGGTTTTGCGTGAAGCTGTCTCCATTGACCAGCTCGATGCACTGAGCAGCGGAAATATTGATGTTGGTTTGTTGCGTCCGGTGGTTACTAGGCCAGGTGTCCAATCGTGTCTGGTGAAGAAAGACCGTCTTGTGGTGGCCCTGCCGTCGGGACACCACTTAGTCACGGGCAAGGGTGTACTCATCAAAGAGCTGGTAGGGCTGCCATTGATGATGTATTCAACGAACGAAGCCCGGTACTTCTATGATCTGGTGATTCGGCTATTTGATTCTGTTGGCAGCAAACCAACTATCGCCCAAATCGCGAGCCAGATTCCTGCGCTGATGGCACTAGTGGCGGTGGGACTCGGTGTCTCCCTCGTACCAGCCAGCGCAATGGACTTCGCCCCGCCTGGCGTGGTGTTTGAGGAGCTAACTGGCCCGGACGGACTACAAGACTTGAACCATTCGGACATTTTTATTGCCTGGGAGGAAGGATCAGTGAATCCTGCTGCTCAACGCCTGCGAGAGGTTTTTATTGAGTCGTTGGAAACTGTCGAAGGGTCGAGCATTCCGGAGAACGCGTCGTTGCCAAAGAAGTCGTGAGTTGTTCGAAGCAGCCCGGCAGGTTCTCCGCAGGGCTAAGGGTGCAATAAACCTGCAAAGGCCAGCATCACTGGAATACCCAAAATCGTGGTGACCAGTACGGTGTCCTTCGCAATAGTAATTCCTGCGCTATACCGGTCTGCATTGACGAAAATATTCTGCGCGGTAGGTAGAGCGGCCATGATGACCGCGATATATTGACCCGTGGAATCAAGCCTGAAGACCCAGGCGGCCAGTGCCCACGCCAAGAGCGGATGAGCCACGAGTTTGAGCCCGGCGGCAACCCAGACTTCGGTACGTCGCTGTGTTGACTTCTGCAATGGCTTGGACCCTACCAATGAAATACCGAAGCCTAAGAGCATGGCCGGAATCGATGCTCCAGCAAGCAATTCGATAGGAGTCAATAGCAGTTGTGGTGGCATCCAATGAAATATCGAACAAGCCAGGCCGGCGGCCGAAGCGATAATCATCGGGTTAGATAGGGTGCGCACCAGCACGCTTTGTCCACCGGGTTCTTTACTGCTGGTCGCTTTCTCCATCATCGACAGTGACACTGGGGTCATGATGGCCATCTGAAATAGAGCGACAGGTGCAGCTAGGGAAATATCTCCTAACGCGTAGAGAGCGATGGGTAACCCGAGATTTCCTGCATTCACCGTTGATGCCGCCATCGCGCCGATTGTTCGTTCACCGGCCGAGCGCTTGAATAACCAGCGTGAGAGTAGATAGAACAGTGCAAAAATTACGCTGGCTGAGAGTCCTGCAATAAACAGTTGTGAGCCTAATGCTTCTTGGGGATTGGCTCCAGCAATGGTGGTGAATAGTAGAGCGGGGGAGGCGATGAAGAAAGTGAGCCGGTTGAGGATCATGCGCCCTTCAGGGCCAAAGATATTTTTCTTTGCAGCCCAGTAGCCAATACCGATGATGGCCCATATACCGAAAAATCCTTCAAAGACACCAAACATGAGACGAGTTTGAACTCCTAGCTCAACAGGAACGTTGCTAATAATGCTACCGGGATGGACAAGAAGGTACTGGCCAGGATTACTTCCCGAGGCACAGTAGGCTTCAAAGAAAACTGTTGACTGAACAGGAGAACATTCTGCGCGGTAGGTAACGCTGCCATCACCACAACTCCCATAAGTTCTATTGATTCAAGGCCGAAAACAAACCTTCCCATGATCCACGCGATACAGGGCATGACAACAACTTTGAACGCACTGCCCATCAAAACTTCTGGCCGGCCATCCTTTTCGGCCAAGGGCTTTTGACCGTACAAAGACATGCCAAAGGCCATCAGCAAAAGCGGAATCGAAGCATTACCCAGCATTTCCAAGGGGTCATGTAAAACTTCGGGAAGCTTGAGATGGAAGAAGGAAAAACAAGCACCTATGGCTGTGGCGATAGTTACCGGATTGGCAATAGATTTAAGAATTGTTCTGCCCAGGGGTAGCTCTTGAGTCTCTGGATTGAGCTTGCGCGAAACCAATGCGAACATGCATAAATAGGCAGGCGCGATGACAAGCAATTGAGCTATCAAGACAGACACCGCGGGAGTCGTGCTACCCACGGCATAGAGCGCTAGGGGTATACCGATGTTTCCTGCATTAACGTAACTCGTGGCCATGGCGGCCGCTGGAAGATTGTGAGCAGGGGTCTTCAGAAATACTCTGGAGGACACCGCAAAGAGTGCACCGGTCAATGCAGCGGTGAGCAAAGCAATGGGTGTGAAAACACCGAGCACCAGGCCTAAGTCAGCATCGGCCAAGAGGATGAACATCAAAGCAGGATTGGTGATGTAAAAAATCAGAGGTGTCAGCCCGGAGGAAATGGCTTGGCGCTTACTTGGGAGAAATTTTGCGGTGGCGAGTCCTACTCCAATCAGAATGAGGACTACCGCGAAACCTTGCATCACGCCTTGCATTTATTCTCCTGCTTGTCCTTCTGGGCGCCCATACGAGTACAGGCAGAGAACACCGCGGGGACGGCTGGGTCAACATTAGATGTTGGCCCAGCCGTCCCCATGGCGCTCATGTATTCAATATCAATTTCTTAGCGAACTAGTGCCGGGCTCTTGGAATCAAAGCTCCAACCCGGAATGAGATATTGCATTGATACCGCATCGTCTCGTGATCCTAGACCGTGCTCCAAGTAGAGCTCATGTGCTTCGTTCACTCGTTCGCGGTTCAGTTCCACACCCAGACCAGCACGCTGCGGAACCTCAATCTGGCCATCTCGGATTTGCAGTGGTTCTTCGGTTAGACCCTGCCCATCCTGCCAAATCCAGTGAGTATCCAAGGCAGTGATTTCGCCCGGAGCAGCCGCACCAGCCTGCGTGAACATCGCCAAGGAAATATCGAAGTGGTTATTCGAATGAGATCCCCAAGTAAGTCCAAATTCATCGCAGAGTTGAGCCACACGCACGGAACCAGACATAGTCCAGAAGTGTGGATCTGCCAGCGGAATGTCAACCGCATTGGTGCGCACCGCGTGCGACATCTCGCGCCAGTCGGTAGCAATCATGTTGGTTGCCGTCTGTAAACCAGTGGCACGACGGAACTCACTCATGACTTCACGTCCTGAGAAGCGACCTTCCGGACCACATGGGTCTTCTGCGTAGGCCACAACGCCACGCATCCGCTTTCCTAGGCGGATAGCGTCTTCTAGCAACCAGCCGCCGTTGGGATCTAAAGTAATGCGAGCGTCAGGGAAGCGTTCCTTGAGTGCGATCACTGCATCTACTTCTGCATCGCCTTCCTGAACTCCACCCTTGAGCTTGAAATCTTTGAACCCGTAGCGCTTCTGGGCTGCTTCAGCTAAATGAACAATTGCTTGTGGCGTCATGGCTTCTTCACGACGAACCTTTTCCCAATCATCGGCGCCGTTAGGTTCACGAAGGTATGGAAGATCCGTGGCGTCAGGATTGCCCACGTAGAAGAGGTAGCCAAGCATTGGTACCGCGTCGCGTTGCTGGCCATCGCCAAGCAGCTCTGCGACCGGAACCGAAAGGAACTGACCATGCAGATCCAAGAGCGCCGACTCTACCGCGGTCACCGCGTGAACGGTGGTGCGCAAATCAAAAGTCTGTGCTCCACGCCCACCCTTGTCGCGGTCTGCGAAACGGCTGGAAATCTGACGCAACAGGGAACGGTACTTAGCCACAGGGGCACCGTTGATGAGCGCTCCAGCTTCCTCAATGGTGGAGCGGATTGCTTCACCACCGGGTACCTCACCCAAACCGGTGCGTCCCTCAGAGTCGGTTATGATCACGATATTTCTAGTGAAGAAAGGACCGTGTGCGCCGGAGAGATTCAGCAACATGGAATCATGACCGGCAACTGGAATGACTTCTACCGACGCAATAGTTGGTTGTGCACTCATGCGTTATTCTCCTGCAAGCTTCAGCGTGCCATCCACGCGACGATTCAAATTCCACGGATTATCGGTAGCCAATGGCTGTGGCAACAGAGCTTCTGGGAAGTTCTGATAAGCCACCGGGCGCAGGAATCGTTCAATGGCCAGAGTTCCCACCGAGGTGGTTTGCGGCGCAGAAGTGGCAGGGAATGGGCCACCATGAACCATGGCGTCACCCACTTCAACACCGGTAGGCCAACCGTTGATCAAAATACGTCCAGCCTTGGTCTCCAGAATCGGAAGCACCTGGGCAGCTGCCTGATGATCCGAATCATTCAGTTGCAAGGTAGCAGTGAGCTGACCTTCCAACTTGGAGAGGGTGTTAGACAGTTCTTCAGGGCTGTCATAACGAATCACGAGAGAGGCAGCACCAAAGATCTCTTCTTGAAGCACCGGATTGTTGACCAGTTGCTCAACCCCCGAAGCAAAGATCGCAGGGGCCGGCGCATTTTCACTCTCACCCTGTGTGCCACGACCCAGCAGTTCAACTCCGTCTTGGCTTTCCAGCGCAGCGACCCCTTCACTCCACGCGGTGTAAATGCCTTCGGTCAGCATGGTTTGCCCAACGCTGGTTGCGGTAACCGGAGCGATGGCCTTTGCAAAAGCATCCCCAGCGGCACTGGAAGGGACAAAGACCAGACCGGGCGCGGTGCAAAGCTGGCCTGAAGAACCGGTGACTGATCCCAGATAGGCCTTGGCGTGGCCTTCTGGGTCTTCAGCGAGGGCGCCCTCGAAGAAGATGACCGGGTTGATGGCGCTCATTTCGGCGTAGACCGGAATCGGTTCTGGTCGTGCAGCTGCGGTAGCCATCAGCGCGGTACCGCCGGAACGAGAACCGGTGAAGCCAACTGCCTTGATCGCTGGATCGGCTACCAGGGCCTGTCCGATGGACGCGCCTGGGCCGTAGACCAGGGAGAAAACGCCGGGGTGAAGACCGGCATCGGCGACAGCCTGAGTGATGGCACGACCAACGATTTCACTGGTGCCAGGATGAGCATTGTGTGCCTTGAATACTACCGGGCAACCCGCGGCCAACGCTGAAGCGGTATCGCCACCGGCCGTGGAGAACGCCAACGGGAAGTTGGAAGCACCAAAGACTGCTACCGGACCCAGAGGGATCTTGCGCTGACGAATATCTACGCGTGGCAGGGGAGTGCGATCTGGTAGTGCCGGGTCGATTCGAACGCCACGGAAGTCACCTTGGCGGACCACCTTCGCGAAAAGACGCAGCTGGCCGGTGGTGCGTCCGCGCTCGCCGTTTAGGCGTGCTGCGGGTAGACCGGTTTCGGCCATGGCGCGCTCTACGAGTTCTTCGCCCACTGCCTCGATGTTATCGGCGATAGCCTCCAGGAAGGCCGCGTGCTTTTCTGGATCCAATGCACGGAAGGAATCAAAAGCTTCGGCAGCCGCCGTGGTGGCGATTTTCAGCTGGTCGGTATCTATCAGGCTGTAGCCCGGTTCTAGTGGCTCGTTGGTGGCAGGGTTGTAACCATTCACGGTGCGGCCGGTGCCTGTGGTTCGTTCACCAGCGAGAATCGACTGCCCGGTGAGTTGCTCGGTGTTGGTAGTCATTGTGCTCCTTGCGATTCGAATGATTGCCGGTTCAGTTTTAGAGTGCGGCTCCGGCAGGGACGATGCCTGCCTTCTGGATCAGTGCACTCAGATCTGCCAGATCCTGTTCGGTCAGATCCTGCAATGGTGGGCGCACCGAACCGGAATCGCGGCCGATGGCCTTCAGGCCACCCTTGACGATGGAAACACCGTAGCCCTTGACGCGATCGCGAATTTCCAAGTAAGGAAGGACGAAACGGTTGAGCTTCTCGTTCACTGCCACGCGGTCCTGGGCACGGACGTCCTTGTAGAAATCTAGAGCAAATTCTGGAACGAAGTTGTACAGGGCTGAGGAGTAAGTGCTCATGCCCAGTTGCAGTAGTGGCAGGGCGAAGGTTTCTGCGGTTGGTAGGCCACCGAGGTAGAACAGGCGGTCACCGTTCTTGGCGTACACCTTGGTCAGGTGTTCGATGTCGCCCAGTGCGTCCTTGAAACCGATGAAGTTCTCGTGGTTTTCAGCCAGACGTGCCACAGTGTCGGCACCGTAGATGGCGTTGGCGCGGTTGTAGACGATGACACCGGTCTTGGTGGATGCGCAGATGGCCGAAACGTGCTGGTACAGGCCTTCCTGATCACATTCGGTCAGGTAAGGAGGCAAGAGTAGCAGGCCTTCAGCGCCAGCTGCTTCCGCGTCCTTGGCGTTCTGGATGGCTTGCTTGGTGGAGCCACCAGCCGAGGCAAGGACTGGGACGTTGGCGCCGGCTTCCTCAACAGCCATCCGTACTACCTTGGCTGATTCTTCCGGGGTGAGGGTGAAACCTTCGCCGGTGCCGCCAGCTGCGAACAGGCCTGCTACGTCGAAGCTTGACTGCCAGGACAGGTGCTTGCGGTAGGCAGCTTCATCAATTTCCAGGTTTGCATCAAATGCGGTGACTGGGAAAGAGAGGAGGCCGTCTTTGAGCTTATCGGCGAGTTCTGCAGGGGTGTACTGAGCCATGAGAGTTTTCCTTTGCTTCGTCTTTCACGTCCGGAGGACAGTGGAAAAGAATTGAGTGTTGATCAGTTATTACTCTCAGCGTAGGAACACTCAGTGATGCCTGTCCAAGCCCATATTTGTATTGTTTGATACCTAGTCGGCATCATTGCTATGAAGACTGTCTCTGACAATATTGATCAATCGCTCCAACGCAGGATTCTTTGACGTCCTGCTCCAGATGGCATGGAGTTGTACTGGATCTCCGCGGAGCTCGGGTAGGCGCAGATAGCTCACACCAGCAACGCCCAGGAACTTGGCGCTTTCTGGAACAAAGGCGATGCCGCGACCGGCTGACACTAAGGCAATCATCGTCAGAATCTGGCTCACGGTGTGGCGCACATTCTTGTGCTCAACATCGATCAGGCGGACGACGAGATCATAAAAGTAGCGTGCCTTGGTGGGTGAATGCATGATCAGGTGTTCATCGCGTAAGTCTTCAAAGGTTATTTCGTGCTTGGACTGAGCAAGCCGGTGACCGGAGGGAACCGCTGCAACGAGTCCTTCTGAAAACAGCAACGTGGATTCGAGCAGTGAATCATCAAAGGGTGGGCGGGCCAGACCGAGGTCGAGGTCTCCGTCTAGCAACGCCTCGACCTGTTCGCTGGTGACCATTTCCGCGAGCTCCAAGTGCACCTGAGGCATCTGCGTGGAGATTTCGCCGAGCAATGGGCCAAGGAGGCTGAACCCTGAAGCGGCCGTAAAGCCAATGCGCAATTCGCCGAGCTGTCCGGCGGCGATGCGTCGGGCGTTATCCGGTGCGCGTTCGGCGGCAATGACTAAGCGTCTGGCATCTTGCAAGAAGGCATGGCCAGCTGCCGTGAGGGAGACTCTGCGATTATCGCGCTCTAGTAACTCGACCCCCACCGTGCGCTCTAGCTTCTGGATTTGCCGGCTCAAAGGTGGCTGAGTCATGTTCAACCTTTCGGCCGCGCGACCGAAATGTAATTCTTCTGCCACAGCAACAAAGCTTCTAGCCTGGTCCAGCGTAAACATTCAATACCTTCCGGGAATCATTCCATGCACATTCAGCCTTGGACATGCATCACTTCCAGTTTCTAGGCTATATGCGTGACCAGCAAGGTGACTTATCTCACGCGAGGTAAGGATCCGGGTCACACTCACTCGAACTCGCAGGAGAAAATCATGAAGAACCGTATGACTCGTCGCACGATGCTTGGGTTAACCGCAGCCGGTGCCGCGCTGGCACTAACCGCCTGTGGCGGAAACGTCGGAGGTGGCAGCAATGAATCAAGCAGCTTTCCCTCTGGCCCGGTGACCATGACCGTGGGCCAAGCCCCCGGCGGATCAACGGATTTGATTGCACGCGCTGCTGCCGAGGGGATGGCAGATTCCTTGGGCACCTCCATGCCTGTCGTTAATAAGCCCGGTGCCAATGGCGCACTGGCCACCAAAGAAGTCGCTGCCATGGAACCAGATGGCCAGAACCTGGTTCTGCTGAATGCTTCCCTGATCACCATCACGCCGCTGGCAGTTTCGGAAGATGAAGCGGTTTCCCTTGATGACCTCGACGTGCTGATGGGGCTCTCCCAAGATGACTACGTGATGGTCGCCAGCACTGCCTCCGGTGTCAAAAACCTGGATGACATCAAAAACAGCAAGAAAAAGCTCTCCTTTGGTACGACCGGTGTGGGGACCGGGTCGCAGCTAGCTCAGGAACTCCTGCTGGCCCAAGCTGACATCGAAGGCACCACTGTTCCGTTCGATTCTGGTTCACCGGCCTTGACCGCCGTGATGGGTGATCAGGTGCAGGTATCCACCGTTCAGCTCGGTGAGGCAAAACCACAGATTGATGCCGGCGCCGTCACCCCCATCGTTGTCTTTTCCAAGGAACGCAATGAGTTCCTGCCAGATGTTCCAACCGCCATCGAATCCGGGTATGAGGTACCGGTGTCCCAGTACCGTGCCATTGCGGCTCCCAAGGGTCTGAGTGATGACGTCAAAGAGAAGCTAGTGGCTTCGATCAAGGACGCCACCGCGACTGACACTTACAAGTCCTTTAACGAAAAGAACCTTTTGAGTGCCCATGAGATCAGCGGCGAAGAGGTCGTTTCAGAATGGACAGAACTGGCTGCGACGTACAAGAAGTTGACTGAAGAGCACGGGATTTCGCTCACCGGAAAGTAATCGGCTAACTCCGCTACGTAACGCGAAAGCGAGAATCTCAGGATGAAACTAATGGACGCGAAACACGCGCGGCACTCAGCCGAGGATAAGGCTGTTGAAGCAAAGACAGATCAATCCATCGAGCCAGAAGAAGCGTTAACACCTGAAGAACTAGCCGCCCAATGGGAAGCCGAATCGCCGGAACCTGCTGGCCCGATTGCCAACCTAGTCTCCTCTCTGGTGGTTTTGGGCTTGGGCATCGTTGGCATGGTGCTGTCGGTTGGACTCGGCCTGGGTAGTCCTGCCGAGCCAGCTGCAGGCATGTGGCCCTTTATTATTTCGCTCATTGCTTCGGTGATGGCCATCGCGCAGATCATTGTTGGTCGACGCGGAGGCAAAGATGGCGAGAAGTTCAGCGCGCTGAGCTGGTACGCAGCCATCGGATTCGGCACGCTGCTGCTCATGGTGGTGCTAATGCCACTGATCGGTTTCGAAATCCCATCATTGTTGCTGTGCTTCGTTTGGATGCGATGGCTTGGTGGCGAGCGATGGAGATCAGCCACGATCTATTCGATCTTGATCGTTCTCGCCTTTTACGCCATCTTTATCGCGGCTTTGGGCACGACGATCCCTCGACTTTTCTAAAGCACGTAAAGGCTTATTCGCATGGAATTCTTTGGACCGGTCTTAGACGGCTTTAACGTCGTCTTGGATCCTACTAATCTCTTGTACTGCCTGCTGGGCGTCGCGGTCGGTATGCTCATTGGCGTACTGCCCGGTTTGGGCCCAGCAGCAACTATCGCCATCTTGTTGCCGATGACTTATGGGGTTGAACCTGTCACGGCGATCATCATGTTGGCTGGTATCTTCTACGGCGCCCAATACGGCGGAACGATCACTTCGGTACTTCTACGACTGCCTGGTGAAGCCAGCTCGGTGGTGACCGTCTTTGACGGTTACGTCATGGCTAAACAGGGCAGAGCCGGTGCGGCACTGGGTATTGCCGCCATTGGCTCCTTCATTGGTGCGACGATCTCAATTATCGGATTGACCTTCCTGGCCCCTCTGGTAGCTAGATTTGCACTGGACTTCGGCCCACCGGAGTACACGGCCTTGGCCATGTTGGGCATTCTGCTGGTGGCCACCATTTCGGGCGGCACCAAGATCAAGGCAATTATCGCTGCCGCGGTGGGCTTGTTCCTCGCGACCATCGGTCGTGATGGTTTCACCGGGGCAGAGCGTTTCACCTTCGGCAACCTCTCGTTGGCCGATGGCATTGATTTCGTGCCGATTGCGATGGGTCTGTTTGGTGTTGGCGAAATTCTGTACAACCTAGAAGAACGCCACCGGGCGGCGACTGCACCGGTGAAGGTCTCGAATGTTTGGCCTAAGGGCAAAGACATTAAAGAAGCTTCCGGGGCCATTGGCCGTGGCTCTGTACTCGGATTCTTCTTAGGCATTCTTCCAGGTGGCGGTGCAACCATCGCTTCCTTGGCCTCCTACGCAACGGAGAAAAAGACCGCGAAGGATCCCTCCCGCTTCGGCAAGGGTGCCATCGAGGGTGTGGCGGGTCCAGAGTCAGCAAACAATGCGGCAGCGACCAGTTCGTTTATCCCCTTGTTGACTCTTGGCATCCCTGCCAACGCCACCATGGCCATCATCTTTGGTGCCTTGCTCATTCAGGGTGTCACTCCAGGACCTCAGCTGATCAATAATGATCCGCAGTTGTTCTGGGGCGTGGTGAACTCGATGTACATCGGCAACATTCTCTTGCTCATTATGTCCATACCGCTCATTGGCATCTTCGTGAGGATCCTGCGCGTACGTGCTGCGATCCTCGCACCGATTACCGCGTTGATCACCATGCTCGGTGCGTACACGATCCGAAATTCAATGTTTGACGTACTGCTGGTGGTGTTCTTTGGCGCTATCGGTTACCTCATGAAAAAATTTGGATTCGAGCCTGGCCCGCTAGTTCTAGCTTTCGTCCTTGGCAGCTTGCTTGAATCGAACCTTCGCCGTTCGTTGCTTGTCCTCGAGGGTGACCCGATGGGATTCTTCACTCGACCAATTTCAGCGACGTTGCTCGTTCTATTTATTGTTGTTGCCGTGTGGCCAATTGTTAAAGGCGTCATTGATAAGCGAAAGAATTCCTCGCTCGCTGCCTCGGTTGCCGAAGAAAAGTTAAAGGAAAACGCATGAGTATCATCGTCGGATACGTTCCTTCAAGTGTTGGCGAAGCCGCCGTCGCGGCAGCGATTAGCGAAGCAAAGCTGCGCGATGAGACTCTGCTCATCGTCAACTCTTCTCGCGAGGGCTCTCTCGTAGATAAAAACACTGCTTCAGAAGAAGATCTCGCGCGTGTGCTGGACTCAGCCCTGAAAGCTGGAATTGAAGCTAAGGTCATTGAATCCACTTATCGTGATGATCTGACAGAAGAGTTCCTCGGACTAGCTGATGAGCATCAGGTTTCTTTGATTGTGATTGGTCTGCGGCAGCGCTCTCAAGTTGGGAAGTTCATCATGGGCTCCCAAGCCCAGAGGATCTTGCTGCAGGCCGAACACCCGGTGCTCGCGGTGAAGGCTTCCTAGGCTATTCACCTGGCCCGACCAGCAGTTTTTGTAGGCCGTGAACCACTACCTAAGGTAGTGGTTCACGGCCTACTTTCATGTCAAAAAGACTTCACTGTCAAATAAGAATAGGTCAGCTATTCATGTGAGCCTGATCACAATATTTACCCCTGTCAGCATTGGTTGCATTCGAACCGTAGATTCTGCGGCAGGGGATGAAACCCGTGATTCCGGGAGTTTGGGGTTAGGTGGACGATGTAGAAGGTTGCACTAATGCCGACTGGGTATCAATGAATGCGGTTCGAGTCTTGGACGGGATGGATTGAACTCACTAACGTGATTGCTGGCACAAAGAGCTATGCGCCAGTTCACTTTTATGAATTGCCTTCGCAGCCTATTCGGTGCCCCTACAACTTTTCTTCTGACCGTCCACCCGATTGGAGCCACCTATGCCATTGCTCATCGTTGCGCTGGCTGTCGTTGTGCTACTGATCCTCATGATGAGGTTCAAACTCAACGGCTTTATCTCCCTCATTCTTGTCGCTACCCTCGTTGCTTTCTGGGCCGTGGCCACAAACTCGCTGACTATCGATGGGCAACCGGCTGGAATTGCAGACATCCCAGACATCATCGCTGATGGGCTCGGTGGGCAACTGGGCGGTACCGCTATCGTCATTGGCCTAGGCGCAATGATTGGCCGTGTCATGGGCGATGCTGGGGCCGCCCAGCGTATCGCCAAGAAGATCCTCTCCGTCTTTGGCGAACGAGGTGTGCAGTGGGCCATGGTCATCTCCGCCATGCTCATTGGTGTCACCATGTTCTACGAAGTTGCCTTCGTGATTCTGGTGCCGGTGGCCTTCACTCTGGTTCGTGCCACCAAGGTCAACCTGTTGTGGGTCGGCCTGCCAATGTCGATCTCGCTGTCCACCATGCACTCCTTCCTGCCGCCACATCCGGGCCCCACGGCAGTAGCAGGTCTCTACAACGCTTCGGTGGGTCTCACACTGGCCTACGGCCTGCTCATTGCCATTCCTGCAGGCGTGGCGATCGCTATGGTCTGGCCCCGACTGGCATTCGTGCGCAAGATGAACCCACAAATGCCTACCGGTCTCTTGGCGGAAAAAGAATTCAAGGATGAAGAACTGCCATCCACGGCGATGTCCTTCATCGTTGCGCTATTACCGATCGTGCTCATCGCTGGTTCTGAAGTAGCTCGCATGACGTTGCAGCTCAGTGATCCGGTAAATAATCTCTTGGAATTGCTCGGCTCGGCAGAAATCGCACTGCTGATTGCCTTGATTGTCGCCATCATCGCTTTTGGGCCGATGAGTAACCGAACCATGAATCAGGTTGCCAAGTCGATGAGCGAGGCAGCTCGTGCGATGGCCATGATCCTCTTAGTGATCGGTGCAGGTGGTGCGTTCAAGCAGGTGCTCGTATCGGCTGGAATCGCTGACTACATCGCGCAGACCACCTCCGGTTGGAACCTGAGCCCGCTGATCCTTGCCTGGCTGATCGCAGTGATCCTGCGTATTGCTTTGGGTTCAGCCACCGTAGCGGTATCAACCGCCGCAGGTATCGCGGCCCCTCTGGTCGCCGCGACCGGCGCATCTCCAGAACTGATGGTTCTGGCTACTGCCTGTGGCTCGATCGCCTTCAGCCACGTCAACGATCCTGGCTTCTGGATGTTCAAAGAGTACTTCAACCTCAATG
The DNA here is from genome assembly GCF_900094805.1 of Arthrobacter sp. NIO-1057. Taxonomy (GTDB): domain Bacteria; phylum Actinomycetota; class Actinomycetes; order Actinomycetales; family Micrococcaceae; genus Glutamicibacter. The sequence goes on along the minus strand of NZ_FMAT01000005.1, from coordinate 63,179 downwards.
TCGGTCAGGCGCTGGCGGTACGTACCACCTATACGACCACACTTGCGGTGATCGGGCTACTCGGAGTTTTGCTCCTGAGCCAGTTCATCTCCTAAATCAGAAAAGTAGTAAAAAGCAGTGAGCCCCGAGCGGAAATCCGTTCGGGGCTCACTGCTGTTGGTGCACTGCCAGAGAGGCTATGAGGAGCCCAGAAACTGAAGCGTTAGGCTTCGGCCTGCAGTCGTTTCATGGAATTGGATAGGTGGATTCTCATGGCAGCAGAAGCCAACTGCGGGTTTTGGGTGGCGATAGCTTTGTGAATGGCTCGATGCTCTGCGGCAACGGCATCGAGTCTGCCTGAAGAAACAGAGTCAGCTGAATCCATTCGACGCCGAGGCATGGCAATCATGGCTGGGCCGAAATTCTGGACTGCTTGGCTGAAGTACGGGTTACCGGTGGCACGAGCCACCGCTAAATGAAATTCAAAGTCGCAGCTCATACTCACCGACGCATTGCCCAATGAAGCTTCGAAGCCCTCAAGTGCTGCATCCATGGCATTCAGATCTGCTTCGGTAGCCCTGAGCGCGGCGCTGGCTGCTGCTTCTGTTTCAAATCCTAAGCGGTACTCGATCAGCTGACGCCGTTCCTCTAGCGTGCGTGGGATGTGGGTCTGCGACTCAGGCGTTGCTTCAGGGGGAGGTGTGAGCGCGAAACTGCCAGCGCCCCTGCGAGTGTAAATCAGTCCTTCGGCCTGTAGACGCGTGATGGCCTCACGTACTACGGTGCGCGAAACACCGTGGGAGGCGATAAGCGTATTTTCGCTCGGCAGTTTTTCGCCAGCGGCAATATCTCCGGAGCTGATTCGTTCACGCAGGTGGTCAACCAACGAAGAAGCCAAATTCGGTTTCATGGACTGCATCCTTAAAGCATAAGCTCCGGTGTCCACGTGATGCGGGCACCGGAGCCGGTTAGTCATATAGTTATGCGCGGCCGAATTCCACGGTCTCGGTGGTCCAAGCACGTGCTTGGTCGCTGAAGGTGAAGCCCAAGCCTGGACGATCTGGAACGATCATGCGGCCTTCCTTGGTTTCCAGTCGTTCGTTGAACAGTGGGTCCAGCCAGTCAAAGTGCTCTACCCAAGGTTCACGTGGGTAGGTGGCTGCCAGGTGAAGGTGGATTTCCATTGCGAAGTGTGGAGCTAGATCCAAGCCGGCCTGGTCTGCAAGGGTGGCCAGGCGCAGGAACTGGGTGATGCCACCAACGCGTGGGGCATCTGGCTGAATGATGTCGCAGGCGCGTGCGGCGATCAGTCGTTCGTGTTCTGCAACGGAAGCAAGCATTTCACCGGTGGCAATGGGCGTATCCAAGGCGGCGGCGAGGGCTGCGTGTCCTTCTGCGTCGTAGGCGTCCAGTGGCTCTTCGATCCAGACCAAGTCAAACTGTTCTAGCTTGCGGCCCATGCGTAGTGCGGTAGCGCGATCCCACTGCTGGTTAGCATCAACCATTAGGGGTACGTCATTACCGATGTGCTCGCGCACTGCTGCGACGCGGCGCAGGTCTTCTGCGCTATCGGGCAGGCCGACCTTGATCTTGATGCCGCCAATGCCTTCTTCAATGGACTGGCTGGCGCGTTCCTTGACCTCTTCAATGGAGGCGTTGAGGAATCCGCCCGAAGTGTTGTAGGTACGCACCGAATCGCGGTGCGAGCCCAAGAATTTGGCCAGTGGTAGGCCAGCGCGCTTGGACTTCAAGTCGTAGAGCGCAATGTCGAGGGCGGCCAATGCCTGTGTGGCTACACCGGAACGACCCACGGAGGCGCCAGCCCAAAGCAGCTTGGTGTAGAGCTTGGCAATGTCGTTAGGGTCTTCGCCGATCATCGTTTCGGCAACTTCCTTGGCGTGTGCGTACTGAGCCGGTCCACCTGCTCGCTTGGAGTAGGAGAAGCCCATGCCTTCGAAGCCCTGCTCCGTGGTGATTTCTGCGAACAGGAAAACAACCTCGGTCATTGGTTTTTGGCGGCCGGTGAAGACCTTGGCATCTGAGATTGGGGTGGCCAATGGCAAGCGTGCGGTGGAGAGCTTGACGTGGCGGATGGCGTCTGGAGTGTAAGTCATGGAAAGCGTGCTCCCGGGGTGAGGTGGATAACTTCTGAACTTATAGTACAAGTTATCAACTTATCTCACAAGTGATTTTCGAGGAGTATTTTGGAACGTTTTTCACAAGCGTTTCTCCGGCACGCAAACGCCCCGCTTCACCTGCACTCGACAGGCAAAGCGGGGCGTGGTTTATGAATGGGCGAGCTAGGAAATGGGAGTGATCAGCTCTCGTTTCTCTAGGTAGGTGCGCAGGTTTTTCAGCGTTAATGACGCCATGTCGGCACGGGTTTCGTGGGTGCCGCTACCCAGGTGGGGTAAGAGAACGACGTTATCCAGCTCTAGGAGTTCCGCAGGGACTTGCGGTTCCTTTTCGAAGACATCTAATCCAGCGCCGGCAATGCCACCGGAGCGCAGGGCCTCAACAAGTGCCTGCTCATCAATGACGGTGCCGCGGGCGATGTTGATGACAAATCCTTGCGGGCCGACGGCGGCGAGAACCTCTTGATTGACGAGCTTGGCCGACTGTGGCCCGCCAGCGGCGGCGACGATCAGCGCGTCGGTTTCGGCTGCCAGGTCCACTGCAGATGAGTGGTACTGGTAGTTGACGCCAGGTTTCTGGTTGCGGTTATGATAGTGGATTTCACACCCAAACGCTTCCAAACGGGTAGCGATGGCTTGGCCAATGCGTCCCAGTCCGAGGATTCCAACTTTTTTACCGCTGGCACGAGTAGCTAGTGGGAAGTTTTGGCCGGCGGCCCATGAGCCGTTGCGGACAAAACGTTCGGCTGCTCCGAGGCTACGCAGGGTCGATAGGTAAAGGCCTAGGGTGGTATCGGCAACGCAGTCGTTGAGTACATTGGGAGTATTACTGACGACAATTCCGCGTTCGGAGGCTTGTTTGGTATCCGTAGCGTCGTAGCCAACACCGAAGTTAATGATGGCTTCCAGATTTGGCAGCTGAGCCATGAGCTCGCTATCCACTCCGATGCGCCCGGAACAAACGGCCACACGAATGTTCTGCCCATGGGAAGCAATTAGAGCCTCACGTTCTGGTCCTGAGTCCGGGAGAACGAGGGTGGCAAATTCAGACTTGAGACTCTCAGCTACGGTCGGGTTTACCGGGCCAACTCGGAGGATCTGTTCGCCGGTGATCGGGGTGCTCTGTTCTTGCGCTTGAGCGCTGGTATATGTCGGCATACCTGCATCGTAGGGAGCGTGATCAATTCACGTCCAACACGCAAATTAGATGAATCAATGCCCTTGAAGCATGGATGATCAATAAGGCCCGGAATGTAGCGCAAGTCACACTTTGGCTACTGAAAGGTAATGACGAAGTGCGCCTCGCGGACGGTTGTCACGGGCCAGCAAATCCTTGACCCAACTCAAAGCCCGGTCAAGGCTGTGGATACGAACTTTTGCGGATTTCCCGCTTGATCCACACTGCACATCGCACCGTCGCGAAGGAATCACAATGCACAATCGAACCACTCGCTCCCGTCGCCTCCCACTAGCCCTGGCCGCCTCAGCACTCTTGGGCACCACCGCCCTGTCCGGCTGCTCCGTTGCCAACTCACAGGAGAGTTTCTCCGGGGGATCTTCAGCTGCCAGTGACACCCTGCGCGTAGTACTTCAGCAGGAACCACCAACGCTGGAAGCCTGCGAATCCAACCTGACCAGCACCGGCGTTGTCATCCGTTCCACCATCACCGAACCGTTGATCGAAAGAAATCCAACCAGTGGTGAACTGGAGCCTAAGTTAGCCACCGAATGGTCCAGCAAGGACGATCAAACCTGGACGCTCAAGCTACGCGAAGGAGTTAAGTTCCATGACGGATCCGACTTCACCGCAGCAGATGCCGTGGCCACCATCGACCGCGCCGTCAACTCCAAACTCGGCTGCAACGTTGAGGGCTACGTCTTCGGCGACGATGATCTGAAGCTCAAAGAAGTCGATGACTATACCGTGGAAGTCACCGCAGCTAAGAAAGACCCGATTCTTCCACTGCGTCTGTCCTTCCTTGAAGTGGTTCCAGAAGAAACCTCAACCACAGAAAAGGTCCGCGAACCCATTGGCACCGGCCCCTACCAGCTCGATGAATGGCAAGCCGGCCAAAGCATCAACGCTAGCGCCTTCGCTGACTATTGGGGAGATGCGCCAGAATTCAAAAAGGCCACCTACCAGTGGCGCTCTGAAGGAAGCGTGCGCGCTGCCATGATCACGTCGGGCGAAGCGGATATTGCCACCGGCCTGAGCCCAGAAGACAATATTGGCGACTTTGGGGTCTCCTACCCGAATAACGAAACCGTGGCCCTGCGCATGCATGCAGACACCGCACCCTTTGACGACATTCGTATCCGCCGTGCGGTGAACTACGCGATCGACAAGGAATCCATCGTCGCTTCACTCTACGGTGGGCGCGATACGGTGGCCGCCCAGCTGGTTCCCGCCGGCGTCGTGGGACACAGCGATGACCTTCCCGCCTGGGAGTACGATCCACAAAAGGCTAAGGATCTCGTTGCCGAAGCCAAGGCTGCCGGCACCGATGTTTCGGCACCGATCAACTTCGTCGTACGCACCGCCCAGTTCCCCAAGATTCAAGAACTGGCCCAGGTGATCCAGGAACAGCTCACCCAGGCCGGTCTAACCGTGAACCTGAAGATGCTCGAAACCAGCCAGCACTTGACCTACCAGGTTCGTCCGTTCCCTACTAATGAGGACGGGGCGATCATGCTGATGACCCAGCACGGTAACCAGGCCGGTGACGCAGCATTTACCGTTGACCAGTACATGACCAGCAAGGGCGCCCAGTCGGCCTTCGGTACCCCGGAACTGGACAAGCTCATTGAAGAGGCTGACGCTGCCACCGGAGATGATCGTCAGGCTGCCTTTGAAAAGGTCTTCAAGTACCAGAATGACGAAGTAGTGCAGTTTGCCCATATTGCCCACCAAACCGGCATGCTCGGCATTTCCAAGGCAGTATCCTACGAGCCAAATTCCTCCAGCGGCGATGAACTACGCCTCGCCGACGTCACCGTGGCCAAGTAATCAACGCCAACTGAAAGTACAGCATCATGCTTACCTATTTGCGAAAAAGGATTATCGCCTCCGCGTTGCCGCTAGTTGTGGTCATCATCGGCGTCTTTGCCTTGGCCCGCATGACCGGTAACCCGGCGGCACTTTACCTACCGTTGAATGCCACCGACACCATGCGTGAGGAATTTGCGGCACGCAACGGGTTGGACCAGCCGATCTTGGTGCAGATGGCCCAATACTTTGGTGGGATCTTCCGGCTAGATTTTGGAACCTCCATGCGTACCGGTGAAGACGCGGCCACCATGGCCCTACGTGCCTTCCCTGCAACCCTGCAACTGGCCGCTACGACGATGATCATCGCCATCTTGCTGGCCGTGGTTGTTGGTTCGGTGGCAGCCATGAAGCCCAATGGAATCTGGGATCGGTGCAGTTCCTTCATCTCCATGACCGCTGCTTCCATTCCGGATTTCTGGCTGGCCATCGTGGGCATCTGGGTTTTCGCGATCACCTTGGGGTGGGTTCCAACATCCGGTGTGGTCGGGGCGGCCGCCTGGTTCCTTCCGGTAGCCACCTTGGTGATGAGGCCCTTCGGCACGCTGGTTCAGGTGATTCGTGGAGCCATGGTCTCGGCCCTGTCTGAACCGTACATCAAACTGGCTCGTTCCAAGGGAGCCACCGAGTACCGGGTCATTGGTCAACACGCCCTGCGCAATGCTGCAGCTCCAGGTTTGACCGTGGCCGGAGACCTCACCGTAGGTTTGGTCAACGGTGCAGTGGTTGTGGAGACAATCTTCGGCTGGCCCGGCATTGGCAAGCTCATGATCGACTCCATCATGCAACGAGATTTCGCTGTCCTTCAGGCCTGTGTGCTACTCACCGCGGTAGCAATCTTCATCCTGAACATCCTGATTGATCTGGGCTACGCACTACTGGACCCACGAGTTAGGCCAAGTGCCGGTGCCCGTAAACGGCGTAAGGCTCGGGCCGCCCAAGGACCCACCCAAGGATCAGATCCACGCACGCCTCAACTCGTTGGTGCCAGCATGGCCACGACCGAAAGCATAAGGGGGAACTAGACATGGCAACACTTGAACAAGCCACACAACTGACAAAGGGCAAGAAGCGCAGTGACAGCCGAGTTTCGATGTTTACCATGCTGCTACGCGACCGCTTTGCTACCGTTGCTGCCATCTTCTTGACGTTGGTGGTACTCACCGCGATCTTTGGACCGGCACTGATGGGGGATCGCGCCACGGCGCAGGACCTAATGTTCATGAACAAGGCCCCCTTTGATCCCGCCAATGGGTGGCTCTACTTCCTAGGGTCAGACTCCCTGGGTCGTTCGGTACTCGCCCGCATGGTGGTTGCTACCCAAACCACCCTCTTGGTGGCCGTACCAGCAGTGTTGGTGGCATTGATTATTGGATCCTTGTGGGGTGTTTGGGCTGGATACCACCGCGGCCGGCGCGAAGCCGTATCGATGCGGATCGCGGACATCATCATGTCCTTCCCATCACTACTTCTGGCAGTGGTCGTGCTGTTTGTGTTCAACCCATCGGCAGCCAATATCGTGCTCATTCTGGCCATTACCCGCATCCCCATCTACCTGCGTACTGCTAGGGCAGAGTCTGCAGAATTGCAGTCACGCACCTTCGTTGACGCTGCACGGACCTTTGGTACCAAGTCCAATTCGATCATCCTGCGTCACGTGATCCCCGTGGTCACACCCACCCTGTTGACCCTGGCCACGCTCGAATTCTGTTTTGTGATGCTGGCAGAATCCTCGCTGTCCTTCCTAGGCATTGGTATCCAGCCACCGGATGTTTCCTGGGGCTTGATGGTCGCTCAGGGGCGTCAATACCTGCAGACCGCGTGGTGGCTGTCCATCCTTCCAGGCCTGGCGATTGTGCTCACCGCGGTGGCCGCCAACGTATTGGCAGCTTGGATGCGCATTGCCACCGATCCTGCGCAGCGTTGGCGTTTGGAACTGGATCGTAAAAGCACCAAGGCCTTCGAGAAAGCTACCCGCCAGGCGGCCAAAATGCAGGTCAAGAAAGGCAACGACTAATGATGACCGAAATGTTAGACCCAGTGGCCAAAGAGCAAGCAATGGATGAGGCAGTACTACAGGTCCAAGGCCTAGACGTTGATATCCGCACTCCTAAGGGAACGGTGCGCGTCGTTAGTAGCGTCGGATTCAGCGCTCGCCGAGGCAAGACCCTGGCCCTGCTGGGGGAGTCGGGGTGCGGAAAATCGATGACTGCTAAAGCCATTGCTGGCCTGCTTGATCCGGTGGCCTCCGTTGCCGGTGGCAAGGCCTATCTGGATGCGCAGGACCTGTTCTCCATGAACGGCAAACGGCGTCGTGCCGTTGCTGGTGAAGGGTTGGGCATTGTTTTCCAAGATGCGCTAGCTGCTCTGAACCCGGTGTACACCATCGGAACCCAGCTCGGTGAAGCGTTCCGAATTCATCGAGGGGCAAGTAGGAAGCAAGCCAAAGCTGAAGCAATTGAGCTGATGCGACGGGTGGGAATCCCGGAACCGGAAACCCGTGTGAACTCTTACCCACATCAGTTCTCCGGTGGTATGCGTCAGCGAATTCTGATCGCGATGGCCGTGGCGTTGAGCCCTAAACTGCTGATTGCTGATGAACCGACCACGGCACTTGACGTCACGGTGCAGGCTCAGATCATGCAACTTTTGCGTAAGTTGCGCAGTGAAGAGCAGATGGCCGTAGTGCTTATTACCCACGACCTGGCAGTCGTCGCCGAAGAAGCTGACGACGTGTGCGTGATGTATGCCGGCAATGTGGTGGAGCAAGGTAGCGTCCAGCGAGTTTTCGCCCAGCCAACACACCCATATACCAAGGGGCTGCTGTCCTCGGTGCCCACCGATGCGCACCGTGGTCAGGGACTGACTTCCATTCCCGGTAGCCCACCGGAGCTGAGCAAAATTCCGGCAGGTTGCGTTTACCAAGATCGTTGTCCACTGGCCGCCGCGATATGCCGTGAACAGCGCCCAGAGTTGCACGAAACCGGTCCGGGGCAACGCTCGGCATGCCACTTTTCGCAGCAAGTGGCAGAGATGAAGCCTATTGACGATTCAGCTACCGGAGAGGATGCACACTGATGAGTATCCAGACGCAGGCCGTGCCTGAACGAACTGTCCTTGAAGTTCAGGACTTGGCCAAAACTTTCCATGTTGCTTCCGGTGCTTCCGGAACCCGCGAGCTCAAGGCCCTGGACGGGATCAATCTGAGTGTTAAACGTGGTGAAACTCTGGGGCTGGTGGGTGAATCCGGTTGCGGTAAGTCCACGCTGGCCCGGACGCTGATGATGCTCGAGCAACCCGACGGTGGAACGGTCCGCTTTGATGGTCAGGATCCTTTTGCCCTACGTGGCAAGTCGCTACGGGACTGGCGCCGCCGGGTGCAGATGGTTTTTCAGGATCCTTTTGCTTCGCTCAATGCCCGGATGACGGCAGGGCAAATCATTACCGAACCCTTTGCTACGCACAAGGATTTGTATCCCACCAAGGCTGCCCGAAAGCAGCGTCTAAATGAGCTGCTGGAACTGGTCGGACTGCGAGTTACCGATGCCGATAAGTCGCCGCAAGAATTCTCCGGTGGACAGCGTCAACGTATTGGCATTGCTCGGGCTCTTGCCTTGGGTCCAGATTTGATTATTTTGGATGAGCCGGTCTCTGCATTGGATCTTTCGGTCCAGGCACAGGTATTAAACCTGCTCAATGATCTCCAACAGCAACTCGGCGTCAGCTATATCTTCATTTCCCATGATTTGTCGGTGGTCCGCCATGTCACCGACCGGGTGGCCGTGATGTATTTGGGGCGCATTATCGAAACGGGTACGACGCAGCAGGTCTTTGATTCTCCGTTGCATCCTTACACTGCCTCGCTGATGTCCGCTTCGCCCAAGCTGGATCCGGCGTTGCGACCCGCGAAGCGCATTGTTCTGCAAGGTGAATTGCCCTCTCCGCTAGATCCGCCTTCGGGGTGCCGCTTCCGAACCCGGTGCTGGAAGGCTGAGCCGATTTGCTCCGTTGAACGTCCGCAAAGCCGTGTGCGAGAAGCCGATGGCAAGATCTCTCTGGGCATGCCGGCGATGGGTGTCAGTGAAGAGCAGCAGATCGCTGAATGTCATTTCCCGGTGGAATCGGCTGCCGAAGCTGGTTTGGCGGTGAGTGCTTAGATCACGGTAGGGACCGGAGCGAGAGTTATGTGTTTTTGTTGACGCTTCAAGTAAATGTTGTTATTTTGGAAGCATGACACAGCAGACAGATGCCCCTCCGGTCCTATTCCTAAGTCACGGTGCACCACCCTTGGCAGATGACCAACAGTGGACACAGGAACTGGCAAGCTGGTCAGATTCTTTCGAAAAGCCCAAGGACATCTTGATGATCTCAGCGCACTGGGAAAATGCTCCGGTTACGCTCAGTGCAACCCAGGTCAAGAACGAACTCGTTTATGATTTCTGGGGCTTTGACCAAAAATACTACGACGTTCGTTATGACGCACCGCTGGCCCCTGAGCTGGCCAACGAAGTTCAACGACTCACCGCTGCTCACGGCCACCACGTAGCCCGCGACGAATCACGTGGGTTGGACCATGGAGCCTATGTACCGCTCAAGGAGATGTTCCCTGAAGCGGATGTGCCCGTAGTTCAGATGTCCATGCCGACACTCGATCCCACCGGTCTCTTTGAGCTTGGAAAGAGCCTGGCTCCGTTGCGTGATCGCGGGACGTTGATTGTAGGCTCCGGGTTCACCACACACAATTTACGTTGGTTTAACCCGTCGGCTGGTTCCGATGCTGCGCCACCATCTGCCTCCAGCGAGTTTGATCATTGGGCCGAAGAAGCGATGGCTCGCGGAGATGTGGATTCCATCCTTGATTTCTTGCATAAAGCTCCGGCGGCTCGTGAAGCGCACCCGCGTTCGGAGCATTGGGCACCGTTGTATGTTGCGCTAGGCGCGGCCTACGCATCAGGCGGAATTGATGCTCAAACGGCTATTGACGGTTTCTGGTTTGGGCTTTCAAAGCGTTCGTGGACGTTGAGCTAGTCCTCGATATTGATCATTGACATGGATGCAGAGGTTGCGGATCCAATAAGAAGGTAGCCCAGATTTTGGGCAACTGAAGTCAGGCAATTCAACGACAACCCTGACTATTGCTGAAGCCACGGCGTCGGTCCTTCGTTGTTGGTGGTAGCCACTGAAGAAGCTCAGCCAGATAATTCGTGAATCAGCTTCAAGACCGTCTTTGCAGTGCTCAAGAAGATGCTGTTCATGGAGGAGCCATCTGAAGCTGGAACCTCTGCCTAGCGCATGGTTCCTCCGGCATAGCCGGACAAACGGGGATTTAGCGCGAAAAGCATCACGATCGTGATCTGCCAGCTAGGTGCTAAAGATAAATAGGTGACAAGATAGGTTCATAAGTAATGAGCACTAAGGAGTCATCGTGAGCTACCGAGTCGGTCCCGTAGATCTAGTCCCAGAAGGCGAATCACTATTAGTAGATTCAAAGGACAGCGGGGCAACCGAAGACATTGCGATCTTCCACGCCGAAGACGGTAACTTTTACGCTTTGCAAGACGAATGCACCCACGAAGTTGCCTCCCTGTCTGATGGGTGGATTGAAGACTGCTCGGTAGAGTGCCCCATTCACTCCTCAACCTTCGACCTGAAAACGGGCCGGGCACAGTGCATGCCAGCCACCGTAGATGCCCGCACCTACACGGTGAACGTTGTTGACGGTTTCTTGGAGCTCGACATCTAGATGCCCTCCGTACATATCATTGGCGGCGGTGTCGCCGGCTACACGCTGGCCCGAGAACTGGTGCAAAAGAACTACACCGGCACCATCAGCATCAGCGATTCCCAGGGGCTGCCCTACGATCGGCCACCGTTAAGTAAATCGCTACAGGTAGAGCCCTTCGCCCCGATCGCTTGGTACGTCGAACACGGCATCAGCCTCGTCCAAGAAGATGTGCAGGAGTTAGCTCTCCCCATGACTGAGGATGACTGGGTAGTCCTAGCCACCGGAACCACCCCAACGTTGTTGCAGGTTCCCGGAGCGCAGTACGCTCATACCTTGCACACCGCGGCCGATGCTACCGCTCTAGCTGACAAGCTAGACACCGCAATGTTCGGGGTACAGGTGATCGTGATCGGCGCAGGACTGATCGGTGCCGAATTCGCTTCGACAGCCAGCATGCTCGGCGCACAAGTCACGCTGATCTCGAATTCGAATGCTCCGCTGGCACCGGTCCTGGGCCAACAGCTTGCTGAGCAACTGCATGCAGATCATGCTCAACGAGGCATCAAGACCATCACGGGCACCGTAAATAGCATCGGGGCTGACCATATAGTCGTTGACGGTGAACGCCTTGAAGCTGCCCTGATCGTCAGCGCTATCGGAGTCGAACCTGAAACCACGCTGGCAAGCAACCTAGGTCTGAGCGTCGAGGATGGCATCGTCGTTGATGCTCAGCAGCGTTCAATCAGCCACCGACAGGTTCTGGCTATTGGTGATGCAGCCCGAGTACAGGGCGAACCTCGAGCAGTGCACTGGGAAGCAGCCATGGAAGATGCCGCTCAGGCTGCCGCCACCATTATGGATGCTGCCCCGGTACAACGTTCGGTGCCTTGGTTCTGGACTGATCGCCACGAGATGCATGTGGAAACGGTCGGCGAATTTAGCAAGGTGGCCACGACCATTACCCGAGAAAATCGTCGAGGCAAACTGCAAACAGTTTTTGGTTTGGATGAGCACGGCACGCTGGTGGCCGCCAGCATGGTTGACGGAGGCCTGATGGCCAAGGCCGTGAAACGTCTGATCGCACGAGGCATCACGCCGAGCATTGAACAACTCGAAGACCCCAGCGTGGGTCCTCGCGAACTAGGGCGGGATGCACGATGAGCACAGCTGAACCAGCGAAAATCCCACTGGCTTTGCAGGTGCCCACCCAACGCGTCAGCCGCGGGTGGATCGCGGCCGTCGTTACCGTACAAATCGGTATTAACGTCGGGTTTTTTGCGCCCATCCAGGTATTGCTCGGCCTACATGCAGAGCAACTTGATGCGAGCCAAAAAGGTGCGATCCTATCGTTGGTCACCGGTGTTGGTGCAGCAGTCTCGCTGGTAGCTAACCCACTTTTTGGTGCGCTCAGTGATCGCAGCACCTCAAGATTTGGACGCCGAATCCCGTGGGTTTTCTGCGGAACAATTTGTGGTGCGTTGGCGCTGTTGCTGATGTCCACGGCTCACACGGTCGGGGTATTGGTCCTCGGCTGGGCGCTGATGCAAGCGGCCGGAAATGCTGCGGTGGCAGCCATCTTTGCCGCCATCCCTGACCGGGTGCCAGTAGAACAGCGTGGTGTGGTTGGTGGTCTGGTTGCCCTGGGTCAGACCTGCGGTTCATTGATCGGTGCAGTCATTGGCATGGTTGCTGCCGGCAATCTGGTCTTCGGCTACGCGCTGGTGGCTCTGGCTGTTGCTATATGCGCTGTGCCTTTTGTGCTGATGCGCCAAGATACTCCCTTGCCTAAGGGAGCCCTAGAACCACTGAGCACCGCGCAGTTTTTGCGTAGCTTCTGGATCAACCCACTGAAGCACAAAGATTTCGGCTGGGCATGGTTGACGCGATTCCTGTTGTACTTAGGAAGCCAACTCTGCCTGGTGTATTTGCTGTTCTTCCTGCAAGACGCTATCGGCCATCCCAACCCTGCACAGGGCGTATTAGTACTGACAGCCATCTATGCCTTCTGCGTGATCTTCTCCTCGGTGATTTCCGGCAAGCTCTCGGACCGCGATGGACAACGTAAAAAGTACGTCATCATTTCATCGGTAATCGTCGCTGCAGCCGCAGGCGTATTGGCGGTATCCTCCACCTTCACCATGGCAATTATCGCCGCCGTTCTGTTGGGAATCGGATTCGGCGCCTACCTCGCGGTGGACTTTGCTTTGCTCACCCAAGTACTTCCTACCGCGGATTCGCGCGGTAAGGATCTGGGCATGATCAATATTGCCAATTCACTGCCACAGGTGGTTGCCCCGCTGGTTGCCTGGCTGACAGTGACGTGGCTGGGCGGGTATCCGACGCTGTTCCTGAGCTCGGTTGTGGTGAGCCTGCTGGGTGCGTTGCTCGTGCGCAAAATCATGAGTGTTCCGTAATCATGGCTGAAACAATTTCCTGGCTGATCAACGACGCGCCATTTGGCGTGACGTTTATCTTCTTCTTTTTCGGCGCTTTTATCAGAGGCAACGCAACCTATTGGGTAGGTCTAGGAATCGCCAAGGGTGTGGAGCACACCCGATTCCAGAAGCATCTACATGGCCCGGTGTACCGCAAAGCTCAAAGATTTATTGCGCGGTGGGGAGTGTTCGCCGTACCGCTCAGTTTCCTCACCCTTGGGATTCAGAGCGCGGTTAACGCCTCCGCTGGGGTGAGCCGGATGCCGTTACGACGCTACTTGCCGGCAGTGGCCTTCGGTGCGTTACTGTGGTCTGCGATTTACACAACCGTAGGAATGGCGGTCTTTTATGCGTGGCTGGCTCTGGACTGGCCATGGCTTGTCGGTGGCCTCATCCTGATTGGTCTTGTGGTTTTCGTCGTGCTTCGAATGCGATCCCGCAAGCGGTCCACGACCGAGAATCCGAATCCGGAATCTTCCCAAATCAACAACTAAGCGGTCGTATGATGATGTCACCGACCCTTGAATCTAGAGAGCAGGTGCGACGTTATGTCGTTGAATCAATCGAAGCGCGAGAACCGCACCGTGCAACTCGATGAGATTGACCGCAAACTTCTGGCACTGCTCAGCAAGAACTCGCGGAGGACCAACAATTCCCTAGCTGAAGAACTCGGAATTGCGGCTTCGACCTGTCTTGCACGACTGAATGCTCTACGTGATTCTGGAGTAATTTCCAGGTTCACCATTGAAGTGGACCCGCAGGTTTTAGGGCGCGAGCTTGAAGCGTTGATCTTCGTGAAAATTCGTCCAGGTGCACGTCACCTTATGGCCAATTTTGCTAATGAGATGAAAACGAAGCCTGGAGTGCGTCAACTGTTTTTCCTCGGCGGTGCTGATGATTTTGTCTTGCATGTGGCCGTGCGCAACTCGGCAGATGTCAGGCAGTTTGTCCTTGATAATCTTTCGGCGAATCCTGCAGTAGCAACCACACAAACTTCACTTGTCTTTGAACATGGGCAGGGCTCAGGAGAGTTCTAGCTCCATCCGTAACCCCTTGCTGGTCGGAATTTTCTAGTAGGTGCCAGCGACGCCTCTGGGCGCTCTTCGAAGAAATATGCTAAACTTGATGTTCTTCTCTGAACGATACTGCGGTTCTTCGGCCGTCGAAGCAGATTCTTCGACCAAACGAACGAGCCAAATGCAGTAGTGACTGAATAATGGGGAGGTAGAGAAGACGATGACTCTGGAAACTACGATTCTTACTGCAGTGGTGACTCTGATTGTTTTATCAATCGTGAGCGTCATGATGGTGATCCGTTACAAGAACGAACACCAGGCTGAAATTCGCCAAGCCTTGGTGACCAAGGCGCACAAGTACGGTGTTGCTTCACCTGAAGACCTGTCTAACCATGATCTGAGTGTTCAGATCCGCGAGGCCAAGCGCCAGCAAAAGAACAAAAACAACGATTTGAAGACGGCATAAACAGATTCAAGTTTTTGGAATGACCCCGGGGAAATGATTCCTCGGGGTATTTCATTGCTGAAAGTGCAACATCCTGGTGCTATCTTCTATCTGGCCTATGCTCCCTGTCACCCAAATGCTCCATTTAGCCCCGGAATCATGCGGATTGCGTCACAAGCCTATGTGCGGTTGTCGACAAAAGGGTTCCGAAGATAAACCGTTTCAGAAATGATTGATATGGCTGGAAAGACGTGATGGAAATTAGCGAGGAGCAACAGTAATGGCAACGATCCCACTAGGTGAAGATATTCTCTTGGTCCGCCATGGAGCGAATATCGTTAAGCTTCGCCAGGATCGTAAGAACCGTGCAACCATTGCTTTCCTTCGTGACGGTCAGACCGATTCCGCGTCCAACGTGTCGACTGTTGCCGCGCCTGCCTTGACCCCTGCCGCGAGCATCAGTAAGGGTGCAGCAAAGTACCTGAACGATGAGGCTGAAGTGAGCCGCGGAGAAGTGCGCTCGCTGGTCAAGATTTCCTTGGGTTTTAGCGCCGTGATGGGCACCGTCTTCGGCGGGCTACTTTTGGCGCTCTACAAAGTTGGCGGAAATGAAGCAATTCAGTCCCTGGCCTACATGGGCGGCGGCGTCCAGTAGTCTTCTACGACTCAATCTAGTAGCGAGAATCCAAAGCAATTTGGGTGCTCGCTATTTTTCTATCCTCAATCAGCAAATCTTCACCACGGCGCATGATCATAAGTACTCGTTTTTCATCTCTGCTCGGCATAGGATGGCGGCAACCGGAAGAACAAGGAGCAGGTCATGCGTTTTGTTTTGGAAGTCAATTTTGATACCGAGAATATGCAGCTCAAGCCGATGGAGGAGCTCCAACGGATCTTGAGTGACTGGTCCCAACGTGTAGCCATGTATCCGTTGGAGCCCGGTGCCCAAGAAGATGTCTTCGACTCACAGAATGAAGAAGTCGGAGAATGGGCCATTCTCGATGACTAGCCTCGTCGTTTAGAGAACCAGCCAATGGCGTAACCTGCTGCCAGCGTCACCAATAAAACTAACCACAGTGGCGCTGCGGTGTGGATGATGAAGAACTCCACGCGCACATAGGTGAGGTTTTGCAGGATGAAAACCAGAGCGACAATCACCAGTATGATGGCTGTCCATTGTTTGGAATTTAGGGCAAAACGAGCTGGCTTGCGCTCATCATCATTCATGATGCCCTCCCCGTGGCTAAGAGTCCGGTAATCATTGCCGACAGTCCACGCTGGAAGGAATCGTCGCTGGTATTGATCTGAGTATTGCGTTGCGCCGCTACTGCTTGGGTGAAGTGTGGAGTCAGATCTTGATGATTGGTTGTATCAAAAATATCGTGCGGTGCAGCGGTGTCCATTGCGGAGCCGAAAATAAATGATTCCAATGCGACGATCGTCGGTATGATCTCGTTTTCTGCCAGGCCGTAGTCTTCCAGGGCCTGCGCTACTCGTTCGTACATGCCTAAGGTGCGAGGAGAATCGGACACGGGAAGCACCGCGATGATAGGGATCAACGGGATGTGTCGCGCGAATATGTTGCGGTAGTCAGTCGCCCATTGCATCAGTGCGTCTTTGAGTGGCGTTGTATCAAAAATCGTGACGTCAATGTCGGTCATCACCAATTCCTGAATCCACTGCATGAGATCATGCTTCGAATCCACATGGTTATACAAGGCGGACGGGGAAACCCCTAGTGACTTGGCTAGACGCTGCATGGTGAATGACTCATACCCGTCGTCGGAAACCAGTTCTAGTGCGTTTGCGGTGATGCGTTCTCGTGTGAGTACCGCTTTACGTGGTCTACCAGCGCGCCTGGTGCCCGATTCGGCCATGCGTTTAACTTCCTGACGTGGGTTGCTTCACAAGTCGATGTTCTTCCCCTATGCTATATGACAAGTAAATGAACCGAATTCATTTTATTGTTTGAGGGAGTAGTTCATGGAACATCTGGAACGCGACGTAGTAGTCATCGGCGCCGGACCATCCGGTCTGACCGCGGCCTACGAGCTGAACAAAGCAGGCAAAACCGTAGCCGTACTCGAAGCGCGCGACCGTGTCGGCGGACGTACCTGGACCGAAACCATGGACGGGGCCACCATCGAGATCGGTGGACAGTGGATCAGCCCGGACCAGACAGGCCTCTACTCTCTGATCAATGAACTCGGCATCGAAACCTTCGAACGCTACAAGGCCGGTAAGAGCGTTTACCTCAACGAGCAGGGCGAAGCCATTGTTTATGAAGGCGAAGACTTCCCTGTTGCTGAAAGTACCGTCGCCGAAATGAACAAGCTGATCAGCCTCATGAATGAACTGGCAGCACAGATGAACCCCGACAAGCCATGGGAACACCCACAGGCCGAAGAGCTCGATAAGATTTCTTTCCATCACTTCTTGCGACAGCACTCTACCGATGAACTAGCTTGCAACAACGTGGGACTGTTTATCGCCGGCGGAATGCTGACCAAACCAGCTCATACTTTCTCGGCGCTCCAAGCTGTACTAATGGCTTCCTCTGCAGGATCCTTCGACAACCTCGTTGACGAAGACTTCATTCTTGACTGCCGAATTGTTGGCACCATGCAGGGCGTTTCCAAGACCGTTGCAGAACGTTTGGGCGAAGAGATCGTCTTCCTGAACAACCCAGTACTCAAGCTGGAATGGTTTGACGGTGGCGTGGTGGCTCATGGCCAGTCGGTGACCGTTTCGGCTAAAAAAGTCATCCTGGCGATTCCACCAAACCTGTACTCCCGCATCACCTACGTTCCTGCCTTGCCACGCAAGCAGCACGTCACCCACCAGCACCAGTCCATGGGCCTGGTCATCAAGGTGCACGCTGTTTATGACACCCCATTCTGGCGTGAACAAGGACTGTCCGGAACCTGCTTCGGACCCGACGCACTGGTACAGGAAATCTACGACAACACGTACACCGGCGAAAGCACCGGTACCTTGGTGGGCTTCATCTCCGATGCCAAGGCTGATGCCATGTGGGAATTAGATGAGGAGGCTCGTCGCGCTGCGGTGCTCAAGGGACTCGCCGCCTACTTAGGTGAGAAAGCCCTGGATCCGAAGGTCTTCTACCTCTCAGACTTCGCGGCCGAAGAGTGGACCCGTGGCGCCTACGCCACCAGCTACGACCTTGGCGGTCTATACCGCTTTGGCCCGGCACAAAACGACAATGTCGGACCGATCTACTTCTCCTCCTCTGATCTGGCCGGCGAAGGTTTCCAGCACGTGGACGGCGCAGTACGCATGGGCCGACGCACCGCAGCACGCATCATCGCCACACTGGATGGCACCAGCTATGACGAAAGCTACGACGGTGTGCAGACCTTGAACGAGATTGATCAGAAGGTCAGCGCCTAGATCATGAAATTGCTCGTAGGCTATACGGCCGATGACCGTGGTGCCGAGGCCATCGAACTTGCTAGCGCGTTAGTTTCCGGTACACCCGAAGCGGCCTTAGAAATCGCCATTGTGTTGCCCGCAACTGCACCATTCAATGCCGTCTACCCGGGTGGAGACCATGGATACTCCAGTATCCTCTCCGCCCAGGTAGACCAGTGGGCCGAACAAGCCTTAGCGAGGGTGCCGGCGGGAATCAGTGCGAGTGGTGTCGCCCGATCAGTGTCATCGGTGGCCGAAGGACTCATCGAGCTGGCCCTAGAACACCAAGCCGACGGCATCGTTCTCGGCGGTCGCAAACGACACCGGGCCGGATTCTTCCTACCTGGCGCTATTGCCAACGCACTACTGCATTCCTCGCCGGTGGCAGTATTCATGTCCTCGCCGCCGGCCCTAAAAACCTTGAGGAATGCCCACGGGAAACTCACCAGGCTCACCGCCTTTGTGGGAGACCGCCCCGGAGCCAAAGACGTCATCGAACAGGCAGCCCGAATCGCCACAGACTGTGCCCTGCCACTACGCATTGCCACTCTGGTTTTGCCTTTTGATGTTCAAGATCCAGAACGCGATCTTGAGGCGCATGTTCAGAGCACTCGCGCCTACCTTGCTGAACTGACCGGCTCCATGAACCTGGATGTCAACATCGAAGTGGTCGTCGGACGCAATTTGGATGAAGCCACCGCACAGCTCTCCTGGCAACCCGGCGACCTGGCATTGCTCGGCTCGGCCAGGTTAGCCACCGACCGCAAACTCTTCATCGGGCCCAAAGCCCAGCGCATCCTAGGCAATCTGTCCGTCCCTATGGGAGTCATCCCCAACCCCGGATCAAATAGTTAGCCGCAACGAGTTCGCACTCATAACAGTCAACAATCTTCAAAGCACTGATCGAAAGGTGGCGCGGTACTTCTGACCGACGCACTCTCGCCTCACTAAAGCAAAAGGTAAACCAGCATGTCGCAAGATCAGAAGCAGGATATCCAACCTGCTGCCGCCGAAAGCGGATTGCACGATAAAGGCCTTTCCAAGGGCACCGTCGGGGTGCTCGGCCTCGTAGTCATCGGAATTTCAAGTATTGCTCCGGCCTATACGCTCACCGCGGGACTCGGCGCAACGGTGGCCGAAGTTGGTACCAGCTTGCCAGCCATCCTGCTGGCCGGATTCCTGCCCATGCTGCTGGTGGCCTTAGGCTACCGCGAGCTGAATAACGCGATGCCCGATTCGGGGACGTCCTTCACCTGGGCCACCCGTGCCTTTGGCCCGATGATCGGTTGGATGGGTGGTTGGGGATTGATCGCCGCTACGGTGATCGTGCTTTCCAATCTCGCCGCGGTCGCCGTGGACTTCTTCTACATCCTGCTCGCCCAGCTAACCAGCCACCCGGAGATTGCAGATCTGACCAATAACTTGTGGGTCAATATCCCCACCACCTTGGTCTTCATCGCCGCTGCATCTTACATTTCCTACCGTGGCCTCAACGCCACCAAGGCCTTCCAATATGGGTTGGTTGGATTTCAGATCGGCGTACTGTTGCTTTTCGCGATCATGGCTTTCACCTCGGACCAGCCCTTTGACAAGACACCCATCACCTTGGAGATGTTCAACCCTGCCGGCGTTGAAAGTTTCTCAGCCTTTGCTGCAGGCATTTCTTTGTCGATCTTTGTCTTCTGGGGGTGGGATGTCACCCTGACCATGAATGAGGAAACTACCGACCCGAAAAAGGTGCCAGGCCGCGGAGCGACATGGACGGTACTGTTGATCATGGCACTGTATGTCGCAGTGTCATTAGGAGTGCTCTACTGGGCAGGTGTCGGATCCACCGGGCTTGGTGCAGGTAATCCAGCGAATCAAGAATCCATCTTTGCCGTGCTCTCCGGACCGGTCATGGGGCCACTGGCCTTGCTGATGTCCTTAGCAATCCTCTCATCGTCGGCAGCTTCCCTGCAGTCCACCATGGTTTCACCGGCACGAACACTGCTGGCGATGGGTTACTACAAGGCACTGCCTAAGAGCTTTGCAAAGATCTCACCACGCTTTATGTCCCCATCGGTCGCAACCTTCGCTGCGGCAGCTGCCGCTGCAGGTTTTTACGTCATCACCCGACTAGTCTCAGAAAATGCCCTGTGGGATACGATCACGGCGCTTGGCCTGATGATCTGTTTCTACTACGGACTGACTGCCCTAGCCTGCGTGTGGTACTTCCGCGGTGAACTCTTTGCTAGCCCGCGAAACATCATTTTTAAGTTCTTGGCCCCACTAATTGGCGGGGTGGTCTTGCTCGTGATGTTCTTCGCAACGGCCTTCGAATCCATGAACCCCGATTATGGTTCAGGGTCAAATATTAGGGGAGTAGGTATGGTCTTCATCCTAGGAGTTGGTGTGCTCTTACTGGGCGTTGTGCTCATGATTTGTATGCGGATCACCCAACCTGCGTTCTTCAGGGCCGAGACCATCAAGACCTATAAAATACTCAAATAAAAGACCCCTGTAATCTTCCGATGATTCATCGGTAGCGAACCACCTGTGAGTACGTCACAGGTGGTTCAATAGGTTCATGGCTAACTCGGTACTTTTCATTTGCTCACGCAATGCTGGCAAATCGCAGATGGCGGCCGCATTGATGGACTACGTCTCTGGTGGAAAAATCACCAGCTATTCGGCAGGCACCAACCCCGGCTCGGGGATAAACCAAGAATCGGTAGCTTCTTTGGCACAAAGCGGTGCGGATATGTCCCACGGGACGCCCAAGGGCATCGACCCGAAGGTGGTTGCACAAGTCGACCGGGTCATCATTCTTGGCACCGATGCTCATCCGCAACTGGATCCATCCGTCAACGCCGAGCGATGGGTTACCTATGAGCCAAGCGAAGACGGGATCACCGGAGCTGAACGCATGAACATCATCAGAGATGAAATCGCAGAACGAGTTCGTGGTCTGTTCCACGAGATGGAGCAGTAACAATTTCACGAGGACTCTTAAAGACCGGCACCACACCGTGGTGGTTGCCGGGCGTCTGTCTGGTGCTCACCGGATGGTGCGCCAACCAATACGTCTCCCTTATTAACTGGTACCAGCAATTTCGCGGCCTCAGCGAATTTGAGGCCATGCTGGTCATGGGTAGTTATCTGGCGGGTATGATCCCCGCGCTGGCATTTGGTGGCCCGTTAGCTGATCGATTCGGACGCAAACCTTTTTCGCTGATTGCCCTGACGAGCTCAATTCTTGGGTCGTTGGTGATGGCTGCCGGAACGCTGAATGTCGCCGGGCTTTATACTGGTCGTATTTTCACCGGCTTTGGTATGGGGTTGGCCATGGTGGCCATTACCAGCTGGGTGAAGTTGCTCAGCCCCGGGCCTGCCGGCGCTACGCGAGCCGCCTTGTGCACTTCTCTTGGATTCGCGGTGGGTCCGATCGTTTCGGGCGTCATCGTCGGCATTAGCGCACATCCGGAAATAGCCTACGCAGTACATGCAGTCACTGCGATCGCTTGGCTGGTCTTTCTGGCTGTGGCTAGTGAAGAACCAAAGATTCACGTGCCAGGTGGCAAGGTACTTGGTGGCGAGACCACGTCGGAAAATCGGCGCAGATTCTATTGGGTGGTTTTGCCTTCTGCGCCATGGGTCTTTGGCATGGCAGCTACAGGTTTTGCGGTTGTTCCCGCCCTCAGTGATGGTGCTGGCGGATCAAACTTGTTCTACTCCACGGTGGCCGTCGCGGTGACCATGGGCATGGGAACCATCATTCAGCCGTTTGTACGACGGTTTAATGATGTTCGAAAAGTTTCGTTGTTAATGGCCGGGTTGAGCACCGCACTTGTGGCATTGCTACTGATGGTGGCCGTCTCGTTGACCGGTTCCGAGATACTGGGAGTCTTGGCATTTATTGTTGCCGGTTCCGCCAATGGAATCCTGCTGGTCGCAGGGCTGAGCCAAGTCCTCGATCTGGCAGGCTCAGCGGACGTGGGCAAATTGACCGGGCGTTTTTATATGGTCTGCTTTATCGGTTTCACGTTCCCTACGCTCTTTGCTTCGTGGCGATTGATCGCCCACCCAGCACTGTTCATAGGGATTTTGGCAGTACTCTGCCTAGCATCGATGGCGATGGTCTACCGCGCCCGAAAGTACCTGACAGAAACCAAACTCGAAGAGATCAGCAGCTAATTACCACTAAGAAATTAGTGCTTGTCTTTGCTCAGCTTTTTCAGGAGTTCAGTGGTTCGGTATGGAATCACGTCACGCAAGATCATCGAGGTGGATGTGCGAGTAATACCCGGGCAGAGACGAATTTCTTCACTCACGCGGTACAGATCATCAGGGTCAGTCGCCGATACGCGGATCAAAAGATCCGTGTCTCCCGCAGGGGCCACGCATTCGAGGACTTCTGGAATCTGGCGCAGTGCAGCAATGGCTTCGTTCAGTGCAGCCTGATTCAACTCGGCACTGACGAATGCGCTGACGCCACGTCCCATGGAAGCTGGCAAAATACGAGCCGTGTTTGGGCGCAGAGCCCCTGAATGAGCCAATCGCTCCAAACGAGTCTGCACTGTGCCACGAGCAAGGCCGAGCTGCTGCGCGAGCATCATGATGGGCACACGTGGGTCAGCATCGAGGGCCAAAAGGATACGTCGGTCCGTTTCATCGAGCTGATACGTATCCGAATTCATGTGCTTGTCTCCTGTGACAGGTTGTGGTGCGCGAGCGTAAGTACCTTCTACACATTTTAGTCAATATGACCAGTTGACCCCAAATGTGTTGCACGGACTGACCGATATTGTTGCAGGACGAGCTGAATCGATAGTCCGAATGGATGTTGTAGCGCTTAATCGTCCTTTTATGCACATAACCGTGCGCTGACGCTCATTTGACAGCCAATCACAGTACCCTGTTCATATGAGGTTTATGCGGTTGGAAGATGTGGCTGAGGAGCTGAATGTAAAGCTTCCGCAAGTTCGCGCCCTGGTCAAGAGCGGAGAACTGCCGGCCATCCAAATCGGTGGACGTGGAATGTGGCGTGTTGAGCGCGTTGAACTGGAAAACTACATCCAGCAACGCTATGCCCAAACACGTGAAGAGATCGCCAACGACTCGCAATCCTAGATCTCTGTTGTCTTGATGGCATACGCTTTCAAAGCATCACACACGAACCGCGCGTGACCGCCATAGTTTTTGGCGAACCGGTCATCGGCGACGTACATCTCTGCCAAAGTAATAACGTAGGTGCGACGCTGTTCCGGATCAGGGGAATCCAAAGGAGTCCCGGGTACTGAGCGCAACCAGCGAACATGTCGTCCCGCCAGATTCAGCGCTGTCTCGCTTTCAGGATCAATCTTGTTGTCCCCGGCGTCTACCCATGCCTGGTTCAATTCCTTTACCTGCGCAAAGAAGTCGGATTGTTCTTCAGCGCTCTTGCTTCGCCACCACTGGTTCGAAGAGTTGTAGGCCTCGGGTCCCCAACGCTCAATGACTTCTTCCTTGTACTGATCGTTAAATCCGTCAAAACTAGTCTCGGGTTTCATGTTCTCTCCATTCTCTAATGCTGAAATGGTGCGTTCCAGCGCCCGAATCTGCCGGTCAATGGTGCGACGCTGCACTTGTAGTTGCTGAATATGATTGGCCAGAGCCTCACGTTCATCGCGTTGCTCTTCAAGGATTTCCGCGATGTGTTCCAGCTTCAGACCCATGTCTCTGAGAAGCAGTATTCGCTGTAATCGAATCAATTGATTTTGCGTGTAAAAGCGGTACCCATTTAGGGCAACGTGATCCGGCACCAATAAGCCGATGTGATCATAATGTCGCAAGGTGCGACTGCTAATTCCAGCAACCCGAGAAACGTAGGAAATCGAGTATTCCGTCTGTTCTGGATGCTGCATTGAGTGGTTCATAGTTCTCAAGCTACAGGTTGACGTTGCGTCAAAGTCAAGAGTTCACTCAGGACTCCTGTGCATCAAAGTATGATTCAGCTCTCGTGGCAAAATGATGTGTTGAGAGAAAAGATTCAGTTGTCCATTGGTCATATTGACTACTTGTAATGGGGTCTGTTGCGCAAGATGAATTGTGTGTTGTTCAATGAATTCAGATGAAGTTGGAAAAGCTACCGCTGGACCAGCTACCACCTATAGCGATCGCCGACCACCCGCATCTGCCTCGTTGAACATGCTTTGGCTACCCACGCCAGAGACCGGTGAAAGCATAACTTAGTGGCTCGTGAGCAACCCGATGGGGTTAAACGCTCACGAGCCATTGCTTTTCTCGACACGCTACTCGGTCAGCTTCTTCCAAATGTGCGAACGCCAGCGACAGTTCCCTTTGATGTACTCTCGGTGCCAATTTTGTTGACATGCCCCATGCCGTTCGCGTCAGGCTCGACTTGCTCTGGAACAATGAACGCGTAAGAACTAGAAAGGGCGAAATGGGTTCAATACGACGCGTCTGGCAAAACTGGTGGATGCAAATTGCTGGTGGCGTCTTGATCGCGGCCATCGTTGTGATGCCATGGTTGTGGATCGGTGAAGAAGATCATTCGATCTTGCCTCTTGGCAGTAACGATGCTCTTGGATTGATTGTTGTCTTCGCCCTAACTTCATTGCTGGGTAGCTGGCTAGTTCGCCGAATCGGACGTGGAAGAACTGGCTTCGCTGTAGTGAACGCAGTCGGCTTGTTCCTTGGAATGTTGGCTCTGGGCGCACAGGGAATTTTGGCCACTGATCCAGATGCTTTCAGCGGGAATCTCTCGCCGACGACGACGAG
The DNA here is from genome assembly GCF_900094805.1 of Arthrobacter sp. NIO-1057. Classification (GTDB taxonomy): domain Bacteria; phylum Actinomycetota; class Actinomycetes; order Actinomycetales; family Micrococcaceae; genus Glutamicibacter. Next base: position 38,204 of record NZ_FMAT01000005.1, on the reverse strand, counting down.
GCAGTTGTGGGTATTTGGTGGCCTATTGGTCATTGGCCAGGCATGGTATTTTCTTAGTTCAAAGTTGCCACTGCCTGTCGCAACCTTGTTTTATGCAACGCTCACGGTCAGCGTTAGCTATTGGCTACAAATTGTCGCATCGTTGATCGCCGGGGCTCAGTCTTACTATATTTATCTTTGGTACACAGGGCCTGTGGTCCTGGGCTTGATCCTTGGATTTGTCGGATTTCTTCGCGCGATAAACCTGATCTTTTGGGTACTTGCCCTGGCGATTCAATGGGTGATGCCGGCCGTAATTGAGAGTTCTGCCAGAGTGATTCAGTCGGAAAAGACGAGTGGTCATGCATTGAGTGAATTCGGTAAAGAATTTGCTTCTTCGCTTGGAGAAGTTGATTGGCAAACCCCGCTGATTATCTCTCTTGCTACCGCTATGCTCACCAGCGTCATCATCGTGATTGTTCGTAAAGTGCGACACAGATAGCCTATGAAGTCTCGATGCTTGCGGTGTCTGAGGTGTTCGCCGATCGCTTCAACCTAGAATGTACTCATGGATGAACTGCGCGAACGCGATCCCGAAGAACTGGTCCAGCCCATCATTTTACGTATTGATAAAGAGGATCCATCGACTGAAGATGAAGGGCTCTCGGCGGTTTCTCGGGCGGCAGTCATCGCCTATCTGCAAGATCCGCATAACCCGGATTGGCAGCGCTGGGCATCCCAAGCCTTTGCCAAGTCGGTACGCCGTGCAAATCCGAAGATGTTCGCCAAAGTCTTAGAAATGTTCCCGGACCAAATGGTCAGTGAAGTGGGTAAAGCTCAGGCGGTCGGTCTGCCCCCGCTTCCGGCAGTTAACCTTCCCAAACTCATCGCCAAGTTACAGGTATCTGGAACTGAGCTTCCCAAGAGCGATGAAATCTTAAATGCTAAGGTGAGCATTGCTGTAAATGATTCATTGGAGATGTCCACCGGAAAAGCTGCGGCGCAATGCGCACATGCTCTTTTCGCTTGGCTCACGGAGTCTGATGGGCAAGGCATCGAAGAATGGCTCAAGGTTCAGGCGCCAGTGGGGATCCGTCACCTTTCACGCCAAGAGTTTGACGCGCTGTCGCACAAGGCCAGCGGCCCGGTGATCCAAGACGCGGGGCGTACAGAAATTGAACCGGGATCTACGACAGCTTTTGTCTACATCCAGGAAAGCTAGTTTGCCTTTAATCAGGTGCTGTCCGGAATTCCGGACAGCACCTGATTAATTTTGCTAGAACAAAGAACGGTGTTCTGCTGTGCTGGACTTATGAATGAAAACGATAAGACAGCAATGATTCAAACCGATCGTGAAGCACCACAGTATTCGGGCAGGGTGGACGGTTCTGGGGCCCAGCACTTGCGCTGGAATCAGCTCGTTACTGCCCAACAATCTGGGGATATTCAGGATTCGGTGGCGCTGATAGGTTTTTGTTCCGACGCGGGCGTTAAACGGAACCAGGGACGAGTTGGCGCTTCGGATGCGCCGGCAGCTTTGCGTGCGGCGCTGAGTCCCATGGCCATCCATAATCAGCGTGAGCTCGTGGATTTAGGAGACGTTGTTGTTGAAGGCGACGAGCTGGAATCTGGTCAGGAGCGACTGGCTGGTGCGGTAACACAAACGCTGAACTCTGGTGCATTTCCCATTGTGCTTGGCGGCGGACATGAAACCGCCTACGGCACGGGCCTGGGGTTGTTGCAACATTTGGCAGATGACCGGTCAACAAGAATCGGAATATTGAACCTCGACGCGCACTTTGATTTGCGTGATGAAAGTCAGCGAACCAGCGGCACGCCATTTTTAGATTTGTACGGTCAGATGGTTCAGCAGGGCCGGGATTTCCACTATGCGGTGCTGGGCATCTCGCGACCGGGAAACACTGCGGCACTTTTCGACAAGGCTGAGGAACTTGGTGTTCCTTATCTTCTCGACGAGGATTGCGAGCCTGTCCAAATAAGAGAGTTTGTTGCTGCCTTCCTTGAGCGTATTGATGTTCTCTACCTAACGATTGATTTGGATGTATTGCCGGCTAGCGTGGCGCCTGGTGTTAGTGCTCCAGCAGGTTTTGGTGTCCCTTTTGAGCGGATCCTCTCGGTATGTCGCCAAGTGGTCGCTAGCGGAAAGGTTGTCGTCGCTGAGGTCGTTGAACTGAACCCGCGTTATGACATTGACTCACGTACGGCACGCAGTGCGGCTCGACTAATCTACGAAATCGCAGTGGGGTAGGAGCGACACAGATTGATTGTTTGACCCCTCAAACATTATCCTATGAGTGAGCGAAGTAGTTCGCTCATGATGCCATGCAATGAAGCAGGCAACCGATGTAAACCATAGGATTCGAGGGGATAAGTGGAAAAGGCGACGGGTCGACGACGACCAGTTCACTGGCTAGCACTTCTGTTTCTGCCGCTCATTGTCGGCATGAGCGGATGTGCTTCGGGTGATGAAACCGATCCTGAGCGCACCGGATTAGCGGATTCACGACCTGTCGTACTGACGACGTTCACGGTGCTTCAAGACATTGCCCAAAACGTCGCTGGTGATCATCTGCGGGTAGAGTCGATCACCAAGCTCGGCGCAGAAATTCATGGCTATGAGCCAACCCCAGATGATCTACGCAGAGCATCACACGCAGATTTGATCCTCGATAATGGGTTGAATCTCGAAGCGTGGTTTTCGCAGTTCGTTCAGGAGAATTCAGCGCCACATATCACCGTGAGTGACGGTATTGAACCCATCGGTATCGTTCAAGGTGAAGGAGCGGGTAAGCCTAACCCTCACGCTTGGATGAGCCCGGTCAATGTACAACGCTACGTGGAGACTATCGCCAAAGCATTCAGCGAGCTTGACCCTGATAATGCTTCGGACTATCAAGCGAACGCCAAGGCCTACCAAGCAGAACTCCAGAAAGTTCAAGACGACCTGATGACGGCGCTGGAAGAAATTCCAGAACAACAACGCGTGCTAGTAACTTGCGAAGGAGCCTTCAGCTACCTGGCGCGCGATGCCGGACTGAAAGAAAAATACCTTTGGGCGGTCAACGCTGAGTCGCAGGCAACGCCGCGAAAAGTTGCCTCAGCCATTGATTACCTTAGAGATAACCACGTTCCTGCGGTGTTCTGTGAGTCCACAGTTTCCGATGCCGCCATGCAACGGGTCGTTGAGTCCACCGACGCGCACTTTGGCGGAACCTTGTACGTTGACTCGCTTTCTGAGCCAGGCGGCCCAGTGCCAAGTTATCTGGACTTGATCACGCACGACACGCAAATCATCGCCAGCGCATTGAAGGGTCAAACATCATGAACACGCAGAGCAACCCTGAACTGGCTATCAGCGTCACTGACGCCACCGTGCATTACGGTCAAGTGCTCGCCCTAGATCATGCGTCCTTGCACATGGGACACGGCACGGTCTGCGGGCTTGTGGGCATGAACGGATCAGGAAAATCCACCCTCTTCAAAACCATTATGGGGCAGATCAAGCCAGATACCGGAAGCGTAAAAATTTCTGGAACCGATCCATTGCAGGCGCGAAAAAACGGCAAGCTTGCCTATGTGCCACAAAGTGAGGCTGTGGATTGGAACTTCCCCATTTCGGTGCGTGACGTGGTGATGACCGGCCGGTATGGACAGATGGGCTGGACTCGTCGTGCCAAGAAAAAAGATCACGCAGCCGTGAACGAAGCACTCGAACGAGTAGAACTCACGGACTATGCTGACCGGCAGATTGGGCAACTTTCCGGGGGACAAAAGAAGCGTGCCTTTGTCGCTCGATGCATCGCCCAGGGGGCAAGCATCATGCTCCTTGATGAACCGTTTGCAGGGGTGGATAAACGTAGCGAAGCCACCATCACTAAACTCCTGCGTGAAATCGCTGATGATGGCGCCAGCGTGCTGATTTCGACCCATGACCTCCAAGCATTGCCAGACTTGGCTGATGAAGCAGTCTTATTGATGCGCAAAGTACTCAAGCATGGACCTCCTGAAGAAGTCCTCAGAGCAGAGAACCTAGCCTTAGCCTTTGGACTAGACCCAATGAAACGAGACGCCTCATGAACCTCATCGAATTGCTTGCCGAACCGCTGAGCTATACGTTCATGATCCGCGCACTGTCGGTAACCATCATCGCTTCAGTGTTGTGTGCGCTACTTTCATGCTGGCTGGTACTGATCGGCTGGTCTTTGATGGGCGATGCCGTCTCGCACGCAGTGCTTCCCGGGGTGGTCTTGGCCTATATCGTGGGGGCACCTTTTGCGCTCGGCGCACTCATCTTTGGGTTCCTGGCAGTGGCGCTGATCGGGGGAGTACGAGATACCACCAGGCTGAAGGAAGACGCCGCCATCGGTATCGTTTTCACCACGCTATTCTCCTTTGGCCTGGTACTCATCTCGGTAACTCCCAGCCATATCGACTTGAACCACATCATCTTTGGCAACCTTTTGGGAGTCTCCTCAACAGACTTATGGCAAGTGCTGATTCTTGGGGCGGTAACCTTCTCAATTCTGATCCTCAAACGCAAAGACTTCACCCTCTACGCCTTTGACCAGACCCATGCCCATGCGCTGGGGATGAATCCTCGCCTGATCGGGGCTGCGCTATTGGGGTTGCTCGCCATGACCTCAGTCGTAGCGTTGCAGGCGGTCGGAGTTATTCTCGTGGTGGCGATGCTGATCATCCCAGGTGCCACAGCATTCTTATTGACCGACAAATTTTCCAAGATGCTCATCATCGCGCCGGTGGTGGCTGCGTGTGCTGGGATTCTCGGGGTTTACGTCAGTTACTTCCTTGATGCATCCACGGGTGGCATGGTCGTTCTTGCTCAGGGGCTGATCTTTACCGTTATCTATCTCTTTAGCCCTCGTCAGGGGTTAATCGCTACGAGAGTTGCGGCTAGAGATCGGAGGAAATCTCTAGCCTCAGCACACCGAGCAGCTTGAGACTTTAGACGCGCCAGCGGAGTTTTCCATTGGCATCGTACTTACAGGTGTACACCTTGCCCGACTTCGCTTTTCCGCGCTTTCCTTTATCGGCATTCTTGCAGTAGGATCCGGGATGAACGGTGCCCTTAACCAGTGATGGGGATTTCTTAGGGGCTGACTTTTTCTGGGTGTTCTTCTTCTGATTCCCCGCCGGCTTGATGGCAGTAACCTTTGCACCCTTTTGGTTTCGGCAGGTGTTAAGAACCTTGGTCATAGCGTTCTTTTCGGCCTTAGTTACCGACAGTGCGTACTTCTTCTTGACGCTGATCTGGGTGGCTACGTATTGGCAACGAAAGCTTTTATTTTTCGGTAGCCACTCGGCAGCGTTTTTGTCGCCTTTCTTGCGGTTGGCGGAAGCATCGGCAGCGATAAGGTTCAAAGGATCATTGGCCAAAGCTTGGCGTTGAGATTGTGAAAGTTGTTGTGCACCTGAGATCCAAGCATTTTTCAGCGCAACCACGTGATCGATGTCGACGCTTCCAGACTTGACCTTCCAGTTGATCTTCTTGCTGGTGTACTTGTCGTGCAAGGTGCCAGAAGCAACGGTGCACTTCTTACGGTCTTTGAACTTCACCTTGGACATATCGCGGGAAAGGGTGTCTTGACGCTCGTCGCATTTGTCGCCGTCATAGTCTTTCCAACCGTTGCCGAATTTCTTGTTTCGGTTATAGCCAGTGGCTGGGGCCTTACCTTTGACCGGAAGGGATTTAAGCATGCTCAGTGCTTTGGGCCCATTGAGTTTTGGGCCCGGATTTACCTTGTTAGATTTGGTTGAAGCAAGCTCAATGTGCAGCTCTTCACTTGAAGTCGACGTGGGTTCAAGTACATCGGAAGCTGAGACAGTTGAGTTATCGGTATCGGATGGAACGCTGCAACCAGTTAGTACTAGGACTGCTGCGCAGAGCAGTGCGAAGAGTTTCCTTGGCAAGGCAAAGTCTTTCGTGTGATGAAGGAAGCGAGTGATGGCCAAAAAGTACTGGTGAGTTACGCAGATTGAAAGGTTGAACTTTCCAGTATGTGAGGCTGATACTTACTCTAATCCAAAATCCGACAAATAAGCGTCGGGGTCATCGAAACCTCTGCTAGGTTCCAAAAGTCTTAGCCACGGCAACGGGGATATTCTGGCGAGTTAAGACAGCGCGCACTACGGCTTGAGGGACACCCAGACGGCGCTACTCGCGCGGGCACCTAGGCGTAAGGTTGGCTTTTCCCCTGCAACACGCACGTTGGTAGTCTCGGAAAAATCTTCGGCCGAGGTCACGTTGAGTTCCACGCCGACGTGAATTCCCTGATCCGAAAAATACTGGAGAAGTTGTGAATCGTCGTCTGCAATGCGTTCAACGATGACATTGCTTCCATCTCGGGCGTCGCTCAGATTGATAGCATCAGGGATGTTGACGCGCCCTTCCGCGTTAGGGATTGGGTCTCCGTGTGGATCTCGATTGGGATGACCTAGGAGTTCATCGATACGTGTCACCATGAAATCTGAAACCGCATGTTCTAAATTTTCAGCTTCATCGTGCACTTGGTCCCAACGGTAGCCGAGCATCTGAACCAAAAACGTTTCAATCAGTCGGTGACGGCGCACCATAGTCATCGCGTAATCGCGCCCCAATTCGGTGAGTGTGACGGCACCGTAGGGTGCATGATCGAGCAGTCCCTGCTGGCGCAATTTGCTCAAAGCCCCTGAGACTGTGGAAAGTTTCATTCCCGCTTTGGTCGCGATGACGCTGGCGGTGACTGGGTCGCTGGACCATTCGTTCAGTCCATAGATGATCTTGAGATAGTTTTGCGCACTATCTGAAAGCTGATTAACCGACACGCTTACTATCTTAGCCAGCTGTAAGTCTGCGGCGCTGATCCTCTCCACATTGATCAACGGCAAAGAAGCTGAAGTCGATGTTCAGGTCGCCGTGACGACCGTAGATGAGTAGTCTTCAAGTAAGCAGTATCAATTCAAGGTACCGGCACTTTCTGATGGCTGGGCGAAGAGAAGTAGAAGGACTAAACATGCAGCAGGACATCCAGGTCACTATCGTGGGCTCAAGCAACGTGGACATTACCGCGTTGATGGCACGTCTACCAGGGCCGGGAGAGACTGTGCTGGCAGATTCCTATCAGCTTTCGCCCGGCGGCAAGGGTGCCAATCAGGCACTGGCATCGCAACTAGCTGGTGCAGCTACAGAGTTCATCGGTGCGGTTGGCAAAGATTCGCACTCCGAGGTCGCGCTCGGCCAGCTCGATGAAGCCGGAGTGAAGCTCGACCGGGTGGCTCGTAGCTCCGAACCCACCGGAGTGGCGATTATCCAGGTCGACTCCGGAGCCGAGAACTCCATCGCAGTGGTCTCCGGAGCCAACGCCACCGTGAGTGAAGAAGCTGTGAAGTCAGCCGGAGCCCTTGAAGGCATCGTGGTCTTACAGGGCGAAATCCCTGCTTCCGGCATCAAGGCTGCCATGGATGCAGCCACCGATCGTATCGTGCTGAACCTGGCGCCAGTTATCGAACTTGAGCGCGACTACTTGCTCAAGGCGAATCCACTTGTGGTGAACGAACACGAAGCCGCATTGATCTTGGCGCAGCTTGATGGCAGTGAAACCATCAGCACCGAGAGTGAACCGGTGATTGCGCAAAAACTGATGGATCATGGATTGGCTTCGCTGGTCATCACCCTTGGTGCCAACGGTTGCCTCGTAGCTGAGCCGGATTCACAGATTCAACAGCTATCGGCAGTGAAGGTCAGCGCGGTGGATACCACCGGTGCCGGTGACGCCTTTACGGGTGCTGTGGCAGCCCGATTAGCCAACGGAGATGACCTAGCTCAGGCAGCAGAATTCGCCGGCAAATTTGCCGCCCTGACCGTGCAAGCCCACGGTGCTCAGGCTTCCTATCCAAGGAACCTTGAAAACCTCTAGAACTACGAACTATGTAAGCCCTCAAGGAAGCCTTTGTGCTGAAATCCGAAATTCTCAACGCGCCGCTTAATGGTGCGCTGGCTACTTAGGCTTGCCGATGCCCGACGCACCGGCGAATCCACTCCCTCTGAGAATGTCATTTTGCATCACGGCGTAGCTTTCGAGTGCTCCAGACACAGCGGGTGTCTGCTTTTGCTGGTACTGGACTTCTTGAATCTTGGTGCTGGTCAAAGGCAGGCAGCACAGACTCCTGCACTCATACCCTTTGAAGGTTTCTTAGGTTTCAGAAATCAACTGGCTCGTACATTATCCGCGGTGGCTTTATCCAGCTCTTCCAACAAGCCAGTCAGCTCTTCCAGAGTTGGTGGCATTGCTCCAGAATGACGCACCGCCAATGCTCCTCCAGCCACCGCGCCACGCCCGAGCTGTTCCAACTGTGTTGCACATAGCGCAGTAGTTCCTTGGGCCAGCAGACCGAAAAGCAGTGAAGACATGAAGGAATCGCCGGCGCCGATAGTATCGGCTACTTCGCTGCGCACGGCAGGGATTTCTATTTGCTCGGCGCGAGTGGTTAGCACCGCACCGTCGGCCCCGCGGGTTAGCACCACCAGCGTTGGGCCGAGCTCAAGAATTGTGCTGGCCACGGCCTCCAGACCAAGCCCTGGGTATAGCCAGTGAGAATCTTCGTCGCTGAGTTTCACCACATCGCACGATGACGCAGTACGTTCAAATGTCGCCAGTGCCTTTCTATGTTCGCCGAGCAGGGCAGGCCGAATATTTGGATCATAGGTCACCAAAGCGTGGCCTTTGGCTTGGGATAAAATGGATGCGACCACTTCGGCGCCGGGCTCCAGAAAAGTACCGATGGATCCGGCGTGCACAATCCTTGGCATCGGGTCCAGCCAGTATGGTGCTAGGTCCCAGACGATATCAAATTCATAGCGGGCCGAACCATCGGTGGCCAATAGCGCGGTAGCTGAGGCTGTGCGGTCCAGATTTATGCACCCAGACCTTAACTTAACGTTGGCGGTGCCTAGATGGTCCTGAATTCTTGAGCCAAACTCGTCATCTCCCAGCGCTGTAAGTAATTCGGTGTCAACGCCGAGTCGGCCCAAACCAAAGGCCACATTGGCCGGCGATCCGCCGGGATGGGAAATGGTTCCTTGATCGGTCGCGACAATATCGATCAGGGCTTCGCCGATGACCAGTATCTTAGGGGAATCAGCGTGTGTGTGGGCGGTATTCATCAGGGATCTCTCTACTGTGCGACGTGTCGTGATGTTTTGGCGGAAGGCTATGGCCGAGAAGTAGGCACTGCACACGGGGTTTTCCGTGCGCAGTGCTCATGAATATTATTGGGCTTCGGTCGGCCTTAGGCGCTGGCTGCACCGGTCATGATCGCTACCGCGTCGGTCATGCTGTGTGACTGAGGTGTAATTGTGGCCGCGCACTTTCCCAGGCGCTGGATATGAATACGGTCGGCGACGTCAAAAACGTGTGGCATATTGTGGCTGATCAAGATCACCGGCAACCCACGCTCACGCAGATCACGCACGAGTTGGAGCACTTGATTTGATTCTCGCACACCTAGCGCCGCAGTAGGCTCATCAAGGACAACGACCTTGGAACCGAAGGCTGCCGCGCGAGCCACGGCAACCGCTTGGCGCTGACCACCGGAGAGGTTCTCCACAGGAACAGTGACATCCTGAAGGGTAGAGATGCCCAGGCGCGTCAGTTCTTCACGCGCCTGCTTACGCATCCCCTTGCTATCGAGCATCCGCAAGACGCTGCCCAGCAGACCCGGCTTGCGGATCTCGCGGCCCAGGAACAGGTTGGATGCCACGTCCAAGGCGGGGGAAACCGCCAAATTCTGGTATACGGTTTCAATGCCATGGGCACGCGCATCCTGCGGACGCTTGAATGCGACCTGTTCGCCGGAAACATAGAGCTCACCGGAATCCGGTACCTCGGCGCCGGTCAAGCATTTGATCAAGGTGGACTTGCCGGCTCCGTTATCACCGATGACCGCGAGTACTTCGCCAGGATATAGATCGAGGCTTACACCGTCCAGACCAACCACGCGGCCGAAGGTCTTGACCAGATTACATGCCCGCAGGATAGGTTCGCGGGTATCAACTTTAGAAGTTACTGATTCAGTCATGGTCATGACTTCGCCTTTCGAATCCACTGGTCAACCGACACAGCGACGATGATCAAGATGCCTACGGCTAGGGTTTGGTAGAGCACGTCCAGACCGGCCAGCGACAGGCCGTTGCGGAACACGCCGACAATCAATGCGCCGAGCAGGGTGCCCCAGACTGAACCGCGTCCGCCGAAGAGGCTGGTTCCGCCGATCACCACAGCGGTGATCGAGTCGAGGTTCAAATCTAGACCCGCGTTGGGGCTCGCGGAGTTAGTGCGGCCGATCTGCAACCAAGCGCAAATCGCTAAGACCGCTCCAGCAGCGAGGTACACGCTCATCAAAACGCGGTTCACTGGGATACCGGCCAGACGGGCTGCTTCCTTATCGTCACCCACGGCGTAGACGTGTCGACCCCAAGCGGTCTTGCCAAGGATGTAGGCGATTACTAAGTACAAAGCCAACATGACGATCACGCCGGTGGAGATACGCACCGAACCGATCGGGAAGGTAGTCCCGGTCCAGGTCAACAATGCAGGCATATCACTGCCGCGGACCGTAGCACCGTGCGAGTAGAGCAACGTCAGGGCCAGATAGACGTTGAGGGTTCCGAGGGTGACGATGAAGGGCGGCAGCTTGAAGCGGGTTACCAAGAAACCATTGATTGCCCCTGTCGCAAGACCAGCCAACAGACCGATCAGCAGAGCAAGAAGGGCGGGAATTCCCTGATTTACTGCCGTCTGCGCCATGACCATCGAGGCCAAGATCATGCCAGCACCTACCGACAGGTCAATGCCGGCTGTGAGGATAATTAACGTCTGTGCGATGGCGATCGTGCCAACCACCGAGACTTGCTGGGTGATTAGCGACAGGTTTTCTACGCGCAGGAAACGCTCGTTGAGTAGTCCGAAGACGATTACCGAAATAATCAGCACGAGTGCTGGGCTTAACGCTGGGTAGCGGTGCAGGGCTTGTCGTACCTTACCCAGTGTTGTTTGGCGGTCAAGGAATTCTTCGGCTAGGTCAACTTTCCCAGCGTTGGGGGGACTGACGGTATGTTGCTGTGTCACGATTAATCCTGATCTTTAGGTCGGTGCAATCCGCGGGGCTACTTGCCCCAGCAGATTTCTGATGCTTCCGCAGCGTCGATGCTCTCCACACCGCTCACCTTTTCTTCGGTAACCAGTTTGCTGCCGGTGTTGAAGAAGTCCAGGCCGTCGGAGGTCTCTGGCTTCTCGCCGGTCGTGGCCAGCGTGGTGATGGCCTCGACACCCAGCTCAGCCATCTTCACTGGGTACTGTTGTGCGGTGGCATCGATGATTCCCTTCTTCACGTTTGATACGCCGGAGCAACCGCCATCGATCGAGACCACGAGTGTGTCCTTGTCTTTGCCGGCCGACTTCAGTGCTTCATAGGCTCCGGCAGCAGCGGGTTCGTTGATGGTGTAAACGACGTTGATATCCGGGTTCGCAGCCAACAGTGTTTCCATCGCGGTGCGGCCGCCGTCTTCGGCGCCCTGGGAAGCCTGATTTCCTGCGATTTCGTAATCGCCACCCTTGCCGCCGGTGTACTTGCCGGACTTGGCTTCATCGCCGTTTACCTTTTCATCAGCGGTGTCGATCCCCATACCACTGAGGAATCCTTGGTTACGGGTGTAGTCCACGGAAACGAGCTTGTCGTCGAACAGATCAACCATGCCGATGACGGCCTTTTTGCCGTCCAGCTTCTCGGCGGTCCACCGGCCGATCTGCTCACCAGCGGCGAAGTTGTCGGTGGCGAAGGTGATGTCAGCGGCATCGGCAGGATCTGGCGGGGTGTCCAGTGCGATGACGTAGAGGCCGGCATCGCGGGCCTTCTTCAGCGCGTCGACCACCGAGGGGCCGTTCGGGGTGATCAAGATTCCCTTGTCGCCGTCGGAGATGGCGTTTTCGATGGCCTGGATCTGGGTGGCTTCGTCGCCATCGGATTTTCCGGCGGCCAGTTTCAGATCCACGCCGCTGGTTTCAGCTGCTTTCTTGGCGCCGTCCTGCATGGAAACGAAGAATGGGTTGGTGGTGGTTTTAACGATCAGCGAGACACCGACATTGCCGTCGTCCGATGCGTCTGCGGATGAATCACCCGAGCAGGCGGACAGCGACAGGGCGGCGAGCCCCAAGACTGCTCCTGCTGCCAACATGCGGGTGGTGCGGGTGCGACGAGTGGTAAAACTTGCCATTTGGTGCTCCTTTGCGAGTGGGCTTCACTGATGCCCTGACAACGTGATCATGTAGAATGTAAGCTGGATCACAAACGGTAGTCAATAGAAAGAAGAAAAGATTTGACAACGATGTCAAAACCCAGTGTCGGCGGCGGGGCTAAAACCCGCCCAACTATGCGACATGTGGCAGCTTTGGCCGGCGTTGGCATCAAAACTGTTTCACGCGTCATGAACGAGGAACCTGGAGTCTCTGAGTCCACCAGGGAGAAGGTTCTGCTCGCTTCAAAGCAGCTGAACTATGAATTGGATGTCACCGCAGGAAGCTTGCGCCGCTCAAGCAGGCGCACCCAAACGGTGGGCCTGCTGCTTCCCAGCGTCTCCAACCCATTCAGTGCCGAAATCCATCGGGCCATGGAAGATGCACTGAGCCTGAAGGGCGTAGCAGTTTTTGCTGCCAGCCTGGACGATGAGCCCGAGCGTGAAGAGGCGATGGTCCGCGCGTTCCTCGGGCGCCGTGTTGACGGCATGGTGCTCACGCCCATCGCGAGCAATCAGGCTCATGTGATCCCGGAGCACTCCCGGGACTTGCCGGTGGTTTTCATTGACCGCGAACCGGCAGGTCTTACGGCGGACGCCGTGGTGACGGACAACGCCGTGGGTGGCGCCAAGGCGGCACGGCATTTATTCGACGTCGGACATCGGAAGATTGCTTATCTCGGTGACCGAACGGATATCCAAACAGCGCGGGAGCGTCGCCGGGGGTTCATCGACGCGCTGGGTGAACTTGGTGTTTCGACAGCCAGTGTTCCCGTGAGGGAGAACCTGCATGATGTTGAAAGCGCCCGGCTTGCAGCCGTTGAAATCCTCACCTCCGATGATCCGCCCACGGCCTTGTTCTCCAGCCAGAACCTTGTGACCTTCGGGTGCATGAGGGCCCTGCGCGAACTGGGGTTAAGCCACACGGTGGCACTGGTCGGATTCGATGACTTCACGCTCTCGGACATGATGGACCCGGGGGTTACCGTGATCGCCCAGCACCCGGAAAAGATCGGCGCGCTGGCTGCCGAGCGGCTCATGGCCAGGATTGAAGGCGATATCCAGCCGCCCAAAACCTACATTATTGAAACCACCTTGATTATTCGCGGCTCCGGGGAAATCCGGCCCGCAAGCTAATCGCCTCACCCGCTAGGAAGGACAATCCGTGGAGCAGAAGACCCTCTATGCAGAATTCACTGTCAAGGAAGGCAGTGAAGCACGCGTGGCAGAAATGATGAATGAACTTGCGCAGAAGGTGCGCGAAGAACCAGGGAATATCCTCTTCCTTCCCTACGTGCGCGAAGAACGGCTACGCGAATACTTCGTCTTCGAGATCTACGCCGACGAGCAGGCATTCCAGGAGCACATTACGGCCGACTACGGTGCGGTCTTCAATGGCGAGCTCGCCGAGCATATCGAAGGAGACGCCTCGGAATTGACCTGGCTTCGCCCGGTCGAATAGCAGGTCATAGAGCCAGGACAGAGCCTCGCCAGCGGTGGCTGGTGGGGCTAATTTTCATGCAAAAAATAGCCTCTGACCTGTAAAATAATACTTTTCAGGGACTCTTGAATTGTCTGCTGGACTTCGCTTACAGTCCTTGCTGTCGACAACGTTGTCTACAACGTCGCCCTTCAACTAGAGAGTCCAGCAATGCCTCAATGTACTGCTCGAACTAAGCAATCGATCTCGCTTGTCACCGCCGCCAGCCTGTGCTTGGGCGCGGGGCTAATCAGCGCTATGCCAGCTGCCGCCGCAGAACTGGGTGATGAACCCTACCGCCCCGGGATCCACTTCAGCCCAGAAAAGAACTGGATGAACGACCCCAACGGCATGGTTTATTACAAGGGCGTCTACCACCTGTACTTCCAGCACAATCCCAAAGGCAATGTCTGGGGAAATATGTCCTGGGGGCACGCCACCTCCAAGGACCTGGTGCACTGGGAACAACAGCCCCTGGCCATTGCGGGCGATGCAGAAGAAGACGTATTCTCGGGCAGCGTTGTCGTAGACGCCAAAAACACCTCAGGGCTTGGCACCGCCAAGAATCCGCCACTGATTGCCGTCTACACCAGCGCATACAAGGCAGGATCCGAACATGCCGGACTGCAAGCGCAATCCCTGGCCTACAGCCTGGATGACGGGCTGACCTGGACCAAATACAAGAACAACCCAGTGCTCAACCGCAACTCGGCCAACTTCCGCGACCCCAAAGTCTTCTGGTACACCGGCAAAGACGGCCAGGGCTACTGGGTGATGACGGCGGTGGAAGCCACCGATCACAAGGCCGTGCTCTACAAGTCTAAGAACCTCAAGGACTGGACCAAGCTCAGCGAATTCGGCCCGGCCAACGCCACCGGCGGCGTCTGGGAATGCCCGGATCTGTTCCCACTGGCAGTCGATGGCGACCCGAACAACGTCAAATGGGTCATGGTCATCAACATGAACCCGGGCGGCGTCTCCGGCGGTTCCGCCGGCCAATACTTCGTCGGCGACTTCGACGGCACCACCTTCACCTCGGAAACCACCAAGCCTGCGCCCACCATGCCGGAAGGCGAACTGCTGGCCGGGTTCAACGACGGCACCTATGCTGGTTGGACTGTCACCAATGATCCGAATAGCGACCAGGCAGGGCCCTTCGGAACCAAGCCAGTGGCCGGAACCGTTCCGGGGCAACAAGAAGTCACCGGCTACAAAGGTACAGGACTGGTGAATTCCTTCCTTGGATTGGACCAACCAACAGGCACCATGCTTTCCGACCCGTTCACTGTAGAGCATGACTACCTGAATTTCTTGATCGGCGGAGGCAAACATCCTCGCGTCAGCGACAAGCGGGATAACAAGGCACCGATAGGTGACTTACTTTTCGACGGATTCGAAGTTCCTGAAGGTTCCGACCTGTCAGAGTTCGGTTGGACGGGAACCGGCTCGCTGGTTCCAGAGAACCTGCCTTTCGCAGGCGGTGGCAACATGGCCATCGGGAGCCATATCATCAACACGTGGGAAGCTGGCGGAGGCGGTGATGACCTGATGGGCACTGCCACCTCACCAGAATTCACTATCACCAAACAGCGGATCGGCATGCTGATCGGTGGCGGACACCGACGCAACGATCCAAGCCAAGAACTTGAAGTCCAGCTGATGGTCAACGGCGACGTGGTCCAGTCCCTGGCCGGTGACAACGCTGGTGCGATGAACTGGAAGTCCTTCGACACCGCCAGCTATGCAGGGCAGAAAGCCCAGATCCGGGTCGTGGACCAGGCCACCGGCGGCTGGGGCCACCTGACCCTGGATCACCTCGTGCAAACCGATGAAGAAGTCGTTCCGCGCTCCGATGAAACCACCGTCAACCTGGTGGTGGATGACAAGACGGTGCGTACGGCCACGGGTACGGACAGCGAGAGCCTGGACTTTGCCTCATGGAACGTGAAGGAATTCGCCGGCAAGCAGGCCCAAATCGAAATTGTCGATAACAACAAGGAAGGCTGGGGCCACATCCTGGCCGACGAATTCACCCAGTCCAATACCGCGGCCAAGTCATCCCTGGAGAACTATGACTGGCTGGACTACGGGCGCGACTACTATGCGACCGTGTCCTTCGGCAACATGCCACAGGACCAGCGCATCATGCTGGGATGGATGAACAACTGGGACTACGCCAACGACATTCCAACCTCGCCATGGCGCAGCGCCATGACGCTGCCGCGCAAGGTGGGTTTAACCCAAACTGCCGAGGGGCCTCGACTGACCCAGGCACCCGTGGAACAAGTCAACAAGCTGAGTCGCAAGACAAAATACAGGGAAAACAACAAGACAATCGTTCAGGGAACCCGCACGCTGCCACAGCAAGCAGCTGGATCCATCGCGCAAGTCGACGTGGTCCTTGATCCCGGCACCGCCAAGACCTCGGGCATCACCGTTCATGGCGATGCCAACAGCTCCACGGTGATCGGCTACGACGCGGACAGCAAAAAGGTCTATGTCGACCGCAGCAACTCGGGAAATGTCGGATTCCATCCTGCCTTTGCCTCGGTTGAAGAGATGCCGGTCGAGCTGAACAGCAACGGGGAAGTGACCCTGCGGATTTGCCTTGACCGTTCTTCGGTGGAAGTCTTCGCTCAGAATGGCCAGCGAACTCTGACCGACCAGGTCTTCCCTAATGCGGGGGCCGACCAGCTTGGCGTCTTCGCCAACGGTGGCACGGCGAAGCTGAAGTCGCTGAAGGTGACCGAGCTGCAGCCGTCGATGTTCACCTCGGCAACGAACTAGGACAGCAGCTGCAGCAAACACGGTGGATGCTCTCACGTCGCACAGGACGTGGCAGCATCCACCGTGTTGCTTAAAGCCGCAGCACAGCCTCAAGATCTAGAATCGAGAACATGGGCCCGAACGCAGGAAAAACTGATGGAACAACCACTTTCTCTCGCGTTGCCCCAGAAGCCGGATTGCTGCTCGGGGCCGGACGAGCGATATTGATGCAACTGGCCCACCCCCAAATCGGCACCGCTATCGCCCAGCACTCCGACTTCGCCAGCAACCCGCTCAGTCGCCTCATACATACGCTCGGCTATATCTACGCCTTGAGCAACGGCACTGCCGAACAGCAACGCACGATGATTGATTACGTCAACAAGGCGCATCAGGACGTCCATGGAACCCGCAACGAAACCGCTGGGACTCCGGCCTATTCGGCCCTGGACCCCCGGCTTCAACTCTGGGTTGCCGCCACCCTCTTCGACTCGGCACGTGTCATAGCGGAGCAGATCTTGAGCGACGACCTCGCCCACGATGAAGGGCTATATCAGCACTATTCGCTGCTGGGTGATGCCCTGCAGATGCCGGTGGACTATTGGCCCGCAACGCTGCACGACTTCGACCTCTATTTGGAGAAGACGCTGGCAACGGTGAGAGTCACCGATCAAACCCGCCAGCTTGCCGAAGAACTTTTTACCGCGCCCGAGGCACCGTGGTGGATTCGAGCCGGCCTGCCGCTGATGCGGGACGTCACCATTGCCCAGCTGCCGGCAGCGGTGCGCGAGGCGTTCGGGTTTGAATTGGGCGAGAAGGTACTCCGGCGCAACAACAGGACAATTGCTGTTGTACGATTCGCCACCCGCTGGCTGCCCAGAGCGATCAGGCACCTTCCGATGAAGCTGATGCTCAGGCATGTGGATCGGATGAACCACAGCTAGCGCAGGTCAGTCAGCATCCTTCGCCTGTTTCGGACGCAGGATGCGCGGCAGTGCCACCAGCAGGAACAAGGTCACGACGACTAGCCCGCCGCCAACGGATGCGCCTAGTTGCCAGCCGAACAGTACCTGCAGGACAAACCAGACGCAGCCAGAGACCAGCAGGCCTACGCCGATGCCCACGATTTTCATCACAGCATGTCCGAGGCTGACTGTCTGTTCCTTGAGCCGCTGGCCGAAGAAAAATCGGTGGACTGCAACCGGGGTGATCATCAGGAGGATCAGCAGTGTCGCCGCGACCAAGAGCACGATGTAGATCATCTCTTCCGGCCGGTTCAGCATGTTGAATCGAGCTTGGAAAGGGAGAACTACCAGGAATGCTGCGAGGATCTGCACACCGGTTTGCATGACGCGCATTTCTTGGAGCAGTTCGTTCCACTGACGGTGCGCGGCACCATCGCTGGTGTCCGGGTGGGACCGTGTATTCATCGGAAAGACTCCTAGACTCGGCTCGGTGTGGATTGGCTTGCTACTGATCACTTGAACTATGCCAACACTAGGTCGAACAGGCAATAACCAAAGAGTGGGCACGTCCAAAATGTCGGAGCCGTAGCCTTCATTGGACACAGCGGGTTGGATAGAAAGGCGGCGAAGACGATGGCACAAGGTACCGGTTCCGAAGGAAGCCTTCCCGAATGGATGATTTCTTCCCAGATCTCCGTGGATGCTTTGGATATGCCCAGCCGAGGCATCAAATGGTGCGATTGCGGAGAGGACCATGAACTGACGGAAGACTTCGTTTTCAGTACTTTAATCGATATCGGCCTGCAGCCTACTCGCATGCTGACTCACCCGGAACTGGTCCAGCTCACCGCAACGGTATGGAACTACGAAGAAGTCTGCCGCTTCTTCGAACTGGCGGTGGAAGATTCCGCCAAAGCCATACACGGTGGTGTCGACGAGTTCTACCCGCTTCGGCATACCCTGCAGATTGTCGGTTACTTCTCCAAGACCCGGCAAGGATGCCCCGAAACGGTCTGCCAGCTATAGGGTCTCGACTCTCATTTAATGCAAAAACGGCTTCATGGCAATGAAGTCCATTGCCATGAAGCTGTTGAGCGATCAAGCTGTTCCGCGTTGCTGGTTAGTGGCCGCGTAGCTGTGCGAACGGGGGAGTCTGCACATCCGCGGCGACAGCCTCGGCAGGATCATCACCGAGGTGGATGATGCGGTTGTCGGCATCCACATGGACCACGCTAGGGACGTAGCTGCGCGCCTCGGCATCTTCCATCTGCGCGTAGCTGATCAGGATGACCAGATCCCCCGGGTGCACCAGGTGCGCGGCCGCGCCGTTGATGCCGATAACCCCGCTGCCAGGCTCGCCGGCAATGGTGTAGGTTTCCAGACGTGCGCCGTTGGTGATGTCGACGATGCTGACCAGTTCACCGGGCAGGATATCCGAGGCTTCGAGCAGCTCGGAGTCAACGGTGACCGAGCCTACGTAGTGCAGGTCAGCCTGGGTGACAGTCGCCCGGTGGATCTTGGACTTGAACATGGTGCGTTGCATTAGATGATTCTTTCACGCGAGGTAAGTGGTTTCCCGGTATCCAAGTTTACGCCCCTTGCCCGCAGAACCCTCAGCAATGTCCGGCACCCCACACAGTTGTCCTCGAACAGCTACTTCGCCAGATGGGGTTCCAGCACGCGATGCACTTCGCCGGTAGCCAGCAATTCGCAGGCCGCTTCCAGCTCGGCAGACAGGAAACGGTCTTCGCCTGGACCTGCGACCTTGGTGCGCAGCAGCTCCAGCACGGCACCGGTGGCCGGCCCCGGCTGCAATGGCTTGCGCAGGTCCAGCGCACGGCCGGCAATCAGCATTTCAATGGCGAGGATGCGGCGCAGGTTGCCCACCGCGGTGCGCAATTTGCGGGCCGCATGCCAGCCCAGGGAAACATGGTCCTCCTGCATTGCCGATGACGGGATGGAATCCACGCTCGCCGGTACGGCCAAGCGCTTATTCTCGGCAACCAATCCCGCCTGGGTGTACTGGGCGATCATCATGCCCGAGTCCACGCCCGGGTCATCAGCCAGGAAAGCCGGCAGGTCGCGGGACCGGGCAGGGTCGAGCATGCGGTCGGTGCGGCGTTCGGCGATGGAGCCCAGATCGGCAACCGCGATGGCCAGGAAGTCCAGGACATAGGCGACCGGAGCGCCATGGAAGTTGCCGTTGGAGGTGACCTCGCCCGATGGCAGGACCACTGGGTTGTCGATGGCCGCCGCCAGTTCGCGGGTGGCAACCAGGCGTGCGTGGGCGATGGTGTCCCGCACTGCGCCGGTCACCTGCGGGGAGCAGCGCAGCGAGTAGGCATCCTGCACCCGGCCATCGCCTTCGCGGTGCGAGGCGACAATGGGGGAACCGGAAAGGAAGTTGTACATGTTCGCCGCGCTGCGGCCCTGTCCCGGGTGCGGGCGCAGTGGCTCGTGCAGTTCGGCGCGGAAGACCTGGTCGGTGCCCATCTGGGCTTCGACGCTCATGGCGGCGGTGGCATCGGCAATGTCTGCGAGCTCTTCGAGATCCGCCAACGCCATCAGCAGCTGGCCGAGCATGCCGTCCGTGCCGTTGACCAGCGCCAGGCCCTCCTTCTCCGCCAGTTCCACAGGTTCCAGTCCTGCCTCTGCGAGGAGTTCCGGCACGGGGCGCTGCACGCCCTCGCGGTCGGTGGCTTCGCCTTCGCCCATCAGCACCAGGGCACAGTGGGAGAGCGGGGCAAGGTCGCCCGAGCAGCCCAGCGAACCGTATTCACGCACTACCGGGGTGATGCCGGCGTTGAGCAGTCCAACCATGGTCTCCAGCACGACCGGGCGTACGCCGGTGCGGCCGGAGGCCAAGGTCTTGGCGCGCAGGAACATCAGCGCACGCACCACTTCGCGCTCCACCGGTTCCCCCATGCCGGCTGCGTGCGAGCGGATCAGCGAACGCTGCAGCTTCGCGCGGTCCTCGGGCGCGATATGGCGGGTAGCCAAGGCGCCGAAACCGGTGGAAATGCCATAAACCGGGGTGTCGGCCGAGGCGAGGGCATCGATGTGGGAGCGAACCGTGGCCAGTTCTTCGAGGACCTGTGGCGCGATGCGGATCTGCGCGTTGTGCCGGGCTACCGCAATCACGTTATCGGCGGTTGCTCCAGTAAGGTCCAGGGTGACGAGTGGGGAAGCAGTCATGATGTTCAATCCGTTCTCTGCGCTGCAATGAGGTCTCTAATTCCCATTGTTCGGCAGAACGGGATGGCACGGCATCGATAATCGGGTCATCTGTCCGAAATGCCAGACAGCGCCACGGAGGCAGAAAGGAACGGACCGCAATTGGCATGCCAATCGCGGTCCGTTGAAAATTCCGGGTTCTAGAAGGTGATGCCTTCGAAGGCGTCCTCGCCGAACTTGTTCGACGAACCGTTGTCAGTGAACTTGGCGTTCTCGTTGAGGGATGCGGCCGAATTGCCGATGCCGCTAAAAGCTACCTGCTTGATGTTCTTGACCGCTGCGATATTTCCGTTGCCGCTTAGCTCGAGGTTCGTGATGTGCGGAGCGACGATCATGTTTCCGTCTCCAGAGACGGTGACGTTTTCACAATCACCGACGAGCTTGAGTATTTGGCCCATGTCGGCGATATCCATGCTGTCCGTGCATCTGACTTCGGTCGCTTGCGCATCGAGGAAATCATAGACGGACTGGAACGTGCTGTCCGCAGGTGATTTCGGAACATTAGGCGTGCCGGTAGCCGCGCCTTCCGAGGCCTTGGCGCTCGGGGTGACGGTACCTTCGATGGGACCAGCATTCTCCGGAGCCTTGGTCTCTTCGCTGGAGGATTCAATGCTCACGCAACCTGACAGCGCTACGGCAAGGAATCCAACCGTCAGCGGGCCAGCGAAGCGATTGGCAATTTTCGAGAACATTTACATCCTGTCAGTCGAACCGGCCAGCACATTCGGATACACGGTGCCTATATCCATTCTGCGTCGAACAGCAATTAATAACCAACGGGAGTGGCAGAGGAACGAACGAATATTCTCTAATGGTGATTGGCAGGTCCGAGACCAAACCCGAGAAGATCTGCTGGCGATTCTGCGTTGCAAAAAGAATAATCGCTTCACCACTTGCCCGGTGCAAGCAGTGAAGCGATTACAAGTGCCCAACTGGAGAATGGGCCACAATTCCGCGTGGCAGGAGTGTCTGCCAAGCTGCAAGTTCCCTAGAACCCCTCTTCCTGTTCTTGGGAACCAAACTGGCTTTCATTGTTGCCATACGCTTGGCCAGACTGGCTATCGCCCAGGGATTCCTGCCCCGGGTCGCTGCCGTAAGGCTGGCCCTCGTCCTTTCCGAATGATTCTTGGCCGGACTCTTCACCGTGACCGTAGGATTCTCCTTGGCTTTCGCCGCCGTATGATTCCTGGCCGGATTCGTTTCCGCCTCCAAAGGACTGCTGTTCTGACGGCTGTCTTTCAAATCCGCCATTGCTTCTTGAATCGAAATCTGAATTGGACTGGCTCTCGTAGCCTTCAGATCCGTTGTTGTCGAAGTTCCCGAATTGCTCGTTTGCATCCTGCTCAGACATGTCGTCCTCCGTGGATCGGTGATTCCTGACGTGCCTAGGGCTAGGTGCCTGAAGGTGCCTGCTCAAGCTTTCCGGGAAGCTCTGAGCAGCTGGCAACCTGCAGTTAATGCAATCCCCATGCAACTTGCAGAGACAGGTCAACATCCACCAAGCTGTGCTGCGACTGGAGCTGGCTCCAGCCAATTCCGTGAATCCGAATGGCAGACAGCATGACTCGCCCTGGGATTGCGGGAGAAACTTGGCACGCGAAAAGAGAAAGCTGGACGTTGCCCGAAAGAAAGATCCATTCGTTCGGAATCGGGGTGCCAAGTCGATATTGTCAAAAGTGGGACACCGAGAAAGGTCTTGCCCCAAGCGTCCATGACAACGTAAGGAGAAGCATTGGCTAATTCGAAGAATACTCCAGCGAAGAAAACCGATCGCGAGAACGCAGAGAATGGCTTCGTGGCCCCGGAGGTGCTGCGCGATTCCTTGCAGACCGTGCTGGTCCAGCTGCTGGATCTGCAGTTGGTAGGCAAGCAGATCCACTGGAATGTTGTCGGTCCCAACTTCCGCGACCTGCATCAGAACCTTGACGAAATCGTTGATATCGCACGTCGCGGTTCCGACGAAATCGCCGAGCGGATGCGCGCATTGCATGCCACTCCCGATGGACTGGCGGCAACGGTCACAAAGTACACCAAGTTGGAACAACCGGTGAACACCGAAATCCTCACGACTAATGCAGTGGACATGGTTGTCAAGGCGTTGCAGACAACCGTGGGCGTCATGCGCGAGGTCCATGATCCGGTAGACGAGGCGGATCCAACTACGGCCGACATCCTGCACCAGTACATTGCGGATCTGGAACAGCAGGCATGGTTCATCAGTGCCGAAACCCGCAAGCCATAGTGCCGGAAGTGATGACCAGCAATTAGCTGACAATAGCTTGAGGCGCCACCTCGGTGGCGCCTCAAGCTGATTTAAAAGGGTGCTACTTCTCCTGCGCTGCCATCGGAATGCGCACTCCGCGCTCGGCGGCGACCTCGGCGGCACGTTCGTATCCGGCATCCACGTGGCGGATGACGCCCATGCCCGGATCATTGGTGAGCAGCGCTTCGAGCTTCGCGGCAGCCAGTTCGCTGCCATCAGCCAAGGAAACCTGGCCGGCGTGGATGGAACGGCCCATGCCGACGCCGCCGCCATGATGGATCGATACCCACGAGGCACCGGAGCTGGTGGCGGTCAGCGCGTTCAGCAGTGGCCAGTCTGCGACTGCATCCGAGCCGTCCTTCATGGCTTCGGTTTCGCGATATGGCGAAGCGACTGAACCCGAATCCAAATGGTCACGCCCAATAACAATCGGGGCTGAAACCTTGCCCTCGGCGACCAGCCGGTTGAAGAGTAGGCCGGCCTTGTGGCGCTCGCCGTAACCCAACCAGCAGATGCGTGCCGGCAGGCCCTCGAACTCGACCTTCTCCTCAGCTGCATCAAGCCAGCGGTGCAGGTGCTCGTTCTCTGGGAATAGTTCCTTCAATGCCTCATCGGTGACGCGGATGTCTTCCGGGTCGCCAGAAAGTGCAACCCAGCGGAATGGGCCAAGGCCCTCGCAGAACAACGGGCGGATATAGGCAGGGACGAAGCCCGGGAATTCGAAGGCGCGGGTGTAGCCGCCCTTGCGCGCCTCGTCGCGGATCGAGTTTCCGTAGTCGAAGACCTCGGCGCCGGCATCCTGGAACTCGACCATTGCCTGGACCTGGGCAGCCATGGC
The DNA here is from genome assembly GCF_900094805.1 of Arthrobacter sp. NIO-1057. Taxonomy (GTDB): domain Bacteria; phylum Actinomycetota; class Actinomycetes; order Actinomycetales; family Micrococcaceae; genus Glutamicibacter. Next base: position 14,372 of record NZ_FMAT01000005.1, on the reverse strand, counting down.
TGCCTGGGCCTTCTTGGTGAAGCCGATGGGATCTGCTTTGGCTTCGGCGTCCCACTGTTTCATGGTGTATTCGGTCGGCAGGTAGCTCAGTGGATCGTGGGCCGAGGTTTGGTCGGTGACGATGTCGATGGTGAACTCGCCAGCCTGGTGGCGCTTGAGCAGTGCCGGGAAGACCTCTGCGGCGTTGCCGACGTAGCCTACGGACAGTGCGCGACCTTCGGCCTTGGCTGCCAGTACCTTCTCAAGTGCCTTGTCCAGATCCAGCTCCACCTCGTCAAGGTAGCGCTTGGAAACGCGGCGGCGCAGGCGGGACTCGTCCACGTCGATGATCAGCACCGCGCCGCCATTCAAGGTGACCGATAGCGGCTGCGCTCCGCCCATACCGCCGCAACCGCCGGTCAGGGTCAGGGTGCCGGCAAGGGTGCCGTTGAAGCGCTTCTTGGCAACCGCGGCGAAAGTCTCGTAGGTGCCCTGCAAGATGCCCTGGGTACCAATGTAGATCCATGAACCGGCGGTCATCTGGCCGTACATCATCAGGCCTTCAGCTTCGAGCTTGCGGAAATGCTCCCAGTTGGCCCAGTCGCCCACCAGATTGGAGTTGGCGATGAGTACACGTGGGGCCCATTTATTCGTCTTGAAGACCCCTACCGGCTTGCCCGACTGGACCAGCAAGGTTTCGTTCTCTTCGAGATCCTTCAGGGTTTCAACGATGGCATCAAAAGCTTCCCAAGAGCGGGCAGCCTTGCCGGTTCCGCCGTAGACCACCAGATCTTCTGGGCGCTCTGCAACTTCGGGGTCGAGGTTATTCATCAACATACGCAGGGGCGCTTCGGTGGCCCATGACTTGGCGTTCAGTGTGGTGCCTCGTGGGGCGCGGACGACGCGGGGTTCGTGACTCATGGACTTTCCTAACGGTGTAACGTGGCTGACTAATTCCATGATTGGTCATGAGGCGATCGATGAGTACCGTCCAATCGGTAGACCTGTCTGGTATTTCAGATCGGCCGCTTTATTGGCATGGCACGCAGCTGATCTTTTGATCCAGCCGCACCATGAATTTTTGGCCACAGGGCACGGCGTACATGCAAAGATGGCCTCATGAAGATTCGCTACCCAAGACCTTTGGAACCCGGTGATCTTATTGGCGTGACCTCACCCTCCAGCGGTGTGCCCGAAGAACTGGTTCCTCGACTGAACTTAGCCGTAGACAGGGTGCGCGATGCTGGTTTTGAGGTGCAGGTGGGCCAATGCATGAATGGTTCTTCGCATGTGAGCGCACCGGCCGAGCAACGTGCCAAAGTGCTGATGCGAATGCTGTTGGATCCGGAAATCCGCGCCATCGTCCCGCCCTGGGGAGGCGAGATGGCCATCGACCTCATTGAGCACCTCGACTTCAACGCACTGGCTGAAGCGGAACCCACCTGGGTCGTCGGATTTTCTGATATTTCGACACTTCTGACACCATTGACGCTGCGTACGGGACTGGCCACCATGCATGGAAACAACTTGACGGATACGCCCTACCGAGTTCCGGAATCCTTAAAATCATGGATCGAGTTGGCATCGCTGCCCGAGGGCTCGGTGTTTAGACAATCATCGCCGGGCTACTTCAGGGCCAATGATTGGGACGACTGGGAAACTAATCCCCAAGTAATCGAGCATCACTACAACGGATCGGGATCCTGGCGACATTTGGACGGTCGCACGCAGAACGTGGATGTCACCGGTCGGCTCATCGGGGGTTGCATAGAAACCCTGAGCAACCTCACGGGCACCGGCAACCTAGATACGCGGGCGTTGCGTGGATCGCCGGCGCAATCATTGATCGTTTACGTGGAAGCCTCGGGCGTCGAAGCTACAACCATTTGTCGCCAGCTCCACGGCTTACGCATGGCCGGCTTTTTTGAGGGCGCCGAGGCGGTACTCATCGGTCGCACCAACGCCCAGGACTCAGCGACGCTGACCCAAGATGACGCGGTGCTTGATGCCCTGGGCCAGCTCGGCATCCCGATGATTGGCGATGTGGACTGTGGCCATGTTCCGCCACAGATGCCCATTATCATCGGCGCGCTAGGGCACTTGGTGTGCAATGGCGCAGAACAGTACTTGGATCAATATCTCGCCTAATCGCAACCTGACCAGCGAAGCTTCCTCACACCACGCCGCTGGCTTGATATAACTCCCGCGCCAGGGAAATAACATTGCCGATCGCCGCAGGGGCGTCGGATGCCCGCCACAATAGATAAACCTTCGCGGGTTTTGCGTGATCGTGCTCGCCAATGTCATCGCACTGATGAATGCACGCCGAATGACACGAAAGACTCAGGCCGGACGCCGCCCCTGAATGCGCGAGGTCAAGGCGGTCGCGGTCGAGCGAATGTGGGTCAGCAGGATCTCGTGACGCTCTTCGGGGACCTTCTCAGCGAGGAAGGTGACCGCCACCGCGGCGACCGGCCAATCGTTCGCATCCCGGATTTCTACCGCGAGCGAGTGGAAATCCTCGGTGACATCCCCGCGCTCCACCGCATAACCACGTTGAGTGCATTGCTCTAGCTCGCGACGCAATTGCGAGTAGCTGGTGATCGAGGACTGCTCCACACGATCTGTGAAACTGGCGGCATTCGGGTACAGGGCCCGGACCTGAGATTTGGGCAGGGCTGCCAAGATCGCCCTGCCCGAAGCGGTCAGATGCGAGGGCAGGCGTACCCCCACATCGGTGACCAGCGAAGGCCGACCCTTGGCACGTTCCTCCACAATGTACAAGACATCCGATCCGTGCAGGATCGCCAGGTGGGCACTCTCGCCGACCTTATCCACCAGCTGCGCAATGAGCGGAGCCCCTAGCCGGGCCAGGGGTTCCTGACGGGTGTAGGCACTGGACAGCTCAAACGCGGCAATGCCCAAACCATAGGACTTATCCTCCGGGTAATGGGTGACAAATCCCCGCTCGTTCATGACTGTGAGCAACTGGTAGACGCTGGAGCGCGGCAATTGGAGCAAGGAGGCAATCATCGCCGCCGGGGTAGGGCTTTTCCTGCTGGCCAAAAGGCGCAGGATCCTCAGGGTGTTATCGGCCGCTGGAACCTTACTGCCCATGAAGCCTCCTTAGGGCGATCGAGAATTCTAGTATGCGACCCTAGGCGATGGTTTTGGCCATAAAGGACTGCAACTCTTCTAGGGTTGGCGGGTTGGCGCCAGCACGCGCAACGGTCATCCCAGCACAAGCGGTGGCCAGCTCCAAGGCCTGCTCCAACTGCACACGATCCAGTCTGTCGCCGGCTAGCAAATTCTGTGCCAGATCTCCGGTGGCGATGGCGTGCAATAATCCAGCCATAAAGGCATCGCCAGCACCAATGGTGTCGACGGTTCTCACCGAGCGCGAGGCAACCGCCACCTCACAATGCCGGGTTCGAGCTTCGCAGCCGCGGGCACCAAAGGTCATGACGGCCAAAGAAGCGCCGAGGTTTAAAAGATGTTCAAGGACCCGGTCGGTATCCCAACCCGGGTACAACCACATGGCATCCTCATCGCTGAGCTTCACCACGTGCGCCAAGGAACAGAGTTTCTCAATATTGTCGATGCTCTGCGCCCGATTTTCCACCAGGGCAGGTCGCAGGTTCGGGTCATAACTGCGTAGCTGATCTGCCGGTGAAGCAGCAAACAGCTCGATGATCTGCGCGGCACTCGGGGAGCGGAAGGCGGCGATAGACCCGGTATGCAACAGTTGCGCGTCGCTTAGGGCCAGCTGCCCCATGGTGCAGTTCAGCTCGAACTCGTAGCTGGCATTGGCGCAGCCATCGAGTACCACCGTGGCTGTGGAAGTCGGCGACTGTGACACGGAGCCCTCGCTCAGCTTCACTCCCGAAGCCTTGAGATGCTCCACGATCAGCTGACCGTGCTCATCGGAACCAACTTCGGTGGATAACTCCACCTCATGACCCAATCTGCCTAATCCCACGGCGACATTCAGCGGGGATCCCCCGGGATGCGCCTGAGAATTATAGATGTCGACCAATGCCTCGCCGGCAACCTGAATTGAAACCATAGCTTCGATCATAGGCATCCTGAGCGCAAAAAGCTCACCGGCACCACTAAACGTTCAGCCGGTAACCCCTTTTGATGACCGTGGTGATGATTTCCGGCTGTGGCAAGGCCCTACGTAGACGGCTCAGCGTCATGTCCAGGGCATGACGCGAACTGACCTCGGGTAGCGCCGCCCCCAACTCATCACGTGAGAGAACACTGCCTCCGGCCTCGATCAGTGCCCGCACTAATTCGGCCTGCCCCGGAGTCAACTCACAATTCTGGTCCTCGATGGATAGCGTGCGCCCCCGCAATTGCACCTGACCATGCACGGTCTGTGCTTGCAAGGTCCCCAACGACCCCAGATGCTCGACCAGTTGGCCGATCATTGCACCCATGCGGTGGCGCTCGGGAACCAGTGGGCTGATGCCAGCTTCTTCCAGCGGCGAAGCGGTCACTGGCCCAACGGTGGCCACGGCCACCCGCTCGGCCAAGGAACGCTGCAGGGCCGGGAGCCGATTGCGGGCAGTCGCCGCAGCGAAGAGGGCGTGCACGCTCGGGGCACTGGTAAAGGTCACCGCGTCAAAGTGCGCCGCGCACAGCCCTTCGACCAGCGCCGAAATCCCGGCGTCACTACTGGTGTCCTGCCAGCGATAAGGCTCGGCCTTAATCACCCGACGTGCCCCGAGCTCACGAAGTTGCTGCGGCAGGCCATGATCGGAATCCGCGTGCAATTGCAAGGCCACCGTGGACCCGGCAAGCTTGCCATGCAGCATTTCCAGCAGCGAAGAACTGCGTCCATCCTTGGCCACCCCGGCAGGTTCCAGGCCCAGGGCGCGGATCGAACCGTGGGCCTTGGCACCGCGCACATATAACTGCGACTGGCTGAACGCGGTAATCAAATCGTCGCCGATCCCGGCCGCTTCGGCAGTGTCCAGCCAACGGCGCAGCCCATAGGCCGTGGTAATCACGACGATCTGCGGGCGGGCTTCGATCAGCTTATGGGTCTGCGCCAGTAGCTGCTGCTCATCATCCAAGGGCGCCAGTCGTAGCAGCGGGGTGTGCGTGACTTCGGCTCCACGTCGTTCAAAAGCCTCGATGAGTTCGCTCGAGCGTCGATCACTGGTCACCGCGATACGGAAACCGGATAAGGGTTTGGGAATGTTCATGAGGCTGCCTCCAATAGTGCTTCGGCTCCGGCACTGGCCCCCGACGCCTGGGCCAGCAGGGACTGCGGCAGGGCAGCGACCTCACCAATCACGATCACCGCCGGGTTCGAATGCGCTCGCGCCGCCGCGGCCAGATCCCACAGCGGTGCGTGCGAGGTACTTTGCACCTCGGTGGTTCCCGATTGCACAATGGCGCAGGGCATGTCCCGACTCATTCCCACGCGCAACAAGCCGGCAACGGTCGCTTCGATCGTTCCCATGCCCATCAGGATCACGATGGTGCCACCGAGCTGGGCCAGGTGCTTCAGTTGGTGTTCGCCCAGCGGATCGTGCCCCGAGAGAACGGTGAACATGGTGTTCACACCGCGCGCGGTCACCGGAATGCCGGCAGCGGAAGGCACCGTGATGCAGGAGCTCAACCCTGGAATCACGTGCACCGGGATGTTGGCAGCGGTGGCGGCTGCCACTTCTTCAAAGCCACGACCAAACACGAACGGGTCCCCGCCTTTGAGCCTGACCACTTTGGCACCGTCGCGCGCAGCCTGAATCATCTGCGCTTCGATCTGCCGTTGGGTCAGTTTGTGATGCCCCGGTAGCTTGCCGGCATCAACGATTTTTGCCTGTGGAGCCAGTAGCGCCAGGTGCTCGCTGGGCCCGAGCCGGTCCGCGAAGACCACCTGCGCCTCGGCCAGGGCCCGCACCCCGCGCAGGGTCATCAAATCCAGGGCTCCTGGACCGCCACCGAGCAAGGTGATCGAGCCGGTGTTTTCGGCTGGGGTGGCATGCAGCACCGGAATCTTGGCCGCGGCGAGCACCGGGTCAAAACGCTGCGGATCGTGGTCGCAAATCACCAGTAGCCCTGCCTGCTCGAGGTAGGCCATCGCTTGGGGTGCATCTTGTGCGAGCAGGAGCTCACAGCCTTCGGCACGTAAGCGCTCGGCCGTGGTCTCACTAGCGGACTTGTCGCCAGCGAGCAGCACGACGCAGGAGGAAAGTTCGAGGTCTATGCCGATCATGATTGCTGCGATCCTTGCGTTGAGCCTTGCTGGTTTTCCCTCAATGACATGGGATGCTCCTTGGAATAAGTGGGTGCTTATCAGCGTAGAGCCCGCGCTTTTCCCGTAGGTATCGCAAATGTTTCAAACGGAATAACTCGGTTTTAGCCCAAAGGTTAACCTTTTGGAAATGTCCGAGTCGGCGCGATGAAACACAAGGTCATTAATGTCATAAAGTGTTGCAAGGCACGAGGCCGGCAACCTGCCAAATTCAGTGAGCGAATACGCAGGAGCTTGCCGACCGATGCCTGCAACGGGCACGCTGGGTGCATGGACTCGCTCTTTGATGACAGCGCCTTGACCCGCACCGGGGGACAAGTGCGTCCCGGCGCGTGGCACTTGCCCGGTTGGCTATCTGTCGCCGCGCAGGATTGGATCGTCGCACGCTTTTTCCAGTGGGGACGCGGACCGGTACCGCCACACCACACGCACATTAATGGTCATCCCATGAGTGTGCAATCACTGAGTTTGGGCTGGCATTGGAGCCCCAACCGCTATTCAAAAACCGCCGACGATCTCGGCGGTGCACCGGTGGCACCCATGGAACAATGGCTGGTGCGACTAGGACAGCAGGCCGTGGCCGAGGCCACCGGTGATGCCCAGTACGCCGCCAGCTATGTTCCCGACGCCGCGATCGTCAATTTTTATGATCATCACGCCACCATGGGAATGCATCAAGACGCCGAGGAACGTATTAATGCGCCGCTGGTATCCCTGTCTATCGGAGACTCGGCCACCTTCCGCCTGGGCAATACCGAAAATCGCAATCGGCCGTGGCAGGAGATCCGGCTGGCTTCCGGGGACCTGTTCATCTTCGATGGCCCGGCGCGTTTTGCGTACCACTCGGTGAGCAAAATCCATCCCGGTACCGCACCGGCCGGGTGCCGCTTGGGTTCCGGGCGCATCAATATCACCCTGCGCCAAACCGGCCTGCCTGCAAACTAGCTTGCTAACTAGTCAGCTAGCAAGATCGATGGTGGCCTGCAGGGCGTAATGGTCCGAATCGCCGATGGCTGCACGCTGCAGCCCCGCGGAGCTGACCCCGCGCATCATGACGTGGTCGATCCCCAAGGCGGGGAAGGGGGAGCGCGGCCAAGTCATCGCCAGACCCCAATCGCTGTATTTCGCTTCTTGCAAGGCGGCTGCCATCGGGGCGAAGTGTCGGTCCGTGCTCGTGGCATTAAAGTCTCCGGCGGCCACAATCTTTTGAGACGTATCATCTTGAACGTACTGGGCCAGGGAGGCGAGCATGGCATCGCGTTCTTCGTGCCCGGTAGGTCGCGCCGACGCGGCATGCACCGTGTAGAGGCGCACCACGCCGTGATCGGTATTCACATCAACCCGTAGGGCGCGGTTCCAGCCGAGCCCAAGATCCAGCGGTTGCGCATTCTTCAGTGGGTAGGCGCTCCACACTCCCACGGTGCTGACCATATAGCGGTAAGGGTGGGTGCTCGCCAGCTCTTCGCTGATCTGATCTTCTTGCCCTTCGCCGATTTCCTGCAGCGTGATGACCTGGGCCCCGGCATCGGCCAGTTCCCGAGCTGCCTGCACGCCGGCCGACTCATGAACATTCTGCGTGGCGATCTGCAAGGCAGCCTGCGGTGCACGCTGGGCCGAAGGAATAAATTGTGGCCCAAAGAGTACCGACCACACCACCACCGGAACCAGCAATCCGATAAAACTGGCTCGGCCGCGCACCACGAGGGCAATGAGCAACAGCACCGGGATGCCAAGTCCGGCCCAGGGCGCAAGGTTGTCTACGACCAGGCCCAGACCCAGGACATCGGGGATCTGCTGGTGGAATACCATCAACACTGCCAGCGCTATGCAGAGCAGAATGAAGAAGATCCTCGCGATAATCAGCGAGGCCGAGAGGCGGTGGGGCGATGCATGAGACATAGGACTTAAACAGTGGCACAAAATACTGTGGGATTCGTAATTTTCAGCTGGAGAAGTACCGCGATGATTTGCCACAGTCACTACCATTGAAGAAGAGCGCCGAGGAAGCCGCCATCACGCACCAGCCAAGAATTGAGAACTGAATGACTGCCTACCTTTCCGGCGGAAAACTACTACTGGCGATCCTCGCCCTGGCCATGGGTGGATTTGGCATCGGCGTTACCGAATTTTCGATGATGGGCCTTCTTCAAGAAGGCGCCACTGACCTTGGTGTCAGCAACTCGCAAATGGGCCTCATGATCAGCTCCTACGCCATCGGCGTGGTGGTCGGCGCGCCAGTACTCACCGCGATCGCCGCCAAAATCCCACGCAAACGTGCGGTACAGCTATTGATCCTCTTCTTCACTGTGGCGAACCTTTCTTCGGCATTTGCGCCGGACTACAACACCATGGTGATTACCCGTTTCCTTGCCGGGCTACCCCACGGCGCCTACTTCGGTCTGGCCGGCGTACTGGCTGGAAGCCTTGTGCCTGGCACCATGCGTGGTCGCGCCATTGCTTGGGTCATGCTGGGATTGTCGGTGGCCAATGTGGGTGGTGTCCCGTTGGTGACCATGCTCGGACAGCAAGTCGGCTGGCGCTCAATGTTCTACGCTGTTGCACTCGTCGGTGTCCTGACCGCGGTCTTGATCACCCTCTTCGTTCCGTGGCGCAAGGCCGAACCTGGTGCTAGCGTGCGACGCGAACTCACTGCGCTGAAGAGCCCACAGGTGTGGTTGGCCATGGCTACCGGTATCGTCGGTTTCGGTGGCTTCTTCGCGGTGTACTCCTACATTTCCCCGACGCTGACCGAAGAGTCGGGGCTGAAAATTACCCTGGTGCCGATTGCGTTAGCCCTCTATGGGCTGGGCATGGTCGTCGGTTCTCTGGCCGGTGGACGCCTCGCCGACTGGTCTGTTTTCGGTGCAATCAAGCTCTCCAGCGTACTGATGGCCGGGGCGATGCTGATCTTTGCCGCCGTGGCAACATGGATTATTCCGACCATGATTATGGTCTTCATTCTTGGAGCTGTAGGTTCGCTCTTAACGCCAAGCCTGCAGACCTTGCTCATGGATTCAGCGCCACACGCTCAGTCCTTGGCAGCATCGCTGAACCACTCGGCACTGAATGTGGCCAATGCTTTGGGTGCTGCTCTGGGCGCAGCAGTGATTTCTGCTGGTTTCGGTTACCGTGCACCATCAGTTGTGGGCGCAGGCCTGGCTGTTCTGGGCCTATTGATTGCGTTGATCACTCAGGCGCGTGCCAAGAAGATTGGCTTGCTCGTGGGCCGCGACGCAATCGCAGCCCACGAACGCACCGTGATTGACTAGCTCATTAGTCGCGTACCGCGGAGATGTTGAACATCCACACCACGCCGAATTTGTCGCGAAGCTGACCGAAAGAGTCGCCCCAGGGGGCCTTATCCAAAGGTACTTCGATGGTTGAGCCGGCGGACAGTGCTTCCCACCATTTGCTAAGCACTGCGTCGTCGGCTTCTTCGGTGGCATCGCTGCTCAACGCGATCACGCCATTGCCGGTCACGTTCATCTCCGGAGGAGTGTCCGAGGCCATCAGGTGAATGCCGCGCTCAATGAAAAGCGAAGAGTGCATGATCAGGTCCGCGGTAGCTGGGTTGCCGTCGTTCATGCCTTCTTGGAAGGTCATCATCGACAGTTCGCCACCCAGCGCTGAGTTGTAGAATTCCATGGCTTCGCGGGCGTCACCGGCGAAGCGAAGGTACGGGGTCATTCCTATGGCCATGAGATCGTGCCTTTCGCTGAAAATTTGGTGGAACCGATCGGTTCCGAGATCATTCTTACCACTGCCGTTCGACAATTAGAACACCTTTGATGTGATCAGGGTCTCCGAAGCTCAATTTGGTGTTTTCCGAGTCCTCCGGTAGAGTTTTATCTCGGTTCACCGGTAGAAATACCGGCGAGTCAAACTCTCTTGGGGGTATGGCGCAGTTGGTAGCGCGTCTGCATGGCATGCAGAAGGTCAGGGGTTCGAATCCCCTTACCTCCACCAAATCCAATAAAAATCTCCTGGTCAAAAGATCAGGAGATTTTTGTTTCCCGGTACTTTGACTCTCATTTGATACTTGCTGTCGACAAGGACTCAACCGCTAGAGTCTTAAGTGTGTTTCTCGTACATGCAATCTTTTCGATCCTTGACGGTCCCGGGCTATGGGCGGAAGACAGCGACCTTCCAACTGCCGGCGCCTCGCGTGCACGTGGGGTCACGTCGCATCCTTTTGCTGCGGGCGAGAAATCACTGCAGCATCTGCTGCCTGCACAGGTAGAACCTGCCCACCTGCGTTTGCCATCACGGGGAACAGCTCCAGTTGATTCGCCGTACCTCATTCGCGCTAAACCTCGTCGGGCATCGGCCAAGGAACTGGAACTTCGCGGGTGGAACGTACCGGTATTGTGGCTGGAGCCTCAGGAATTGACCTCAACCGTACTCACCGATTCAGCCGAGACTAGCGCCCTTGCGGACCTCATGAGCACGGGACATCATGGAGACTACCTTGCTGCCCCGTCAGTAAAGTACCTGCGGGCCGTTCTCGAATTCGCTGATGATTTAGTGCGTCGAGGAAGGGTCCTGCCGGAGGTGCAATGGATCGATGCTGGCCTCGCGAATCACATTCCTGAATCGCGATGGTTGCCGGTCTTACGAGGTGTAGATGCTCGCCGCGCCGCCGAATTACGTCATGCGATGCCAGCAGGATTCAGGTCAGCCGAGGGCTCAGAACATCAGGGGCAACTCTTTAGCAGCATGCTGAGTTTGTTGGTGGACGCGGCCGTGAGACAACGAACCAGTCACCGATCATTAGTGAGATTGGGAAGTCGATCCACTACGACGGCTACCGTTGCCTGGGTTGAAGCGTTATCAGAGAGCAATCGATTGGTACACGCAAGCGAAAACGAAATGCGGCAGCTGGATCAGGCCCTTGGCGTGTGGGACGAGTATCTCCACCCTGCTCAACCCGCGGCCAACCTGGTGCTGCATTTGAGCGAAACCGAGTCGCAGTTCCGGCTCGAATTCTCGCTACGCTCTACGATTGACCCGAGCCTGCTCGTGCAATCTGGGCAAATTTGGGACGAGGAGACCAGCCTAACCAAATGGTTGGGGCGCCCCCGCGAAGTTTTGTTGGCAGAACTGGGCAAAGCGACCCGGGTCTATCCGCCTATACGTGAAGGCCTGCGTTCCAGCAAGCCCACTGCCGTCGATCTGAGTGCACAACAGGTAGCTGAATTTCTCCGTGTTGGGGCCGAAGATCTCATCGCTGCCGGCTTCGAAGTCCTTCTTCCCAGCTGGCACAACGCCCAAACCGAGCTGAAACTCAAGGTTTCCGGTGCAGTGCGCGCCGACAGCTCCGCAGCAGAAACGAGGTTTGGACTCGAAGAAGTGCTGGACTTCCGCTGGCGCCTGAGCCTTGGCGATATTGAACTGACCCAAGAAGAAATGACTGCACTGGCAAACGCAAAGTCTTCGCTGGTACGACTACGCGGAACGTGGGTCACGGTCGACCAAGCACAACTGCGCAGGGGCTTGGAATTCCTGGCCAACCAGGAGAACCACAGTGGTACCGCGAATGAACTGTTGCAATTGGCCGCCGGGCATTCAACGGCACCGTTGGTTTTGGAAGAAGTCAGCGCAGATGGTTGGCTCGGTTCGTTCCTTGACGGTAGCGCGTCTAGCAAGATCGTTCAGGTGCAGCCACCAGCGCAGTTCGCCGCAACCCTTCGTGACTATCAACTGCGCGGACTGTCTTGGCTAAACTTCCTTGCTGACCTTGGGCTGGGCGCGTGTCTGGCCGATGATATGGGTCTGGGGAAGACTGTTCAACTGCTCGCCCTCGAATCTTTGCGTCGGGAGGCCAATTACGAAACCGGCGCGAGTCTTCTGGTGTGTCCCATGTCTTTGATTGGGAACTGGGAGGCCGAAGCCGCGAAATTTGCCCCGCATTTGCGTCTGCATGTTCATCACGGGTCAGGCCGCCGCCAGTCCTCATGGGATCACGTCATTGCGAATAACGACATAGTCATCACGACCTATTCGACTTTGGCGCGAGATGTGGAGACTTTTGTTGGGTACACCTGGCAACGCTTGATTTTTGATGAGGCTCAGGCGGTAAAGAACCGCCACTCGAACGTTGCCAAGGCGTTGCGGAAGATTCCGGCACATCATCGAATCGCTTTGACTGGTACTCCGGTAGAGAACCGATTGAATGAATTGTATTCACTGATGGACACCCTAAATCCTGGGCTTCTGGGTGGTCCCAAAGAATTCCGTAATCGTTATGAACTGCCTATCGAACGCTACGATGACAGCGACGCTGCTCGACGACTACGTTCAATCACCGAGCCTTATCTTTTACGACGTGTCAAAACGGATCCATCGATCGCGCCAGACCTGCCGGAGAAGATCGAGATTGATCAGTTCTACAATCTTAGTGCGGAGCAGGCTTCTCTCTATCAAGCGGTCCTCACAGAGATGATGGATCGGATTGAAAACTCCAGCGGCATTGAACGGCGCGGTTTGGTGTTAGCGACCATGTCCAAGCTCAAGCAAGTATGTAATCACCCGGCACAGTTCCTTCACGATGGATCTGCCGTTGGTGCACGCAGTGGAAAGGTGCAGGAGCTTGAGTCATTGCTCGAACAAGTTGTTGCAGAAGGTGAAAAAGCACTGTGCTTTACCCAGTACACCGAATTTGCTCAGATGCTCTTGCCTCATTTAGCAACGCGTTTTGACGCGGACATCTTCTACCTACACGGTGGCGTGAACAGGGCCAAACGAACGGAAACGGTCAATAAATTCCAATCGACCGATCGACCGGCTATTTTCTTACTGTCACTCAAAGCTGGTGGCACAGGCCTGAACCTTACCTCTGGCAACCATGTGCTGCACCTTGACCGTTGGTGGAACCCCGCGGTCGAAAATCAAGCAACAGACCGGGCATTCCGTATCGGTCAACGTCGCAATGTGCAGGTTCGAAAATTCATTTGTCGAGGAACCCTTGAAGAAAGAATTGACACCATGATCCGAGACAAGCAAGCCTTGGCCGATCTCGTCGTTGGGGATGGAGAAGGGTGGCTGACCGAATTGTCGACTGATTCCTTACGCGAGTTGTTTGCACTGTCTGAGGAGGCCATCGGTGAGTAAAAAATTTGGCGGTTTCTTCCCTGAATCACAGCCGTTGAAGGTCGAAAATGGGCTTCGTGCACGCAGCGCCAGGGGAGCCATCGGAAGCACTTGGTGGTCCAAGCGATTTATCGGGATTATGGAAAGCTTCGGCATGGGATCTCGTCTGACTCGAGGCCGGGCCTATGCACGCAAAGGCCAAGTCGTGTCGCTACAGATCGAGCCTGGTGAAGTTCTGGCCGTGGTCCAAGGCTCATCGCCACGTCCATATTCGGTGCGCATCGCGCTACCAGTATTCACCGCTTCTCAATGGGACAAATTAGAAGATGCGATGAACCAAGATCAATGGTTCGTGGCCAGTTTGTTAGACGGCCAAATGCCTGAAGACATCGAGCCATTGTGCGCATCGCTCGGTTTATCCTTATTTCCATCCAACAAGCGGGAACTTCGAATGCACTGTAGTTGCCCGGATTCTGCAGTTCCTTGCAAACATCTTGCCGCCTCCTTTTATATCGTGGCCGAGCAATTTGACGAGAATCCGTTCAGCATTCTGGCTTGGAGGGGACGCAGCCGTGAACAGCTGCTGGGTGCCTTGGAGGACGGGACAGAAAGTTGCCAAGAAGCGGAAGAAACCGCAGGTATTTCGCTAGAAGAATCGTTGGAGGACTTCTATCTAGCCGGACACTTCTCCACTGCGCCCGTGATTGCTAAAGGAACAGGGTTGCTGATTGATCAGGTCCCGGCCACCGGTTTGAAACTCGGAAATCAAAATGTTGAATCCGCACTACGACCAATTTATCGAGCGATACGTGGTGATGATTAGTTGGACTTCAATTGATATTCAATCTCACGCTGCGAGGTCTTCAATTCCTGGTGGATCATCACTATCACCGGGCGGTTCACTGCCTGGGTCTGGTGGCTGATTCAACCACGTCTCAAAGGTCTGCACCCACTCCGCTTCACTCATGCACTGCTTATAGGGTTGATGAGCGAAGCCTGTCGCCGGAGGCGCCGTGGAATGATACGTGGGCCCCAT
>NZ_FMAT01000011.1 GCF_900094805.1 Arthrobacter sp. NIO-1057 | reverse complement strand
GATTGGCTACCGGGTAAACAACTCGTAGATTCCGTGTTGTTTCCGTTCCGGCAACAGATAAAAACTATACAGAGGTTTTCACGATGTTACAAATCAGATTGGTACTTTTGGAGGTGACTGTCGTTACACCTGGATAAAGCACCGGCAACATCGGCCTGCAAGGAAGATCAGCGCTTAGTCCTACTGGGTATCAGAGTCTCTTTCGACGACGGTACTGGTTTCAAAAAACCATGATGAACAGCTTCGCAGTAACACGAACTTTCCGATAGCCGCGATACAACCACTCGTCGCAAAACAGGCCGCTCAATCTGAGTGGTTCGCTCTAGTGCCGGCTACACCCCACACGACATGGAACTAGCCAGTTCGCCGGTTCCTGGTGCAGATGGTTCCTAGAGTATTCAGGAACCGCGCCCCTACTACCCAGACGTCTTAAATCATTCTTAGCGACGCTGTACCCTGCTCTGTTCCACAAGTAGTAAGCACTGGAACCTATATCACCGGGAGATGACGGCTCTTGCGAGCAGCTTGTCGCATATTGGCTGCACACCAGTTCTCTGCCGTGGGTCTATGGCTACAGTTCCGCCTAACCCTGGGTGGTTGTCTGCCCGATGCGCAATCCTAGGATTCCGGCTGTCTTTCTCCCTGCTATCTTTCTCCTGGGTCGTAAATGACAAAGAAACCAAGATGAGAACGGATAGTGCAACATGAGCACATTCGGCAGAAGGAGCAATCCCGGACTCTGTTCCTAAAACTAACTACCCGTCATGTGAATGCATCAGCATGGGGAACATTTCCCGTTTCACAGTTCAGTACCGTTATCCGTCCATACACGGGTTGATGCTTTATGGATCATTTGCCAATAACGAACTGTGGTTGCTGACTCACGGGCCACAGACAATAGCCTCATGAATAGTATTTGATACTTGGTCCCATCAAACCGGCGCCAACCATCATGACCTTAGCAGGTAGTCTATACCCGCTCCCATGCTTTCGTCCTGACGGTTTTCTATTTCTAGGACTACGGAAACAAGTGCACTATTCAGGTGCAAGTACTCGGGGCAAAGCCCCGAATAGCAACACTGTCTTTGACTCGCGATGTGTCCAGTCTAAGAATTCGCAGCGCCAGCGATTCCTCGTTCAAACTCGAGTTGCGGTGTTCAAGACGACTTCCACCATCCTGTCGAGTGTTATGGAGGGTTAATTGTCAAAAGGGGTACAGAACTCCCCAAAAAACACAAAACCACTGAGGATAACACCACAACGACATGCTTTGAATGAATGTAATCCACTGACAGTTTTTGGGTATAAAAATATCGCGGAACCGAAGTTCCGCGATATTTGTGACCCCAACGGGATTCGAACCCGTGTTGCCGCCGTGAGAGGGCGGAGTACTAGGCCGCTATACGATGGGGCCGTATACTGAAGACGAATCTTCAGCTCACCAAATTACTTTGATGAAGCGCTGGGATACCAGGACTCGAACCTAGAATGACGGAACCAGAAACCGTTGTGTTGCCAATTACACCATATCCCAATATGACAAGCTATCCATTCGTGATCGGTAATCCGAACACCAATGAATGCCTTAGCACGAGATATAACTATACCTAAAAAGTTCCACGAACGCACATCCAGAGGCGATATCCTCGAGTGATCTACAGCTCGTGTCCCACATATAAAGGACTGAGCAAACGATGTCGTTGTATTGCACCGTAATTACTTGTCCCCGAAGGCTTTTCTCAGCCAGCAGCATCAATATGTCGTGGCAACAGAAAGGGCACCCAGTTCAAAATAGAACTGAATGCCACTTAACCGTCATTGGTCGGGATAACAGGATTTGAACCTGCGACCTCGTCGTCCCGAACGACGCGCGCTACCAAACTGCGCCATATCCCGCGAACAAGACGTTTTTACTCTACACCCGGCGCAATCTGATCACATAATCCTTTTGCATCCGGCGAATTGTACGAACAGACGAACCCAAACTGCTGATTTATCTAGATAGCTTTACCAGGGTTCAGGATGCCCGATGGATCCAAAAGCGATTTGATGTCTTTTTGAATCTGGAGAACCTCTGCAGATTGTTCCCAAGGCAGCCAATCCTTCTTAATCAGTCCGACGCCATGCTCGCCGGTTATCGTTCCACCCATTTCAAGGGCAAGCCGCACCGAAGTTTCAACGACACGATTTAGCCGGTCCAGTGGATCCGAGCCATCGTTAGGTTCCACAGAGAAAGTAGGGTGTAGATTCCCGTCTCCGACGTGAGAAATCAACCGCATCTGCACACGCTCTTCCTTAGCGACGTTTTGCAGGCGACGAACGTATTCAACCATTTTACTTTTGGGAATAGCGACATCTTCCCCTGTCCTGTATGCATCATCTTTCGTATCGCCGCGGCTTGTACGTCGCATCTCGATGAGTTGAGTAGCTTCACCGCTGCCTTCGACGCTCATTACTACGTTGTGATTGGCGAAAGAATCACGGATGACTTCTTCTTCGCGCATTGCACCGTATCCGTCAAGTCTGATCAACAGCATAGCACCGCCCTCATCAGCCAAACTAGTGGAATACTGCCCGTCTAATACTTGCATCGTTGCGTGGTCGATTAGTTCAAGGATGGCTGGTTGGATTCTGGCCTTTGCAATGATTTGCACACCATGGACCGCGTCTTCCAAGGTAGGGAAAAGTAACGAAAGGTCTCGTTCGTCCACAGGCAGGTAGCGCAGTCTAAGTACCGCTCTGACGACAATCCCTAAGGTGCCCTCAGATCCAGTGAACAAAGCGGTCAGATCATAACCGGCTACTCCTTTAAACGTATTCTTACCTACTCGAATCAAGCGGCCATCGGCGAGGACGACGTCTAGCGAGAGCACTGATTCACGAGTTACTCCATACTTTGCGCAACGCAGTCCACCGGCATTTGTCGCGATATTTCCGCCCAAGGTCGACATCTTATAGCTGGCCGGATCGGGGGCGTACATCAATCCATATTCGGCCGCTGCTATATTCAGCTCCTGATTGATAACGCCCGGTTCTACGACAGCTATTTCGTCATCTGGGCGGATCTCGATGATCCGGTTCATCTTGCTCAAGTTCAGAATAATGGCTCGGTCGATTACGTGGACGCCACCCGAAACTCCTGTGCCGGCACCGCGGCTGATCACGGGTACAGAGAATTCCGTGGCCAGTTGCATCACTTGCTGAACCTCGTGAACCTCCGTAGGGAAGAGAACAGCAATAGGTCGAAGCGGCTCGACGGCAAGTTGACCAAAGTCCCTCGAGTTTTCGGATAAGACGAGTTCGTCCTGGACAATCAATTCGCTAGGAAGAACAGTCCGTAGTTTTTCAAGAAATGACATTTGCTTGCTGGACATCATTGTCTCCATTGTCGCCTGAGTAGGTAGTTGCTCTAGACACTACGACTAATGAAGAAACACAGAAAATTCGTGACCCATTTTTGCTTTCAGTTGCAAGACTAAGCGCCGACCCCAAACAAGCAATCAAGAAATAATGATTGAGCTACTACTTAACCCCATCAACCAAACAGCAGCTTTTGTGGTTAAGCAGGTGAGGCCCTGAACACTCATAGTGTCCAGGGCCTCAAACCATATTCAGGTTAAGTCCGGCGGTGACCTACTCTCCCACACCCTCACGAGTGCAGTACCATCGGCGCAATGGGCCTTAGCTTCCGGGTTCGGTATGGGACCGGGCGTTTCCCCCACGCTATGACCGCCGTAACAATCACGAAGCACACAAACCATCCTGGTCATGTTCTTCCGGTGTCATGTCATCTGTGCAAAACAAACACACTTGCTTGCTTTGTTTTATGGCTCGAGGTTGTTGTCTCGTAACCGCATAGTGAACGCGAACAGCATACTAAATTTTGCTAGTAAAAACATTGTCATATTGTTGTGTTGAAAGTCATCGGCCTATTAGTACAGGTCAGCTACACAAGTCTTCAGTCCTTGCTTCCACATCCTGCCTATCAACCCAGTGGTCTAGCTGGGGGCCTCACACACAATAGTGCATGGAAATCTCATCTCGAAGCAGGCTTCCCGCTTAGATGCTTTCAGCGGTTATCCCTTCCCAACGTAGCTAATCAGCGATGCACTTGGCAGTACAACTGACACACCAGAGGTTAGTCCGTCCCGGTCCTCTCGTACTAAGGACAGCCCTTCTCAAATTTCCAACGCGCGCAGCGGATAGGGACCGAACTGTCTCACGACGTTCTAAACCCAGCTCGCGTACCGCTTTAATGGGCGAACAGCCCAACCCTTGGGACCTACTCCAGCCCCAGGATGCGACGAGCCGACATCGAGGTGCCAAACCATGCCGTCGATATGGACTCTTGGGCAAGATCAGCCTGTTATCCCCGAGGTACCTTTTATCCGTTGAGCGACGGCCCTTCCACGAGGTGCCGCCGGATCACTAGTCCCGACTTTCGTCCCTGCTCGAGCTGTCACTCTCACAGTCAAGCTCCCTTGTGCACTTACACTCAACACCTGATTGCCAACCAGGCTGAGGGAACCTTTGGGCGCCTCCGTTACATTTTAGGAGGCAACCGCCCCAGTTAAACTACCCATCAGGCACTGTCCCTGAACCAGATCATGGTCCGAAGTTAGGTGACCGATACAGCCAGAGTGGTATTTCAACGATGACTCCACCTGAACTAGCGTCCAAGCTTCAAAGTCTCCCACCTATCCTACACAAGCTGCACCGAACACCAATACCAAACTATAGTAAAGGTCTCGGGGTCTTTCCGTCCTGCTGCGCGTAACGAGCATCTTTACTCGTACTGCAATTTCGCCGAGTTCATGGTTGAGACAGCGGGGAAGTCGTTACTCCATTCGTGCAGGTCGGAACTTACCCGACAAGGAATTTCGCTACCTTAGGATGGTTATAGTTACCACCGCCGTTTACTGGGGCTTAAATTCTCAGCTTCGCATTACTGCTAACCAGTCCTCTTAACCTTCCAGCACCGGGCAGGAGTCAGTCCGTATACATCGTCTTGCGACTTCGCACGGACCTGTGTTTTTAGTAAACAGTCGCTTCCCCCTGGTCTCTGCGGCCCACACCCGCTCACAACTGCAAGAGCTGATCACGAGGCAGGCCCCCCTTCTTCCGAAGTTACGGGGGCATTTTGCCGAGTTCCTTAACCATGATTCTCTCGATCGCCTTAGTATTCTCTACCTGATCACCTGTGTCGGTTTGGGGTACGGGCGGACTGGGACCTCACGCCGATGCTTTTCTAGGCAGCATAGGATCACCGAATCACCCCACAAAAGGGGCGCCTATCAGGTCTCAGAACATATGAGCGGCGGATTTGCCAACCACTCTTCCTACACCCTTGGACCAGGTCAATTCCATTGCCTGGCTCGGCTACCTTCCTGCGTCACACCTGTTAATACGCTGACCTCACTGCATCGGTTCCCACAACACCACCAACCAACATTCCCGAAGGAACAAAAGACTGGATCCGTCATGGTTAGCATCCACAGCTCAGTATGGGCGGTCCTTCGCCGGTACGGGAATATCAACCCGTTATCCATCGACTACGCCTGTCGGCCTCGCCTTAGGCCCCGACTAACCCAGGGCAGATTAGCTTAACCCTGGAACCCTTGATCATTCGGCGGACGGGTTTCTCACCCGTCATTCGCTACTCATGCCTGCATTCTCACTCGTATAGCGTCCACCGCTGGTTTCCACCGCGACTTCACCCGCTATACGACGCTCCCCTACCCATCCAAACACCCAATCGAAACCGGGTTAATATTTGAATGACGCAACTTCGGCGGTGTGCTTGAGCCCCGCTACATTATCGGCGCGGAATCACTTGACCAGTGAGCTATTACGCACTCTTTCAAGGGTGGCTGCTTCTAAGCCAACCTCCTGGTTGTCACAGCAACTCCACATCCTTTCCCACTTAGCACACGCTTAGGGGCCTTAGTTGGCGTTCTGGGCTGTTTCCCTCTCGACTATGAAGCTTATCCCCCACAGTCTCACTGCTACGCTCTCACTTACCGGCATTCGGAGTTTGGCTAAGGTCAGTAACCTTGTAGGGCCCATCGCCTATCCAGTAGCTCTACCTCCAGCAAGAAACACGTAACGCTGCACCTAAATGCATTTCGGGGAGAACCAGCTATCACGAAGTTTGATTGGCCTTTCACCCCTACCCACAGCTCATCCCCTCCATTTTCAACTGAAGTGGGTTCGGTCCTCCACACGCTCTTACACGCGCTTCAACCTGGCCATGGGTAGATCACTTCGCTTCGGGTCTAGACCGTGCCACTCAAACGCCCTATTCAGACTCGCTTTCGCTACGGCTACCCCACACGGGTTAACCTCGCGACACAGCACTAACTCGCAGGCTCATTCTTCAAAAGGCACGCCATCACAACCACAAGTGGCTGCTCTAACGGATTGTAAGCACACGGTTTCAGGTACTATTTCACTCCCCTCCCGGGGTACTTTTCACCATTCCCTCACGGTACTGATTCACTATCGGTCATCAAGTAGTATTCAGGCTTACCAGGTGGTCCTGGCAGATTCACACAAGGTTTCACGGGCCCCGTGCTACTCGGGTATCAACACTAGAACGGCAGACACGCATTACACCTACGGGACTATCACCCTCTATGGTCCGGCATTCCAACCGATTCACCTATACGCCTGCACCTCATCCCACCAGCAAGATAGCACTGGTACATGTCAACCCCACAACCCCGATGATGCAACGCCTATCCGCTATCACACACCAACCGGTTTAGCCCCATCCGCGTTCGCTCGCCACTACTAACGGAATCACTATTGTTTTCTCTTCCTGCGGGTACTGAGATGTTTCACTTCCCCGCGTTCCCTCCACACAGCCTATACATTCAGCTGCAGGTCACACCACATAACATGGTGCGGGGTTCCCCCATTCGGAAATCCTGGCCTCAACGTCCGGTTATCGACTCCACCAGGCTTATCGCAGATTCCCACGTCCTTCATCGGCTCTTGATGCCAAGGCATCCACCGTGCGCCCTTAAAAACTTCAACACAAAATCAAAGTTCCCAAAAAATAATTGAGCAATAAAACAATCTAACAAAATCACGCAGACAAGACTCAAACACCCAACAACCCCAGGAAAAGGATCATCAGACTCATCTCATCTGCAAGATGCTCGCGTTCACTATACAGTTCCCAAACAACAACCCCGCACCCCCGCAACAACACCCCAAACCAACACCAACCCACAAAAAGGCCAGCATCAATCCACCAGGACATCACCGCAGCAAACACAGGACAAACACCGAAACACCAAGAACCCCAACACCACAACAACAACCCCGCAAAAGA
>NZ_FMAT01000003.1 GCF_900094805.1 Arthrobacter sp. NIO-1057 | reverse complement strand
TGGGTGCGGCGTAGGCGGTGTGGGCCTGGGCCAGATCGGACAGTGCATTGGTGGTGCTCATGATGGTGCTCCTTTGTGATCTGCCATATCAATGGCGTTTTATTGGGGGTGAGTGGCCAACGGGGCGCCCTGCAGGTTGGTGGATGGGCGGTTCGGGTCAATCCGGGCCTCGGCAGCTTCTTGGGCCCAGGCCTGGTGCAGGCAAATCCGTTCGCGTTCGGCTCGGAAGAGGGCATCGGCCAGAACCCGGGAGCGATGCTGCCCGAAGCTCAATGACCTGTGGGACGCACGTTGGTCGATCCCTTCTTCTGCTAGGGCAATTGAGCGTCCGAGCGGCTGAGTGAATATTGATGGGCTGTTTTGCATGTCCGGAAGGTCAGCCATGGTCGTGCTGAACATGGCCGCAATTTCGGCAGCCTGTGCAACTGGAATATAGGCAACGATCGCGTCGCTTCGGGGATAGGCCAATGACGATGACAGGGCCTTGAGATGATAGCCGCTTCCCGAAGCTGCAAGCGCTCGAAGCAATTTTGGGAAAAGCCCCAAGGCCTGGGCAGGGGTGTCGCAGCCAACATAAAGCCGGGCAATGCCGGAGGGCCCTGCCGGGGATCGCTCGCCGAGCACCAGCAGGTATCCCGGTGTGGTCCGGGTGCGCCAGCTGGGCAGCCGTACGCTCAGCACCGAGTTCCGGGCGCTCCTGCGGACGTCGGACTCGGGCAGCAACACCTTGACTCCGCCGATCTTGGCGACGACGCGGGTTTCCCCATCTACGAAACCCGTGCTTTCGAATCCTGGGTCTGCTTCCTGCCAGATGCTCTGATGCGGCACCAGTGAGATGAGCTGCGTGGCCAGATCCTGCTCGGCGGTGGTGGGCTGAGCATCAATCAGTGGATTGCGAATGTGCAGACGCTGATAAATCTGGGTGCTGAGTTCGTTCTTGAGCTCCGCTGGACTGGAAGCTGTATACCGATTGTCATCGATGGTTGCCGACAAATTCGCCAAATCCAGGCGAACGGATCCCGCGACGGAATCCAGGACGCCAGCGAAATCGAAACCAGTTGCCGTGAGCATGGCGTTCATTCCTAGTCCTCTCCAAAACCTAGTGCGTGGCTATATCGAGCGGGGTCCAATAGGGCCTTGCGGCCGATGCCTGCCGCTGCCCGTTCAATTCCGGGGAGCCGGGAAACCATAGCGGCACGCGCCAACGAGCGGTCCACCAGGTGCCACCCCAGTCTGGCTGTCACGCGCATCGCAAGCTGCCGATCGTCGTGGTCTGAATTCAGCCGGTAGTGGTGCCACAGCTCTCGCAGCTGCGGAACAACTGCGGCGATCCGATGCGAGATCCGTTCAGTCGCGCTGTTTTCATCAAACTGCTCGGGTGGGGCAGTTGCTCCGCCTCGGGAGGTGACCGAATCTAGCACCGCCCGGTAGATCCATTCCCCGGCCAGGGTTCCCAGATCCCGTGCCGGGTCTCCGAGGCAGAAGTCCTCCCAATCCAGTAGATTCAGCTGCTCATCATGCACATGGAATTGGTCCCAGCGCAGATCGCCATGAATTGGCGACCTGCGGTTGGCCTCTTCGGCATCACGCAGGGCTTCGAGAGCCTGTTGGAGCTGGTGGTCCTGCTGCAAGGCCGGATACAGCGAGAGCTCAGCCAAGGTGAAATCCAGGTACCGGGATTGCGGGACCCCGACGCGCAGCATCTGCACGGGCAGCGTGCTACATGCTGGTTCAAGTCCGTTCGTCGGGCCCGAATGCAACCGCGCCAATAGCCTTCCAGCATCACTCGCGAAACTCTCAGGTAACGCATCCTGGACGACCAGGTGAGCCAAGCTGGTGCCGGGGCAGTAGTCGAACAGCAACAGGCCGGAGAATTCGTCCCCGGCGATCAAGCCCGGGCTGCTCGGAGCATGCTGTGGATTTTTTCTGGCAAAGACCGAAAAATTCATTGAGCGGGCAAAGGCTTGTGGCGAGGCTGCGGATGAATTGAACTTCTTGGCGAAGATATTGCTGCCATCGGTCAATTCCATGATCCAGGTGCCATTGCGCCCGGCAAATTGTGCCGGAGAAACTGCCCGGATCGGTGCGCGGCCAAGACCTTCAAGAAGTGCGTCGGCGTGCTGGGCAGCTGCGCTGCCAGCGGGGGTTGCCGTAGGTGGGGAATTCGTAATGGCGGTCATCGCGATGCGCTTTCTGGCTGTAGGAGGCGAGCGGTGGCTATGCCAGGAACGTGGTGATGGCGTAGGCCACGGCGATCCCCACCAGGAGCAGGCCGAGATTGCGCAGATGCTTCTTGAGTTTCGAGGACTTGCCCTGGGAGTTGCGGGCGGCATTGCTTTCAGTCATCGTTCTTGTCCTTTCAGAGACATGGGGCTGGGTTTTTTGGGGCTAGTTCTGGTCATCCGGGGTAAGAGATGCGCGCAGTGAAACTCTGGAGCCGGTGCGCAAGGCATTGTTGCGGTATAGCCGGGCGGCAACCCAGAACAGGGCGGGGATTGCCACTGTGCTCAGGCCGGCGGCCGCAGCCATGTGCCACATTTCAAGGCCGTCCAGGCCGAACCTGATGGGCATCAAATATGAGGAAAAGAGGGGCACAAAGGACAGCGCATGTAGCCACGGGTTATCGAGGTGGGTTGGCAAGACATACAGCGAGACCACCAATAGCACCATTTGCAGAACCGACAGCGGCATTACGGCAGATGCCAAGTCCTCCTGCCTGGCTACTGTGGCGGCCAACGCGGTGTTGAGCAGTGCAAACACTGCGTAGCCGAGCAAGAACCACACCATGAACCACAACAATGAGGGGCCCACCTGGATATCTAGAAGGGAGAACCCATCCGCTATCGCGAACCCGAGCACTCCGGTTCCGCCGATCACCAGAAGCTGGGCCAGTGTGACCAGTCCTATGCCAAGCAATTTCCCGGCCAGCAGGGGGCCAATGCCGATCTTTGTGAGCAGGATTTCGACGACTCGGGAGGACTTCTCCTCCACGACACCAGCGGTCAAGCTTTGCGAGGAGTAGACCAGGGAGGTCAGCAGGGCGCAGATCATGGCGGTTGCGAACAGCATGCGGGGATTCAGGCTGAATGCCTCAAGGCCTTGTGCTGAATTGGCGAGAAACCAGCCGCCGACACCCGCCGCTGCGCCGACGCCCAAGGCGAGAAGCCCGGTGGTGAGCAGGATGGTGCGGTTGGACGTTCGGGTGAGAATCTCCCTGCGGATGACCAATAGAGTTTCGCGCAGCGCCTGTCTGGAATTCGAAACACTGCCGGTATCCAAGATCTGCGTGCTCATTTGCATGCCTCCGATGCTGTAGTGGCTGGTGCGGCCGGAGCCGCCGTGGAGCGGCCGGCTGAAATATATTGCCTGGTGAGCAGGTCATCCAGTGAGCGCTGGATGGATTCGATGCTGCGCAATCCGCCGTGGCTCTGGGCGATGGCCAGCAGCTGGGCAGGTATGTCGCGGTCCTCGCCTTCCATGGAGACCAGGATGCTCTTGTTGTCTGCTGAAGGCCGCGTTACCTCGATGCCCCGGAGCATTGCGGCTTGTGCTGCGAAGGCATCTGCGGTGCGGGAGAAATTCAACTGCCAACGGCTTATGCCCTCGGTTTTCAATTCTGCGATGCTGCCGCTGGCCTTGACCCGGCCCTGGTCCAGGATGCAGACCCGGTCGCAGAGACGTTCGACAAGATCCAGTTGATGCGAGGAAAAAAGAACTCCCACCCCGCGGGCGGCTTGTTCGCGAATCAGCTCGCCCATTGTTGCCACGGCGCTGGGATCAAGGCCGGAGAAGGGTTCATCGAGCACCAACAGCGCGGGGTTGCCAACCAGCGAGACTGCCAGTTGCACTCGCTGCTGGTTGCCCAGCGAGAGATCCTGGATGAGCGTGCGCTCGCGGCCCTGAAGCCCCAATGAAGCGATGAGATCTTCTGCCACAGAGCGGGCAGCTGAAAGCTTGTGGCCTTCCAGCAGCGCAAAGTGGATGATCTGCTCGCGCACCGGCATCTGCGGGTAGAGCCCGCGTTCTTCTGGCATGTAGCCGATGTTGCGTCGGTCTTGCGCGGTGATCGGTTTGCCATCCCACGTGATTTCTCCTTGATCAGCGGTCAACAGCCCCAAGATCAGCCTCATGCTGGTGGTCTTGCCTGCACCGTTGCCTCCGATGAAACCGACGATCTCGCCGCGCTGGACCGACAGATCCATGCTGTGCAGCACGGTGCGGTCCCCGAAACTGCGGCTAACGCCGGTTAGCTGCAATCCGTTCATGGTGGTCCCTCCCTGGTTTGGAATCGTTCCTGTTGACAACGACTGTATTGGCCGTTGAATCAAGTGACCCTGTACTTCCGTATAGTCTTGCGGTGTACAAAAGTTCGACGGCGTAGTCCACAGATCGCAGGCTCGAAGAGCGGTCCGCTCAATTTGTGGCTAGTGGATTTACCGGGAAGAAATAAATCCAGCTGAAAGGAGATTGAGCGCTAGAACTGTTCTTTCGTATAGGTGCGCGGCAGTGCGTGCGATGAAAAGTAGTAAGTGGCATGAGAACGCCGCAACAGATCATCATCACATTCACGAGTACGGAGAACACCTCATGACTAACCTGGTTTGCACCTTCGCCCTAGCACTGAACTCGATTGCGATCCAGATGGCAGAGCCGGCGGTTTTCGGGTACTGGTTCTGCAGCAATTTCGGCGCCATGTGCTAGGCGGTCCCAGGCATTCCCCGCGGAACGTGCTTGCAGCAGCCTCTGCGACTCGCGATACCATTGAACTCATGGAATCGATGACTGAACTGGTGATTGCACGACAGTTTTCCGCCCCAAAAACAGCTGTTTGGGCAGCTTTCGTGGAACCCGAAATCATTGCC
The DNA here is from genome assembly GCF_900094805.1 of Arthrobacter sp. NIO-1057. Taxonomy (GTDB): domain Bacteria; phylum Actinomycetota; class Actinomycetes; order Actinomycetales; family Micrococcaceae; genus Glutamicibacter. Next base: position 427,920 of record NZ_FMAT01000003.1, on the reverse strand, counting down.
CAATGGTGGGGGCCACAAGGGTGGAGCGTCAATGAAGAATCGGTTGTCTTCGAAGCCAAAGTTGGCGGTCGCCATGAACTTGAGATGGTTCAAATTGAGAACCCAGAGGCGATGGTTCCCCTCAAGGCCGTCATTACCTCATTTGACGAATATGAGTGCTTGGTCAGTGCCGATGGCCCACATGAGATGACCTTGGACCTAGTCATTGAAACTCGTATCGAATTCAAGGAATTCGCCGGTCAGACCATGCTGACGCTGACTCAGGGACCGTTGCCTTATGAAGTAGTGGATTCCAGTACTAAAGCCTGGCATTCAGCCCTGGGTAAGCTCGAAGCACTACTCTCCGAGTATTTCTAAACAAAATAGCTGCGGATCTCCTTGATTTTTGCGGCTTTGCCCGCAGAAGCAAACTTCAGCACATGGCTGAAGTGAGTCACTGATTGTTGCTGATTGTAGCTTTGACCATCGGTGCTCCCTTCCTTGCCGTGGGTTAGAACGCTGAAAAATTGCAGGGTGTCAGTCGTCGGGGTTGCAAGTATCCATTCGCGCACTGAATCCACGCCCACCAAGGTGGCGCTTCCGATGATTTCCCACTGAATGTCCTCAGAGAACCACTGCTCAAGCACCGATATGTCTTTGTTGTGAACGGCGGTGATTACGTCGGTAATAATCTGATGGCGAGGAGCATTGCCGCAGGTTGCTGGTATCTCTACTTTCATGGGCCTTCCTAACCTCGTCCGATATACGGCATGCCACCGGCGGTGATGGTGAACTGATTGATAGAGGTTCCCAGAGGTACCCCAGCGATGTAGGCGATGGCTTCGGCGGCCTGCTCGAGGGGGAACGTTGGCTCAACAATTCTTTGGCCGCTGGGCTGCAGTGCCCCATCGTTGGCACCAAAGTCATCGAGTAGGTCGCTGGCCGTATTGCCGATATCTAGCTGCGTCGCCCGGATCTGATAGGGACGGCCATCAAGCTCCAACGCTTTAGTTAGTCCTGCGATCCCGTGTTTGGTCACCGTATAAGCCACCGAATTCACGCGGGGAACCTGAGCGGAGATCGACCCATTATTGATGATTCGACCGCCACCATGAGCTTTGAAGTGTGCAAAGGCGCTACGTGCTGCATTGATGGCACCAGTCAGATTAATCTGACACACCTGGTCCCACTGCTCGGGGCTCAACTGGTCGATGGAAACCGAAGGACCAAAAACTCCTGCGTTATTAAAGAGCACATCGACGGAGCCAAAACGCTGGTGGGCCGCAGAGAAGAGTTCATCAACGGCGCTGGCATCCGTGACATCTGTGGGGATGACCAGTGCCGAGGGATGAGACTGCGCAGTTTCCTCCAAGGTGGACTTGGTGCGTCCGGCGAGGACAACATTCCATCCCTGAGACAAGAGCAAACGGGCGGTGGCACGTCCAATGCCAGAACCGGCACCCGTGATCACGACGGTGCGAGTTGCCTCGTTTATCTGAGGGGGCTGGGACATTATTTCTCCTTGCAAGGTTCCATCGGCATTGGTGCAACGTGCGTACTCTCATCCTAGGAATACCGAGTCAGAATGCACAGCCGAGATAGTAGATATTGCGTGTCATTCGGGGTGCACTAGGGCAGAAGCAATCCAAGCTACTAGGCTTAATTTGTTCGGCCCACAGAAAATTGGTCGATCAACCCTCAAAGGAGACTTGTGTTCCTCGACGTGCTTTATGGTGTTCTGCCACTGTTCTTCATCATGCTCATTGGCTTTGGCACGAGTTATGCACCCAAGTTTCCTGCTTCCGTGGAGCCAGCACTGAACGTCTTCGTGTTCTATGTGGCCTTACCTGCATTGCTCTATAAAGTGGTGGCCCGTGCCGATATTAGTGACGGAGTGCCGTTTTCTTTCCTCTGGATTAGCATCGCGGCAACACTTCTCTTCGCGGTGATGAGTTGGGCATTCTTCAGATATTTACTGCGTGTGGGGCCACAACGCGCGCTCGCCGGAATGCTCACCACGAGTTTTGGCAATGTCTCATACCTTGGAATTCCGGTGATCATCGGGGTGCTGGGCCCGGAAGCAGGTTTTGCGGCCGGGATGGGTCAACTGGTGCATAACATCATCTTCATGGTGGGCTTCCCTATTCTTGCGCAGATCATGTTGCCAAGTGGAATCCATGCCGAGCAACATCCCGCTAGTGGGTCGCGGTTGCTTCGAACCATCCGAAGCGCGTTACTTTACAGCCCAGTGACCTGGGCGATGGTCATTGGTGGTGCCGTGGTGCTCACGGGAATTCATGTGCCCGGACCCATTGATGACACGATTGACCTGCTCTCCGCAGCGGCAGCGCCCGGAGCACTTTTTGTTATCGGCATGTCACTGAAGCGAACCATTGAACGCTCCCGTGCAGCAAAGAGTGCGGAAGCTGTGGTGGAGAACGCTTCGACCGTCCGAGCCAAGACTTCCATGCTGGTGATGATTATCGGCAAGCTCGTAGCGCTACCGCTTCTGACCGTAGTGATGCTGCAACTCTTCGCGCCACAGTTGGATCGCATCTGGTTCAACGCGGCAGTGCTCATGGCCGCCATGCCGGTCAGTGCCACCGCCTACATCATGGCGCACAACGACACGGGCAATGGCGAACCTACCGCCGTGGCCATCGTGATCACTTGCCTTCTATCCGTCATTGCACTTCCAGTGCTCGCGCAACTGGTCTTGAAGTAATTGATGGCTGGCTGGACTAGTGATTGCTCGAATTCGCTGGAGAAGAATCTGAAATTTGTTTGTCGCCTAAGACGATAGGCACATTGCCGTACGTATTGAGGTTCTCGCGCATCGTGGAGAATCAGTTTTCATCTACCGCACGGTGCCGCACTAGGTCTGCGCAATCGCTCGTCCTTGTTATATGGACGCAGAGGAGCGGTTCTTTTTAGCGCTCGGGGAAAGTCCCAAAAATTTTGTTCCACAGTGACGGGCTAGCAGTGGAAATCTTTGGATGCCGAACGATATCCGGATCCAGGTTGTCAATGGGCTGGAACAGTCCCGTGCGCAATGCCTCGGTTCCGCTTAAAGGACGATTCTCTGCGGTTGGATAATTAATTTTCGTCTGATTGATGGCGGTCATGACCCCTCCTCCGAATTGGAAAACTTTCGCATTGTGAAAGTTGCGTTTTGTCTAGTGAAACTAGTATGCGAGCTCTGTGGGGGTGTTGGCAAGGGGTTTGGGCAACTGATTTCGCGGGAGTGTGAAAAGGATTTAACAAATACACGTCGTGTAAATTTTTCGGTTTTTCTCTTGACGAGCGCTCTGTGAGATGGCTTACAGTTGTGCAATAAGGTTCCACGAAACCAGCATCGAGTCGAAGCCGAAGACAATAAATTTCGGTGGTAAGGGTGTTCAGCCAAGGTCCGTGGAATGTCGACCGAAGAAAAGAGCTGATCACCCAATGCATCTCGACGCATTCAACGAACTCTCCGCAGCGGAAGCCGAATCCGTGCTTCGACCCTGCGTTGATGTAGACCGTTGGGTCCACGACCTGATCTCAGCCCGCCCCTTTACTACCCGGGCAGAACTAACTTCCTATGCACTGAAGGGAATCACTCCTTTTGATTCCCTTGAACTAGACATGGCCCTGGCTCACCACCCACGGATCGGCGAGCAGGCTCAAGGGCAAAGCAAGGAAGCGGACCTCTCTCGTGGTGAGCAAGCCACGCTGAACCTGGATGACGATGCCTCCGCACGCCTGAAAGTTGCTAATCAGCGCTACGAACAACGCTTTGATCGCGTTTTCCTCATCCGTGCTGCCGGCCGTAGCACCGAAGAGATCTTGGCCGAATGTGAACGCCGGCTCGGCAACGATGACGCCACCGAAATTTCTGAAGTCGCGACCCAACTACGCGAAATCGCGGTCTTGCGACTCAACGACCTCATTACCAATTGATTCCCTCCAACATTTAGGAGATGACCATGGCAGATGTCAGCGCTGAACGCAGCCACATCACCACCCACATTCTCGACACCGGGACCGGGAGGCCTTCCTCCGGTGTCAAGGCCACGCTGGAAGCCAAGACGGCATCCGGCTGGCAAGAAATCGGAACAGGTACAACCGATGCGGACGGCCGCATCAAGAACCTTGGACCGATACAGGTTGAAGCCGGTCGCTACCGGATTTCTTTTGAAACCGGCGACTACTTCGGGAAGCAGGGAACGGAAAGCTTCTTCCCCGCGGTAACCATCGATTTCTTCGTGAATAACGTCGATGAGCATTACCACGTACCTCTTCTTATCAGCCCGTTTGCATATTCCACGTACCGAGGGAGTTAAAGAAATGACTACCGAAATCACCGCCCCAGCCCAGACCAAGATCGTGCTCGGATCCAACCAGTACGGCAAGGCAGAAGTCCGCCTGGTCAAGATCACCCGCGACACCGACCGTCACCAGATCCAGGACCTGAACGTCACCAGCCAGCTTCACGGCGACTTCAGCGCAGCCCATCAGGACGGAGACAACTCACGAGTTGTCGCCACCGACACCCAGAAGAACACGGTGTACGGTCTAGCCCGCAATGGCGTGGGCGCCATCGAAGAATTCTTGGTCAACCTTGGTGAGCACTTCACCGGTTCATTTGAATGGATCACCGGTGGCCGCTGGGCAGCACAGCAGTTCTTCTGGGACCGCATCAACGACCACGACCATGCCTTCTCGCAGAACAAGTCCGAGGTCCGCACCGCCGTGCTGGAAATCGATGCACAGGGCAAAAAGTCAATCGTTGCCGGTCTAGAAGACCTCACCGTCCTGAAGTCCACCGGCAGTGAATTCCACGGCTTCCCACGGGACAAATACACCACCTTGAAGGAAACCACCGACCGCATCTTGGCCACCGACGTGACCGCACGTTGGCGCTACACCGAAGAAGCCATTGCCGAAGGCATCGATTTTGATGGTGTGTATGCCTCGGTCCGTAACCTGTTGCTGACTCGTTTTGCACAGACTCACTCCTACGCCCTGCAGCAGACTATGTTCCAGATGGGCCAGGCAGTACTTGAGGAGCACCCAGAAATCGCCGAAATCAAGATGTCACTCCCGAACAAGCACCACTTCCTTGTGGACTTGGATGTCTTCGGACAAGACAACCCGAACGAGGTCTTCTTCGCCGCTGATCGTCCTTATGGATTGATCGAAGCAACCATCACGCGTGAAGACACCGAGGCCAATCACCCAATCTGGGCCAATATTCCGGCATTTATCTAACAGAACAGCGTTGAGGGTGTGCCGGTGCGGACACACTGGCACACCCTTGGCAGCGACTGACGTAGGAGGTCAGCCTTGAGCGCTACACCTGATGAATCTACCAAATCCATCCGGCCTGAGGATGTAAAACTTTCTGTAGGCAAAAGTTTCGCTTACGGCCTGCAACATGTGTTGACCATGTACGGCGGCATCATCGCCCCACCACTGATCATCGGCAACGCCGCTGGGGTCTCTCCTGCAGATATTGGTCTGCTGGTGGCCTGCTGCCTCTTCGTCGGTGGCATTGCTACCTTGCTGCAGACCCTCGGCGTCCCATTCTTTGGCGCACAACTTCCACTGGTTCAAGGCACCTCCTTCGCATCAGTGGCCACCATGGTGGCCATCGTCAACGGTGGCGGGGGACTTCCGGCGGTGTTCGGTGCAGTACTCGTCGCCGCACTGATCGGTTTGCTCATTGCCCCGTTCTTCGCTCGCATTATTCGATTCTTCCCGCCGGTAGTCACCGGCGTAGTCATCACGATGATTGGAATCTCGTTGACCCCGGTGGCCGCGAACTGGGCCATGGGTGGAGATGCCAAGGCCGATGACTATGGTTCCTTAGCTAATATCGGTTTGGCCGCCGGAACACTGTTGGTCGTCTTGCTCCTATCCAAGGTGGGTAACGCTGCGATTTCGCGGATGTCCATTCTCCTAGCAATCATTCTCGGCACAGTAGTTGCCGCCATCTTGGGGATGGCCGACTTCTCCAAGGTCGGTGAGGGAGCAATCTTCGCCTTCCCGCAGCCATTGGCTTTTGGAATGCCAGTCTTTGAAATTGGTGGCATCATCTCGATGACCATTGTGGTGCTGGTGATCCTCACCGAAACAACCGCAGATATTCTTGCCGTCGGTGAGATCGCAGGAACCAAAATCGATTCACGACGCATCGCCAACGGTCTTCGCGCCGACATGGCCTCCTCGGCTATCGCCCCGATCTTCAATACCTTTACCCAGTCGGCCTTCGCACAGAACGTTGGCCTAGTAGCGATCACCGGAATTACCAGCCGATTTGTGGTCGCCGCCGGTGGCGGAATCTTGATGGTTCTCGGTCTGCTGCCGATTCTTGGCAGAGTTGTTGCTGCCATTCCAACCCCAGTCTTGGGCGGCGCAGGCATTGTGCTGTTCGGTACCGTGGCCGCTTCGGGCATCCGAACGCTATCCAAGGTCAAATACGATGGAATGAACCTGGTCATCGTGGCTGCATCGATCGCCTTCGGCTGCATCCCGATCGTCAAGACCGACTTCTATGCCGGTTTCCCTACCTGGTTTGAAACCATCTTCCACTCCGGAATTTCTTCCGCGGCCATCATGGCAGTCCTGTTGAACCTGTTGTTCAACGAATTCAAGTTCGGGAATACCAAGAACGCTTCGGTATTTTCAGCAGCCCCACCGCGCATGGTGAAACAAGAAGAGATCTGTGGGCTGATCGAAGGCGACCACTTCGAAAACGGCAAGCTAATCGACAAGGAAGGTTACGAAATCCCTGTCGTCTCACCGGATGAATTCGAGAAGATCCAAACCGGGCAGATCCAGATGCCTGTGCCGAAGTTGGCGGAATCCCAGGATCACTGACTCGGTACCAACCATCACTGTGCACCAAAAGATGTAGCCGACAACCATGCGGTTGTCGGCTACATCTTTGATTGCAGAGTGCTACTTGATGAACACGTTGTTGATCGCGTCGTTCGTTCCGTTCAGGGTCGACGCAGGCTGCCGATTCGCCCAGAGATCTTCAAGAGCGGGAATGATCAGCGAAGTGACATCGGCACCGTGGTCAGTGACTGGCAGGTAGAAGGTGTTGCCATCTTTGACCGGCCCGGTGAAGGCTGTAGGGTCCAGGCCTTGTTGTGCGTAGATCTTGGACGTGATGTTGGTGGCGTCAGTCCGCGATGGGAAGACCACGCCGGCCTTAGCTACAACATCCTGGCATTGCTTGCTGGCTAAGTAAGCCACCCAGCGTGCACCGCCCTCCTGGTTGTCGCTGCTCTTGACCACGGAGTCCGCTAGGCCATTGATTACGGATTTGCTAGTACCATCCGGACCCTTGGGCAGACGAGCGGCGCCGATCTTGGTGTCGCTCGATATATAGGATGCGTTCATCCAGGCACCATCGCTGACCATGGCTACGGAACCGGAGGTGACCTGACCGAGGACACCATCGGCCGAATTGAACTGGCCGTAGCGAGGCATGAAGCCCTTGTCGCTGAGCCCGAAATACCAGTCGAGAGTTTCTTGGACTTTGGGATCGTCGTAGTTGTAGTGGGTTCCCCACAGTGGCTGGTCGGTGGCCTGCCAGCCGTTGGTGGCAGCAAAACCTGCCCACTGTGACTGGCCAGCATTGTCGCCACCGGCGTTGGAAAGCCCAAGACCATATACCTTGACGTGGTTCTTATCGAAGCCTGGCTCATCACCTCGAACTCCGTTGGCATCAATGCTGAGGTGAGCGACTAGTTTTTCAAAACTGCCACCGCCCTCCGGAGAGAACTGGGAATCGGAGATCTCTTTGGGATCTACGCCGGCTTCGTCCAGAATCTTCTGGTTGTAGTACATCGCAATGGTGTCCCAGTCCTTGGGCATGCCGTACTGCTTGCCGTCCGGTCCCGTCCACAGATCCTTCAATCCGTCTTGGAAAGCTTCCTGGTCCACACCTTGGATGTCCTTGAAATCATCCAATGGTGCGAGCACATCCAGTGAAACGAACTGTGGATACTGCGAGACATGGTTCGTGAACACATCCGGTCCGGTGCCTGCGATGAAGCTTGCGGTCAGCTTGCTCCAGTAGTCACCCCAACCGTACTGGGTGATTTTCACCTTCAAGTCAGGATTGGCTTTTTCAAAGTCGGCGGCGCACTTTTGGTACGAAGGCAGCTGGCTGGTGTCCCACATCCAGTAGTCAATGGTGTTTGAAGGCTGGGCATTTTCAGTGGTGCCAGCGCAACCGGTCAAGGCCAGTGCCGCGGTGGCCAGCACTGCGGTGAACCGCGCTGCGCGCGTCTTTGCGGGAAGTTGGTTAGCATTCATCAGAATCTCCTATTTGATGCCGCTGAAACCGATGGAATTAACGATGCGCTTGGCGAAGACACCGAAGAGCAGGATCATCGGAAGTGCCGCGACCAGCGTTGCCGCCATCAGTCCTGCCCAGTCCGTTCCGGACTGTGGGGACTGGGAGCGGAAGACGCCCAAAGCGACAGTGAGTACTCGTGAGGAATCGGTGTAGGAAACCATCAGAGGCCAGAAGTAGTCATTCCATGAACTGATGTAAGTCAGGATGCCCAGAGTGGCCAGTGGCGAGCTAGACATAGGAAGTACAACACGGAAGAAGGTTCCCATTTTGGAGACCCCGTCCAGCAGCGCCGCCTCTTCGATTTCTTTAGGTACGTTCAAGAAGAACTGGCGGAAGAAGAACACCGCAAATGGTGTCATGAACATCGTGGGGAGGGCGATGCCCAGCAGATTATCGATCAGGCCCAGCTGTTTGATCAGAACGAAGTTCGGTAGCAAGGTGAAGATCGAAGGGACCATCAGGCCTCCGATGAAGATCGCAAAAACCTTGTCTCGGCCAGGCCAGTTCAAACGTGAGAAAGCGAAGGCCGCCATGGCTGAGAAGGCCAGCTGGCATACGGTAATCAGCGTGGAGACAAACACCGAGTTCAGCAGGTAGCGCCAGAAGTTCAGCTGCGTTCCGGACCCGCCTTCAGCGATGGCCTGTTCGGTGTCTTGCAATCCGAAGACGCGTTCAAAGGCACCAAAGGTGAATTCTGGTGGTAACCAAGAATCCGGGTTAGCCTGCAGACCGGGGTTAGTGGATAACGCGGTGCGTAGCATCCAGTAGAAAGGGAAGAGCGTCACGATAATGACCAGAATCATGATCGCCCAGGCTACGATGCGACCGGGGGAGAGCCTGCGACGGGTTTTGGTTGGCTTTGGCTCTATGTTCGCTTCTACGCGACGAGCTGCTGTTGTTGTCATGGTTGAACCGCCGTTAGTTCATGTCGCTGGACCCGGCACGGGTCAAGCGGAATTGGATGAAGGTGATGATGCCCAAAACGAGCAGCAGGGCTACTGACATTGCTGAGGCGTATCCGAACTGGAAACGGCCGAAGGCAACGTCGTAGATGTATAGCTGCAAGACATTGGTGGCGTTAGCTGGGCCGCCGCCGGTAGTCACCGCGACCGTATCAAAGACCTGGAAAGAACCAATGACGGTCATGATCAGCACTAACGCCATGATTGGACGTAGCAGTGGCATGGTGATGGAGAAGAAGGAGCGGAATTCGCCCGCGCCGTCCAACTTGGCAGCTTCAAAAACGTCGTTGGGTAGCATCTGCAAACCGGCAAAAATCAGTAGAGCAGTGTATCCGACGTGGCGCCAAACATTGATCAACGCGATGGTAGGGATGGCCCAGGTTTCGCTGGAGAGGAAACCAATCTTGTCCACGCCGATCCATTCAAGAACCTGGTTGGCTACACCGAACTGAACGTCCAGAACCCACAGGAACACGATGGCGGTCACGACGTTGGAGACCAGATAGGGCATCAGGACGATACCGCGCAATAGTGTGGATTGGGTCAGCCGGTGCATCAGCAAGGCGATGATCAACGCGATCGCCGTTTGCAGCCCGATGTTGATGACCACGTACTCTACGGTGACCTTCATCGAGTTCCAGAACACTGGGTCGCCAAGCATGCGTTCATAGTTGGCGAAACCTACAAATTCAGCTGGGGTCAGTAGGTTGTAGGAGGTGAAGCTCAGCCAGATTCCGCGCAGGGTTGGCCACACCAAGAACACCAAAAAGCCGATGGCTGCTGGAGTCAGGAAGATGATGGCCAGACGCAGGTCCTGCTTTGATGCACGGCTACGTTTCGCAGCGCCCAGTGAGCGGTAGTTGGTCGAGGAACTCATTTTGATCCCTTAGATGGTAGTGCACGTAGGTGCAGAATGCGCAGTGATTCTGGGTTGAGCCATGGGCTGAAGACGCCAGCCTTGCTCAATCCAGCGCCACTAAGAGTGACGGGACCGTCTACAGGCCACCAGCCTGGCAAGCGCATGTTCAGCTCGCGGTGTGCTGATTGTGGGTGACGTCCTTGATATTCGGCGCTGGCTTCAAATCCTGGAGTGATATCGAGGATTTCGTAGTCCAGCGATTCATCTAGTCCGGTGAAACGGAACTTTCCAACGGGGTCGGTGTCAGCCAGAGCCAAGGAGACCACAGCAAAGATTGCTTCGGTCTTGTCTTGGCTGACTACGCCATGGATATCCAGGGATGAATCAAATTGATCCACGCGAACCAGTCGTCCGTTGTGTAGCAGATCGCGATGTGCCTTGTGGGCTTCGATCCAAGCTCGTAGTTCCTTCATATCTTCGGGGTCCGCTTGGGTGAGGTCCCATTCGATGCCCATATGGCCCCAGAACGCGGTGCCTGCACGGTAGTGCAGGCTGTGATTGCGGTGCGTAGTGTGTGAAGCGCCGGAAGCTACGTGGGAGCCCATTAGCTCGGCAGGAATAAGCTGCTGGGTCCAGCGGTGCATCTGCTGACGTTCAAATGGGTCGATGTCGTCCGAAACCCAAACACGGTCAGTGAATTCCAGAACGCCGAGGTCAACACGAGCTCCGCCGGAGGAGCAGGATTCGATTTCAAGTTCTGGGAAGCGTTCCTTAAGCTCGGCCATCAGACGGTAAGCGGCCAGGGTTTGGGCGTGTACTGACGCCTTGCCAGTGAGCTGGTTGCCGGCTTCGAGCAGGTCCCGGTTGTGGTCCCACTTGATGTAGGCAATGTTGTGAGCTTCGAGAACTGCCACCATCTGGTCACGGACGTGAGCGTAAGCTTCGTCGATGGCCAGGTTCAGTACCTGCTGATTGCGACTCTCGGTCGGCAGGCGTCCTGCTGGTGCCATGATCCATTCAGGGTGTTCGCGGGCTACGTCAGAATCGATGTTGACCATTTCTGGTTCAAACCACAGGCCAAATTCCATGCCCAGCGAGGTGACGTGGTCAATCAATGTATTCAAACCCTGAGGCCATACCTCCGGGGAGACGGTCCAGTCGCCTAGTCCTGAGGTGTCATCGCGGCGTGAACCGAACCAGCCATCATCCAAAACGTAGCGCTCCACGCCGAGTTCTGCAGCACGATCCGCCAGCTGCTTCAGCTTGGTTTCGTCGTGGTTGAAGTACACCGCTTCCCATACGTTTAGGGTCACCGGACGGGCGCGCTTTGGGTGTGAGGGGCGACCACGCAGCCAGCTGTGAAGTCGGTGGGCTTGCTCGTCGAGGCCGACGCCGTAGATGCCGTAAATCCATGGGGTGCTGATGGTTTCGCCGCGTGCAAGTTCAATTTCTCCCGGTGCCAGAATTTCGCTGGCGCCAAAGGCACGGTTACCGTCATAGAGTTTCTCAGCCCAGACACGCTGGTTGCCGGAGTAACCCAGGTGCAGTCCCCACAACTCGCCATTGGCAAAGTCGAATCCTGGCTCGCCGACGTTCAGTACGTAGGCGGCATCCGCTCCGGTGCGACCCTTGCGGTTTTCACGCATGTGGGTGCCGATGGTCAGTTCTCGGCGCTGTGGAACGCGTTCCTTGCCCCAGTGGCCGGCAAAGTCCAAGATCTCGGCGGCATGGGTTGGTAGTGGGAGGATGAGGCCAAATTCGTGAACCTGGTAGGCCTCGGAGGCAGTGTTGCGAAGTGTTCCGCGGGTGCGGACTACGCCCTGCGTGGTCAGTTCGATGTCGACCGTCAGTTCGAGGTTGCTGTGGGAGTCAACCGCAACGATGTTCAGGGTTGCTGCCGAGGCGCTGACCAGGCCGTCAGTGATGCAGATTTGCCGCTCGTTGGTGCTGTTCAGGCTAGCTGAGGTGAGCGTGAACTTAGGGGACCAGTTTTGACCGACGCGAGTTCCGCTGAGTCCTGGGCGCCCTGACCAACCTGCGTGGAGGGAACCGAGAATGTCAGTGCGTACCGGGAGGTCTTGGTTGTTCGCAGTGAAGTGGTTGACATTGGCCTTGGCCAAGGTGGTCGCTTGGGCAGCGGAAACCTGTCCGAGCGATGCGCCCCAGTGGACGATGGATGGTAGTTGTTGTTCACCGAGATCTATAAGTACTGACACGTCACCACTGTTCAAGTGAACGTGGCACTGCGTGTTGATGTTTAGTTGTTCTGCATGCTGAGTCATGTGCGTTCCTCGTTGAAGGCCTTAGGGCAACGTTGTCAGGTCTGTGGTTTAGATCATAGTAGAATGAACATAACTAAACAACAAGACTGTTGAAATAGACATGTTTATGTTTAGATTATGAACAGGAATCAACACTGTCGCGTGCGGCGAGAAAGTAGGAGAGACTGTGAGCGAAATTCTGCCAGGGCGTCGCCGCCAGCTAATTCTGGAACGTGTCCGCGCTGCCGGTGCTGCCAAAGTTGCAGATCTTGCACAGGAGTTCGGCGTATCAGACATGACCGTGCGTCGCGACTTGAACCGATTGGTCAAAGCCGGCGAACTGAACAAGGTCCACGGCGGAGCAGAGCTGCAATCGGGGTCTTCTGCAGATGAGCCAGGCTTCCAGAGCAAGTCCCAGTTACAGCTACCAGAAAAGGCCGCGATCGCAACGGCCGCCGCCAAGCTCGTAGAACCGGGAATGTCGGTGTCCCTGACCTCCGGAACTACCACTTTCGCGCTCGCGCGAGCCCTACGCCAGATTCCACGTATTACCGTGGTCACCAATTCGCCTAGGATCGCAGACCTGCTTCAGGATGCGCCGGTAGAAGGGCAAACAGTACTTCTCACCGGTGGCATGCGCACCGTCTCAGATGCGCTGGTGGGACCGCTAGCCACCGCTTCCATCGCATCGCTGCACGTAGATCGTTGCTTCATGGGCGTCCACGGATTCAGCATTGAAGACGGCCTGAGTACACCAAACATGATGGAAGTTGACGTTAATCGACTCTTCCTCGAGCACAGCAACAACAACGTATTGCTCGCCGACCACAGCAAATTCGGAACCAAAGGTCTCTACCGAATTGCCGAGCTCGACGCCATTGACACACTCATCACCGATGACGGATTGTCCCTCGCGGATGTAGACGCCATCTCAGAGCACATTCATGACCTACGACTGGAGAAGGCCTGATGGTAGCCGAAAATTTCGAGGCCAAAGCGCTCGCCGACCACTGGATTAGCCATCGATTGGCTGATGGTCGCGAATCAGTATTTTTCGCAGATCCTGGGCATGCTATTCCCACCGAAATCATCGACGATCGTGAACTTGATCCTCGTGGTGAACCCGGAGAACTGCGCCTTGACCGATTGACCGGAGACTGGGTTGCCGTTGCAGCACACCGTCAGTCGCGCACCTACCTGCCACCCAAGGAACAGTGTCCGCTGTGCCCGAGTGTGGGCGGACGCCACAGTGAAATCCCGACCGAAGATTTTGATGTGGTGGTTTTTGAAAACCGTTTCCCATCCCTTGGCCCAGCACTAGGCCAGATCCACTCTCCGGAACTCGGAGCACCAATTACGGACGCTCCAGTGCCAGCCGTAGGCCGCTGTGAGGTAGTTGTTTTCACCCCAGATCATGCTGGATCCTTCGGTTCCTTGACTGATGAGCGAGCCCGCACAGTGGTCGAAGCCTGGGCGCATCGCACCCGGGAACTTTCGGCCAAAGAAGGCATTGAGCAGGTTTTTGTCTTTGAAAATCGAGGTCAGGACATTGGTGTGACCCTGCACCATCCGCACGGTCAGATTTACGCTTACCCCTATGTGACACCCACTGCGAAAAAGATCGCGCAGCGGGCCCGGGATCACTTCGAGAAGACGCAAACAGCGTTGCTCGGAGAGATCCTTGAGTCAGAGATTGCCGACGGATCACGCATTGTTTCGCGCGGCGAGCACTTCACTGTATTTGTTCCTTACGCCGCTCGCTGGCCCTTGGAAGCGCATCTAGTGCCACACCGTCACGTGCCAGATTTTGCTGCACTGACCGAGGAAGAAAAAGACGAACTCGCAATCATGTATCGGGATCTGCTGCGCCGATTTGATGGCCTGTATGACACCCCGACTCCGTATATTGCTGCCTGGCACCAAGCACCAATTAATGATGCCGACCGTGAAGCCACACGACTGCACCTACAACTAACCAGTCCACGACGCGCAGCTGACAAGCTCAAATTCTTGGCTGGATCCGAAGCCGCCATGGGCGCCTTCATCAATGACATTACGCCGGAACAGACGGCTGCACGACTGCGTGAGGTATCGCTTTGAGCAACAGCAACAGCAATAACCCAGAAACTCTGGAACGCACTGAAAATCTTCGTCAGAATTTCTTCAAGCTTTACGGGCATCATCCGGAGGGGATCTGGCGCGCCCCGGGGCGAGTTAATCTCATCGGAGAGCACACCGACTACAACTTGGGATACGTGCTGCCGTTTGCTATCGATAAGAACGCCCTCGTAGCGATCCGCCGGAAATCTGCTCGTGAGCAGGACGGCAACCAGCTGAATTTGGCCTCGACTTATGGCCATGCAGAGATCCCTGAAATCAGCAGTGTTGCAGTGGACGAATTGCAGCCCGGTTCCGTCAGTGGCTGGGCCGCCTATCCAGCTGCCGTGGCATGGGCCTTGAACCAGCTCGATGAAGAAGAAATTTCAGGCTTTGATTTGCTGGTGGATTCTGATGTTCCTGTTGGATCCGGGTTGTCCTCATCCCATGCCTTAGAAGTCAGCACCATCGTAGCTCTCAACGACCTGTATGAACTGGGACTTTCGCACACGCGCATGGCCCAGCTGACCCAGCAGGCTGAAAACGAATTTGTTGGCGCACCCACCGGCATCATGGACCAAAGCGCCTCACTCATGTCCGAGGCACAACATGCATTATTCCTGGACTGTCGCTCCATGGAAGCGCAGACTGTTCCACTGCCATTGGCACAAAATGATGCGGTCGTTTTGGTGATTGATACTCGCGTGGAGCATTCGCACGTTGATGGTGGTTACGCCGCGCGCCGGCGCAGTTGCGAAGAAGCCAGTGCAATTCTGCAGGTATCGTCGCTACGCGAAATTGATGGTGTTGCCCAGCTCGAAGCTATTGCGGATCCATTGATCCGTCGCCGCGCTCGGCATATCGTGACCGAAAATCAGCGTGTACTGGATACCGTAAAGGCCCTTGAAGATGGGGATTTGGAAGCGGTCGGGGAACTTCTGTACCAGTCACATGTTTCCATGCGTGATGACTATGAGATCTCATGTGACGAGCTGGATGTGGCAGTTGAAGCTTCCTTGCAAGCTGGCGCCATCGGAGCCCGCATGACCGGCGGCGGTTTTGGCGGGAGTTCCATTGCGCTGATCAAACGAGAACAGATCGAAGCCGTGAGCAACGCCGTGATCTCCGCCTTTGAGCAGGCTGGGTACACTCTGCCGAACATTTTCACTGTTGTTGCGGATCAAGGAGCAGGACGGGCATGAGTTGGTTAGTTACCGGCGGTGCCGGATACATTGGGTCGCACGTTGTCCGTTCGTTGGCCGAGGTGTCTATGGAACCAATTGTCGTTGATTCCATGTCCAGCGGAGTGCGCGGATTTGTTCCGCAGGACGTGCCTTTCTATTTGGTCAACATTCTGAACAGCGAAAAGCTCACCGACATCATTAGGCGCCACCAGGTGCGAGGGGTGATCCACCTTGCGGGATACAAGTACGCTGGTGAATCGGTAAAAAATCCGCTGTTGACCTTTGAACAAAACGTCACCGGTACCGCCAACCTATTGCAGGCCATGGCCGACGCGCGAGTTGAGAATATCGTCTTCTCCTCTTCCGCTGCAGTCTATGGCACCCCATCGGTTGACCTGGTCACCGAGGAGACCGGTACTTTCCCGGAATCTCCCTACGGCCAGAGCAAGCTGATTGGTGAATGGCTGATTCGTGATCAGGCGGTGGCGATGGGCCTGAAGCACACCTCATTGCGTTACTTCAACGTGGTGGGCTCGGGCAGCGAAGAACTCTTTGATGCCAGCCCGCACAACCTGTTCCCACTTGTCTTCAAAGCCCTCAATGAAGGCAAGGCCCCAAAGATCTTCGGTACCGACTACGACACTGCCGACGGCACCTGCGTGCGCGACTACGTCCATGTGGCAGATCTGGCGCTGGCCCACGTTGAGGCGGCGAAGAAGTTGGAAGCCGGCACCGAGCTGGAACCGGTCTACAACCTTGGCTCTGGCGACGGGGTTTCCGTGCGGGAAATCATGGACGCGGTGGCCAAGGTGACCGGTGTCCCGTTCACCGCGATCCAAGAAGCACGCCGCCCAGGCGATCCGGCACGAATTGTGGCCGACGGACAGCTGGCGGCTCGTGACTTGGGGTGGCAGATGCGCCATACTCTCGAAGAGATGGTGGACAGCGCCTACCGCGCTTCCCAGTCGCGAGTCTAATTTCCGTAGTCATTGCACGAGTAAGGCGAGGCCCTCCATCTGCGAGGCGCCTCGCCTTATTCGTTACTATCTGCAATTAGTTCTGGTGCTCGATTTCAAAGACGGCCACCGCACGGCCATCTAGGATGCCTCTGGTGCCCGGAGCATCGGGGCCGCCGATGACCTGCCCGGCAAAACCTTTCAAACTCAACTCGGTATTGGTCCGGTTGATCAGGAAGGCAAAGTCCGAGTTTTCACCACGGCGAACGGCTAACTCCACCTGCCCGCGTAGCGCCTCAGGAAGTTCGGATCCGATACCCGCAGCGTTCAGTAGCTTCTGCAGCACTACGCTGCGAGCTTCAGAATCCAGACAAGTTGCGACATAACTGGCGCTGCCAGATTTCAGGGCACGCCGGGTCACCGCAGGTAGTCCGCCAAGTTCCTCATCTTGCTCAAAACTCGCCACAATGCTCACGTTCTCTGAGGTGATATCAACAATCTCGGTCCACAGTTCGCCGCGCCCGGGGACGGATCCCAATGACACGGTTTCGCCGTGGTGCAGAGGGCGGAACTCCTCAACGCGGATGCCCAGTACTTCACGCAGCGCGCCCGGGTAACCGCCGAGCCAGGCATGGTCGTTCTCGTCAACGATGCCTGAGAAGTAGGTGGTGATCAGATGCCCTCCGCCCTGAGCGTAGTCATCCAAACGCTGCGCCAAAGGTCGCGGCACCGAATACAACACAGGTGCGATGACCATGTCGTATCCGGAGAAGTCATGGCTGACCGGCACCACATCGGCACGGACCCCCACGTCGATTAGCGCGCACCACCAGGCGAACGCCTCATCGCGGTAGCGCAGCTGGTCGGTCGGGTGCGAATCCAACTCACTGCCCCACCATGAATGCCAGTCAAAAAGGATCGCCACCCGTGATGGTGCCCGGTGGCTGCCGGACACTGGAGACAGCTGACCAAGTCGTTCACCGAGGCTCACCACGTCGCGGAAGACCCGAGAGTCAGGGCCGGCATGCGGAACCATGGCCGAATGGAACTTCTCGGCACCGGCGGCCGACTGCCGCCACTGGAAATAGCAGACCGCGTCGGCACCATGGGCAACATGGGTCAGGGAATCACGAGTCAGCTCTCCAGGCGCCTTCGGCCGGTTGATCGGCTGCCAGTTCACCGCGCTGGTTGAGTGCTCCATCAAGAACCAGGGTTCGCCGTGCGCTACCCCGGAGGTCAGTGCCGCCGAGAACCCTAGTTCATCACGTGAGCGTTCAATGGGTTGGCGGTAGTGGTCATTGGAAACAAAGTCCACTTCCTGAGCCCAGTCGGAGTAGTCAGCAAATCCGGTTTCGCCCATGATCATGAAGTTGGTGGTCACCGGGATATCCGGAGTGATGCGGCGCAGTACTTCGCGTTCGGCCACCAGATAATCTTTGAGTGCATCCGAACAGAAGCGCGAGAAGTCCAGCTGCTGAGTGGGATTCGGGAAAGCGGCGGCTTGTCTTGGTGGAAGGATGTGCTCAAAGCTGCCGTATCGCTGCGCCCAAAACGCTGTACCCCAGGCATGATTCAGCGCTTCGATAGTGCCGTAGCGTTCCGAGAGCCAGATGCGGAAGGCTGCGGCAGCGTCATCGGAATAATCGTAGGCGTTGTGGCAGCCCAGCTCGTTATTTACATGCCACGCAACTATCGCCGGGTGGTCCTTGTAGCGTTCGGCCAGCTTTTCCACCAGGGCCAGGGAGTATTTGCCAAAGACCGGGCTGGTCGGACGCCAATGCTGACGTCCACCTTGCCACAGGGTGTTGCCTTCACTGGTCACGGGCAGGATTTCTGGGTGCTTCATGCTCAACCACGCTGGAGGGGATGCGGTGGCAGTGGCCAGATCTACGCCGATTCCATTGGTGTGGAGCAGGTCGATCACTTCGTCTAGCCAGGCGAAGTCCCAGCTGTTTTCCGTTGGTTGTAGCTTCGCCCACGAGAATATGGCGACGCTGACGACATCCACCCCTGCCTGCTTCATGAGTGCGACATCTTCATCCCAGATCTCGCGGGGCCACTGCTCGGGGTTGTAGTCGGCGCCGAATGATAGGCGTGGTTGCTTTGAAGCGGGGGTTCGCAACCAGCGGTGGTGTTGCATGTAAGTTTCTCCTGGCTCAACCGCCAAGATGCGACGGTGCTATGTTTACGTAAACATCCTAGGGTGTGAGACAGGTTGCGCCAACCTCCAAAATTGTTTTCGACGGTAATCTGTCAGTTATGACTAATGGAAAAGCTTCTCGCGGGGGACGAAAACGCCACGTTTCCATGGGGGACGTGGCACGGCATGCCGGGGTGTCCTCGCAAACGGTGTCGCGGGTTTCCAACGGTTATCCCGGAGTCATCCCTGAAACCAGAGAACTGGTGCTCAAGGCCATGGACGAGCTGGGTTACCGGCCCAACAGCGCTGCCCGAGCGCTGAAACTCGGTTCCTTTCACACCATCGGGGTCATTACTTTTTCGCTGGAAGCAGTGGGTAATCATCGAACCATCCAAGCGATTTCGGTCGCGGCAGCCAAAGCAGGTTACGCCGTCACCCTTATCCCGGTAGATTTGCCAACCCAAAGCGGCGTGGAGCATGCCTTTGGCCGGCTGGAAGAGCTGGCGGTTGACGCGGTAGCGGTCATCGTTGAAGTCCACCTGCTGGACCGAGCCAAAGTGGTACTGCCTCGCGGGGTGCCTACGGTAGTGGTCGACTCCGACGCGGGCGACGAGTACACCGTGGTCGACACCGACCAGGCCGACGGGGCACGGCAAGCCACAAGGCACCTAATTGAACTTGGCCATACCAACATCCGGCACCTGGCCGGACCAGAATCATCCTTCGCTGCCCAGCGCCGTGTGGACGGATGGCGTGAAAGCCTGAGCGAGGCCGGACTTGGGGCCAAGGAAGTGATGCGCGGAGACTGGAGCGCTGCTTCAGGATACGAGGCAGGCAGCATTCTGCTGGCAGATCCTGACTGCACCGCCGTGTTCTGCGCTAATGATCAAATGGCTCTGGGGCTGTATCGCGCGGCGGCTGAAGCAGGCCGCCGGATCCCCGAGGATCTGAGCGTGGTCGGATTTGACGATTCGGCCGATACGCCCGCCTATTCGCCCCCGCTGACCACTATTCATCAAGACTTCGCCGAGGTAGGTCGGCGCAGCGTGGCTGCAATTCTGGAGCAACTACGCACCCGGGAGCAAAAGCCTGGAACCTCCATCGTTCCCACCCGATTCATTCAGCGGGCTAGTACCGCGCCACCCGCTGTAAGCAGTTGACCTCAGCACACTTGAACTCGCCTTGGCCCCGGAGGGTCTAAGCTGGAGAATTGTGAGTTCAGCTAATCTTTCCATCGGTGTCGACATCGGCGGTACCAAGATACTTGCCGCCCTCGTGGACGAAGCGGGAAATGTGTCCGGGCAGGTTCATCGAGATACCCCCAACCACGACGTGGCAGGGATCGAACGTGCCATTGCGGAAGTCATCCATGAGCTCTCCGAAGGCAATGAAGGGTTACCGGTCGGCATTGGGGCCGCCGGATGGATGGACCGTAAGGGCCGGAACGTGCTGTTCAGCCCGCACTTGTCATGGCGCAATGAACCGGTGCGCGACCGACTGATGAAACTTGTCGGCCACGAAGTCACCTTGGTCAACGACGCCGATGCCGCGGGCTGGGCTGAGCACCGTTTTGGTGCCGGTCAAGGAGAGAGCGACATGGTCTGCTTGACCTTAGGAACCGGCATCGGGGGAGCAGTGATCCTTGGCGGCCAGGTCCACCGAGGCAAATCTGGCATTGCCGGAGAATTCGGGCACCAGGTGATGGTTCCTGGTGGACATCGTTGCGCCTGCGGCAACCGCGGCTGCTGGGAACAGTACGCTTCGGGCAACGCGTTGGGCCGCGAAGGAGCCGAGCTTGTCCGCAGTAAATCACCGGTGGCTTTCCGCCTGCGTGAAGCCGTGGGGGATAACCCTGAAGCTGTCACCGGTGCGATAGTTACCAAGTTGGCCATCGAGGGTGATCCTGCCTGTGCAGACCTCATCTCCGATATGGGTGAGTGGTTGGGTCTAGGTATTTCTAACCTCGTTTCGGTCCTGGATCCGGGCACCATCGTTATTGGTGGCGGCCTCGGCGCGGCTTCCAAGGAATTGGTAGCCAAAGCAGAAGAGACCTACCGCCGTACGCTCTCGGGCAGGGGCTACCGTCCCTTCGCAAAGATCAGCCAAGCGCAGTTGGGTCCGGCCTCAGGGTTGATTGGCGCTGCGGATCTGGCTCGGTTCAACCAGCAGCAGTAGAAAAAGATTGACAGGACATTAGGTCTTATCTAGGCTCGGGCTGTTATCCAACTTGAGAGCGAGGTCTTGGTGTGAACCTGTCGGCCAAGCCAGACCGGGCTCAGGGTGCATCCTTAGGCATTGTTCTGGCCACCTACGCAATTGCCATGTGCGGCACCACCATGCCCACCGCGCTCTATCCGACCCTGCAAGATGAGTATGGGCTGAGCACCGCGGCCTCGACGCAGCTTTTTGCCATCTACGCCATCGTGGTGCTCACGGTGCTATGCATTTTCGGGTCGCTTTCCGATGCCATTGGCCGCAAGCCGGTGATGATCATCGGGCTGCTTGCCTCGGCGGCCAGCGGCGTGCTGTACGCCGTGGCTGCAGATGCGCCCATGCTGTTCATTGCCCGCATCCTCTCCGGAGTCTGCGCCGGCCTGGTGACGGGTACCGCCACTGCGTACCTCACGGACCTGGTTTCCAGTTCCGCGCGCGGGGCGAGTATTTCCAGCGTGGCGAATATGGCTGGCTTGGGCAGCGGGCCGGCGCTGGCAGCATTCCTCACCCACTTCGTTCCTTCCACTCCGATGATCGCGTTCAGCGTCCATGCAGCTCTCTCCGGAGTGTGCATGGTGCTCTTGGCGCTGACCCCCGATACTGTTGCCCACCGCGGGCGCCGGCTCAAGCTCAGCTTGCCGTTGATACCTCGCTTCGCGCTGCGCGATTACTGCGTGGGCGGCCTGATGACCTTGGGGTTCACCGTGATGGGCGGCTGCACCGCCATGACCTCCATCCTGGTGGTGCGTGCCTTCGGGATTACCGATCTGAGGCTCTTGGGGCTCATTGGCTCATTGATTTTTGTTGCCACCACGGTCGGTCAGAAAGCCGGCGGAAAATTGGTGAGCGAAAAAGCCTATCTAGGATTTGCTGGATTGATGATCGGTACGACGCTTATTGCCCTGGCGCCGAGATTGCATGGGTCAGCGGCGGTTTTGGTCTACCTTCTCGGGCTGCTGGTCGCGGGCCTGAGCCACGGCGCCTTGTTCCCGGTAGGCCTGGGCATTGTTTTGCGGCGCATTGAACTTCGCCACCGTGGCAGTGCCAGTTCGGCCTTCTGGGTGCTGGGTTATGCGCTGACCGCGCTGGGTGCACTGGGCTTGGGCTGGGTGGGCCAATTGGCCGGCGAATCGATGGCGGTGACCTGGTTTGGCATCACCATTGCGCTATGTTCGGTTGCTTGTCTGCTCCTGCATCGGCGCTGGACCCGGGATTCGGTTCATGGAACCCCAAGTAGTTGATGTGTCACAAAACACGTCCGTGAGCGGAATGATGCAGGCACGCTGATGGTTGGACATTCAGAGAACAAATTCGTGTCCGAGCATGGCCAGCACAGCGGCCTCGGGCTGATCCGAAAGGCAATCAATGACTGTTGCATCCCAGGAAACCCAGGTCGACACCGCAACGCTCAACGCCATTTTTGGCGAAGCGCGCACCGCTAACGCTTTCACCGGCGAGGTCACCGAAGCACAGGCCCAGGAAATCTACGAGCTGGCCAAGTTCGGTCCTACCGCATTCAACTCCCAGCCGCTGCGCGTGACCTACGTTCGTTCGGACGAAGCCCGCGCCACCCTGGTTGACGCCATGGCTCGAGGCAACCAGGAAAAGACTGCCGCAGCTCCACTGGTTGCGATCCTCAGCTACGACACCGCATGGCACGAACAGTGGGATAACTTCCTGCCAGGCTACAACGCGCCAAAGGCCATGTACGACGCTGACGCCGACTTCACCGCAGCCACCGGCAACAACAACGCCCACCTGCAGGCAGGCTACTTCATGCTGGCCGCCCGCAGCCTCGGCTTCGCTGTTGGCCCGATGACCGGCGCTGACTTCTCCGCCATCGATGCCTCGTTCTTCCCAGAAGGCGAACAGAAGAGCTTCCTCGTGGTCAACATCGGCCAGCCAGCGCAGAGCGAACTCGGCGCTCCAAAGGCTCGCTTCGAGTACGAGAAGGCAGTTCGCACCGTCTAATCGCGGGTCACTGAACTCCACGAACACCAAAGGCAAGCCCGGAACTCATCACGATGAGTTCCGGGCTTGCCTTCTTGATCGGTCAGCGGACTAGTTAGTGGCAAGCGATGCGGCCAAGGCCGCATCGGCGTCACGCAGGACTTTGGCGGCCACTTCCAGGCCTTCAACGGCACCTAATTCGGTATCCTCATGCTCGATGTTCACCAGCATGTCGGGATCCACTTCGTGCAGGGCCCGCAGGAACTCGGTCCAGAAAGCCGTGTCATGCCCCTTGCCCAGGGCCACGAAGTCCCATGCCGAATTCTTCGGCCACTCGTTGGCCCATTCATCCCCGCCCAGATTGGTGCGGGGCTCGTCGGCGCGCAACTTGCGGAAGCTGTTATCCAATACCCCGTTGATGGCCGCATGGGGGTTGATGCGCACGTCCTTGGCCGCCGCCTGGAAGACCCATGAGCCCAAGTCGCGCACCACAGCCACCGGATCCATCTGCTGCCAGAACAGGTGCGAAGCATCCAGCTCAACACCGATATTGCTGGTGCCAGCTCGTTCGATCAGCTCGCGGAAGCTCGCCGGGTTGAAGACGATGTTCTGCGGGTGCAGTTCCAGCGCGACCTTGACGTCGTGGTCCTGGGCCAGGGCATCGGTTTCCTTCCAGAAGTCCGCCGCGACGCCGTACTGGTAATCCAGCTGATCCAGGGCTGCCGAGTTCCAGGCGTTGACCACCCAATTGACTCGGGTGGCACCCGGCTCGCTGCCTGGCAGCCCCGACATGGTCACCACGCGGTGCTGGCCCAGACGCTGTGCGAGCTTGATGCTGCGGAGGACATCCTCGGCATGCTTTTCACTGATGGCCCGGTTGGGATGCAGGGGATTGCCGTTGCAGTTCAACCCTGCGATCTGCACGCCGGTGTTCTCGAAAATTTCCAGGAAGTCATCGCGGGCGGCATCGCTGTCCAAGATCTGGTCGATATTCGGCACATGGGTTGGCGCCAGGAACCCGCCGGTGTTCAGCTCAATGCCGGTCAGTCCGAGATCCGCAATGATCCTAAGTGCCTCGGTCAGCGGGCGGTCGTGCAGGATTGCGTTGTAGACGCCGAGTTTCATAGTGAGATCTTCTTTCCGTCATTGGCGGCCGACTGGACAACCGCCTGCAGGATTTTCATATTGTGCACGCCGTCCTCGAAAGTGGCGTTGGCTGGCAGGGAAGCCTCAATGCCACACACCTCGTCAAGGAACGCGCGGGCCTGGTAGCCAAAAGCGTCATTCTGTCCGAAGCCGACACCGGGAGCGTCCATGGGCAGGCCGCCACCGATGTAGGCATGTTCCGGGCCGAGGTTCACCGTGCGATAGCCGTTGGTTGCTTCGGGGCCATCGGTGAGCATGATCTGGATTTCGGCGGGGCGCAACTGGTTGAAGCGGGCTGCGCCTTTTTCGCAGAACACCTCGAAGGCCAGCGAATTGGGGTGGCCGGCGGCCACGCGAGAGACTTCCAAGCTGCCGGCAGCAGAAGGGAACTGCACGTTGAAAGCCGCGTAGTCATCATTTTCTACGGGCTCCGACTCGTCGCTGAGCTCCACGAGATTGTGTCCGGTGACGGCTCCGGCGGGCAGGTAGCGTTCGGTGATGCTGGTGCTCAGCTGGCCGCCGCTGACCGCGGTGATCTCGCCAGCCAGGAATTCTGCGACGTAGGCGAGGTGGCTGCCTACATCGGCCAGGGCGCCCGAGCCCGGGGCGCCCTTGAAGCGCCAGCTCATCGGGGCCTGCGGGTTGTGACCGTAGTCGGTCCAGTAGCGGCCCGAGAAGTGCAGGACCTTGCCCAGGGTGCCGTCGGTGATCAGATCGCGGATGGCGGCGATGCCGGGGGTGCGGCGGAAGGTGAATCCGACCCGGGCGATGGACTGGGCTTTGCTCGCGGCGTCGGCCATGGCTTCGGCTTCTTGGAGGGTGTCAGCCAAGGGCTTTTCGCACAATACGTGCTTGCCGGCAGCCAGCAGTCCCTCTACTGCCTCGCGGTGGAAACGGTTGGCGATCACTACGGAAACCACGTCGATGTCGGGGTCGGCGGCGACTTCCTGCCATGAACCCAAGGCCTTTTCGTAGCCGTAGCGTTTGGCCACTTTTGCTGCGAGTTGGGTGTTCACGTCGGCCACCGCAACGTAGCGCAGTGGTGGCAGATCCGGGTTATACAAAGTGGGTGCGGTGCGGTATCCGGCGATGTGGGACAGTCCGGCCATGCCGGCGCCGATGACGGCGATGCCGATGCTTTTTGCCACGGGAATTCTCCTGGGAATGTGTGTTTTGGAATATTTTGGAGCGCTCCAAAAAAGTGTAAAGCTGATTTCAGACCAGGGTCAAGGGGTGAAGGGAAGAAAGCTTTGCGGCGGTGGAAATCAGGCGTTGCACACGGGTGCGCAGGTGCTGCGCTCGATCAGCAAGGGCTCCAGAAGTACCCGCTGAGCAGTGCGTTCAGGGTCTGCGAGCCGGGAGAGCACCTGCTCGGCCGCGTGCAGTCCAAGCGCATGGTTGCGGCTGTCAACCGTGGTCAGCTGCAGCAAGTGGGTGTCGGAGAGCGGGGAGTTGTCGTAGCCGATGATTGATAGATCCTTGGGCACCAGCAGGCCTGCTTCCTGGGCAGCTCCCAGGGCTCCCATCGCCATGGAGTCATTGCCGGCCAGGATGGCCGTGGTTTCCGGAGCTTCGCCCAGCAGCTGGCGCGTGCACTGATAGCCGATGTCCTCGGTGGTCAGTTCGCTGACCGTGACGATGCGTTCCGTGAGCCCCGCGGCCTTCATCGCGTCCTGGTAGCCGGCGATGCGCTGCATCGAGGCTCCGCCGCCACCGGCGATATGGCCGATCTGCGTGTGTCCCAGCGAGATCAGGTGCTCGATGGCCCGGCGGGCGCCGAGCCGGTCATCGCTCGAAGTTATATCCGCGCCGGGAACTTCGGTGGCGCGATTGCCGGCGATGATGACCGGGATCTGCGAGGAAAAGCGCATGGCCTCGGTGGGCTCAGTGGCCAAGACCAAGGCTTCGACCCGAGTGCTCAAAAAGCCGTCCAGCGGGTCCGATTCGATATGGGTGTTGAGCGAACGGTCGGAGACGGCGATCCGCAAACCTGCGCTGGCCAGTCCCTCCTGCAGGCCGCGCAGCAGTTCCACGAACCAGGTGTTGGTGTAGTCATCGATGACCACGCCAACGGTTTGGCTGGTGCCGCCGGCCAATGCGGTAGCGGCCTGGCTGGGGCGGTAGTCCAATTCCTTGATAGCCGCCAGCACTGCCGCCCGGCGCGGGGCGGAGACGCTGGGGGAGTCACGCAGCACCAGGGATACCAGTGACTTGGAAACGCCGGCGGCCTGGGCAACGTCATAAATGGTTGCTCGACGGCGTTCTGCGGCCATGGTTCCTCCAAGGTGTCATGGATGTTTTCTTAAGAGCCTAGCGCGTTGTATGTTTGGGCGTGGTCGAACTCGTTGCTGACCTAGGGTGAGCGGCTTGAGGTACGTCAGAGGCCAAGTAAGGAAAGTGGAATGACTGCGACTCCGTCTTGACGTTGATAAGCCTCGGTTCCGGTGTAGAGCACTGCTACGTTGTTTACTTGGTCTGGCAGCTGGTCTCGTAACCAGAGAAGATGCCGGACATCCTTGTTATCTACGTGAGCTGACAGTTTAACTTCGAGGGCGAGTACTTCGCCATCAAATCCTTCGACCACGAGATCAACTTCATGGTCGCCGGACGACGTTCGCAGGTGGCCAACCTTGGCGCCGATAGCCTCTGCAGCGACCCGCACAGTAAGGGTGGCTAGCGATTCGAGCAGTGGTCCAGCCATCGGAGCTCCGCGTCGATCTGCGAGCGACTTCGATGTAAGCCCGAGGAGCCTTGCTGCCAGAGCTGGATCCGCAAAGTGGTGTTTTGGAGCGTATTTCTGGCGCTTAAAAGGATTTCCAAAGGACGGTTCCCATGCGGGCAGTGGATCCAGAAGCCAGATCTGTGCAAGGTGTTCGCGATAGTTCTCCGTAGTCGCTCTGGAAGGTTGTGTTCCTTCTCCCGAGGTTGTGGAGTCGAGGATGTGGGAATACGCAGTTGGCGTTGACGACGCCGCAGCGTATGCAGACATCCATCGCCTGAGTAGAAGTGGCTTTCGTAGGGACAAGCCTGCCTCGGGTAGATCGCGGTCGATGATTCGTTGAAGGTAGGTGTCCAGGCGAGTTTGTGCTGGCCGCTCCGTGAGTCCATATATGCCGGGAAAGCCACTCTTGGTGATGGCCTGAAAGTAACTTGCAACTGTCAGCGGTGACGAGCCACTAATTTTCACCGTAGTTCCTTCTATAAGGGACTTGAGGCTGACGGTTGGTTCCAGGTATCCGCGTTCGTAAAAGGCCATTGGGCGCATCCGAGCTGAAGCAATGCGCCCAGCACCTGAGTGTGTCCCTATTCCCGTAATGGGCGAGGCGCTTCCCGTGAGTAGAAAGCGGCCTGCTGGCGCACTATCGTCCACCAGACGCCGCACCGAATTCCATACGTCTGGATGGTGCTGCCATTCATCGATCAGCAAGGTTCCATCAGGCGCGTCGGCGAAGTATGGGTCTGCTTCTAGTACGGCACGCTCCGCGGGATTGTCGACTCGCCAAATCTTCTGCGCGCGACGCGATGCCGTTGCTGTCTTGCCAACGCCTTTGGGGCCATCAATTGCCACCGCCGCTTCGAAAGGCATCAGGTCATCGAGCTGAAAATCTATGCTTCGGGGGAGGTATTCCATATGCCCGCTATACCTATGGGAAGGCAAGTAACTATACAAAAATCATCGTCGGAACTATACAAAATGCAGTGCCTGAACTATACAAAATGCACTATTGTCTCCACGAGTGAACAAGGAGTCGAGTATGCGAGATCCAGACTGCTTGCTTCTCCGGAAGCTTCGCCGATCAAGTCATAAAGTCAGGACATAGTATCGAGAAATTTTTAAATTTTCAGTATCAACAACGGATGGAAAACCCTGATTTTCCGCCGATTTACACCCACCATGTTACTCATGTTGTAAATATGTCAGTACAAACCTTTGACAGGGCCAGATCCATGGTGCAAAGTATTTCCTGTGGCACCGTTCACACTGTCGGCAGCTGGCCGATCCCTGAACTTCTGACTCGAAAGGACGTCGATCCGCGTGACTTACGACGTACTCACCCTCGGACGCATCAGCGTTGATGTGTACCCGAACGACATCGGCGTATCCCTGGCCGACGTGAACTCCTTCGGCAAGTACCTCGGCGGCTCCGCCACCAACGTCGCAGTAGCAGCGGCCCGCCACGGACGCGAGGCCGGCGTGATCACCAAGGTCGGCGACGACGACTTCGGTACCTTCCTGGAACGCGAGCTGGACCGCTACAACGTGGACCGCACGCAGGTAACCCGCGACGCCAGCCTGCAGACCCCGGTCACCTTCTGCGCCATCCTGCCACCCGATGACTTCCCGCTCTACTTCTACGGACGCTTCCCCATGGCCCCGGACTGGAATATCAACACCAGCGACATCGACCTCGATGCCGTCAAGAACTCCAAGATCTTCTGGAGCACCGTCACCGGCCTGAGCCGTGAACCTTCACGCAGCGCACAACTGGCAGCCTATGACGCTCGCCCAACCAGCTCACTGACCGAAGGCCAGTTCACCATCCTGGACCTGGATTACCGCCCGATGTTTTGGGATTCGGTAGAACAGGCCCGTGAACAGGTCACCGCGGCCCTCGCCTCAGCCACCGTCGCCATTGGCAATGACACTGAGTGCACCGTCGCCGTGGGTGAAGGAACCCCCGACGAGCAGGCCGACCGACTCTTGGACGCCGGAGTGCAGATCGCCGTCGTCAAACTAGGTCCCGAAGGCGTGATGGCCAAGACCCGTACCGAACGCGTGGTCTCCGCGCCGGTTCCGGTGCAGACCGCCAATGGTTTGGGTGCAGGGGACTCCTTCGGTGGAGCCTTCTGCCACGGGCTACTCTCCGGCTGGCCCCTGGAACAGGTATTGGATTACGCCAACGCTGCCGGTGCCATCGTTGCCTCCAAGGTCGCCTGCTCCGATGCGATGCCGACCCCCGAAGAAGTCAATGACCTGTTGGCACAGCGCGGCCGCACCGTTCCCGCCTCCCAGAAAGACCTGGTCTAAGAATGAAACAGGCAACCGAGCTGAGCGTGGATCGCGAAGACCCGCGCCGCTATGAATCCATCACCCGGCAGCGCCTGGAAGACCCGGCATCGGTGCAGCGCGCCGCAGCCGCCCGCCAGAAGCATGCTGGACCGGTGCTGGGACGCCAGAACTTCATCATTGCCGCCGACCACCCGGCCCGCGGCGCCCTGTCGGTAGGCAAGCGCGCCACCGCCATGGCCGACCGCCGCCAGCTGCTGGACCGGCTGCAGATCGCCCTGCAGAACCCGGCCTGCGACGGCGTGCTCGCATCCCCGGATATCCTCGATGACCTGCTGTTGCTCGGGGCGCTGGAAGGCAAGCTGGTCTTCGGATCGATGAACCGTGGCGGCCTGACCGGCCTGGTCAACGAGATCGACGACCGCTTCACCGGGCACACCGCCTCCGCCCTGGCCGCCTTGGGCGCCGACGGCGGCAAGATGCTCACCCGGATCAGCTACGAGGACCCGGACACCGTCAAAACCCTGCAGGCCACCGCGGATGCCGTCTCCGATTTGGCCCGGCACCAGCTGGTCGCCATGGTCGAACCCTTCATCTCCAAGCGGGTCGAGGGCAAGGTCGTCAACGACCTGC
This sequence comes from Arthrobacter sp. NIO-1057, assembly GCF_900094805.1. Taxonomy (GTDB): domain Bacteria; phylum Actinomycetota; class Actinomycetes; order Actinomycetales; family Micrococcaceae; genus Glutamicibacter. The sequence continues at coordinate 398,175 of NZ_FMAT01000003.1, read as the reverse complement.
GTCCCGACGCGGTCATCAAGTCCATGGGCATCGCCGCCGGACTGGGCGAATCCAGCGCCTACACCTGGCTGAAGATCCCCGTGGTGCAGGAAATGGAACGGGTCATGGCCGCCACCACCCTGCCTACGGTCTTGCTCGGCGGGGACCCGGCTGGCAGCTCGGACGAGGTTTTCTCCTCCTGGCAGGCCGCCCTGGCCTTGCCCGGAGTGCAGGGGCTGACCGTCGGACGGACCCTGCTCTACCCCGAAGACGAAGATGTGGCCGCCGCCGTGGCCACCGCCGCATCGCTACTGAACACCACCGCACCGGCACGAAGCTGAGAAGGACAAAGCTCGATGACTACACGCACAATGACCGTCGCCCAGGCGGTTGTGGAATTCCTCGGCCGCCAGTACACGGTGGATTCCATCGGCGGAACCCAGTACCGTGAACGACTGATCCCGGGCATGTTCGGCATCTTCGGCCACGGCAATGTCGCAGGCGTAGGCCAGGCGCTGAAGCAGTGGCAGGCCAAGGACCCAAGCCTGATGCCTTACTACCAGGGCCGCAACGAGCAGGCCCAGTCGCACCAGGCCGTCGCCTACGCGCGGCACACTCGCCGCCGTGCCACCTACGCGGTCTCCACCTCCATCGGCCCGGGCTCCTCCAACCTGCTCACCGGCGCCGCGCTGGCCACGGCCAACCGCCTGCCGGTATTGCTGCTGCCCTCCGATACCTTCGCAACCCGCGCCGCCGACCCGGTGCTCCAGCAGCTCGAAATGCCGCATGGCTACGACATCACCGTGAATGATGCCTTCCGCCCGCTGTCCAAGTACTTCGACCGCGTCACCCGCCCGGAGCAGCTGGCCAGCGCCCTGCACCACGGGCTGCGCGTGCTCACCGACCCGGCGGAAACCGGAGCGGTGACCATCTCGCTGCCACAGGATGTGCAGGCCGAGGCCTTCGACTTCCCGGAAGAATTCTTCGCCGAGCGCGACTGGAAGATCCGCCGCCCCGAGCCAGAGGCCCAGGATATCGCCGAAGCAGCCAAGATGATCCGTGCGGCCAAGCGCCCGCTGATCGTCGCCGGCGGTGGCGTGCTCTACGCCTTTGCCACCGGGGAACTGGCCGAATTCTGCGAAGCCACCGGCATCCCGGTGGGCAACACCCAAGCTGGCGTGGGCGTGCTGCCATGGGATTCGAAGTACTCGCTGGGCGCCATCGGCTCCACCGGGACCACCGCCGCCAACGCACTGGCCGAACAGGCCGACCTGGTCATCGGCATCGGCACCCGCTACGAGGACTTCACCACCGCCAGCCGCACCGCCTTCCAGAACCCCGACGTGAAGTTCGTGAACATCAACGTCGCGGCGCTGGATGCCTACAAGCACGGCACCGTGCTGCCGGTGGTGGCCGACGCCCGCAAGGCATTGATCGCACTGCGCGAAGCACTGACCGGCTACCGCGTCGAGGGGGCCCTGGAAGTACAGGCAGCCACCGAGAAGCAGCGCTGGGATGCCACCGTGGATGAGGCCTTCGCCGAGCGCCTGTCCCCGCTGGTCAGCCAGAACGCCATCATCGGCGCGGTGAACAAGGCCATGGACCCCCGCGATGTGGTGGTCTGCGCCGCCGGTTCGCTACCCGGGGACCTGCACAAGATGTGGCGGGTTGCCGACCCCTACGGCTACCACGTGGAATACGGCTTCTCCTGCATGGGCTACGAGATCGCCGGCGGCCTGGGCATCAAGCGCGCGGTGCGCGCCGAAGCCGAACGCGGCGAGCAGGAGAACCGCGACGTGGTGGTGATGGTGGGTGATGGCTCCTACCTGATGATGCACACCGAGCTGGTTACCGCGGTAGCCGAAGGGCTCAAGGTCATCCACGTGCTGATCCAGAACCATGGCTACGCCTCCATCGGCGCGCTCTCCGAATCCCTGGGCTCCCAGCGCTTCGGCACCAAATACCGCACCCTGGATGAGCAGAACCACAGCTTCGACGAGGGCGAGACCCTGCCGATAGATTTGGCCGCCAACGCCGAATCCCTGGGCGTGAAGGTCATCCGGATCACCCCGGGCCCAAACGCCATCGAGGACCTGTCGGCAGCAATCGCCACCGCCAAGGCGGCACCTGAAGGCTCCGGCCCGATCCTGATCCACATCGAATCGGACCTCTACGCCGATGCACCATCGAGCGAGTCCTGGTGGGATGTCCCGGTCAGCGAAGTCGCCGAGTTGGAAAGCACCCAGACGGCCTACCAGAACTACACCAACCACAAGGCACGCCAAAAGCCCCTGCTGGGCTAAGGCAGAGACCAGAAAACTTCAGAACTTCAAAGGAAGAACAGCAATGACTACTATCGCCACCGACGTCGCAGAAATCTTGCACTACATCAACGGAGCCCCCAGCGCTGGCACCGGAACCCAGACCCAGCCGGTCTACAACCCAGCCACCGGCGAGGTCACCGGCCAGCTGCGCCTGGCCAACGACGAGGACCTGGCCCAAGCCGTCGCCATCGCCAAGGCCGCGTCCGAAACCTGGGGCGAAGTATCGATCGCCAAGCGCAGCAAGATCCTCTTCCGCTTCCAGCAGCTGCTCACCGAGCACACCGATGAGCTGGCCCGCATCGTCACCAGCGAACACGGCAAGGTCCTCTCGGATGCCGCCGGTGAAATCAGCCGAGGCATCGAAGTCGTCGAGTACGCCTGCGGCATCTCGCAGTCGCTGAAGGGCGAATACTCCGACCAGGTTTCCACCGGCATCGACGTCTTCTCCTTCCGCCAGCCACTGGGCGTGGTCGCCGGTATCACCCCGTTCAACTTCCCGGTCATGGTGCCGCTGTGGATGGCCCCGGTAGCCATCGCCACCGGCAACACCTTCATCCTCAAGCCATCCGAGCGCGACCCATCCGCCTCGCTGCTGATCGCCAAGCTCTTCAAGGAAGCCGGCCTGCCAGACGGCGTCTTCCAGGTCCTGCACGGCGGCAAGGACACCGTGGACGGGCTGCTGTCGCACCCGGATGTTGACGGTATCTCCTTTGTTGGCTCCACCCCGATCGCCAAGTACGTCCACGAAACCGCCACCAAGTACGGCAAGCGCGTGCAGGCACTGGGTGGGGCGAAGAACCACGCGGTCATCATGCCAGATGCCGATATGGACCTGGCCGCCGACCACATCAACGCCGCCGCTTTCGGCTCCGCCGGCCAGCGTTGCATGGCCATCTCCGTGGCTGTTGCCGTGGGCGATGCCGCTGATGCCCTCGTTGATAAGCTCGCAGAGCACGCCCGCAAGGTCAACGTCTCGCACGGCTTTGATGAGAAGGCCGATATGGGCCCGGTCATCACTCCGGCCTCCAAGTCCCGCCTGCAGAAGATTGTCGGCGAAGCCGAGCAGGCCGGCGCCGCGCTGGTCATCGACGGACGCGACCTGGTGGTCAAGGACCACGAGAACGGCTTCTTCGTCGGCCCGACCATCATCGACAAGGTCAGCCGCGAGATGAGCGCCTACACCGAGGAGATCTTCGGCCCGGTCCTGGTGGTCTTGCGCGTGGATTCGCTGGAAGAGGCCATCGAAGTGGTCAACGCAAACCCCTACGGCAACGGCACCGCCATCTTCACCTCCTCCGGCGCCCACGCCCGCACCTACACCCGCCGCATCCAGGTGGGCATGGTCGGCGTGAACGTGCCACTGCCGGTACCGGTTGCTTGGCACTCCTTCGGTGGCTGGAAGGACTCGCTGTTCGGCGAGCACCACATCTACGGCCCGGATGGCGTGCGTTTCTACACCCGTGGCAAGGCCATCACCCAGCGCTGGCCAGAACCAGCCAAGGGTACGGCAGCCACCTTCAACTTCCCATCCAACTAGCTTTTTGAGCCACAGAAACGGTATCCACCATGGCACAGAACATCACCATCGGAACTGCTCCTGACTCCTGGGGCGTATGGTTTGCCGATGACCCGAAGCAGACCCCGTGGCAGCGCTTCCTCGACGAGGTGGCCGAAGCCGGGTACAAGACCATCGAGTTGGGCCCGTACGGGTACCTGCCGACCGACCCCTCACGGCTCGCCGATGAGCTGGCCGCCCGCGACCTGAACGTCTGCGCCGGCACCGTCTTCACCGCCTTCCACCGCGGGATCGACGGCAGCGCCAACGCCTGGGAAGAAGCCTGGGAGCCAGCCCGCAAGGTCGCCGAGCTGACTGCCGCCATGGGCGGCGAGCACATTGTGGTGATCCCGGCGATGTGGCGCGATGACGTCACCGGCCAGGCGCTGGAACCAGGCGTCCTGGAAGCCGAGGGCTGGGACTCGCTGGCCAAGGGCCATGACCGCCTGGGCAAGATCCTGCAGGAGGAATTCGGCCTCAAGCAGCAGTTCCACTCCCACGCTGACTCCCACGTTTGCGGCCAGAGCGACATCGAGAAGTTCCTCGAAGTCACCGACCCGCAGTACACCACCCTGTGCCTGGACACCGGCCACGCCGAATACGGCGGAGCCTCCAGCGTGGATCTGATCCGCCGTTTCCCGGAACGCATCGGCTACCTGCACCTGAAGCAGATCAACCCGGACATCCTGGCCACCGTGCGTGAAAAGGATATGACCTGGGCTGCCGCCAACCTGGCCGGGGTCATGTGCGAGCCGCCATCGGGCCTGCCCGACCTCAACGAGGTCTTGCAGGAAGTAGAGAAACTGGGCCGTCCGATCTTCGGCATTGTCGAGCAGGACATGTACCCGGTGGCCGACTTCTCGGTGCCGCTGCCGATTGCCACGCGCACGCGTAACTATCTGCACAGCTGCGTCTCCCGCACCCACGTTTAAGCCAGACTGAACCTAGCCAAAAATTTCTTGAAAGGACATATCGTGCCAGATATCCTGCGCGTCGCCGTCGTTGGAGCCGGACGCATGGGCGCTGACCATATCCAGCGAATCCACCACCGTATTTCCGGTGCCGAAGTAGCCGCCGTGGTCGACATCGACTCGGACCGGGTCAACGCCGCCATCGAGGGCATTCCTGGGGCCAAGGGGTACACGGATCTGGATGCCGCGCTCGCCGGCGGAGACGTGAACGCGGTCCTGCTCGCCACCCCGGGCTTCTTGCATCACGATGCGTTGCTCAAGGTGCTGGAAGCGGATATCCCGGTGTTGTGCGAAAAGCCGCTGACCCCGGATGCCGCATCCTCGTGGGAAATCGTCGAGGCGGAGGCGAAGCTGGGCCGCCAGCGCATCCAGGTGGGCTTCATGCGCCGCTTCGACGCCGAGTACAAGCAGCTGCGCGAGCTGATCGAGAACCAGGGCCTGGGCGAACTGCTGGTGCTGCACCACCAGCACCGCAACCCGAACACACCCGAGGGTTTCACCAACGAGATGCTGATCAACGACTCGGTGGTGCACGAATTCGACGCCATCCGCTTCTTCACCGGCGAGGAAATCACCTCGGTGCAGGTGCGTCTGGGCAAGGCCACCCGCAATGCGCCGAACGGCCAGCACGACCCGCAGCATGTCCTGCTGGAAACTTCGTCGGGTGTCCTGGCTGACGTGGAGATCTACGTCAACGCCAAGTTCGGCTACGAAGTGGCCACCCAGGCGTCCTTTGAAGACGGCATCGTGTCCATCGGCAATGATGCCGGCCCATATGTGCGGACCGCAGGCCAGTGGGGCGGCAAAGTCACCCCTGGCTTCGAGGAACGCTTCGGCGCAGCCTATGACACCGAAATCCAGTCCTGGGTTGACGCCGCGTTGCGCGATGAAATCGGCGGGCCGAACGCATGGGATGGCTACGCCACTGCGGCCTGCTGCGAGGCGGGCGTCGAGGCCCAGCGCACCGGTGCCAAGGTTGAAGTGAAGCTGAACAGCAAGCCGGATCTCTACAGCTAAGGGCATCATGAAATACGCATTGGATCCGACCCCGTTCCATTCCACCCACTCGGTTCTGGAGTTCCCCAAGCTGGCTGCGGAATTGGGTTATGACTACATCCAGCTGACCCCGCATGCGGACATCATTCCGTTCTTCACCCATCCGAAGGCCGATGATGACCTGGTCGCCAAGCTGGCCGCCGAGTGCAAGGGCGCCGGCGTGGGCATTGCCTCGGTGCTCCCGGTGCTGCGTTGGTCCTCGCCCGATGAGAACCTCCGCCAGGCCGCGGTGCGCTATTGGAAGCGCGCGATCCAGATCGCCGTGGACCTGGGCGTGAACCAGATGAATACAGAGTTCTCCGGGCGCCCGGAGCGCGCCGAGGAATCCGAGGCCGCATTCTACCGGTCCATGGAAGAGCTGGTGCCGATCATCGAGCGCGAAGGCATCAACGTGGCTATCGATCCGCACCCGGATGACTTCGTGGAGGAGGGCCTGGCCGCGTGGCGGGTGATCCGCGGGGTCAATTCACCGAACCTGTCCTTCGTCTACGTTGCCTCGCATTCCTTCCACATGAAGGACCAGCCGTTGGAGATCATGGGGACCGTGGGGGATCGGTTGCGTGTGGTCCACGTGGCCGACACCATGGACCACCACGCATCGCACGGGTTGCGCTACATCACCAACCCTCCGGGCAATCCGGTGCGCGTGCACCAGCACCTGAAGATCGGTGACGGCGATGTGAATTGGGATGAGTTCTTCTCGGGCCTGGTGGCCAATGGCTTCCCCGACCGCGAGGAGAGCGTGATGGTCTCAAGCGTTTTTGCCGAAAATGAGAACGCCTTGGAAGTCTCGAAGTACCAACTGGAGCAGATGCGCAGCCGAGTAGCCGCCGCGCAGGGCGCACGAGTCTAGGCGCAAGCACAGATGCCCGGCCCGAACGGGGCCGGGCATCAAGTCTTTAAGGAAGAAATCAACCATGGAAATCGGTCTGATCAATGATTCTCTGTCATCGCGAAGCTTCGACGAGGTTTTGGAAATTGCCGCTGGCCTGGGCCTGAGCTCGATCGAATTGCCCACTTGCAACTGGTCCGAGGCCCCGCATATCAACCTCGATGCCCTGCTGGATAATGAAGCCGAACGCGCGGCCTTCATGGGCAGGATTGCCGATGCCGGGCTGGGCATCAGCGCGCTGAATGCCAATGGAAACCAGCTGCATCCGGTCTCCGGGCCGCAGCAGGACGAGGTGCTGCGAAAGACGATCCGCCTCGCGCAGCTCATGGAGGTCCCCACGGTCCTCTGCATGTCCGGGTTGCCGGGCGCTGCGGGGGATAGCTCCCCGAACTGAGTGACCAGCTCGTGGCCGCCGGAAAACCTGGAAATCCTGGACTACCAGTGGGAGCAGGTGGCCATTCCATACTGGAGGCAACTTGCTGCCTTCGCCGAAGAGCACCGGGTGAAGCTGGCGATCGAGCCTTGCTTCACGCAGCTGGTGTATAACGCGGCCACGGCAAAGCGGCTGATTGATGCGCTGGGCAGCGAGTGGGTTGGCATCAACTTGGATCCCTCGCACCTGGTGGCGATGGGAGCTGATATCCCGAGCGTCATCCGTGCCCTGGCCGGCACCATCATGCATGTTCATGCCAGGGACGTGCGCTTGAATGCCACAGTCGCCGCCGCCAACGGGTTGCCTGATGGCACCGCCATGACGCAGTGGCAGCAGCGGGCCTGGAACTATGTGACCCTGGGCCTGGGGCATCCGGGCGGCGAAGCCTTCTGGGCTGATTTCGTCTATGAGCTGCGCGCCGCAGGCTATGATGGCACGCTCAATATCGAGCATGAAGACGTGCTGGTCAACTCCGAGGAGGGCGTTCGCTGTGCCGCGGGGCTATTGCGCAAGGTGGCCCTGCAGGGTGCACCGGATTGGACGCCCGCCCAGGTATGAGACAGCTCAGGGAAGGATAGGCCGAGGCCGGAACCAGCCGATGGTTCTGGCCTCGGTTTTTTTCTTTTTGTCAGGACAAAATCCCGAAAAGGCTTGCCGGTGCAACCCTGATGACGTATTGTCCTTACATAAGGGCTGTGAAGCCCATCACTTTCAGTTTAAAGGCGGGGGTAATGATGATGCGATGTAGCACCCCGTCACGCCGAATGGAAGACGCCGGGTCACAGCAGATCCGATGGATAGCCGTAGGCTAGCAAAGCTTCCACTCGGGAAAACCAAAGGAGTTTTCATGTCCACTGCGCAGAATCAATCTGCCAAATCGAGCCTCCCGCCCCTGACCGCGGGTCCGCACTCCAAGCGGCTTGGCCTGATCTCGATTGTCGCCTGCTTCGGCGGACTGCTCTTCGGCTACGACACAGGTGTGGCCAACGGTGCCGAAGGTCCCATGGCCGCGGAGCTCGGCCTGGATCTCCTGCAGGTCGGTGTCGTGATCAGCTCGCTGGTTTTCGCGGCAGCAGTCGGCGCGCTGCTCATGGGGCAGATCTCTGACGCATGGGGGCGGCGCAAGACCATCATCATGCTGGCAGTCATGTTCTTCCTCGGAACCCTGCTGGTGATCTTCTCGCCGGCAGGACCGGAACCGGGAACCTTCTCGCCCCTGGGATTCAGCGTCCTGGTGATCGGCCGCATCATGCTCGGCCTGGCAGTCGGCGGCGCTTCCACGGTGGTCCCGGTATACCTTGCCGAGCTGGCGCCGTATGAGATCCGCGGTTCCATCACCGGGCGCAACGAGCTGGCCATCGTTTCCGGCCAGCTGGCGGCCTTCGTCATGAACGCCATCATCGGCACCGCGCTCGGCGGGAGCGTCGAGGGCGTCTGGCGCATCATGTTCGCCATCTGCGCCCTGCCGGCAATCGCGTTGTTCTTCGGCATGCTGCGCATGCCGGAATCCCCTCGCTGGCTGGTCGAAAAGCGCCGCTACGCCGAAGCGCTGCGCGTGCTGAAGACCGTGCGTTCCCCTGAACGCGCACTGGCCGAGGTCCATGAAATCGAAATCGTGGCCGAAGAGGAAAAGCGCAACAACAAGCCGGTTGGCATCAAGGCCATCCTGACCAACAAATGGCTGCTGCGCATTATCGCCATCGGCATCGGTGTCTCCATGACCCAGCAGCTCACCGGCATCAACTCGATCATGTACTACGGAACGCGCGTGCTGGAAGAATCCGGCATGTCCGAACAGCAGGCTGTCCTGGCCAATATCGCCTTCGGCGTGGTGGCTGTGGTGGGGGGCGTGATCGCGTTGCGCAATATGGACCGCATGGACCGCCGAACGACCTTCATTATCGGCCTGTCGCTGACCACCACCTGCCACCTGCTGGTGGCCTTCGCCGGAATGCTCCTGCCGGTAGGCAATCCGATCCGCCCGGTCGTCATCCTGATTCTCGTGGTCGCCTTCGTGATGTCCATGCAGACTTTCCTGAACGTTGCCGTTTGGGTCTGGCTGGCAGAAATCTTCCCGCTGCATATGCGCGGCTTGGGCATCGGCATCTCGGTGTTCTTCGGCTGGGGAACCAATGGCGTGCTGGCGCTCTTCTTCCCATCCCTGGTCTCGGGAGTCGGTATCACCGGATGCTTCTTCATCTTCGCTGGCATTGGCGTTCTGGCACTGCTCTTCGTCGCGACCCAGGTCCCCGAAACCCGCGGACGCTCCCTGGAAGCCCTGGAGGAGGATGTCTCCACCGGCGCGATCTACCAGGTCAAGCCTTCGGTGAACGCATAACGTCGAAGCAATAACCTGACTGGCGAATTCTGGCCCCACCTGGTGGGGCCAGAATTCGTTAAGCCATGAGGCGGCCGGTGCTGCCGCGCACGACAATCTGCGGCGCGTGGGTGCTTGAGGCGCCGGGAGCCTCCAGCGCAGCCTGCATGGCCGCCTGCGCCAGGGCTGCGACATCCTGGCGGACGCTGGTCAGATCGGCGTGCGCCAGCCGGGAAAATTCGCTGTCATCGTAGCCGGTCACACTGATCTGGCCGGGAACCGCCAGGCCTGCCAGATCGATCGCCTGACGTGCGCCGAGAGCGGCGCGGTCATTAAAGGCCACGACGGCGGTGGCGCGCTCGGCTGGCGGGGTTTGCTCGAAGTAGCCGCGCAGGACCTCGAACGCGGTGGCGTCATCGGGCCCTGCCGCAATGACGCGGGCTTCAATATCTGCTTTGGCTGCCGAGGCCAGGAAGGCATCGCGGCGTTGCTTTGCCGCAACTGCGGATCCGCCATCCAGGTGCAGCAACCGGGTATGCCCGAGCTGCGCGAGGTGGCTGACAAGCTGGTCAATGCCGGCGGCTTCGTCGGTGATTAGCGAAGGCAGGCCTTTGACCTTGCGCAGCAGGCTGATCACCGGCAGCTGCTTGGAGATCTGGGCGAGCTGGCTGGCCGGAAGCTTGGGGAAAACGCCGATGACCGCCTCGACACCAGCGTCAATGAGGGTATTGAGCACCCGGCGCTCATCGCGGTGCTTGCCGGTGGCGCCCAAGATGATTTCGAAGCCATTGGCATCTGCCTCAGCGTACAAGGCGTCGGCCAATTCGGCATGCAGCGGTTCGCCGAGCGCGAGGGCCAGGCCCAAGGTCCGGCTGCGGCTGCTGCGCAGGGAGCGTGCCCGTGAATCGGGGCGGTAGCCCAGATCTGCCGCGGCCTGCTTGACCCGCGCCCGCGACTCTTCGCTGGCCCCCTCGGCCTCGCGCAGCACGATGGAGGCCAAGGCAACGGATACGCCCGAAGCGCGGGCGACATCGGCCAGGGTGGGGCGTTTTGCGGGGCGTTGGGCGGAAGCCTCGGGCATTGGCCAAACTTTCTTCTAGAACGTTATAGACACTTGCTATCCAGTGTGCCATGATTTTCCTGAACACCATATCTAGAACGTTCTAGGAGAACTTCCATGGCTTACCAAACGCTGCCAACAACGTCCGGGCAGCCACTTCGCATTGCCGTCATCGGCACCGGCTGGATCGGCGCATTCCACGCCCGCACCGTGGCCCAGTACTTGCCCGACGCGCAACTGCACGTTGTCGCTGATCCGGCCCCGGGGCGCGCGGCAGAACTGGCGGCGCAACTGGGCTGCACCAACTTCACCGAGGACATCGCTGACGTTTTCGCCGACGAAACCGTCGATGCCGTGGTGATCGGCGCCCCTTCGGCTTTCCATGCGGGCCTGATCGCCCAGGCCGCCGCGGCCGGCAAGCACATCTTCTGCGAAAAGCCTGCGGCCCACGCCCTGGCTGACCTCGATAACGCGCTGAAGGCCGTCGAGGACGCCGGGGTGCTGTTGCAGATCGGCTTCAACCGTCGCTTCTCCCAGGACTTCGCGTCGGTGGCCGAACAGGTGAACTCCGGAGCTATCGGCACCCCGCAGCTGCTGCGTTCGCTGACCCGCGACCCGGAAGTGGCCGGCGGATTGCCCAACGCCGCGAAAATCCGATCCCACGTGATCTTCACCGAAACCCTGATCCACGACTTCGATACCCTGAACTGGCTGAACCCGGGAGCCGAGGTGCAAGAGGTCCACGTCATGGCAGACGCCCTGGTTGCCCCGGTACACCGGGAGAACGGTCTGCTGGACACCGCGGTGGTCACCATGCGCTACTCCAATGGAGCCATCGCGGTCGCCGAGGCCAACTTCTCTGCCAGCTACGGCTACGACGTGCGCGGTGAAGTCTTCGGATCCAAGGGCATGGTCCAGGCCGGCAACCCGGTCCAACTGGCTGCTTCCAGCTTCGATGCACAGGGAGCCCACGCTCCCACCGAGCGGTTGAATATCGAGCTTTTCGCCCAGGCCTACCGCGATCAGCTCTCGATCTTCACCCGCAAGATCCGCGGCTTGCGCGAAGGCACCGCCGACGCGGCCCTCGCCGTGCCCACCGGCAAGGACGCGCGTGCCGCCCTGCGCGTAGCCCTGGCCGCACTGGAATCCTCTGAAACCGGCCTTCCGGTGAAGCTTGAATGTGCCACCCGACTCGCGGTGAACGCATGAGCGCGCAGCTAGCGGTCTGCGCGGAAATGGTCTTCCTGGACCTTCCGTTCATCGACCGGGTCAGGAAACTCGACGACGCCGGCTTTGAAATCGAACTCTGGGATATCCGGGACAAGGACCTTTCAGCCCTCGCGGCCACCGGTGCCCGCTTCGGCTCCATGACAGGCTACAGCGAAGGCAGCCTGTGCGATGCGGACAGTGCGCACCATGTCGTGCGTACCGCCAGGGAACTGATTCCGGCCGCCAAGGAACTGGGAATCAGGCGATTGGTGGTGCACTCGGCCCAACTCATCGACGGCCAGGCTGCCGCCCCGCGATTCCGCGCTACCGGAGCCATGTGGCTGACCGCAGCGAAGACCCTTGAAGAACTGGGGCGCTTGGGTGAAGAGCATGACGTGATTTTCATGCTGGAGAACCTGAATACAATTCTTGATCACCCGGGCATTCCGCTGGGGCGTGCCAAGGATACGTTGTCTCTGGTCAAGGCCGTCGACCACCCGAACGTCAAGATGATGCTTGATCTGTACCACGCGCAGATCGGCGAAGGGAACCTCATCGAGCTGGTGCGTGCAGCCAGCCCTTATATCGGAGAAATCCAAGTCGCGGACGTTCCGGGGCGCTGCGAGCCGGGCACCGGGGAAATCAACTATCGCGCGGTCGCCGCGGCTTTGTCGCAGCTGGGGTACTCAGGTCCTGTTGGCATGGAAGCCTATGCCAGCGCGGATTCCGAGGCGGCCATTGCGGCCTTTGCCCAGGCCTTTGAACCACTGCTTCAGCCAGCAAGCTAGAAAACATAAGTGAAGCGGCGGTTACAGGAAATCCTGTAACCGCCGCTTCACGTTGTGGCCTTATCGGCTATGCCGCCGGGCCGAAAGGCAGGCGGGGATCCATGCTCTGGGCATTCCAGGTCTCGCGGATCCAGCCATGGTGCGGATCATCGCTGATCAGCCAGTCGCGCACCCGACCCGGTCCAGCCATCACGTTCAGGTAGTAGAGGTCGTAGCCTGGCGCTGCCATGGCTGGTCCGTGCCAGCCATAGGGGACCAGAACGACGTCGCCGGTGCGCACCTCTGCATTAACGTCGATAGGACGCTCGTCCGAAGCGTAAACCCGGGCGTAGCCAATCGGGTCGGTGTCCTGCGGGGCTGGCATATCGCGGGCCAGCTGGGTCTCGAAGTAGTAGATCTCCTCGAGGCTGGTCTCGCCCTCTTTCTCCTCATCGTGCTTGTGCGGAGGGTAGGAGGACCAGTTGCCAGCCGGGGTGATGACTTCGCAGACGATGAACCGGTCGGCTTCCAGTGCCGCCGGGGTGCCGAAATTGTGGACCTGGCGCGAGCAGTTGCCCGCGCCGCGCAGTTCCACCGGGGTGTCCTCGGCCTTGATCAGCCGCGTCGGGTAGGACTGCTTGGCAGGAGCCAGAGCGAGTGCAACGCGGCCACCCTGTTCGGCGGTGATGGTGATGGCCTTGTTGATGCCCGTGTACAGGACATCAGACGGGCCGTTGAACACCGATGCGCGACCGGCGAGCACATGCTCCTGGCCGTCCACGCTGACCGTGAAGGAGGCGCCGGAGAGTGGAACGACAATTCGCTCTTCGGCTGCGGCGTCCAACTGGATCGATTGCCGGGGAGCCAATTCGGCAACCTTCAGGCCGGTATGGGCCCAGCCATCCACCGCGAGGGCGGAGTCATGGGCACCGAGCGAGATGCTCCAATCCCCGTGGGTGGCGGAGCCTGCAGGGTAGATCCAGTCGGCCATGTTCATTCCTTTCGACGGCGGTGTCCGGTGTCTTGCGCTGCTAGCGCTGCACCAAGGTCATTTCAAAGCTGTACGCGTCCGCGCGGTAGACGTGAGACCCAGTCTCAACGTTGCGACCAGTGTCATCAACAGCGGTGCGTTGCATGGTGACTAGGGCGGATCCAGCTTCGGTATCGAGTGCTTCAGCCTGGGCGCCATCGGCAATGGTGGCGCCGATGCGCTGCTGGGCGAGCCGGAAGTTGACGCCCGCTTCACGCAGGAGCTCATATAAGCCGCGGGTGCGCAGGGACTTTTCGTCCAGTTCGACAATGTCGTCGCGAACCCAGTTTTCCATCAATGCCAGTGGGCTGCCGCCGGCCGAACGCAGTCGGGTGAAGTGGTACACCGAGACGTCCTTGGGCAGGGAGAGCAGTTCCTGGATCTGCTCTGGTGCCGGAATGTGCTCGAAGCTGAGCAGGGAGGTGGACGGCTTCTTGCCCGCGCGCTCCAGGTCATCGTTCAAGCTCGACAGCTCAAGGTGGCGGCGGATCTGGCTGGAAACAACCTGGGTTCCGACGCCGCGCTTGCGCACCAGAAGGCCTGACTGGACCAGGTCGTCCATGGCCTTGCGAATGGTGGGGCGCGATAGCCGAAGTCGCTGGGCCAGCTCGATCTCGTTTTCCAGGCGGGTGCCTGAGGCGAGCGAACCGTCGCGAATGGCGCCTTCGATGCCCTGCACTACCTGGTGGTAGAGGGGGATCGGGGAAGATCGGTCGATCTTGATGCTCAGTGGTGTGCTCACAATTGCTCCTTGTCGGCGACCTTGAGGGTATATGTCGCTTTGACAGGACAAACTATATAGGAAAGTTGGCCCTTTGGGCATCCCCTGGGCGGGAACCCGCGGAATCTCCGGCTTGATGGCCTGCCTGCAGCCGCCGCATATCACCTCACGAGCTTGATGTATTGCGTCCAAGAAAAAACGTTCGACTAGGAATTTTGGACAATGACGTCCACTTGTCCAATTGTCCTGACAAAAACATACCTGAATTCATTGCCCGGGATTCTAACGGGATTGTATGGTTTTTTTGGAACGTTCCAAAGATGAGGAGAAGAAGATGAACGAACAGCGCACCATCGGAGTTGGGCTGATTTCGGTGGGTTGGATGGGCAAGTTGCACGCTCGTGCGTACAGTTCCGTCCCTTATGTCTATCCGGAATTGGGCATCAAACCGCGGCTGATTGTCGCCGCGGATACCGAGCAATCACGCGTGGACTACGCCGTGCAAACACTGGGATTCGAGCGCGGAACCCTGGACTACCACGAGGTTCTGGTCGATCCCGAGGTGGACGTCGTCTCGATTTGCGCGCCAAACTTCCTGCACGCCGAGATGGCGATCGCTGCAGCGGAAGCAGGAAAGCACTTCTGGATCGAGAAGCCTGCTGGCCGTAGTTTGGCCGAGACCCAGTCGATCCAAGATGCGGTCGTGCGTAACGGCGTCGAAACTTCGGTGGGCTTCAACTACCGCCACGCCCCGGCCATCGAACGCGCGCGGCAGCTGGTCCGCGAAGGCCGGCTGGGAGACATCACCAACGTCCGCGCCAGCTTCCTCGCCGGCTACGCTGCTGATCCGCGGGCGGCCCTGTCCTGGCGCTTCAACCGCGAGCTCGCCGGCAGCGGGGTGCTCGCCGACCTCTTCAGCCATGCCGCAGATCTTTGCGGCCACGTCGTGGGTTCCATCCAGAGCATTTCCGCCTCGACCAACGTGATGATCCCTTCGCGCCCCAAGTTGTCCATGGGCCAGGGTACGCACTTTGACCTGATTGAAGGAGGCGAAATGGGCGAGGTTGAAAACGAAGACTATGCCGCGGCGCTGGTGCGTTTCAGCCCCGAGGGCCTCGCACAGCGTGCCATCGGCACCATCGAAGCCTCGCGCGTCGCGGTGGGTCCGCAGTGCGGGTACCGGCTGGAAATCTACGGCACCGAAGGCTCGGTCAAATGGGACTTCGAGCGCATGAATGAGCTGGAAGTCGTGCTCGGACGAGGCAACGAAGAGCAGGGCTTCACCACCGTCATCGGCTCGCCCAAGCATGGCGAGTATTCGCGATTCCAGCCCGGGCCAGGCAATGCCATGGGTTTTGATGACCTGAAGATCATTGAGGCCAAGAAGTTCCTGCTGGCAGTGTCAGGGGGAGAGAAAACCAACTCCACCATCGCCGACGCGGTGGCTGCCGCCGCACTGGTCGAGGCAGCCGAGATCTCTGCGGCCACCGGCGACTGGCAGCAGATGGCCCGGGCGGCGCACAGCTAGAAAGTGCCATACTGACACCCATGTCGCAGACGCCAAGTAGCCGCCCCACGATTCGAGATGTCGCCAAGCATGCGGGAGTCTCCAAGTCCCTCGTGTCCCTGGTGCTCTCGGATCCGAGCAAGGTCAGTTCGCTACGGCGCTCGCGGGTCGAGGATTCGATCCGCGAGCTGGGCTATCAACCCAATCTGGCCGCCCGTTCCCTCGTGGCCGAGAACCGTCACGCTATCGGCGTGGTCCTGGGTGAACTGCAAAATCCATGGGTGCTCGAAGTCGCCGAAGTGGCGCGCGAGGCCTTGCGGGCGGCTGGGTTCGACGTCCTATTCAGCGCCGCGGCCATCCACGACGGCCAGGGCATCGGCCCGGCCGAACTGCAAGCTCTGCGGGACCTGAGGGTCAGTGGGCTGCTTGTCGTGGGATCGGCTGATGACACGGCCAGCTTTGAAGCCGCCCTCGGCGAGACGCCAGCGGTATTCGTGGGCAGCGGCCGCGAACCACACGCCAATGCCGCGGTTGTATCCGTCGATGAGGCGCAGGGTTTCAGCCTGGTCATAGACCATTTGGTCGCCGGCGGGAACGCCCGGATCACACATATTTCAGGAGGCTCCGGTCCGGTGGCAGCGTTGCGCGAGGCGGCCTACCATCGGGCCATGCAGCGCCATGGGCTGCGCCAGCAGGTGCAGGTGGTGGAAGCTGGACCGAGCCTTCAAGCCGGGTACAACGCGGTGGCGCAGCTGCTCGCTTCAGGTGCGAGGCCCGACGCGTTGGCCTGCTTCAACGACTTATGCGCCTTCGGTGCGATTCAAGCCCTGGATGAAGCGGGGGCCAGCGCTGCGGTGACTGGCTACGACAATATTTCCTTGTCATCTCTGGGCCGGATTTCCTTGACCAGCGTTGATTCTGATTTCCAGGATCTGGGCCGCAGCGGTGCGCGCCTGCTGCTGCAGCTGATGCGCAACCCGCAAGGTAAATTTGCACGTCAACTGACAATTTCTCCGCGGCTCATCGTGCGTGCATCATCTGTGGGAAACGCGTAAGCTCAGTGCCAGCCTGATAGCGGTAATCGCCGCAAAGGCGGGAATCTTTTCGTCTTCACATCCTTATGTCTTTACAAAGTATTGACGGATCGCTGTTCGTGACGCACACTTTAGACATCTCGTGATTCAGGTCACGATAACTCGATCATTCGGCCTGCTCCTGGGGTTAACGGGGTGCGCCGGCGGATTCCTGAAGGGGAAAACAACAATGGGAAAGCCAACTTGGCGCAAACTCGCACTGACACTCGCCATCGTTCCCGCTCTGGGGCTGGCGGCTTGCTCGTCCACCGGCGGACGCGCTCCAGAGCCAGAAAGCAACGGCGGAGGTGGGGCCGTCGCAACTACTGAGCGCATCAAAGTCGCAGTCATCACCCACGCAGCCCCCGGAGACACCTTCTGGGACATCATCCGCAAGGGAGCGGAAGAAGCGGCAGCGAAGGACAATGTTGAACTTCAATACCTCAGCGACCCGGATGGCGGACGCCAGTCCCAGCTCATCGAGCAAGCCATTGACCAAGGCGTAGACGGCATCGCCGTAACCCTGGCCAAGCCCGATGCCATGAAGGGCTCGCTGAAAAAAGCTACCGATGCCGGGATTCCCATCGTCAGCCTCAACGCCGGCGAAGACCGGTTCAAGGACCTCGGCGTTTTCGCCCACTTTGGATCCAATGAACAGCTCGCTGGTGAAGCCGCTGGCGAAAAGCTCAAGGAAGCTGGCTTGAAGAAGCCAATCTGCGTCATCCAGGAACAGGGGCACGTCGGCCTGGAAGCCCGCTGCGCAGGCGTGAAAAAAGTTGTCCCAGACACCGAAGTGCTCTACGTGCAGGGCACCGACATGACCCAGGTCGAGTCCACGGCCACCGCTAAGCTCCAGGCGGATAAGCAAGCCGATGCCATCATCGGTTTGGGTGCTCCGTTCACGATGACCCTGCTGAAAGCAAAGGCCACCGCGAATTCAAAGGTCGAGGTCGCATCCTTCGACATGAACTCGCAGCTGGTCCAAGAGATCACCAAGGGCAATGTCCTCTTCACCGTTGACCAGCAACCGTGGTTGCAGGGCTACATGGCTGTCGATGCTCTCTGGCAGAACTACCGCGGAGGCTTCACCATCGGCGGCGGACAGGCAACCTTGACCGGCCCTGCCATCGTCGACAAGACCGTGGCCGAGAAGATCACCAGTTTCGCAGAAGAAGGCGTCCGCTAGCCACGTCCCGCAGCTCGCGTCCTGCGGGCATCAGATATCCGCAGGACGCGCAGCAAGGACACGGAGGAAAACTCATGTCATCACTAACAGCCTCACCCTCGCATAAGAAAACCACTACCGCCCAAGATGAGCGAGTCGGCAAGAAAAGCACGCTGTCCATTCTCCTGGGCCGGCCGGAAATCGGCGCCTTGGTAGGCGCCGTGGCACTATTCATCTTCTTCGCCATCGTCGCCCCGGTATTCCTGTCGCCAGCGTCCTTGGCCACGGTCCTCTATGGCGCTTCAACCATCGGGATCATGGCCGTGGGCGTATCCCTGCTGATGATCGGCGGCGAATTCGACCTGTCCACCGGTGTCGCCGTGATCTCCTCGGCCCTGAGCGCCTCGCTGATCTCCTGGTATTTCGGCCTGAACGTCTGGGTCGGCGTGGTCCTCGCGCTGATCGTTTCGCTGCTGATCGGATTCATCAACGGCATCATCCTGATCAAGACCAAACTGCCATCCTTTATCGTCACCCTGGCCAGTTTCCTGATGCTCACTGGTTTGAACCTCGGTTTGACCCGCGCTATCGGCGGTTCGGTGTCCTCGCCATCCATTGCGGATATGGAAGGCTTCCAAAGCGCCAAGGCGATCTTCGCCTCGTCGGTGAACATCGCCGGAATTGATGTGAAGGTGACGGTCTTCATTTGGCTGGCCATGGTCATTATCGCTTCGTGGATCCTGCTGCGAACCAAAATCGGCAACTGGATCTTCGCCATCGGCGGCGACGAAAAGGCCGCCCGCGCCGTGGGCGTGCCGGTAGTGCGTACCAAGATCGGCCTGTTCATGGCCGTCGGATTCTGCGGTTGGGTCCTGGGCATGCACAACCTGTTCGCCTTCGATGCAGTGCAGTCCGGTGAAGGCATCGGCAACGAATTCCTGTACATCATCGCCGCAGTGATTGGCGGCTGCCTGCTCACCGGCGGCTACGGCTCAGCCGTTGGCGGTGCCATCGGCGCCTTCATCTTCGGCATGGCCAACAAGGGCATCGTGTACGCCGAATGGAACCCGGACTGGTTCAAGTTCTTCCTGGGCCTGATGCTGCTCCTGGCTACGGTGGTCAACATCATAGTGAAGAAGCGCGCGGAATCCAGCAAATAGGAAGCCAAGGACAAGATCATGAAAACTCGCAAAAACAAGAAGACCGAAGAGCTGCTGGAAAAGCTCGAGCCGAAGACCAGCGATAACCTGCTGACCCTCAAGGGCGTGGGCAAGCACTACGGAAGCATTATCGCCCTGCGCGGTGTGGACATGGTGGTTGACCCAGGCAAGGTCACCTGCGTCCTGGGTGATAACGGCGCCGGTAAGTCAACGTTGATCAAAATCATTGCCGGGCTACACCAACACGATGAAGGCGACTTCAAACTGCATGGCTCCTCCATCAAACTCAAGAGTCCGCGAGTTGCACTGGATGCTGGTATTGCCGCGGTCTACCAAGATCTGGCAGTTGTGCCACTGATGCCCATCTGGCGTAACTTCTTCCTTGGCTCGGAATTGACCAGCGGCGTGGGACCGTTCAAGAAGCTCGATGTGCAGAAAATGAAGGACATCACCAAGCAGGAACTCTCCGACATGGGGATTGATCTACGCGACGTGGAACAACCGATTGGGCAGCTTTCAGGTGGTGAGCGTCAATGTGTGGCTATTGCTCGTGCCGTTTATTTCGGCGCTAAGGTCCTCATCCTTGATGAACCAACGGCCGCCTTGGGCGTCAAGCAATCCGGCGTGGTGCTTCGCTACATCCTTCAGGCGCGAGATCGTGGTTTGGGCGTCATCTTCATTACGCACAACCCGCATCACGCTTATCCGGTGGGAGACTCGTTCTTGCTACTCAAGCGCGGTAGGTCCATTGGGTACTATTCCAAGTCGGAAATCACCGTAGAAGAACTGACCGCGCAGATGGCCGGTGGGGCCGAACTGGCTGAACTGGCTCATGAGCTTGAACAGCTTGGCGGACATGATGAAGAGCTCGCTGAGGCAGAAGCCGGAGTCAATCCACAAGTAACTGCCTAATACAACAAAGAAGCCAAAGCTTGGGCGTCAACACCGGTGGTGAAGACGCCCAAGCTTTGGCTGTTTTTGGTTCTCAGAGCGAGTAGTCAACGATCTCGCTATGTCCCGAAGAAATAGAACGTGTGGCTGCCTGAGCGATAGCCTGAGACTTAAGGCCTTCTCGAAGGGAAATCGGCACTTCGCCGTCTTCCTCAAGGGCCTGAACAAAGGCTCCCAAGCTGGCAGCGTAAGTTGGTTGCACTCTGTCGAACCAGTTGCTGTGCAAGCCGTGGGACTGCGCTGCCTGCCCGCGCAATATGCTGACGTGACCCGAACGCTGCCGTTCCGATTCGGCCATAGCATCAGAGCCGAGGACCTCTATGTGCTCGTCATAGCCGTAGTTGGTATGGCGAACGCAATCAATTTGAGCAAGTGCACCACTGGGGAAGGCCAGCGCGGAGATTGAAGTGTCGACGTCACCAAATTCAGCAATTTCTGGCGCGCTCAGTGCCGAACCAAAAGCATTCACCCGGACAGGGTCTTGGCCTGAAATCCAACGAGCCAAATCAAAAAAGTGCACTGCCTGGTCCCGGAATTGTCCTCCAGAAGTTTTCAGATAATCCAAGGGTGGCAAGGCTGGTCCACGAGAAGTTAACTGAAGTAAGGCGAGTTCTCCGATTTCCCCCGAGCTCACAAGATCCTTGAGCTCCGCGTGGGCGCGATCGAAGCGGCGGTTGAAATTGACCATGGCCTTGATTCCTGCGCGTTCAACATAGGCCACTGTCGACTTAGCCGTTTCAAGGTCCAAGTCAATTGGCTTTTCAACGAGAGCCGCTAGGCCCGCGTCTGCTGCATAACGGAGGTTTTGCGCATGGGAATCTGTGGACGAGGCGATAAAAACTGCATCAAGGTCGTCGTTGTCGAAAATCTGATCTAGGCTGGTCGCTGCTTTTGCCCCATGTTGTGAGGCCAGTCCAGCGGCTCGCTGTGGGTCAATGTCATAAATCAGTTTGAAATCAACGTCTGGGTGAGAGGCCAGGTTCTGTGCGTGTACCGAGCCAATGAAGCCCGCGCCGATGAGGGCAAATCTTTGCATGGAGAGATCCTTTAAAGAAGGTATTGGAGTTAGGAAGTCATGATGTCTAGGAGGTTGCGCATGGTGCTAGCGACCTTATGGAAATCGTGTTCATTGGCACGGTCGGAAAACATTTCAGAAACCCACCAACCGTCATAGCCAGTCGACTTAATTGCGTCCACCCATTGCTGCAAAGGGATGGCGCCACCCCCGATCACAACATTGCGATGTACATCCTGGGTTGGAACCTCATGTTCACGATCAAGATCCAAACCGTCAGAGATGTGTGCCGCCTTGATGAGCTCCTTGGGCAGCGCTGCGACTTCCTCCAGAGTGTCGCCGACGGTCCAAAAATGCCACGTGTCTAAGGCGATGCCAATATTGTCTTGGCCGCAGCGTTCAATAATTTCAAGTGCTTGTCGGCACCGATTGATATTGGACCAGGCTAGTGGTTCCAAATAGATCTCTAAGCCATGGTCGGCAGCGATGCTAGCCGCAGCAGAAACGTTATTGGTTGCAACGCTGATGGCTTCGGCCTCGGAGAGGCCGAGCGTGCCGCGATAACGAGTATCGGATTCCGTGAGTTTTCCTGCTTTGAAGTCCTTGACTACATTCCAGTCCACGGGTCCGGTGCACATTTGAAGAATGGGTGCACCAACGACTGTAGCGATTTCAGCCATGCGTTGGACCTCTTGAAGCATCTCTTCGCGTGCAGCGCCCTGGCGTTCTAGATCGAGTACGGCACCAATCCCGGTCACTTCAAGACCATCGAGCATATCGGGGAGTGTGTTTACCGAGTAGCCAGCGTCGAGGTAACGGTAGAGTTTTGGACTCTGTAATTCGATACCGCCGAATCCAGCCGATTTTGCTGTGGCGATGTCAGTTGCAACGTTTCCGTAAAAACTAGTTGTGACGTTCATGGAGAGTTTTGCCATGGGTCCTCCCGGGCTTTGAGAGCGGTAAACATACAATCTATGTACAGTTGTCAGTACAAAGTCATAAGGAATCCTATGCCTTGCCCACGCTGAAAGATAGGGATTTTTCTGAGGAATTTTTCTGGTCGAACTTCTTGTATCGGAAAACAGCACAGTCTGCGGAGCAATCCATTGGCAAGTTAGGTTCGATGACGGTTCGCTGCCGACAAATGAAGGACGGTGCGGTGCCTTCACGTTGACAAATGAACACTGCGAAGTCCCACTGATCCGAACAACCAGGAGAGTTTGGACGGGACGGGAATTGATGAAATTATTATGTCGGGCGAGAGGGGTGTACTACCCCTGTCGATTCACGCTTGAGGGACCCTGTTGCTGCCGTAATACGTTGAATTTAAGCGCAGACGGCCGATTCTCACAGACCTAACGGGCCGGACGGAATATCACTGAGCGGCGCCTTGCAGAATCGAATAAAAGCGAACGGATCGCACATGATCCGAAAGGGGTTTCATGTCCAATGCTCAGGGCCATTCTGCCGAAACGCACTTACCATCGCTGACCCGTGGCCCGCATACAAAGCGCCTAGGCCTAATCTCTCTGATCGCTTGCTTCGGTGGACTGCTCTTTGGCTATGACACCGGTGTAGCAAATGGCGCCGAAGGTCCCATGGCAATGGAGCTGGGGCTGAACCTGCTACAAGTGGGCGTCGTGATCAGCTCCCTGGTGTTTGCTGCGGCGGTTGGAGCGCTCATCGCGGGACAAGTCGCTGACTCATGGGGGCGGCGCAAAACCATCATTGCCCTAGCCGTACTGTTCTTCGTTGGAACCCTCTTTGTGGTGTTCTCGCCAGCGGGCCCGGAACCAGGGACCTTTTCTCCAACAGGATTCAGTGTCTTGGTGGCTGGACGAATCATGCTCGGACTGGCGGTGGGCGGTGCGTCCACCGTGGCTCCTGTATACCTCGCCGAGATGGCACCTTATGAGATTCGTGGGTCCATCACCGGCCGTAACGAGCTCGCTATTGTTTCTGGTCAGCTAGCCGCCTTCGTGATGAACGCAATTTTAGATACCTGGCTGGGTGAGAGCATGGACGGAGTCTGGCGCATCATGTTCTCCATCTGTGCATTGCCCGCCCTGGTTCTGTTCTTCGGGATGTTGCGTATGCCTGAATCTCCACGTTGGCTCGTGGAGAAGGGAAAGTATGACAAAGCACTGGAAGTGCTTAACACTATACGCTCGCCTGAACGGGCGCTCGCCGAGGCCCGCGAAATCCAAGCAGTCACCGATAAAGAGCGACAGAAGAATAAGCCCTTAGGTATCAAAGCGGTGCTGACCAACAGATGGTTATTGCGCATTGTCGGGGTTGGTATCGGTGTGGCGACCATGCAGCAACTCACCGGAATTAACTCCATCATGTACTACGGAACGCGAGTACTAGAAGAGGCCGGCATGACGACTCAACAGGCGGTCTTAGCCAACATTGCTTTCGGCGTCGTTGCTGTTGTTGGCGGCGTGTTTGCCTTGCGCAATATGGACCGTCTTGATCGCCGAACGACCTTTATGATCGGGCTGACCCTGACCACCACCTGCCATTTGTTAGTGGCCTTCGCCAGCATGTTGCTACCTGTCGGAAGCGCGCTGCGCCCTATCGTGATCCTGATTCTGGTGGTGGCTTTCGTAGCTTCGATGCAGACTTTCTTGAGTGTTGCGGTCTGGGTATGGTTAGCCGAAATCTTCCCCCTGCACATGCGTGGTTTGGGCATCGGTATCTCCGTATTCTTTGGCTGGGGGACCAACGGTGTGTTGACGCTCTTCTTCCCATCCCTAGTCTCGGGTGTGGGAATCACCGGCTCTTTCTTTATCTTCGCAGGAGTTGGGGCAGTGGCTCTGTACTTCGTGGCCAGCAAGGTTCCAGAAACTCGTGGACGGACCTTAGAAGCGCTCGAAGAAGCTGTTTCTAGCGGGGCCATTTACCGGAGTCGATAAGTGGCAAACGCCTCTGTGGGCGCCAACATTGTTTTTTGATCGTGTTTCGAAATCCAAGACTTTTCGACACTCTTCACCTTCGAGTAAGTCAAGGAAAGTCCCTGTAATCCTGCGGATTTTTCTTCCAGAATGAACATATGCACAAATCAGAATATTATTTGGTAACGGCTGTTTTAGCTTTGTTGTACCCGAGGTAACAGTAGTTAGAACGCGCGTCTTTGCAATAATGACCGTTGTGAACATTGCTCAGCCCGAACAAGGGCGTCCAGGAAACAGACCACCGTCGATGGCGGACGTAGCGGCTATGGCCGGAGTGTCCCATCAGACGGTCTCCCGCGTGCTCAACGACCATCCAAATGTCAGAGCGGGCACTAGAGACCAGGTGCTGGATGCAATCCGCAAGCTCGGATATCGACGCAACCGAGCAGCCCGTGCACTAGCGACTTCACACTCCAGCACTATCGGAATTCTGACCATCGGAAGTGAATTCTTCGGGCCACAATCCACCGTGTTAGCCATTGAAGCGGCCGCCCGTGCACAAGGCTATTTCGTCACGGTGACCGCCCTGGACCGCTACGATGCCTACAGTGCCAGCGAAGCCTTAAATCACCTGGTGGATCAAGGTGTTGAGGGGGTGGTTATGGTTGCGCCATTCGAAAAAGTGATCGAGGCGCTTGATGATGCCGGACTCACGATTCCGGTGGTGGTAGTTGCGGCCCGAACCAATGTGCCCGACGCGGATCCGGCCCACTACGTCTATGTTGACCAGCGCGAGGGAGCCCGTCAGGCCACCGGACACTTGCTGTCGTTGGGACACCGCAAAATCGCGCATGTCTCCGGGCCGACCGGCTGGTTTGATGCCACCGAACGCCAGATCGGTTGGCAGGAAAAAATGTTGGAAGCCAAAGCGCCGATTATCGAAGTGCCGGCTGAATCCTGGCAAGCGCAGAGCGGTTATGAAGCAGGTAAGCGCCTAGTTGACTCGGTGCGTGCCGGTGAAGTTAGTGCAGTGTTCGCTGCCAATGACTACCTTGCCACCGGCGTTTTGCGCGCCTTCTGGGAAGCGGATCTGGAAGTTCCTACCGATGTATCGGTGATTGGCTTTGATGATCTGCAAATTTCGAACTTCCTCATCCCCTCTTTGACGACAGTGCGCCAGCCATTCCGCGATGTTGGCCATGCTGCGCTGACCGAATTGTTGGACGGTGCCACCGCAGATAAGACCCCGAAGGTGATTGTGCCAACCCTCGTGATTCGAGCTAGCACGGCCCCGCCGAAGTCTAGCTAAGCGGGCCCAACGTCTCAGCAATTCAACTTTCGGTGTTGCGCATCACAAAATGTTAGCGCTAACATTGCATCGAGGTTTTGTTCTGCTTCGCGTGTTTTCCCAAGCACGCAAGCAGGTAACGATGGCGATGGCGCTGCTCATTGAGCTGTGCGAACGGAGAATTCATGGCAACACAGCTCAACGGGTCTACCGTCCACGGGATCATTGACAACGGTCAGGCAGTGCTGGGTATTGAGTTCGGCTCAACAAATATCAAAGCCAGCCTGATCGGACCTGACCACCAGCAACTGGCCAGCGGAAGCCACGCCTGGGAGAACCAATACCAGGACAAGAACTGGACCTACTCCCGCGAAGCGATCATCAGTGGCATGCAGGACTGCATGACTCAGGTATTGGCCGATGCCCAGGAACGTCACGGGGTGCGCCCAACGAACTTCGGGGCGATTGGTATTTCCGCGATGATGCACGGCTACTTGGCCTTCGACGCCGAGGGCCAGCTGCTGGTTCCCTTCCGAACCTGGCGCAATACCTCGACCGCCGACGCTGCAGCCCAGCTCAGCGAAGAGTTGAACTTCAACATTCCACAACGCTGGTCCGTAGCCCACTACTTCCAAGCTCTGCTGAATCGTGAGGAGCACGTGTCACAGGTTGCTCGCCTGAACACACTGGCCGGATTTGTCCATGAACTACTCACCGGAGAATTTGTGCTCGGTGTGGGTGATGCCGCGGGGATGTTCCCCATCGACCCGGCCACTGGCAGTTACGACGCGCAGATGCTCTCCGCCTTTGATGCGCTGGCCGCGAAACATGGTTCCACTACCAAATTGGCCAAGTTGTTGCCAGCCTCGGTGCCGGCAGGTGCTGATGCAGGAACGCTCAGTGAGGCTGGAGCATTACTGCTTGATCCCAGTGGTCAGCTGAATGCCGGTAGCCCCTTGTGCCCCCCGGAAGGAGATGCCGGCACCGGCATGGTGGCCACCAATTCGGTAGCTCAGCGCACTGGCAACATTTCCGCGGGAACGTCAATCTTTGCCATGGTCGTTCTTGATCAGCCGCTGCAAGAAGTGCACCACGAAATTGACGTGGTCACCACCCCTGACGGACATCCGGTAGCGATGGTTCACTGCAATAACGGTGCCAGCGAATTTGCGGTCTGGGCGCAGGTCTTCGGTCAGTTCGCCCAAGCATTGGGCAGTGAAGCCGATGAAAACACCATCTTTGAGACCTTGCTTCGGGCTGCTCTGGAAGGTGCGACAGATGGGGCAGGACTACTGGCCTACAACAATCTTTCCGGTGAACCAGTCGTTGATTTGGCTGAAGGACGTCCGGCAATACTGCGCACTCCCGATTCCACCTTGAACCTGCCCAACCTCATGCGCGCGCAGGTCTACGCCATGTTTGCCACCCTGAGTCTGGGGTTGCGGGTACTGGCCCAAGAGGGAGTGGAGGTCACACGGATGTTCGCCCACGGAGGCATCTTCCGTACCGCTGGTGCGGCCCAGCGACTGCTGGCTGCCGCGATCAACACTCCGGTTCTTGTGGGCGAAAGTGCCGGCCACGGCGGCGCATGGGGTATCGCCGTGCTCGCCGCGTACCGACGTCGGGTCCTTGATGGATTACAAGATTCTTTGCCCGAATTCTTGAATTCTGAGGTCTTTGCCCAAGCCCAGTTACATCATGCTGACCCGGTGGAAGAAGACCGTGCGGGATTTGAGGCCTACCTGCAAAAGTACGAGGCCGGTTTGGCCATTCAGCGCATTGCCATCACTGCCATCTAGGCACAAGAAAAGTTTTGGACGAAAAGAGAAACCCATGAATCAACAACGAACCTTGCAGAGCTATCCGCTCTCCATGCGTGAAGAAGTTCAGCGGGTCCGCCAGGTCGTTGCTGACCTGCATGCGGAGCTTCCCCGTTATGAACTGGTGGTCTGGACGGCGGGCAACGTTTCCCAGCGGGTGCGTCACCCCGAAATTGTCGACGGTAGCGAAGATCTTTTTGTGATTAAGCCTTCGGGAGTTTCTTATGATGATCTGACTCCTGAATCCATGGTGGTGTGCACCCTGGACGGTCAACTGCTGGAAGGCGAGCATTCACCCTCCTCGGATACTGCCGCTCACGCCTACACCTACGAGCACATGCCTGAAGTTGGCGGTGTGGTGCACACGCATTCCACCTACGCCACCGCCTGGGCTGCTCGTGGAGAAGACATTCCTTGCGTGCTGACCATGATGGCCGATGAATTTGGTGGTCCCATCCCCATTGGTCCTTTTGCCATCATCGGTGATGACTCCATTGGCCGCGGCATTGTCTCGACATTAAGCGAATCGCGCAGCCCCGCCGTGCTCATGGCTAATCACGGTCCTTTCACCATTGGCAAGGACGCGCGAGCGGCCGTCAAAGCTGCCGTGATGTGTGAGGAAGTGGCCCGCACCGTGCATATTGCACAGCAACTGGGGGATCCACAGCCGATTGACCCCGCAAAAATTGACTCGCTCTACGAGCGCTACCAGAACGTATACGGACAGTAAGGACATCATGGCTAAGGCATATAACGACAAAGAAATCTGGTTCTTCACTGGAAGCCAGGACCTGTACGGCGAGGAAACCCTGCGCCAGGTGGCGCAGCAGTCCACCGAGGTGGCCCAAACACTCGACGCGTCGCCCGAGGTTCCAGCCAAGATTATCTGGAAGCCAGTTCTCAAAGATTCTGAATCCATCCGCAAGGCGATGCTGGAAGCAAACTCGGATGACAAGGTGCTCGGCGTCATCACCTGGATGCACACTTTCAGCCCAGCCAAGATGTGGATCAATGGTCTCAAGGCCCTACAGAAGCCCCTGTTACACCTGCACACCCAGGCCAATGTCGAGCTTCCCTGGGACACCATCGATTTCGACTTCATGAACCTGAATCAGGCCGCGCACGGTGACCGCGAATACGCGTACCTCGCCACCCGTTTGGGGACAGCTCGAACCACCGTGGTGGGCCACGTGTCCAACCCGGTGGTGGCCCGTCGCGTGGGAACCTGGGTCCGTGGCGCTGCCGGCTACAACGCCGTGCAGAACCTGAACCTGGTGCGCTTTGGTGACAATATGCGCAACGTTGCCGTCACTGAGGGGGATAAGACCGAAGCTGAGATCCGCTTTGGTGTTTCGGTGAATACCTGGGCGGTTAATGACCTGGTCGACGCCGTTGAAGCTGTGGCCGAGACCGACATCGACGCACTCGTCGCCGAGTACGAACGCGACTACGACGTGGTCGAGGAGCTGCGTGCCGGCGGGGATCGCCACGAGTCGCTTCGCTACGCGGCCCGGCAGGAAATCGCCTTGGAAGCTTTCCTCAGTGAAGCCAATGCCATGGCCTTCACGACCAACTTTGAGGATCTGGGCGGGCTGAAGCAGTTGCCTGGCCTGGCCGTGCAGCGTCTGATGGGCAAGGGCTATGGCTTTGGTGCCGAAGGTGACTGGAAGACCGCCGTGCTGGTGCGCGCGGCGAAGGTGATGGGCCAGGGCCTGCCCGGTGGCGCCTCGTTGATGGAGGACTACACCTACGACCTGAGCGAGGGTAGGGAACTGATCCTCGGGGCCCACATGCTAGAGGTCTGCCCTTCGTTGACCACCACCAAGCCACGCGTGGAAATCCACCCACTGGGCATTGGCGACCGTGAAGACCCGGTACGCATGGTCTTTAATGCCGACGCGACTCAAGGCGCCGTAGTGGTTTCCATGGCCGATATGCGTGAACGCTTCCGCCTGACCGCCAATGTGGTTGACGTGGTGACCCCGCCGGCGGATCTGCCACACCTGCCTGTGGCTCGCGCAGTGTGGAGCCCGCGACCAAACTTCAATATCTCTGCAGAATCGTGGCTGGCTGCCGGGGGAGCGCACCACACGGTGATGTCTACCGCCGCCGGTATCGAAGCCTTCGAAATTTTTGCTGAAATTGCCGGTACAGAACTGCTGGTCATTGATGAAGAAACCACGCGAAGGAACTTTGCACAGCAAATTCGCGTCAACCAGAGCTACTACCGACTCGCTCAGGGTTTCTAGTTCTACACCGCATTTCCGCGGTATTTTGGGCCGGCGGAGCGCAAATTTTGGGCTCCGCCAGCGCAATGAGTAAGGAATCTTAATTTATCTGCAATTAGGGGTGGCCTAATCTGCCATGTTAGCGCTAACATGGTGTGAGCCCAGTCTCACTCGCACAGAGTGGCACATTTTCAAGGAGGAAAAGATGGCATGGAATAACTGGACCCGCAAGGCTGCAGCGACCGTTGGTTCCCTCGCATTGGTTACCGCACTGGCAGCCTGTGGCGGCAGTGGTGCAGGTGGCGGCGCAGGCGCCGGAGACGGCGAATCAAAGGCACCGGAGGACATCCAGGTAGGCGTAGCAATGCCTACAGAAACTTCAGAACGCTGGATTGCTGACGGCGCGGCCGTCAAGAAGCAGCTCGAAGAAGCTGGCTACAGCGTCGACCTGCAGTTCGCGAACGATGACATCCCTACCCAGCAGCAGCAGATTGACCAGATGATCACCAAGGGTGATGACATCTTGGTAGTCGCCTCGATTGATGGCACCGCACTATCCACCCAGCTGCAGGCAGCAGCCGACGCCAACATTCCGATCATCTCTTATGACCGTTTGATCAATGGCACCGAAAACGTTGACTTCTACGTCACCTTCGACAACTACAACGTCGGTGTACAGCAGGCTACCTCGCTGCTGACCGGTCTTGGACTGTTGGATGCCGATGGCAAAAAGACCGATAAGAAGGGCCCGCTGAACGTTGAGCTCTTCGCCGGTTCCATCGATGACAACAACGCACACTTCTTCTGGAAGGGCGCCATGGACACGCTCCAGCCATTCCTCGATGACAAGACCATTGTCGTGAAGTCCGGCCAGACCGACATCCAGCAGGCAGCAACCCTGCGCTGGAGCCAGGAAGAAGCCCAGTCGCGCATGGAGGACTTGATCACCGCTCACTACGCCGGTGGCAAGACCAAGATCGACGGCATCCTCTCACCATTTGATGGTATCTCCCGCGGTGTGATCACCGCACTGTCCAACGCTGGCTACGGCAAGACCATGAAGGCTGGCCTACCAGTCGTCACCGGTCAGGACGCTGAAATCGCATCGGTAAAGCTGATTGATGATGGAGTTCAGTACTCCACCATCTTCAAGGACACCCGCAAGCTGGCCACCCAGGCAGTCGACGCGGTCAAGGCCTACGCCGGTGGCGGCGAACCAGAAGCCAATGACACCGAAACCTACGACAACGGCAAGAAGGTTGTCCCATCCTTCCTGCTGGATTCGGACATCGTGATCAAGGACAACATCAAGTCCCTGCTCGTTGATTCCGAGTACTACACGGCAGAAGAAGTAAAGGCCGGTCAGAGCAAGTAGTTTCCCGCACTCCGCGCTGGCCGCAACATCAAGGTGTTGCGGCCAGCAACGGGTAGGGTGCTCACAGCACACAGCAAGGACGTGCGCACTATGGACAGCACCATCCTGCAAATGCAGGAAATCACCAAGACTTTCCCCGGGGTCAAGGCGCTCGACGGCGTCAACCTGTCGGTTCGCAAGGGCGAAATTCACGCCATCTGCGGCGAAAACGGCGCCGGCAAATCCACCCTCATGAAGGTGCTTTCGGGCGTTTACCCGCACGGCAGCTACGAGGGCAAGATCATCTACGAAGGCCAAGAACTTCAAGCCTCGAATATCAAGGATTCCGAAGCCCAAGGCATCGTCATCATCCACCAGGAACTGGCACTGGTGCCTTACCTTTCGGTGGCCGAGAACATTTTCCTCGGCAATGAAACCTCCAAGGGTGGTTTCATCGACTGGAACGAAACCAACCACCGAGCTGCACAGCTGTTGGCCCGAGTGGGTCTGGATGAACTTCCGGTGACCCAGGTCGGTCAGCTGGGTGTGGGTAAGCAACAGCTGGTGGAAATCGCCAAGGCCCTGAGCAAAAACGTTAAGCTGCTGATCCTCGATGAGCCGACCGCTGCGCTGAACGACGATGACTCCGAGCACCTGCTCAACCTGCTGCGCGGACTACGCGACCAAGGCATCACCTCAATTATCATTTCGCACAAGCTTGGCGAAATTGAAGATATCGCCAATACCACCACCATCATCCGTGACGGCCAATCCATTGAAGCCTTGGACATGGCCGATCCGACCTCCAACCAGAACCGCATCATCCGCGGCATGGTGGGACGCGAACTCTCCTCACGCTACCCGGACCGCGAACCAGAAATCGGGGACGTGGTCTTTGAGGTGCGCGACTGGTCCGTCCAGCACCCGGTCCAGCAGGAACGCACCGTGGTGGACAACGCCTCGCTGAACGTGCGCGCTGGCGAAATCGTGGGCATCGCAGGTCTGATGGGCGCCGGGCGCACCGAACTGGCGATGAGCGTCTTCGGGCACAGCTACGGCCGGAATATCACCGGCAGCGTGCTCATGGGCGGCAAGCAGGTGGATACCTCCACCGTGGGCAAGGCCATCAAGGCCGGGATCGCCTACGTCTCGGAGGACCGCAAGAAGTTCGGGCTGAACCTGATCGAAGATATTCGCGTGAACACCACCGCGGCCGGGCTGGGGAAAATCTCCTCCAACGGCTTCGTGAACTCCAACCGCGAAATCCAGATCGCCGAACACTACCGCAAGTCCATGCGCATCAAGACCCCCAACGTGATGGCGAAGGTCGGCAACCTCTCCGGCGGTAACCAGCAGAAGGTGGTGCTGGGCAAGTGGTTGCACACCGCACCGGAACTGCTGATCCTCGACGAGCCCACCCGCGGCATCGACGTCGGCGCGAAATACGAAATTTACACCATCATTAACGAGCTGGCCGCAGCCGGCAAGGCAGTTCTGGTGATCTCCTCCGAACTGCCCGAACTGCTAGGCATCTGCGACCGCATCTACACCCTGGCCTACGGCCGGCTGACCGGCCAACTGCCGGTGGCCGAAGCCACCCAGGAACGCCTCATGGAACTCATGACCATCGAGAAGGAAAGTACCCGATGACGATCACCACCGAGTTGAAGGATATCTTCACCAAGAATTTGCGCACCTCGGGCATTTACATTGCCTTTGTGCTCATCGTGGCACTCTTCAGCATCCTGACCAACGGGCTGCTCTTGAGCCCCACCAATATCACCAATATCGTCCTGCAGTACTCCTACGTGCTGATTCTGGCTCTGGGCATGATCATCGTGATTGTTGCCGGGCACATTGACCTCTCGGTTGGTTCCCTCGTGGCGCTCACCGGCGCGGTGTCCGCGGTGCTGGTCATCAAAAACGATATGCCCTGGTGGGTCGGCATGCTCGCCGGTATCGCGGTGGGTGCACTGTGTGGTTTGTGGCAGGGCTTCTGGGTCGCCTATGTGGGGATCCCGGCGTTCATCGTGACCCTGGCAGGTATGTTGCTCTTCCGCGGTTTGACCTACGAAGTGCTCAACAACGTCTCCCTCTCCCCGTTCCCGGGTGAGTACGGGCAGATCGCCGGTGGGTTCCTGAACGGTCTGTTGGGTGGGTACGGTTTTGATACCTTCACCCTGGTCATCGGTGTGATCGCGGTGGTCGGTCTGGTGTACTCGCAGTGGCGTAACCGTCAGGGACGCGTGAAGTACGGGCAGAGCGTTGAATCCCTGGCCATGTTCCTGGGCAAGAACCTGATCATTGCCATCATCATCCTCTGGTTCTTCTGGCAGATCGCCACCAGCCGCGGCATGCCGATCGTGCTGATCATCCTGGCCGTGCTGATCCTGGGCTACAACGTGCTGACCACCAAGACCGTCTTTGGTCGCCACGTGTACGCCATCGGCGGCAACCTTTCGGCCGCCAAGCTCTCGGGTGTGAACGTGAAGAAGATCAACCTGTGGATCTTCATCAACATGGGCCTGCTCTCGGGCATCGCCGGTGTGGTCTTCTCCTCGCGCTCCAATGGCGCCCAGCCCGGCGCCGGCAACATGTTCGAGCTGGATGCCATCGCGGCCTGCTTCATCGGCGGCGCGTCGACCACCGGCGGCGTGGGCCGTGTGACCGGCGCCATTGTCGGCGGCCTGGTGATGGCGGTACTTTCCAATGGAATGCAGCTGATGGGCGTGGGCGCTTCCACCCAGCAGATCGTCAAGGGTATCGTGCTGCTGTTGGCAGTGGCCTTCGACATCTACAACAAGCGCCGCGCAGGCGCTACCCACTAAGTCGCGGCCCCGCGCAGTGTACGTCTGGGCCCTTCTGCACCGGTGTGTGCAAGGGGCCCAGCGTGCGCTAACACCCAAGAACTCGCACTTTGAATCGCACCAGCTAAGAAAGAGGAATCATGCCCAGCGTGAGCGAAGCACAGGTTGGCAGCGTCAACGGCCAGATCATCAAACTCGCCGCCCACGGCTTCAACGTCGAAATCGCCAGCCTCGGCGCGAGCCTAGTCAGCCTCCAATACCAGGGACGAGACCTGGTGCGATCCTTTGATCCCCAGTTCCCCCGCCCGGTCTTCTCCGGAGCCATCCTTGCCCCCTGGCCAAACCGCATCACCGATGGCCGCTATACCTGGGACGGGGAAGCACGGCAGTTGCCGATCACCGAGGTTGACCGTTCACATGCCCTGCACGGGCTGGTGGTCGACACAGAGTTCACCGTTGACCAGCACAGTGCTGAATTCGCCGAGTTCCGCACCACCATCACCCCGAGCGAAGGCTACCCCCATCACCTGCAACTGGTCATTGGCTACGGGTTAGAAGCCGATGGCTTGCGCACCACCGCCACCGCCACCAACCTTGCAGATGCGCCGGCACCCTTTGGCTGGGGGTCGCACGCCTACCTGGTGGCCCCCGGAGAACAGGTGAACAACTGGACGTTGAGCCTGCCGGCCCACAAGATTCAACTCACCGAAGGCGAACGCCTGCTGCCCAAAGAGGTCATCGAGGTCGCGGGTACCGAGTTCGACTTCCGCACCCCACGAGAACTGGGCACCACTTTCATTGACCACGCCTACACGGCCCTGGAATTTGATGGGCAGCATTTGACCCGCGCAGTACTCACCGATGAGCACGGGGTCGGTTCACAGATCATCTGGGATGCCACCTGCCCATGGGTGCAGATCCATACCGCGGACCGTAACGAGCCTGAACTGGACCGTACCGGACTAGCCGTTGAACCGATGACCTGCCCGCCGGGGGCCTTTAACTCCGGTGAGGACGTGATCCGTTTGGAACCAGCGGCCATCCACCAGGCCAGTTGGTTGATCGGCCCGGCCTAGGCTCGCTGGATGAACCGACTTGTTTGAACTCACCTGCTTGAACTACCGACTTGAGAAGTATCTGGAGACATTGCCATGCCGCAGGGCAACGCAGCACATGTAATCACCCATCGGGTGCACCACCTCGCCGACGGACGCGAAGCGATCTTCTTCGCCGACGCTACTTCGACCGTGCCCGAACAGGTCGTTGACACCCGAGCCTTGGATCCACGCGGTGAGCCCGGAGAATTACGCTTCGACCGGCTAACCGGGGACTGGGTGGCTGTGGCAGCCCACCGTCAATCACGCACCTACCTGCCTCCCAAGGACCAGTGCCCGCTGTGTCCAAGTGTGGGTTCACGTGAAAGCGAAATCCCCGCCGAAGACTTTGATGTGGTGGTCTTTGAAAACCGATTCCCCTCACTGGGCCCTGCGCTAGGACAGGTCCCAGAAC
Source organism: Arthrobacter sp. NIO-1057 (assembly GCF_900094805.1). Taxonomy (GTDB): domain Bacteria; phylum Actinomycetota; class Actinomycetes; order Actinomycetales; family Micrococcaceae; genus Glutamicibacter. Next base: position 363,087 of record NZ_FMAT01000003.1, on the reverse strand, counting down.
GCGCGGAGAATCAGATGCCAGTACCGGCTTACGGACGCTGTGAAGTGGTGGTCTTTACCCCGGATCACACCGGGTCCTTTGCTTCGCTGAATGATGAACGTGCCCGTACCGTCATTGAAGCGTGGGCGCAGCGCACCGAAGAGCTCTCGGGGATGGATGGCATCGCCCAGGTATTCCCTTTTGAGAACCGCGGGCAGGATATTGGTGTCACCTTGCACCACCCTCATGGTCAGATTTACGCCTACCCGTACCTGACGCCTACGGCCCGCAAGATGGCAGAACAGGCGGTCAAGCATCTTGAGGCTACCGGCCGCACGCTGCCCGGAGACATCCTCGAATTCGAGCAGGCTGAAGGCGCCCGCATGGTGGTACAGGGTGAACACTTCTCTGTTTTTGTTCCCTATGCAGCACGCTGGCCGCTGGAAGCACACCTGGTTCCACACCGCCACGTGCCAGACTTTGCGGCATTAAACGACGAAGAAAAAGACGAGCTAGCGATCATGTATCGAGATCTCTTGCGTCGTTTTGATGCACTCTATGACACCCCAACTCCCTATATCGCCGCCTGGCATCAAGCTCCACTGGCTGCCCCAGAGCGTGCCGCCTCACGGTTGCACCTGCAACTGACCAGCCCGCGACGAGCCGCCGACAAACTCAAGTTCCTCGCCGGGTCTGAGGCGGCAATGGGCGCTTTTATTAATGACGTACCAGCCGAAGCTACGGCAGCAAGATTGCGTGAGGTCACCCCGTGAGCATTAGTGACAGCCAAGAGCATGCCGCCCGAGTGGCCGCACTACGAGAAAAGTTCACCAAGACTTTCGGACACCATCCGGAAGGCATCTGGCGTGCCCCGGGACGAGTAAACCTGATCGGTGAACACACCGACTACAACATGGGATACGTCCTGCCCTTTGCCATCGACAAGAACGCCTTGGTAGCCATCCGTCGAAAATCGCAGCTGGAACCAGAGAGCACAACACTTCACTTCGCCTCAACCTACGGTCAGGCGGACTCGCTTCCCATCACCTCCATCACCATTGATGAGCTGGTGCCGCGCGCGGTCCCAGGATGGGCAGCCTATCCGGCGGCCGTGGTGTGGGTACTGAACCAGCTGGAGGGTGTTGAGCTATCAGGGTTTGAGCTATTGGTGGACTCGGATGTTCCCGTGGGCTCGGGACTTTCCTCTTCGCACGCCCTGGAAGTTGGGACCATTGTTGCTCTGAACGATCTCTATGATCTGGGGCTCTCGCAGACCGAAATGGCTCAGCTGACCCAGCGCGCTGAGAATGAATTTGTGGGTGCCCCGACCGGGATCATGGATCAGAGCGCTTCGCTAATGTCGCAGGCGCAGCATGCGTTGTTCTTGGATTGCCGTTCCATGCAGGCACAGAACGTGCCCTTGCCCTTGGCTGAAAATGACGCGGTGGTATTGGTCATTGATACGCGGGTGGAGCATTCGCATGTTGATGGTGGCTATGCCGCACGCCGACAAAGCTGCGAAGAAGCCTGCGAAGTCTTGAAAGTAGACGCTCTTCGCGAGATAAGCGCTGTTGCCCAGCTTGAGGGCATTGAAGACCCTGTGATCAAGCGCCGCGCAAAGCATATTGTCACCGAGAATCAGCGAGTCTTGGATACCGTCGAGGTTCTGCGCGAAGGTAACCTCAATGCTGTCGGCGAGCTCCTGTATCAGTCTCATGTTTCCATGCGGGATGACTATGAGATTTCTAGTGAAGAACTTGATGCCGCTGTGGAAGCAGCGATGGGGGCTGGAGCGATAGGTGCCCGGATGACCGGTGGTGGCTTTGGTGGCAGTGCCATTGCCTTGATTCACCGCGACAAGGTGGAACCGGTTAGCCAGGCGGTATTAGAGGCTTTTGAGCAGGCCGGTTATGTACAGCCGAATATCTTCGCCGTGGTGGCTGACGAGGGGGCAGGCCGCGCGTAGATGGTGGGGCCGGTGACGTCATGGTGAAGATTGTGTTGTCTCAGACTTGTTTGAGCGCCCCTGAAGTGGACCTGTCTGGTGGATTGCCTACAGCCCGTAGTCAATGGACATTAAGTAACTAGGAAAACGCCTCAGATATCGTAGCTCTCGGCTCCGTGGACGGTGTGAAGGAATCTGGGGTGTACGACGAGCTCATGGGATTTTCGACCGCAGAGAAATACAGCTTGGTGGCAAGAATTCTGGCAAGACCATAACTTCATTCAAGAAATAACTTGAATCAGGCGAGCAACTAAATTTCCCTCGGGGTCTGTTCTGTCGGAGGATTTACCTGCTAGACAATGCCTCTGCTTGTCACCCGTCGCAGCGCTTCGGAACGGACAGCCGTAAGCCTGAGCTGCTTCGAATGCGGGAAAGGCTCACCATGGTCCACCATCCAGTGAATCTTAGCAACGTGAACTGCTCCGACTTCTACGTCCATTGGCCAAGTTTCAGCGCTATGCGTTTGGACGGAGTGGGTATCCAATGGCTAGAGGCATATTTTGGAGCGGTGACCTAGATCCAGGGCTACGATGGTGAGTTCTCCGTCGATTACATCGCAAATGACGCGGCAGTCTCCGACGCGGTATCGCCAAAGGCCTGTCAACGGGCCTTGCAGGGGCTTGGCACGTACGCGAGGATCATCAAGCGCTGCCACTTCATCGAGGTGGTTCATGATCTTTTGTGAGACTGGTTTATCCAGCCGTTTTAAGGCTTTGATCGCCTCCTGGTCGTACCTAACCTCCCAGGCCAAGTTCACGCCTTACATCATCACTGGAAACGGTCTGGCGACGACCTCCCCGAATCTCGGAGGCGTTCTGGGCGATGGTGTATTCCCGCTCAATCCGATCAAGTCCGGTCGTGATCAGCTCGCGTAAGTAGAACGCTTTAGAGCGGCCTGTTGAGGCGGCTAATCGGTCAAGGCGCTCTTCAGTCTCATGAGGTAGTCGAATGCTGGTTGGCATCTAGTCCTCCTTCAAAAGTGAATACATGTATTCACCAGTTTACGACTCAGACCACGACCACCACCAGTGTAAGTGGCACATAGGATTGCACACATAGTTTCCGGATAACGATCACCAGACCTAAAGCTGCAATTTAAGCCCCACATGGCTCTGCTCATACCCCAAACGTGCATAAAACTCGTGGGCCTTGACCCTCGAATTATCGGTGGTCAGTTGTGCCAGGCGGGCACCGCGAGCCCGGCCGTGGGAATGCGCCCATTCGAGCATTGCCCGGCCGACACCTTGCGACCTTTCGCTGGTGGCCACGCGCACACCTTCAATCTGTAGGCGTGTGGTGCCGTTGCGGGATAATCCCGGAATAATTGATAACTGCATCGTTCCGATGACAATGTCTTGTTCATCGCGTACTACTGCAAGATAGTTGGATGAGTCGCGGCTGATCTTGTCGAAAGCCCGTTCATAGGTCAACAGCTCGTTGCCTTCACGGGTGGCACCCAACTTGTCATCGGCAAGCAGTGCGACAATGGCTGGTACATCAGAACGTTCGGCTCGTTGCACACGGTAACGGCGTTCGCCCAGGCGCAGCAGTCCACCGGCAGAAGCGCGGGCCTGTGAACGTAGTTTGAGGATCAGGGCATCAAGCCAGCCACCCACATGTTCACGACCTTCGGCGGTATCGGGATAGCGGCAACGCAGATGTAGTCCTGCATCATCAAGGATGAACCACAACATCACCCCATCGGTGCGGATATTGGCGCTGATGTACTGCGCTTGGAGGCCAATGGAATCAACGCGGACCGGGAGTCGGCGCAGGTCCAACCAGGAAATGGCGAACATTCCCGGAGCTTCGGGCATACCCCCAAAGGGTTCCAGAATTTCTTCCAGCGGCCACGAACCGAGTCGTACCGCTTCCTTGACGGCAGCCGCGCAGGCCAACGGAGCAGGATCCGAGGACTCAATGACCGAATTGGTGATGAACCAGCCGACCGAGTCATCCCACTGGTGGTCATAGCGGCTGTGCACCGGGAAGACAGCACGCAGCGGGGCTTGGGCCAGGCCCAAAGTCACTGAGGTCATCGCGGAGATGACGGCAGTCAGTGTGGACACCGAATCCTCTTTGGCTTGGGCTGCGAAGGCGGCGCTGTCATCAACGTCCAGGACATCTCGTACTTCGACTCGTTCGGCGTGGGGCACCGGTTCACCCAGCGGCAGCGGGAAGCGGGGCATGACCGAGCCGCTGGCGTCGAGTACTTCAGCCCATCGCTGGTGCACCTCGCGCGGGGCGCGCTCCCGTTCCGCCAAGGCCCGGGTGTGCTCGGCGAAACTGGCAGCGGTCAGTGGCTGCGGGATGACATCATCATCGGATAGTCCCAGTGATCGCAGCAGGTCCCGCACGATGACCAGCATGGACCACATGTCCACGTGCGAATGGTCCGAAGCGATAACCACGGTTGATTCCAAGGCGGTCTCAAGCAGGCACAACCGGTGGGATGGGGCGTTGAAGGGGGAGCAAGCCTTATCAAAAACATCGCGCAGCGCGTCGTTCATGGACTGTCCGCTGGCTACGGGGTGCTGGACCCAGGCCCCTGGTGCCACGGCGATCTCTTCAAGGCGCAGCTCGCCGTGCTCATCCTGGCTGAAGGCGGAACATAGGGTTCCGTGGCGGTTGATGACTTCCAGCCATGCGCTGGCTAGGACATCGAGCTGAACCTTGGCGGGCAATCTGAAGCTGATGGCCATCCAGGATCCGGGGCGTTGGCCCAGACAGACGTGGCGTCGCTGGTCGAAGGAAATGGGCAGTTCAACTCCGGTGCGCTGAACAGCGACGTCATATCCGTGCAACTTTCCAAAGGGCAGCCGTAACTGTGCAACGTTCGTCAGTCTCATGGCGTTATCCTATTACCCAAGATTGACTATGACGGAAGCGGACTTGGATTATGGCGAAATTTAGTGTTCAAGGCGCTGAACTTGAAGTGGAACTCAGCGATGAAGGCGGACATCCGGTAGTCCAGCTTCATGGCTTGACCTCCAGCCGGGCGCGGGACCGCGTGCTGAACATGGATTTGGGCCGGGGACTGAGTGGCACGCGGCTGCTGCGCTACGATGCCCGCGGGCACGGCGAATCCACTGGACGCACCGTCGTTGAAGACTACGAATGGCAGAATTTGGCGGATGATCTGCTGGCCCTGCTGCACGAGTACTTCCCGGGCGAAAAGGTCTATGGCGTGGGACCATCCATGGGTTGCGCCACCTTGCTCTACGCCGCGATCAAGGAACCAGAGCGCTTTTGCGGACTGACCCTGCTGCTTCCGCCAACTGCCTGGGAGTCCCGCAAGGCGAAGTCGCAAGCGTACCTGAACCATGCCAGGGTGCTGGAAACCGAGGGCTGGGATGCCTTTGTCCAAGCCGATATCAATCAGCCGGTCCCTCCAGCAACCGTCGGGAACCCGGTGACCCTGCCGGATAATTCTCCTCAGCTTCTGCCGACCATTTTCCGAGGCGCGGCTGCCAGCGATCTGCCGCAGCTTGCGGATCTGGCACGCGTCAATGTCCCCACGCATATCTTCGCGTGGACCGAGGACCCTTCCCACCCGGTGACTACAGCGCAGGCGTTGCTGTACGGGTTGCCCCAAGCGAGGCTCCAAGTAGCCAGCACCCGCGATGAGGTGAATGCCTGGCCGCAGATCCTGATGGATGACGTGGCGAAGCACGGAGCCCCGCATACAGCGGTGCCGATTCACTAGCCTTTGCGCAGTCGGGCCGCGATCTGGTCCATGGTGTGTGCGATCGCCAATGATTCATCCAGTGGCATGATGGGCGACTCGAGCACTCCTTCGCTGATGCATCGGGCGACGTGCGCGGCTTCCCAGCCTAAACCAGTGGCAGCGGAGTGCTCGGTGAAGTCTTGGCTGTCGGCGATGCTGCCATCCCCGTTGCGCAGCACGAGCCGTGAGCCGGCAAAAATGGGGCGCTCAACTTCCAAGGTCGCTTCGGTTCCGGCAATCCAGGCGGCCTGCGGCGAATCAGTTTCGATGCTGCTGAAAATGCTGGAGGTGGACCCGTCGTTGTTGGCAAGCACTGCCGTGAATGATGCGTCGACTCCTGTCTGGGTCATCCGGCCTGATGCGTGCAGCAGCTGTTTGGCAGGGGAGATCATGGCGCTGAAGGCGACAGGGTAGATCCCGACATCGAGCAGCGCGCCACCGCCCAGGGCAGGATCATAAATCCGGGAGGTAGGATCCACAGGGAATTTGGCTCCGAAGTCCGCGTTGATGGAGAGGATTTCGCCGAGCAGCCGTGATTCGAGGACCTGGGCGATCACGTTGCCGACGGGCAAGAGGCGTGACCACATGGCTTCCATGGCAAAGACGCCGGCCGTTCTGGCAGCAGTGATTACCTGCTGAGTCTGATCCGCGTTCAGGGTCATCGGCTTTTCCACCAGGACATGTTTGCCGGCGTTGATGGCCTTGATGGCTAATTCTGCATGGCCGCTGTGCGGGACGGCGATATAGACCACGTTCACTGACGGGTCGCCGAGCACCTGGTCATAGGAATCGTAAGCCCGGGTGTCGCTATCGCCATGGGTCTGGGCGAACTGCGCAGAGCGTTCTTGGCTGCGCGAACCGACCGCGGCGAGACGACTGGCGGTCAGGGAATTCAGCGAGGTCGCGAATTGCCCCGCAATCCAGCCCGGCCCCAGTATTCCCCAATTCAACGCCGGAGCCATGGATGGATGCGGGGCAGTTGGCTTGGGCAAGGCTAAGGACACGGAAGCTCCATCGGCAGGTGTTCGGGTGGCTGATAATCACCCTAGTGGCCTGTGTCTGTTTGCGAAAGAGCTCAGCAGCGTTGGTGGCTGTTTGGATAAATCAGCTCACGACGATCCGGGCAAAGCACGTCAGGTGCTGGCTTTCATTGATGTAGGAGAAGTCTTGATTCGTGGCGAATGCGTAATGCTCGCCAGCGGTGCGCAGCACCGTTTCTTCTGTGGTCTTAATACGGAGCTCGCCTTCGACAACAAGAATCATTTCGGACCAGCCCGCAGGATCAGGTTCGCCGACGTAGCGTTCTTCCGGTTCGAGCGACCAGCTCAAAAGCTGCGCTTCTTTATTGGCTGGAACTGAGGCCATCAGCGTTCCCACGCTGTGAGGATGCTGCCCTCTCCATACGGCTTCGTTGATCGAAGAGCGCGGAGCCGTGGGCTCAGCGACCAAATCGACGAATGTCACGCCCAGGGATTCTGCGAGCCGGTCGAGTCCTGTGAGACTGATGTTCGCTTCGCCGGCTTCCAGCTTGATGACCGTGCGTCGGCTTACTCCTGATTGGTCGGCCAGTGCCGCCTGGCTCAGGCCCGTGGCTAGGCGTAGCCGGCGAACATTTCTGCTGACGTGGGTCAGGACATCTGCGCTGTCGCTCGTTTGCATGTGCACTATTATTCACCATAAGATTGTGCATTATGTTGCACAATAGGTTTCGGTGGCGCGCGTTCTCCCGCCAAGAAGTGGTCTTGGTCCTTGCCACAGTCATCTGGGGCGCAACCTTTCTGATCATCCACATTGCTGTGCAGCACAGTGGTCCATGGTTCTTCGTCGGAATGCGGTTTATCACTGCCGGCCTTATTAGTGCCCTGTTATTTGCGCGAGTACTCAAGGGCCTGACTCTGAAGGAGATAGGTGCCGGTGCGGCCATCGGAGTCATGATCTTCTTCGGCTACGGTCTGCAAACCGCCGGCTTGCAGACGCTTAACAGCAGCACCTCTGCCTTTATCTCTGCGCTCTATGTTCCGCTGGTACCGTTGCTGCAATGGGTTGTCTTCCGTCAGAAGCCAGGACTGCTCACCTGGATTGGCGTGTCGCTGGCCTTCATCGGGCTTGTTCTCCTAGCCGACCCCGGCAGTGTCGGGCTCACCTTCGGCACGGGCGAGATCGTCACGATTATCAGCACGTTGCCCATAGCCCTGGAGATCATTCTTATTGGCTGGTTCGCCGGCAAGGTGCATCTTGGGCGCGTCACCGTGGTTCAGTTGCTGGTGGCTGGGTTTCTCGGGTTCTTGACCGTTCCGATTGTCGGTGAGCAAGTGCCCGAGTTCTCGTGGGTGTGGGTCATTGCTTCAGTTGCCCTCGGCGTGGCTAGCTGCATGATCCAGCTTGCGATGAACTGGGCGCAAAAGTCGGTCTCGCCGACGAGGGCCACAATTATCTATGCCGGGGAACCAGTATGGGCCGCGATCATCGGGCGTATCGCCGGGGACCGGCTGCCACCTGTGGCCATTGTCGGCGCGCTGCTCATCGTGGCCGGATCGCTTGCCAGCGAGCTGAGGCCCCGACGCCGGGACAGGTCAGTGATACCAACACAAGCCCTGGAGGACATCGGGCAATAAACGGGTGGCTTATTGGATGCATGCCGGGAGGTACCTTGCGGCTCGGCGAGGATATTACGCGCGCTGCACTGCTGGTTTTGGGCAGTCGGACGCGATAAAAGACTGTTTTCTTCGATGCCCCAGCATGCAAGTGGAGCGCCAACCCGAACAGCAACTAGTGACCGTGCTTGAGGTGTGATTCAACGACGATGACACTGGCGACCCGGTGTGCAGTGACATCCTGTACTGGCTGACCCGCTAGAGTTCCACGGTATTGGCCAGCACCGGCAACTGTTGCCGGGCTTTTTCAACCACGGCCAGATCCAGATCCACCACGAGCAATTCTGGTTCGGCACCGGCTTGGGCAATGACCCGACCCAGCGGGTCCACGACGAGTGAATGACCCACGCCTAGCGGCGCCGTGCCGGGTACCTTCCGCCCAACGCTTTCCGGATCAGCTTGGCCCACTGCCGCCACAAAAGTGGTCGAATCCAAGGCGCGGGCCTTGGCTAGGGTGGTCCACTGTTCAACTTTTCCTTCACCGGCGCCCCACGAGGCGCAGACGATGTTCACTGCGGCACCGGAATTGGCATGGCGGATGAACAGCTGCGGGAATCGGAGGTCGTAGCAGGTGGCCACACCAAGGATCTGTCCCTCATGCGAAAACTGCACTGGCGAATTTCCCGGGGTCACCGAGTCGGATTCAGCGTAGCCGAAGGCGTCGTACAGGTGGATCTTGTCGTAGTGGATATCTGCCTCGGGACCCGCGATCAGCAGGGTATTGCGAACCCGCCCGCCCTCGCCGGGAGTGAACATCCCGGCGACAATGGTGATGCCAATGTCGCGCGCTTGCTGGCGAACCAGTGTAGGCCAAGGACCATCGAGAGCAACAGCGGCCTTGGCTAGATCATTGCCAAAAGCCACCTGCATCGCTTCAGGGAAGATCACCAAAGAAGCACCGGCTTCCTTGGCCTGCTTAGCGTGATCACGAATGGCCACGAGGTTGCGCTGTGGATCCGAGGTGCTCAGTACCTGGGCTAATGCAATTTTCATGAGGCGCTGCCTTCTTCCGCCATTTGTACTTCTTCGCGTCCCTTGGACACGGACATGATGTCGGATTGGCGCTCGCCGTCCACGCGTTCTGCCAGCGCGTTCAGCGCCGCCATTGATTCCTCGGAGAGGCGGACATCCAAAGCACCAATGTTCTCGTCAAAGTGGTGGGCGAAGCGAGTTCCCGGAATAGGCGATACCTGCACATTCTGGATCCGAGCCTGCTCATAAACCCACGCCAATGAGAGCTGGGCGGTGGTGATTCCTTCACGTTGCGCGGTTTCTTCGATGGTCGTTCGCAATGGCTGGTTATGCTGCATCCTGGAGTCCTCGAAACGCGGGAAGTTCCGACGAACGTCGTTCGCATCCAGCTGATCGAGCGAATCCACTTCGCCCGTGAAGTAGCCGCGGCCCAAGGATGCGTAGCTGACCAGGCCCACGCCGAGCTCGCTGGCTGTGGGGAGCAGCCAGCGCTCGATGTCCCGGCTGAAAATGGAGTACTCCATTTGAATCGCTGAAATAGGGTGAATCGCATGTGCTCGGCGAAGCTCGTTGGCGGTCACTTCGGATAATCCAATATGGCCCACCTTGCCGGCCTCGACCAGGTCCTTGTAGGCGCCGACGGTATCTTCAATCGGGACCCGGCTATCAACCCGGTGGTAGTAGTAGAGGTCAATGTAGTCCACGCCGAGACGCTGGAGGCTCTCGTCAAAGCATTTCTTAATGAAGGCGGGGTCGCCATTCGCTCGCGGGTCGCCCGGGTTCTTGGGCCGAACAATTCCGGCCTTGGTGGCCAGAGTGACCTCGTCGCGGCGCGTCTTGAGGACCTGTGAGAGCAGGGTTTCGTTGTGCCCCGCGCCGTAGATGTTCGCGGTGTCCAGGAAAGTGACTCCGGAATCAATTACGTGGTTCACGGTCCGCAAGGATTCCGCGTCCTCGGCGGCACCGTAAGCGCTGCTCAGAGACATGCATCCAAAGCCTTGGCCGGTGACCTTCAGGCCTTGCCCGAGTTCGATGCTGTTGATGCTTCTCTGCTGTTCCATGCCCGTCCTTCAACTGGAAATCAATGCCACTCTTGAGCCTACCGAAGTGGCAAGATGCAGGCACCATCATTGGGGGATTATTGAGTATCGTAAATCGGAGAAGATCCGACACGCCTACTGCATTCTAGTGCTGATCTGACAAAAGAGACGGAGTCTCATTAAAGGCGAGTGATCTCAGAGTAAAATTTTTGCCATGGGCAGCGTGGTGCGCGATCGGGTGCGCGAGAAGATGAAAACCGAGTTGGCTCAGCAGGTGTATACCGTTTTTGCTGAGCGCGGTTTGGAGAACGTCACTGCTCAGCAAGCAGCGCAAGCTGTAGGAATTTCACGCGCGACGTTCTTCAGATATTTCTCTTCAAAAGAAGACGCCGTGGTGACCGCACTGCGGTCCATGAGTATGCATTTCTCCCAGATGCTTGAGTCCATGGCATCGAATCCCAGCGAAAGCTTGCTCGAACTTTTGCGCCGGAGCTTTGAACCGACGGTTGTTGCCGCTGAGGAGGATCCCGAAGCGGTGCGCTCTCGAGTTCAACTGGTGTGGAGCACCCAAGCGCTGCGAGCCAGCTGGCAAGAGTCACGTCGCGAACAGCAAGCCGAGCTTGCCCAGGCGTTGCATCCGTTCTGTGCGAATCATCGATTGGCGGACACCTCAGCGCTGTTGGCCTTGACCCTCTATGACCACGCTCTGGTGCGGTGGGTGGACTCGCACAACGAATCCCTGCGAGAAATCCTCGATGAAGCTTTCGACTTTGCGGCCATGATTGATAACAAATGGTCAACGGGTGCAGCTAGAAAATAAGCTGACCCTAGCTAGAAGTGACAGGAGAGATGCTGGGAAACTAAGCAAGGTGGAACCCACCGAATCCCCGAGCAGGATTGCGAGCAAAAATTCATGAGCATGGAAAGTGCCGCCTGGCATTCGCTATGGAAGCTATCTGGCGACAAGGGGAAGGCCTATGCCTCGACCACGCCTAAACGGGTTCTGAAATTTGCTGCCGGGTATAAGACCCGGCTCATGGTCTTCGTCCTCTTCTCGGTGATCGCAGCTGTCCTCGCAGTAGTGACCCCGGTGCTCGCTGGCCGGGTGGTTGACGAAATCGTCGCACAGTCGGGTATGCGCACCATTGCCAATCTGGCGATCATCATGGCGGTCATCGCTGTTTTGGATGCCATTACTTCCGTCATCGTCCGCTGGTTCTCCTCGCGACTGGGCGAAGGCATCATCTACGACCTGCGTACCGCGGTCTTCGACCACGTGCAGAAAATGCCTGTCGCGTTCTTCGCTCGTACTCGAACCGGTGCGTTGGTCAGTCGGCTGAACAATGACGTCATCGGTGCCCAGTCGGCATTCGCGGGGACGCTTTCTGGCCTGGTATCCAATACCGTGGCGTTGATCCTCACCGCCGCCGTCATGTTCACCACTTCATGGCAGGTCACCCTCATTGCCCTGGTGCTCTTGCCGATCTTCCTTCTGCCGGCCCGCCACTTTGGCAAATCAGTCGCCTTGCTGCGCCGCGAATCCGCCGAACTGAACGCCAGCATGGGCAACCAGATGACCGAACGCTTCTCGGCGCCGGGCGCCACGCTGATCAAGCTCTTCGGCAGCCCCAAGGACGAGTCGAAGGTCTTCGCCATGCACGCCGGTCGGGTCCGCGACATCGGCGTGAAGATGACCATGCGCCAGTTCTACTTCGTGACCGCGTTGACTCTGGTGGCCGCCTTGGCGCTCGCCTTGGTCTATGGCTTGGGTGGCATGTACGCGGTGCGCGGCGAACTGGCCGCCGGCGATGTTGTCACCCTCGGCATGCTGCTGACCAGGCTCTACACTCCATTGACCGCACTGGCCAATGCCCGCGTGGAAATCACCAGCGCTCTGGTCAGCTTTGACCGCGTCTTCGAGGTCTTGGACTTGGAACCGCTGATTTCCGATGCCCCAGATGCCCGCCGTCTTGAAGCGGGCGCCGCGGTTCCAGTGAAATTCGATCACGTGAACTTCTCCTATCCGAGCGCGGATAAGGTCTCGCTGGCCTCGCTGGAGGAGGTGGCGATTCTTGATACCCGTGGGGGCGAGCAGGTCCTGCACGATATCAATTTCGAGATCCCGGCAGGGCAGACTTTTGCCCTCGTGGGATCCTCGGGCGCCGGCAAGTCCACGGTAGCTTCACTGCTGGCCAGGCTTTATGACGTGGACTCGGGAAGCGTTCAATTGGCGGGGCAGGATATCCGCCAGCTCAAACTGGATTCGCTGCGCACCACAGTTTCGATGGTGACCCAGGACGGCCACCTCTTCCACGAAACCATCCGCTCCAACCTGACCCTGGCCCGGCCTGAAGCCACGGACGAGCAAATCTGGGAAGCGCTGGAACGCGCCCGGCTCAAGTCGGTCATCCAGGCGCTGCCCGATGGACTGGAAACCGTGGTGGGTGAGCGTGGCTACCGCCTGTCGGGTGGCGAACGCCAGCGCATGACCATTGCTCGACTGCTGCTGGCCGCCCCACAGGTGGTCATTCTCGATGAAGCGACCGCTGCCCTGGATTCAGCCAACGAAGCTGCCGTGCAGGCCGCCTTGGCAGAAGCACTGGAAAACCGCACCGCGCTGATCATTGCCCACCGGCTCTCCACTATCCGCTCGGCTGACCAGATTCTCGTAGTGGAAGCCGGCCAGATCATTGAACGCGGAACGCACGCAGAACTTCTTGCCCTTGGCGGGCGCTACACCAAGTTGTACGAAACACAGTTCGCCCAGTAGCAGAGGCTAGCACGCCGACCATTCGCGTAGTCTGGAAACACCGCGGGATCTATCGCGCGGCTGCCGAAGTAAATAAGGAGAATCGCATCCGTGGCGCCCACCGAAGAACCCAGCGCATCGCAACGAGCGTATCGGCTGATCCGTGACGGAGTGCTGCAGGGTACCTATGCGCCGGGATCGATGATTGGCGAGGCATCGCTAGCCAAGGAATTCGAGCTCAGCCGCACACCGGTGCGCCTGGCCCTGGGCAGGCTCCAGCAAGAAGGGTGGATCGAGATCTTCCCCAAGCGCGGTGCGTTGGTACGCGGACTGAGCGACAAGCAGGTCGCTGAACTGGCAGATACGCGTTTGCTGCTCGAATCGGCCTCGGTGGCTGACGCCTCGCAGGCCCAACGGGAGCAGCTGACCCAGCGGCAGATCGCCTCCATCGACCAGCAGGATGCTACTTTGGCTGCCGGCGGCCTGAAAGAGTTTGTCGAACTGACCATCGCCTTCCATCGAGGCTTTGTCGAGGCCGCTGGCAACAGCGTCCGCGTTGAGCTTTATGATCATTTAGCTGACCGTCATCGGTTTGCGCTTTTTGCTACCTCGGAAGACCTGGTCACGCGCCGCGAGGAAATCATTGCCGAGCATCAGGATCTAGCCCGGTTGATGCGCGACGGTGATTCAGCTGGCTTCAAAGAGTGCTTGAGAAAGCACGTTTCGGACAATGGCAGCGGACGCTAAGGGTCGTCCGGGCCTGTTGTTCGGCCGTGACTTTGCCACAAAAGCAATCTGGGATACATCTTGTATCCCAGATTGCTTTACACTGATTTTGGATGGTTAGCGAACCATCTGACGCGAATGGAGGGCAAGGCTTTGAACGAGTTGACGCGTAGCAGGGTGCAACAGCGTACCCTCTGGGTCCTTGCCATCTCCCAGATCTTCGGAACCATCGGCGTGGGCGTTGCCCCGTCGATCGGCATCCTGCTGGCAGAAGAAGTCACCTCGAGTGAAGCCTGGGCAGGCCTAGCCCGCACCGCCAGCACCCTCGGCGCGGCTCTGCTCGGATTGCCCCTGGGCAACCTGGCTGCGCGCTTCGGACGCCGTTTTGCCCTGTCAGGCGGCTGGTGGCTGGCAGCGCTCGGTGCGCTGCTATTGGTTCCCGCCGCCCAATTCCAGATGGTGATCCTGCTCTTCGCCGGCTTGCTGCTGATCGGCTCGGGATCAGCCATTAGCCTGCAGTCCCGATTCGCCGCCACCGACCTGGCTGCCGACGACCACAAGGGTCGCAGCCTGGCACTGATCGTTTGGGTAGGAACCATCGGCACGGTGCTCGGCCCGAACCTCGGAGTTCCTGGCCAGGCGATCGGCAACGCGACCGGGCTGCATGTTTATGCCGGGGCATTCCTCATTGCCGGTATCGCCATGCTGCTGGCAGGCTTGCTGGTCTTCTTGCTGATGCGCCCTGATCCGCTATTGCTGATCCGGGAGAACGACCGGTTGGCCGGTGCGGCTCTGCCGGTGCGACAGCGCGGCAGCCTTAAGCGCTTTGCCTCGGAACTGCGCAATAATCTCCGGGCGCGCTACGCGGTGGTGGCGATACTCAGCGCGCAGGTGGTCATGGTGGCCATCATGACGATGACTCCGATCCACGTCACCCATCACGGCGGTTCGGTGTCCTTGGTCGGCATCACCATCTCACTGCATATTCTCGGCATGTACGCCTTGGCCCCAGTGGTGGGGTACGTGGCGGACCGCTGGGGCTATCGCTTCTCCATCGGCACAGGCTTGGCGATCTTTGCAGCTTCCCTGTTGGCCGGGGGATTGCACCCGGAGAGCATGGGCTGGATCATGGCCAGCCTGATCCTGCTCGGGGTGGGCTGGTCGTTCATCAACGTGTCCGGATCTGCCCTGTTCGCGACGGTCATCAGCAAGCAGGAACGCGCGTCTGTCCAGGGCGGAGTTGATGCCCTGTCCAACTTTTGCGGTGCCACGGCCGCTTTTGCCGCCGGCCCGCTGATGGCGGTCAGCTCCTTCTCGGCGCTGACGGTCGTCGCCGCCATTGTCCTGCTTCCGCTGGCAGCGATGACGATCTTGGTGCCGGCACGCGCCGGCTCGGAAAACTAGTCGGCTGCTGCCACCAGCTGCACGCCCAGTTCGCTGGCTGCGGCCTGCAGTACCGGCACAGCGGTTTTCATGAACGCTTCGTCAACGCGGGTGACCGGGCCGGAGACCGAGATGGCCATGGGTGTTGGAGCGCCGGGCACTGGGACGGCAATGCATCGCACACCCAGTTCTTGTTCTTCCTCGTCAATCGCGTAGCCACGTTCGCGGGTGGCTTCTACGTCGGTGAAGAGTTTGCCCAGCGTGGTGATGGTATTCGCGGTTTTCGGTGGCATGCCAGCCTGGGAGACCAAACGCTGCACGCGTTCATCATCCAAGACCGAGAGTACGGCCTTTCCGACGCCGGAGTTATGCAGCATGGCGCGGCGTCCCACCTCGGTAATCATGCGCATCGAGTGTGCCGACTGAACCTGGGCAATGTAGGTGACCATGTCGCCATCCAAGACGGCGATATTGGCTGACTCGCCGAGTTGGGTAACCAGATCCTTGAGCACGGGTGAAGCCAGTGCACCAAGCTGGCGGTTGGCCACTTCACCCAAGCGGATGAGTCGTGGACCCAGGGAGTAGCGACGATTAGGTAGCTGACGGACGTAGCCCACTCCTACCAAGGTGCGCAGCAGGCGGTGGATGGTAGGCAAGGGTAGGGGAGTGCCGGCAGCTAATTCGCTCAGTGCTGCTTCACCGCCAGCGCGGGCGATAACTTCCAGAAGCTCAAATGCGCGTTCGACGGACTGGACGCCGCCAGTGGTGGACTTGCTGGAAGTCTGCGTCATCTTTTTTGCTCCTTAGTTAGGACACTCATTTTGGAAGTAGCATACGCGTAAGTTCTACGATGCGAAATCCCCGTCTCAAGAATAGCTCAAAACCGTGCTTTTCTTCCACGATCCGATAATTCTTCGACAAAAATCCGTGGTTGAGACCACAAATACCCCTTGCGTTTTCATTTTGAGGATAATAGTATCCACTATACGGAAATCTTTTGGATTGCCGGGATCATGAATCAGCAGCCAACGGCACCACGACGGTGCAGATTGCAGCAACAAGTTGGATGAACGTCAAAACATCCAAACATGGAACAGAGCAGTGCAGAAGAGCACAAGAGGTTAAGGAACAACTCATGAGTATTTCAATCACCAGCATCCCCGACGTCGCAGATGCCCAGCAGATTCTCTCCGATGACGCCCTAGCTTTCATCCAGAAGCTGCACGAGAAGTTCGCCGGAACCCGAAACGAGTTGCTGGCAGCTCGTTCAGTGCGCCGCCAAGAATTCTCTGACGCCAAAGCCATCGACTTTGACCCACAGACCGAAGCAGTGCGCACCGGTGACTGGAAGGTCGCCGAAGCACCGGAAGCCCTGCGTGACCGTCGCGTCGAAATTACCGGCCCAGCGTCTCCAGCCAAGATGGCCATCAACGCCCTGAACTCAGGCGCCAAAGTCTGGTTGGCCGACCTGGAAGATGCTTCCACTCCGAGCTGGTTCAACGTCATCGACGCAATCTCCAATCTTTCGGCCGCCGCCCGCGGCACCCTGGCTTTCACCGACGAGAAGACCGGAAAGTCCTATGCGCTGCGCACCGACGCACCACGCGCTGTCGTTGTGGTTCGTCCCCGCGGCTGGCACCTGCCAGAAAACAACGTACTGATCAACGGCGAGCCAGCGGTAGGTGCACTGGTGGACTTCGGCCTGCACTTCTTCCACAACGCCAAGGTATTGGCCGAATCCGGACAGGGGCCGTTCTACTACCTGCCGAAGATGGAGCACTACCTCGAAGCACGCCTGTGGAACGAGATCTTCACCTTCGCCCAGGCTGAACTGGGAATCGCCCATGGCACGGTGCGCGCCACCATGCTGATCGAAACCATTCCAGCCGCATTCCAGATGGAAGAATTCCTCTACGAACTGCGCGAGCACGCGTCGGGTCTGAACGCTGGACGCTGGGACTACCTGTTCTCCATCATCAAGACTTTCCGCGAAGCCGGCGATGCCTTCATCATGCCGGACCGTTCGGCCGTCTCCATGACCGCACCAATGATGCGCGCCTACACCGAACTGTTGGTGAAAACCTGTCACAAGCGTGGCGCCTTCGCCATGGGTGGCATGGCCGCGTTCATCCCGAACCGCCGCGAACCAGAAGTCACCGCAGCAGCCTTCGAGAAGGTGCGCGATGACAAGTCCCGTGAAGCTAACGACGGATTCGACGGTTCGTGGGTAGCTCACCCAGACCTGGTAGATATCTGCAAGGAAATCTTCGACGCCAAGCTGGGCGAGAAGCCAAACCAGATCGACCGCCAGCGCCCAGAGGTTGAGGTCACCGCGGCCCAACTGCTTGACGTTGCCAGCGCACCGGGCGACGTGACCGAGGCCGGCGTGCGCGCCAACCTCTACGTCGCCGTGAACTACGTGGCTGTATGGCTCTCGGGCAATGGTGCGGTAGCCATCCACAACCTGATGGAAGACGCCGCCACCGCAGAAATCTCCCGCTCGCAGATCTGGCAGCAGATTCGCAATCAAGTGGTCGCCGCCGACACCGGCAACACCATCACCGCAGAACTGGTCTCGAAGATTCTTGATGAAGAAGTTGAGCGCCTGCGCGGCGAAGTCAACAACGAGGAACACTTCAAGGCCTACTATGAGCCAGCCGCCGGGCTGATCGCCACCCTGACCAGTGGCAAGGATGAGGACTTTGCAGACTTCCTCACCACCGGCGCTTATGAACTATTGGAAAAGGAGTACGTGAGCAAGTCATGATCAACCCCTTCGATGAGTCCACATTGGCCAGCGTAGAAGCGCTACTGGCCACCACGGATCAGCTACTAGAAAAGTCCTACCCGGGGGATTCCGGGGCACGCCAGCCCATCCACACCGTGTATGTTCCAGGGGATCAGTACACCCCGGAACTACCAACGGCGTGGGGCCACAACGCCATGGCGGCCGCCGGTGGCCTGGTGGGACTATCAATGCTGGCCACCAAGCTGAACCTGGCTGAACCACAGCGGTTGGCCGAGTTGGTAGCCCAGAAGCTGGCCAGTGAACCCATCGAAGATTTGCGCATTGACTTTGAAGACGGCTTTGGCAATCGCAACGATGCTGAGGAGGACGCCGCCGTACTGGCGGCGGCCGACTCGCTCGCTGCGGCCATCGCCGCAAACAAAGCACCATCCTTTATCGGTATCCGTTTTAAATGTTTCGAAGCTCCGACCCGGGCCCGAGGCATTCGAACCCTGGGCCTGTTCATTAACCAGTTGCTTTCTCACGGTCAGCTACCAGCGGGACTACGCCTGACCCTGCCCAAGGTAACCACGGTAGACCAGGTCAAAGCCATGGTAGTGCTGACCGAAAAGCTAGAAGAAACCCATGGTCTTGAATCCGGCGCTCTTCGCTTCGAAGTGCAGGTCGAAACCCCCCAGGTCATCATCGCCGCCGATGGCACCCATCCTGTGGCCGGGCTGATCCATGCAGGCCAGGGCCGAGTATCCTCCCTGCACTACGGCACCTATGACTACTCTGCCTCACTGGACGTGGCCGCCGGCTACCAGTCCATGGAACATCCAGTGGCCGACTACGCCAAGGACGTCATGCAGGTGGCCGTGGCCGGCACCGGCGTCGAGCTCTCCGACGGCTCGACCAACATCATCCCCGCCGGCGACCCGGAGAACATGGCAGAAGCCTGGGCGCTGCATGCTCGTTTGGTCTCCCGCCACCTAGCCCGAGGTATCTACCAGGGCTGGGACCTGCACGAAAACCAGCTGCCCACCCGTTACCTTGCCACCTTCGCCTTCTTCCGCGAGGGTCTGCAAGCGGCCGGTACCCGCCTGCGCAACTACGTTCACCAGATCAGCTCAACGATTATGGACGAACCAGCCACCGCACGAGCCCTTGCTCGCTACATCCACCGCGGGGTCACCTGCGGTGCGGTGAGCGCAGAGGAAGTCGCTGAGCTAGCCCAGATCACCCTGCCCGAACTCGAAGCCATCGCGCTGAATCGCTCCCACGCCTAAGGATCCCATCATGACTGTTCCAGCAATCCAGAACTCCGCGTCCTACTACGCGAACTTCGGTGGACACCCGCCACAGAGCGACCTACTCACCGACCGCGCCATCGTCACCGAGGCTTACACCGTGATCCCCAAGGGCGTGCTGCGTGACATCGTCACCAGTGTCTTCCCCGAGTGGACCAATACCCGCGCATGGGTGCTCAACCGTCCGGTCGCCGGTGGTGCCACCACCTTCGCCCAGTCCATCGTGGAAGTTGCCCCCGGCGGCGGAGCGACCAAGCCAGAACCACAGGCCGAAGTCCAGGGCTTCATCTTTGTCCTCACCGGGCAACTGAC
This sequence comes from Arthrobacter sp. NIO-1057, assembly GCF_900094805.1. Lineage (GTDB taxonomy): Bacteria > Actinomycetota > Actinomycetes > Actinomycetales > Micrococcaceae > Glutamicibacter. The sequence goes on along the minus strand of NZ_FMAT01000003.1, from coordinate 343,502 downwards.
CCTGATCATTGAAGGCACCGAGCATGTGCTCGAAGACGGCGGTTACGCTTACCTGCCTGCCGGTTCCACCTGGTCGGCACGCAATGACGGCACCGAACTGACCAGTTTCCACTGGCTGCGCAAGCGCTATGAACCACTGGCCGGTGTGGATGCTCCGGGCCCGGTGGTGGGCAATGAACGCGACGTGGAACCTGGCGCCATGCCGGGCACCGATGGCAAATGGCGCACCACCCGCATGCTTGATCCTGACGATGCCGCTTTCGACTTTGGCGTGAACATCGTGACCTTTGAGCCAGGTGCTTCGATTCCTTTTGCCGAGACCCACGTGATGGAACATGGCCTGTACGTGCTCGAAGGTAAGGGCGTGTACCGGTTGAACGGTGACTGGGTTGAAGTGGAAGCCGGGGACTACATGTCACTGCGTGCCTTCTGCCCGCAGGCTTGTTATGCCGGTGGTCCGGATAACTTCCGTTACCTACTGTACAAGGATCAGAACCGACAGGTCGCTTTGTAAGCCACTGTTTCTATAATCTTCCGGGGCCAGTACCCGCGCAGTTCACCTTTACCAGGACATGGCGGGCCGTTACCTTGGGTTTTGTGCGGGTGCTAGCTCCGGTTTTTGCATTTCAAGGTTGTGGTTTCGCGATCACCTTTCAGCTTATAGACCCTCGCGTGGACCGACGCTTGTGGCGTTTGGGGGTCGTTTGTCCAGGCGTTGCGCCCCAATAATCCTGTGGCGCGAAGAGTAAGCCAGTACTGCTGACGAGTTCGGTTCCTCTACTACTCGACGGGGTACTTCGGCATGGGCCGGACCCCATTTAGTAGTGGTATCGGGCTTGGAGGATGATCAAGTCTTCGCCGATCACTATATAGACGAGCCAGTGGCCCCGTATTTGAGCTGTTCGGGCTTTCCAACCCCCTGGAAGAGATTCTGAAGGCAAGCTTCAATCAGGGTGTTGACTCTCTTGAGCACGCGCCGGACGGCAGTTTGCCAGTAGAAGTAGTCGCCCCTTCCTGCGCGATCCTAGACGAGCTGCACTTATTCGTCCCAGTCGAGCTCGTCAGTCTCGGTCACTCCCGACCGTGCACGTTCGTAGGCATCTAAGAGCCGTCGGGCATTGGCTGGCGAGCGGAAGAGGTACGCGGTCTCCTGCCATGCTGCGTATTCATCTGCCGCCATTAGAACAGCATTTCCCTTGCGTGACACGATTTCGACAGCTTGGCGATCATCGTTGACTTGTTGAATCAACGGAAAGAGCGTCTTGCGTGCTTCGCTTGCGCTAATGGACATCTTGGGCCCTTTCAACTACTGGTCGTATCACCTAGAGGTACGACGTTTCTATGGTGCAGGGAAGTGACTTGGCTGAGACCGGAACCGGCTGTGTTTTATAAACAGGAGGTCACTGCAGGAATAGAAGCGTCTCTTTTGGTAGCGTTGCTGAGGAATCAACCCTGTAATGGAGAAGAGCCATTGAAGTTAGCTTTTTACGCAGCTTTTGTAGCTATGGTGATTGGTGCGATAACCGTCATTTTGACGATGCCCCAACTATTTAATGAACCCAGCGCACCGCAAGTGGGCTTGGTGATTTGGGCAGGAGCCGTCTTCCTAGCTGGGTTTATCGTTGTCGGTCTGCTGAAAAGCGTTGCGACGAAGGAAAATTAGTAACTTTTGCCGACAAGCTGGCGAAGAACAGGCCTGAGTTTTCGTCCGGGTTCTTAGAACAATTTATTTACGCTGAACCAACAATTACAACCAACCCGCCTGAATCCCAGTGATGGCGCGATTTTTGATCTCTCGTGCCGAGGCATTACTTACAAATCGAACTTCAGCTACTTACGGATTCTTCATCGGCCAGCTGCTCATCCTCATCTTGGGTGGCCCGTGAACTGAGGATCAAACGGCGTTCAAGACGCGTGAGATTTTGCGAGGTCGGCTCGACAAGGGCCGGTTGCAAGGCAGAACGCAGCGCGTCCCCGACCAACTGCTCATCCAGGTCCACTCCAACGGCCACCAGAGCATCGTCGGCAGGATCAGAACCGGGTGTGGCCAACTGAAGATGTGGTTGCCAACCGACCATATTGATCAAGTAGCGCTGGATCCCGGTGCCGATACGAATCTTCACATGGCCCTTGAGTCGGTAGGCATTTGCCGGAGGGCTTTCTAATAGATCCAGGATGGCGCCCGGGTCTGCAGGATCGGGACAGGGCACGGTGACCGCACGAGCATGTGGGGCATGGCTATGGTCATGCTCGGCCCGAGACGCGGCGGCCAGCGGAAGTTCGTCTGCCGGGTCCTCATTCAGCGCAATATCAAAGACCAGTTCCGGGTCGATGGCAGCGTGGCTGGCGGGAACAATGCTCACCTTTGGGTTGGCTTGACGTACTCGCTCGCTGATTCGAGCGAAGGTCGCCTCGCGTTGTTCTGAGGAGATCATATCTAGCTTGTTAACCACCACGAGACTGGCTGCAGTAAACCGGGCCGGGGCCATGGCGGCAGTGTCCACCGTATGTTCGTGCTGTACTGCGTCGATAACGTCGATGATGCCTCCGGGGCGGACCCCGGGTGCATTGCCGTAGCGCAAGAGCCGATCCACGTTGATCGGATCGGCTGCGCCACTGGCTTCAACGATGATCGCATCCAACCGAAGTTTTGGTGCCGCAAGTTTTTCCAGCAGCTCATCAAGGCCACCACTATCTGGCAGGCAGCACACGCAGCCGCCGGCAATGGATTCGGCGGCATCGATCTGCCCGGTGATCAGTCCGGTATCAACATTGATCTTGCCGATGTCGTTGATGATCACGCCAACCCGGGTGCCCGGGCGGGTTAATAATCCATTGAGCAAACTGGTTTTTCCGGCGCCGAGGTATCCAGTGAGCACAATAACGGGGATCAAGACCGGTTCCTTTTCATCGTGGCGCAACAGGGCGTATCTACTCGCCCTGTTAATTGGGGCAATTTCACGTGTGGATACACGTGCGTGAGGTGGTTACCAGGTGGGTAGTTCGGGAATTGGGCCGTCAGCTTCGATGTTCTTAGAATTGCCACGAGCCAACCAGTCAATCAAATGTGCGCGGTCAGCCCTCACGGTGAGCGAACCATCACCGATGACCCATTCACCGCCATCGTTGGCTAGCAGCGTCATGCCCGGAGCATCCTTGAAGCGCATGGTGCGCACAGCGGCTTCCAGAGCTTCCTCTTGAGAATCCGGCTCAGCCTCGGCGATGGTCCACACGGTATTCAGGTCATGGTGATGGATGACTACTTCGGCAGTACGCAAGGCAACGATGGAGGCCGCTGGAATGATCTTGCCGTGCAGATCAACCTCTTCTACTGCAAGCTTGCCGGTAAGGCGCTCACACTCTTGCGCGAAGTAGCTAGCCGATTCTTCAAAAGCTGCGAGCAGTTCTTCGCTCGGTAGCGCGGCCAACTCATCGATTTCTGCGTTGCGTGTTTCCTGCGAGGCATAAAGTTTCTGTGGCTCACCGCTGGTGACCCAGTCCACGAGCTTGACCAGGGTCCGACCGTTTGAGGCCAAGTGCGCGATGACATGTGCGTGACTCCAGCCCTCACACAGTGAGTCGGCGGATAATTCTTCGGCGGACAGAGTTCGCACAGTAGCGGACATCGACGCAGTTTCGCGAGTGAGACGGGACAGGTCCGAATGCAGTCGAGCAGTATTGATCATGCTGTCACCCTATCAACGGGTGCGTTCGCTCAATAATGATGTCGTCATAGATCACCGCGCGGCCTAGATTCATCGCTTAACGGTTGTATGCGCATGGGGAAATTCTGATGTGTAGTCAATCTCGTCGGCCCAAATGTTGGGCAGGAACGTGGCATGGCACGTAGCCTTGAAACTAAGCGAAGCAAGGATGGGAAAGTAGCTCAGTGGCGAAGAAAAAGAAGAAGCAGAAGCCCAAGCAGGGGCACCCGGCGCGCCTGCAGGGAGATGTCATCTCCATAGAACGCGCGAAGGTTAAGCGTGGTCTGGATGCCCTAGCCCCGCAGTTCACCCGATGGCTTGAATCCCAGCACGGGGATAGCGAACTGGCCCCGATGGTTTTGGCCACAGTGGGTGAAACCTTGAGCTTCTATGCTGAAGCCATTGAATTACGCAGCGTCACCGACTTTGATCCCCCGCAGCTATTCACGGTGCTGAACGCAACCATCGAATTCGAAGAAGCCGAAGATCCAGACGACGACTCCGGAGAGCTACGCGATCTGGTGTTCACCGCATGGACCGTCTATTTGGACTTCTTGCAAGAAAACGATTTGTGGGGTGGCGATCCGGCCGGTATCGAATGGTTGCTGGAAACGATCAATGCCGATGATCCTTTCAACGAGGGCAGCGCCAAGAAGCCGTTGGAGGTACCGGAAACTGTTGGGGATGCCGTTGCTGACATGGACCGATTGCAGGTTTTGAAGATGGGTCGAGTGCTCCTGACCTGGGCCACCACCGAGGGGCACGATTACTGGGACGCTGGCCCGGGCCCGAAATATATTTCCCAAGCGGCTCAGACAGTACGCGGACTATTTCCGAAGGATGTTGACGCGTCGAGCCGTCTTCACGTGGCTTCCATCGTGCTCACTGCCCTTGAAATGGCCGGCGTGCTGGATACCAAGACCGGTGCCGTTCCGGAACACGGCAAATATGCGCATGATTTCATGGATGTTGACGATGCGGTGACATTCCAGAGCAAGTACGGCTATCTCCAGGCGGTCCTTGATTTGCTGCTGGCTCGGCCGGAAAAAGACGACGAGGAAACTGTTGAGTCTTGGGGTCTTTCTAATCTCTGGTTGCTCAGAGCGATCGATGGCGAAGCGCAGCCGGTTGTTCATGACCGTCTCGAGTCGTTCTCCGAGGCTGGATTCTCCGGCGCACATCAACGTATGGAACTACTGCGTTCGCTGGGCCTGGTGAATGAGGGAAGTACTTATGACATTCCGGGAATTGTCAGGCTGGCGCTGACCGACTTGGATGACGAGGTCCAGGAAGACACGCAGGCTGAAGAACCTACAGACCAGGCTGCGATGGATCCCTTCGGACTCGCTTTTGATGAGGAGGATGAACCTAAGCGTCTAAAACGCACCGAGCCGTATAAGGGCAAGGTGCTACAGCTTAAGCTCTCCTTGCGCGATGTGAAGCCACCGATCTGGCGACGCGTTCTGGTACCGACCGACTTGAATCTGGGGGATCTGCACGACATCATCCAGACCAGCTTCGACTTCTCTGACTCGCACCTGCACCAGTTCTACGGTCCAAACTACAAGGTCAGCTACGGTCCCAAGAACCCATATATGGAAAGTGATGTCGATGAGTCGACAGTTCTACTCTCCAAGCTTTTCAAGAAACCGAAGGACCGGCTGAGCTACGCCTACGACTTTGGTGATGATTGGCGAATTGGGATCGAGGTTGAGGATGTTCTCGCCGCCGATGATGGTCAATTGCCACGGTGCATCGGTGGACGCCGCATGGGTCCACTGGAAGATAGTGGCGGCCCATGGCAGTGGACCCAGATGGTTCAAGAACTCAAGGACGAGAAGCCCCTGACCATGATGGAAGACGTGCTGCCCGAAGAATTCCAGCCGGTCCCGGGCGAAGACTTTGACCCGGCAGTATTCAGCATCGAGGAAATCAACGAGAATCTCGATCTTGAGTTCTAGCTAGTAACGGCTAACCGCACAGGCTCTGATCCGCTGTGCGGTTGGTAGTTGTCACCGGCGATTTTTCCGGCTTCTGTAACTCTTGGTAGTCCTGGCCGAGGCTTAACTGAACACCATCAACTGTGGCGGTTGTTGGTTTGATGTCCAGATTCAGTGCCTTGGCTAGGGCTTTCGCCGTCTCTTGGGCCTGGTCGGTATCGGCGGCCAGCAAGGTGGTACGAGCCTTCACGCGAGCGGCATTGCCGATTGATGAAACGGTGAATCCCTCTTTGGTGGCCTTGGCCGAGAAGTCAGCTGCCAGTCCTGCTACCTGGGCTGCGTTAAAGATCTGTACCTGAGCCTGGGGACTCTTACTGTTTTCGGTCTTTTTCTTGTCTGCCGAACCTGCTAGAACAACAGGTGAATCCGCGCGCAGGCTGGCAAAAAGAGATTCCGCGTCAGCGGAGGGAACCACACGATTCTTATTCTGCGGCGCCTGCTCCCATGGCATGGTCATGAAGGTGATTTTGTCTGAAGGAACCGCTTGGGCCCTCAGGGCCAGTGAGCTCAGATCAGTCAGGGAGCTCAAACCTGGGTCTACGGTCAGTGATGACGTGGCAGCATCCAAGAAGGAATACAGCCGGTCCGGTCGGGCGAGCGTTTCCTTGCTGGTGGCCTGTTGAACGATGGCCGACATGACCATCTGTTGGTGACCTAGGCGTGCGATGTCACTGCCATCGCCTACCGCATGACGGGTACGGGCCAAGGCTAGGGCATCAGTTCCGTTGACGGTCTGCTCTCCGGCTGGCAGGTCAAGGTTCGCTTTGGAATCCTTCATCGCCTTTGGCAGGCACACCTTGACCCCACCCAAGGCATCAACGATGGACATGAACCCTTCAAAGTTGATTTCAACAAAGTGATTCAACTGCACACCGGTCAGTGATTCAACAGCCGTGACAGAGCAGGCCGGACCGTAATTTAGTGCCGAATTAATCATCGCCACACCGCCAGGATAACTGCCATGACCGGTGTCTTCACAGGCGGGCATATCTACCAGGGTGTCACGAGGGATTTGGACTGCATCAATGCGTTTGTTCCCCGCGGCGATGTGAACCAGAACCATCGAATCGCTGCGTGCGCCCGAGGCTTTGCCAAATCCGGTGGCGTCCATATCGCGGGTGTCCGAACCCAAGAGCAAGATGTTCAAACCGTGACTCGAATCAGGCGCCGGCGATTCGGTGCTTCGAATAGCTGCCGTAGAAATATTGCCTTGCAACTTAAACCAGAGTCCACCAGCAGCCACAATCAGGGCAATGATCAGCGCAGTGATGAGCACAAAAGTGATGCGCCGTTTGCGAGGCCGTATTCGAAGCTCGGTCATATATGCGCCTCCTGCGTGAATTCATCTGGCTATAGTTCGATCCCAGACGATCACAAAAAGCTGAACGTGCACCAATAGATTCAACGAGGTAATCCATGCATCAAAGCTATGTCAGGGTGCGGGCCCAGTATCTACACCGTAAAAATCAGCCCTAAAACCTCGGGGTGCCTTCACTCACAGTAGGTGTAAGAACTCCGTTAGAGCCGGGTTTTGGAACGGATCGCGCCGGTAGATGATCCCGATTGCGCGGCCTGTTCCTTCCGGTAGCGCAAGTTGTTTGCCGCCGAAGACTTCAGCGGTGGTGGCCATGACGCCCGGAACCATCGTGATACCTCCGCAAGCAATGCTCAGTGGCACTAGGGCGTCGCGTTGCACAGTGGTGATGACCCGTGGTGGAACGCAGCCAAGCGAACGATATATCTCGTCGGTGACTTTGCGGATGGAGGTGGGCTGGGGCAGGCTAACCAAGCTCAAGGAACTTAGTAGTTGTGCGTTGAGACCCGTTGCGGTGTTAAGGTTGGCCGGGACTACGGCAGCAAATTCTTGTTGGCAGACCAGCCGGGATTCTAAATCGGCAGGAACTTGATGGCTCACGCCGAACGCTGCATCTGCACTACCCAAGCGGATTGTTTCAACCAGTTCCTCGTGGTCTTGGACGCTGAGGATTTCAAGGTGGATCTCTGGGTGCTTCTGGTGGAACTGGCCAACATATTCGGGCAACACGCTGCCGATGAGCGAAGGTAAACCCGCGATGCGCAAAGAACCGGTTTTCAGCTCCCTAGTCGACGCACCTAGTGCGTTGATCGAGGCCAGTTCGTCAAGGATGCGTCGTCCGGCAGGGACGATGCTGCGCCCAGCGTCGGTTAATTGCATGGTGCGTCCCACTGCACGAAAAATGGGCACACCCAGACTCTGTTCGAGGGACTGAATTCTGCGCGAGAGCGATGGCTGTGAGATTCCGAGGACATCGGCGGCTGCAGTGAATGATCCATAGTCAACCACGGTGATCACTGCTGCGATCTGGGGCAGGGAAACACCGCTGAGATCTGGTTGAGTAGCCATGAAGTGCGCGGCCCCTAGAAGATGAATTGGCAGTAGAGTTCTATCGTCAAACGCTAGCACGGGCACCTATGCTCATTGGGTTAACGCCCAACGCGGCGGGAAGCTGTGTTTACTAGCTTCCCACCGCGGTTGAAATGGTTAGTGTTTAGTTATCTGTGCCGTCGATTGCCGCACCGGCGGGAGTTGCCCCGCCCTCATCGGTCCAGTCCTGGCCGGTTTCATCATTCAGCGCAGGATCAGAAATGGTATCGGGCAATTCAGCTTCGTCCTTGTTCAGGAAAGCTTGTGGATCATTTGCAGTCATATTTCCATCCCTTTCGTTGGCTGGACTGCCAACCTAACAAGAGACCTTTCGTGAATGCCACCCTCGGAGGGCCGTTTTGAGCAAGTCATCAGCAAGACCTTAGCTCGCGTTGCCTGTCCCCACAGTTGATTCACGGACGACAAGTTTCGGCGTGAAAACGAACTGTTCTCTCACCGTGTCTGCGCCCGCCTCGGCTTCACGCAACAGCACGTCCACTGCCGTCCGTCCGATTTCCTCGGCAGGTTGGCGCACCGTAGTGATTGGGACAACTGCCGACTGGGCAAAGTCGATATTGTCGTAGCCCACCAGGGCGATATCCTCGGGGACGCGGAGTGAACCGGACATGACTAGTGCTTGCAAGATACCCAAAGCGAGCAAGTCGTTGGCGGCAAAGATGCCATCGGGTCGTTCATCTGGGTTCATTGCCAAGATCCGCTCGCCCGCGGCGCGACCTTCTAAAACGGTGAGCTGTTTGGTAGGCATAACTTGGAGGACCGCATCTGCGGTTCCTGCGATGACCGATTGAGCTCCTTCGAGGCGGTGCTGCACCTGTTCGATGCTTTGTGGTCCGCCGACAAAGGCTATTTTCTTGCGTCCGAGATCTACTAGGTGTTGTACCGCGATGCGACCGCCTTCGACGTCGTTAACGGAAACGGATGAGAAGCTGCGATCTCCACTGCCACGGTCAACCAGAACTACGGGGGTGCCGGCTTCACGGATTTTCCAGAGACGACTCAAATCGCTGTGCATGGGGGAGATCAGTACCCCGGCAACCCGCTGTTCCTCGAAGAGATCCAAGAGTTGTTGCTCCGTAGTCAGTGAGTTGTCGCTGGACCCCATCAGGACCGTATACCCGTTTTCCAAGGCCCGGTGTTGAGCGCCTTGGGTGACATCCATGAAGAAGGGGTTGCGTCCGTCCAGGACCACAAGTCCAAAGTTCCGGCTGTGACCTGCACGCAATTGTCGGGCCGCGTCATTGCGGACGAAACCGAGCTTTTCTATTGCAGCACTGACTTTGTTGACGGTGCGTTCAGAAACGACCTCCGGGCGGTTGAGCACGTTGGATACGGTGCCCACAGAAACTCCGGCTTCGGCGGCGACTTCCTTTACGCTGACGGCCACAGAGATTTCCTGTTCTTTTCGAGGGTACTGATCTTGCGAGTATATCCCGGGTCCTGGTGGCGAGCTTAACGCCAGCACGTATTGAAAGGTTTCAAAATATTCCGTCAATCATGGGCGAATCTTCTTGATCTCTAATCGTGAAGTGCCTTACACTCAATGTACCGCATGATTGAAACGATTCATTTTATGCAAAATGAAGAGATAGCGGTACCACCAACAACGACGTTTGACGCAGGAAGGAAAGCTAATGCGAGTCTGCTTCCAGCTACAAGTTCGCCCCGAGCTCATGGACCAGTACATCGAACGCCACGCAAAAGTCTGGCCGGAGATGCTCCAAGCAATCAACGATGCCGGACGCCGGAACTACTCGCTCTTTCTACGCGCCGACGGACTGCTCATCGGCTATTACGAAACGGACGACGACCAAGCAGCGCAAGAGGCTCTCGACGCTGACCCGCGCACTGCACGGTGGGAGGCAGAGATGTCTGCATTCTTCCTCAGTCTCGACGGACGAGCGGATCAGCAAGCCCAACGGCTCAGTGAAGTTTTCAACCTCGAAGACCAATTGGCAAACCTGCCAGCAACAAGTAACTAACTCACCGCATCAAGAGAAATGGAGAGGTTTATGGGCGCAACGTTGAGCCCCGAGAACCTAAAAACACTCAACCAACTGGCCATTGAAGTCCCTTCCTGGGCCTACGGTAATTCCGGCACCCGCTTTAAGGTGTATTCAACCGCAGGCACGCCACGAGACCCCTTCGAAAAGATCGCCGATGCCGCACAAGTACACCGACTCACCGGTCTTGCACCATCGGTGGCCTTGCACATTCCCTGGGACAAAGTTGAGGACTTTAGCGCCCTGCGCAGCCATGCCGAGAACCTCGGTGTGCGTCTAGGAACTATTAACTCGAACACCTTCCAGGATGATGATTATAAGTTCGGCGCGCTAACTCACGAGGATCCAAAGATCCGTCGCAAGGCCATCGATCATCACCTTGAATGCATCGACGTCTTGGACGCAACGGGCAGCCAAGATTTGAAGATCTGGCTTGCCGAAGGATCTAACTACCCGGGCCAGGCGGACATGCGTGGTCGCCAAGACCGCTTGGCAGACTCGCTGGCAGAAATCTATGCCCGACTTTCCGGCGAGCAGCGCCTAGTACTGGAATACAAGTTCTTTGAACCAGCTTTTTACCACACCGATGTTCCAGACTGGGGCACCTCCTACGCTCAAGTAGCAGCCCTAGGGGAGCGGGCCATGGTGTGCCTCGACACCGGGCACCATGCGCCAGGAACCAACATCGAGTTCATCGTGATGCAGCTGCTACGTCTAGGCAAGCTGGGCTCCTTCGACTTCAACTCCCGCTTCTACGCCGATGACGATCTGATTGTTGGATCCGCTGACCCCTATCAGCTCTTCCGTATCATGGCCGAGGTCATTCGCGGTGGCGGGTTAGAAGAACAGAGCACCATTACTTTCATGCTGGACCAGTGCCACAACGTGGAGAACAAGATTCAGGGTCAAATCCGCAGCGTGCTCAACGTCCAAGAAATGACCGCGCGAGCCCTGCTCATTGATCGCGTTGCATTGACGGAGGCACAGATTTCAGGCGACGTGCTAGCTGCCAACGAAATCTTCATGAACGCCTTCTACACCGATGTCCGCTCAGAACTTGAAGCTTGGCGGGCCGAGCGTGGCCTCCCGGCAGATCCGATGCAGGCCTTCCGCACTTCGGACTACCAAAGCCGCATCGAAGCCGAGCGCGTCGGTGGGGTACAAGCAGGATGGGGAGCCTAAATGGGTACCGTAGCAACGAAGCGCGGCATTACCGGCTGGAAAGCAACTATCGCTGTGGCGATGAGCAACTACATTGAGGCCGGCGCCATCATCGCCCTAGCCACCAGCCTGAGTCTGTGGCAATCAGCCTTCGGGTTTGACGATGCGCTGGTCGGTATTATCGCCGCCGTGTCCGCCAACGCCTTCGGCGCCGCTCTGGGGGCGATGATCGGCGGTCCGCTGTGCGACCGGTTAGGTCGAAAGTTCATCTACACCTATGACCTGATTGTCTTCATGATCGGTGCCTTGCTGATCACCTTCACAGCTAACACCACACTCCTGGTGGTCGGTGTGGTGCTTATGGGTATCGCCGTCGGCGCCGGCGTTCCAGCATCCTGGACCTATATTGCCGAGGAAGCGCCCGAAGAATCACGCGCTGCCCACGTGGGCACCGCTCAGCTGGCATGGTCCTTTGGACCCGCAGTTGGTTTTGCCTTGGCCATTATGGTCGAACCGCTGGGTGTGGCTGGATCCCGACTGATCTTCTTCCACCTCTTCGTAGTGGCCGCGGTGACTTGGTGGGTCCGTCGTGGCCTTCCAGAATCCACCCGGTGGAAGGAACAACGTGCAAACGAGCTGGCCAACGGAACCAAGATTTCCTTCTTCTCTGGCATTCGCTCACTGCTGGCCGAACGCAAAAACTTCTCGGCTCTGCTGTTCCTGATTGGCGTATATGGCCTGTGGAATACCGTGGCAGGCCAGGCCGGCATCTTCCAGCCGCGAGTATATGAGGCAGCCGGAGTCGAATCGGCCACCCAGCAGAACCTCTTGCAGGTATTGGTCTGGGTACTGACCGCCGCAGCCACCTACTTCGGCTTCATGAAATACGGTGACCGCGTCTCGCGTCGATGGCTGTACTTCACTGGAGCCCTGCTGGGCATCGTGGCCTGGGCGGTGTTGATCTTCGTACCACCGGGAACATTCTCGCTGCTGTTCTACGCGGTAGCTTGGGGTATTTCGGCTGGTATCGGTGCTCAGGCCTTCTACGGGCTGTGGACTGCCGAGCTATTCGCCACCAAATACCGTGCCAGTGCGCAGGGAGTGCTGTTCATGCTTGCCCGCGTCATGGTTGGCCTGCTCTCACTGGTCTTCCCGGTGCTGCTGACCAACATGGGACTAGAAAAGCTGGGCCTGCTGATCCTCGGGTTGCTCGCCGCGGCACTACTGATCGGAACCATCTGGGCGCCAGAAACACGGGGCAAGTCCCTAGAAGAAATTGAGATTGAGCGTTACGGCAAGCTGGTCGCCGCTGACCGGGTCGACGCGTAAATACCAGCGAAGAACTCCGAGAAGAACAACCGAGAGAATCATGACTCAAAGCATTGCAACATCGAGTGCCACTACGGCTGCCACGCTCATTGAGCGTTCCAACCGACTAGGCCAAGACAAGAAAAACACCAACTATGCCGGGGGCAATACCTCGGCCAAGGGCACCACCATCGACCCGGTCACCGGGGAGAATATCGAGCTGCTCTGGGTCAAGGGCTCCGGTGGCGATCTGGGAACATTGACCGAACAGGGCTTGTCCACCCTGCGCCTGGATAGGATGCGTGCGCTGGTTGACGTTTACCCGGGCGTAGAGCGGGAAGACGAAATGGTGGCCGCCTTCGCCTACTGCCTGCATGGCAAGGGCGGCGCGGCCCCCTCGATTGATACCGCCATGCATGGACTGGTCAACGCCAACCACGTGGACCATCTGCATCCCGACTCCGGCATCGCCATCGCCACCGCCAAGGATGGGAAAGAGCTCACCGCCAAGATTTTTGGTGGCAAGGTGGCCTGGGTTGATTGGCGTCGTCCGGGCTTCCAGCTCGGCCTGGATATTGCCCGAATCAAGGACGAGAACCCGCAAGCGGTGGGCTGTATCCTCGGTGGCCATGGGATCACGGCCTGGGGGGATACCAGCGAAGAGTCTGAGGCTAATTCGTTGTGGATCATTGACACCGCGGCCGCTTACATCCAAGAACATGGGGAGCCCCAGCCCTTTGGCGAGGTAGTCTCGGGGTTTGAACCGCTGCCTGAATCGGAGCGTCGTGCCCGTGCCGCCGCCCTGGCGCCAACTATTCGTTCACTGGCCAGCAAAGACAAGCCCATGGTCGGCCACTTCAGCGATGATGAGCGGGTCCTGGACTTCCTTGCACGCGAAAAACTGGCCTCACTGGCCGCACTTGGGACCAGCTGCCCCGACCACTTCTTGCGCACCAAGGTCAAACCAATGGTGCTGGATTTGCCGGCCACGGCGAGCGTCGAAGAGCAGCTGGATCGGTTGCAGGAGCTTCACCTTGAGTACCGCGCCGACTACCAGCGCTACTACGAGAGCCACAGGCAGGAGAACTCCCCGGCCATGCGCGGGGCGGATCCGTTGATCGTGCTGGTTCCCGGGGTGGGCATGTTTTCCTACGGGGCGAATAAGCAAACCGCGCGGGTGGCCGGTGAATTCTATCTGAACGCCATTAACGTGATGCGCGGGGCCGAAGCGCTCTCCAGCTACACACCGATTTCTGATGCAGAGAAATTCCGGATCGAATATTGGGCCTTGGAAGAGGCGAAGCTGCAACGCATGCCTCAGCCCAAATCGCATGCGGGACGCATTGCCTTGGTGACCGGGGCTGCTTCGGGCATCGGCAAGGCGGTGGCCAAGCGACTGGCTGCTGAAGGTGCTTGTGTGGTGATTGCCGATCTGGACTTAGCCAAGGCGCAAGAAACCGCTGCTGAATTGGGTGACACCGATGTTGCTGTAGGGGTAGCTGCCAACGTGGCCGACGCAAAGGCAGTACAGGCAGCGATTGATGATGCGGTGCTGGCTTTTGGTGGTCTGGATCTTGTGGTCAACAACGCTGGTCTGTCCCTGTCGAAGTCCTTGCTGGAAACCACCGAAGCCGACTGGGACCTGCAGCACGATGTGATGGCCAAGGGCTCATTCCTTGTCTCGAAGGCAGCTGCCAAGGTGCTGATCGAGCAGAAGCTTGGCGGGGACATCATCTACATCTCCTCAAAGAATTCCGTTTTTGCTGGCCCGAATAACATCGCGTATTCGGCGACGAAGGCAGATCAAGCCCACCAGGTACGGTTGTTGGCTGTTGAGCTGGGAGAGCACGGTGTTCGTGTGAACGGCATCAACCCCGATGGTGTGGTGCGTGGATCGGGCATCTTCGCTTCGGGCTGGGGTGCCAACCGTGCCGCTACCTACGGTGTAGCTGAGGAAGACTTAGGGCAGTTCTACGCGAACCGGACGATTCTCAAACGAGAAGTCATCCCGGAAAATATTGCCGATGCGGTATATGTGCTGACCGGACCAGAACTAACTCGCACCACAGGGCTGCACATTCCAGTGGATTCTGGTGTTGCTGCAGCGTTCTTGCGATGAGTCCGAAGCAAACACAACGCCCGGTGGCCGCCATTGATTTGGGGGCCACCAGTGGTCGGGTCATGATTGGTGAGCTGGTGGACGGGCGAATTCAGCTAACCCTTGTTCACCGCTTCGCCAATGGGCCGGTTGCGCTGAGCGAATTTGAGACCGACGCTTCGAGTCAGTCCTTGGCCTGGGATATTGATGGATTGTGGTCGCAGATCAAGGTGGGCCTGAAGAAGGCCTTTGAGCTACGTGCTGACATCGCCAGCATTGGGGTCGATTCCTGGGCCGTAGACTACGCCCTGCTTAAGGACGGGCGACGACTGGGGCAGGTGCGACACTACCGCGATCCGCGCAATGAGTTGGCTGTGCCAGAACTAGAGAAGAAGTTCAGCCGTGCCGAACTTTTTGAGCGCAATGGACTGCAGTTCCTACCGTTTAACACCATCTACCAGCTGGAAGCTGAGCAACAAGAGCAACGGTTGGCATCGGCTGATCAATTGCTGTTGGTGCCTGACTACATCAACTGGTTGCTGACCGGGCAGGCACGCTGCGAATGGACCAACGCTTCCACCACTGGACTACTGAACCAGCGCACGGGAACGTGGGACCAGGAGTTGGTACGAGAGCTCGGGGTTGCGTATAAGCTTGCGCAAATCGTGTATCCCGGTGAAACCGTCGGATCCCTGTTGCCGGAACTGGCACAAGAATTTGGCGCTACAAATTCAGTGCAGGTTGTGGCGGTAGCTTCGCATGACACCGCCAGCGCGGTGGCGGCGACACCGCTGGCGAGCGAAAAATCTGCCTACATCTCCTGTGGCACTTGGGGCCTGGCCGGTGTCGAACTCACCGAGCCCGTGCTGACTTCCCAAGCCCAACGAGCCGGGTTCACCAATGAGCTAGGCCTAGAAGGATCGGTACGATTCCTCAAGAACGTCACCGGAACCTTCTTGCTCAGCGAATCGCTAAGCTACTGGAACTTGCAAGCGAAGCAGGCCGGAGACGCTGAAGTTCAGTTGGATGACCTGCTGGCAGAAGCCCAGAGGCTACCGGTTCCTCAGGTCCTGATCGATCCACAAGAAGAACAGTTTCTTGCGCCGGGGAAGATGCCTGTTCGGATCAGTGAGGCAATCATTGATGCCGGTGGATTTGCTCCAGAATCGAAGGTCGAACTCATCCGCATCATTATCGAGTCGTTGGCCAGCAGCTTTGCCTCTCAAACCCATGAAGCGGCGCGGCTCGGTGGATTCGACCTAGAGGACATTCACATTGTCGGTGGTGGGTCTCAAGGCGAATTGCTGTGCCAACGGATAGCTGATCTTGCGCGGGTGCCCGTCACCGCTGGGCCGGTTGAATGCACCGCACTGGGCAATGTGCTGGTGCAGTTGCGTGCCTTGCCCGAAGGTTCTCATCGGGTCAATGACCTGCGAGCGGTGGTTCGCCGGTCAACAGTTTTGCACCACTATCAACCAGTTGGTGCGCTCAAGCTGGCATAGCTTCGTGTGGGAAGCGATGCCATTAGTGATCCTCCAGCTGTGCAGGCTGGAGGATCACTCCATGTCAGGCCGTGCGCTGAACAAACACCACTGAGTCTTTCATGACCGCCGGTTCACCGGTCGGCGCGGTGATGTTTCGTTCTACTACCTCGGCCTGCAGGATGCTCCATTTTTCTAAGTCCAAGGCCAACGCTTCGAGATCTTGCTCCGGCGACGGGAATGCCGGTAATGCGTTATCTACCGGCGGAGCCCATGAAGGGCGCTCAGCGTGAGAAAGTATCAACAAGTGACCGCCCGGTGCGACGAAGCTGGCTGCTTTGCGCAGAAAATCGGCACGCGGGAACTCGAAGGGTGCTTGGAAGAAGCTCAGGGTGACTAAATCAAAGGTTTTATCCGTGTCCCACTGGTCCAGGTCCGAAGCCACAAATTGGGCCAGATCTGCGGGGATCTCATGTCGCTTGGCATCGTCGCGGGCTCGGCTGATGGCAGTTGGAGAGATATCCAGTCCGGTGGCTTGCCAGCCATGTGAAGCGAGCCAAAGAACGTCTCCGCCTTCCCCGCAACCGATGTCCAATGAGTTTCCCGGAGTCAGCGGTTTCACCAAATTCTCGATGACCTGATTGACCTTGCCTGACCACACACGTTCGGACTGTCCGTAGTGGCTTTCCCAGAAAGCTACGCCTTCTAGTTCTTCGGAGTGGTGCTGGTGGCTCATGACGTTTAGTCCTTCAGTTTCTTGGTAGATGCGTTGAAATCACCATAACTACTATCTAGCTTCTCGCGCGAGAGAATCTGCGTTAGAGGCAAGATTTGATTCGCTACCGCGAACTGACCTTTCCGAAGAAGCCTGCGATAGATGAGAGAACAATAGGCCTGCAGGCAAGCCATGCGGCGGTGATGACCAGCAGTGAAAGAGCAAAGTAGAGCAGCCCTGCCCAATTCTCGGCGTACTGCGTCGGATCGGTTGACCCCTGAGCGGCATACATATGGTTTAGATTGCGCAACGCTCCGGTAGAAAATACGAGGATGACGTGAACAAGAATGAACACGGCAAAGTAGAGCATGGTGGGGAAGTGCAGGGACCGGGCCACCTCGATGGGGTATCTCTTGGATAGCGATGGTGACTTGGGCCAGAACGCGCTTAACCGGAATCCGGTGATCGCTGCTAATGGTGCGGCAATAAATACGGTGACGAAGTACGCCAGCTGCTGTAGCGAGTTGTAGTTCACCCAACCGTTTTCCGTGGGCCAATCCAAGGTGAGGTATTGAAGGGCCGCCGAAAGCGCATTCGGGAAAACCTCCCAAGACGTTGGGACAACCCTCATCCAATGTCCCGAAGCAAAGAGCAAGACGACGAACACTAGACCATTGATAATCCACAGCACATCCAAGCTCTGGTGCAACCAGAGGTTAATGCTCACCTTGGGGCTACGTTTGGAAGACCAGTAGGCCGGAGGCTTTTTCTGATGGCGTACCTGTAATCCGGAGCGGATGATCAGCACCATCAAGAAAAAGTTGAAGAAGTGGTTCCAGGCTAGCCATGCAGGCACGCCCACAGGAGCTGAATCGGGGAGATGATATTCACCGGGGTAACGCTGAATGAACTCCGCGACGGCATCGATGCCGGCGATTCCACGAGCAACCAGAACCACGGCCGTTGCCATGCCCAAGGCGCAAAATGCACCGAGCACGCCGGCGAGAATCCACTGTTTAGTGGTCAGCGGCCCATGGCGTTTCGGCTCTGCAACAGCTGGCTTCGAACTTGTCGCAGCCGGCGGGGCTTTTTGTGCTGGCCCTGGTGCTGGTGCCGGAGCCGGTGCAGGCGCGGCAACAGGTTTAGCCACTGGCTCTGTGGCCTGCTGTTTTTTGACGTCGGGTTCTTCGGGAACAGGTGCCGCGATAACTGGCGCTGCGACAACACGTTCTTGAGCCTCTGCTGTTGGACGCTGGTCTACTTTTTCGACTGGCACAGGCGCAGCCGTGAAAGGGGTGGCGACAAAGCTAGCCGGTGGCCAAGGCTGTCCGTCTGCCGCCCGAGGTAGGCCTCGTCGAATCGTCGGCGCATCTCCATAGAATTCCACGGGACGCTCTTCTTGGGCTGGCTCAGTTTTTCCAGCAGGTTCAGGGGTAACCAGTACAACCGGTTCCTGAATCGGAGCTGACTGCGCAGGTGATTCCGGTGCCACCGCGGGCTCATCGGCAGCCAGGGGAACCGCGGCACGGCCCGGTGTATCGCTAGGAGGCCAAGGCTCTCCGCCAACAACTCTCGGCAGACCTTGGCGCAGCTTCGCTACAGGAGCCGCCGAAACTATAACTGGCTGTACTGAACTTGCCTCAGGCTCCGGGGTAGGGACAACCTGAGCAGTTTCCGGGGCAACGGGGATTTCAGTTTCCTCCGGTAAAACGGCGGGCTCCGATGCTGTTTCTTGGACACCGGCAGGTGGCCATGGGTCGCCTCCGGGAATCCGAGGTAGGCCCTGCCGCAGGCTCTTGGACAATGGGCTCGTCATTACTGTGCCTTGCGTGCTTCCAAAGCAGAAATGACTCGCGGGACAATCTTGAAGACATCGCCGACAATGCCAAAGTCGGCAATCTCGAAAATCGGAGCATCACTGTCTTTGTTGATGGCCACGATGGTCTTGGCCGTTTGCATACCGGCCTTATGTTGGATGGCGCCAGAGATACCCAGCGCTACATATAACTGAGGGGAGACCGCAACGCCGGTCTGGCCTACCTGAGCAGCATGTTCAATAAAGCCTGCATCCACCGCGGCACGTGAAGCACCCACCCCAGCCTCTAGGGCATCGGCCAACTGATACACCAGCTCAAACTGTTCCGCGCTACCCAGCCCACGTCCACCGGAGACCACCTTGGTGGCCGTGCGCAATTCGGGACGCGCTGAATCGGCCTGAACCGAGGACACGTCCTGCACTGTGATTTCGGCGGAATCGCCCGCAGCAACGTCTAATGCCCTCAATGCTAGTTCCTGTGCTTGGGCACGCTCTTCAATACTGCCTACCCGCACGGTGATGACTGGAGCACCAAAGGTCGGGGCGCTAGTGGTCGCAAAGGCTCCGCCATAAATCGAATGGCTGGCAATCACCCCCTGCTCATCACGCTGTACCCCGAGCGCGTCCACACTCAGGGCCAATTTGTGGCGTACCGCGAAGCGTGCGGCTACCTCGCGGGAGGTCAGGCTATGGGCTAAGAGCACTGCTTGCGGTTGCACCAGTTCATAAGCTTGCTGCAGGACATCGGCCAATGGTGCGGTGAGCACCACGGAATCAACCTGCGCGCTCAGTACCGAATGAGCCCCGGCCTGCGCGGCATGGGCGGCCAAGGCTTCAAGGTGCTCTGCCTCCGCGGCAATGACCGCAACCGGGGTGCCGATACCCGCCGCAGCGCCAAGTAATTCGGCGGTGCTTTTCGCCGGTTCACCGCCAAGTGTGGTCTCAAGAAATACCAGGATGGAATCCGGGGCAAATGTAGTCATGATAATTTTCCGTTCACACCAGGTTGTTCTTCGCCAAAAATTCAACCAGCGCTGTGGCGGCCTGGCCGTCATCAGTCATGATGGTGCCCGCTTCACGGGCAGGGCGCTGATTCACGGTGAGCATGATCGACCGGGCGGTATCGGCAGGCAGTGCCTCCACGTCCAGATCTGCTAGAGAAAGTACCTCGATTGGCTTCTTCTTGGCGGCCATGATGCCTTTAAAGTTCGGGAAACGCGCATCGGGCAATGCCTCGGTGATCGAAGCGATGGCCGGAAGCGGGGTGCTCACCTGCGCGGTGGCGCCCTCCAGTTCGCGGGTGCCTTGCAGTACGCCATCGGTGATGGTGATTTGAGACAGCGAGGTAGCAGCCGGTAAGGACAGTAGCTCGGCCAACATCACCGGCAGCATGCCTGCCGAGCCGTCGGTGGACATGTTCCCGGTGAGGATCAGATCGTACTGATCACGGCGCAGTGCGGCGGCCAAGACCTGCGCGGTGAGCATGAGATCGGCTCCGAGTAGCTGCTCATCACTGACGTGTATGGCCCCGGCGGCTCCCATGGCAAGGGCCTTGCGCAGGGTTGCTTGGATGGTCTCGGGTCCCATGCTCAGCACCGTAATGTGGGTCTCTGGCTGGGAATCTAAGATCTTGAGAGCGACTTCCAGTGTGCGCTCGCCGATTTCATCAAGTACCGCTTCGGAAGCAGCCCGATCAGCTAGACCCGTGTGTTGATTCAGCGTACGGTCCGCCCCGGTATCCGGGACCTCCTTGATTAAAACGGCGATCTTCATTCGGTTCTCCTTCGTACCGCAGGTGCTAGGACTTCCAAGTTCCTCTGTTGCTCATCTTGTCCGATTCCCACCGATAGGTCAATGGATTTTCACCGGACACCGTAGGCTTGAAGAAGAGAGACTGTCGATAACTCAAAGGATCGCTCATGGCCAGCAAAAAGCGTCACAGTAAAAAGAACTCCGGCGCAGGAAATCCTGCCAAAGCCGCACAACGCGGTCGCAGTGTTTACCGTATCCAGGTGGAACAATATATCGACGCGCTGCGTGAAGATTATGCGGCGTGGGTAGCAAGTACTGTTCCGGCCTTCTCCCCTGAAGATGCCGCCGCAGCTGCAGATATTCAGCTGTATGTTATCGGCGCAGTCGGTGCAGAATACGCACAAAAAGCCAATAGCTCTAACCTGCACGATATCGATATTGACCTCTTCGGCGAGTCCTTGGCCGAGCACCTCATGGGGCTTCCCGAGACTGTCGCCCCGGAACCAGTCTTCACCACTTGGCTGGACTACCTCAGCTACCTCGAGGAGAGAAATCTCTGGGAAGGCGAAGCAGAAAACTTCGAAGCACTGCGTGAAATGCTTGAAGACACCTTGGAAGGCTTTGCCGAAGGCGATGCAGAAATCTGCGAGCTACTGCGTGAGACAAAGTTATTCAATCAGGTCAAGGCCTTCGCTTTAGCCATCGGAGACGGCGTTGATATGTCCGATGAAAGCGAGGCGAACAAGGATGCGCGCGCTCGGGTACTGAATTCCTTGGGCTTGGACGCAGAAACTTTCGACACCGATGCTCCGGCACCACTTGTCTTCACCTACATCTGGGGTGCGGCGCGACTGTCCGTGGTGGACTTTGACGGACCAACGATGCGTCTGGACGAAGAATCCTATGATCTGCTGGTTGACGGAGATCAAGCGGCCAGCGCACAGATCCTCTTCGAGATGGCAGTGGGCTGCGTACAGGCCCACTTGAACCCGACCTTTGATGTCGCGCTGCGCGATGAAGCCCACTACCTGGTGTTGCGTAACCTCTTGGTCACCGCTTCCACCGGACGAGAAGGCGACCTTGAGGGCCTGCGCCGCAATGTTGGACCGAAGATCTACGACTCGGTGTTGCCTGAAGCACAGGCCGCCATGGATTCCTTAGTTGGCTATGGGCTGCTCTCCAAGGATGGCGAAACTTACAGCATTGATGAGCGTCTGGTCCCTGTTATTTCCGCAGGTATTACCGAGGTGGAAACCTTCTTCGAAGAAGCCGAATAAGACATGCTCCGAGGGCATTAAGGTGGCATCCGGTTAGCGCACTACCGCTGCTATTCGGTACTCAGGTGTTGATTATTGTTCTGCCAAACAAACCTGCACCACGCTCAAATCTTAGAAACAGCTCAAATCGATGCTGATGACGCCGTATATAAGATGAAACGTATGACTGGATGGAAATTGCGGCAGGTGCCCCACACCAAGAAAGGCCAGAGCTGGCTAGCCGGTGCCTGTTCAATCCTCTTCGCTGTTCTGTTGCTTGTCATTGACCCAGTCATATCGGGCGCTTCTTGGTGGACCATGCCCGATCTCTGGTTGCCCCTGGCCTTCCCCTTGCTTCCATGGTTAGGCATTGCAGGCTTGATGACGTGGCTGGGAAGCGCCACGGATCGTTGGCGGCATGCCCTAATCTTCAGTCTTATCTCGCTCGCGGCTGGAGTGATTCCGAGCTTTATTTGGGGCCTTTTGCTTTTTGACGCCTTCCCAAATTACTCCAGTGCGCAACTGCCCTTGACCGTCTCACTGTGGGCCGGTGCAGCCGCGGTTCTCCTTGGAGTGGCATTTGCGGTCAGCGCCATGATCCGTCGCTGGCACACAACGAGCAGCGCCACAACAGTTAATTAGTGGCGCGAATTGCCAATTTTGATCAGTTCCTTCAAAACTTCCAGGTCAATATCTTCTAGTTTCTTCACGTAGACGCAGCCGGCACCCTCGGTATATTTGCCCAATTGGGGCAGTAGGGCAGCTCCTTCGGGAAGATCTTTGAGCCCGTAGATCGATAGTTGCGCTTTACGCGGTGAGAAGCCGGTCTTTGGCCAGATCCCAGTATTTTTTGGGTTAGACGGTGAGACGTAGGTGTAGGTACCGTAACCAACAATGCTCGGCCCCCACATCACCGGCGTTTCCCCGGTGACCTCGCTAAAGATCCGCTCGAGAACCTTGCCATCTTCACGACGTTTTGCTGGTGTCGCTGCGGCAATAAACTCGTGAACATCAGCATCGGTGGGCAAAGTCTTCTGGGTAGTTGCCAAGTTAGTGCTCCTGAACTGTTGATGGCCCGTCGGCTTGGAAAATTGTGGAGAGCTTGCGGTACTGCTTGGTGCTCATCGCCAGCAGTGCCACCAGTATCATAATCAGCCCGCCCACCAGGAATATCAATGCGATACCGCGCGCTTGACCACCACCGAGCAACCAGCCGAATTGCTCGGCGCCTGGCTCGCTTCGCATGTACGGGATGATCCAGTATTGGGCGATGGGTGCAATTAAGAAGGCGGTTACCGGTGCTGCGGCAGCTTCCATCATTTGCGCGAAGCCAAAGACTCGGCCCTGGCGACGGAAGGGCACGACCTTTTGAATGACCGTCTGTTCCGAGGCTTCAACTGCCGGAATGAACGTCATGTACAACCAAATCCCCGCGATATAGAGCCACGACCATTCGCGGATGGTGAAGATCGCACCGAGCAACCCCATGGCCACGACCAGCCAGAGCATGGTGCGGATCGGATTTTTCCCCAGTCCAAATTTTGCGATTAACAATCCACCGACGATAAACCCTGTGGAGGCTAACCCGAAGGCTAGACCCCACGCCTGGACGGACATAATCGTTAGTCCATATGGGTCCATCAGTGCCATATAGGTGCCACCGATGAAGTTGTTAAACATTGAGAAGATGATCAGTGCGAATAGTCCCGGGATGGCCATGACCGTGCTGAATCCTAGGCGTAGGTCACTGGTTTTGGTGCGTCCTTCTTCCCTGACCGGTTCTTCCTCCGGGATCTTGATCTGCAATAAATGCAGCATGGTGAGAACGACCATGACGATCGAAATTGTCAGCGTCCACCCCATGCCCAGCCAGCCGATGGCCAAGCCGCTGAAAACGCTGGTGATGATGAAGGCGATACCTTGTACGGTTCCCACCAAGCCGTTCGCATTGGCATGACGGTCAACGGGGATCAGTAGGGTGACCGTGGTGGACAGCGCGATGCCGCGCATCTGTTCGACGATGGCGCCAAAGAGGATCACCAGACAGAAGAGCCAAAATTGCCAGCCTCCGACATTCAAGATGTCCTCGGTTGGCAACCACAAATAGATCAGACCTGCCAGGCTGAAGGCTATAGCGGTGATGAATGCAGAAAACAAAAATACCGATTTCTTGCGATGGTTATCCACGATAGTTCCGAAAATCATGGAGAACACCGCAATGAGCAACATGAACGCACCACCGATAATGCCGGTGGCCATGACGTTTTCGGTTTCCAGATACACCCAGAAGGTCAGTGCGAACCACAGGAAACTCGTGGTGAAGTTTGCCACCGCGGTGTTGATGAGAATGTGCAGAAAACTACGTTGTCCACCAGCAGGTGCCACGCCGTCCGGTGATGAGGACGGCGCGGTATTTTTGGCAGTTTCTTCTACGTACTCGTCACTCATGAGGCGACCTGCTCTATGTGGTGTCGGTGCTTGTAGGAACAGAATACTCTGAGCGGTCTGAGCAAAATAGACGCACCGGGTCGTTGCACAGGTGAGGGAGTCAGGTCGTCGTGACGGAATTTTCCGTCATTCTTCGAGTGCTGTGTCCAGCTAGAAGTTCGGGGCCTGCATTGACCATCTGTGCGAGGTGATGGCAACGATCGTCAGGTTGGCTGACGGATTTTATCCTTCAGCCAGAGCAGGGCATGAAGCAGCACCCAGTGCCCGTCGTGATTCATCGACGGCCAAGGATGGTGAAGTAAAAGTATGGGTGGTGTGATTCGTTCGTAGTGAAGGAAAATTTCCTTCACTCAACATCCTGGGTCGTGGGGATGCCCTCAGGCGGCAGCGGCGTCTGTACCTGGCGGATCCGGCTCCTGCGGATCGAGCTCAGGTTCCCGTCAATGATGCGGGGGTTCTCAACCCGGATATGCAGTTCCTCATCGCGCAGCGATAGGTTTCCCAGTAATCGTCGAAGGTCTGCGGGAGAAGCGACTTTTCGTTCCGGGCAATGGTTGTGCACGTGGTCTAAGCGCTCTACATTCTCAACGCTTCCCGGAACAACGAGTGCATTGAGCCCATGTGGGGTGAGCCAACACCTGGTGCCGTCCGGCCGGTTAATCACCTTCCAGCCAAGGGCATGCTTGAACATCTGGTGCTGCTTGCACAATAGTTCGGTGTTTTCGCGGTTGGTATGGCCGCCGGTTTCCCAGGCCTCAACGTGGTCGACCTCGGACTTATCGGCGGTACGCCGGCATCCGGGGTAGCAACAGTGCTGATCCCGGGCCCTCAAGAACTCTTTGAGCACGCGGGTCGGCTTATAGCGCTTGCGACCTACATCCATCACGGCCCCACTGAAAGGATCGGTGAGCACCGGGATGATGGATGGGGCATCTTTGGCCAACTGCAGGGCCAGCGCCATGGGAATTGGTCCGTGACCTTCGAGATCTGCCAGCGCATATTTTGGATTCGCCAGCATCTGGAGTGCCGGGATGGTCACCACAACACGGGGCCTTAGCGGTGTGCCGTTGGTGGTTGGCCATCCGCTAATCAACGCGTCGCAGAAAATGTCCGCCATCAACTGGGCCTTGGTGCGGGAGTCTTTGG
This sequence comes from Arthrobacter sp. NIO-1057, assembly GCF_900094805.1. GTDB lineage: Bacteria > Actinomycetota > Actinomycetes > Actinomycetales > Micrococcaceae > Glutamicibacter. Next base: position 318,192 of record NZ_FMAT01000003.1, on the reverse strand, counting down.
GGTCGGTGTGTTGGGTGGTCTCGTAGTCCAGGGTGTTCATGATGGACTGCACGTTGGTGATGGGGCCAACGAATTTGATGACTCCGGTCCCGTCCTTCAAATCCCAGCTGGTGACCTTCCTATCGTCAGCGGCTTTTTCATGGCGCGCGGTCGCCTGCTCTGGGTTAGTCCGATCGTGAAACCGGCGGGCCCGTTGGCTTACCGTGTCATCGCTGGCGGTAGCAGCAACCGGTAAGAGCTGCTCCTCCATCAGGTTGATCTGTTCCTCAGAAAGATCTTGCGCGTTTTTCACGATGGCGCGTGCTGCCGACGGGGTAATCTGCCCGGCAGCGAGGGCTAGGAGGGTCTGCGGGCAAGCGTGCCGCAATCCCTTGGCGAAGAACATGTGTGCACTGGCTTTCTTTGCCGTTTCGCGCAGCGCGATGGCCGATTCGGCAACAAAATTTGAGGTGATGATTTGGTCGCTAGCGCGATCTACGGCGTAGTAGTTAGCACTGAGCCGTTCGCGTCGTTCTTGCTCCGATTCAAGATAGGGTTTGGCGATGGGTTCCTCCGCATAGATTTGAGCGACCAGCTCAACACTGTCGGCCATGACGACCGCGCGAGCAGCATCTAACATGCTCAGGAGTTTCTGGATTTTCTGCAGTCGTATTAGGCCTTCGCCGGGGTCCTTGAGCGGGCCGGCTTCGAAGAGCTCATCAACGAGCTTCTTCATGGGACCGAAGAACATCTGGTGGATGAGGTGGTCGGCGAAGATGGAGCTGGATTGGGATTCGCCGCGGGTGCCCGGCGGATCTAAAGGCAGACGATTCTCATTGTCGTCATCGAGGGCGAAATACTGATTTGTCATGCTTAATTTTCCCGCGGAACTAGGACAGTTTGGCCTGTTATCCACAGGTCGTGGGGCCTGTATCGGGTAGGTTATTGAATTGTTAGCTCAACGCTTACTGGTCACAATTTGGCCAGTAGGAAGTCAGCGAAGAACCGCTATCAACGGCGGGCAATCCGAAGGGGAGAAGACCATGATTTTTGCCAAGAAGGGCGAGGAAGCAGTCCGCAATAAGTTAGCGGGAGCACCGGCCCCCTACCAGGAGATTGCTCTGCGACTGCATTCGGTTATTACCGAAAGTGCACCGTCGCTGGAGCCAGTGGTGCGCTGGGGTCTCGCGTTTTACGTCAAAGATGGCAAGGATATCTGCTACATCAAACCGGACAAGGACTACCTGGCCTTCGGATTTGGTGAAGTGGTCAACCCGGCCTTTGAAGAAGGTTCGCTGATGCACCCGGTGGCGTGGACGATCACCGCACTGGATGAAGCTACCGAACAGAAAATTCGCGCCCTGGTTCAGAAGGCAGCTGGTTGATCTTTTAGCTTGACGCGGGCCGGGACCGGAGGCGGCAAAACCACAGATCACGATCAACCCCACGGTGACAGGCGCAGCACCGGGGACTAGTCTTTGAATGTGATGCGGGACACTATTCAAATTCGGTCGAAGGGCTTGTTGATGAAGGCGTATGCCAAGGGTGAGAGTGAACCACAGCTTCTGGAAGAAACGATCGGGGAGAACTTCGAAAGAACCGTTGCTCGTTTCTCCACGGCCGAGGCCCTGGTGGAAGTGCGCAGTGGGCGCCGCTGGAGCTGGAATGAGCTGAACGCCGAAATCGACGCCTTGGCCAAGGGGTTGATCGCCGCCGGATTGCAGGCCGGAGACCGGGTAGGGATCTGGGCACCGAACTGCGCCGAATGGGTATTCACCCAGTATGCAACAGCAAAGATCGGCGTCATCCTGGTCAACGTCAACCCAGCCTATCGCACCCATGAATACGCTTATGCGGCCAACCATTCCGGGCTCCGCCTGCTGGTGGCCGCCAGCGAGTTTAAGACCAGCAACTACAAGGCGATGGTGGAACAAACCCGCGAAGATACCCCGCAGTTAGAGCGCGTGGTGTATCTGGATACCGGGGATTGGCAACAATTGCTCGATGAGGGTGCAAGTATCGATGATGCCGTGGTGGCGCAACGGTTGGCAGCCACCAGCCCGCACGATCCGATCAACATTCAGTACACCTCGGGCACCACCGGGTACCCCAAGGGTGCGATGCTCAGCCACCACAATATCCTGAACAATGGCCACCAGGTCACCGGCATGATCGACCTCGATGAGCACGACCGGCTGTGTATCCCGGTGCCGTTTTATCATTGCTTCGGCATGGTCATGGGCAATCTTGGGTGCACCTCGCGCGGGGTCACCATGATCATTCCGGCCCCGGGGTTTGATGCCGAGACTACCTTGCGCGTAGTGGCCGAAGAGCAATGCACCGGCCTGTATGGGGTGCCCACCATGTTTATCGCCATGCAGAACCACCCGGACTTTGCCAACTACGATCTATCAACTCTGCGCACCGGCATTATGGCCGGGTCCATCTGCCCGGTACAGGTGATGCAACGTTGCGTTGAAGAGATGGGAATGAGCGCGGTCTCCATCGCCTACGGCATGACCGAAACCTCCCCGGTCTCCTGCCAGACCCGCAGTGATGACGACTTTGAGCGTCGCACCGCCACCATCGGTCGGGTGCATCCGCACGTGGAAATTAAAGTGGTGGATCCAGTTTCAGGTGAAACCTTGGAACGCGGGGACACCGGGGAATACTGCACCCGAGGGTATTCGGTGATGCTCGGTTACTGGAACGACGAAGAGAAAACCCGGGCCACCATCGATGAGGATGGTTGGATGCACACCGGGGATCTGGCGGTGATGCGTGAAGATGGATATTGCACGATTGTGGGACGCATCAAGGACATGATCATTCGCGGCGGCGAAAACATCTACCCGGCAGAAATTGAAGAGTTCCTCTACCGGCATCCGGATATTGAAGACGTTCAGGTGGTGGGAGTGCCCGATGAGAAGTACGGGGAGGCGGTGTGCGCGTGCCTGAGAATGAAGGCCGATCGTGTTCCGCTCAGTGCCGAGGAGGTGCGCGAATACTGTTCGGGGAAGCTCGCCCACTATAAGATCCCTGCCTATGTGCAGATTCTTGAAGATTTTCCGACCACGGTCACCGGGAAGATTCGCAAAAACCAGCTGCGTGAGGAAGCGGCGAAATTGTTGCGGCGCTAGGTCGCGCTCCGTTCATGCGGTGGAGAGAAAAAGCTGTGCTTTTGCTGGGGTGATTTGCCTCTCGGCATGCTTTCCTGAGTTCGCGCATGATGCTACGTTGGCTACGTAAATTACTTGGCCTAATCGCCCGGAGTTGTTCCTCTGAACACCCGTCGGTGTGATGCCGCGCGGGGAGCCCTGAACGTGAACGGAGCGCGTACGTGCAAAAGCATTTCAGCCGATGGGTGGGCATCGCTGTCGTCCTGATTGTCGTGGCCGCGGCCGCGCTGCTATTGTGGTCCATCAGCCTAAGCGGCAAGCCGGTGTCGATGTGGAACCCAGTGGAGCTGCGGATCGGCGCGCTCTGGACCACGTTCTACAGCACAGAGCTGCCCGATCTGTCCATCCTGGTATTCGCGGTGTCGGCCGCAGCGATGCTGGTGCTGCTGGTGGTGCTTGGCGAGCGCTTCGTGACCTGGCGCTATCGCCGGACGCCAATCCAGAAATCGAGCCGACCGCTGGCGCCGAAAGCCGTGATGGCTCGCACCCGCGGTGTCCACTCAGGCGAAGTCACCGTGACGGTGCTGATTCCTGCGCACAACGAGGAAGCTTCCCTGCCCTTTACGCTCAAGGCCCTCGAGGAGCAGAGCTTCAAGCCATCGCGGATCATCGTGGTGGCCGACAATTGCACCGATGCCACCGTTGCGGTGGCCCGCGAGCACGGTGTCGAGGTCTTCGAATCGGTGGAGAACAAGCACAAGAAGGGCGGGGCGCTGAACCAGGCGCTGCAGGCCATTTTGCCGGCGATGGGCGATAACGACTGTGTCATGGTGATGGATGCGGATTCGCAGATCGGCGCCGGATTCCTGGAAACCGCGAAGGACCGGTTCACCTGGGACCGCGCGCTGATGGCGGTGGGCGGTCTCTTCCACGGCGAAGAGGGGCATGGGCTGCTCGGCCAGTTCCAGCGCAACGAATACACCCGCTACCAGCGCGAGATCGAGCGCCGCAATGGCCGGGTCTTCGTGCTCACCGGCACCGCCTCGGTTTTCCGCGCCTCGGCCCTGCGTACGGTGGCCGCTGCCCGCGGCACCACGCTGCCGGGCAACCCCGGCGAAGTCTACGACACCGCCGCGCTGACCGAGGACAATGAGCTGACCATTGCGCTGAAGACCCTCGGCGCGCTGACTACCTCGCCGAAGAGCTGTACGGTCGTCACCGAACTGATGCCCAGCTGGAAGATGCTCTGGGCCCAGCGCCTGCGCTGGCAGCGCGGTGCGCTGGAGAACCTGGGCGCCTACGGGGTGAGTGCGCAGACCTCGCGCTACTGGGCGCAGCAGATCGGCATCGGCTACGGGGTGATCGCCCTGTTCAGCTACTTCGCGCTGATGCTCATCATGCTGGTTTCGATGGACACCTGGGTGTGGTTCCCGTTCTGGATGCTCCTCGGGGCGCTCTTCGCGGTGGAACGCATCGTCACCGTCTGGCATGGTGGATGGCGCGCGCGGATCGTCGCGGCGATGGTCATCCCGGAGCTCGTCTACGACGCGTTCCTGGATCTGGCCTTCCTCAAGGGCGTGGCGGATATCGCCTTCGCCCGCAGCGCGGATTGGAAGCATGTCGAGCACGCAGGTGCCACACGGAAGGAATTGGGCTGATGGTGGAACTTCTGGTGCACGTGCCGCGCGGGATCATCCTGCCCGAGAGCGTGCTGCTCAGCGACTGGTTCGCGGTGCTGGCCTCATTCGTCGCGATCAACACCGTGCTGTACCTGGTGCTCGCGCTGGTGAAGATGCTGCCGGTGATCCGGGTGAAGAGCACGCGGGGACGCGAACGGCGATCAGAAACCCGGAATATCGATCCCGAGGCGTCTGCGTAGCCTGACCATCGCTTTAGGCAGCTGCTGCGCGTCTAGGCCGGGGCTGAAGTAGAAGCCCTGGGCGTAGTCGAAGCCCAGGTCCCGGGCCAGGGCCAGATGCTGCGCGGTTTCCACGCCTTCGACCAGCGTCTGCGCATTGATCCCTCGGGCCGCGTCCATAAGCAGATCGGCATGCTCGCGTGCCGTGGAGGACGACTGGTAGCGGGTGAATAATGACCGGTCTAACTTCACGATATGGGGCTTGAGCATTTTGATCCGTTCGCGGGTTGCATAGCCGATTCCGGCATCGTCAACCAGCAAGAGGCAGCCGAGCTCATCGGCGCTGATCCGCGCCCTGCCACACTGTTCCGGTGCGGAGAGCTCATGTAGCTCCAATCCCCAGGCTAGTCGGGGATCCAGTAGTGGATGCTGTTGGGCGAAAGCATCGATGGCCGGCCCCGAAGCATTCATGGTGAGTAGCAGGCCATTGGGGATGGCCTTGCTGGCGGCAAGGACCTGGTTCAGAGCGTGTAGCTCGAGGTCAATTAGACCGCCTGCAAGGCGCGCTTCATCGAAATGCGCCTGGGCAGTGCGGCCATCGCGGAACCTTGCCAATGCTTCGAAGCCCGCGAGGGCATGGCGCTGCAAGTCGATGAGTGGCTGGAATACGAATTTCATAAAGCGCCGATCATACCGAAATTGAAGTACTGTGCCGTTAAAGTGTGGTGCAGTTGGCTAGTGGAAATCTTACAATGTACTGGATATGGATACGCGATTTCGAGGGAAAAAGGACCGGCGGGCCCGGGATGTTAGTGGCTGGTGGTACCGGCTACTGCCCCCCCAGGGCTCGGGCCATCAAGCGCCCGGAAGTGGCCGTAACCGGGTTTATCGCCTGTTTCTTCATACTCTTCTATCTGATCAATATGACCTACGACTTCGAGTCGGTGATCAGGGAGTACCTAGGGTATGTCCGTTTTGCCGGGGCGATTCTGGTGCTCTTGCTGATCTACATCAAGCAGGACCGCTTCCCGCTATGGATCGGCTACCTCGGGGCGCTGACCGAGCTTGTGGCCTTCGGCTACTTCGTCGGTCTCTCCTCGGATTTCGAGCAAATCGCCTTCCGGCTCCAGGAATTTCCGTTGATCACCCTGTATCTGGCCTGGCTCTTCAACCCAAGACTGGTGCGATGGACCATTTACCCGGTGCTGGTCGGCACCCTGTATCTGGCCTACTTCTACGGGCCGCAGTCAGGCATGGCGGTACACAGCGGAAAGCTCAATGTGCTTAGCCTGGTGTTGCTGACCATCGGCGCCTCCGTGATCGGCAGCTATGTGAAAGCCCGCTTTCGCTACCAGTCCGAGGTCGACGAACTCACCGGGGCGGTCAACCGCCGCGGGCTGCAGCAGCGTGGTGAGCTCATGCTCGCTTCGTCCCAGCGCTCTCGGCGGCCGCTCGCGGCGGCCCTGCTGGACATGGACAAGTTCAAGGCGATCAATGATGAAGGCGGCCATGAGGCGGGCGACCGGGCCCTGAAGGACCTGGTGAGGCATCTTGAAGCGAGCACTCGCAACAAAGATGTGGTGGCTCGATTGGGCGGCGATGAGTTCGTGATTCTGTTTCCGGGCACCACGAGCACCCAGGCGCAGCTACTGATGGCTCGCGTGCAGGGCTCGTCGTCGCAGGCATGGAGCTTCGGTGTTGCGCAGGCGCGCACGGAAGACAACCTGAGCACGATGATCCTGCGTGCGGATCGGGACATGTATGCCTCGAAACGCGATCGGGCCGCGCGCGAAGGCTGAAACCCGGGCGACATCGGAGTGAAATAAAACCGTGGCACGCTGGAGCCATGGATATCAGGATGATCGAGGCCGATCCGCTCGCCGAATCGATGCAGCTCATGGTGCGGGAGCATTTGACCGATATGGCGCCCACTGCGCCACAGGAGAGCCGGCACGCCATGGACGCCAGTGCGCTGGCCGGGGAAGGCGTCACGCTGTTCCAGGTCTGCTCCGGCGACACGGTAATCGGCATGGGCGCATTCAAGGACCTGGGCGGGCAGGTGGCGGAGTTGAAAAGCATGCGCGTGTCCCCCGAGTTCCGCGGACAGGGCATCGGCCGACGGCTGCTGGACGAGCTGATCGGCTGCGCTGCGCTGCGCGGTTTCACCCAGCTCTGCCTGGAGACCGGGACGCACGAGTACTTCACCGCCGCCCGGCGCATGTACCAGTCTGCCGGTTTCACGCTGTGCCCACCCTTCGGTGATTACCAGTTGGATGAAAACAGCGTGTACTACCGGCGGGCTATCGGCTAGCGGCCAGCTAGTTCAGCTTCCCGCCCAGCCGCTCCTGCATCTTCTGGCTGGCCTCGTTCAGCCCGCGGATTTCCACGGTCTTTCCGTAATTCTGGTACTTGGTCCGGATCGAATCCACCGACGCGATAGTCGAAGCATCCCACAGGTGCGAGGCGCTGAGATCAATCACGATCCGCTGCGGATCCTCGGCGTAGCGGAACTGCGTGTACAGGTCATTGGAGGAGGCGAAGAACAGCTCGCCATTGACCGCATACAGCGCTTGTTCGCCATCCACCGTGCGGGTGACGGTGACCATGTGGGCCACCCGGTTGGCGAAGAGCACCATCGCCGCCAGGATGCCCACGCCCACACCGATGGCCAGATTGTGGGTGAGCACGGTGAGCACCACGGTGATGGCCATGACGAAGGTTTCGCTCTTGGGCATCATCTTCAGCGTGCTCGGGCGAATCGAATGCCAATCAAAGGTGGTCGCCGAGACGACGATCATCACCGCGACCAGAGCGGCCATCGGAATTTGCGCCACCACATCGCCGAGCAATACCGCCAGTAGCAACATGAAAATACCGGCGAAGGCCGTGGAAATGCGTGTGCGGCCCCCGGAAACTTTCACGCCCACCATGGTTTGCCCGATCATCGCACAACCGCAGATCCCGCCAAAGAATCCAGTGACAATATTTGCGGTGCCCTGGGCCCAGGACTCGCGGGTCTTGCTCGAGGGCGTATCGGTGATGTCGTCCACCAATTTCGCTGTGAGCAAGGATTCGAGCAACCCCACAAAAGCCACCGCGATGGCGTAGGGCGCGATGATCTTCAGGGTTTCAAGGTTCAGCGGCACCCCGGGCAGGTGCAGCAAGGGCAAGGATTCGGGTAGTTCGCCCTTATCACCCACGGTGGGCACCACGATTTTTGCGAAGATCGTGATCGCGGTGAGCGCCACGATGGCGATCAATGGCGCCGGCACCGCCTTGGTGATCTTCGGGAAGAAGCAGACGATCGCCACGCCCAATACCACCAGCGGGTACACCTGCCAGGGAACATTGCGCAGCTCGGGCATCTGTGCCCAGAAAATCGAGATGGCCAGGCCATTAACAAAGCCGATCATGACCTGCCGGGGAATGAAGCGCAGTAATTTGGCGACCCCCAACGCGGCAAGAACCACCTGAATGACTCCGGCAAGGATCACCGTGGCGAAGAGGTATTCCACCCCATAGGTGCGCACCAGTGGTGCGACCACCAAGGCTACCGCGCCGGCTGCGGCCGAAATCATGGCCGGGCGTCCGCCGGTGAAAGCGATGACGACGGACATGGTGAAAGAGGCGAAGATCCCCACGCGTGGATCCACCCCGGCGATCACGGTAAAGGCGATCACCTCTGGAATCAGCGCCAAAGAAACCACCAGACCGGCGAGCAATTCGGTCTTGAGCAGTCGAGGAGACTTGAGGGTGCGCCAAACCGACTGGCGTTGTAACGGGGTTAGCTGTGCAGTCGGGGTACTCACCGGGGCTCCATTCAATCTGGTGTCCCGGGTGTTAAAAGCTCAGGGACCAAATAACGTTATCGCACCGAGGGTGATGGTGATTAAATTCGAAGCCCCAGCCGGGCCGGAAATTTCCGGTGAGGCTGGGGCTTCTCGATCATCACTCGCACCTTCATGAGGTACTTACTACTCTAGGGGCGCCGCCTGTGTGCGAAATAAGTAGGGACTGCGCATTGGATATGGATGCGACAGCGGGCGTGCTGAACGCAAAAATGGCAAAAAACTGGCCCTGTCGCAAGACCGACAGGGCCAGTTTTTCGTCATCACTCGCACCTTCATGAGGTACTTATAACTCTAGGGGTGCTCTCTGTGGATGCAATAAGCATGCACTGCACGCTCACCATGTATTCCTTGGCTTAGGCATTCTGGATTGCCTCTTCAAGTCGAACCTCGGTGGCTTTTTGGCGGCGGGAATGCAGGCGGCGATCACCGCTGCGGCGAGGGTGATCCCAGCGCCGAGCCAGAGGGCCGTATGGAAGCCGGTTTCGGAAGGAAGGACCGTGCCATGGAAGTCGATGGTCATATCGTCGAGCACCAACCCAATGATGGCCGCACCGCAGGCAGTACCCAAGGAACGCATGAAGGTGTTCGGGCCCTTGGCTGCCCCGGTTTCACTCCGCGGTACGGCGCCCATGATGATGGTGGGCATGGTGCCATACGCCAGTGCCGCGCCACTGTTAATGACCAAGCTGGTAATGAGCAGACCCCAGGTTGACCCCATGCCCAACTGCCCGACGCCGTAACCGGCAGCCATGATGAGGATGCCCAAGACTAGGGTGAATTTTGGTCCCTTGGCCCCGGTGAGCCCTTAGAGATGCCGAGCATGAGGGGGATCAGTCCTACGCCCAGTCCAATGGCCCCGGCCCAGTCGAAGTTGGATTTGGTGGTGGTGGCGCCAGCGACCGGAACGAATTTGAAAATCAGCAGGGCGACGATCAGGGTGATGGCCGCACAGAGGTAGGGGAGCACACGCCAGAAGGAGAACTGAGTGATGGCTGCCGATAGTGGCAGGCCGATCGCTCCACCCACACCCAGCGTTGCCGACACGGTAGCGAGGGCACGGGGAACGCTTCGAGTGAATATGTAAGTTACATGCAATATGTATCATACATATCTTGGTTAAGGTGGAAAAATGCCAGAAGGAAAAATCGGATCAAAGAGCCGCATCGCGGATATTGAGTACGAGCAAATGCTGCTTAGCCGCTACACCATCGCCCAACACCGCCACTCCAGCGGCATGGATCGCAGCGTATACCTGATCATGAGCCGCATAGATGGCTCCGGCCCGATGTCTATTGCCGAGTTGAGCCACGCCCTGCGCCTTGATAGTTCAACCCTGCAACGTCAGGTGACGGTGGCCATCAAGGACGGGTACCTAGAACGCATCCCCGACCCAGAGGGGCATGTCGCGCGCAAGATCGCCCTGACCCGCTATGGAAACGAACAGTTAGCTGACGCGCGGGGTACCTCTATCGACGCGCTTGAGCAGATTATGGAGGACTGGAGCGCCAAGGACATTGACCAGTTCGCGCATCTTCTTCACCGCTTTAATAACGATATTGAGGACTATAGCCAGATGCGACGAGGTCTCAAGGCTGAGTGATGCAGAAGCTGATTAACGAAGAATTCCCGTTGGGCAATATCCAACGGGAATTCTTACGATCATCACTCGCACCTTCATGAGGTGTTTTAAACACTACCCACGCTTTATGTGCCATCCCTTTGGCTCAGCTTCACGTTTCGCATGCTTCAAAAATTGCTTCAAAGATCTGCTCGTACCTGCCAAGGTCAGATGCACATAGTCTTGCCACTTTTCCCTCGCGAACTCCGGGTAATTGACCATAGGAGCCACGAGTACCGTTGCCTAAGCTGGGAAACATGACTTCTGAACAGAAAATGATCCGAGCAGATCACGACCCGCTGCGCGTAGCGATCGTTCCTGACTCCTTTAAAGGCAGCGCCCGAGCCAGCGAAGTGGCACAAGCTCTAGCGCAGGGAGTATCCAAGGCGGCGAAGAGCCGCAACCAGCAGGTTGAAATCACCGCGCTGTCCTTTGCCGATGGCGGCGAAGGAACCTTAGAAGCACTAATCGATGCGTGGGGCACCGAAGCGATCACCGTGGAAACCACCGACGCGCTCGGCCGCCCGGTTACCTCACGGCTGGGACTGTCCAAGGACCAGAAGATCGCTGTTGTGGAAGCCGCCGAAGCAGCCGGCCTGCCACAGGTCAGCGATGTGCCACGCAAACCCTTGGACGCTAGTACTTCGGGACTCGGCCCACTGGTAATACGCGCCCTGGACCTCGGGGTGCAACAGATCGTCCTGTGCCTCGGCGGCTCAGCCACCACCGATGGCGGTACCGGATTGCTCGGTGCACTGGGCGCCACGTTCCTGGATGAACACGGAGAAGAACTGCCACCCGGTGGTGGGGCGCTGGAAAAACTGGCCAAAGTCGATGTTTCCCAGCTGGATCCGCGGGCAACACAAGTGCAGTGGCAGATCGCCTGCGACGTCACCAACCCTTTGCTCGGGGACCAGGGAGCGGCGGCGGTGTTTGGTCCGCAGAAGGGCGCTTCGGCCCAGCAGGTACAGGTGCTGGATCGTGGGTTAGCCACGTTGGCCCAGGTACTTGAAGCAGATACCGGAAGGACACTCAAGGAACAACCGGGGATGGGTGCCGCTGGTGGTTTGGCGATCTGCCTGGCCTCGTACTTCCAAGTGGACCTGACCCCCGGATGGGAGTTGGTGGCGCAGGTGCTCGATGCGCACCGCATCTTAGGTGCCGCGGATCTGGTCCTCACCGGTGAGGGACGCTTGGACAGCCAATCCCTCAACGGCAAGGTGGTGTGTGGGGTACTTCAGGCCGCAGGTGAAGCAACCGAGGTGATCGTGGTGGCCGGATCGGTAGCGCTGAGCGATGAGGAGCTTGATCAGGCGGGGATCCTGGCGGCCTACTCCATCGCTTTCGGGCCAGCGAGCCTAGAGCAACTGTCGGATCAGGCCCCAGAACTGATCGAACGCACCGCCTTTAGCGTGATGCGCACCTATTTGCGCAGGTAGTCAGCGAAGGAACGGGGAGCGGACCCGGTGATGATCTCAATGTGGTCACTGACCTTGGCCATGGAATTACTGGCAATCGCGGTATAGGTGCTCACCCACGCATCAAGCTGCCACTGCGGTGCACCATAACTGGCGCGCGAAGCATAGGCCTCTTCGATGGTTTCGTTGTGGAAGGTAATGCTTTGCGCCCGTGCGGCACTGAGGATCTGTGCCACATCATGCATGCTCAGGGATTGCGGTCCCGTCAGCTCATAGGTGGCGCTGGCATGTTCGGAAGGCGAAGCCAGAATGGTGGCGGCAGCCCGTGCCACGTCTGCTCGGGCCACCGGCGCGAAATGTCCGTCGCCGGCAGGCCCGCGGATGACTCCGTCGTCTCCTGCCAAGGCCGGCAAAAAATCCTGATAGAAGCTATCGCGCAAGAACGTGAAGTGCATCCCGGAAGTTCGCAAGTACTCTTCGGTGGCGAAGTGCTCGCGGGCCAGCGTGAATTCAGCATCTGGTGCTGCGCCGGTGAAAGAGGTGTAAACAATGTGCTTCACCCCGGCGGCACGTGCTGCATCGATGAAGCTGGTGTGAAGCTGGATGCGGTGATCACTCTCCGGGGCGGAAACCATAAAGAGCACCTCAATACCTTCTAAAGCTTTGGTACTGGTGGAGGCATCTGCATAGTCGAACTTGTGGGCTGTAGCTTCTGGGAGTTTCGGCGCCCGGGATGTGTCGCGGACCAATAGCCGCTGCGGGATGTGCCGTTCGGCCAGCTCGCGGGCAACGAGGGTGCCGAGCGCCCCGGTGGATCCGGTGACGGCAATCTTTTCGGTGGGCACCATGGCTGATCACTCCTGGGACGAGAGGTCGTTGCTGTCAGTTTAGGCGGTGAAGTAGGAGAAATGTTGAGCACTGCTCCACCGAGGGGATGAAGCGTAGCGCGATCTTTTCCATCAGGAAGACGATGTGCCTAGTGGTGGTCGATTTCTACGATGGAATCATGATCAAGAAAAAGTATGTCGCCACCGCATTGTTCGCCGCACCCATGGCCCTGTTGCTATCCGGTTGTTCCGTTTCGGACCTCATGACGGATAAATATGATGAATCCACCGAAAAGACTGCCAAGTCCTCCCAAGAGGCTGTTTCCTCCGGACTACTGCCCAATTGGGTGCCTGAAGGCGGAAGCAACATCAAGCTGATGCAGCGCAATACGGGGATGGAAAGAATCTTTGTGATGGACTACAGCGCAGACGTGCCAAGCGATAAATGTCTAGCACTGAACACCGTGGGCAAACCATCGGAAGCAGAACTGAAGAAGGCCTACGCCTCGGATTCGCGAACCAAAGATTTTGCGGCAAAAGAAATCTCGTCAACCAGAACCCTCGAAGCTGACTGGTGGCCAGAAAACGCTGAGAACCAAACAACCGACCTCTGCGGTCGTTTCTGGGTGCACGTGGCAGACGGAAAGTTATACGCCTTTGCCCCGGACACCACCAACACGGTTCAAGCAGTGCAGCGCGAGCGCGACGCAGCCTAAACTTCGCGTGGATCTTGCCAGTGGGGTTGATTCTTCGCGGTATAGACACGGCAGGCAACTAACCCCGCCAGGCACACCGCGATCAGTACAGGGCCAAGTAGTCCAGGTAAGCGCTGGTGCCAGGTCATGTTGAGCGATACGAGCAAGGAGACAAGGAAACCCCCGGTTAAGTAACTGATCGCCGAACTCATGGTGAACCTTTCCTTGAGATACTTGACTGGGGTGAGCCTAGCATCCTCCGGTGGCAAGGTGAAGGACGAAAGTGCGAAACCTTGATGCGCGTCGCGGTGAGTCCTCCATGTTTTTGGGGCAGGAAGCTAGGATGACTTCATGAGCGAAATGGAGCAACCACGACTAGCCAGCGCACTAGCGCAAAAGGTTGTCGACACCATTTCACCAACGATTAATCGCCATGTGAACATTATGAATGAGCATGGAATAATCATTGCTTCTAGCGATAGCTCGCGCATCGGAACGCTGCACGCAGGAAGCATTGAAGTACTTCGAGACCAGCGGGTCATCCGAGTCACTCACGGCGATGAAACCGCCGGAACCCAGCCCGGGGTGAATCTTCCGCTGAAGATTAATGACCGCGTGTGTGGGGTCATTGGTCTTACCGGTGCACCCCATGAGGTGGAACCACTAGCTGACCTGATTGCGCTGACCGTGCAACTGCTGGTCGCGCAGGAACGTGAGCATTCGCGTAGCGCTCGTCGGGCGGCCGAGGCCAGGGATATTTTGTCCGCCTTGCTCGCCGGGAATGTCGCACCGGAAATCATTGACCGGATGCTTCAGGCACATGGGCTCAGCGGGCACCTGCACTTGGAAGTGTGCCTGGTGGGCAAAGGACAAGGGGCAGGGCAAGAGTCAGCCTTTGAACAGCCAGGAACCCAAGGGGTAAGTACCTCTTGGGTGACGTTGTTTGGAGCGAGGTGGCGACTTCGCAAGGCTAGTGAAGATCATGGCCAAAACGTTGTTGGACCCAATGATCGCTATCTTGGTGGTCCGGGGATGGCAGATGCCGGTGAGCTCTTGGCCCGGGCCGAAGTATTGCGCACCCTGGTGGCGCGTCCTGAATTGATTGCAGGTCAGGCGCATCGTGATCTGTGGACCGAAGAGATCGCGGTGGCTATCGCGCGCACACCAGCATCCAACCTCAAATATCTTGCGATTCCTGCGCAGGAATTGAATCAAGAACAAGCAAAAACCCTCTTGGTGGTGGCAAGCGTTGCGTCGATGTCGCAAGCTGCCGAGGTTTTACACATTCACCGCAATACGCTGATTCAGAGGCTGGAGCGCATCGGGCAGGTCACCGGTGTGGATACGCGCCTGACCAGTGAATCGTTACGCCTACAGCACGCGATTTATGCGCGAGTTGCCTTGGGGCAGTTGCAGATCTTCTAAAGAACTAGCCTGTTGGCAGACGGATATTTTTGATCCTTCGCGGTCGAATCTTCGCCACGAGAGACACTAGCGACTAACTACTCGGGTACTGCTTGGCAATCTTATTGGAGCGGAATCCTGCCACGAGCAAAAGCAAAAGACTGAGGCAGAAGCCGGCGGCCGTTACCGTCAGCGCCCACGGGAACTTCTGCATAAAGCAAAGTACTGCGGCGATGGCCAACAAGATCCATCCAATCCACGCTGTCATTTTGAGCGTGGGTGCCGCATGGTGGTGAGCGGCCAACCACGCTTCATCACTGGATAAGGTGTGACGGGTTTTAATGCCCACTGTGGTGTTGCGCTTGAGTCGGCCTGAGGCAGTCATCGGCGCCAAGATGCTGGCGGTCACGGTCAGTATGACCAACCCAAACATCAGGCTGATGGTGTTCATTGGGTCCATTGAAGCTTCCCCTTGCTGGTGTATTTATATTCAGTCTATACAGTGGCCATATTTCTCAACATGGTTCTCTTGAGGATCTTCGTTTTTTCTTCGAAAGCAAGCAACTCGCCTGCCTGACTTAATAAGGGGAAATATGACGGGAATTTATTGCCGTTTCAGGGTGGTGAACGTGTCGAAAAATGACGATATTCCGTCCTGTGACCTCGTGACTTCCGTCAGCCATCGCACGGTGATTCACTGAGAGAACACGCCATCCAGAGCGGCTGAGAGACCTGGCTCCGAGACGTCGCAGCAAACCTGCATCCCGCAGTAAGTGCTAACGCCAGGTTCGATGGATCTGCAGAAAATTCTGCGTCCTTCGGAATCCACAGTCCTAAGGAGAACGAAGATGACGGTTATCAGTACCCAGCTACCGCGCGTGCCTTACACCGGCACCGCCGATGAAGCCGAGCTTAATCACTGGCGCGAGATCGCACAAAAGGTCGCCGACCAGCTGGCTACCGACGCCCTAGAACGCGACCGCAAGAATGCTCAGCCCTTCGCTGAGGTGCAGTTACTGCGTGAAGCTGGCTTGTTGAACCTGCTGGTGCCGACCGAATTTGGTGGCGCCGGGGCACACTGGGAGACCGCCTTTGAAGCGGTCCGCATCTTGGCAACGGCCGATGGCTCAATTTCTCAGCTGCTGGCCTACCACTACGTGAACCAGTCGGGCATTGCCTTCTACGCGGCGCCTGAAACCCAAGCCCAGTGGTGGCAGCGCACCGTTGAGGGCGGCTGGCTGTGGGGCGATTCGGTCAACCCGGTTGATCCCACGTTGACCCTCGTGCCTGAGGGTGATGGCTTCCGCCTCAATGGTGCCAAGCGGTTCTCCACCGGTTCCGGGGTAGGCGAGGTTATCGTCATCAACGCGGAAGTCACCGAGGGCGAACGCAAGGGCCAGGTGCTGGCCTTCATCATCGACCGTGACCGTGAGGGCCTAGAAATCGTTGATGACTGGGACTACCTAGGTCAGCGACTGAGCGCGTCGAACTCGCTGAAGTACCACAATGTACGCATCGAGCCTACGGATCTTCTTGGTGAGGTCACCGATGAGCCGGTCTCGACCCTACTGACCCCTGGCATCCAGCTGGCCTTCGCGAATTTCTACCTGGGTATTGCTGAGGGCGCCTTGGCCCGTGGCAAGCAGATCTTGTTGGGGCGCAAGAACGCGTGGCTGTTCTCGCAGGCTGAGACCTATTCCCAGGATCCGATTTTCCAGCGCACCGTGGGTGAGCTCAAGGCACGAACTGCTGCCGTGGCAGCGTTGACCGAAAAGCTAGGACGCAAATTTGATGCTCTGCTCTCCAAGGCAGGGGACGTGACGCAGCCCGAGCGTGCGGCGTTGGCTGTTGAGATTGCTGAAGCGAAGGTGGTGTCCACCGAGGTGGGCGTTGAGGTGGCCAACCGGATCTTTGAAGTCACGGGATCCTCGTCGACTGCGAACAGTGTTGGTCTGGACTTGTTCTGGCGCAATGTGCGCACGCACTCACTGCACGACCCGGTGGACTACAAGAAGATTGAGGTCGGCGCGTACTTCCTCCGCGGAGAATCTCAGCCACTGTCGCTGTACACCTAAAAACTTTTCTACAGATAGGAAACTGAGATGACTGTACTAGCCACCGGTAATCGGTTGAACCAGCTCAAAGCCCGTTTCGCCCCACTCTTTGAACAGATTGCGGACGGCGCGGCCGAACGTGACCGTAGCGGTGAACTGCCCTATGAACAGGTTGCCCAGCTTGCTGCCGCAGGGTTCGGCGCGATCCGTGTCCCTGAATCTCATGGTGGGGCAGGAGCCACGCTTCCCGAGCTCTTTGAACTTTTTGTTGATCTGGCTGCCGCCGATTCAAATATTGCCCAAGCACTGCGTGCGCACTTCGCTTTTGTGGAAGACAGACTCATTGCCGCCCCGGGCCCGGGACGCGATAAGTGGTTGGCACGCTTTGTTGATGGCGAATTGGTGGGCAACTCGTGGACCGAAGTTGGGACGGTGAAGGTCGGGGATGTGATCACCAAGGTCACCCCGGATGGTGAGGGTGGCTTTAAGATCAATGGCACCAAGTACTACTCCACCGGTTCCATCTTTGCTGATTGGCTCGACACCTATGCAGAGCGCACGGATACCGGCAAGCGAGTCATCGCTGCGGTGAATCGTCACCAGCCAGGCGTGGAATTGGCTGATGACTGGGATGGCTTTGGACAGCGCACCACCGGTACTGGAACTTCCACGTTCACCGACGCGATTGTGGCCGAAGAAGATCTGATCGACTTTGACACGCGCTTCAAGTACCAGACCGCTTTCTATCAGCAGGTGTTGTTGGCAGTGCTCGCCGGATCGGCTAAGGCCGCCGAGCGTGACTTCGCCGCTGAGCTGAAGGCACGCAAGCGGACCTTCAGCCATGCTGCAGCCAATGTGGCGGCCGAGGATCCACAGCTCTTGCAGGTGATTGGTGAGGTGTCGGCGGCTGCCTTTGCTGCGGCGGGAACCGTGGAGCGTGTTTCGCAGTCCTTGCAGGGCGCCTATGAATCGGCGTTGGCGCTCCAGGCCGGTCAGATTTCATTGGAAGATGACGAAGCGGCCAATGACGCTGCAGAGCTGGCTAGCGCGCAGGCGCAGGTAGTGCTCACCCCGTTGGTGCTCAACGCCATCACCCATGCTTTTGATGCGTTGGCCGCTTCGGCGACCAGTGTCTCGAAGAACCTGGACCGCCATTGGCGCAATGCGCGCACCGCGGGCAACCACAATCCGTGGGTGTTCAAGGCGCGCTTGATTGGAGATCTTGCGGTCAACGGTACCGAGCTGCCACGCGTGTGGGCTATCGGAGCTTCCAAGTAGCCTCGACTGATCTTGCGGGCCCAGCATTCTTTGCCGATGCTGGGCCCGCAGTGTTTAACGGATCGCAGAACCTGTGTGGAGACTGCGTTGAAAGGCAATCTGTCTTAAACCGTGAATTCTTTTGGGTCAGATAAGCTTGCCGAGTTGGCATAAACTCAGGAGGGTCATGTCTGAGCACGAACGCAGCCGGTTGGAACGCTGGTTATTGCCGCAGGGCAAAGAGCCTGACCCACGTTTTACCCTTGCCAATGAGCGTACCTTTTTAGCGTGGATCCGAACCTCCTTAGCGTTTCTTGCTGGTGGTACGGCCCTCGAAGCTTTTGCGACCGATGCGTTTCCAACACCATTGCGCACCTGGCTGGCTGTACTGATCATTGGCACCGGCATCCTGATTGCCGGTGGGGCTGCGATTCGCTGGGTTCGAGTTGAGCGCAGTATGCGTTCGGGACGTCCTTTGCCGATTCCAGGCATCGTGCCCTTATTAGCCTTCGGCGCGGTCCTGGCCTCTCTGACTGCTGTGGTCATTATTCTGGGGTTGGGCAGTTGAGTGAAGAAGCCCCTGAGGTCAGTGATCCCGGATTGCAACCTGAGCGAACAGTGATCGCTTGGAGCCGGACCATGATCTCCTTTTTGGTGGCCAGCGCGGTGTTCCTGAGGTGGTTGCCACACTATGGGCTGGGCATGATTTTGTTGCTTTCACTCTCCTCGGCTGTAGCCTTCGGAATTCTCTTTTCGCAGCGGGCTCGGTACCGAAAAATGCTTCAGGGCGTGCACGCTGAGCGCCTTCGTGCAGATGTTGTTGCCGTTGTACTTACCTCTTTGATGATCGTGGCGATGGGCGTGTGTGCCATCATCATGGTGATTGAAGATGTCTGAACACCTAAATGGATAGCGTGGCTAAGTGTCGCGGATCTCACGCGATGATGAGAGCCAAGGCACTGGGGTGCGAAATTATAATTGTTGAGGACTTTCAACAATTTTGAGGAACACCATGACTGCTCAGGGACAACCAAATAGCCCGTTCAATTTCATTCAGGTCGTCATCGCCGCACTGGGCGCCGGCTACCTCAACGTCATCATCTTCTTCATCGGCATCGCCTCGGGCGCTTCGATGAAGGTTGGCACCAACCCTGAGAAGGTTGTCGGCTTCGACAACATCCTTCAGTTCACCTGGCTGCCACTGCTGGTGCTGGGCTTGGTTGTCTTCCTGATCGGACGCGCCAAGAAGGGCATTGTGAAGGTTGCCCAGTGGATCGGCCTGATCATCGCTGTTGTATCGATGATTTCCCCAATCATGACCGCATCCGATGTGGCAACCGGCGTGACCCTGAGCGTTATCCACGTTGTCACCGGTGTGGCCTGGTTCTTCGCCGTTCACTACGGCAACAAGAAGCTGCACGTTCCTTCCAAGGATGTTGTTGTCGCCTAGAGCGGCGGGCAAAGAAAAGCTTCGTCACCGCGGATCGCGAAAGATCAGCGGTGACGAAGCTTTTTTGCTATCTCAGACTAATTGCCGCGCAACCATGCCGTTGTGGCTGCCGGCAGCCGACCGGCATCATCCAATGGCGCGCTGGACAGCAGCAATGTGCCTTCGGGAAGTAGCTGTGGTTCAGCGCTGAAGTTGGTGACGCTGATCCAGCCATTTGGTCGGGAAAAGGCAAGCATGCCCTCGGCAGAATCCAGCCATTCGAGTGATTCTTCGCTTTGCAGTTCCTTGCGAAGAGCCAGTGCCTGGCGATAGAGCTCCAACGTCGACTCCTCGTTCCCTTTCTGTGCTGCAACACTCAGGGATCCAAAATCCTCTGGCTGCGGCAGGTGGGGTTCTGCTTCGCCGAAGCCAAAAGACGGCCCGTCTGTCGTCCACGGGATCGGAACGCGGCAACCGTCGCGGCCCACCTCGACGCCCTTGTTCTTGAAGAAGGCAGGGTCTTGTCGCTGGTCGTCGGCGATCTCGCTGACTTCTGGCAACCCTAGTTCTTCGCCCTGATACAGGTACGCGCATCCTGGCAATGCCAACTCCAACAGTGTCGCGGCCCGCGCACGCTGAAGGCCAAGTTCCTCATTCAGCACCGACGGATCTGCGCCGTGCAGCAGCCACTTCTTCGCCGCATCGGGATCTCCCGCCAAGGGGAGTGCATAGCGGGTGGCGTGGCGTACAACATCGTGATTGGAGTAGACCCAGGTGGTTGACGAGCCCGCGATCTTCGCCTGCTCGAGGTTGAAAGAGATGATCTTCCTGAAGGCTGCTGCGTCAAAATCTGCTTGCAACAAGTCGAAGTTGAATGCCTGGCCCAGTCCAGTGGAACGAGCGTAGGCAGGCCGACGATCTGAATTGGTCCATGCTTCGGCTACCGCGATGCGTGGTGGATCGTATTCGTTAAAGACTTCACGCCATTGAGCATAAATTTCATGCACTTCATCGCGGTCCCAGATTGGGTGTGAGCCGTCCCATGGGTGGGCATCCAGTTCCGCTTTGGTAGGCAGGCCGGTCAGTGGAATGTCCTTAGCCAAGGCATGGGCCACGTCCACACGGAAGCCATCGACTCCTCGGTCGGACCAGAATCGCAACGTCTTGAGGAAATCCTCGCGGACCTCGCTGTTGGCCCAATTGAAATCGGGCTGTTCCTTGGCGAAGAGATGAAGGTACCACTGGCCGTCACCGACTGCTTCCCATGCCGGTCCGCCGAAGATCGACTCCCAGTCTGAGGGAGGCAGTTCTCCGTTGGCGCCTGATCCGTCCCGGAAGATATAGCGCTCGCGTTCCGCTGAGCCCTTGGGTGCTGCCAGCGCGGCTTGGAACCATTCATGGAGATTTGAAGAGTGGTTGGGGACGATGTCAACGATGACTTTGATACCTGCCTGATGCAGCTTTGTAGTCATCTTGTCGAAGTCTTCTAGAGTGCCTAATCGCGGGTCTACATTGCGGTAGTCATCAACATCGTATCCACCGTCGGCTAGGGCCGATGGGTAGAACGGCGACAACCAGACCGCATCGACACCCAGAGCCTTGAGGTATTCGACTCGTGAAGCGATACCTTGCAAATCGCCTAGCCCGTCGGCATTGGAGTCGGCAAAGCTGCGCGGGTAGATCTGGTAGACCGCGGCCTGGCGCCACCAGGACGCATCCTCGGATTTCAGGGTGTTGGGGGTAGTGTCTTGAAGAGTCATGGTGTTCCTTTCAACGGTGTGTTTTTGAGGGTGGGCAAGTCGAGCGGAGTGATGGGATCAGGATTTGACGGCACCTTGAGTCAATCCCGACATCACCCAGCGTTGGGTGAAGAGATAGGCCACGACGCTGGGCGCCATCGCCATCAGATAGGAGGCGAAGGAGACATGGTAGTTATTCGAAAATTGGGTTTGGAACAGCTGCTGTACCACAGGGAGAGTCTGATCTGCCTGCTCCGCGATAATCAGTGATGGCATCATGAAGTCGTTCCATGACCCGAGGAACGCGAAGATCGCCACAGTGGCGCTCATTGGTGCCAAGAGCGGGAAAATGATTCTCCAATATGTGGTCCAGTTGCTTGCCCCATCGATGCGAGCGCTTTCTTCCAATTCGCCGGGTAGGCCTCGTAGGAAAGAAGTGAATAGCAGGACATTGAACGACAAGCCGAACATGACATGGAGGATGGCGACGCCTGCCGGATTATCCAGGCCGAAGAGTCCGGTGAGTTTGACCTGGGACAGTGCCAGGACCGGGAACGGTAGGAACATGGCTCCCAAGAGGTAGTAGAAGCTAAAGCGGTAGAACCGCTTGCCCCAGTTCCGGTGGATTGCATAGGAAGCCATCGACGCAACGAGCACCGCTCCGACGACTGCTACGAGAGTGATCAAGAACGAGATGGTGAATGCCCTCGGAAAATTGACCAGTTCCCAGGCTTCGGTGAACCCTTCGATCGAGAGGGGCTTTGGAAGCGAGAACGCTTTGCCGTCCACAGCCTGCTTGGCGGATTTGAATGCCATCGAAACGGTAACGAACAGGGGAACCAAAACTGCCAGCGCACATATGCCCAATAGGCCAGTGGCCCACCAATTGGTACGTTCACGTCCGACGCGTGAGCGGGATCGTTTGTTGAGTCGTTGTTGTAAAGTGAGGCTCATTTTACTTGTCCCCTGTTCGTTAGGCGCAGCTGCAAGAGCGCGATGATCAGCGAAATAATGAAGAAGACTGTCGCATTGGCCATCTGATACGCATAGTCGCCACGTTCAAAGCCGGTGAAGATCGTCATGGCTATTGAACGGGTTTGCACTCCGGGGCCGCCGTTGGTCAAGCCGACAATGACATCGTAGGCGCCCAAGAAGTTCTTGAAACCGATGATTATATTGATCCCGATGTAGCCAATCATCAGCGGCAGGGTGACGTGGACGAGTTGTCCAAGGGCGCTGGCTCCGTCGAGGGATGAGGCTTCGTACAAGTCGTAGGGGATCGCCATGAGCCCTGCAATATAGATGAGCATTGCCGAGGGGATCGCCTGCCAGGCACTGACGATGACGATCGAAAGCCATGCGAGATCCGGGTTGGACAGCAGCGATGTTTTCAGGAATTCGATGCCGAAATACTCGCCTACAGTGGGCAAGGTGTTCGAAAACAGGAAGTTGAAAACATACGCGATCACGATTCCTGAAATCACCATTGGCATCACAAAAATGGTTCGCAAAGCGACCCTGGCACGGATTTGGGCGGTAAGTCCAACTGCCAGCAAGAATGCCAGGGCATTCGTCAGAAGCACAGTGACTAACGCGAAACCGATCGTGAAGCTGTAGGCGCCAATAATCGCAGGGTCGGTGAACAAAGCCGCGTAATTGGCTAAACCGATGAGGTTGTAATCTCCAAACCCAACGGAGTCTGTGAAGCTGAAGAAAATGCCCATGGCCGCGGGAACTGTAATGGCGATCGTGAAGCAAATCAAAGCCGGGACGAGGAAGCCAAGGTAGGTAGCCTCGAATCTGCGTCGTTTTGCAGGTGGGGTCGGCAGTGGACGCTTGCTATCGCTACGAGGTTTTGCTGGTGAGGTTAATGTCATGATGATCTCCTGGGCTGGCTAACTGCGTTGGGCTAGCCGGGCCCAGTCCGCGTCTAGGGTTGCTAGGGTTTGCTCTACGCTGCCACCTGTTACCAGCCCTTGCATGTAGTTCTCGAAGGGGATGGTTCGAGGGATCGCTGTCGAAACTCCTTGATAGATGCGTCCGTTATCGATGTATGGCTGCATCTGTTTCAGGCGCGGGTCCTTGGTCGGTGGCGAATCTGAACGAACCCCAAAACCGAGGGCTGATTCGTTGTAGGCGTCTTGAAGTTCGGGTTGGCAGAGGAAGGCGAGCAGTTCACGTGCTTCAGCCTTGTGGTCGGATTGTTCGGGGATCCATAGCGCCAGATCTAGATTGACCCTGATTTTCAGGTCTTCAGGGTCTTCGGTCATCGGAAGTGGAAAAGTGCCGATGTTCGCATCAGGGTTCGTTTTGGCGATTTCGGGCAGGGCCCAGGGACCTTGGAGGTACATGGCTGCCTGACCATTGGCGAAGGCAAGGTTGCCATCTCCGTAGCCGCGATTGGCTGCGTCCTTGTTGGAGAATTTTGCCAGTTCCTGCATTCTGAGTAGTGGATCAGTGAATGCTTTCGAGAAAGTGACGGCGGAGTCAGGTGTGAAGTCGGAGCCGAGTTCGCGCAGGTCGGCAAAGTGCTGGTTGGTTTCAATGGCCCCGCCCACGCAGTAGTCAGCCAAGCCCTGCGAAACTGTCCAAGCATCTTTGAATGTGGAGTAGATCGGCGTGATGCCCAAGTCGGACAGCTCACCGCACAGATCCAGCAATTCTGAATATCGAGTCGGGATGGAGAGACTGTGCTTTTCGAAAATGTCTTTGTTATAAAGGACAGATGCACCCATCATGGAGTACGGTAGCACCGATGTTCTGCCGGGGTAATCCGGGTAGAGATCCAGCAACTGCTTGATAAAGGGCGCGTTCATCTTCTGCTGAGGTAGGTCTGACAGATCTGAAAGCGCTCCGCGCTCTTGGAATCGCGCCATTTCGAAGTTGTAATTCAGGCATCCCAAATCTGGTGGATCGTTGCGTGCAAAGGCTGCCGACAATCCCGCAGTCACTTCATGAGTCGCGTTCACTGTTCTCTGAGAGGAATTGAACTGACTCAGCAAGTCTCGAAAGTAGGGGACCACTTCTGGCTTGGACTGGTTGAACCGAATGCTGGCTCGGGGATCATCCGTGCCGCAGCTGGTCAAAGTCAAAGTTCCGGTTGCCAGCATCGAGGCGATGAAAGACCGCCGTTTCAAGGGCCTCGACAAGGCTTCTGATCCAAAATTCATGTGCATCTCCAGTGATGAAGTGAAGTGGGTCACTTTATATCCGAAGTAAATTTAGCACCTTAATAAAGTCGCGTCTATACTTTGAACGTGAGTTCAGTGAAAAATATTGAAGCGCCGGAACCCGGGTCCTTGGACAGTGCTACAGCACTGCGGAGGCTGAATACCCAACGTGTGCTGGATGCCGCGTGGGGGCGCGAAGCGGTGACTGCTAGCGAACTCATTTCCCTAACTGGACTGACTCGCGCGACGGTGCTCAACCAGGCGAAAGAACTGGTGGAATCCGGCTGGCTTGTCGAGGCAAAGGACACCAGAGCTGCCGGAGCCTACTCCAAGGGGCGTCCGGCGCTGCGCTATGAACTGAACCTGGCTCATCGATTCATTGTGGGAATTGACGCAGGGCAACACCGCATCAGCTTGACACTCAGCGATGTACGAGGGACACAAAAATCACATTGCGAAGCCAAGGTAGACCCGCTTGCGACAGGCGAACATCGAGTGCGCGTCACCGAAAAACTGCTGACGGACGTGTTGGAGGAATTCAAAATCCGAAAGCTTGCAGCCATCGTGATTGGTGTTCCCGCGCCCGTCGATGCCGATGGAATGTCGCCAGATGATGACAATGGCTTTTGGGTCAATATGAACCCAGACTGGAAAGCCGTCCTCGGCGAATACACCTACCTGCTGAGGGTTGAAAATGACGCGAACCTGGCGGCCATTGCCGAAATGGAAGATGGCACCGTTGGTTCGTTCGCCTCGCTGATGGTTGGTGAGCGTATCGGCGCGGGCGTAGTGGTAGATAACCACTTGCTGCGCGGCGACAAGGGCTTGGCTGGAGAAATGCGATTCCTTTCGCATGTCGCCGGTGTGGGAAACGCTCATGGCCTTGGATATCTCGCACGCGAGCAGGCTAAAACCGCTTTGTCGCAAGGGGCCAAAAGCAGCTTGGCGGAATTGGCGGCGGATGCGTTGCGCGCGGAAGACGTCTTCCAAGCAGCGGTTGGGCATGATCAATTAGCTCAGGAAATCCTGGAGTCGCTGGGTGACCGGCTAGCCAGGATCAGTGCAGTCATTTCGGGTTTTCTCGGCTTGGAACGTGTAGTGCTTTCAGGCGCGATGGCAGAAATACTGGAACCGGTGGTTGTGATCGCCCAACGCGAACTCGCTCAGGAGCCTGAACTGACCTGCGTCCAACTGACGGCTTCGACTCTGGGCGCTGAAGTCGCGATGCGCGGAGCTGTGGATCTTGCAGTGCAGCTCGTACGAAGTGCAGCGCCATTCTAGAAGGCCGAAGAATGCGCTGCCGGATGAGCGATTAGCGCTGGTGATGGACCAGATAGATCAGCATGGCGATGACCTTGTGGACTACGACCACGCCAAAAATTGCGGCTCCAGCAAAGCACCCGATCCCGATCATCTGGACAATCGTCAATCCCAGGATATTGACGCCCATGGCTCCATTGATGTTGAACAAGGTCCCCATAGTGAGGGTCAGAATCCCTGCAAGCCACAGGATTATCGAGCACCAAAAGCATACCAACGTATCGAATCCTGGCTTGGTTCTTCCTGACATGTTTTACTCCCATAAGTTATGCACGACCAGGCACCGAGATGCCTTTGGAATTTGCCCTAAGAAGGGATCGGCTCGATTACCGGTGGCTGGACTGCCTGGCGCATGCGCGGCAACAGCAACAAGCTGGCCGCCGCGGCGAAGCACAACACCGCAGCGGTGATCCACGCAGTTAAATAGCTTCCGGTGCTTTCGCGGGACAAGCCCGCAGTGAGGGACCCCGCGCCGGCGCCAACCATGTGGAAGGCGAAGACCCAGCCGAAGACCACGGTCGCCTTGACCGGTCCAAAGTACTGGCGACACAGTGCCACGGTGGGTGGAACTGTGGCCACCCAATCCAGGCCGTAGAAGATGATGAAAATCCAGAGCATCGGCTGGACAGTTGGGCCCATCAAGGTGTGCAGGAACATCAAGGAGAGCCCACGCAGGAAGTAGTAGACGGCCAGCAGCAGCCAAGGTCGCACACGGTCGGTGAGCCAGCCAGAGAACACCGTGCCGAGAATATCGAAAATGCCGATCAGTGCCAGCAGGCCCGAAGCCGTGGTGGCGGGCATGCCGTGATCGTGCGCTGCCGGGATGAAGTGGGTTTGGACCAACCCGTTGGTGGACCAGCCGCAGATCCAAAAAGTCATGGCAAGCACCCAAAACGCCGGGTAACGAGCCGAGGAGAACAGCACGCGCAGGGTTGTCGCCGCCATGGAGCCCTCGGGCTTGGGCACCTCAGCCGCCGGCTCGGTTGCGCCATAGGGGAGCAGGCCCACCTCGGCAGGCGTATTGGCGAAGGGCCACCGCAACAGCGGAATGATCAAGAGTGCGAAGGCCGTGACTACCAGGGCAGCAATACGCCATGAAGCGTTCTCGATAATGGCCACGATGGACGGCAGGAAAATCAGCTGGCCGGCCGCGTTGGCTCCGGAGAACAACCCCATCACCAGTCCTCGGCGTTGGCTGAACCAGCGGTTGGCCACCACGGAGCCGAAAACCAAGGCCATGGCTCCGGTGCCTAATCCGACCAGCAGTCCCCAGAGCAGCCACAATTGCCAGTAGTGGTTAATGAATACCGAGAGCCCGGCGCCGGCGGCTACCAGGGCCAGCGCGGCCATGGCGACCTTGCGCATCGAATACCGTTCAAGCAGAGTTGCTGCAAATGGGGCCGCTAATCCGTAGACCACCAGATTGATGGTCACCGCGGTGGATAGCTGTGAACGTTGCCAGCCGAATTCCGACTCCAGGGGCTCGAAAAACGCGCCGGTGGTGGAACGGAACGCAGCGGCAGCCACCAATGCCAGGGTGGTGACGAGCGCGACAAGCCACGCGCGATGCAGTCGAGGTGGACGGCTCGACGCTTCAGATGCTGTGGAGGGTGGCAGGTCGCTCATGAACTAAGCATCACCCGGGTGCAGGTCGGGAGCCTAGTTGATGACAGCCTGCGACGCTCAGCCCAGCCTCGCGGCGCTGGCAAGGGTCGCCCGAGCTTGGCGGAGCAGGGGCTCATCCACCATTTTCCCGTCCAGGGAGAAAACGCCCGGATGGGTTTTGGCCTCGGTGAGAATCCGTTCGGCCAATGCTACTTCGGCCGGCGTTGGCGCGTAGGCCTGGCGAATAATCTGCATCTGGCTGGGATGGATCGACGCCTTGGCCGCGAATCCGGAGGCTTTGGCATCCTGGGCTTCGAGGAACAGTCCTTGGGTGTCCGGGATGTCCAGGTAGACCGAATCAATAGCTGCCTTGCCCTGAGCGACCGCATGGATCAGCGCCTGGGAACGGGCAAAACTGGCCACCTGGCGGTAGCTGCCATCATCGTGGCGCGATGAAGTACCTCCCAGCGAGGCAATCAGATCCTCGGCACCCCACATCAGCGCCACCACATTTGGTGCCGCCGCAATCTGTGCCACGTTGGCGATGCCGGCTGCCGTTTCGCACAGGGCTATGACTTCATAGTCGGCGAGTTGTTCCGGTTCTGCGCCGGATTGGGCCTTGGGCAGCATCAGCGTGGTGTAGTCGGTGTGCCGCAATGCTTCGAGGTCTTTGGCGAAGTGTTCGGTATCAACCGGGTTCACTCGCACGATGGTGCGGGCCGGGTCCAGATCGCTCCCGCGCAGAGCGAGCCTGGCGGCCTCTTTATTCTCGTGTGCTACGGCGTCTTCCAAATCAATGATCACCGCATCGGCGTGGCCGGCTGCTTTGGCATAGCGTTCGGGCCGGTTCGCCGGGCAGAAGAGGATGGCCGGGCCCATGATGAACTCACTCATCGCCGGCCGCCTTTTTCGCCTCTTCATGGGCTTGTTGGGTCCACATCAGGCAGGTGCGCGTGGCGGTAGCGACAATCTCGCCGTGCTGGTTGCGCCCGGTGTGCGTCATCGAGGCCAGGCCCTGGCCGGGCCGCGATTTTGAGGGGCGCAGCACGGTGATTTCGGTTTCGGTGTAGAGGGTGTCCCCGTGGAACATCGGATGCGGGAAACGCACATCATTGATTCCCAGCTGGCCGATGATGGTGCCCTCGGTCAGTTGCGCGACGGACTGTCCGATCATGGTGCTCAAGGTCAGCAACGAATTGACCAGTGGCTTGCCGAAAGGCTGGGTGGCAGCCCAGGCGGCATCAAGATGCAGTCCCTGGTTGTTCATGGTCATCGTGGTAAACGCGATATTATCCGCTTCACTCAGGGTGCGCCCGGGCCTGTGTGCGTAGATGGCGCCCAGGACCAACTCGTCGAAATACAGTCCTCGCTGTTCGATCCGCTGCCCGCTCATGTCGGTTGCTCCTCTGCTTCGACCTCTAATGGTTCTACGGTGGCGATGACCTGCTTGGCTTTGACCAGATCCCCGGCCGTTAATCCTTGGATGCGCACGATGCCATCGGCCGGGGCCAGCGACTGGTGTTCCATTTTCATCGCTTCCACAATGGCCAGCACCTGTCCCGTCATCACCTGTTGTCCATCGCTGACCTGAACAGAAATGACGGTACCGGGCATTGGGGAAAGCACATCGGGACTATAGCTGCCCGATTCCTTGGCGATGCTGGCCAACTGTCGTTCAAGGACTTCCTCGCGGGTCAGCTTGCGTACGGCCGCGTTCCACCCCTGATCGTTGAGCCACAGAGTGCCATCGGCAGCAAAGGCGTGCTGAATGCTGGCGCGTACACCGTTAATCTCAAATCCGGAGTCGAGGGTTTGCACGTGGAACTGCTCGCCGGACACCGTGACGTTGCTGCCCTGGGCGGTGGGCAACAGCGACGTCTCGATCTGGGCCTCACCGGATTCAAAGTGCGTGGTGAGCGGGCGGTGTTGTCTGGACCGCCACCCGTCGCGGACTCCCCACGGGGTGGTGGTGGCGGGAAGCCGCAGCGATTCGAGGTGCGCGGCCACCGCCAGTTCACGTGGGCCACAAGCGCGGAAGGAGAACTGCTTCATCTTTCGCTCGATCAGGTTCGTGTCCAGCCTGCCTGCGGCCACTTCTTCATCGGCCAAAAGCAAACGCAGATACTCGCTGTTGGTCAGCACGCCGAGCACTGCGCTCTGCGCCAGTGCATGGTCCAAGCGGTTTAGAGCCGAGACGCGGTCAGGTCCCCATGCGATCAACTTGGCCAGCATCGGGTCATAGTGGGCGCTGATTTCCAAACCCTCGCGCAATGAACTATCCACCCGTACGCTCTGCGGTTCGTGCACTTGCAGGATGGTCCCCACCGAGGGGAGGAAGTTGGCCGATGGGTCTTCGGCGTAGAGGCGGGCCTCGATGGCATGGCCGAGCAGCGAAACATCATCTTGGGCGAAGTCCAAGGGTTGCCCGGCGGCGATGCGCACCTGCCAGTCCACCAAATCCAGCTTCTGCCCTTTGACCCTCACGACTTCTTCGGTGACAGGGTGCTCCACCTGCAAGCGGGTATTCATTTCCATGAAGAAGAACTCGTCCGGGTTCTCATCACTGACCAGAAACTCCACGGTGCCAGCGCCCACGTATCCCACCGATTGGGCGGCAGCTATCGCGGCGGCCCCGATTCGTTCGCGGATCTGCGCTCCGCGGTCCAGATTTTCAAACAGGGGGGCAGGGGCTTCCTCGATGACCTTCTGGTGGCGGCGTTGCAGCGAACATTCACGCTCGCCTAAGTGCACCGTCGTCCCGTGCGCGTCGGCCAGGATCTGCACCTCGATATGCCTGGGATTGCGCACCAGGCGTTCAAGGAACAGGGCGTCATCGCCAAAGGCGTTGCGTGCGGTGCGTCGGGCGCTCGCCAGGGCTTCGGGCAGCTGCTCCGGTGTCTCCACGGCGAACATGCCCTTGCCTCCACCGCCTGCCGAGGGCTTGATCAGCAGCGGGAAGCCCACCTGAGCGGCAGCGACAACAAGCTGCTCATCGCTCAAGGATGGTTCTGCAATGCCGGGAACCACCGGAACTTGGTGGGACTGCACATGATTTTTGGAGCGGATCTTGTCGCCCATGAGATTGATGGAGTTCACCGGCGGGCCGATGAAGGTGATTCCGGCAGACTCCAGAGCGCGGGCAAAATCGACGTTTTCGGAGAGGAACCCGTACCCCGGGTGCACCGCCTGGGCACCACTGGCCTTGCAGGCATTGATGACCGCGTCGATGTTCAGGTAGCTCTCTTGGGCGGTGGCCCCGCCCAGTCGGATGGCGGTATCGGCCTGCGCTACGTGCAGTGCATTGGCGTCGGCGTCGGAATAGACCGTCACTGATTTGATGCCCAGCGCGCGCAGGGTGCGGATGATGCGCACCGCGATTTCGCCGCGGTTGGCGACAAGGACGGTGTCGAAAAGTTGTCTCTTCATGGTGATCTCCTCGGGCTACATCCGGAAGAGACCGAAGCTGGTCTCTGGCAATGGTGTTCGGGCGCAGACATCCAGAGCCAAGCCCAACACCCGGCGAGTATCTGCTGGGTCGATGACTCCGTCATCCCACAAGCGCGCGGTGGAGTAGTAGGGGTTTCCTTGGCTTTCGTACTGTTCGCGGATGGGGGCTTTGAAGCGTTCCTCGTCCTCGGAACTCCAGTTCTCGCCGGCTGCTTCAAGCCCGTCACGTTTGACGGTCGCCAGGACCGAGGAGGCCTGATTGCCGCCCATGACCGAAATGCGCGCATTTGGCCACATCCATAAGAAACGCGGGCTATAGGCCCGGCCGCACATGGAGTAGTTGCCTGCGCCGAAGGAGCCGCCGATGATCACTGTTAGTTTGGGGACGCGGGCGGTGGCCACCGCGGTGACCATTTTCGCCCCGTGCTTGGCGATGCCGTCGGCCTCATAGTCGCGACCCACCATGAACCCGGCAAGGTTCTGCAAGAACAGCAGTGGGATGCCGCGCTGGTCGCACAGCTCGATGAAGTGGGCTCCCTTCATTGCTGACTCGGAGAAGAGCACCCCGTTGTTGGCGATGATGCCCACCTGGTGTCCATGGATGTGCGCGAAGCCGGTGACCAGGGTGGTGCCGTACTCGGCTTTGAATTCGTGGAACTTGCTGCCATCGACAAGTCGGGCGATGACCTCGTGCACATCGTAGGGGGCGTTCACATCTACCGGCACAATGCCGGCTAAGTCGCTGGCGGGATACAGCGGCTCGGCCACCTGCTGCTCGATCTGCCAAGCGGGGGCGGGATTGGCAGGCAGGGTGGAGACGATGTCGCGAATGATCATCAGCGCATGTTCGTCATTCTCGGCGAGATGATCAACTACTCCGGAGGACTTGGCGTGCAGGTCGCCACCGCCCAGCTCTTCAGCCGTGACAATTTCACCGATGGCCGCCTTTACCAAGGGCGGACCGCCAAGGAAGATGGTGCCCTGGTTGCGCACGATCACCGTCTCGTCGCTCATCGCCGGCACGTAGGCACCGCCAGCGGTGCAGGATCCCATAACGGCTGCTAGCTGGGGGATCTTCTTGGCGGAGAGCTGGGCCTGGTTGTAGAAGATGCGCCCGAAGTGCTCGCGGTCGGGGAACACCTCGTCCTGCATCGGCAGGAAGGCTCCGCCGGAGTCCACCAGGTAGATGCACGGCAGGTTGTTCTCCAGCGCGATTTCCTGGGCGCGCAGGTGCTTCTTGACCGTCATGGGGAAGTACGTTCCGCCCTTGACGGTGGCGTCGTTGGCGATGACCAGCACGTGCCGCCCGTGCACCAGGCCGATGCCGGCAATTACTCCGGCGCCGGGGCTGGCGCCGTCGTACATGTCCTCGGCGGCCAGCGAGGCGATCTCCAAGAAGGGGGAACCTTCATCGAGGAGTTGGTCAACGCGCTCGCGGGGTAGCAGTTTGCCACGCTCCACATGGCGGGTGCGGGATTTTTCTGAACCGCCAAGGGCTGCACGTTCCAGACGTTGGTGCAGTTCGGCCAACAGCGGGGCGTTGGCTTTTGCGTTGATCTCGAATTCTGCGGGATCCGTGCGGGAAGAAAGCGTCTTCACTTTTCAGTCCTTCGGTTCGGGTTCGCTGGCGATGACCAGGGGTGTGGGCAGTTCCTTGTCGGTCAGCGGCGATTCGGTGGCGACGGCGAGCATGCGCATGGCCAGGGAAACAAAATTCAGTTGCACTTCGGCTAGTGACAGCCGTCCGTCGCGGCGGTACCAGTGGTTGGCGCCGGTGCCCATTTCCATGATGGCCAGACGGGCGATGCCAAGGTCTACGGTGTTGAAGATGCCTTGCTCGGCTCCGTCGTGAAGCACCCGGGCGAAGAGCTGCTCGTAGTCATCGCGTAGCACCTGCATCTGCTGTGCATTTACCGGAGACAGGGCGCGCATTTCGTGTTCGGCCACGCGGGAGGTCTTGGGGTTGGTGGCGGTGAACCCGACGTGGAAGGCCACGAGCAAGGCCAGTTGCCGGATGGGGTCGGTGCTGGCGGCCAGGACCTGGCGGGCGCCGGTGATCATGGAGTCCAGGCAATTCTTGATGATGCCAACCAGCAGTTCTTCCTTGCCGCCAACGTAGTGGTAGAGCGTTGCCGAGTTCAGTCCCACCGCGGTGCCCAGCTCGCGGATGCCGGTGGCCGCAAATCCGCGTTGCGCAAAGCAGGACACCGCTGCTTGCTGGACTTTACCCAGTTCCAATGGACACCACCCTGTGTTCCCAATCAATCGATTGACAGTGTCTATCCAAACTGAGAAAAACTGTGGTGTCAATCACTTTTGTGATGGGTTGTGAAGTCATGCTCGGTCCAAGGGTGCGAAATATTCCGGAATCCGTTTATGAATCAAATGCAGAACAATAGACTTCATGATGGTATTTACCAAAAAATCTGAGTTAATGACATTCAGGTGCCTACGAATTACGACCGGAGAGCACTATGCCACAACCCATTGACAGCGTCGTCAACACCAGCGCAACCAGCCGCAGAAAGCTGATTGCTGGTGCGACCGGCCTGCTAGCGCTCGCAGGACTCAGCGCCTGCGCGAACGAGAAAACCGTACAAGCCGCCACCGCCAAACACGGCCCCGCTCCCAAGACCTCAGACGATGTGCTCATAGAACTCACCGAAGGCAATAAGAGATTCGTTGCAGGGCAGGTGCAGCGCCCCAACCAGGATTCGTATCGGCGTGATGAGCAGGCCGAACACCAGAGCCCCTTCGCCTTGGTCCACGGGTGCGTGGACTCGCGAGTCACCCCGGAGATGCTTTTCGACCAGGGGATCGGAGACCTCTTTGTCACCAGGACCGCGGGTGCGGTCCTGGATGACACCCTGGTGGGCAGCATGGAGTTCGCCGTTTCCGCGCCCTACTCGGTGCCCCTTCTGGTCATCCTCGGTCACACCGCCTGCGGCGCGGTGACCGGAACCCTCAAGGCCATGGAAGCCAACCCGGAGGATCCCGCGTTGCCCGGCGAAATGGATGATTTCGCAGAACAGATCGCTCCGGTAGCCCG
Organism: Arthrobacter sp. NIO-1057; assembly: GCF_900094805.1. Taxonomy (GTDB): domain Bacteria; phylum Actinomycetota; class Actinomycetes; order Actinomycetales; family Micrococcaceae; genus Glutamicibacter. The sequence goes on along the minus strand of NZ_FMAT01000003.1, from coordinate 284,353 downwards.
TCGCCAGAAGGTTTCGGGATCCGGCAGCGAGGCGGTGGACCAAGTGGTGAAAGCCAATGCGCTCGCCGTTGCCAGGCAACTCGTGGAACGCTCGGCGATCATCAGCAAAGCTGTGGGGGAGAAGCGAACCCGTATCGTTCCGGCTCTCTATGACCTGGAATCCGGGGAAGTGAGCTGGCTGGAAGCATAGTCCTGCACCGAGCTCGAAGTTAAAGCGAAATCCCCGCCGGTTATACCGGCGGGGATTTCAACGATCATCACTCGCACCTTCAATGAGGTAGTTACTACGTTACTCAAGCTTTCTATGCTCGGGCTGAGCACAGGCTTCGCAGTGGCAATGTATCTCGGTGCGAAAGCGAGAAATTATTTGACGAGGTAGCTACGCAGATCATCGAGGATCTGTGAGGCACCGGTTGGGCCAAGGCCCAGGAACCAGACGTCGTCGTTCACGCGAATGGCCTGATCATTCTGCACAGCCTTGAGCTGCTTCCACAGCGGGCCCTCGATCGCGGCCTTTTCGCCGGTCGCCTCAGGGGTTCCGTAGGAGGTGTAGAAGATCCAGTCCGAGTCCGCATCGATCAGGTTCTCTGCGGAGATTTCCGCGGCCAGATCAACAATGTTCTGGTTATCTGGACGCTTCAGCCCGGCATCGTTCAAGATGACACCAATCAGTGACTTATTGGCGTAGAGGCGAATCTTCTCTGGCATGAAGCGCAGCAGTGAAATCTCAGGATCTCCCTGCACATCATTGCCCAAGGCGGTGGCCTTGTCCTGATAAGCGTTCAGGGTTTCTACTGCCTTGCTTTCTTCACCGAGTGCCTCACCGGCAAGCAGGAAGTTTTCCTTCCATGGGAAGCCTGGGCGAATCGAGAACACGGTTGGTGCAATGTCGTTGAGCTGGGAGTAGAGCTTATCGGCACGCAGCTGGGAACCGATGATCAGATCCGGCTTGAGTGCAGCGATGGATTCCAGATTCAATTCCTGAATGGTGCCCACGGTCTTGGCATCCTTGACCTTATCGGCCAGGTAGCTAGGGATCGGGCTGGAACCCTCGGTGGAAGGAATGCCCACCGGAGTGATACCCAAAGAGACCACGGCATCTAATTCACCGGTATCTAGAACCACGACGCGCTGAGGCTTGGATTCTAGGGTGGTGGTTCCATTGGCGTGGGTGATGGTGCGGGGGAACTGGCCGGCCTCGGCATCGGAACCGAACTTGGCGGTCTCTTCATCAGCGGTGGTGAAGTGTTCGCCGCCGATGGCAACGTCCTTATTGCCGGAGCTGGTATCGGTGGTGGACGCGCCGCAACCGGCGGTCAGGCCGACTAGCGCAAGGGCGGTAGCCGAAATCATGGTGCGGCGCCACATGGAGCCGATCTTCAGAAAATTCACATCGCAAATATACCTTATTTTGCTAAGGCTAACCAAAGCATTTTGTCGCTCATTGAAACAGAAACACGGTAAAGTATTCACGTTCCCCGCATCAGCTGAAACGAAGGGCGCCGGTCATTAGCGCTAACCTCAAACGGCCCACAACCCCTGCGCCCCACACCGTCGGCGTCGGTCGACAGCTGGCTCTTCTTGGCGGGTTGGCAGTGATTTTGCTCTTGTTAGTCCTGGTATCCCTGGCTATCGGATCACGAGCCTTGCCCATTGATGTGGTGATACAGGCGCTGACTGATACGGAAGCCACCGTGGAGCGCAGCATCGTTGTTGAGTCGCGCTTGCCGCGGGCCATGCTGGCGGTACTTGCAGGACTGGGCTTGGGAATTTCTGGGGTACTGGCGCAAAGCCTGACCCGCAACCCGTTGGCTGAACCCGGAATTCTCGGAGTTAACGCCGGAGCTTCTCTGGCCATTGTCGTTTCCGTAGGATTCCTCGGCGTGCAGGGCTTTAACGGTTACGTGCTCTTTGCCTTCCTCGGTGCGCTGCTGACCACTGCCGTGGTTTATCTGGTGGGAATGCCTAGGCCCGGATCCAGTGATCCGGTACGGCTAGTGCTCTCTGGTGTTGCCATCGGAGCGGTGCTCACCGGTGTAGGCACCGCGTTATCCCTGGTTAAACCACAGGCCTTTGATCAGTTGCGGGCGTGGACCATTGGCTCCTTACAAGGCCGCGATTCCTCAATTGTGCTGCCTCTGGCCGGATGTCTTTTAGTCGGTGTTCTAGTCGCAGCCAGTTGTGCTCGTTCGCTAGATACCTTGGCGCTGGGCGAAGATAGCGCCCGTTCCCTGGGGACTAATGTGGGGCGAACCCGAATACTGGTACTGCTGGCCATCACAATACTCGCCGGGGCGTCCACTGCAGCGGTGGGTGCCATTGGATTTATCGGGTTGATGGCGCCGCATGCGGCCCGGCGACTGGCCGGGGCACATACCGGATGGATCATGGCCTTTACCGCGCTGATCGCGCCGATGCTTTTGCTCTGCGCCGACATGCTCGGACGAGTGATGCTTCCCGGAGAACTGCAAGCAGGTGTTGTCGCGGCGTTCCTCGGGGCACCGTTGCTGATCATGATTGCTCGTGGACGTAAGGCGGTGGCCCTGTGAGTGTAAAAACCAAACTGCGTGCACCGAGCACCGTCCTAGTTTTGCTGGCGTTGTGCCTGTTGGTTTCGGTGTTTGCGATCTCTGGTGGCGAGTATCAGATGACGCCATGGCAGGTGCTAAAAGTGTTGTTTGGCCAGGGCGAAGGCATTGAGAACATGGTCATCTGGCAGTGGCGCATGCCTCGGGCCGTGGCTGCATTACTTTTTGGGGCGGCCTTGGCTCTTTCCGGCGCGGTCTTCCAATCACTGACACGGAACCCCTTGGGATCACCGGACATCATTGGTTTTTCCACCGGCGCCTACACCGGCGCGCTGATCACCCTCACGGTGCTCGGTGGTGGATTCGTTGCCACCAGCTTGGGCGCTCTGACCGGCGGTTTACTTACCGCGCTCTTGGTGTACCTGTTGGCTTGGCGTAACGGTACCGCAGGGTTCAGATTGATTCTTGTGGGCATCGGTATATCTTCGGTGCTGGCCTCGTTCAACCATTTCTTGGTGCTCCGCGCAGAACTTGATGTGGCCATGGCCGCCGCCGTGTGGGGAGCCGGAACCCTGAACGGGTTGACCTGGCAGTCGGTGACCCCAGTCGGAATACTTGTGGTGCTGGTGTCAGCGCTACTCTTAGCTAGCTCTTCACAGCTTCGAATGCTGCAGTTGGGTGATGACCTGTGCCGGGCGCTGGGCATGAGGGTAGAACGTACCAAATTATTGTTGGTCGTGCTGGCGGTATTCCTTGTTGCCGCGGTGACCTCTCTGGCTGGACCGATCGCCTTCGTCGCCTTGGTGGCCCCACAAATTGCCCGTCGCCTCGCCGGAAGTGCCGGACTGCAACTAGTTCCTACGGCACTTGTTGGAGCACTATTGCTTGCGTCTAGTGACCTTTTGGCCCAGCGCTTGTTCGCCCCAGTGCAGCTACCGGTGGGCGTGGTCACCGTCTGCTTCGGTGGGCTGTACCTGATCTATTTGCTGAACCGACGAACCACGAAGGTGTAGGTTCTTCACGGCCGCGACGTTGTGAACCGCGGGGGACTAACCCGCGATGATCACCTCAACGTTGGCTTTTTTGAAGGGGGCGAGTTGAGTTATATCAGCCTGCGCGTCGGTGATCAGAGTCCAGCCTTCGGGCAACATGGCCCAAGCGTGGAACGGGTGCTGGTTGAGTTTGGAACTGTCGGCCAACACAAAAATGCGCTGCGCTCGGGAAGCCATTTTTTCTTTGAGACGCGTCTGAACCAGGTCTGCTTCGCAGATGGCTTCAGGGGTAACCGCGTCAGCTCCGAGGAATACGGAATCAAAGCTCATTCGCTCCAGAGAATATTCGGCCAAGGGTCCCACGAATGCTGCACTGCGATGTCGCAGGGTTCCACCGAGGCATTCAACATGAACCGATTCCGCCTCGGCTAGTTCCTCCACCACCACAAGGGAGGTGGTGGCTACGGTGAGTTCGTTGGCATCACGAAGTTCGTGGGCCAGTGCAGCAACTGTGGAACCTGAATCAAGCAGGATGGTTTGCCCCCCGGACACCAACGTGCGTGCCTTGCGTCCAATGGCGCTTTTGACAGCAGAGTTCTCCATGTTCCGTTGCCGGAAGGTGGACTCGATGACAGGAGCCGTCAGCGGCATGGCTCCACCATAGGTCCGAGCAATCTTGCCCTCGACGGTTAGTCGAGAAAGGTCACGACGGATCGTTGAAGCGGTCACGCCGAAGCGCTCGGAGAGTTCCTCAACACTGGCCAAACCACTGGTATTGGCTAGTTCAAGGATCTGCCCTTGGCGTACCTTTGCGCTGGTTGACATGAGTCCCTTTCCCTCCCGGTACGGTGAATCTGCTACGCCGAGTGTATCGGCATTGCTGTCGTTCCTTTACTTGACCGGAACCGATGCCAAATTCACTGACTGCTGTAGGGCCTCAATCATGCTGCCCACTTCAACAATGCCCTTGCCGGCAATATCAAAAGCAGTGCCATGGTCCACCGAAGTACGGATCACGGGCAAGCCCACGGTGATGTTCACGCCAGCTTCAATGCCAAGAACCTTGACCGGGCCATGGCCCTGATCATGGTACATGGCGACAATGAGGTCGTAGTCGCCGCGGCCGGCTAGGAAGAATGCGGTATCGGCAGGTAGGGGACCGATCGCGTTAATCCCGTCTGCTTGAAGCTTTTCAAGTGCTGGGATGATCTTTTCTTCCTCTTCGCCATAGCCGAAGAGGCCATTCTCGCCGGCGTGCGGGTTGATGGCGCAGACACCGATTTTGGGGTTGGGGTTGCCCGCCCGAACCAGTGCTTCATGACCACGGCGGACGGTGCGTTCAACCAGTCCCGGTTCGATTTTCTTGATTGCGTCGATCAAGCCGATGTGGGTGGTGACGTGAATGACCTTGACCTTAGGCGTTGAAAGCATCATGGATACCTCATCAACGCCCATGAAATGGGCGAGTAGCTCGGTGTGCCCTGGGTAGATGTGTCCGGCTTCGTGCAATGCGGCTTTGTTCAGTGGTGCGGTGCAGATGCCTTGAATTTCACCGCGCATGCCCAACTCACAAGCGATTCGGATGTAGTGATAGGCGGCGTTACCTGCTTCGGCAGAAACCTTGCCCCATTCGAGGTCTTCAGAGAGCAGGTGTGGGTCGATGACGTTAATACGACTAGGGGTGAACTGAGCTTGAGAGACTTCGGTGATTTCCACGATGTCTACTGCCAGACCCAAAGCTTGGGCGCCAAGGTTCAAGCGGTGGCAGTCGCCGATAACAATCGGGCGACTGATCTTGTAGGCGTTCTCATCAATGAGGGCTCCGACGGTGACCTCGGGGCCGACGCCGGATCCATCGCCCATGGTGACTGCGATAAATGGTCGTGTATCTAGGGTGGTGGTGCTCATGGATGTTGACTCCTGTGAAAGAGGGGCGCGGAGGTTGCGCAGGGCGGTTAATGCTTGGGGGAGTATGTTTGGGCTTCCGAAGGAGCCGGGTTTTGATCCAACGAGGCGGCCATCGGACGCTTGAGAGATGACTACTCCGGGTTCTAGCTGCTCAAGTGGTGTTAGCGACGTGACGTTGAGGTCATCAAGGATCGCGCGGGCCGTTTCTCCACCGGTGAGGAAGAGGTCTGACTCGGGGTGTTCGGCAAGAAAGCCGGCAGCCTGCTGGCGTAGTTCTTGAAGAACAAGTGCTGGCTCAGAAGCATTGCGCGTTGCGCGCAAAATAACTGCTTCGCCTGGTTTGGGTGACGGCAACTGATTTACTGACTCTTCGCAGGGAATCCCTGCGTTCTCAGCAATATCAAGTTGTTTACCTGATGGGCCGGAGGCTGAACCCACGACCCCAAGAATTGGGCGAACCGCGGTGCTTGAGTTGGCAGATTCCTGTGCAGAATTTTGCGGTGAAGCTGTCGTGGCCGAGGCTAAGCTACTGGCCAAAGCCGCGTTAAGAGCTCCCGTACCGACCAGGACGCTGCGTTCAAATATCTCGGGGTGAGTTTCCCGTAGCTCAAGCCAGGCCTTGGCGATGGAGGATAGATCTTCTTCCGTCGCGCAGTCGAGAATGGCTGTTGAAGTTGAGCTCACGGCGGCAAGAAGGCGCGGTGCTAAGTCCTCATCCCTCGGGTCAGAAACAAGGGTGCTCTCCAAATCGCCGAGTAATTCCGCGATAGATTCCGGTGCTTCACGTGGCTCAACTTGCCAAGCGTCGGTCGCGGAAAGCGGAAGTCCGTCCACGAGAGGTTTGCCGTTCTCAACGACCCGGTTCATGTGTGGCAGTGCGCCGGCGATGATCAGTTTGTACCCGTTGTTAGCCAGGGCGGTGAGTTCTGCATTGAGATTGCCGCGCCATAATGAATCGATCTTTTTGAAGATGATGGTGTCGACTGATTCCATATGGCTTAGTGACTGAATGCGCTGGTAGGCCGCGGTTGGTTCTAGATAGCGACTGTCGGTATCTACAACGAGGCTTTGATGCGTTGTCTTCGATGGGATCGCTGTGTAATCCAGTGAAATCTTTGTTGAGAATCCGTACTCGTTCCATGGTGAAGAGACTTCGCAGGCTCCGGAAAAGTCGTCTGCGAGAATCAGGAAGTTCTGGTGATCCTTGGTCATCTTGGTGCTTGTCACCTCCTTGAATTTACTCCCGGAATCTTCCGGGGGCCGGTGTGCTTTTGAAATCATCATGACACAGTTGCGCGAAATGCGCTATGCCTATTGCGCATTTCGCGCAACCGTGACAAAGTGACATGAGTTACAAATCACGGTGAGTGAATGGCCCTGCATCCAAATGGGGCAACGCGCTCCAGAAAGTCGATTGGGAGGTCGAAGATGACCGGACGATTCTCAGCTCCTGGGATGTCCAGACGTCAGCTGTTAAAGCTGGCCGGGGCCGCGGGGCTCTTTGCGGCGGTGGGTGTCAGTGCCACCGCGTGTGCAGGTCCTACTGGTTTGCCGGGCAAAGATACGCTGACCCTAGCCCTCAACCGTTCTTTGGTGTCGTTGGATAATAAGTTGAACCAGTTCGACGCGGCGGTCACCGTACAGCGCGCGGTCCGCGAAGGGCTCACCGCCATCGGCCCAGACATCTCTCCGATTCCTGTGCTTGCCGAGTCAATGGAAATGACTTCAGATACGCGCTGGACCGTCAAACTGCGTGACGGTATCACCTATTCCGACGGACGCCCGGTCAAGCCCAAAGACGTGGCCACTGCACTAGAAATGTATGCGAAAGTGCAGGGGTCGTTCGTTGCCAGCTTCTTCCCGGAATTTCCTACCGTCACCGAAGTCGACCAGCGGACCTTCTACCTAGATTCCAAGGGTCCCATCCCCATCCTGGATGCGCTTATGGCATTGATCCTGATTTCTCCTGCTGAAGATAACAAGGCAGAAGAACTACAAACCGGGGTGGGCACCGGGCCCTACGTTGTCCAAGCCTTTGACCGTGGCGCGGGTACCTACACCCTGATCCGTAACGAGAAGTATTGGGGCGAAGCGGCCTCAATCAAGCAGGTTAATGTTCGTTTCCTTCCTGAAGAGTCTTCTCGTGTCATTGCCCTTCGAAGTGGGGAGGTCGACGTGATCGACTCGATTTCACCGAACTCCATGGAGCAGTTGCAAGGGCTGCCGGGCGTCAGCATCGAAACCGCCTCGTCTCTGCGCCTGAACCAGATTTTCTACAACTTCCGCAAGCCAAAATCCCACCCACTCTCGGATGCGAAAGTCCGTGAAGCACTATCGTTCGCCATCGATGGCAATGCACTGGTCCACGATGTCCTCATTGACACGGTGGAACAGGCACAGGGAGTGACCCCGACCAGTTTGTTTGGCTACGCCAAGACTGGAGATTACGTTTACGACCCGACCAAGGCCAAGTCGATGCTTTCGGAGCTCGGTGTTGATGACCTGAAACTCAAGATCATTTGGGAGACCGGCGAGTTCCCTTCAGACACCGCCATCATGGAAGCCCTGGTGCAGATGTTTGGGGATATCGGAGTAAAAACCGAACTCCAGCAATTTGAACCTGGCGGAAACATCCTGCAATGGCGCCAAGGTAAGGAAGGTGACTGGGATTTGCTCGGCAATGGTTTCTCCAGCCCCACCGGTCTAGCCATCACGATGTTGCAGGGTATGTACGCCGGCACCGTTGAAAAGGAAAAGACCCGAGACACCTACCAGGGGTACGTCAACAATGACGTGGAACGCAAGATCGCTCGCGCAGCCTCGGAGGTAGATCCAACCAAACGTGCCAACTACCTTAAGGTCGCCCAACAGGCAGTGTGGGATACCTGGCCCTGCGCGTGGGCATTCACCCCTAAATCAATTCTTGCCCGCCGTAACCGCGTGCAAAACCTGGAACTATCCGCCGCCAACGCCTACCCGCTGGCCCGCGTGGGATTGGAGAGCTGAGCTGTGTTGACCTATCTTCCAAAACGCATCGGGCAGGGACTTCTGACGGTGTTCCTCACCGTGTCAGTAGTCTTCCTCCTGATCCGTATGGCACCGGGTGACCCGGCTGCATCTTTCGCCGGCCCGCTGGCCACCAATGAACAGCTCGCCGCGGTGCGAGAACAATTTGGCTTGGATAAGCCATTGTTGCAGCAGTACGTGATCTTCATCGGACAGCTGTTCACCGGTCACCTAGGCCAGTCGTATTCATTCCAGGCCCCTGCAGTGCAGGTAGTGATGGACCGCCTGCCCTACACATTGACGCTGGCTACCAGCTCCATTTTGTTGGCTGCCCTGGTGGCCATTCCCCTAGGAATGTGGATGGCACGCCGTTCAGACACGGACGCCGAACTTGGCGTGAACGTACTGACCATCGCCGGACAGTCCATGCCTGACTTCTGGACAGGCATCATGCTGCTCACCGGTTTCTCGGTGCTCATCCCACTGTTCCCAGCTTCAGGCTTCACCACCTGGGGCGGTCTCGTCTTGCCGACTATCACCGTTGCGATCCTGCAGATCGCTTTGGTCTCACGCATGGTCAAACGTGAAATGGTCACCAACTTCAACGCACCCTACCTGAATATCGCACGCTCCCGTGGCGTCAGCGAACGAGTACTGACCTGGAAGTACGCTCTAGGCAATGCCGGAATTCCGGTATTCACCGCACTAGGTACCCGCTTTGCTGCCATGCTCAACGGTGTGGTGGTCGTTGAAGTAGTCTTCGGCTGGCCCGGCGTGGGTTCGCTGATCGTCCGCGCCCTAGAGACCCGCGATTACCCCCTGATTCAGGCCACCGTGCTGATCACCGCCCTGCTGGCCGTTGTGGTTCAGCTATTGATCGACCTGGCCTACCCACTGCTGGACCCACGCGTCCGCCTCGGAAAGGCAGCTTCGGCATGAGCACCACAATTTCTAACCCCACACAAGCACCGCAATCCCCACGTAGTTCAGCGGTCACCAAACAGATGCTTAAGAAATCTTCGGCTGCTCGACGGGCTCGTTCAACCCGGATCAAACTCTGGCTGGGCACCATCTTGACCCTAGTGGTGGTCGTACCGATCGCTCTGGCGAATCTGCTACCGATTGCCGACCCCAATATGCAGGATCTCGGTGCCCGCCGTTTAGCACCGCTCGTTGACGGGCACCTATTTGGAACCGACCAGCTGGGACGCGACTTGCTCTCCCGCGTACTCTTCGGTGGTCAAACCTCGCTGATGATCGGCGTGCTGGCAGTTGTTGTCTCCGGCGCCATTGGAGTGATCCTCGGATCCATTGCCGGGTTCTACGGCAAGTGGGCCGACGTCATCATTTCCCGTGTGCTTGAAGCACAAATGTCACTGCCACTGCTGATGATGTTGCTTCTCGTGGTGGCACTGTTCGGCCCTTCCATCCCAGTGATTACCGGTGTCATCGCCATCGCCCAATGGCCTGAAGTCGCACGACTGACCAGATCATTGGTGTTGGTGGAACGAGAAAAGCCATATGTGGATGCAGCCAAGACCTTGGGCCTACCAAAACTGCGCATCTTGGCTCAGCACGTGATCCCTAATGTTTTCAAGCAGGCCAGCCTGGTGATCCTACTTTTGCTGGCACAGGCAGTGCTCCTGGAAAGTGCCCTGTCCTTCCTGGGAGCTGGACCTCAGCGCCCGTTCTCCACCTGGGGTCGCCTGATTTCTGATGGTCAGGACTACATCACCACTTCGTGGTGGATGGTCACGTTGCCAGGTCTGTTCATCGTGGTACTGGTGGTCGGGGTTAACCTGCTGGGTGATGCCTTGCGTGACGGTAACCTGCGCCGCTCTTCAAAGAAGGAGGGTAAGTGATGAAGTATCAAGACACCGCAGTTCTCGAAGTCTCAAACTTCACCGTGGAACTCATGACCGACAACGGCATCTTCAAAGCCGTCAATAACGTCAGCTTCCGAATTGGCCATGGCGAAACGGTCACCATCATTGGCGAATCCGGGTCGGGTAAGTCCACCACCGCCATGGGACTGCTTCAATTATTGCCTCAGGGACTGGCCGCGTTATCTGGTCAGGTGAAGATCAAAGGTGAAGACGTCTTGTCTAACCCTAAAGCCATCGCCAAGTTCCGTGGTCGTGGCCTAGCTTTGATCCCGCAGGACCCGATGACTGCGCTGAACCCGGTGGCGACCATTGGCTCCCAACTGCGTGAAGCGATCAAGGTTGCTGGACGTATTACCGTTAAGCAACAGATGCAAAGCAAAGCCGTGGAGCTACTTGAACAGGTGCGCATTCCACGCGTTGAAGAGCAACTGAAGAAGTTCCCGCATCAACTATCCGGCGGAATGTTGCAGCGCGTGCTGATTGCGATTGCTCTAGCCAGCGAACCAGAGCTACTGGTGGCCGATGAGCCAACCAGTGCCCTGGACGTCACAGTTCAGGCAGGAATCTTGGATTTGTTGTTGGAACTACAGCAGACTCGTGGGATTTCGGTCTTGATGATTACGCACGATATTGGCGTGGCAAGGCTAGTTTCAGACACTATTCATGTGATGAAGTCTGGCAAATTCATTGAGTCCGGTCCGGCAGCACAGATTGTCGATGCACCGGCAGAAGAATATACCCGCGCACTGCTCTCGGCTGTACCTCGGCTCGGTGAGTGGGATGAAACTTCGATGGTTGCCAAAGGAGCATCATGAATCAGCAAGCACCGTTCTTGTCGGTTAAGAACCTGACCGTTGAATATGCAACACGTGATGGCGTGTTCCGTGCCGTCGATGATGTTTCCTTCGACGTGCAGCGTGGAGAAACACTAGCCGTAGTTGGCGAATCCGGTTGTGGTAAATCCACCATCGCGAAATCCATCATGCGTTTGATCAAGCCGGCTCACGGACAGATCCTGCTCGATGGCACCGACCTGGTAGCGCTCAATGACAAGCAGCTACGTCCCTTGCGACGGAAGTTCCAAATGGTCTTCCAAGATCCCTATGGTTCATTGGATCCCAGCCACAGCGCTGAACAGATCATCACCGAACCTCTTCGGATCCATAAAGAAGGAACACCAAGTGAGCGCACCAAGGAAGCGCTTCGACTCTTGGACCGGGTAGGCCTGCCAGAAACTGCATTGCATAAGCGTGCCAATGAATTCTCCGGTGGACAACGCCAACGTATTGGCATCGCCCGAGCACTGGCCTCGAAGCCAGAACTGCTCGTCTGCGACGAAGCTACCAGCGCACTGGATGTCTCGGTCCAGGCACAGGTGCTCAAACTACTCTCCGAGATTCAGGCAGACACCGGGATCTCCTATGTCTTCATCACCCACAACCTGGGAGTGGTGCAAGAAATTAGCCAGCGGGTCATGGTGATGCAACGTGGAAAGCTCGTTGAGCTTGGCACCACCGAGCAAGTGCTCACCACGCCTGCCGAAGAGTACACGCGTAGGCTTCGCCGGGCCGCCCTTGACCCCAGCGTGATGGAAGGCGTGAAACCACGCCACATCTTGGCCGGACTGACTAGCTGAATTAGCAACTGACGAACGAGGAAACAAAGACGATGCAAGAGAAAAATCCGGCCCAGCTGGTCTTAGGAACGATGACCTTCGGGGATACCGCCGACGCGGCAGCCAGCGAAGCCATGCTCAACGTTGCTCTGGACGCGGGCATTACCCACATCGACACCGCCAATGCCTACGTTGGCGGTGCTACCGAAGAACTGCTGGCCACCTTGCTTCAGGGCAAACGCGACTCAGTGTTCCTTGCCTCCAAGGCAGGGATGCCACACGCCGATGCCGGGGAGGATTCCCCACTATCTCCGGCGGCTCTGCGCCGCAGCGTTGAATCCTCCCTGCGCCGGTTGAACACCGACCGTTTGGACCTGTTCTACCTCCACCAGCCTGATTACGTTGCTTCGTTGGAAGACACCCTGAGCGAAGTTGCCAAGCTGTACCAAGAAGGCAAGATTCTCTCCCTGGGCGTTTCTAACTTTGCAGCCTGGCAGATTGCCCAAGCCAGCCACGTCGCCGAATCCGTGGGCGCACCCCAGCCTGTGGTCGCGCAGCAGTTGTACAACTTGGTGGCGCGACGTATCGAAACCGAGTACTTGCCCTTCGCGAAAGCTACTGGGGTGCAGACCATGGTCTACAACCCACTCGGTGGCGGATTGCTCACCGGACGCCACAGTTTCGCGCAACAACCACAAGAGGGACGCTTCGGCAGCTCTCGACTGGCCAGCATGTACACCGAACGCTACTGGGATGAAGACCTCTTCAAAGGCATCGAAGAGCTGACAGCCCTGGCTAAGAATGCCGGCATCACCCTGATCGAGTTATCCCTGCGCTGGCTGGCCTACCACCAGGGTGTTGACTCCCTCCTGCTTGGTGGCTCCAAAGCCAGCCAGCTGGAATCCAATATTGCCGCCATCGCCAAGGGGCCATTGGAACAATCCCTCGCTGATCACGCCGCCGCGGCCACCGCCTCGCTGCACGGTCCAATGCCTGCCTACAACCGCTAAATAGAAAGAGAACCAACCCCATGACTTCAGCAGTTGCCACCGAATTCGCCCGTAAGATCCGTGACCGTGAACCGGCCGTAGGCTACTGGGTAGTGCTAGATTCACCCGTATCCACCGAACGCATCGCCCGACTGGGCTACGACTATGTTGCCCTCGACGCACAGCACGGCCTGATTGGTTATAACGGTATGCTCACCGGGCTGATGGCCATTGACGCTTCAGGCCAGGCCGCCGGTGTGGTGCGCGTAGAAGCCAACAATGCCACCGCCATTGGCAAGGCATTGGATGCTGGCGCTGTCGCAGTGATTGTGCCACTGGTCAATGACGCCCAAGACGCTGCCGATGCGGTGAAATACGCCAAGTACCCACCTCACGGAATCCGCTCCTACGGACCAATGCGCTCGGCGCTACGCGTGGGTCCCGTTCCAGCAGAATCAGATGCCACCACGATGGTCTTCGCCATGATCGAGACCCCGGGCGGCCTGGAGAACGTCGAAGAAATCGCTGCCGTTGAAGGGCTAGACGGACTGTATGTCGGGCCCAGCGACCTTGCCCTAGCCATCGGTGCCGCATTCCCCGGCGATCCTGCCATCAAGGATGAATTTGAAGCAGCTCTGAAGCGGGTCAGCGCGGCAGCAGCACAAGCTGGCATCGCCGCCGGTATCCACAATGCCAACGGTGACTTGGCCCATCAACGCTTGGGCGAGGGCTACACCTTTGCCACGGTGGCTTCGGACCTAACCCATTTGGAAGCAACGGCAGCAGCCCACCTGCAGCAGGCTCGCTCCTAGCCACCCCTCGAGACAGCAAGGAAACAGACAATGTCGTTGACCGAATTCTCCACCATCACTCCCGACGGACAGGTCCATCAGGACGGGCCGCTGGCCTACGCCTACCTGCCGGCACCTACCGTGCAATCGCACGCAGCCAACTTGATGACCCTGGGTAACGGGAACCTGGGTTGTGTCTGGTTTGGCGGAACCCAAGAAGGAGTAGCGGATATCAGTATCTACTTCTCCACCTTGCAGCGTTTGCCTGAGGGAGGTTGGGCAGAAAACTGGTCAGCGGCACAGCAGTTGTCCTTCGACAGCACTCGTTCCGAGCAGAACCCGATTCTTTACCGTCACGGTGAAGAACTGTGGCTGCTTTACACGGCTCAGCATGCCGGAAACCAAGACACCTCAGAAGTTCGCCGTCGTATTTCAATGGACGATGGCAACACCTGGTCAGAACCGCAGACTTTGTTTGCCGCTACCGCGCATGGCGGCGTTTTTGTCCGTCAGCCGCCGGTAGAAGTTGATGGTCGGCTGTTTGTACCGGTCTTCCGTTGTGCCACCGTTCCGGGACAAAAATGGGTGGGAGACTTTGACGACTCCGCGCTGATGGTCTCCACCGACGGCGGAGCAACCTGGGACGAACAAATTATTGAGGGGTCCACCGGTTGTGTGCACATGAACCTTGCGGCGCTCGCCGACGGGAGCCTGCTGGCGCTCTATCGCAGCCGTTGGGCTGACTGGATTTACGCCTCGCGTTCTGAAGACGGTGGGGTGAGTTGGAGCGTGCCGGAGCCGACCGAATTGCCGAATAACAATTCATCGATTCAGTTCATTTCCATGCAAGATGGACGCCTGGCGTTGATCTATAACCACTCTCAGGCCGATGAACAGACCGAACGACGTCTATCGCTTTATGACGAGATTGATGATGAGGGACTGGACTCCAACGTTGATGGCCCGGTGGTCTTTGAACCGGTAGCTACTGCAGATGCTGGCGTACGCAAAGCCTTCTGGGGCACCCCACGTGCACCGCTGACGGTGGCGATCTCAACGGACAATGGCCACAGTTGGCCACAACGACGGAACCTTGAAGTAGGCGATGGTTATTGCCTGTCCAATAACTCTCGTGAAGGCCTGAATCGAGAGTTCTCCTACCCTTCCATCCATGAAGGTGCCGATGGGGCATTGCACCTGGCTTACACCTATTTCCGTCAGGCGATTAAGTACGTCCGCATTGATCCTTCATGGGTTAGTGCCCAGGAGGTAGACGCTGATGCCTAGCGCACTGGTGACCGGTGTCAGTTCAGGCATTGGAGAAGCGATCGCTCTTGTCTTGCTTGATGCTGGCTATGAGGTTACGGGTCTGAGCCGTCGAGAACCCGGAATCGACAATGCCCGGTTTAGTTGGCGAAACGTTGACTTAGGCGATTTGAATCAAGTTCAAGATGTTGCCAAGCAAGTGGCGACTCCAGATCTATTGGTTCATGCCGCGGGCTTCATGGCTACAGGATCTTTGGGGGAGCTCAAGGCCGAGGATTTGGCAGGTATGCACGCGGTTCACGTGCAGGCTCCCATGGTGTTGGTTAATGCGCTGGCACCAACGATGGGCGATGGTTCGCGCATCGTGCTGATTGGTAGTCGCACCATGAGTGGTGTTGCCGGAAAGAGCCAATATGCTGCGACCAAGTCGGCCCTTGTTGGGCTATCGCGTAGTTGGGCCATGGAGCTGGCGCCACGGGGGATCACCTGCAATGTGGTAGCCCCGGGCCCGACGGACACCCCGATGATGGTTGATCCACGACGTGCCGGAGTTCCACCGGTTACCCCGCCGTTGGGCGCGTTGGTGGATCCTGCCGACGTGGCCGCGCTGGTGCTGTTTTTGGCTGGGGCGCATGGCAAATCGATCACCGGCCAAGTGATGACCATTTGTGGTGGTGTTTCGCTTAAGGGCTAGAAAAACAAACCGTACGGAAAATGTGGTCGCGTGTGGCGATGGCTTTACGCGACTATATTTTCTCGAAACCTGCTAGTGCACAGCTTCGAATTTACTTTGGAAGTTGGCACGGTCTCTGGGGTGTGCGTGAGCCCAAGTCGGGCGACGCTTTGCACATGTATGTGAAAGTATAGTGGCGTATAACAAGAACTTATACATGCATATATTGCTAGAGCGAGGCAGGGTCCTTGTGCCTAGACCCAATCCTTATCATCTGGGGCCGGGTATGACACCAAACGTGTTGGCCGGTCGTAGCTTCGAGATTGACGCCCGTGATCCTCCTGATCTGGTGGGCGAGCTCTAACGGTGGTTGCAACTCCTGATCGTTCATGGTGTGGCAATGATCGATAGAAACCACCCTTCGAAAGTAAAGCTAGGCGCGCACGCCAATTTTCCGTTCAAGCATCATCGCGAGAAGGCTCACCGTAATCGCCTGAACGGCGAGCAGATTGATGAGCACAACTAACTGCACTAGGCCCGCTTCTAAAGGGCTGGCGCCACCAAGAACCAAACCGACAAAGGCTCCGGGGAGCGTTACTGTGCCGACAGTTCTGGTTTGGTCCAGACCGGGCAGAAGCGCTTCGGCAGCCATGGGACGGCCGACTAAATTGCGGGCTGCGTTCTCGGGGAAGCCCAAGGCCAGGGCCGCTTCAACTTCACCAGCGCGCTGGCTCAGCTCCTGTTCGATCCGTCGACCAGCCAAGTTTGTCGCACTCATTGTGCCACCAATGAGCTGACCGATGACGGCAATGACGGCCAGCGGAGTCACCGGAAGCACCCCGAAACCGAACATGAGCGCCACCACCGGTACGACGCCACCAAGCATGACACTCGCCGGGACCCACCAGCGCACCGTTTCAATGCGCTGGGTGGAAGTGAATACTGCGACCCCCAGCATCAACAGCAACAGTGCGATGGTCAGTATCCAGGAGGTGGAGACTTGACTGATAATCAAAGCAATGAGAATCAGCTGAATCAGGGCACGACCAGCTGCCGAGAAGATCTTTTTGGCCGACAGGTTCAAGAAGCGACTGGTAATAATCCCCGTGATGCCGACCACTATTGCCAGCATGACCCACATGGGTCATCCGGTGTTTAAGAGTGTGCTGTTCACTAGTGTCCTTCTACTTTCGGGTCTAGCTTAGAGCACCAGCCTTTTGAGCCTTAGTAGTACACCGCCAAGGGACCATTGGGACCTGGGACCACATTTACCGGCGTCTCAAATACTTCGGTAAGGATCTCATCCTGCATGATCTGTTCCGGGCTACCAAACTGCACGACCTTGCCATGCTTCATGGCGCAAATGTAGTCGGCATAGTGCCCGGCGAAGTTGATGTCGTGCAGCACGATCACGATGGTGCGATTCAGTTCCTGGGCTGCACGCTTCAGGTGCTGCATCATGATGACCGAGTGCTTCATGTCCAGATTGTTCAGCGGTTCATCTAAGAGAACGGTATCGGTGTCCTGTGCCAACACCATGGCCACATAGGCACGCTGACGCTGCCCACCAGAAAGCTCGTCGAGGTAGCGGCCTTCCAACTCTCCCAGATCCAGGAAGTCGATGGACCGCGAGATGATTTCCTCATCCTGCTGGTTCAGTCGTCCCTTGGAGTGAGGGAAACGTCCAAAGCCCACCAGCTGGCGCACGGTCAGTCGGGTGACGAAGTGGTTTTCCTGGCGCAGGATCGAGACGATCTTGGCCAGATCTTTGGAATTAGTTTTGGTGACGTCGTAGCCCGAGACTTCGATGCTTCCCTCGTCAATGCCTAACAGGCGTCCCACCATGGTGAGCATGGTGGATTTGCCGGCGCCGTTGGGGCCTACCAGGGCGGTCAACCCACCGGTGGGGATTTCTAGGGTCACCGGGCCGATGGCCACGGTAGAATTGTACTTTTTGCTGACAGCGTTCAGGGTAATCACAGTCGGCCCTTTCGCAGGATGAAGATCAAGAAGGTAATGCCGCCCACGGCTTCGATGATGATGCCTACCACGCCCTGGGCGTAGAACAGGTTTTTCATGATGAAGTAGGCCCCGGCCAGCACAACAAATCCGACAAGGAATGACATCGGATAGATGTAACGGTGGTCGTAGGTGTCAGCGAGCTGGTAGGCCAGTGTCGCAACGAGGAAGCCTAAGAAGGTCAACGGGCCAATCAGCGCGGTAGTCACCGCCATCAAAATGGACACGAAGAAGAGGGTCTTCATGACCTCGCGGCGATGGTTGATGCCTAGGTTGATGGTGGTTTCCTTGCCTAGGGCGAGGATATTCATCTTCTTTGAAGAGAGCACCAAATAGCCGCCGGCAATGATTACCAGCGGAATGGCTACCGGCATATAGCTCATATCTGCATTGGCCATCGAACCGAAGAGGCGTGCGGTGAGCACGTCAAATTCGCTGGGAGTCAGCAGGCGCTGCATGAAGGTTGATACCGAGCCCAGACCGGTACCGATGATGATGCCCACCAGCAACATGATCTGAATATTGCCGAGCTTTCCCGACAACAGCCATCCGTACAAAGCCACGGACAGACCCACCATGAGGGCCACCTGCAAGACGAACTGGCCGACCCCGGTGAAGAAGGTAATGCCAGCGACGCCCAGGAAGAAGACCGCCCCGGTCTGCACCACCCGGTAGAGGGATTCGAAGCCCATGATGGACGGGGTGATGATGCGGTTATTGGTGACCGTTTGGAAAGCAACGGTGGCAATAGATTGGCACAGGGCCACGATCACCATGGTCAAGATGTTGCTGGCGCGCAGCTTAGCGATCACCCAGAAGCCGGTGGAACCCGCAGGCATGGGGTTATCCCAAGCCAGCAAACCAAAGGCGAAGAGCACTGCCAGCGCAATCAGAATCCCGAGGGTCAGCCAGTAGCGTTTGCGGTTTTTGGCGGTGGGGAGAGGACCGGCAGAGCGCCCAAGATGGTGCGTTGAGGTCACGGGAGTAGTCATGAGATTAGCCAACTTTACGCTGCCTCAACAGAAGGAAAATGAAGACGATCGCGCCAAGGACGCCGAGGATCAAGGAGACCGGAACCTCGAAGGGCATGATGATCGTTCGGCCTACAAGATCGCAGACCGTGGTGATGGCGATACCCAACAGGCACACCCACGGCAGGTTGCTGCGCAGGTCATCACCGCGAACCAACGAGACGATGTTTGGAACGATCAGACCCAAGAACGGCAGGTTGCCAATGACAACGGTGACCACGCCGGTGGCGATGGCGATCAGCGCAGTGCCCAAGAGCATCACACGGCGGTAGTTCAGGCCCACGTTGGTGGCGATTTCTTCGCCAAGCCCTGCCACGGTGAATCGGTCGGCGACGATGTAGATTGCCACGGCAACCAAGGCGACAATCCACAACACTTCGTACTGGCCGCGGATCACCGAGGTGAAGGAACCGGCCAGCCAGATGCCCAAGGACTGCAGCTTGTCGGTGCTCAACGCGAAGAATGTGGAGAACGCGCCCACCACCGAGCCAAGCATGATGCCAACAATGGGCACGGTTAGCGAGGCCTTGAGCGAAACGCGTTGTAAGAAGAGGAAGAAGACCATGGTGCCGATAAAGGCAAAGGTGATCGCAACCCCCATTTTGGCCAGCAGGCTGGCGCTGGGGAATACGACCAGCATGGTCAGCAGCCCCAGTCCGGCCCATTCTGTGGTGCCGGTGGTGGTGGGCTCCACGAAACGGTTTTGGGTGAGCAATTGCATGACCAGCCCGCTCATGGCCATGGCCGCTCCTGCGAGTACCAAAGCAATGGTGCGTGGAATGCGGGTGATGGCGAACATTTGTGCGCCGTCGTCATTGCCAAAGATGTCGTAAACGCCGGTGAAGAGCGAGAAGGCCAGGAGTATGAGGACTCCGAGAATGCCTAGGGCGAGTTTGCCGGTGAAGACCTTGGAATTGGCCCTGACCGGTGTGGTCGTGGTTGTCATGGTGCCGCCGTGGAAAAGTGTGGTGGGAAAACAGTTCTAGTGGCGACGCCGGAATCCGGCGTCGCCACTAAAACTGAGGGCAATGCATATTTACTACTTGGCTGCTTCCAGAGCATCAGCGAATTCGTTGAGGAATTCGGTGTAGGTCTGGATACCTTCGTTGGTGTAGGTATCAGCTGGCATGACCACAACGTGGCCTTCCTTCGAAGCGGTCACGTTCTGCAGTGCTTCGGAGTTTTCCAGCAGATCCTTGGCTGGCTTGTAGTCTGCGCCATCGGCAGCCACGGCTGCGTCGCGGTCCATGACGATGATCCAGTCTGGGTTGGACTTGGCGATGGCCTCAACCGAGACGTCGTCACCCTCGTGGTCTGTGGAGGAATCTTCGATTTCCAGTGCTGGGGTCAGGTTCAGGAAGTCGAACATTGGGCCAACGGTGCGGCCGGTGCCTGGTGCCGAGTAACCCAGCTCGCCGCCGGATGCGATCAGACCCATGACGGTGTCCTCGGTGTTGTAGGCATCGGTGACGCGCTTCTGGGCTGCTTCGAAGTCGTCAACCAGCTTCTTGGCTTCGTCCTGCTTTTCGAAGATTTCGCCCAGGGTGGTGATCTGGCGTTCCAGCTCGGTGTTGAATGGTTCGCCGTCGCGTGGGTCCAGGGAAACAACGGTGGCGTTAGGAGCCAGTTCCTTGAACTTGTCGGCGTACTGGGTGTAGCGCTGACCGTTGATGATCAGGTCTGGATCTACGGTGACCACGGACTCAAGGTTTGGTTCCTTGTGGCTGCCCAGGTCAAGGATGCCCTTGTCCTGGGTGTAGGAAATGGTGTCTGGCATGAGCGATACTGCAGCTGCCGAGAGCTTGATGCCCCATTCGTCCAAGGTCTCAAAGGTGCGGTTATCGGTAGCAACCACTGACTTGGCTGGGACCTGGACGCTCTTTTCGCCGTCATTGTCGGTGAAGTTGACGGTCTTGGTGTCCTGCGCGTTGGCATCTGCCGCGGTATCGGTGTTGGAACCGCAAGCGGTCAGGGACAGGGCGGCAATGCTAAGAAGAGCTGCAGCGCGAAGCTTCATGGAGGCCATGGTTTCCTTCGTATTATGGCAACCTTCGTTGGTTGCGCGAGCGAATGATCTGTTAATTAGCTTAGCCTTATCTGATCTAATGAAAGCAAATCCAATTACTGTCAGCTGTGTCACTTTGTGGGAAATTTTGAACGCAATTGTTTGTGAATTAGCCTGCGATTGCGCGTCAGCTAGCTGTTGACTGGTACATCAGGCAGAAAATAACCACTAAAAATATTCTTTATTTAGCTGTCAAGTAAGCGGAAAATTGCTAGCCTTGAGCCGTCATAATCGCGCCGAAGTTTCGATAGGATGCGATCATGACTGCTTCCTTGGCCGAAGTTCGCTGGCCGATCACCACCGCACGACTGACCTTGCGCAGATTAGTTGAACAGGATTTGGAAGCCACCTGGAGCTATCGCAGACTCCCTGAGGTCTCTGAATGGATCACCGCCGCACCCGAAGACTTCGAAACCTATAAAACACAATTTCTTGAGTCAGGAAAAATTGACCGAGATATTGCTGTTGAGATCGAAACCGCACAGGGCCCGCGACTGATCGGGACGGTGATGCTGTACGTCAAGGATGCGTGGGGCCAACGCGAAGTGGTCGAGCAGGCGAAATCGGTAGAAGCCGAGCTCGGCTGGAGTTTTAACCCGCAATTTACCGGTCAGGGTTACGCCACCGAAGCGGTGAGCGAAGTGCTGCGGATTTGTTTTGAAGATCTGAAATTACGCCGGGTCGTGGCCGAATGCTTCACCGCCAACGTGCCATCTTTCAATCTCATGGAACGCGTGGGGATGCGCCGAGAATCCCATCAAAAAGCCAGCGGCCTGCACCGCAGTGGCCAATGGTTGGATGGGTATTCCTATGCCATACTCAAAGACGAATGGGCACAAAGACGCCGGCCATAGGCTCAGCTAGCGCTGTTGTTCTTGCCGTGCGGAATACAGGACCAAGCCGAGTAATTCTTGGACTTCCTCGGCGCGCGACTTCCAATAACCGGTATCTAGACCGAAGCCCATCAGCGCTTCATCGGCCCGCTTTTTGAAATAGTCCCGATGGTCTTCCAAGGCGTTGGTGAGGTCGGCGAACTGATCATTGCTCAGTTCTAGATTCAGGGTTTTATGCTTCATCAGCGTTCATCCAGGGTTGATTGTTCAAACTATATTTCGAGGCTACGCCCGATGAAACTGGTTTGAAACTGGCATTGAGTCTATTGCCAGATTGGTGCCCCAGACGTTTCGGGAATAGTCGTTGACTCATCGGGGTTATGCCCAGAGTAGGGAAGTAAGAACAGTGATCAGAAGGAGTAGTACATGTCTGAAGAACGTCGAGTAGTCCTTATTGGTGGCCATGGCAAGGTGGCTTTGCTGGCTGCGCCCAAGTTGGTTGCCCGTGGCTTTGCCGTTGATTCGTTGATTCGCAATCCTGACCACTCCGCAGAGATCACCGCAACGGGTGCCAACCCGGTGGTACTTGATATTGAAAACGCTGATGTTGATCAGCTCGCCAATGCATTCGCTGGTGCCTCTGCGATCGTCTTCTCGGCCGGTGCCGGCGGTGGAAATAAAGAGCGCACCCGCGCCGTGGACTTTGATGCGGCCGTTCGCTCCATTGAAGCAGCCAAGCAAGCTGGTGTGGCTCGTTTCGTGATGGTCTCCTACTCGCGGGCTTTGGTGGATGTTGACCAGCTTGACCCAGAAAACTCTTTCTACACCTATGCCAAGGCAAAGCATGACGCCGATGCAGTTCTGCGTGAGAGCGACTTGAACTACACCATTCTTGGCCCCGGTGCCCTGACCCTGGATCCTGCCAGCAAGCAGATCCAGCTGGCCGATGAACAGGGCAATGTTGATGGACAGGCCCCTGCGCCAGAGAATGGCAAGGTGTCGCGTGAGAACGTGGCCGAGGTGATCACCCACGTTGTAGATACCGAAGCAGCAGTGCGCGCTACGGTGAACTTCTACGACGGTTCCACCCCGATCACCGAAGCGATCAGCTAAACAATTCGTAGACAAAGAATCCCTGCATCCGCGTGGTTGCAGGGATTCTTTGTGCGCTCGGGAAAAGGGGGCGTCGTAACGAAACTGTTCATGTGAAGTGTGCTCGCAACATGCGTGGGGGATCAGATGGTGGTGCCCTACGCTAGGCACAGATCCGACCGCAGCGAAAGAAAACCACTATGCCTAATGCCCTCAAACCCCGAGACCCAGCGAGAACACATCTGATTTTGATGCTTGTTCTGACCTTTTCAACAGGAATTATCGACGCCGTCGGTTACCTAGGTCTGGACAGGGTCTTCACCGGAAACATGACCGGCAATGTCGTGATTCTTGGAATGGCACTCATGGGCGCCGACGGTCTGCCAGTTCTCGGGCCACTCATTGCCTTGGTGGGTTTTGTGCTCGGCGCAGCCATTGCTGGACGCGTACTAAAAAGTGAAGCTGCAGGCTGGAGCCGACGCACTACCGCGCTAATCGCAGCGGTGGGTGTTTGCCTGACGCTGACCTCGCTCGCATTATTCGCTGGCGTACAGAATGTCTCCGAGTCAGCGGCCTTGTCTGTTACTGGTTTTATCGCAGCAGCCATGGGGCTACAGGCCGCCACCGCGCGTCACCTTGCGGTTAAAGATGTCACCACGGTGGTGGTTACCTCCACGTTGACCGGCCTCGCCGCGGATTCCCCATTGGGTGGCGGTAGTGGCAAGCATTGGGAACGACGCTTGCTGGCAGTGGCACTCATTCTTATCGGTGCGGCCGCAGGCGCTGGGTTCTTGCAGGTACACATTGGCCTAGGCGTCCTGTTCACAGGTGTCTTGGCCATTGGCGTAGCGCTCTTTGGGGAACGCTCGCGCCAACAGGAGCAGAACGCTGATGCTCATGAAATGGCTCAAGCAAACTAGGACCTGACTTTCATAGATGCCGCACGCCTAGATTCTGTACAAAAAAGTTTGGTCCCGATGCCGAAGCATCGGGACCAAAACTTTTGTCATCACTCGCACCTTCATGAGGTACTTATAACTCTAAACGCGCAGGCTGTGCACTAACTGGGATAGGCCTGCGCATTCACTTGGTAATAAGAGTGGTACTCAGCGGCCATCCGGAGAGTACCTTCGGACGTGGGGGAGCGTAGGTGCGCACCTTGGAAGTACTGAGCCCCAACCGAACCAACGATTCAGCGATGGTCACCGCGGCACGCACCCCGTCAACGATCGGTACCCCAGTGGCTGCCCGGACCTGTTCTTCGAGTTCGGCCATGCCACCACAGCCAAGGCAGATCACCTCCGTTTTGTCTTGCTCCACCGCGATTTTGGACTGCTGGGCAATAGCAGTGACCGCACGCGCCGGGTCAGATTCCAGTTCCAATACCCCGAGCCCACTGGCCCGGACCGAAGCCAGTCGGTCGGTCAGGCCAGCTAACTTTAATCGGTCTTCAATCAGTGGAACCGTCCGGTCCAAGGTAGTGAGCACGGAGTACTTATGGCCCAAGAATTGTGCGGTGGAAGCAGCAGCTTCGGTAATATCCACCACCGGAACCTCAAGCAATTCCTGCAGGCCTTCGCGGCCGTGCTCTCCGTAACCGGCTTGGATGACGGCATCAAAAGGTTCTGGGTAGCTCATGACCTTGTCCATCACGGCCAGTGCGGCCAGGTAGCTTTCAAAATTCCCTTCGCAGGAGTCCGCCCCGAAATCCGGGGTGAGCTCGATAATCTCGGTGCCAGGCGAAGCGACGGCTCGTGCTGAGTCGCCGATGGCACGGGTCATGGAGGCAGTGGTATTCACGTTCACGATGAGGATACGCATGAGACTCCTAATGTGTTGGCGCCACAGCGATAGGCTCGCCATCGATGTCTGCAAGGTCGTGGTGGCGCTTGGCCAACGCTAGGTAGGCGATCGCACCCGCGCCGGAACCGAGGAACCAGGCGAAGGAACCCACCACGTGCAGGGCCGGCACGAAGGCCAACACCAATGCAATGACAGAACTGATCACTAGGGCGCCCACCGCCCGATAATTCACACCCCGGGTGAAGAAATACGTGCCTTCAGGATTCGTGCGGTACAGGTCCATGACATTGATCCGGGCCTTACGAATCAGCCAGTAGTCGGCCATGATGATGCCGAAGAGTGGACCGAGTAAAGCACCTAAGCCACCGAGGAAGTAGTTGATGATTTCTGGGGAGTTATAAAGATTCCATGGCAGAATCACCAGCCCAATCACCCCTGAAATCATGGCGGCGCTACGGAAGTTTAGCTTCTTGGGGAAGAGATTGGTTAGCGCGTAGGTAGGTGCCACGAAGTTCGCCATCAGGTTTACGGCGATGGTCAGTACCAGCAAAGCCGCGGAAGCCAGGAGCAGCAGGAAGGTATTGGGAATCGCCGAGACTACATCCGAAGGTGAGGTGATGATGGTGCCGTTGATGGAGAACTGGGTCCCGGTCAGTACCACCACGATGGCTCCGAAGAACAGCATGTTCAGTGGGATGCCGAAGAAGTTTCCTTTGACGATGGACTTTTTCGATTGGGCGCCTCGGGTGAAGTCGCAGAAATTAAGGACGAAGGTGCCGTAGATGGAGACCCAGAGGGCGGCCGCACCGAACATCGAGGCCCACATGGCTCCACCGGTTTTGGTTTCGCCGGTACTTAGCGAGATATTAAACCCGGATTCAATGAGCATCCAAATGGCCAGAGCCAAGAAGGTCACCAAGATGACTGGCCCAGCGAAAGCCTCGTATTTGCGGATCATTTCCATGCCATAGGACACGATGATCAGCTGCAGTACCCACAAGGTCACAAAGCAAATCCAGCCTAAGGTGTTCAGTCCTAAGAAACTGGAATTCTGTAGGCCCGCAGCGCCCGGAGCTACGGCAATGACCATCACCGAAAGCACCTGAGAAGCCAAATAGGTTTGAATGCCAAACCACGCGATGGCCACGGCTCCACGAATGAGTGCGGGGATTTGTGCGCCGTTAATGCCAAAGGCGATGCGGCTCATCACCGGGAAAGGGACGCCGGTTTTTTCGCCCATGAATCCGGAGAAGTTCAGCAGTGCGAAGAGCAAGATCGCCCCGATGCCCAGGGCTCCGAGGATCTGACCTGCGCTCATGCCGAGGGCAAAGAGCCCGATGGCGAAAGCGTAATTGCCCAGTGAGTGTACGTCGTTGGCCCAGAGGGTGAAGATGCTGTACGCATTCCATGAGCGTCCCTGACGGGTGGTGGGTGCCAGATCCTGGTTGTAAAGGCTGGGGGAGAGTTCGTGGGGGTTCGCGGGATCAATGCCTTGGCTGGTTGTCGGTGCGATGATTGGTTCGGAGGAAACGGTCTCCGAGAGTTCTTGCCTCATGGCGAGGTCCTTTTCTCAAAAAGCACGCTGAAGGCAGGGCAAAGCCACCAAAGGTTTTTGGGTGCAAAAAATCGCGGGGCCGCCAACGTGCATGCGCAAAAAAGCTGGTCTATTCGTGATTGGTCGGTTACGTGGATCCACAAAGGGGGTCGGAACACGCGTTACGGATAGATCGGCTGGCCGAAGTTCCGATAGAACTCCGCGGGGGTGCCAACAACTGGCTGGGCAACGAAGGCCTGGTGCCAATCTGAATGTCCTGTAGGACTCCCTATGAGTCGTGCGCTCATGGCTGCTCCTGAGTTCAAAATATTCACTCCGAGATGTGTGCCACATCACCTGCCTCTAAACTGTAAGTCGGCGCAGACGCTACCGCAATAGAGAATCGAGATTTCATATCTTGGAAATAAGCAAGAAACTCGGTTGACCTCTAGCTGGACTCAAGGCGTGGGATTTTCAGTGTTTCTTACGGGTGGGTTTCGCATATTAAGCAATGGTGACGCGCCCCTCGACTGGCAACGCTGGCTATAGATGAGCGTCGGGAGAGTATGAGAGAAGTCGGCAATTAAGGGTTGACAGTCCATTGCGCGGCGACTTACTGTTTTCATAAAGCAAAACCTAAATTCCATAAAGCGGAAACTTAGGAACGACGGTCTTGGAGGGAAATCCGGTGTCTTACACTCTGAATTGCTCGATTCTTCTGACGGAATTGCCACTACTAGAGCGCGCTGAGGCAGCACGCCAAGCAGGATTCGACAGTGTCGAATTCTGGTGGCCTTTTGCTGAAGCAGTACCCGGCGACAAGCAGGTTGATGAATTCATCGCCTCACTGTCCAACGCAGGCGTCCAGCTGGATGGCCTGAACTTCTTCGCCGGTGACATGCCAGCCGGAGATCGCGGCCTGGTTTCCTGGAAGGGACGCTGCAGCGAATTCAAAGACAACGTAGATGTCGTCGCAGCCATCGCTGAAGCCACCGGCTGCACCTCCTTCAACGCCCTCTACGGAAACCGCCTGCCGGATTACACCCCTGAAGAGCAAGACGAACTGGCCATCAAGAACCTTCTGGCCGCTACCGAGGGCGTTGCGAAAATTGGTGGCACCGTGCTGATCGAACCAGTCTCAGGGACCGAAGCCTACCCGCTGAAGACCTCCGCCGACGCCCTAAAAGTTGTCGAGGCAATCAAGGCTGAAGGCAATAACAACATCGCCCTACTCGCCGACTTCTACCATCTATCGGTCAACGGAGACGATGTCCCTGCGCTGATCGAAGCGCATGCCAAGGACTTCGGCCACATCCAAATCGCTGACGCACCAGGACGAGGCGCTCCGGGAACCGGGAACCTGCCTCTGCTGGACTGGATCAACCGCAGCGTCGAACTTGGTTACACCGGCAAGGTCGCCCTGGAATACAAGCAGGATCGCGCCACCGCTTTCGACTGGCTGACCACCGCCACGGCCAACGCCTAAAGATCAAAACACCTAAGACTTTGGAGGACAACATGTCACAGAATGTAGCCTTTATCGGCCTCGGAATCATGGGCCTACCAATGGCCAAAAACCTCGTCAACGCCGGCTTCACTGTCACCGGATTCAACCGCAGTTCCAAGGCCATCGATGACCTTGTGGTCGCCGGTGGCAAGGGTGCAACGTCCATCGCCGACGCCGTCAAAGACGCCGACATTGTCATCACCATGGTTCCGGACTCACCCGATGTGCAGGGTGTTGTCACTGGCGAAGACGGCGTATTTGCCAACGCTAAATCCGGCGCACTGTGGATTGATAACTCGTCGATTCGCCCGGACGTGGCAGTAGCTCTCGCTACCGAGGCCCGCGAAGCCGGTCTTCGTCCCCTGGATGCACCAGTATCCGGCGGCGAAGCTGGAGCCATCGAAGGCGTGCTCTCGATTATGGTCGGTGGTGACACCGCAGACTTCGAGGCCGCCAAGCCGGTACTCGACGCCGTCGGCAAGACCATCGTGCTGGTAGGTCCTTCGGGGTCCGGCCAAACGGTGAAGGCAGCCAACCAGCTGATCGTCGCCGCCAACATCCAGGCGCTGAGCGAAGCGGTCGTCTTCCTCGAAGCCTATGGCGTGGACACCGACGCAGCGATCAAGGTGCTAGGCGGCGGGTTGGCCGGTTCCAAGGTGCTGGACCAAAAAGCCCAGAAGATCCTTGACCGTGAATTCGCTCCCGGCTTCCGCCTAGCCCTACACAACAAGGACATGGGTATCGTTACCTCGGCCGCCCGCGAAGCCGGAGTCGTCTTGCCACTGGGTGCCTTAGTCGCCCAGTTGGTCACCTCCACTGTGGCCTCCGGAGACGGAGCATTGGACCACTCGGGTCTCTTCCGTGGAGTGCAGCGCCTGTCCGGCAAGGTTGAAGCTCCGCTTCCAGCCTAAAACCCACACATCTACCTACGGCGGGCGGCGTCGGTAGCGCCCGCACCTCAGATTACGGCATGCACCATCGACGCTGGTCTCGTTGGCGACTTTTGTACACGGTTAGTCGCCGGCGAGATGGCCGGTGGAGTGTGAGGGCTTCGTTCCGGCTCGTGACCGACATCTGGTGCTCAAGGAGCGGGCGTTGTGGTGACTCATGTGCCGTGCCGCTCGCCGTAGGTTCTTTATTTCATTCTTTCTTCTCAGTTACCCACGAACAGTTTGCTTGTTCTTCTTAAAGGACGTGTTTGCCATGACCAAGATGCGCGCAGTAGATGCCATCGTTCAGATCCTGGAAAAGGAGGGCGCCACCGAGGCCTTTGGCCTGCCAGGAGCCGCCATCAATCCACTGTATTCAGCGATGAAGGCGCACGGCGGAATCCGCCATACGCTACACCGCCACGTTGAAGGCGCCAGCCATGCCGCCGACGGCTACTCACGAGCCACCGGAAAAATCGGTCTGTGCCTAGGCACCTCGGGGCCCGCTGGAACGGACATGATCACTGGCCTGTACGCAGCGATCGCCGATTCGATTCCCATGCTGTGCATCACCGGGCAGGCACCGACCAACGTACTGCACAAGGAAGACTTCCAAGCGGTAGACATCGAATCCATCGCCAAGCCAGTAACTAAATACGCCTCCACCGTGCTCGAACCGGGACTGGTCCCAGGCACCTTCGCCAAGGCCTTCCAGATCATGCGCTCTGGCCGTCCCGGCCCAGCCTTGATTGACCTGCCAATCAACGTGCAGATGGCGGAAATTGATTTTGATATCGACGCCTATGAACCCCTGCCGGTACTGAGCCCACAGGCTACCCGTGGCCAGGCAGAAAAAATCGTCGACTTGTTGTTCAGCGGCAAGAAGCCAATGATCATCGCCGGCGGCGGCGTGATCAACGCGAACGCCAGCGAACAATTAGTGCAGCTGGCCGAAGAGCTGAACATCCCAGTCTCACCCACCCTGATGGGCTGGGGAGTTATTCCCGATGACCACCGGTTGCAGTCAGGCATGGTGGGTATTCAAACCCATACGAAGTACGGCAACGCGAGCTTCTTGGAATCCGATGTTGTTCTGGGCTTAGGCAACCGCTGGGCTAACCGGCACACCGGTGCACTGGATACCTACCGTGCCGGGCGCAAGTTCATCCACGTGGATATCGAAGCCACCCAGATTGGCCGAGTGTTCTCTCCAGATCTTGGCATTGTTTCTGACGCCAAGGCAGCCATTAACGCCATCTTGGACGTGGTGCGTGAGCGTAAAGCTGCCGGTACCGTGCCTGATTACTCGGCCTGGGCTGATGAGTGCACCGCACGTAAATCCACCGGGCACCGGAAGACCAACTTTGAGAACATTCCGATTAAGCCACAGCGCGTGTACCAAGAAATGAACGCGGCTTTCGGTCAGGACACCACCTATGTCTCCACTATTGGTCTTTCGCAGATCGCCGGCGCACAGATGCTGCACGTTTACCAGCCACGCAACTGGATCAACGCCGGACAGGCCGGCCCGCTGGGCTGGACCGGACCGGCAGCATTGGGTGTGGTTCGAGGCAAGCCGGGACAGAAAGTCGTGGCACTCTCGGGGGACTACGACTTCCAGTTCATGATCGAAGAATTGGCGGTCGGTGCACAGTTCAAGCTGCCATACATTCACGTGGTGGTGAACAACTCCTATCTCGGATTGATCCGCCAGTCCCAGCGTCCCTTCGAGATGGATTATCACGTCTCCTTGGGCTTCGATAACATCAACTCCCCAGAAACCAACGGGTACGGTGTTGACCACGTCAAGGTGGCCGAAGGTTTGGGCTGCAAGGCGGTACGCATCGAGGACCCAAGCCAGCTCGCCGCAGGGTTCGCCCAGGCCAGTGAACTGGCAGCTGAGCATCAAGTGCCGGTGGTGGTTGAAGTGATCTTGGAGAAGGTTACTAACATCGCCATGGGTGCACAGCTTGATGCCGTCAATGAGTTTGAAGACCTGGCTGTTGGCCCCGAAGATGCACCAACCGCGTTGGTGCCATTGGGTGTGGCGGCCACTGTGGGAGCCTGAAAGGCAGTCGTCGCTGACCTGTAGACCCACAGAAATCTTGGCGCGGAGCACCGGTTCACCTTTCGGGTGTGCTCCGCGCCACTAACCCTTAAACTGGCATAGAGCTGCCAGATACAGAAGAACTACAACGAGTAGGAACACCTCATGAGCCTGAACGAAACCCTTGGCCGCAATGACGCCGACGCCACCTCCGAAGCAACACTCTTTGACCTCGTACTGCGTGGTGCACGAGTACTCACCGCTCAGGGAATTGCAGCGCGTGAAGTTGGAGTCCGTGACGGCAAGATTGTGGCCGTGGAAGAATTCGGGGCCGGACTCGAAGGACAGCGCGTGATTGAGGTCGCTGAAGATGAGGTGCTCCTACCGGGGCTGGTGGATACGCACGTTCACGTTAACGAGCCAGGCCGCACCGAATGGGAAGGTTTCGAATCGGCCACGAAGGCTGCCGCAGCCGGTGGAGTAACCACCATCGTGGACATGCCACTGAACTCCATTCCACCTACCGTGAATCTTGAAGCGCTGAACATCAAGCGTGAAGCGGCCAGTAAGAACGCTTTCGTGAACGTTGGCTTCTGGGGTGGGGCAGTCCCGGGGAATAAGAAAGACCTGCGAGAACTGCATGAAGCTGGTGTCTTCGGTTTTAAATGTTTCCTCCTTCACTCAGGTGTCGACGAATTTCCGTCACTGACTGTTGATGAGATGGAAGAGGACATGACTGAGTTGCAGTCCTTTGATTCACTGATGATCGTGCACGCAGAGGACTCACACATCATTGAAAATGCTGAGCAAGCTTCCGGCCCAGAGTATGCAGGATTCCTGAACTCTCGTCCTCGTGCCGCCGAAAATACCGCCATTGAACAGGTGATCGAGCGTGCCCGTAAAACCGGGGTACGCGCCCACGTACTTCACCTATCCAGCTCTGACGCGCTGGAAATGATTCGCGCCGCCAAGGCCGAAGGCGTGAAGCTCACCGTTGAGACCTGCCCTCATTACCTGACCTTGCTAGCCGAAGAAATCCCAGATGGCGCCACAGCGTATAAGTGCTGCCCACCTATCCGTGAGGACGCCAACCGTGATTTGTTGTGGAAGGGGCTGGAAGAGGGCGTCATCGACTGCATCGTGTCGGATCATTCCCCTTCAACCATTGACCTCAAGGATGTTGAGAATGGCGACTTTGGTGTCGCCTGGGGTGGGGTCGCCTCGCTGCAGCTGGGACTACCGCTGATTTGGAGCGAAGCAAAAAGGCGCGGACTGAGCCTTGAACAGGTCATCACCTGGATGAGCGTGAACCCTTCCAAGCTGGCTGGATTGGCGCAGAAGGCTGAAATCGAAACCGGCCGAGATGCTGACTTTGCGATCTTCGCGCCGGAAGAATCTTTCGAAGTCGATGTTAAGAACCTGCACCACAAGAACCCCATCTCTCCTTATCAGGGTAAGAAGTTGCACGGGGTGGTACGCCGCTCGATCATTGCGGGGACTGACGTCGATTTCCAGACTCCGCACGGTGAACTGATCCGTCGAGAGAACTAATAGACTGGCTTAGATCTGCTCCCTGCGTCCGCGAGGAAAATTCACGGTTGCAGGGAGCATCGCCATATCTAACACCGAAGACATGGGCATCGCGTAACGAACCCATATCAATTAGCTGAGAACCGTGATGAACCGGTCGTTCACGATTTAGGGTGGAGTCCTATGGGGACAATGCAGCGGATACTTTCGATGTCAGGATCAGGTATGGATACGAATTCTGCTCCATCTTTGCTAACCAAAGAGCTCAGCGACCTGTCTCTGAACGACGTGCTACTCGTTTCGTTAGTCATCGCAGGCATCGTATTGGCGGTTGTGCTGAGCTTTGGTGTGAAGACCTATCTTCATCTGCGAAAGACCGCTAAAGCCGAGATTGAAGACGAAGTCACAGTAGATGCACCTAAGCAATTGAGCGCGATAAGTGCACCCGCTACCTCATTCACAGGGGGCCAGCATTCCAGACGGGCGGCGATGCCTGGGGGGTTACGCAATTCTGCGCCAGCCATGAGTAAGTTTGAAAACGGTAACTGACGGATTTTTTCCTTCACCCTAACTTCCA
The DNA here is from genome assembly GCF_900094805.1 of Arthrobacter sp. NIO-1057. Taxonomy (GTDB): domain Bacteria; phylum Actinomycetota; class Actinomycetes; order Actinomycetales; family Micrococcaceae; genus Glutamicibacter. Next base: position 251,732 of record NZ_FMAT01000003.1, on the reverse strand, counting down.
CAGCCAGAGTCAGTAAGAATGCAGGACTTGGCCGTTGCCGGATTAGGATCAACGCATGACGGAAAATATCGTTCAACCTTTGCCACCGGTCAATGATGAAGTGGCTGCGAAGATGTGGACTGACTATCTAGCCCATCGAGGCATACGTGAGCAGGATGCGCCGCATCATGTGGTTGAGTCTTTCGGAGATCATCCTGCCTTGGCCGATGAGCTCTTGAATGAAATTCTGCACGGAACCAAAAGAGCCACCTCATCACTAGCCTGCGAATACGACTACTATGACGAGCGCGTTCCCCAGCCCGAAGACCGCTGCATCATTTGCGACGGAGCAGGGCAGCCTCAAGCAATCCTGCGGATCATTAGCGTAGAGCGCGCCAACTTCTTTGAGGTCGATGAGGAATTTGCTGCCGCCGAGGGTGAAGGCGATTTGAGCTTGGCCTACTGGCGCCGCGAACATGAAAAGTTTTGGCGCAGAACCCAAAAATCAATTGGCCGCGAATGGTCGCCCGAGGATACCCGTCAACCCGGTGGGGAATTGATCTTGGAAAGATTTGAGATCTGTTGGCCGGAGGAATTCTCTGACTGAAGGCGGCATCGCTGTGCTTGTTGCACTTCGCCATGAACTGCGAGGGATAGAAATTCCGGCGTAGGCTGGGCGCAGAAGCTTCGATCACCGAGAAACAAAATCAGGAAAGGTTGATCATGTCGATTGTCGTCATCAATGCCCTATCGGTTCCCGCGGAAGCAGGCGAAGAGCTGGAAAAGCGCTTTGCGGCCCGTAAGCACTCGGTAGATTCCTCGCCCGGCTTTGAAGGATTCAAGCTGCTCCGCCCGGTGAATGGTGGAGACCGCTACTTCGTTTACACCCAGTGGGCTACCCGCGAGGATTTTGAGAACTGGCGAGATCAGCGCGCTGGCGTTGACCACGCTGGCGGTGACGCACAGAAGCCTGTTGCTCAGGGTGCGGACTTGATGGAATTCGAAATCGTTGAGCTCTAATGTGAGCAAATGCTTCGTGCCAAGGCGGGAGAATCCAGGTGGATTCTCCCGCCTTTTGCTTTGCTGGCTTTCCTAGGATTCCACTCGCAATGGGGCCGTATAGGTTTTGCGTGAAGAACGCATGGCGGAATGAATCAGTAGTGCAGCCCCGAGCGCGATGCACAACAATGCGCCCAGCATGAATGTCATGTTGATGCCGGTGGCTGTGGCTTCACCGTTGAGACCTGCATGGGTGGCGATGATGGCCGCCGAGATGGCGGTACCGAATGAAGAACCGACGGTGCGCAAGACCTGGTTGAAACTCACCGAGCTACCCAATTCTTGGGTGGCAACGCTGCGGGCAATCAGTGCCGGCATGGCTGCGTAACTGGCACCCATGCCAAGGCCGAAGACCAACATGCTTAATAAGATCTCCCACAATGCTGAATGTAAGAGCCACAGCAAGGTTCCGGCCAAAGACATGATGATGGCGCCGATGGGGAGCATGATTTGAATGCCAACCTTCTTGGCCAAGATGCGCACAATTCTGTTTGCAGTGAAGCTTCCTACGGAGAGCGGGAAGATCACGAATCCGGCCCAGAGAACGGGCAAACTCAGACCGTACCCGGTGGATTCCTCGGCCTGTGCTACCAGAGAAGAAACAGACATGCCAATATACAAGGCTGCACCGAGGGCAATGGCGGAAATATTGGCCAGTAATACGTCTCCCTGTTTGAGGGTGCGGAGGTTGATCAGTGGATGATCCAGCTTATTTTCAACCAGTACCCATACCGTCAAGATCACGACTGCAAAGACCAGCAGCACCAAGATCGGTAGAGATCCCCAACCCCATTTAGGACCTTCCGAAATGGCGAGCAACAAGGATCCAAGACCGAAGGTCAAAAGCGTTGTCCCCAGATAATCAAAGGGGCGGGAGGCTGCTTGGGTGTCCGGTCCCGCAGGGACAACTTTCCACACAACGATGATGGTGGCCAAGACAAAGGCGGCACCAAACCAGAACGCGAAACTGTAGTCAAAGAGTCCGGCGATGATTCCGGTCAGCGGGTAGCCAATGCCGATTCCGGAGGAAACTGTCACGGACAGCGAGGAGATCGCTGGCTGCACCTTGTTTTGTTCTACATAGCGGCGAGCAATGGAGATGGTGATGGGGACGAGTCCGTAGGACAGGCCCTGTAGCGCGCGGCCGGTCAGGAACAACGAGAAATTCGGTGCAGCGGCAGCCAATACCGATCCAATGAACATGATGCTCAGTGATACCAGCAGTAGTCGCTTCTTATGCGGGCCGTCGCTCAGTCGTCCCAGGATTGGCGTTGCAACCGCGCCAGCGAGGAGATTCACGGTGAGCATCCACTGAGCCGTGGCGATGTCGACATTAAACTGTTCAGAAATTGAGGGGACGAGCAGCATGCCCAACGAGGAAACGATGGCCGTGGCCAACGCGGCAAAAACGAGGGCCGGAAGCAATGCTTTGTTTGGAGTTACTGTCTTCACTCGTTACCCGCCTTCCTGATTTTTGCCAGCGCCGGAATGGCGTCGCGGACGAGTTGTAGTTCTTCGCAGTTCAGATCATTGCCGATGGCATCTTTGAGCGCCTGACGACCAAGAGCGACTTCGGCTTCCAACTTCTTGCGACCTGCCTCGGTGAGGCGGAACCAGAGTTTGCGGCGATCGGTTTCATCCTTATGGCGTTCGATCAGTCCCAGGGATTCTAGTTCTTTGGTGGTCAACGAGATGGCCTGTTGACTCACTCCGATGGATTGGCTCAGCCGAGTGGCGCTGACGTTTTCTTCATTGGCTAGCGTCCGCAAGACACCAATTTTTCCCGGTGAAATAGTTCGCGCTGAGTGCACGATTCCAAGTAGGGGAGAAAGCGCGTCGAAGAGTAGCTGAGGCAAATCAGAGTCCTCCGAATTAGATTGCATAGCTATAGAATACAATTAACTTGTACAAAATTCTTGTTGAGCTTCATAAGTATCACGGCCACTGGACCCGGCAGGCCGGGCTAGAGGTATCTGTCAATGAGGGGCGTGATGGTGATGGCGCTCAGGAAGTTCGCTCTTCATCGAATACTTGCGCGTAGGGAAGTCTGGAAATTCTTGCCTAGCTATTGACGAGGAGTAGCTCGTGATTAGGGTGTAAAAGTGGAAGTCGATACACGCAAAGGAGCTTGAAGTATGTTCAATTTCAAAAAGACCCTGGCGGTTGGAGCAACAGCGATCGGCCTGACCGCGGGGATGCTGGTGGCAGCGCCTGCCGCGCAGGCGGACACGCAAACTCGATGGTACAATGACCTGCGGATTTGTCGAATGGATACCGATAACCGGGTAAAGCATTACCGTTTGAAGGGTTATACGGTTAGCGTTCAGCGCTATTGCAAAGGTGAACAGTACATCGGGTATCGACCTCAGTATCAGTCGATTATCTACGTCAATTGACATCTTCGAAGTTACGCCGAGCAGTCGTAGCTGAGCTTGGTCTGACGCCATGCCTGGGTAGGTATGAGGTGGTCACAATGGGCTTTCTTCGCTGCTGATCTAACCAAGGTTTGACGTTATTCGAGCAGTTTCCGTAGCCGGTGAGATGAGCCACCGGGGTGAAATGTTTGGTTTAGTGATCTGGGGAAATCATTAAAAGCTAAAAAGCCTGTGGGTGTGCAGATGCCCGCAGGCTTTCCCTTTTGACGTGGCGTAGTTTTGGTATTGCATTTGCTTCTGCCTAGAGTAGTGCCGCGACTATACGGTGAAATCGTTCTTGCTCCGAATCCAGGAGTGCGGTGGCGGGGAAGAAAAGTCTTGACCAGCCAAGTGTGGTGTTTTAGGCTTCAGTATAAACTGATATACCAAGTGGATACTAAGTGCGATGAGCTACATGGAACCGCTGTGCGCTACCGATAGTGGGCGCCCTTCGTCATCATGAAAATGCCGTATCTGTTGGGTCAGGACTGTCTTGCCGTATTCCCTGAGCGAGGGGCACATCCCATGATCTCTACCGAAACTGTCAGCAACTATCTTGAGCGGCTCGCATCCGGAGCACCAACTCCTGGCGGGGGTGCAGCAGTGGCATTACACGCAGCCCAGGGGGCCGCACTGGTGTCCATGGTGGCTGAATTTACCTCCGGCCCACGCTATGCCGACGTCCAAGAGCAAGCCCAACGCATCGCTGAGAACGCTAAGGAACAAATGCGCAGCGCACTGTTTGCGGCCGAAGAAGATGAGCGAGTCTTCAGGGCTCTCAGCACCGCCTACGGCTTGCGCAAAGACACCGAAGAACAGAAAGCGGAACGTCGCGACGCAATTCAGCATGCCACTATCGAAGCGGCCACACCGCTAGTTTCCACCGTCAATGTTGCCTCCGCGGTTATCGAATTGGCCAGTGAACTGTTGCTCATTGGCAATCGCTCAGTATCCAGTGATGTGGCCGCTGCCGCCGAAGCCGCCCGGGCAGCTTTAGGGACCGCGCTGGTCACCTTGGAAATGAACATTGCCGCCATCAAGGATGAAACACAGCGAGCACAACTGACTCGCGCCACGACCCAAGCGAGCCAGATGATCAGCCAAGCTGAAGAAATCAGCTCTGCGGTACGTTCGGCGGTATCGGCATGACGGCTCAACGCCTGACCGGCAAGCCCGTGGCAGAAAAGATCCGGGCACAAAGCGCGCAACTGGTACAGGCCCTACGCGAGCAAGACTTCACCGCCAAGATTTCGGTCGTAGTCGCCACCAAGAATGAAGCAACCGCATGGTACGTTCGCTCCATTGAGAAGGCCGCCGGAGTGCAGGGTGTTGAATGCCAAGTTCTGCGAATCCCCGACGCTGGTCAAGAACAATTGGCAGAGACCATCACCGCACTAAATAACGACGAAACAGTGCACGGGATCATTCTTCAGACCCCACTACCTGACGGCGTTGATGCGGCGAAACTGGTAGAGCTGATTGATCCAGCCAAGGACATTGACGGAGCCAACCCGCTGAGTTTGGGCCGCCTGAGCGTTGGGCAACCGGCGTTTGCTCCAGCCACTGCACGGTCAGTGATTGAAATTCTGGAGCACTATGAGATCCCACTGGCCGGGGAGCATGTGGCGGTTGTGGGACGCTCTGCAGTGGTTGGAAAACCTTTGGCGCAGTTGTTGTTGCAGCGCAATGCAACCGTGAGCATCTGTCATTCGCGGACCAGCAACTTGGCCCACTTCACCACTGCTGCCTCAGTGACCGTCATGGCAGCCGGGCGGGCCAACCTGCTCACCGGAGATGATGTCGCCGAATCCTCTGTAGTCATTGACGTGGGAACCAATGTGGATGGCGACGGCCAGTTGGTGGGCGATGTTCATGCGGCCTCGGTTGAACCAAAGGTCCGCGCCCTGAGCCCAGTACCAGGCGGTGTGGGAACTGTGACCACCGCACTGTTGATCCTGCACGCGGTACAGGCTGCAACCGAAGTTCATGCGTTAACCGGCAGGAAGGGAGAGCCCATGGCCCTACGCCGGTAACTGTACGCCAGCATTCGGGCTCGGTCATTGCGGCAATCCAGCTCGCAGGATCGCGAAGCATGCTGGAACGGCCGCTGCCAGGCGGAGCAAAGAAACGAGATGGGCTACTTCCGGTGTTTCGACGAAGTGGGATCTGTCGACCGGAGGTGGCCTGTGATTCGCTGCATCATCGATGTGGAGATCGATGATGCAGCGCTCGTGCGTTTGGAGTACTAACCAGCTAGCGAAGTTCGGATTCCGCCGGTGGCTGCAATTCAAGGTGAACCAATGCGCCGTTGTCATTGGATAATTTCATCGTTGCGCCCAGGGCTTGTGCCTGTCCGCTAGCGATGGTCAATCCCAGTCCGATCCCACCACCCTTGGACACAAAGCGTTCCGGGCCATTGTCCAAGACACTGCCCGGGAATCCCGGACCCTGATCATGGATGCTGATGCTCCGGCCCCGAGTACTGATCGTGATCGGAGCTTCACCGTGGGCCCAGGCATTGCTGATCAAGTTTTCTAGGATGCGCTCTACTCTTCGCGGTTCAACACGCACTTCGCTACCTTCGGCGTTCAAGTGAAGTTCTAGTTCGGCGCACTGTTCAGGGCGCCGTCCACGGATGCGCCCAATGGTCTCGGCAACACAAAGATCCAACTGCACGGTGGCCAAATCGGCCGACTCGATGCGGGACTCCAACCGGGAGACTTCCAGCAGATCTTCAACGAGGTTCCGCAACTTGGCCACCCGATCCTGGACTAATTGGGTGGGGCGGGAGTCGGGAAGCAAACTCGCGGCCGTCACCAAACCTGTCAATGGGGTGCGTAGCTCATGGGCTAAATCTGCAGAGAACCGTTGCTCGGCAGCAATTTTGGCATTGAGCTCACGGGCCATCGCATCAACGGCCCCGGCGAACTCATCGACTTCATCTTTTCCTCCGAAAGGCTTACCGATGGAGTCTTCCACCAGCACCCGGCGCTCGCCGGAAGCGATGGCCCGAGCCGCATGGGAGCCCTTGGTCAGCCTCATAACTAGCCGCGAAACAACCACAATGCCGATGGCTGAAACCAAGACGAGGGTGGTGATCCCGGCCCACAGCAGGGCCGTGTCAACACTTTGACGCATCTGCTGGCTACTGGCCCAGGATACCGAGAGTGATAAGACCGCCGGTTGGGTTCCCAAGCTGACTGGGGCTGCCGCATAAATGACTTCCTGACCATCAATCAGAGCGCGATAAGTAATGTATTGTCCAGCCTTGGCCGCGTCCCGCGCCTCATCGGGTAGCTGCGGATCATTGACCTTGGCGCCGAGGATGCTAATTCCAGTCTCATCTAAGATCCGCACCGCTTGCTGCAACGAAGTGGTGGCTTCCTCACGAAGCCGCTGTTCCTCGCTGAGATTGATCATCTGGCGGACCAACATGGCCGAAACCAGCAAGGTCAGCAGCACCGAAAGAATGGTCATCCCGGTGATTTTCCAGCGCAGGCTCATCCGAGCTCATCCTGCAGTCGGTAGCCGAATCCGCGCACGGTTTCGATCCGGTCTGCACCGATTTTTCTGCGCAGGCGCTGCACATGGACGTCGATGACGCGGTGATCAGCTTCCCAGGTGTATCCCCAGACCTCGGCCAGGATGTCGCTGCGCGAGACCACCGTGCCGGGTGCTTCGCTGAGCATTAACAAGATTTTCATCTCGGTTGGGGTCAGATGAACTTCCTGCTCATCCAGTAACACCACCAATCGGTGCGAGTCGATATTCAGGCGCTGCGTTTTTGGCGCGGAAGTTGCTGGGACCGGGGTGGCGGGCGCTGGCCGGTCCGCGCGCCGCAAGACCGCGCGCAACCGGGCATCAAGGACCTGGAGGTCGAAGGGCTTGGCCAGGTAGTCGTCGGCTCCGGCATCTAGACCGGTGACCATATCCAGGCCTTCGCCGCGTGCCGACAGCATGATCACCGGAACAGTGCTGAAGCTGCGCAACTCCCGGCAAACCTGGGTACCGTTCAAGGTCGGCAACATGACATCCAGCAGGACCACGTCCACCGGTCCATCTTGTTCTAACCTGCGGAAGAGTTCGAGTCCTTCCAAACCGTCGTCGGCTCCGAGAACCTGGTAGCCCAACCGTTCAAGCCCGATGGCGGTAGCTTCGAAGATGACCGCATCATCCTCAATCATCAAAATCCGAATACCAGTGGGCCTCATGGGGTGACCTCCTGATTTTCGGTGGGCTCTACCGAGCTTTCGAAGGAATCGGCCTGAATAAAATGTCCATCTTGATAGCGGAACATTCGCACGGACCATCCCGAGGGACAACACATGGGGTCATCTGGTTGGTAGACCGCTTCCTGGGCCACCAGGCTACCTTCCTTGCCTGCACTCAAATACACGTCGCTTCCACCCACTGCCAACGCGATCGATGGTTTTCCGTGATCGTCTCGGATGGCAAAGGACGCAAAACTGTAGGCATCGCCAGCGGTGCTCACGGAATAGTTTTGGAACTTCTCGCCAGCAATTTCAAAGCTTGGCAAGGCGAGTAGGCATTTATCGCAATCGGTCAAGTATTCGCGGATATCTGACTCAGAGTTCTGATCGGTGGCGACAAGACTGAGATCAGTCTTCAGCAACGCCGATCGAACCTCGGAGGGCGCAAACGGTGCCTCCCACTCTTTCGCGTCACCGTCTGTTGGGCCGCTCGCTGTGACTGCCGGCATTGAGGACGCGGTGGGTGATTCGACCCTTAAGGCATCGGTGGTGCTGCAAGCGCTCGTTCCCAAAATCAGCAACAGAACGTAGAGCATTGAGATAGCCCGCCGTACACTCACAAGGATCCTTTCTCACTTTTACTGTCGATTTACTGCCGACACAAACCATAGTGCGACACTGCCAATTATGCCCGGGATCACCGGTGAAAATGCGCGAAACTGCCGGAGCTGAATCCGTCGATTGCGTAACAAAATTGATGCAGGGGCGATAGCTGACTGAGAGCCGTTCGTCGTGGCGAATGGGAAGTATCAGTTATGTGATTCAGCCAGTGACCCTTTCCGCAGCCCAGCCGCAGTTTGCGACAGATAATCCTCAACCAACTAGTCGCAATCTTGGCCTTGACGGCCTGCGCGGCATCGCCGTGTTGGCTGTCATGACGTATCACTTCTGGCCGAGCTTTTTACCCGGCGGGTTTCTCGGGGTGGACCTGTTTTTCACCCTGAGCGGTTTCTTGATCACCGGTGGATTGCTCAGGTCCATGGAGGGCAGGCGATTCCCGGACCTGCGCGGCTTCTGGCTACGCCGGGCCCGACGACTAGTTCCCGCCATGATTCTGGTGCTCGTTCTGTGTACCGCGTTGGCCCTGCTGGCTGTGGGACAACTTCCGGCAGGGCTTCGATGGCAATGGGCCGGTGCGTTGACCTACACCAGCAACTGGATGCAGATTGCCCACGGCAACAGCTATTTTTCCTCCGTGGAACCACTCTATTTCCAACATTTTTGGTCCCTGGCGGTCGAGGAACAGTTTTATGTGTTGTGGCCGTTAGTGTTGGTTCTCTTAGCCGGAGTCTTGCGCAAGAGGGGCGCACTGATGTGCGGAATCCTTGTGGTGGCTGCTGCCTCGGCGGCGAGTATGGCTTGGGGATTCGATGCTTCGACAGACTCTAGTGTGCTGTACTTCGGGACGTGGACTCACGGTTTTGGACTGCTTTTGGGCTCGTCCGGTGCGGTGGCGTGCGCGAACGGACAGGTGGTTCGTCGCGGTGGATCGCAGCGGTCCCGAATGCTGATTCAGTTATTGCAGATCCTCATTTTAGGTTGCCTGTTGGTGGCCTTTGCTGTGCTTCCCGACACCTCAGTTGCCGCCTACCAAGGCGGAATGGCCCTGTTCTGCGTCGCGGCCACGGTGTTGATGATGACCCTGAGAAATTCTGGAACTTGGGGATATACCTTACTCAGCCATAAATACCTGCGGTGGTTAGGTCAGCGCAGCTATGGGTTATATCTTTGGCATTGGCCACTACTGGTCTTGGCTCAGACGATCTTTCCACCTCAAGCGCAGACGGCAGCGGTCCTGTGTGTCATCCCGTTGATTTTTCTGGCGGCCCAACTGTCGTGGCAGTTTGTTGAGCAGCCCATCTTGCAATATGGTTTCATACTCACCCTGAGCGGGTGGGCCAAGAACATTGCCGGCAGAATCCTGCAGGTATGGAACGGTGCCACCAGTAGCTTCGGCGCGGTGGCCATGCTCTTAGCCTTGGTGCTCGTACCGCTGTGCGCTACTTCCGTACTGATGGCTTCACCTGCTCAGAGCCAGTTGGAACAACAACTGACCCTGGCCCAGAATGCTTTGGAGGAAGAATCGAAGGCTCCGGTGGTTGAAGAACATCAGCCGCTGACAACAGATGATGCACAGCGCGACAACTCGACAAAGAAGCCGTCGAAAAACGAAACTGCGCGAAAAAAATTTACCGGTCAAGACGTGACGGCGTTGGGGGATTCGGTCATGTTGGCCTCATCGCCCCAGATGCTCAAAAAGCTGCCAGGTATTTCGATTCATGCCTCGGTCGGGGCGCAGATTTGGGATGCTCCGGCACGGTTAAGCGAGCTGAAAAGCGCGGGTGAACTGCGCAAGGTGGTTGTGGTGGGTCTGGGTACCAATGGCGACATACCAGCTGGAACACTAGAGCAGATCCGGTCAGTGATCGGAGCCAAGCGCGAGCTGTTGCTGATCACTACCTTTGCGCCGCGGCAGTGGATTAGCCATGTTAATGACAGCCTGCGCGCTGCTGCCGAGTCGGATTCTAAGACTCACCTTATTGATTGGGCACACACTGCTCCCACTGTTGATGACATGGCCCGCGATGACATCCATCCCGGACCCCACGGTGGCGCAGCCTATGGACAACTGCTGGCGGATGCTGTGCGGAATCTCTAACGGCCATTCATGAAGCTGCCAGCGGCTTCGAACTCGGAATTTTTATACCTGTATATAGGAGAAGGTCGGGTACCGTCCAAAAAGCGGTACCCGACCTTTAATAGGTGTCGCTAATATTTGTCGCTAAAACCTATCGCTCATCTTTAGCTGGTCGCGGCGAGTGAAAGACCGCGCAGGCGCTCCATCTGCGGATCGTAGAGTGGATCATCCATCACGGTGGCGGGGATCTTCTCACCGAAGTACTCGATCTCTACCGAGTCACCGGTCTCGACCGAAATTGGCAGCCACGCGTAGGCGATCGGCTTGCGCACCGTGTAACCGTAGGCGGCACTGGTGACATAACCCGAGGCCTTGCCCTCCACATATACCGGTTCCTTACCCAACACCACGGACACACCGTCATCAATGGTCAAACAGCGCAGGCGCTTGGTGGCGGCAGCAGCTCGTGCGGCCAGGGCCGACTTGCCCACGAAGTCCACGGTCTTAGCAGCCTTGACCGCGAAGCCCAGGCCAGCCTGTTCCGGTTCGTGCTCGCTGGTCATATCGGTGCCGAAGGAGCGGAAGCCCTTCTCCAAGCGCATGGAGTTGAAGGCCTCACGACCACCGGCGATGATGCCCTCTTCTTGGCCAGCCTCGAAGATGACATCCCACAGCTTCGCGCTGACATCGGCCGAGGCGTAGAGCTCCCAACCAAATTCACCCACATAGGACAGGCGCATGGCAGTCACCGGGATGCCGGCGATGGAGATCTGCTTGGTACGGAAGTACTTCAGCCCATCATTGCTCATATCATCATCGGTAATTTTGTTCATGACATCCAGAGCCAACGGGCCCCACAACCCGATGCAGGAGGTGCCGGCGGTGATATCGCGGATGGCCGCCCACTGGCCCGGGTTGGCCGCATTGTGCTTCTTGGCCTCACGGTTCAGGTAGGCGACATCCACATTCGAGTTGATACCAGCCTGGTAGACCTCGTCGCTGATGCGCGCCACTGTGATATCACTGGTGATGCCACCGGCCTCATCCAGTAATAGGGTGTAGCTGACCATGCCCGGAGCACGCAGCATGTTGGCCGTGGTCAATCCCTGCAACAGGGCTCCGGCACCAGGACCGGTGACCTCCACACGCTTGAGCGGAGTCATATCAAACATGGCCACCGCGGTGCGGGTCTTCCAAGCCTCCACTGCCGCGATCGGCGAGTGGAACTTGTTCGACCAGCTATCTCGTTCCGGTGCAGCCCATTCGGCGGGCAACTGGTCCAGCAGCGCGGCATTGGCTTCGTACCAGTGCGGGCGCTCCCAGCCGGTGCCTTCCAGGAAGAAGGCGCCGAGCTGCTGCTGGCGGGAGTAGAACGGGGAGGTACGTACGGCGCGCGGTGTGGTGCGTGGTTCCAGTGGGTGGCGGACGTCGTAGATCTCCACGAAGTTCTGCTGCGAGGTTTCGCTGACGTATTCCTTGGTGGTCTGCACGTCCTCGAAGCGGTTCAGGTCGCAGTCGCTCAGATCGGTCTTGGAGGTACCGGTGACAATCAGTTCTGCCACGGCCTTGGCGATACCCGGTGCGTGGGTGACCCACACGGCTTCGGCCGCGTAGAAACCATCAACTTCTTTGGACTGGCCCACCAGTGAGCCACCATCCGGGGTGAAGGAGAAGATGCCGTTGAAGCCGCGCTGGATCTGGGTATTGCGCAGATCCGGGAGCAGTTCCTGGGTGGCTTCCCATTCGTTCACAAAATCCTCGGGAGTGAATTCCAAGGAGGAAGGCATCTTCTCGTGGGTGATCTCCTCCGGACGGTAGGTCTTGAGGGTGTCAAGATCCACCGGCATCGGGCGGTGAGCGTAGGAGCCGATACCGATGCGGTCACCCCACTCGCGGTAGTAGAGGTCGCGGTCCTGGTAGCGCAGGATTGGACGGCTGGCCCCGTTGGGGAGCTCATTAACTCCGGCCAGCGAAGGAGCTGGGGTAGTCCAGACAAACTGGTGACCCAGGGGCAGTAGGGGGATCGGGGTGCCGACCATCTCGCCGATCCTTGGCCCCCAGAATCCGGCACAAGAAACCACAATGTCCGCTTCGAAGCGTTCCTCACCGCAGATCACTGCGGTGACCTTTCCGCCACGCTGTTCAATATCGGTGACAATGGTCCGATCACGGAATTCAACACCGGCAGCCTTGGCCCGTTCCATGACCAGCGCGGTGCCCTTGGCGGCCAGCGCCAGGCCGTCGCCCGGGGTGAATAGTCCGCCTAAGACCTTGCCCTCGGCGAGCATCGGGAATTTCTTGAGGCATTCGGCGGTGTCGATGACTTCTGCCTCAACCCCGAAGGAGCGGTTCCATCCGGCACGACGGTGCAGGTCCGCCAGGCGCTCTTCGGTGGTGGCGATTTCTAGGCCGCCGACCGGTAGGAAGGAACTGGTGCCATCGGCACCGATCAGGGAGCTGAGCTTCTTGATGGTGTACTGGGCGAACTCGGTCATGGACTTCGATGGGTTGGACGAGTACACCAGCCCGGGGGCGTGTGAGGTGGAGCCGCCGGGAATGTTCAGTGGTCCTTGCTCAATGACCAGGGTATTGGTGTGGCCGAGGAGGGCCAGCTCGTCGGCCAGGTTGGCGCCGACGATGCCGGCGCCGATGATGATGACCCGAGGGGAAACGGGGGACATGGTGACTCCTTTTAATACTGGGTGGCTATGGGGGCGACGGCTAGGCGTCGATGACCAGATCTGATTGGGCGGTGGAACAGCAGGGCAGGAATTTGCCGGCCGTGATTTCACGGGCGCGGATGCCGCCCTGGTGGTTCATATTCACTTCGCCGGAAAGCTTGACGACCTTGCACGAGCCGCACATTCCTTCCTGGCAGTTGGCGGCGATGCGCACCCCGGCCTGTTTGGCCGCGCCCAGGATCTTTTCGTCGGGGTTGATCTTGACGTTGAGCCCGGTGCGCACAAAGCTCATGGTGATCGTGCCTTCACCCACGGTCTCAAAGCCCGAGGTATCTGGCGGGGTCAGCTCGTCGGCAACCGGAGGTGGCGGGATCGGAGCATCGGCGGGTACCGCGATCAGTTCCTGGCCCACGGCCTCGATGGTGCCGGTTTCGTCGTACTCCGGTTCGTACATGCCCAATTCCGGCGGCTGGCTCTCGTAGAACTCCTCCACCGACTCGGCCACTTCCTCGGCGATGGACTCGGCGAGCACGATTTCCTGCTGGTATTCCAGCAGGGTCTTGCGGTCGCCCGAGAAGAACTCCATGAATACCGAGGTGTCATCCACGCCGACCTGGCGCAGCAGCTCGGTGGCGGAGTTCAGGTAGCCTTCCGGCCCGCAGGCGAAGACCTTGCGGCCGTTGGCATCCGGGGCGACATCGTCGATCATCTGCGCCGAGAGCCGGCCGGTGTAGCCCTTCCAGCTCTTGGGCTTCTCGCGGTCCCCCAGCGAGTAGAACACCTTAATGCGGGTGTCGACCTGGCAGATGTATTCCAGTTCCTGCCAGAAGGGGAAGTCCCCGGGCACGGTGCCATGGCAGAGCACGATCACATCGGCCTGGCCCGGCAGGGAATGGATGGTGCGCACCATGGACATGATCGGGGTGACTCCGGCGCCGGCGGCCAAGAACAGGTAGCGGGCACGGCGGTCCGAGTCGCCTAGGTGGAAGGCGCCGACCGGTCCGAGCATATCCAGCACCATGCCCGGGCGCAGGTTCTCGTGGGCCCAGTTGGATACCAGGCCCTTGGGATCGCGCTTGATGCTGACGTTGAAGGTCCACGGCACGGTCGGGGCCGAGGAGATCGAGTAGCTGCGGTCCACCGTCTCTTCGCCCTCGCCGTACACCGGGAAGGCGATGTTCAGGTACTGTCCGGCGCGGAAGGCCAGGGGCGCTCCGTCGAGGCGGCGGAAGACGAAGGTCATCAGCCCGCCGGCTTCCTCGATGTTCTGCACGCACTCGGCCAAGAATTCCTGCGGGTGCCATGGGCCCAGAGCCTTGGCGGCGTTCGCCGGCTGCTCGGTGCTGCGCAGCACCCGGTTCCATGGCATTTCCAATCCGCGGATGCGCTGCGCGGTGGAGGTGCCTACGACGGTTGTGCCTTTGTTCATGCCAGGTGCTCCAGCACGCGCTGGGTGTACCAGTTGATGAAGGCCTCGACCTGGTATTCGCTCTTCATGTAGGGACCTGGCTGGTAGGCAGGGCTGCCGGCGCCGGTTTGGCACAGTTCGACAAAGGCCTTGTCCTGCAGGTTGGTCTGCTTCCAGGTGTAGGTCAGCTTTTCCAGATCGTAGTCCTGGCCTTCCACCGCGTCATCGGCCACCAGCCAGGTGGTGCGCACCAGGGTCTGGTGTTCGTTGATGGGGTAGGCGCCGAAGGTGATCACGTGGTCGGACTGGAAGTGGAACCAGGAGTTGGGCTGCAGGTGCATGGAGCACCGGCCCAGGCGGAAGTCGCGTAGATCGCCGAGCAGTTTCTTGGACAGGCGGTGCCCGTCGGGGGAGAAGGATTCACCGTCCCCATCCAGGGATTCGCGGGAGATGCGGATACCGGCCACGCGGGTGTCGAGTTCTTCCACCACCTCGTAGGGCAGTCCGTAGCGGCGGCAGCGTTCTTCCAGCGCAGCTTGCGCATCCTTATTGCGCTGCCAGACTTCTTCCAGATGCGGTGGGACGATGCCGTCGGTCAACCCCCAGGTGGGGAACAGCGAGCAGGCGAGTTCTGGGTGGCCATCGCAGTGGTAGCACTCGCGGTTGTTTTCCATCACCAGTTTCCAGTTGCCTTCTTCGATGATGTCCTGCTGGTAGGCGACCTTGGCGCTGCCCAGATCATGGGGTGCCATGTAGGGTTCGAAGATCTGTGACACGGCGTCAAAGTCCGTGGGTGGATCTTGGGCGATGGACACGAAGATCAGTCCGGCGTGGATACGGCCGTGGGCACGCTTGAGGGCGAAGCAGTTTTTGTCGAAGTCGATTTCGCCTGGGGCCGAGGCGTGGATCAGATCGCCTTCGGGGGAGTAGGTCCAGGAGTGATACCCGCACACCAGATTGCCGGTGCTGCCCGATGCTTCGGTCAAGACGCGGGCGCCACGGTGGCGGCAGACATTGTGCAGGACGTTGACTCCGCCGTCATCGGTGCGCAGCACGATCAATGAGTGCGGTCCGTAGTCGAGGGTGACGTAGTCTCCGGGTTCAGGAATTTCTGCGACGCTGGCGGCGAAGAGCCAGTGGGTGCCGAAGATGGCTTCCATCTCGAGCTTGAAGATGGCTGGGTCGGTGTAGAACGGGGCGTCCAGTGAGTAGCCCTTGCGCCGATTGGTGAAGAGTTCGGTAATCTCGTTGAGCTGATCAGTCTCTAAGGTTGAAGCGAGTTTGCCGCGCGTGCTGCGCGCCGTGCTTACCGAAGCAGTCATCTGTTACTCCTAGAAAAGCAGGGCGCCGTGCGCCCTAGTGTTGTGGTTGCGCGGTGGGCCAGATCACTAAATGGATCATCCGCATGCAACGAGACTAGGAAGAAATAGTGTCCATGAAAAGCGCAAGATTTTGAATGAAATCATGCACAATGAGTGCATGATTGATCCTCGCTTGAGCACCCTCAGGGTTTTCTCTTCCACCGGCAATGTCGCGCGTACCGCGGAATTGACCGGGTATTCACCCTCCGCCGTTTCAGCCCAGCTGCGTGAACTGCAGCGTGGGCTGGGCATGGAGCTTCTGGTCAAGGAAGGTCGTGGGGTACGCCTGAGCGCCACCGGCCGACATTTTGTGGCGGGCCTGGACGCGATTGTGACGCAGTGGGAACTGTTGATGGCTTCCTCGCGGACTGCTTCGGGTCAGCTGCAGGCCAGCTTCGGCCTTGGGGGATTCTCTACCGCGGCTGCTGAACTGCTCGCTCCGCTGGCCGCGAAGTTGCGCGCCACCCGGCCGGACATGGAAGTTCGACTGGTGGAAGCTCAGCCGCAACGCTGCCTGGATCTGTTGCTTTCCGAGCGCATTGACCTCGCGGTGATCGTGGCGAGCCAGTCGCAAACTGGGTCCTTGGTGCAGGCCCGCTTCGAGCAGACGGTGCTGCTTGATGATCCGCTGGATGTGGTGCTGCCGGCCGACCATCGCCTGGCGATGAACAAGTCGGTGTCCCTGGAGCAGCTGGCCGAGGACCCGTGGATCACCGAATCCGAGCAGTCGGTGTACCGCGCGCTGTTTGTCGCCGCCTTCACCTCGCTGGGAGTGACCCCGCATATCGCCCACGAGGCGGTGGAGTGGGAAACCATGATCGCCTTCATCGGCGCCGGGCTCGGGGTCGGGCTGCTGCCGCGGCTGGCCACCTTGGGCAATGTGGATAACGTGGTGCGTCGTCGCATCACCGGGGTAGCTCGGCCCTCACGGCGCATCGTGGCGGTGGTACGTAAGGGCTCTTTGGGCTCGCCGATGATCGAGGAATCTTTGGAAATTTTGCAGGAGACCGCCAAGGGAATTATCGCGCAGCGTGCTGCTGAGGAGCTTGACTAAGCCTCAGTTTGCTCACTGCCGAGCGTCCAAGCAATTTTCAACTTGGGGTATTGACATACGTCACACTCATGAGCAGACTTTCCTACATCCGATTAGTATCCAACTAATATTTCATGCGAAAGGTCTGGCATGGGAAACTTGGCAGTCAGTTATGCAGGAGCGGGTAAAGTCGAATTGATCGACACCCCCTACCCGGAATTTGAACTAAAAGACGGACCGGGAGTTCACCCGGCCAACATTGGGCGCAAGGTCGAGCACGGTGTCATTCTCAAGACCATTGCCACCAACATTTGTGGTTCCGACCAGCACATGGTCCGTGGTCGCACCACCGCACCGGAAGGCCTGGTACTCGGCCACGAAATCACCGGCGAGGTCGTCGAAGTTGGTCGAGACGTCGAATTTCTGAAGGTTGGTGACGTCGTTTCGGTACCTTTCAACATCTCCTGTGGACGCTGCCGCAACTGTAAGACCGGGCAGACCGGAATCTGCCTGAACGTGAACCCTGATCGCCCGGGGTCAGCTTATGGTTACGTGGACATGGGTGGCTGGGTCGGCGGCCAGGCAGAGTACGTGCTGGTCCCGTACGCGGACTGGAATGCCCTGAAGTTCCCGGACCGCGAGCAGGCCATGGAAAAAATTCTTGACCTGACCATGCTCTCGGATATCTTCCCTACCGGCTACCACGGTGCCATCGGCGCCGGTGTCACCGTAGGTTCCACCGTCTACGTGGCAGGTGCAGGTCCCGTAGGTTTGGCGGCAGCAACTTCGGCCCAGTTGCTGGGTGCTGCCACGGTCATCGTGGGGGATTTGAATGCGGATCGACTGGCTCAGGCACGTAGCTTCGGCTGTGAAACCGTTGACGTGTCCAAGGGGGATCCAGCCGAGCAGATTGAGCAGATCCTCGGGATTCCAGAAGTGGACTGCGGCATTGACGCCGTGGGCTTCGAAGCGCGTGGTCATGGACATGACGCCGGCAAGGAGCAGCCGGCCACCGTGCTGAATTCACTGATGGAAATCACCCGCGCCGGCGGTAGCTTGGGCATCCCAGGACTCTACGTCACCGGGGACCCAGGAGCTAGTGACGAAGCAGCTAAGGTTGGATCATTGTCCATGCGCTTCGGTCTTGGTTTCGCTAAGTCGCACACCTTTGTCACCGGTCAGTGTCCGGTCATGAAGTACCATCGCGGTCTCATGCAGGCCATCCTTTCTGACAAGGTTTCGATTGCCAAGAACGTGAACGCCACCGCCATCTCATTGAAAGATGCACCGCGGGGTTACGCCGCGTTTGATGAGGGTGCAGCCCAGAAGTTTGTACTAGACCCACACGGTCTGATCGGCGCCTGAGTACGCGCCAATTACGCCGGCCGTAGCTGCGGGGCCATGGTACTGATGCCGAAGCCCCGCAGTTATAGCGGTATGCCCGTCAATGGAGCCGGTTGCCTGCCAGGACAAGCCCGGGTGAGGGGCACAGCTCCTTCCCGATTCCCTACATCACGATTCTCTTCGTGATTTCCCCGTAGGCCATTCGTCGAGGACCACACCCAACCGGCGTTGTGCCTTCCCTCTTTGAAGGACAAACAATGAAGAGCACCGAGCAATCTGTTAAAGACCTCGTTAGCGAACTGCATTCAGCACGAAAACGCAAACCACGAAGATACCTCTCCAGTGGCACCGACTATTGGGTGTTTGGTATCGCTGGAATATTGACCCTCGCTTTTATCTTGTGGGGCTTTGCCTCACCGGAAGGTTTGGGAAGTGCCGCCTCCACCGCACTTGACTGGGTCATCACCAACACCGGCTGGGTTTTTGTTATTGCAGCCACAGTATTCACTATTTTTGTTCTTGTGGTGGCCGCCCGAAGTTTCGGCCGTATTCCGCTGGGCAAAGACGGTGAAAAACCACAATTCAGCACGGTCTCTTGGATCTCCATGATGTTTGCGACCGGCATGGGCATCGGCCTGGTGTTCTATGGGGTTGGCGAACCACTGTACTTCTACATGGTTCCACCACCGGAAACTGTTGGTGGACAAACCGCGGCTGCCGTAGGAACCGCCATGGGCACCACACTCTTTCACTGGACACTGTTTCCTTGGGCGATGTACGCCATCGTTGGCCTCGGAATGGCCTACGGAAGTTTCCGTCTGGGACGGCCACAGCTTTTCTCCTCCATGTTCTCTTCCATTTTTGGACACCGCGCGGTGAACGGTTGGGGCGGAAAAACCATCAACATCTTGGCCATCCTGGCAACGCTTTTCGGCTCGGCTTGTTCACTGGGGTTGGGGGCGCTGCAAATTGGCGGTGGCGTTCAGTCCGCCGGCATCATGTCATCGGTAGGATCCGGTGTGCTGGTATTGATCATTGCCATTCTCTCCGCAATGTTTGTCGCCTCGGCGGTCTCCGGTATTGAGCGAGGAATTCAGTGGCTGTCCAATATCAACATGGTGTTGGCGGTGGCATTGGCCTTGGTGGTTTTCATTGGTGGACCGACGCTGTTCATCCTGAACGTCATTCCAAACGCAGTGGGATCCTTCATCGCTGACCTGCCGCAGATGGCATCACGCACTGCATCTTCCGGAGACAGTGATACTGCCAGCTGGTTGTCCTCGTGGACCATCTTCTACTGGGCTTGGTGGGTTTCATGGACCCCATTTGTGGGTCTGTTTATTGCACGCATTTCGCGTGGCCGCACCATCCGTCAGTTCGTTACAGGTGTCCTGCTCGTTCCATCAACGGTCACCCTGCTGTGGTTCGCCATCTTCGGCGGCGGTGCCATCGGCATCCAGGAGCGCGCCGAACGCGCAGGCGATATGGGCCAAGCGCTGACAAGAATGGTGGATGGTGCGCCAGATATCAACTTTGACTCTGTACTCTTTAGCCTCCTGGAGGCGTTGAAGCTCCCCGGCTGGATCTCCACCGGATTGATGATACTGACCGTTGTGTTGATCGCCATCTTCTTTGTTACCGGAGCTGATTCTGCCTCCATTGTGATGGGTGCTTTGAGTGAACGAGGTGCCGAAGAGCCGACCAAAAAGTCCGTGATTTTCTGGGGCGTATCGGTAGGTGCCGTGGCCGCGGTGATGTTGCTGGCCGGCGGTGATCACCCGGCCGAAGCGCTCAACGGGCTGAAGAACATCACTATTGTCTCGGCTCTGCCCTTTGTACTGGTGATGTTGCTACTTTGCGTAGCCATTTGGAAAGACCTGAGCCGTGACCCGCTGGTTCTGCGTGGAAAGGTGGCTCAAGAGGTTTTGGAGCAGGCGGTCGATGAGGGAATTGACCGCCATGCCGGCGAACATTTCTCCTTGATGACTTCTGAACAACCGATTGTTCAGGTCAATGGAGATGATCCCGTGATCTTGCCATCCGTTGAGTCATCGCCGGTTGCCGAAGGCAAGCCGGATCTGGAGCAGCACACAGATCTAGATACAGATCTTGAACCGGAAGATGCCGCAAAGTAATGAAAACTATGCGTAGCGCCCTGTGGCCGTTGGGCTATGGGGCGCTACGCAGTGCCTGTTCAAAGTGCGTGACGTGATCGGTGACCAGCTGTGCTGCCAACTCGCCATCGGCATCCAAGATCGCACGCAACAAGGCCGAGTGCTCTTTGATATGTTCGGCAATCGGTGGCATCTGGTCAATCACCAGGCACCAGATGCGGGTCACCAAGTTATCCAAGCGCACTAGGGTTTCTTCCAAGTGCTTATTGGCGGCCGCCTTGTAGATCAACCGGTGAGTATGAATATCTAGTAAGAGCAGTGAGCGCTGATCCAGCGTAGGATCTAGGGCGTCGATACGTTCTAGACAGCTGGTAAGTTGTGCCCTGACTTCTGGATCTTTATTGGCTGCTGCATTGCGGGCAGCTAAGGGCTCAAGCACCTGACGCATCTCAGAAATATAGTTGAGTTCATGGAAATCCACTGCTGTAGCGAAAGTTCCGCGGCGAGGATAGGAAACTACAAGGTGATCAGTTTCCAGGCGCTTAAGAGCTTCGCGCATCGGAGTGCGTCCGACGCCTAGCTCTTCAGCCAACTGAGGTTCATGAATGGGATGAGTCGGTGCGATCTCAAGGAGCATCAAACGGTCACGCAGCGCCGCATAGGCGCGGTCAGCCATTGATCCCTGCTCTGAAATGGTGCTTGAGAATTCCATCGTCACCGAAAGCCCGCTCTCTTCACTGTTCAAAAACTCTTTTGCAATAGTCAAAGATTATCGCTTCACGGCGCTTTGATGGATTTTTTCTTTCGTGTTCGGCTTCTCGTTGCGTTAGTTTGCGCTGAAAGTCCGGGGATGGAAAGAAGTTAAAAATCGCGAGGGAAATTCTGTTGACGCTGTGCTGAGGGACACATAGTATTGTGATCAGCTATTGATATATCAGTCCTTCGGTTAGGAATTTCGACCCGAGTAAAGTCGAAAATCCTCTGGGGTGGACCGGGTGCAAGCGGCTGTGAAGCAAGAAATCTCTCAGCATTGGTTCGCACTGCAAAACCACACCACTTCAACACATTAGTTCTTAACTATCACCACGAGTCATGGCGAAGCTAACGCTAACTCGGCGAACGCAAGGAGCGGCACGATGACCGAACCGAACAATAAATACGTCCTGACCTTCACCTGCGCCGAACGCCCAGGCATCGTACATGCGGTCACCGGTTTGCTGCTCAAGCACCATGGAGACATCCGAGAGCTCAAACAGCATGATGATCAGCGCTCCCACACCTTCTTCCTGCGCATCGAATTTGAGATTTCCGCTGAAGACGGCAAGACATTGGATATTGCTGATCTGAAATCCAGCCTCAAAAAGTTAGCTGAGGAACACAGCGCAAGTTGGGGACTGCGCCCAGCCGGCCAAAAGAAGCGCGTACTGATCATGGTTTCCAAGTTTGGCCACTGCCTGCACGACCTCTTGTTCCGCGCACGTATCGGCGAACTGCCGGTAGAAATCGCTGCGGTGGTCTCCAACCACCCAGATCACCGACAGCAGGTTGAATGGAACGGCATTCCGTTCTTCCACGTACCAGTAACGGCGGCAACCAAGCCGGAAGCCGAGGATAAGCTGATGGAACTGGTGGACCGCTTTGATGTTGATCTAGTGGTGCTAGCTCGCTACATGCAGATCCTCTCTGATGAACTGACCCGCCAGCTCAGTGGACGAGCCATCAACATTCACCATTCGTTCCTCCCATCCTTCAAGGGCGCCAAGCCGTACCACCAGGCTTTTGAACGCGGTGTTAAGACCGTGGGTGCTACCGCGCACTACGTGAATAGCGAACTGGATGAGGGTCCAATCATCACCCAGCGTGTTCAGGAAGTAGACCACAGCTTCGAACCAGAACACCTGGTCGCGGCCGGCCGCGATACCGAGTGCAAAGCATTGTCTGATGCAGTGCAGTGGCATTGCGAAGATCGAGTTTTCCTTGATGGAGCGCGCACGGTAGTGCTGCGCTAGGTCGCAGTTCTCGCTACCGCCCTTGTAACTAATAGGGCGGTAGCCATATTTTTTGGTGGTCTCGTTTGCAGACTGGTTGGGCATTAGCCTCGGCTTAGCAGTTTCGAATATTTTTGCCGCAACTATCAGAGGGCACGTTTCAGGCAAGAGCGATGCGTCATAGAACGTGTTTTTGGGTCTGAATTGCACGATTGATCGTTTGCTTAACATCGGTTCTACTAGGATTTTTGTAGACCCCAGTCACACTCAGGAGAGCTAATGAAGATCTGCCGGACACACCTTGCCACCTCAATTGCTGGTATCGCAGCTTTGACTTTAGCTTTAGCAGGATGCTCGGGTTCGTCCAGTGGCTCTGCTACCGCTAGCGCAGAATCGACACAGAGCACGATTACTATTTCCGCAGCAGCGTCCCTGCAGCGATCATTTGATGAAATCGCTGAGAAGTTCCAAGCGGCTCATCCGGACACTAAGATCAACAACATTTCATACGACGGTTCATCGACGTTGGCTACTCAGATTGTCGAAGGAGCGAAAGTTGATGTTTTCGCTTCCGCAGACGAAAAGAAC
The DNA here is from genome assembly GCF_900094805.1 of Arthrobacter sp. NIO-1057. GTDB lineage: Bacteria > Actinomycetota > Actinomycetes > Actinomycetales > Micrococcaceae > Glutamicibacter. Next base: position 228,854 of record NZ_FMAT01000003.1, on the reverse strand, counting down.
ATGAAAACCGTGACCGATGCTGGTCTGGGCAAGGATCCTAAAATCTTCGCCACCAACACTCTGGTGATTGCGGTTCCGGCCGATAATCCGGGGGACGTGAAGAGCCTTGAAGACCTGTCCAAGGTGGACACGGTCCTCTGTGCTGAGCAGGTGCCTTGTGGAGCGGCGTCGAAGAAGCTGCTGGCCAATCAGGGAGTAACGGTAAACCCTTCGAGCCTTGAGCAGAACGTCACTTCTGTGCTTCAGAAAGTTGCAGCCGGCGAAGCCGATGCCGGATTGGTTTATGCCACAGATGTCGCAGGCGATCCCGATGTGAAGTCGATTGTTCCCGAAGGTGCCGACGAGGTAGTGAATCTGTACCCAATCACCGCATTGACTGAAACGCCAGGTGCGCAGGAATTCGTTGACTTTGTTCAGTCTGAGGAAGGCCAAGCTGTTCTTGCAGAACACGGTTTCGGCAAGCCTGAGTAAAAGAATCCTCCACGCAAGATAAAGGTAGGCCACCGATTTATGAGTGAATCGGTGGCCTACCTTTTACGCTTCAAATGCTCACAATGTCCATCAGGCTACTGACTCAAAAAGATCCATGAATCGGCCTTAGGCGGGGGTGTTCTTATCGTCCAAGTGTAGTTGCAGGAAGGTGAGATCAAGCCAGGAACCGAATTTCTCGCCGACTTGCTTGAGTGTTCCTACGTCATCGAATCCAAGCTTTTCGTGGAGTTTGATAGATCCGATATTTTCAGCTTCGATCCCAGCAACCATGACGTGCATTCCACAGGCGCGGCAACGCAGCGTGGCGTTGCGTCGCGACCTGGCGACGGCTCGGCGGGGCGCGATGGTCTCGTGCGTTGGCGGACTACGGGAGCTTGGACGCGAGGACGTCGGCCGCCAGGATCTCGGGTGCTGCGCTGAGGAGGTGCTGGTTGTCCATCAGGGCTGCGACGATGGCGCCGTTGGCGTGGGCGTCGCGAGCGACCTCGTCGGGGAATGCATCGAAGATCCAGAAGGTGTCGGCGTGGGTCCTGACCGCGAACCAGACAATCGTTCCTACTTCTTTGTTGGCGAGTGCGACAGCGCCGGCGAGCAGATCGGCGAGCGCGTCGTGCTGTCCATCGGCCGCGACGATCTTGGCGACGAAGGCATACGGAAGTGATGTGGGTGTTGACATGAGGGACTCTCCTTGAAGTCGTGGTTCTTCGTGGTACGTGTTCAGCTTATGACGCGCGAGGGCCGGTGGGTAGTGGCGTATACAGCAGTATTGCTATTGTTTACGTCATGCGTATAGGACTGATCGCGATCGACGGCTGCTTCGGTTCGGCTATCGCGTCCATCATCGACATCTTGCGGGTGGCCGACGGAGCCCGCGGCGATGTCGACCCGCGGATCGACCCGATCGATCTCGCCATCCTCGGACCGAAACGGCGAGTGACCACGACGGCATCGATGACCCTGTCGGTGGACCACCCGCTGTCGGAGTCCGGAGAGTTCGACGTGGTCGTCGTCCCTGCGCTTGGAACCCTTACGGCCGCCGCTACCAACGACGCCCTCGAGAGCCGAGATGCTCGTTCGGTCATCGCCTCGCTCGGGCGCCTCGACGAGGCGACCACCCGGATCGCCGCGGCGTGCACCGGCGTGTTCGCCGTCGCCGAGACCGGACGGATGAATCATCGGCGGGCGACGACCAGCTGGTTCCTGGGGCCGGAGTTCCTGAAGCGCTATCCGACCGTCGCCCTCGATCTCGACACCATGGTCGTGGCCGACGGGAACCTCGTCACCGCCGGCGCCGCCTTCGCCCACATCGACCTCGCGCTCTCACTCGTGCGATCGATCAGCCCCGACCTGGCCCAACATGTCGCCAAGCTCCTCATCATCGACGAGCGCCCGTCGCAGGCGGCCTTCGTCGCCTACGAACATCTCCGGCACGAGGACCCGATCGTCGTCGAGTTCGAACGCTTCGTGCGCGCCCGCCTGGACGAACCGTTCAACGTCGCCTTCGTCGCGCAGTCGCTCGGCACCAGCCGGCGCACCCTCGAACGACGAGTCCGTGCGGCGCTCAACCTCACTCCGCTCGGCTTCGTCCAACGGCTGCGCATCGAACGAGCTCGGCACCTCTCAGCAACCACGGACCTCACCTCCGCCGAGATCGCGCTACGGGTCGGCTACGCGAACGCCGAGACTCTGCGCTCCCTCCTGCGCAGGGAGCGACGCCGTTCCTGACCTATCGCCATGCCTTAGAACCACCTCTCAGCACGTCGCGTCGACGCTCCTGCGTCGCCTCTGGACGCCCCACTCGACACGTCCGCAGCACAGGCCATGCGACGTGCCCCGGCTTCCCGGACGGTCGGGGTTGGATGGCTATGATGTCGCTGCGTTCTCGTAGAGAGGATCAGCAGACCCGATCAGGGTCGATTGGGATGAGACGCGAAGGCCGTCAGGTCAGGGCGGCCGAAGCCGGCCGGCGGGGTAGCGTCGGTCACGTCGAGGTCTTTCGGATGGATGGCGTAGGAACCTCCGTCGTCGGGAGACCTCGACGTCTATCTGCGGACCGACGCGCCCGGCCGACCTACACCCTCATCTGGGAAGAGCCGGTTTCACGGCAGGGTGAACTGGTCGCAAAGTATGCGTATCCCTTTGATCCGGGGCTGAAGTATCTGGGTTTGAAGCACGCGTTAGTGAAATTCCGGAACGGTTCACTCGGCGATTAGTGTCACCGAGTGTTTCGAGGCGATCCTCAGCCAAAAAGGCATCGCTTTCACCCAAGCATCCACACAGCGTTTCTACAGCCGGCCTGGCCTGTCTTTCATCCCCGTTACGGGACTTGCTCCCTCCGTTGTCAGCATCGCTTGGAGGCAGGACAATGAACACTGGGCAGCACGTTCCTTCGTCGAAACAGCGCAGTACACCGCGCGGAGTAATCCTCTTCCGCAAACCTCTCAGCTATCGTGATTGGAACGTTATGCGCCAGCTGATTTGTGATACCCTGATGCCTTTCTCTGAGTATTAGATAAGGGGCCGGCTGGTGAATCCGTACGAGTAGGTTCCCACGGCAACCATGTGCTGGAAACCAGCCACCCACGGCATCGCGGTAGATGCGTAGGTCTTAACTCGTCATCCAGTTGACTGCCTTGGCTTAGCCTGATTTCCGGGACGGTTCAGTCTTCACTCTACCGGTATACGAGAAAGAACTATGAGCGCTTCGGTACTAATCGTTGAAGATGACGTTCAGATAGCGCGTGCCCTGCTGGTGAACCTGAGGGCACGCGGTTACCGCACGCTCCATGCTGCTACCGGAGTGCAATGCTTGCAGTTGGCGGCCGATGAACATCCTGATGTGGTTTTACTCGATTTGGGGTTGCCCGACCTTGAAGGTGGGGAAGTGATTGACGGGATTCGTGGGTGGTCAACGATGCCGATAATTGTTGTCTCTGCCCGCCATGATTCACATAGCAAAGTGGATGCATTGGACCGTGGCGCCGATGACTTTGTTACCAAACCATTTGCCATGGATGAATTACTGGCCCGGTTACGGGCAGCACTACGTCGCGCACTGCCAGACCCACGCCATGCAGTTGTGGAAACCTCCGATGGGCGGTTGCGCGTTATTCCGCAGGGTATTGTCCGACGATTTCAGTCACAGCCTAGAGCGGATTAGAGGTTTGGCGATCAGACGAAAACCACAGCATCCCTCACCCTAACAATTTGTTTCGGATGCGTGGCAATGACCTCATGTTTGGAGAAGAGTGGTTAATGGTCACGTGATTGACTAAGCCGCCGACATCTTCATGGAAGCTTCCAGCTGGTTCTTCTATGAAATTGCTGTGCAGAAGTGGGGAATCCGGCAAACAGATGTACGGTTCAAGCAAATTGCCCTGCCGCGTGCCGGATAATGGTGAGAACACATCAGGCCACAGGAAGATACTGTGGCCGGAAGGGAATGATGGACGCTTCAGGCGACAGTAGATCTCATAGTTCCAGCCCTCTGCCCGGCAGGATTGCCGCACAGGCTTCGAAGGACAGGGGGTGCAAATAATGGAATGGATCTCGCTGCTCATAGCAATGCTCCTCATTCTCGGATGCGGTTTGTTCGTAGCCGCTGAATTCTCACTGATCACGGTCAATCGAAACCGGGTGAAGCAAGCCGCCGAAGCTGGCGACCGCCGCGCCTCGGGTGTCCTGAAGGGCATGGAAACCTTGTCCACCCAGCTTTCGGGTGCGCAGCTGGGGATCACCCTCACCAACTTGGGCATCGGCTTTTTGGCCGAGCCCGCCATCGCGGCCCTTGTCGTAGGGCCGCTACAGGACCTCGGACTCAACGAGGCGCTGGCCAGGTCGGCCTCCATAGCCCTCGCGCTGGTGCTGGCCACCGTCTTGACCATGGTGTTCGGCGAGCTGGTGCCTAAGAACCTGGCCATTGCCAAGCCCTTCGAGACGGCCAAGGCCGTGGTGGGATTCCAGCGCGGCTTCAGCACCGTGACCAAGCCATTCCTGGCGTTCTTCAATGGCAACGCGAACTGGATTGTCCGCCGTTTCGGCATCGAGCCTCAGGAGGAATTGGCCTCCACCCGTTCTGCCGAGGAGCTCGTGGCGCTGGTGGGGCACTCGGCCCGCGAAGGCGTCCTGCCTTCGGAAACCGCGGAGATGCTTCGCCGGACCGTGGCTTTCGGCAACCGCCGCGGCCATGACGTGATGACAGCCCGTTCCCGGATGGTCACCGTGGGCGCTGAGCAATCGGTGCACGAGGTGCTCCAGCTGGCGGCGCGCACCGGGCACTCCCGATTCCCGCTGGCCGGCGAGGGCGGGCACCGGATTCTAGGGCTCGTGCATATCCGTGCCCTGCTCGCTGTCCCCTATGAAGAACGCCAGCAGACGCCGGTGGGTGGCTTTGCCGAAGAAGCCCGGCTGGTCCCTGACACCATCGAGCTTGATGACCTGATGGACCAGCTGCGCAGCGACGGGTTGCAGATGGCAGTGCTGATTGACGAGACCGGCGACGTTGCTGGCATGCTGACCTTGGAGGATCTTGTGGAAGAAATCGTCGGTGAAGTGCGCGACGAGCATGACCCTGAAGATTTCACCGTGCAGGTGCTTTCGGAAGATACCTGGCGGCTTGACGCGGCACTTCGCCCGGACGAGGCCAATGAGCTGCTGGGCTGCCGCATCCCGCACGACGCGGACTACGAGACCCTCGCAGGATTGCTCACGGTTCAGCTAGGCAGATTCGGCGAGGTGGGCGATGTCGTTGACCTAGTTGTGCCCGGCGAGCCAGGCAGTGGGCCCAAAGAGCTGCAGTTCACGATTCACGCCATGGATGAGCAGCGGATCGCCACCGTTGATGTGAAGGTGAGCGAGCAGCCAGGAGGGGAGACGAAGTGATGAGCGATCTTCTCGGAATTCTTGTCACGATCCTGTTGCTTGCTGCGAACTTCTACTTTGTCGGCGCTGAATTCGCGCTGATCTCGGCACGCCGGAGCATTATCGAGCCCAAGGCTATCGAAGGCAGCCGCAGCGCGAAGATGACCCTCTGGGCCATTGAAAACGTATCGCTGGTCATGGCCGGGGCGCAGCTGGGCATCACCGTGTGTTCGTTGGCGCTGGGCTATGTCACCAAGCCGCTGGTGAAGTACGCGGTGGCCGGGCCTTTCGAGGCCATTGGCATCCCGGCGGGCATGATCGACGCGCTGTCCTACGCGATCGCGCTGATCGCAGTGACTTACCTGCACGTGGTGCTCGCGGAGATGGTGCCGAAGAACATGGCCCTGGCTGGCCCGGAACGCATGGCGCTGATCCTGGGACCGAGCATGGTCATCCTGGTGAAGATCCTGCGGCCGGTGCTGTGGCTGATGAACGCAATGGGCAACGTGGTGTTGCGCATCTTCAAGGTGGCCCCCAAGAACGAAGTGGCCAGTACCTTCACGCGTGACGAGGTTTCTTCCATGGTCGCCGAATCCCGCGAAGGAGGCGTCTTGGACGAGCACGACGAGCAGCTGTTGATGGGCGCGCTACACTTTGATGCCCGGCGCATCGATTCGGTGGCCATCAGTTTCGAAGAAGTCCAGACGCTTCCTGTGGATTGCACCGTGGAGGACGTCGAAATGGCTGCCGCTGATGGCTTCTCGCGATTCCCGCTGGTACAACCCGACGGAACTGCTATAGGGTATGTCCACGTCAAAGACGTCTTGGGTGCAGACGCGCATGCTCGCCTGCAACCGCTGCCAGGTAGCTTGATCCGAGACTTGCCCTCATTCAGTGGCAAGCAAAGCGTGCGCGCGGCGCTGCAGGAGATGCAGCTTTCCGGCGCGCACCTGGCGCTGGTGCGCGATGCCGAGGGAGAACAAGTGACCGGCATGGTGACCTTGGAGGACATGCTTGCCGAGCTAGTGGGGCAGATCAGGAACGAGCACCGCAGCACCCCATAGCGGTGGAGCATCGGCTAACGGCCAGGGCGGGGCGGCGCAGCCACCCACCGTGGCCGTTGCTGTGCTGTCATCGGGAACTGGCGAATGGCCAATTCTTGAGCGAAAGCTGGAAGATGAGCAGCGAGCCGAGTGCAGCGAAGAACACCGTCAGCCACCATGTTGAATTCCAGCCTCCGGTCCATGAAGCCATCGCGGCCAGCAGCATCGGTCCCGTAAAAATTGCCGATATTGAAGAGCTGCTGGTGTCACGGAAGACGCAGCCATTTGATAACGAGTTGGTAGGACTGACTATAGACAGGATGGGACGCGCTCATAGCTTATGGCGGGTCGACCTGAGGGGTCGAGTTTGAATCTGTTCAGTCGACGGTGGGTGGTGGTGTCATCTGAGGCATGTCGATGGTAACGGTAAGAGCACGGTATGGTGAACTGCCTTGCCACCCCTTTTGTCTAGATGCATGACTAACCGGTGGTCGGGATCCTGGCCGCATTCCTTTCGCCTCAATGGGGAGACAAAACTATGCGAAAGATCTTGTATAGAACAACTCTGGGCCTGAGCGCGGTGGCTTTGGCAAAGTCGGGAGCCGGTGCCGCCCAAGCGAGCCCGGTTGTTGAAGAGGAATACTACGGGTTCTCCGTGAAAATGGTTCATGAAGGCTCGTTGGACGGGCTGGAGGGTAATGTCCATGCGATTTTGATCAGCGGATATCCTGATGGTTATTCTCCTGCGTCCATCGAATCCTATAACTGTGAACCGGGAGAATCGATCGATCGGGAAGGCGCTTGCGACCTGCTCTCCGCGCATGAAGTCAGCGGAGAGAATACCGTGGCGAATATCGCCCCGGAATTGGCATCGGCATCGATCTCGGGAACCTTCATCAACTACATCTACAACGATGAGTCAGGAGAATTCGAGGTCGGCGGCGAATATCCGGTTGATCTTGTGGTGACCGGAGTTGGTGAAGTAATCACTGATTCGTGGCGGCACCACAGTTCCACGAACAGCTACAGCACCCGCGAAGCCACGGTGTCCGGAACGTTCGGTTCTATCGATTTCTCGTCCGCCACTGCGGTGCTGGAGCGTTCGGAAGGCCGGGCCATTGTGCCACCGGTGGAGCACTTGCAGAATCATGATCAGATGATGAAGCTGTTCTGGACCGAAATCGGTGAGCTGGAGGGTGTCGCGGGAAATGCGCACACCGGATATGTGGGCCTGTGGGAGGACGGGAGTGGTTACGGGGCGATCACCGATTGGACCTGTCCCGAGGACGAAGTTCCTCTAACGCAATCCAACGGTGGTGCAGACTCGAATTGCGTCGAGAACGGGACCCGGGATCTGTACGTTGAAGAGCCGCTGGAAGTCTCAATGGACACCCGGCTAACGGGGGCCACAGCAGTTGGCGCCATGGTGCAACTGGATTGGGAGTCTGGCACCTTCAAGGAAGTGCCGGTTGATATCACAGCCGTGGGCCAAGGCGAAGTCGAGAAATTTGAGTATCGCCAGCGGATCCATGAGGATGGCCAGATTGTTGTCGAAAATTATTCGACTGATACACGAGCCTTGACGGCCACCGGGACAATCGGTGCCATGGGCCTGGGCGATGACGCTGATGATGCCACTTCGGGTGAGCTGGAAATCGATCGGTTCGTTTCGATGGCCAAGTAAGAGAGCTGGCAAGCGGCGCGAGCAGATGGGGATGCTCGCACCGCTTGTTTTCTGCTCGCCTGCATGCGGAATTCAACGACGGTTATAGGATGTGGGTGTGGCGATCAACAAGGAACTCGGCTTCCAAATCATCGATATGGCCGAAAAGCACTGGGATGAATTAGCCCGGATTTATGCGGCTGGAATTTCCAGCGGCCTGGCGACCTTCGAATCCGAGCCACCGGCCCGGGAGAAATTCTTGCGGAGCAAAATCGCTGCTCTGAACATCGTGGCCCTGTCACCATCGGATGAAGTGCTTGGCTGGGCAGCCGCCGGGCCGATTTCTGAGCGGCCTGCCTACCGTGGGGTCATTGAGCATTCGGTGTATGTTGATCCGAAAAGTTCCGGCCGGGGAGTCGGGCAGGCATTGCTGAACGAACTCGTCAGCCGCGCCAGGGAGCTTGGCTATTGGACCATTCAGTCCTCGATTATCGCCCAGAACAAGGCGAGCCGTTCCCTGCATCTGAAAGCCGGGTTCCGCGAGGTGGGCCGGCGCGAGCGCATCGCGCAGGGCGCTCGGGGCGAGGTGGCCGGACAGTGGCTGGATACTTACCTCTATGAGTTGAGGATCTAGAGTCTCTCGATTACTTCTTGGGTGTCACGAGGGTGGAACTCAGCGATTCCAGAGCTCCCGGCACGAGGGAAAAGTAGGCCCAGACTCCGCGCTTTTCGCGATGCAGGATGCCGGCATCCACCAAGATTTTCAGATGGTGCGAGACCGTGGGCTGCTTGAGCCCTAGCGGTTCGGGCAAGTCGCAAACGCAGGTCTCTTCGCTGTCGTTCGCGGCAACAATCGAGAGAATACGCAGGCGGTTGGGGTCGCTCAGCGCCTTGAATCGTGCAGCCAGCTGCTCTGCTTCTTCGGCCTGCAAGACGTTGTCGCCTTGGGTCGCTACGCAGCACGGGGTATCAAGGATATCGGCTTCGAGTTCCGTTGAATTCACTGCGTTCGCGCTCATATTTTCGTGCTTTCCTGTTGATCCTGCCATATATTGACAAACATCTATATATTTCATCATACTCAAGATATCGATAATCGTCGATGTCTAATCTTGGAGTGATGACTCAGTGACAGCCGCGCCCGCGCCAGACACCGCCCCAGTGGTGCAAAAGCTTTCTTTCCTCGACCGATATCTCGCGCTGTGGATCCTGCTTGCTATGGCCGTAGGCCTGGGATTGGGCCGTGCCTTCCCGAAGCTCGGGGAATTGCTTGACCAGTTCACCGTTGCCGGAGTCTCGGTTCCGATTGCCATCGGTTTGCTGGTGATGATGTACCCCGTTTTGGCCAAGGTCCGCTACAACGAAACCGGCAAGGTGCTGGCCGATAAGAAGCTGATGATCACCTCGCTGGTGATCAACTGGGTGCTCGCACCAGCCTTCATGTTCGTGCTGGCCTGGATCTTCCTTGCTGACTTGCCCGAGTACCGCACCGGGTTGATCATTGTCGGCCTGGCCCGCTGCATCGCCATGGTATTCATCTGGAACGACCTGGCTTGCGGGGACCGCGAAGCCGCGGCCGTCCTGGTAGCCATTAACTCGGTCTTCCAAGTCATCGCCTTCGGCGCGCTGGGCTGGTTCTACCTCCAGCTGCTGCCATCTTGGCTAGGACTGGAAACCACCAGCGCAGAATTCTCCATCGCAGCAATCACCGCCTCGGTCCTGGTGTTCCTCGGCATTCCATTGGTGGCTGGATTCTTGACTCGCATCCTTGGCGAAAAAGCCAAGGGACGCGAATGGTACGAAGACAAATTCCTCCCGAAAATCGGGCCGTGGGCGCTCTACGGTTTGCTGTTCACCATCGTCCTGCTCTTCGCACTGCAGGGAGATAACATCACCTCCAAGCCATTGGATGTACTGCGCATGGCGATCCCGCTGCTGACCTACTTTGTAGTCGTTTTTGGCGCTGGCATGATCATTGGCAGGGCCCTGAATCTTGGCTACCCGCGCACCACAACGCTGGCCTTCACTGCAGCGGGAAACAACTTCGAACTGGCCATCGCAGTAGCCATCGCCACCTTTGGTGCAACCAGTGGCCAAGCTTTGGCCGGCGTAGTTGGCCCGCTGATCGAGGTGCCCATCCTGGTAGCCCTGGTTTACGTGGCCCTATGGTCACGCAAGTTCTATCCCTCCACTCAACTCGCCACCACTTCAGCCTAAGGAACAACACCATCATGACTGATAGCATCAAGCCCTCCGTGCTCTTCGTATGCATCCACAATGCAGGCCGCTCGCAAATGGCCGCCGCCTACCTTTCGCATCTGGCCCAAGGGAAGATCGAGGTCCGCTCGGCAGGTTCAGCCCCGGCCGATTCAGTCAACCCCGCAGCCGTGCAGGCGATGGCCGAAGAAGGCCTCGACATGTCGGCAGAAACCCCGAAGATCCTCACCACCGAAGCGGTCAAGGAATCCGATGTCGTGATCACCATGGGCTGCGGGGACACCTGCCCGATCTTCCCAGGCAAGCGCTACGAAGACTGGAAGCTCGATGATCCAGCAGGCCAGGGCGTGGAGGCTGTTCGCCCGATTCGCGATGAGATCCGCGGGCGGATTGAAACCCTGATTTCCGAGTTACTTCCAGCCAACTAATCACCTACCGTTGTCAGCAAGGTAAGGAGAAATCCATGAGCCAGCCGTATCCAGTGATTGTCATCGGTGCCGGGCCTATCGGCCTGGCCACCGCCGCACACCTGCGCGAACGCGGACAGGAAGTCCTGGTTCTGGAATCGGGGGAGCACGCGGGCGCCGCCATGCAACAGTGGGCGCACATTAAGCTCTTCTCTCCTTGGCGATTCAACATCGACGCCGCAGCCAGGCGCCTGCTGGAAACCCCATGCGAAGGATATGCGGGGGACTGGGAAGCGCCTCGGATCACCAAGCTACCCACCGGTGGAGAACTGGTACGCGAGTATCTGGAACCTCTGGCTGCCCACCCCGAAATGCAGCCGCGTATCCGGTATGGCCACCGCGTGGTGAAGGTGAGTCGTTTGCTGGAGGATGGCCGCGGAGCTGATAAGGCGCGCACCGCAGGGCGCGACGAGTCAGCATTCCTGGTACGTACGGAAACCGCGGATGGACCGGTGGACCTGATCGGCCGGGCCGTGGTGGATGCCAGCGGCACGTGGAACCAGCCAAGCCCGGTCGGCCGAGCGGGTATCGACGCCATCGGTGAAGCCGAAGCTCGCGAACTCGGATTCATCCTCGGTGGACTTCCTGACCCGCTGGGCGCCGACGGGCAGGAACTAGCAGGAAAATCCTTGCTGGTGCTCGGAGCGGGGCATTCGGCGGCCAATACGATCATCGCCCTAGGCCGCTTGCAGAAGCAGTACCCAGATACGAAGATCCAATGGGGTTTGCGTGGGGTGGCCAACCCGATTCGCCTCTACGGAGGAGGAGCCGCTGACCAATTACCCGCGCGAGGGCAACTAGGCACAAGCCTGCGCCGGCTGGTGGAGAACGGCAACGTGCAACTGCTGGAGAACGTCTCGGTGGCATCGATGAAGCCTGAAGAGCAGCTGACGGTTGTCTTGGCCGACGAGCGAGAGTTGGTGGTGGACCGCATTATTGCCGCGACCGGTTTCCGCCCGGATCTGCAGATGCTTTCTGAGCTGCGTCTGGATCTGGATGAAAGCGTTGAAGCGCCACGGCAATTGGGACCATTGATCGATCCAGAATTCCATAGTTGTGGCACGGTCAGCGCCCACGGGGAGAAGGTTCTGGCACACCCGGAGAAGAACTTCTACATCGTCGGCATGAAGAGCTACGGCCGCGCTCCGACCTTCTTGATGGCCACCGGCTACGAACAGGTCCGCTCGATCGCCGCAGCGCTCTCCGGGGATGCCCAAGCAGCTGAGAGGGTGGAGCTGGATCTGCCGGAAACCGGAGTTTGCTCCACGGATCTGGGTGGTTCGTGCGATGCTCCGGCACAGGCGGAGTCTTCTTGCTGCAGCAGCGGTCCGCAGCCGGTGGCGTTAGGGATACCGACCGGAACCATGCATGGAAATGCGCAATTGGCCGGCGACAAGCTGAACTAGGGGCCAACGCTTGGGCCAGGCATTGCCGAGAACACAGACGCCTCGCGCTTCATTGTTCTGCTGCGGTCGGCGCCATTGGTCGGTGTACTGCCCGCGGCGGACTTGTCACTGAGCACGACCACTATCGATTGTGTTTCAATCAGCCAGGACTGCGTCAACGACTGAAGGTTCTGACTCTTGTTTCTCGCTCTCTCAGGCAATGCGTGGTCCCACAACGCGGACCCATCAAATCCGTAGGTGACCGCCCGGATTTGATGGGTCCATTGTTTTGGGTTGGCCGCGTTGCCGACGGCATTGCCGCACGTGGAAAAGGTGTTGAGGTGGCGATTAATTCCTTGATGCCTTTTCCGGCTGCAGGACAAGACGCATTTCCAGGGCGTCGGCCAGCTTGAGCAATGTGTCGCGCGTCGGGTTACCCAGTCCTCGTTCAATGCGACTGATATCTGCTTGTTGAACACCGGATCGGGTGGCTAACTGAGGCTGGCTCAACTGCGCTGATTCGAGGGCATCAGCAATGCGCCGGCCAAACGCGATTTGCTCTTCGCGTTCTGCATTGAGTTGTGAACCCAGACGCCTAGACAGCTCAACTACTTCTGGCTTCCAGGAGTCGCGGATGGGGGCAACTAGATCTTCGTATTTTTGTGGGGCACGGGATCCTCGAAAATAAAATCTATACCTGATTACGTGCTAAAGCACATAGCATCATCAAGCTTCCTTGTCCAGGATTGAAAGTATCGGCGAGCTCTCTCGATTTCACGTCTTTGGCGTTTTGCATCCTTGGACAAATGCAAAGTGGGCAGCAGGTGGCGAATTCTGATTTCATACAGACCATTTTTGAGCGGCTTTCCCCACTGCGTATTGCAAATATTGATGCCGAGCGGTTTCACGACCTCTTGAAAGACGGCGTCGACGACCATTTGATCGTATGTGCCAAGCCGTTCATACCATTTTCTGAAAGGTGAGCGGCCCGATGCATCTTCCCGGTACTCAAGGATCCAATCCCCTTCGTCGTGACTGCCCCTTCGTTGCCTCCGGGAATAATGCTCACAATCGGAAAGTCGAGTTTTCCGCTAGGAGAAGTTTCCGTGGGTCTTGCCTTCCGATGGTCTTCTCCGGGCGATCTGTGAATAATCGCAGATCGGCTTAATTATTGTGATGCGCCGCTACGAGATCCCATTGGCACCGGTGCTGATTGCCGTGATCCTTGGCCCGCTGGCGGAAACCGAACTGCGTCGCGCGCTGACCGTTTCCGAAGGAGATATGGGAATCCTGGTTTTCAGTCCGACCACCATCGTGTTGTACACGATCCAGGTGATCACCGTGGCCTTCAAAGAGTGAAAGCATATTCGCGGCCGCAAGCGGGCTGACGCTGAGTCTGCCTCAGTTAGTGAATTGACCAGCGTCTAGGATCTGCCGTGGATGAAGCGGCGCTTCAAAATGGAGCATCCGTTATCCCCCGCGGTTGCGTCATCTAGCTAAAAGCAGGTACTGCCTTGTTAAAAAGTGATTCCTACCGGGTTTCTGATGCCCATGATCCGCGTTGCTTCTCAACCGGGAACGCTTCGTGGATCCTTCTCCAGGCGGGCATGCCTGGAGAACTTCTTTGACCGGAGTTTGATGTTTGCAGTGGTGATATGCCACCGGATTCCGCGTGGATTCGCAGATACATCCGGGGTTATGTTGGGTTGTCGATGGAGGTGTTCAGGTGACGCGCACGCTTGGTTCATTGAGCGATCCAGTTCTCCATCACCGGCTCTGGAAGCGCAGACACACGATTTCTTCGCTTACAGCGTGGCGTTTATGCTGAACCGTACGAAAAATCATTGCAGCAACGCGTGCAGATTGAACTTTTCTCTAGTGAGGCACCATGGCAGGAACACAAGATCCCTCCAGCACCCCAACCGGAAGAACGGCGGAGCCCAAGCGGCTGCGCTCGCGCCACGTCATGATGATTACCCTCGGCGGAATCATCGGCGCAAGCTTGTTCGTCGGTTCGGGCAACGTCATCCGCTCGGTGGGACCAGCGGCAATCATCTCCTACCTCATCGGTGGCCTGCTGGTGTTCCTTGCCATGCGGATGCTCGGTGAAATGGCCGCAGCACGCCCTTCGATTGGTTCCTTCATGGAATATGCCCGCGTAGGTTTGGGCAATTGGGCCGCCTACCTGGTGGGCTGGCTGTACTGGTACTTCTGGGTGGGTGTGCTCGCCTACGAAGCGGTGCTTGGCGGTGAAACCCTGAACTCCTGGTTTGCCTTCCTCCCCGCCTGGGCCTGGTCACTGGTGCTGATCCTGATTTTCATCGGGACCAACGCCATCTCGGTGCGCACCTTCGGAGAGGTCGAATTCTGGCTGGCGAGCATCAAGGTCCTGGCCATCGTGGTCTTCCTCGGAGCCGGTCTGCTCTTCGCCTTGGGCCTATGGCCTGATGCCGAAATCTTGGTCAGCAACCTGTGGGATCACGGAGGCTTTGCCCCGAATGGCTTCGGTGTGGCGCTGACCGGTGTGGCACTGGTGATCTTCTCCTACTTCGGCACTGAGATCGCGGTGATGGCAGCGGCCGAGTCGGAAGACCCAGCCAAGGGAATCAAGCAGGCGACCAGCACCGTGATCTGGCGTATCCTGCTGTTCTTCGTCGGCGCCGTATTGATCATCACCATGGTGATTCCTTGGGATGAGCTGCCTGAACCAGTGAACGTGGCCGCCGCGCCATTCACCAAGGTCTTCGAGCTGCTCGGCTTGCCTGGAGCTGCGATCATCATGCAGCTGGTCATCTTCACCGCGGTGATTTCCGTGCTCAACTCCGGTCTGTATTCGGCCTCGCGCATGTTCGCCGCGCTGGCTGACCAGGGCTTCGCCCCCAAGTTCGTGGCCCGCCGTTCCAAGAACGGCGTCCCGCTGTGGGCGCTGGTGGCATCCACTTCCGGTGCGGTAATCGCAACCATCGTGAACTTCGCTGCTCCCGATTCGGGAGTCTTCGACTTCATCATGAACTCTGCCGGCCTGGTGGCATTGTTCGTCTACGTCTTCATTTCGCTGACCCAGATGCGCTTGCGCCAGAAGATGACCCCCGAAGAGGTTGCAAGCTTGAAGCTGAAGATGTGGCTGCACCCGTGGCTGAACATCCTGCTGTTTGTCGCTATCGCCGGCGTGCTGGGAGTCATGCTCAGCTCCGAGAGCGGTCGAACCCAGGTGTGGACCAGCTTGCTGGCCACCGTGGTGCTCGTTGCCTTCTGGCCACTGGTGCGCAAGAACCTGAAGAAGCGCGGAACACCGCAAGATGCCACAGCAATTCACGACGACACCAATAGTGAGCGCATCAGCGAGCACTAGGGATCGTCGATCAGGTGACAAGCGCCCTCAGCCATTGATTATGGCTGGGGGCGTTTGCCGTCCTGGCCAGGAGCTTTGGAAGACGCCGCGAGGAACGCCTACCCGCGAAGACCGGGCATGGACCGAAGCAACGCTGGGGTCAATACGGGCAACGATGCGCCGGCTATAGATTCTTGTGATCAACGATCAGTAAGACCTGGTTCGCTGTTCGCTGGACGCACTGCTTCGTAGATGCCACTGCCTAGGCTTCGGACCTGGGTGTACCGTTTCTCAATTTTTGAACCGGAATTTGATGATTATCAATCTGGATCGCGCCAGAAGGGCACAGATATTCTGCCTCCAGGGCGGCCTTTTGATCCTCCGCACTAGGTTCATCCTGCAGCAGCTCTGCAAAACCGCCATTTTCTGGGCGATTCTGAAATATCCGCGGAGCAGTGAACCCGAAATTGCCCGAGGCTACACACATGGCACCGTGAACTCTAATCTTCATTGTCAGCTCCACTTTGTCGTTCTCTAGCGTCAGCCACGGTATCTCTGGACCAAGGGACTTGCGTAGGGATCTTGAGTCCGCAATCCCACCTGATTCAGGTACGAAATGACATGGAACAACGCTTCGGACAAGCTCTTCTCGGTGTATCTAATGCCGAGTTCCTTGCAACGCTGACGGACTAGGCCTTGCGTTTCAGGCAGTTGTGGGCGCGGGATGATCGGAAGCAGATGGTGTTCAATCTGGTATTGTAATCCGCCCATCAGAAATCGAATCAGGGGACCGTCGCTGATATTTCGGGACATGAGAACTTGACGTCTTTAGAAGTCAAGATGAACTCCCCGGGGAACTGTTGGCATCCCGATGTGATCGAGTGCGAAAGCACCGCCCAACATGACCCCGAAGACGACTAGCTGAACACCCAGGAACGCAAGGGCCTTTCCAGGAGGTAGGTGTGCCAATAGGAACACCGCAAGAGCGCTATGCCTGGCAATGATCATCAGCAGTTCGGCTATCCGATGTCTGACTCCAGAGGCGAAGAGCAACATCTTCAGCGAAGCCACGTGCAAGTTCAATCCTTCAAAACACAGCAAAGGAAGTAAGAACCATCCTTGAAAACGAGATATCTCAGCAGGAATTCCTTTTCGGCGGATGGTGGCTCCAGGGGTGAGAACCAGCACCGTTGAATGAACATCCGGGTCTGCATCTTCCTTATTCGGGTTGGCGTGATGCGAATTGTGTTTTGCCATCCACCAGCTGTAGCGCAGGCCCATCAGCAGTGCAGAAATGCAGCGCGAGTCCATTCGTTCCATGCTCGTGAGGCAAAGATCGAACGGTGTGTGCTTCGTGGGTCAGGAACCCAAGTTGCGTCAAAACGACGCCTGCCAATATCGCTACGGCAAGTTGAAACCAGGTATCGCCGAGAAAGGCGACCGCCACCATGATGCCCGCCAGTGCAAGTATCCAGCCGAGGAATCCAATCTTGTTGCCATCCGTTGCCTGAACACAAAAAATATCACTGAAAGGCCAGCTAATGCAGCTGGCCTTTCAGCATTTAATGGCCATTTTGCACAGACCAGGAATCAATGCGCGGATGCTCCACCAGCTCCCAGGCGCGCAGTAGCAAGGCCACCACGGGTGCAGCCGCAGTACGCGCCGCCCTCCGCGCAGCACGCCGAGCACAAACCGGCTACTGAGATCCAAACTCTCGCATAACCCCATTAGACTGAGCAAAGACCGTAGGAGGAACCCATGAATTATGTCATCGGAGCCTAGGTCAACACCAAATGCACCCGCCCGGTCTCAAGCTTCATCCTGGCACTCGTCTTCTGGGGCAGCTTCATGGCCTTCAACTACGGCATGGAAAACCCCGCAGACCTGAGCATCTGGATCTTTGCCGCCGCAAACGTGCTCTTCTTCCCCTGGCACGGGAAACATACTTCCGCCTCACCGGCCCAATCCGCGACGGACTAGACGGAATCGTGCTCTGGGGGCCACTCTTCCTCATAGCCCTGGCACTGCGAATTACGGTCTTCGTGCTGCTCAACTTCATGGCCGTGCCCCTGGGCATCCTCGGAATTTTCTACCTGGCCACCCAAGAAGCCAACGGCAACGGCTACCGAGTCATCGCCTAGCAAGAGTAGAGCGTTGAACACTTTGGAGTCATTTAGTCCAAAGAGCAAAGCAAGTTGTCATTTAATCTTAAAAGTTACAAGATTCACATAAATTTTAGTCAGAGCAGCATTTACGTTGTAACTTTATGGTTGTTGTTCGTAAATCTGAGTTAGAGATAAGTTATGAAACCAAATAATTCACTTGGCACTCGCTCTAAAGCGGGGGTAGCGGCTTTAGTGCTTGTCTCGCCGCTACTTTTCACAGCATGCACGGAAGCTCCAGCTGAACCATCAGCCAACCCCTCTGCTGCAAGTGCAACGCAGGAAAGCCCCGAGAAGTCAGCCGAAATCAAGGAAGTTCAATCAGTCTATGAATCATTTGACCCTGCGCGTCTCACTGAACTCACTAAGAAGCGCAACGACGAATCGTCTGATCCTGAACTGATATTTGTCACTCAAGGATTAATTGAGCCAGACGGTGAGTTGAGCATCCCGACGATCTCCGGGAAGAACAAGAAGTCGCTACTTGTTTCTTACATGTGCCGTACTCCCGATGAAAAAGGAGATCCTTGGCGTGTTGACTTCAGCGCAGATTCTGAACCATTGAAATCAGGTATTCAATCGGATTCTTGTATAGAGAATTCAGTTGAAATGTTCACCACAAGAGTACTAAGCCCAACAGAGTTACCCGACGCTCTGGACGTTACGGGGAGAGTTGAGCTTGCTGTGTCTATTTTCGAAATTGAGGAAACAAAATGAAGCCACTACACAGAATTCTGGCACTAGGGGCTTCAGCTCTGCTGGTATCAGGAATTGCTTTTCCAGCAGCAGCTGCGGATAACAAAAGTCACCTCGACATCGCATCCCCCGCGGCGTGTAGCGATGTAGGAAAGCATGCAAGCGTTTCAAAAGGCAAGGCAGTCTTCATGACTGGCTCCTCCCAAAGAAATGGCTCGATCCGGGCGTATCCTACAAAATCACCAAAGGCTCAAGCACAACTGTTGGCCGAACAACAACAGGAGGTGCCTCACTCGAAGTGTACGAAGTTGCTAACCTCAAGTATGAGACCAGCATGAGCAGCAGCACAAAAATTACTGCGACTGATTCTTACTCTTGGAAAAATACATCAAAGACCACTAAATGGCTACAGTTAGGTGCCCGAGGCTATAAGTTTAATTGGTCGAGCTACTCAGTTGTGGCACCGTGCAAGATCGTTAATTCTAAGTCTGGAAGCGCCACAATCCCAACGTTTCAAGA
The DNA here is from genome assembly GCF_900094805.1 of Arthrobacter sp. NIO-1057. Lineage (GTDB taxonomy): Bacteria > Actinomycetota > Actinomycetes > Actinomycetales > Micrococcaceae > Glutamicibacter. The sequence goes on along the minus strand of NZ_FMAT01000003.1, from coordinate 210,018 downwards.
GTGGTTTAGGCACAACTAAATCATTTGTGAAGTGAGTTTCAGAAGAGTGGCAAGGTCATAGAATGCTCCCCTGGAAGTTGGACTGAGAAATCAGAACTACTTCCGGGGGAGCATTTTTCGTGCACGCACGCAGCGCATTGACCGAGAACGAACGCCAGTCAAAATTGAAGCGTCACGACCAACAACAGAACCTGCATTGTTTGATCTAGCCCAAATTTTTCATGAGGCCGCTGACGGCCACCGGAATCCAGTACCAAAGGATTCCCGGTGGCCGTCGTCGATTCCACCCTCGACAAAAAGCGCCTGAACCACCAGCGCAGGGTGCCAGGCTCCACCATCTTGGACTGAAAAGACCTTTCAAAAACAAGGAACAATAGGACAACTGCCAGTTCAGGCGGCCAGCTCACCATGCCGCCACCGATGGAACAGCAAGCCGATACTCTGTTGAAGCAGGAATAGCAGTTGCGCTTCTGGTGCACTTTCATGGATCAGTAGCCGGCGCTGCCTACCGCCAGAAACGATCTTCCCCGCCGTGGAAAACAGTCGGTACCGCCACCGTTTCAAATCCCAGCAACTTGCCTCATGCCCGCTGGGCGGCACGGCCAGCTGCAACCAGGCCACCAGATTCAGTGCAAGCATCGCCAGGTCCGCCCACGCCTGATTCGCGGCAAGGATAGAACTCGTGCGATTACTTGGAGCCAAGGTCTAACACTTCCATCGATCGCAGGAGTTACTGTGTCCTCACAGTCAGGGTTCAGCACTAAAACGAAGGTGATTTACAAGGGTGGCAATAAGAAGAGGCAAGTGTGCGGTCATCGAGACTGGCCGGCGCTACATCCCGTTAGCATTAAGCTCAAATGATGATACGTAAGATCTACTCTGCTTGCCTTGCGCTAGCAGCTATCCTTTCTCTTTCGGCCTGTGGCGGAGTTCAAACTGCGCAGACTGGGGCGCTGGCCCTCGGTGCTCCTGACGGAGTTGTCGAAAACACTTTGTGCGGAATTTTTCACCAGCAGAACTTTGTCGGAGATGTAGCATCCAATACTTCAGAGGATCCGCTCTGGATCACAGATGTGCAGGCCGTTGAAGTCGAGAACTGGGATTCAAAGCGTTCTTTGGCAGGACTGCTACCCAAAGGCGAAGTTAGCTTGATGGGGTGGACAAACGAGAGCCTCAAAGACCCAGACTCCAACGAAACCGCGAAGAGGCTGACGCCATTAGGGGATCCCATCGAAGTCCCTGCCGGTGAGACTGCGCAGGTAGGGCTCGAAGGTGCCATAAATGATGGTGCTGAGAATGCTGAAGTTTCACAGCTTCGCGTTGTTTATAAGAAGGATTTGAGATCATCGAAAAGCTTCTCCGTTGTCGGAAATATCCGTTATGAGTGGAGAGCTCAAAGCTGCGAGTGACGGTCGTTTGACGAGAGTTTCCTGAGTTACCAGATGGTGTAGAACATCAGAACCCCCTACTCACATAGTCACTGGACTACTTTCCGGGGACCCAACCAATTGAGTGTCATCGATGTCTTCATGCAGTTTTGCCACCGATGTCGCTAGACATGACACTCTTCATGAAATACCCGGGTTAAAGAAAAGATGATCCTTGATTTCGGTGGAATAGAAGCTCGACACTCCTATTATCCCAAGTCCGGATCACTTTTTCGTTTTAATGACTGTTAATGACGCGCCTGCCATGAAACCACCGGGCTAATTGAGGGGAACCCCAAATACATTTATGAATATTAAAGGCGTGCTACCAACTATTTTCGAGTTTCTAAGGGTAAATCAGTGAACGCAAGATCCTGACTCTTACGCCGGCCCCCTCGCTGTGCCCCGGCTCCGGCAGCGATCACGATAATGATGCCAAGGGCCTGGAGCCAGGTTGGGGTCTGGGCCAAAACGAGCAAGCCGATAAGAATGCCAAAGGCCGGTTCGATGGAAAGCAATGTACCAAAAGCGGTGTGCGTCATTCGCTTCAGGGCCAGCATCTCCAAACCAAAAGCGATGACCGGGGTGATGAGGGCAATGCCTGCGACAGCTGGTAGGGTCCACCACGCAAAATCGCGGCTGATAACTTGTGGCAAACCCACCGGCATCGTTGCGATGGCCGCCACGGGAATGGTCAGCGACAAGCCGCTGATTCCCGAGAAGCGATCACCAACGTGTTGAGTGAGTATGTTGTACAAACCCCAACAGGTTCCGGCACCCAATGCGAACAGCACACCCACGCCGTCGATTTTCCCGTGCCATGGTTCGGTGAGCAGTACAACGCCTAGAACGGCCAAAATTGGCCATATCAACGCCTTGCGGTTTTTGCTCATGATCCCCGCAACAGTGAGCGGACCGAGGAACTCGATGGATACGGCAGTGCCCAGAGGGATGCGGTCAACGGCTTCGAGGAACAACGCGGTCATGAAACCGGTGACCACGCCTAGCCCGATCAGCGCTGGGATGTCTTGCTTGCGAATAGAGCGGAACTTTGGGCGCGCGATGATCCAAAGGAAAACAACACCAAAGCACATACGTAGCCATGCTGTGCCGCCGGCGCCAACCTGCCCGATGACAAAGACGGACGTGGCGTTGGATAGCTGGACTGCCAGCATCGCGGTAACTGCCAAAGTCCACGGCGGCAGACCGTTCAGTGTGGAGCGAGGGCTCAATGGGCACCTACCATCCGCTTGGAAACTTGTACTGCGGTGCCCAAAGACTCCAAGGCTTGGCTCAAGGCTTCGCCGGTCGCTTCCAGCTCTTCATCGCTCATGGGTGCCAAAGCATCCAAGATGAAGAAAGCATTAGTGGTGTCTTGGGACAGTGCGGTGCGCTTACCTTGGCGCCAGTTCCAGCGGCGGCAGGTCACCCCGGTGTTATCTCGCCAAATCACTTCGCCTGTTTCAGGGTTTTCAAGCACCACTTCGCCGCCAGCGGTCGTATCAAAGGATTCATCCCCGGTAGCACGGGTGAGCGTGGCCGGTCCGTCGTAGAGATCAAAGTCTTCACCACCAAGCGGAATTTGATGTAGTACAGAAATGGCGTTGTAAATATCAGTCAATGCATTCACATGCGGTAACCCTGCACCCGCGCGACGAGTGAGTGCTTCGAGGCTATTGCGCGTGCGCTGAGGCTTGGCACCAAAACCGCGGTAGGCCTCGCGCCAGGCGCTGATCTGTGGCAGCTGGTCCACTGGGGTCGCGGCCAGCAGCTCATTAGCGTGGGCTTCTGCCTTGTTGATCAATTCATGAGCAATCTCAGAGTTCGCCCGTGGGTCGATACCTTCAACCACCAGCAACAGTGCGCGGTAGTCCGGGCGTAGTTCTAGAACTGACGGGTCAATAGAGCAGCCGTAGAGGAATTCGGTGGGGGTCAGCCTATTCGTCATTGCTGTTCTCCGTCTTATGTGTGTGGCCCACACCTGGTTCGAATACGCACAGGCTGAATGTGGCGGTGGTCTTGTGAATATTTGAGTAAGAGTGGATGGTGTCCCCGTCAAAGGACATGGCATCACCGGCTTTGAGCTCATGGGATTCACCATCAACTACTACGGTGATAGAGCCTTTAAGGAGGTGCAGAAGTTCGCGGGTTCCTGCAGCGTGGGCTTTGCTCTCGTGGCGCTCGCCGGAAGCTAAATTCCAGTCCCATAGCTCAAGTACTTCAGGGGCTTGGGTGCCAGCCACCAGAATTCCTCGGCCGCCATTCTCACCGTTCCACAAGACGGCGCCTTCGCCTGCCCGCGTCACATTAGAATGGCGTGCTTCCGGTGGTTCGACCAAGGCGGGCAGTCCTAGCCCCAGCGCATCAGAAATCTTGAGCAGAATGCTGACGCTGGGGTTGGCTGTTCCTTGCTCAACGTTGATGAGCATGCGGCGGCTGACCCCGGCATGCTCAGCGAGCTGATCCAGCGTCCATTCGTGCTTTTTGCGTTCGTTTTTTACTCGCGTACCGATGGTTTGCGCAAGCCGTTCGGCGTTGATCTCCATGAGTGCATCATACTGCACTAAAAGTGCAAAGCCCATATTTAGTGTCCGGAATGACCGTAACTTCGGGGTAATAGGGCACCTGTCATATGAGCGAAATTCATTGACCGGTACCAATTGATCACTTAGGGTAAACAAAAAATGCATATAGGTAATCCACCTCACGCCATATGCCTACCTAGAAGCGTCCGAATCCGGACCTCAGCCTTGGGAGAACCGTTGAGCACAGTTGCACCTACCGAAAGCGACGTACTGGCCGCCGCCGCCAAGATCGTAGAAGCATTTGGCACGACAAACACTGAAGAATACTTTTCACACTTCGCACCAGACGCATCCTTCATTTTTCATCCCGAAGCATCCCGCTTAGATGATCGCGCTAGCTACGAAAAGCTTTGGGGCAGCTGGCTAGCTGATGGATGGCAGGTTACCGGTTGCCAGTCCACTGACCAACTCGTTCATGTTTTCGCTGGCGGTGCAGTCTTCAGCCACACCGTGGCAACACAAACGCGCAGTGGAAATGATCCAGAGAACTACACCATTGACTCTTACGTAGAACGTGAAACTATCGTTTTCCGCCTCGAAGCAGACGGTTCACTCATTGCAATCCACGAGCACCTTTCAACCGTGCCGGAGCAAGCGGCAACTGAAGCCACCGGTGAGACCGCATGAATCTGTACCGCAAATTTGAACAGAAGCTAGAAGCCGGTGCCGAAAGCTCCGGCCCGATTCGCGGACAGCTGGGCACCGGCCGTATTGGCATGATCTGGCTAGCAGCCAACCTCGTGGTGACCACGCTCTTGACCGGCACATTCTTTGTGCCCGGACTGAACTTCTCACTTGCACTGGTGATGATTGTTGTCGGCACGCTAATCGGTGCCGTCATCTTGGCTCTGGTAGGAAACATCGGCACTCGTACCGGGCTGCCCACCATGGCCATCACACGTGGCGCCTTTGGTGCTCGCGGTAGCTTGCTGCCGGTGGCAGCCAATGTCATCGTGCTGATGGGCTGGAGCTGGGTGCAGGCCATGCTGGCAGGCGTCACCGTCAACTACCTCGTTGATTCGCTGACCGGGTTCAGCAATCCGGTCCTATTCTCCGTGATCTGCCAAGTCTTTGTCGTGACTCTGGCACTGTTTGGGCATGAAGGAATTTCGAAAGTTGAACCCTGGCTTGCTGTCTTGATCTTGGCCATCATGGCCTACGTCTTTGCCATGGCCTTCGGTGAATATAATCCTGCAGAGTTTGCTGCGATTCCGGTTGATGCCTCCCTTGGATACACACCGTTCATCGTTCTGGATATCGTGATTGCCACGGCGATTTCATGGACCGTGCTTTCGGCGGATATCAACCGTATGGCTCGCAATACTCGTGCCAGCATTGTCGGTTCAGGCATTGGCTATACGCTTTCTACCGTCTTGGCCATGATCCTTGGCGCCACTGCTATTGGGTACGTCATCCTCTCCGGTGGCCAAGCAACAGAGTTTGACCCAACAATTCTTGTTGCAGCCTTTGGTGCCCCACTGGCTATTGCCATCTTCTTGTCCGTAATGGCTACCAATACAATGGCCGTCTACGGAATGATCACCTCGGTGGTCAACTCCCGTCCCGAACGTAAGTTGCCGTTCTTGGCCACAGCTTTGGTAGTTGGTGCAATATCTATCCTCGGAGCTACCTGGCTAGCACTACTGGATCAGTTCACTGATTTCTTGACACTCATCGGTGCATTTTTCGTTCCGGTCTTCGCCATCATGATTGTGGACTACTACCTGCTTAAGCGTTCGCGCTACACGCGTGACATCCTGCGCCACAGCGGTGGTGCCTACTGGTACCGCAACGGAGCGAACCCGATTGCCGTTGGCGTGTGGGTGGCCGGTGCGGTTGTCGCCTACCTGCTGACCTATATCTTCCCCAGCCCAATTGGCGCCACGGTTCCATGCTTCTTTGTCAGCTTCCTGCTCTACCTGGCTCTGTCATGGAAAAACCGAGTTCAGGGCCACACTGCACCGTCTGGGCACCTGGTAAGTGAGGAATCTCAGAACGTCAGCTGAGCGGCAAGAGGGCGCGGTCTGGGGCTTACATCTGAATTCGCGGCACCGGTAGCCAACGCTTCACTTCTACACATAGACTTGCGAAAAACGGGACGAGTCAAGCTCATAGCTACTGACCTGGAAATGACCGTCAGCAGTGTTATCCGTCGTAAGAATGTGAGTAGTGACTATGGAAGTTACCGGTGCTTTAACACCCTTCAATTCACCGATTGTGAAACTTGAGAGGCTATTCGATTCAAGTGAAATCGAGCTTTTCGCCAAGCTGGATTCACTGCAACTTTCTGGCAGCACCAAGGAACGCACTGCTGAATCTCTGATCACTGCGTTCTTAGAAACAGGTGAGCTCAAGCCTGGCGGAATGGTGGTGGAATCAACCTCAGGTAACTTGGGGATTTCCCTGGCCCGGCAATGCATCGTGCGAGATATCAACTTTGTTGCCGTGGTTGATGAAAACGCCAACAAATCAGCGCTAGACATCATGCGCGCCTACGGAGCAACCGTAGATCTTGTCATGGATCCACCCGATGGCAACAGGCTAGCCGCGCGCCGCAAACGGGTCGCGCAACTGCTGTCCGAAAACCCTGGTGCGGTGACCACCAACCAGTATGGATCCGCGCGCAACCCTGAGGCTCACTACTCTACGACCATGCCAGAAATTATGGAGGCGATGGGAGGAGATCTAGATATGCTCTTTGTCGCCACCAGTACCACGGGCACGATTCTCGGATGCCAAAAGTACGTGCGAGAACATCAGCTCAAAACAAAACTGATTGCGGTGGATGCACTTGGCTCAGTGCTCTTTGGTGGCCAATCGGCAGAACGGCGCCTGCCCGGTCTGGGCGCAGGAATCGTCCCTGATCTTTCCCTAGAAGTGCAGCCCGACGAAGTTTTCCGTATCCCTGAAATTGAGATGGTTCGTGGCTGCCGGTTACTGGCCAAGCGGGAAGGCATCTTGGCCGGAGCCTCTACCGGAGCAATTGTCGCGGCCATGGGGAAAATGCTCCCAGACATTCCCCAAGGCTCACGGGTTGCCTTCTTGGTGCACGATTCCGGGGTTCCCTATCTACACACCGTTTACAACGATGAATGGGTGCAAAAAACTCTTGGTGAGTCACCTCAGTCTGCGAACTTGTCTGAGTTAGAAGTTTGCGCTGGACGATGATCCGCATGGCGATGGTCGGTGGCGGCCCAAAGTGCCTGTTTGCTCTGTTGGAACTCAACGATGTGCTCAGCGACAACGAAGGCCAAACTGTTCAGGTTGATGTTTATGACCCCTTCCCGCCGGGAGCCGGACGGGTATGGAATACCATGCAGCCCAAAGAACTGAGGCTGAACGTCAACTCGCGCATAATCGACGCGTCTTCTAGTCTGTGCGAAAAGACGTTTGATCAATACGGACAGCCGCATGCTTCGGATAAAATCCAAGACGTCTTTGCACCACGGGCCGAGGTCGGCGCATACCTCAGCGAGCAATTTGAACTGTTGACCAAACACGGTGAGCTATCGGTATCCCATCGACCGCTGGTGGTTCAGCGGGTTCAAAGGCAAGGCGAACAGTGGGCAGTATCAACGACTTCTGGTGCTGAACTCTATGATGAAGTTGTCCTTGCTACCGGCCACGGGTTGGCAGGCTACAAGAATGAAGAGCAACCGGTTTCAACAATTCCCGCAGCAGCGCTGAGCGTGGAACAAGCCCCTGAAGCCATCGCGCAAGTACCAGCTGGAAGTAGGGTCAAGATTCGCGGTGCCGCACTGACAGCCTATGACGTGGTCATGGTCTTGACCGAAGGGCGCGGTGGCCGTTGGGAACCTGTTGCCGATGATGCGGGGGGTGCGCTGCGATATTTGCCCAGCGGAAACGAGCCCGCGCTGATCACGATGGTTTCTCGCCAGGGTATTGCGATGACACCAAAGCCAAGAGACATTGGCGAAGACCTGCACAGCGTTCTGGGCATTTACCAAACTCAACTGCGTGCCTGGGCGGGCTCTTCAACGCCTAATACTAGGAAAATGTGGAGCATCCTGCTGGACTGCGCGAAGCACATCGCTGATTTCAGCGGCGTACCGGCCACCAAGGAATCGCTCTGGGACACCGTATGTACTGGTAGATCCGCACAATTCTCAGAATATGAGCGACCTTTTGAACAATTACGCTATAGCCTCGAAGCTAACCGTGGACTAGTAAGCGGAACCCATGAATGGGTGTGGGCGGTAACTTGGTCAAAGCTATATTCAGAACTGGTCCGTGCGCTCTCTAGATATAACTGGAGCCACACCGAGCGAGGAGAATTTAACCTAGCAGCAAGCAACCTTGAACGTATGGCCTTTGGCCCACCAGAGCCCACAGCACAAAAACTGCTAGCCCTGCACGACGCGGGGATCCTGCGTCACCAACAATCCGTAGCAAGTACAGCTAGTACTGATCAAGGCGAAGATCAAAGAACAGACACCGTTGAAATAGACTCTGTGACTGCCGCGGCGGGCGTGCTCACCGCCGCAGCTCCTCACGGCAAACCAGCGAACTCCCTCATTGATGGCCTGTTGGTGGCAGGAGAAATCATGATTAGGTCCGGCGAGCGCGGACTGCTCACCGACACTGACGGAACCTGCATCGATTCACAGGGCCAACGCAATGAGTCGTTGAGCGCTCTGGGGCGTCCGACGGAGGACCCTACCTTGGGTCATGACACCTTGAACCGAACTTTGCATACCGAGTACCGAGAATGGGTCAAGCGCATTGCAACGCAAGTGACCGTTCAAAGCCAGAAAGTAGCTTATTGATGCCACCGCTGATGCACGGAACCCTACCTCTGACGGCCCGTCTGGAACCATGGATGACAGAACTTGTTGAGAATCCTAAACTCTGCCAAGAACTACTCACCAAGTATGGGTCACCACTAAACGTTCACAACTTCTCATCGATGGCACGGAACATCACCGAGCTACGTGAGGCAGCGGCTGAATATGAGGTTGACTTCCAAATCTATCTAGCGCGCAAGGCCAATAAGACCCTTGGTGCTATCGACAAAGCTTTTGCCGAAGGCTGCGGAGTGGATGTAGCAAGCTTCCACGAATTAGATCAGTGTCTGAAGCGTGGAATCAGCTCCGATTCATTGATTGTCACCGCTGCGGTGAAGTCCCAAGCCCTACTTGAGCTGGCAGTCCAGAACAATGTGGTGCTGAGTCTAGACAATGAAGATGAAGTAGATGATCTACTTCAGATCGCTAACGCTACGAACACTCCAGCCCGGGTTGCCCTGCGACTGGCTTCAGCTGATCCGCAGATCCCACCCACCAGATTCGGACTGAGCGCAGAGCGTTGGCTGGAGTTTTTGGGTGGCGTCACCAATCAAAAGGCGCTCGAAGTCATCGGTGTGCACTTCCACCTCAACGGCTACGACGGTGGGCAGCGCGCAGCAGTGCTGCAGGAGTCACTGGAATTAGTTGATGCGCTGCGTCAGCAAGGTCATTCGGTGAAGTTTGTAGATATGGGCGGCGGTATTCCCATGTCTTATCTTGATGATTCAATCCAGTGGAGAGGATTCTGGGAGGCGCTCGCCGAGCTGCCCGAGGGGGACGAATCTTTGACCTGGAAAGCTGACCGGCTTGGTGCCACAGGCCCGCAGGCCAGCAAGGCCCTATATCCGTATCACCAGCGGTTGATTCGTGGTCCGTGGCTAGAACAGATCCTGACTACGAAGGGAGCTGATGGATCTCAAAGCGTAGCCGAGATGCTCAATGAACGCGGGATTCAGCTGAGGTGTGAACCGGGGCGCTCACTGCTCGATGGCTGTGGGCTCACGCTGTCCCAGGTGGCGTTCACCAAGGAACGCAGTGATGGCGTAAGCCTTGTGGGTCTTCATATGAATCGCACCCAGTGCCGTTCAACGGCTGCAGATTTCCTGGTTGACCCACTGCTGGTCAAGACGGCGGGTAGACATTCAAGACAGCTCGCCCCGTACAGCGGCTTCCTCGTAGGTGCTTATTGCATTGAAGAAGAACTCATCTTGCGCCGCCGCTTTGAATTCCCGCAAGGCGTAGCCAAGGGCGACATCGTGGCGTTCCCAAATACCGGGGGATACCTGATGCACATTATTGAAAGTGCCTCTCATCAATTGCCACTGGCCAAAAATTTGAAATGGGATGACGGGCAGTGGGATCTTGACGGTATTGATGAGATCCGTCTGGGATAAAGCCATGTAAGCGCCGGGTTTTGGTCAATTGACTGATTGCCCTGACACAGTGAGAATCAAGGTATGACGCGAATCTTGAAACCTCTCGGTCGTTTTGATTTGGCGTCACTGGCGCAGGGCCGATTCTTCACGACGTTCATCTTCTTGTTCACTGGATGGACTCTGCTCTCTACAGTCTGGGGATTAGAAGATCTTGATGAACTGACGCTGGCGCCGTGGATAAATGCGCGGAGCTTCGCAGGACAGATTGCCGAAGCGTTTGCGCTGCTGACTCATCCGGCGCTGGTATTTGCTTTCATTCTGGCGATGGCATTGTGGACCTTGCGGCGCCGGATGCGACGGTTGGCCGGAGCACTGGGAGCGGTAGCCTTCGTTATTCCGGTAACCGCTGGGATTCAGTTCATTACCAATCAGCCGCGTCCAGCTTCGCCCTTTGAAGATTCGCTGGCCTATCAAATCTCCGGCTATCCCTCGGCCCATATGGTGGCGGTGTCTGTACTTGCCTGGGTGTTGGCGACCCTGGGCCATGCACAACGACTAACAACTAGTTCAGCGTTGCGTTCGCGACTTGTTGCTGCCTTATTGATTCTCATGGTCTTAGCCGATCAATGGATCATGCGTACCCAAACAACAGGCCAGCTCATTGGCGGAGTCCTGTTGGGAATCACGTGGGCCAGCGGCGTCCTTGTGGTTACTGGGGTAGGTCCGATACTTCAAGGGTGGGCCGGGCTGGGCCTACCCGTTGAACAAAGCGACAAGCGTGCTGCGGTAATTTACAACCCCACCAAGGTATTGGACTTTGCGCTGTTCAGACGACGTGTGGAGTACGAGTTACAAGCTGCAGGGTGGAAGCCGCCTTTGTGGTTAGAAACCGAACGTGAAGACCCCGGGGTCAAGATGTCGCACCAGGCAATCGATGCCAAGGTGGACGTAGTCATTGTGGCCGGTGGTGACGGCACGGTGCGCGTTGTGTGCCAGGAATTGGCAGACCGGGGGATACCCGTGGCGCTCATTCCAGCAGGAACCGGTAACCTGCTCGCGAGAAACTTGGGGGCTTCGCTTGATGAGAGTGAAGCCATCCGTGCGGCGTTGGCTGGGCAGCCGGTACCCATTGACCTGATTCGTTGCAGCACAGACGCAGGTGAGTCGGTCTGTGCTGTCATGGGTGGTTTAGGCTTTGATGCCAAGATTATGGGCAACACCAATCCAGAGTTGAAAAAGACCATCAAAGCCGGCGCTTATGTGGTGGCTGCAGCTCAACAATTCAGTCTCACGCCCTTTGAATGTACGCTCACCATCGATGACCAACCGGTTCAACATCATTCTTCGATCATGACACTTATTGGCAATGTCGGCCGCTTGATGGGAGGAATCAATTTGATCCCTTCCGCCATCCCTACGGATGGAAAGATTGACGCCATGATTGCTTCTCCCACAGGAGCTCGCGAACTAGCTTCCTTAGCCAGGGGAATTGTCCTAGGCACCGACGCGAAGTCGCTGAGCTATCAGCAAGGTCAGGTCATTGAGATTCGAGCAGATCAGCCGGTGGCCTGTCAGTTGGATGGTGACTACGCCGGAGAATCCACATTCTTCCGGGCTGAGGTCATGCCGCAGGCACTATCGATCATGCTTGATGCTGACGGGCCTCGCCCGTGGCAGAAGTAACTCAGTCGAGGTACTGCGAATGCAGAAGTCAAAGGGGGTCCAAAAAGACGACGGTGCGAACTTAGATCACCGCGAGACTGGATGTATATCGGGAACAACCCGTTTCTGGGAAAGGAAAGTGGTGAGCATTCGTAAGGCAGTCGTCGCTGTAGCCCTTTCAGGAACCGCAGCGTTCACTTACCGTTTGGTTCGCCGTATCGCGTACTAAGCCAAGAGAGCCAAAGAACGCCCTGCAGGGCGCGGCTGGGCGGGAACTGAACAAGCAAGGACAGTTCCCACCTTGCGTCATTTGATCATTTAACATGCCGGCTGAGCGATTGAAGTTATCCAAAAATTTCAGTAGTAGACCAACAGCGACAGACAGCAAAGTGTGCCACTGCGGTCAATGACCAAAGAAGTTACCGCGACGTTGAACGAATCACGAGATTTGTATCAAGCTGGACGCTCTCGCATTCTTCGCCTTGAATGTTCTTCAAAAGTAGGTCAAACCCCCTGCGCCCAATCTCATGCATCGGCGAATGCACGGAAGTCAGGCCAACTCCGCTGGCAAGGGGAGTGTCGTTATATCCAACTACCTTCACATCTTCCGGAACCTTAAGACCGCGCTCGCGTAGAACACCTAAAGCGCCAATGGCGGCGAAATCGTTGACAGCGAATATTGCTTCCGGAATGCCGTGTGCATCGAGCAGATCACGAGTGGCTTTTTCGCCACTAGACGTATCGAATCCACCGTAAGCGATGTGGCTGACAGGAAGATGAATTCCCTGTTCTGCTAGAGCTTCGATGAAGCCTGTTGTGCGATCAATCGACGTGGACATTCGGTGATCACCAGCGAGTAGAAAAATTTTCTTTGAACCAAACTCCGCGAAGTGTTCACCCACGAGACGCCCGCCCATTTGGTCGTTGCACGTGACAGATAAATGTCCTGGAGATCTGCGGTTGACCAGGACAAATGGTACTTTTTCTTTATCTAGAGACTTCAACGTCGCCCCATCAAATGGAGTGTCGCCAAGGATGAGTCCGTCGATTCTGCGATCCAAGAATTTACGGACACGCAGGTCGTGGGTGGCGGGTTGGTCTAGAGAATTTGCGACGACCGCGGCGTAACCGTGTTCGAGTGCAGCTTCGTCAATTCCTTCATACATGGTGGCGAGCACGTAGTCCTGAAGTCTTGGAACCACGACGCCGATCAGGAGAGATTTAGCAGTTCTTAATGAAGCGGCGTACTGATTCTTGACGTATCCCAGCTCAGTAGCGAGGTCATAAATCTTTTGGTTCGTTTCGGGCGAAGCCCAGCGAGAGTCGATACCAGATGGATCATTGAGTACGCGGGAGACCGTCGAAGGGCTCAGTTCTAGCGCCTGAGCTAACTCCTTGAGTGTTACTGCGCTTCGTCTGGCCACGTGCTCACCGCCTTTCCTGCGGTCAAAGACGACTTTGGTCTTTGTGTCATTGCGTTGCCAGTCTACTTTATGAAAATTTTCCCTTGCGCCAAGTAAGCCCCGTCACTTATGGTGTTCTACGACACAACACAAACGTTTGTGGCAATCGTTTGTGTAGTTGTCGACAAAGCAAAGAAATTGAGGGAAAACGAATTGACGAGAGTTCACATCATCGGTACCGGAGGGACGATTGCCTCTAAGCCTGAAAGTGCGAGTCGTTCAAATGATCTCGACGATTCGACTTCCGGGGCTGTCGCTTCGGTTGGCATCGCGGACATCATTGGGGTGACATCCGTAGAGGGTGACCTGGAAGTCTCGTCGGAGGACCTCCTGCTAACCGGTAGCTACGCCTTGGACATGAGTCAGATCTTGATGATCGTCGATCAAATACAGAACCGGATCAAGGATCCGCACATCAACGCGGTGGTAGTAACTCATGGCACTGACACCATGGAAGAAACGGCGTTTCTAAGTGAGCTTGTCAACGACGGTTCTAAAGCAGTTATTTTTACTGGTGCGCAGCGTTCAGCAGAGCATGCGGATACAGATGGTCCGCGAAATCTCAGACAGGCGATCTTGGCAGCAACCGATCCAAGGGTGAGCAGTATGGGCGCGCTGGTGTGCTTTGACGGTGTAGTTCAGTCGGCAAGAGGCGTACGAAAGTCTCACACCACAGCTAGTCAGCCGTTCTCAGGCGGAGCAACGGTGGCAACGTTCCATGACAACAAACTGGAGATGGTCGCTAATCCTGACCGACGCTCGACTTTGGCCTTACCTGCCAATGGCTTTGGTTCAGTCCGAATTGACGTCCATTTCGCCTATCCCGGTTCTGATTCTGGTGAATTGATCAAAGCTGCACGTGGCGGTGCGAATGCAGTCGTCTTGGCGGGTACAGGCGTTGGGAACGCAGGTCCTGGTTATGTTGAAGCGGTCATGCACCTGACTGACATGGGAGTGCCAGTTGTTTTAGCTAGCAGGGCACCATCTGGACCAGTGGTTCCAATCTATGGCAATGGCGGTGGTGTGGATTTGATTGCCGCAGGAGCAGTAAGCGCTGGAGTTCTTAGCCCGTTCCAAGCGCGAATATTGGCGGCTTGCCTCATTACTCAAGAAGTTTCGGTTTTCGAATTCAAGGAACTATTCAGCAGCTATCGCTGAATAAGAAAGGAAAGAAAATGTCCAAGAAGATCTATGTATCTGTCGGTATCGATGTTGACGCAGTAGGAGGATGGCTCGGCTCCTACGGTGGCGAAGACTCGCCAGGCGACATTTCACGCGGCATGTTCGCGGGAGAAGTCGGCGTCCCACGCCTGCTTCAACTGGCGCAACGACGCGACATTCCAGTGACTTGGTTTTGGCCAGGACACTCAATTGAAACCTTTCCAGAGCAGTTTGAGCAGGTTGTAGCCGCTGGGCATGAAATCGGTGTCCACGGATATTCGCACGAAAATCCGATTGCGATGACCCGGACTCAGGAAACTGAGATTCTCGACTACTGCACTGATCTCATCGAGCGCCGTTCAGGTAAGAAGCCAGTTGGATATGTCGCACCGTGGTGGGAATTTTCAAAGGTGACTAACGAGATCCTGTTGGAACGTGGTTTTCTTTACGACCATTCTCTGATGCACGATGATCACACTCCGTATTACGTACGTGTGGGTGATTCGTGGACGAAGATCGATTACGACGCCGCCTCAGCCAGAGACTGGATGAAGCCATTGGTGCGTGGGGAAGAAACCGATCTCATTGAGATTCCGGCGTCCTGGTACTTGGATGACCTTCCTCCCATGATGTTCATCAAGTCGAGCCCAAATAGCCACGGATTCGTCTCGCCCCGTGACGTTGAACAGTTGTGGAAAGACCAATTTGACTGGGTCTACCGGGAAAAGGATTACGCGGTATTCCCGATTACCATCCATCCAGATGTTTCTGGGCGACCACAGAACTTGCTGATGCTAGAACGGCTATTTGATCACATGCAAAGCCACGATGGTGTCGAATTCTCCTTCATGGAAGATGTTGCACGCGACTTCGCAAAACGATCACCGCGCTCCGCGGGATAACCCTTCGCATCTAGACCTAAGGAAAATCATGTCCGATTCCAGTACCAACGTTCGCGGTCCTGTCGCCCCATGGGACGTTGCCGTGACACCGAAAATGATCCGTAACGTTTCGATTGTCTGTTTCGTGGCCTGGGTAGCTTCAGTCTATGACTTCACGCTTTTTGGCACTTTGCTGCCACTGATTGCGGAGGACTTCGGTTGGAGCACAGCGCAATCCACGACGATAAACACCATTGCTCAGGCAGGCGTATTTCTTGTTTCTCTCGCCGTTGGCCCCATCATCGATAAGTTGGGCCGTCGAAATGCCTTGGTCATTCTTATGATCGGTGGCGGCATAGCTTCGGGTGTGACCGGATTAGCCGGCGGAGCCGTGGCATTTGTGATCATTCGTTCCGTGACGGGTTTATCCCTGTCAGAGGAAGTGGTGAACGCCGTTTATCTCAGCGAGATCTACAAGGATGTTAAGAACAAAGGGTTCTTCTTTTCTGTTGTTCAAGCTGGATATCCGATCGGGGCTCTCGTCGCAGCTACCATGTCAGCGCTCCTGTTGCCCGTTATAGGGTGGCGCTGGAGCTTTGTGGTGGCTGGAACCGCGGCTGTAGCTGTCGCGCTGTGGGCCACGCGCCTGCCAGAATCGCCAACCTTCGCGGCCATCAAAGAGGCGAAACGACGACAAGCTGTTGGGGACCTGGATGGGGCCAAGGCGCTTGTCGACGAACATGGACTAGAGCTAGGCGAAAAATCTAAAGGTGGCCTCAAAGAAGTATTTTCCAAGGGGCTACGTAGACATACGATTTTCCTTTCCCTTGCCTGGTTCTTTAACTGGATCGGCATTCAGGTTTTTTCGGTTCTGGGTACCACCGTATTGGTGGGGGCCAAGGGCGTTTCGTTTGAAAATGCGCTCGTAATTCTCATTGGTGCCAACGCTGTCGGGTTCATAGGCTACCTTTTCCATGGCTGGCTGGGAGACCGGATCGGTCGTCGATCCACAGTGATATTCGGCTGGTTTGCGGGTGCCGCTTCAAGTCTGTGCATGCTGCTTATTCCTGGCAGTACATGGTTCGTTATCGCAATGTATGGTCTAACCTTGTTCTTCCTGACGGGACCTTATTCAGCGTTGCTTTATTACATGGGAGAGTCGTTCCCAGCTCACATTCGAGGTACTGGCGCGAACGTTGCTCACGTAATGGCCCCGGTAGGTGCAATCGCGGGTTCAGGCGTACTTAGCCTCGTTCTCTATTCAGGATTTAGCATGACTGCCGCCGCGATCTGTAGTGGAACACTGGGACTGCTCTTCTCAGCCCTATGCATGCTTGGAACCAAGAAAGTTGAATCCGAGGACAGGGATTCCTCGGACCTCGTAAATGAAGGAGTAACGGCATAATGACGGTACAACGTGACGACGGCCTAGAAGGTAAAGTTGCGCTAATTTCCGGAGGAGCAAGCGGGATTGGACAGGCCTTAGCAATTGCTTATGCCAGAGCAGGTGCACGCAGCGTGGTCAACTATTTTCCACAAGATCCGCATGATGCTCAGGAAACGGTAAAGGCAGTAGCGGATATAGGTGGCGAGTGCATTGCTGTTGCCGCCGATGTGCGAAGTACAGAAGATTGCAATGGACTCGCCGACGCCGCTATCAAGCACTTTGGACGCCTTGATATTGCAGTAGCGGCTGCTGGCATTCTCCGACGGGATCCACTGGGACAGATGGAAGATAAAGCTTGGTCAGACATGCTAGATGTGGATCTTACTGGGGTAATGCGCGTGTTCAGAGCTGCTTCTTCCAAGATGACTGATGGCGGTGCGATGGTTGCAACATCATCCATCGCTGGTGGGGTTTATGGATGGGAAGAACATGCTCATTACGCCGCAGCAAAATCCGGAGTTCTCGGACTTTGTCGCTCGCTAGCAGTCGAGCTTGCTCCACGGAAGATTCGAGTCAATTCAGTAATCCCGGGTCTCATCCGTAGCCCACAATCCATGGACGCAAAGAATTCGCTTGGCGACGCGGGACTGGACGCGGCCGGCAACATCATTCCGTGGGGAAGAGTCGGAACTGTTGATGAGGCAGCCCGAACCATTCGCTTCCTCACTAGCGATGATTCAGCATATATGACTGGACAACAATTAATTGTTGATGGCGGGCTAACTGTTCGCTGGCCAAGCTGAGCCGGTCAAAGAAACGAGGACAAGAATGAAGACGCTAGACAATAAGGTCGCAGTCATCACCGGCGGCGGCAGTGGAATTGGAGCAGAGATTGCCCGACTCTTCGCACAGCATGGTGCCAAGATTGCCATCCTAGATCGCGATGCTGCGGCGGGGGATGGTGTGGTTGGTCGGCTCCAAGCTACGGGAACTGTTGCGATATTCAGAGCGGTTGATGTGACTAGCTCGGAGTCGATGCGCATCGCGTTTGACTCTATTGTTGATGAGCTAGGTGGCATTGATATTTTGGTGACGGCTGCCGGAATCCTTGATGAGAAGCCATTCGTTGACATGACCGAGCACGATTTTGACCGGACCATCGATATCGACCTAAAAGGTGTATTTCTGGCAGGGCGCTGGGCTGTTGATCACATGAAACAACGTGGAGGCGGCCGCATCATCAATATCGCCTCACAGTTGGGAATCAAGGGTGGTACTGGATTAGTGCATTATGTGGCGGCCAAGGCTGGGGTCATTGGTATGACCAAGGCGATGGCCTTGGAGCTTGCCGGTGAGAACATACTGGTAAATGCCATCGCTCCTGGACCTATTGAAACGCCTTTGCTCAACGGGGTCACTGAGGAATGGAAAAAGGCGAAACAGAAGGAATTACCACTGGGCCGATTTGGTACTCCGGCGGAAATTGCTCCTACCGCTTTGTTGCTTGCTTCGTCTCCTGGCGGCGACATATATGTTGGCCAGACGCTGGGGCCCAACAGCGGCGATGTAATGCCGTAGGGGGACTAGTCCAATATGTGTGGAGCTTGCCCAGGCGGCATTCGAGTTTCAACGACTACCGCTGAACTGAACAAGTTTCAACTCAAGCGACGACTGTTGTCAGAGTTTAAACAGTGTCTCGCTCACGGGTGCACACTTACGCTTAGCGGTGATCAGTGGATACTACGACGACGGACGGGGCGCTTAGTCGTGTACCCAGACGTCGAACTACTGATCTCAGATTTGGGTGGCCCTTGTCGGTCGGACTGGAGAAGCGATCGTCATCCGGATCGAGTGCTTTCAGATATCTTGCACTTACGCATAATCCAGAGTTGAAATAAGCCAGCTCGGGGTTGCTTAGACCCGTGGTGAAATGTAAGCGACAAAGTCGAATGAGCTTGTTCGTAAGCACATGAAGAGACACAAACAGCCGATGCCCACTTACGAAAGTTGGCATCGGCTGTTTGGAGTATCCGGATGAAACAAGATCTAACCCACGTGGACCCATGGGCGCCGTTGCAGATTCGGCTCTGCTTCACGTAGGACTTCACGGGTCAGCGGTGCAATCTCACCCTGTCCAAGGAAGATGAACTTGGCGAGGTTGAGCAGCGGGTTGCCTTCGGTCCAACGGAAGTAGATGTGTGGCATTACCTCGTAGTTATCTCGGATAGCCATGGCAATGGCCGCAATGGAGGTGGACACTGACGGTGCTGTTGCTTCAAGGATCCACTGGCCATGACGGGTAATACCGCGTACCTCAATATCTTGAGCGAAGTCCGAATAGTCGCTGACCTTGATTTCCAAGAACACCACCGGGGCCCGCTGGGGGATATGGCTAGCCAAGATGGCATGCTGATGCTTATGCAGATAGCGCCGCTTGGAAATCTTGACCGGCTCATGGGCAATGAGTCGTAGCAACCCTGCACTACTAGCCTTGCGAATGATTTCTACCGCGCAGTCATCAAACATCACTGAGGTGGCTCGAAGTTCGGTGGAGCGACGGAAGCGGGAGAGCAGCGACACGACAAGCACCGCTGCGATGAAGAACGCAGCAATCTTTAGACCATCTGGACGCTCAACACAGTTGACCACCGTCGTGTAAATGAAGACCAGACTGGTTGCCCCGAAAAGCAGTGCCTTACCCTTTTCGCCTCGACGTCGTGCCGAAATGGTGACCGCGATGGCCGCAGAGCTCATCAACACCAAGACACCGGTGGCATAGGCGGCACCCTGAGCGTCAACGCTGGCCTTGAAGTGAACGGTGATGCCGATAGCTACCAACAAGACCACCAGAACCAACGGGCGCACGGCACTGGCCCACGCCGGAGCCATACCAAAACGTGGCAGGTAGCGGGGGATGAGGTTGAGTAGTCCGGCGAGCGCAGAAGCGCCAGCAAACCACAAAATCAAGATGGTTGATACGTCGTAGACGGTGCCAAATCCGTCACCCATCAGGTGATGAGCCAGCCAGGACAGGGCTCGGCCGTTGGCAGAGCCACCGGGCTGGAACTCAGCGGCAGGGATCAGCACCGTAGTCACGATGGAGGAAAGTACCAGGAAGCCACTCATGATCAGAGCAGCTGTGGTCAGTAACTTCTTTGCGCCTCTAATACGTCCTGCAGGATTGGCTTCGGTATCGCCGGGTGCCTTAGAGATCTGAGGCATCACGGCGACACCGGTCTCAAAACCAGATAGTCCCAGTGCCAGCTTGGGGAAGACAATCAGGCAGACCAGAAGCATCATCATGGGATCCCCATGTGCGGTGAACAGGGAATCTAGCCAATTGGTGACGGAGACTGGGTGCCCGATGATGTTGACTGCTGATACGGCAATGATCACGAGGTTCAAGGCTAAGAAGGAGAAAACCAAGGTGACGGCAATCCAAATGACCTCGGTGAAGCCACGTAGGAAGAGAGCGCCGAGCAGGATCAGCAACACTAAGGTGATGGGTACTTCTTTGCCGGTGAACCAGCTGGGTGTGAAGGGGTTTTCAATCAGGTGAGCCGAAGCGTCAGCCGCGGAGAGCGTCGCGGTGATCATGAAGTCGGTTGCTGCGAAGCCAAGGAGCACTAGGACAAAGACCTTGCCCTTCCAGTGAGGCATGAGCCTTTCCAACATGGCGATGGAGCCTTGGCCATGTGGTGATTCGGTGGCAACCCTGCGGTACACGGGCAGGGCCGCGAACAGCGTGACGGCAACAAGAATCAAAGTAGCAAAAGGAGCTAGTGCACCTGCGGCCAGCGCAGCAATGGCCGGCTGGTAGCCGAGCGTGGAAAAGTAGTCCAAGCCCGAGAGGCACATGACCTGCCACCATTTGGCACCATGCTTGCTGGAGTTGTTGGGGTCTTCCTGACCTACAGAACTGTCGGTCAGCCAGCGCCGCAACCGTGAGTGCACCGTGGCTTGTGGTGCCTGTTCCGACCCTTGGGTCGACTCAATTGTTTTGTTCACGAAGATGAACAGTACGCCTGAATACGAGATAAAGAACCACCGAAGAGTAAAAATTTTTTGCTTGCCGAGTGACTCCGGAAATAGCGGGTCTTCAGTGCCTACTTCACGGGGTTTTCTAAGGGCAAGAGGTAGCGGTAGTTTCTGCTCTATTTTCTTTGAATACACGGTTTGACATGAGTCTTTAAATAACATTCGATGACTAGAAGTGAGCTCCACTTCTCGTGAACGGGGGAGCGTTCAAGCTTGGAGAAACGCAAAAATTTATGCAAAAAACACTGTGTCTTGCAGCACATAAAAACCGAGGCATAAAGCCCGTATCAAGATTTTTAGCCATCGCATTAAGAGGGCGTTAAGAGGTGGTCTGCGGTCCGTCTGTCCGGGGTGCAATAGAAAGGAAACAGAGTCACGCGTTGGCTATGTTCACGTAGTCAAGACGTCAATGTAGGTCTTTGCCTAACACCTAACCCGATATCGCGTCATCGGGTTTCTTGGTGGCCTTGATTCGTCTCGCGGGGAACCCCCGCTGTATTCCGGTACGATCACTTCATACCGGCCAAGGAACTCGAACGCCAAGGAGCGCTATGGATGTGTCGATTACCCCGCCGTCAGATCACCCGCTCATAGTTGTGGCGCTCTCGGGGCATGCGGGTTCAGAAGAATTGTTTCGCCAAGCACTAGCGCAAGCCGCGCGGATGCCTGACGCAGAAGTGATGGCAGTCCATGTCCTTGAACGGGGAACAGAGACAGCGCGAGGCGACAAAGACGCTGCACTAACTCGCTTGCGTGAACTCGTAGAAGGTTCTGGCGCCACGTGGCATATGGTCCTTGGCCAAGACATCAGTCAGGCACTGCTCGGATTTGCTCGAAGCACACAGGCCACTCACCTCGTAGTTGCTGGAGCGCTCGCAGGAAAGAGCAACCGCCAACTAGCTCAGCAGATATCCCTACAACTATTGCAGCGGACCACTGCGCCAACAGATCCACAAATCCTAATCATTACTGGACATCAAGAAGCGAAGAAGACTGCCCGCCTCACACCCCAAAACTCTCGGCCAGTGCACCGTCCCCGTGGACCCCGGTGGATATTCGGATGGATTCTGGCCCTCATCGGACCGCCGCTAATAGGCATTGGCTTCTTGCAAGGAAGCGACGAAGGCGAACTGCTCACCCTAAACTTCTTAGGTCAGCTGACCCTAGTGGTCTTTGTGGCACTTTTGGGTGGCTGGTGGCCTGCAGTGACTGCTGCCCTGCTAGGAACGGGCATTCTGAACTGGTATTTCACCCCACCTACCGGACAGTGGCATATCCATGAGCCACTCAACGTGGTGGCTCTGCTGCTCTTCTTAATGGTCGCTGCTGGTGTGGCCCGGGTTGTTGACGTGGAAGTCAGACGCACCACCGAAGCCGGGCAAGCCCGACACCAAGCGGACACCCTCTTTGAACTATCCGGCGGAGTGATCCGTGAGGGCTTGAGCGTACCAGCCCTCTTGGAGTGGCTTTGCCGGTCCTACGCATTACGCGGGGCTGCGTTGGTTCACCAAAGCACCGGGTCTACGGTGGCTTTGGCGGGAGAACCGCCTAGCAGTCATGAGGATAGCGATTATGTAATCACGGTGGATGCTGAGCATGTACTGCTCATTGAGGGGACTCCGCGAGAGGACTCGGATCAGGGGATCTTTGAGGCTTTTGCTGGGCGAATCGCTGCGGTGTTACAGCAACGGGCGCTTGCTGAAACGCGCTTGAAAGCCCAAGAATTATCCGCCGGAAATGCGATGCGTACGGCCTTACTTGCTGCGGTATCCCATGACCTACGCACCCCACTATCTGGGATCAAAGCTTCGGTCTCTAGCCTTCGAATGGAAGATGTGGTGCTCAGTGAGGAAGATACCTCAGCGTTGCTCGCCACCATTGAGGAATCAACGGATCAGCTCAGTGAACGAATAGAGGATTTGCTGAATATGAGTCGAATTCAGGCCGGTGAATTGGTGGTGCACCGTAGCCCCATCCAGGTTGAAGACTTGGTGGCCTCGGCAGTGCGAGATGTGGCTGGACAGGTGAACCCGGACCGCCTGCAAATCCAGCTTCCAGAGGACTGCCCGCGGGTGCGCGCAGACTACGGGTTGGCCGTTAGAGTGCTGGCCAACCTCATGGAAAATGCGGTGCGTCATGGCGGGAACGGTACCGTGCAATTGCAGGCAGGTTCCGCCGACTCCGAGGTAAAGATCCTGGTCATTGACCACGGTGCGGGTGTCCCGCGAGCAGAGAAAGACCGAATCTTCCGTCCTTTCCAACGGAACGGAGACCGGGACAATACCAGCGGGCTGGGACTGGGATTAGCCGTAGCTCGTGGCCTGGCCCAGGGCATGGACGGTCACGTGAATGTGGAAGACACCCCCGGTGGTGGGGCCACGATGGTCTTTACCCTGCCGATATTCGAGGAAGAACTATGAGCGCTACGGTACTAATCGTTGAAGACGACGTTCAGATAGCCCGTGCCCTGCTGGTGAACTTGAGGGCACGCGGTTACCGCACGCTCCATGCTGCCACCGGAGTGCAATGCCTGCAGCTGGCGGCTGATGAACATCCGGATGTGGTCTTACTTGATTTGGGGTTGCCCGACCTTGAAGGTGGGGAAGTGATTGACGGGATTCGTGGGTGGTCAACGATGCCGATAATTGTTGTCTCTGCCCGCCATGACTCACATAGCAAAGTGGATGCGTTGGATCGCGGCGCTGATGACTTTGTCACCAAACCATTTGCCATGGATGAATTACTGGCCCGGTTACGTGCTGCACTACGCCGCGCACTGCCAGACCCACGCCATGCAGTTGTGGAAACCTCTGATGGGCGGTTGCGCATTGACCTTGCCAGTCACTCGGTCAGCGTTAATGGTGAGGCAGTGCGGTTGACCAAGCTGGAATGGCGTGTGTTGGAAGTTCTGGCCAGCAACCCTCATCGGCTGATTGGCGGTAGCGAGTTACTGACCACGGTGTGGGGCCCGGAATATGGGGAAGAGGCGAATTACCTGAGGGTATACATGTCGCAGCTACGCAACAAGTTAGAACCAGAACCTTCTAACCCGCGATACTTTTTGACCGAGTTAGGCATGGGGTATCGCTTTACGCCGGAGTCAGTAAGAAATCTTTAGAATGTCTTGCCCGAGTAACCTAGCTTTCGGGAGATCTGGGCAGCGGTAGAGCCCATGACTGATTTGAGTGCCTTCATCCGTTCATCAGGCATATAGGGGTTGGTGGCTGACATGCTGATGGCGGCAATGATTTGACCGCTACCATCACGGATGGGCGCAGCTACGCAACGGATTCCGGGTTCATTGTCTTCTAAGTCGAGGGCGATTCCTTCATTGGCGTAGGTTTTCATGCGGCTCAAGAAAGCCTCTTTAGTTTGATGGGTGGCCTGTTCCACCGGTGACTCGGAGTCGAAGGTCGCTTCCCAGCGTTCGGGAGTGTCTAGTAACAAGGCTTTGCCGATGCCCGTGCGGCTTAGTGGCATGCGTTGTCCTACGCGTGAGCGCATTTGTGCTCCGCGGGTACCAGGCACTTTGTCTACGTATAGGACCTGTGCTTCGTCTTCTACTGCCAGGTGCACAGTGTCTTGGTACTTGCGAGCAAGCTCTTCAAGTATTGGTTTGGCGATGACCGGAACGGGGCTCTGGTACAGAGCATGAAATCCGAGTTCGATGAGCGCTGGACCCAAGCTGAAGTCGGTGCCATGGGTACTTCGAAGAAAACCGCGCTGCACCAAGAGCTTCACCATGCGTTGTGCTGCACTCTTGCCAATGTTGGCTGCTGCGGAGACCTCGTTGAGATTGGTTGCTCCGCGGCCGACTGCACGCAAAATGTCTAGTCCGCGAGCGAGTGTAAGTGTTCCCGGTGGTGGCGCGTCAGCGGAATCTTCTGCGACTACTTCGGATTCATTGACCATGAGATGCCCCTTTTGCGGCAGACGACAAGACTTATTCATCCCACTATATACAACGCCTTTTGAACTATTGGGACAGCTCCGTCACTATTCACATGTGAAGGGGAGCACACCTGAAAGATGGTGAGCGGTCCACGAAATGAAAACAGGAGTTATGACAAACATCGCCGAAGCCCAGTTGATTGCCTTGGACTGGGGAACCACATCCGCTCGCGCCTATCTCATGGGCGACGGCGGAAGCATTGTGGAGGAACGCAGCTCCTCGCTGGGAATCATGCAAGTGGCGGCCAAAGCTCAGCTTGAATCACTGACTCTTTCTCGTGCGTTCGAGGATACGCTGGCTGAATTGTGCGGTGACTGGTTAGCCGATTTTGAGAGCATTCCCGTCATTGCTTGCGGGATGGTTGGCAGCCAGCAGGGATGGGCGGAAGCAGCCTACCGCAAGGTTCCGGCTAATCTGGCAGACCCAGAATTTGAACTGGCAACTGTAGAGATAACTCCTGGCCGTCTCATGCACATCATTCCAGGAGTTCTTGACCTCAAAGAACTTCCAGACGTGATGCGCGGCGAAGAAACCCAAATCCTTGGCGCGATAGAACTTGGCGAGCTAGCCGCAGAAAGCGAAGAAGAACAATGGTTCTTGCTTCCAGGAACGCATTCCAAGTGGGTGAAAGTAACTGGGCGCACAATTACAGAGTTCTCAACGTCGATGACGGGGGAGACTTACGCGTTGCTGAGCTCCAAATCCATCCTCTCTAAACTCATTGAGCCCACTACTGAGATCAAATGGGATGCCTTTGAACGCGGAGTGCGGGTATCGCATTCGGCTGATGGCGCCGCCGACCTGATGCTGACAGCCTTTTCCGCAAGGACGCTCGTGCTCACCGGTCGACTAGAAAAAACCGAGGTTAGTGACTATCTCTCCGGTTTGATGATTGGAGCCGAGATTCGTTCCGTCATTGGGCATCCAGAAGAGGATACCGCTCCCGCCCTGACAATCTGCGGAAATAAAGAACTCAGCGCTAGGTATACCGCGGCACTCAAGATTTACGGGATTCAACGGGTGTCGGAGCTACAGGGCACTGCACCTCGCGGCATCTGGGCGATTGCCTGCACGCAAGGTCTGCTGCAAAACGCATCCGTCTGAGACTCAAACTTGCCTAACGAATTATTAGAGAAAGGGTTTGCCATGAATGAACCTCACACTGCATTGAAGACTGATGGACTCGTAGCCATCTTGCGAGGGCTACATCCATCAGAGGCGAAAGCTGTCGGCGAAGTGCTTTATGCCAGTGGTTTTCGGTCTCTGGAAGTGCCTCTGAATTCCCCAGAGCCGTTGAAGAGCATTGAGATTTTGCGTAGCGCCCTGCCGGCAGATGCAGTGGTTGGAGCAGGCACCGTATTGACCGTGGAGCAAGTACGTTCGAGTCACGCCGCCGGTTCACAGATCATTGTTTCCCCAAATACCAACGTCTCAGTGATCCGAGAAACCGTTGCCTTGGGAATGGAATCCTTCCCTGGAACTGCCACTCCGAGCAATGCCTTTGATGCCATCGAAGCTGGCGCACAAAACGTGAAAATCTTCCCGGCAGAGCAAGTAGGCCTTGCCGGATTCAAAGCCTGGACCGCAGTGATTCCCGCCGAAATTGGTCTGATCCCAGTTGGCGGAATCAACGAGGACAACATGGCGCAGTGGGTACAAGCCGGAGCAACAGGATTCGGTATTGGATCATCCCTCTACAAATCAGGACGAAACCTCGAAGAACTGAAAACGAGGGCAGAGAGCCTAGTTACCGCCTACCAAACCACCCATGAGATGAGGAAGTCTGCATGAAAATCACAAAACTGACCACGTATATGGTCCCACCACGCTGGCTATTCCTAAAGATCGAAACTGATGAAGGAATTGTCGGCTGGGGCGAACCAGTTCTGGAAGGCCGCGCATCCACCGTGGCTGCCGCAGTGGAAGAACTTTCGGACTACCTCATCGGCCAAGACCCACGAAACATCGAGGACCTTTGGACCGTGATGTACCGTGGCGGTTTCTACCGCGGTGGCGGCATCATGATGAGTGCCCTGGCAGGTATCGATCAGGCTCTGTGGGACATCAAGGGTAAAGCCTTGGGCGTGCCAGCCTATGAACTTCTCGGTGGCAAGGTCCGCGACAAGATCCGGGTCTATTCCTGGATTGGTGGCGACCGCCCATCGGATACCGCGGCAGCTGCCAAAGCTGCCGTGGACCGCGGATTTACCGCAGTGAAAATGAACGGCACCGAAGAACTCCAGTACATCGACACCTGGGACAAAGTTCAGGGTTGCTTGGAGAATGTTCAGGCAGTTCGAGACGCCGTCGGTGAAAACGTCGGCATTGGTGTCGACTTCCACGGTCGAGTTCACAAGCCCATGGCCAAGGTACTACTCAAAGAACTTGAACAGTACAAGCTGATGTTCATTGAAGAACCAGTGCTCAGCGAAAACGTGAACTCCATGCTGGAGCCATTGCGCAATTCCAGCACTCCTATTGCTTTGGGTGAGCGTCTGTTCTCGCGCTGGGATTTCAAAGATGTCTTGGCAAGTGGAGCGGTAGACATTATTCAGCCTGATCCTTCGCACTGCGGCGGCATCACCGAAGCACGCAAGATCGCGGCCATGGCGGAAGCCTATGACATCGCCGTGGCATTGCACTGCCCACTAGGCCCCATCGCGTTGGCAGCTAACCTGCAGATTGATGCCGGTGCGTACAACGCATTTATCCAGGAACAGTCCCTGGGAATTCACTACAACAAATCCAACGATCTCCTTGATTACGTCAATGATCCGTCAGTATTCGCTTATGAGGATGGCATGGTTGCCATTCCTGAAGGTCCGGGTCTGGGCATTGATGTCAATGAAGAGTACGTCATTGAACGCGCAGCTGAAGGTCACCGCTGGCGTAATCCAATTTGGCGTCACAAGGACGGATCCTTCGCAGAATGGTAAATCGTATGTCTCAGTCGACAATGTCGTCAGCTGCAACACTCAAGGGCACTGACAAAGCCACCAAGAGGCGCTACGCCGTAGCGTTCATGCTGTTCCTGACGGTAGTCATCAATTACATGGATCGTTCCAACCTTTCGGTTGCTGCTCCATTGATTTCTGAAGAGTTCGGTCTCGATACCGCACAGCAGGGTTTGTTGCTTTCTGCCTTTGGGTGGACCTACGCGGCAATGCAATTGCCCGGTGGTTGGTTGGTAGATAGGGTTCAGCCCCGACTGCTGTATCCAATCTGCTTGGTTCTCTGGTCCGTTGCGACCATCTTCATGGGCATGGCTGGAAGCTTCATTGCCTTGATTGTTTTGCGCCTTGCTGTCGGTGGGTTTGAAGCTCCTGCTTACCCCATCAACAACAAAGTGGTCACTGCATGGTTCCCAGAACGTGAACGCGCTACCGCAATTGGTTTCTACACTTCAGGCCAGTTCATCGGCCTGGCGCTACTGACCCCAGTTCTCCTGTGGTTGCAGCATGCACTGACCTGGCACTGGGTCTTCGTGGTTACCGGTGGTGTTGGTGTCGTGTGGGGCCTGATCTGGTACTTCATGTACCGCAACCCGGTGGATTCCAAGCGCGCTAATGCCGCTGAAGTTGCGTACATTCGTGACGGTGGAGGACTGGTAGACCTGGGCAGTAATCAGGCCAAGGCTCCGGTAGCCAAGCTCAACAAAGCAGACTTCGCACTCGTTTTGGGACGTCGAAAGCTTTGGGGCATTTACATTGGTCAGTTCTGCTTGACCTCCACGTTGTGGTTCTTCCTGACCTGGTTCCCAACTTACTTGGTGACCTACCGTCACATGGACTACATCAAAACTGGCTTCCTGACCTCGCTACCATTTATTGCAGCGTTGGCCGGTGTTCTAATCAGTGGTGTTCTCTCAGACTTCATGCTCAAGCGTGGAGTGAGCCTAGGAACCGCACGCAAGCTGCCAATCATCATTGGACTGTTGCTCTCCATGAGCATGATTGGTGCAATCTTCACTGACAGCACCGCTTTGGTGATCACCTTCATGTCCATCGCCTTCTTCGGCAATGGTTTGGCCTCGATTACCTGGTCGCTGGTCTCGGCGCTGGCACCATCACGCCTGATTGGTCTGACCGGTGGCATGTTCAACTTCATCGGTAACCTCTCCTCGATTGCCACCCCAATCGTAATTGGCTTGTTGGTCTCGGCAACCGACTTCGGTCCGGCCTTCGTTTACATGACGGTTATTGCCGCCGTTGGCATCCTGTCCTACGTCTTCCTGGTAGGTAAGGTGCAACGCGTCGAAGGGTAAAGTGTTGAGGACCCTGAACCCGGGGGCGCCGTTGCGACATCTATTCTGATATCGTAATGGCGCCTTTCGGCATTTGGACAACAGGAACGTCATTGCTGATCAGTGCAAGTATGTTGTGGACAGAGATAAACGTTGTGGACAGAGATAAACAGAGAGCACGACCGTAAGGTAGATGGAAGTAACTTAGCCAAAAGGCAAGTAAAGTTTTTCGCTGTTCGGGGCAAAATAAATCTTCTATCAACTTCACACGCGAGTGAAAGAACTTTAGTAGCTTGTCGATGCGGCACCGACTACAGTTTTTTCCGAAACGAGGACGTGCTCAGGTCGATAAGGGGCCTGAGAATATGTGGAAGAAAGATGCTTCATTCAACAACACAGGGCCATTTATCGTTACCTCAAGGGCTCTAATGAAGAGTTAGGTATAGGCATCGTTCTGCGGATGCTTACGGACTCTCCACTTCAAATCAGCCTCTAAATTTTCCATAAATTCATCTAATAGTGTAGTGGGATTCTTTTGACCGTTCCGTGGAGAAGATCTATTTCTTGACGATTTTTGAATTTAACTTTCGGAACCAGTCTCATTAGAGCTCTTGCTAATCTACCGCACCGGACACCTGTTACGTATGGTCGAGACAGATTGGCCATGTGCAAACGCCAAGCCGTTAAGCAATGGGTTTCACTAGTACTAATGGTCTGAACCATGTGTTATGTTGATCAAAACTAGGGCGCATTGGAGGAGACATTGGTAGTGGGTACCGGCGGGTGGGATGACCAAGAACTCAATATACTGATCCATGAATATTTTGAGATGTTGAAAGCGGAGTTAGGCGGGCATCCCTACGTAAAACGACGCTATAACGAAAGAGTAGTTCAGCAAACAGGTCGAACAGCATCCTCTGTTGAATTTAAATTCTGCAATTTGAGCGCAGCACTGGTTGATCTTGAAGCGCCTTATATACGTGGATATAAGCCGAGATCAAATTATCAGAAACGACTTTTTGAGCTAGCTGGTGAGTATATTGCTCAAGTTTCAAAGAATGATTTCCTATATGGCGAAATTGACCACGTATCTCCAGATGGCCGTCGCAGTGGAACAGACGAGTCGGCAAGGCTAAAAGAGAATGTAGAAAATTTCCAAAGTTCACCATCCGAGACGTATACCCACTCCATTTCTGTTGTGTCATCATCGAACGAAACAAGGACTCAGGAATCTGACTTTTGGAACCGGGTATCGGGACTCTGGACTCGTGCCACCGGTGGCGAGTCCGTTGCAGACCGTCCGGAAGTGATTGCCTCCGAACAATCCATTAATGATCCGCTAGGCCATCTAGAGGGCCCCAGATCCGCGGGCCTTAAAGAAGCGGGCGAATGGTTCGCTTCAGGGCTAGAAGAAACTGAAGTACCTCGAATGTTGTTTTTGATCGGTGGGCCGGGCGCGGGAAAGAGCCATATGGCGCGCAGCCTAACGTTTGGATTGCATCGGATTGCTCCTATAGACGATGACCTCGCACACCGAACTTATGAGTATTCGGGAAACAAACTGCCACTTAAATTGGTCAACGACGCAACGATTCCAAGTGATGACTATCCAGAATTGGCGCTATCCCATGAGATTACGGACTCTTTAAATTCTCGCAGTCACCTAATCGCATGTGTCAATAGAGGCATGCTTGTCGAAGAAGTGCAGGAGTATGTAAAGGACAAACGCGCTGATAGTCGCGTTGAATTATCGGCGGAAATAATTCGTAGAATAAAGGATCCTGCAAGTTCAACATATTCTTCAGGGAACTGGAGTTTTGAACTAAAAGGCCAATCACCGTACATCCAATCGGGTAATGTTGAAATCGACGGGAAATTACATTCGCGTGTCGTTGTTGTTTATGTAGATGTATGTTCCCTTCTTGAGCCTAGCCCTTGGGTGCAAATTCTTGATGACGGCGACATCGTTACGCCGGGTTATCCGGTCTCTACTGGTAATAAGTCGAGTGATGAATATGCCAGTTCAGCAGCTTCGAGACTGCTGTCGGCTGTAATCGAATATTTGGATATGCCAAAATCCTTATCGACTGAAGCAGAAACTAATCCCGTAGTTGCTAATATTCTTACGCTGAGTAATGCTCAAATGCGTAACGGATTGCTAGCCATGTTAAGATCGGCAGAAATCTACACAGGAAACCGATTTACCTATCGGGAAATTTGGGGAGCGATTGTCAGGTCTATCGTTGGTCATCTTCCAGATACCACGTTGCCGGACACAGTAACTCGTTCCGCCGTCGCGGGTCTGGATGGAGGAAATAGCTCTCCGAGTAAGAAGTTTGAGGCAATGATGATTGCTGGTGACTTAAGAATTTCGAACTCACTTTATGGAACCTCGTGCATGCCGAAGTCAGACCTTCCGGATCCAAGGAAAAACCCGGTAACTAGGCTCACATGCCAAATTGATCCACTACGTGATTCGGTTGCAGGTAGGATTTCAGACCCCAAGACTTTGGGATGGGCTAGTCCAGTGACAGATGCTTTGAGTGGGTACGGGCCAGGCGAGTCCCCGCTGAAAGCACTTGCTGCAGATCAGGATTCAACGGCTAGCGACTTTGTAGGACATGGGATTACTTCCTTTGAACTAAATCTTGATGAAGCATTCCGCAACGTATTTGAGGATCCTCGCACAAAAGAAAGAGACCGTGCAAAGTATGTGAATTGGTATGGAGCTTATCTGACACGCCTATATGCTCTTTATCAGGGAATTCCTGCGTTCAAACATGACATCGAGCTGTGGCAGCAAGCATGGAAGAACAGTCCACAAATTCCGAAGGCACTTGAAGTCGGACTCAGGACACTCTTGCGGCCGAGCCGCAATCCTGAAGAATCGATTTCTCGTTCTTTGCTACCGGTCCTCGACAGCCGGACTGTACCTATTGTCGGTTCAGTCGTTCGTCCGAAACTGGCATTGGCGACCGAAAATTATGAGCTTGAGACGACATCACATGGTGAAGAACTCCAACTAGAGCTCAAAGAAGGGGGCAAAGTTGTAGGAAGAATTTCTCTTGATTTATCACTCGTTAGAGAAGCCAATGCCTGTTCCCTAAACTATTCGGGAGTTACAGAGCTCAGTGAGACTACTTTGCCACGTCTTGAACGAGTTCGTTCGGCCCGCCTTGTACCAGGAAACCTAACTCCGGATAAGTACCGAATCGTTGACGGAAATACGGACTACATCGTGAAAGTAAGTCCTGTTTCAAAAGAATCACTTTCAGGGGGTAATCATGACTGACGCAAGTAGTATGATTCTGAAATTTAATAGGCCGCAGTACGTATCTATCCCTGAGGGATTCGTAAGCGCGCTAGCCTGGCAATGTTTCGATGTTGAAAATAGCCATCTCGGTGCAGATCCCGTAGGCCGGATTTACCGCTCAATTAAGACGAGTACGTCGAAGCGGGTGCGAATTCTTGAAACTACTCCTGAAAGGGAAAGTCTCTCCGCTTTCGGGCGGGAGCTCGCTCTGAATGGCATTACAGTCGAGGCCGTAGACGCGGAGGTTCTCGCGCAGGCTGTATCAAATTCAGTTTCCGGAATTCAGTCGGAGAAGGGAACGATTCAAGCAGCAAGCCCCTTGACCCCGACATTTGCTCTCATGCAGGATATGAGGGGAATTCAAGGTACGCGTAACCCGCCGGATCTTGGAGGAATCTTGGATGATATGTATCAATATGGGATTCCGCTAGGTTCAGAATCGCAACCGAGTGCATCAGCGCTCTGGCTGAGAGCTGCCAAACAAAGATGCGATCAGGATCCCTTGTTGGCGGCAATGGATGACGCTATTAGGAAGCTGACATTCAGCGACACGTTGTCTCCTCTAGATCCGGCCTCGGTTCTGCCTATCGCGGATTTTTCTGGAACACCGTTTGTCTGGTTTCAAGAGAGTTGGTCTCGGCTAACATCTGAAAGTTGGGTTTCTGCATTACCCGCACGGGTGTGGGCCGATTGGGCAACAACCGTCCTTCGAATGTCATTCGCAATGGGATTTCTTTGGGAAGCCACTTGGTACGTAAAACTTGCTAAGTCGGTCGTGTCAGGCGATTTATTGACTTGGCAAGAATCTATCAAGTCCGTAGGTGAGATATTACCGTGGCGATCGATGCGATCTTCGACTTCCGTACGAGACATCGCGGCACATTTGTCGTGGACTGTGCATCAAGGTGCCGTTGTGCGAGAACAACTTTCCAACTGGGATAAAAGCGGAATTTTTGAGGATTTATCGTTCGACGACGCGTTAGCCATGATGCATTCAGACGAGGAATATCGGACCCCACTAAAGCAAGCCTTGAGCAATAGGCAGAAGAACACCAGAAACATTCAGGAAGCAATTCGCTACACTTTGAAAACCCGCGATCGAGTTGGCGAGACTGCAGACTACTACGGATTGCTTCGTTCGTCAGGAAGATATTTGACAGTTGATCCAGGGACCGAGTGGATTACAGTAGTCGCCAGCTTAACCTGTCGACGCCCTGGAACTGAAGCTAATGTCGGAGATTTGATGGAGAACCTCCAATTGCTAGGTCTGTACCCCGAACTCGCCGATGTTGTTGATTTGTTAGAACGCGCCGGTTTAGCGCGCGGAAGTGCTGATGCTGACCAAGGCGTTCGCATTCAGAGCGCTTTCTAGGAGGATAAAGTTGTTATCACAGGTTTTTGTAGAGTGTTTTAGAGACCGTTCAGGTCTGAATGCAGCGTATCTTCCGGCGGAAGTGAACCGCGGTCTTGCTGAAGAGATCGTGGCACTTGCTAACGAGCAGCATGGCAATGATGACTACGCATTCTTGGTTACTTCGGAATCCGATACGACTGCAAAATCATCGCGAGATGCGGTCCGCTATCGTCAAGGACAACATCTTGCAGTCGTATCTGGCAGGCATCCTGATCTCGGATCGGTCACGGGAGTTTTCAGCGAAGCTTTGGGTGCTAGCTTCCCGGAAGGCTCAAGCGGGTCTATCACTCTGCGAGAAGTGGCTTTGTCTGCGACCAAACTGTATTTCCGGTCCATAGGTTTGCCGAGCAACTCCATTGACCTGTTGGAGTCTTGCTCCACACAGTTACTTGGTGCTCTCAATCGGCTGGCAGAAGTTCTGCAAGCACTTCGTCAGGGAACTAAACCATGGAATGTTCAATGGTACGAAGCCGTTGATTCAGGCCTGAAGGTTTTCTTGTCCCTAATAATTGATGACAAACCATCAGTCATCGATGTCGAGAACTACTTTAGCAAGTATATTTTCGCGGCGTTCGGACTACCGCGCCAGGAAAAAGCGAAAAACTATAGTGCGGCAGTTATTGCCGAGGCGTTTAAGAATCTATGGTCAGACAGGTCGATAATTGAAAATTCGGCCAAGATGATCGGCTATGCCGACCCTGGCGGAGCGACCGTCCATCCAGTGTCAGAGATTGGTTGGGAAACTTTTGATGACGAATTGGTTATCCGGGAAAACCTTGCACTCACTTTCGGTGCGGTTGTCGGTAAGGATCCGCAAACGACGAAAAAATTCAGCTTACTTACTGAAAGTCAGTTAACCGATCCAAGCCGCGGATCTTCAGATCTGAGCAAGCTACAAGTCTTCACTCCGGACAAAGAATCGCTCAATTTCGGATTTGACACAAGTTCCGATGGTCCAATCATTGTTCGCGCGGAATACGACGAGTGGGACTGTACCTATTCGACAGAGGAGATTTACGTTCACTTATCTACTGCAGGATCTGGATTAATTGAGGATGTTCAAAATAGCGAAATAAAACTTGTCTGCTCACCAAAGAAATATTCATGGGAAGGAAAACTGGAAAAAGACGAAGATGGTCAGCTGTACTTCGTCGGTCGGGTATCGGTACCAGCAAATCTTCCTATAAATATCCAACCGTCAAAAGTTAGTCTGAAAGTTGAAGTTCCAGTCGATGACGTATTGGTCGGTAAAGTCGATCAGCAGGCTGGATGTACGTTTTACGTTGTCAACGCTTCAACCCCAGGGCTTATTTCGATTCCATTAACTGGTAAAAAATCGCTTAAGGCTGGCAAGCCGAGTTATTACGGTCCTGAAACTTTATCTGAAACTAGAGATTTCGAAGAGGGGACCGGATCTATTTGGTCATTCACGGTAGAAGGAACCGCGGCGCAGTACAGGTATCTTGCATGGGGTTGTGCTGAATCGGTCCCTACGTTTGAAGATGATGAATTTCAATCGCTGGGTGCGCTGAAAGATTTTTGGTACTTTGATTCTCCACCGTTGCCTCTAGCTAGTATCAATGTGGGAAAACAAGAATATGAATGTCGAGCAGAGGACAGCGGTAAAGCCCCGCTGTCTCCGATCGCCGCGGCCATAGCAAAGAGAGCTCCTTCCAGAGATCCATTACCTCACGCGGAAGAACAATCGATTCGGGGTTCATACGAGAAGTGGATCGTAGAAAACTACACCGATAGTGATGTAATGGGCGCTTTAGGCCATATCGTGATGCCTGAAGACAAAGACACATCCAGAGAAGAATTCGTTCCTGTCGGCAACGGTTTCCTCATGCACGAATCGTTAGCTGACGAATGGCCGCAACTGACGGATCTTGAAGTCCCTAAAGAACTTTATAATTCCGTTGAAGCTAACCAATTTAGAGAATCATTTAATGCGCTAAAAGTGGGGCAGATCTTTAGAGCGGACGCCGATGGGCGGACTCACCTCCGGCTCTCGACAGTGAGTTGGCGCCACCTTTGGAAGGGTCCGAGGAACGAAATAAATGATTATCTGAGCGCGTACGCCGACCTCATACGGGCATCGAATAGGAATGGGGACCCCGCAGGAAAATTCTGGGCGGCTTATCCTTTTTCAATCAGCGTTTGGTCAACGAGAGACGATGCGCTTACGAAAGCCGTGCTACTGAGCCCACTGCATCCCATTCGTCTGGCCTGGCTAGCTGGCGCCGAGGCCACGCTCTGGAGTTCTGACATCGCTGAGCAACTTGCTGGAACGGTGGAAGGGTGGAACCTCCCATTCTTCGGTCCCCGCGAAGAACCGTACGGGCGTTTTATGGCTGTCCCAATGGAGACCGGGGATGAGCAGGTCTTTCTCGGGTGGTCGATGTTGGTTAGTGCCTCAACTTCAGACCCAAAAACTTTGCAGTCACCTTCGTCAGCTGCAGGAGTTCGGCTTCCAGGTACAGCTGTCAGCGGACTAAACGCGACTGCTGTCGCAGCAGCCATGCGCAGTTACAAGCAGATTAATCCACACTTATCGACACTTTCTGTCGATTTGGCAGCCCAGTCAAGCCAAACACGTTTGTCGGAAGTGGACGTGTCTGTGCTGCGGGAAGGTTATAACTGGGCATCAGATAAAAACATGCCGCTGCGTGGAGGCATACGAATTTGGGATTCGTCGCTGCGGACAGGTGAACCTCCTCTGGACGCGATAGCTCGAAACGTAGATTTGGCGCGGGAAGTTCCGATGTCGTGGAATCGTTACAGTAATGAATCAAGTAGTTCTATCAGGTCCGATATCCGTATTCTCCAAGATGGTGGGGTCAAGGTAAGGCTTCGTGACGACATCGCGGTTTCACAGTTAGGCGCCTTGGGAGATGTGCCTTTGCGCCGGTACGAAGCTATGAGCGGTGAAGTTTCGACGGGCAAGTACTCGACTTCCTCACCGACTTTGACCACCGACCGTGGCTGGCAGCCGTTTGTCGACGCGCTGGTAGAGCTCGAGGGGGCGAGCCGTAATACTGTTATTGACACTAGGTTATTTGCATCACAGTTAGCCAACGATCAAGCGAATTGGACGGTCGCCGGCGAGTCTTTGATGAATCCAAGCGCTATGGCCGAAATCTTGCGAAAAACCTCATCGGGCGAACAAATGTTGTGGGAGTGGAGACCACC
Organism: Arthrobacter sp. NIO-1057; assembly: GCF_900094805.1. Taxonomy (GTDB): domain Bacteria; phylum Actinomycetota; class Actinomycetes; order Actinomycetales; family Micrococcaceae; genus Glutamicibacter. The sequence goes on along the minus strand of NZ_FMAT01000003.1, from coordinate 173,119 downwards.
GTTTTTGGAGAGTTCGAAGGGCGCGCCTGTCGTGGAACGTCGCCCATTTGTGTCAATTGCCAAGGTTCCGAGTACATTCCGACGACAAATACGTGAATTGCTGGATACAGTTACCGGCAACAAACGAACCTCCGAAACACTTGAAGTGGAGATTCTGGGTCGACTTGGCACCCGCGGAGTCGGACTGTCTTCTATGCTGGCGATGGGCGCGACACACGCATCAGGTGCCTTGGGCTTTTATTTGGCATTCGAGCTCATGGAGAAAGCAAAAGAAGAGTTCAATGGCACGTTCGTCTTGCCAATTGACGCATGTGACGTATTCTTGCGCTCACTCGCAGGGGCAGCACATTCTGCTGACTCCGCACGTAGGGCAGATCTCTTGCTTATTAGACTTGAACAGGGGAAAGTGACTTTGTCGCCCATAGAAATCAAGTTTTATGGGGTTAGTGCTGACGCGGAATCAATATTGCCGGACTCGTCCTCGGACGCTCTACTAACGGAAGCAGTGGAACAAGCTAATGTGACACTTGAGCTGTTGCATGGCGTGTCACAAGCCTGGAATCTAGCGCAGACTGACATAGCTAATGCAGCGCTTTGGAGTAACGGAATGGCTGCGCTAGTTGAATCTGCTATAAGGCTTAATCCTGTTGCTAAAGAAGAACTCGAAGCTACGCGTTCAGCGTTACAATCGGTCGTCGATGGCAAATTCAATATCTTTGTCGGCAAACCTGTTGTCACTTATTTCCGACACAAGGGGATAACTGCGGATGGTCATAGCACCGTAGTTCAGCGAGTCTCCGAGGGGCTTTTAGCAGAAAAATACGGCGAGTATGGCTTACTGGCAGCCTCCGCAAATGTCGGTTTCGAAGCAGCTAATGATGAAAACCATGAACTTGTGACACGTTGGAGTGAACTTGTGAATTGGTCCCTTGCTCCTGATGCTGATCTGTCAGGTGTTGTTGGCAACGCAAAAGCTGCTCTGGAGATCGAACCGGACGATGTAAGACCTGAGCAGAAGTCCTTGCCTAGGAACAGTGAAGCGTCAGTAGACCAAGATTCGTCGGTCGAAGGCTTCGCGAATCCAAAAACGGAAGATCCAACCATTGATGCGGATAGCGACAGGGACCGAGCCGAAAAGGCGGCCCCTGTAAATTATCGAGTTGAGAGTGGAACAACTTCAGAGCCAGCTCTTAATGATGAGGAGCCAAGCACCACTAACAATTCGTTGTTATTTGCAGAACACGACGGTATTCGGTTCAAAGTGGGAGACACGTTGGGGCCCACTCAGGCAGCGGTCGACTTCTGGCCGAGCAATACTAGGCTCAACCAGCTAAATGTTGGAGTTGTCGGGGATTTGGGCACTGGGAAGACGCAGCTTCTTAAAAGTCTGATCTACCAGCTACGGGAGAAAGCCAAAGGAAAACAGGCCACGCCGCTTACTACACTAATCTTTGACTATAAACGAGATTTTCAAGATCAAGATTTTTTGGACTCTGTTGGCGGAAAGTTGCTACACATTGATAACATTCCTCTGAACTTTTTCGCGCTCCGGGGTGACTACACTCCGATGAAAGCTTCTCAGAAATCCAACGAATTTATTGACGTACTGGATAAAATTTATGGCGGAATTGGGCCGATCCAGAAGGACCGACTGCAAAGCGTCATTACGGACCTCTACCGTGAAATGAAGCCCATGGCCCCAACAATTTCGGAAGTCCTGACCAGGTATCAAGAGGACAATGACAAGCCCGATTCAGTAACCGCGTTGCTTCGTAAGTTTGTAGTTTCAGAGATATTTTCAAACGACAAGAACCAGTTACTTTCGTTTGAAGAGTTAATGGAAAACAACGTGGTTGTTGTAGCGTTGAATGATTTTGGTACCGATGACGACGGCAAGAATGCCCTAGTGGTGTTGTTCCTGAACCTTTACTACGACTACATGCTGAATTCGAAGAAGTGGCCTTACGTAGGATCTGACCCTCAGCTCAGGACACTAAACTCCTACTTATTAGTCGATGAAGCCGTGAACATCATGAAGTACAAATTTCCCGTTCTGATGAGCTTGCTATTGCAAGGGCGAGAATTCGGAGTAGGCATAATTCTGGCTTCCCAGTACCTTACGCACTTCAAGCAGGGACAGGAAGATTATGCTCAACCGTTGTTGACTTGGTTTGTTCACAAGGTTCCTTCGATTTCCCAGAAAGATCTATTCATGTTGGGGTTGACGAACAAGACTGAAGCAATGCTCCAGAAGATTCCGAAACTCGAAGTGCACCAAGCAATGTACAAATCGCTGGATGTTGATGGCAAGTTCATTAGGGGAGTCCCCTACTTCGAAGTTAACCAAAGCAAGTAGTCTGGATACCCCGCCAATACACTAAATTGTCCGCCTATGCCGGAGAATAGATACTGATGAAATATGTAGATCTGTTCTCCGGGTGTGGCGGTTTAAGCCTCGGAGTTGAAACCAGCGGTGCAGAATTGGTGCTCGCTGTCGAAAAATCGGACCAAGCCGCAAGGACTTTCCGTCATAACTTGGTATCGGACGCATCTAGCGACATTGCTTGGCAAGATTACCTAAAATTGTCGTTGTCGGAACAAGCCGTTCAAAAGGTGATTGTTGACGAAGTTCAGAGCCTGTTGAACGACGCTCAAGTCATGTCTCACCTGCTAGATGAGAAACTAGACTTCGTTGTGGGAGGACCGCCATGTCAGGGGTTTTCGTTGGCTGGTCTCCGACGGCCAGATGATGTGCGCAATCAGCTTCCTTACCAATACTTGGAATTTGTCGAAAAAACACAACCGAAGATGGTTGTGATTGAAAATGTTCTGGGCATGGGTCAGAGCTTTTCTAAAGGCGCTGATTCATCGTTTGCGCAATTACAGATTGCTTTGTCTCAGACCGGACCTGGCTATGAAGTTCAAGGAGTCCAAGCTGATGCTGTGCATTACGGAGCCCCTCAGCACCGTCCTCGATTGTTGATCGTCGGACTGGACAAAAGGATTGCAAGAGAAAAAAATATTTCATCTTCGAATTCCTTGTGGAAGTCGAATTATACTGACCTCATGACAGGCCAGGTTCCGCCTCTAGCGCCAAAACCGACTGTTGGTTACCAGAGCAGGAACCTTGTGCGCGATGCTGTTGGCGATCTTTTGCTTCAGAGCCCTCGGAGTCGTAGAGGTAAATCATATGTGGAAGAACTAAACGCAACATTTGGCCCTTCAATTGTGCCGAGCTCTTCTGCGCGTCTAAGCAGTCGATCATTTAACCATTTCGGACGAAAACATCGTGAATCGACAATTAATAGATTTAAAATCTATCAGTTTTTGAAAGAAGTAGGGATTCCAGAAAGGCTTTTACGTCAGATCGCTGATATGACGGATGAAGTCGCTCGTATTTTTGTGGATTCTGAATTAAATTTGCATGCTGTGGCCGTAAAAGAAGCACAGGCTAAAGGTATGTTTTCAGGATTCTCTTTGTCAGAGATTCGCGACAAGATCCTTGAATCGTCAACGCGTAAGCATTCTCAAAAAGTCCTTTCCTGGGACGAACCGGCGAGAACCGTTGTTACGCTGCCCGACGATTATGTGCACCCTAGGGAGCCGCGGGTATTTACAGTACGGGAACTTGCCCGTTTTCAAGGATTCCCTGACTCGTTCGAGTATCTTGGCCCGGAGACTACGGGGGCCCACCGTCGAAGGTTTGAGGTTCCTCAGTACTCGCAAGTCGGTAATGCCGTCTCGCCTTGGCTAGGTCTCGCGATTGGGAAGATGATCCGAGGAATACTGCACTAAGAAAAGTCGGATAGGTTGTCTCGCTTTTGCATGCTACGCATGGGCATATGTGGCAAATAAACCTCGCGTGGCTAATTGGCGCACTGTAAAGTGAGCTTGTCGGTAAAAGCTACAATTTCAGTTGGTGTCTGACGGCCTGTGTATCTCGGTGCGGCATGAGAGGTATTTGTACGCGTCAGACGACCATGGCTTATGCGCGAATTTACTGGACAAATTCCTATATTTGTTTTCGGATCCTTGCAGCCTCCGCCATCATTTTATTCGGATCGTCTATGAATTTCTGAACAACCAGTTTCTCTGCAGATGTGGAGCGTAACCCGCCGCCAGTGCGCTGCGGATGTCCGGCTATAAGGTTATTGACTTTCATACTCACGGAACTGGTGGAACGAAATCGGTCATCCTTGGCTTCGTCCGCATGAAATTTGGCTGAACGTAGCAATTCAGATAACTCGCTGATTCCCGGGGTTCTTGAATTTACTCCGCGCCACTGTCGTTTATAGGCTAGGTTAGCGGCAAGAATCATTTCTTCTTCAGTCCAACGTGGATTGTGCATGAATTAAATAAGCCTCTCTAGTAATTATTGTTAGTGTCTAAAACTAGCCTTGATGGTATATGTCTTATCGCACTACCGGTATTTGTCCTACCGTGCATCGTTGTTTAATTACAATGGTTTTGTGCTTAGGTGATTTATTGGGATTGGGAGTATTTTGCGAAAAGAGAGCATGCTCATCGACTGCGACACTGGAATCGACGATGCCTTGGCCTTGGCCTACCTCTGCTCGCTCGACCACGTAAAGATCGAAGCTGTCACCAGCACGCCGGGCAATGTCGACGTTGACCAGGTCACGGCAAACAACCGTGCCCTTCTCAAGCTCTGCGGAAAGCCAGACGTTCCTGTACTTATTGGTGCCCGCGAGCCACTAGAAATCCCGTTGGTGACCACTCCGGAGACCCACGGCACCCAAGGCGTTGGTTACGCAACGCTACCTGACCCTGGACCTAGTCCTGCTGGGAACATTGACGCTGTCGACTATTGGATCCAAGCAGCCAATGCCAACCCTGGTGAGTTGACGGTTCTCCTTACAGCTCCGCTGACCAACTTTGCGTTAGCGTTACGCCGTGAACCAAAACTCCCATGGTTACTACGCAAAGTCGTCATCATGGGTGGTGCCTTCTACTACCAAGGCAACACCACGCCTACTGCAGAGTGGAATACCCACGTAGATCCGCACGCCGCCAAAGAAGTCTTTGCTGTCTACACTGCTGCAGCAGAACAAGGCCTCGATTCTGAGAAGCTTCCCATCGTTTGTTCGTTGGATACCACCGAACGTTTTGAGATGCAGCCAGAATTCCTCACCAAGCTGGCTAAGGAAGCAGGATATGAAGAAGCAGAACTAGTCCAAGCAAGCGATGCCGAAGGCACGCTCAGCAAAGCATCCAACCCATTGGTGCGTTACCTTTCTGATGCCTTGCGTTTCTACTTTGAATTCCACCAGCACTACGACCAGGGCTACATCGCTCACGTCCATGACTACTTCGCTGCAGGAGTCGCTACAGGAACCTTGGAGTATCAGACGCGTCCAGCAACAATTGATGTCGAAACAGAATCACAATTACTTTTTGGAACCACCGTTGCTGACTTCAGAGGACTGTGGGGCAAACCAGTAAACGCTCATGTGGTCTCGCATAATGATCCCAAGGCAGGCTTTGAAGAACTGGTGCAACGACTCGGCGCATTGGCGCGGAGTATGAACAGCAATTCCTAGACGCTAAGGCTAGTGAGCTAGAATCATCTACCGGGTCGAGGTGACATAGACCCGCAGCTCGCGCGCGCCAGCCAGTGCTTTGGTGCGCAGTCATACTCGTACCTCAGGACTGCCTCATCATGTCACCAAATCTTCTTTTGTCCGAAGAGACTTCCACGCAAAACCTGCGTCGTCGCCTTCTGGCTATTGCAGGAACCGTCATCCTCGTAGCCACCTACCTGACCTTGATTATTACCCAGCCGACGGGAATTGCAGAGGGACTGGGGCAAGGCGTTGCCTTGGGTACCTTTGCCGCTTACCTTGTAGCCGCTGTTCTCCTCCTACTTGCTGTGTTGTCTGATCTTCAGGTCTCTACCTTGACGTTGATTCCAGTTGCTCTGGCATTGAACATCATCTTGGGACAGTTTGTCGGTTCTGTGATGGTTCCGCTCTACTTGGATTCCATCGGTACTGTCATAGTTGGGTTCCTTGCTGGCCGCCGGGCAGGTGCCGCCACTGGTGTATTAAGCACCTTGGTTTGGTCTCTCTTCGCGCCAACTGTTCTGCCATTCGCGGCAGGTGCTGCACTTGTTGGTTTCTTGGCCGGAACCGCAGCACGCTTTGGCGCACTACGTCGCGTTTACCTGGCGCCAGTTGCTGGCCTTGTCGCTGGTGTATTGGTCGGTGTGGTTTCATCCCCAGTTGCCACCTTCGTTTACGGTGGTACTTCCGGCGTGGGCACCGGAGCTGTCGTGGCTGCGTTCCGTTCAATGGGGGATTCGCTGCTCTCCGCTGTAACCAAGCAAGCGTTGATTTCTGACCCAGGGGATAAGGCTGTGGTCTTCTTGATTGCAGCACTACTCGTCTACGCGCTGCCACAGCGCCTGAGCGGTAGCTTCGCCTTTGTTCGTCGCTACCGAGTCTTGGGAAAGCGCGTCAGCAAGTAGGCGGTAACCATTAAATGCCCCGTACCATCCATCTTCACCCGTTCACCATTTTGGCTGTCGCCGTTGCCGTTGTTTCCACGACAACTGCAGCCAGCCAATGGTGGTTGAGCTGCGCAGTTTTGGGACTGTGCTTGCTCATTTCCGGTTGGGCGGGGCAGCTGAAAAAGTTGTCTGTTCTCAGTGGTGCGATGTTGCTTCCAACGTTGCTTTCTCTGCTGTTGATTCATGGATTAGTTTCCCGAGACAACTCGCCGGCCATCGCTCAGTGGGGACCTGTGCGAGTTACCGTGCACGGATTGGAAGTCGCATTATCCTTGGGGTTGCGTACGGCGGTTCTTGTGGTGGTGGGACTGCTGTGCGGATTGTTGATTGATAAGCATCAGTTGGTGGCCGCCATTGATCTTTCGCCTGTGCCACCCCAACTCGGCTATCTTCTGGCAGCAACGCACTTCTTACTTCCACAAATGGGTGAGAAGCAACGACGGATCGGTGAAGCCCAGACTCTTCGCAGAGTGGGAACTGGCAAGGGTGTCACCGGCTGGTTTCAACGTGTGCGACTGCGTGCGGTTCCGCTGGTTCTTGCCTCGATGCAAGATGCGCAGGACCGTGCCGTCCACCTATCTGCGCGTGGTTTTCCGGCTATTGGAACGCGTACTCGGCTGCGCACTGTTCCTGACTCGTCGGCACAACGAGCCATCCGTTGGATTGCTATAGTCGTTGCCGTCCTTGGCCCAGTGTTGATCTTGGTACTAGCGCAGTTAGGGAGTAAGTCGTGATGCAACAAGAGCTCCCTGCATTAACTGCTGCAGTACTTGGCCTTAGCCTGCGCAGCTTCACCTACCTCGATGGACAAGCCCCAGTCCTGCACAATGTCGAGATTGAAGTATTCCCCGGCTCCCTGACAGTGATTTCAGGTCAGTCGGGTTCTGGCAAATCAACGCTGGGTGCTATCCTTGCAGGCTTGCTACCGCGCCACGGCATGGACGAACTTGTCGGAACTATCAGTGTTGCCGAGACTCAAATTGAATTTTCTAAGTCAGTGACTCCACGAGTGGACGTCTCCCAATGGGCTAAACATACGGGACTTCTCCCGCAAGACGCCGGACACTATCTATCTGGGATTCGTGGAACTGTCGCCGAGGAACTCGCCTTTTCATTGGAAAACGCAGGAGTTCCGCGGGAACAAATGTGTCAGCGAGTCCAAGAGCTGGCCCACAAGCTTCATTTAGAGCACTTGCTAGAACGCAATCCGCAACAACTCTCCGGTGGACAAGAGCGGTTAGTCGCCCTAGCTGCGCTGGCCATGAGCGAACCCGATGTTCTCGTTTTAGACGAGCCGCTGGCAGGACTAGATCAGCAGGCCAGCGCGGTGGTCTCCACCATGATCACTACGTTGCGAGCCCAAGGCACTGCGCTTGTTGTCTTGTCTGATTCGATACGTGCTTGGGCCCATGAGGCGGATTCCTTGTGGTCACTAGAGCAGGGGATGCTCAAAGCACTTTCTTCTGATGAGCAAGAACAACAGAACAGAACAACGAGAGAAACTCCAAGATCCGTACCCGAAGACTCTCGCGTCTTGCTGAGCCTGAATTCTGTAAAACTGGCCTATCCCGGTGCCAGCCATCCGGCAGTGCAAGATCTTGATCTTGAGGTCAGGGCAGGGCAATGCATTGGTTTAGCCGGAGCCAACGGTTCGGGTAAAACCACTTTGCTCAAAGCCATCGCTGGATTGCTGACCCCGGTGGCGGGGAGGCTTGAGAGTTTTGGCGAAAGCGGGCTTCTGCTACAGAATTCCTCTGACCAGCTCTTTGAACGAACAGTTCTCCGAGAAGTTACTTTCGGGATTCCAAAGAGAAGCCCTTTGCAACAACGAGTCCCCGAGGTGCTGGCACAACTAGGCCTTGAAGCCTATGCTCAAACGCATCCGTATGAGTTGCCGGCCTCCGCACGCAGGCTGGTCGCCTTGGCGACTGTTCTGGTGAGGGACCCCGAGATCTTGTTTCTCGACGAACCGACAGAAGCATTGGATGAAGCTGGGGAAGCGATCCTTCAAGAAGTCATTAGGTCAGTGTTGGAACGCGGGGGAGCAGTAGTTCTTTCCACCCATGATGCGGAATTCATGAAATCAACCGCGCACCGCGTGCTTACTTTGAGCTGAGCTTGCGTGTCTTGGTCACACAAGCCCGCCCGAAGCAACCTGAACTATGCGTATGCGTAACCAGTCGAAGAGCGGTACACCCGTTCGGATTTATAGAACATGGATAGCTTGAAGGTCAGCTTTTTGCCTTCGACCTTTGCGTACTTATCTAAATCGACGCATGCCCATTCGTTCACCATGTTGGTTTGTAAGTTGTAGATTTGTTTTCCGTCTTTGTAAATCAGAACCATCGCGGAGTAACTGGTATTCGTTTTCTTCTTGATACAGAACGTGTTCGTTGACGCGTAGAACTTGTAGTAAACGTGGCTGGCACCGTTGTAGGTTGCGCCGATGGAGGTACCCGCGCTAGCCGGGACAGCACCGGCGACTGCAGTACCCGTAACAAGAGCTAGAGACATTAGCAGCGCCGAAAGTTTCTTCTTGAAACTCATGAAAACTCTTTCGATAGCAGGTGGTGAGACGCACCCACAATTTCACAAGTGGAGTCGTGAGTCCATCAAAAACAGGTCAAAAATCAATACCTGATAAGAACCCGAATCGAAACTGAGAATCAAGACGACGACTCCTGCACAAAGTTCGGACGGTGACTGAACACCTGTAGTAGAAAATCAAAAGCTTCGCTAGGGGTCAGATCTTCTTTACCTTGACCGCACATGTCGTTATCTGAAAATGGTTCATCGGGCTGAGAAGCTGGCGCGTCAGCAACGCCAGCTCCTCAGGCCTAGGGGCAGGGTGAAGACTAGATCTCATCAACTATCTTCAGCCTCTGCAAGGGAACGGTAGAACTTGCGTAGAAATCAGGAAGTATAAGCAAGTTCGCGCCGTTCCCACATCTTCACACTGTTGAAGGACAGGGGGCGGATATTCAATCCCCTAAGCGCGGGGCGGGAGCGGTGTCCCAGTTTCATTGCCTAGTTTCGCTAGATCAGTCCACGTCTGCTCCGGGAGCTGTAAGGTACCTTCTGCTTTGCGTGCCGCTTCGTGGCGATCCTCGATTTCCCCTGGGATGAAGATTTCTGAAGCACCATGAGCAAGTGGTGTTTCTTTTACCTCAGCGATGAGTTGTTCTAAGCGGGCAGTGTATTTTTCTGTGGTTCCAAAGCTATCGACGTCAAGAGCGATAAACATGTGTCCGCAACCGGAGCGTTCGTTTTCACGGTAGGGGCCATTAACACCCTTGCCGGAAGCGCTGCCTGTAAGGACACCAGAGAGTACGTCCATCATGAATGAGATGGCATAACCTTTGTGACCAGCCATAGGCAAAATGACGCCGTCAACCGCTTCGGCTGCGTCAGTCGTGGGCCTTCCGTCAGCGGTCAAGGACCAGGAATCTGGGATCGGTTCATTGCGCTGCCGGGCGAGATAAATCTTGCCCCTAGCGACTGCAGTATTCGCGATATCCATGACGACTGCACCGCCATTGTAGGGAGCGCCGATGGACCACGGGTTAGTGCCGATGCCTTTTTCCTTACCGCCCCAAGGGGCCATGGCAGGGGAAGCATTGGTGGTCAATATTGAGACGCAGCCTTCGGCCGCGGCTTTACGTGTGTAGTACATGGCAGTGCCAAAATGGTTTGAATTACGCACGCCTACAGCCCCGACGCCATGAATTTTGGCTCGCCGTACTGCTTCACGTTGCGCAGTGTCGGTGAGTACTTGACCAACACCATCTTGACCGTCAAGAAGCAACATCGCACCGGTATCGATCAATGTGGAAAATTCACTGCTTGCTTTCATGGCCCCTGTTCTCAGACGGGCAATGTACCAAGGAAGCCGGAGAACACCATGAGACTGGTGGCCCCACAAGTCGGCTTGAACTAGGGAATCGGCGACGAGATGCGCATGCTCTTCACTGAGCCCCTCAGCTTCGAGGGTTAGCTGCGCAAAGTTGAGCAGGTCAGTAATTTTTACTGGGGATTGGGTGTCTTGATTGAGAGCCACGATGTCTCGCTCCGATCTAGGAATCTTGTACACACTTAGGTATACAATCAAATGTACAGCAAAATCGAGGCGAACAACACGCCTGAACGAAAGCGAGTAACCATGTTCTCATTGTGGGTCACCCTAGAAGTTATCCCTGAGCACCGAGAAGAATTCTTGGAAGCTATTGCAGAAAACAGTCGCAAATCAGTGAGTGATGAAGCAGGATGTTATCGATTTGACGTGGTGGAGCTGGGTGGGCACAGCAACCGATTTGCTTTTTATGAGGTGTACCGCGATCAGGATGCCTTCGAGAATGAACACAAGAAGGCGGAACACTATTTCAAGTACCGGGAGATCTCACAAAAGGTGGTTGTCCCCGGTAGCCAAGTAAATGTCTCTGGCGTACTGATCAATTCGTATAGTCGACCTGAGTAAACCTCCGGTTAGCCCAGCAGGTCAACATGGCTGCGACTCCGACCGGATTCTTGCTGATCTAGGAGCGCAGTAAAAATCGCACGATCCACATGGTCGAGGTGCTCCACTAAAATCGTGGCGGCCTGCTGGCCATCCCCTGCGATGATCGCTTTGCACATGGCCATGTGCTCTGTGATTGATTCATGGAGTCGCTGATGATCTGTATGTGCGATTCGTTTGAGTCTGGCGGTGTGTGTACGCAGCTCCGCGATGGAGCGACGCAGATGGCCGTTGGGCGTGTACTGCAGTAAGAGATCATCGAAGCGCCTGGCGTTGACTCGAAATTTCGTTGCAAATTCCTCGTTGTAGTCGAGCTTTCGAATCTGCTGAAAATCCTTCTGCAGGTCCTGGAAGCTTTTCATGATCTCAGCAGAGTCCTGTGCATCTTGGGCAACTAGACGAACAGCGGCCGGTTCTACGATGCGGCGAAAATCGAAGAGTTCCCGCACGGTCCTTAGGGAAATGCGGGAAACCACTGCGGGGCGACGAGGCGCAATCTCTACCAGGCCATCTGCGGCGAGTCGGCGTAGCGCTTCGCGCACGGGGGTTCGAGATGCTCCTGTGCGCTCAACGAGCGTAATTTCTGGCAATGTTTCGCCGGGCAGGAATACTCCATCCTCAATATCTGACTTGAGTTGAAGGTAAACGGCATCAGTCTTTCCAGGGGTGCGCTGGCTACGTTCTTTTTCCATGGCTTTATTGTACTTCGCTACAGTGCACAAGCTCATGTACACTCTTGTGTACGTTCAGGTATACAAGTACAGTGAGTGGCACCGATCACTTTTCAACCTGATTTTCACCCGCAAGGAAACGTCAACGATGCTTGTTCTCCTCGGCTTTCTGATGATTGCCACTTTCATGTATTTGGTGATGGCAAAGAAGCTCACACCTATTGCAACCCTGATTCTGGTTCCGCTGATCTTCGGCTTGTTCGCCGGCGCTGGGCTGGGAGTAGGCGACATGGTGATGGAATCTGTCGCCAAACTCGCGCCAACTGCTGCACTATTGTTCTTCGCCATCATCTTCTTCGGCACCATGATTGATGTGGGACTTTTTGACCCCCTCATCCGAGCCATTTTGAAGTTCGCTGGAAATGATCCCACCAAATTGGTGGTGGGTACCGCACTGCTGACAACCATTGTTTCCCTCGATGGGGACGGGTCGACCACCTTCATCATCGTTACCTCGGCGTTCTTGCCGTTGTATCTACGCTTGGGAATGAGCCCAGTGGTGTTGACCGTGGTTGCTGCGATGTCTAACGGCGTACTCAACACCGTTCCTTGGGGAGGTTCGACTTCCCGCGCCGCGGCTGCGCTGGGCTTGTCACCCATCGATATCTTTGTGCCGATGATTCCTGCCATCATCACCGGACTCATTGCGGTATTGATCTTCGCTTACTTCCTAGGCCTTTCAGAGAAGAAGCGCCTGGGGCTGGTTTATCTGGAAGCACGTTCCTCGCAGAAGCGCACCATGGAAGACGCATTGGTCAGTGGAGGGTGGTCCAAATCCCAAGACGGTGCCCAAAGCGTCGGAGCAACCCACGGCACCGCATCAAGCTCAGATTTTTCTGCGTCGTTTAGCGAAGATGGAAAGTTCATTCAACGCGCTAATGCTCGTCCAAAGTTGATCTGGATCAACTTCATTCTGACCCTGGCCGTCATGGTGCTTCTGGTGGCTGACCTGGTTGAGCCGGCACTAATTTTCATGGTGGCCGTGGGCCTGGCGCTGATCATCAACTTCCCGAAGTTTGCCGAACAAGCTGAACAGATTCAGGCGCATGCGTCCGCAGTGATCTCCGTGGTAGGCATGGTGTTCGCAGCTTCGGTCCTCACTGGCGTGATGAACGGTACGGGCATGATTGATGCCATGGCTACCTGGCTGGTCTCGATCTTGCCAACTTCGCTAGGCCCCTTCATGGCTGTGATTGCAGGTGTGTTGAGCATTCCGTTGACATTCCTCATGACCAACGATGCCTTCTATTTCGGAGTCCTCCCGGTCTTGTCTGAGACCGCCGGACACTTCGGCATTGCCCCGGTAGAAATGGCACGGGCTTCTCTTGTAGGCCAGGCCTTGCACCAGTCCAGCCCCTTAGTTGCCTCCTTCCTGCTTCTGATTGGTCTGGCCAATGTCCAATTGGGCGAACACTTCCGCAAAGTTATTTGGCGGGGATTTATCGTCGCGTTGGCCATGCTGATCGCAGGTGGCCTTTTCGCCGCCTTCCCACTGTTCTAAACGATCCAAAGAACCATCCAAACAAAAGGAGTAACCGATGATTACCACTGTAAATCCAGCCACAGGCCAGCAGGTGGCATCCTTCGAGGCACACACCGAAACAGAAGTTGACCAGATTCTCACCAATGCTGCAAAGGCCCAAGTCCAGTGGCGTACCGTCCGACTCGAAGAACGCGTGACCTACCTGACAAGGGCTGCGAAAATACTGCGCGAGCGACAGGAACAATACGCCCAGATGATCACGCTGGAGATGGGTAAGCCTATTACCGAAGCCCGATCAGAAATCGAAAAATGCGCACTGACTCTGGACTACTATGCGCAGCACGCTGGTACATATCTGGCACCAGAAACTATTGGAACTCAGGCTGAGGAAAGCGGAGTCGTTTTTGAACCACTAGGCGTTGTTCTGGCCATCATGCCGTGGAACTATCCCTTCTGGCAGTTCTTCCGTTTCGCGGCCCCTGCCTTGGCCGCGGGCAACGGCGCGATTCTGAAGCACGCGAATAACGTGCCGCAGGCAGCCATCGCTGCTGAGGAAATTTTGCGTGATGCCGGAGTGCCCGAAGGGCTATTTGCAACGGTCCTCGTTGACTCCTCCAAGGTTGCAGCAATGATTGCTGATGACCGCATTGCGGCAGTGACCCTGACCGGTTCCACGGAAGTTGGTGCGATCGTCGCCGGTCAAGCAGGTAACAGCCTGAAAAAGCAGGTCCTGGAATTGGGCGGTTCCGATCCATTTATTGTCTTGGCTGATGCCAACGTGAAGAAGGCGGCCGAAGTAGCAGTGAAGGCACGCTTTACCAACGGTGGACAAAGCTGTGTGAATTCCAAACGTTTTATTGTGCACGAATCCGTCGCTGATGAATTCGTAGAATATTTCACCGACGGGGTGGCAGCACTGAAGGTGGGCGATCCTACCGATGACGCTACGCAGATTGGCCCGATGGCTCGTGCCAACCTTCGTGCCGATATCGATGATCAAGTGCAACGCAGCATCAAGAGTGGCGCAGTGCTCAAGCTAGGCGGCACGTTCGTTGAAGGGGATGGCTTTTACTATGCCCCAACGGTATTAGACCAGGTGCAGCCAGGACATGCAGCGTTCGATGAGGAAACTTTCGGACCCGTGGCTGCGATTATTCGGGTGAATTCAACCGAGGAAGCCATCCGTTTGGCTAACCAGACAGAGTTTGGATTGGCCGCCACCGTGTGGAGTGAAGACCGTGAGACCGCACGACAGGTTGTATCCCAACTTGATGCCGGTGCGGTTTTCGTCAACGGCATGGTTGCTTCCGACCCTCGTCTCCCATTTGGCGGCATCAAGAAGTCGGGGTACGGGCGTGAACTCAGCTCCTACGGAATCCGAGAGTTTACCAACATCAAGACCGTCTGGTACGGCCCGAACTACAACGCTTAAGGACATCTCATGACAAGAATCCACACGGAAAGCAGCTCACTGCCGGCCGTAATTTTACGTCCCTCACAGCTACCCAAGAAAGATCGAGGCAACGGTGCTTCCACCGTTCCCCTGGTCACCGCCGAAGTTGGTTCAACCACTTTTCTCAATGGCATCACAACCTTTGCTCCCGGAGCAGCAATCGGTCACCACAGCCACAATTGTGTTGAATCCGTGATGGTCATTGAAGGAACTGCCTACGTTGATATCGACGGTACCGAGCACTACCTCGAAACCTACGAAACAACCTTCGTGCCAGCAAATATCGTTCATCGCTTCCGCAACGCGTCAGATACCGAAGAGATGAAAATCTTCTGGACCTACGCATCCATTGAAGCCACACGCACGATGGCAGGAACGACTGCAAGGCACCGGATCGATGAAGAACGCGTTACCGAGAATGCTGGAATAGGAGAGAACAAATGATTTTTGAAGTCGCTACGATCAAGATCCTCTCAGGCCACGAAGAAGCATTTGAGCAGGCTGTTTTGGAAGCATATCCACTATTCCAACAAGCGGCCGGTGCCTTATCCATGACACTGAACCGTGTCCTAGAATCCACTTCCACCTATGAACTACGAATTGGTTGGGAATCAGTGGAACACCATACAGAAACCTTCCGTGGTTCTGAAGGATTTGGACAGTGGCGAGCATTGATCAGTGATCACCTTGATGGTGCGCCAGTTGTTGTTCACACAGAACATGTTCTCAACGGTTTCTAGCCGCTGACGTACGACCTCCATACCGGCCGTTGCAAATATTGTGTGCAACGGCCGGGTCCTTTAGATCCTGCATTTCGCAGCACCTTACCCACTGACAACGATGTCACGCTCAGGCAAGGACCCTTCCTCATGATTATTCTTCACGCGGTCATCAGTATCGCACTTATCGTTTTACTTATTATCAAGGTCAAAGTAGACCCCATCATCGCCCTGATGGTCGGTTCCCTCTATATGGGCATCGCTGGCGGTCTGGGATTGGTCAAGACCGTGACCACGGTTGCCGAAGGCTTTGGCAACATCATGGTCGATGTCGGCCTATTGATCGGGTTTGGTGTGCTCATCGGGTCGCTGCTGAATTCGATGGGCGCGTTAGAAAAGACCGTACAACTCCTGTTCCGTGTAGCAGGTCCCAAGCGCCTTCCTTACGTCATGGCTGTTACCCTCAACCTTTTCTTTCCCTCGATCTACCCCGATGTGCAGCTTGTTTTGGCCTCTCCTCTGGCGCGTTCATCGGCCGAGAAGCTCGGAAAGAATGGACTGGGAATCATGGCTGGCGCGTTGGTCGTCGGAATTCCGGTTGGTGTGGTTCTCGTTGTTCCAGGGCTGGGGTCGGTGTCAATTGCCGGGTTGCTTGATATTCCGCTAGGAACAATGCTTCTCTGTGGTGTCATCGTTGCACCGCTGATTGCACTGACGTCCCTTTTTACATATTCGCGGTTGCTGCGTCGGGGATGGTGGAAAACAGAGCAGGACGAGCAATCAGGTTTCGCCCTAGCCGAAGAAGAACAAGCAGGACGTGAAGCGGCAGAAAAGTTTGGAGACCGTCTCCCACCGCTTGGCGTTTCAATGTTGCCGGTGCTGATTCCTATTGTTCTAGTCGGAGGAGGCGCGATCTCAAGAACCTTTGGGGTTGAGAACTCGATCGTTGATTTTCTGAGCGAACCATTGCTGGCCATGTTCATTGGCTTAGTCTTAGCTATCATTCTGGCGAAAACTAGTGTCGGATCAGAAACTAGCGACAATGCAATCAAAAACGGGTTGGACACAACGGGAAATATCTTGCTCATCACTGGCCTAGGAGGTTCGTTGGCCGCCGTCATTAAAGCCACTGCTCTAGGTGATGTCCTGAAGAACTTGTTTGCTGCTGATGCGGGACTCAATGTCTTCGCTGCGATTGCCCTGGCCTGGGTTATCGCTGTGGTGCTCCACGTTGCTATCGGCTCCATTAACGTGGCCGCGATTGCCGCTGCAGGAATTGTCGGCCCGGTCGTTGCCGGGCTGGGGGTCTCTCCATTGGTTATTGCCGTTGCCATTGCCTCCGGCGCACTCTTTGCCGTGCACTTCAACAGTAACTTTTTCTGGATGTTCCAATCCCTGCTAGGTGTCACTACGCGGGGCGCACTGAAATCAATGACGTTCCTGACGGCGCTGGCTTCGGTCATTGGTTTGGTTATCGCTTTTGGCATGGCGTTGGTGCTGTGATGGAGAAACAAGCAAATGGAGGTGCTACCGCAGTGAATGATGATCTCGTGCTCGTTGGTTCGCGGACCACAAAAGAGCGAAACGCACGAGGTGAAGGGCTCACGTTGTGGGATGCTTCTAAACCTGAATGGCAACTGCTCGACACATTGCCAATGACCAATCCATCTTGGATCACCGCTGGAGCCGGCTCCACATATTACGTATTGCATGGAGACGGCGCTGAGGTCTCAACGGTGGAAATTTCGGCGGAACGGAAAATCCTCCGTCGGCAGACCATCGATTGTTTGGGGCTTAACCCCGTGCATGCAGCAGTGAAAGATGATTCACGACTGATCATTGCTAACTATGCGACGGGAACTGTAGCGGCATTCAATATAGATTCAGCCGGGAACCTGCAGTCCAACGGAAACGTGATCAACCTCGGGAACCTATACGCGAAGCAATTCGTGGACGAAGAGAGCAGGGATTCCCACCCGCATCAAATCTTGATCCTTCCAGAACGGAATGGAATCCTCGTACCGGACAAAGGGCTAGATGCACTGTTCGTTATCGATATAGCAGATGGGGGACTGCATGCTGTTGACATTATTCGTACCGCGCCCGGCAGCGGACCCCGGCATGCTGCAATTTCTCCAAACCGCTCCGACTCGCTTTATGTCGTGGGAGAGCTCAACTCAACCTTGATGCATTTCCTTATCGGCCCAAACTGCACGTTGGATTTCCAGAGCAGCTACTCAACCTTGCCACGTGAGCACACTGGAGATGATTCAAGCGCCGCAGGCATCGTGGTCGACGATACGAGAGTATTTGTCTCGAATAGGGGCCACGATTCGATCGCTGTCTTTGACCTCGATATGGGTGGAACTCCGGTGAAGTGCTCAATTGCAGAGGCGGGCGGGGCATTTCCTCGGTTCATTACTCTGCGAAGTGATGCGTTAGTGATCGCGCATGAGAATGGAGACACTATTGCCAAAGCTACGTTGGATACAGTTTCCGGATTGCCTTCTCCGCAAGTCATTGCACGGACTGGCAGTCCAGTATGTGTTCAAACAGTCGGGTGAATTGCTGTACGCAACGATCTGTAGGCAAACAGGTCTGCGGGAAACAGGCGCGAGTGAATCCGACGTTGCTCTTTGAATATCCCGCCGAGCTCACTCATGGATGGCTTGTCCGGCTCGCGCTGATTAGTGACCCCGCTCATATTCAAAACTGACTCGGAATAAGTTGTCCGCGAGTGTAGTTACGCTGTGCAACTACATTGTCCACTTCAGGAGTTTCAACTCATGGATCTGTTTTCCCCAGTAGCCCTCGGCGACCTCAAGCTTTCTAACCGTCTGGTCATGGCACCACTGACCCGTTCCCGCTCCGGCAAAGACGGTGTCCCTAACGCAGACGTTGCTGAGTACTACCGCCAGCGCGCATCTCTCGGACTGATTGTCAGTGAGGCTACCTACTCAAGCTTCGCTGGACAGGGTTTCATCCGCCAGCCAGGGCTGGTCACTGAGGAGCAGGTTGCTGGTTGGAAGAAGGTCACCGATGCAGTGCATGCCGAAGGTGGACTCATCGTTGCTCAGGTAATGCATGCTGGGCGTGCGACCCACACCGGCACCACCGGCGCTGACCACCTTGAAGCTCCGAGCGCCATCGCAGTAGACGGTCAGTCCCGCACCTACACCGGTAAGTACGACTATCAGGTGCCACACGCATTGACCACCGAAGAGCTCCCACGCATCGTCGAAGAATTCGTGACCGCTTCTCGCAACGCCATTGCCGCTGGCTTTGATGGGGTTGAGCTGCACGGTGCTAACGGATACCTGCTCCACGAGTTCTTGGCACCAACCTCCAACACCCGCACCGACAACTACGGTGGATCGCCAGAGAACCGTGCACGCCTGGTCATTGAGGTCGTCACCGCGGTAGCTAACGCCATTGGCGCTGAAAAGACCAGCCTTCGCATTTCTCCTGAACACAACATCCAGAGTGTCATCGAAAATGATGCAGAAGATGTTTTGGCTACCTACACCGCTTTGGTGGAAGGCATCGCACCACTGGGCCTAGCTAACCTGAGCATCCTGCACCGTGACCTCGCGGGCGACTTGGTCCAGTCTTTGCGTAAGTCCTTCGGCGGTCCGGTACTGCTGAACACCGGCTTCGCAGAAATCACCACCTACGAAGAAGCAGCACGCGTAGCTGCCGAAGGTTGGGGAGATGCTGTCGTAGTTGGCCGTCCAGCCATTGCGAACCCAGACTTGGTCCGCCGCTGGAAGGAAGAGCTCCCACTGAACGAACCAGACTTCGCAACTTTCTACACTGAAGGTCCTGCCGGTTATACCGACTACCCTTTCTGGCAGAACTAGTCTTTAGACTCCATAGCTGAGTCAGAACAAGTAATAACGAAAATACTCCTCAAAGGTTGACTGAAAACGTCTCAACAACTTTTGGGGAGTTTTTCGTGCCTAGAAATTCAGTTTTAGCCGCTACGAGCCCAAGGCACGTGGTCTGATTCTGATCAAGCTGTGCCGGATGGACGCCGAAGAGCCTTTGCATATTCGTCGAGCACCTTAAGCACTCCATCGTGTTGCCAGATTCGGTTTCTGCTTTGTCCCGATTTCTCAACGAGCACACCGCGTTCGGTCAATTGACCCAAGGCGCGGTGGGTTGCTGCATCACCCAGATTGAGATGGTTTTTTAGATACCGAGCGTTAATAACGGGCTGAGAAATCAGGCATGTAAGGATCTTCCAAGCAGCGGAACTTGAACGCAGCCCAGCCAATTTTATTTTCGAAGTATCTAGTTGCCCAGACAATGTATCAATCAGCTCTTTACCTGAGTTCGCCGCAAAAATTGATGCATTGATGAAGGTATGAATGATTGGTGATGCGTCTCCTTCTCGGAACGCTTTCATTGCCTCAAAGTAAGCTTCTGTATCACGCAAGATTCCGGCGGAGATTGGTGCGGTGGTGTGCTGGGTAATCTTTCGGTTGCGTAGAACGCTGTGAACTAACGCTCGTCCGGTGCGTCCATTGCCGTCCACGAAAGGATGGATGGTTTCAAACTGTGCATGGGCGATGGCTACTTGAACGATGGCTGGCAAGTCGGTGCGAGACATGAATTGAACCAGGTCTTCTAGCGCCTCGTGGACCCGTGTGTGTTCTGGCGCAATATAGACGGCTCCGCGCGGTCCTGCAGTATCCGTTCCGCCGATCCACACGAGTTCATTGCGGAGTTTTCCGGCTTCATCTTCCATGCCAGATTGTTGATTCATCAGACTCTGATGCATGGCCAGAATGGCGCTAACACTCATATCTTGAGCGAGTGCGAGAGCTGACTCCATCGCGTGGACGTTACCAACGACTGTGCGGGCGTCGGACTTATCGCCAACGTTAATTTCCGCCGGTGCAAGTTGGCGTGCAGTGGTGGTTAGTTGTTCAATCTGGCTGCTCGATGAGCTTTCGATCCGGAGTAAAGCGTCGGACATCGGGCCAAACTCGGGGCTGTGGCTGCCCAGTTTTAGTAGGGAGTAGACATCGAAATCTTGAATGGATTGCGACGCTTCTTCAAGCCCGGGAATCTTCAATGCTCCTGGCTCTGGCGCCCAATCCGCAATTCGCGCTGGTAGTGGGGACGCGTAGGATCCAGTTTGTCGCCGCACTTCAGCGTTCGAGAAAATGTGTGGATTTACGGGCTTCCAGACAAGTGTTTGGTCGGACAGGGGAGGGACGGCGAATGCAAAATAGTCGCCCGAGGGATCTCCCATGAGTGTCTCCAAAGTGATAGTAAGAAAAACCTTACTATCACTTTCTTAGAAAGTGATAGTGAGCGTGCTGACTGCTATCACTTTGGCATGATGGCTTTTGGATCGTGGCAGGCTTTTGCTACTAAACAAAAATCCTTTAGTTCACGTCGGCGATGGTCCGCGTAGCCCCGTAATTGTCTTTATCAAGTACGGTAACTTGCGCTATGTCCGCTTGCTCATGGACTCTTTCGATGAAGTCGTTCGCAAGCCGGAAGGTGGAAGGCGTTCCCTTGAGGACGATAACGAAAGACTTGTTATCAGCTTTCAAATACCACTCCTTGATTGACCGGTGCGGGGTTCCCTCTGAGAAATCCTTAATACTTGATCGACCGTATGAAGCCAAGAAGAGGTTCATGATCTTGTCTGCACGCTCCTGCGAACCTCTTGGCTCTTTGTCCGGTGCAATCGGGGTCGGCGTTGCTGTTGGTGTTGCCATCGCCTGAACGATCGGTGTGCCCTCGTTCGCTTCTGCAGTCAGCTTCGCGTCGTTCTTCAGTAGGTCTGGACTCGTTGCCGCGAAGACGAGAACAGCAATGAGTGCAACAAGGGTAGTAAGTACCGAGATGTTCCCGATGATTCGCTTAGTTCTGCGCGACGTGAATCCTCCAAGTGACGATAAGGACGATTGTACGAGTGGCAAGTGACGTTTAGGGGTGTCTCTGGTGGTCTTGGTGAAGACGCAGGACCTACGCCTTCACCTCAACCACTTGCCTAACAGCGTTCCTCAATAATTTCGCCCGAGCGCGTATGTTCGGCTTTTGTCATCCATAGGTCGTACTTGTGCTTGACTTCAATCTGGCGGGTCACGTACTCACACCAGAATCCACGGTTTGGTGGTAACCACGTTGCGGCGTCGCTGTCACCTTTGGAAGCGTTGGTAGGTCCGTCGACAGCCAGCAGGTTCAACGGATCATTCGCGAATTCTAGGCGCTGCTCAGCTGATAACTGTTGGGCGCCCTTCTGCCAGGCATCTGATAACGCAACGACGTGGTCAATCTGCACCGCATTGCTTGTTCCTTGGCCACGCACAAAGTCAATCGTCGTGTCGGTGTACGGATCAACCAGAGTGCCGGTGAGGACAACACATGCACGAGTGCCATCCTTGAACGTGTCCACGTCTAGATCCCTAGCAAGAATGTCGTTGCGGGTATCGCAACCATTCCGGTCGGGGTCGCCCCAACCGCGACCAAACAAGTCACGGTCGTACCCTGTCTTCGGTGCGCGGCCCTTCACCGGAATCTCAGCCAATAAGGCTTCTACTTCAGATAAAGCCTGTGTAGTTTTCTCGGCTTTCACGCTCGGAGTGGATTCAACCTCAACCGTGGGCTCAGGCAGGCTTGGTTCGGCTGATTCAGTCGGCGCCTCGGTACTAATCGTGATCGGAGGAGCCTCAGAACGAATAACAATCTCAGCGGGTTCAGATGTTTCAACTGATACTTCGGGTGTTGCCGGCGCACTGCTGGCGGTTGCAGCGCAACCTGTTAACAGTGCGCCGAACAGTATAAATCCGGTCAGGGTGGTTCTTACTCGCAAGCTACGCCGTCTCCATCACGATCCAGTTTGCTTGAATACCCGGGGTCGCCCCTATAAATTGGGTCGGCGCCGGCAGCACGAACTGCTGAGCAATTCGCGTAATAAGTGCTCGTAGGAGCCTTCTGTTTTTTAGGAGCCACATAGGCTTCCTTGGTAGTTTCTACTTCGACCAGTCGAGCAGCTTTTTCTTTCGCAGCCTTTTCCTCGGCTACTTTCACTTCTGCAGCCTTTTTCTCTGCAGCTTCCTTTTCCGCCACGGCTTTCGCTTCGGCTTCCTTCTTTTCTGCGGCGGCCTTCGCTTCAGCTTCCTTTTTCTCAGCTTCAGCCTTTTCTTCCGCTGCTTTTTGCTCGGCGGCTTCCTTAGCCGCTAAAACAGATTTATCGTGCTCGTCCTGGGTCGCCCAGATTAAACCAGCTTTCGTGTCCTCGTCACAATAGAGCTTCTCGTCGCCTTGCTCCATGACTAGCTCATCACCCTCACAAGTCTGACCAACAAAGTCAGCGATAGCAGTGGGTGATGCGGACTCTGTCGGTGTTGGCGTTGCAGATCCTGAACTAGTCACAATCGGTTCACTAGCCTCAGATGCGGCGATGTTTGCCTCTGACTCAGCGGGCCCCATGATTGCACCGCTGACGAACATTAACACGACCATGCCAAGACCAAACAGGCCCGAGTTCTTACGCCCCCGGACGGGAAGCCACGGCACTTTGCCTCTGATCATCCCGATAACCGCCACCAGCAGGCCAAGCAACGTGACAAGTATCAGCAATTCAGGAAGCAAGAATAGGAGCAAGATAAATACCACTGCCGTGGCGACAAGAATCCAGAGCGTTTTCCGGTTTTTTGGAGCTTGATTGTGAGAACTATCGGGAGGCATAGAATTTGGAAAGTTCGACATTGATCCTTCTAAATGGTTGCGAGTGGATACCAAGGTCTAGTTTGACGAAGCCTGAGATTAAAGGCAATTTAGAACTTTAATGTTAAATTTCCCAGAGTAGCTCATGCGAAAAACGCGGCAAATTGCAGGGGTAGATTTGTTACTCCGGGCTGATGTCGGCTCTTCAGGATTCAGAGTGTAACCACCTAAAACCAACACCCCGGATCCCGGGCATGCCGTCAATGCACGAAAAAGTCGAGGCCTTCGCGAAGAATGGAAGTTACCACACTACCCATTCTCGAAAGACCTCGACGTTGCTCAGTTCTACCTTCACGCCACCAGACCTCACGACCTTCGCCGGCCTGGAGCAACTGGGCTTGACCGCGGTCGGTCAGCACCTGAGCGCAGCGAAAGCTGAGATCCTCTGCCAGGTCACCACCCCGAATCCCTGGTGCCGCACCTGTGGAGCAGCGGGTGTTCCCCGCGATACCGTCATCCGCCGGCTTGCCCATCAACCCTTCGGATGGCGGCCTACCGTCTTGGTCATCAAACACCGACGCTACCGCTGTCACACCTGCCATCATGTGTGGCATGAAGACCTGTCCCAAGCTGCGGCCGAGCGTCAGAAAATCAGTAGGACCGGACTGACGTGGGCTTTGAACGGGCTGGTTTGCCAGCACCTGTCCGTGTCCCGTATCGCCGAGGGTCTCGGTGTCACCTGGAACACCGCCAACGACGCAGTATTAGCCGAAGGTCAACGCCTGCTGATCAAGGACCCCACACGCTTCAACGGCGTCAAAGTCCTCGGTATTGACGAGCACGTGTGGAGACATACCCGCGCAGGGGACAAGTACGTGACGGTCATTGTGGATCTCACCGCCGTACGGGCTGGCACAGGCACCGCACGTTTACTGGATATGATCCAGGGCCGTTCCAAAGCAGTATTCAAAACTTGGTTGGCCAAACAAGATGAACAATGGAAAAAGACATTGAAGTCGTGGCCATGGATGGGTTTACCGGGTTCAAAACTGCGGCCGCCGAAGAGCTGCCTCAAGCCGTAGAAGTCCTTGACCCGTTTCATGTGGTCGAGCTTGGTTCCGAAGCGCTGGATATGACCCGTCAACGGGTCCAGCGCGAGCAGCATGGCCGGCGAGGGCGAAAGGACGATCCGCTGTATAAGTGCCGGCGCACGCTGACCACGGGGCTGTCTTTGGCTACTGAAAAGCAGAAAACCAAGATTGAGGACCTGTTCAAAGAATCGGCGTATGAGCCGGTTCAACTGGCCTGGAGCGTGTATCAGAAGATGGTCGATGCGTACCGGCAGTCGAAATCCGAAGTTGGGCGGTGGGCAATGGAGCAACTGATCAACGACATCGGAACCAAGGTGCCTGCGGGCTTGCCGGAGTTGCAGAAGCTCGGCGGCACCTTGCGTCGACGGAAGACGGATATCCTCGCATACTTTGACCACGTAGGCAGCTCCAACGGCCCAACTGAAGCTCTCAATGGGAGACTGGAGCATTTGCGGGGTATTGCCTTGGGGTTCCGGAATTTGGCGCATTATATTGCGCGGTCGTTGCTGGAGACCGGCGGTTTCAGACCTCGTTTACACCCTGAATCCTGAAGAGCCCTGATGTCAGGTCGGCTGAACGCCTAGGTTTCTATGGTAGAAACGACCTTATTACGATAATTCTGACATCAGGTTTTGGGGAATTTCTGTTCTGATTTTGCGTATCAGTTTCCGAGTGGGGCACTGTGAGATTTCATGGATGGGTTGGGGATTTTCAGCACGGAAAACTTTTATTTTCAATCTCAAATTAACCAAGATTTCAATAAAATTCTTGCGAAGCTAGATCCTTTACCTGAAACTATCCACATGTCACAGTTCGTTTAGATGGCTTAGAAGCGGTCATTGCTTCCAAGTGCAACGCAAATTCCGAATTAGACGGACAGCCAATCTGTCTTTGCTGCAACTGACCGCTTATGGGATCTTCAAGTGAGATTTTGTCTCTAGGGCAATTTGTAGATGGGGGTGAGGTTTCTATGAAGGAGTGTTCTTGTCTATGCCGGACAGACTGGGTTTCTTACGAGGTCACGTACTAGTCAGAGATAGTAGTCGCTGCAGTCTGATCCAACGCAGCCACAAGTTCCTTACTGTGCTGGTGTTCCGCGCTGGTGAGGAATTCATTGAGCGTACGGTGCTCAACAAGTTCACTTTCATAGAACACGGCAACGTCATCACTGACGTAGCGAATCACGCCCATGTCGTGGGAAATGACCACAAGGCTCAACCCCATGGTGTTTCGCAGCTCCAACAACAGATCAAGGATGTGTCGTTGCGCCACTGAATCTAGTGCCGACGTAGATTCATCGCAGATCAAAACCTGTGGCTCGGTCAACAACGCGCGGGCAATTGCTAGACGTTGTAATTGGCCGCCCGAACACTGGCCGGGACGACGTTCCAAGAGATCCTCTGGTAATCCAACCTGGGCCATGACCCGAGACATTCGTTCAGTAATCTCAGAGGCTGGTAACCGGTGAACTGCTGCGCTCATACTCGTGCGCAGATCCAAGCGCGGATCAAAGGAAGAATAAGGTTCCTGAGCAATAATCTGTACCCGTGTTGCTACATCACAGGCATGTTGGTTGATGATCTGACCCGAAGTTGGAACTTCCAATCCTGCAAGGAGCCGAGCAAAGGTGCTCTTGCCGGATCCTGAACGGCCAACGACACCCAGAACCTGGCCACTGTGCAGACTGAGGCTAGTCGGTTGCAATGCTGCTGGCCCCTTAGCCTTACGCGTGTAATTCTTGCTTGCCTCTTTGGCTTCAAGCAGGGGCTCTGAACTTTCAGTCCGGGTCGCACGTAGTGCTGGCAGGCTCGCCTCAACGAGTTCACGGGTCTTGGCGTGACGGTCTTTGGAAAAGAGCTGCGCGGTAGGGCACTGATCCACAATCTGACCATCACTGATCACGACAACACGGTCAGCGATATGTTGGATGCTGGCGATGTCGTGGGTAATGAAGAGGACACCGACACCACGCTCTTGTTGCTTCTTACGCAAGAGTTGCAACACTTCGGCCTTCAGAATTGAATCCAAGGAGGATGTCGGTTCATCGGCCAAAATGAACTCAGGATCTGCCGCTAAAGCGATGGCCAACATGGCGCGTTGGGCCATGCCACCGGAGAGCTGGTCAGGCCTCATGCCTGCTATCTGTGCGGCGGGGGAGAGCCCTACTTCTTCGAACAGGGCACAGACCTGAGCCTCATGAGTTTTGGACTTACCCCAAGTACGCACACCCATGGCCTCAAGCAGGTGAGCACGGATAGTCATGCGAGGATTCATCACGCGCTTGGGCTGCTGGAACAGCATGCTGATGCGCTGTCCACGAATTTGGTTCATGGCCTTGTCGCTCAGCAGATCAAGGCGTTGTCCATCCAGGGAAATCTGTCCTGTCGCCTGCAACTGCTCTGGCAATAGGCCCATGATGGCCTTGGTGAGTAGGGTCTTTCCTGAGCCTGAACGGCCAACCACGGCCACCAGTTCACCGGAACGCAGTGCACCACGGGCCTTGGACAGCAATGATTTCTGTCCAGAGCTCACCGAGAGATCAATGAATTCAAGTTCTTTAGTCATGGGCTTCCACCTTGCCTGCGGTGTCCAAAACATCGTCTCCACCCAACACGTGGGTGATGCGGTTACCTAGCAGGGTGACGCAGAAACTGACTAGGAAAATGGCCATGCCCGGAGCAATCAAACCCCAGGGAGAACGGATGGCATGAGGCTGCGCGTCAGCCAACATGGAGCCCCAGTCGGACTGCGGTGGCTGAACACCAATGCCCAGGTAAGACAGTGAGCCGAGGAGAACGAGCAGCAAACCAAAACGCAGTGCCGCCTGAGCCAGTACCGGTCCAACAACAAAAGGCAGGACATGGTGGCGTAAGACAAACCAACGCGAAGCGCCGACATGTTCGGAGGCTTCGACGTGATGGGTGGAGAGTGCTTGGGCTGCCATGGAACGCACTAGTCGTGCGGTGGGTGTCCACGAAACTACGCCTACAGAAAGCACCATGGTGAAGAACCCAGGGCCCATAACCGCAATGATCAACAAGGCAATCACGATTTCTGGAAGAGCCAGGAGCAAGTCATTGATCCGTAAGAAGATCTCATCTAACCAGCCACCACGTAGTGCACTGATCAGTCCCAAGACGGTGCCAACAAGTAGCGAGAATAGCGTGGTGATCAGGGCTACGGATAGCGAGAACTGTCCGCCGTGAAGCACTCGGCTCAAGGTGTCTCGGCCCAACGCGTCGGTGCCCAAAAGGTGAGCGGGGTTTGGTCCCTGCAGACGGTCCGCGAGAGACTGCGCATCAGGATCATAGGGGGAGATCAAAGGCGCTGCAATGGTCACGATGATTACAGCAAGCAAGATAAACGCCGGAACAGAGAGAAGAATTCTTGAAACAGTCTTCTTAGCCATGTCGTACTCCAATTCTCACGTTGGGGTCACTGAGCTTGTGGATCAAATCAATGATTCCGGTGACCAGCACCGCGCAGGTCACTACTACCACCACGCCACCTTGGGCCACGGGAATATCGGAATCGACAATTGAGTCGAAGATCAGTCGGCCCATGCCAGGGATGGCAAAGATGACCTCAACAATGACCGAGCCGCCAAGCAAACCGGCAAACCAGACTCCCACCATGGTCCACAGCGGAAGCAAGCCGTGGGGAACCACGTGCCGGGCCAGTGCCTGGGTCCGGCTCAGGCCGCGGGCACGAGCCGCGAGGACGTGCTCGGAATCCAGCGCCTGGCGCACGCCGGAACGCACCGCGACAGTGAAAAAGCTAATGGGCCGCAAGGCCAGAATGAAGACCGGCAGCACCAGCGAGGCAGGGGAGTCATAGCCCGCCGAAGGCAAGAGCGACCAGCGTACGGCGAAGAGCAATACCAGCAGCGGGGCCAGCGCGTATTCGGGGATTGCGATGAGCGCATGGGTGATGGAGGTGATGAGCTTATCGGGCCATTGCCCGGCGCGGGTAGCCGAAATAACACCCAAAAGAACGGAGACCACCATGGCTACCAACAGCGCACTTCCGGCCAGGGATAGGGTGACGCCAATGGCGGGAAGCAACTGATCTGCTACCGGGGTTCCGGAGATGTGGGAAAGACCCATATCTCCGGTGAAGAACCGGCCCAGCCACCGACCGAACTGCACCAGCATCGGGTCATGAAGGCCGAATTGTTCTGCGTAGGCCTGCACGGTGGCGTCATCGGCTTCGCCAAAGTCCATTCGGGCGCGCAGCAGGGCGCGCACCGGATCGCCGGGGGAGACGAACGGGACAAGGAAGACGGCGAAGGATGAAAGCAGAACTGCTGCGCCGAGTCCTACAACTCGGCGCAGCACGGTGGTTAGTGGTGACACGCTAGCTGGTCTTCGCCAGATCCTTGGTCAGAACGTAACGGGTCAGCGGATCTTGGACGTAGCCCTGGACCTTAGAGCCAACTCCGTCGATGGCCTGCTCATTGACCAGCCAGACGTTCACGGCGTCTTCGGCCAGGATGTCTCCGGCCTGGCGGTAGAGATCGTGGCGCTTGGTTTCGTCCTTTTCCACCAATGCTTGGTTGATCAGCTCGTCGTAGTCCTTGTTGCAGTAGTGGCTCAGGTTGTAGCCGCCCTCGCAGCTGTAGTCAGCCTGCAGGAATCCGATAGGGTCAGCGATATCAATCATGCGGTTGCGTTGGCTGAGGATCATGTCGTACTTGCCGGCCAGCACATCGGGCTCCGCGGCGCCGTAGGACTTGGTCACTACGTTGGCCTGCAAACCGATCTGCTTGAACTGCTCCTGGATGATGGCGCCCACCCCGGCGAACTCCGCGCGTTCGGTGATCGCAATGATCTCCAACGGCTTCTCCTGCTGGTATCCCGAAGCCTCAACCAACTTCTTGGCTTCCTCGATGTTCACCTGCGGTACGGCCAGGTCAGGGTTGGCCCAAGGCTCGCTCGGGGCAAAGGGGCCGGTGGCAGGCTGCGCAGCGCCCTCGTAGATGCTCGCGGCCATGGCCGGCAGGTCCAAGGCCATGGTGGCGGCCTTGCGCAGCTCCGGGTTGTTGAATGGAGCGCGCGAGTTGTTCAGGTACAGGGTCGAGGTGCGAGGCGAATCGGCCTTGAGCACGCTGATCTTGTCATCGGCCTCCAGGGTAGCCAGGCTGGTGGCCGGGATGGACATCGAGATGTCCGCTTCGCCGGTCTGCACCTGGGTGGCACGGGTGGCGCCTTCGGTGATGTAGCGGATTTCTCCGCCAGCCAGCTTCACTTCGCCGTCCCAGTAATTCTCATTGCGGTCCAAGGTCAGGGACTGTCCGGCTTTTTCGGAGACCGGGACGAAAGGCCCGGTGCAATGATTCATCGGATCGATGCCTTTACCGGTGTACGCGGCAGGGGAGAGCACACCTGCGTTCACGCTGGCCATGCGGTAGGGCAGCAGCGGATCCGCGCCGGGGGTGGTGACCCGAACGGTATCAGCGTCGAGGGCTTCAACCTTCTTGATGGTCTTGGGGTTCACCGCACGGGCCGGTGCGGTCGCCTTGAGCACATGGTTGAGCGAAGCGGCTACGGCCTTGGCATCCATGATGGTGCCATCTTGGAATTCCACGTTCTTGCGCAGCTCGAAGTCCCATTCGGTGTCCGAGGACTGCTTCCAGGAGGTAGCGAGCATCGGTTCGACGGTTTTGGTTCCCTGGTCGTATTTGGCCAGGGTTTCCAGGCAGCCGGCGATGGAGAGCACGTAGGCGTCGTCGCTTTCCAGCGCCCAATTGGAGACCGGGGCACGGAAGTTGGCCACGACTACCCGGGCCTCCGGGTCCGCTGCTTTCTCCGGAGCGGAGCTGGCGGAGGTGGAGCTGCAGGCGGCCAGCGCGAGGGCAAGGGCCGCGAATCCTGCGGCAGCGCTCAATCGTCCAAATTTCATGGAAATCCTTCGGCATTACGTGATGAATTGGCATCTAATGCAATAGTGCCTTGGTAAGCGTACCCTAATCTGTTCTCTTTCCAAGACCTGGAGAACTGGGCGAAATAACTAGGCGAGCTATCGGATTTTCCGTCGTCAAAAGAAGACGTGCTGAGTAGTGGAAACTTGGTGTCACTTGTGGAAGTTCTGCTGGACTTCTGCGTTATGTGTCGCAGTTCATGCGCTCTGACTGCGTAGCAAACGGTGATAAACCACTCTTGAACCGAACCAAGAGGCCAACAGCAGCGGAATGATCAAAACCAGCCATGGGGCAAAGGAGATTCCTGCCGAATTCTCGCTCTGGGATAGCAGCCAGCCAAAAAGCATGTTGCCAAGAAGCACGGCAACGCCACCGCAGGAGGAGAGCAAACCGAAATAGGATCCGGTGGGATGCTGGCCGGCGAACTTCGAAACCAAGCTCAACGCAGTGGGATGCACACTCATATGTCCCAGGGTCATCAGGGTGACCGCGCAGAGGATCCGCACTGGACTGCTCTCATCGCCAAAGGCCGCGGGCGGAACGAAGGCCAGTACGCTGAAACCGAGAGCGCTCAAAATATAACCGATGCGCAAAGTGGTGGCCGGGCCAATCTTGGCCGCCACCCACGATAAGGGAATCTGCAAGCTCAGGGTCACGATGGAGATCCAGGCGAAAACGGGCCCCAGCCACTGTGTGGCCAGGTCCTGGCGCTCAAGCTCCAGGGGGATGGCCAAATACACTTGGTTGTAGGCCAGCAGGTCCGCGGCATGCAGCACGCAGAATGCCAGGAATTGCCGATCTCCCAGGCACTGGCGCAGGCTGCCCCGGGGTTTGCCTTCAGCGGCCTGGGCGCTGTCCTGGGCGCCGGCCTGGGCCGGCCGGCGCAGGGTGGCGGCCAGGAACAGGCCGATGGCCGCAAAGAACGCGGCGCCGAAGCCCGCCACGGTGGGAAACCCCCAGCCCCACAGGGCCGAGCCCACCAGGGGGCCGGTCACGGCCCCGATTTCACCGGTGATGCTCAGCCAGGCAAAGAGCGTGGCCCGGCGCACCTGCCGCGCCTTTTTGCGGTCCCTCGCGCTTTGCGCCGCCGCTACCAGGATGTTCAGTCCCGGGGAGAACAGCGCTCCGCCGAATCCGGTGAGCAGCGTGCCGAGGATGAACAGCCAGAGCACCGGGGTGCTGCCCCACAGCGAGGCGGCCAGGGTGAGGAAACCGGCCGCCCGCACGGCGCAGCCGATCAAGATCATGGCGCGGGCGCCGAAGCGGTCGGCCAGCGCGCCGCCGGCCAGGAACAGGCCTTGCTGGGCAAAGGTCCGGATGCCCAGGATCAGGCCCACCGCCGTGGAGGCCAGCAGGAAATCCTGGGTGAGGACCACCGCGAGGAAGGGCACGACGGCATAGAAGCCGATATTGAACAGCGTCTGGGTCCCCAGCAGCACCGCGATGCTGGAGCGTGATGGCGTGGCGGACGCGGGAAGGGGCATGACTGCCAGTTTAGCCAACTGGAGGGCGTTGCTCAGCCGCCCTTCGCCTCCCCGGGAGGCCCGAGGAATCGGATAGCTTCTTCAAGCACCTGTTCGGTGGACTTCAGTTCGCATTCCCACACGGTCAGGGTTTCCCAGCCCAACTCGGCCAGCTCGCGGCGGGTGCGCGCATCGCGTGCCAGATTCTGATCCAGCTTGGGATTCCAGTACCCGGTATTGGAGGATGGCCGCCGACGTCCCACCGGGCAGTCATGCCCGTGCCAGAAGCAGCCGTCCACAAACACGGCCTTGCGCCGTGCGCTGAAGACCAGATCCGGCGATCCGGGCAGCTTTCCTGAGCGCAGGCGGATCTGCGGATGCTCCCGGCGCAGCGCTTCGCGAATTCCTGCGGGCAGCGCGCCATGCAGCCGGTAGCGGTAGCCGGCCGCATGCAGCAGGCGCCGCAACAGCAGTTCCGGTGCGGTGTCCTTGCTTCGGATCTGCGACATGAGCGCCGAACGCTGCTGTGCCGAGATGATGTCCATGCTCCATGGTGCCGCTGTCGCGCCACGGGATTCAAGCCGGCAGCCGGGACCGCCCTACTGCTATCGGGCCGCGCCGACCGCCAGGCCTGGACCGGCGGCGGGGCGGTGCTCGGTGGATACCACGCACAGGATGATGCCGGCGGCCACGGCGGCGACGGGCAGCACCGATGGCAGGAAGGTGCCGGCCAGGATGATCGCGACCCCGGCCAGGAATACCGCGTTGCGGGCCGGGGAAAGGTCGCGCCGGAGGATGAGCAGCCAGATGCCCAGGGCGAAGAGGGAGACCGGCACGGAGAGGGTGCCGGCGGTGGCGATGGCCGGCAGCTCGGAATGCCCGCCAGCCTGGTCGATGGCCACTTCGACGCCCGCGGAGAAGGCGCCGGCAGCCGCGAAGATCACGTAATGCGAATATCCGTAGGCCAGCGAGGTGCGCAGCGAGGTGATCATGTGGTGGTGCCCGCGGGAGAAGTAGATCCACCACATGCCCGCGGCGGTGATCAGCGCGCAGGCCGCGATGGTCATCAGTGCGCCGAGGTTCTCGATGGTGTGCAGGCTTTCCACCACGGCATTGGCCGAGGCCAGGATCGATTCGCCCAGCAGGATCAGGGTGAACAGGCCGTAGCGCTCGGTGATGTGGTGCGGATTCGACGGGGTGCGGCGGCGGGACTCGGCCCAGATGGGCATCGAGATCTCCGCGGCCACCAGCACGAAGAAGCCGATGAATGCCGCGGTTTCCGGAAGCAGGAGCCTGGCGAACCAGGCCAGCTGCACCACCGTGATGCCCACCGCATAGCGCAGGGCGGTGGCCCGCAACTGGGGGTTGCCCAGCGCCACGCGGATCCACTGGGGCACCAGCGCCAGGCGCATGATCGCGTAGCCGATGGTGATCGCCGTGAAGTCGTGCTCTTCCATGGCCGCTGCCGCCCCGGAGGCCAGCACCAGGACCCCGGCCATCTGGATGAAGGCGAGGAGCCGGTAGAGCCAGTCGTCGGTGTCGAAGGAGGTGCCGAACCAGCTGAAGTTCATCCAGCACCACCAGATGGCGAAGAAGACCATCAGGTAGCCGAGGACTCCGGCACCCAGGTGGTTTTCCGCCGCCATGTGGTGCAGCTGCACCGAGGCGAAGGACACGGCCACCACGAAGACCAGGTCGAAGAACAGCTCCAGCGGGCTGGCAGCGCGGTGGGCTTCCTTCGGGTCGCGGGGCAGCATGGGCGGCAGCAGGCGCAGGGATCTTTGGTTCACGATTGTCGTCTTTCCAAATCGGGCGGCGGGTGATGTTTGGCGGTGCATGGCCGGGTATCGGGGAACAATGGGAATTCGCCTTGGCCAGCTAGCCTTCCCGGATAGCCATTCTGGACAGCTTGCTTCCCTGGATCTCGAAAATGAAGTTCGAGCGGCCATTGGCGTAGTTCGACTTCCAGTCCCCAATCACGGTGACCTGTCCATCTTGCTCACTGGCGCTCTTGATGTCCAGCCTGCCGCGGGCTCCGATGAATTCCTTGTCGCTCCAGGCTTTGATTTCTTCGCGACCGGTGAAAATCCGTCCCCAGTCGTCCACGGATCCTTCGGGGGTGAATGCGTCGAGGAATCCTTGTTCATCATGAGCGTTGACAGCTTTCCAGAACGATGCCACTGGCTCAGGGACCATAGGTGTTGCCATGATTCTGCTCTCCTTGTTTTCAGCGGGTGGTGTAGCCGCCGTTGGCGAAAATCGTCTGGCCGGTGATCCACCAGCCGTCCGTGGCGAGGAATGACACGATCGGAGCAATGTCCTCGATCTGGGTTAATTGCCCGCCCATCGCCTGCGACTTGTGGAACTCCACGCGCTCGGGGGTTTCCTGGCCGTAGAAGAACGGGGTGTCCATCGGGCCAGGTGCGATTGCGGTCACTGAGATGCCCCGTGGCGCGAATTCCTTGGCCGCGGCCCGGGTGAAGTGCTCCACCGGGCTCTTGCCTCCGGCATAGGTGGAATAGCCATCGGTGAATGCCGCCAGTAAGGAGGTCACGATGGTGATGATCTTGCCGTCATCGGCAAGGTGCATGCCTGCGGACTTGATAAAGAAGTAGGCGGCTTTGCTGTTCACGTCGAACATCGAGTCGTACTCTTCTTCTGAAGTCTCCACGATGGGCTTGCGCAGTACCTTGCCGACCGTGTTGACGGCCACGTCGATGGTTCCCAGTGCCTCTTTGGCGTCAGCGAACAGGCGCTCGATGGCTGCCGGGCTGGTGAGGTCTCCGGAGAGGATGACACCTTGGGAGCCTGCCGCCTGGATCGCGGCCAGGGTTTCTTCGGCCTGGGCGCGGGTGGATTCCGAGTTGTAGTGGATCGCGACATTTGCCCCGGCTTCAGCAGCTTGCCTGCTGATCAGCCCACCGAGATTCTTGGCCCCTGCCGCCACGAGTACATTCTTGCCTTTGAGGGTGTGGTTGCCCAAGGTATTCTCCTCCTCGCTATGGCACCAATACACGGCTGTGTATCGGTGATATGAGTTACTATAACAGTATGACAGCAGATGGTCGAGGGGATACGCGGGCCCGTATTTTGGACGCCGCAGCGCAGATGATTGCGGACGGGCCGGGGGAAGAGATCTCGTTGCGTGCAGTCTGCGCGGCGGTTGGCGTGAAGATGCCCACCCTGTACCACTTCTTCGGCAATAAGCAGGGCTTGCTTGAAGCGGTCATGGGCCGCGGATTCGATCTCTATCTGGCAGAAAAAGAGGCCCATGAAAGCAGCGGGGATCCGATCCAGGACCTTCGGGATGGGTG
Source organism: Arthrobacter sp. NIO-1057 (assembly GCF_900094805.1). Taxonomy (GTDB): domain Bacteria; phylum Actinomycetota; class Actinomycetes; order Actinomycetales; family Micrococcaceae; genus Glutamicibacter. Next base: position 138,214 of record NZ_FMAT01000003.1, on the reverse strand, counting down.
GGACGCCCACGTGGCGTTTGGCATCGCGAATCCCGGTTTCTACACCTTGATGTACGGCAAGGTGGTTCCGGGATATTCGCCGGCCGCCCAATCGCGCCCCAGCCAGATTCTGCGGGGCATCACCTTGAAAGCCGCGGCCCAAGGCCGCCTGGTAGTGCCAGCCGAGCAAGCGGCCGCGCATATTCTCGTGACGAATATCGGGGTGACCTTGCGGATGATCGTCTTGGCGCAGGAGGACTGGGAACTATCGCGGGCAGTGCGGGAAGGCGCCATCGCGGCCATTACGGGCACGTCATCCTCCAACGCGCCGCGCTCAGTGATGCACCAGGCCCTGGAGTATGCCAATGCCCACCCCGAGGCGCTTGGGCAGGAAGAAACCGCCATGCTCTCGGCATGGCTGCGCCGGCTCTCCGAATCCTGATCGGCCCGCTGCTGGACCTCTGCGCCCTGCCCCGGAGCACTCAGGCGCGCGAGGCCTCGATGGCGTCTCGGGGACGGATCATGGGCGGACCAGAAGAGGTCCGCCCACTGGCGTTATCGCCATACCCCGTGAGGCTTAACTGGCTCCGTCAATCCCTTCCAGCGCCATCTGCGAGGGCTGGCTCTTGAATCCCCTGGTGGTGAATCCCAGGATGGCTGCCCCGATAACCAGCCAGATAGAGCCGATGGCCACGGCATGGGCATCAAGCTGGGTCAGGAGAAATGCGATGACCAGCACGCCGATGGCGGGGCAGAGGACATAGAGCAGCGCATTGAGCTTCTTGCCCTCACGGCGTTGGCGGGCCCAGTACACGATGACCGACACGTTGACCATGATGAACGCGATGAAGGCCCCGAAGTTGATGAATGATGTCGAGGTGGCCACATCCATGAACATCGCGATCAGGCCTACGGCGGCAATGGCGAGGATGGAGAAGACCGGCGTGCTCCAGCGTTGGTTCAGTTTTCCGAAGAAGCCGCGGGGCAGCACTCCGTCGCGTCCCATCGCAAAGAGCAGGCGGCTGCCGGCAGCCTGGGCCGCGATGCCCGAGGTGAATTGGGCAATGACCAGTGCGGCAAGGAAAATCGCGCCGAAGAGGTTGCCGCCGATATGCTGTGCGATCTCGAAGCCGGCTGCATCGGAGTTCTCAAAAACTCCGCCCGGGTGCACCAGCTGAACGGTGTAGGCCACGACCACGAAGATGCCGCCACCAATCAGCGCGATCAACATGATGGCCTTGGGTACCGTGCGGCGGGGTTCCACCGTTTCTTCGGTCAGGGTGGTGACCGCATCAAAACCGAGGAAAGAATAGGCCGCGATGGCAGCTCCAGCCGCGATCCCCGCGGGGTTCGCTCCGATCCCGGTGAACGGAGAAGCGCTCACCAAAGCTCCGGCTCCAAGCCCGCTGGAAACACTGGCTATGGAGAGCGCCACGAAAAAGACGATGACCAGGATCTGAAAGGACATCAACACCAGGTTCACCCGGTCTGCCACCTTGATGCCGATGATATTCAAAATGGTCGTCAGCACAATGAAACCCAGGATCCACAGAGGCATCGGCACGGCCGGGAATTGCGCCTGCAGGTAGGAGCCGCCAATCAGCCAGATCACCATGGGCAGGAACAAATAGTCGAGCATGGTGGCCCAGCCGACCAGGAAGCCCACCCTGCCATCGATGGTCTTGCGCACGTAGGTGTACGCGGAACCTGCCACCGGATAGGCCGCGGCCATCCGGCCGTAGCTGTTGGCGGTGAAGAGCATCGCCAGCAGGGCAATCAGGTAGGCGCTGGCGCTGGCTCCGCCGGTTTCAGAAGCGATGACGCCAAAGATGCCCAAAACGATCAGTGGAGTCAGATAGGCCAGCCCGAAGATCACCAGGGATGGCAATTTCAGGGTGCGGGAGAGCGTAGCGGTGGAAGGCATGGAAAAATCCGTCGTTTTCTAAGAGCGGGAATCGGGTTGCTGCGGCGACCAGCGGGCTGGGTCCAGCGATCCGCGGTACAGGGGAAGATCAAGTGGAGCGTCGCCCGGACGCAATTGTGACCAGACGCAGTTGGTGCCGGCGGTGCCGTGGGTGCGGACTCGCTGCACCACATCCGGGTCGACCCGGATGACCAGTGTGTCTTCGCCCAGGCCGGCTTCGCCCAGCACCATGCCCTCGGGGTCCACGGCAATGCTCCGGCCGCGCCCGACCGGCGCGGCGCAGTTCACGCTGAGCATGTAGACCTGATTCACGATGGCATTGGCCCGCGCCAGCACCAGCTCCTGCTCCCGATCCTCGCTGGTGGTCTTCACGACGTTGAGGATGGCATTGGCCCCCATCCATGCGAGGTGGCGCGAGTGCTCAGGGAACCATGCGTCGTAGCAAATCGAGAGTCCGACAGCGCCGGCTTCGGCCGCGTTGGCTACAACGAATTCTGTTCCCGGCTGATGCGGCTCGAAGGGCCGCCAGGGGAACATCTTGCGGTAGCGGGCAACGAGCGTGCCATCGGGGGCAAAGAGCAGCTGGGTATTGCGGAATCCGCCATCAGCGTCGCGCTCGCCGATGCTGCCCGGGCAGAGCCAGATCTGGTGTTCCGCGGCGATGGCGCCAAGGACGGCGACAAAGTCGCCGTCCAGGGGAGCGGCTGCGTTCTCCAGAGCCGCGCTGCGTTCTTCGGCAGGAAGATGCTCTGTGCCGTGCAGATGCATTTCAGGGTAGATCAGCATGTCCAAGGATTCATGGGACTGCAGGGTCTTGGCGACATCTGCGGCAAAGCGCTGCAGCGGATTCTCAATGGGCAGCGGGAGGCGCTGGGCTAAGCCGGCGGTGAATGTGTGGGGCAACGTGGACTACCTTCGAGGAATCTATAACTGTTCAATATGATCAGTTATACAAATGTATGTGACGCAGTCGATAGACTCAATACATGGCGGCGAAAAATATTCAGGGAACCAGCCGTGCCGACGAGCGCGATATCGACCGGCTGCTTCACTCTGCACCCGGGGCTTCTGCGGTCACCCGCTTGTCAGCAGTGGAAACTGTGCGGGCACGCATCCTGCTGTCAGTGGAGCATGGGCTGTTGGTGCCGGGTGGAAAACTTCCTGGCACTGAATTGATTGCCGCCGGGCTCGAAGTCAGCGTCATCACCGCGAGGCGCGGCTTGGAAAGCCTGGTCGAGGATGGGGTGCTGGAGCGGCGCCGGGGACGCGGGGGAGGGACCTTCGTTGCGCAGCATCCCCCCAAACTCCAGGATGACGCCGTACGGGCCTATCTCGATGACGTGCCTGCGGTGCTGCGGCTTATCGACCAGCGCAGCCTCATGGAAAGCGCCATCGCCGCGCAAGCCGCTCTCAACGCCAGCGGGGCCCAATGCTTGGAGCTGGAAGATCTGATTGGCCAGTCCGCCAGTGCCGCGAACTGGCATGAGCACCATATCCCGGACACCAGGTTCCATCGGCGGGTGGCGGAGATCAGCGCACTGCCCGAAGTTCCTGCCTATCTGTTCTGCTATGAATCCCTGCTCAAGTATTTTGTTCCCTATCCGCAAGAGCAACTTGAAGAGGGGCGGACGCATCATCAACGGTTGGTTGATGCTTTCCGCGCAAGAGACCCGTTGGCGGCTATTGATGTTACGCGTGAACATGTGGATGCGCTTCGGCGGGAGATGTTCTTCGGCTTGCCCGGTGGCAATGCGACGGAACCCGGCACCGCCCCTTAGCAAGGGAATCTGCCCGCAGTGGCGGGCGGCGAGATGGAGCGCGTTAGAACTGAATGGCTGCACTATTAGGATAGGATCGCATTATGATCCGGGCTGTCTTTTTCCTTGGTGTGGGCTTAATCCTTGGTGGTGTTGCCGCTAGCTTCGTCGGTCCTCCGGGAGCTGGGGCGTGGGCCATCGGCACCGGCATTCCGGTGGCGTCCATGGCGCTGGTCTTCTGGCTTGTTGCCCGCAGCCTGCGCGGAACGCAGCCGGAGCATCCGCTGGTCGCCGCAGCTGCGGTGAAAGCCGGGCGCGTGGGCATGGCCCGCGTTGACAGCATCCGCGAGACCGGGACCCGAATTAACGACCAGCCTTTGTGCGAGCTGGAAATCACCGTGCAGCCGCGAGTCGGGCAGCCCTACCGGACGAGGCTGCGCCGGATCCTGGGCTTCGAGAAACGCGCCCGGCTGGCACCGGGCTCCGTGCATCCAGTGGCCATCCTGATCGAAGGCGAACCGGATGTGGGTTTCCTCAAGCCGGAAGAAGTCAGCGACCCCAGCCTGCTCGGGCTTCCAGTGCCTTCGAGCGCCGCGGCTGGTGAACTGCGCATTCCCAAATCAGGCAAGCTGCGTTCCAACGGCAAGCGCAGCAGGCCGCTGATTGGATCAAGCAGGCGCTGGTTCCCGCTGCGCGCCGTGCTCTACGTGATCATGCTCTGCGCCGGCGCGGCTCTCGTATTGCTGCCACTGCGCTCCGCGGTGGAGTTGAGCCTTGCCTCCCAGAAAGCCACCGGTTCATGGATCGCGGACATGCGCACCGAGCCCGGCATCAGCGCGGCTCTGGATGCGTTGGAGCAGAAGGTGGGCCACGACCGTGTCAGCCAGGTGAACCTGTATAAGGATTTTGTGCTCATTGATGCACCGGTGGGACCGGGCACCCTGAACACCGACACCTGGTACTACCGGGGCGGCGAGCTCAGCAATGACGGCCCCGCCTCAACCCAGCCCGAATCGGAAGAGGAATTCTTCCGTACTTCTGAGGTGAACTGGAAAGATCTCTGGCCTGCAGTGCAATCGAAAAGCCAGGGATTCGGCCAGGAGATCACCGATGACATCGGGATTTTCGCGGAACGTAGCAAGGACTACGACAACGAGAGCGTGAGCTTCATGCAGAATAACGGCCCGGTAGTCCTTCGTTTTAATATCAACGAGCCGTATTCCTCCACCTCGTACACCATGGACTCGCACGGCAAGAACATCACCGAGGATTAGTCCCTGGCGCCCCGGTGCGCATCAGCTGCTTGGCGAACTCCGGCAGCGGCCGAAAAGTTCCACCGCCAGAATGCGGTGGAATTTTTCGATGATGCCATCAAGCATTAGAAATTAGACGATGTCGTGGATCCGGGGGCTTAGCCGTGGGACATCGCCATAGGGTGCCGCGACTCAGGCGTGAAGACCGGAACGGCGTTGGCAATGGCGCTGTGCTTCCAATACCGCACCCTGAACGCCAGCATTCCCCGTGCCTCGGATTGCTCGAACAATGCACGTGTCCGGGTGTTCCGGGGCAGCTCGTCGACAATTTCCAAGGCGGCGTCGGGAGGCGAGACATGGATGAAGCGCAATGCCTCGCTGGGGGCCAGTATGATACCTGGCACTGGCCCCCGGGCTGCGGCTAGTGGTGGTGTTCTGCCTGTTTCATCTTTTGAATGATTCCCGGGTCGATGTCTCCCGAATGATGAATGCCGTGCTCGGAATGAGGTACCGCCAGTTCTCCGGCGGACGAGGCCGCCAACCCCAAACTGGCAACCGCCGCAACCGCAACTGAACTGGCAAGCATGCTCCCGAGGACAACTAGGCTGCTGGACCGCACTGCCCGGTGCGGAAAGTTCTTCCGCCGCTTGCGCTGCCACATGAAGACCGCCAGCACCGACAGTTCAAGCAGCAGCAAGGATGCAATGGTGAGATCCAGATTTTTCGCTCCCTCCGGGAACCCCCAAAGACCAGCAGCAATGCTGGCCAAATGCACGGAGGAGACGAGCGCCAGGCAAGGGACGGCGAGATTCACGGCAGGGGCCGCTGCCTTCAGCAGGCTGGCCACGGCGTAGACCAGCGTCATGCCTGCCCACACCGCGGATGCTATCGCGCCGAGCCACGCCCACCATGGTGCCGGGGCGGACCCGATCCCGAACGTCGATGCCAAGCTGGCGCAGGAGGCCGCGGCCAGCGCCGCGACTCCCAGCCCAGCGATCCCGGCGTATAGGCCGCCAAAGGCAACGGAGCCCGCAGCTGCATCTCGCCCTTGCACGTCAGATTCGGTGGCAGGCGCCGTCGCCTTGCGGGAATTCATGACCGTGCAGTATGGGCTGCTGGAGTCCGGTCCTGGGACAGGCCTACCGACAGCAGGACAAGTGCGCTGGCCAGGTGCAGAACGTTATCTGCACCGTTCAGGGCAATAATGTTCAAGGCTGTCGACGCCAAGAAGAGCCCCAAAATGCCAACGAGGAGATAGGCGGCGCCCACCGTGGTGTTGGCGAGCTTGGCAGCACGTACTGATCCGAGCCCTGCGATGAGCAGTGCTGCGCCGATAGCCAGGTGGATGACATTGTGCAGTGGGTTGACCTCGAAAATGATCAACTTCCCGCCCTCTGTGGCGAAGAAATCCACGCCGGCAGTGACAAGGAACCCGAGCAGGCCGACAAGGAGATACACGGCTCCGAAAATCGTTGCGAGCAATCGGTTAGGTGAAGTGCGCATGGTAATCAGTCCTTCCTGGGACACGGATTCTGTTCCGCGTCGAGTACTGCGGGTTCCGGGAGGAGCCCTGTGATGGTTCTTCGGAGGAAAATGGCACACGGATTGGTCTTGGCTGGACTTATTTGCAGGCATTGGGCGCAAGCGAAGCCGCAGGCAGGCCGCGGATCAAGGCAACGAGCGGCACGTGGACGATTACCGTCGAGCCGCTGGCTTCATCTTCCTGCTGGCTGGTTCCTCGGGAAATGTGAGGGACCGAGGCATGGCGCTGCTGAGTAGCCTCGCGACGCGATCCCCGGTTGCAGCCAAACGCTGGAATGATTTATCCATTGGACACCGGCCGTAGCTTGACGTCCATCAGGTGACGCAGCTGCCCTGACCCGGCGGCCCGGAACGTGCCAGCGCGCCGAGGCCGGGAAGGAGTTCTTCAGCTTGCATCGCGTCGGAGTTTCATCTGCTCATAGGCGTCCAAGGCATCGAGACGTGATTGCTTCAGATCCACGATGGGCTCCGCGGCCAACGGTGCGAATCGGGAGGCATAGCTTCCTTGCGGGTCGAATTTCTTGGCCTGCAATTCCGGATTGAAGACCCTGAAATACGGCGCAGCGTCCGCGCCGCTGCCAGCAACCCACTGCCAATTGGCGGTATTGCAGGCAATGTCCGCATCCACCAAGGTGTCCCAGAACCAGCGCTCGCCGACCTTCCAATGCACCTGCAGGTTCTTGACCAGCAGGCTGGCTGCAACCATGCGCACCCGGTTGTGCATCCATCCGGTCTGCCAGAGCTGCTGCATGCCCGCGTCGACCAGTCGAAAGCCCGTCTTACCGCGCTGCCAAGCGGCGACGTGGCCCGCAGTTTGCGGATCGTCCTCCGGCCACGCCCAGTCGAAGTGGTCGAACTCTGCGCGAAGGTTCCGCTCCGGCAGGTGCGGGTGATGGTAGTACAGGTGCCAGCAGAAGTCTCGCCAGGCCAGCTGGCGCCGCATTGCGGTGGCCCCTTCGGCTGCTTTGGGATTCTCGGCGGCAAGCCGGCCCAGAGCATCCCACATCTCGTGGGCGCCCAGATGCCCCCAACGCAGCGCAGGGGACAGGGCGGAAGTTCCGTCCAGATCGGGCCGGTCCTGGTGAACCGGATAGTCTTCGGCAATTGATTCCAGGACCTCTTCGAGCCGTTGGCGCGCAGGCGCTTCGCCGGGTTCCCACCGCTCTGCCAATCCTGCAGTCCAATCCGTTGTGCCCGGCAGCAGTTCGAGTTCTTCCAGTTCGAGACCGGAGGGGATTGCCGACTCGGTCACGTGATCTTGGGCTGCAGGTGCTGGGAGCGGGGGCCTGATGGTGCTGTCGCGCAGGGCATTGTAGAAAGGTGTGAAGACCTTGTAGCCGGTTTCGTTCTTGGTCATCAGTTCCCACGGTTCGTGCAATAGCGTGCCGGGATAGCTGTGAGCTTCGAGTCCGAGGTCGCGTAGTGCCGTTTTGGCTTGGGTATCCACCTCGCGTTCCGGTTGACCATAACGGCGGTTCCAGTGAACAGCCCCGGCCTTAGTTTGCTTGGCCAAATCCGTGATTTTTTCGTCCGCCGAACCTTTGAGTAGGACAAGCGGAATGCCCAGTTCCTCCAGCGACGCTTGTAGGCTTTTCAACCCTTGGTGCAGCCACCACTTGGCCGCACCACCCAATGGGCGAATGCCCGGGGAATCCTCGTCAAGAATGAATACTGCGATCACTGGTCCTGCGGATAAGGCGGAGGTTAGTGCGGGATTATCTGCGGTGCGCAGGTCATCGCGGAACCACATGAGCTGGACTGGCTGTGGCGAGTGGTTCATTTGAAAGCTTCCCTTTCGATGCGCTATTCAGGTAGTTAGCTTAGCTAATTAGACCCATGCACGGTTTCAACCTGTGTCGTGCGTCGGAAATTTCGGGTACTGAATCATGTTTTCCCTCGTCAAGACTGTGGCAGAAACCTTGGGCTTGCCTGTGCGAGGGTGACGGCAGTGCCCGACACGGACTCGGCTGAGTACAGCTGAATCATTCCTGCAATGAATACTGGTCATCCGGCGGCAGCTGCTTGCCAAACGCCCAGGCATTGCTGGCAGACTGGGCTGTGGACACTAATCGATGCGAAATCCAAGGAGCGGCATGAGCATGTATGCGGTAACCAACCCTGCCACCGGCGTCGTCGAGGCAACCTACCCGACCGCCACCGATGAGCAGATCCAGGAAGCCATGGCCAAGGCGCATAACGCCTACACCCAGTGGTCGGTCTCCGCGCTGGAGGAGCGCGTCGCCCTGCTCGAGCGCGTGGCCGACATCTATGAGGCACGAGCCGAGGAACTGGCCGCGATCATCACCCGCGAAATGGGCAAGCCCATCAAGCAGGCGCTGGGCGAAATCGGCATTGTGGTGGCGATCTACCGCTACTACGCCAAGAACGGTCCCAAGTTCCTAGAAGACGAAGAGCTGGAAATCGCTTCGGGCGGTCGAGCCCTGGTGCGCAAGGAATCCGTGGGTGTGCTGTTGGGTATCATGCCGTGGAACTTCCCTTACTACCAGGTGGCCCGCTTTGCCGCTCCAAATCTGATGAACGGCAACACGGTTCTGCTCAAGCACGCACCGCAGTGCCCTGAATCGGCTGTCGCCATGGAAGAGATCTTCCGCGAGGCTGGTGCCCCAGAAGGTGCCTACGTGAATATCTATGCCACCAATGATCAGGTTGCTGACATCATTGCTGACCGCCGGGTCCAGGGTGTTTCGCTGACCGGTTCCGAGCGTGCAGGTTCGGCTGTGGCCGAGATTGCCGGACGCAACCTGAAGAAGGTTGTGCTGGAGCTGGGCGGCTCCGATCCATTCTTAGTCTTTGACGACGCGGACATTAATCGCACCGCCAAGCTGGGACTGCGTGCACGTTATGGCAATACCGGTCAGGCCTGCAACGCGGCCAAGCGATTCATCGTGGATTCCTCGGTGTATGAAGACTTCTCTTCCGCACTGGTTGAGCAGGTTTCCGGCATCAAGGTCGGAGACCCAACGGTGGAAGAGAACTTCGTGGGCCCACTATCCTCGGTGGCAGCTCGCGACGGATTAGCCGAGCAGGTACAGGATGCCATCGATAAGGGAGCGACGGTACTGACCGGTGGCAAGCCAATTGATGGTCCGGGCGCGTTCTATGAACCAACGGTATTAGCTGGGGTCACCGAGAAAATGCGTGCCTTCTCCGAAGAGCTCTTTGGCCCAGTTGCCGTTTTGTACAAGGTAGACGGCGAGGAACAAGCAGTAGAGCTGGCAAATAATTCGGACTACGGTTTGGGAGCCTCCATCCACACACAGGACACCGAGCGCGCACAACGTATCGCCGCCCAGCTGAGCAGTGGCATGGTGGCTATCAATGAGCCATCCTCCACCTCACCTGAGTTGCCATTTGGTGGCGTGAAGCGTTCTGGCATCGGCCGTGAACTGGGCAAGTTTGGCATGGATGAATTTATCAACCGCAAGCTGGTGAAAATCGCCGGACGCTAGATCGGGCGATGAGCGGCGGCGCTCAGGTGAAGTGCAGGACATCCTTGCTTCACCGGAGCGCCGCGTGGACGTCGGTTCTTCGCCCTAGAGGCCGAGCGACTTCCGCAGGTGCGCGACGTGGCCCTTGGCCTGAACCCCGTATTCAATCTGGGAAATCTTTCCCTGCGGATCAATCACCGCGGTGGAGCGCAGGGTGCCGGTAAAGGTCTTCTCGCCGACCGTCTTTTCGCCGAAGGAACCGTAGGCCTTGGCCACGGCATTGTCCGGGTCCGAGAGCAGCGGGAAGTTCAGGGATTCGTCGTCGGCGAAGCTGGCCAGCGCGTCGGGGGCATCGGGGGAGATGCCCAGCACCGCGTATCCGGCCGCCTGCAGCGAGCCCAGGTTGTCGCGGAAGTCGCAGGCCTCGGTAGTGCAGCCGGGGGTGGCGGCCTTTGGGTAGAAGTAGACAATGACGCTCTGTCCTGCATAGTCAGCCAGCGAGACGGTCTTGCGGTGCGCGTCGTCGAGGCTGAAGGCTGGCGCGGCATCGCCAGGCGCGAGGGCGGGGGTGGACTCGGACATGATCTCCAACTTTCGTATTGCGGGATTTTATTTTCATTCTAAGCCCAGGGCGATGAGGCCGCTAGGCTCCACGCCAACTTTCCTGCAAGGTTGCTGGAGCGGCCTGCGGCGGCCCGGACCACTTCCTAGGGTGGAAGAATGAACCTGCCAGAATCCCCGGCCAGTGTGGTCGGACTGATAGCCGACCCCGGCACCGCCGATGCCATCGCCCAACGGGTGGCCCCGCGGGTTGAACGAGCCCTGGGCAAGGCGCATCCGGGCGCCGGCGCCTGGGATGTGCGCGTCGCCCCGTTCTCGCTGCCGCTGGGCGAGACGGGCACCGTGGATCTGCGGGACAAGGTGCCGCAACTACGCGAAAAGCACGGCTGGGACTACATCATCTACCTCACCGATGCCCCGCACTATCTCCGGCAACAGCCGGTGCGTTCGGTGATCGCCGCCGACACTGCTTCGGCCGTGCTGTCCCTGCCCAGCCTGGGCCTGGCCCGGACCCGCGAGGTGGCCACAGCCCTGGTCGAGGTGATTGGCGAACTAGCCACCGGCCGCCAGCCTGCCGGCCCGCTCACGCCGTGGGGGCGTGCCCTGAGCGTGCACCACAGCGGCCGCGATCCCGAGAGCGGGAAGGACCGGATCTCGAGCATCACCGGGCTGCGCGGCCGGCTGCTGCTCATCGCCGGAATGGTGCGCAGCAATCGGCCGTGGAAGCTGGTCCCGAGGCTCACCTCGGCGATGGCCGGCGCCGTGGCCACCGGCGCCTTCGGCGTGTTCTACACCAGCATCTGGTCCATGGCCGACTACCTGTCCGTGCACCGGCTGTCGCTGATTACCCTCGCCAGCATCACCATCCTCACGCTCTGGCTGCTGCTGCATAACCGCCTGTGGGAAAGCCCCAAGGGCGGGCGGCGGCGCGAACGCCTGCTCGTCTACAACGCCGCCACCGTCTTGACCGTGGGATACGCCGCCGCCGCGATGTACCTGCTGATGTTCCTGGCCCTGCTGGGCGCCTCGCTGATCGTGATCGACCAGCAGTACCTGGCCTACCAGCTGCGCCACGAGGTTAATTTCTCCGACTACGTGAACCTGGCCTGGCTGGCCTCCTCGCTGGGTACCATGGGCGGCGCCATCGGTTCCAGTTTCGACGATGTCGCAGAAGTGCAGCGGGCCACCTTCAGCCAGCGCGAGTATGAGCGCCGCAACATGGACTTGAACATCACCACCGGCGGGGACGAGTCGGACTGAGCCCAGGTTCTAGGGCTGGTTCTTGCCCCCGTTCACGTGCACCGTAGATCCGAGAATATAGGACGCCTCGTCACTGGCCAGGAATACATAGGCGGGGGAGACTTCCACCGGCTGCCCGGCACGGCCCAGCCAGGTATCGTGGCCGAACTCCGGCAGCGCCTCGATTGGCTGGCCATCCGAGGGCTGCAGCGGAGTCCAGATGGGGCCGGGCGCCACGGCGTTGACCCTGATGCCGCGCCTCGCCGCCTGGCTGGCCAGCGACTTGGTGAAGTTGCTGATCGCGCCCTTGGTGGCCGCATAATCCATCAGGTGATCCGAGGGATCAAAGGCCTGGATTGAGGTGGTGTTGATGATCGATCCGCCCTCGGGCAGCACCTTCAAGGCCGCCCGGCTCAGCGCGAACATGGCGAAGATGTTCACGTCGAAGGTCGCCTCGATCTGCTCGTCGCGCAGCTGCTCCAGCGACGGGACGCTGACCTGCTTCCCGGCATTGTTCACCAGGATGTCCAGCCCGCCCAGGGCCTTGGCCGCCTGGTCCACCAGGGAGTCGCGGTAGGAGCGCTCCCGCAGGTCTCCGGGCAGATGCTGCACCTGGACCCCGGCCTCGTCCAGGATGGACGCAATCCGGATGGCGTCGGGTTCCTCCGCGGGCAGATAGGCCAAGGCCACGTCGGCCCCCTCGCGGGCGAAGGCGATGGCCACCGCCGCCCCGATGCCCGAATCGCCACCGGTGATCAAGGCCCGCTTCCCGGTCAGCCGGTCACGGCCGCAGTAGCTGCGTTCGCCGTGATCGGCGTGCGGCTCCAGTTTCTGGTCCAGCCCGGGTTCGGGCTGGCGTTGTTCCGGCGGGCTGATGCGTTCCTTGCCTGCGCGCTGCGTATCCTGCGATCGGTGCTCGGACATGTGCTTCCTCCTGAACTGGCGATGGGACGCCCGGGTGCCTGGGCTGATGGCGTCCGTGGTTGCCCAGTGTTCCGCCGCCCGGATAGCAACTGAACACGCAACCGGGGTTTTAGCGTGAATGGCCAGCTTGCATCCGGCGTTAATTCAGCTTCCTGCCGGGTTCCGGGAATCGTGCTAGGGACCGAGTCTGGGATTTGGCGCAAAGACTTGGGGGTCTGCTATCAATCGGGCGGCATACTGCCTAAGGTGGAGATCCAACCCAGGGCGAGGAGGAGAAGCATGGCCAGCAATTCGCAGAGCCGCATCAAGGACGAGGAACTGTATGAGGAGCTGCGCGAGGAAGGCAACTCCAAGCAGAAGTCCGCACGCATCGCCAATGCCGCGGCCCGCGATGGGCGTTCGGCCGTCGGCCAGCGGGGTGGGAAATCCGGCGATTACGAAGACTGGACCGTGCAGGAGCTTCAAGAACGAGCCAAGGAGGTGGGCATCGAAGGCCGATCGAAAATGCGCAAAGCGGAAGTGATCAAGGCACTGCGCAACTCCTGAACCACCCACCGGTCGAAAGGCAGGGACATGGCCGAACGAGACGACGCTGAGCCTGAGGATCGTGAACAGCGTCAAGAGCAAGAAGTCCGCCGCGGAAAGATCAACGACGCTGCGGATCCACCAACAGATGAAGATGAGGACCGCTTTGATGCGGGATAAGCCGAAGAACGCGTGAAAGGAACTGGCATGCAGGAAAATCAGGCAGGGAAGAGCGGCCACCGTCCGGGACTATGGCTCATGGTCGTCGGCGGGCTCCTGGCAGTGGGATTCGCTATTTACGCGGTGCTGGCAGCACCGGACAGCACCTCCGGTCCGCTATGGATCGTGGTGGGCTGGGGCGCACTGGTGTTCCTCTATGGCCTGTACCGGATGATCCGCGGCCGGAGCAGCATCGATCACCGTGCCGGCGGCACGGATGCGAACGGAATGTAGCGCGGCCAGCCGATCGCGGGTTGTTGCCGTAGCCCCACCACGGAAAGGAAGAAGATCATGGGAATCCTGGACAAAGCCAAAGACCTCATCTCCCACGCCACCGACCGGATCAATGACCCGGACAAGGACGTAGTGGAGAAGACCTGGCCGGCGGGCCAGCCCGACGACGAGCATCTGCCCGGTGGCGAGGCCGACTCGGGCACGGACGTCGATAACGGCGACGGGCAGCCTGTCCAGCCGCCGCAGCCCACGCAACCGGTGAACGGTGCCGATCCCGAGCTGGATGATTCGATTGAGGACCAATACGATCCGGGCTTGGACGACGAGCACCTGTAGCCGGGCGCCGGGGCGGACTCCCCGCCCCGGCGACCACCGCATCAGCACGCCAGAACAACGAAATGGGGAACCGCATGACCTTGAATAATTCGGAATTCGACGAGGTACGCCAGGATCTGGACGTCGATGAGCCGCTCGATGGGCGCGATGGGCAGCCGGTCGAAGGCTCCTCGGATGAACCCTCGGCACTGGACGCCGAGGATCCGCTGCACGGGGTGGAGCAGATCATCGAGGAGAACGACACCGCGGTGCTGGCCACAGACGAGGCGACGGCCGCCGAACCAGCGGAGGGCATCGACCCGGAACAGCCCTGAGGGCAACGGGCCGCCCCGGGCCCAGGGGCCTGCGTCGGCTTCGGGTAGTTCAGCGCGACCGCAGCGGAAAGCCAGTATTGCCAGCAAGCTGGCGATGGCGCGTAGCGGGCCATCCTGTGCGTTTGGGCCAGATGCTTGAGCTTGCTGGCGCACAGTGCCAGTGTGGACCCAGGAGGGATAGAACATGAGTACCCAGGATGTTCTCGACAAGCAGCAAATCAGCGAGTATCTGAAGGACCTTCCGCACTGGCGCGAAGTGCCCGGAGCTATCTCGGCGGTCTACCAATCCACCACGGCAGCGCAATCCATCGAGCTCTTGAGCGAGATCGCCGCGGCCGCCGAGCTGGATCAGCACCACCCCGACGTGGACTGGCGGTATAACAAGATCTTCGTGACCACGACTTCCCATGATGCCGGCGGCAGGGTCACCACCCGGGATATTGCCTTGGCCGCAAAGATCTCCGAGCGGGCCGAGGCGCTGGGCATCAGTGCGCAGCCGGAGCTCATCGGGGTCGTTGAAATCGCGATCGACACCGCGGACCGGAAAGCCATCGGTGCCCAGTGGGCCGCGGGCCTGGGGTACAAGGAGGCCAGCGATGGCAGCCTGGTGGACCCCAACCATCGCCTGCCCTCCATCTGGTTCCAGGAAACCTCCACGCCGAACCCGAATCGGTTGCACGTGGATTTCTGGGTTCCGCATTCGGCCAGCGGTGCGGTGCTCGATGCCCTGAAGGGCGCTGGGGCGGAACTGGATGGGGAATCCGCCCCGAGCTTCACCGTGGCCACGGACAGCCAGGGCAACCGGTTCTGCGTCTGCACCGAACAGGATCGGTGAGCCGGCCGCCCAGCAGGTGAGTTCAGTGGTTGGCGAAAATCAATCGCAAGGGTGATACAACTTGTCGGTGGATCAAACTAGACTGGCAATCGCTCTTCAATCACCGCGCCCTTAATCCGAAGTGGCCTGGTGCCGGAGAGCCTGATGCCAGCGAGGATTTTCCACATGCTTCTCAAGCTCATCTTGAAACACTCCAAACCCTATGCCGGGTGGATCGCCGCAGTAGTCATATTGCAGTTGGCCACCACCATGGCTACGCTCTACCTTCCCAGCCTGAACGCCAAGATCATCGATGTCGGCGTGGTCAATGCCGATATCGACTACATCTGGCGCACCGGCGGACTGATGCTGGTGGTGGCCCTGATCCAGGTGGCCACCGCCGTCGCCGCCGTCTACTTCGGTGCCAAGACCTCCATGAGCGTCGGACGCGATGTGCGCCAGGCGGTCTTCGAGAAGGTCTCCACCTTCTCCGCCCAGGACGTCAACAAGTTCGGTGCCGCCACCTTGATCACCCGCGGCACCAATGACGTGCAGCAGATCCAGATGCTGACGCTGATGGCGCTGAACTTCATGATCACCGCGCCGATCATGTCCATCGGCGGCGTGATCATGGCGATCCGCGAAGACCCGGGGCTGTCCTGGCTCGTCTGGGTATCCGTGCCGCTGGTGCTCATTGTCGTCGGCCTGCTGGTCATCAAGCTGATGCCGTTGTTCCGCGACATGCAGACCCGCATCGACGGGATCAACGGCGTGCTGCGCGAGCAGATCACCGGCATCCGCGTGGTGCGCGCCTTCGTGCGCGAAGAGCATGAAACCGAACGCTATGCCGATGCCAACCAGAAGCTGACCGACCTGGGCGTGAAGGTCGGCAACCTGTTCGTGCTGATGTTCCCGGCGATCACCATGATCTTGCACCTTTCCACCGCGGCAGTGCTCTGGTTCGGTGGCCACCGCGTGGATAACGGCCAGGTTGAGGTTGGCGCCTTGACCGCGTTCTTGCAGTACCTACTGCAAATTCTGATGGCCGTCATGATGGGTACCTTCATGGCCATGATGATTCCTCGCGCCATGGTCTCGGCTGACCGCATCTCCGAGGTCCTGGACAGCGAACCATCCATGCAGGATGCGGCCGACCGCGAGGTCCAGCTGCCAGCACCGGGCACCGTCGAATTCAAGAACGTTACCTTCGGATACCCCGGAGCCGAGGCACCGGTGCTCTCCAACATTTCCTTCACCGCCAAGCCAGGGCAGACCACCGCCATTATTGGTTCCACCGGTGCCGGTAAGACGACCTTGCTGAACCTGATTCCGCGGCTCTACGACGCGACGGAGGGCGAAATCCTGATCGGTGGCCTGCCACTGAGGGAACTGGGCCGCGAGACGATCTCGCAGAACATTTCTTCCGTGCCGCAACGTCCGTACCTGTTCTCCGGAACCATCGAGAGTAACCTGCGTTTTGGTGCTCAAGAGGCCGAGGAAGAAGATTTGTGGGAAGTCCTACGTATTGCGCAGGCCGACGGATTTGTCGCCGAGCGTGAGGGGCAGCTTGAGTCGAAGATTTCTCAGGGCGGTACGAATGTCTCGGGTGGTCAGCGCCAGCGATTGTGCATCGCTCGTGCCTTGGCTGCCAAGCCGATGACTTATCTTTTTGATGATTCCTTTTCGGCCTTGGACGTGAGCACCGATGCCAAGCTGCGTGCGGCGTTGGCCGAGCCGACCAAGGATGCAGCGGTGATTATCGTGGCCCAACGTGTTTCCACGATTACCGAGGCAGACCAGGTCCTGGTTCTGGACCACGGCGAAATCGTGGCGCGAGGAACCCATGAAGAACTGTTGGAATCCTCGGAAACCTACCAAGAAATTGTGACGTCCCAGCTGAGCGTGGAGGAGGTGGCCTAAGTGGCGAAGAAACAGAACAACGCGGAACCAGAGCAGCTTGATAGCGAGCTCGCCGCAATTGACGAATTTGAAGTCGCCGCCGGTGCAGATGACTGGAGCGGCGGTGCGCCAGCACGCAAAGCCGAGCACTTCTGGCCATCGGCCAAGCGCCTTGTAGGACTGATGTCCCCTTATAAGTGGGGCATGGTTCTGGTCTTCGCATTGATCACCGTGTACGTGGTGCTCTCCGTGGTGGCCCCTCGCGTCCTGGGCAAGGCCATGGACGTGATCTTCGCCGGCCTGATCGGCAAGAACATCCCTGCCGGAACCCCGGCAGACGTGGTCATCCAGCAGCTGCGCGACTCGGGCCAGGGCACCCAGGCGGACATGCTCGCCAAGGTGGATTTTGTGCCTGGCCAGGGCATCGACTTCACCCAGCTCTCGCAGTTCATCCTGATTGTGCTCTCGATGTACTTCGTGGCCTCGGTCTTCTCCTGGGCCTCGGGCTGGCTGTTGAACAAGCTGGTCATGCGCGTGGTGTACAACCTGCGCAAGGATGTCGAGGACAAGCTCAACCGCTTGCCGTTGAACTACTTCGATACCCGCCAGCGCGGTGACGTGCTCTCGCGCGTGACCAACGACGTGGATAACATCCAGAACGCATTGCAGCAGGCATTGAGCCAGTTGGTGCAGTCCATCATGACGGTCATCGGCATTGTCATCATGATGTTCGTTGTCTCCTGGCAGATGGCACTGATCGCTCTGGTGGCGTTGCCGCTCTCCGGTGTTGCCGCCGGCGTGATCGGCTCCAGGGCGCAGAAGCTGTTCACCGCGCAGTGGAAGAACACCGGTGCGCTCAACGGCCAGATCGAGGAATCCTTCTCCGGCCACGAGCTGATGAAGGTCTTCGGCCGCGAGGATGACATGGTTGATCGCTTCACCGCTCGCAACGAAGAGCTGTACAAGGCCAGCTTCGGCGCGCAGTTCGTTTCCGGCATGATCATGCCAGTGATGAACTTCGTGTCCTACCTCTCCTACGTCGGCATCGCCGTTGTTGGAGGTTTGCGCGTTGCCTCGGGTGCGATGAGCCTTGGCGATGCTACGGCCTTCATCCAGTACTCGCGTGAGTTCACCCAGCCGCTGGGTCAGATCGCAGGTGTCGCGAACATGTTGCAGTCCGGTGTGGCTTCGGCAGAGCGTACCTTTGAACTCTTGGATGCTGAAGAGCAGGATCCAGAAGATGCCCAGGCCACCTTGCCTGAGCGGACCGATGGCCACGTGTCCTTCCAGGACGTGTCCTTCTCCTACACCCCGGAGAAGCCGCTGATCGAGAACCTCTCCTTCGACGCGGATCCAGGTCATACGGTGGCAATTGTCGGCCCAACCGGTGCCGGCAAGACTACCTTGGTGAACCTGGTCATGCGCTTCTACGAGTTGAACTCCGGGAAGATCATGGTGGATAACCACGACATTACCCAGCTCTCGCGGGCTGATCTTCGTTCCAAGGTGGGCATGGTGCTCCAGGATGCGTGGCTGTTTGGCGGCACCATCATGGAGAACATCCGCTACGGACGACTGGATGCCACCGATGAGGAAGTCATCGCCGCAGCCAAGGCGACCTTCGTGGACCGCTTCGTGCGTGCCCTGCCTGATGGCTATGACACCATCATCGATGAAGAGGGCACCAACGTCTCTGCCGGTGAGAAGCAGCTGATCACGATTGCCCGCGCTTTTGTGGCCAACCCTTCCTTGCTGATCCTCGATGAGGCTACCAGCTCGGTGGATACGCGTACCGAGTTGCTGGTGCAGCAGGCCATGGCAGCGCTGCGCAGTGATCGCACAAGCTTCGTGATTGCCCACCGCCTGTCAACCATCCGCGACGCCGACACCATTTTGGTGATGGAAGCGGGCAAGATCGTTGAGCAGGGAAACCATGAGCAGTTGCTTAAGACCCAAGGTGCGTACTACCGGTTGTACCAGTCGCAGTTCGCTGGTCCAGCTGAGGATGTGGATGCAAATCCTGATACCGCGGCAGTGCCTTCGGTAACTGCTGGTGCGCCGGTCGTTGCTGACGCGGCACCTGAAACCAAGGAAGAAACCGAGTAGCTCCTACTTCGCGGTTAGCCCCGACTCGGTCAGTTGATTCAACTGCCCGAGTCGGGGCTTTCTCTTTGACCAAGACTCGGGTCATCGATGGCAACAGTACACTGCGAAGGTGATGCAATGGAGTCATGATGCTTCGACAGCTGGAATACCTGATTGCGCTATCACGCGAGCAACACTTTGCTCGCGCAGCCGAGGAATGCGCTGTGTCTCAGCCTGCGCTCTCCGAAGGAATTAGAAAGCTCGAAAAGGAACTCGGGGTGCCGTTGGTCCGCCGTGGCCATGCCTTTCAAGGACTCACCGTCGAGGGGCAGACCGTGCTCAAGTGGGCACGAAAGCTCGTCAAGGATCACGAGTCACTGAAACAGGAAGTTTCGCATCACGAAGCCGGGCTGAACGGCACCCTTCGGGTAGGCACGGTTCCGGCGGCGTCATCAACCGTCGTGGCACTGACCAATGCTTTCGCCCGAGAACATCCACTGGTGAACATCAAGGTGCAGGCAAGTCTTCATTCGGCCGAGATCGTTCGACAGATCCGAAACTATGAACTTGATGCCGGGCTCATTTATGCGCAGCCACAAGACGTGGAAGGGCTGCGGAGTTTCAGATTGTATTCAGAAGAGCATGTGCTTCTTACTTCTCCGCAGATGCAGATCAGCCCGGAGCAGAGCTCTTGGACTCAAGCATTGCAGCTTCCCTTGTGTCTTCTTGATTCCTCGCTGCGTGGGAGGCAAGTGCTAGACCAAGCGCTGTTGCATCACGGGCTGAAAGCAAAGCCACGAATTGAGTGCGACTCGATCGTGACCTTGTTGGCGCATGTTGCCACGGGGCATTGGGCGAGTATCGTTCCTCGCCAATGGTTGCCGCCGATTGGAGACCTGCCAGATATCGTGCAGACGCAGCTAGATGACCCGAAGGTTACGTCGGAAATTTCGTTGGTCATGGAAGATGAAGAACCGTTAAGTCTTATGTCTCAAGCGTTAAATCGGTTAATTTTTGAGATTTTTCCACAAGGATAAATCACTCTGAATAGTGATGATAAGCATGGCCGATGAATCGATTTGTTCTAATTGTTTGATCTGATCAAGTGAAATCCTCGAAGCTAAGTGCAGAAACCCCAACCGCCCCGGCGGTGGATTCCCTGTACCGAGCAAAGAGGAGAGCGTCATGGAACGCATGGTTGACCCGAAGGCCGCACGGTTCTCGTGATGGCCGAACGTTCACCGTTTTCGTTGAGCCTCTTGCCCTCTCTTCGACACAAGCTACGGCCAAACACACAATGGCAACTATTTTTGATCTCGCACAGCCCGGAACTCCGACCGGCACTTCGGGTGGGTTTAGGACTCGGTATTCCAGGCACCGCGCTGTTGTTGACGGAGCGCAGCGATCTTCTGGCCTATGCCGTCTTCGGATCTGTAGTCGGAATGTACGGGCGGGACCCACGCAGATTACAACGGCTTAAAGATCAGCTACTGGGAGCGGCGCTGATGCTATGCGCCGGAATCTGTGGCATCGCCGTGGCACCACTGGGACTGCACGGATGGACTTTGTTAGCCGGCGGCATATTTTGGGCTGTACTGAGTTCAGTCGTGGCAGACCACCACGGGTTGAAGCCCGGCGGAGCATTCTTTCCGCTCTTTGCCTTTGGTGCATTAGGTACCCTACCGGTGGGTGAAACCCTTGCCATCGACGGGTTAATCGCTTTCGTTGCCACGGCACTGTTCAGTATTCTCTTGGGACAAATGGCGCGCTTCGGACCAGCTGCCGAACACGGCATAAAGACCCTGCCCATACCGTGGCCAAATATCGGACGGAGAGCCGCAACCTATCTAGTCGTCATCCTCGTGGCCGGAAGTATTGGTATTTTTCTGCACGCGGAACATCTGCAGTGGACGATGGCAGGAGCAGCCGTTCCGCTGGCTGCAGGTAATGCTCGGGGCCGAATCAAGCGGGGCGCTCATCGAATTGCCGGAACGCTGGCTGGCATCGCAGTGCTATTGGGACTTCAACTTCTGGAGCCCAGCGAACTGGTCATCGGGTGTTGCATCATCTTGCTCATGTTCCCCACCGAGGCCTACATGGTTCGAAACTACGGTCTCGCCCTGAGCTTCTTCACACCATTGATCATTCTCATGCTTCAGTTAGCGAACCCCGTGATTGGCATTCAGATGGTGTGGGACTGCGCCATGGGGAATCTGCTCGGTGTCATCGTCGGGATTATTGTCGCTGCCATCATTGAGCGGAGGCCAAGACTGCAATACTCCAGTGGAGTCGTTGGATGATCGAGACATCGCCAGAGGCAACCACCTTCTCAAGATAAGGTCTGGTTCGAAGGCTGACCTTCTGACAAGAGA
The DNA here is from genome assembly GCF_900094805.1 of Arthrobacter sp. NIO-1057. Lineage (GTDB taxonomy): Bacteria > Actinomycetota > Actinomycetes > Actinomycetales > Micrococcaceae > Glutamicibacter. Next base: position 116,788 of record NZ_FMAT01000003.1, on the reverse strand, counting down.
ATAATTTGCGAGTAAAACGAAATAATTGATGAAGCCTCTATTCTTCACCCCTCCGTGACGCCTAAGCTGGCCGTGAACTCGCATTTTCATCGAGGGAAGAAAGCTTGTCTGATACATCCGTGCCTACTGTTGGCGCAAAACTTTCGGCAGAATTCTTGGGCACATTTGTGCTGGTCTTCGGTGGCTGTGGTTCGGCCATCTTCGCGGCAAAGGTCATTGCCGATGAATCCGTCAACATGGGGATTGGATTCCTTGGTGTCGCTCTGGCCTTCGGTCTGACGGTACTGATCATGGCCTACGCAGTGGGGCATATTTCTGGGGGTCACTTCAACCCGGCGGTCACCTTGGGCACAGCCCTTGCCGGGCGTACCCCATGGAAAGATGCTGGACCGTACATCGTTACGCAGGTTGTTGCTGCCTCGGTAGCCGGTGCGGTGCTGTTCTGGATTGCTTCGGGCAAGGATGGATTCAGCGCAGTAGATTCTGGCTTCGCCTCCAACGGATATGGTGACCGTTCGCCCGACGGCTATTCGCTCATTGCTGCACTGGTGGCAGAAATCGTACTCACGGCAATCTTCCTCTATGTGATTCTGGGATCCACCGATGCCCGTGCGCCTAAGGGGTTTGCGCCTTTGGCCATTGGCCTTTCGCTGACCCTGATTCACTTGGTATCGATTCCGATTACTAATACCTCGGTTAACCCAGCTCGTTCCTTGGGTGTTGCCTGGTTTGCTGGTCCTGAAGCGTTGGGGTAGGTCTGGCTGTTTATCTTGGCGCCAATTATTGGTGCAGCTATTGCGGGAGTGAGCTACAAGGTTCTCTTCCCAGCATTTGTCGACAAGGGTCGTGAAGGTTTCGACCGGAACTAAGCACCGAACCTTGTAGACCCAGATTGATTGTGTCGGGGCTCGGCGGTGAACACTGACGGCTCGGTGTTCACCGCCGAGCCCCGACGTATGTATAAGACGCATATTTCAGGGGGTAAAGACGGATCCGCGTCTGCTCGCTCACGCCTGGGGCAAATACATAGCTAAGACCATTAGGCTTGTACCATGCAACAATGGCCAGAGCACCCAGTTCAATACATGGCTGTACGGCCTAAGCAACGTGTCTTTAATGCCGGAAAATTCAGCAAAGGTGACTTGTTCACGGTCATCGCTTACGTGGTCTTTTTTATCGGTGGAGCAGCCAGCCTGATCACGCTCATCCCGGGCTATATGACAGCGTTTTCCACGCAAGAACAGGCACTTTTTGGAATCAACCTCATCCTGTACGTCACGTTCTTCGTGTTGGCGATGATTCAGTGTGGGCCGCAATTCTTCGACTCCTTCAAGACCATGCGCTACCACCCGTGGGCGAAGTGGTTGATGCTGCCCGGTGGATGGATCCTGACCATCATGGTCAACGCGTTGATTGCAGGACTTACCGGTCAAGCGGTGACCAGCGAAAACCAAGCAGCCTTAGAAGGCATGGCAACCACGGTGCCACTTCCTGTCATGCTCGTGGTGACAGCGCTCTTCGGGCCGTTTGTTGAAGAGTATCTCTTCCGTCATCTGCTCATTGGCAAGCTCTCACGCAAACTCAACGTCTGGGTATGTCTACCCATTTCTACCGTGCTCTTCGCCGGAATTCACTTCATCGGCGCAGGCGTAGGTTCATGGCTTGAAGTAGTTCCTTACGTCATGCTCGGTATCACAATGGGCCTGGCCTATATTCTCAGTGGCAAGTCGATGGCCTACTCCTACATGTTGCACGTACTGAATAACACCATCGCGCTTCTGGTCGTTTACCTTCTCTACCCACTAATCCCTGCAGGAGTCTAAAGCAGTGCCTTTCGCAGGACATGAACCACAAACCCCTGCCTACCGAGGAATGCTACTGGCTTTATTTGCCAGCGGTGTTGCCACCTTCTCACAGCTTTATGCTGTGCAGGGACTCTTGCCGGTGATCGCGAACTACTTCCAGATCACCTCATCGCAAGCGGCGCTGGCAGTTTCTTCAGCAACCTTGGGACTCGCTTTGGCAGTGACTCCGTGGGCTATCATTTCGGACCGGATTGGTCGGCGCAAAGTTATCTGCGGAGCGTTGGTTGCTTCGGTCCTCCTAGGGTTGCTCAGTACCCAGTCACCGAATTTTGAGTCCCTTGTTGCCATCCGATTCTTTGAAGGCATTGCGCTGGCCGGAGTGCCTGGCTCTGCATTGGCTTTCCTGGTTGATGAGGTCAGCCCGAAAGCTGTTGCGATAGCCAGTGGAACCTATATTTCGGGAACCACCCTGGGTGGGTTGGCCGGGCGCCTGGTCGCCAGCTTTATCGGGGAACCCGCGGGATGGCGCTGGGGGATCGCTGGGGTAAGCATCATGGCAGGGCTAGCCACGCTGTTTTTCTTGATCAAGGCTCCGACCGCTCAAGGGTTCGCGCCCATCAAAGGCCAGAACCTGCGGGCCATCGCGGCAAAGTTTGGACAAGCCCTGCGCGGGAAAATGATCTTGGTTTACGCTCAGGGATTCCTTCTCATGGGTGGTTTTGTCGCGGTCTACAACTACCTCGCCTTCCGGTTAGAAGCACCGCCCTACCTCATCCCATCCTCGCTGGCAGCCCTGGTGTTCTTGGCCTACCTTTCGGGAACCTATACCTCGGTGGCCAGTGGCAAGGTGGTGGCCAAAATTGGTCGTCGTAATACCCTGCGCTTGAGCATCGCGTTTAGCGCCGTGGGCCTGGCGCTCACTCTCGCCGGAAATCTCATCGTGATTGTCATCGGACTACTCATCTTTACCGCCGGCTTCTTCGCAGCCCATGCGGTGGCCAGTGGTTGGGTTCCGGTGCTTGCCTCCGAGGCTCGCGCTCAGGCTTCCAGCCTCTACAACCTGCTGTACTACGTGGGTTCCTCGGTGCTGGGCTGGCTGATTGGTATCCCATTCATGCACTATGGTTGGGGCAGCGTGGTGCTCTGCGTAGTGGTGCTGCAAGCAGTCGCGATGATCTTGGCATCATTCCTCTCCAAACGCGACCCATCTTTGGGTAAAGGATAAATATTCCCAAATGGGAATGTTTTATTTCCTGGGGTTTCAAGTCAAGTGGTCGAAATCTCCAGAAACCCAACGTGCGTAGCGTTCTGCGGAAAACTCCACGATGCGGTGAGCCTCCGTCGGGATGCAAGCAGCGAAATTATTGTAGAGACGATCAAACTCCAGATCCTCCAAGCTACTGGCCATGCGTCGTACTACCCCAGCCGAGAGTGGAATGCGGTTGGGATAACTACGAAGAAAAGTCACGTTGCCATCGGCCACCGGGAAGATAGCGTCTCCAGCTAGAAGTACTCCGCGCCCATCCGCTGCGGCTTCCCAACAAGCAACGGTGCTGCCCGGGAAATGCCCGCCCAATTGCCTCAGCCTCACCCCGGGGAGCACTTCAAAGTCTTCGTTCCACAACGTGATCGCCGCAGAAGAATATTGCACCCAATGGGCATCCTTGCGGGCTATGTAAATAGGAATATCACCGAAGGCTTGGCTGTACTGCTGCTGGATGCCGTACATATGTGGATGGCTCGCCACGATTCCGGCTAACCCGCCACGGGATTCAAGCCAAGTAACGGTCTGATCGGTGATGAGCCCGGGAACATCAAAGAGCAGGTTGCCTCCGGTGGTCTCAACTACCAACGCACTTTGACCGATGCCGATTCCCGGGGAGGAGAGTGCCGTGAGCCCAGGTTCAAGCTCAGTGAGGGTCAGCTCGTGCCCGGCAGCTACCAAGTCTGGGGTTCTCACCCAACGTTGGGTGCCACCGGGGATATATTGTCGTTCATCCGCGCAGATGGGGCACAGTCCCTGGGGTTGGGGACCTGGTGGAAATTCCACGGCGCATCCGGCGCACTGCCATTGATCGAGGTGAGGAGGATTCATGGTTACGGTGCTCCTTCTGGCCACAGGTTTGCAGCTTCTAAGGTGCTCTCCAACCTAGTGGGTTTCTCGCTATGGCGGTAGGGGCCTTGATGCGATGCTCCGCAAGAGGGCCGTCAACAGATGGTGAAAGAACTCCACGGTTCGTAGAGTAGGGAGGGTGAGTTCCTCTACCCCCACCAATTCTCCGCAGAACATCTCTCGGCAGATCCTCGCCCTCGCGGTTCCAGCACTGGGCGCGCTGATCGCCGAACCGCTCTTCTTGATGGCCGATTCAGCAATCGTCGGTCACTTGGGAGTTGATGAACTGGCAGGTGCCGCCCTGGGAACCACGGTGTTACAAACCGCGGCGGGGCTCATGATCTTCTTGGCCTACGCCACCACTCCGGCGGTCGCCCGAGCCATTGGCGCGGGCCGCCCAGCACAAGCCATGGCCGCAGGGCGCGATGGTATGTGGTTCGCGGTAGTTCTGGGAATTGTGCTCACCGTGCTCGGCTACCTCGGCGCGCGCCCTTTGGTACACGCCATGGGATCTGATGGGTTGGCAGCGGACTTTGCCGTGGACTATATCCACTACTCCTTGCCGGGACTCACCGCCATGTTGCTGGTACTGGCTGCCACCGGTGTATTGCGCGGAATGCAAGATACCAAGACACCCCTGGTGGTTGCCACCGTCGGTTTTGGACTCAACATCGTCTTGAACTTTGCCCTAGTTTACGGTGCGCATATGTCGGTGGCTGGTGCGGCGTTGGGAACTAGTATTGCCCAATGGCTCATGGCCGCGGTCTACCTGTGGATGTTGTTGCCACGAATCCGCAAGCAGGGAGTATCGCTGGCACCAAGCTGGTCAGGGTTCATTTCCACCGGCCAAGTCGGTTCCTGGCTGATGGTACGCAACCTGACCATGCGTGCCGCCTTGCTGCTCACGGTGGTGGTCGCCACCAACGCTGGAACCCAGACCCTCGCCGCCCACCAGTTGGTATTTACCATCTTCAGCTTCCTAGCCTTTGCCCTTGATGCTCTGGCCATCGCAGCTCAGGCGATGATTGGCCAAGAACTGGGCCGCGGGGATGCCCAACGGGTGCGTGAACTCACCGGAATCATGAGCCGCTGGGGGATCTACTTTGGGGTGGCGACCGGACTGCTTCTTCTGGCTACCTCGTGGGTCTTCCCGATGATCTTCACTTCTGATGAGCAGATCCGCCAGTTGACCACAGTCGGCCTATGGGTCCTAGCGTTGTCCCAGCCATTGTGTGGTTTGGTGTTTGTGCTTGATGGTGTGCTCATCGGTGCTGGGGATGCCCGTTATCTGGGTCTTGCCAGCATCGTGAACCTCGTGGTGTATGCACCCATGTTGTGGGCCGTCTCGGTTTTGGCTCATGATCCGCGCGCAGCCATTTGGTGGATCTGGGTGGCCTTCGCTCTGGGGTTCATGGCTTCACGCGGTGTGACCTTATGGATCCGTGCCCGTGGCACCGGATGGATGCGTCTGGGCCACTAGTTAGGAAGAGGACTGCGAGCTGCGCGCAAAGGTCAGCAACCACAATAAATAGGCTCCACCGAGGGCACCAGTGACCAGTCCGACTGGGATCTGGAAGGGCGCCAATACGCGCTGGGCCAGCAGGTCAGCGACGGCCAAGACCACCGCGCCCATGGTGGTGGATGCTGCCACAGAGACGCCCGGGGCGCCAGATAATTTACGAGCCAACTGTGGGGCGGCCAGTGCTAAAAATCCGATGGGACCTGCGGTGGCCACCGCGATGGCTGCTAGAAGAACGCCGACGGCCATTGTTCCCAGTCGGGCGCGTTTCAAATTCACCCCGACGCCAAAGGCCGTGTCGTCACCGAGCTCCATGATGCGTAAGACCCGGGAAACAATTAGGGCTGCCGGAATGGCTAAAGCGACCACACAGACCAGTGGAATGATCGGTCCCCATGAGATGGCGTTCAGGCTGCCATACTGCCAAGATTTGGCGGTTTCTGCGTTTTCGATGCTAGCCCGCGAAATCAGGTAGTCATTGACCGCCGCCAGCATGGCAGCGATGGCAACACCGGCAAGAATGATGCGGTCCCCACTCATGGATCGTCGCAGTGCAAAGAGCAAAACCACCGCGGCGGTCACCAACCCGCCGATCAACGTGCCGGCCGTAATCGAGGCTGCGCTGTTTGCTCCCGTAAGGAGGATCACCAGCAGACCGCCCGTGGCAGCGCCGGTGGTGAACCCTACGATGTCCGGGCTGCCCAGGGGGTTGCGCGAGACGCTTTGGAAGATCGCGCCGGAAGCGCCCAGCGCCGCGCCAACCAGCAGGGCTGCGATGGCTCGTGGCACGCGTTGATCAAGCACAATGAACTGATCAAGCTGTGAACCACCACCAAAAAACACCTGCAAAACATTGTCCGCAGAGAGTTGGTAGGTGCCGGTGGCTACGGTGAATCCCGCCACCGCTACAGCTCCTAGGAGCAAGAGCAGAGCCACGATACTTGAACGTCGGTGCACCAAGATGGTGGCGCGGCCTACCTTGAGCAACCAGTAACCGCGGGGGATGAAGCGAGTAGAAGTGCGCATTACAGAACCCGCTTTCGCAAGAGTAAGCCCAGCAGCACGGGCGCGCCGATAAAGGCGGTGACAATTCCGACCTCAAGTTCTCCTGGACGGGCCACAATGCGGCCGAGAATATCAGCGCCGAGTACCAGCAGCGGACCAAAAATGACGGAGCACAAGAGCAAAGTGCGCTGGTTGATGCCGATGAGTAGACGCAGTACATGCGGAACCACCAAGCCCACAAAGCCGATGGGTCCGGCGGCCGCCGTCGCACTGCCACACAACAATGTAATAGCCAACAGCGTTAGGCCTCGCACCCATCCCATCTTGGTTCCCAAGGCCTTGGCCTGTTCATCGCCCAGGGCCAGAGCGTTCAGAGCTGGCCCGGTGATAAAGGCCATGACTAGTCCCAAAAGTACCAGCGGCAAAATTTGTCCCGGAATCTGATCTCCGCGATCGGCCAGCGAGCCAATGACCCAAAAACGGTAGGAATTGAAGGTATCGGTATTAAGCATCGTGATAATACCTGTGCAGGCACCAAGGGTAGCGGTCAGCGCGGTGCCCGCGAGCACTAGCCGGGAGTGCTCGGTAATGCGCGAGCGTTGCAGGCTGAGCACATACACAAAACACGAGGCAAGGGCCGAGCCGATCAGGGCAAACCAGATGTAGCCCGAAGAGCTACTCACTCCAAAGAAGGTCAGGGCGAGAACCACACTCAGGCTGGCTCCGGAGTTCACCCCCAAAATGCCGGGGTCTGCCAGTGGGTTGCGGGTCAGTGCCTGCATGAGTACCCCCGCCACACCCAGGCTGGCGCCAACCAGGAGAGCCAGGGTGGTGCGGGGAAAACGAAGTTGCCACACGATCAAAGATTCACGCGAATTGTCGTGGGCAAATAAACCATGGATCACCTCGGTGGCACTGAGGTTTTTGGAACCGACGGCCAGGCTGAGCAGCACGAGTAGGCACAGCATGAGCAACCCCACACTAGCCACGCAGGCCAACCTTGCACCACGAAGATGACGGGAAGATGCGCGTGTTTCCGCTACTTCAGGCCCCACCGCAATGGTTAGCTCACGGATTCTATCCATAATTTCACTCACTTAGGTAAGTGTAAGCTTAGCTCATGCGTTTTAGAGAACTTCGATCCCTGACCCTCATCGCTTCCTTGGCAGTTGCCGCCCTGACTTTTACTGGCTGTACCGCAGAATCATCGGCTAAATCGACCGATTCCGCCGACTCTGCCCAGCAGGCGGCGGTGAGCTATAACACCCCACGAACCATGCCGGAAGGTAAGGGCAGTGGCGAAGCCGACGGAGTATTCCCACGCACGGTAGTGCACTTTGCCGGACAGACAGAACTGAAAACTGAACCGAAAAAAGTGGTCGTTATTTCCACTGGCCAAGCCGACGCAGTGATGACCCTGGGCATTGTTCCCACAGCATCCACCGCAGCTGAAGGGGCAGGAGCCATTCCGCAGTACCTGGTTGACGCCTTCCCTGATGACGCATCAGAGCTGAAAAAAATCACCGATGTGGGAAGCCGGGTCAACCCCGACATCGAGACCATCGCCAACATCAAACCGGATCTGATCTTGATGAATGAGGCCGGTAAAGATCCTCAAGCGCTCTACAAAAGCCTGAGTGCCGTGGCACCAACCGTGGTGACCCAGGGGACCGGCCGCTACTGGAAGCAGGACTTCCTGCTCTTGGCTGATGCCCTAGGAAAAACCGAGCAGGCCCAAACCTGGCTTGATGAGTACCAGACTGATGCGCAAAGCTTCGGGCAGTCGGTTCAGGGTGAACCGACCATCTCCTTCCTGCGTAAAAGTGGGGATCGCACCAGGGTCTACGGCGTTGCCTCCTTCACCGGCTCCGTGGCCGAAGACGCAGGACTGAAGCGACCAGAAACCCAACAGTTCACCGACGACACCTCGGTAGACATTAGCTCCGAACAATTGGATCAGGCCGACGGGGACTGGATCTTCTACTCCGTCCAGGGCGGTAATGAATCGGAATTGACCGACCTCGCGTTGTGGCCAACCCTGAACGCCGTGGCCAACAAGCAGACAGTTTCGGTGGATGACGATGCCTTCTACCTCAACGTTGGTCCTACCGCTGCACGTTCGGTACTTAACCAGCTGAAAACTACTCTGAGCAAGTGAAGTCCCGTTTATCGGCACAGCAGCTCACCCTGAGCTATCCCAGTGCCACTGCTCCAACGCTGAAGGATGTCAGCGTGCAGATTCGGCCCGGTGCCCTCACGGTCATTATCGGGCCTAATGCCTGCGGTAAGTCGACGCTCTTGCGCTCATTCGGAAGAATTCTGAACCCGGAATCTGGTCAGGTTTCTCTGGATGACACCGCGATACATGCCTTTGGTAGCAAAGAGTATGCACGTCGCGTCGGGTTGTTGCCGCAGTCGGCGGTAGCCCCGGATGGTATCACCGTCAGTGATCTGGTGGCTCGCGGACGCTATGCCCATCAAGGGTTATTGCGCCAGTGGTCCGATAAAGATGAAAACGCGGTGCTTACCGCGTTGGAACGTACGGGCACCACGCAACTCGCTGACCGTTATGTCGCGGATCTTTCTGGAGGGCAACGCCAACGTGTGTGGATTGCGATGGCATTGGCGCAGCAGACAGAGATCTTGTTACTCGATGAACCGACGACCTTCTTGGACTTGGCCCACCAACTAGAAGTCCTCGAACTGTGTCGGGAACTGACCGATCAGCATGGCACCACCATTGTGGCGGTACTGCATGATCTGAATCAGGCAACACGTTATGCCGATGAAATGATTGCCATGAAAGACGGTGCTGTTCTGGCTCAGGGTGCCCCTGACCAGGTGGTGACCGAAGAGTTGGTGGAACAGGTATTTTCCGTGCGGTCTCGAGTGATCTCTGATCCGGAAACCGGCACCCCGCTGGTGATTCCATTGGCCAGTGAGCGGCTGAGTTCACGCCGCGGCTCAGCCTAAATATGATTCAAACTCCTGCCGGAGGTGAAGCGAGATGATCGCTTTGCCTCCGGCAGGATTTGTATTCCCAGCAGGGTAGAACATTATGATGCGGGGCTTCTAGTCCTAGTACGAAAGTTGTTCCGTGGAGAAATTACATGCGTGCCCGGATGGAATGAATCATCCAGGAATCGACCGCTCCCACTGGTTACTTGGCCACCGAGAAAAAATCAGCGGATATTGCATGAAGGTCAACGAACTGCTCACCAGGTAGCTCCATCGGTGTGCGGCTCTCGGTTTCGAGCGTCGACGGGTTCAAATGGAAAACATCCCCGACGTAATTCTTTCCAGCGCCTCGGTCGGCGAATGAGAAATCACGGACGTACAGGTCAAGTTCTCCGTCAGGTGCCGCGCTAAGCCGTTCTGCCTTGGCATCTTCGCCGTCGCCGAAGTCCCGCTCGGCCGCGATTTTCTTACCATCTGGCGAGATCATGGACAGCCGGTGTTCCAACAAAACGTAGACCTTGCCGTTGAGGTTTTGTACCGTTACGCCCACGTCCTTGAACTCTTTGATAGGGGTTTTCTCCCACGTTGTTGGATCGATTTTCACCAACTTGTTCCAAGAGAATTCGGGATAGTCATCTTGGCCGAATTTGTCAGATTCCAGGCAGAAAAGCATGCCCTCCGACATCGCACATGACTGGAGGCCACCAGTATCTCTCCAGTCATGCTGATCGAGGACACTCATGTTCTTTGGATCGACTGTGATGACCCGCGATCCGCTGTCCTGAGGATCAGCCGAGACAATCTCTCCTGCTAAGTACAGCTTCTCGTCATTCATGATGGCGCTTTGCATGAAGCCGTAGATCTGAAGACTTCGAAGCGTCTTACCTGAACGGTCGTGGATGACAAGTGGATTCGAATATTCATCAGCGGTTTGACCAACATTGACCAGGGAAGCGATCTCATCTGAACCTAGCCAGGTGGATGCCGTGACCCCAGTGCCTTCGGGGTAGTCCAGAAACCCAGTATCCACCGAGCCGTCGGCATTGATGAAGACCAGGTCTGCTGATCTCGCTCCGAATAGCCCGACGGTTGATGACGAGTCGATTCGAGTGAAGAGGTTCGTTGCATTGAGCTTTGCCGTGGCCACGAGTGATCCGTCTTCGTTTACCGTGGTCGCATTTCCGTGGTTTGTGTCTATGTCCGTGTAGTAGACGGAGTACGCACCATTACCCGGTTTTATGTCTCCTTTAAGCTCGGCCTTGCCGGGCCCAAACAATGAGCATCCGCTCGTCGCAAGAAGAAAGCCCGCGAGGCCAGCGAAGGCAATAGTTTTATTCACTGGCACTACATCAGATACGCGTTGGAAGAGTCCAAAATAACTCCGGGAGCGCTTGGAGTATTTGCGAATTAACCCCTTTTGACGTGGTTTCTTAGATTGAGCCATGGGTTCCAGAATAGTTGACTATCGTCGAATCTAGATTTAGTGGTCGTCTTGATGAAGTTGAGATTGGACGGCTGGATATAGGGCGTTCGGCCCAAGCAATGCCACCCAGAACCTCACAGATGGATCAATTCCCCAGTAGACTTTCGCTCGCTGTTCGTTGGTGCCCGCTTACTGGCGCGCAATACATAGATTGCAGGCAAGCCACACGGTTTCAAAACTGCCTTATCAATGCCTTCGCGCCGGTCAACGAATTCCTCTCACGGCTATTGGTGTCATGAAGGAATTCGTCGATGCCGGCAAGGTCCACTACCTCGGACTGTCCAATACCACCGTGGAGAACGTGCGAGCCGCCCACGCCGTCCACCCCATCACCGCCCTGCAAGCGGAGTACTCCCTGTTCTCGCGAGAAACGGCAGAGTTCTTTCCGGTGCTCGAAGAGCTCGGCATTGGGTTCGTAGGCTATTCGCCCCTAGCCCGTGGGTTTCTCAGCGGAGCTGCCAAGCCACTGGAGCAATACGGAGCCGAGGACTTCCGACAGGGCAGTGGCTGGTGGCAGCCGGGCAATTTCGAGCAGAACCTCGACCTCGTCGCGCAGCTCTCTGCCATTGCTGAAAACAAGGGCATCACCCTCTCGCAGCTCGCCTTTGCATGGCTTCTGGCACAGAAGGACTACATTGTGCCGATTCCGGGATCCAAGAACCCCGAGCGTGTGGCCGAAAACATCGCGGCGGCATCGATTGAGCTCACCGAGGCAGAGCTGGCCAGCATTAGTGCCATCGTTCCCGATGGCGCTAATGGTCCGCGCTTTATTTACTAGGCGGTTATGAGGCGTGGACGCTGTGGGGTGGTCCTGGGAAGAACCTGACTAATCCAGTTAAGAGTTCCGGGTTCCACCAGGACCAGTCGTGACCACCGCTCAGAGATTCGAAATCGACGGTGGCAGCGGAGGGTTGCTCCCACAGATGTCGCAAGAGACTCAAACATCCATCATGAATATCCGTTTCGTAACATCCAGCCTGCATCAGCACATTGGTCTGGGCGGGGAGGGCAGCGACCTCTTGTGAGAGATTGGTGTGCCACAGCGAGGGTGATTGAGCCAGCGCGTTGCCCACCAGTTGCGGATAATGACAGACCAACAGCAAGGCCGCGAGGCCGCCAAATGAAGCCCCGTTGACTAGGACATCTTCGCGGTGAGGCGAAATTTGGTAATGCTTGCGTGCCCACGGCAGGAATTGTTGGGCGATTGAGGTGGTGGTTCCCTCAAGCACGGGCAGTTCCTCGCTGCGGATATCTACGGTGGTGCTGTCGATGAACAGCACATGCAGTGGTGCCAGCTGACCAGTGGTAATCGCAGCGTCCAAAGAGTCTGCCACCGCTAGGAACCGTGCATAGGTGGCACCGTCGTGCACAATCGCCAATGGTGTCGGACCGTTGACGCTGGGAGGCTCATACATCCACAGATTGCGGGGGCGCTGGCAATTCTCATCAAAAATTTCGTGATGGTGTAGCCGAGGATGCGTCGCCTCAGGCGTGCCTGTGGACTCACCCCAGCCGCCGATGGCCGGTCCCACTCGGTGCAGGTCCGGGGTAGCGGTGGCTAGATATTCGGGAATCTGGCTGGCCGGGGCATAAGCCAAGGACACCGGGGCACCATTCATGCTGGCACCCACCAATGGGTTGTGCTCATCGATCCCTCCGGCATCGGCGGCCAGTCGAATGGGTCGACGTTCAGTTTCGGTACGCCAAGCTGGCAGACCATCACCTCGGTGGGTGGTGATGCGGTAACCGGCACGCCAATCCGCAGGAACGCGCAATGTCACCGCCCACAATCCATCGGTGACTTTCTCAAATTCGCTAGATTCTAAGTCGTGGTGATCTACCAGTGCATTGGCCGAGAGGATCGCCGCGCGCAGAGGGGCCTCAGGCTGCTGGTCAACGAGCAAGAAATGGGCGTACACCCAATCAGCATCCGCAGTGGCTTCAAAGACCGGGGTGTGCAGCTCGCCGGCAAGCAGCCCTTGTTTCCAGTCCTGTAACTGCTCACTGGAGCCGGTGGCAGCTAAATAACCGAAAGAGCGCAATGACCTCGATGTTGTTTCGGGCTTAGTGTGCATGTTCTTCATGTCCCGGTCGCTCGTAGGTCATTTCATCGGATACCCGGTCATGGTCCGAATCATAGGCGTAAGACACCTCATCAAGACTGCGATGCCAATAACCGATGATCAGGCGATTTTCCTTGGGAATCCCCGCCTTAGCTGCCCACGAACGGGCAAAACGCACCACCTCGGACTCGGCCGAAACCCACAGGTTCAGCTCTTCAGGGTTGGACAGCTGATAGCTTTCCAGCGCAGTGATCAGGTGGCGGGTCGTACCCGCAGGAGCCCCGGCCCGCGATAACCAGGTGATGCGTACCCCCGCCGGGGCAGTGAGCTCATGAATCTCTTGGGCATCAGCGACTTCGATAAATACCTCACCCGTCTGGTCGTCTGGCATGTGTTCGAGGGTGTCACTAATGGCCGGCAACGCGGTCTCATCGCCCAACATCAGTGCGGTGCCACCGGGCTTGAGCACGCGTCCGCCACCACCGAAGGCTCCGAGTTGGCTGCCCTGACTGATCCGCTCCACCCAGGCACTGGCCAGCCCTTCATCGCCATGACGGACAAAGTCGATGGCCATCCGTGAGGCGTCGGCATCCAGCCAGCGGACCGTATAGGTGCGCACCCGTGAGCGTTGATCACCCACGAAGGCCCAACGGCCGGTGGCGGCATCACGTTCTGGAAAGTCGAGATCTTGCCCGGGACGCGGGAAATAGATCTTGATATTGGGTACCGCTGGTCCATCGGTGGCATAGCTTCGTACGCCCTCACCATGGAAGATGACGCGGCGCATCCGCGGGGTATAGTCGAGAATTTCTTCGACAATCAATCGATGAGCACTCACAGTGATCACTCCTTAGTTTAGGGACAGTCGTAGTTATTAGCGCCGTGCCGGGGTCCGGGTCAACAAGAACAGTAGGTAGAGCCCACCACCAAGTGCCGTGGCCATACCGATAGGCATTTGCCACTGCATCGGCAGCTGCTGCAAAGCCACATCGCAACCAAGCAGCAACACCGCACCGGTCAGCGCTGCCGGCACGATAGGCACATTGCGTGAACCGATCAGTTGACGAATAATCGCGCCCGAGGCCAGCGCCACGAAAGCTACCGGACCGGCCGCTGCGGTGGCCGCCGCGCTGAGGCAAACCGCCGTAAAAATCGTCACCCGGCGCACCGTTTCGGCCCCGACACCGAGGGCACGTGCGGCATCATCACCCATTTCCAACAGAGTCAGTCCGGTGGAATGCCACAACAGCACCGGGAGTAAAAAGACCAAGGCCAATAAGACCAACAGTGCGTCGGTCCAACTGCGTCCGCCCAAGGATCCGGTGAGCCAGAGGTTTGCCTGAGCTGCCAGATCCGCGTCTCCCTTGGCCAGTAACAGGGTATTGGCTGCCGAGAGCATGGCGGCAACACCAATGCCGATGATCACCAGGCGTTGACCTCCGGTGCGTGCCCCGGCATAAGACAAGAAATAGACCAATGCAGCGGTCAGCAGTCCGCACACCATGGCCGCTGTGGCGGTGGCCCGCGCCCCGGCATTAAACACGACGATCTGGGCCACGGCGCCGGTGGCGGCACCGGTGGTGAAGCCGATGATATCTGGACTTCCCAGCGGGTTGCGGGCGATGGATTGGAAGCTCGCTCCGGCAGCACCTAGGGCTGCACCCACGCCGATCGCGGTGAGCACGCGCGGTGCACGGATGGAACCGATGACCAGCTGGTCTCTTTGGCTGCCGTTGCCACTCAGTGCGCTGAGTACTTCTGCCGGGGAAAGCCGGATGGTTCCGGTGCCCAGGGCCAAGATGGCAAAAACGACGAGGAGTACCACGAGGGTGCTCAGCACCGTGCGCCGGCGCAGGACTGTGTAGTGGGTTTTCGCCATTAGCTACCTGCCTTGAGCATGCGCCGAGCTAGCAAGATAAACAGTGGTGCACCGATCAGTGCGCTCATCGCTCCGGCGCCGACCTCGTCGGGAATGACGACGACTCGGCCGAGGATGTCGGCAATGAGTAGGGCTAAGGCTCCCAAAGCCATGGACAGCGGCAGCAGACGTTGATGTCCCGCGCCCACCAGCATGCGTGCGGCATGCGGCGCAGCTAGGCCGATAAAACTGATCGGGCCGGCTGCAGCGGTGGCGGCTCCGGAAAGTAAAACGATGCCGAGTAATCCAAGGATCCAGGCGTGCTGTGAGCTGATCCCGAGTGCCTTGGCGGAGTCCTCTCCCAAGGCCAGTGCATCGAGGGTGCGTGACATGCCGAGGGCCAGAATGGAGCCAACGAGGATCACGATCAGCGTGGTGGGTAGGACATCGTAGCCTCGGCCTTGCAACGAGCCGGTGGCCCAGGAAGCATACTTGCTTTGGTTCTGAGAGGTTCCACCAATAATCAAAATGGTGGTGGCAGCCGCGAGCATGACCGACAATCCGGCACCGGCTAACACCATGCGGGAGAGGTCATTGCCGCGGGTACTGCGTTGGCCGAGGATAAAAACGGCAATGCTGCTGGCCCCGGCCCCAATAAAGGCGAAGAGCATCAAGACAGCTGGCTGGATCACCCCGAAGGTAATCGCTAGGGCCACCGCAAAGGCTGCGCCCGAATTCACGCCGAGCAGACCGGGTTCGGCCAGCGGGTTACGAGTCAAGGATTGCATCAGGGCACCGGCCAAACCTAGGCCGGCGCCGACCAAGATGGCCAGGAAGGTACGCGGAATACGTAGTTCATGCACCAGCAGGTGTTCGGTATTGGAAGGATCAAAGTCGGTGATGGCGCGCAGGGTTTCCGGCAAGGAAATGGAGGCCGAGCCAACGGCGAAGGAGCAGAACATCAGCAGACAGAGCATGACCAAGGCCGCCGCCCACCACAGTAGTGGTGAACGGCGTCTGGTTGAAGTGCGAGTTTGGAACACGTGGCCTTACTTCGACAGGGAAGGGAAGTCGTTCTCGAAGTAGTCCAAGATCTGGCTGGATGAGTAGTAATCCAGGCGGAACGAGTTGGCCAGCGGGAAGACGTTCTTTCTCTTGACCGAATGCAGGTTGGCCAGCGTTGGATCTTCGAGGAAAGTCTTGGCGGTTTCATCGGTGGCTGCAATCAGGAAGGTCGCATCCCCAGTGGCTGACTTGGCCAGACCTTCATAGGAGGTGAAGACAAAGTCATCACGCTTCTGTGGGTTGGTGTTGTACTCTTCCGGTGGTTCGACAACGTCAAAGCCCAGCGAAGTGATTAGTCGCGAGTGCGGCCCGGTGGTTTTACCTACTGGTGAGGCTGAACCCTTGTTGTAGGAAACGATGGAGGCGGTGGTGCCGGCTGGAATCGCGAGCTTTTCCTTGACCTGCGCTGCACGCTCATCGAATTCTGCGATGATCTTTTCCGCTTCGGCCTCGTGGCCGGTGGCTTCAGCCAACTGGCGGGTCAATTCTGGCCAGTCTTTATCGGAGTAGTTCACCACGATGGTGGGTGCAATTTCCTTGAGCTGGTCGTAGTGGTCCATCACCGAGTCAGCGCCGGAGGTGGAGACCACGATCAGATCTGGGTCCTGGGCAATGATCGATTCCAGATCAAAGTTGCCAATCTTATACAGTGGCTGCACGTTGGCTGCGGTGGCTGCTTCGCTCCACTGGGTGAAGAATCCGTTGGAGTCAGCCTCTGGGCCTGGGGTGGTGATGGTGGTGGCCGCGACCGGTGCGTCGATGGCGAGCAAGGATCCGGTGGTGGACATTGCGGTGTTCACGATGCGCTTGGGCTGTTCCTCGATGGTGACCGAGCCCTTTTCATCGGTGATGGTGCGTGGCCACTGGCCCTGCTGGGCGTCGGATGACTCGGCTTGGCTGGTTTCCGAGGTGGCGGAGCTGCTGGCGGTGCAGGCCCCGAGGCCTAACACGAGGGCCGCGGCCACGGTGGTCGAAGCAATCGTACGAAGGTTAATACGCACCTGGATTCTCTCCTTGGTGGTGGCTTGCCTGAGGCTGCGTGAGGCAGAATCCCGGGGCAAGACGAGCGAGCAATAACGAGATAGAACACTATCCTTAGTCACTTAGGGTACCCATACATCAAGGATCTTCAGAAAGCCTGAAACAGGTTAATAAGTCCTAGAAAATCCGTGAATGTCAGGTATCGGGCAACAAAGACAATTTGTCGTTAATAGATATTTCTCTGACCGAAACTTGTGGATTGGTGTACAGAACCAGGTCGGTAACCGCGTGAAGCGAGGAACGTGCGCGAGAAATTGGGAACATGCTCATAACCCACCCAACGAGCCACTGAAGCCAGTGAAAAACCTGCACGGAGCATGCCCTCAGCACGTTGCAAGCGATAGTCGGACCACCAAGCGGCGAGTGTGTCGCCGGTGGCCGCACGCCATGAACGCTGCAGACTTCGCAAGCTCAAACCGTGCTCTGCTGCTAAGTCGCTCAGGCTACTATCACCGGTGGTATCGGACATTAAACGCCGCGCAATGATGTTCAGGCTCGGCTCCTGAGGCCAGCGGAGTCCGGGGTAGTGGGCGGCCTGTTCCAAGAGGCTAAAGACGTCGCTGCGATCAAAGTGCGGTGGGCGTAGTGCGGTGATGTGGGCAATGGCCCAACGCAGTAGTTCAGGTTCGGAATCGGCTGGTAGTCGTATCGGTAGGCGCAGGTCCGTTCGTTGCTCACTGGGGTCCAGCTGCATGCTCAGTGGGAAGAAGAGTGCACCGGAATCGATATCCAGACGTACCGAATAGCCATCCGGAATGACCAGTAATTCGCCGGCTTCTAAACGTTGAGTATGAATCTGAGATTCATCGGCTGAAGGTGGCATCACGTTCACCGAGCCGCGTCCTTGGTAGGCCCACAGTGCATATCGGTGCTGCGGAAAACGCATCCAGCGCGTAGACAGGGCGGGCACCGGCTGCCAATGGCCCACGTGCACAGCTGGCGAATGAGAGGTGAGGCAGCTTTCGCGAAACTGCCGGAATGTCATGGAATATTCACTGGTGATCTGCCTGCGCAGGGTGCGCTCTGAAGTTCCCACCGCGGTGGCCAAGGCGCTCAGAGTCTTCGTCGCTTCGGGATTTTGCTCCAGGAGTCTGCGCGCCCTATCCAATGCAGGGTGTTGCGCCGGTGGCAGGGATGCTGACTGCGCTTGGTGAGCATCAACAATGAAATGCGTTAGGTGCTCCACTACTCGTGCCGTGGGTAGTTGTCCTCGGTGCAAAGGGGAGAGCGTGAGAAGCATGAGGTAGAACATCCAGCCGGTTTGGCCCGGTGGCACTTCAATGCGCAACAATTCGCCGATTCTCGGACCGTTGTGACGTGCCGGGATGAGGATGGCGAGGGCCAAACTGTCCGCTGCGTGCTCCACCATGTGAGCTGTGCGCTGGGGTATCCACAGGGCCTGGCCCGGGTGTAATTCGATGACCTCATTCTCAAAATGTACGCGCGCGGTGCCCTGATGGACCCAGACCACGATGGTGTAGTTCAGGTTGCATTTCCATGCGACCTGGACATCCGCATCGAGCGTAGGGTAAGTCAACTCCTGTTGGTCTACCAGCGGACTAGTGGTCTGTGCTGACGGGTCAGTAGTGAAGTTGTGGGCACTCACCGCGCCTAGCCTTCTTCGAGCATCGCCCGACGGATCGAATCAAGATGCTCGCTCATCGCTTGTTGTGCGGCGGCGGCATCCGAATTTTGGATCGCGGCCAGAATGCGTTGGTGTTCGGCGAGTTCTTCGGATTGCGACATATAGGGCTGCATTGAGGGCAACACATAGTGGGCGCGTGCCGTTTGGGCTAAACAGTTTTCTAGGCTCGCGGTAATTCTGGAATTACGCGAAGCTGCACACAAATCACTGTGGAAGCGGCGCGCTGCGTGCATCGAAGCAATGGGGTCGCTGACTGCTAACTTTTCCTGGTCCTTGAGATGTTCGCTGAGGGTGGCGACAAGTTCTGCCGAATGACGTGTGGCTACCTGCCCTGCCACGTGGGGTTCTAGTAGCCGGCGTAATTCTAAGACTTCGTAAACATCGTTCAGTGAAATGGCGCGTACGAGGTAACCCTTTTTGGGTAAAACCTGAAGCAGGCCCTCGCTGGTGAGCTGACGTAAAGACTCTCGTACCGGGGTTTTGGAGACTTCGAATTCTTGGGCCAGGGCCGGTTCGATGACCACGGTTCCCGGCGCAAGTTCGCCGCGGTCGATGCGTTCACGAAGTGTGTCGGCGAGTTTCTCGGAAAGCGAGCTGGCCATAGTTCTTTGAATCTTCCGGTCGTAACTTTATGACCTGCGCTAGGTGCTGATCTGATGAACACTTTAGTCTGGGGAGAAATATATTTCAGGAATCTTACGGGATATTCACTCTTCGCGAGGAGCAACTTCGTGAGCATTGCATCAACTGCTGTGACGGGAGGGCAACAACGTCAGCGTCGACGAATCCTCTAGTTGGACCCGTACCAACCAAGGAATCTTGTACTAAGCCAACCAACAGATCAAAAGGAGCCGTCCATGGGTACTCTCAAACGACAACTACCAGATGTGGCTGAACTGATCAGCCTGGTGAAATTCAAAGTTCCTTCAACAGATCGACGTGCCGCTCGTCTGGCCAAAGCAGCGGATCTGTGGGACCTGCGGAAAATTGCGCAGCGACGCACCCCGACTGCAGCCTTTGACTACGTTGATGGAGCTGCAGGACGAGAAATCACCGCCAAACGTGCCCGCGAAGTCTTTGACTCGGTAGAACTATTGCCTCGAATCCTGCACGGCACCGCGCACTCGGATCTATCCACCAGTATTGCTGGGGCGCCAAGCAAGCTTCCCTTTGGCATTGCCCCGACCGGGTTCACTCGATTCATGCACTCCGAAGGTGAAATCGGTGGCTCGCGGGCAGCCCAAAAAGCCGGCATTCCCTTCAGCCTGTCCACCATGGGGACCCGATCCATCGAGGAAGTGGCAGCAGCTGCACCCCAAGGGCGCAAGTGGTTCCAGCTATACCTCTGGAAAGACCGCGAGAAGTCCAAGGCTCTGGTGGAACGCGCTGCCAAAGCAGGTTTTGATACCTTGCTGGTGACCGTTGATACGCCCGTGGCAGGTCAACGTCATCGCGATACCCGTAATGGCATGAAGATTCCACCAGAATTGACCCTCAGAACGTTCATTGATGCTTCCTATCGTCCCGAATGGTGGTTCAACTTCTTGACCACGGATTCATTAAAGTTCGCTTCGCTGTCAGACACTTCGGCTGATCTGCCGACCATCATCAATTCCATGTTCGATTCCTCGCTGGACTTTGACGATCTGAAATGGATCCGTGAACTGTGGAAAGGCAAGCTCTTCATTAAGGGCGTATTGACCACTGAGGATGCCGCCAAGGCCAAAGCTGCTGGTGCTGATGGTCTAGTGGTTTCTAACCATGGTGGGCGACAATTGGACCGCGCACCCATTGCTTTCGAGGCACTACGCGAAGTGCGTGCCGAAGTCGGCGAAGAAATGGAAATCATTCTGGATTCCGGCATCATGTCCGGCGCGGACATTGTCGCTTCATTGTGCGCAGGAGCTGACTTTGTACTGATCGGCCGGGCCTACCTTTATGGACTGATGGCAGGCGGCGAGCAGGGCGTCACCCGCGCCATTGAACTGCTGGCCAAGGAAGTAGAAGTGGCCATGCAGCTGATGGGGGCGGCCAGCATCGGAGAGCTGAACGCGAGGATGATCCGCCAACCGCGCCGGTAGCGCTGCTCAGTTGCGCGGCACGCCGGTGGCGCGGGTGATCAGCGCGTCGAACTGGCGGACGGCGAGGATCTTGCGGGTAGCGATCAGCGGCTTTGCGCCGAATCCCACGGCGTAGCGGGTCTTGGGGCGCTTGGCGGTGACCGCGGTGCCGATGGCATCGGAGATTACCGAAGGCGGAGAATTGCGGTTCGCGCTCGCCTCGGAGCGCAGCGACTTCGCCATGGCCGCCACCTGCTTCGCGTGCGCCCCGGAGCCGGCGGCCTTGTCCAGGTGCTCGGCGGCAATGCTGCCCCATTCGGTGGCGATGCCGCCGGGCTCGATCACCACCACGTCGATGCCGAACGGGGCGACCTCCAGGCGAAGGCAGTCGCTGAGCGCTTCCAGGGCGAACTTGGTTCCGTGGTACCAGCCGCCGAGCGGGGTGTAGATCTTGCCGCCCATAGAGGTGATGTTCACGATCGTTCCGGAGCGCTGGGCGCGCATGCGCGGCAGGGCCAGTTGGGCGAGCCGGATCGCGCCGAAGACGTTGACCTCGAATTGGCGGCGGCCTTCTGCCACGTCCACATCCTCCAGCGCGCCGTAGGATCCGTAGCCGGCGTTGTTGACCAGCACGTCGATGCGGCCGGTCTCCTCGATGATTCGTGCCAGGCCGACCTGCATGGATTGATTGTCGGTGACGTCCATGGCCAACGGGCGGATGCCGTCCTTGGCCAGGGTTTCGAGGCGGTCGACGCGGCGGGCGGCGCCATAAACGGTGAATCCGAGCGATTGCAGCTTGCGGGCGGTGGACTCGCCGATGCCGGAGGATGCGCCCGCCCTGGGCATCAACGCCGGAGAAGTTCGCCGGGACCTCACGGTGTCCGACGTGCACCTGCTGGCCACCTGCGCGCCATCCGGCGCTGCCCCGGCGGGCATAGAGCGCTGGATCGAGCTGGTGCTGCCCAGCATCAGGGCCGTCGCAGCTGGCGGTTAGTTCTATGCACGGTAGAATAGAAATTGTGCCTGCACCAAAAACCACCCCAAACCAAGCCCAAGATGTTTTCCGCCCAGTCTTTTTGCGCGGACTAACAGCTCTGGCCTACGCCCTACTCTCGATCTTCTGGATCGGAGCGGACGAAAAGGTCCTCGCCTATTCGACGGCAGGATTCCTCGTAGTCACCGGCGTCTTCATGTGGCAGTACGTGGTGGTTGAGAGTGCACCGGAGAAGTCCCGCGGCGCCTACGCTGCGGGCGCCGGCCTGATGCTCCTGGCCGGCATCGCTACCATCTTCGTCACCTCGGTGGCATGGATCGGTTACATTGCAGCCTTCGCCTTCCTCGTCTCCGGTCTTGCCGAACTTTATGTTTTCGCCAAGCTTCGCGAAGCCTTCCCACCGTTTAGAAACCAGTTGGTCACCGGCGCTGTCGGCGTGATTTTGGCCATTGCACTGTGCTTCAGCGGCGGCATGGATGCCCACGCACTCTTTGGCCTGATTGGTGGCGGCACCATTGTCTTTGCAGTCTTCGAGCTGATTGCCGGCTTCGGCCATCGCCACGAAATGAAGGCTGAAGCAGCTAACGCGGCGCAAACGCCGGAGCAAAAAAACAACTAGTCTTGAAGTCTGCAGGAAAAGTAGAAACGGAGTTTCTGGTGGGAAACAACAAAAAGAAGCAGCCGTGGAGCCAATCAATTAAGGGCCCACTGAGCTTCTCGCTGGTGATGGCGATTATCGCCGGAGTCGTCGGCCTGGTCAGTTCCACCGGCGGATCACAGAATCCACTGCGTTTCGACATTGGACTTGCCTGCTTCGGAATTGCCTTCGTCGCCTGCTTGCTGATCATCTCGGTGATGACCATGGCAGGGAAGGAAAATGATCCAGACCTGGGCAAGGGGACCGGAGTGAACCGATCCTCAGCCAATCCGGACAAGAAGTTTGAAG
Organism: Arthrobacter sp. NIO-1057; assembly: GCF_900094805.1. Classification (GTDB taxonomy): domain Bacteria; phylum Actinomycetota; class Actinomycetes; order Actinomycetales; family Micrococcaceae; genus Glutamicibacter. Next base: position 94,233 of record NZ_FMAT01000003.1, on the reverse strand, counting down.
ACTGATAATAGAGCTTAACCACGCATAACGCGCTGGGACTGTCCATTACAGATAGTCCTGGCGCGTTCTCGTTTGCACCAAACACGTATCAAGGATTTTCCCGTGAGTAGCAACAGCACCACCCCGCCTATCGGACGCACCCCTTTGGGAGCGCAGTTGCTCCGACGTAAATCCATTAATGCGATGTCTCAGGAGGCTGAGGACAACGCTGGTCTTGGCACCCTCAAACGATCCTTGGGTGTGACCCAACTGGTCATGATCTCTGTGGGAGCCACCCTAGGCACCGGAATCTTGGTGATCCTCGGTTCCGCGGTTCCGGTGGCCGGTCCTGCTGTCTGGATTGCTTTTGTCCTCGCCGGATTTACCGCACTGCTCTCTGCCGTTTCCTACGCCGAAATGGCGGGAATGGTGCCGGTTTCTGGTTCCAGCTACTCCTACTCGTACGCAACTCTTGGCGAAGGTGTCGCCTGGAATTGTGGCTGGTGTTTGGTCTTGGAATACGCGGTATCGGCCGCTGCAGTGGCGGTGGGCGCCGGAGCCTATGTGAATCAGACCTTAGAAATTTTTGGTTTGTCGCTACCTGAAAGCTTGGCCGGTGGTCCAAGCGAGGGCGGGATCATCAACCTCTCAGCGCTGCTGGTAGTGGTGCTGGCAACCGTACTGTTGGTGCGCGGTGCCCGTGAATCTGCGATGGCCAATACCATCATGGTGCTGGTGAAGATCGCGATTCTGATTTTCTTTGCGATTGTCGCCTTCACAGCTTTTGACGCAGGGAACTTCGCCCCGCTCTTGCCTATGGGGGCGGCCGGGGTGACCGGTGCTGCCTCGATGGTGTTCTTCTCATACATTGGTTTTGATGCTGCATCAACGGCCGGTGAGGAAGCGAAGAATCCGCAGAAAGATCTGCCCCGAGCCATTATGATCGCCATGGTCCTGGTCACCACCATCTATGTTTTGGTCGCGGTGGCAGCGATCGGTGCCCGCCAGTGGGAGTGGTTCGCTGATTCTGAGGCGGCCCTGGTACAGATCGTTTCCGAGATCACCGGGCAACGCTGGACGGTGCTGGTCTTTGCGCTAGCTTCGGTGATTGCCATCATTTCGGTGGTACTCATGACCATGTATGGGCAGACTCGTATCTTGCTGTCCATGGGACGCGATGGTTTGATCCCACGGTTCTTCGCAAAGGTTTCGCCCAAGACCCACACCCCGGTAACCGGCACTGTTGTTACCGGTCTGGTGGTCGCGATTGCCGCCTCGTTGCTTCCGTTGGGCCAACTGGCCGAAGCAACTAGCATTGGCACACTTTTCGCCTTCGCGTTGGTAGGTGTTTCGGTGATGTACCTGCGTAAGACTCAACCAGATACTCCTCGCACCTTCCGGGTTCCGCTGTACCCGGTGACCCCGATCCTTGGTATTGCTGCCTGCCTGTTCTTGATGTTCAACCTGGCCGGAATTACTTGGATAGTCTTCGGGCTGTGGATGATTGTCGGTGTCAGTATTTACCTCGGCTACGGACGTCGTCATTCACGGCTTGGCGCTATGAGCCAGACTTCTTACCAACAAGAATTGGAACTCTGAAGAATTCATCATGTGCTAGGCAGTTAGCTCGCGGTTATGCTGTGTGGTGGAACACCTTCACAGATTCTTAGGAGTGTCATGCATCAGGAACCCGTCAGCACGGCCGACCTTTATGACCAGCACGGCGAGGCCCTGCAGTCAGTCTCGGTGCAGTTCCAGGATTTTGGTGGGCGACTTTCCTTCCACGGACCTGCCCGAACAGTGAAATGCCACGAAGACAACGGTCTGATCAAGGAAATATTGAGCTTCCCGGGCAACGGTTCAGTGCTGGTCGTTGATGGCGGGGGATCGCTACGCTACGCACTGATGGGCGACATGATTGCAGCCAGCGCCGAAACCAACGGATGGGCCGGGGTAATCATTTACGGTGCAGTGCGTGACCGCGCGGCGCTGGCAGAACTCGAACTCGGCATCAAGGCTTTGGGAAGTAATCCGCGCAAAACCGTCAAACGTTCGCATGGCGCGGTGGATGAGGTACTGAGCTTAGGGGACGTGAAGGTTCGCCCCGGAGCCATGGTTTATGCCGACATTGATGGGATCCTCATCGAGCACTAACCGCCAAGGTGCCTAGCGTTCTTGATCTGCTGCAGCTTCCCACTCAGCACGGAAATCCTCGGTGCTCAGATTTTCTAGGTCCTCGCGGATCTGCACGATCAGCCGCTCGGCTTCTTCTAGGCTAGAGGTGGTGATGCGCAACATCACCGAATCGTCCACGCGTGAGTGAACCACCACCTGTGGTTCGTTGGCTTCAAATTCGGCATCACCCAAGGTCGCTGAAGCTAGTGCGACAACCCAACGTCCTGCCGCTTTGAGAGGACTGCTGTGGGCGGCTTCCAGACGTGCCTCGTAGTCATCTGATGCGTGCGTTTCCTGAGACATGACCTGTCCTTTCAGCTACTGCAATTCGGATATACCGATGGTGTGTTCATCATAGGACCTGCTCCGGGTAAAAGGCGAGAAACACTGTGCTGCGTGATTCGCCATCATGACTTCGTTGAGGAGCGTCCGGATTTTCGTGCGCGGTAAGCACGCACGTGCTCGCGGTTGGCACAGTTTCCGGTGTCGCAATACATTTTTGATCGGTTTCGCGACAAATCAAGCAAGGCATTCTGGCAGTCGCTAGAAGCACAAATGCGTAATCGATCAATACCACCAGTGCGAATCACCTCAGCCAAGGCCATGGCGGCATCTACTGCTAAACGGTCATACAACGGGGTGCTGGTCGTTGTCGCGTGCAGGTGGTAACCGAGGTTTTCACTCTTAATCAATTGCGGTTGGGCATTGGCGTTACGCAAGATCTGATTGACGCGGAAGACAGCGTCATCTTCCTCTCCCGTCCAGATGCTCTTGAGCTGGGCGCGCAATTGACGGATGGAACGCAACTCTGCTTGGTTATGTGCCCGCGAACCTTCAAAGTTTTCAGAGTCAAGGAACTCATCCAAATCAGCGACGGTGGAGAGCATATCGACAATCTGAACTTCGGTGTTCAACAGATTCACGATGGTCTTCAGCGAGGCTTCGATATCTGGGGCAAAGGTCATAATTCGTTCCTGAGCGGGGGATGGATTGACTGTCTTCCCAGCCTAACCGTATCGTCATGCCCATATGCTTAGTTGCCCCTGTGCAGGGCAGAAAATTCTTCGTGAAAGACGTCATCACCCATGAACCAACCAACAGGTTCCGAGGTGCCAGTGGGCACGGGCGGACCATCAGCGCGTAGTGCCAGCCAAGCCAAAGGAATTTGGATCGCCTTGGCTTCTTCGGCTGCCTTTGGCATCTCTGGTTCTTTTGCGCGTGGACTCTTTGAAGCTGGATGGAGCCCTACCGCTGCGGTAGCTGCTCGCATGGCTGGTGCTGCGCTAGTACTCGCCATTCCGGCCATCCTTGCGATGCGCGGGCGTTGGATCTTGGTACGCACCAACTGGCTTTCAATTATGCTCTTTGGCCTCTTTGGCGTTGGGGCCTGCCAGCTGTGTTATTTCTTGGCGGTGCAGCGGCTTGACGTGGGCGTGGCACTCTTGCTGGAGTATCTTGCACCGGTGCTCATCGTCCTGGTGTTGTGGGTTAGGCATCAAAAGCGACCATCGGTAGCGACCATCGTGGGCACAGTACTATCGCTGCTCGGCCTGGTCGCAGTCTTGGACCTTACTGGCACGTCCAAAATTGATCCGATTGGAGTTCTTTGGGGACTAGGTGCCGCCGTGGGGTTGACCGTGTACTTCTTCATCAGCGCCAAGGTCGACGGTGCCTTGCCGCCAATCATGCTCTCGGCCGGAGGCATGGCCGTCGGCGCGTTAACCATGCTGTTGGTGGGAGGGCTGGGTATTTCGCCCTTCACCTTTGCCACCGGAAGCGGATCCATGGCTGGTATTCAAACGCCATGGTGGCTGGCTTTGGCTGGGCTGATCCTGATCGCTACCGTGTTTTCCTATACCACCGGGGTGATGGCAGCGAGGGAACTGGGCTCCAAAGTTGCCAGTTTCATTTCGTTGACTGAAGTTCTCTTCGCTGTGCTCTGGGCCTGGTTATTGCTGGCTGAATTACCGGGCCTGGTTCAATTGTTTGGTGGTCTACTGATTGTGGCGGGCGTGGTGTTGGTGCGCGTTGATGAATTGCGGGCGGTCCGTAAGGAACACTGACTAGTGGGTTGATCTGCGTCTGATGACAATGTGGGTGCACGCAATAACAACTTTTCTCAGGTGATCCACGACACACTAAATCTCAGGCTTTGCGATCCACGGTGATGTGGATTGTTGACATTAGAGGAAGTGGGTTTGCTGTGGGCAAGGTATCTGTCATTGTGGTCGGTGCTGGTTCGGCGGGATCTGTAGCCGCTCGACGGTTGATTGATGCCGGTGCGGATGTCACCGTGTTCGAGGCTGGGGGAGAAGATACTAATCCCGCAATCCATGACCTTTCTCGACTCGGCGAGCTGTGGCACAGCCCGGATGATTGGGACTACTACACCACCCCCATGGAAGGTACCGCGGGTAAGAAAGTGCACCTGCCACGCGGCAAAGTCTTGGGTGGTTCACACGCGCTCAACGCGACTATTTGGGTTCGTTGTGCGCAACAAGACTTTGACGGCTGGGCCCAGGAGTGCGGTCCACGGTGGGCGTGGGACAAAGTCTTGCCGATCTACAAGGATATGGAAGATTTCTCGGGTGGTGCCAGTGAGGTCCATGGAGTGGGTGGTCCCATTCCGGTAGACAATGACTACCAGCTAGATGATATTCACGCCTCGATCATCAAAGCTGCCGAAGAATCTGGCATCCCCTTTAACCCTGACTACAATTCCGGGACGCTTGATGGTGTCTCCAAAGAGCAGGTTAATATCGTTGACGGTCAGCGGATCAATACGTGGAAGTCTTACTTGAAGCCTGTCCGTGGGCAAGCCACCATCATCACCGGGGCGGAAGTGCATTCGGTGATAGCTGAGGACGGCGTCGTTACCGGGGTGAATTACCGGCAGGACGGACAGATGCGTCAGCTGAACGCTGATCATGTGGTGCTCAGCGCTGGCGCACTAGGCTCCCCGCAGATCCTGTTGCGTTCCGGTATCGGGCCGGCGAGTGAGCTGCAGGATCTTGGCATTGATGCGGTTCATGATCTGCCGGGTGTGGGGAAGAACCTGCATGACCACTTGCTGGCACCGGTGATTGCCGAAACGACGACACGCGATATTCCGGCACCACGTCAGGGTGTCTCAGTTTCGCAGTCGCACCTCTTCGCAAAGTCACGCGAAGATCTGGAAGTGCCAGATACTCAGCCGATTTTCTTTGCTGTGCCGATGTACTCGCCAGGAATGGATCCTGTAGAGGGCACCGCTTTTACCTTGCATTCCGGAATCGTCACCCCCTATAGCCGAGGGGAACTCACGCTCAGCGGTCCCGGGCTGGATGACCCGGTGAATATTGATTTGAATGCGCTGGCAGACCCGCGGGATATGGAAGCGTTCTTATTTTCCATCAAGCAGTGCCGGCAGATGGTCCAGCAAGATGCACTGGCAGGAAGCTGGGGAGCCCAAGAGATTTACCCAGGTCCTGAGGTTCAAGACGACGAGCAACTCGAAAACTACATTCGCAACAATGTGGTGACCTATCATCACCAGGTGGGAACCTGCGCGATGGGCGTCGGCGAGCACGCCGTGGTAGATCCGGAACTCAAAGTTCAGGGCCTGGAAGGTTTGCGAGTGATTGACGCATCGATCATGCCGAAAATTACCACCGGCAATACCAACGCACCATCGATCCTGATCGGCGAGCAGGGAGCTAAGTTCATGCTCAGGGAGCTCGGTCTGGCGGATTGAAGCAACATGCTTGCCGCCGGTAAGTGGAGCCGCAGATGTGAGGCGCGTGCCTGAACCGTCTAGTGGGCGAACTCTGATTTTCGAGATGCTGACCCGGGCAAGCAGCCATCGCGTACTTCGTGTGAAAACTTCTAGATCCTGCTTGGAGTACGGGTACAATGATGAGTGCAGACCCCCCTCATACCCTTGAGATCAAGGAGGTCTAGCTGTTTAACTCAGGCTTATTGTGGTCATGGTCGGGGCACGTAGAGCGATTTGATTCATGCTTGAAATTGCATGGCCCAGCCAGTGCTGTGAAACCGGGATGCTTCGTTGTGTAATGCAGTAGATGAATCGTTAATGGGGAATAGCTATTAGACTAGGCGCAACGAAAACGTCTGCAGCTCAAGTTATCTGTAGACGTTTCGTTGCGAATAATTGGGTTTGGAATGAGCGGCAAGGGAACATCTGCGCCAGCTGGGACGTCTCAAGCCCTGCACTCCGGCACCAAGGGACTATCTCGTAGTGTTTTGTCCCGCGGTGTGAAAGCGGGGCGCCTGGATCGCATAGCTCGCGGATTCTATCTCCCGGCCGATGCCCCACCGACAGACTGGGAGCAGCTCGAGGCTGCCACACGCCGTCCTGACACGACAATTTGCCTGATTTCGGCGCTGTCTTATCACGGTCTCACTGACGAGGTTCCTAGTGCTTTGGATGTGGCGATTCCGCGAGGTGCTCGTACACCGCGAACCGAGGGGCAATTAGCTGGCAGCACTTCGATAAGAGCACTTTTGATTTGGGCCGCGAAGAAACAATGATCTATGGCAGCTCGCAGATGATCGGTATTTATTCTCCTGAGCGTGCAATCGTTGACTGCTTCCGTCTGAGATCTTCTGTCGGGTACGAAATTGCTCGGGACGCGACAAAAGTGTGGTTGCGCCGTGGCGGCAAACCGGCAGGCCTGATGTAGATGGCCATGAGACTGCCGCGGGCAAAGTCATTAGTGCTCAATACCCTGGAACTGCTGTCATGAGCGTTGACGAAGTCTGCTGACTATACCAGTTGACGGTGGTTAGGCCCTGCTACTGAAGTGGAACTTAGGCCTAGGCCACCCGAGAATGATGAGCTGACCTTCTTGGTGACCTTCGTCGAATAATTGACTCATCGCGAAATAGTTTCGGCATGAAATGATATGTTGGAACAATGAGCGATTTTCTGATTCCGCAGTTTCAATGGAATTCTCTGAGTTATCTGACCTCGCGGGCGGGGCGGGTTGGTACTCAGGAACTCACCGAACTCATGGAATCAGAGTCGCTGACCCGCAACCACTTCATGATTGTCTGCGCGCTCGCCGAGTTTGGAGGGATGTCGCAGAATGATCTGGCCAAACGCTCGAACCTTAACCGTGGTCACTTGGTGGCGTACCTTGACGAGCTTGTAGGGCGCAAGATCCTCGAAAGAAGCGTTGACCCGACAGACCGGCGCCGAAATATCATCACCCTGACCGAGGCGGGCAAAAAGTTCACCGCCAAGGCGACCGCCGCAGCTCAACGCAGTGAAGCCGAAGTCTTTGGTGCGCTCGACGCCCAGCAGCAAGAAACCCTGCGGTCCCTGTTGCAACTGGTTGTCAGCACGGATGGTGAGGCGCGCTGATGAAACGACATGTCAAAGAAGTGTTGACGCGTTCAGTCGTTGTTGCTCCCCGGCGCCCATCGGTGATTCCAGCAGCCAAAGCCGCCGTTGCACTTGGTATCCCGCTGATCTTGGTGAGCGTTACCGGGCATTTAGATTGGGCCATGTACGCGGCCTTCGGCGCTTTCTGTGCGGTGTTTGGCCGCTTCGATGCGTACGCGCCACGCTTCTGGCAACAATTATCCGTCGGGCTAGTGCAACTGGTGGCCATGCTGCTGGGCACTTTCTTCTCGCTGATCCATGCACCGTTTATTATTTGTGCGCTGGTGCTTGCGGTGATTGGCTTTGGCGCAAACTACGTCTCTCACGCCGCTCGATGGATGCCGCCAGGACCCATTTTTGCTGTATTCGCCGGCGGGGCATGCATCAGCATTCCTGCCACCACTCACTCCTTTGTTGGTGTGCTGTTGGTAGGTGGCGGAACGATGATCTTTAGCCTGCTCTTTATGCTCGGGCTCTCGCTGCGCCGATCCCATCTCTCTCATACGCTCCGCGCTGGATACTCTTGGGCTCCATCGTCACGGGCCCTGCGCGAATCAGCGCAAATGGGGCTGGGCGTATTGCTGGCAGGCATCGCTGCCGAACTTCTCAACGGAGGCCACTGGTATTGGGCCAGCCTGGGAGCGATTGCAGCGGTCACTGGAATCGACGCCTATGCTCGGGTGGCCCGCGGGCTGCAACGTAGTGTCGGAACATGCGTTGGCGTGGTGCTTACCGCTGCGGTGCTCGTCTTTGAACCGCCGATCTGGGTTCTCCTGGCCGTCGCGATCATCGGTCAGATCTGTATCGAACTGGTGATTCTGCGCAACTACGCCATCGGCATGGTGTTCATGACCGTGACCGCATTGCTGATGGTTCACATGGTCTCCCCAGAACCCGCCTCCAGCCTGCTCATCGACCGCGTAGTCATGACCGCATTGGGTGCAGCGGTGGGTGCCGCGCAGAGCATCGTCATCGGAATCATTGCCAGCCGGCGCCAAATCGTCAGCTAGGAAAAACAGTAGTCCCGCACCCAAGGAACACGGTGCGGGACTATCCAGACGCGGTCTAACTCAACGACAGTTACCGACGGGCTTCCTGCTCCACGTGCTCATCACTGTGGCCGAAAGCCTTGCTGTCCCGGTAAGCGGCAGCTTCGTAGCGTTCGTGGGCCACCTTGCCCATGTGCGCAACGCGCAGAGCTTCATGCCGCGGATTGCGTCGCACAAATAAATACCCCACGCCCAGGATCAGGAACCAGATCGGTGTGGCCAGCAAGGCGACCATGGTGTCAGGTTGGGTGGTCAGTGCCCACAAGATGAACCCGAAGAAGCCTAAGACTACATAGGGCATGACTCGTCCGCCGGGAACCTTAAAGTTCGATGCATCGTGCAGGTGCGGGCGACGAGCGCGGAACACCAGGTAGCTGAGCAGGATGATGGTCCACACGAACATGAAGCACAAGGCCGAAACGGTGGTGACCAGGGTGAAAGCCTCCATGACTGAATCGCCACTGTAGAGCAGGACCACGCCGGCCAGCAGGAACATGCACGAGAACATCAAAGCGTTGCGCGGGACCTTGCGACCTGAAAGCTTCTTGAAACCACTTGGCGCATCACCTTCCTGAGCCAAACCACGCAGCATGCGGGAAGTGGAGTAGATCCCGGAGTTGGCGCTGGAAGTAGCGCTGGTGAGTACCACGAAGTTGATGACGCCGGCCGCGCCGGCCAGGCCAGCGAGGGCGAACATTCCCACGAAGGGGGAGTTCTCTGAGGAGAACAGCGTCCACGGCTGCACGGTCATCAAAATGATCAAGGCGCCGACGTAGAAGAAGAGAATACGCAGCGGAATGGAGTTGATGGCCTTGGGCAGGGTCTTTTCCGGGTCCTTGGTTTCAGCAGCCGTGGTGCCGACCAATTCGATGCCGACAAAGGCGAAAACAGCGATTTGGAATCCAGCTACAAAGCCCATGAACCCGGTCGGGAACACTCCTCCATTAGTCCACAGGTTCGCTACCGAGGCGGTCGCGTCATTGTGCTGGAAGCCGGTAATGATCATGACCAGGCCCACGACGATCAATGCACCAATGGCCACGATCTTGATCAGCGCAAACCAGAATTCGGTTTCACCAAAGGCCTTAACAGTAGCCAAGTTCAGGACTAGCAGCAGGGCGATGCACGCCAAGGCCGGAATCCACAGCGGCAGGTCACCCCACCAGAAGGCCACATAGTGGGCGATGGCAACCACGTCGGCGATGCCGGTGACCACCCAGCAGAACCAATAGGTCCAGCCGGTGAAAAATGCTGCCCAGGGACCCAGAAGGTCGCCGGCGAAATCGGCAAAAGTCTTGTAGTTCAGGTTGCTCAGCAAAAGTTCGCCCATGGTGCGCATGACGAAGAAGAGCATGAAGCCGATGACCATGTAGACGAAGATGACCGATGGGCCGGCCACAGAGATCGTTTTGCCCGAGCCCATGAAGAGTCCGGTACCGATGGCACCGCCAATGGCGATGAGCTGGATGTGCCGATTAGAAAGTCCGCGTTCGAGTGTGGGATCAGAACTGGTGGTACTCATGCTGGTTGCCTTCCAGGAGTGTGGCGTGACGCTTAGCAACTTTCTTTGCTGAGCACGCCAATATCGCCTGGCTCCGGGAAGGCAACGATAGCCAGATGCACTAAGAGCAACTGCTAGCTATGCCCATTGGAGAGAGCCGGCGAACTGGTGAACTACAAGCGTCACTGTTCGTGGTCCCTCCCCAATCTGTATAGTGACCTGAGAGTTTTCGCTTGGACCCGACTACTGGGCCAAACTTGCTCCTTCGGTGAGCGCAGAATATTCTGCACTGCTTTCCAGAGTTGCCTTCTCGTGGCGGTGCGGATGCCTGAGAGTTTCCCGGGGAGGAAATTGCTCCTACGGCGCCCGCCCTTGGTGAGGACGGGGCTCTCCCGCCGCGCATCAACGGCACAAATGGTGATTGATATCACAGTATGCGCAGAATAATGAATGTGATGCAAGTCGCACACGCGAAGATGTCGTGTGATCCTCGCGTTAGACCTCGTTGGGACTCGCCTAAAAGTGGCGCACGGGGACTCGCGTTCAGCTTCCGTTGGTCATCAAGTGATGGATAGCCGTGGCCAAGAGTCCGCTACCGATCAGCAAAAGGGCCGCACCACCAAGTAGGGCGATGGTGCGGTCCGCCCAAGCATGGCGCTGCAGCCCGCAGGTGCGAACGAGCAGAATGGTCGCGGCCCACCACAGCCCAGAGCCAAGGATAATCGTGGCGCACAGGGTGATGGTGCGGATCGTCGTGTGTTCGTCATGGCCAATGAACTGTGGCAGGATCGCTGCGAAAAATAGTAGTGCCTTCGGGTTGGTGGCGTTGGTGGCAAAGCCGCGCACAAACCCGGTGGGCGTTCGCGGTGCCGCTGTAGGGGAGATGCCCTGTGATCCGCGAAGCCCGGAGCGCAGCATGCTGTAGCCCATCCATAAAAGCACTCCGGCACCGAGTACCTGCACCATGTCCAATGCACCGGGGATTGAAAGAAGTAGTGCTGTAACCCCTGCGACCGCCAATAGTGTGTGCAGCGTTAACCCGCCCAGGATGCCCAGCGTGGTGGACGCCGCCTCGCGTGCGCCACGGGTTGCTGAATTCAGGACCAGTATGAGGTCGGGGCCGGGGACCGCTAGTGTCACGAGTAGCGCCAGGATGAATGCCGCCCAAGATTCCAATACCAAAGTTGAACTCCGATTTATAGATAAATTCTTCCAACAAGATATGCATCGGATTCGTTAGGGTTGAGGCATGGATGAATCGCAGAAGAAATCAGAGAGAGTTCCCGAATTGGATTCGGTTGATTGGGCAATTCTTGAATTGCTGCAGGTTGACGCGACGATCCCGAATAAAGACATCGCCGCCAAAGTAGGCATCGCCGCTAGCACCTGTCTGGAACGAATCAAACGCATGCGCCGCAACGGCACGATTACTGCCACCCGCGCTCATGTCCTGCCCAGCCTGCTGGGCCGCGGCGAACAGGCCTTCTTGGGGATCCAGGTCCGCCCGCATGCCAGGGAAACCGCCAATGACTTTGTGCAGAAGGCCCTAGCTCTGCCGGAGACGCTGGCGTTGTACAACGTCAGCGGTAACGACGATTATTTGGTCCACGTAGCGGTGGCCAATAGTACCGAGCTGCAGAGTTTGATCATCGACAAGCTGTTGGCCCTGCCTCAGGTGGTGCATTGCCGTACGCAGCTGATTTTTGGTGAGCCGTGGGTGGCTCCGCTGCGTCATCGCTAAGTTTGCTCGCTACCGCTTGCCGTGGCCCAAGAACGCCACAGGGGCGCTGACACCTCGATAGGTGTCAGCGCCCCTGTTCAACTAGGTGCTTGGCTATTTGCCAAAGCGGCGTAAGCGCAGCGAATTCGCCACGACTAGCACCGAGCTAGCTGCCATGGCAGCGCCCGCAATCATTGGGTTTAGCAATCCCAGGGCGGCGATCGGGATGCCTGCGGTGTTGTAGGCGAAGGCCCAGAATAGGTTCATCTTGATCGTGGAGAGGGTTTTCGCCGAGAGATCGATAGCGGCGCTGACCTGGTGCAGGTCATTGCCCATCAGGGTGATATCGGCGGCTTCAATGGCCACGTCGGTGCCCGAGCCCATGGCAATACCAAGATCTGCCTGTGCCAGGGCCGGGGCATCATTCACGCCATCGCCCACCATGGCCACAACCTTGCCCTGTGCTTGTAGTTCGGCAATGGTCCGCGACTTATCTGCGGGGAAGACCCCAGCGAAAACATCTGCCGGATCGATGCCCACCTTGGCCGCCACCTTCATGGCTACCGAGGGGTTATCGCCGGTGAGCAGAACTACCCGCAGGCCGCGGTGCTGCAGTTCGTTGATGGCTGCGGCCGAGGAGTCCTTGATCTGGTCAGCAACCGAGATGACCGCCTGGAACTGTTGATCCACCGAAACTAAGATCGCAGTGGCCCCTGCAGCTTCAGCCTCTTCTAACAGTGCCTGAACAGATGCATCGAGCACGGTACCCTGTGCGGCTAACCAGCTGGGGCGTCCAACAACAACGCGCTGGCCAGAAACAAGTCCCATCACTCCGCCACCGGGCTCCGAATGGAAATCGGTGGCCTGAGCCAAGGGACCAAGTTCGGCCCCGGCGCGGGCGATAGCCTGAGCAATCGGGTGCTCCGAATGATGTTCTACGGCCGCCGCGAGCTGCAGGATCTCATCAGCGTCTACCCCAGCAACCGGGGTGGTGCCCGTATGGGCCATGATGCCGGTGGTGACGGTGCCGGTCTTATCCAAGACCACGGTGTCCAGCTTGCGAGTATCTTCCAAGACCTGCGGGCCGCGGATCAAGATCCCTAATTGCGCGCCACGACCGGTACCGACCAGAAGCCCAATCGGGGTAGCCAGACCCAGGGCACAAGGGCAAGCGATCACCAGTACGGCCACCGCAGCACTAAAGGCTTGATATGGATCGGAACTGATCAGCCACCAGATACCAAAGGTAGCCAGCGCAATGGCCAAAACAATGGGAACAAAGACTGCAGAAATACGGTCAGCCAATCGTGCAATAGGCGCCTTGCCCGACTGGGCTTCGGAGACCAGCTTGCCCATCTGCGCCAGGGTCGTTTCTGAGCCAACTCGAGAGGCCTTGATGACCAGACGCCCCGAAGTGTTCAGCGTTGCGCCAGTGACTTCGGAACCAACCTTGACTTCCTGGGGTACCGATTCGCCGGTCAGCAGCGAGGTGTCCACCGCACTGGAGCCCTCGACGACGACGCCATCGGTGGCGATTTTCTCTCCGGGGCGCACCACAAAGTGGTCGCCGATCTGCAACTGTGCGGCAGGAATCTTGACCTCTTGACCATCACGCAGAACTACCGCGTCCTTGGCCCCCAAGTTCAGCAGGGACTTCAGCGCATCCGAGGCTGAAGACTTGGCGCGATGCTCTAAGTAGCGACCCAGCAGGAGCAAGGTCGCCACCACGCCGGCGGTTTCAAAGTAGAGCGCGTGCTCAGTCATCGCCATGCCGGTATGCGCCGTCATCTGCGGATCAAGGATGAGCTGAATGGCAGAGAAGAGGTAGGCAGCCAACACACCCAAGGACACCAGCGTGTCCATGGTGGAGGAGAAGTGGCGAGCGTTGATCGCCGCCGCCTTATGGAAAGGCCATGCACCGTAAAAGACCACGGGTGTGGCCAGCGCGAACGCCACCCAACCCCAGTGCGGGAACTGGGCAACCGGGATCATCGAGATTACGAACAGTGGAATGGTGAAGACCGCCGAAACGATCAGTCGCAGCAAGAGGTGGTTGGGTACTAGATGCTCGTGGCCGGAGTGCTCGTCATGCTCACCGTGTTCGGGAACTGCCGGTTTCTTGAGCGTCGCCGTGTATCCGGCTGCTTCAACGGTGCTGATCAGCGTTTCGTCGCTAACACCCTGGGGTACCTGCACCTTGGCGGTCTCCAAGGGGAGGTTGACTGAGGCGGTGACCCCGGGGAGTTTACCGAGTTTACGTTCCACCCGGTTCACGCATGAGGCGCAAGTCATGCCTTGAATATCTAGGTCTACGGTGCGTACTTCGGGTTGCGCTTGTTCTGGCGCGTGGGAAGACATTTTTACCTTGCACTTTCCTGCCACCTTTGGTGGCGTGGTGCCTGGCTGATGAAGCTAGGCGTTGATTGCTTCTACGGTGTAACCGGCCTCGTCAATGGCTTCGCGGATGCTTGATTCAGACAGCTTCGCAGTTGAAGTGACGGTGGCGGTGGAGATGCCTTGGGCATCGAGAAGGACATCGACGTTCTGCACACCGGCGAGTTCTTTGAGCTCTTCGGTGACCGAAGCAACGCAGTGGCCGCAGGTCATGCCCGAAATTTTGATCTCGGTTTGGTTACTCAGTGGGGTGGCCTGTTCACGGGTCGTGATCTGAAGTCCCTGTGCGTCGGTGGCGTTGTTTTCGGAGGAGCATCCGCAGTTGCAGCTCATGATCTTGCTCTCTTTCGATGAATTCTGTGTGAATGTGTTTTGAGGATAAAGAAGTGGCTATCGCACGAGTCGGGAAATCGCTGCCGTGGCTTCGGCGATCTTTTCCTGAACGATGGTGGGGTCGCCGGTCTCAATGGAAGACTTCGCCGCATCAACCACGCAGTGGCCGATGTGATCATCGATCAGTTGCACGCTGACCTTGTGCAATGCAGCGTTGATAGCGGAGATCTGGGTCAGGATGTCAATGCAGTATTTGTCTTCATCCACCATCTTGGCGACCCCGCGAACCTGGCCTTCAATGCGCTTGAGGCGACGCTCCAGCGCAGACTTGTCTGCGTGATAACCGTGATGCTCGGTGTGGGTATCTGGGCTCTGGCTGGTTTCCATACCTCAATAATACCCCTCGGGGGTATTAAGTCAAATACCCTCCGGGGGTATCCAACCTCCCTGCTTATCTGCACGAAGCACGATAGGATTTCACCCGTGAGCCACAACGACCTGCACGTGCGTCCGATTTCCAGCGCCGAACACTCAGCCTTTCTTGAAACCGCCCACGACGTCAGCTTCCTGCAGCGTCCGGAATGGGCCCGGGTTAAGGGTGGCTGGCGTGGCGAATCCCTCGGCTTCTTCAACCAAGACGAACTGGTAGGCACCGCCTTGGTGCTGCACCGCGCGGCCCCGGTCATCAAGAAGACCCTGGCATACGTCCCCGACGGCCCGGTCATCGACTTCCAGGCCCACCCGGCAGAAAATGTCATCCGCCCCCTGGCCGCCTACCTCAAGAACCGTGGCGCCTTCCAGCTGAAAATGGGACCGGGCCGCGAAGTGCGCACGTGGGCCGCGGCTGCCGTACGCAAGAACCTCGGCAAGGAAGGGTTCGCCCAGCTGGCCGACCTGGAACTGAAGAGCAGCTCCGAGCAGGCCTTGGCGCTGAACGACGCACTGCTAGACCTTGGATTCACCAAGGAAGATGTTGGACTGGACTTCGGCGCCGGTCAGCCAGAATATGTAGCCCGCGTCGCGCTGCAGGACGAGGAAGGCAACCAGCTGGACGTGGATCAGGTCATGGCCAGCTACTCGTCGACCACCCGCAATGAAACCCGCAAGGCACTCAAGAGCACTCTGGAAATCGAGGTGGGCGACACCGAGGACATGGCCCGCTTCCATGCCTTGTACAACCACACGGCGGACCGTCAAGAATTCACCGGTCGCCCTCTGAGCTACTTTGAAACCATGCACCGGGTGCTCAACGAAGCAGTGCCAGGATCTTGCACCCTGTACATCGCCAGCAATGAAGGCGTGGATCTTGCCGCGTCCATCGTGATCCGCTCCTCCAACCTGGCGTGGTACCTCTACGGCGCATCCTCCTCAGAACAGCGTAAGCTCTTCGCACCGAAGGCGATCATGAACCGCATGGTGGAAGATTCCATCGCCGCCGGCTGCCGTTATCTGGACCAGGGCGGCGTGAGCGCCACCCTGGACAAGGAACACCACCTTTCGGGCCTGACCAAGTTCAAGACCAATACAGGCTGCGACATCGTGCAGACCAACGGCGAATGGGATCTGGCGTTGAACAAGCCGCTGGCCTGGGCCTTCGAGAAGTACATGAACTGGCGCAAGAAGTAGGGGAAACAGCACTTTGGCAATAGATCCAACTCAGCCCTTCGTCCCGGTCATCCTTGGCGGAGATATTGGAACCTACACCCTGGCCCGCGAATTTTACGAGGCCTACGGGGTACGCTCGGTCGTGCTGCCAGCAGCTGGCAACGGAGTCATTGAACATTCGGTGGCCATCGAATTACGTCCCATCGGTTCAATGGCCGATGAAGCACGTGTGGTTGCGGCGTTGAAAGACCTGGCTACGGAGCTGAACGCCAATTCGTCGCGCCCGCTAATGCTCTTTGGTTCCTTGGACTTCCACATCATGCTCATTGCCAAGCACCGCGAGCAACTCGAAGAGCACTTCGTGATTCCCTACCCAGAGTTGGAAACCATTGAAGCTGCAGCATTGAAGGAAAACTTCTATGCGCTTGCCGACAAGCTCCAGATTGCTCACCCACGCACCGCCGTGTACTACCCGGGCACCGAGTTACAGGAGATGGCCAAAGATTTCACCTACCCGGTGATCGGCAAGCCTTCAAGCTCGGGGGACTGGATCGCGGCGAAGTTCGAAGGCAAGCAGAAGATCCACACCATCAGCTCCCGCGCCGAGCTGGAAACCCTGCTGGGCAAGATCGATGGCAGCGGCTACACCTCCGGCTACATCCTGCAGGAATATGTTCCCGGCGGGGACGACGCGATGCGCCTGTGCACCTACTTCGCCACCCAGGAAGGCCAGGTCATCTTTGCCGGCTACGGCGAAGTGGTCATCGAGGAGCATGCGCCGCTGGTACTGGGCAATTCGGCCGCAATCGTCACCGGACAGAATGATCAGATGGCCGCCGACGGCGCCCGCATGCTCGAAGAACTGGGCTGGCGCGGCATCGCGATGATCGATGCGAAGTACGACCGCCGGGATGGGAAGATCAAATTCTTCGAGATCAACCCCCGCCTGGGCCGGAACCACTTCTACCTCACCGCCGCTGGCGTGAACCCGGCGCGTTTCTACGTCACGGAGTTCCTTGGTGCTGACTTCGATGCCTCGGACCCGCGCACCGATGCCGTCATGGAAACCGCCGCAAGGGTACTGCAACTGCGCCGCGAACAACTATTTACCGTCTTGCCTCATCACTTGTTGCGACAGTTCCTTGACAGCGAAACGGGCAAAAAGGCTGCAGCACTGCTCAAGGCCGGCAAGGTTTCAAATCCGTTGAAATTCTCAGCGGAAAAGAATCCTCGTCGTAAGTTGTACCTGGTGCTGAACGCGGTGAACCATTACCGCAAGTACAAGAAATTCCCGCCGCGCGCCCAGTAGGTTGACGCTTACGGGCGTTCGGCTGATGGTTGCTGGCCGACGTTACTTGGTATCGGCCAGCCATCGAGGGCTTGAAGCCAGGGGCTTTGAGTGACCTCGCGACCATCGAGGATATCCAGGCTTGTGGCTGTACCCCCGGTCTCCGGGACGTAAGTAGCTTGGGGGAATCCGGACATCCCGGCAATCCTCAACGAAGTAGTTACATCCGGATCATTCGTTGTAGACATGGCCATCCACTTCAGCGCAGACATGACGCTTTCACCGACCGGAATCACCACGCGCTCGCTGAGAATATTGCTCATCGGCACCAGCGATACATCGTTTTGTGCTTCGCCCTGAGCGTTAAGGAACTGAATCTTCGGATACCCGTTGATGGCGCAGGAAGAAGCCGACATATTTTTGGCGTACACAGCCATAAATCGTGATCCGGCAGCGGCATCGGGGCTACCGAGGCTCAGTTCTAAGTCATCCTGCGTGCAACTTGGTGCTGCGGAATTCTTGGGCCACGCGCTGACTCCATCGGGCAATTGCGCTGGGCGAGCAACGAGCGATTCGGGAAGCTTTTGGCCAACCCAGCCTTCAATAATGTCGGCGTAGCCAGCATCGCTGATGGCGAACGCGGTAGGTTCCCGCAATGGCGAATGCTTCTTCAGCCATGATTCAAGCTGAGCAACCTCTTGCGATCCAGCTTCTGCGGTGGAATGTACCGAAAGGCCACTGGAATCGAAGATAGAGATTTCTACAGACTCGTGGGTGGCAGCCTCTAAGGTCAGTTCAAACTCGGCGAGATCCAATGGCTGATCGGAGCTATACCTGACTGAGGAATCCTCCAGGGCAAGACTAATAGGCCATTCATGCTCGGCGGTGTATTCGCCGAGGACCTTCAAGGACGGGATATCTTTGGCAACTGCAGATCCTTGACCCACACTTTGGGCGCCGAGCTGACGCAGGGTGAAGGCCTGGGTGATTTGCTCTTTGATGTCTTCACCCGCAGAGACGTCCAATGGATACAGTTCGAGATCTGGAATGTCAGAATCCTGCGGTTCTCCGGAAACAAAACGCGCCGAACTATGTACCAAGGGTTGTCCGTCGACGAAATCTTGTATACGAGTCGATGCTTCTTGAGCTAACTCGCCGGCTTGGTCTGCAGCCAGAGATTCGTCGAGTTTCACAGTCCATGAGGCTTGAGCAGAGTCTCCGTCCTTGGCATCAACGGCGGTGACTTCGTAGTCAACTTCTGCTTTATCGATACCTTCTTGATGCTTCAAATCCGAGGCAAGAGCGCAAAACTCTTTCGGCGCATCACAGATATTGAATGCTCTCCAAGGTTTCCAAATCACCACGGCAACCACCGCGAGGACAAACGTCGCGATGATGATGCCAATGAGCCGTGGTTTCATTTAGTTACCGTACCAAGGCAACCACTGGATTATTGGTGTCAAAGGGTAAAGTTTCAATCACACGTACTTTGAAAGCGAGACCCCATGAGTTTGAAAGATCGCCTGCGCGAAGACAGCATCGTCCACCTGAAAGCAGGCAACGAGCTGGAGAAAACCACCCTACGCAATATCTTGAGCGCCATTGGCACCAAGGAGAAGTCGGGCAAGAATCCCAGCGAACTCAATGACCAAGACGTCGAGAACCTGTTGCGCAAGGAAGTCAGCAACCGCGAAGAAACCGCGGCGTTAGCTGCCAAGGATGGTCGTGCCGAACATGCTGAGCGTGAGTTGGCCGAGGCTGCATTCATCTCCACCTACCTGCCAAAGATGCTCGACGAGGCTGAAGCCCAGAGCATCGTGGATAAGGTGATGGCTGAGCTTGCCTCAGATCATGAGCTGAGCATGAAAGATATGGGCCAGGCTATGAAGCTGGTTGGGGCTGAAATTGCTGGTCGTTTTGACGGCAAGGCAGTATCCCAGATGGTCCGTGCCAAGCTTGGCTAACGTTGGTGCTTCAGCAGTGAGGGTCGTTCTTCGGAACGGCCCTTTTGCGTATCTCCGACAGTTAAAATTTCCACTAAGCGAGACTTACTCGAAATTTTGGGGGTAAATTTCGAATAAGCAGGTCCTAGCTAGCGACTTCGCCGGCCGATCCACTGGATTCAACGTCTTTCCCAAAACCAAGATCTGCTCGGCTACCGGCCACCCGCCCAGCCAGAGCTGCATTCAAGCTACCGGTGGCAGCGCGATTTCGGCTACGGCGAAGGGATGGATACTTTTCGCTCACGAAATCATCAACCTGTTCTTTGCGACTGACCAAAACTAGCTCGGTGCCGCTGCCGTTGTGTTGGCTCTCCTCTTGATAGAGGCCTCGGATGCGCTCCGCCACTTGCAGGTAAAAACTGCGTTGGAACTCTCGGCGCTCAATGACTTTTTCGGAATCGGTCCAATCCCAGGCCAGATACTTTCCTTCTTCGCCCCACCAGTGGCTCATCGCTAGGCTCGCCTGAATCACGAGGGAGGAGAACAGGGTCTTGACGGTACTCACGTCTGACTCGTGCCCGATGACGTACAAACGGCAGAAGTTTGAATAGTTCGTCTGCAACAGGGTCACAGTCCTAAAAGCATGACCCACCGAGGAAAGTCCATCGCGTTGACCCAGACGGTAGGTGCCGCGCATATCAAAGTGCTCTTCGATGATCGGCTCCTTCTTCTTGCCAGGACCGGTCGGCTGTGCGTCCAGCTCCGCGCGCCCAATGCCATAACGAACCATGAGACGTTCAGCGTGCTCTTGGAAGGTTTGTGCTTCTGCCGGAAAGTTGGTGTTTTCTGCCTTGTTGAGCAGTAACGCGATGCGTTCCTTGAGTCGTTGAAGCTTCTGTTCAGAGGTGCTCATGACGTCTTCTTTCCGGGCAGTGCGATAGGTAGTGAAACGGTTCGTACTGGTTCACGGCACTAGTGTTGCAGGTCGTGGAGAATGCTGCTTGGTAGGGTGTGGGTAACTGTTTGGAAACGACTCTAGCCGGTGATGCGATCCGCGCGTAGAGTGAAGGCACCAAGCAGGTCCAGCACGCCTCGGGTGCAGAATTCGGGGCTGTTTTAGGAGAGGTTCTGATGGGCGATTTTCGGGCATACACCATGGATGAGCGGGCCACCTACCTGGCTCCTTCGTGTGAGCGTTGCGGACAGCATCGGCACATTGTGTGGGACAAGGTCGAAGGTACAGAAACCTACAAACCCCGCGATGCTGGGTGTTCTAACGAGGCCTGCACCGCGTAGGCAATCATCGGTAGGAGACATCTAAGATAATTAGTTCAGCCGAATTCCCAGCGCAGCAGAGATGCGCTGGGAAGCTGCGGACAGAACCTGGGCGATTTGGTTTTCATCCAGTTCTAGTGGCGGGTAAATGACCGCAATGGCCGCGGGTTTTGCCTGCGGTAAAACCAAGGGGACGGCGATAGAGTGCAGTCCCGGGATGACTTCGTCGTGACTGGATTCGAAAGTTTTCGCCGGATACTCATTTGGGTTGAGCTGCGAACGGATGACTCGTCCCGGGGCGCCATCATCAATGGGATGTCGTGTGCCCGGACGTTGGGCCACCGTGGCATCGGCCAAGCGTGGTTCAGCGGTGCTCAACGTGACTGCAGCTTCGCCATCAAAGACCACGAGCAGGGCAGTCATGCGAAGTTCATCGGATACCGCAGCCAATTCGGGAGCCGCTGCCGACTGTAGCGATTTGGCAACGTTGCGGGCCAGCGCACCGAGGCGTGCGCCCAGTTCTAAATCTCCCGAAGGCATGCGTTCAACAAATCCGTACTGTTCAAAGGTCTTGACCAGTCGATAGGCCATAGAACGGTGAATGCCCAGTTTGGTGGCCAGTTCAGCAACGCTCAGTGGTGCGTTCGATTCGCCAATGAGGGTCAGTGCTTCGAGCCCGCGGCCCAAAGTTTGGGACCCGCCTTCGGTGGATTTGGTCATTGCTTCATCATTTCATCTCGCCTGCCGGTAGCTCGGCAAGGTGTTTCTTGCAGTGTTGATTTTCTTGCTCACAGCCTAGTCCATTGCGGGCATGCGAAATTTCATAATCGGTTGGTTGTGAGCAGCTGAGAGACAAACTATGGAGACAAAAGATACCCGCTGGCGGGCAGGCAGGATGAGTCCAATGGCTTAGGCACTATCGGATCGAGCAAACGAAGGCCTGATACTCATGGCCGCGAACTTGATAGTATGCGGTGAGCTAACCCGGCCGCAGGCGATCCGGCAATCATGCAACGGTTATTTTGTGTGTAACCGCAAAAATGATTACGCGTTGTCGTTAGGAATGACCTATGGAGACTTATAAACGTCAAAATTACGTAGATTACTTGGTGAACGAAAATGGTTACGAAGCTCGGATAACACCATGGGGGATCTATATTGAGTACCCTAATTACGATGATGACGGGCTCGAGTTCGTTACGATCGTTAAATGGAGAGTCACTGAAGAAGAAATAGCTAAACTGAACGGGTTTAAAATGCCACGTGGTTTTACTGGTGGCCAACAATACGCATTCATGGACTTGATAACTGCTCTTCATACTTTCACCGGTTCACGCGGAACCATGCACGGAGCAAGTATGAGAATAGAAGAAGACTAAGAATGGCTATGACGTCAATACGCCATTGCCATTCTTATTTTCAGCGCTTCATTGAAATCTTGTTATTAAGCGCAGGCTTGTACCACATTGTTAGGATGTGAAGTTATGATACGAGAATTAGTGGCTGAGACCGATGTTGTGACACCGAGTCTTTTCATATTGCGGCCACGGGAATCTCGTAGCTCATAAATTCCACCGTAGCGTATGGTTTTATTGCCGCTTTGATATCTCTTCGAGCATGACCAGTTTAACGCTTCTTTGGTTGCCTAATCGGCAAATTTCCTCCAGTTTGCTCCTAAATACGTGGCTTGATTGTTCCAGTCATTCATGTGGCCAGCTTTAATGTGCCGATAGCCCTGACCTTTATTCTTGCCGTCGATGACTTTGTTCCACCCGCACCGCAGATGGGCTGTGCCTCCTGAGACTCCTTTGACTGCTTGCCGTTTAAAAGTCCTGACGAGTTTTTCGTTCTTATCGAAAACTCCACATGGCGACCAATATGCTGCGGGTTGCGAGATTCCTAGCTTTTGTGCAACGTTGTTAAAACAGATTCGTTCTCCACTTTTTCCTACTCCTAGGCTGGAGTGGTCTGTGCTTCTACAAAATTTTCTGTCTCTGTCTGTGCTGCATTGGCGGGTGCGCTCACCAATGAGCTGCCTAGTAGTAGTAATGCACCGAGAATAAGCGAAGCAAGCTTTTTCAAAGAGTTCCTCCACCTGTTTATCGATCATCTTAGTCAGTGATAACTCTAAATATATCCTGAGTGCAAATAATGGAACTACCTGTGCCGGGATGTTAAAAAGATTTTTTAAACTCTTAGGTGAGTGGGGTTGTTGATCGCACTAGTCTGTTGCGCAGGCAACCCTAGAGGATGAAAGAAGTAGACAATTTTCGTGAATGCCAGTGGGCTGGTAGTGAAATGAGATTCCTGGTTAGAGGCCTTTTCAATATCGGTCGATTTGGAAACACTGAAGGCAGGCTACGTCGTGTGGCCTGCCTTCAGGCAAGGTCTTTTGTAACTGCGAATCTTCGCTTAGCGGATCGGTGGATCGGCCGGTAACAGGTGCTCACCGGTGCGGTCGGTGGCCAGAGCCAACGAGGAGATGTACTGTTTCTCTCCATTCTCGCCTGGTATGGCGGAGGCCAACATGTCCGGACGTTCGAACTTCAATCCGGTCACGCAGCAGGTGTATAGCTCATCGCTCGGGTTACCATCGGCATCCAACAGCGGGCTGTCGATGCCGTCATCGCTGCGACGTAGGTAGTAGCGACCCTTGGTGATGATGGCCAAGACCGGTGGCAACAACAACGCCAAGCCGACGGCAACCAGAGGGCTGAACGGCTGAATCTGCGGGCCGAGCAAGCCGAAGAACACGGCGATGGAGGCGATGGCGGAGACAAGCATTGAAATGAAGCCCACCGGGTTCACCGCATAGAGCATGCCACGGCGGAATTCCGGCACCTTTGGAGAGAGCTTGAGCAGGTACTTGTTGATGGCGATGTCGCTGGCCACTGTGACCACCCAAGCCATGGCGCAGTTCGCGTAGAAGCCCAGCACGGTATTGAGGAAGTCGAACATATTTGCTTCCATCAAGATCAGCGCGATGCCCAGGTTGACCAGTACGAACACCATGCGACCTGGATAGGTTTTGGTGACTCGGGTGAAGGAGTTGGTCCAGGCCAGCGAGCCGGAATAGGCATTGGTGACGTTGATCTTGATTTGCGAGATGACCACTAGGATCACCGCCAGGCTCATGGCTAGCCATGCCGGCATCATTTCGCGATAGACACCGAGAAATTGGTGAACCGGCTCGTTTGCGGTGGCCGAAGCCTGCGGGTCCAGCGTGGCGATCAGGTACACCGCGATAAACATGCCGGTGATCTGCTTGATAGCACCGAAGATCACCCAGCCTGGACCGCCTAGGATCACGGCGGTCCACCAGCTGCGTGCATTGGTTGCAGTCTTGGGAGGCATAAAACGAAGGTAGTCAATCTGTTCGGCGATCTGCGCCATTAAGGAGAGGCAAACGCCGGCAGCCAGCATCGCCGAAGCGAAGTTCACTCCCTGGCCATTGCCCTGCTCGCCAGCGTAGTTCACGAAAGTGTCGACGGACTGCG
Organism: Arthrobacter sp. NIO-1057; assembly: GCF_900094805.1. Classification (GTDB taxonomy): domain Bacteria; phylum Actinomycetota; class Actinomycetes; order Actinomycetales; family Micrococcaceae; genus Glutamicibacter. The sequence goes on along the minus strand of NZ_FMAT01000003.1, from coordinate 70,088 downwards.
GGTGGGTGGCGACGAGATAGACCATAGGAACAACCATCAAGATCAGCCAAAGTGGCGTGGTCCAAACCTGCAGCTTAGCTAGGGTCTTCATGCCGTAAATAACCAGCGGGATGACCATGAGGGTTGATATCGCATAGCCCAACGCTTTAGGAATGCCTAAGCCCAGTTCCAAGCCTTGGGCCATGATGGCACCTTCGAGCGCGAAGAAGATAAAGGTGAAAGTGGCAAAAATGACGTTGGTGACGATTGAACCGTAGTAGCCGAACCCGGATCCGCGGGTGATCAGATCCAGGTCGAGGTTGTAGCGGGCCGCATAATAGGCCAGCGGGAAACCTGTAACGAAGATGATCACCGCGGCAATCAGCACGCCAGTGATTGCGCTCGCCGTGCCGTGGGCCAGAGCGATATTCGCCCCGATGGAGAAGTCGGCGAGATAAGCGATTCCACCGAGGGCGCTGGTGGCTACCACCGAAGGAACCCAGCGGCGGTAGGAGCGTGGGGCGAACCGTAGCGTGTAGTCCTCTAAGGATTCTTTGGCGGCGTTGAGTTGACCCTGGTTTGTGCCGCCGGTTGCACTGACCGGTGCCTGTTGTTCTTCATTCGTCGTTGTCATGTGCTCCAGCCTAGGAAGCGGATGTTTCGCAGAGATTGGGGTTTCTGTGTCCGGAACGTAAATTGCGTCGACTTCGCGTAAACCCTTGGTTACATGGGCTGTTATCTATTTCTGTGTGTTGTTCCGTTCACTGTTCAGGGTGGTTGCGCAAACCAGAGTCTCCGGAGCATGGTGTAAATGGTCACATTAGGGCTACACTTGTTTCTATAGTTAGAACAGTGTCGCAACTATAGAGACAATGAAGTTGTTGCGGCGCGGAACTAGGAGTCACACCATGCAGATTCACCACCGCGGATATGTCTCGGGAGATCCACGCGTCAAAGAAGCCGCAGGCTACGGGATTAACCGGGCAACGGAAATCCCGGACGAAATGGACGTGCTGATTGTCGGCACCGGACCGGCAGCCTCCGTGGTGACGGCGCAGCTTTCCCGGTTCCCCAGCATCAACGTGCGCGCCATCGAGATGCGCCCGGGCCGCTTGGACGTCGGCCAGGCCGACGGCATCCAGGCCCGCTCGGTGGAGACCTTCCAGGCCTTCGGCTTCGCCAATGAAGTTATCGAGGAGGCCTACCGCAATGTAGAGATGTGCTTCTGGACCCCGGACCCCGAAAACCCCCAGAACATCAAGCGCCATTCACGCGCTGCTGATGATTCCACCGGCATGAGCGAATTCCCGCACATCTACGTGAACCAGTCGCGCATCTTGGACTACTTCCTGCGCGACGCCGAACGCGCCCCCGGAAAAGTCACCCCGGACTACGGGGTGGAATACTTGGGCTGCGAGATCGACCCCGACGCTGAATACCCGGTTACCGCGCACATCAAATATGTTGCCGGAGAGCGCGCCGGGGACGAACGCACCGTGAAGGCCAAGTACCTGGTCGGCGGCGACGGTGCCCGCAGCCAGGTGCGCCGCTCGCTGGGCCATAAGCTCCATGGCGATGCCGCTCTGCACGCCTGGGGCGTCATGGACGTGATGGTCAATACCGATTTCCCGGACATCCAGGTCAAGTGCTCCATCCAGTCCCACGACGCGGGCAATATCCTGTTGATCCCGCGCGAAGGCGGCTACCTGGTCCGCTTCTACGTGGACCTCGGCGAGCTCACCGCAGAAGATGCAGGCGCCATCCGCAACACCCCGGTGGAAGACATCGTGGCCACCGCCAACCGCATCATCCACCCGTACACCATGGACGTGAAGAACGTCGCCTGGTTCTCGGTGTACGAAGTAGCCCACCGCATCACCGACGGCTTCGACGACGTCTCCGACGAAGAACGCGGCACCCGCACACCGCATGCCTTCATCATGGGAGATGCCTGCCATACCCACTCAGCCAAGGCCGGACAGGGAATGAACGTATCCATCCAGGACGGTTTTAACCTCGGCTGGAAGCTCGCTGCCGTGCTCGAAGGCCGCGCCCCACAGGCGCTGCTGGATACCTACGCCGAAGAGCGCAAGGTCATCGCGCAGAACCTGATCGACTTCGACAAGGAATGGTCCTCGCTGATGGCCAAGTCCGTCGATGATTGGGAAGACCCAGATGAGTTGGAGAAGTACTACACCAAGACCATGGAGTTCCCTGCCGGCTTCATGACCCAGTACACCGAATCGGCCATTACCACCGGTGTTGAGCGCCAGGATCTCGCCCCGGGATACCCGATTGGTAAGCGTTTCAAATCTGCCGAAGTGATTCGTCGATCCGATAACCGCTGGCGCCACTTGGGCCACCTGCACGAAGCTGACGGACGGTGGCGTATTTATGCCTTCGCCGACGCTGCAGCTCCGGCAATCGAAGGCACCGCCATGGCAAATTTCGCAGCGTGGTGGGAGCAGGATCCGGCGTCTCCACGTAACCTCTACACCCCTGCAGGAGGGGACCAGGACGCGGTCTTTGATACAAAAGCCATCTACCAGCAGGACTACACCGAGGTAGAACTGCATGATGTGCCAAAGATTTTCCAGCCGCTGAAGGTTCCGTACGGACTGCATGACGTTAACCAGGTATTCGCCGCTGGTCATGGACGCGATATCTTCGAAGAACGCGAAATCAGCCGAACCGGTGCCATCGTCGTGGTTCGCCCAGATCAGTATGTGGCTGGCATCTTCCCACTGGAAGCCCGTGAGGAATTGAGCGAGTTCTTCGCGCAGAACATGCTCCCGGTGAGCGATCTTAACAACGACTAGGAAATAGTCCCCAGACCCGTACGACCGGAAAAACATCTTGTCGTACGGGGCTGATACTCTCTGAGACATGAACGCGTTCTTTGATTCCTTACCGCTACGCCGTATCGCCGAGCACCCCAAGGAACCGATGGACCGCACCGATTGGGCCGCCCAAATCCCCGCGGTCCGTCAAGTCTTAGATGAAGGCCTGGAATTAGGACAGCTGACCGTGCTCGTGGGGGAAAACGGTGCCGGCAAATCAACACTGGTGGAAGGTATTGCTGCCGCCTTTGGACTGAACGCCGAAGGCGGAACCCAAGACGCCATGCACCAAACCCAGGCCACCGAATCAGGGCTGTCCTCTCACCTGCAATTAGAACGCGGTGCGGGTGCTTCTAAAGCAGGCGTCTTCTTGCGGGCCGAAACCATGCACGGACATTTCACCTACTTGGGATCCATTGGCTCACGCGGCAAACACAACTTTCAAAGCCACGGTGAATCCTTCATTGAATTCTTTACTCAACGGTCCGCCGTCAACGGTTTGTGGGTATTTGACGAAGCCGAATCGGCGCTCTCCTTTAACGGCTGCTTGATGTTGCTCTCGCACATCACTGATCTGCTGCGTAGCGGATCCCAAGTGATCCTTTCTACGCATTCGCCGATACTTGCTTCCCTGCCGCAGGCGAAAATCTACGAGATCGGTGACTGGGGGATTCGTCCGGCACAGTACGACGACTTGGAAATGGTCCGTAATTGGCGGTTGTTCCTTGAAGCACCGGGCCGTTATTTGCGACATTTCGACGCATAAGTACGCCCTCCGGGATCACGGTTATAGGGCTGGGCGCTCTTCCCCTAAGCTTTAAGCAAAGGACGACGAAGGGACGCACCATGGCAAAGAAGCGCTCATTTTGGGCTCGAATTTTCGGAATCGGCAAGGCTAACGCCAACGCAGCACTGGACGCCCTGGAAGACCCGAAGAAGATGCTGGACCAAACGGTCCGCGACTACACCAACAATATTGCTCAAGCCGAGCAGGCTGTCGCCCAAACCATCGGCAACTTGCGTATGGCCGAGGATGACCTGACCAAGCTGCAACAGGAAGCTAGCGAATGGGGCACCAAAGCTGTGGCTGCCTCGAATAAGGCTGACGAGTATGCAGCGGCGGGGGACTCGGACAACCAGCAGAAGTTCAACCAGCTGGCCACCGTAGCGATTCAACGTCAGATGGCTGCCGAGAAGAAGGCCGCCTCGCTGCAGTCCACGGTCACCACCCAGCGCGAAGTCGTCGACAAGCTCAAGACTGGTCTGAACACCATGCAGTCCAAGCGTCAGGAATTGGTGGCCAAGCGTGATGAGCTGGTGGCTCGCGCACGTAATGCCAAAACTCAGACCCAGATGATGGACACCATGAAGGCCCTGGACTTCAGTGATCCGTCGAGCGAGATCAGCCGCTTTGAGCAGAAGATCCGCCAGGATGAAGCTAAAGTTCGTGGCGCTCAAGAACTGGCGGCGTCATCACTTGATGCACAGTTTGCGCAGCTAGAGGATTTGGGTGCGGCGACCGAGGTTGATGCACGACTGGCGGCCCTGAAGGCTAGTAACAATCCAGAAGATGTCATTGAACAGGCACCTGCCAGCCCAGAGCTGGAAGCTGCTGCACCGGATTTGTCTGAAGTTGAAGCACGCTTGGCAGCACTGAAAAACAAGCAAGCCTAAACTTTTTGTACGTAACGAACGGGCTACCAATGATCAAGAATCATTGGTAGCCCGCTCTGTTTCTAGTTCGACTTTAGTCGTTCCACACCGCAGGGCCAGAGCCCTGTGGGTAGAAGGTTGCATTACCGGCAGCAACCTCCACCGAGATCTTGTTCGGTGAGTCCATATCCGTGCTCAGCCGGTTACTCACGTCCCCGGCTGCAACATTCTGACGTAGGTCGTAGGTGCCTTGAGGCAGCGCAAGATCCAAAGCACCAGCGCTCACGCTTGCAGTCACCTGCTGTGGAGCCTTCCCCGAGAGAGTGCCGTTCAGCTGACCAGCAGAAATCTTGAAGTCTGCTTGTGCTACATCTGCCAAGTTCACATTGGCCTGACCGGCGCCCAGCTGAACCTTGGCCGACTGTGCAGCCCCAGACATATCTAGCTCCCCAGCACCCACTTCAATCTGAAGGCCTTTGTAGGAACCCACGGCGTTGAAATCTCCGGCCGCGAGGTTGAAAGAGGCGTCTAGGCTGCCGTCATTCATCGACTCGGGAAGGGTGAGTACTGCGGTATTTTCCTGGAAGTCGCAGCCGAAGAGACACCAGTTACCCCACGGGTCAGGGGAATCCAGGACGAGGCTGTTGCCATCGCGCTTGAGCTGCCAATCTTGGGCACTGGTGCTCTCGACTTCTAAGGTGGCTTCGTTGATGTCTGCGAAGCGCAGATCAAAGCTTCCGGTACCGGCACTAATCTGCAACGCCGTCACGCCTTCTACGCTCACGTTCTGCGTGGAGTGTTCGCGGCTCAGTGCGCCAAAGGCGCTACGTGCCGAGCTGATGAGCAGGGTCAAAATGACCAAGCCGCCAATCACCGCGAGAACGATATTCAAGGCGGTGCCGTTGCCCCGTGGATTTCCCGTAGTTCGCGGGGGAACCGGTGGCAGGTGGGTGGTGTGCATGTCAGTCATGATCCGTTCCTATCTGTGCTGTGGGTGCCCAGGTTTTGAATATGTGCCAGGGCTGCCAGCACGCGCCGGTTGCCCGTTCCGTCGGCTTCTAAGCCGAGCTTCTGGAAGATGGAGGTGATGTATTTTTCAACGCTGGCTTCCGAAAGGAAGAGCAACGCTGCAATAGCTTGATTGGATTTGCCTTCGGCTACCGCAGCCAACACGCTGCGTTCCCTATCGGTGAGCCGTTGCATCCGGTCATCATGGTTACGTCGGGTCAAAAGCTGTGACACCACTTCCTGATCTAGGATCGTGCCGCCAGCAGCAATCTGCTCCAGCGAGGCGATGAACTCGTTGACATCGGCCACCCGGTCTTTGAGGAGGTAACCAATGGCCCCTGACTGGGTGGAAATCAGTTCCGAAGCGTAGCGTTCCTCCACATATTGGGAGAGCACCAACAGGGGCAAATCTGGGTAGGTCTTGCGCACCTGGAGCGCTGCACGAATACCTTCATCGGTGTAGGTCGGGGGCAATCGCACATCCAAGATCGCGATCTGTGGGAAGTCATCGGGGTTCACCGTTGCCAAGAAGTCCATCAGTCCGCTCGCTTCGGGCAGGTCAGCGACCACACTGTGTCCGCTGTGCTCTAACAAGCGCACGAGTCCTTCGCGCAAGAGCACCGAATCCTCACAAATTAGTACGCGCATGGCACACTCACTTCCAGGGTCGTCGGCCCGCCGGCCGGGCTTTGCAGCTGCAGGCTTCCACCGGCTGCTAGAACACGGTTGTTGATCCCATCCAAGCCACCACCAGAGGTGATTCGAGCCGAGCCCACACCGTTATCTTCGACCTTCGCCCAGAGGTACGCTCCCGTCTCGCTTTCCCGTACCCGCACCGTCACCTGACAGCGTTGAGCCCGTGAATGCTTGGCCGCGTTGGTCAGGGCTTCAGCGATCGCGAAGTACACGGCTGCTTCGGCCACCCGCGGGTAACGCCCTTCGAGTTGGACATCGAGTTGGACCGGGATATGCGATCGGCCGGCCACCGCAGACAGCGCTGCATCCAGGCCACGGTCATCGAGCACCGAAGCATAAATACCTCGGGTGAGCTGGCGTAGTTCGGTAATGGCAGACTTGGTGGAGGCATGGGCCTCTGCGACCAATTCCTTGGCTGCTTCCGGATTGGAATCGATCTGTTGGTGGGCCAGGCCTAGGGTCATGGCCACCGAAACCAACCGAGGCTGAACCCCATCGTGCAGGTCGCGTTCGATCCGGGTGCGTTCCACCTCGGCGGCGCGCACCGCACCCTCACGTTGCACGGTGGTGCTGCGAACTCGCTCGGTCAGTACAGTTTCACGGGCTAGGGACCCGATAATGCCCACGGTCATGCCGCGGTGCAAGAACGCGGTGCCGATAATAATGCCGATACCGGCTATGGCCAAGAGCATCAGCCACGGGGCTTGATCTGCCGGGGTGTTCAGGGAGAAAGGTCCTGCCACAGTTTGTACGTTGGTTAGCGGAGCGAAAGAAATAATCGCGAAGTGCACCGTCCACTGCAGCACACTAAGCATGATCACCCCGGTAATGCAGGAGAGCACTAGGGAACCGATGGCGGCCCACATACGCCCATCACGGACTGCACGGCCGAGGGTTTTGAGGTATTCGCCGAAGCCTGGACCGCGACGCTCTGGCCAGTGCAATGGCACCGCATCGATTCCGTAGAGTCCACTGACACGTAGGATTTCGATCCGTGCCACGAAGAAGAGCGTCGCGAGCAACCCCACGAGCAGTACTAAGCCGAGGCCAAATAGCGGGATGAACCCAATGCCGGCGGTCAACCAGATGGTCAGCAACGACAGTCCGATGGTGCCGAAGGTACCAAGAACTGCCAAATGAAGTAGGGTGAAACCTAATTTCAGCGGTGGACGCCCGGTGGCGGCGCCCGGAAAGAACCAAGGTGTCGAAGTCATAATTCAACAGTAGATTGACCCAGGTCGGGCTGGTACCGAGAGATCCAGAGAAGATCATTATGGAAAACCCGAACTTGTTCTCCGATAGATCTGGCGATTACTGTTGGGCAGGCGCAATATGGTGGCATGGACACCGCAGGGGCGCTACGAATTGAACCGTTGGTTGAGTCGAGGATGGATGACTTTGCCGCGGTGGTGAACCCCAATCGCCGGCAGAAGCACTGCTGGTGTTTGTCCCACCGGCTCAGCGCTCAAGAAATCCGTGAGCGCGGAGGGGATGACCGCTGTGCGGCCATGTGCTCACTGAGCCGAGAAGAGATTGCCCCTGGAGTGATCGCCTATCTGGATGACCAGCCTGTGGGGTGGTGCAGCATCTCGCCACGAACCCAGATTCCGCGGCTTGAAGCCTCAAAGCTGATTCGGCCGGTGGATGATGTGGCGGTGTGGAGCATCATCTGCATGGTGGTGCGCGGCGGGTTTAGGCGCCGGGGAGTGAACCGCGAAATGGTGCGTGGTGCAGTGGAGTATGCCAAGAAGTTGGGTGCGCCAGCGGTGGAAGCCTACCCCGTAGACCCCGAAGGCAGAATGGATCTGACCATGGCCTTTGTTGGAACCCGCAAGATGTTTGAAGAACTTGGTTTTGAGGTGGTGGGTGTCAGTGATGCTCAGGCCAGTCGGATGCCTCGATTGATCATGCGAAAAATGCTCTAAAGAGTAAAAGCGAGCGAGTTCAGCATTTACCCGAAATTCAACTGGAGTCTTAATGACATGCATGTTGGGGCAATAGCGTCACTACCATGGGACGGCTATTTATGGCGCTAGGAGATTCCTTCACCGAAGGTGTGGGGGACTGGGAGCCTCGGCTACCCAATGGCGTGCGGGGCTGGGCCGATAGGGTGGCCAAGCAATTGTCCAAGGCTGATCCGCAATGGCAGTACGTCAATCTAGGAATTCGCAGCCGGCGACTGGAACAAATCATTGAAGAACAGATTCCAGTTGCGTTAGAGCTGAAGCCAGAAGTCATCACTTTCTATGCTGGCGGCAACGACATCTTGGAATTCCGCAAGGATATGAAAATTTTCCTTGAACGCTATGCCCAAGCCGTCAGCGACCTTGTCTCGACTGGGGCGAAAGTCTTGTTATTTACCGGTTTTGATATTCCGGTGCACCCAGTGTTGGCTCCGTTCAAGAGACGGAACTGGCGCTTCAATGATTGTGTGCGGGAATTGGCGCTGATGTATCCAGAGAACGTGGTTCTGGTGGATTACTGGCAGTGGGAAGTCTACCGGGATAAGCGCATGTGGGACACGGATAAGTTACATATGAACCGTGCCGGTCACCGTTATATGGCCATCCGCATTCTTGAGATTCTTGGCTCTGAACACCACCTGGAATTCTATCCCTTTGGCGACATTGAACGCGTGGGGTTTTGGCAGGCTACCCAGCGCGACGTGGAATGGCTAAGACAATGGGTGCTACCAATGTTTGGTCGCAGGATGCGTGGAGTCACCCTAGGCGACGCACTTCCACCTCGATGGCCCGAACCGATCTATCCGGCCAAGGGGATGAAAAAACAATTCCGTAAACGTCGCGCACCATCCGGTGCACAACATTTTCGGAATTCAGAAGTTTCCTAGCGCTGTGATGGCCTTTAGTTGCTTGGAGCTTCCATGGACTGCAAGGCTTCAGGGCTCATCCATGAGATTTCCCAGACATGGCCGTCTGGGTCTTGGACGGCAGCCTGGTACATTCCTGGGAATGGTTCATCGGCTGGACGATAGACACTGCCGCCACCTGCCTGGGCTCGGGCCACAAAATCGTCGACACCCTCGCGGGTATCTGAAGACAAAGCGTTCAGCGCTTCACGATGTCCGGAACCAAGTGCTGGCTTATCACCGTTGACCAAGAAGCTGGCGAAGAATTCTTGTTGCAGGCTCATGACAAAAATATTCTCGTCGATGATCCATGATGTGGCGTTTTCGTCGGAGAAGGCAGGATTCTTGGCGAAGCCTAGTGCCTCATAGAACTTGTCTGCGGTCGCTAGGTCGGCGGTCGGAAGATTAACAAAAATCATTTGGCCCATGGATGTGCTCGCTCCTGTTGAGGCGGGTGCTAGTTGTTAGCAACTACTACTTTGCGTCATGCCTCGCACCGGATCAAGAGTGCCGGGAGAACTCCAACCAAGATGCAACAAGGCCCCGACCTGAGCACTGTGAAAGTGCAACAGATCAAGGCCTTTGGAAACACCCTGAATGCAGTGTGGGCTTAGGGCAGTGGAAATGAATTCTTAGACGAGCGCCTTGGTGATTTCCAGCGGGATGCGGTCGCGGGTGTAGGTGATGTGGTCGTAGCCATGTGGTTCAGGATGGCCATCTTCACCGATGTTCACGAAGACAATCTTTTCGATGGTGAGGATTGATTCCTGAGTAAAGATGTTGCGTACTTCTGCACGCAGGGTGATCGAGGTTCGACCGAAATCGATCGCGGTCAGGCCCATCTCGATCAGGTCGCCTTCCTTAGCAGAGGCGATGAAGTTAATTTCTGACATGAACTTGGTGACAACATGCTTGTTGCCCAGCTGAATGATGGAGTAGATTGCAGCTTCTTCATCAATCCAGCGCAAAAGGCTACCGCCGAACAGCGTGCCATTTGCATTCAGATCTTCTGGGCGAACCCACTTGCGCGTATGAAAAGTAATACCCTTAGCCATACTCAAAATGCTAAGTCAGGTAGGGGTGGTTGCGCTGTAAGTTGCTCCACATTGTCGCCCAAAACACATAGTCTCGCCTTCAAGGGTTCGGCTGTGCTATGTATTGCCAACCTAAAGAATCGACTTGATGATGCCATGGGATCACGGGGTTGGTAGTCTCAAATCAGGTACGAGTAATTAGGCGTTAACAGCGGTGAGGCAGGTGAGCGTGAACTATCCTTCGGAAGGTAATAACGAGACCATCCCAACAGATTTTGACGATGTGGTTCAGCAGGTTTCTACCGGAGAGTTGGAACATGATCAGATCGATCAGTTGTTGCGGCAAGCGCACGAACGCTATGCGGATGTTGATGAAGGCCTGTTGGCTCACTACATTCCGGTTCTTGGCCAAGCAGACCCGAATCTTTTTGGCATTGCCATGTCTCACGTCGGTGGTTCGGTGCATTCGGTGGGGGACTGCGGTTATCACTTCTCCATCCAGTCCATCTCCAAGATGTTTGTCTATGCTCTCGTTCTGCAGGAACACGGTCGAGAAGCTGTGCGTGAACGTATCGGGGTGAACAACACTGGCATGTCGTTCAACTCGGTCATGGCCTTTGAACTGAACAATGGGCACCCGATGAATGCGATGGTCAATGCAGGGGCAATTGCCACAACGTCGATGATCCCCGGAAAGACCGCAGCAAAAAAGTGGGAGAACGTTCGGGAAGGACTCTCAGCTTTTGCTGGTCGTTCGCTGAGTCTGGATGACGAGGTTTACCATTCTGAGTCGTTGGCTAATGAGCGCAACAAGGCCTTGGGCTACTTGCTCAAAAGTAACGGACGGCTAGATGAGGATCCCTTTGACGCTGTTGATGTGTACACGAAACAGTGCTCGCTGAACGTCACCGCGCATGATCTGGCCATCATGGGCGCCACCTTGGCTGATGGTGGGGTCAACCCGGTCACTGGCCAACGTGTCATAGATGCTGATGTTTGCCGGGACACCTTGGCTGTCGTGGCAACTAATGGCCTGTATGAACGCTCGGGCGAATGGCTTTTCGAAATTGGTATCCCCGCGAAGTCGGGAGTTTCCGGAGGCATTGTTGCGGTGGCACCGGGTAAGGGCGCCATTGGAGCATTCTCACCACCACTGGATATGGCAGGGAATTCTGTGCGGGCGCAGCTGGCCATTGGCCAGTTGTCTAGAGCGATGGGATTGAACCTTTTCGCTTCTGCTCCCAACGGTTGAGCGCAAGTTTCAGTACTTGGGACTGTGTTCTTGTGCGATTATTTTCGCCATCCGTCCAATTCTCGTAGACAAATGGTTGGTAAAATTTGGACGAATTTCTCCGCATGATATGAAGCTATTTCTGGGGTTTGGGCTTGAGAAATTCCGTAAATGAGATTCACTTAAAGTAAGGGTCACTCCGACACCTGAACTTTGAGGACAGGAATTTCATGAAAAAAGTAACCAAGGCAACCATCGCCGCCGTTGCAGCTGGAGCTCTGCTACTCGGTGGTGCGGGAACGATTGCACGTTGGCAAGCAACTCAGACCATTGACGCAGGTACCGTCGAATCAGGCCATTTGAACCTGACGACCACCGGAACCGGCCAATGGCAGGACATCAGCAACCCGGATGCACCTGAGCCATTCGATCCAAGGACCCAGCAACTTGTTCCTGGCGATGTCGTGACTTTCAGCCAGACCGCCACCATTGATGCTGAAGGCAAGAACATTGCCGGCGTGCTCAGCGTTGATCAGGAAGCTACTGATTTGAAGGGCCTTGCAGACTACGTCACCGTTGACCTCAAGGTAGACGCATCGGCGCCGGGAATCACCGAAGAAACTGATGGAACCCTGAGCTTCGCTGAACCAGGTACTTATGCTGTTCCGTTCCTCATCACCGTCACCTTCGACGAGGGTGCGGTGGGAGACACACCACCATCGACCTATGACCAAGTGGTAGACCTTCAGGCCCTGACACTGACCTTGGATCAGGTCCGTTCGTAACTAAGGACTAGTGCTTTTCGGGGTATGCCAAAACCGCTGAAGTTCGCCTTAGTCGCGGCCGTGCTGTTGTTGCTGGGAATCAGCGCGCAGGGCACGGCCGCTTCGTGGCGCGCAGAAAGCCGAGTTGACCCGCCCACAATAAAGACTGGATCACTCAGCTTATTAGCTGGCGGTGCGAAAGACTTTCAATTCACTAAGCTTTCTGGCTCTGCTTTGATTCCAGGATCGTTTACCCAGGCTCCGTTAGCGATGAGTAATGCGGGCACAGTTGCGTTGTCATATCAGTTGGATGGCGCGACGAATTCTCTGGCTTCACCGACGGTTGCTGACCGAGCGCTGGCCAATGCCGTGCAACTGAGCATCTATACCGGAATGGATCAGACCGCTTGTGAAGCCGGTCAATCATTAACGGGTCAACAGCTCTACGTTGGACCGCTAGGTACTGATGCATCATTTGCTTCCGCGAGAGATTTAGGCGCTGGCTCAACTAACTCAACCGAGAATCTATGCATTCGTGTGTCGATTCCTTCGCAGGCACCACAATCCGCCTCTGGCGGAAAGCTCTCGTTGAATCTACGTTTCACGGGACAACAACGATGAGCGTTCAAGAGCGAATTCGCGGTGGTGAACGGCCACAAAAGACAGGAATCTTGTGGTGGTGCGGCCAGATCATTTCGTGGCTTGTGCTCTTTATCGTGCTCGCTCTTATTGCACTCATGATTGTGATTCCAAAACTGGGCGGAGCCACCGCCTACACGGTGCTCACCGGTTCGATGCGCCCGAACTTTCCTCCCGGCACCTTGGCGGTCGTGAAGCCGCTGGATCCGAAAGAACTTCATATTGGCGATGTGGCGACGTACCAGTTGAAATCAGGTGAGCCAGAAGTCGTTACGCATCGGGTCGTCTCTATGGGAACAAACCTGAGCGGTGAACAGCGGATCATCTTCCAAGGAGATGCCAACAACTCCGTGGATGATCCGGTGCGCAGCGAACAAATTCGGGGCAAACTCTGGTATTCCCTCCCACTCTTGGGTTACGTCAATAGTGCCTTATCTATGCAACAACGAACGTGGCTGACCTGGGTCGTTGCTGGTGGATTGATTGTGTACTCCCTGGTGATGTTCGTTGGGGCCTGGCGCGAAAGGCAGGGTAAGCAACGATGAAGAACATACTGCGTGTCTCACTGTGTGCCGCACTCCTGTCCGTTGTCCTACAGGTAGTTCCAGGTGCTAGTGTCCCCAGAGCCTCCGCTTCCTCCGCAGAAAAGGGCTTGAGCTACAGCGTGGATGGGCAAGCGTACTCTCGGAACCCTCCCCAGCTTTTCGAAGATGAGTCGACCCTGGTGCCAGGGGACGAGATCATTAGATCATTGTGGGTGCGTAATGATCGCCCCACCGGAATCGAAGTCACGGTTCAACCTGTTGCACCGGAGGCTTCTACCAGGATGTATTTTGAAACCGTCAACGCATCGGTAGCTAGACTGCAACCTGCGCAAGCCAAGAAGTTTGAGCTCAGAATTGGACTGCCGTGGTCAGCAGATAAATTAGCTGAAGATCGGCAGGAGCGATCATTGCAGGTGCGCATTGATGCCGTGGAAACCTACGATGGCGATCAACCGCCGAGCCAGGGGCCACAAGATCCATCGCCTCAAGCGCCAGATCCAGAAGAAAAGGACGAACTGGCCAATACAGGAATTAGTAGCCATTGGCTACTGATGGCATTGGGATCTCTAGTCGCAGGAAGCATTGCGCTAGGTGCAAGTCGAGACCGGCATCAAAGAATTGCCCAAGGGAGGGAGGCAAAGCATGAGCGGTAAGTCAATACGCGTCAAGGCGATATTGTCGTTGGGAATCCTCGTTGGCTTTGGTGCGGTCTCAACGCTGGCTTCTTGGACCGGCCAAGCTACTGCCACTTCGAACATCAGCACGGCAACGGTTGCACTGGGGGTTGGCGCTACGACAGGTAGTGCAACATCGGCGAGCTACCAAATGCCGATTAACGGTAACAATCTATTTCCGGGGGCAAGCTCTGCTTCGGTAGTGGTTGTGAAGAACACCGGGTCTATTTCCGCACCCTATTCTTTCCAAGGAAAAATTACAGAATCAGGAGGTGCGACCTTAGGGTCTGCACTAACCATCCTGGTGAAAACTGGTGCGACTTTGAGTGGTTCGGGCTCGAACGTCACCTGCTCGGGTGGAACCACGCTGATGACTAAGAACACGGGAACGAGTTTTGGGAGTGCTTCGGCCACGCGACCTCTGGCCACGGGAGCCAATGAATCTCTGTGCGTTCAATATTCACTTCCGCTGACCGCAGCCAACGCACTACAAGGTGCTTCAACCACCATTTCTTTGGACTTCACTTCGAGCGTGGGGTCATAAGATGCGTAGTCAACAAACGGTGCAAGGCAGCAAATCATCGCTCCGGCCGTTTCAGCGATTCTTGTTGAACTTAGGTGCCGGACTTGGAATTCTTTGCCTGATTATGGCGGTGTTGGCCATGGTCTTTGGCATAAAGCCTTTGGTATTTGTCTCGGGATCTATGGGACCGGGAATACCTGCTGGCGCCTTGGGATTGGCGGTGCCCGCCTCGGTAGAGGAAGTTAACGTTGGCGATGTGGTGTCAGTGGTCAATTCCCAGGGGGAACGCATTACCCATCGAGTTGTTGAGACCACCTCCGAAGGGCTGGTTCTCAAAGGCGATGCCAACCCAGTTCCCGACATAGAAACCTACAGCGTCGAACAAGTGGATCACCTGTTCTTGAGTGTTCCCGGTCTTGGCTACGTTGTCACTTGGCTGAGCCAACCATGGGCTTATGCCCTTGGCATTCTGCTGTGTGGGTACCTTTTGTATATTGCGTTCTGGCGAAATGGTTCCAAGCCATATGATTCAAATGAAGAACTGCCCGGCTCCCAATCTGAGGAGCCCAGTGAGCAAGATTCACATCGCGGAACAGCGGGGCGAAAGAAACTAGGCAATCTCTCCCGAATCATTGGCGGAGTGGCCGTGACAGTGTTGCTGGGTGCATTGGTTTTGCAGGTACCGAAAAGCGAAACCACTCATGCAGCGTTTACCGGTTCAGCCACTGCATCTGCTGCGATTCAGGCGAATAAGGTTCAGCCGGCGACGGGCTCTTTGGCTTGCGTAGAATCTGGGCTATTGCTCACCACAGCTACCGTGTCATGGCCCGCGCAACAACTCCCCTCGGGAGCGCGCTTGGTGATCAGGGCTAAGACTGGGGCGTCTAGTTATGGTTATACGAATCTGGCTCCCGGGGACACATCTGTTGCCTATGGACCTGGTTTCAACCTGTTGGGGCTCATCACTTCAGGTGGAGCCCAGAGTATGGAAATAAAGCTCCTGGTTGTTTACACCACCGATAACAAAGACGTCACTGAAAGCGGCAGCAATATTGGGTGGGTCTCGCCGGTGGCGGACTCTCCGACTCGCACCATCGTTTACCACCCCGGGCTGCTGCTCGCGAGAGACTTCACCTGCTCCTAAAACGCGAGCAATTTACGGCGAATTCTGTTCTCCTGCCTTGAAAGTGCCTGCGGAACTTTGTTGTGCAAAGGACGCCAACAGCATTGAAAGTCCTAGCTCGAAGGTCGCACGGGACCGGTTGCTATCGGCTAAATCAGCTTCAAGTGCTTCTTTGAAATAGTGCGAGGATTCTGGTCCGGACTCCCACACAACATCTGGTGCAGCTGCGTCTAAGGCAGAACCGAGGACGAAGGAATCGATGATGGTGATGGCTTGCAGGCGACGTTTGGGTTCAAAGCCCGCCAGCGCGAAAGCTTCGGCCAGGGCATCGTAGACACGCAATGTGGTGCTATCTCTGACCGTGTTGCTGGTCAGCAGGGGGATAAGCCGTGGGTGCTTGGAGTAGGAAGTCCAGTATTCGGTGGCAATGGCTTCGACAGCTTCTTGCCACGTGACCTGCTGCAAGTTTGGAAGCTGAATCTGCGCCATGGCTCGCCCGCGCATCAGCTCGATAATTTCTGCCTTGCCCTGAACATGGTTGTAGAGCGATGATGCGGATACTGAGAGCTCTTTAGCTAGAAGCGGGAGGGTGAACTCTCCATGTGCGTCAACGAGTTTGAGTGCGGCGTCAGCAATTGAAGTGGTGCTGAGTTTGGGCTTGGAAGGCCTTGCCATGAATTCCCCTCGTGCGTCGAAGTCTCTTGACATGAGCATACACAAATTAAACGAAAGTCATTCGTTAAAACTCTTGATTTCGTCTTAACTCTGCGTCTATCGTGAAAACGAATCACATTCGTTTATTGTCGTGAAGGAACATCATGCAAGAAATTCTGGCCCTCAATCCACCGGTCTCCCCGGCACGTGTCGATGATGCCGAGCGTGGCACGCTCACCGTAGCTCTGGTCCAGCATCGCTGGCATGAAGACCCAGCTGCGACGGAAGCCGAACTAGGAGAAGGCATCAAGTCCGCAGCCAAGCATGGCGCCAAAATTGTCTTCCTGCCAGAACTCACATTGAGCAAATACCCGGCTTTCGAAATACCTGAGACGACAGAAGCCGATGCCACCGCCGAAGACCTAATGACGGGCAAGACCTTCAGCTTTGCCAAGAAAATGGCCGAACGCTACAACATCCACGTCCATATCTCGTTGTTCCGCACTGCTCCTGCGCAGGACGGACTCGGACTGAACACCGCAATCATTGTTTCGCCCAGCGGTCAGCTGGTAGCCGCTACGAACAAACTGCATATTCCACGCACCGCGGGCTACTACGAGGACAAGTACTTCCGTGAAGGACCCAACGAAGATCCATACCCGGTACACCGTGTGGCAGAACTGGGCGATGTCGCCATGGGGCTGCCGACCTGCTGGGACGAGTGGTTCAGTGAACCGCCACGTATCTACTCGCTGGCAGGAGCTGACCTTTTGGCTTACCCCACGGCCATCGGCTCCGAGCCGGACCATCCCGACTTTGATACCGAACCATTGTGGCGCCAAACCATCGTCGGCAACGGTATCGCCAATGGCCTATTCATGGTGGTTCCCAACCGCTGGGGCGATGAAGGAGCGCTGACCTTCTACGGGTCCTCCTTCATCTCGGATCCTTATGGCCGCATTCTCGCCCGTGCCCCACGTGATGAATCCGCTGTGCTGGTAGCCACCTTGGATTTGGATGCACGCCGCGACTGGCTCACGCTCTTCCCGTTCCTGCGTACCCGCAGGCCTGAAACTTACGGTGTCATGGGCGAAGCCCGCAACGATTCCGGCCTAGGCGAACGGAGCACCAGCGATGTCTAAGTTCTTGATGCCTGCAGAGACCGAAGCACACGAACGCATCTTCATGGCCTTCCCTACCGGCGGCTACACGCTAGGGGATACCGAAGAAGAAGCCGAAGCCGCCAGAAGCACCTGGAGCCAGGTAGCCCGTGCCATCGCAATATTCACCCCGGTCACCATGGTGGTCGACCCATCTGCCCACGCAGATGCCCGCCGGCACTTAGGCGATACCGTGGACTACCTGATCCACGAACTCGACGACGCCTGGATGCGCGATATCGGGCCCACCTTCGTACGCACCGCAGACAATACCCTGGCCGCAGTGAACTGGAACTTCAACGGATGGGGTGCCCAAAGCTGGGCCCGCTGGGAGAAAGACCAGCTCATTGCGGGCCACCTCGCACAGCACACGGCAGTGCAAGAAATCCGTGCCAACATCACCAATGAAGGCGGGGGAATCCACGTCGACGGTGAAGGGACCATCCTGGCTACCCGTAGTGTGCAGCTGGATCCGGGGCGCAACCCGGGCGTCACCGCAACACAGATTGAAGAAGAATTCTCCCGAGTACTTGGCACCCGCAAGGTCATCTGGTTGGACCGTGGATTGACGCGTGACAATGAAGAATTTGGCACCCGCGGACACGTGGATATCGTGGCCTGTTTTGCCGCTCCTGGGGTAGTGCTTTATCACGATCAACAGAACCCTGAACATCCGGACTTCCTGATCTCTCAAGAAGTTAGAGAACGACTCGAAGAATCCACCGACGCGCATGGCAGGAAGCTCAAGCTCATTGCCGTACCGGCACCGCAGGTACTGCGTGATGAGGATGGCTGGGTGGACTATTCCTACATCAACCATCTGGTCACCAATGGTGGGGTGATTGCCTGCGCTTTTGAAGATCCCAACGATGAGCAAGCAGCACAGATCCTTGCCGAGGCCTATCCCGACCGCGAAGTGATCAGCGTTGATGCCCGTGAGCTCTTCGCCCGCGGTGGCGGTATTCACTGCATTACCCAGCAATTGCCACGCCTCTAGTCCGGCCCAATCCCTGCTCCATGCACTCCTGTGTCAACAACGTCATGAACTGTCGACTAACGTAATAGTTGGTAATCAACGAAGACGTGGAGGCAGTGTGGAGCAGGGCGTGCAACTAGCGGCGGTAATTTCGCTGGCGGCAGCGGTATTTGTTGGAGCATCCACACAACGCATTTCCGGCATGGGTTTTGCGCTGGTCGCCTCACCGTTCTTGGTCATGGTGCTCGGGCCGCACGAAGGAATCACCCTAGTCAACCTCCTCGGAGCGTGCAGTAGCCTACTGATTTTCCTGCAGGTCTTTCGGGATGTGGAGTACAAAAAAGTAGCGCTGATCCTGATTCCCGCCATGTTGATGACTCTTCCGGGAGCATGGGTGGCAGTACGAGTGGATGGTCCTTGGCTTTCCATTGGTATCTCCGCCATGGTGATCCTGTCGCTTGTCTCCAGCTTCCTGATCCGAAACCTTCCCGCGGCCCAAGGAAAAGGACTAGCCATAGGGGCTGGTGCGGTCTCCGGATTTATGTCCGTGACCGCCGGAGTCTCCGGACCAGCCATCGCCGGCTATGCCGTGGCTAGCCGATGGCCGCAAGCGAAGTTCGCGGTCTCCGTGCAACTGTATTTCCTCGTGCTATCCAGTACCTCGCTGCTAGCCAAGGGCGGCTTGCCACACCTGCAGCTCAGCCAATGGGTCGCCTGCTTCGTCGCAATGCTGATCGGTATTCTCCTCGGCAACTATCTGGCACCAAAGATCCCAGCTAAACACAGCAGGGCCTTTGTGGTGCTAATTGCCTTTGCCGGAGCCTTGAGCCTGATGGTCGAAGGCATCACCGCGCTCGCCGGACGCTAAAGCCAGAAACACTGACCCGTAGAGCACTGCCAACGGCAATGAGAGAATGGGGTACGTGCCCTACCAGTATCCCGAAGTCACGCTCAGTCGCCGCGTCACCGAACTCGACATTGAACGCCGTGCACTGTGGGCTGGACTCATCTGCTCCGTTTTCGGTCTGACCGTCGGCCTCATATTTTTCGCCGGCGAACGCCCTGCACTTTTTGGGCGCTGGTCGGTGGGACTGGTTTCATCCGTGTGCGGTGGTACTGCTGCGGCAATGAGCAGTGCCTATGCCTTCCGCGCCATCCTGCGTTACCGCGAACCATGGTTGCGGCGCATCCCCACATGGCGACAACTACTGACCGCACTAGGCCTCGTCCTGGTGCACGTGGCCAGCTCGGTGATGATGATTCTGGTGCTCTTCCACCTGTTTCAACGAGCCTTTTTCGGGCTGCATCTCGATGTTCTGGCCGGTTCACTGGCGGTGAGTGCGGTAACAGGACTGACGGCCTACCTTTGTCTGGTGGCCACGGCGCGCACCAGTGCAGAAACCCTCTCGGTGGTTTTGGGAATCTTCATGGCCTCTGGCGTATTAATCAGCATGTTGCTCGCCGAAGAGCAACAGTGGTGGCGCAGCATGTTCTCCTTCTTGGGCACCACGCAGGCAGGCCGTGGATCATTCTGGACCTTTAACCTGACCCTGATTATCTCCGGTTTGGTGCTCGCAGCCTTTACCGAGTTCCTCACCCGCGACCTCGTCTTGTTATCGCGAACCTACCGTTGTCGTCCGGCCTTGCGTAGATACAAGCTGGCCAGGAAGTTGCGCCCGCGCCCACGGGTAGTGCGCTGGTGTCTCGTGGTCGTCGCCACCGCGATTGTGGGCATTGGTCTGGTGCCGGTGAACGTTTCCCCACAAGTGCATTCCGGTTTTGTGCAGTTGGCCTCGGCCTCCATGATCATCCTTCTGATGGGCACCGCAGTCTTACTTCCGGGGTACCCTGCCGTTTTCCACCTGATGTCTTATGCTGCCGTGGGTGCAGTGTGGGTCGCTTTTGTGCTGTGGCAGGACTGGTCCTACTACAATCTGACCGGATTTGAATTGGCGGTGGTCGCCATCATGTTCTCGTGGATTTCGGTGTTTATCCGCACCACCTCGGCGATGACCCGTGATCGTGAAGATCGGAATCAAAGCCGCGTATCCCAAGATCACCCCTTGCCTCATCGTTTCTAATATCCGTCAAAAGACTGAGGACGTGACCCCATCCTGGTCGGTAGCCTGTAGGCATGCTGATCTCAGAAAAGCTCTACTTACTGATGGCCAACAAGTATCAAAAACCTGAAACAGTCATGTCAGCTGCCGGTTATGGGATGAATGCCGCGGTTCTATCGGACTTGATGATTGCCGGTCGAGTGACCCTAAGTGGAGAACCAGATTCGCAGCTTCAGCTCATCGGCGCCGGGCCCTGTGCCGATCCGGTATTGGCGGCCCCGCTAGAAAAGTTGGAGAAACGAGCGGCGACGTCTTTGGGTGCCGCAGTGAAAATACCGTCATTATGCAATGTCCGTCTCGTCACCGACTCCTTAGCTAAACAGGGCATTGTCGAATATGGTTCGCGAACGATGCTCGGTCTTGGTAAGGAGCGTGTCCATGTGCTCAACGATCAGATAGAGCGCCAGATTCGCACGGATCTTTCCGCTGAAATTCAGGGGGAGCGCAGCGCACGCATCAGTGATTCTGCGGTGCTCTCTATACTGCAGGCCATGGGAATTGCGCAGCAGGTATTGGCCGACGAGCTCGCGCCGATCGGTGCGAGTCAGGCAAAAGAACGCCTCGCTCAGATCGCTCAAGAATCCCCAGCAATCGATGCTGCTCAGCGCACCGTGGCCAAGATGAATGCCATCATTATCAACGAGCGGGTCATTCCGCTGGCCTCCGCTGGTCTCAAGGGCTAGCGTTTTAGTAGTTCGAATGCGTTGCATTTGTTTTGGTGCCTCGATATTTCGAGGTGATAGCAAGCGGGACTTGAATCGGGTGATCCCACCTAGGGTGAAGCTCGGGACGTTAATATCACCATGAAGGCCACCGGAAAAATGGTGGTCACCAAGGATCAGCAAGACGGATACACCCGAACCGACAAGGAGCGTCCGGCGGTAACAACCAGCGGCCAGATCGGTGAATTCGACGTGACCGGAGCCGAAGGAAGCATCGTGCACGTGAAGGAAACGTACAAGTACTAATGATGTTGCCTCAACGGTGCTGCACCGCCGATAGACTTCGGTGTAGCACCGTTGGCGCGTGCCCAAACTCACCGCCACTACTGCCCTGAAACATGAAACAATAGGTAGTAATGACTTCCAGCGATTCCACCACACTCACCGCCGTTGAGCGCAAGGCACTGCGTACCGAACAGGCCGCTGCTCAGCGTGCCCAGCAGCTGCGCATTTCGAAATCTCGCGCCGAAGCCGAAGGCCGTTCGCAGGTAATCCCGACCGCCGAAGGTTGGAAGCAGGAGATGGGCGCCGATGGCCGCCCTGAACTGCAGTTCTCCACCAAGCGTCGCGTCTCGCAGCCACCTAAGCACCTTGCCGACCTCACCCTTGCTGAGCGTCAGGCTGAACTGAAGGCGCTGGGCCTTCCTGCTTTCCGTGCCAAGCAGCTTTCAACCCATTACTTCCAGCACTACACCACCGACCCTGAGAAGATGAGCGATCTTCCCAAGGAGCGTCGTGAGGAACTAGTTCAGGCGATGTTCCCGAAGCTGCTCACCGAGGTGAAGCGTCTAGAGACCGATGATGGCAAGACCATCAAGTTCCTCTGGCGTTTATTCGATGGCTCGTTGGTCGAGTCCGTGCTGATGCGCTACCCCAACCGAATCACCCTGTGCATTTCTTCGCAGTGTGGTTGCGGTATGAACTGCCCATTCTGCGCCACCGGACAGGCGGGTTTGACCCGCAACATGTCCACCGCGGAGATCTTGGACCAGATCGTTCAGGCTAACCGCGTGATCGCCGAAGGCGGTCTGGGTGGTCAGAAGCATCCCGACGAACGCGTAGGCAATATCGTGTTCATGGGTATGGGTGAGCCACTGGCTAACTACAAGCGAGTCATGAACGCTGTGCACCGCATGGTCGCCGAGGCCCCAGAAGGCTTGGGCATGAGTGCTCGCGGCATCACCGTCTCCACCGTTGGCCTGGTTCCTGCCATTCGCAAGTTGGCCGACGAGAATGTCCCGGTCACCTTCGCTTTGTCCCTGCACGCGCCAGATGACGAGCTGCGTGATGAGCTGATCCCAGTGAACTCACGTTGGAAGGTCGATGAAGCGCTGGATGCAGCCTACGACTACTACGTGAAGACCGGTCGTCGCGTGTCCATTGAGTACGCGCTGATCAAGGACATGAACGACCATGAATGGCGTGCAGAAATGCTTGCCAAGAAACTCAACGCCCGCGGTCGCGGCTGGGTCCACGTGAACCCGATTCCGCTGAACCCAGTGCCAGGTTCCATCTGGACCCGTAGCGAGTCGGACATTACCTCGAAGTTCGTTCGCCGCCTGGATGAGCTAGGGGTTCCGACGACCCTGCGCGATACTCGCGGCAAGGAGATCGACGGCGCCTGCGGTCAGCTGGCCGCCGACGGCGACAAATAACAGAAACAAAAATCGGGGCTCAGCTAAAAACTGGGCCCCGATTTTTCGTTAACTACAGCTTGTTGGGTGTGCCTTCGAGCGTATCTACGCGTTGGTGTTGCGCACCGCTGCGGTATAGCGGCGCTCAAATTCGGCCGCGCTCACCAATTCTCGTTCTACCCGGAATGACGACTCTGGGATCCCTAGAACCGCGGCGATGAGGGTTCGCGTGTAACTGGAGATCTTGCGTGATTTGCGGGTGCAGGTGACCTGATCAATTTCTGGAACCCAGATGTTCCACCAGCCGCCTTCTTTGCCGACGATTGCTTCAAATACCTTTTGTTCGCTCACTGTCGCGTCCTTTGAATCCCGAAATTAACACTGGCTGACTCTGGAACCAAACAGGTTCGAGTACCTACAGATCATTATCTGATACCAGTCTGCTGATTTTCTTTGGTTCTCACAATGACGTGGGGTGGTATTTGTCGGTTGTTGGTCAGGCGTGTAACGAACAAGAAAACAAACGGCGCGAGCTATTTACCTCACATGAGATAGATGTGATACTGATATATCAGATACGTTGTTAGCTTCGTCACAAGGGATATTCGTGAGCAGTCAAACCTCAGCGCAAGATCTTTCGTCCACAGACAAGTCCGGCAGAACCCGACGGGTCCTCACCTATGCTGGAGCGATCATTGCGTTCCTCATTGGTTCGGGATTCGCCACGGGACAGGAAATTCTGCAGTACTTCACCTCCTATGGGTATGCAGGAGTCTTCGGAACCGGCCTCCTAGTTCTGGTGCTGATGGGCTACGTAGCCGTTGAGTTCTTTGTCGTGGGACAAGCCAAGAAATTTGAGAAGCCAGCGAAGATTTTCCATTACTACAGTGGAAAATATTTGGGTACCTTCTTCGACTATTTCTCGGTGCTGTTCGTCTTCTTGAGCTTCACCGTGATGGTTGCCGGTGCCGGAGCGGTTTTTGAAGAGCACTATGGAATGTCCAAATTTGTTGGTGGCATTGGACTGGCCATCGTGGTGGGGCTCAGCGTCTGGTTTGGCCTGAAAAACCTGGTGGATGTCATCGGGAAGATTGGCCCGTTGATTGTGGTGGTGGCAATCGGCCTCGGACTTTTAGGGATCCTGCGTAACCCAAGTGGAATCGCAGAAGGTCAAGCCTTGTTACCGACGCTAGATCTGACTCAAGCATCCACCAACTGGTTCATGTCGGGCCTGTCCTATGTAGGTTTCTGTATGCTTTGGTTGGCCGCCTTCTTGACTGCCTTGGGCAAGACGGCCCGCAACCGAAAAGAAGCAGTGGCTGGCGCTCTGACCGGTTCGACCGTCTTCTCACTTGCCTGCGTCATTGTTGGCTTGGGGCTGCTGGCCAACATTACTCGGGTGGGTGGAACTGAGATTCCGATGCTGGTGCTGGCTAAGGACATCAGCCCGGTGCTTGCAGCAGGTATCTCCGTGATGATCCTGGCAGGAATCTACACCACCGCTGTGCCACTGCTCTGGACCGTCTCTTCACGCTTTTACGCGGATAAGACCAAGGGCTTCAAATACCTCACCGTCATTCTGGCAATCCTGGGAACGGTCATCGGTTTGATGCTGCCGTTCTCTCAAATGGTCAACCTGGTCTACGTCATCAACGGCTATGTTGGAACGCTGTTGCTCGTACTGATGCTGGTCAAGACAGTGATGCGGGCGGTGCGTCGACAGCCGGTGTAGCGCGAGGTGCGAGCTGGGACGGCCGGGTAGCATTAGAGGTTCAGACTTGGGTGAATCAGATCGAGTCGAACGATGCTTCACCCGGCCGTGCGGGCCCACCGCGCCAGTATCGTAACGAGGACAAAGAGTGCAGGTATCTCAACGCGCCAAGGTTGCACCATTTGAAGTGATGCAGATCGTCGAGCGAGTGTCGCAGATGCGCGATGAAGGCCACGACGTCATTTCCTTATGCGTGGGAGAACCCGGCGGGGGAGCGCCAGCAGCAGTCAACGCTCTGGCATCCCAACTGCACACCGAGGGCGCGGACTTCGGGTATACCGCGACCGCTGGTCTGCCAGAGATCCGCCAGGCCCTGGCCGAGCATTATCGCGATGCCTATGGTGTGCAGGTTCCAGTGGAGAACTTCGTGATGACTACCGGTTCCTCCGGCGCATTCCAGCTGGCATTCCTGGCTACCTTTGATGCCGGAGGCGTGGTGGCGTTGGCCCGTCCTGGCTATCCCGCCTATGCCAATATCCTGCAGGCCCTAGGACTTAAGGTGCTGGACCTGCCCACCACGGCAGAAACGAGATTTCAACCAACCATCGAGCATCTGGAACAGGCCAAAAAAGAGCACGGGCGCCTTGACGGTCTGGTCATTGCTTCACCGAATAATCCCACCGGCACCATGTTTAGTGCCGAAGAACTACAGCAACTAGCACAGTGGTGTGAGAGCAACGGCGTGCGCTTGATTAGCGACGAGATCTACCACGGCATCGAATTCGATGCCACGCGTCGTGGGCACACTTCATGGGAGTTCTCGCGCACGTCCATCGTGGTCTCTTCCTTCTCCAAGTATTGGGGCATGACCGGGTGGCGACTTGGCTGGATGATCGTTCCCGATGACCTTTTGCCTGCCGTAGACGCGCTGGCCTCAAACCTTGCCCTGTGTGCTCCTGCACCGGCCCAACGTGCAGCCGTGGCAGCTTTTACGGCGCAGAGCCTGGAAGAAGCGAACGCGCGGGTGTCGGAGTTTGCCCGGACACGCGAGCTGGTGCTGCAACGCCTGGATAGTTTGGGAATCATTCAGGTAGCTCCAACCGATGGAGCGTTTTATCTTTATGGTCGCCTGGCGCCAGAAGTGTTGGAACTTTTTGGTTCGGCCTCTGAATTTTGCCAGGCCGTTTTGGAACAGGCCCATGTGGCGTTGACTCCGGGCGGTGACTTCGACCCATTCGAAGGTCACCTCTACATTCGGCTGTCTTTTGCGGCTGGTTACGAGCGTGTGGCTGAAGCCTTGGAGCGAGTGGACGCGTTCCTGCGTCGAAGCCTGGCAGGCGAGTAGAAGTCCACAGCTCGTCATGCATCCGCTAACTGATGGATGCTAGTGGTACAAGGTGGTAGCGAGGGTAGTTGATCAACTGGCCTCGCTACTGTCTTTTAAGGAGCTACGATGTCGCAACTGCCCCAGCCCGTGACCCATGAGTGTCTGCCTTGCTACCTGTATCGCGTGGCAGGTGAAGCTGGCTGCGATGGAAGCCTGCGGGGGCTTAGCTTTTATCGTGACGAATCTGCGCCGAGGGCCAGCGCACTTGAGAGGAAAATGCGGTTGCTCGGAGGATTTTGCGATTGCGAAGTGCTACTGAACGTGGTGCGTCCGGCCACGACTGAGGCCATGCGGCTCATTGATGCCGGCGAAGATTTGGTGTGTAAAGGAGTACGCCGCGGCACGATTCAACCTTGCGAGAATTGGTTGATGCGCCGCGGCGTACAGTGGGGTGGCGGACGTTTTAGCCGCCGAAGTGCTTAGGGTTCAACAGCAGAGCCAAAGTATGCATACAGTCGTTGTGCCGCCGAAAAGAGGAAGATAGTTCCTGTCCCGCGCCAAGCTCGAAAGTGCCAGATTTATAGATTGTCAGGTGGAGAGGCATCAACATGATAACGGGTTGCCGTAGCTGAAGCGGCTAGGAACTACGTTGAAGCGGCGCAAGGATGACATCCTGGCGTACTTTGATCATGTGGGTAGCTCGAACGGCCCAACCGAGACATCACACAGTTAAAGGCACGCCAGTAGTCATGATCAATCCACAAGAAAAGCTGTCTGATGCGATGGCAATGGTTTCCGTGCACGCTCGCCCGGTTTTCCTCGCTATGGTTGATCCAGAGTCCGATCATTTGCAGATGCTCTATGTAACGACCCCGCAGAGCGCTCTGGCTGTGGTCGATGCAGCTTCCGCGCGGAAGACTTCGGGAGATTTCTTCAAGGAAGTTATGGAACAGGGTAGTCAAGAATTCCGTGTAGCCCAGTGGGAGTACACCGCAGTCGCTTTGGCAGTGCCATCTTGTGAAGAGATGCAGAAGACTCCTCGTGCGAATGGTCGGTACCGGCTTCCGAGCCGGTCGCAGGATGTATCTAGGACGAGTATGCAGCGGTCTCGGGTCCTGGAATGTGTCTAGTATCAGTCTTGAAGTGGGTCTTGGCGTGAGGGGTTTTCGCTAGGACCCACTTCTTGGTTTACGACGGCCCAAGTTTGTAGATTCGTCGGGGTGGTGGGTTATTCTCCAGTCGAGTTGGTTGCTATGTCACCGGATCAATGCCGAGTGCACGGTTCTGTTTGAAGCTTACTGAAGCTACATCAGAGTTATTGCAGTCTTTGACCAATTGCACCGTTCAAAAATACTTCTGCCGTGTCAATTCATACGTCATTGGCGCTTGGACCGATACTCCGCTGGATTCACTCGTGAAGAAGCTCGACTCTTTCGATCCTCTCTTCTGAACTAACGGAATATTGTTTCCAGAAAATCTACTGACTGACTTGCAGGAAGTCCTACTCAGGTATTACCTTAGAGCAGCAAATGATCCAGCCAAGGTTCGATCCTTGCGGCCTGTATTTGTCGATAGTCTCTTTTTATGACTTTCAAGAAGCGTATGGCATTCGCCCCTCTAATCCTTGTTCCGATGGTTTCGTTGCTCACCGGTTGCAATGTCAGTGGTATGGCTGCGGATAGTCCGGACCAGTTCACTGAAAAGACCGCGAGCACATCGCAAGAAGCAATTGACAAAGGAATCCTCCCGTCGTGGGTCCCCAAGAATGCCACCAACGTAAAACTGGTACAGCGTAACTCCGGCCCCGAACGAATCTTTACCATGGACCTTGCAGAGAAGTTCACTGCGACGCAGTGTTCATCAATAGACACGGTAGGGAAGCCAAGTGCCAAGGAACTGGCTGCTGCTTATGCTTCTGATGAGCGGACCAAAAACTTTAAGCCAGAAGAGATGGCACAGGAGCGAACCTTACAGGCGGACTGGTGGCCAGAAGGTACGGAAGCAAAGACCACCGATCTCTGCGGAAGGTTCTGGGTACATGAGGCGGATGGAAAGCTTTTCGCTTTCACTCCCGATACGAAAGAGAAGGTGGCGGACGTTCTTGAAGAACGCGCCGCGAAAGCTAAAAGAGAGCAGAGCTGAACTTAGCTACGCAAGGAAGCAGCAATGAGCACCTCGGCAGCGGCGCGAGCTTGAATTGCGGCTTGTGGGTCTGCTGAGATTGCCGCCGTAGTCTGGGCGCCCTCAGCTAGGAGCGAGAGTTGGTAGGCCAGCTCAGAGGATAACCCACTTTCCTTTGCAAACTTGGCCATTTGCATCTGAAAATCAGCTTTATGCTCTTTGACGATACGAGCCACTTCGGGGTTTGTGCCACCGAGCTCTCCAAAAGCGTTAATGAACGCGCAGCCTCGGAACTCCTCGGAGCAGAACCATTGCTCTAGGAGGTTGTAAACGGCGAGAAGCCGCGCGTGAGCATCTGTGCCTGCTTCGAGGACGGCGCGATGAAGGCTGGATTCCCACTCGTTGTGCTTTCGTTGAAGAACTGCAGCAATAATGTCCGTTTTAGCCGGGAAAAGTGCGTAAATACGCTTCAAGGAGACCCCTGCTGTCGCGCGTAGTTCATCCATTCCTACCGCAGTGAAACCTTTGGCGTAGTACAACTTTTCCGCGGCATCTAGAACTTTTTCGCGTAAATCTATTTTTTCCATACAACTATTCTACTTGACACGAGAACGAGCGTTCTCATAAGCTGTTTACCAGAGCCGAGAACGACCGTTCTCGGAGGTCATGAAAGGAAACATCATGGGATTCATCAACGTCGGCGCAGAGAACAGCACCCCGATTGAGCTTTACTATGAAGACCAGGGCGAAGGCCAGCCCGTCGTCTTAATCCACGGCTACCCATTGAACGGTCATAGCTGGGAGCTTCAGACCCGCGAATTGCTGCAACAGGGATACCGGGTTATCACCTATGACCGCCGCGGGTTCGGTGCTTCTTCGAAGGTCAATGTCGGGTATGACTATGACACTTTCGCTTCTGACCTCAGCATCCTGCTTGAAACCCTCGACCTGCGCGACGTGTTTCTTGTCGGATTCTCAATGGGAACCGGAGAACTTGCTCGCTACGTGGCCAACTATGGACATGAACGAGTTGCGAAGCTCGCTTTCCTTGCCTCACTCGAACCTTTCCTAGTGGAACGCGAAGACAACATAGAAGGCGTGCCACAGCAAGTCTTCGATGAGATTGAAGCTGCAGCGAAGAAAGATCGTTACTCTTGGTTCACGCAGTTCTATAAGGACTTCTACAACCTGGAGGAGAACTTGGGCAAACGTATTAGCCAAGAAGTAGTCACGGCGAACTGGAATCTGTCAGTGACCAGTGCTCCCGTTGCTGCCTATGCTGTCGTTCCTGCCTGGCTGGAAGATTTCCGAAACGATGTCAAAGCCGTTGAGCAGGCGGGCAAGCCGACGTTGATCCTGCACGGCACCAAGGACAACATCCTTCCGATCGATGCTACGGCTCGACGTTTCCACCAGGCCGTCCCTAAAGCGGAGTACGTAGAGATTGAGGGCGCTCCGCATGGATTGCTGTGGACGCACGCTGATGAAGTCAACTCAGCACTTACTAGTTTCCTGGATAAATAGCGGGTGCAGGTGTAACTGAAGATGTGAAGCGGGTTTTGGCGTGAGAGTTTCGTCGAGGCCCGCTTCACATCTAGCCCGCAACCTTCGATGCGTTAGATTCTGGGATTTCGCTCTAAACCTCTGCTGAAATACTGTCAGGGGTGAATCTCTCCGACAGTGAATTTAACAGAGGTTTGAGGCCATGAATGCATCACTTATGGAAATTGAAGTCGAATCTATTGCTTCGATTCCCGAAGGGTAGTCGAATCGAGGAAGCTTGAATGGGTTCCCTGCAATTAGTGTGCACGTGATCTAGATCATGCTGCTAGCGTTAGCGCGGTCCTATGCTGTTCACCGCGTTCCTGCTGGCTGTGAAGCTTCTGCTCAAATTCCACCGGAGGAACCATCCCCAGGCTTGAATGCAGCCGGCGGCGGTTATAGAAATCCTCAATCCACCAAGCCACTTTCCGTTTGGCGTCCGTCCGGGTTGCCCACCGGTAGTGGTCATAGAATTCGCTCTTCAACGTCGCCCAGAATGACTCGCTCATTGCGTTATCCCAGCACACGCCCGTACGCCCAACGGACTGCAGCAGATCCAGCTCAACGGCCACCTCATGCAGCTGGGCTGAGGTGAATTGCGAGCCGCGGTCCGCGTGGAACACCACCTGACCTGGAATCTGCCCTCGCAGGGTCCTGACCATGCGCAGGGCCCTTTCGACCAGATCGGTGTTCTGCACGCTATCCAGCGCCCATCCCAGCACTCTGCGGGAGCAGCCATCACGCACCGCACACAAATACAACCAGCCTTCATTAGTCCGCAGATAGGTGATATCCGAAATCCAGACCTTGTCCACGGCGCCTTGGTCCCATTGACGGTGCGCCCGATCCGGCAGGTGGTAGGTGTCAACACCCTGGATGGTGGTCACCGGAGTGAACCTCCTGGGGCTGATCCCCTCGATGCCTTGCCGTCGCATCGAGGCAGCGACGGTCTTGGGATCGGCCGGGGATCCCTCTCGGTCAGGCTGTAAGTGAGTCAACCACGACCCACCACTGACCAGAAGGAACCACCATGAGCACCGTCGGCGTCACCCGCGAAGAAATCAGGGACTACGTCCACCAATACAACCTGCAGCCCCGCGGCACCCGGACTGCATGGCTGCAGCAACAGCCGTTCTCCAGGGCCACGTTCTACCGCTGGAACCAGCTCGTCTTCGAAGGGGACCTCGACCGCAACCTCGTTCCACAAGATCATGGACAGATGAACACTACCCCGAGCCAACGCTCAGCCTTCGAGCAAGCCCATGCCAAGGAACAAGCAGAACACGAAGACGAGCTCAAAGCACTGCGTGAACGCGTCCGCCAGTTCGAAGGAACTAACGAGGCCCTGGGAAAAGCTATCGGGCTCTTGCACGCGTTGAACGAGCAAGAGCTCGCCACGTCAACGACGGACGAGCGCAAGAATTCATCGCCACGGAAAACGAATTGATCCGAGCCCTAACGAGCCTCAACGGTTCGCAACGCCAAGCCCTCAAAGTCACCGGTCTTTCCCGTTCGACCTGGCATTACCGGAGCAATCCGAGGCCCAGGGCAACGAACCCGATCCACCAGGCGGATCGCGCCTATTCCACCAGGATCGGCCCCGGGGACTGTGAGCGCATCGAAGAGCGTATTCTTGCCGGGTGGGCCGAGGGGAACTCGGTGGACCATTCCTTTGCCACAGCATGGGATGAAGTACTCATGCTCGCCTCGCGGCGCGCATGGTGGCGTATTGCCGCAGCGCTCGAAGAGCAGATGCTCCGCCCGAAGGTGCCCACCCGAAAACAAAACCGCACAACACGAGGACAAAAGCCTGTGTTGAAAGCCACCGGTCCTGGGCAGATCTGGTCGTGGGACATTACCGACTTGTATTCGCCGTATAAGAACCGCGTGTTCAAGGCCTATTCGATCATCGATGTTTTCTCCCGGCAGATCGTCGGGTACCGGGTGGAGGAGCGCGAAGCGGATCATCTGGCCGTGGAGATGTTCCAAGACGCTTTCAAAACCTACGGCGTGCCCCATGTAGTACATGCCGATTCTGGGCCGGCCATGAAGTCCAATGCCTTGAAAGGCGCGTTGGAGGCCAAAGGTGTTGCGCTGAGCCATAACCGGCCCTACGTATCGAATGACAACCCGTTCAGTGAGTCCGGATTCAGGACGATGAAGTATCGTCCCGATTATCCAAAAGTATTCTACGCGCTTGCCGATGCGCGAGCCTGTTTGGATGGGTACGTGCTGTGGTACAACGGGCAGCACAAGCATTCGGGGATTGCTTTGTTCTCTCCGGCGCAGGTCCACGACGGGTCTTGGGAGCATGTTTGGCAGGTGCGGCAGCAGGCATTGGACGATTATTACCGGTTGCATCCGGCACGTTTTCATTACCGTCCGGTGACGCCTGCGCCTGCGGGGGTCGTGGGGATTAACCTGCCGTCTGAAGAGACGGATGTTGCGCTGCAGGCGCTGCGCGCCTCCTCCCGTCAGGAACGCAGCCCGCTGTAGCCGTTCATCCTCAGCTATGGGGTCTCGATCGGTAGCTACTTTCAATGCTGTCTGGAGATCGGTTGAACCGTCCGTCGGCATCGAGCAGCCATCCCATGCGCTTGTAGCTTCTTGTGGCGACACAGGTTTCAAGGATCCGCAGTTGCGGAAACTGTGCGACTAGCTTTCGCTCGATGCTGGCGATTTCAGATGGTTCATGCAGCTGCATGTTGAACGTCAGGTTCGCTTCCCCTGTAGTGGCTGCGCACAATCTTAGGCTGCGAAAAGTTTTAAGGAATTGCGCGATTCGGTCTTCCAATCCCGGGGGCACCTTGGTAAACCACTGTACCAACAACGGGGATCCGGAGTAGTCGCTAGCCAGTTCGCAACGGATGTATATCATGCCTGCGGATAGTGCGGCATTGAGCAAGCGCGCTGCGGTGGCCGGATGCTGTCCTGTTGCTTGGGCAATATCCCTTGCTGTTGCTCGGCCGTTGACCTGCAGAACTTCGAGGCAGGGCCACAGGGCCGCAGGGATAGTTCCGACTGAAACCTGCGGTGCTGGCGCCAGGGCACGTAGCTCATCCTCCTGCCGATGTGAAAGGACATCGAGCCTCCACTGGTCCCCGCTGGCATAGACGCGTGTGCAGACGGAGGTCTTGATCCTTAGAACCCCTTCCACTGCCCACAATTTGGGCAGCACCCGGTGTGACATGCTCAACCAATCCGGAGCGATGCAGGTCAACCGGAAATCGGCATTCCGCGAGGAACTGTCAACGGAATTCACCTCCGGTATCCGGCACAATGCCCGCAAAGTGGCATCCATGAGTCGGGGATCCGCCTCCACGTCCAAGAGCGCGGTGCAATGCATCTGCGGGCGGCCACCCAAATGTCCCAGTATCCAGACGACCCGTTGCGAATGCAGGCGGTTCCAGCGATTCGACAAGGTGGCCGGATGCCTTCCAAGCACCTTGCCCAGCTCTGTCCAAGTTGAGCGTGGCGCTATTTGTAACGCATGTACTAGTTCCAAGTCATCTTGCGTTAGTTCGAAATCCATCATGGTGCAACTATTCTCGGTCGACCCACGTCCAAATGCAATTAAATCTTGAATCTAGGGGCGTACGTTCTAAAGTGCCTGATCATAAATAGTGTGATTGGCATCATGAGATGCCTCCTTGTAAATGAAAAGAAGGTCCGCGATGTATTCTTCGGAAAACATTGTCAGCGATGCCCGGCACCTGGCGCCTGAAATCCAGAAGCTTCGCCATGAGCTTCACCGTCAACCGGAAGTCGGACTCGATTTGCCGTTGACCCAACAGCGAGTCCTGGAATGGCTCGAACCGCTGGGATTCGAAGTGACTCTGGGACAAGAGCTGAGCTCGGTCACCGCTGTGCTGCGTGGCGGTGCCGCGCGGGACGATGCTCCCAGCGTCCTACTGCGTGGCGACATGGATGCCTTGCCCGTAAGGGAAAAATCTAACGTTTCCTATGCCTCCCAGACTGGCAATACGATGCATGCCTGCGGCCACGATTTGCACACTGCCATGCTCGCTGGAGCCGCGACGATTCTGGCGGATCGACGTGACCAGTTGGCCGGCGATGTCGTTTTCATGTTCCAGCCTGGCGAGGAAGGATTCGACGGTGCCGGCCACATGATCAGCGAGGGAGTGCTTGAAGCCGCTGGCGCAACGGTAGACGCAGCCTTTGGGTTGCATGTCATGAGCGCCTTGGGAACATCGGGGCAGTTTATGAGCCGTCCCGGCCCGGTGATGAGTTCTTCAGCTGGCCTCTTCGTCACGGTTCATGGACAGGGCGGACACGGTTCCGCACCATTCTTGGCCAAGGATCCGGTCTACGTTGCCGCGGAAATGGTCACTGCGATGCAAGGGATGGTTACACGCAGGTTCGACGTCTTCGATCCAGTGGTGATCTCCGTAGGAGTCTTTGAGGGCGGCCATGCCCGCAATGTTATCCCCGAAACCGCGCACTTCGAAGCTACCGTCCGCTCCTTCAGTCGCGAGACCTTTGCAGCTTTAGAACAAGAACTCCCGCGCCTGCTGCGTGGCATTGCCTCAGCGCATGGCGTAGACGTTGAAATCGAACTGCGCCCGGAATATCCGGTGACAATCAACCACGAATCTGAGACTGCCTTCGCCAGCCGTGCCGTGGTGGAGCTCTTCGACGAGTCAGCATATGCGCAGATGGCAAACCCGCTCGCGGGATCGGAAGATTTTTCCCGGGTCCTCGAACATGTTCCCGGAGCCTTCATATTCCTGTCAGCGCTGGCACCGGGCATTGAGGCTTCCGAAGCACAATTCAACCATTCACCTTTTGCAGAATTCTCCGATGAGGTTCTTCCTAAGGGCACCGCACTCTACACGCATCTGGCCATCAGCAAGCTCGCTGAATTGTCCGCCAACTAACCTCGGACCGGAGAAATTTCATGGAAACGCCTAGACTCGGCGGCTCGACGTCGACTACTGACCGACCGGATAATCGCAAGGAACTGACGAAGAGCCTCTTCGGCATCGGTGCCGGCAACGCTGTTGAATGGTTCGACTGGGCCATCTACGCCACCTTTGCCCCGTATATCGCCAATAACCTCTTCTCCCCGCACGACGCAACCAGCGCCTTCCTCGCAACCATGGCCATATTCGCTGTGGGCTTCATAGCGCGACCGTTGGGCGGAGTTCTCTTCGGTGTGATCGGTGACCGCATCGGGCGCAAGACCTCGATGACCTCGGCTGTCGGCTTGGCAGCGTTAGGATCGTTGATTATTGCAGTGACCCCGAACTTCGCAGCCGTGGGTGCATTTGCCTCGGTGATGCTCCTGATCGCCAGACTCATCCAAGGCTTGGCCCACGGCGGCGAACTTCCCAGCGCCCAGACCTACCTGGCCGAGATGGCACCGGCACCGAAACGCGGCCTATACGCAACGCTGATCTACTTCTCAGGGACCGCCGGGATCGTCTTTGGCACCTTGCTCGGCGCTATTTTCACCTTGGTCTTAACCGCCGAGCAGATGAACGGCTTCGGCTGGCGAATTCCCTTCGCAATCGGAGCTGTTTTCGGACTATACACCCTCGTCATGAGAGCACGTTTGAAGGAAACTGCGCAGTTCACGAAGCACAAGAAAGCCGAGAAGCAAGCTACACAGCCGAAGGCCTCGCTTATCAAAGACTGCATGGCCAACCGAACAAAAGCCTTGCAAGTCATCGGGTTGACAGTTGGCCTCACCGTGGTTTACTACATTTGGTCCGTTGCCACCCCTGCGCATGCAATCGCTACCCTTGGCATGGAACCATCCGAGGCCCTTTGGGTTGGCGTAGCGGCAAACCTAGTCTTCATGGCGGCACTGCCATTCTGGGGTAAATTGTCGGACCGCATCGGTCGGCGCCCGGTGCTGATCATCTCGTCTATTGGTGCTGCTGCAATGCAGTTCCCGATGACCTTCGTCGTGCATGGTGAATGGTGGCAGCTATTCATCGCCATGACGGTCATGTTGATCTTCATATCGGCTTCGGCGGCCATCATGCCCGCGGTCTATGCCGAGCTGTTCCCCACATCGGTTCGCACTATCGGTGTTGCCGCGCCATATGCCCTGTGCGTAGCCTTGTTCGGCGGAACAGCGGCGTATCTCCAAGCAGCCCTGGATAGCTGGTTCGGTGAATATGGAGGAACAGTCTTCTCGATCTATTCGATTGTGCTACTGCTGATATCGGCCCTAACGGCATGGTCCATTACTGAGTCCCGCGGCAAGGAACTGACGGAATAACCTGCACCAAAAGTCCTAGCTGTGCCATCCCCTGACTGTCAGGGTTGAGTGAAACCACCGATTCATAGCAAGTTACCAGGCTCTTCGCGATCTAAGGTGTAGCAGTCTCAACAGATCCCAGACATCAGGTAGCGTGTCACGGCACGAAAAAGGCCGAGAGCTTCACGAGAATGAAAGTTCCTACACAACCAGAGTCGAAAGCTCTCGGCCATGCTCGATGCTACCTACTGCACCCGGGACTTGACGACATTCTGCGGTCTTCAACACCTCGGACTGACAGCTACGGGGCAGCACATCACCGATACCCGCGCAGTGATCGAATGCCGAGTCGTCGAAGACGACAAGTTCTGCCACCAGTGCGGAGCCCAGGGCACCGCCCGCGATACCAGGATCCGCCGGCTGTCGCATGCATCGTTCGGGTGGCGGCCCACTACCTTGGCTATCAGGGTGCGCCGCTACCGGTGCGCCACCTGCAAGCACGTAAGGGTGCAGGACACCTCCTTGGCCGCCGACCCGAAAGCGAAGATCTCCCGCGGAGGGCTGCGATGGGCTTTGAAAGGGATCGTGTGTCAGCACTTGAGCATGGCCCGGGTCGCGGAGGGGCTGGGTGTTTCGTGGAATACCGCGAATGCTGCGGTGCTGGCTGAGGGGCAGCGGGTGCTGATCAGCAGCCCGACCCGTTTTGACGGTGTCCAGGTGATCGGGGTTGTCGAGCACGTGTGGCGTCATGCCCGGTACGGAGACAATTACGTCACGGTCATCATCGACCTGACCCCCGGTGCAGCAGCGTAGCGGACCGGCACGGCTGCTGGACATGGTCCAGGGAAGGTCGAAGCAGGTGTTCAAGTCCTGGTTGCAAGAGCGGGACCGGGCTTGTCCTGCCGGGGTGCAGATCGTTGCGATGGGCGGGTTCACCGGGTTCAAGACCGCCGCGGTGGGAGAGCTGCCGCATGCGGTGGAGGTGATGGACCCGTTCCATGTGGTGAAGCTGGCCGGCACTGCGTTGGAGAAAGCCTGGCAGCGGATCCAGCATGAGACGCTGGGATGGCGGGGCCGGAGCAAGGATCCGTTGTATCGGGCCCGCAAGACGCTGCTGACCGGCGAGGAACTGCTCAGCGAACGTGGCAAAGGGCAACTGGAATCATTGTTTGCTGATCCGGGCCATCAGGTCGTGCAAGCGACATGGAAGGTGTATCAACGGCTGGTAGCCGCGTATCGGGCTCCTTCCCCATGGGAGGGGAAGGAACGGTTGTGGGATTTCATCCATGACCTGGCCAAGACCTTGCCTAAGGACATGATCGAGGTGAGGTCCGTGGCGACAACATTGAAGAAACGCGCGTCGGATATCTTGGCGTATTTCGATCATATGGGGTCATCGAACGGGCCAACCGAAGCGTTGAATGGCCGGTTGGAGCATTTGCGGGGTATCGCGTTAGGGTTCAGGAATTTGACGCACTATATCGCACGGTCATTGTTGGAGGCCGGTGGTTTCAGGCCCGGTTTACACCCTGAATTGTGAAGAGCCGCTATGGCGATCTTCGGGTTTCGAAGAACTATCGGGACATTAGTGCCCTGCGTGTCGTCGCTCTGGAAAAAGATTACCGACTCGGCGGCTATTGCGATTGCGAAGTGCTAATCAATGTTCTCCGCCCGATCACCATGCAAGCCCACTCGCGGTAGATCATGAGAAGAATTTGGTGTGTAAAGGAGTACGCCGCGGGGCAATCCAACCTTGCGAGAATTGGTTGATGCGCCGCGGCGTACAGTGGGGTGGCGGTCGTTTTAGCCGCCGAAGTGCTTAGAAACTAGTCTTCGATGTTCTTGCTTGGCTTACGAGCTTTGAGCAGTTCAACACCGATCGGGATCAAGGAGATGAGAACAATCAGGATGAAGATAATGTCGATGTTCTCTTCGATCCAGCTGAACTGACCCAACCAGAAACCTAAGAGCGTGACGCCGATACCCCAGAGGGCGGCGCCAATCAGGTTGAAGCTGATGAAGGTCTTGTGGTCCATTTTGGCGACACCGGCGATGACCGGCACGAAGGTTCGAACCACCGGTACAAAGCGGGCCAAGATGACTGCACGGCCACCAAACTTTTCGAAAAATTCGTGGGCTCGTTCAACATTCTTCTGCGAGAAGAACCGCGATTCGGGTTTGTTGAAGATGGCTGGGCCAGTTTTCCTACCGATGAGATAGCCCGTCTGGTCTCCGGCGAAGGCGCAAACGAAGATGGCCAACGAGAAGAGCCAAAGTGGCACATGGATGGTGCCGGTGGCGATGAGCATGCCGACGGTGAACAGCATCGAGTCGCCTGGGAGGAAGAACCCAACCAGCAAGCCAGTTTCGGTGAAGACGATGAGGCAGACTAGCGCCACAACCCATGGACCAAGGTCAGGGTTGTTGAGGAATACTGCTGGGTTCAGCCAGTCGGGCAGGAACGCGGCGCCGATGGTCGGCGGGGCGTAATCCGTCACAAAGGAAAGAAAAGAAGATTGATCTAGCACAGGAAAAATCCTACGGGATATGACTGTGAGTTTCCCATAGGGATAACCAGCAGGTCATAAGTTCTATGGGCTGATCACAAGGGCGAAAAATGACATTTCGTTCGTTGACTCGCAGTGATGTGCTCCGAGCTTATAGAAGTCGGAATCTTTTCCAGCCAGAGCGAAAACCAGAAGTTGTTGCTAAGGTCACAACAGTTGTAAAGATTCAAGCCAGATGGTTGTTTTACTGCAACTACCTTGCTGAACCCATGACAACGGTCATGGGCAGATCATGACATTCTGCTCTTTTTGTGGCCACCGGGAAGTTGAATGATTGAAGTATGGAAACGCTGATGAAAACCGACGCCATATCGCTGTCGACAGTGAAGAAAACATTTGTTGCTAAACACGCCAAAGTTGAGGCAGTCAAAGGAATCAACCTGCAGATTGCCCAAGGACAAATCGTAGCTTTACTCGGGCCCAACGGGGCTGGAAAGACCACCACGGTGGACATGATCCTCGGACTGACCCAGCCCTCCGCGGGAACAGTGCAAGTTTTAGGACAATCTCCGAGCCAAGCTATATCTTCCGGCCAAGTATCAGCGGTCCTGCAAACCGGTGGACTCTTACGTGACCTGACGGTGCAAGAAACCGTCAAGGTCATCGGAACGATGCACGGACGAGCCGACCGTGTCCGAGAGGTCATGGAGCGCACCGGACTCACAAAAATCGCAAAACGAAGGGTGGGTAAGTGCTCCGGGGGAGAGCAGCAACGCATCAAATTTGCCCTCGCCCTTTTGCCGGATCCAGATGTATTGATCTTGGACGAGCCCACGGCCGGTATGGATGTGATGGCCCGCCGTGACTTCTGGCAAACGATGCGCGCCGAAGCAACGGGCGGCCGAACCATCATCTTTGCCACGCACTATCTCGAAGAAGCACAGGCCTTCGCCGAACGTACCGTGCTGATGAGTCAGGGAAGAATCGTTGCCGACGGAGCCACCGAAGAATTGCGCCATTTGATCAACGGCAGATCCATCAGCGCCACTTTCTCCTCTGAAGCCGATGCCCAACAAGCCCTGGGTTTTGATGAGTCCATCGTGCTGACCGAACAACAGGGACTGCGATATCACTTCCAGTGCACCGACTCTGACCAGTTCGCCCTAGCTCTCTTGCAACAGTACCGGGGCCAAGACATCGAAATCTCTTCCCCCAGCCTAGAAGACGCTTTCATCCAACTCACCAAGGACGCATCATGATGGCAACCTATATCCAAGTTGAATTTGCCCGGCACTTTCGCGATGGATACAATCTCGTTTTTGCTCTCTTACTTCCGGCAGCCATGTATATCCTTTTTGGCAATATTCCTAGCTACACCGAATCAGATTTGGGAGCGGGAAACGTCAAGTTTTATCTCATGATCTCCATGGCCGCCTATGGTGCGGCCGTCAGCACGGTGTCCATCGCAGGAACAGTAGCCACTGAAACCATGCAGGGGTGGGGCCGGCAGATTGCTATAACTAAGATGCCGCCAGCGGTGTTTGTTGGAAGCAAGATGATCGTTGCTGCCACCGTTGCAGGTGTATCTGCCGCCATCGTTTTCGCTTTGGGAGCACTCACCGGGGCCACGGTGAACGAGTCGTGGATTTGGGGCGTTAGCTATCTGATCATCTTGATCGGTGCCATGGTCTTTGCTTGCTACGGCATTGGCGTGGGTATGGCTTTCAAATCCGAATCTGCATTGGGCCTGGCGACGGGGCTCATGGTGTTCTTCGCCTTCTTCGGAAATGTGTTTATGCCTCTGGAAGGAACCATGCTTGATATCGCCCGGTTTACGCCGATGTTTGGCTACGTCGCCTTGGCCCGTTACCCGTTGCTCAAAGATATTCCGGAAGGAACTGAGATGGCTCCGGACCCAATGTGGATGATGACAACTAATCTAGTGCTATGGGCAATGATCTTCGCCGTCTTTGCGGTACTCGCTACGCGCAGGGCCAAAGCACGTCAATGAGACAATGCCAGCCCAGCGCTCTAGAGGATGAGCAACAGTTCTGGAATCGCTGGGGCTGGCTCATGTCTGGAGTGTGGGTTGTCTTCCTGATCTTCCCGATCTTGGACTTGATCAACAACCCATACCCGGAGCCGGTGCGAGTTGCCGGGCTCATACTTGTGGCAGTTTTTGCCGCGGTGTATCTGCATGCTTATGCCAAATACTCGTGGGCTGTGGGGCAAGGCGGCACCAAGCAGATTCCGGCGCTGATCAGTTTCGCGGTGTTGATACTGATTCTTCTGCTGGCGATGATCGCTACAGGAATTGGTGCCCTGAGCCTCACTCCGTTTATCACCTCGTACGCAGCTTTCCTGCTGACCAGGCCCTGGACCATAGCGACCTACGCTGGGGCTGTACTGGTCTGTTTGCTCTTACCAGTGGCGGTCGGCGAGTTCATTGATGCGTTGTTTATCATCGGACTAAATTTTGTTCTGATGGTGGTCTACGTGATTACCGTGGCTGCCATTACTCGGGCGGTAGCCGCCGAAGAAATGCGTGCCGATTACATGCTCGTTGCCGAACAAGAGCGGGTCGCCCGCGATGTCCATGACGGAATTGGTCATTCACTGACTGCGCTTAATCTCAAAGCGCAGCTAGCCATGCGATTGCTTGACGCCCAAGAATACGATCGTGCCCGCACAGAAATGCAGCAGTTATCCGACTTGGCAGTGCAGGCCTTGGACTCTGTACGAACCACAGTCCAGGGACTGAACCGGCAGGATCTTGAAGCGGAACTTGCCGATTTGCGAAGGGCCTGCCAAGACAATGATCTGAATTTCACCGTGGTGGGAGACCCGGCTTCAATCCCTGTGCGATGGCGCTCGCACACGGCCTGGATTTTGCGTGAAGCACTCACCAACGTCTTACGCCATGCACACGCCAGTTCACTGCGCATAGTTTTTGATAAATCCTACGTAGGCATCGACGATGACGGAGACGGATTGGGAGCCAGCGAAGCGGGTCACGGCATCCGCGGAATGCAAGAGCGAGCCAAGCAAATTGGTGCCACTGCGACGGTCGAAGCCTCGACACTGGGTGGCACCCGGGTCCAACTGACTTTTGACGGTAGCTTTCAGGAGGTCAAGTGATTCGGGTACTAATCGCTGACGATCAACATTTGGTGCGCAGCGCACTGGCGGCTTTGCTGAATCTGGAAGTCGACCTTGAAGTTGTCGCTCAATGCGCTGATGGCGATGAGGTGACCGCAGCTCTAGCGTTGCATAAGGTAGATGTTGCACTGGTTGATATTCAGATGCCTCGGCTTGATGGATTGAGTCTTGCGCAGCAACTTAGCCAGACCCACCCTGAGGTGAAAGTGCTGGTCTTGACCACCTTTGACCGACCTGGATATTTTCGGCAAGCTTTTGAGGCTGGGGCTAGCGGTTTCCTTGTTAAGGATGCACCACCGGAGGACTTGGTCTCGGCAATTCGTAAGGTGTACGCCGGGGATAAGATCATTGATCCGCAACGAGCGATGCTTAGCGTCGAAACTCAGCGCAATCCGTTGACCGATCGTGAACGTGAGATTTTGGCTCATGCGGCCAGTGGTGCACCGGTCTCGCGTATCGCTGCTTTGGTGCATCTGTCCGTGGGAACCGTACGCAACCACCTATCAAACGCCATCGGCAAAACGAATACCGCGAATCGGATTGAAGCTGCCCGAAAAGCTCGCGAACAGGGGTGGATCTAACGGGTGGCGAAGTGGGTGATCATGCCGATCACCCACGCCGATGAGGCGAGTAGAACGCATCCGAACTCCACCACAATCCCAAGTCCCAGCGCTTTCAGGGCTGCCCATGATGAGCTGAATGCACCGGAGAGTTCTCGACGCCGTACGCTTTCTCCAGCGAAAAGCCCGACCGCGAAACCGATGAAAAGTCCTACAACCGGGATGATAAACGCACCGGCGATGGCACCGATCACAGCAAAGAGGATGGAGCCTTTGGGGACCTGATGCTCCTTGAGTTTCCTTCCGGTGAGCATCGCCGAGGCTGACCACCCCACGAGCGCGATGGCCATGCCGATGCCAGCAGTCCACCACGATGCCGTCGAGCCGAGTAGCCAGCCCCATGCCAGCAGCGTTCCGATGGTCAGCAACGATCCTGGGAGCACCGGAAAAATCGTGCCTAATGCTGAAATTACGAGCAGTATCCCAGCAAGAATCGTGTAAATGATCTGTGTATCCACTCACCTAGTGTGGCACGGTGAGCGGGATTGTTGGCGCTAACTGTTTACGTGTATCTCAAGCAACTCATCGAGCTAGGAAAACAGTTGCGCGGTCAACGCGTGGAACCATGGTGTATTTCGGGGCAAAAGACGCCGATTCAAAGGCATTCGTATCAAGTGATGAACCAGAGACTCAATCTTCTCGTTCATGCGAACAAAGAATACTTTTTCTGGCAATGGAGTCTCCAATAAAGAGTGGGTTTCTTGGATTAAGATGCTCAGAAAACAAATCTTTCCGCTAGATCTCCTAGTGGGTGGGAGGTAATTCTCTGCCGCCATACTTTCTGCGAAGAAACTAACATAAAAGAAAATGCTCTAGCCCTCTTCCCAGTCCAAAATGTTAGCGCTAACATTGTGAGCACCGACACATGTATCCCGCAGTCGGAACAATTCACTCGACAGTCGGCGGGGACCCACGAGAAGGACATCTCAATGAAGCGAAAGACCTTTTTACGCGCAGGAATTGCAACGCTCTCCGTTGCAGCAATGGCGGCCATGAGCGCATGCTCGGGCTCATCATCCAGCGAATCAGCTGATGACGGTTCGGGCTCCGACACCATCGCTATCGGCTTCTCCCAGGTAGGCGCCGAATCTGGCTGGCGTGCAGCTAACACCAAGGACATCCAAGATACTCTGACCGAAGAGAACGGGTTCAAGCTCAGCTTCTCCGATGCTCAGCAGAAGCAAGAAAACCAGATTCAGGCCCTACG
Source organism: Arthrobacter sp. NIO-1057 (assembly GCF_900094805.1). Taxonomy (GTDB): domain Bacteria; phylum Actinomycetota; class Actinomycetes; order Actinomycetales; family Micrococcaceae; genus Glutamicibacter. The sequence goes on along the minus strand of NZ_FMAT01000003.1, from coordinate 26,821 downwards.
CTCATACATCGCCCAGGGCGTTGACGTCCTGGCATTCTCGCCAGTGGTTGAGACCGGTTGGGACGCTGTGCTTCAGGAAGCAAAGAACGCCAACATCCCAGTGATCCTCACCGACCGTGCGGTAGACACCACAGATGACTCCCTCTATGAGTCATTTATCGGTTCTGACTTCGTCGAAGAAGGCCAGCGCGCTGGTCAGTGGGTGGCCGATAACTTCAAGGATGAGGAACTGAAGGTCGTCGAGCTGCAGGGCACCACCGGTTCTGCTCCAGCTATCGACCGTAAGGAAGGCTTCGAAAAGGCCATCGCTGGCACCGATATCAAGGTTGTGGACTCCCAGACCGGTGACTTCACTCGTGCCGGTGGCAAGCAGGTTATGGAAGGCTTCCTGAACTCGCACGATGACATCGACCTCGTTTTTGCCCACAACGATGACATGGGCCTAGGCGCTATCGAAGCTATCGAAGCAGCAGGTAAGAAGCCAGGCGAAGACATCAAGATCGTCACCATCGACGCAGTCAAGGACGGCATGCAGGCACTGGCTGACGGCAAGATCAACTACATCGTTGAGTGCAACCCACTGCTGGGCGAAGACCTGGCCGAAGTTGCCAAGAAGGTTGTAGCCGGTGAGTCCGTGGAGAAGCGCATCGTCGTTGAAGACGCCGCGTTCACCCAAGAAGAAGCCGAAAAGGCCTTGCCAGATCGCAAGTACTAAGCGCTAAATCACTCAAGCCGGCGGACGGTTTTACCGTGCGCCGGCTCATCACTAAGTGGCAGTTCACGCACCTATAGAGGCATGTTAATGATCGCATCAGAACCTCAGCAACGGCCCAGCACCGCCGATGCTCCCGAACCTCAAGCAACCCATCCGGTGGTTCAGATGACCGGAATTTCAGTAGAATTTCCCGGTGTCAAAGCGCTGGATAACGTTGATTTCCGACTATTTCCTGGTGAAATCCATGCCCTTATGGGAGAAAACGGCGCAGGAAAATCTACCCTGATTAAAGCGCTGACCGGAGTGAATTCCTTGTCCGGCGGTAGCATCACGGTTAATGGCACCTCGACTCGCTTCAATGGACCGGCAGATGCCCGCGAACACGGTATCTCCACGGTGTATCAAGAAGTAAATCTCTGCACCAACCTCACCGTCGCCGAAAACATCATGCTCGGCAACGAGCCACGACGCTTCGGTGGCCTGGACTGGCGCAGCATGCGACGCCAAGCCACGGTATTCCTCAAAAAGATGGGCCTGAATATCGACCCGGGAAGCTCCTTGGGTTCCCACTCATTGGCCGTCCAGCAACTCGTTGCGATCAGCCGCGCCATGGTGGTCGACGCCAAGGTTCTCATCCTCGACGAACCGACCTCCTCACTGGATACCGACGAAGTCAAGCAGCTGTTCACCGTGATGCGGCAACTGCGCCAAGATGGTGTGGCCATCCTGTTTGTCTCGCACTTCCTCGACCAGATTTATGCGGTTTCGGACCGCATCACCATCCTGCGCAACGGCAAACTTGTGCAAGAACGCTTCACTCGTGAACTGCCGCAACGCGAGCTGGTGTCCCTGATGATCGCCGGCACCTCGGATGCTCAGGTAGGTCAAGCGGTAGCGCGCAACGCCAAGGAAGCACGCTCTGAGAACGCCCAACCGCTGCTGCAGGCTGTGGGCCTGGGCCGTAAAGGCGCGGTGCAACCATTCAACCTGGACCTGTACGCCGGCGAAGTCATCGGCATGGCAGGGCTCTTGGGATCGGGCCGTACCGAACTTGCCCGCCTACTCTACGGCGCCGACAAAGCAGACGAAGGCACCATCGAACTTGGCGGGGCCAAAACCAAACTGCGCACCCCGCGCCAAGCACTGGGGCACAAGATCGCCTACACCTCCGAAGACCGAAAAGGTGAGGGCGTGGTCGGGGACTTGAGCGTGGCCGAGAACATCATCTTGGGATTGCAAGCGGCCCGAGGCTGGACCCGCCCGCTGCCAGCCACCAAGGCTTCACAGATTGTCGATGCCTATATCAAGGCACTGGGAGTGCGGCCAGCGAACCCCAACGCGCTGCTGAAAAACCTCTCGGGCGGCAACCAGCAAAAAGTCTTGCTGGCACGGTGGCTGGCTACCGCACCCAAACTTCTGATCCTCGACGAACCAACACGTGGAATCGACATCGGCGCCAAAACCGAAATCATGAACCTGGTGTCAGAACTTGCCGAACAAGGAATGTCGGTGGTGTTCATTTCCGCCGAGCTGGAAGAAGTCCTGCGCCTTTCGGACCGCATAGTTGTCATGCGAGACCACACCAAGGTCGCCGAACTTCCACGGACAGATGACGTGGATGTACCACGCCTCATTGAAATCATCGCCACTGGGGAAGAAACGAAATGACCCTCATCTATAAACACCGGCTGTTCTGGCCGCTGGTCGCGCTGGCCGCGCTGTTGCTCGCCTGCACCATTAAAAGACCAGACATTTTGGGCATCACCGTATTGGACGGACACCTCTTCGGTGCACCCATCGACATTCTGCGCAACAGCGCGCCACTACTGCTGGTCTCCCTGGGCATGACCCTGGTCATCGCGACCCGCGGAATCGACCTATCCGTGGGCGCAACGGTGGCCATCGCCGGCGCCGTAGCACTGACCTTTATCGCCAGCTCAGATCACCCCGCCTCCGTCGGTACAGCACTGGGCGCCATCATCGTGGCCCTAGGACTGTGCTTCATCTTGGGCTGCTTTAACGGCATGCTGGTCGCGAACTTTGGGATCCAACCGATCATCGCAACCCTGATCCTGATGACCGCCGGACGAGGCGTGGCCATGCTGATCACCAATGGTCAGATCACTACCGTGGCCAGCGCACCCTTTAGCACCTTGGCCTCCGGCTTTCTCCTAGGACTACCCGTTGCTGCCATCATCGCCTACGGCGTGTACCTCGTGGTGGCCCTGCTGGTGCGCCGCACCGCGCTAGGAATGCTGCTCGAAGCCGTCGGAATCAACCCAGAAGCTAGCCGACTGGCCGGGGTCAAATCAAAAACCCTGGTGTTCACCGTCTACGCCCTGTGCGCCCTGCTCTCGGGTTTGGCCGGGCTGATTTTTGCGGCCAACACCATGGCCGCCGACGCCAATAACGCTGGACTCTTTATCGAGCTGGACGCCATCTTGGCAGTAGTCATCGGCGGAACTTCACTGGCCGGTGGCAAGTTCAACCTCTCGGGCACCCTGGTGGGCGTACTGATCATTACCACCCTGAGCCTGACCGTTACGGTCTTGGGAATTTCCCCGCTGGTGACTTCGCTGTTCAAGGCCATCGTGGTCATCGCCGTCACCCTGATGATGTCCACCCGCTTGCGCACCATGCTGGCCGGACTACGTGAACGCCGTCGCTTCCAGGAGGCCTCCGCATGAGCACCGCAACCGCCACCATCGCCAAAAGTGCATCGCGCAAACTCTCGCTCGATCGGCGCTACCTTCCGGTACTAGGCACCATCATTGTGTTCCTGTTGATGCTGGTCATCGGCGGAGTACGCTACGAGAACTTCCTTTCACCAGCAGTCATCTCAAACCTATTCATTAACAACGCGCACCTGATTGTCCTCGCCACCGGAATGACTTTCGTTATTCTCACCGGCGGTATTGACCTGTCGGTCGGTGCAGTCTTGGCCCTGTCCTCGGTCATCACCGCAACCCTGCTACAAGCCGGCGTTCCGCTGATCCTCGTCTTGCCGATCGCACTGCTGGCCGGGTCCATCATCGGTCTGGGCATGGGCGTGATGATCCAATACTTCGACGTGCAACCCTTCGTTGCGACCCTGGCCGGAATGTTCCTAGCCCGCGGCCTGTGCTTCATCTTCGCCCCGGAATCGGTGCCGATCCGCGATGAAGGATTCATTGCCATCACCAACTGGGGCCTGAGCACCGGACGCTGGCGGATCACCGCCGCGGTGGTCATCGCCCTGATCGTGGTCGCCTGCGCCTGGTGGATCCTGCACCGCACCCGCTTTGGCCGCACGGTCTACGCCGTCGGCGGCGGTGAAAGCTCAGCAACCCTGATGGGCTTGCGCGTGGCACGCACCAAGGTGACCGTGTACGTCATTTCCGGAACCTGCGCCTCACTCGGCGGCATTCTCTTCGCCATGTTCTCCCGCTCCGGTTATGCACTGACCGGCGTGGGCATGGAACTTGATGCGATTGCCGCCGTGGTCATCGGCGGAACGCTACTGGTGGGCGGCATGGGATTTGTGCTCGGCTCCGTGGTTGGTGTCATGGTTTTGGGCCTGATCCAAACGATTATCACCTTTGAAGGAACGCTTAGTTCCTGGTGGACCAAGATCGTCATCGGTGTTTTGTTGCTGATCTTCGTGATCCTGCAAAGAATACTTTCCCTACGGCGCACCTAAGTCCGTAGTGAAAAGGTTCAGGGTTCGGCATTACCGTGCCGAACCCTGAAACATATCCAGCCGCCAGTAGGCGGTGAATATCCCATTACGACGACGGTGTCATTTGCCTGAACCCGTCCTCGTCATCACGACGTTAGCACGTCGACCTACCTCATGGAGGTTCAAGTAAGTGATGCATCCTCGTAAACGATGGGCCGTGCCCTTGGCATTGCTCGTCTCCTTCTCATTACCCGCCTCGGCGCTCGCCGCGGTTCCGCACTTCAGTAGTGTGAACATCGCCCAAGCTCCGGGCGATGGGACATCGGACGCTGACTATGCGGCCTACGCCTTTCCGTATTTCACCGGTGAAAGCACGGATGACGGAGAAAAAATTCATCTTGCCGTCTCTAAAGGCGATGATCCCAATAGTTGGTACACGCTCAATGACGGCAAACCAATATTGGAATCAGAGCTGGGGACCAAGGGCCTACGTGATCCTTTCCTGATCCGATCGGAAGACGGTTCAAAGTACTACCTGCTGGCCACCGACCTCAAAATGTATGGTGGTGGTACCTTCGGCGACGCCCAAGAAACCGGCAGCCACTCACTGATGATCTGGGAGTCCTCGGACCTGATCAACTGGTCCGACCAGCGCGAAGTGAAACTCTCGCCCGATAACTCCGGTAACCTGTGGGCTCCGGAAGCACACTGGGATGAAGCCACCGGCCAGTACGTGGTTTACTGGGCTTCCGCGCTTTATCCCGATGATGTTCCCGCCGATCAGCGCGATATCAAAGACTCCTATCAGCGCATGATGTACTCCACCACCTCGGACTTTATAGACTTCTCAGAGCCCAAGGTATGGATTGATGAACGTCAAGGCCCTGGACTGGGGATGATTGACTCCACCGTGGCCGAGGTCGACGATACTTACTACCGTCTGACCAAAGACGAAGGCGACATGAGCGTTCGCATGGAGTCCTCGCCCGAATTGCTGCGCACCCAGGGGGTGAGCGAAGGCGATGGATGGGATCTAGTGACCGAACATATCGGTGTGGGTCAGCCTAACCCTTGGGGCGGCACTTTTACCTCGGGTGAAGGCCCGACGATGTTCCCCTCACTGACCGACGACAGCTGGTATCTGATGATCGACCAGCCTTCGTACCACGGTGGCAAGGGCTATATGGTCTTCGAGACCGAGGATTTGGCCGGGGGAGAATGGACCAGCGTGCCCGACGCGAAACTTCCGACCAGCCCACGCCACGGCACCGTCTTGCCAATTACCGCCGAAGAGCAACAGGCACTGATCGCCGCCTACCCTTCCAGCGAAGAGCCAGAAACCCCGGGGCCAGTTGTTCCCGGGCCTGACCCGCAGCTTCCCGAAGGTACCTTCCGTGAGGAATTTGATGGGACCGAACTCAATGACCGGTTCTCTATCATTAACGAACAAGCCTCAGCTTGGCAGCTCAAGGATTCAGCCCTGGTGCTGACCTCCCAAAAAGGAGATACCTGGCAAGATTCCAACGACGCCAAGAACCTGTTCATGGTCGATGTCCCTGCCGGCGATTTTTCGGTGGCAACCCACCTGACCGCTCCGGTATCTAAGGACTTCCAAGGCGCCGGATTATTGGCGTGGAAAGACTTCGATAACTACGTACGTGCTGGCTTGGCCCACGTCTCCAGTGCCACCGAAGGCCCCGTGGTGATCGAAAGCGCCGCCGAATCGGCCGGAGCATATGCCTCCCAATTCACCGCTCGCCCAGAATCCACCACCGAGTGGTTGCGGTTGGACCGCAAGGGTAAGGAAATCACCGTTTACTACGGTGACGCAGAAGGAAACTGGGCTAAGGCCTCAAGTTTCACCGTGGATTGGAACGCCACCAAGGTTGGCCTGTACGCGCTCGCCGCGCAGGATGGCACCGGGCACACCGCATCTTTTGACAGCTTCTGGCTGGATGAATCCGGGGGCACTGACCTGGTGCCCACCGATCCATTTACCTTGAACCCCACCGATGATTCGCTCTACCTCGCAGCCGATAAGAAACAGCGACTAGAACTCAGTGACACCCGTCCAAGCACCGCCCTGCGCTTTACCGCCAAGGAAGCGGGCGAGGGGAATTCTGAGGCCGAACATCCATTGATCATCTCCAGCGCCAATGGAAACCTGTCGCACAAAAATGGGAAACTGCAGCTGACTGAAGGTGCAGAAACCACGTGGCGGATCGTTGATGCCGGCGGTGGCAAGAGCTATCTTCGCCTAGCCGGTGCTACCAATGAAAATGCTGCGTGGGTGATCCGCCATAAGAACGGTTCGCTACGTTTGGGCGCAAAGTCCCAAGCCGTGAGCTTCACCCTGGGCTCCGGTGAACTGGGAGAGCAAGAACTGACAATCGACGGTGATGCTACAGCACACGAGATCAGCGATACGATGTACGGCGCCTTCTACGAGGACATCAACTACGCCGCTGACGGTGGGCTCTACGCCGAGTTGGTACGCAACCGATCCTTCGAATTCAGCAAGGCCGATAATAAGGACTTCACCCCACTGACCGGGTGGGAAACCATCGGCAAGGCCGAAGCGAAAGTCAGTTCTGAACGTTCCGAGTGGCTCAATGATTCCAACCGCGCCTACCTTGAACTGAAAGCCACGGCCAAGGGTGATGGCATTCAGAACCAGTCCTATAACTCGGGGCTCGCGGTGAAGAAGGGAGCCAAATACGACTTCAGTGTCTTCGCACGATCTGCCAAGGCCCAGGCCCTCGACATTAAGCTCACGGATCCTAAGAATTCCACGGTCTACGGCAGCGCAAGCATCAAGGTGGACGGCAGCGACCAATGGAAGCAGTACAAGGTCACGATCAAGGCTAAGGCAAGCACCGATTCGGGCCGCCTGAGCCTTGCGACCACGGCAGCAGAATCGCTCAAGCTGGACATGGTCTCCCTGTTCCCACAAGATACCTGGGTGGGTCCGGTGAACGGCAAGTCCGTGCTGCGTAAGGATCTGGCCGAAAAAGTGGCCGACCTGAATCCGAGCTTCCTGCGTTTCCCCGGTGGCTGTGTCACCAACGTCGGAACCTTCGACACCTATGAAGAATCCGATGGTCAGGACCGTCAGCGTACCTACCAGTGGAAGGAAACCATCGGGGCAGTAGAAACCCGTCCGACCAACTGGAACTTCTGGGGCTACAACCAGTCCTACGGCATCGGCTACTTGGAATACCTGAAGTGGGCCGAGGACTTGGACGCCACCGCGCTACCGGTCGTCTCGGTGGGAGCCAATGGTTGTGGTTCTAAGATTCCAGAAATGACCGATTCCGAACGTATCGATCGCTGGGTTCAAGACACCTTGGACCTGATCGAATTTGCCAACGGTGACACCAACACCACCTGGGGTGCCAAGCGTGCCGAACTGGGTCACAGCAAACCGTTCAACCTGAAGTACATCGGGCTGGGCAACGAAGAAGTAACCAAGACCTTCGAAGCCAATTTCCCGAAGTTCCGCGACGCCATCGAGGCGGAGTACCCAGAGATCACCATCATTTCCAACAGCGGACCCGATGACACCGGAACCCGTTTTGATGAATTGTGGCGGTTTAACAAGGAGCAGGGCGTGGACATGGTTGACGAGCACTACTACAACGACCCCTCCTGGTTCCTGGGCAACGATGAGCGTTACGATTCCTACGACCGCAGTGGCCCACAGGTGTTCTTGGGGGAGTACGCCTCACGCGGCAATAGCTTCGCCAACGCCCTGTCCGAGGCCGCCTACATGACTGGTCTGGAGCGAAATTCGGACGTTGTGAAGCTCGCGTCCTACGCTCCCATCTTCGCCAATGAGGACTATGTTCAGTGGGCCCCGGACATGATGTGGTTCGATAACAAGCAGTCCTGGGGTTCGGCCAACTACTACAACCAGAAGTTGTGGATGAACAACGTCGGCGATCAGGTGGTACCTTCCAAACTGAGTGGCAAGAGCTCCACCGCACCGGATTTGACCGGCGGGGTCTTCCTGAGCAGCTGGCAGACCAAAACCTCCTACGACAACCTGTTGGTCACCGACAATGAATCCGGTGAAGAACTCTTTAGCGACGACTTCACCGATGATTCGAAGTGGGAAGCGCAACGCGGTGCCTGGAGTGTTGAAGATGGGCGCTACGTGCAGTCGGATACGAATATCGAGGATGCTCGTAGCCTGATCACCGGCGCCTATGACAAGGACTGGAAGAACTACACTGTGGAACTTACCGCGCGCAAGGACGCCGGCAAGGAAGGCTTCCTGATCGGCTTCGCGGCCGGGGCCGCCGACAAGTTCTACTGGTGGAACCTCGGCGGTTGGGGCAATACTCGTTCGGTCTTGGAACGTGCCGACTCTGCCCGCCAGGGTGAGGTGGCTGCCGGTCCAAACCTGAGCCTGGAAACCGGTAAGGACTACCAGGTGAAGATCGTGGTTGAGGGAAATACCATCAAGCTCTACCTCGATGGTCAATTCCAGTTCGAGTACACCGAACCTGCCGCCAAGCCGCTCTACCAGGTAGTCACCCGCGATACCGAGAACAACGAGCTGATCGTGAAGCTGGTCAACCCTACCGCTACCGCATCACAGACCAAGATCTCGGTAGATGATGTCAAGGTGGGTTCCACGGTTAAGGCCACGGAACTGGTCGCTGCTCCCGAGGCACAGAACACCAAGGAGGATCCGACCAAGATCTCACCGAGGGACTTCAAACTCAAGGCCGACAAGAATGGCTTTGACTATGAGGTTCCGGCCTACTCGGTCACGTTCTTGAGACTGACTGTGAAGTAACAGTTTCTTCAACTGGGTGCGCATGCCCCGTACCAGCGATAGATTGCTGGTACGGGGCATGCTTATTTGGCACGGCATATTTGGCACGGCAGGTTCAGGCTCAAGGAGGATCTGATGACTCACGAAGCAAGAGTCGTGGTGAGCATTGAGCAATCCACGGCCACGGTGCTACTGGATAACCCTGGGCAGTACAACGCACTGACCAAGAACATGTGCTTGCAATTACTCGGCGCCTTCGCCTCGCTGGCCGCCGATCCAACAGTGACCACCATTGTGGTGCGCGGTGCGCAGGGCAGTTTTTGCTCAGGCATTGCCATCGACCAGATGGATCGGGTGCTCTTTGACCGCGACGATCGAGGCGAGCTGATCAACCACTTTGACCTGGTCGATCGCAGCATTCAGGACTGTGGCAAAACCACGATCGCCGTGGTGGAAGGCAATTGTTTCGGGGGAGGTTGGCAGCTGGCTGCCGCCTGCGAAATGCAGGTGGCCAGCGATCAGGTGCGTTTAGCGATCACCCCAGCCAGAATCGGACTGGTCTTTCCCCGCCCCGGCATTGAGCGTTTGGTACGCACCGTGGGGGAAGACCGCGCGAAGTACCTGCTGTATTCGGGCGCCCGGCTTTCGGCCGAAGATATCAAGAGTTGGGGGCTGTTCACCCTGATGGTCCCGCACGCCGAACTAGACTCGCGCCTGGCCGGATTGCTGAGTCAGCTGCAGGCGAATTCCGCGTATTCGATCGATCGTACCCGCAAAGCGATCGCACTGGCCGTCAACGCTGAGCCCAGTGGTGACTGGTGGGCCTCTGCCTGGGAGGAGAACGCGCAGAATGAGGACCTGGCCGAGGGGCGCGAAGCTTTTCTGCAGCACCGCGCCCCGGACTTTCCTAGTAAAAAATAACTACTCGCCGCTGAACTGTGCCACCAGTTCGCGCTTGAGCACTTTACCGGAAGGGCCCAGTGGGAATTCTTGGACGATCTGAATATGGCGCGGATACTTATAGGCGGCCATCTGCTCCTTGGACCAGTCGCTGAGTTCGTCGGCGCTCAGCGTTGACCCGGCTTTGAGTGTCACCGAGGCGACGATCTCCTGGCCGTGCTTTTCATCGGGCACCCCGTAGACCGCGGCGTTGGAGACCTCCGGGTGGCTGGTGAGCACTTCTTCGATCTCGCGTGGGTACACGTTGTAGCCATTGCGCAGGATCATGTCCTTGGTGCGGTCCAGGATGCGCAGGTAATCTTCCTCGTCCTTGGTTCCCAAGTCGCCGGTGCGGAACCAGCCGTCCACCACGGCCTCGGCCGTAGCTTCTTCACGGTTGAGGTAACCGGAGAACAGGTTATGCCCGCGCACCACCAGTTCGCCCAGTTCCCCGCGCGGCAGCATCCGAATCTCCTGTGGGTAGGCCGGATCGGCGATCTCCACTTCCACGCCCCATACCGGGGTGCCCACGGTGCCCGGTCGCGGTTCACGACCCACATGGTTAAAGCAGGCCACCGGGGAGGTTTCGGTCAGTCCGTAGCCCTCATAAATGCGCGAACCAAAACGCTCTTCAAAGGCGGTGAGCACCGACAGGGGCAGTGAGGCACCGCCGGAGATGGCATAGCGTAGCTTGGTGGGCTTGCCCTCGCGCTGCGCCCCGGCTTCCAACAGCGCCACATACATGGTCGGGACCCCAAAGAACACGTCAATCTCTGCCTCCAGCACCAGGTCCAGGGCCGACTCGGCACTGAATTTGGGGAGCAAGACAACCTCCGCGCCGGCGCGTAGCCCGGTGTTCAAAACGCAGGTCTGCCCAAAGGTGTGGAACAGCGGTAGCCCACCAAAGAGCTTGTCACCGCGGCGGATTTCCATGGTGCTCAGCAAATTGGTGTGGGTCTGTTCGAGCAACGCCAGATGGGTTCCCAGCGCTCCCTTGGGTTTGCCGGTGGTGCCCGAGGTGTAGAGGATCGTGGCAATATCTTCGGGATGCCGCGGCAGATAGGTGGTGATCGGGGTGGCGCTCGCCGCAAGATCCTCCAGACGGCTATCTGCCTGTGCCTCGGGATTCATGACCGTCAGCAGTGGCACCGAAGAATTTTTGGCCCCAGCCGCACCCTCGGCTAATAGTGGAGCGGCGCAGATCAGGAGTTTGACCTCGGCATCTTCGAGCACATAGGAAATTTCTCGGGCCTTGAGTAGCGCGTGGATCGGCACCACCGTGGCACCCAGGGACAGGATCGCGTAGTACACCCGGGCGAAGTCGGTGACATTAGGGATCAGCACCGCCACCCGATCGCCCTCACCGATACCTTGTTCTTTCAGTGCCCCGGCGTAGGCCTTGGTCTGTTCCCAGAGCTCCCGATAGCTGGTGCTCACCGAATTCATGGTGATGGCCGTCAGGTCGGGATGGCGGGTGGCGCCTTCGGCGAGGATGGCGGCGACCGAAAGGGTGAGATTGGAAGTGCTCATGTGCGTCTCCTCGAGAATACGATGCGGGATTGTGCCCTGTGTCACAAATAAGCGTAGAGGAACTGCGACTCAAATCAAGAGATTCAGTGTCGTAATAATGTCAGATTAAACTTTCGACCCATTGCTGATCTGCGCGGAACCGGAATAGACTCAGCGCATTGAGCTGGTATGAGCGCGAAATGGGGATGCGATGCCGGTAGTCAGAGCTGAACGAGCCGAACCTTGCTGGGTAGATTTATTCACCAGCGATCTTGATGGTGCCATCGAGTTTTATTCTAGGCTCTTCGGATGGGAAAACCAGAGTGTTGGCCACAGCAGACCCGATCACTATCAGCAGGCGCAACTTGACGGTCAACCGGTCTGCGGGCTGGTGGCCAATGACGCTGAGGGCTCGGTGCCCGATGCGTGGATGACCTACCTGAGGGTGGCCGATGTCCATTCGGCCATGTTCGCCACCAAACTTCACGGCGGCCAACGCTACCTGAAACCCGTGGTGATGCCAGGTCAGGGGACCATGGCGTTGATCGGGGATCCCGCAGGGGCCGGTGTGGGACTATGGCAGGGGTTTGCCCCGCAGGACTCAGAGAAGTCGCGGGGCCACGGACACCGCATCTGGAACGAGTTACATACCAAGCACTTTGAGATCGTCGCCAGGTTCTATCGCGAAGCCTTGGGCTGGGAGCTGAGCCCGGTCGCCGACTCGGCAGAATTCCGCTATTCCACCCTGGGGCAGGGGGCGCAGGCGGCCGCCGGACTCTACGATGTTGCCGGCCATGATACTACCGAAGGCTGGCGCACCTACTTCGCGGTCAACAACACCGACGAGAGCGCCGCGCTGGCCCAAGAACTGGGTGGCAGCGTGATCAACGAACCCCACGACTCGTTTTTTGGGCGCACCGCTATGCTCGCCGACCCCGGTGGCGCCGAATTTGCGGTGATCGCCCCGGTTAAGAATTAGCCGAACGCTGCCACAGATAGGGCGTGGTGCTCGAGACTTTCACCAGGCCCCGGGCCTCTAGGATCGGGCGCGAATACTCGGTGGAATCACTGTGGACATAACGGTAGCCGCCGGACAGCGCGCTGCGGGCCCTCGCCTCGGTGAGCGCACGATAGATTCCGCGCCCCCGGTATTCTTCCAGCACCCCGCCACCCCAGAGCCCGGCAAATTCACTGTCGGCCACCGGCTCCAAACGTCCAGCCCCGACCATCTGGCCATCACTAATGGCCACCCACAATTCCATGCCGTCTTTTCTGGCCATGCGCTCGATCAGCGCCTGCGTGGTCCCCGGGTCGTAGGGCTCATCAAAGGCCCGATCAACCATGCGGCACATCTCTTCGATCTGGCTGGCACTACTAATCTGCCGAACTTCCACACCTTCGGGCACCGGCCGCCCGCTGATCAGTGATTCCATGGCGCCAATCATGATGGACTCGCTGGCCTCGGCGCTGAACCCCAGATCCTTCAGCACCTCATCCAGGCCCGGAGCATGATCGTGCCCGCGCGTTTTGAACTCCACCTGCGAGATCTCGGGTTGCTTCTTAAAGTACTGAATTGCCTCGGGCGCCAGATGGGCCAAAGATTCTGGTTCTTGCCCCGTGAAGTGCGGGTAGGTGATAAATCCGCGACCGTTGGCGAATGTCACCAGTCGCAGCGGGCCAAGGCGTTGCACGTTTAGGGCGCTGGGAGTTTCGGCGTCGGTGCGCAGCTGCTGATCGTAGAGTCCCAGCAAGCGTTCACGTGAAAGGGTCATTTGCTCAGTGTACGGACAATGGCGGTCAGAGTTCTCAACAAAGAACCCCGACCGCCACATATTCACCTGCTAAGAACTACTGCACAAACTTTGGAACCACTTCGTCGATGAAGAGCTTCAGTGAGCGCTTCTTTTCTTCATGGCTCATCGCATTGTCGCTCCAGAAGCTGTATTCGCTGACCCCGAGCTCTTCGTAGTGGCGCAAGCGATCCACCACAACCTCCGGGGTGCCGATCATGGCCGTCTGGTGCAGCGAATCGGCAGTGAATTCTTCACGACCGGCAAACTTTTCTTCGGGGCTTGGTTCGATAAAGCCGTTCACCGGCTGAACCTTGTTGCCAAAGACCGCGTCGAAGGTGCGGTAGAACTTTTGGATGCTTTCGACCGCTGGACGCCAAGCCTCGGGCTCATCAGCACTGTGCACATAGGTGTGGCGCAGCACCATGATGTCGGGGCGTTGCGAAATCTCAGGGTGGGCTGCAATCGCGGTCTCGTACTTTTGGACCAAGTCATCGACTTCTTCGTCGCCCTTCATCAACGGTGTCACCATGACATGACAACCATTGGCTACCGCATAATCGTGCGATTCTGGGCTGCGCGCGGCGACCCACACCGGAATCTGCTGCTGTTGAGGCTTAGGCACCGACGTGGAGGTCGGGAACTGCCAAACGTCGCCATCATGCGCGTAGTCACCTTCCCAGAGCTTCTTCACCGCGGGAATCAGTTCCTGCATGGCCGCCCCGCCATCGGTGGCTTTCACCCCTTCGGTCATCCGATCGAATTCATACTGATAGGCACCGCGGGCCACGCCCAATTCTGCGCGGCCGTTGCTGATGATATCGAGCAATGCCAGTTCGCCGGCGGCCCGGATGGGATTCCAGAACGGGGCGATGATGGTGCCTGCGCCCAAGCGAATGGTGGAAGTCTTGGCAGCGAGGTAGGCCAGCTGGGGGATGGGGTTGGGGGAGACCGTGTACTCCATGGAGTGGTGTTCGCCGATCCAAACCGTGGAGAAGCCACCAGCTTCGGCCATTTGGGTCAGCTCAACCAAATTTTCGAAGTGTTCTTGGTGGCTGATGGTGTCGTCGTAGCGTTCCATATGGATGAACAATGAAAAGCGCATGGTGATCCTTCCTTTTTGCCTCAGGCGCTGGCCTGGGTGCTATTACGTTCGGCGATGGTTTGGTTGGTTCTGGACCAGTGCTCATGTTCGATTTCGCGCACAATCACGGTGATATTCTCAGGTGCCGCATCAACCGTGTCTTCGGCGGCTTGATGCAGGGCAGAGATCAGGGCACGCAATTGTTGCGGGCTGCGACCCTTGGCGATAGAAACGTCAATCAATGGCATGGGTGGCTCCTTTTCTAGCTACGCATCACGAAGGGATCGGCCACCGGCGATTCATCGGTATTGATCCAGATGCTCTTGAGCCGGGTGTATTCGTTCATGGATTCCAGCCCATGCTCGATGCCAACGCCCGAGGACTTGAAACCCTGACGTGGGGACATCGGCGACATGGCGCGGTAGGTGTTGACCCAGACGGTGCCGGCCTCCAATTTGCGAGCCATGCGATGGGCGCGGGCCAGGTTCTGCGTCCATACCCCGGCAGCCAGTCCGTACTCGGTGTCATTGGCCATGGAAAGCAGCTCGTCTTCGTGCTCAAAAGGCATGATCGCTGCGACCGGGCCGAAGATTTCCTCGCGCACCACACGCATGTCATTGTTCACGTCGGTCAACACCGTGGGGGAAAAGAAATACCCGGGCAGTTCCAAGCCCGCAGGACGGGTGCCACCGGCAAGTACCGTGGCGCCTTCATCCGCGCCGATCTTCACATAGGAAGACACCTTCTCCAACTGGTCGGCGAAGGCCAGCGGGCCCAGCTCGGTGGAATCCGAGAGTGGGTCGCCAATGACAATGGACTTGGCGCGTTCGGTGACGCGTTCGAGCAGTTCGTCGTACACCGACTTGTGCGCAAAGACGCGGCTGCCGGCAATACAGGTCTGCCCGGCCGCTGCGTAGATTCCGGCCACCACACCCATGGCCGCGTTGGACACGTTGGCATCGTCAAACACGATGTTCGGGCTTTTACCACCCAGCTCCAAGGTGCAACCGATGAATCGGCTGGCTGCCTCGGCAGCGATCTTTGACCCGGTAGCGGTGGAGCCGGTGAAGGAGATCTTGGCCAGCAGTGGATGCGAGACCAGCGCGGCACCGGCCTCGGCCCCGAAACCGGTGACCACATTGATCACTCCCGGTGGGAATCCCGCCTGGTCGGCCAATTCGGCGAGCAAGAGCACGGTGCGCGAGGTGTATTCGCTGGGCTTGATCACCACGGTATTGCCGGCGGCCAGCGCCGGGGCGATCTTTGAGGTGGTCAGGGTCAGTGGCGAATTCCATGGGGTAATCGCACCGACCACACCCAGTGCCTCGCGCTGCGTGTAGTTCAGGATCGCCGGGTTCATGCTCGGAATCTGGGAGCCCTGCACCTTGTCGGCCAACCCGGCATAGTAATAGAGGTACTCGGGCAAGGTCGCCAGCTGGCCACGCATTTCACGCAGCAGCTTGCCATTGTCCAGGGACTCGTAGCGGGCCAGCTTCTCGGAGTTCTCGCCGATCAGATCGCCCAGTCGGCGCAACAGGTGTCCGCGGGCGGTGGCGCTCAGGGCACTCCAAGAGGGGGAGGCGAAGGCCTTGTGGGCGGCTTTGACGGCGCGGTCCACATCTTCGGCATTGCCTCGGGCCACCTCGTAGAGCTCGTCGAGGGTTGCCGGGTTGGTGCTGGTGAAGAAACGATCTTCGCTGGGAGCGACGTGCTCGCCATTGATGAAATGCATGTAACGCTCACTCATGCGTGTTTCCCTTCGTTGTCGCTGAAAAAACTGTTCAATTCCGTGGTCAGGGCCAATGGATTCTCGACCGGAAGCATGTGCCGTGCGCCGGGGACGATGCGCAGCCGCGAATTAGGAATGGCTGCGGCTAGTCGGCGGGACATCTCGGGTGTCGAGCCGGGATCTAGCTCGCCGGTAATGGCCAATGTTGGCTGGGTGATCTCAGCCAGTTCCCCGGCGATCTCACGGTCACCGCGGGCGAACACCGCGTAGGCGTGCAGATAGGATCGCAGATCATTGCCCGCCATGACCTGCCGCGTGGCCTCGATCAGTTGCGGGTCCACCGCGCTCGCCGATGCTGGGAACCAGCGTTCGATGGCACGGTTCACTCCCTGTGAGAAGTTCGTGCCGGCCGTGGCCAGACGTTCTTCTACCGCAGCGGCTTCTTCGCCGGTGCGCTGGCATACCGAGTTGACCGCGGACAGGGTCAGTACGCGCTCGGGTGCGAAACGTGCCAGATACTGGGCGATGAGCGCTCCGAGCGAGAATCCCACCAGGTGCACCGGTTCGCGGGTATCGATTCGTTCGAGCACATCGGCGGCCATACTCGCCAGCGTCTGTGCACTGCGTAGCGGTGGGCGTGCACCGTGCCCCGGCAGGTCCAAGGCCAAAGACTCGCGTCCGAGCTGCTGACGCAGTGTCCCCCACATGCTCTGGTCCAATCCGACCCCGTGCAGGAGCAGAACCGGTGGCTGCTTGGTGCTTGTCATGCTTGTTTCGCTTCCTTCCGACTGCTGTTTGGTACTGCTGTTCGGTGTTACTGCTCGGTGCTCAGCGCGGCCAGACGTTCCTGTGGGCGACCACGGGTGGCGCCGGCCAGGGCGATCAGGATTTCGCCAGCATGCGGGGCATCAGCGATCTTGACCTCGACGCTCTGGTGGTGCGAACGGATCGTGGCATTGGTGAAGTGCTTGAGTGGGATATCAAACTGCACCCCGGCCGGACCACGCTTTTCCACGGCGGGCAACAAGGTCGTGGCCTTGGCCGCGTCGCGGAAGTGATTACCGAACTTCAAGGTGTGGATCAACGCCGATCCATGCTCAATCTCGCCATCCAGACCCACGATGGCCGCCTTGCCGTAGGCTTCGAGCGGGGCACCGAGGGCTTCGATCACCCGCGGGGCCAGCAGTGCGCCAAGATCCGAAGCGACCGCATCGATGACTGGGTTCAGGTCCTGGACAAACCCCTGGCCGGCCCAGGGATTCTCAATCACGGCGGCGACAATGGCCACGCGTGCCACCGGATCCACTACACGGCCGCCTTCGGTGGCAGTTTCTTCGACAATGGTCACGAGCTTGCGGTAGTTCATAGTTGGATTCCCTTCAATATTTCGGAAGTGATGGTGCGGTCGGTGCTTCGATCGCCGATCCGCGCGTGTGGCCTGGGCCCACTCGACGCTGCGGCAATGACGGCAATTTCTCCGGCATGTGGTGCATCGGGCAAAAAGAGTTCGAGCGTCTGGTAGTGGGTACGGGTCGCCGCCGCACTCTTGTGCCACATCGGCACACGCAGGGTTTCACCGGGAACACCGCGGCCGTCGACAAAGCAAATGATCGAGCTGCCATCGAGGGCTTCACGCAAGAGGTTGCCAAAGAACGGCGTGTGGATCAAAGCTCCGGCATGTTCCAGTTCCCCATCGCTACCCACCAGTGCGGCCTTGCCGAAGGCCTCCACCTTGTCTGCGCCACCTAAGGCATCCAGTAGGCGATCTGCCAGTAACTTGGCCAGCAAGGGGGCGATCGCTTCGGTTCGTTCGGACAGATCCTGCGAGGTGCCGGTGCCGAGCCAAGGATTGGGGATCACCGCGGTGGCAATCGCGCGGGTGATAACACCTAGCTCGTGGTGCGGAACTTCTTCGACCGTGCACGAGATCTTGCGCAAACCGATGGCTTGGGCCACGTCCTGGTAGTCATCAAGCGTCGATCTGCTGCTCAAGTCAATGAGCTGCGGTGGTTGGGCCAGTGGAGCATTCATCTACTCTTCCTTTAAGTCGCGATGGTGTGGCTAGTGTGGGGCTACGCCGGGCTATCCCGGGTGTTCTTCGTCTTCTTTAAGCGCGGCCAGGGCCGCCGATTGGCTTGAAGCATTCACATGTCTGCGCATGACCAGCTCCGCGGTCAACGGATCCTTGGAACTGATGGCGTCGATAATTGCTTGGTGCTCGTCTTGAGAGTTCTGCAAGCGCCCGGGCAGACTCAGGGTCTGCGAAACGATGCGATGATAGGCCAGCTGGTTCATCAACAGGTCGTAGTGTTCGGACAGTTTTCTGCTGTCTGCCCCGGCGACCAGGGTGCTGTGAAACTCGTGGACCAGGTGCGAATAGAGCTCGGCGTCACCGCGTTCAACCGCTTGGCGGCTGCGGGCAACATTTTCTTTGAGCTGTTCTAGTTCGGGCACCTCGCCCCTCCTGGCCAACAGGCCTGCGGCTAATCCTTCGAAGGCTTCTTTCAGTGAGAACATCTCGTGAATTTCGCGCTGGGTAGGTTTCCTGACGAAGGTGCCGACCCTGGCACGTACTTCGACCAACCCTTCGCGCTCCAGCTGCTTTAAGGCCTCGCGAATGGGGGTGCGACTGACCTCAAAGTCTTGGGCCAGGGCCGTCTCAGCCAATAAGTCGCCAGGCTGAACAACCCCGGTGACGATCATTTGGCGCAGTCGGGCCAGCAGTGGCGTTTCTGGGGCGCTGGTGGTTTTTGATCCCACAGGTGAACTCTCTTGCATACAAGAACTCTAACCACAGATCTTCTTGTATGCAACAGAAATCTTTTCAATCTGCATGAATCCGCTAGATTTAAGAGAATGATTAAAAATGTGTTGACTGGATCACAAGCTTTGCTAGCATTTCTTGCATGCAACAAATCGTAAATTCACTTCAGCCCCTCAAAGAATCACTAGTTAACGCTTGGGAGGCAGCCTGGGATCAGGGTCGCGTCGACGCCCTCGACGAGATCTTCCACGCAGACTTCCAACGCATCAGCAAAAAATCCAAAAACATCACGAGCCTCAAAGAGCTCAAGACCGAGATCATGGCGGTGCGTGAAGCCTTCCCTGACCTGGTAACAACCATTGACCACCTGCTCGTGGACGAGAACGAACAGTCCATCGCGATCTTCTGGCACACCACCGGAACATTCATCAACGACCTACAGGGCGTACCGGCCACCGGCAACACCGTAGAAACCCGGGGTTCGAACCTTATTCAGATCCAGGACGGCAAAATCATCACCGAGCAGGTGACCTGGGACCAAAGCGAACTACTCGAAGACGTCGGCGTGCCCTCGCTCAAGTCAGCTTTTGAGTCCGCGGACGATGAAGTGGTCGTCGATGATCTGTCCGGCGTGCCGAATCTCGACGAACTCAAAGGCTTCAACCGCCAATTCATCACCGGGGTCACCGTGGTGACCACCATGGACGAACACGGCAAACCTCGCGGGCTGGCCGCCAATTCCTACGTGTCGGTTTCGCTCGAACCACCACTGGTGCTGGTCTGTGTACAAAAGACCACCAGCACCTATGCATCGCTGTTCAAATCCACCCATCTGGGCATCAACATCATGAGCAACGGGCAACGTGACACCGTAGGCACCTTCGCTTCCAAGGGTGATGACAAGTTCGCCAACCTGGATTGGCATCAGGGGCCGAACGGCAGCCCGCTGCTGGACGGCTCGGCAGCCTCCATCGAAGCAGAGATCAAAGAACGCTTCCAAGCCAAGACCCACACGGTGTTCATCGCCAAGGTCAAGCATTCCGAGGTGGCTGCCCTTGAACCCATGGTCTACAAGGCCGGACGGTTCTACGACGGTGCCGAACTAAGCGCCCTATAGCCGGAAGATTCCTGAAAACCAACGAAGTGTGAGAGCCATGAGTACCGAAATCAACGAAAAGCAAGAAGGGCCGCACAAAGGCCCCACGCTCACCGGTGGCACCTTGCGTCGCGCCGCCGACAAGAACGAATCGAAACAGGTCTACAAGCGACTTCAGCGTCCGGGCAGCGTCCTGTTTATCTCGCTGTCGTTGATCGTGGTGTTTGTACTCTGGGCCGCCATCGCGCCACAGCGTCTGAACGCACTGATGTCCGGAGCCTCCACCTGGTCGGCACAGTACATTGGCTGGAGCTACCTGTTGGTAACGCTCGGCTGTATCGTCCTGATGCTCTTCCTAGCCTTCTCCCGGTACGGAGGCATCCGGCTGGGCAAGGATGCGGATCGTCCCGAATTCACCACCTGGGCGTGGATCGCGATGATTCTCGGCGCCGTGATGGGCATTGGGCTCATTAGCTACGGCGCGGCCGAACCCATGAGCCACTTCATGGTTCCACCGCATGGCCGAGCCGAACCCGAAACCATGGACGCGGCGGTACTGGCCCTGCAATTCTCCTACTTCGACTGGGGCCCCAATGCCTGGGCATTGTTCGGCGTGTTCGGCCTGGCTATTGCCTACTCCACGCACCGCCGGGGCAACTCGGGTCTCGTCTCGGTGATGCTGCGTCCGGTGCTGGGCAAATCCATGGACGGGTGGCTCGGCAAGATCATTGACGTGTTCACCGTGCTGGCCACGCTTTTCGGCACGACTACTTCATTGGGCTTGGGTGCTTCGCAGGTCGCCGAGGGTCTGAACAGCCTTTTCGGGATCCCCACCGACCTGTTCGTGAAGATCGTGATCATTGCTGGGGTGACCATAGTGTTCACCCTCTCGGCACTCTCCGGGGTGGGCAAGGGCATTAAATGGCTCAGCCAGGGCACCATGATCGGGGCCGCGGTGATCGGCATCTTTGTCCTGGTCTCCGGTCCCACCGGATTCATTTCCAACATCTATTTCCGTTCCATGGGCCAGTTCCTGGGCGAATTTCCTGCCGTGGCGTTGCTGACTCCCTCGGGTGTTGAAGACCTGCAGTGGATGCAGTGGTGGACCTACTTCATGATGGCCTGGTGGTTGAGCTGGGGTGCCTTCGTCGGCATTTTCTTGGCACGAATATCTAAGGGTCGAACCATTCGTGAATTTGTCTTTGCCGTGATGGGCGTCCCGTCCCTGGTCTTCAGCGTCTGGTTCAGCATTTTTGGCGGCACCTCGATCCATCAGCAGATGAGCGGCCACTCGCAGATCGGGCAGGCGACTTTGCAAGATACGAACAGCACGTTTTTTGCCATGCTGGCCGAACTGCCCCTACCGGAAGTGACGTCCGCGTTTACGATCATCCTGGTGGTGCTGTTCTTCATTACCGGGGCGGATTCAAATACCTACGTGTTGGGAACCCTGACCTCGGGAGGCAATATGTATCCCAAGCGCCCGATACTCATGGTTTGGGGGCTGCTGACCGGTGTCTGCGCGATCGTCCTGCTGCTGGTCGGTGGTCTCGAAGCACTTCAGCAAGCCGCGATCCTCTCGGCTGTTCCCTTCACGGTCATCGTGACCTTGCTGGGGATCTCGCTGATGCGTGAGCTGCGAAGCGACACGCGCCTACCGGTGGTCGCAACAGTGACCGAGGAATAAGTCGACACGCAGTTTTTGCCAGCGGTGTGCGAGTATTGGCCAGAGTATCCAAACGCACCGCAAGGAGCAGGTAGATGGGCCGTAAGATCGTTCGCCGTCGCATTATCCGTGCAACCCGCGAGGGTGGCTGGCGGGTGCGCGAGGAAAAACTGGCCGGCGAGGAACCGCTGGAAATCCGTTTCGGGCACACCTCCTACACCACCTCCATGCGCACCCCGGGCGACGACTTTGATATGGTCGCAGGTTTTTTGGTCGGCGAAGGGGTGATCCGTGAGTCCGATCAGCTGCTCTCGCTACGCTACTGCGCCGGCACCGACGAAGAAGGCAACCAGACGTTCAACGTGATCGAGGTGCAGCTCGGGCCCGGGGCCACCCCGCCGGATCTGGCCAAGTCCCGCAATGTGGTGACCAGTTCGGCCTGTGGGATCTGTGGCACCAATTCGATCGACGAGGTGCGTAAAAAGGCCGGGTTCGCCCTGGATGCGCAGACCGGGATGATCGAGCTGGCGACCCTACTGGATCTGCCCGATACCCTGCGCGAATCCCAGAAGCTGTTCTCTGCCACCGGGGGAGTGCACGCGGCGGGACTGTTTTCCACCACTGGTGAATTGTTGATCCTGCGCGAGGATGTGGGAAGGCATAATGCGGTAGATAAGGTGATCGGCGCGGCGCTGCGTGCCGGGATGTTGCCGCTGAAGGATACAGTGCTGCAGGTTTCAGGTCGGGCGTCCTTTGAGCTGGTGCAAAAGGCGGCCATGGCAGGGATCGGAGTACTGACCGCGGTCAGTGCCCCCTCGTCCTTGGCTGTGGATTTGGCTGAAGAAACCGGGTTGACCTTGGCAGCGTTCTCCAGAAGTTCTAGCGTGAACATATATACACATGCGCATCGGGTCAACAGGGCGTAGCCTTGTAATATGCGATCTGGATATCAGTACCGGTCGCGTTACACACAGGAGGGTCTCTTGCATCGTTCGGCACCTAAAAAGGACATCAACGAAGATGAACTGAAGGTCAGCGAGCCAGCCCATGCTGCCGCCGGGCTTAAAGCAGTCATGGTTTCCATGGAACGTGGCTTCAGCCAGGCAGGACCGTCGCGCACCCTGCGCTCGATGCTCCGGGTCAACCAGCACGGCGGCTTCGACTGCCCGGGCTGCGCCTGGCCCGAATCCATTACCGAGCGACGCAAGCCCGCCGAATTCTGCGAAAACGGTGCCAAGGCCATCGCCGAAGAAGCCAGCGCCCGCACCGTCACCCCAGAATGGTTCGCCCAGCACCCCATCGAAGTGCTTAAGGACAAAACCGAATACTGGCTGGGCTCCCAGGGCCGGATCACCACCCCGATGATCATCCACGAGGGCGAAAGCCACTACCAACCCATCAGCTGGGCCGACGCATTTTCGACGATCGCGCAGCACGTGCACGCCAGCACCCCGGAAAAATGCGTGTTCTACACCTCCGGACGCACCGCCAATGAGACCGCGTTCATGTACCAACTACTTGCGCGCTCGCTGGGCACCAACAACCTGCCTGACTGCTCGAATATGTGCCACGAATCCTCGGGTACGGCGCTGAACCCGACGATCGGCATCGGCAAGGGCACCGTCTCCCTGGAAGACTTTGAGCACACCGAGCTGATCTTTGTGGTGGGGCAAAACCCGGGCACCAACCACCCGCGCATGCTTTCCGCCCTGTCCGACGCCCGCAAGCGCGGCGCCCGCATTGTGGCGGTCAACCCGCTGCCCGAAGCCGGCTTCTTCGGCTTCAAGGACCCACAGACCGTGGGCGGCATGCTCGGCAAGGCCGAACCGGTAGCCAGCGACTTCCTGCAGATCAAGGTCGGCGGCGACCTGGCGCTCTTCCAAGCCTTCGGACACCTGTTGCTCGAAGAAGAGGCGAAAAACCCCGGCAGCGTGGTCGACCACGAATTCATCAACCAGGTCACCGATGGATTCGACGCCTACCGCCAGGCACGGGCAACCCTAGACTGGGAGGCCACCGAAGAAGCCACCGGGCTGGGCCGGGCGCAAATCATCGAGATTGCACAGCTACTGATCAAGTCCAAAGCGACGATCATTTGCTGGGCGCTGGGCCTGACCCAGCAACCGCATTCGGTGCCGACGCTGAAGGAAATCATCAACCTGTTGCTGCTGCAGGGCAACTTTGGTAAACCCGGCGCCGGCGCCTGCCCGGTGCGTGGCCACTCCAACGTCCAGGGCGATCGAACCATGGGCATTTGGGAGAAGCCGACCGAAAAACTGCTCGCCGCGATCGACAAAGAATTTGGCATCAGCTCGCCACGGGCCCACGGCTACGACTCCACCGAAACCCTGCACGCCTTCGAAAAGGACGAGGTTGACGTGTTCGTTTCCATGGGCGGGAACTTCGCGCTTGCCAACTCGGACACCGAGGCGCTGGAAGCGGGCATGCAGCGCGCCAAGCTGACCGTGCACGTGTCCACCAAGCCGAACCGTTCGCATGTGGTGCACGGCAAGACCTCGCTGATCCTGCCCACCCTGGGACGCACCGACAAGGACGACAAGCACCCCGGCGGCGCGCAGTTCCTCTCGGTGGAAGACTCCATGTCGGTGATCAAGTCCACCCGCGGGCGGCTGACCCCGGTCTCCGATCACCTGCTGGCCGAACCGGTGATCGTCGCCCGCATGGCCCAAGCGATCCTGGGTGAGGACCACCCGATCAACTGGCGCGCCATGGCCGAGGATTACGATACGATCCGCGACCACATCGAAAAGGTGTTGCCCGGGTTCGAGGACTTCAACCGGCGCGTGCGCGATAAGAACGGTTTCGTGCTGCCCAACCCGCCGCGTGATACCCGTTCCTTCGCCACCGACATTGGCAAGGGTCGCTTCACGGTCTCCGAGTTTGAGTCCCTGCATGCCCCCGAAGGCCACCTGATCCTGCAGACCATGCGCAGCCACGACCAGTACAACACCACCTTCTACGGGCTCGACGACCGGTACCGCGGCATTAAGGACGGCCGCCGCGTCATCCTTATCAACCCCGAAGACCTGGAAGCCACCGGGTTTAAGGACCGCGACCTGGTGGATGTAATCTCCACCTTCGCCGGCACCGAACGCCGCGCCAACCGTTTCCGGCTGGTTTCCTACCCGACCGCCAAGGGCTGCGTAGCCGCTTACTATCCGGAGGCCAACGCCCTGGTGCACCGCGATCTGGTGGCCCGCGAATCCAATACCCCGGGCTTTAAGGCAATGATGGTGCGCTTCGTCGAACATACTCAACAACCCGGTGCAACCTTGGACTCCTAACCCAGGGCTTGTCGGCCTCTTCGGTGGTGATACGGGAGAATTAACAGCAACCCCACCGAAGAGGACCCCCGATGACTGCCATCAGTGCAAGACCCGAAGACGAACGCTTAAGCCCTGGCCGCACCGTGGCCTACGGCTTCCAACACGTACTGACCATGTACGGCGGAATCATCGCTCCACCACTGGTGATGGGCAACGCCGCCGGCATGGACACCGCCCAGGTAGGCGTGCTGGTGGCCTGCTGCCTGTTTATCGGCGGGCTGGCCACCATCCTGCAGACCCTGGGCATCCCGTTTTTTGGCGCCCAACTTCCCCTGGTGCAAGGCACCTCCTTCTCCGGGGTCGCCACCATGATCGCGATCCTCAACGCCGACGGTGGCATGCCCGCGGTCTTTGGCGCGGTGCTCGCCGCCGGAGCGATCGGCATCGTGATCGCCCCATTCTTCGCAAAACTCCTGCGCTTCTTCCCGCCGGTGGTCACCGGCGTGGTCATCACCATCATCGGCGTCTCACTCTTCCCGGTCACCGCTGACTGGGCCATGGGCGGCAGCGCGGCCGGCGAAAACTACGGGTCGATGAAAAACATTGCGCTGGCGGCCATCACCTTGGTGATCCTGCTGGCACTGTCCAAATCCGGGGTCCCCGCGCTTTCGCGCCTCTCGATCCTGCTCTCCATCGCCCTAGGCACCCTGGTCGCGGTCTTCATGGGCATGGCCGATTTCTCTCAAGTGCTTAACGGCGAAATCTTCGCGGTGCCGACCCCCTTTGCCTTTGGCCTGCCGATCTTTAACCTCAGCGCCATCATTTCGATGCTGATCGTCATCCTGGTGACCTACACCGAAACCACCGCTGACATGCTCGCCGTCGCCGAAGTCACAGGTTCAAAGGTGGATTCGCGCCGCATCGCCAACGGCCTGCGCGCCGACATGCTCTCATCCACGGTCGCCCCAGTCTTCAACACCTTCACCCAGTCCGCCTTCGCGCAAAATGTCGGACTCGTCGCGATCACCGGGGTTAAGAGCCGCTTCGTGGTCGCTGCCGGCGGTGGCATCCTGGTCATCCTCGGCCTGCTCCCGGTCCTCGGCCGCGTCATCGCCTCCATCCCGCAACCGGTGCTCGGCGGCGCAGGAGTGGTGCTCTTCGGTTCGGTGGCAGCCGCCGGAATCCGCACCCTGGCTAAGGCCAAGGACGACAACTTCAACATGCTCATCATCGCGACCTCGCTGGCCTTTGGCTGCATCCCGATGGTCAAGCCTGACTTCTACGCGGCCTTCCCTAACTGGGTCGGCACTATCTTCCAGTCGAGCATTTCTTCGGCGACGATCATGGCCGTTCTGCTGAACATCATCTTCAACGAACTGTCCTGGGGCCAGAAGAAAATCTCCCAGCGCACCATCTACAAGTACCAACTCGAAGCCCTCTCCGACGGCGATCACCTGATCGATGGCAAGCTCTACGATCACCAGGGTCTGGAAGTGCAAATCATCGCCGAGCAACCCGGTCAGGCTGGCGATCGGCCCATGCATCAAGGCTGACCTCCGGCGCGTGCGCCTACGAACTCCGCGACCTCTTGGCTCGCGCGCCGTCCTGCTTTTTCAGCCTTGAACACCCCGTCAACCCGCCCCTGACCTGTCACATCACCGTGTTCTAAAAGTTATCCACCCGCAACCAAATAATCGAAGACATATTCTAGTAACAGGCATAGAATAAGAATATGTCCGAAACAACGATCCCCACACCAGGGAACCCCACCCCAGAACACCACGACGCGTTCACCGCCGTG
>NZ_FMAT01000004.1 GCF_900094805.1 Arthrobacter sp. NIO-1057 | reverse complement strand
CCAGCGTTCATCCTGAGCCAGGATCAAACTCTCCATAAAAAACAAAAAGCCACCGAAACCCCTCGGAAAATAAGGGAGAATCAATGAAAAAATCCTGGCGAATAAAAACACTCAAGAACACTACACGGGGGTGTAATGCCTCAAGCAAATGTTATGTATTCACCAAATAAAAATAATTCGGTATCAACAAACTTGGCACACTATTGAGTTCTCAAACAACAAACACTCTCGACACCACAACCACCACAAAACCAGTGACTGCTTCGCTCCGGAGCAACTTTTCAAGCTTACCACCGCGTCAACCAAAGTCAACTCGACGTTTCCAGCTCGTTCACCCCACTGTTTCCCTCAGACCATTTCGGCCCGTCCGGATCAGCGGCGCGAGATAAAACTCTACACGGATTCCCACCAGAGGCAAAATCGGCCTGTACACTCGCCTTTCCCCGCAAAAACCCCGAGTTCATGCGCTTTTCCGGGCTTCTTGAGTGAATTCTGCCCAAAAACAACTGAAATTTGTTGTTATGAAGCAGGTCACGTTACTAAAAATGGGCCTGTACCCGTCCGAGGACAGGCACAGGCCCATGCATCAACGCAGAGCGTTACTTAGTGCCCTGGTTACGCAAACGAGAAACTTCGTAGAGCGAAATGCCGACTGCCATCGATGCGTTCAGCGACTCCATAGCCGAGTCAATCGGAATCGAAACAATGGCATCGCAGTTTTCACGAACTAAACGCGATAGGCCCTTGCCTTCAGAACCAACCACGATGCACAGCGGTCCGGTTGCTAGTTCAAAGTTTGGAAGTTGCATATCTCCGCCGGCGTCAAGACCGATAACGAAGATGCCAGCAGCCTTGATTTCCTTCAGCGCATTAGTCAGGTTGGTGCACTTGGCTACCGGGACACGAACCGCAGCACCGGCGCTGGTCTTCCACGCCGAAGCAGTCATGCCAACGCTTCGACGTTCAGGAATAATGACTCCGTCGGCACCGAATGCGGAAGCCGAACGAACGATCGCACCGAGGTTTCGTGGATCCGTGATGCCATCAAGTGCTAGGAACAGTGGCTGGGTTTTGGAGTACCCGCGCTCGTACTCCTTCATGGTCTTGGTCGCCAATTGCACGGCGTCCTTGTACTCATAAGGAGGGATCTGCAGAGCAAGACCCTGGTGGATCGCGTCATCGGTCATGCGGTCGAGTTCTGGCTTCGACGCTTCCATCAGTGGAATACCCTGCGCGGCAGCAAGCTTGAGTGATTCGCGCACGCGGTCATCGACGTCAATGCGGATCGCCACGTGAAGTGCCTTGGCAGGAATCCCCGCGCGCAGCGCCTCAACGACCGAGTTACGACCGGTGACAAATTCAGCGTTGACCTTGATGCGGCCAGTGCGCTGACCGGTGGTGCGTTTAGCTGCCGAGCGCTCCGAAAGCTGCTTGGCTCGGTAGGCCTTGTGGTACGGGCGATCTTCTGCCTTGGGGGTCGGGCCCTTGCCCTCGAGGGAACGTCGTCCCTTGCCGCCACTGCCCTTGGTTGGGCCCTTTTTGCTCATAATATGTGTCCTTATAGTTGAGTTTGTCGTAGCCGATCAGCGGCTAGTTGTTCAGTGTCCAGCGGGCGCCGTCAGCAGAGTCGAGAACCGTGATTCCCGCAGCGGCCAATGCATCGCGGATCGCATCCGAACGGGACCAGTCCTTGGCTGCTCGGGCTTCAGCGCGCTCAGTAAGCTGCGCTTGAATGAGTTGATCCAATACCTCATGCTCGGCTGAGGCTGCGGAGTTTTGCTCATCACCGGTATCGTCCAATCCGAGCACCTGAGTCATGGCCAATATCTGGCCCAGGGCGGTAGCCGTAGCTGCGTCATCGTGCTGATCCAAGGAAGCGTTCCCCTGGCGTACGGTTTCATGCAGTGCAGCAAGACCCATTGGAACATTCAGGTCGTCGTCCATCGCAGCGGCGAAGGCCTCGGGCACCTGTGTGGCAACGATTGCTGACGCGTTTGCGCCTAATCGGTAACGGGCATTGGAGATGAAGGTGTCGATTCGTTCTACTGCTGCTCCCGCCTCGGTCAACGAATCGGGGCGGTAGTCCAGCATCGAGCGGTACTGCGCCTGTCCTAGGAAGTAACGCACCACGCGGGCCGGGGCCAAGGCGAGCATTTCTTCTGGGGAAATGGTGTTGCCAATAGACTTGGACATCTTTTCACCCTGATAGGTGACCATGCCGTTATGCATCCAGAAATTGGCGAAGCCATGCCCAGCGGCATTGGACTGTGCCATCTCGTTTTCGTGATGCGGGAAGCGTAGGTCGAGCCCACCACCGTGGATGTCGAATTCACTGCCAAGGTACTTGCCTGCCATGGCCGAGCATTCAAGGTGCCATCCCGGGCGTCCCCGTCCCCATGGACTTGGCCATGATGCGGTGAGGGGATCGGTGTCCTTGTGCCCTTTCCACAGGGCAAAGTCTCGCGGGTCCTTCTTGCCGCGCGGATCCGAATCCGCGGCGTCTTGCATATCGTCGATCTTTTGTCGGGTCAGGGCACCATACTGCGCATAGGAGCGCACGTCGAAGTACACATCGCCTGAATCATCGGAGGCCGCGTAGGCGTGGCCATTCTCGATCAACTGCGCGATCAGCTCGTGCATTTCGGTGATATGCCCGGTAGCGCGTGGCTCGTAGGTCGGCCGGCGAACGCCCAAGGCTTGGTAAGCGCGAGCGAATTCCTGTTCGAAACGGTAGGCCAGAGCAAACCATTCTTCACGGGGCTTGTAGTACTCATCTGCTTCAAAGCCATCAGCAAACGACTTCGACGACTTTTCTAGGATCTTGTCGTCGATGTCCGTGACATTGCGAACCGTGGTGACCGCAAACCCGCGGTATTCCAGCCAGCGAACCAAAACATCAAAGACGATGGCGCTACGAACGTGGCCCACGTGCGGCATGCCCTGCACAGTGGCGCCACAGTAGTACAGCTTAACTTCGCCTTCGGTGATCGGCTGAAAGTCACGTACGGATGCTGTTTTGGTGTCATAAAATCGCAGGCTCACGACTTAAAGGTTATCCGATCCAGACACTTCTTGTACCTGCCTTGTGACGCGCTCGCTACACCGAGGCGTTCGCTGGCACCTGCACGCTTAACTGTGCTGGGCGAAGACGAGGGCGGTGGCGTAGGCGGTAATTCCTTGCCCGTCCCCCTCATAGCCCAGACCATCACTCGTGGTTGCGCTGACGCTGACCGGAGCGCCGATCGCTTCGCTGAGTACCTGGTTCGCTTCTTCGCGCCGGGTGGCGAAGCGTGGTCGTCGACCCACAAATTGCACAGCAACGTTCCCAATTTCGAAGCCTGCTTCACGCACCAAACGTGCGGCTTCAGCCAGCAGGCGAACCCCGCTTGCCCCGGCAAATTCTTCGCGATCCACACCAAAGTGGGTTCCCAGATCCCCGATCCCGGCCGCGCTAAAGAGTGCGTCGCAGGCTGCATGGGCTACCGCGTCGCCGTCCGAATGCCCTGAAAGACCTACGTCTTCGGGGAAATGCAGTCCGGCCAGCCACATTGGGCGGGCTGGGTCTTGGCTGACTGCGTGCACGTCGATGCCATTGCCGATACGTGGCAGGTTCATAGTTTCCCTCGATTTCTTCACGCGCGAGTCTTGTTCAGCGACGAGTTGATTGGCGGTGTCGATGTCTTCGGGGTGGGTAACCTTCAACGCCTGCTGATCACCGTTGACCACCTGAACCTTTTCTCCGTTGGCCCGCACGATCGAAGCATCGTCGGTCACTTTTTCCAATTCGGATTCGGTGTGGTGATCAAGCTTGGCATGGGCTTGGCGTAGCGCCTCAGCGTTGAATCCCTGTGGTGTTTGCACGGCACGAAGGGTGGATCGTGCCGGAGTGTTTGCGATAAATTCGACGCCCGCTTCTCCTGCTGGTTCCACCACCGAAATCGTGTCGGTGACCGCTAGTGCTGGAATGACCGCGGCGGCCTTCCCAGCATTGAGCGCATCGATCACGCGTTGGTAGAGCTCTACCGGGGCAAATGCGCGGGCAGCATCGTGAACCAAAATGTTTCTGGCGTGGTCGCTGACTTCACCAAGCCCGCGACGTACTGAATCGGCTCGGCTACTTCCACCGCCA
Source organism: Arthrobacter sp. NIO-1057 (assembly GCF_900094805.1). GTDB lineage: Bacteria > Actinomycetota > Actinomycetes > Actinomycetales > Micrococcaceae > Glutamicibacter. The sequence goes on along the minus strand of NZ_FMAT01000004.1, from coordinate 367,137 downwards.
ACGGTGCGTAGCGCCGTGCCATAGGGTGCCAATACTTCGGCCATCCTCGGGTCATCAGCAGGGGTGACCACGATAATTTCGGTGATCTCCCCAACCTTGAGGATGCGGTCGATAGCGTGTTCCACTAAGGTTTTTCCGGCCACTTTGACCAGTGCTTTAGGAATTCCGGCACCTAGCCGGGTGCCCATTCCGGCGGCAACCAAGATCAGACTCGAAGTATTCAATGGGGTTTGCTTCACAGCGCTCAGCTTATCGTGTTCCACCGATAGTGCTTGGGCTTTTAACGGCAACGGCCGTGAAACGCTTTTGAGCGTTTCACGGCAAGATGCAACGGGAGCTTTGTTTAGGCCGAAGCCAAAACCTCATCCAACAGGCCTTCAGCCTTGGTCTCGTCCAGATCCTTGGCCAGGGCCAGTTCGCTGATCAAAACCTGACGGGCCTTGGCTAGCATGCGCTTTTCGCCAGCCGAGAGACCACGATCATTTTCACGACGCCAGAGATCGCGAACGACCTCAGCAACCTTGATGACATCGCCGGAAGCTAGCTTCTCAACGTTTGCCTTGTAACGGCGCGACCAGTTGGTCGGCTCTTCAGTAAATTCAGCACGAAGGACATCGAACACATGGTCCAAGCCTTCCTGACCTACCACGTCACGCACGCCAACCAGATCCACGTTCTCTGCTGGAACTTCAATGGTCAAGTCACCCTGAGCCACCTTGAGCTTGAGATACATTTTCTCTTCGCCCTTGATCTTGCGCATCTTGATCTCTTCGATCATTGCGGCACCGTGGTGCGGGTAGACAACAGTCTCGCCAACCTCAAAAACCATGTGGATAAACCCCTTTCCCACTATCTAGTCTAACATGTTTGCCGGCAACCAGTCCCCGCTTGTGCCCCATATAACCGCGGATTCATGCGGAATCACCTCTTCTATTCGCAAGAGAAATATGATAAGAAGAAAGTACACGAAGTCGGGTTTCATACCTCTTTACCCCAATCCCCGTTCTCTACTTCTTGTCGAAAAGCGTGTGTTGCACGTCGCTAAATCACGTCTTTGAGTGAAAAACAGCTAGGCTTAGAGGTAATCGTGGTCTATATCTTTGGTAGCTCCCTGCACTGGGCGCGGTCCAACGTTTAGCCATGACCCCAAGCAACTCATTATTCTCACCGAGGAGTTAGTGTCGTGATCACCGCACGCATGACCGCTGGACGTCGCATTGCCGCGTCCCTCGCTGTGGCTGCCCTGGCATTCGGTGTCACCAGCTGTGGCGCCATCAACGAGCAGGCCACCAACACCGACTACGCTGCCAGCGATGGTGTGCATGTCGACGTCGCCGATGCAAAGGTCCGCAACCTGTTGCTCGTGACCAACAGCGACGGTTCGGAAGCTCGTCTGATCGGCTCCGTTGTCAACGACAGCAAGTCCGCACTGACTCTGAGCGTTGAAGCAGCAAGCACCACGCCGGTCTCCATCTCCGTTCCTGCTGAGCAGAGCGTCAAGCTGGAAGATGATGCCAACGAGAAGATCATCTCCAACCTGCACATCATGGCTGGCAAGCACGCAGAAACCAGCTTCACCGTCGCCGGCGAAACCGTGGACTTCAGCGTTCCGGTAGTCGACGGCACCCTTGCTGAATACCGCGACTTCGTTCCAGGCGGATCCGATGAATCGGTCACCGAGCACCTGAAGGCCACCGAGACTCACTCGACCTCGGGCCACTAAGCACTAAAAGCTAGGGAGCCGGGCTGCGAATCAAATAATTCGCAGCCCGGCTCCCTAGCGTTTAAGCCCGCGTCGTCTAGACGACGAACTTGTAGCCCAGTCCTCGCACCGTCACCAGGTGCTCTGGCGAAGCAGGATCAGGTTCAATTTTGGAGCGTAGGCGCTTCACGTGTACGTCCAGGGTCTTGGTGTCCCCCACGTAATCGCTTCCCCACACGCGGTCAATGAGCTGGCCACGGGTCAGCACGCGGCCGGCGTTACGCAACAGCATCTCAAGTAGTTCGAATTCCTTCAGCGGCATAGACACTTCGGTGTTATCGACCGAAACCATGTGGCGTTCGACGTCCATGCGTACCGGGCCGGCGGTGACCACGTTGCTGATGAGTTCTTCGCCCTCACCCTGACGACGCAAAACAGCCCGAATACGGGCCAGCAATTCGCGTGAAGAGTATGGTTTGGTGACGTAGTCATCGGCTCCGAGTTCCAGGCCAACTACCTTGTCAATTTCGGAATCCTTAGCGGTGAGCATGATCACCGGAACCTGGCTGTTCAGACGGATCTGACGAATGACCTCGGTACCTGGCTGGCCTGGCAGCATCAGGTCCAGGAGCACCAGATCGGCGCCGTGGCGTTCGAACTCGGTGACTGCAACCAGTCCGTCTTCGGCGATCCGAACTTCGAACCCTTCGCGTTCCAGCAGGAAAGACAGCGGGTCAGAGAGCGATTCCTCGTCCTCTACGATCAAAATGCGGGTCATCGTCGTCCTCCTTCGCGATCCGAGGTTCTCGCCTCGACCGCTCGTTCCTTCATCATCTCGTCGGGGGCACCGTCAGTGCCGGCCCGTTCTTCGTCCGCTAGGGGAAGTCTAAGGGTAAAAGTAGAGCCCTGGCCGGGTTGGGACCACAGGGATACTTCGCCACCGTGATTGGCCAGCACGTGTTTTACGATGCTCAGCCCCAGGCCGGTGCCACCGGTTTGTCGTGAACGTGCCGAATCTACTCGGTAGAAACGTTCGAACACGCGCTCTTGCTCCTCTGGAGAAATCCCGGGGCCCTGATCTGTGACCGAAATCTGCGCGTAACCATCACGCTGACGCACGCCCACACCCACCTTGGTATTTTCCGGTGAGTAGCGGATCGCATTATCGATCAGGTTGCGTACTGCGGTCATCAACAGATCCGGGTCGCCGAGGATCGGCTCTTCTAGATGACCACCGACGGTAATCTGGATGCCCTTTTCTTCGGCGAGCAAATGGCTACGATCCACGGCTTCGGCCACCACGCTGTCGATATTCACTTCCCGGCCCTGCACAATGGCGTCACTGGCCTGCAGTCGGGAGAGCTCAATGATGTCCTGGACCAGCGCGGCCAACCGTCGCGATTCCTTGTCCATGCGGGTGGAAAAGCGGCGCACGGCGGTCGGATCGTCGGCGGCCTCGGTAATTGCCTCAGCCAGCAGGGAAATGGCGCCGACCGGCGTTTTCAGCTCGTGTGAAACGTTCGCCACGAAGTCATTTCGCATGGCTTCGGTACGCGTGATCTCGGTGCGGTCATCGGCGAGCAATAGAATGTACTCATCGCCCAAGGGAGCCACGCGTACATGCACAATGAGCTGACCCGCCCCCAGCGTTGAACGTTGCAGTTCGTATTGGCTTTCAGCGATCACGCCGTCTGCTCGGACCTGGCGCACCAGAGCCAGCAATTCGCTGTGTACCAGCGTGTGGCCACGTACCAGCCCGTAGGCATACGAGGCTGGGTTGGCGCGCACGACACCGTCAACGTCGTCGAGGATCACGAAGGCGCGTCCAATAACGGACAAAACGGCCGCTGCACCTTCGGGGAGCAGGGGCTCGTCTACCTGCGGCAGTCGGGCGGTCCGGCGTTGGGAAATCCTAAAAGCGATCACGCCAACGATGCCCAGGGCCAGACCGAGGAGACCGGCTATCAGAGTCGAGATCACATCGTTCACCCTTTTAGCCTAGCTTCCCCGATGGGTACCCTCGTTCCTAAATGACGCGAATATGGCCAAATCGGCGCGCTGTTCACCAAACGTTCACATTTCGTGGCATATTCGTTAATCACCCACTGACAGGCTGGGGGAAGACCCTCCACCATGCCATAAAACTGTTCGGGGTGCTTTACTGCGTTATGGCAGAGAAGCCAGCTGGCATGGGAACCGACACTCGAAAGGAACTGCTATGCGTAAGGTTTTTCAGGCAGATCTACAACAAATTGGCGAAGAACTTATTGAAATGGCCAACCAGGTCGCGACCGCTATGGATCGCGCCTGGGATTCATTGGCAAATGCCGATGTTGACTTGGCTCAGGAAGTCATCGCCGCGGACGCGAAAATTGATTTCCTGCAGAACCAGCTAGATGAACGAGCTATTGATACCCTCGCCCTTCAGGGCCCGGTAGCCAGCGACCTGCGTATGATCGTTGGCTCGCTACGTATGAGTGCTTCCCTGGAGCGCATGGGCGACCTGGCACGCCACTTGGCACAGCTAGCCCGCCTGCGTTTCCCGCAGCCAGCCATTCCAGAAGCGATCGCGCAGACCTTTGCTGACATGGCGAAGCTCGATATCCAGATCGCTCAGGCAGTTGCTACCCTGCTCGATACCCGCGATCTGAAGATTGCTACCCAGATTATTGAGCTGAACCACGAGGTTGATCGTTTGCACTCCAGCGTGTTCGCTCAGATCGCTGAGGCCGGCTGGAACGAATCGGCACCGACGACCGTGGACGTTTCGTTGACCAGCCGCTACCTGGAGCGCTTCGGCGACCATGGTGTGTCGGTAGCCCGCAAGGTGACCTACCTAGTGACCGGCGAATGGGATCCAGCCGACGTCTAAGCGTCAGAGATTTACGCTGAAATGATGGTGTAGTGCCTGCTCTCGGAACTTTCCGGAAGTAGGCACTACTTTTTTGTTGAGCATTTATATCGTGCATAAACGCCGCACATAATCTCGTGCTTTAAAGGCGAAGGGCAACTCACCAGTTGGTGGGTTGCCCTCGATGTTTTCGGCGCGCTAATGGCGCCAGCGTAAAGCTGGAATTAGCCTTCGCACTCTACGCAGAAACCTACATTGCCTTCTTCGCGAACCAGCTGTGAGCGGTGGCGAATCAAGAAGCACGAGCCACAGATGAACTCGTCGTCTTTCTGTGGAATGACGGTAACCGTCAGTTCCTCGTTGGACAAATCTGCGCCTGGCAGATCCATACCATCGGTGTGATCGGCTTCGTCGAGCTCGCGCACGACGGACTTGGCGTCCGGTGCGTTTGCGGACTTGACCGCATCCAGAGAAGCCTTACGTGCCTCAGCAACGTCTGGGCGGACTTCATCGTAATCAGTTGCCACGAATTGCATTCCTAACGTGAGCCATTGAGCCTATTCGAAATAGGAGATTACAGCATACTAATGCTAAAAATACAATCGTGCGCAGTTGTTTCGCTCACAGCCATACGCCCACCCTATTTTCTAGGTTAAAGACGTAACGGCGGCACCAGAATTTCCAAGCTAAGAACTTGGGGTTCCGGTGCCGCCGAAAAGTGGGTCTTACTTGCGTCCCTGGTTCGCAACAGCCTTAATTGCGTCGGCCGCTGCTGCTGGGTCAAGGTAGGTTCCACCCTTGGTAATTGGCTGGAAGTTCTCGTCCAACTCATACACCAGTGGAATGCCGGTTGGGATGTTCAAACCAGCAATGTCCTCATCGCTGATCCCATCCAGGTGCTTGACCAGTGCGCGCAGCGAGTTTCCGTGTGCGGTAACCATCACGGTCTTGCCGGCGGACAGATCTGCCTTGATGTTGTTCTCCCAGTAAGGAAGCATGCGCTCGAGAACATCCTTGAGGCACTCGGTGCGTGGTGCGGAATCGCCCAACGCTGCGTAGCGCTCGTCATTGATCTGGCTGAATTCCGAAGAGTCATCCAAAGCTGGTGGTGGGGTGTCGTAGCTGCGACGCCATTCCATGAACTGCTCTTCACCGAACTCGGCCAAGGTCTGCGCCTTATCCTTGCCCTGCAGCGCGCCGTAGTGGCGCTCGTTCAAACGCCAGTCGCGGTTCACTGGGATCCACGAACGTCCGGCTGCTTCCAGCGCCAGGTTAGCGGTGACAATCGCGCGGGTCAGCAACGAGGTATGCAGTACCTCTGGCTTATAACCGGCTTCCACCAGCAGCTGTCCACCGCGTGATGCTTCGGCACGTCCCTGCTCGGTCAGCGATACGTCGTACCAACCGGTGAAGAGGTTCTTTTCATTCCATTCGCTCTGCCCGTGGCGAAGCAAGATCAAAGTGTGACTCATACGATCCATCCTATCGAATGCTCTGACGCAGTAGCGCCAAAGTTAAGGAGTGTTCATTAATTGAGAAGACCCGCACCTTGCATGCAACGCACGGTATGGGTTCTCGAAAAATTCATGGTGGTTCGACGTGGGCTAGTAGTTGTACCAGCCGCCGCCTTGTCCACTGACTGCTGGCTTGACATCTGCCAGGTAGACACAGGCGATGCAGGCGCCAATGAGTTGCAGGAAACCAATCCCGCCACCGGTGAGGATGCCCAGCAATGACACCACGGCACTGGCAGCTGTCAGGCCAGTCCAGAAGCCTTTGGTCCGTTTTCCTTCTTGCGCGAAGCGCTGTGCACCGTGGCGCAGGCAGTCAACAAGTGCCCAGACAGCGAGCACCAGAATGATCACGCTCAGAGCCAGCATCAAGTAGTACTCGATCAGGTGTGCAACATACATCATGGACATATCTTTACTCTACCTATCACCCTTCGGGTTTAGGGCACTGCCACGCGCTAAAGCTGATCGAGCGCTTGCTGCAGATCGCACCATAGATCTTCAACCTCTTCAATACCCACAGACAAGCGAATCAAGTTTTCTGGCACTGTTTCTGGCTCCGAGGCATGGCGTGCTCGGCGTTCGGCCAAGGTCTCCACACCACCGAGTGATGTCGCACCAGTAATGAGTTCAAAGGCCGCAACAAGCTGATCTGCCTGCCCAGCATCCTTTCCGGCTTGGAACGCGATCACCGAACCATAACCATCCATCAGTTGGGTTGCCCGCTCATGTCCCGGGTCTTGCTCTAGTCCCGGATAGCGCACAGCCTGCACCTTGGGATGCGCCGCCAAACGCTCGGCGAGCACTTGAGAATTCTTCTGCGAACGTTCGATGCGCACCGCCATGGTGCGTACCCCACGCAAAGCCAAGAAGGTATCCATCGGAGATGAAATCGCTCCGTGCAAGGTCCGGTAACCATGCAGTTTTTGGCGCAGTGATTCATCGCTGGTGACGAGGGCGCCCATGATGACGTCAGAATGCCCGGAGAGGTATTTGGTCACCGAGTGCACGACCAAGTCCGCTCCCAGAGTCAGCGGGCGTTGTAGCAAGGGGGTGGCGAAGGTGTTATCCACGATGCTCAGCACACCGCGGTTCTTGGCTTCTTCCAGGAGTACCGGTAAGTCTGCGACCTCCAGCATGGGGTTGGTCGGCGACTCTACCCACAGCACGTCTGCGCCCTGCAAAGCAGCAATTACTTCATCGGTGTCTGCGATATCTACCGGGCGGATATTCAACCGTCCGGCAGCCTGCAATTCCGAACTCAGTGCTAATGACCCGTTATAAGAATGCTTAGGCATGACCAGCACTCCCCCGGCCGGAACCAAGTTCAGGGCCGCCGCGATGGCCGCCATGCCCGAGGAGAACACCAATGCAGGTACAGCAGCAACTTCCAACTGCCCCAAAACCTCTTCGAATGGGTCCCAGGTCGGGTTGGAGAAACGCGCATAAACACGTTCGCCCTCGGTAGCCTGCCCCTGAGAGTGATAAGTCGAGGTGAAAGTCACCGGATAGTTCACCGGCGCATCGGTGTCATGGGCCGGGCGGCCGCCGGCAACGATGAGAGTCTTCGGATCCCACGCCGTGCGTGAAGCTGAGGGCATACTGCTGGAGTTCATGAAAAAAACTTTACGCGCAGCCCCCACGAAGCCACGGATGGATTTCACTACATTTCACCGGAGGGATCTGCCACAACTTGGCGATTAGTTATCCCGAGTATCAGGGTTGCGCAAATTTTTCGGTGGCTACTTGGATAGGCTAGAGGGGTGAATAATGAATCGAGCGCGCCGGCCCCTGGCTTGTTCATAGTCTTTGAAGGCGGCGACGGCGCAGGTAAATCCACGCAGGTCGCCCTGGCCCAACTGTGGTTACAAAGCCAGGGGTCCGAAGTCATCACCACCCGTGAACCTGGAGGAACCCAAATTAGTGAAGCACTACGTTCGTTAGTGCTTGAACACGGTCACGGTGAAATCGACTCACGCACCGAAGCGCTCATCTACTCTGCAGCGCGGGCAGCGCACGTCCAACAGGTCATTACCCCGGCGCTGGCTCGCGGCGCCCATGTCATCTGTGACCGCTTTGTAGACTCTTCACTGGCCTACCAAGGCATGGGCCGTGCCCTCGGCTTTGACGCCGTGGCTAGTATCAACGATTTTGCCACCAATGGCTTGAAGCCAGATCTGACCATCATTTTAGATATTTCGGCTGCCGACGGTCGGGCTCGACGGATCGCTGCCGGTGGTGGCGTGGAAGCAGCTGACCGGCTAGAAGCCGAGCCCGACGATTTCCATGAACGCATCCGTCAGGCTTTTTTGGAGTTGGCCGCGCGCGAGCCAGAACGTTATCTCGTACTGGACGCGAATTCCAGTGTTGAAGAACTGCACCAGTCCATCACCGAACACCTAGCTGGCAGACTATGAGTCGCCCGGTCTTTGCGGATCTGGCGGGACAACAACGCGTGATCGATACGTTGTGCGCCGAAGTTGACCGTGGAAATCCCACCCATGCATGGTTGGTCACTGGCCCACCCGGGTCGGGGCGCACTACCGCTGCCCGCGCCTTTGCCGCGGCTCTGCAGTGCACTCAAACTCCGGCCGGGTGCGGTCAATGCGAGAACTGCAAATTGGTCCTCGCCTCCTCCCACCCCGATGTTTCCTTCATCTCCACCGACAAGTTTGAATACCAGATTGCTGATGTCCGGCACCTGATTACCCGCGCTCAAGAAAGCGCCAGCACCGGACGTTGGCGAATCATCATTATTGAAGACGCGGACCGCATGTCTGAACGCAGCACCAACGTGCTGCTCAAGGCCATCGAAGAACCACCTGCACGAATGATCTGGATCCTGTGTGCCCCGTCTCCGGCCGACGTTCTGGTGACCATCCGTTCGCGTTGCCGTGCTGTGAACCTGTCGGTTCCTTCAACCGCAGACGTGGCTGACCTGTTGGTCCGCCGTGATGGGCTAGATCCGCAGCAGGCGCTCTTTGCCGCCCGCGTTTCCCAGTCTCATATTGGTGTGGCTCGCCTGCTGGCTCGCGATAAACAGGCTCGCATCCAGCGCGAAAAAGTTGTCACCCTGCCACTGCGCACCACTACTTTGCCTCAGGCAATGGCCGCTGCTGCAGAAATATCGAAACTGGCCACAGAGCGCGCCGAGAACATCACCGGCACCGATTTGCAGAAGAAGACCGAACAGCTCCGTCACGCCAATGGTTTGGGAGCTGAAGAAACCATTCCCCCAGGTTTGCGAAGCCAGTTTAAAGCGCTGGAAGAAGATGCGAAACGCTTCGCCCGGCGCGCCAGTTTTGATGCGTTAGATCGGACGCTGACCGACTTGACCACATTTTTCCGCGATGTCTTGAGCCTTCAGCTAGGAACAGGCATTGAACTGATCAATGAACACCTGCGGGACAAGCTGGAAACCTACTCGCAGAATCAGAGCAAAGAAAAATCGCTGGCTCAATTAGATGCCATTAATCAGACGCGGAGCCGCTTGGCGGCCAACGTCAATCAGCTCATGGCTTTGGAAGCCCTCATGACACGACTCTTACCGAACCCCGGTCGTCGATAACCCACGCAAGGAGACACTCAACGTGCCTGTACGCTCATCCAAACTGCGTTTGCTTGCAGCGGGGACCCTACTTGCCCTTGCTGGGCTAACTAGTTGTTCGGCAAGCTCATCGCTCCCCGAGGTAGAGGGTAGCTCCGCAACCCAGAATGCCGGCAATACCGATGCACCCCAAGGGCTGGAGAACTATTACTCCCAGCAAGTTAATTGGGAAAAGTGCGGCGACGTCCTTGAATGCGCCACCATCAAAGTGCCCTTGGATTATGCCAAGCCGAGTGGTGACAGTATCGATCTGGCTCTGAATCGACGAGTCGCTGAGGGTGCCAGCCGAAACCTCCTTGTTAACCCGGGCGGGCCCGGAGGTTCGGGCTTGGATATGGTCGAGTCCTCGGTGCAAACCATGTTCAGCTCTGATCTCCAGAAGGCGTATAACATCATCGGTTTTGACCCACGTGGCGTCGGGGAAAGTACCCCTGTCACTTGTCAGAGTGACGCTGAAACCGATGAGGGTCGCCAGGAAAACCTGCGGGCTTGGCTGCCTGAAGACCAAGATCAAATCATCGAGGAAACTGAAGACTACGCCGAGGACTGCGCAAGAAATACCGGGGACCTTTTAGGTCACGTTGATACGGTGTCTGCTGCCAAGGACATGGATGTCATCCGTGCAGTGCTCGGAGATAAGCAATTGGACTACCTTGGATTCTCCTATGGCACGTTCCTCGGCGCTACCTACGCTGATTTGTTCCCACAAAAAGTTGAACGTTTTGTCCTCGACGGCGCCATGGATCCAAAGAGCCAGGCCTCGGACCTAACCAAAGCGCAGGCTGTTGGTTTCGAGCAAGAGATTGAAGCTTGGCTTGGCCAGTGCCTTGAATCCGACGGTTGCCCGTTCAGTGGCACGGTCGAATCCGCTAAGGTGCAGTTGCAGCAGTTCTTTGCTCAAGTCGAGAACGAACCAATGGTTTCCAGCGACGGTCGTACCGTACCCATCATCGATTTTGTTAACGGCTTCATCTTGCCGTTGTACGACAATTCCAATTGGCCATATCTGACGCAGGCCATGGCTTCTGCGGTAAATGATCGCAATGTCGATACCATTCTCGGTTTTGCTGACCTTGCCGCGGATCGACAGAGTGATGGAACCTATGACTCCAACTCCAGCGATGCGTTTACTGCGATCAACTGTTTGGATCGGCCAATGAATGCTGACGCTGAGACGATGAATAAGGAAGCCATCGAATTAATGCGTGTGGCGCCCACTTTGGGCAAGTATCTTGCCTACGGTGAGATTGCCTGCGACGTGTGGGACCACCAGTCCACTGGTAAGGCCGGTGCGTTAACCGCTAAGGGCTCGAACGAAATCTTGGTGGTTGGTACCACCTCGGATCCTGCCACTCCCTACCAGTGGTCGCAGTCGCTGGCAGAACAGTTGGATAACGCCACGTTACTGACCTATCAGGGGCATGGCCACACCGCGTACGGTCGCTCTAATGACTGCATTACCGAGGCTGTTGATGGCTACTTAATTGATGGGAAGGCGCCGGAGCCGGATACTCAGTGCTAACTGGGGCATTCATGTCTTGCTCGTTTTGACGTTCAGACAATTCCTCGGATAAAGTGACGTGGTGCCTGTTTACAGGTACAGGCCTCCTTAGCTCAGGGGTAGAGCAGCTCCCTCGTAAAGAGCAGGTCGCCGGTTCAAATCCGGCAGGGGGCTCGGCTGAAGAAAAACCCCGGAACCGTGTTAAACACGTGCTTCCGGGGTTTTTGTTGCCTAAATCTAGTTGCGGCACTGTCTGGTAGAGCCCAAATAATGGGTCAAAAAAGCGCCACTCTCGTTTAACTCGCACTTTTGAAACCGCGACGCCTTTGCACCTAAACAATCAATTACCCTTAGGGTTAGGTTGACAGCATGTTCAAAAACCTACGACGCACGGATGTAGTAGCTTTGCCATCGATGCCACTATTTTTGGCTGCCTTCGGAATAGCTGCATCTATGAGCACGACGGCGACTTGGGGGCGCGCTAGGGCTCGGGCTTCTTGGCATCTGCGTCGCTTGGATGTTTGTCAAGATTTTTTCACTTTCGAAGAACGTTGAAAATAGTGAACCCGCGATATTAACCAAGCAGCACGCGCTTTGGTGCGCACTGACGGGGCCACTTGCTATCATCGCCGGTTATTACATTTTTAGCGCTTCTATTTCGCTAATTGCCATCGTGCCAATAGCTTCGATATTTTGGGGTGTTTTCATAAGTGGTCTACGCGATGGTTCATCGGCTCTCAAAGCTAGTTATGCATGCGCATTTATTGCCGTGTTAGTCCTAATTGTCGAATCCGCGGGAGCCTTGGAAAGTTTTAATCTACTTGTGCAAGGATCAGTAGTTTCGCTTGTCGCCATAGCAGTTGTAGTAGTTTTTTCCGTTTTAGTGCGCAAGATTTTTGTCGACCATCGGTAACAAAAAAGGCCCTTCGGAGCTTGTCAGCTTGCTTATATAAGCCCTAGTCACATTTGTTATCCTGCGCTTCGTAGCAATTTCCTAAAATACGGTTCAATACGCTCCGAGTAAGCCATCGCCAGCTGTTGCACTCCCTGCTTCCAACTGTTCGTCCCGGCCCCCTCGACCATGTGCTAATCCGCACCAGGGCACGGGGTGCAACCCTTCTTCTGCGTATCTTTGAAGCGCTCGCGGGCCTGTTTGTCCTCAATATTGCATACCGCCAACCAGAGCATCTTCACCACCGCAGCATCAGACGGGGAGCGCTTCAGAGGTTGGAAGAGGATCATGATCCTCAAGTCAATAAACTCGCATGTAGTCACCCGTTGACACGCTACGAAACCACGCGGCAAAAAGAAATTGAACGGTCTGAGGCCCCGCGCAATTCAAGTAAGCCACGGAGTGTTCTTGAGGAAATGGCGGCCGCAACTTTAGTCACGACACGGATCCGGGTTGCCTTCGAGAAAGAAGCGCCTGCAGATACGCTCAAATTTCGGGTTAAGTGCCAAAAGGGGGTGCGGACTCTTTTTTTGGAGTCTTTCTTTGCTCCCTGATTCGAAACTTTCCAACGTTAATCACTGAGAATAAAGCAAGGGCAGGACCACGGGACACAACCTGAGAGAAGTCCCAGAATGCTTCGTTGCTACCAGCGGTCCCGAAGACTTCGAGCACACAGTTTTGTGCACCGATTTATGCATATTCTGCTGGAACTTACAGCGATCGCGATTCCGGGGGTTTTCGCATCCCCGCGGTCTAATTGCCACCGGTAATTTCATAGTCGAGCGTTATCGCTCCCCCGGTCGCGTAGTTAGGAACATCGCCGGCAACAGCTTGACCCTCGGGTGAGCCCATGGCAACACGAAACGCTTCAACATCACTGAACTCGGCCTCAAAAATCGCGAAGTACTTCGCCGGGTTACCTTGCGTGTCCGGGGAAATATCCGTTGAGTAGCGCCACGAACGAAGCCCCGGAAGTTGGGCAGCAAGCGGCAAGTGGGTCTTCTCGTAGTACTCGATGAAAGCATCACGATCAATAGGTTCTGGGTAAAGCACGACGAGCTTATGCATGGCGACTTCTCCTCTGGCATTTTGGGTTACGAGGTACACAACGGCCCCTCAAATTCACCAAGAATCCGAGGGGCCGTGGGCTGATGCTCTGTCTTACTCGAAGTCGGCGGTGGCTGGGTCAGCCGCGATGCGTCCTTCTGCTCCACGGTCCAAGGTGGCGATCGCTTCGATGTCTTCAGCGTCTAGGCTCACGTTCAACGATTCGAAGTTCTCAACGATGCGTGCATCGGTCACGGACTTAGGAATCACGACATTGCCCAGAGCCAGATGCCAAGCGATGACAACCTGCGCTACCGAGGCATCATGCTTCTTGGCGATGCCCGCAAGTACTGGGTCCTTGAGCAGATCCCCGCCCTGGCCCAGCGGTGACCACGACTCATGCAGGATGCCATGCTCAGCCTCGTAAGCACGCAGTTCGGCCTGGGGGAAGTATGGGTGGGTTTCCACCTGGTTGATAACCGGGCGCACACCGGTCTCGGTGTAGAGCTCTTCGAGGGCTTCTACGGTGAAGTTGCAGACGCCAATGGACTTGGCCTTGCCGTCCTTCTGGAGCTGGATCAGCGCCTTCCAGGTGTCCACGTAGTTGCCACGCTTCGGCTGCAGCCAGTGGATCAGGTACAGGTCGACATATTCCAGACCCAATCGTTCCAAGGAAGCATCGGCCGCTGCAAGGGTCTTGTAATAACCCTGATCTGCATTCCAGACCTTGGTGGTGATGAAAAGGTCTTCGCGAGCAATCCCGCTGGCCGCAACAGCGCGACCAACGCCAGCCTCATTGCCATAAATCTTCGCGGTGTCGATGTGACGGTAGCCAGCCTTTAATGCCTTGCCAACAGCTACTTCCGCTTCGTCATCTTTAACTTGCCAGACACCGTAGCCCAGCTGATCGATGGTGTTTCCGTCGAGGAACTTACTTTTGGGTATTGTTTGGGTCATGCAACCAATCTAGTGCACAAAATACTCAGATATCTAGGATTGCTACGCAACTGATCGGGAAAGACCAACTATTCATTTTCGGTGAGCAACTGGGCTGCTCGACCAACATCTTCTTTAACGAGTTGTGCCCGATGGCGCACCGATTCAATATCGATGTTCTCCCCTGCTTCAGCCTGCATTCTCATCATCGCAATAACCTGCGCGGTAGTAGCGAGATCATTGGCTGACTTTGTCAGGCTGCGGTGTACGCCGGCCGTGGACTGCGGAATATGCTCATCATTACTCGGCGTGAGCTGATGAGCCGTGCAGCATAGTTGTCGCACGGTAGGCAGCAGGTCCGCCATCTCATTGGCTTCCTTCACCAGCTGGTTGTACACCTGGTCATCGCTAATGCCTTCCACCACTTGAAAAACGCGATCCAAGGATCGCTCGAAGCGATCGTGGGCGCGACGCCACACGCCCTCGCCAAGTTCGCGAGTAGCTGCGCGTTGTGCGCGAAGTCGTGAAAAGAACGCCATGACTCTTCTTTAGTGGTGTTGTACAAAATTCGTTAGTTCTAGCCTACCGGTGGGAAGGCATCACCATTTCCCTGACATCGACATAAAACGAAACCAGCCTTGGAACCTGCCGCAGGCGGGCAGGTTCCAAGGCCGGTTCGCAGCGTCTCTAGCAGCAACGCCCCTCAGGGTTCTTCTCTTGCCAGTCGGTATAGTCCTTCCAGAATTCACGCTCATTCATCGGTGCTTGTTCCGGATGATTGCGTGCGTGGTGTTCCAGATAGTGCTGGTACTTATCTGCGCCCAGTACCCCGTCGACGAACCGTTTGGCCTGACTGATCCGTTCCATGAGTGAAGCCATGGCTAGTGCCCGCCACGCTGAACTTGAGAAGCCGCAGGGACCTGTTTCCACTGATTCGCCAGCTGTTTTTCGGCAGGAGTAGAAATGATTCCAGCCGGTGCGTACATCTTGGAAGGTACTGCCGGGTCTTCGGTATTGTTTCCGCCACCGTTCTTTTTGGCCTTGATCGTCGCCACGATTGCCGAAACAATCACCACTGCGGTCAACAGCAAGAAGAGCACCGAAAGCCAGCCCTGGACACCGGTATTGCGAACCACGGCTTCCATGGCCTCAACCGTCTTAGCTGATCCGAGTGAGGTTTCGCCATTGGCCAACGCATCCTTGTAGGCATTGTGGTTAGCGAAGTAACCGACCTTGGTATCGGTCGAGAAGATCTTCTGCCAGCTCGCAACAAAGGTCACCACCACGGTGAAGGCCAATGGCAGAGCAACAACCCAGAGGTACTTGAAGTTGTTGCGCTTAGCGATGATAGCCATCACCACGGCTAGGGCGATAGCCGCCAAAAGCTGGTTGGCAATACCGAAGAGTGGGAAGAAGGTGTTGATTCCACCCAGTGGATCGGTGACGCCAAGAATGAGGATGTAGCCCCACCCTGCAACCATAATCAGGGTACAAATCCATACCCCGGGACGCCATGAGGTGTCTTTGAACTTTGGCAGGAAGTTACCGATGGTGTCCTGCAGCATGAAGCGAGCAACACGGGTACCAGCGTCCACTGCGGTAAGAATGAACAATGCCTCGAACATGATGGCGAAGTGGTACCAGAAGCCCATCATTGCGGTCCCGCCGAACCACTGATGCATGATGTGCGCGATGCCCACGGCCAGGGTCGGAGCACCACCGGTACGAGATACCACGCTAGTTTCACCAACGTTCGTGGCCAGTTCCGTGAGGGTGTTCGGTTCCAAATTCACACCGGTAAGACCCAAGGAGTTCACAAAAGCGACCGCAGTTTCCACAGTGCCACCGGTGGCGGCTGCCGAGGAGTTCATCGCGAAGTACACACCACGGTCAATCGAGATCGCGGCAACCAATGCCATGATGGCCACCATGGATTCCATGAGCATGCCACCGTAGCCCAAGAAGCGGGTCTGCTTTTCTTTTTCAACCAGCTTCGGAGTGGTGCCTGAAGAGATCAACGCGTGGAAGCCAGAGAGCGCACCACAGGCAATCGTCACGAACAAGAACGGGAAGATATGCCCGGAAACGACCGGACCATCGGAGCGACCAGCAAATTCGGAGAACGCCGGAACGGTAATTTCTGGACGCACAACGATGATGGCAACGGCCAGCAGGGCAATAACACCGATCTTCATGAACGTGGACAGGTAGTCACGCGGTGCCAGCAACAACCAGACCGGTAGAACCGCGGCGATAACACCGTAGATGATGATGGCCCAGGCAATGGTGGTGCGATCTAGGTGGAAGAATTCAGCGCCCCATGGCGATTCAGCAATCCAACGGCCGGAGATGATCGCGAACATCAGCAGGACGAAGCCGATGATGGAGATTTCTAGAACCTTGCCTGGACGAATGAAGCGTAGGTAGATGCCCATGAACAAGGCGATAGGAATGGTCAGACCCACCGAGTACACGCCCCAGGCAGATTCGCCCAAGGCATTGACCACAACGAGCGCCAGAATGGCGGTAATGATGATCATAATCGTCAGCGTGGCGATCAGGGCAGCGGTGCCACCAATCAATCCGAGTTCTTCGCGAGCCATTTGGCCTAGCGAACGCCCACCGCGTCGCATGGAGAAGAACATCACCAGGTAGTCCTGAACAGCGCCGGCCAAGACCACACCGACGATAATCCAGATTGTTCCTGGCAGGTAGCCCATCTGGGCAGCCAGAATTGGACCAACCAATGGTCCTGCGCCGGCGATAGCTGCGAAGTGATGCCCGAAGAGCACTCGACGGTCGGTCGGCACAAAGTCACGGCCATTGTTGACCGATTCAGCCGGAGTTGCCCGGAAGTCATCGGGCTTGACGATCTTGCGTTCAATGAACTTCGCATAGAAACGGTAGGCGATGAGGTACGTCGCTACCGCTGCGAAGACAAACCAAATCGCGTTGATGGTTTCGCCTCGCGAAAAGGCAAGGAAGGACCAGGCAATACCGCCGACTAACGCGATGGCAATCCAGATGGCAATGCGTAATGGTGTCCACCGAGATTCTTCGCGCGCGGCGACTTCGGGATCTACGCCTGCCGGTGGCAGCGTATTTTGGGTACTCAAGGTGAGCATCCTCCTCAGGGCGTAACGAGTGATGCACGTGACTAGCCCCTATAAGGTCAATCACGTCTTTATGACTACTTCGTCACTTTACGCGCCTGAAACAATTCTGGCTAAACCTCAATAACAATTTTTCCCGTATGTTCACCCGAATCAAAGTATTCATGAGCACTAGTCAACTGGGAGAAGTCGAAGACTTTCGAGACGTTGATGGACAGTTTTCCCGCATCGACCAACGGCATCACCTGTGCGACGGTCTGCTTCACAATTTCAGACTTCTGCGACAAAGGACGGGACCTAAGGGTTGTGGCAATAATTCGAGCCCGCTTGCTCAGCAATACTCCGAGGTTCAGTTCTGCCTTCGTTCCGCCCTGTAGCCCAATGACCACCATTCGCCCCTCCTCGGCGAGCGCCCGGATGTTGCGTTCTAGGTATTTTGCGCCGATGACATCCAGAATGAGGTCGACGCCCTGCCCGTCAGTGAGCTCTTTGACTCGCGTTTCGAAGTCATCTTCTCGATAGTTGATTCCCGCATCTGCTCCGAGACTCAGACAGTACTCGAGTTTCTCGGGCGAAGATGCGGTAACAAGCACTCGTGCGCCAGCAGCCTTGGCCAGCTGAATAGCCATGGACCCGATGCCGCCGGCTCCCCCATGAATCAGGATTGTCTCGCCGAACTTCAGATTGCCTTCAATGAAGAGATTGGAAACCACCGTCGCACAAACTTCGGGTAGCGCTGCAGCTTCCACGCTCGATAGCGAATCCGGGATTCGGAAGAGCAACTCGGCCGGCACGTTGACAAACTGTGCGTAGCCACCGCCGGCCAACAGGGCGGCGACCCGGGTTCCGATACTCCAATCAGTCACGTCCTCACCGACCGCGACAATACTTCCAGCTACTTCCAATCCTGGAATGTCGCTGGCACCCGGTGGGGGCGGGTACACCCCTTTTCGTTGTTGCACATCTGCACGGTTCAGTCCGAACGCTTCTACCTTGACCAAAACTTCGCCTGAACCAACGGTTGGGATTGGCCGTTCGATCAGTTCGATAACTTCTGGACCGCCGCCAGCGTTATAGATATAGGCGCTCATTACTTCACTCATGGAGCTCGATTCCTTTCATCCGGGGTTCATGCCGTATACTTTTTCGGGTTGGATGGTTGTCCGAGCGGCCGAAGGAGCTGGTCTTGAAAACCAGTAGGCGGCAACCCCGTCTCAAGGGTTCAAATCCCTTACCATCCGCGTTTTGAGTTTGGCGGGCTGATCATGAGATCGGCCCGCCAAACTGTTTAAAGTCTCTGCGTTGGCAATCCTTCACCAACAAGGAATCCCGCTAAACGCGCCACTTCGTTGGCAACGTGGGTAGCGTCCTTGAGTGTGCGGGCCGCCGGGTTGTTCAGGTCTCCTGCCTGCGCGGCAATGGCTGTGCCCCATTGAGCCGATGAAAGCTGTAGCCCCATCACAAATATTCCTCGATGAGCCAGCCCCTCGCTGTTGACCAGACGATAGGGCTCACCCACAACGTCGAACCCCGACCCTGGAAGAATTTCACCTTCGGAGTTACGCCAGGTGTGTGCACGTCCGACGTGGTCCTTGAGCAGCTGTTGGATGAGTGTTGTGTCATTCTGCAGAACACGGTTGCTAGGCATCATGGCTTCACACATGGTTTTCGCGGTGTGCACTTCGGCATCCACCCATGGCGAGGAGGCAGTGAATTGGCCAGTTACTTCGTCGAAGGAGAATTCAGGTTCTGGTCCGATGAAGGTCACTACCCCTGCACGAGATAGCGCCAATAGCTGTTCAATGCGTTCCAAGGGTGGCCCGGAGGCAAGCCCCTCCACCAGTGGTTCGAAGTGCGCTTGGATCTCTTCAATTCTTGATTGTTCATCAATAACGCCAGCGACAATCAGCTCTTTGACCAGCATGCGACCGGCGTTCATCGTCATAATTGCGCAGGACAGTGGGTCGTTGAGTCCTTTGGAGCTGTGTTGGGCATTGCTGACCAGATACTCCTGTACTGCCTGCTGGTAGTCTTCGTCGGAAGCGAAACCGATCTCTTCAAATGGTCTTGCAAGCTTGGGAACATCCAGCCACTGGATCTCTGGGAACTGCGAGATGAATTTGCGCAACTCCCCCAACCACACTTGGCTTCCCTCACGGTGTTCAGCAACAAGGATCGCTTCTAGCTGTTCGACAAAGTCCTCGACAGAGAACCCTTCAGGTGCACCACTGTTTCGTGCACACTGCCGATAGTAGGCAAAGAGCACATCGCGGTGAAGCTTTGGCCAAATATGCCGGGAAAACTCCAACGTGGCGTTTGAGTTCGTCGCACGAAGCTCGGCCAGATGACCAATCAAGTCCTGAACGTCTAGGAAACGTAATTGAATTTCGTCCGGAATGAATTGCTCGACGACAGGCTTACCCCAATAAGGAGTTCCTCTACGCGAGGCAACGATCAGCTCTGGTTCCCGACCAGAGGCTATGTACTCAAATCGCTGGCCAGGCTCAGTACTGACTTCTCGGAAAATACCGCCGCGACCCATGGTGAGTTCAGCCATGCAGTCAAAGAAGTTCAGGCCTAGCCCACGAATGAGCGCTGGTTGACCCTCAACAAATTTGCTGAAATCTAGGTCTGCTGGAATGTTCGGTGGCAAATAGGTGGCGCCATGGTTAGCGGCAGCCTCTTGCAGTTGCTTCTGCCAGGGATTCAGTTCAGCGCTCTGGTGCCCTAGAGCCAACACCACAGCATCTACCGATAGATGTTGTGTCTCGGAACTTTGAGTACTTACACGATATTCCAAGTCGTACCCGTTGCCCTGTGGGCGCAATGAAAGTACTTCTGCAGGAACGTGCTGGATAGTAAATGATTCATGCTGTTCAAGCACCGCGCAGCTTCGATCAAAAACATGTTCTAGATACTCGCCATACATGGCCCGCGATGGGTACGTTCCGGCAGTAATCTGTTCAATACTTTTCGCATGTTCGTCGGTAAGCTGTCGTCCATCCCCACGCAACGCAACGAACTGCCTAAAGCTCAGACCCGGTTCATCGCTGATACGTTCTGGCGCCACGGTGGGAAAGGAAGCTGGAGTGTTCATCCAGAAATTTTCTGACTGGTGAGGATTCCAAACATGTCCTGAGCCCGGACGATGGGGATCAAAAACCACAATATTCAGCTTGTTGCCCTTGGGCGCTAGCTTCAGCGACAGGTCTGCGAATCGTTCCACGACGCTGGTGCCACGCGGCCCCGCCCCGACAATGGCCAGACTGTATTCGTTGATTGGATTATCGTTCACGGTGCTCACCCCTATAGGTTATTACCTTTAACGCTGGCCACACGCCTCAACGCATAGACTATGCCCATGACTGAGCATGTTTCCAAGGCGACGAGCAACGATCCGTATTCATGGCTAGAAGAAACCCGGGACGAGACAGCCCTTAGTTGGGTTCGAGAGCAAACTGCCCGGACCGAAAGCGAACTGTACGATGACTCATTCCATGAGCAAGTTCAACACATCAAGACCGTGCTCGATGCCCAAGACCGCATTCCCATGGTCACCAAACGTGGCGAGCACTATTACAACTTCTGGCGGGATTCGGAGCACCGGCTCGGGCTGTGGCGACGCACCACATGGCAGTCCTATCTCACCGTTTCCCCTACATGGGAGATCTTGCTGGATCTGGACGCCTTCGCTGCGTCTGAAGGGCAGGAATGGCATTTCGCAGGGTCCACGCTTCTTCGCCCGAAGGACTCTGAACCGTATGAACGGGCACTGATTCGCTTGAGCCCCGACGGAGGCGATCAGGTGCGCATCCGTGAGTTTGACCTGATTAGCAAGTCCTTCGTCACCAATGGCTTTGACCTGCCGGTGGCTAAGACTCAGGCTTCCTGGATCGACCGCGATACATTGCTCGTTGGTTCAGCCAGTAGCGAGCAGTTCACCACTCGTTCCACGTACGCCAACACCCTGCGACGGGTTGCGCGAGGTATGGAAATTGAAGAAGCTCCAAAATTGTTCGAGGTTAACAAGGAGCATGTGGCAGCCTTTGGTTACTTCGATTCCACCCCGGGCTTCGAACGCGTGATCACCACGGATGCCATCGATTTTTATCATTCGATCACTGGAGTCCTGATCGATCAGGAACATCGCGTGATCGACGTTCCTACCGATGTTCAGGTTAGTCTTCACCGCCAGTGGGTGCTTTTTGCCCCGCAAACAGATTGGGAACATCAAGGCCAGATCATCAAAGCAGGCTCCTTGGCCATTGCCGAACTGGAAAAATTCCTTGAGGACGGCACTATCCAGCAGGTGCTTTTCATCCCTGATGACAGTACTGCGTTGGAATCCTTGAGCTTTACCGCAAATTATCTACTGCTCACTGTGTTGCACCACGTGGCAGCGCAGGTACGCGTCATCAACCTGCGAGAGAACTTCAACGAATCACAAATGCCGCTCGAAGATCCGATGCTGAGCATTTCGGTGGGTGCCGTTGATGATGAGGACACAGCCGCGGGTGATGACTATTGGATGACCGTCACCGGATTCACAACACCGACTACGTTGTTGCGAGGATCCGTCGGCTCCAGAGCGAACGCCGTAAAGAAATCACCAGAGCGTTTTTCTGCCGAAGGGTTAAAAGTCACCCAACATTTCGCGACGTCTAAGGACGGCACACAGGTTCCATACTTCCAAGTGGCAGACGAGCACATGTTGCTTGACGGTCAGAATCCGGTGCTCATGGACGGATATGGCGGCTTCCAGCACAGTATGACGCCCGGTTACGCTGCCGCGATGGGGGTGGGCTGGCTATCTCGCCGCAACGATAGTGGTCGGCGCGCGGTTTACGTTATGACCAACATTCGCGGTGGTGGCGAATACGGCCCGGCATGGCACCGGGCAGCACTGCGTGAAAACCGCCACCGCGCCTATGAGGACTTTGCGGCGATCGCCGAAGACTTAGTACGTCGCGGTGTGACTTCACGAGCCCATTTGGCCGCTACCGGCCGTTCCAATGGTGGTCTGCTCATGGGTAATATGATCGCCGGATATCCTCAATTGTTCGGTGCCATTTCCTGCGGCGTTCCGCTGCTTGATATGCAGCGCTACACCCAGTTAGCAGCGGGACATTCGTGGATTGCCGAATACGGGGATCCTGAGGACCCCGAGGACTGGAAATTCTTGCGGACCTTCTCGCCGGTACACCGGCTCAGCGATCAGCCACATCCAGCTGACGACTACCCGGCCTCGTTGATTTGGACCACAACCTCTGATGACCGCGTTGGTCCCTCACAGGCCCGTATCATGGCAGCTAAGATGATGGATCTGGGTATTGAAAATGTGCGGTATCACGAGCCAGAGGGCGGAGGCCATGCTGGGTCCACCGATAACGAATCAACCGCGAAAATGCTGGCTACCAGCTACGAATTCCTGTGGCGACATGTGCGGTAGCCTACTCGTTTTGGAACACGCGCCTATCTTCAGGTAGGCTAGTTTCTGCTGGAAACAGCGGATGGACACGTGCCAGAGCGGCCGAATGGACTTCACTGCTAATGAAGGGTCGGGGTTAAACTCGACCGGGGGTTCAAATCCCCCCGTGTCCGCCATAAAACCCCTACTCAGGTAGGGGTTTTCTTTTTCTCCGGTCATAGATCATGCCAGATCTGTCATCTTGAGGATCGCAGCTCACCTAATCCCACCGGTGTACTGCCCGTCCATCAAAAAATCAGTATCGCGCAGACCTGAGCAGATCATCCAGAAACACGATTTTCTTGGTGCTTTACGGATATTTCACCACATAACACTGATGGCGTCCCCCCAAACAGAAGTTTGGGGGACGCCATCAGTACTAAAAGATCCAGGATCCTAAGCTTGGGCTAGTCCTTGCGCTTAACGAAGGTCTGTAGCATGTTCTGCACAATATCTTCCGGCAATGACGTGTGGCGCACGATGATCTCTGACATGCGATCGAGATCAGTATCGGCGATGGCTTCAAAAAGCGCTTCACGATCCGCCTCAGGCAAATCTGCTGCGTCAAAATGAACGGGACCGTCTGGACCCTGTCCTTCAAAACGGAAATCCGCGACATTGCCGTTGGAGACTCCGCCGGACATTGGCGAGGTGGCGATCATTCGCTCCAAGTCTTCGACCGGCAGGCCCGTGTATCCATGCAAAATCTTGGCTGCTTCTTCAAAGTTGGAATCACGCAACATGGAGAACAGCTGATCATACTCATTCGGTGGCAACTGCTCGCTAGAAAATTCACGGTTTTCACCGTCAAGCTCAAAGGCCATTTTGAAATGGGTGGCGCTCGGTTCATTTTCTGAACCAAACTGCTCGCTCCATTCCTTTGGCACCACCCAGAGGTCATCAGCCGAACCGTCCAGGGGTTCCAGAGCCTTGTCCTTGGCCGATTCACGGTCTTCGCGCTCGACCTGAGCTTCCAACTTGTCGCTCAAAGCCTTGATTTCGGATTCATCAATGGGCAGTTCCTTAGCCGGAGCCACCTGCGGGTATTTGTCGAGGCTACGCACCGCGATGACGCAGTTTTTCACGGTGTCACCGGTTGCAGCGCGATATACCTGGACGGCACCCATAACATCGCCCTTGGCCAAATTTCGATAGACCGAATTGCGCGAGGAATCATCTAGTTTCGCGTTGGCAGCTTCAGCTGCTTCACGGGAGATCGCCTGCGCAACCTGCGCAGTGTTCTTCTTCCGTAATGCCTGCAATCCGAAGTAGCCCAGGGCAATCACGGCGATGACAACGACGAGCCAGATGATAATTTCCATACATCCAGACTACTTCGTTTAACTGTGCAATTACCCTGCTACGCCCAAAGTGAAAGGCAAGACACCCGGCGCCCCAGCGATCCTCAGGGCACGCCCGGCCATTGCCAAGGACCAACGAGAATCTGCAAGGTCATCAACCAGCAATATCGGACCAGGTGCGCTGGCAATCAACGACTCTAGATCGGCGGGAAGTTCAAAGGTGTCCGCCACCGCGGCCACTCGGAAGGCAGAGTTTCCGCCGGGGCCATTTTGCGGACCAGTTCCCCGATATTCCAGTTGTCCCAGATAGCGAAGACGGCCCACCTGTGCCAAATTCTGCGCCAGTGAAGTAATCAGCTGCGGACGCTTATTCGAAGGCATGGCCACCACTCCAACTGGGCGCTCTTCCCAATTCCATTCGGCCAATACTCTGACGCAGGCATCAAGCATCGCCTGGTCAATAGGATGGTCAGTAGGATCTGCAAAGAGCTGACGCAGTCGATTGCCCCATCCCAGGTCGGTCAATCTAGCCAGGGCCCGCCCTTCGGCGAGCTGCTCATCGACCGGGATTTTCCCCTTGAGCGAGTACCCCAATCGATCCAGCCCTGAAGGGTAGAGCTTGCGGGGTTCGATCGGGATGCCAACGCGGCCCAAAGCTGCCTGAGCACTGTCTTTAGAGTCTTCTGGGATGTGGTCATCGAACCACACACCCGCGCAGTTATCGCACCGACCGCAAGGTACCGAGCGGGGATCATCTAAAGCATCGGTCAAAAATTGCATGCGGCAACCGCGCGTGTTTTCGTAGCTGACCATCAGGGTCTGCTCATGGATCCGGCTTTGCGCCACGCGCTTGTAGCGGTCGGCGTCGTAGTTCCACGGCATGTCGGTGCGCATCCATCCACCAGCAACACGCTCCACCGCTCCGTCGACGGCCAATACCTTCAACAGCAGTTCCAGTGGTGAACGCCGCAAGTTCACTGCGCTTTCTAACGCCGGAACGCTCATCGCCCCATCGGTACTGGCTAAAGCGTCCAGCACCTGGGTTGCGCGGAATTCATCTGGCATAGAGCTGGTTGCAAAATACTCCCAGATTTCTGAGTCATCCGGGCCGGGAAGCAACAGCACATCTGCGTTGACACTGCCACGGCCAGCACGACCCACCTGCTGGTAGTAGGCTACCGGTGAGCTCGGCGCACCGATGTGCAGGACAAATCCGAGGTCCGGCTTATCGAAGCCCATGCCCAGCGCGCTAGTGGCAATCAACGCTTTAACTTCGTTGTTTTTCAGAGCCAGTTCAAGACGTTCGCGCTCTTGCAGATCGGTGCGCCCGGTATACGAAGCCACTTCATGTCCTGCTTCGCGCAAGAGTCTGGCAATATCCTCGGCCGCCGAAACCGTCAGTGTATAGATAATCCCCGAGCCGTTGAAGTCGTTGATATGGCTCAGCAGCCAGGCCAATTGCATGCGCGGTGAAGGCAGACGAAGCACCCCAAGCCGTAGGGAATCACGAGCTAATGTTCCACGCAGGGTAAAGACTTGCTCACTTCCACCAGCCAATTGTTCTGCCACGTCCTCAACAACACGGCTATTAGCTGTGGCGGTGGTGGCCAATACCGGCAGACCCTGCGGCAAGCGTGCGATCAAATCGCGGATACGCCGATAGTCCGGACGGAAATCATGGCCCCAGTCCGAGATGCAGTGCGCTTCATCGATCACCAATAGCCCCAAGCGGTCTAGAAGCATCGGTAATTGTTGCTCGCGGAAGGATGGATTGTTCAATCGCTCAGGCGACACCAGCAACACGTCGAGTTCATTGCGTTGCAGTTTTTCAAGAATCTCTCGCCATTCGAGCACATTGGCAGAATTGATGGCCGCCGCCCGCACGCCGGCCCGCTCGGCGGCAGCCACCTGGTCACGCATTAGGGCCAACAGAGGCGAAACGATCAACGTCGGCCCATAGCCTTGCTCGCGCAAGAGCAGTGAAGCAATGAAGTACACCGCAGATTTTCCCCAGCCAGTACGTTGCACGACGAGGGCACGACGACGTTGGGCGACCAAAGCCTCGATCGCCTCATATTGTCCGTCGTGAAACTGGGCTTGCGGGTTTTGCACCAGGGCACGCAGTTTCTGCAGGGCGAGTGTTTTCAGATCCACTTGCATTGAGCCATCCATGGCTCAAGTATTTCAGTTTCCTCCCCTGTTTTAGTCCTGGCGTGACCCCATTTGTGCAATAACTGGGTGCCACCGGCCACGCCGCACCACTATTTAGCGGAAGTGTTAGGCATTTCCCATGCACAATCGCGCAGTTCTCGATGATTTGAATCAGTCAAACCGGTAGGCTGAAAGGCGTGAGTGAAGAAATTGATCTTAATCAGAGCTTTAAGGCCTACGACGTTCGTGGCGTTGTCGGCGAAAGCTTGAATGCCGAAGCAATCGAAGCGATCGGCGCAGCTTTTGTTGATGTCTTGTCCCTAGCTGGCAAAGACGTACTGGTCGGTGGGGACATGCGTCCGTCCTCGGAAGAATTTGCCCAGGCTTTCGCCCGCGGTGCGACCTACCGTGGCGCTAACGTCATCATGCTCGGACTGATTTCCACCGACGAGCTGTACTTTGCTTCAGGCAAGCTAGATGCAGCTGGTGTCGTCTTCACCGCTAGCCACAACCCAGCACAGTACAACGGCATTAAGATGTCCAAGGCTGGCGCCCGCCCGATCTCCTCGGCCACTGGCCTGTTCGACATTCGTGATCTCGCGCAGCAGTACCTCAACGAGGGCCTCCCGGTCTCCGGTGATGCCCCACAGGGAAGCATCATCGAACGTGATGTGCTGGCCGATTACGCTGCCTACCTGCGCGAATTAGTTGATCTTTCCGCTATCCGCCCGCTGAAGATTGTGGTGGATGCAGGCAATGGTATGGGCGGCATGACCACCCCGGCGGTATTGGGTGACACCGTGCTCTCGGCCCTGCCATTGGAAATTGTTCCGCTATATTTCGAGCTGGACGGGACCTTCCCTAATCACCCGGCTAACCCGCTGGAGCCAGAAAATCTCAAGGACCTGCAGGCCGCCGTGCTAGAGCACTCAGCAGATTTGGGGTTGGCTTTCGACGGGGATGCGGACCGTTGCTTCGTCATTGACGAGCGTGGCCTCCCTCTATCACCTTCGGCCATCACCGCCCTGGTCGCTGTTCGCGAAATCGCTCGCGTTCAGGCCGCCGGCGAACAAAACCCTGTGATCATCCACAACCTGATCACTTCTAAAGCGGTTCCCGAATTTGTCACCAAGGCCGGCGGGACCCCGGTAATGACTCGTGTGGGTCACTCCTTCATCAAGGCTGAAATGGCAGCCCAGGGTGCGGTCTTTGGTGGCGAACACTCCGCTCACTACTACTTCCGGGACTTCTACAATGCTGATACCGGTATGCTCGCTGCCATGCACGTGCTGGCGGCACTGGGTGAACAGGAACTTCCGCTCTCCGAGCTGGGCGCCGAGTACGAGCCCTATGTCGCTACCGGTGAGATCAATTCCCAGGTTGGAGACAAGGACGCTGCCATCGAGTTGGTGCTGGCACACTTTGACGGACAGCCGGTCGATGTGATGAAGATGGATGGCACGACCATTTCAGCCACTGATGGAAGCTGGTGGATCAACCTGCGTCCTTCCAATACCGAACCGTACCTCCGCTTTAACGGCGAAGGTCGAACTGCAGAAATCATTGAGCCCCTGCGCGATACCGTATTGGCAATCGTGCGTTCAGAAAACGTCACCAACTAACAAAGGGAAGACATGAATCTCGAATCATTAGATGAGGGCGTCAAGGACGCACTGAACAAGGTTCTGGGCACCGCCTTGGGTGTGGCTCGCGAACAGCTTGAAGAGCAGGGCGTATTCCTCCCCTTCGCCATCGCGCTGGAGCCTAAGGAAGGCGAGGACGAACCTGAGCTTCGTCTCATTGCTGTTCCGCCGACGGACGATCCCGAGGATCCAGATGCTGACATCGACACCGAGGCCATGGCTGCCGAGCTGGTCCAGGTGTTGAACCAGCAAGGAACCCACTTCGAAGCCATCGCTATCGCCTCGGACGTTCTGTTGCAAGAAAACGATCGCGATGCCGTCCACGTAGTGGCCGAACACCGTATCGGTGCTGCCTTGGCCATCGTCCAGCCATACACCATGCCGGCCGAGCCTGGTGGAGAGTGGATCTTCGACGAGCCAGCTGCCGAGTCCGCCGAAGCTATCTGGGCCAACGCACTCTAAAACATAGATACACATATTCTGGGGTCAGCATAGTCACTATGCTGACCCCAGAATGCTTTTCCCACGTAAAGTAATAAACATGAAACTCAGTGCCTTCGCCGACGTCTGCTTGCGAACCATCATGGTTCTGGCAACGCCAGGTATCGGGCAACTGACTAGCCGGGAAATCTCCGATTCAGTGGGAGTCCCCTACAACCACGTTGCCAAGGCCGTACTGGAATTACGTACCCTAGGAATTTTGCAGGTTGCTCGCGGCCGCAACGGCGGCGCGACTTTGAGCAACGATGCCTTGCAGGCATCCCTCGGCGGGCTCTTGCGCAAGTTGGACAAGCGCACGGATATCGTGGACTGTTCCGAGCATGATGCCCAAACACCCTGCCCACTTGCGGGCAATTGCCGGCTTCGCGCAGTATTCCGTCAGGCCCGTGAAGCGTTCTACGCTTCGCTGGATCCGCTGACCATTGAGGACATCTGCCCGGTCGCACCCGGATCACCCATCAAGGCACTCCCTTTCCCTACCGTACGCAGATTTTCCTAGGCGCGTTTAGTCCTAGAAGTGACATCACACACTTTAGGTGGGGTGTGAGAACTATTTAACTTGCAATCCTTTTCTACCAGGCGTAGAAATGAATCATAAATCTTGTATCTCAGATACAAGTAATCCTCTATTCCCAAGGAGACCCGATGCTGTCCACCAAGTCCTTCCCGGTCATCGAAGCCACATTGCCAATCATCGCTGAGCGCATCTCCAGCATTACCCCGAACTTCTACAACCGCTTGTTCACTGCCCACCCAGAACTACTGGACGGAATTTTCTCCCGCTCGAACCAGAAGAACGGCACCCAGCAGCAGGCTCTGGCAGGATCCATCGCTGTCTTCGCAACCTACTTGGTGAAGTACCCCAACACCACCCCGGAAACCATGCTTGCTCGCGTAGCCCACAAACACACTTCACTCGGTGTCGTCGAGGAACAGTACCCCATCGTTTACAAGCACCTCTTTGACGCTATCGCCGAAGACTTGGGTGACGCGCTCACCCCAGAGATCGCCGAGGCGTGGACCGAGGTCTACTGGCTCATGGCTCACGCGTTGGTCAAGATCGAGAAGGGCTTGTACGCACAGCAGGCCAACGCAGAAATCTACGCTCCATGGAAGCTGGTTGAGCGCACCGAAACCGGCCTTGACTCTGTCGTCTTTAGCTTTGAGCCAGCTGATGAGACTCCAGTGACCGTGGCGAAGCCGGGCCAGTTTGTTTCGGTTCGTATGCCGATGGCAGACGGTATCCGTCAGGTACGTCAGTACACCCTGAGCAACGACATCGAACATGCCAGCCGCCGCACCATCACCGTGAAGTTGGATGTCAATGGCGAGTTCTCTCCAGTCATCCACAACGACCTGAAAATCGGCGACGTCGTCGAGCTCTCGAACCCTTACGGCGACCTGGTCGTAGAAAACGATGGTTCGCCACTGGTTATCGCTACCGCGGGCATTGGTTGCACCCCGAGTGCTGCTGCACTGCAGACTTTGGCGGCAAATGGCTCGAACCGCAAGGTCACCGTGCTGCACGCTGATCAGGAATTCTCCGCTTGGCCACTGCGTGAACAGATGCTTGAGTCCGTCAGCATACTGCCAGAAGCTACCATCAGCACCTGGTTCGAGCGTGGCGAACTTCCAGAGGGGCTGAACGCCAAGGCCGGTTACATGGATCTCACCGAGGCACTGACCGAGGATGCTCAGGTATACCTGTGCGGTCCTTTGCCGTTCATGAATGCGGTGCGTAACCAGGCACTCGAAGCCGGCGTTCCAGCCGAGCGTATTCACTATGAAGTCTTCGGCCCAGATGTATGGCTTGCTGCCTAACCAACAGGTCGAATAGCTGTGCTGCAGGTTGAATTATGGGGAATTCACCTGCAGCACTTTTTATCTTTATTTTTCAGTTTCCTCAGGAGCTTGAGCAGTTTCGCTCTGCTTCGTCGTCTTCCTCTTGAAATCCAACTTCTTAGGATCCAGTCTTCGTGGATCAAGCTTTTTAGGGAATTTACTCGTACTCCCTTGCTCCGATCCTTCGGCTGTCTTGCCCCTACCGGCTGGAACTTCGAGGGTGCGGGTCGGTTTTACTGCCTCGGGATCGACCAGGATCTGATGTAAGCCGCCGTCTGAAATCCACTTGCGTAGTACCGAGTTAAAGAGGATTGGGTTTTCAATATTCCATTGGTGGTGCATGCCCGGAACCACACGGGTGATCGCCTGTGGAAGTTTCTCGCGCAGAGCCACAAAGGACTTTTGCACAAGTTTAGGTTCTTTGGCTCCCACTAGGGCCAGCACTGGCCCCTGGAAGTTCTCCAGGTTCTTAGGTAACGCGCCAGGATCCAGATCATCCATGATGGCCCGCATATTTTCAGGCTTAAGCTTGACCCCGTGCTCGGTGAAAAGCTCACGTTCATCATCGACCATGCCATAAGCACCAGCTTGGAAACGCCAGTACCACTCACTGCCGATCAGCTTCAGTTGCATTCGATTCAGAGCTCGCGCCGTGGCACTGGCCCCGGTCAATGGGGTGCCGGTGACCAACACGGAGTCCACCAGTTCCGGATGTCGTGCCGCCACATGTAAGGCAATCACTCCTCCGAGCGAAATACCGACCAGATGCACTCCACCTTCGGAAACTTCATCTGCGATCAAGGCGGCAACATCGTCGGCCGCTGATTCCAGCCCGTCCCAAGTTTCTTCGAAACGCGCGCCAAAGGCAGGTAAGTGTAAGGTCAAGATGTTGAAATCACCGAAGGCCAAAACCTGCGGGTCCCAGCTCCAGTTGCCAACATTCCCGCCGTGCAAGAAAACCAGAGTTTGTACCTGACGCTGGCCTTCGGGCGCTCGTCCCGGGTGCACTTCAGGGTAGTCGGTGGCCTCACGCGCCAAATCCTGCGTTGCCTTGGGTCCTGATTCTTTATCGGAAGTCATGGCAGGTACTCCAATACCGCGTCGAGCCATTCCAGCTCTGCGGCTTGTTGTCGGATGGCATGGTCAAGGGTGGCGGCCATGAGGAAACTTCGGCGGTCAGCTGCGGCTCGCATGTCGATGCCTTCGCGTTGGGAAAGATAGTCGTCGAGAATGAACTGCGTCGCTTCACGGCGCTGGATCAATAGCTGCTCAATGTCTTCGCGTTCCAGCTCGGCTGCGAAGAACACCTGACCCATGAAGGGGTCTCGTTCTGGGGACTGCGCTGCACCAGATGAGAGCCAACCGGTGAGGACTTCGCGCCCTGCTTCGGTGATGTGGTGCTCCTGGCGGTCAGGGTAGTTGCTCTGCGCTACCGTGCGCACGGTGGCATATCCCTTATCAACCAACTGGGCCAAGGTGCGATAGATTTGCGCCTTATCCGCGTTCCAAAAGTGGTTAATAGAGGAGTCAAAGTGCTTTTTGAGTTCATAGCCGGTCATCGGTGACAAACACAGTAGCCCAAGAATCAAACGTGCCAAAACCATAGAGTTATCTTTTCACAGTTAGTTGATTTTGCACCCACTTTTACTCGGCGTGGGAAAACTGTGCCCGGATTGTGACTATTATGTATCGAGCAGCATCCCATGGACACGAAAAAGCTCCCTGACTCTGGGATTCCAGAATCAAGGAGCCTTAGATCGCGGATTACTCCGGGGTTTAGACTAGGCGCTCAGGCGTGCCTTCAAGCCATCAAGCTCAGCACGCAACGATGCTGGCAATGCGTCGCCGAAGTTTGCGTACCATTCTTCGATACCTTCAACTTCGGTAGCCCATTCGTCCTTGTTGACGGCTACGGCAGCCTCAACATCAGCGGGGGTGAATCCTTCGAGACCGGTCAAATCGATGGACTCGCCGGTTGGGACGTTACCAATGATGGTTTCCTTGGCATCCGCGGTACCTTCGATGCGCTCGATAGCCCACTTCAGTACACGCGAGTTGTCGCCGAAGCCTGGCCATGCGAAGTCACCATCTGCGGTGCGACGGAACCAGTTGACAAGGAAGATCTTCGGCATTTGCTCTTCGTTGAGCTTGTCCGAGATCTTGTCCCAGTGGTTCAGGTAGTCGCCTGCGTTGTAGCCGATGAATGGCAGCATCGCCATTGGGTCGCGGCGGATCACGCCGGTTGCGCCGGCAGCAGCTGCAGTGGTTTCGGAAGACAGGGTGGAGCCCATGAAGATTCCGTTAGTCCAGCTGCGAGCTTCGGTCACCAAAGGAATGGTGGTCTTGCGACGTCCACCGAAGAGAATCGCATCGATCTTCACGCCGTTTGGCGAGTAGTAATCCTCGGAGAGCATGTCGACCTGGGAGATCGGCGTGCAGAAGCGCGAGTTAGGGTGAGCCGCTGGACGACCGGACTCTGGGGTCCAGTCATTGCCCAACCAGTCGGTCAGGTGTGCTGGAGCTTCGTCGGTCATGCCTTCCCACCACACGCCACCTTCATCGGTCAGCGCAACGTTGGTGAAAATGTTGTTGCCCTTGGCAATGGCGCGCATGGCGTTCGGGTTGGTGGACCAGCCGGTGCCTGGAGCCACACCGAACAGGCCGTACTCAGGGTTGACGCCGCGCAGCTCGCCGTCCTTGCCGATGCGCATCCAGTTGATGTCATCGCCCAGGGTTTCTGCCTTCCAGCCTTCGATGGTTGGATCCAGCAGAGCCAGGTTGGTCTTGCCACAAGCCGATGGGAAAGCAGCAGCAATGTGGTAGGCCTTGTTCTGTGGGCTGGTCAGCTTCAGAATCAGCATGTGCTCTGCAAGCCATCCCTCGTCACGAGCCATAGCCGACGCAATACGTAGCGAGTAGCACTTCTTGCCCAGCAGCGCGTTGCCACCGTAGCCCGAACCGTAAGACATGATGGAGCGTTCTTCTGGGAAGTGCACGATCCACTTGTCCTCGTTGCATGGCCATGCAACGTCCTTCTGTCCTGGCTTCAGCGGCGCACCTACCGAGTGCAGTGCTGGAACGAAGAAAGCGTTCTCGGCTTCCATCTTGCGCAGTACTTCCGTACCGATCTTGGCCATGATGCGCATCGATGCTACCACGTAGGCCGAGTCGGTGATTTCGACGCCGTAAGCAGGAGTTTCTGCATCCAGCGGACCCATGACAAATGGAATGACGTACATGGTGCGTCCGCGCATCGAGCCGTCAAACAATCCATTAAGCATGGATTTCATCTTCTCTGGGTCTTCCCAGTTGTTGGTGAAGCCGGCGTCTTCCTTCTTCTTGGAGCAGATGAAGGTACGCTCTTCTACGCGCGCAACGTCCTTAGGATCGGAAAAACCTGCGTAGGAGTTAGGGAAGTTTGGATCGGTCAGCTCGACCAGGGTTCCGGACTCAACCAATTCGGCATTCAGTCGCTCTGATTCTTCAGCTGATCCGTCAACCCAATAAACACGATCCGGCTTCGTCAGTGCGGCCACTTCTTCAACCCAGCTTGCCAACTCCTTGTGCGAAGTTGCTACTGCGTCGATTACGGTCTGATCCGAGCTCGTGCTCATTATGTGTTCCCTCCATTGGGCTCAACTAGCAATGAATCAAGGCTATGGGGAACGACTGGCGGGCAATGTGTGACCGAGACCTCAGAAATCTTCAGCAAGCAAAGCGCAAAGAAGAAAATTCCCGAAATTCCGGGAAGAACGAAAGTGTCAAGAGTAAAAATATGTGACTAAGGTCACGTAGACCGGTACCCTTTCACCCGCTTCATATAACCTTTTGTTCATCTGAGCGCGGTAGCTTTGCCTGCCGATTTGTACATGCACAAAACGACCTGTATAGTAATTCGAGGTTCGTGAGAACGAATCAACAATAGAATATGCGCCCATAGCTCAGCTGGATAGAGCGTCTGTCTACGGAACAGAAGGTCAGGGGTTCGAATCCCTTTGGGCGCACAAATTAAAAATTCCCACTCTTACGAGTGGGATTTTTTGTTTCTCTAGGAGAATTTAGTGCGACTCATACCCGTCGATTCTCAAACCGCCCTGCGCATACTCAAGATTAACGACGCCGCTCAAATTGCCCAGGCTTACCAACGCAACCAAGCGCACCTACGCGAATGGGAACCAGAACGCGATCGCGAGTTTTATACCGAAGCTTGGCAAGCCGAGAATATTTCTCAGACCCTCGCAGCACATCACAAGGGCCTGGCCTTTCCTTATGGTCTATTCCGCAACGAAATCCTGATAGGTCGCTTCAACATCTCGTCTGTCGTCCGCGGCGCTTTCCAAAGCGCAAGCCTTGGCTATTGGGTAGACCACCAATACACCGGCCAGGGAATAGCTACGCGCGCAGTGGCCGAATTACTCAAAGAAGCAACTGGCGCTCTCAAATTACACAGAATTGAAGCGAGCACCCTTCTACATAATCAAGCGTCTGCGCGAGTGCTCTTGAACAACGGATTCACCCACATCGGCATGGCGCCGAAATACCTCAAAATCAACGGGCGTTGGCAGGACCATAATCTCTATCAAGCCATCTTGCATCAGTGATCATTCCCCGCGCAATGCGCCAAATTGTCGTGCTCACACTTCACCCAAAACGACTACCATTAGATATTTTGTGAATCACCGCACTTTTGGCAGTTTCGGTTTTTCCTCCGACTCAATCTCGTGTAGAGTTATTCAAGTCGTCAAGGCGACAACAAATAAATATGCGCCCATAGCTCAGCTGGATAGAGCGTCTGTCTACGGAACAGAAGGCCAGGGGTTCGAATCCCTTTGGGCGCACAAATTGAAAATTCCCACTCAAATGAGTGGGAATTTTTTGCGTTTACACGGTGTCTGACGAGCTTCTAGTGCGAATCACGCAAGACAAGTTTGGTGTCCATGATGCTCCATTCAGGAACCTGTTCTCCATGGATCCGCTTGATCAACAACTCGGCCATGATCTCCCCCTGACGTTCAGGGAATTGTGCAATCGTCGTCAAAGGCGGAGTTGAGCTGCGCGCAAAAGAGTCATCGTCCACCGTCGTTACCGAAACCTGCTCCGGTACACTTATTCCTGCTTCAGCCAGAGCTTGTAACGCGCCAAATCCCATCTGGGCGCTGGCAGCAAACAAGCCATCAAACTCTACGTTGTTCTTAATCATCTGCTGCATGATCCTGTGGCCGCTAGCTGGGGTGAAGTCGCCAGCTTCAATGGCTACCGGTTCCAAACCAGCGTCATGGACGGCGCGCTGGAATCCGATCAAACGGTCCAGCCCGGCGCCCATATCCTGTGGCCCAGCAATCATTGCTAATTTACTCCGGCCTCGGTCGATGATCAGTTCAGTTGCTTGACGCGCCGCTGCAATATTGTCAATATCCACGACGTAAATTTCATTCTGATCAGTGCTCATGGTTCGTCCGCCGTAAACCATCGGCAGCAACGCTCCTAAATCCGCATACGATTGATCATCCGCATGGTGCGACAGGACGAGGGCACCGTCAACGTTTCCGCCTTGAAGATAGCGGGTAGTTTTTGCCGGATCAGATTCTGTAGAGAGCAACAAGGTCAGCATAAATTCGGTGCCCGCCAAATACCGCGCGGCGCCTTGAACAACCTTGGCAAAGTAGGGATCTGCGAAAAACTTTGCAGTATTCTCGGGAACGACAAGCGCGATGGAGTTACTTCTGCCCTGTGCCAGCGAGCGTGCTGCACGGTTAGGCACGTAGTTCAGTTCTCTAATGGCCTGCTCGACTGCTTTTTTAGCGCCCGCCTTCACCCGGTCCGAACCGTTAACAACCCGAGAGACAGTGGCACGCGATACCCCAGCCCGTTCTGCCACCAATTCGAGCGTCGCCTGTGGCTTGCGCGCTTCTTCCATGCTCATTCTTCTACGCCTAGGTCCGAGGAATTTATTGATCAGCCACGCGAGCAAGATGGTTCGCAGTGCCCGTAGGATCTGCGAACCATCATTTTGCTCCGTTGTTATGCCATTGTACGATTAGCCGCAATGAGGCTTGCGTAGGCCCGGCCACTATTCTTGATGATTCGTTCTTGGGTCTGATAATCAACGTAAATAATGCCGAAGCGCTTGTTATAACCCCAGGCCCATTCGAAGTTATCGAGCAAGGACCAAACAAAATAGCCCCGCACGTCCACGCCGTCTTCAATCGCGTGGGCGACTTCGTCTAGATGATCTAAGACGTACTCGCTTCGTTCATGATCCTCGATGTTCCTTTCTTCGCTCACAACATCGTTGTAGGCGGCACCATTTTCGGTGATGTACAGTGCCGGCAAATTCTCGTAGTCCCGATGCAAACGGTTAAGCAGCACTCGCAAGCCCTGGGGATTCACTTCCCATCCCATCGCGGTCCGAGGCAAGTCTCGTGCAGGGAAAGTGACGTATTCACTGCCGACAAACGGCGAAGACTTCGCTGAGTCCGTCGGAACCACCGCGACCGGTTGGTCGTGGGGCAGCGGGTGTCCTGAAACGTTGTCATCGTGATAGTGGTTCACGCCCAGGAAGTTCAGCGGCTGGTGAATAGTTTCCAGATCACCGGGCTGAATCAGCTCGGCTAAACCGTAATCACTGACATCTTCGAGGAGATCTTCAGGATAGGAGCCCTTTAATAGCGGATCTAAGTACATGCGATTCCATAACGCATCAATGCGACGAGCAGCTTCCTGATCAACTGGATCATTAGGATCATTAGGCACAGCATTGGTCAGGTTGAGGGTGATCCCCAGTTCCTGAGCGCCAAGTGCACGCAACCGTTGAACGGCCAACCCATGTGCCAGGTGCTGATGATGCACAGCAGCCAACGCGGCCTTGGGTTCTTGTCGTCCAGGGGCATGCTCTCCTGCAGCATAACCAATCAGAGACGAGCACAGTGGCTCATTAAACGTTGTCCAATGCTGGACCCGGTCACCAAGCTTGTTGTAAACAACTTCGGCATACTCCACAAATTTGTAGGCTGTCTCGCGATTGGTCCAACCGCCTTGTTCCTCAAGGGCCTGCGGTAAATCCCAGTGGTACAGGGTCAGCCACGGAAGGATTCCATTTTCGAGCAGCTCGTCAACAAGGCGCGAATAAAAATCCAGTCCCTGAGCATTTACCTCGCGTCCGCCAGGAATCACTCGTGCCCAACTGGTAGAGAATCTATAAGAATCCAGTCCGAG
Source organism: Arthrobacter sp. NIO-1057 (assembly GCF_900094805.1). Taxonomy (GTDB): domain Bacteria; phylum Actinomycetota; class Actinomycetes; order Actinomycetales; family Micrococcaceae; genus Glutamicibacter. The sequence goes on along the minus strand of NZ_FMAT01000004.1, from coordinate 329,797 downwards.
TTCTCGCATCAACTGAACATCTTCGCGGTAGCGGTGATAGTGATCTACCGCGACTTCGAGGTCCTCTCCCCCGGCAATGGCACCTTGCTTACGGGCGAAGGCATCCCAGATGGAGTCTTCCTTGCCATAGAGGTGACCGGCACCTTCAATTTGCGCTGCGGCGGTAGCTGATCCAAAAAGGAAGTGCTTGGGCCACGCGAATTCTTGAGATAGATGATGAGTCATTAACCTTTAACAGCTCCTGCCATAATTCCGGATACAAGTTGTTTGCCGGCCACGATGAAAAGTAACAACAGAGGAATCGTGGCCATCAGCGCGCCGGTCATCACGATGGTGTAATCAACATAGCGGGCTGATTGCAACTGGCTCAATGCCACCTGCAGTGTTGGGGTTTGTGGTGCGACAAGCATTGGCCAAAGATAGTCGGTCCATGCGGTCATAAAAGTGAACAGCGACAAGATCGCCATTGCTGGGCGCGCGGCAGGTACGCCAACGTGCCAGAAGGTTCCAATCATGGAGGCGCCATCCACTCGGGCAGCCTCGATGAGTTCGTCGGGGATATTGTCCACCAGATACTGGCGCATGAAAAAGACGCCAAAAGCTGTCACCAGGGTTGGGATCATGATCGCGCCCAAAGAACCGGTCCATCCCAGTTCCTTCATCATCATGAACATCGGGATGATCCCGAGCTGGGTCGGCACCGCCAGAGTTGCAATGACAAAAACCAGCAGTCCCTGACGCCCGCGGAAGCGCAACTTGGCGAAGGCGTAACCGGCAAGGGTAGAAAACGTCACCACCGAGAAGGTAATAACTGAAGAAACAATCAAGCTGTTACCCAGCGCAGCCCAGAACTCCACCGAGTCAAAGACCTCAGCCACGTTAGTCCAGAACTGTCCGCCCGGAAGCAGCGGTGGCCATGCCGAAGAAAAGACTGCACCAGTAGAAGAACCAATCACAAAGGAATACCACAGCGGATAGGTACTTCCGATAAGGAAGGCCAGCAGAATGCCGTAGGTGAGAAATCCTGGACGCCGGTCAGCAGAAAAGTTCTTGTTTCGGACCTGGCGCATCAACTTGGGTCTAGCAGTTGATTGCAAGGTAGCGTTACTCATCGTTGACACTTTCTCTGAGTGAACCGGAAAGATGGGCTTTGACGCGCTTGGCCTTTCGTCCTGGAATCCGTCGGGGCCTGCGCTTATCTGAAGACGAGGCGATGGTGCCGGAGATCAAGAAGTTAATCACGCCGATCACGATGATGATCAAAAACAGCATCCAGGCCACGGCCGAAGCCCGCCCAAAGTCCCCGCGGTTGAAGGCCAGATCCCACAGATAAAGCACCGTGGTTTGATACTGCCGATCAGGTCCGCCCGGAACCGAACTACTGGGGTTAAAGAGTTTGGGCTCGGTAAAGATCTGTAGTCCACCGATGGTCGCGGTGATGATCACGAAGATCATGGTGGGACGGATACTTGGCAGGGTAATGGAGAAGAAACGGCGAATCATTCCTGCCCCATCGATCGCCGCCGATTCGTGTAATTCGCGAGGTACGGCCTGCATGGCCGCCAGCAAGATCAACGCGTTGTACCCAGTCCAACGCCAGTTCACCATGGTGGCAATAGCCATGTGGGAGGGGAACACATCGGTTTTCCAGGCAATGGTGTCCAGGTTCAGTGCCCCGAGCAGGTTGTTGATCAGTCCGTATTTCTCGTCGAAGGCAGTGGAGAAGATCAGCGTGACAGCCACCGGCGTCACCACGTAGGGAACCAGCACGCTCATCCGCCAAAAAGTTTTGGCCCTGATATTTTGATCAAGCATCGCTGCGATGAAGGTCGCGACCACCAGCTGCGGAATGGCGGAGAGTAGGAAGATGCTGAACGTGTTGAACAGCGAATTCCAGAACAGCGGTGAGGCTAGTTCTGCCTGGTAGTTTTTCAGCCCCACCCAGTCACCGGCTCCACCTAGCAGGTCCCAGTCGTTGATTGATACCACGAAGGTGTAGATCAGTGGGAAGAGACCAACCAGCGCGAAGAGGATGAAAAAGGGCGAGATATAAAGGTATGGGGAGTACTTAAAATCCAGTCGGCCACGCAGGTGCTGGCGTCGCATCTTACGTTCTGCCTTGGCTTCCTGCAGCCTTTCAGGGGTGGGCGTACTGGGTTTTTCGGCCCGTAGTTTCGGCCGTGACATGGGTGTCGTGGTGCTCATCGGTGTCTTCTTTTCTGCTGCAGTTGCGCTCTGTGGGGCCAGGCCAGTGATGAATGCTGACCCCACAGGGCGCTGTGTCGGCCAATCCGATTACTTGATTTCCAGTTCCTGCAGCGTTGACAGGGCCGTGTTCCACGCGGTGTCCCCATCAGTGCCCTTATCAATGGCGATAGTTGCTGGGCCGAAGACCTGCTCCTGAATCACCGAATCATCCGCGCCCTTGTACTGTGCCTTTACGCCCTCGGCACGGTTCGAGAGAATTTCACCGATCGGTGCACCATTGAAGAACTTGGTCAGGTCGTTCTCACCGGTCACAGCCTTGGACTTCTGTGCTTCGATGTTGCTTGGGAAGGCTCCTGCTTCTTCGAAAGAAGTCGCCTGCGAGGTGGCGTTGGTCAGGTACTGCGCGAGCTTGGCCGCCTCAGCGGGATGCTTCGAAGTGCTTGGCACCGTCAGGAATGCACCGCCCCAGTTGGCTGCGCCGCCAGGGAAGACATCGGCAAAGTCCCAACCGTCCGATGCGTCGCCACCGGCGCCTTCAACCTGACCCTTGACGTTGCCCAACATCCAGCCCGGGCATGGCATCACTGCGAAGGAGCCGTCGACGAATGCTTGTCCCTTGCCCCAGTCCCATTGGGTCTGCGCCGAGGACAGGCCCTTGGACGCTGCAGCCGACAGTTGATCCCACCGCTCACGCAGTGCGGTGTTTCCCTCAATGTTCAGTGAGCCATCAGCCTTGTAGTAGCCTTCATCAAGCTGGTTGACCATGGCGTTCCAGACGAAGCCGGACTGGTCATAGAAGGCCTTATCGCTCTTCTTCACGTAGTCCTCACCCACGGAGAAGAAGTCGTCCCAGGTCGAGTCGGCGCCGCCGAAGAGTTCGGCAACCTGTTCGCGATCGCTGGGCAGACCGGCTGCCTTGAAGAGCTTGCTGTTGTAGCACAGCCCCATGGGTCCGATGTCGGTGCCGTAGCCGATGGTGCGACCATCGGCGTCGGTGGCCTGCTGTACTTTCCAGTCCACCCAGTCGCCGGCGATATCTTTGGCACCGTATTCGTTGAGGTCGGTGAAGCTATCTGAAACGGTCATGACTTGGCCGAGCCAGCCTTCTTCCACAGCTTGAACATCCGGCAGGCCTGCGCCCGCGGCTTGTTTGGTTTTCCAGTCGGTCAGTGCGTTGCCACCGGTGTCGATGTTGGTGGCTTCAATGGTGATGCCTGGGTTATCGGCTTCGTACTGCTTGTACAGAGGATCCAAACCCTGGGTGCCGAAGGTGGTGATGGTCAGGGTGACAGGATTATCCGCGGAGGCTGGCTGGGCGGCGTCCTTGCTATCGCCCGATGCGCAGCCTGCTGCGAGCAGGGCAATACTTGAGCTCAGGGCTACAACCTTGGCTAGCCGAGCTGTTCGTGAGGGGTTCACGGTGACTCCATTCAAGTCTTGTTTGTGCGAGTGAGGTGAGACCAACATATTTTGAGAGCGCTCTCAAAATGTGGCAAAAATATGAGGGTTCTTTCTGAACCCCATTTGCCATAGCAATGACAGCAACTCCGCTTAGCTATTTTGTGAGCGCTCTCACAAAACTTCTTCCATAATTCTCCACAATGGATTCTGCTTGTCAACCCTTAACGAAAGAATCGGCCAGACAACTGCCCCATTGGGAGTTGCCTGGCCGATAAAACTAGCTGAAACTAGCCCTTCTTGTTCAACTGCAATCCAACCAGAACCGGATCATGATCCGATGAACGGTACTGGTTCGAGCTAAACAGGTTGGTGATGTTGTAGTTGTAGCGGCTGTATTCATAGCCGACGGATTCGATGGCGTTGATATTCCAGATATCCTGGCCGGTGACCTTGGAAGCCAGCTCTGGGGAAGCCAGAATATGATCCAAGGAACCGCTCAGCCCACCATAAACGTAGCTCTGCGAGTCAGCCTTGGCACCGAGATCAACGTAGCCCGCCTCGGCGAGCACTCGAATTGGATCTTCGGCAGCGTAGGAATTGAAGTCGCCAGCGAGCAAGACCTTCTGGGTGTTACGTGACTTCTTCAGCTGATCCGCAAAACTACCCAGCGCCTTAGCCTGATCAACTCGATCGGCGTTCCAGGCACCCTGGCCATCGCCGGAGTCAGCGTTGCCCGAACCGTCCTTCGGGTCTGACCCCTTCGACTTGAAGTGATTGGCTACGACCACAAAACGAGTCTTCTGATTTCCGCCGACCTTCTGGAAGGCTTGACCCAGTGGTTCGCGCGCATTATCAAAGGCCTTGTCTTCGAGAATGACCGATTCGCCGATCGGCTTCACAGCTTTGTTGCGGTAGATGATTGCGGTGCGGATCACGTCTTCATCAGCCGGGGTAGCATCCGGGCTTGGGACAAATTTCCAGATCTTTGAACCGGCTGCCGAATTCAACTGATCAACCAGATGAGCTAGGGCAGCATCACGATCCTGACCAAAACGGGCCGAGTTTTCAATTTCTTCAAGTACCACGACATCCGCGGTAAATTTGCTCAACGCTGCAACAATTTTGGACTGCTGACGTTCAAAACTGGCCTGGTTGGCAGCTCCACGAGCGTCGCATCCTTGACGGACGGTCACTGGATTACCTTCGCGGTCCGAGTAGTAGCTGCAACCGGAAAGTTCATCGCCGGTGGTGGTGAAGTAGTTCAGCACATTGAAGCTACCTACGGACACATTGCCGCCGACATCCTGTGGGGCACTATTATCGATCTGCTCAAAGTGCAGGGCGATATCTGCGTCATCGGAGCCGATCACCTGCCCCTGAGGCTGCAGTCGCCACAGGTCATACCGGTAGTCCAGAATCATCGGTCCGATGAAGGTGGCTTCCGCTCCAACACTGACGCGCTGGGCGGAATCAATATATGGCAGGGCAACGGTGGTGTTTTTGGCGGTGCTGAAATTCAAGGTGGCACCATCGTCCACCACGATCGAGCGCTGTTCGTTTTCTTTCTCTAGCTCAGCGGCCTGCGCACTGCCCGGAGCAAAGACGTCGGTGGGCTGACGCAGCAGCTTTTCCCCTTGGAGGATGGAGCTTGTTCCCATGGCTAGGGTCAGTTCACCGTACTGGTTCAGCGAATAGTTATCCGAGACAGTGAACTCACCTTGAGGTTCAATGAGCATGGATTCGATCTGCTCACGCCCGGCTTCGTCGCTAGGCAAGGTGCTGGCCAATGGCTTAATGCTTTCGGCCGGCTCACTCAGGGGCTTCACACTCTGGGCTTTGATCTGGGTGAGCCCGTAGTACTCACTGACCGTTCCAGAAACCTGCAGATGGTCCCCGACCTCAACTGAAGCTACATCGTCCGGGGCGTAAATGAACACCGCCGAGCTTCCTTCTGTTGGAATCTGTGCCCCACTGCCGGCGCTTTGTAGGTAGAATCCGCGAATTCCACCCTCGGCATAGGCGGCGGTAACCACGCCACGCACGGTGGTCTTTTGCCCGACCAGTGGGGACGTGTCCCCCGTGCCCTGAACCTGCTCAATGGGGGTGATCTCCACAGTTTCAGCGTGAGCCGCAGTGAAGGTGGATGCAACAACAGCCCCAGACAGCAGAACTGCCGCAATACTGGTAGTTCGTCTCTTGCTCATAGTTTCCCTCGGTTGATGATCGTTGGGCGGTAGTCAGAACCGCAATTGGCGACTAGGCTTCGAGATAATCAGAGTTCAGTAAACTACTCGTAAACTCCACCCCGCGTTTATAAGGCTTAGCCAAGAACCATCCAAGAGCATCAAGCGGTTTACGTCTAGACGTGATTAAAGGAATATTTCCCCTAATTGAACTGACCGGTCAGTTCAATTAGTCTTGTTTTGTGCTTATCGCAGACTCAGTTTCCGTCAAGGGACGCCACGATTTACTGGTGCCTCCCACCTCGCTTCACGTAAATCGCGGAGAGGTACACCTTGTGGTGGTCGACCCGCAAATCTCACGTACCGCCTTGGCCCTGGCCCTGAGCGGGCGTATGAAACCATCTACGGGGACCGTCTCGTGGGGTCACGCTGACTCACTGAAAACCCTGCGCCAGCACACCGCCCTCCTGGATTCTCCAGAGGTTAACGAACCTGAATCACATATGAAGGTCCGCGATCTCATCGCCGAAGACCTCGCCCTTCTGCCGGGCCCGATCTGGAAAAAACCACGCAATAAAAAGTGGACAGCACTGCACGGGTTCGATGATGTGGCCAAAGAATGGGCAGATTCCCTAGATCCTGCCCGACGGTTGGAACTGCAACTTTTATTGGCCGCAGAAGACTCCCGCATCGAACTTATCGTCCTTGATTCCCCTGATCGCCACGACATGCAAGATGATGTCTGGCTGGATCTCCTGCTTGAATTTGCTGGCTCGAACCGCGCATTCGCGATCGTCGCCATTGTCAGTAACGCCCCTTACGAGTGGGATGGACCGATCACTTACCTGGGATCCAACGAGTACGAAGAATTTGAATCACCGGAAGAAGCCACCGCGCTCATCTCCGAAGAACCTCTGGTTGAAGAGCCAGAAGAACCCGAAGAACTAGAAGAGCCAGAAAATTCTGAAGCGCCTGCAGAACAAGACGAACCCGATAGAACTGAGGTTTTGTCGCAAGAATCTGTTCAAGATGAGCTGGATCTAGACGTTCCAGAAACAGTGGAGCCCAAGTCCGCAGAGCAAGAATCCACACCGGCAGAACACAGCGACGCAGAACCAACTGTCGCAGAGGATAGCGACGCGAAGGAAAAAGAATGACCACTTTGCAACTTGCGCTCTCCGAGCTAAAGCGCATGACCCGTGGCACCCTGCCAAAGCTGGCGCTTATTGCCGTGACCTGTGTGCCTCTGCTTTATGGTGCCCTCTACCTCTACGCCAACTGGGACCCTCAGGGAAACTTGGACAAGGTCACCGCGGCCGTCGTTAATCTCGATGACGGCGGGGAAAAGGACGGCAAATTCACCCGTGTCGCCGACGATGTCGTTGAGAACCTCGAAGACGATGGGACCTTCAGCTGGGCGCATCTCGATTCGAGAGACGAAGCCGCCGAAGCGGTGGCCAGCGGCAAATACGCCTTCGCCCTCGTCCTGCCTGATAACTTCACCGCTGCGTTGCTATCCCCCGGTGACTTCAAGGATGCCAGCCAGGCCAATATTGAGTTGCTGACCAATGACGCGAATAACTTCATGGTCTCCAACTTCGCACGGACCCTGACCACCTCGGTGCGCACTTCGGTCTCCGAAGAGGTCGGCACTGAAACCGCGTCGGCGATGATCGCCGGCTTTGTGGACATTCACAGCTCCATGGATAAAGCCGCGGACGGCGCGCAACAGCTCTACGACGGCACGATCACCCTAGGTGATGGCATTGTGACACTGGCCGATGGCACCACCAAGCTTGTTGATGGCAGCAGCGAACTTTCCGACGGTACTGTCCAGCTCAAGGATGGAACCAGCGAACTTTCCAGCGGCCTTTCTCAGCTGGTCACCGGTCAGAAGAAACTGCTCGATGGCAGTAATTCCCTGGCCGATGGCACCGGCGAGCTGGCCACCGGTGCAGATACGCTCAGCGATGGTTTGAGCACCATGAAGTCCAAGACCAAGACCCTGCCAAGCTCGGTTAAACAGCTCAATGACGGTGCCCAAAGCGCCAAGAGCGCTGCCGACCAGCTGGCCACCGGCGCACGCCAGGTCGCCGACGGAAATAAGCAGCTCTCCGACACCGCCGATGACGCCATCTCGGTGATCAACGAGCTGCAGGACGAAACCGACAAGCAGCTGCAGAACGTCAAGACCGATACGCAGGCCGAGCTGGACAAGCTGGTGGCCGACGGAGTGTTGACCCAAGAGCAGGCAGACACCATCAAGTCCAAGGTCAGCGACAGCGTGGAGAACTCGACGCTGAGCAACACCCTGAAGAACAAGGTGGACGAGGTCAACACCGGCCTTGCAGGACTGCAAGATAACCTGCACACACTCTCGGATGGTGCCGACAAGGTCGCCGATGGTAACGAACAGCTCGCTACCGGCCTGGGCACCCTTGCCCAGGGCACCAAGACACTGAACGCTGCGGTACCAAGCCTCGTTGACGGAATTTCCTCGGCCGCTGACGGCTCAGCGAAACTTGCCACCGGCGCGAACAGCGCCCACGACGGTGCCAAGCAGTTGGCCGAAGGCCAGAAGTCCGCACTGACCGGTGCGACCCAGGCCTCCGAGGGTGCCAAGAAGCTGGATTCCGGAGCCGGTTCCCTGGTGACCGGCGCCGACCAGCTCCACAGCGGTTTGGTCCAGCTTTCCGATGGTGTCGGCGATCTGTCCGACGGTACCACCAAGCTCCAAGATGGCTCCAACGAGCTGGCCACGGGTCTGGACGACGGGGTCAAGCAGGTTCCTAACCCCGATAAGAAGACCAGCGAAGAGCTCTCCGATGTGATCGGTAACCCGGTGACGGTAGAGAACACCAAGCAGTCCGAAGCCCAAGCCTATGGTGAGGGTCTAGCCCCATTCTTCATGACGCTGGCGACCTTCATCGGTGTACTGATCCTCACCCAGGTGATGCGCCCCATTACCAAGCGCGCACTGCTGTCCAACGGCAGCAACTGGAAGATCTCGCTCGGTGGTTGGATACCATTCGCGGCCGTTGCCGTGATCCAGACCAGCTTGCTCTACGCGGTCGTGCACTTCGGACTGGGTCTGCACACCGCGCACCCATGGATGGCATGGTTCCTTCTGGTACTCGCCGCCCTGTGCTTCAGCGCCCTCATCCAAGGCTGCTTCGCCCTGCTAGGAACTGCCGGCAAGTTTGTGGTGCTCGTCTTGATGGTGCTTCAGCTGGTCACCGCCGGCGGTACCTTCCCGTGGGAGACCCTGCCAGCGCCATTGCACTTCCTGCACCAGATCTTGCCGATGGGCAATGTGGTCGTCGGACTGCGTCACCTGGTGTACGGAGCGGAATTGAATGTGCTCTCCGCGGTCGCAGGCTCATTGCTCATCTACACCGCGATCGGACTCTTGCTGAGCATGCTTGCGGTACGTAAGGGCAAGACGTGGACCCTGAAAACACTGCAGCCGGAGTTGAAGGAATAATGATGCTTCCCGGTGCTCGTCGTCGAGTTCGCACCACCGATTCCAAGGAACGGCTCTTTGAGGCCGCGATGGAGTTGCTCGGTTCGCGTTCCCCGGAGGCTGTCTCGGTCGATCAGATTGCTGCTGCTGCCGGGGTGTCCAAGGGGACCGTGTACTACAACTTCGGTTCCAAGGACGAACTGGTCAGCCAGATTCTGGAATACGGTGCGGGCAAACTCATGCATCAGCTAACACAACTGGCCAAGGAGGACGATCCTTATCAGGCGCTGAAGTCTATGATCGAGTTCGCCATGGAGTTTGTCACCGGTTATCCGTCCTTCGCCCAATTGTGGATGCAGGAACAACTGCAATCGGACAAGTCCAGCGACTTTGCGCAGAGCCCATTGCACCGCCAGGTCACCGCCCTGATCATCAAAGTGCTCGATCGTCTGGTGCACCTCGAGGAGGCCGAAAAACTGCCGGTGGCCAGCACGATCTTCGGTGCGGCCCTGTTCACCGCGCGGATGAGCAGTACGCGGCGCGATGATCTGGCCCATGAGCAGGTGGTTCGCGCGATCTTGCTCACGGTTGATGGATTGCTGGCAACCCGGCCTCGCACCACACACTAGTCGCTTCGATCCCCGGCAGCGCCCCGGAAAAGATCACCACTCCCGGGTAGGTGTTCACCCGCTGCACCACATACTGGTAGCCGGCCTGTGGCAGCCGGGTCAGGAGCTGATCGAGCACGAGCACCGGTGGCTCCCCCAACAGGGCGCGAGCCACCAACAGTGCCGCCTGTTGGCTAGGTTCCAACCGCTCCCCGCCCCGGCGCAACCGCGTTGCTTCCCGTTGCGGCAATTCTTCTAGATCCAGCCCACACTTCTTGGCCAAGTCCAACGCTTTTTCCACGGAAACCGACGAGTGACGATAGCGCAGGGCCCGGGCAAGGGTGCCACGTTCCGGGACCATACTTTCCAAGGCCGCACCGATCAGCTTGCGTCGAGTGGTCGGTGGCAAATCCTCACTGCGCCCCTCGGCGACCCACACCCCGTAGTGGCTCGCACCCAGGTTCCCCAAACTTCCAGTAGCGATCGCGGTCAATAACCTCGTGCGCTGGCGCTCTGCCCCGACGATGTGTATGCGTTCACCGGGCTGAGCCCGCAGTACCGGGAACTGGCCGAAGTCATCGACTGGAAACTGAATTCGCACGGCCGAAAATTGCCCCCTGAATTCCTTAGCATCCCTGGTACTAACCGGCGGTGTCCCGGCTCGGGAGAATTGTGCTTCCTGCGCTAGCAGAGGTGCGATGATCCGGCGTCCGGCCTTGTAATTTTGCCGGTATTCCACCGCTTTACCCCATTCGCCCAGGCTCCCGGCGCAGATCCCCATCAAGGTCAGCGCGCTGGCCACCGCAGATCCCGGCAGAGATCGCGGTCCTCGCGGCCACGGTGTCCGCAATTCGGGCAGCCAGGTTACCCCGGTGCCGGCGCAGAGTCTTGGCACTGGAAAAAGTTCCACCAGCTAGCCCAAACAAAAACACGGCTTCTAGCGCCAAGGTCAATCCCAAACTTGCCGCCAGCAGGGGGTGCAGCGCGAACAGCCCCACCCCGCTGACCACCACTAACGGTAGCCCCGCCATTAATGGCACCATTCCAAAGACGATCCAATTGCGGATCGAGGACAGATCATTGGTGGAACGCGCGATAGTGATTCCGGTCGATGGTCCACGTTCGCTCAGCAGCGCATGGGTCACCAGCCCGCGCCGTAATTCCGCCACATAGTTCTGGCCAAGTTTCTCGGCCAGGACCCGTTCCAGAAACTTCGCCACAAAGAATCCGGCCACCAATACCAGCACCCACAGCGCCAACCAGAGGCTAAAACCGCCAGCCAACTGTCCGATCAACCAGCCAATGGCTAGGGAGAACAACCCCGCCCCGACTCCTAGGCCCAACAGTCCGACCAGCATCCTGCCTCGCTGTGCGGCAAAAAGCTTGGGCATCATTGACCCAGCGGCAGCAAACTCGTGGCCACCTCGGGCTGGCACAGCTCGTAGGTGCCGATCACCGGTGTGGACAGCTGAGCCTGAGCTTCCTGGGTAGCTAACGGTGACGCGGTCACCGCCCCTGAGACCGCAGCGAGATCCACACCTACTTCTAGCAAAATACGCTCGCCAGCCTGTGCACCTACCGCGTCCTGCGCGCTAAAGAGCACCCGATCCACATGCTGGGTAAATATCGGGTCAGCCAGAAGGCGTGAAGTTTCACCCTGGAATAGTCCGTCGGCGATTTCGAAGACGACCGCATCGGCACCCGTGGCACTTTGTTCACGGATCATCGCCACCAGCAGCGAGCGCACCGTCTCGTACTCCAAACGGTAGGTGGTCGGGAAGCCGAAATCGGTGAAGTCGCAGACGCTGAAGGCCCCGGCATCGGTGAACAGGTTCGGGTCATTTCCGGCGCCGGTTCCCGTGGCCTTGCCTGCGGCAACGTTCATTCCTGCATTGAACAGCCCATTGACTAGGCACCCTAGGTTGGCGGACTTTTCGGAGTTCATCGAGGTTCCCAACACTGCGATGACCGGTGGACGAATCGAGCCCCGCTGCCGAACCTGCGCAGAATCGTTGTTGATGTCTAGGGGTGCAAAGTCTGCGAGGTTCACTACCTGGCCATGGCGCATCAGCAAAGCCACTGGCTCTAGTTGCGTGGCCTGATCGATGGAGGCATGCTGTTCGATCACTTCACTGGCCACGCCGCCTGAGGCCACCAACGGGCATGGCCCCAAATCCTTGGGCACGTGCGCCAGGAACTGGTCCGGTGCATAGCGATGGCTGTAGGCCACCATGATTTCTTGTCCGACAAACATCAATTGGCGCCGGGATACCGGAGATTGCAAACGGGTGTGCTTACCTAGCTCGCTCACCTTCGCGATCACCACATCCCCTGCTGAAAAAACCATAGATGCCCGGTAGACGATCTGAAAGTCTTGGGGGATTGCGCTGGACTTCTGCGGCGACAAAACGCGTGGTGTAGGCGGCTCGTATGCTCTGGGCACGTGGTGCGTCCAAAACCTGGTGCACTTCATCACGGGCAACGCTGCTCTGAGCTGGAAGTGTTTCTGCGATGACGGCCATAGTCCCATTCCTCTTTCACATATGAACCGTGGCACCTTATTGGTACTACGGCGTTGGCGGTGCTGCCAACAGTGTTCAGTGAATCGAGCAATGGTTAATCAAAGATGAACTGAAGCTGGTGTCTTCCCGTGGGAGAGATGAAAGGGTTTTCATAACCCCGGATCATCCAAATAATGCCCTTTGACTAGTGCATAAGAGAATATTCGGTGAGAGTTTTCTCATTCGGGCCGGGGAGCTACGAAATGCGTGACCCGGGCATCGCGCGCATCTAGATGCGAGTACGAATAGTTGGTTTCCAATACGGTAGTCCCCAACGTCGGATAATTCATCGCCAACTCATAAACCGCTTCTTCATCCGAATCAACCGAGGCTAGTCGCAATGCCAATTCTTGAAGGATGGGTTGGTGTCCAATGACCAGCAAAGTGCTGACGGTATCGGGCACTTCGTTGATAATGGAGCACAACTGTGACACCCCTGCGCCGTAGATCCTGGAGTCCACGTAGGGCGTTGGACCCTTTTCGCCCAACTCCGAAAGCACCCATGCGCAGGTGGAACGTGCACGCAACGCATCGGAACACAGAATGTAGTCCGGTATCAGATCGTTCTCCACCAGCCACGCGCCAGCCGAGGGAGCCTCACGGTTTCCGCGAGCGGCCAGGGGGCGATCATGGTCGGCCAGTCCCAATGGGTAATCGGACTTAGCGTGGCGCATCAAGATCAGCTTACGCGTGTGCATGGTATTCATGTTCTCAGCTTAAGACAGTAGCGGCGGGCAAACCGAATATGGTTTGCCCGCCGCTACTGGGACATGACTTTAGATCGAGTATTCAGGTGCTGCCCAAACGACAACTTCTGGGTGCTCATAGAAGCGGTAACCCTGACCGCGCACGGTGCGCACGGTGTTAGCCAAGCGTCCAAGCTTGGAGCGCAGGCGACGGATATGCACGTCGATGGTGCGCTCGTTGGGAACCTCTTCGGCATTGCGCCACAGGTTTTCAAGCAGTTCTTCGCGACCCACGGTTCGGGTGCCATTCTCAACGAGGAAGTTCAGCAGTTCGAATTCCTTGAAGGTCAGGTTCAGCGTTTCACCGTCCAGGTACACTTCGCGACGCGACAGGTCGATCAGCACGCCCGATGGACGTGGAGTGCTTGGACGAGCTTCGGTGCGTGGGCGACGCGAAACCGTTGGGTCGCCCAACGCCTGGCGCACAACGTCGATAGGCTCACCCTGGGCACTGGTTGGTGCCAGAGCAACCGCGGCATGGGTCTGTGCTTGTGGCGAGAGGGTCGCTAAGAATGCGCGAACCTGGGTCGCCAGCTTGCCAAGCGAGGTGCCCTGCGCCTGCGCTGCAGCTTCATCTAGTCCGACATACAGGACAAATCCTCGCGCCGAGGTGTCTGCGCTGGCATGACCGGCGGCCTGTACCGGAGCGTTGGTCGGCTGATGCGTTGCTTCACGAGTTTCATGAACGTTAGAAACTGCACGCAGTGGGCGATAACCTGCTGGAGCATAGTTGCCAGTGGCCTGGCGCTGTGCTGCAGCTGCGCGGTTCTGCGCGTTGCGAATTGAAACGTGGACGTATCCGGATCCAGCCGACATGATGTTTTCCTCTTTTAGTGCGAAGGCCAAGTGGTTTGGCGCTCGTGCTTCGGGTTTTGCTTGCGCTGTTCGCGGCCTTCGTCCACGTTCAGCAGTTGGGTTCCCCGTCAGCGACTGACAAGATGTCGATTACGAATTACTCGTAAATTCCATTTATCTTTCGCTGACGCCGAGCATTCGATTGCAACTTGCATCGGTACGCCACGGCTGTCCGCCGGGATACTTTTTGCTGTTCTGCGCCGTACTCACACCTCTAGTTTCCTCGTAACATTGTCAACTTGCAAGTAACAAACCAGGGCCATGTCCGCATAGTGAGACAATATTGCTCAAAGGTGACGCACGCCACGTTAGCCATATCGAGAGTATCTAAGCGCTTAACTAAGCAATATGTTCAACACCTTAGTCGCTAATAGAACACATCGACCGGTCCATTCATTGTAATGTATAAGCATTCATGGCGACACGCTGTCCACACTTCAATCATTCGCCGATCGGCAAAGTTGACCAAATTAAGCACTATCCATCAGCAATTTTCCTGCATAAACTCGACATACAGTCATAGCTCCCGCACAGCAAAAACATATTCTTACCCCATGGCAATAGGAGACGATTTTAAACATGAATGAATCTCGGTTTTCACCTTCGCAATTGCCCCGTCTCACCCATCCTGATGGCACCCCCATTAAAGTCCTCGTAGTCGACGACGAACCATCGCTGGCCGAACTAGTCTCCATGGGAACCCGCATGCTCGGCTGGGAAGCCACCGTCGCACACGATGGTCCAGAAGCCGTCGCCACCGCACGCAACCTGGCACCAGATGTTCTTGTCTTGGACTGGATGTTGCCCGGCTTTGACGGCCCAGAAGTGCTACGCAAGGTCCGCACCCACTTCCCCGAGATTCCCGTACTGTTCCTCACCGCCAAGGACGCGGTCGAAGATCGCATCGAAGGTTTGGGCGCAGGCGCCGACGACTACGTCGCCAAGCCATTTAGCCTCGAAGAAGTGTTGATCCGCCTGCACCGGTTGGTGGAGCGCTCGGGTGCCGCAGCAGCAGACTCTGCCGAACTGGTCGTCGGCGATTTGGTCTTGAACATGGACTCCCACGATGTCTCCCGTGCCGGTCGCGACATTTCGCTGACCGCCACCGAGTTTGATCTGCTCAGCTACCTGATGAGCAACGCTCGTCGCGTGGTTTCCAAGTCCCAGATCCTTGATAACGTCTGGCACTACGACTTCGATGGCCAGGCAAATATCGTCGAACTCTACATTTCCTACCTGCGCAAAAAGATCGACGTTGACGCAGAGCCAATGATCCACACCGTACGTGGCGTTGGCTACGTACTGAAGCCGGCGGCATGAGTTTTTTCTCCCCTAGTAGTACCAAGGTCAGTTCCCCCCACTCCTTGCAGCGCAAACTTCTGTTGATCCTGCTGACGTCGTTGACCGCTGTCTCCGTCTTGTTGGGTGTGCTCTACAACGCGGGCATGCGCCAAACCTTGATGGATCAGCTCAACAGCCAGTTGCGGTTGACTACCGAGCGCGCGCTGAATTACTCACAGGGCGCGCCAGCGGTGAACTCTCGCTTGGATGCGCCAGGGCAGTCCGCGGGCACGCTCACCGCGCGCTTCGTTGATAAGTACGTCTTCAATGGCGGAGTGCTTGACGAGCGCACCGGTGAATTACAGCAGCTCAGCCAGGAAGATGCCATCCCGATGGTAGATCTTGAGCTCAGCGACGTTCATCAAGACAGCGATAATTTCCACCCGGTACGCGCCCACCTGACGGTCGGCGACTACTACCTGGTCGCGGTCAAAGATTCTGGATCCAATGGCATCCTGATCGTCGGATTGCCACTGCACAGCACCGATATGGCGCTGCGTGGGATGGCATGGTTGACGCTATTTATCGCGTTGATCTTGATCGCTGGTGCCGGGTTGGCTGGCTCGTGGTTGATTTCCCGTTCCCTAGCTTCTTTGAAACGCGTGGCCTCCGTGGCGGCGTCTGTGGCAGAAGAGGACCTGGATTCAGGCAAGGTCGCGCTGACCCAGCGGGTGCCAGCTGCTGATGCTGTTCCCGGGACCGAAGTGGGCAACGTTGGTAATGCGCTGAACGCCATGATCAGCAATGTTTCCACGGCGCTGACCGCTCGCGAAAAGTCGCAGGCCCAGATGCGCCAGTTTGTGGCCGATGCCTCGCACGAATTGCGCACCCCGCTCTCCTCAATCCGCGGTTACACCGAATTGCTTTCGGCCACCGAGCACTTCTCCCCCGACGGCCAACGCTCGGTAGACCGCGTGCTGCAGCAAAGTAGCCGCATGGGAACTTTGGTGGAGAATCTGTTGCTGTTGGCTCGTTTGGACGAAGAAAATTCGTTTAAGCGCAGTAGCTTGGATCTCGGCATGCTCACCGCCGATATCACCGAAGATTTCAAGCTCACCGCCAGCGACCATCATTGGAAATTCGAATGCCTCGCTGAACAAACAACGGTCTTTGGTGACGCAGCCGCGCTACGCCGAGTCATCACCAATTTGCTGGCCAACGCGCGCAAGCACACCTCCGCGGGCAATACGGTCACCGTGACCATTGACCAGGACGATGACACTGACGAAGCAGTACTTGAAGTCCACGACACCGGCGAAGGCATCGCGCCTGAGTTCCTCCCCAAGGTGTTCGAACGCTTCACCCGTGCCGATAAGGCTCGTTCCGGCTCCGATGGCACCACCGGACTAGGCCTACCGATCGCCAAGAGCATCGTCGAAGCTCACGGCGGTAGCATTTCGGTACGCTCCGAACCGGGCAACACGGTCTTCGAGGTTCGTCTGCCACTGGCGGATGAGGAACCCGAGCCAGAAACACCTCAGGCCACGATCAAGTGATCGTGGCCTGAGGGGTAAAGCGTGCTGCGGTTAGGCAATCGGTGGGGTGACGCCGTACAGGCGGTCACCGGCATCGCCCAGACCTGGAATGATGTACGACTTTTCGTTCAGTTTCTCGTCCAACGAAGCGAGCACAACATGTACTCGATCGTCGTCCCCATGGATTTCTTCCAATCGGGCCACGCCCTCAGGGGCGGCGATCAGGCAAATGCACGTCACGGACTCAGCGCCACGATCGAAAATGAACTTGATGGCTTCAGCCAAGGTTCCACCGGTAGCCAGCATCGGGTCAAGCACGAATACCTGGCGGCCGGTCAGGTCGTTAGGCACGCGGTCGGCATAGGTGATGATGTCCAGGGTTTCTTCATTGCGAGCCATACCCAGGAAGCCGACCTCAGCGGTAGGCACCAGACGGGTCATGCCTTCAAGCATGCCCAGTCCTGCGCGCAAGATAGGAACAACCAATGGGGTTGGCTTGGCAATAGCAGTGCCAACGGTGGTAGCAACCGGGGTCTGAACCTCAACTCGTTCGGTTCTCACCTCGCGGGTTGCCTCGTAAGCAAGCAGGGTTACCAGTTCGTCAGTGAGCTGACGGAAGATCGAAGACGGGGTGTTCTTATCTCGAAGAACCGAAACCTTGTGTGCCACCAGCGGGTGGTCGACTACCTGTACGCGCATAAGTAGAAATCTATCAGCACCGCTATGCACGAATCGATAGAAAACCCCGAATTTCCGCTCATAAACGATAATGATGTGCCCAAAGAAACAGGAATGAGGCCCAAGCACGTAGAGTAAAAGCACTATGGTGCACGAATACGATGCTTGGATGGACCTCGCGCTGAGTGAAGCACGCGCGGCTCTAGTCACCGATGACGTTCCCATCGGCGCGGTGATCTTCTCCCCCGACGGTCAGGTTCTCGCCACCGGACGCAATGAACGTGAAGCGATCAAAGACCCCACCGCCCACGCGGAAGTCGTGGCCATTCGCAACGCAGTACGCGCGCTGGAAGCACGAGGTGAAAGCGACGGGTGGCGCCTAGAAGATTGCACCCTGGTGGTGACCCTTGAGCCCTGTGCCATGTGCGCCGGGGCGATCGTGCTCTCCAGGATCCCCAAGCTTGTTTTCGGCGCCTGGGATGAAAAAGCCGGTGCCTGCGGATCGGTATTCGACATCGTGCGCGAACCGCGCTTGAACCATTGGGTCGAAGTCTATTCGAGGGTCAAGGAACGAGAATGCGCGGACCTGCTGCGCGAGTTTTTCCGAGGCAAGCGCGGCTGAACTGGCCGATTTGTGTGTTTCGAGCCACTTCGCACTGAATATCGGGCTCTCGTTTTTGTAATCACCTTTAGTTCGGTATAGAGTTATCAGGTCTGGTGACGTGTCCGAGCGGCCGAAGGTGCAACACTCGAAATGTTGTGTACGGTAACCCCGTACCGTGGGTTCAAATCCCACCGTCACCGCCAAGAAAACCCCGTAGATTCAACGAATCTACGGGGTTTTGCTTTGCCAGACTGCTAGTTGGAGAATAGGTCCACGAGCTTGCCCTTGGCATCCCACAGCGCCAGCGAATCTCCCCCATTGTTCAGCACCGCTGCACCGCCTAGGTAGAACGCATCATCGCTATTGGTTCCTGGCCCAGGGTACACGCGTAGTTTCTCACCCGGCTTCAAGACGTAGCCGTCGCCGAGCACCAATTTATTATTAGCAGCATCACGAATCAGGTAGCCACTGACGTCAATGGTGCGATGTCCGGTGTTCTCCAAGATAACGTGTTCGCCGTTTTCCGGGGTTACGTCACTGCCTGGCACGTCGTTGATGGCATCCGAAATCACTACACCATTATTTGCAGGGAATACCTTTTGCCCGTCGAGGTGACGGTCGATTTGCTGCGGAAAGTCGCCTGTAATGCGTTCAACGCCTAAAGCCAATGCTTCGTCTGCGACTTCGGTGGCATTAACTGTGTAAACGCCTAGGCCCAACCCCGCATCCTTCACGCGTTTCGCTCCGGCAGCATCAAGGGTGCGGTAGCTGGTACCAAAAGCGTCTGCGTAAGTGGCGTAGTGCTCAAGCACCTGAGCAGACGGTACGGTTCCGGTAAGTTGTTGCAGAGGCACGTCGGGAGCCAACTGGGCAAAACGCTCATTGGAGGCGGCATCAAAACCCAAAACTTCGATCTTTCCCGCACGGAGCAAGGAATTCCATTGGTCTTCGTTGGCCAGCGCATCGGCGACTACCTGCTCAACCCCTGGAGATTTTGCGGGGTCTTTGATCTCAATGAACACGCCAGTCTGGCCAGTCAAAGCTCCAGGAACATCGTCAAAGCGTGGGATTTTGACTCCGACAAACTTGTCTGAGAAATATGAGCCTGCATCCAATTGCTGCAGTTCTTCCCATGTGAACGAGGTAATCGGATCGTTGGCACGATCCGGAAAGATCTCTTCAACGTTGGTGGTGCGAGCAGGTGTGCCATCGTGGAAAATGAACGGCACCCCGTCTTTTGAAAGCTGTACGTCGATTTCAATGAAATCGGCGCCGGATTGACTTCCGGTTTTGATTGCTTCCAAAGTGTTTTCTGGTGCCACGCCCGCAGCGCCGCGGTGCCCAATAACTAATGGGTTGCCTTTGGAGGTCTCACTGTCGTCGGCGACTGTTGGGACAGAAATTCCAGCAACGAGGCAGAGCGTTGCCACGCCAAGGGTGATACTGCGCAGTTTCATGTTGGATATCCTTTGGTGTCGTTGATGAACACCCAACATGCTTTCGTGCGTGCATGACCTTCACTTCACGCAAAGTTGAAGCGAAGATTAATCTTTCCTAATCAATGACGTGTTCGCTGAACGTTGTCTCCAAAGTTGTCCCGTTCAACTCAAGATAGATCTGACCCTCAGTTACCGAAACGGACATCGTGTTTCTGCGTGTTAGGCAACGCACGGCGCCATCGATGAAGCTGGGATCAAAAGATCTAAAACGGATGTCTTCAGCCTGGTGGATAGTCTTGCCGCGCCACGCCGAAAGCAGTTTCTCCGGATCACGATGGGTATAGATTGCAGTGCGGTCTGCGCGTTTGCTTCCAAGATGTAGGCGTTGGGCATCCGGCGCACCGACTTCAATCCACGCCGCGATAAGTCCGGTCAGGTCTTTGACAAGGATCGCTGGCTCTTCACCCGTTGATACTCCACCGGCTGAGAAAGCTATACCTTCTTCATACTCCAAGCAGTAAGCAAGAACTCGCGTGATCATGTAAGCGTCTGTTTCAGACGGATGTTGCGCCACGCGCAGTGACAAATCTTCGTATACCCCGCGATCTACGTCAGCAAGTTGAACGTCAAAAGTGTACATAGTCGCGCCGATAGCCATAGTTCTCGAGTTTACAGCGGTTGAGACGCAGCTGAGCGCCATCCACCGTTCAGCATCTAGGATGCTTCGGGGAATATTCGAATGATTCGGACGTTTTGAGAATTCTTCTTCCGACCATCGATCTGTTCAGATAGCAATTTATCTATCCGCGCTAGGCCAATTATGGGTGGTGGCGAGGATTCATAGGTGACTTCGCCGGGCGGATGGATCTTGATCTTATGAGGGTATTCCCGAACGACTTCTTCAGTCCATCCGGGAGCTTCTTTGGCCAAATTGCAGAATTCACATTTCATGCACCCATTGCTGCAGCTAGTTTTCCCACCCTTGCTGTGCTGATGCACATGATCTGCGTGGCGAGGTTTGTTATTGCAATATGGGGTGCGGCAGTAAGGGTCTCTTAGTTGCAGAAGTTTGCGTAATGACCCCTTGAAGAGCCGCTCTTTAGAATCCATCGCCACCAGATCCTGGCCACCAGGCATGGTGTAGAGCCGCCGTATCGTTGGGAAGACTCTGATTCTGCGACGCAACAGGTCAAGTTCTGAGATTGGGGAACAATCATCAATCTCGTCGTAGGCTTCTACCAAGCGTCTGGCATAGTGTGCTGGCACCGTGCCGTAGCCAGGGATTGTGGCCGGTTCGTTCCCATCCATCAATAAAGCCATGTCCGTCATTACAAGATTTACGTGCAGCTTTATAGGCAGTGGCTTATCCGAGGGGTGGCCGGTGAGCCGCGAGACCAAAAGATCTGCCTTGAGCTGAGAAATTGAGCGCTCATCGCCGGCCTTTTTCAGCTGCTGAGCTTCATGCTCAAGTGATGCTTCCACCGCAATACCCACTTCGATAGGCAAGCTGGCGTTCAACTTGACGCAGTCTTTTCCTTTGAAGAAGGAAACTCCACGGTGCTTCGCCTTGCGTTCAATGTCTTCATCACGATTTTCACCGCGGACTTTGTCTACTGCTTTTTGGGAGAGATCACGGGCCTCACTAACTGAGGCAGTGTCAAACATGGCTGGAGCCTTGGCGAAGAACCTATCAAACTCTCGGCGTTCTGCTCTGCTCATATCTTCCAGCGGAGCCAAGATGGCCATGATCAATTTTTCACTGAAGTCGCCATGCTGATACCGCGAAAATAGATATGGTAGGTCAGCTATCAAGAAACGCATGCGACGCACATACGCCAGGGACGCATTCTGTGAGCGACGACGTGCCATGGCCACTTGATGAGCCGTTCCGCGCTGTTTAGCTGTCGCCGGCCCATTAAGAGTTCCACCCTGAGTAGCGTCTAGATGGGCCGTTACTCGCGCTTGAACCGAAGCGAGAAAAGCCGTCTGAGATTCAATTTTCTGAAGTGCTAAAACGCTAAGAGTAGGGTCATCCGAGGCGAGCACCTCTTTGATAAATGACAATTCCTGTTCAGAAAGACATGGAGTATTAGCGAAGGTAGTTCCCACGGGAATCGTATCTTCGAAATCACTACCGAACACTTCATTGTCTTCGAACATATATCCAGTATACGCCGATTACCCCTTTAAAAACAGGAGTTTTCCACAAGAGTTATTTCGGTCGGGGAAGTGGAAAATTCGAAAACTAGTCCGTATTAAGCCTCGTTGTCCGGATGTTCGTCGGCCCATTGATGGGCGCGTGAGACCAGCTGCTTCGAGAGGGCGGACAGATCGCCCTTTGCACTGCCCAAAGCAACGCCAAGTAAGAAGGTGCTCAATGGTGCGGCAGGGCGGGCGACCTCGTGAGCCACGTGCTTGGCAACGTCCAAGACCGTCGCGATGTCGACTTCGGTGGCGTTCAGGCCGAGTTCTTGGGTGGCGGCTTCAAGCCATTCGGTCAGTGCTTCGGGAGGCAAATGTGTAGCCATGTCAGTCCTTTTCATGGTCGGGTTTCATTGTTGCGGGCGCGTTCTAGAGCCTGCGGAGTATCGATGTCGTTGGTGGTTTCATCATCCACCGGCAGCTCGGCCAAATCCAGTGTGCCTAAGGCGGCGCGCACTGGGGCGTTGACCAGCCGATCGCCGAGTTCCGTGCAGGCTTCGGCGACGGAGGTCGTGCGATACAGGCCGGCCAGCCACTGCAGGTAGCCTTGGGCATCGCGCAGCACTAATCCGTCGGTAGCAAGGCGGTCGAGGTTATTCAGGAGGGTGCCGATCACCGCGTCGGGGTGCTGGAGATCGCAGGCCAGAATCAGGCACCAGGGGTGATCCACGGCCGCGATTCCGGCGGCGATGCCAGCCAGCGGACCGGCGAAGGGCGGGTCTTCGCGCACGAGGGCGTCGGCCTTGGTGCCGGCGGGCGGATCGCCGATCACGACCACACGCTGCGCCCCGGCGCGACGGGCGGCATCGATGACCCGATCAACGAGGCGCTGGCCGTGCAGCAATAGTTCAGGCTTATTCGCACCGCCGAGCCGGGTGCCGCGGCCGCCGGCGAGGATGAGGGCGTCGAAGGTGATGTTCATGGCGCGGTCCGTAGTACCTCGACGGTATCACCTGGGTGGACCTGTTGGATGCCGGCGGGGATCAGCGCGTAGCCCTGGGCAGCGCCGAAGCCTCCGACCGAATGAGAGATGCTCCCGGCGGCTACTGCGGGGGCGCAGCGCAGTGTTTCGCCGTGCTCGAACACGATGGGCAAAACCTGCAAGCGGTGGCCGGCAGCCTTCCACCCCACGGCGGCCACAGCTTGCAGGCGGGGGCGTTGCAGTTGGCCGTGGCCTTGCATGGCGCGCAGTGCGGGGCGGACGAAGAGTTCGAAGCTGACCGCGGCGCTGACCGGGTTTCCGGGCAGGGCAAAAATCATCGCGCCACCGGTTAATCGGCCGGCGCACTGGGGCTGACCTGGTCGTACACGTACACGCGTGGCGTAAACACCGGGCTGATCGGCCAACACCTGGCGCATCACGTCATAGTCGCCCGGGCCCACCCCGCCAGTGCTCAGGATCGCGTCGTGCGTGGTCGCAAGTTCAGCAAGCTTCGCGCGCACTAGGTGTTCGTCGTCCACACAATGCACGATCGTGGCCGCGGTGATGCCCGATTCGGCAAGCAGCCCGGAAATCAGGAAGGAATTGCTCTCCGGGATCTGACCGCGGGCCAGCTCTTCACCCGGCGAGCGCAATTCGGCGCCAGTGATCAGCACGGCGACCCGAGGCGAGGTGCGTACGCTCAGTTCGCTGGCCCCGGCAGCTGCCAGCGCGGAGAGGCGGGCCGCGGTGAGTTCTTCGCCGGCGCGGGCGATCAGATCGCCAGCAGTGCGGTCTTCACCGGCTGCACGCACGTCCTTACCGGCCGGTACCGGCAGATTGACCTGCACGGTGGACACGTCCCAGCCCGAGCTCGCGGCGCTGGTGTCCTCGATGCGCACCACCGCATCGGCGGCGGAGGGCAGTGGGGCGCCGGTCATGATCTTCACGCACTGACCTGCTAAAAGTTCCGGGTCCCAGCTACTGCCGGCAGGAACTTCGCCGATCACCTCCAGGGATACCGGGGCGTTAGACGTGTCGGCGCTGCACACCGCAAACCCATCCATCGCGGAGTTATCCCACAGCGGCATCGCGTGCCCGGCGTAGACATCGCTGGCGAGCACCGCGCCGTGCAGGGCCGGGCTGATCGGCACGGTCTTCACGGTGAGCGGGTGGACGAGGTCAAGCAGCCGGGCCAGGTGTTCGTCGACGCTGATGGCTTCATCGCGCTGGTGCTTCATTCTCGCTCTTTCTGGGTGGCGGCAGGAAGGGTGGCAACCACGGCGCGCATAAACCGGTTGACCGGGTTGGCAAAAACGTCCTGCACGCTACCTGAGTCAACGATCTGCCCGCGGTCTAGGACCACCAGTTCGTCGGCCAGCGCTTGGGTGTCGGCGGCAGAGTGCGAAATGAGGATCGCGCTGGTTGAGGTGCGGGTGAGCTCATCACGCACCAGCTGGCGCATATCCATGGCCGCCTCCACATCCAGGGAGGCGAAGGGTTCGTCGATCAAGAGGAGTTTGGGTCGGGCGGCGAGCGCACGCGCCAGGGCAATGCGCTGGCGTTGCCCGCCAGAGAGCGCGGCAGGACGCTGATGCGTCAACTCTTCTAGGCCCAGCCGTTTCAGCCACCCCCGGGCCGTTTCCAAGGCCACCGGTTTGGCGATCCCCGAAGCGTGCGCCCCAAAAGCAATGTTCTTCAGCGCGTCCAGATGCGGGAACAGGTGCGGTTCCTGGCTCAGCAGTCCCACCCCGCGCAGGTGCGGGGCCAGGTGTTGGTGTTCGTCGGCCAAGACTTGTCCATCAAGTTCGATCCGCCCGCCAGCAATTTTCTGAGTGCCGGCAATCGCGTTCACGATGGTGGACTTACCCGCACCGCTGGGGCCCATGATCGCTAAGGTAGACCCGGCGCGCACCTGAAATTCCGCGTTGACCTCAAAACCGGTGCGCGTTACCTGCACATGTGCCCGGAGCCTCATTTGATCGCCCCCGGACGCCAAGCGCGCACGCACAAGAGCACCAGCACGGCGGTGGCCAGCAACAACAAGGACAGTGCCACCGCGGTATCCCGCCCGGTACCCGCGCCGTTAAACGCGGTGTAGATCGCCAGCGGCATGGTCTGGGTGATCCCCGGGGCATTCCCTGCAAACAGTGCGGTCGCTCCAAATTCGCCGATGGCCCGTGCAAAGCACAGGATCACCCCGGCGACCAGGCCAGGGGCGGCCAGCGGCAGGGTGACGCGGGAAAGGACCATCCAGCGTCCGGCGCCCAGGGTCGCGGCGGCCTGCTCGTACCCGGTGCCGGCCGAACGCAGCGAGCCTTCCACCGAGAGCACCAGAAAAGGCAGGGCCACAAAACTTTGGGCGATCACCACGGCCGCGGTGGAAAAGGGCAGTGTGATCCCCCACAGCGAATCGATCAGCTGGCCGATCGGGCTGGTGCGCCCAAAGAGGAAGAGCAACGCCACCCCGCCGACCATTGGCGGCAAGACCAGTGGCACGGCGATCAGCGCACGCAAAAGTTGAGCGACCTTGGGGCTACTGCGGGCGATCAGCAGTGCTAGTGGCACCCCGAGCAGCACGCAGAGCGCGGTGGCCGCCACTCCGGTGCGCAAAGACAGCCACAGCGCGGATACTGCCTGCTCACTGGTGGCATCGACCAGCAGGGTGGACCAACTGGCCCGGCCGATCAGGGCCAGCAGCGGCAAAATCAACAGGGCCAGCCCCAGCACCGCCGGGGCCAGGGTGAAGGCCGGTACGCGCAGCCCGGTATCGCTAGCCATTGCCCTGGGCCGCCCCACTGCCAAAGCCGTAATCGGTGAGGATCGCTTGGCCGCGCTCGCCGATCACGAAGTCTACGAACTCTTGGGCTCCTGCCTGATCTGTCAGGGTAGCGATCGGGTAGCTGTTGACAACCTCGTCCGCCCCCTCGGGGACGATCGCGGCAAGCTGTTCATCGTCCTGCACATCGGTGGCGTAAACCAACCCGGCGTCGGCTTCCCCTGCGGCCACCTTCTGCACCACCGCGCTCACGTTTTGCTCTTCACTGACCGGTTTTACGCTCACCGAAGCATT
Organism: Arthrobacter sp. NIO-1057; assembly: GCF_900094805.1. GTDB lineage: Bacteria > Actinomycetota > Actinomycetes > Actinomycetales > Micrococcaceae > Glutamicibacter. The sequence continues at coordinate 304,041 of NZ_FMAT01000004.1, read as the reverse complement.
TTCCAGGAGCTGCGCGGAGGCATTTCCGCAAGGCACCTGCGAGGCGCAGAGCACGGTATTGGCGCCGGCTAAATCTTCGAGCGACTTAATATTGGCGGGATTGTCCTTGGGCACCGCGATCACCAGGGTATTGCTGGCAAAAATGACCGGTTCATGGCCGAAGCCCGCCTCGGTCACCGTGGCCATATTAGCTTCATCCGCGGAGGCAAACACGTCCACCTCGGCCCCTTCGACGATCTGGGTCGCTAGGCTGGAGGACCCGTCATAGTTGATGCCGGCGATCTTCACCTCGGGGTGCTCGGCCTGAAATTCCTTGGCGATCTGTTCAAAAGCGCCGTGTAATGAGGCGGCCGCCGAAACGGTGATGCTTTCTTGCTGTGCGGGTTGATCGCTGGTGCAACCGGAGAACGCCAGGGTGGCGGCGGTGCCTGCCAGCAATAATCGGGCAGCCCTCGGCCAAGATACGCGCATGTGTTCTCCATTGGTTAAGCTTTGTGCCCCATGCTACAACTTTCGTGCGTTGATTTGCTGTTTTAGTCATCGAGCTTCCACCGCCTTGCGCGGGAGGTTAAGCTGGTAGTTATGACAGTTTCACCCGCGGGGGATATCACCGACGCCCGCGGGCGTCCCCTGCATGATTTGCGGATCTCGGTCACCGACCGGTGCAATTTCCGTTGTGTGTATTGCATGCCCAAGGAAATTTTCGGCCGCGACTTCGCTTTTCGTGAGCGTTCGGAGCTGCTGAGTTTTGAAGAGATCGAACGCCTGGCCCGGGTCAGTGTTTCGCTGGGGGTCACTAAATTACGGCTGACCGGTGGCGAACCCTTGTTACGCCGGGGCATCACCGAACTAGTTCAGAAGCTGGCGCAGTTACGCACCCCAGAAGGTGCACCGGTGGATTTGGCGATGACCACCAATGGTTCTGCCCTGCCTAAAATGGCGCAGTCGCTGAAGGATGCGGGCCTGAACCGCGTGACCATTTCCTTGGATTCGCTCGATGATGCGAAGTTCAAAGCCATCAACGACGTGAACTTCCCGGTCTCCCGCGTACTTGAAGCCATTGAGGTGGCCCAAGAGGTCGGGCTGGGTCCGGTAAAGATCAATACCGTGGTCAAGCGCGGGGTTAATGACGATGAAATCCTGACACTGGCCGAGCATTTCCGTGGCACCGGGACCATCCTGCGCTTCATCGAATATATGGACGTGGGCACCACCAACGGGTGGAAGCTTGATGAGGTTTTGCCCTCGGCCGAGCTAGTTTCGATGATCAATGAGCGTTGGGATCTTGAGCCGGTGACCAAGACCGAACCGGGTGAGACGGCCAATCGCTGGCGCTACGTCGATGGTGCCGGGGAAATTGGCGTGATCTCCAGTGTCACCAATGCCTTCTGCGGCAATTGCTCACGCGCAAGAGTTTCCGCCGAGGGGCAGCTCTACACCTGCCTATTTGCCGGGTCCGGCTATGACCTGCGCAAGCTGATGCGTGACGGAATCAGCGATGAGGATTTGGCGAAGGCGCTGACCGGGCATTGGCGGAAGCGTGATGATAACTATTCCGAGCTGCGCGCCGCTCTGACCCCGGGCAATCGCAAACGCATCGAAATGTCCTATATCGGGGGCTAGCGGAAATTTTTGCGAGCGTGCTTGATGGCCTGCGCGGCGACGATTTCAGCGTCTTGCCGGGCAAGGGGCGAATAAGCCACGTCGTCATCCCCGTAGAGGTCTTCAGCGATTTCTAATCGTTCAATCAGGAAGCTGAGATCCTCCATGTCTCGCTCTCTGGACGAACTGAGTTTCATGGCTAGCAGTGTCTGAGGTGAAGCTAGTTCGAGACGATATTTACTGCCCACGGTTATTGGTCTCCAACTCGCGCCGGCGGCAATGAATGCAGTGGCAGAAGAGTTCAACCAGTCTCGTGGTAGCCCGCGTTCGTCAGCAATTTGCTGCACGATCTTTTCAATGGCAAGCACCGAAGAATATGATCCATCAATATCAATCGTGACGCGTCGTTCCATACCGGATAAGGCCATGGCGGCACCACCAACTAGGGAAATAGTCTCCTGTATTCCCTCGGCTTCCAGCCTGGAGTAGAGCTCGTTTAGGAGCTCCCGGATATCATCTAGAGCCAGTTCTACGCGCATAGCTGGTCCAAGGAATTGTCCTTGAGGAAGATGTTGAATTCTGCGAAACGCCGAGGCGTGCGCTTGATGGTCAGCGCCCGAAAATCATCGGTCAATTCCATGCGATCTTCGGCCGGGAACCAAGGATCTGCAAGCTTCGACCCCCAGCGTGGCGGTGTGGAGTGGTGGTGATCAAGGACCTCTCGGGCCCCAGCCGCAAGCAGTGCATCAAAATGTTGCGATCCAGTCGTCGGCGGCTTTTTGAGTCGGAAGGGCTTCATCGACTTGAGCCTCAGGAAGCAATCCATCGCAAGTTGCAGGGCAAACTGGGAATCATCTTTACTAATTTCTTGAGCAATGGTTCGTGCTGCCTGATCCAAGACGGCCTGTGGCGTTTCAGCCGGTGCGTTCCACACAATATCCATGGTGGCCGCCACCCTCAGCGCGGCCCCCAGCTCAACTGTTTCCTTACCCAATTCCAGATCGCCAATGTATTTCCGAGATAGTCCACTCAGCTCAGCCACTGCTTGCTGGCTGAGCCCGCGCTCGATGCGCGCCCCGCGAATGGTTTGGCCTAGCGTTTGAGCGGAATCTATCGTTCTCATGCCAACATTATGACACCGTACGGTGACAAAATGAAGAGGAAGTTTTTATGCCATGGTCTTCTGGCCGTCCAATGCTTCGCGGATGATATCTGCGTGCCCCGAATGCTGGGTGGTTTCGGCGACGATATGCAGCAGGGTGCGACGCACCGACCAGTGGGTGTCGACAAACCAGGGGGCTGCGGGTAGCTCATGCACCGTGTCCAGGTCTATCTCGGCGAGCAGTGCGTCGGTGGCAGCCGCAATCTGCGCGTAATTTTCTAGCAACGCTTCTAGGGTGTCGCCGGCCTGCATACGAAATTCATTGTGGAAGGCTTCGATCGCTTCGGGTGGCATCTGAGTGAAATCAGCACCATCCCAGGCCATGGCCGCACGGCCCTTGACCATGAATTCCTGCCACTGCTTTTCGACCGCACTGACATGTTTGATCAATCCGCCGAGGGTCAATTCGCTTACGGTGGTGCGTTGCGCTGCCTGCCGATCGCTCAGAGACTGAACGGTGAAGCGCAGGAAATGTCGCGCGTTGGCCAGGGCCTGGAAGAGGTCGGCCCGTTCGCCGCTCAAGGTGGTGTTGGTGATGGCCATGGTGCTCATGATTGCCTCCTAGCATAAGCTGCAGCCGGTATTTCCAGCTGGTAATTACCAGAGTAGAAATGAAAAGTGCCAGTTTCTGTCCTAAATCAAGGCAGACTTAACCCATGAGTACCAGTACCAGATTTTTGCGTTTGCTCTCGCTCTTACAGACCCATCGTTACTGGTCCGGAGATGAGCTCGCCGAACGTTTGGATGTCAGCCTGCGCACGGTTCGCCGAGACATCGACAGACTGCGCGACTTGGGCTATCCGGTGCAGGCCGATCGTGGCGTGGGTGGCGGCTATCAGTTAGCTTCGGGAACCGCCTTGCCTCCCCTGGTGCTCGACGATGACGAAGCCGTGGCACTTGTGGTGGCCTTGCAATCCACGGTGCACGGTGGGTCCTCCGCGCTGGCCGAGGCGGCGCTGCGCGCCATGGGGAAAGTGGTGCCGGTACTGCCTGCGAGGTTGCGCAAGCGGGCGCAAGCGTTGACCGCGAGCACCGTTCCGCTCAATTCTTCGTCCTCCGCACCAGATCCGGTGGATCCCGCCGTGTTGGTGACCTTTGCCCAGGCATGCCGAGATCATGAGCGGATCGCTTTCGACTACAAGGATGCCAAGGGGGCTCTCAGCTCACGACGGGTTGAACCGGTGCAACTAGTAAATGTGGGCAACCGCTACTACCTGGTGGCCTTTGATCTGGATCGTGATGATTGGCGTAGCTTCCGGGTGGACCGGGCGCAGAATCCTTCGCCGAGGGCATTGCGGTTCACGCCGCGGGCGGTACCCGGTGGGGACGCCGCCGGCTTCGTGCGCGAAGGGTTGCGCGGAAGCGGACCACCGAATGTGAGCGCGCGGGTACAGGCCCGCGCCAAGGAGTTGGAGCCATTGATTGGACGCTGGTTTCAGATCGAAGAAATTGATGCCGACAGCTGTATTGTGCGTACCGAAAATACGGACCTGCGTTGGGCCGCATTCGGTCTAGCCATGAGCCAAGCCAAGGTCAGCGACGTTCAGCCTCGCGAACTGAGAGAGCTCCTTGATTCGTGGATAGCAAACCTAAACTGACGGAAATGAAGTAATCAAGGTGATGCGTCATGCAGAATGACTAGCGGACATTGCTTGAACATTCTCTGCTCGTCGTCCAGATGAGCGCGCCTTGACGACAAACATGATCGTCAGAACGTCGAGGGCGAGGATAGCTATCAGCGAGCCCTGAGCTGCCACCCACATCACGTTTGAGTGCGGAAGCAACACAGTAGAATCCATCCCCGAAATGGTCTCCATACGGTTAATCGAATCGGAGTCCAAGCGCTGCCACAATGAATAGACCACGGCGAAACAAACATTCAGTGCCAGTAGAGCTATTGAAACGAGGATCCCATAAAGTCTTCGGACCGGTACTACCATGTAAAACCTTCCAACTGCTGGTTCTATAACCCGACCCATTCGGAACTGCCGGAAGTGAAGTGCTGCTTCTTCCAGATCGGAACCTCAGCCTTAATGCGTTCCACCAGGTTTTCAATGGCATCGAACGCTTCCTTACGGTGTGCGGCCGCCGAAGCGGCCACCAGCGCGGCATCGCCAATCTTCAACGGACCCACACGATGCACGGCGGAAAGCTTGAGCCCGGTGCGTTCTTCTTCCTCAGCGATGATCTTCTCTAGGAAATCCTGTGCCTGCGGGTGGTGGGAGTAATCCAAGGAATTGACCGATTGGCCACCATCATGGTTGCGAATGATCCCGTGGAAAAGCACCACAGCGCCTGCGGTGTCGGACTGTACAGCGTTGCGGACCGCAGCCTCGTCGATAGGTTCTTCGGTGATTAGCGCGTAGCTCATGCTCGGGCTCCTTCGGTGGGTGCGGGTTCGGCAAGGAACTGTGCAGCAACTTCGGTCAGTGCGGGAAGCCCGCCTTCAAGATACTTCGTGGTGATGCCTCGATTGGCAAGCAAGGATGCTGCGCGTTGTGAGCGTGGTCCGCGGGCGCAGTACACAATCACTCGCTCAGGAATTTGATCCAGTTCTGCGCCAGATTCGATGGCGGCTTCCAGCTCGGTAAGTGGCAGATGCAAGGAACCAGCGATGTGCTGCTGCGCGCGTTCCTCAGCATTGCGCACATCCAACAGGACCGGAGCATCGGGGCCAGTGAGTAATTCGGCGAGCGCCTTGGCGCTGATGCCTTGGGCCTCGGGCAGTGAACCGGAGCAGAAAAGGACGTAGTCAATGAGCTCGGTGACTTGCGTGCCTTGCGGATCCCGGGCGAATTCGAGGGTTCGGGTGCTGGCCGCTAGCGCATCGTAGATCAATACCTTGCCCACCAGCGGATCGCCGATTCCCGCGATCAGCTTCAGCGCTTCGGTAGCCAAGAGCGAGCCGATCGTGCCACACAACCCGGGCAGCACTCCCCCGGCAGCACAATCCGGAACGGTGCCCGGGGCAGGAGGCATCGGGAAGAGGTCGCGGTAGCCGGGACCGTACTCGTGCCAGGCCACAGAGACTTGTCCGTGGTGCTGCAAGATGGAGCCCCAGATCAGCGGAATGCCCGAAAGCTGGGCAGCATCATTGGACAGGTAGCGCGTCGGGAAGTTGTCGCTTCCGTCGATGACCAAGTCATAATTCGCAAAAATCTCTAGTGCATTGGAGGAATCCAGGCGCAGGTTGTGCTCGATGATGCGCACGTTAGGATCCAACGCGGTGGCTGCTTGAGCCAGTGAGGTGGTTTTAGCCAGCCCGATATTGGCGGTGGTGTGCGTGACTTGGCGATGCAGGTTGGATAGTTCCACAACGTCATCGTCAACGATGCCGATGGTGCCTACCCCGGCTCCGACCAGATAGGGAACGCTGGCGCTACCTAGTCCTCCGGCACCGATGACCAGAACCCGGGCTGCGGCAAGTCTGCGCTGTGCGGTGTCATCAAATCCGGGCAGGGTCAGTTGGCGCGCAGCTCGTGCTGCCTGGTCCTGGCTCAGTGCCGGACCGGGGGCGACCAGTGCCGGAAAGTCGCGTTCGCTTTTCATCGTGCTCCTTATCGCTGTGGCGCGATAGCATGAAGTCATGTCGAAGATTACGATACGCTACTTCGCTGCCGCGGCGGCAGCGGCGGGCTGCGAGCAGGAGAGCTGGGAACGCCCACCAACGCTCGCGGCGCTACGTAGCGAACTGATCGATTCCTATGGGCCAGAAATGGCGCAGGTCTTGCGTGCGGGTAGCTTCCTGATCAACGGTGTGGTGCGCCGTGATGCCGGCGAACTGGGCCCGGAGGAAAATCTCACCGTGGACGTTCTACCACCATTTGCTGGCGGATAAGCGATGACCTGCACCCTAGAAACCCACCGCGCCGAACTTGTTGCGTTGCTGTCCCCGGTCTTTGCCTCCCTTGGCAGTGAAGTACTGCCGGCTGGCAGTGTCGAGGCCAGTAATCGGATCCTCAGCCAGGACCTGTACGCGCAGTTACCGATCCCTGCCTTCACCAATTCGCAGATGGATGGCTACGCTGCACGCAGCGCGGATTTGGCTGAAGCAACCCCCGGATCGCCGATCTGTCTGCCGCTGGGATTCACCGCGGCCGCGGGCGATCCACAAATCACTTTGGCCACGGGCACCGTCAGCCCGGTGATGACCGGCGCCATGATCCCTGCGGGGGCCGATACCGTGATCCCCGTCGAAGAATCGGCGGCCGGCAGCTTCCCTGACTTGGTTCGGGTTCATCAGGGTGAACCGAGTGGGTCTGCTGAATTCACCGCACCTAGCGAACCGGGCCGGTTCATACGAACCGCCGGCATAGATCTTGAAGCTGGCACGCTGGTGGCCAAGGCCGGAACCCGGCTCACCCCCACCATGATCGCCGCCCTGGTATCCAGTGGACTGCGTGAAGTTCCGGTTCGTCGGGCCTTGAAGGTGGCGGTGTGCACCACCGGTGATGAGCTCAGTGACGACCAGCGCTCGCAGGGCCAAATCCCGGATTCGAACTCCCCCATGCTCACCTCTTGGTTGCACCAGTACCAAATCCAGGTGCGCACCCTACAACTGCCTGACGACCCGGCGCGTTTTGCCCTGGCGATTGATGCACTGCAGGAACAAGTGGACCTGATCTTGACGGTGGGCGGTATTAGCGCGGGAGCCTATGAGGTCGTGCGCCAGGCTCTCGCACCTCTGGGCGGCACCTTCCATCATGTGGCGATCCAGCCCGGTGGCCCGCAGGGTTTCGCGCAACTGGCGCAGGCGGCCGTCCTGTGCTTCCCCGGCAACCCGGTCAGCGCACTCTTATCGGCAGAGCTGTTTTTAGCTCCGCTGCTTCGCCAGTTCAACGCCTTGCCAGAACCGGCGCCAAAGTCCTACCCGCTGGCTGGCGATGTCACCTCGCCTGAGCACAAGCATCAGGTACGCCGCGGCGTAATCAAGGATGGTGCTGTCGAAATCTTAGGCCCGGGATCGCACCTGGTCCACGACTTAGCCCGCGCCGACGCTTTGGTCCACATCCCGATCGGCGTCAGTAAGCTCAGCGCTGGGCAGCAAATTGAAACTTGGAGCATGAATGTCTGAAAAACTTACTCATCTGCGTGAAGATGGCAGCGCCCACATGGTCGATGTCAGCGACAAGGCAGTGACCAAGCGTGTTGCTACCGCTGAAGCCATCTTTGCCACCCGTGAAGATGTTATTCCGATGCTGATGACCGGTAACCTGCCCAAGGGTGAAGCTTTGGGCACCGCCCGGGTCGCGGGCATTATGGCAGCCAAACGCACCTGGGAACTGGTACCGCTATGCCACCCATTGCCGATCTCCAAGGTGTCCATCGACTTTGAGGCTCAAGACGCTGCGGTGCGCGTCATCGCGCAGGTGACCACCAAGGGCGTAACCGGGGTGGAGATGGAAGCCTTGACGGCTGCGAGTGTGGCCGCGTTGACCCTGTATGACATGGTCAAGGCTGTGGATAAGCACGCCGAAGTGCGTTCGGTGAAGGTCCTGGCGAAGTCTGGTGGCAAGAGTGGCGACTGGGTTCGTGAAGACTAATCGTTTAGCCAGCGTCGTGGTTGCTTCAACCAGCGCTGCTGCAGGCACTGCCGAGGACAAAACTGGCCCATTGATCAGCCGGTGGCTGCTTGAGCGGGACTTCCAGGTGACTGCGCCTGTGGTGGTGGCCGACGGACAACCCGTGCACGACGCGGTCAAAAAACAGCTCAATTCCGGGGCCCGCGTGGTGATCGTGACCGGTGGCACCGGGGTATCCCCAGATGATCAGTCCCCCGAGATGGTTCAGCCGCTCTTGGATGTCCAGCTTCCGGGAATCATTGAGGCCATTCGTCGTCGCGGCGAAGCGTCCACGCCATTGTCCATCATCACCCGAGGGGTGGCTGGGTTTGCCGGTGAGACTTTCGTGATCACCCTGCCCGGTTCAACCGGTGGGGTTAAGGACGGGCTGGCCGTGTTGGATACCGTCTTGGAACACTTACTCACGCAACGAAGCGGTGGCTCCGGCCACGGACCACGCTAAAAACACACGAATTACTTTGATCAGGAAGTCTGAAGCATGAGCGTCGAACCCGGAATCTACCAACACTTCAAAGGACAGCGCTATGAAGTGCTGGCCGTCGGCAAACACAGCGAAACCGAAGAGCCCTTGGTCTTCTACCGTAAGCTCTATGATGACTACAGCTTCTGGGCCCGACCGCTGGAAATGTTTACCGAGCACGTCGAGCGCGATGGTTATAGCGGGCCGAGGTTTGCGAAGGTGGCTTAGGTTTCGGACATGGATTCAATCAATCCATCATGAAGGCACCGCGAGCTCAGCCCACCATAAACCTACAAATCTTCTTGTCGTAAAACTCGATCTAGCGGTACCGAATCATTGAAAAGTATGGCTTGTACTCGCCTTTGTAATACGTGCAGATTTTCGTGCTCACGATCTTTTTCTTTTGCACGCTCAGTCCCGCAATTTTGGTTAGCGTAGTCGCCTGGCATTGCGCTTTGGTATCAAAGCTGCTCACCCAGTAGTGGTCGTACGCCTGTGCCGGAGACGCTGATAGTAGAATCCCTGCACTTAGCCCCACCGTAGCAAATACAGAAACAATCCGTGACTTAGTCTTCAAGATCCCGCTCCTCACACCGAAAATACGCACAACCAAACTAACGCCTTCGAATTCAGCAAGTCAACGCTGATGAATAGTTGCTATTTCTGCACCCCGAACTAATCCGCGATCTCTTGTGACCTGTTAGAGATGGTGCAATTCCTTTTGTTCGAGCTATCAGCTACAGATCGTTGTCTGCCTTGTTGTACCGTTCTAGCGCCAAGGCGAAGTCGCTAATCTGCTCTTCTCTCCATCCTTCCAAGCGTTCAATCACCGCAGCGCGGTGTACAGCAGCCGATGCATCAAGGCGCTCCTGACCAAGTTTGGTTAGTTCTAGAACGCGACCTCGTCCCGCTTCGGAATCGTCGTAGACCGCGTACCCCAAGTCCAGCAGCGTCCCCACTTGCCGAGAGACTGTTGAGCGGTTCAGCGAGAAGGCTTCGGCGATGTCGGTAGCGCGTGTGCCGGGGGTATCGGCGATAAACCGCAGCAGTGAATGCTCCACCATGCTCAGAGGCTCAGCCAATTGTCGTGCGCGCGAGTTAGCCCGTCGGGTGATCATCTGAATGTGGTGATAGACGGATTCAATGTCCGCTTCGCGCTGTTTCCTGCTCATAATTCCGAGTCTAGTACGTGGTAGAGAACTCAAAATTTTATGTTGCATAATGCAACATAAGCGTTATTCTTAAAACATATGACTGCCACCGACACCATCACCCCCAGTACCCCCACCGCCAAACACTCCAACTCGGAACCGTTGAAGCCGAACACCCCAAAGCCCGCACCAAAAGGGTGGGGAAAGCTGACACGAACCATGCTAATCCCCTTCTTCCTCTGTGCCATCATGGGCCTGTTCTACCTCGGCGCTTTCCATCAGCCGAGCCCACACAACGTACAAGTAGCTGTGGTTGGCGATTCGGCGGCGACCAAGGTTTTTGCGCAGAGTTTGCAAGATGAATCTGACGGCGCACTGAACGTGCGCACCGTTGAGAACAAAGATGTAGCCCAGCAGTTAGTCGCGGATCGCGAAATCGTCGCCGCTTATGAATCAACCGAAGATTCAGCAACGCTCTACGCATCCAGTGCGGCGTCGGAAACCTCGGCAAATATCGCCCAAAAAGTCTTCATGAACGTGGCCTACAAGCAAGGTCAGCCATTCCATGTACAGGACGTAGTGCCAGCTGGAGAACATGACAGCACCGGGCAGGGCCTGTTCTTCTTGCTTGTCGCATTGAGCATCGGCGGTTACGCCAGCGCCGTCCCCTTAGCCGGGTTCATGGGTAAGGTGAAGCTTCCAGTGCGTTTTTCCATGGCAGCAGTTGCTGCAGCAGTGATTGCGACAATCGCAGTTCTCGTCTCGGGTCCGATTTACCAGATTATCGACAATCACTACACCAGCATTTGGCTAATCTCGTGGGTCTACGCAGCATCAATCATCATGCTTGGCATGGGCTTGCACCCGATGCTTCGTCACTGGACCACCCCGGTGTTGACCATGTGCTTTGTCGCCTTGAACTTCACTAGTTCCGGTGGCATTTTCCAGCCCGCAATGCAGCCAGGGTTCTTTGGTGCTCTCAATACTTTCTGGAACGGCGCCGGCTGGTTGCATGCCGTACAGACCTTGGTCTACTTCCCTGACCAGAGCATCGGCATGGATCTACTTAGACTCATTCTTTGGCTGATCCCAGGCATCGCCCTGATGTGCGCAACTCACGCATGGAGTGTTCATAAGACCCGCCTTGCCAACGAGAATGCAAAAATTGAAGAAGTAGAACGGACAGTGGCCGCCTAATCCGCAAACCACTGGTTCTCGCCACTTGCCCACCAATCGGTGAGCAGGTGGCGAGATTTTTATTCTGCGATATTCAACTGGCTTATCACGTGCGTTCGCACGTCTAAGAGCTCTTCGGCGTTGATGCCGTGAGCTAGGCCCGGGTAGATCCGCTCGGTCAGGGTGGAGTGCTGCGGCAAGAAATTACTGGTTCGTTCGATAGCGACCGGGGCGATAACTTGGTCTTGTTGTCCTCGGCCCCAGAAAACAGCCGGACGCTGTGCAGCGATAATTTCGTCGCCCGACTGATTCGAGCCCAAAACAAAACCACCAAGGATCGTGGTGGCGGCAACGCGTTCGGGACGCGTTCGTAGCAGCTGGCTTGCCATCAAGCCTCCCTGCGAGAAGCCGATGGGGATGACCTTGATTTCGGGGTCAAGATTTTCATCGACCCACGCCCAAACAATCTCCGTCGCCTGCTCCACCGGTGCCACTTCAGGAACACCTGGGGTCACGATGTTGAACCATGCAGCGCCACCGTTCCCTAATTCCAATGGCGCTCGGAGCGAAGCCCAGGGTAGCGACAGCCCCAATGGCTCGACAAGGGAGCTGAGATCATGTTCATTGGAGCCGAAGCCGTGCAGAAAGAGCAGAATCGCCCCCGAGCCTGGATTGTTGCTCCATTGCGTGCTGCGCACATCCTTAAGCTGCTGAGCCATGCTTGTCGAACCCTCTTCTGACACTTGAGAAAAATCCTTTATGCACAGCATAACGCAATAGCTTGAAGCTTCAACCTCAAGGTGCGGCAGCTCTCTATGTTGGGGTGAATATCAACTTCAACCCTAGACAAGTTATAAAACTACTGTGATCATGTTCACATGCTACTTGCGAGTAATTAGTAGCTTCCCATCACTCCCACCGAAGGAAAACATGCAAAGACGCATTTTCTCCGGCCTGGCCGCCCTGTGCCTTGCCGCGGCTACGCTCATCGTCCCAGTCATTGGCACAAGCGCAGGAAACACCGCCCAAGCAGAAACCACGAACACTGCTTCACTGAATATCAGCCCGGTCGGCGCCAATAATTGGGACTGCACACCGAGTTCCAAACACCCCAATCCCGTGATTCTCGTCCACGGAACCTTTGAAACGATGGCCACCAACTGGCTAACGCTCTCCCCGACCCTCAAGCGCCAAGGGTACTGCGTTTTCGCACTCAACTACGGCCTTGAAAAGGGTCTCCCAGGAAGTGCCGATATCCGTCAGTCAGCAAGTCAGCTCAGTACTTTCGTAGACAAAGTACGTGCCGCAACCGGAGCAGCCAAAGTTGATCTCGTCGGACACAGCCAGGGCGGAATGATGCCACGTTGGTATCTGGGGCATATGGATGGCGCGAAGTACGTCGAGGATTTCGTCGCTATTTCCCCGTCAAACCACGGCACTCAAGGAATCATTGTCCCATCTAGCACGGGCATGAAATTGATCGGTGTTGTGGGAGCAGTCGCCTGCGATGCGTGCCTAGACCAAGTTGCTGGTAGTGAATTCTTGACCGATTTGAACTCCATCGGCGACACCGTTGCAGGACCGGATTATACGGTCATTTCCACCAAATACGACGAGGTTGTCACCCCATACCGTTCGCAATTCCTCGATGGCCCTAAATCAAAGGTCACCAATATTGTGCTTCAGGACAAGTGCCCGCTTGATCTCTCAGCACACATCTCGATCAACCATGATCCGGTCATGCATCGGCTGGTACTCAACGCATTGGGCACCGATGGGCCTGCCAATCCGGCCTATCGCCCGTCCTGCTCCATCTAATTAACGGGTGGAGATAAGGGCCTGTCGTACCTGATCGGCTGCCTGCAACAGTTGCGGCAGAACCGCTTGGGCGGCTTCGTGGGCATCTTGTTCACTGGTCGGATGCACACTCATCGAAACGTTCATCGCGGCCACCACGTCGTTATCAGCGTTAAAGATCGGTACCGCTACCGAACGCAGCCCAATCTCTAATTCCTGATCAACCACCGCGTAGCCCTGCGTACGGATCTTCTCCAGTTCCTTGCGCAGGGCCGCTACGGTCTTGATCCCCAGACCGGTACGGGATTCGAATCCGCCGGCTAGTACCTCTTCACGAAGTTCCTCGGACCCGAAGGCTAGGAGCACTCGTCCCATGGAGGTGTTAACCGCTGGGAATCGGGTTCCCACCGAAATTCCAACACGCATAATCGAACGAGTGTGCACACGAGCTACGTACACAATCTCGTTGCCATCAAGCACCGAGGCGGAGGCTGATTCATGGACCTTGGCCGATAAATCTTCAAGCACCGGTTCCATGAGTTGTGGCAAGGTAGCGCTGGAGAGATAGGCATATCCCAATTGCAGGACTTTCGAAGTCAGCTCAAAGTGCTTGCCATTGGAGCGCACATACCCCAGTTCCTGGAGGGTGAGCAAGAAGCGTCGGGCGGTGGCTCGCGATAATTCGGTACGCGCGGCCACCTCGGAGAGCGTCATCGAAACATGTTCCGCATCGAAGCAACTGATAACGGCCAAACCTCGGGCCAGGGATTGGACCGACGTCGAAGGTGTTGCCTGCTCGCTCACCATACTCCTTGCACACAATGTATTAGTTGGGACTCCCCACTAATCTACTGTGTCTCTACGCCCACGTCAGTTCCACCGGCACCCTGGCCTGCAATTCATCAAAACTGATGCCATGTACCGAACGGACGAATACCTTGGCATCGCGTAATTCAAATATGGCCACTTCGGTGTAAATGCGTGAAACGCATCCCAACCCGGTCACCGGGTAGTTCAAGGTTTCGACCAGCTTTGATTCACCAGTTTTGGTGAACAGGCTCATCATCACCCAGGTCGCCTTAGCGCCGATCGCCAGATCCATGGCACCACCCACGGCGGGAATCGCACCCTCGGCACCGGTATGCCAGTTAGCCAAGTCGCCGGACTGGGATACTTGGAAGGCGCCGAGTACGCAGACATCTAGGTGTCCGCCACGCATCATCGCGAAGGAGTCAGCGTGATGGAAGTAAGCAGCTCCGGGTAGTTCGGTGACCGGAATTTTGCCTGCGTTGATCAAGTCTTCATCGATGTCTTCACCGGTGGCGACCGGGCCCATTCCGAGCATGCCGTTTTCGGTGTGCAGGGTGACTTGCTGGTCGGCGGTGAGGAAATTCGAAACGTTGGTTGGCTGGCCGATGCCCAGGTTCACAAAGGCGCCGGCTGGAATATCGCGAGCTACCAATTGCGCCATGTCATCACGGGTCAGCTTGTCTTCGGTGGTGCGTGTATCAGTCATTATTTTCCTCCTCCAAGGGCTACCACTGTGTCGACGTAGATCCCCGGAGTAATCACATGCTCCGGATCGATGCTTCCGACCTCAACCACTTCATCCACCTGCACGATGGCAGCCTTGGCTGCCGTGGCCATGATGGGGCCGAAGTTTCGTGCTGTTTTGCGGTAGACCAGATTGCCGAATGTATCCGCCTTGAGCGCCTTAATGAGCGCAAAGTCGGCATGAATAGGTGTCTCCAGGACATAACCTTTGCCATCAATAACGCGGGTTTCTTTACCCTCGGCGAGCAGCGTGCCATAGCCGGTAGGGGTGAAGAAGCCGCCGATGCCGGCGCCTGCGGCACGAATGCGTTCGGCCAGGTTTCCCTGGGGCACAAGTTCCAGTTCGATTTCGCCGGCCCGGTAGGCCTCGTCGAAGTGCCACGAGTCAGACTGTCGCGGGAAGGAGCAAATAATCTTTTTAACCCGACGTTCCTTGATGAGCAAGGCGAGGCCCGCATCGGCCTGGCCGGCATTGTTGTTGACCACCGTCAGATCGGTGGCGCCGCATTCCATGAGCGCGTCGATCAGCTCCATGGGTTGTCCGGCGTTGCCGAAGCCACCGATCAAGATGGTCGATCCATCACTGATTTCCGCGACGGCATCAGTCGCTGTACTGGCAATACGTGGTGCCATAATGTTTATCTCCTGTGGCTACTTTGCGGCGTTGACGTTTTCAATGACCACCGCGAGGCCCTGCCCCACGCCGATACAGATGGCGGCCAAACCGTAGCGTTCGCCGGATTCGGCAAGTCGACGGGCTAGGGTCCCCAAGATGCGTAGCCCGGAGGCTCCCAGTGGGTGACCGATAGCGATAGCTCCACCCCAAGCGTTAAGGATTCTTGGGTCAATATCCCAGGCACGAATGCAGGCAAGGGACTGTGCTGCGAAGGCTTCATTCAATTCCACGGCAGCAATATCCGACCACTTCAGCCCGGCTTTGGACAGGGCCTTATTAGCTGCTTCAACCGGAGCAAAGCCGAAGAACTGCGGCTCTAAAGCGGAAGCCCCGTTGGAGACAATGCGCGCGATGGGAGCTTGACCTAGTAGCTCGCCACCCTTTTCCGAACCGATAAAAGCGGCCGAAGCACCATCATTCATGGGCGAGGCATTACCAGCGGTGACCGTGGCGTTATCGCCGGTGCGGAATACGGTGCGCAACTGCGAAAGCGTCTGTGCCGTGGAGTCGGCTCGGATGGTTTCGTCCCGGGTGACTTCGGTACCTCGTTTGTTAGCCGGAGGCACAGGAACCACTAGGTTGTCGTATTTTCCGGCGTCCCAGGCTGCAGCTGCCTGCTGGTGCGAGAGTGCGGAGAATTCGTCCTGGTCCTCGCGAGAAATATTGTGTTTTTCACGCAGTTGCTCGGTGGCTTCGCCCAAGGAGACGGTCCATTCTCCTGGCATGGCTGGGTTGACCAAACGCCACCCCAGGGTGGTGTTGGCCAATTCGAGGTTGCTCATCGGGAAGGGACGCTCGGTTTTTGGCAAAACCCACGGTGCACGACTCATGGATTCAACCCCGCCCACCAACACCAGATCGGCATCTCCGGTGGCTACCTGGCGGGAGGCCGCGATGGAAGCGTCCAACGAGGATCCGCACAAGCGGTTCATGGTGGTACCGGGCAGTGAAGTGGGTAGCCCTGCAAGCAGTGTGGCCATACGCGCGACATTGCGGTTTTCTTCGCCGGCCCCGTTGGCATTACCAAAGATCGATTCATCGATGGTGTTCACATCAAGTTTGGGTGAGCGTGCGACGATTTCTCGCACTACATGCGCGGCAAGATCGTCGGGGCGGTGGCTAGATAGTGCGCCGCCGATTTTGCCGAAGGGGGTGCGAATTGCGTCGTACAGGTAGGCCTGCTGCATAGTCTCACTGCTCCATTGCTGAAAGATGTTCACTATGTGAACTGAAGTTCGTCTAATGAACTTTACCAGTCACAGAAAGTCGCTTCAAGGGGTGATTCAAAAAGTTCGCTTTGTGAACATTGGTACGCTCAGTGAATTTAGTGCTAGGATCGCAACGCTGTGACACCCATCACCCACACTGCATTGGGAGATCTCAAAGGAGCGACTCATGTCCTTACCGCAAACAGGTACTCAACAACTCAAGCTTGGCGGCTGGATAGCTGCGCTCTGCTTCTTCATCGTGGTCTTTGAGGGCTACGACATCGTCGCTTTGGGCGCCACTATTCCAGTACTGACCGATCCCAACATCGGCGGTTTCAGCGTGGGTGAGATGAACTGGGTCAACACCTTCTCACTGATCGGTGTGGGTGTGGGAGCAGCCATGATGGGACGGCTGGCAGACCGCTATGGGCGCCGTCGCCCACTGCTCATTGCCGTGCTGGTTTTCTCCGTCTTTACCCTGCTCTTCCCTTTCCTGCCCAACGCATTCTTGATGGGGACCTTCCGTTTCATCGCCGGTCTGGGCCTTGGCGGTTGCATGCCCGTGGCGCTAGCACTCATGCAGGAAAATGCCCCAGTGGGGCGACGCGCCCTGGCCAATAATCTGCCGATGGTCGGCTATCACCTTGGAGCAGTCCTGGCCTCCCTGGCCGGCAAAGCCGCCGGAGTTCACTGGTCGGTACTGTACTTCCTCGGAGGCGGGCTGGGCCTGGCCCTCCTGGCACTGCTTTGGTTCAAGCTTCCCGAAAGCGAAGTTGTCGCCAGCAACGAAC
This sequence comes from Arthrobacter sp. NIO-1057, assembly GCF_900094805.1. Classification (GTDB taxonomy): domain Bacteria; phylum Actinomycetota; class Actinomycetes; order Actinomycetales; family Micrococcaceae; genus Glutamicibacter. The sequence goes on along the minus strand of NZ_FMAT01000004.1, from coordinate 286,882 downwards.
GTACTTCGATCTCTGATGTGCTCAAGCCCCGATACTTGCGTACGTCCATCGGTTTGTGGATTGCTGCATTCATGGGTTTGGTCTTGGTTTACGGTTTGAACGCTTGGCTGCCAAAGATCATGGGCGCGGCCGGCTACCCGGTAGCCGATTCACTGACGATGCTCTTTGTGCTGAACCTCGGTGCCATCGCGGGCCTGATTATCAGCGCCTATGCTGCCGATGCCAAGGGCATCAAGCTCGTCTCACTGATCTGGTTCGCAGCAGCGGCAGCGCTGCTTTTGATTCTGGCGATTCCTTTTGGAAGCCAGGTTCTTTTGACCGTCGTTCTGTTCGTAACCGGCGTCTTCGTTTTCAGCGCCCAGTGCCTGATGTATGCCTACGCTGGGCACGTCTATCCACGCAATCTGGTTGCGACCGGCATCGGTTTGGCATCAGGCATCGGTAGATTTGGTGCCATCATCGGCCCATACATCACCGGTTTGATGGTTGCTGCTGGCACCGCCTACCCAGGAGCATTCTTCCTTTATGGCGGTGCCGCACTGCTAGCGGTTGTAGTGATCGCCCAGATTCCTAAGCCGCAACGGGTTTAGTCCGTTCGCGAGGAATCGCAAAGGCCTTGCCATTACTCAGTCGGGCCTTGGCGGGCAGCGCGCAACGGAGGCGTCAATAGCGAAGCCGTGTCATGCTCGTCCGAATATTTCAGGAAGGATAGGTGGGCTTCATAACGGTCCAGGACATCATTGATCATCTGGTCGCGTTCCAAACCCATCACGTCATAACCTTCTGAGCCAGTTTGAGTGAAGACTTCCAACCTGAAATACACGTCAATTTCACGGGACATCGTGCGACCACCGAAGGCGGGCACGGGGGCCTTGACGGCAGCCACTCGATAGTAGAAATTACGGTATTCCGGAATATGAATGACCAGCGCATGTTCCGGAATATTGGTTTGTTCGTTCTCGGTGACATGCAGTTCGGCGTGATAACCCAACTGTTCAAATTCCTGTGCCACGTCCTGCAAAGCAGGCTGAATCACATTGTGCACGTACTTGAGCACCTGCTTATTGGATGGGTAGGCACGGAATTGTGCCATGCGTTGACGCCAGGTCTTGTCAGGCACTGCGCCACCGTGCAGGGCAGCGGATTTACGTCGATTGGTGCGCCCCTCACGTTCGGCGCGTTCCATCCGCAACACCTTGGAGAATGAGGCCATCACCAGATAGGCGATGATGGTCACCGGGAGCGCAAAGATCAAGGTCGCGTGCTCCATAGTAGTCACACCACCGGCGACCAGCATTGCCACGGTCAGCACCGCAGTAGCCAGGGCCCAGAAAATACGAAGCCACTTCGGCCCGTCTTGGGATGGATCTGGAATGGTGGAAGAGAAGTTGGACATCACCATGGCACCGGAGTTGGCGCTCGTTAGGTAGAACAGCAGTCCGGAAAGTGTAGCTAGTCCGATAAGGAATGGGGCTCCTGGGAACATTTCTAGTAGGGCGTACCACCCATGTTCAGGCTCAGCCATTGCCTGCTCGGCGAATCCGGTATTGCCGTCCATGACTACCTTGAGTGCGCTGTTTCCGAAGATCGAAACAATCAAGAAATCGCAGAGCACCGGAGCGGTGATGGCTGCGATAACGAACTCACGTAGCGTACGTCCGCGGGAAATACGCGCCAAGAACATTCCAACGAAGGGACCCCAAGCGAGCCAGAACGCCCAGAAGAATAGCGTCCAACTGGCCATCCATTCGGAGCCGTCGCTTTCGTAGGCGAAGGTCTGCAAAGTTCGTTCTGGCAGTGTGAAAATGAACCTGCCAATGTTCTCCACTAACGCGGTGAGCAGGAATGATGTTTTCCCGGTGACGAGGATGTAGAGCATCATTGCCGCTGCAGACCATAGGTTCAGTTCCGAGATCACGCGGATGCCTTTATCGACGCCGGAGGTACAGGCAGCGATGGTGAGGATCACGGCTACCGCGATCAGAGCAATCTGCAGTGCTAGACCCTCGGGCAGTCCAAAGATCAGCGAGAATCCAACGTTGAGCAGGACAACGCCAATACCCATCGAGGTCGCAACACCGAAGACCGTTCCCACCAGAGCGAAGATGTCGATAACATCTCCGGTGGCACCACGAACGCGTTTGCCTAAGAGCGGATAGAGGGCCGCTCTAATGGACAGTGGCATGCCCCATCGGTAGGCAAAATATCCCATGGCCATGCCCAGCAAGGCGTACATGGCCCAACCGGCCACACCATAGTGGAACATGGTCCAGACCACGGCGTCTTGGGCAGCCGCCGCAGATTCAGGATCGGCGGCTGGCGGTGCCATGTACTGCGTGATGGGCCCGGTGACCGAGTAGAACAGCATGTCGATGCCAACACCCGCGGCAAAGAGCATCGCCACCCAGGTCACCAGGTTATATTGTGGCCGCGAGTGATCCGGCCCTAATCTCACGCTGCCTTCCTTGGAGAACGCAACCCACAAAACAAAGAGCACCACAAGCGTGACCGTGAGGACATAGAACCAACCTAGATTGGTGGAAATCCAATCAACAGTGGAGCTCATCGTGGAGGCAGCGCTAACAGGCGAGAACATGGCCCAGAGCGAGAAGCCGAGAATGACGACCGCCGAAATGACAAAGACCCGCCAGTTGACCTTAGTGCTGGTGTGCTTGGCTAATTCTTTGGGACCTTTACTCAGCTCGGTGCTGGTAATGGGAGGTCGGTTCTGCTCAGCGTCGGGACTTTTACGACTTCTGTGGACTCCGAACTGGCTTCGTTCAATGGCCGGTTGAAGATGATCGTCTCCATCATTGTGTGGGGTACGATTCTCAGGCACTTAGCGCTCCTTGTTGTTTGTAGTGGGAATAGTTTCAAGGAACCGGAGATCGAGGGCGATCACCTTCTTTGCGCGTTCAGGGTTCATTTTTCAGTGTGGAGATCCCGGGGCCCTTTGTGCCTAGGGTACAGGTTCACAAGATTCACTGGATTAGAGTTATGCCATGGCCAACTCTCCTAGCGGGGATTCAATGCTGGACCGATTGGTACGAATCCTTGACTCCTTTGACGCTAAAAACCACTCGCTCAGTGTGAGCGTTTTGGCTCGACGAGCCGACATTCCACTGGCAAGCATGTACCGGTTGCTGGACTCGTTGGTGGAACATGATTTGCTCAGTCGCGATCCCTCGGGTCACGTGCGGCTGGGGCTACGGCTTTGGGAATTAGCCAATCGTAGTGCCGCGACTGGGGACCTGCGCACGGCGGCGCTGCCCTTCATGGAAGACATCAACCAACTATTGGGACAAAACACCCAGCTCTCGGTACTGCATCAAGATGAGGTTCTGATCATTGAGCGGCTTTCGCGTCCTGGGTCGGTGGTTAACCAAGCCAATGTTGCAGGCCGCATGCCGGTGCAACGCACTTCCATGGGGATGGCCCTGCTGGCTTTCTCCCGGCCTGAAGTCATTGCCGATTTTTTGTCCCGTCACCAGGCGGTCATGACAGCCACGCACCCAGATTTCCGTGCGGAAATCGCGGAGATTCGTCGCACCGGGTATGCCTCATTTGACGGGTTCATCGATCCGGAAACTACCGGTGTTGCCGCGCCAATTCTTGATGATGCGGGTTATCAATTGGCCGTGATCTCGGTCGTGCTCCCCCGCGAAACTCGTACCGTTCAGTCTGCTGGCTTAGCATTGCGGACCGCCGCACGAGGAATCTCTAGGGCGCTACAAGTCGGTGGATCGTTGTAACGCCGGGAATCCTCTTCGCAGGATCATTACCTTCACCTTCGGCAGCTTTTCTTATTCAATGAGAATGGAGCTGATGTGACGCAGCCGACGCGAGCATCCTTATACAAGATTCCTCATTCTTGACCCGCGTCGGACCCCAGCACTGCAGCTGGATGGCACCTGCTGGTCCCGGCACAGACAGGTAGGATCCCATGGCAAAGTCGCCACACATCCTGAAAACCAAAGTCGGCATCATCGGCGGCGGTCCCGCAGGTCTGATGCTTTCTCATCTGCTGGCAAAAACCGGCATTGAAAACATCGTGGTGGAAATGCGCGATCACGAAACGATCCGCAATACTCACCGCGCTGGCATCCTCGAAGCCCAAGCTGTGAGCATGCTGACCGACTCTGGCGTGGATTCTCGGGTACTCACCGATGGCGACGAGCACGCCGGCATCGACCTACGCTTCAACGGCGAATCCCATCCGCTGGATTTCCGTGAACTCGTTGATGCTACCGTCACCCTGTACGCCCAGAACGAGGTCTTCGTTGATCTGTCGGCCGCCCGGCAACGCGATCAGGGCGACGTGCGGTATGGGTGTGAAGTCACCGAGATTCTCGATATGGACACGTCCACCCCGAAGTTCCGTTTCACCGATGCGCAAGGCAATCAGTTTGAAGTGCATGCCGATGTGATTGTCGGGGCCGATGGTTCCCGCTCTTTCGCCCGCCGCCAGATGCCCCAAACCCTGTGCCAAGATTTTAAGGTCACCTACCCTTTCGCTTGGTTCGGCATACTCACCGAAGCACCAAAATCCGCACCGGAACTGATCTACGCGAATTCACCGCATGGCTTCGCACTGATCTCCCAGCGCAGCGAGAACGTGCAACGCATGTACTTCCAGTGCGACCCCAATGAAGATGTGAACGCCTGGAGTGACGACCGAATCTGGGCCGAGCTACAACAGCGCGTCGACGGACCGGATAACTTCCAACTGAAGACCGGCCCGATTTTCGACAAGACCGTACTGGGTTTCCGATCCTTTGTGCGCGAACCGTTGTCCCACGGTCGAATGTTTTTGATTGGCGATGCCGGGCACACCGTCCCGCCCACCGGCGCCAAGGGACTGAACCTAGCTTTCGCCGATGTCAAGGTGCTCTTTGAAGCGCTAGATTCCTTCTTCTCCACCGGCAGCGACAAACTGCTTGAAGGCTATTCCGATCTGGCACTAAAGCGAGTTTGGAAGGCACAGAACTTTTCCTACTGGATGACCTCCATGCTGCACACCCCGGTAGGCGGTGACCCATTCATGGCCAAACGTGCCCTGGGCGAGCTGGAAACCGTCACCTCCTCGCGCTTCGGACAGCAATACCTGGCCGAGTCCTACACCGGCTGGCCACACGCCTAACCCACACCAAAAATTCTTTTGAAAGGAGCCACCATGAGCACCAATAACAAGACCCTGGATCCAGCAGCGACCACCGCTTCGCAGGAAGATATCAGCGCTGAAATCTCCAGCATCCATGAGGTCTACCGGCAGCAGTTGTTGTCCGGTATGAAGGCTGAAACCCAGCCGCGCGTGGACTTTGCACCCTACCGCTCTTCACTGTTGCGCCACCCCACCAAGAACCTGCACCACGCAGATCCTGAAACCATCGAACTGTACTCCCCGGCTTTCGGACAGCGCGATGTTCATGCCTTAGAGTCAGACCTGACCATCCAACACAATGGTGAACCCATCGGCGAGCGCATCGTGGTCTCCGGCCGCGTACTTGATGGTGATGGCCGCCCGGTCGCCGGACAGCTGGTAGAAGTCTGGCAGGCCAACGCCGCCGGACGCTATGTGCACAAGCGCGATCAGCATCCAGCACCGATCGACCCGAACTTCACCGGGGTGGGTCGCACGATCACCGGCGCCAACGGCGAATACTCCTTCACCACCATCAAACCGGCCCCGTACCCGTGGAAGAACCACCACAATGCCTGGCGTCCGGCGCACATTCACTTCTCGCTGTTCGGCACCGATTTCACCCAGCGCATGATCACCCAGATGTACTTCCCCGGTGACCCACTGTTTGCGCTAGATCCGATCTACCAATCGATCACCGATCAGGATGCGCGCGACCGACTCGTCGCCACCTATGATCAGTCGATCACCTCCCACGAATGGGCCACCGGCTACAACTGGGACATCGTACTGACCGGGTCGAATCGCACCTGGATGGAAGAGGAAGAGGGCGAGCACTAAATGGCACAGGCACCTGAACTGAAGCTTGTCCCGACCCCGGGACAGACCATCGGCCCGTTCTACGGCTACGCACTGCCCTTCGCGAAGGACAATGAGCTGGTCAATCAGGCACACCCGAACTCGGTAAGGCTGCACGGCGTGGTGTATGACGGCAAGGGTGAGGCCATTCCCGACGCACTGCTAGAAATCTGGCAGGCCGATGAAGCCGGAAATATTGTCTCGGAACAAGGCTCGCTGGTTCGTGATGGTTATACCTTCACCGGTTGGGGACGCACCGCGGTAGATAACGTCGGGCACTATACCTTCACCACCGTGAACCCCGGAGCCACCGAAGAAGGCAAGGCACCGTTCATCATGCTCACGGTGTTCGCCCGCGGGCTACTTAACCGCCTGTTCACCCGGATCTACCTGCCGGAGGACACCGCGGCGCTGGCTAATGATCCACTGTTGGCATCCTTGACTGATGCAGAGCGGAAAACACTGATCGCCACACGGGAAGCGGACGGTTCCTTACGCCTAGATATTCACCTGCAGGGTAAGGAAGAGACCGTGTTCCTCTCCTATCCGCGCGAAAGCTAGGCTGAAGTTATGAGCGGTGTTGATTACGGATTCTTATCTCCTGTCTGGGCTGGTGGCTCGGCAACTGGACTGGCAGGCGACGCCCAGTTCGTTGAAGCAATGTTCGCCTTGGAACTAGCCTGGGTCCAGGTTCAAGCAGAAAGCGGGTTGTGTTCGGCGGCGGACCTGGCCGCAGTTGTTGCAGTGTGCGACATTGCGCGCTATGACTTGAGCCTGCTGGCTGCCAAGACCCCTGATGGGGCCAATGCGCTGATCCCGTTGTTGGGCATGATGCGCGACTTGCTTGCGGACGACGGCGCCCCGGCGAGCGCGAGCACTGCTCTGCACCGTGGAGCCACCAGCCAAGACATCATCGACACCGCGCTGATGCTGCTGACCCAACACAGCATGACTGCCATCTCTCGGCTGTTGCAGAACACTGCCGAAGCACTGGCACACATCGCTGCTGAGTACCGGGACACCGCGTGCATCGCCCGCTCTCTGACCCAGCACGCCCTGCCCACCACCTTCGGGTACAAAGCGGCGTGCTGGCTCTCGGCCATTATGAGCGCGGCCAAGAACCTCGATGAGGTTCGCAGCCAGCTTCCACTACAGTTCGGTGGGGCGGTTGGAACCCTGGCTTCCTTGGAACAGCATCTAGCATTGCACCCCGAATTGAGTTCCACCACCGATGAGCTCACCGCGAAGCTTGCTAGCCTGCTGAATTTACGCAACCCGGCCACCCCGTGGCACAGCAACCGCCTGCCCATCATCCAGGCAGGCTCCGCTCTGGGCTCAGCAATTGCTGCGCTAGGCACCTTCGGCGCCGATGTACTCACCGCTTCCCGGCCCGAAATCGGGGAAATCACCGAACCTCGCGAGGCGGGCAAGGGTGGCAGCTCCGCCATGCCACAAAAGCAGAACCCGGTGCATTCTGTACTGCTGCGCAGTGCCGCGCTGAACGCTCCGGGCCACGTGGCCACCTTGTTCACCGCAGCCGGTACCACGGTGGATGAACGTCCTGACGGCGCCTGGCATGCCGAATGGCCCGCCCTGCGCGAACTACTGCGCCTGGCCCTCGGCGCCAGCGAACACGCTGCCACCCTAGCCAAAGGTATGAGCGTCAACACCGACTCGCTAGCGCGCAACCTCAAGCTCGGCGGGGACGCGGTCCTTTCCGAACGACTGGCCACCGTGCTGGCACCGGTCATCGAGGGCGGCAAACCAGCCATCCAAAAGCTTGTGCTTGAATCCATCACCGAAGGCACCAGCCTGCGCGAACTGCTGCGAGCCCAGCTCAACCAGCAGCAGGTCAGCGACGAGCAGCTCACCGACCTGCTAGATCCAGCTAGCTACCTAGGCTCAGCCCAGCACTTCACCGACAACGTACTTGCCGAGTTCTCGGCATGGAAGGAATCATGGCAGCCCCACAGCTAACCCCATCCCTGCTGCACACCGATGCAACGCTTCCAACCCTGATCCTCGGCCCTTCGCTGGGCACCTCTTCCCTGCGCCTATGGGGACCGGCGGTTCCTTATCTTAAGGAGCATTTCCAGCTCATCGCCTGGGACCTGCCCGGACACGGAGAAAGCAAGGCTTCTACCGAGCCCTTCAGCATGAGCGAGCTCGCCAGCTCAGTGATCACCATGGTTGTTGAAGCGCTGAAGACCGATCGCATCATTCATAATGCCCAGAAGCTCTACTATGCAGGTGTGTCGATCGGCGGAGCTACCGCCCTGCAGTTAGCTCATGACCACCCCGGCACCTTCGCTGCCCTGGCCACCATCTGCACCGCCGCAAAAATCGGCACCCCCGAAGGCTGGAATGAACGCGCGGAGCTAGTCTCCACGGCGGGCACCCCCACCATGGTGGTCGGTTCGGCCCAGCGTTGGTTCGCCCCGGGATTCATCGAAAAGAACCCAATCGTTTCCACCGAGCTACTGCACAACCTGCAGGATGCGGACCGCTTCTCCTACGCTCACGCCTGCGGTGCGCTCGCCGGATATGACTTGCGAGAGGAGCTAGGCAACATCAAGGACCCAATCTTGGCTATCAATGGAGCGCAGGACCAGGTGTGCCCGCCGGTAGATGCCGAATTCATTGCAGAGCATGCGCCGAACGCGCAGGCCGCCGTGATTGATACCGTGGCGCACCTCGCCCCGGCCGAAGACCCTGCCGCGACCGCTGCGCTTCTCGTTGATTTTTTCGCCGCCCACTAGCAAAGGATTTTTCAATCATGACCGATTCCCAGCGCCTACCGGGCGACACTTATGATGCTGGCATGGCCGTGCGCCGCGAAGTACTCGGCAACGAGCACGTTGACCGTTCCACCAATAACTCAAACGAGTTCACCGACGAGTTCCAGGAAATGATCACCCGCTACGCGTGGGGAACCATTTGGACCCGCGACGGTTTGCCACGCACCACCCGTAGTGCCATTACCTTGACCGCCATGATTGCCGGTGGCTACTGGGAAGAACTAGAAATGCATGTGCATGCTGCCCTGCGTAACGGAATGACGCCGGAAGAAATCAAGGAAGTCTTCCTGCAGTGCGCTATCTACTGCTCGGTACCGGCCGCCAACGTGGCCTTCAAGATCGGTAAGAAGGTCCTAGACGAATACGCAAAGGCTGCCGACTAGTCTCCCCTCCCTTTGCACACCAGCAAATAGCGATAGGGAGTCGACGATGCAGTCATTGAGTGTCAGGGTTGAATCGGTAGCGCAGTAACCAATTCCTGTTCTAGAGGTTGGTCTCTGTATCCCCAATCAACGATGTAGAAATAGGATGATTGGTTCGTTTCTTCGCTCGTTAGATACTGGCTGGAATCAGCGAAGCTTCCAGCCACTCCCGTTCTTGGTCATTAAGTACCCGCGAGGACACCCCGTCAGCAGCCAAAGGAACCATCACGGTAGTCGAGTCGAACACCGGCTGACCATCCTGATAACCGACGCCACGCACAGTGAAAGACTTATTACCGATGCGGCTGATCCCCATGCGGATCAGTAGTTCTGGCTGGTAATACAGTGGTCGTTTGTAGTCGATCTGGATGGAAGCCACGACCGTTCCGAATTCGAATCGGCCTGTCTGACCGTCTTCTCGGGTCCACCGGATGCGGGCCTCTTCCATCAGGGTGACGATTCGGGCATTGTTCACATGGCCCAATGCGTCTTGATCGGACCAACGCAGCTGCAACACAATTTCCGTTGCGGTGGCCAGTTCCTTTGTTGCTTCATTGCTCATGAACTTATTGGAACAGAATTCCGTTGCTGCGTCCCCCAGCGTGACAGAGCGTTAACTCGCACTTTTCTCGGTGCGAACCCAGTGTTCATCCTCACTGTTAACATCCAAGCAGGTCCAATCCTGGCCGTGTTCCGTCTCGCGCAGTGTGTCAATGAACCAATATGTCGTATCCGGATCCCACCCGGCGATGAGCGTAGCGTAGGTGTCATTCACGGTCAGAGATCGTCCGGCTAACGCAAGGTATGCGCCAATGCTCAGATGCACTGCGTCATATTTACGGGACACCGCTAACCAATCCGGAATAACCCATGCTCCATCACGGCCGGTGAAGTGATACCAATCGTGACGTTTCTGCTCAGTAACCTCAATGCAATAGTCGTGGCAAAGATTCACCCACTGCTCCGCCGAGGAAATTTCTAGCACCCTGGCACTATTCGGAATATCTACCAGAATGGTACTTGCCCGCTCCCAACCGAAGGCGTCTTCTACGCAGCTAAGGCCCACTGGTTGGCCGTTCGTAAATTGACCGCAAGTCGGGTCCAAGAAAAGGCTGGGTGCAGACCACCACTCACCGCTGCTACTTCCAATCGCAGATTTCCTTGAGGACTTTGCAGCACGTGCCTCAGCGACGATCACGTGCTCTTTCCAGGTAAGCAAAGATTCAAGACCTGTGCGCGGCACTGGTCGGGTGTTGTCTTCTTCCTCCGGCATTTCAAATTTCACGCGATATTGGGCGTTCCGGTCGAGAGGTCCAAACCATGGTTCAAGCTGGCCAGATTCCGCGAGGTGCTCAGCAATGCGCAAGAGTTGAGGTCTAAGCAGTGCGGAATCCAGCAATGTGTCTATTCCGTCGGGTTCCTGCCAGTAGCGCGCAGCATTAACCGAGATGTTCAGGGAGCTTATTAGTAGCTTTTCGGTGACCGGGGCCAGCTGTGTAAGTTCTAACAACTCAGCAATTTCATCCACACTCACACTGGTCTTGTGGCCGTCGTCTGCGCCCAGACCGAACATCACCACGCCGTCACCTCGAACCTTTTCCAGCTGGTAGGAGGCATAGAACATTCCCTCAAAGAGAGGATGAGGGTTCTGTTCAGGAATCAGCTCAGCTTCGCTTGCCACAGCGAACTCCCACAGCAGTCGTCGACCGCGCTGCCCTTGTAGCAGTGCATTACTGATCTCCATGATCACATCCATGTTCTCTGGTCAGTTATATCTAAATACGCCCAAGACACCTTGCAAGTATTAACTGAATCGATTATTCGAGATTACCTGAGGATGGGCTGTTATTCACCTTAGATTGACAGCGTGGGCAAAGGCCGGTCAACGGGCCGGCAGATTGTCACCACCCCGGAGGAACGTACGTGAAATTCTTCGCTCGACCCGGCAAAACCAATCAAATCACCCCACTACGCATCACCGCAGGCACGCTCGTTGTCCTTGCAGCTTCAGCAGGTCTCACAGCCGCCAATTCATCACCCGATCCAACACCAGCTACAGAGCCAGTAGCTAAGACTACGTCCGACTGGAATTCGTCAGCCTACCGAGGCTCAGTTCAAGTTGTTCGCGCCAAAGATGAAAAGGCCGCAGTTAAAGACAAAACCCTTGAAGGCGTTGTCTTCGAAGACAGCAACAAAAACTCCAAGCAGGACGCCAACGAGCCAGGCCTGCCCAACGTCACCGTTTCCAACAGTCGCGATGTAGTGGCCACCGACGGCCAAGGACGCTACAAGCTGCCCGTCTTTGAGAATATGACAGCTTTCGTCACCCAGCCACGCGGTTTTCAGGTGCCAGTCGATGATGACAATGTCGCACAGTTCTCCTACATTCACCTGCCAGAAGGCTCTCCCAAGCTGAAGTACGGTGGCATTGCGCCAACTGGTGAACTGCCTGAAGCAGTGAACTTCCCGATGGTTCGTAGCGCGGCTACCCAGTCGCCAGATCAAAGCTGCGCTATCGGCGCCGACGTACAGACCTATAACCAGAAGGAAGTTGAATACGCCCGCAAGGGTGCTTTCGCGGACCTGGCAGCCCGCACCGACTACACCGGCTGCGGCGCCCTATTCATCGGGGATCTTGTCGGCAATGACCTGTCCGTGTTCGCCCAGACCCGCGAACTCACCTCCATGCTCAATGGCCCAGCTCGTTTCCTCCCAGGAAACCACGACATCGACTTCGATTCCCTCGATGGTGTGCACGAATTCGCTACCTTCCGCGCCAAGCTTGGTCCCGAGTACTACTCTTACGACACCGGTAAGACGCACGTGGTTGCGTTGAATACCATCGAGTACCCCACCAAGGTTCCGGCCAAGCGTAGCGATTACACTTACCAGCTAGGCAAGCAGCAACTTGAATGGTTGCGCGCCGACATTGCCAAGGTTCCAAAGAACAAGGCAGTTGTTCTGGCCGGTCACAGCCCATTGTTGGAATTCTTCTACAACGATGAACACAGCACCAAAGAGGTCAAGGACATCTATAAGATCCTCAAGGGTCGCGAGGTCGTCTCCCTGGGCGGTCATACCCACATGTCCGAAAACCTCCGCAAGGGCGATTTGATGAAGGGCTGGCTGGACGAAGTAGGCGAAGCCGGCCTGCCATTCACCCACTTGACCGTTCCGGCTGTTGCCGGCCAGTGGTACGGCGGACGAGTCACCGAAACCGGTTACCCGACCTCCCTCCAGCAGGATGGCACCCCTCCAGGTGTTTTGACTTTGGACATCAAGAACACCAAGATCACCGAGCGGTTCGCTCCCACCGGCACAGATGACAGCGATCAGATGGCTGTCGGCCTGAACACTCCTGCTTACCGCGATTGGTACGAGGAGAACGTCGACAAGGAATACGGCACCATTGAGCCTTTGGAGAACCCGCTGTCGGTGAGCCGCAATGGTCTTGCCAAAGACACCTGGCTGACCACCAACTTCTGGATGGGCAGCACCGGCTCCAAGGTCGAGGTCTCCATTGATGGCCAAGATCCAGTCAAGTCGATTCGTACCCAGTCACTCACCGGAGAAACGGCGCTTACCGGTGTCAAGTATTCAGACCCGGTGGCTATCGCCGAGCAGTTCGTCTACGGTGGCGGCCTGCCTGAGAAGACCAGCCACCTGTGGCGTCTTGAACTGCCAAATGATCTGAAGACCGGACCTCATACCGCTGAAGTGACGGCCACCGATGTTCATGGTCGCTCCTTCACTGACAAGCTTGAATTCGAAGTCACCGACTAGTTTTCAGCCTGTGAGTGGTGGCTGGCGCCTTGTGCGCCGGGCCACCATTTTGTCTTCCAGAGCGCAAGGCGTCGCGAAAACTAGAACATATCCGTCCGTCCCTCCTAGGCTTCGATGCCCAACGATCCCAGTCCGTTCCAGAGTCATCCAGTGCTAACCGAGGGATTAATAACGGATAAGGTATCGACTATGACGCTTACCCTGGATGCCATATTTCGAAGCGCGGAGATCGATCCCGCTCAAATTCAAGTTATCCGGCATTCTTTCGTGCGTGAACATGAAGACTCAGGTCTTCGGGGCATTCATGCGGACTCGTCCGACGAAGAGATCTTGGCGTACACAGCTCGACAGTCTTCGAATACCCGAGTTTTTCCTGCTGTCCCACCAACAGTTTGGGTCATATTCATCAAGGAAGGTGGGGATCGAGCAAGGTTTTGGGCCGTCGTCCGGAACGTCGGCGAAGTCTCTACTGAGGGTCCATTACGACAATTCAATCTTGAAGTTTCGAACGAACTTTCAGATCTCAAGAATCGTCTTGTCATCGGTTGGCGTTCCCCGCGCGCGTGGCGCCTCAATGGTCCAACAGCGTCACAGTATCCGGTAATTGAAATTGCGGATTCTCAACCTATTCCGTTTCCCGGTTTCGACAACCTAGTGCTCGATTACCCGAATCTGCAGGCGATAATGCGCGAGCACCGATACGCTTCGTGGCGAACAGCGCTTTCATCGGTGATCGGGATTTACCTCATCACCGATACGCTTAGCGGTCGGCACTATGTGGGTAAAGCAGATGGTAGTGACAGCATACGTCAGCGTTGGAGCACATATGCGGCTAATGGACATGGCGCCAACGTAGAGCTGCGCGGCTTAGATCCAGAGAACTTTCGTTTTTCTTTGCTCCGAGTATTCGATCCGTCCACACCTACGAGAACCATCGATAAATCGGAGAGCCACTTCAAAATAGCTTTAGACTCCAGAAAACACGGGCTTAATAGGAATTAGGCGGTCTAGATTCTCACTCCCGTCACGTCGAGTATTAAAGAATTCGTTGGGTCCAAGCAGCAAGCGTAATGAGCCAGTCATAGAGACCTGTAGCCATGGCTTCGCACCGCCTATGCAGTGAACGTTCCGTCCAGGTTCACGAACAGCGAGTTACCGTACTTGTAGTCGAGCATCCGGCGACGGTGCATTTGGTGGACTGCCACTCCAGGAGCAATTCCCATCTCCCGCGCTTTAGTTGCGATCTGCGCATCATTGGTCATCCCATGGAAAGGTGCCAGTCCTTCTGCCCCGAAAAGAACGTTTTTTGCGAACTCATTGGCAGATTTTTCGGTAGCGGTACCGCGTTGTTTTTCAGTGCTGTACTCCAGATGGGTCTGGCCACGCGGGTCATTGAGGATATGGCCTAATTCGTGGAAAAGCGTCCAAATCGCAAACCCGTCCATGCCCCAGCGACCGGTCTGCTGGATCACTGGAACACGTTTATCGATCCATCGTGTTGCTCCCTGCAGAGGGAGCCCTTTCGGGGGATCGACAACCATGAAGACAACGCCGACCTCCGAAAGCATCCTCGCAATATCATTCAACATTGATGAATCTGGCTGGGCGACACGCGTACGCAGTTCAGGGATGATGGCGCGTAATTTGCGTGGCGCATACTCATAGCTACGTCCGAGCTCGTAGGGCTTCGCCATTTCAGCGGCACGCAACCAGGTGCTGAACAAAGTCTGATCTAGTTCGGTTGAGGAGTCTTTGAGTGTCGCAAGGGCGAAGTCGCCTTTGTGTAATTCCGCATGAAGTTGCTCGTAGGATTTCCAGGTACCGCAACGATGAAACGCAAGAAAATCCGAGACAAGCTTGCCCGGAGTCCGCATATTCCCCTTGGTCGCACCGATGCGCCGAAGATAACTTGCCGCTGCAGGTGCAATCCGAGCCGCGAATTGCGCCAGGTTCTCTTCGTCAGCGATTCGCGCGAGATCGCTTCGGTACATTGCTTCGTACTTAAGCCACGTTGCCGCAGGAATACCTACGACTCGTTCGAGCCGTAGCGCCGTTTCGCTAGTGATCGGAGCATGGCCGTTGATGATCTCATTGACCTGCTTGCGGCTACAGCCCAGTAAGTCGGCCGCTTTTTGCTGCGAGAAGCCCTGATCATCTATCCATTCCTCTAGGTAATCACCCGGTGCAACGGCGTAGTTGGTGGCATTCATGTTGGCTCCTCTCAGTGATAATCGGTGATGTCTATAACGGTGATCTCATGGGCGTGCGGCTGGTTGGGCTTTGGCTCAATGATTAGTCGCCAATTTCCGCTCAGCTCTGCTGCCCAAGTTCCCGCTCGCTCCCCGTGCAGGGCATGCCATCTGCCTCCCGGGTCGTCCTGAGGCAGACTGGCCAACGTTTCCGAAGTTTCCAATGCCTTGATCCGCAGCCTGAGTTTCTTCTTGAGATCAGGACGCTTTTTCTGCATTTCGTTTTCATCGGTGCATAACTTCTCAAGCTTGTTTCCTTTGAACCTCACCTTCAATTTTATGTCACCAACTTCGTTACAGCATAGAACTAAAAATTGTGAATTAGATCCTGCCTGACAGAGAAAGAGCAAACCAGCCCCGCTCCGATGAACTCATGTGGTTGAAGGTCGAACCTGGAATCAGTCGCCAGATGTTTATTACTCAGAAGCAAAATCAGTATGCGACGGAAAGGAGACGGTGCTGCCATATCGCGCATAGGATGAACCCATGCGCATTGCCATTTTGGATGACTACCAGAACGTCGCTACTGACCTCGCAGATTTTGAGGGCCTGGCGACCGAACTCAACGCGGAGCTGACAGTTTTTAATGAGCACCTTGGGCATGATGATGCGACTGTCTGCGCGGCGCTGAAAGACTTTGATGTCATCGTGGCCATGCGCGAGCGCACACCATTCCCGGCATCGAGGTTTCAGCTACTGCCTAACTTCAAGCTCCTGGTCACCACAGGCCGACGCAACGGAGCCATCGACTTGGAAGCGGCGGCCGCGCACGGCGTCGTAGTCTCGCACACCGGTTACGTCCCCACCGATGCAGTGGAGCATACGTGGGCGTTGATCTTAGCCGCCGCCCGCCGATTGGACGTGGAACTGTTCTCCTCAGCGAACCCGCGTTCCGAAGCTGAGCCGTGGCAAACGAGTTTCGGCATGGGTTTGTCAGGCAAAACCCTTGGCGTTTATGGCCTGGGCAATCTGGGTTCCAAGGTGGCAAAGGTCGGTCTGGCTTTCGGCATGCGGGTCATTGCTTATAGCCAGAACCTCACCAAGGCCCGGGCTACCGAGGTCGGCGTGGAATTGGTATCCGAGGCGGAGCTTTTTGCCACCAGCGACGTAGTGACCGTTCATCTGAAACTCTCGGAGCGAAGCACCGGCGCCATTGGCGCAAAGCAGTTGGCATGGATGCGGCCAGAATCCATATTGGTTAATACGTCGAGGAGCCGGATTGTGCAGACCGACGCGCTCATCGCAGCCCTTGAAAACGAGCTGCTCTATCTGGCAGCGCTCGATGTTTTCGACACCGAACCATTGCCGGCCAAGGATCGTTTGCTGGGCACTCGTGGCGTGATTGCGACCCCGCATATTGGCTACGTAACCATTGAACAGTTTTCGATGTTCTACCGTGACGCGGTTGAAGATATCCGCGCCTGGTCTAGCGGTTCACCGATCCGCGTACTGAGCTAGGCAATTTGCGCCGAGGGACAAAGAAGTAATGGAGGATCGCCACTACGGCGGCCCACGCGGTTCCAATCAGCAGTCCCACCAGCACGTCTGAGACCCAATGATGCCCGATGTAGATCCGTGATGCGCCCATGGCCAGAACAAACAGTGTTGCCACGATCGAGATGAGATAGGCGTAGCGGCGCAGCCCGTAAATGATGGCCAGGTAGCTGGAAATGCCAATGAGCGCTGCGGAATTCAGCGTGTGCCCGCTGGGAAATGAGTAAGACAGTGGCGGCGTTGGACCGCCGGGAATTCCTTCTGGCCGGTGCACCTGCAGGCTCGCCTTGAGCAGGATGGTCAGCCCGACGGATACGAGTGCAGTTAGGGCCACTGCGATAAAGGGCCAGATACTTCGCGTTTTCCAGCTCAGCAGTCCGGTAGTCAGCACCATGATGATGCTCATGCCGGGTGTTGATCCCCAGAAGTACAAGAAATCAGAGATTGCGAAAAGGACCGGCGACTGGTTGTCCAAAACCCATTGGTAGGTGGGTGCGTCGAGGTCCGTGGCCCAACCTCCGGCATGCAGTGATACCAATACACGTCGGGTGAAGTAGAAGATGGCAACGACGATGCCGAAGATCATCCAGAGCACCTGCACGCCGCTAGGTCGTTGGCCTGACGGAAGGGGTCTCGGATTTCTCATGTCCTCCATCGTATCGGTGCATGGTTCAAAGCATCCAACCGAGGAATGCGGAACAATAGAAGCATGACAATCAAGGTGCTGGCAGTTGGCAAGAAACACGAGTCGTGGGTAGACGAAGGAATTTCCCGTTACGAGAAGCGACTCAAGAAGCCCTTTAACCTCATCTGGCAGTTGCTGAATCACTCTTCACGCGAGAACGACGCTGCTCGCACAGAAGAGTCGGCACGCATTCTGGCGAAGATCGATGACCGCGACTTTGTGGTGCTCCTCGACGAACGAGGCAAGAACATCGATTCTCCCGCCCTGGCAAACAAGCTGCGCTCCCCTATCGATTCTTCACGCAATGTTGTCATCATCATCGGCGGAGCCTACGGCGTTGATCCCACGGTGCACGCCCGCGCAGATTTCACTTGGTCGCTGTCCAAGCTGGTCTTCCCGCACCAGTTGGTGCGCTTGATTCTGACCGAGCAGCTGTACCGCGCACAGGACATCTTGGGTGGCGGAAAATACCATCACGTGTAAACCCGCCTATTGACTTTCCAAGTTGGAAAGACAAGACTTTCCATAACAGAAAGTGGGTGCCATGGTTTCGCCAAATGATCGTCCGGGACATGATGACGCAGCGGGACTGCTGCAATCTGTAGCGCAAGAATCAGAACAGATGGTCAAGACCTCTGGAAACCCGCGCGGTTTGCTCACCAGCGTAGTCGCCGTCTCCGCTGTGGTCTTCACGCTGATCCAGGCCTATCCACCACAGGCTTATTGGCTAACACTGCTCTATCTTCCAATAATCCTTTGGTATGTTTTGGCTCAACGGGGTCGTGCAAAACCACGCACATTGATCAACAGTCCAAGTCTCCTGACGGGCGCTTACGCAGGATATTTCTTTCTATGCGTCCTGCTGATCAATTGCCTCAGGTTCTGGGACGCTACGCGAATGGAAGAAGTTCTCGCGAAAATTCTTGTCACTTTCATCAGTGGCATGTTCTTAGTGACCAAGATGCAAACGGCCTACAACAAGGCGCGCGTCGAGGACGGCAATGATCAAGCCAACTAGCAAGGCTCAGTTTGATGAGCTGATTCATGCTCCATTGCGATTACGGATCTGTGCAAGCTTGGCCCCAGTTGAATGGGCTGAATTCGCGCAGCTCAAGCAGAACCTGGGCGTTGCGGATTCGGTGCTCAGCAAGCACGTGAAGCAGCTGGGCGATGCCGGTTACATTGATATTGAACGGTTCGCGAAACTGGGCCGCAGCCATGTGCGAGTTTCACTGACCAGGATCGGCCGTCGAGCGTATGTTGGCCATGTTGCTGCGTTGCGTGAAATTACTGCAATTAAGTAGTTGCACACCCACCGCGAACAAGCGGCCGCGTTTAACTGTGAACATACTAGTCATGGAAAACGATTCTGTCCGGCGCCCAACTCCAATGAAGCTCAGAGCCGCTTGCTCCAAGCAACCTCGCGTTCAAGCTGACCGCTTTCAGTAAAGAGCTGAACCTGGTGCGTCGAAGCTAGGGCCAACGCAAGATCATCCGTGTGCGCTGAGCTGAATCCTGCTTTCTGCCAAAACGGACCAGACCTGCGGCTAAACAGCCACGCTTGTTTTGCTCCAGCCTCGACAGCTCGTTGCATCGCAAATTCTGCAAGATCCAAGCCGATTCCGCCGCCACGTAGCTCGGGAGCTACCGCGACACTTCGAATCAGTGCGTGCTGGCCGTCTTCGCTGTTTTCATATCCTGTGGTGGCGAAAATGCGTCCCGTCGTTTCATCCCGTGAGATCCACAAATGCACGTTGGGCGAGTCCAGCCCGCTCAAGGTGAGGTCAGCGATGCTGAGGAATTCCGAGATCTCCGCGATGTCGGCGTTGGTCGCACGAACAAGATTGAGCATCCTTCAACGCTAGCTATCAGTAGTTCGATCCTCGAATTATGACTCTGCTCGGGGCATCAAATCAGCTACTGATTTTCCATTTCGCACCGGAACTGTGGATCATGCCGTTTCGAGCTGTGTTGTCGATTCATCTCCGGAATTGAATGCGTGTCGATATTGGCTGGGTGTCAGCGAAGTAGACCGTTTGAAGATGGTGCGGAAGTTAGCACCTGACCCCAGTCCGGTGCATGCGGCAATCCTTTCAACAGATGCCGTTGTCGTTTCAAGCAGTTCCTTGGCACGTTCGACCCGCTGACTGGCAAGCCACTTCATCGGGGTTGTCCCTGCATGCGTCTCAAATCTTCGTGCGAGCGTTCTTTCGCTAAGCGAGGTCGCTGCGCTGATATCCGCAATTGTGATTGATTGGTGCATGTGCTTAATTGCCCATTCCATGGCAACCGCAACGTCCGTCGGATGCTCAGCGGCACCAAACAACGATCGATTCTTAATGAACTGCGATTGGGTACCTTCACGCCGTGGAGCGGAAACGATGGATCGCGCGGTCAGATTTCCTTGGGCAGCGCCCCAGTCCTTTCGAACCAGGTGAAGGCACAGGTCAATTCCGGCAGCAACGCCCGCGGAAGTGAGTACCTGCCCGTTATCGACGAAGAGAACATTTTCATCCACAGTGATCTGAGGGAAGAGACGCGCGAGGTCAGCAGTCGATTCCCAATGTGTAGTCGCCGTCAAACCGTTCAAGATTCCCGCCTGCGCCAAAGCAAAAGCACCTGTGCATATCGAAACCATGCGGGCTCCGCGTTGCTGTGCTGCGATCAACGCTTCAAGAACACCAAGCGTAAGCGGATCCCGAGAGCGAGTGAATCCTGGAACGATCACCATATCCACCTCTGCCAGCAGATCGAGCCCACGATCTGGAACTATCGAATACCCTCCCGTCGCGGGTACCGGTTGACCGCCCTCCGCACATGTGGCTACCTGGTAAAGGCCGCAGGTGTTTCTCCCGAGCACTTGAACAGGAATGCCAAAATCCAAAGCTAGAACTTCGGGCAATGCCAAGACCGCAACTTTGATTGGTCTCGGTCCGCCGCTTTGGGCACCAACTTCCTGAATCGAATTGGCAGAATTGTTTTGCATAGTGACAATCCTGCCACTGTCGAACTTTTTAGACCAGTGAAACCGTAGGAACATGACCAAATCACCACCCCGATTTCGAATCCTCCTGGCTCAACTTATTGCCGCCCAGGCCTGCTATTACATGATCGTCAGCATCGATCTAACGTTGACTGGATTGGTTGGGATGTCATTAGCTTCTGCCCCGGCGCTAATGACGCTTCCCTTGAGTCTTATCGTCGTTGTCGGTACGGTCTGCTCGTTCATTGCGGGACATGCTGCCGCGCGCTTCGGGTACCGGACTGTCATGGTTGTCGGAGCGCTCACGGTTGTTGTTGGCGGCGCTGTGTCAGCCCTCGCCGTCGCATCGCATTCCTTCAGCCTGTTTTGCGTGGGTACAGCATTGACCGGAGGGTACAGGGCAGTAGGTGGATTCCTACGATTCGTGGCCTCGGAATATGCGCCACCAACCAAGCGTGAGCGTGCCCTCGCGCTAGTCATGTACGGCGGAATAATCGCAGCGGCGTTGGGTCCGTTCGCTGCCATCGTCGCTTCAAGAACAGCCGAACAGCCCTACTTAGGATCGTGTATCTTGATAGCAATTCTTGGGATCGTCGCACTGGTACTCGCCGCGACCATGCCACCAGCCACAGGCAGAAACAGGGAAGCACACAATTGCGCAATTAGGATTCAGGAACGCATCGGTAATCCTACGTTTCAACAAGCGGTACTCGTATTAGCGGGCTCAGGGCTAGTGATGACTCTGGTTATGGCATCAGGTCCGTTGGCAAACGATCATGCAGGCCACGGTTCTGCGGTCGGAGCGGCAATGATCCAGTGGCACCTTGTAGGGATGTTTGCCCCTTCGGCTCTGAGCGCACTATTGCTCAAAAAGTATGGCGCTTTTAAGGCCAATGTCTTTGGTGTCTCGGTCATCGCGTCTGGGTGCGCGATTGGGCTGATTTCGGCCTCGGGTTGGGGCATGACGGCAACGATGATGCTCGTTGGCGTTGGATGGAATGTTCTATTCGTGGCTGGTTCGGCATTACTTCTCCAGTCTTATCCTCAAGGCAGAGGAGCGAAACTCCAAGGTTTCACAGACGGAGCTACCGCCGCCATTTCGGCTGGAGGATCTTTTGCGGCTGCTTGGCTTCTGCATGGTCTTGGGTGGAACGGAATAAATCTCTTGGCGCTCGCGGTCATTGCGAGCATCCTAACGAACCTTGTTTGGCTGAGTATTCGTGCGCGCAGAGCGCATGCATTAGCAGCTGCCCAATCTTCGTCATTGGTCGCCTCGGAATCATAGGCATTGAAGTTTCTGGTGGGAGCGCCCCCTCACCCACACGTACGGCTTGGATTCTGGCCATTGTTGGGTGGCTAGAGAAGAGGGCTCACCGTGGCGCAAGCAGCGGGGTTGGGAAACCGACCCGGTCTAGTTTGAGGCCAAAATGATCGAACCTGTCACTCTGGAAGCATGAATCTTGGTGTCAACCAAACCTTCACAAGGAGCAAATTTCGGCGATGTCGCAGCCGGTTGCGCTGACAAGGTTGAGCATTCTTCAACGCTATCCATCCAACGTTCGGACCTCGAATTATGACCGAGTTCCTGCCATCAAATCAGCGACGGGTTACTCAAACGAACGATCAGCTCCGCTAAGTCCACGCTTTTCAAATCGACGCACTGGAAACCATGAGGAATCAGGCCCAAACTCGACGACTCCACGTTCCGAGTAACCGAGACGTTCGTAGTACTGACAGAGATTTGCATTTGAGGCAACACAATCGAGACGAGCAACTGAATGACCGGTGGCAAAAATGCTTTGTTCTGCCCAAGCAAGTACCTCTTGTCCGATACCCTGTCCAGATAGAGACCGATCGACCATTAGCCCGTGGATGTAAGCAGCCTGCGGATCATCTTCAGGCCAGATCAAATCGTCAGTTTCAACGATACGAACCGTTGCGATGATCTTTCGGCCCTCCTTGCAAACCCACCATTCATTGCGGCTAATCTGTTCGGCAACTTGTTCAGTTGAAAGTTCACCGGGCATCCATTGTTGTATCTGCTTTTGTTGTTGCCAACGTGCCAGTGAATCGCGAAGCTCAACGATGCCAATCGAGTCGTCTTGAGTCGCAAGATGCAGCAGATTAGTGTCCGTCATTCATCGAAGTATTCCACGCGCAGACAGACTTGGGACCCAACCATTCCTAATGGTTTCAGCAAAGACCACTGCTGGAGTTTAGAGAATCGACTCACATTGCTGAGCCCAGGCCTTCGAAAAACGATAGTGGCTTTCTCCCATACCAATGTTTATTGCGATAAGCATTGGTATGGTTAGTCCATGCCAATGTTTGAGCAGGATATGGACTGGCCGCCACTAGCGTATGAAGAGCGAGCTTGGGACCTCGTTCAGGACGAGTACGCCTCCCGAGCGCAACGACGTCGAGCAGCCGGACCGTACCTAGCGGCAGTGCCCGCACTCATTTCCGGTTTGGATATCCAACTCGATGGGGAGCTGCAAGCGCTAATCGAGGAAGCGGCCAGCGAACTCTCTCGCTTTGATGCTGAGGTAGGGCACATCGCTGCACCATTCGCATCCATACTTCTACGCACTGAAAGTGCCTCGAGTTCAGAGATTGAAAACCTGACCAGCGGCGCTCGACAGATCGCCTTAGCCGAACTCGGGGAACATGCCTCGAAGAACGCACAACTGATCGTCGGAAATGTCAGGAGCATGCAGGCGGCGCTAGCCCTGTCCGAATCTATCGATGGCCACGCCATCCTAGAAATGCATCGCGCATTGTTAGAGCAAAGCAACCCCGACATCGTTGGTCATTGGCGAGATCAACAGGTGTGGATCGGCGGAGGAAGCCTGAGCCCCCACACGGCACAGTTTGTACCGCCGCATCATGAGCGAGTCGCCGAGCTCATGGACGATCTTGTCGACTTCTCAAACCGAGCCGATCTTCCTGTTCTGGTACAGACGGCAATTGCCCACGCCCAATTTGAAACGATCCATCCATTTCCTGATGGCAATGGAAGAGTTGGCCGAGCACTCATTCAGGCAATGTTGCGCGGGGCGCGGCTAACACGCAACGTCACTGTTCCTGTCTCCGCAGGATTATTACATGACACTTCTCGTTATTTTGACGCTCTGAGCGCTTATCGCTCCGGAGATATTGCGCCAATCGTGCGTGCCATCGCGGACGCATCTTTCGCTGCGGTTCACAATGGCCGCGTTCTGGTACAAGATTTGGAAGCTGTCCAAGGTCAATGGCGCGAGAAGGTAAAAGTTCGGCGAGACTCATCGGTGCACCGGTTACTAAACGTCCTTCTTCGCCAGCCGGTTATCAACGGTGCCACCGCTGCCGAACAACTTGGCATTACAACGGTCAATGCGCAGGTCGCTATCAATCGTCTAGTCGACGTCGGAGTCTTGACCCAGATCACTGGCGGCAGACGCAATCGAATTTGGGTGGCGAAAGATGTCGTGCAGGTTCTTGACCAGTTTGCTGCCCGTGCCAAACGACGCAGGTAAAAAGCATTGACGTCCTGCCGTTCTCGAACTGTCCTATTGAGAACGTAGTATCGATTCCATGAGTGATGTGCTTTCCCGGTTTGGTGCGGCCACCCGCAAGTGGTTCACCGATGTCTTCTCTGCGCCCACCGTTGCGCAAAGCGGCGCCTGGGAATCCATCTCCGACGGGAAGCACACCCTAGTCATCGCTCCAACGGGTTCAGGTAAAACCTTGGCCGCATTCCTCTGGGCTTTGGACCGGTTACACCATGCAGAACTAGACACTCCAGCATTGCCTGGCCTGGAATCCGATGCGGATCACCCGGCAGGCAATGGCACCAAGGTCCTCTATATTTCTCCGCTGAAAGCCTTGGGCGTAGACGTTGAGCGCAACTTGCGTTCCCCACTCGCCGGCATCCGCGCCACCGCTCATGAAATGGGCTTGTCCCAGCCTTCGGTTTCGGTGGGTGTACGCTCGGGCGATACTCCGGCTAATGACCGGCGTAAGCTGCTCAAGGATCCACCGGAAATTCTGATCACTACGCCTGAGTCGCTGTACCTGATGCTCACCAGCCAAGCCCGCAAAACCTTGTCCCAAGTGCATACGGTCATCATCGATGAAGTCCACGCCATCGCCAATACCAAGCGCGGCACCCACCTGGCATTGTCCTTGGAACGCCTCGATGCGTTGCTCCCCACTCCGGCCCAACGCATTGGCCTATCAGCCACGGTGGAACCGCCCGAGGAAGTCGCCCGCTTCCTGGCGGGTTCAGCCCCGGTGAATATCGTGCGCCCTGCCTCCACCAAGAAATGGGAGCTGGCGGTGCGCGTCCCGGTCGAGGACATGACCGATCTGCCTTCGGCAGCTGGTGCCCACGATCTGGGACCTGGCTCCTCCCCCGCAGCATCGGCCAGCATCTGGCCGCACGTGGAAAACCAGCTGGTGGACCTGGTGCTGGAAAACCACTCAACGATCATCTTCGCCAACTCCCGAAGATTGGCCGAGCGTCTCACCGGAAGGCTCAACGAAATCTACGCCGAACGCGAGGGATTCAGCGCCGAGGATACTTCCACATCTT
This sequence comes from Arthrobacter sp. NIO-1057, assembly GCF_900094805.1. Classification (GTDB taxonomy): domain Bacteria; phylum Actinomycetota; class Actinomycetes; order Actinomycetales; family Micrococcaceae; genus Glutamicibacter. The sequence continues at coordinate 261,897 of NZ_FMAT01000004.1, read as the reverse complement.
CCCCAGCCGTATTAATGGCCCAGGCCGGATCCACAGCGGCTTCGAACCCGGAAGCGCCTCTGCTCGCCCGAGCCCACCACGGCTCGGTTTCCAAAGATGCTCGCGCCCAGATTGAAGAGGATCTGAAGCTGGGCAAGCTGCGCGCCGTGGTCGCCACCAGCTCACTGGAACTGGGCATCGACATGGGTCTGGTGGATCTGGTCATCCAGGTTGAATCCCCCAACTCCGTCTCCTCCGGCCTGCAGCGCGTGGGCCGTGCCGGACACCAGGTTGGTTCTGTTTCCCAAGGCATCTTCTTCCCCAAGCACCGCGCCGACCTGCTCTCCACCGCGCTGGTGGTCACGCGCATGCGCCAGGGAGCAATCGAAAAAATGGTCATCCCGGCCAACCCGCTGGACGTTTTGGCCCAGCAGACCTTGGCCGCGGTGGCCATGGAAGATCTGGAAGTCGAGAAGTGGTTCGAGACCGTACGCCGGTCAGCGCCCTACCAGCAGCTTCCTCGCAGTGCCTATCTAGCCACCTTGGACATGCTTTCGGGCAAGTACCCCTCAGATGAATTTGCCACGCTCAAACCACGACTGATCTGGGACCGCGATGCCGGCACACTCACTGCGCGCCCCGGCGCCCAGCGCCTCGCGGTCATATCCGGCGGCACCATCCCGGACCGCGGGCTTTTCGGCGTCTTCCTTGCCGGTGCCGAAGATGACAAGGCACCCAAGCGCGTTGGCGAGCTGGATGAGGAAATGGTCTACGAGTCGCGGGTGGGTGACGTCTTTGCCCTCGGGGCGACCAGCTGGCGCATCGAAGACATCACCCATGACCGGGTATTGGTCACCCCGGCCTTCGGACAACCCGGAAAGCTTCCGTTCTGGCACGGTGATGGACTGGGCCGCCCGGTGGAACTCGGCGCAGCCTTGGGTGAATTCACTACCAGCCTGCTGGCCAGCGAACGCACCGAAGCGTCAGAAGTCTTGCGTACCGGCGGGCTGGATGACTTCGCAGCCAATAACCTGCTGAACTACTTGGGCGAGCAGCGCAGGGCTACCGGCCAGGTGCCGAACCATCAGAACTTCGTGATCGAGCGGTTCCATGATGAGCTCGGCGACTGGCGAGTCATCCTGCACTCTCCCTTCGGCCTGGCAGTCCACGCCCCGTGGGCACTGGCCGTGGGTGCGCGCGTACGCGAACGCTGGGGGCTGGATGCCTCGGCGATGGCCGCCGATGATGGCATTGTGCTGCGCATTCCGGCCATGGATGACCAAGCACCCGGAGCGGACCTTTTTGCTTTTGAAGCCGATGAAATCATCGACGTGGTCACCTCGCAGGTGGCGAATTCTGCGTTGTTCGCTTCCCGCTTCCGCGAATGCGCGGCTCGCGCCTTGTTGCTTCCCCGGATCAACCCGAGCAAGCGCACGCCATTGTGGCAGCAGCGCCAACGGGCGAGCCAGCTGCTGGATGTAGCTCGGAATTACCCGGATTTCCCGATCATCCTTGAAACCGTACGCGAGTGCCTGAATGACGTTTATGATCTGCCAGCCTTGTCTGCGATTCTGTCCAAGGTCTCTTCACGCGCCATCCGGCTGGTCGAAGTCACCACCGAGTTACCTTCACCTTTCGCCCAGTCCCTGCTCTTTGGCTACGTTGCGCAGTTCCTTTACGAGTCTGATGCACCGCTGGCCGAGCGACGCGCGGCAGCGCTGAGCCTGGATCCGGTGCTGCTCGGCGAATTGCTGGGCCGCAATGACGTCCGTGAAATCCTTGATCCTCAAGTCATCGCTGGACTGCAGGAACAGTTGCAGTATCGGGCGGAAAACCGGCGGTTGGCCGGCATGGAAGGCGCAGCCGACCTGTTGCGCCTTCTGGGACCTTTGAGCATCGAACAGCTGGCCGCCCGGCTCCGAGATCCGAATGATGACAGCGCGACAATAGATCCGGCTACTGCGCGGGAACATGCCGAAGCCTTAGTTGCCACTCGCCGTGCTTTCACACTGCGCCAAAGTGGGGCCTTGGCCTACGCGGCGATCGAAGATGCCGGCAAATTACGTGATGCCCTGGGCACCCCGCTGCCTACCGGAATTCCGGCTGCGTTCTTGGAGCCGGTGGCCGATCCCATCCAAGATCTGATCTCACGCTTCGCGCGCACCCACGTTCCTTTTACGCTCACCGAAATTGCTGCAGAACTCTCACTGGGCGTTGCGGTGCTGAGACCAATACTCGACCAGCTGGTGGCTGCCGGCCGGTTATCGGTCGGAGCTTTCCGCCCGGTGGAGATTGTGCCCGAAGGCATCAGTGGTGACGAATACTGTGATGTCCAAGTGCTGCGCACCATTCGCACCAGGTCTTTGGCTGCCCTGCGCGCTGAGGTGGAGCCGGTTGATCAAAACACCTATGCCCGGTTCCTTCCGTCCTGGCAGCAGGTAGGTTCAACGCTCAGCGGCGCCGACGGAGTTTATGAAATCGTAGCCCAGCTAGCAGGGGCCGAAGTTCCCGCTTCAGCACTGGAGTCCTTCATCCTTCCTGCCCGGCTCAAGGGATACCAGAGCTCCTGGCTCGACGAACTGTGCAGTGCAGGGGATGTCCTGGTGTGCGGCGCCGGAGCGTCCGGTGGCAAAGACGGCTGGTTGTCATTGCATACCGCGGAGCACGCAGCACTCTCCCTGCCGACCCCTGACGCGAACGACCTGCAGGCACTGGATCTGCGCGTACTTGAAGCCTTTGAAGCGACCGGCGCCTACTTTGCTGAAGAGTTGGCCGCCCGTATCCACCATCCGGATAGGCCTCCGGTAAGTGCCACCGATATTGCCGAATCCTGCTGGCGCCTGTTCTGGGCAGGCTATATTTCGCCTGACACGCTGGCCCCGATTCGCGGTTACTTGGCGGGCGGAAGCACTGCGCACAAGATCGCCAAGCCAGCACCGCGGGCCAGGGCCGCCCGGCTGAACCGGCTCTCGGGCCTGAACCGGCTGGCACAGGAACAGGGCGGCTCTCCGATGCGCGGTCCGCGTGGTTCAGCACGCTGGTCCTTGCTTCCCCAACCGGTGGCGGACCCGACTATTTCCGCGCACGCTACCGCCGAAATCATGCTGGAGCGTTACGGTGTGCTCACCCGCGGCTCGGTCGCTGCTGAAGCAGTAACAGGCGGTTTCGGCCAGCTCTACCGGGTGCTGTCCAAGCTGGAAGAGGCCGGGCATGCCCGACGCGGCTACTTCGTGGAAAAGCTGGGCGCGGCCCAGTTCTCCACTTCCACCACGATTGACCGTTTGCGCGGATACCAATTATCAGAGGATCCGCGACGCCAGCCGGTTGCGGTGGTGCTCGCATCCACCGACCCGGCCAACCCGTACGGTGCCGCTCTGGGCTGGCCAACCACGCAAACCGGGCACCGACCCGGTCGCAAGGCAGGAGCCATCGTCGGATTGCTGGATGGCCAGTTGGTCTTCTATCTGGAGCGTGGAGGTCGCACGGTATTGACCTTTGCCCAGCTTCCCGAGGAGTCATGGAACATCATCGCCATGCACTTGGTGGCAGCCCTGCGTACGGCGAAGGTGGAGAAAATCGCCATCGCCACCGTGGACGGACAACCGGTTCTTGACCATCCAGTGGGAACAGCGCTGCTGGCAGCCGGGTTCTATTCAACGCCGCAAGGCATTCGATTCCGGCGCTGATTCCCGAACAGAAAGAAGAGCTCTCATGCCCGAAGGTGATTCCGTCTATCGTGCTACGGCACGGCTCCATCAGGCGCTGGCCGGGCAGTCCCTGCTGTCCTCGGACTTTCGTGTACCGGCCCTGGCGACAACGGATCTCAAAGACTATGTTGTGCATGAAGTAGTTCCAGCGGGTAAACACCTGTTGATGCGACTGCATCCTCCAGTAGCTGGATCCTCTGAATTCTCTAGAAAGCCACTGACCCTGCACTCGCATCTTCTGATGGAAGGGCGCTGGGACTTGTACGCCGCGAATGAGCGTTGGAAGAAACCAGCGCACACTGCACGCGTAGTGCTCAAAACATCTACGGTTACAGCCGTGGGCTTTGAAATTGCTCAGGTGCGCTTGGTACCTACCGAACAAGAGGCTGAACTCATCGGCCATTTGGGACCCGATTTGTTGGGCGCGGATTGGGACGCTCAGGTGGTGGTTGAAAATCTTCAGAGTAATCCGCAGCAAGGTATCGGCCAAGCATTGCTGGATCAACGGCTGATGGCCGGTGTAGGAAATGTGTACCGTTGCGAAATCTTGTTTCTTAAACGTCTGCATCCGCTGACCCCAGTCGGCCAGATTGCTGATCTTCCGGCAGTAGTTCATATGGCCCACCGTCTGCTGACGGTAAATAAGGACCGGACTCGGCGCGTGACCACCGGCACCGAACGGACCCGAGAACCGCTCTGGGTTTATGGCCGTGCAGGAAAACCATGCCTTCGCTGCGGCACCCCTATCGTGTTACTCAAGATTCCATCAACTTCAGAAGGTTCCGAGCGGGATTGCTACTGGTGCCCACATTGCCAACCGGCGGTCTGAAGCCCTACTGAAGAGATGAAAGAATAGCCTTTATGGCTATGGAATCCCCGCTCCCCGTTCGTAACGGCGTTAATGCGACCCGTTTGCGGCTTCCGCAAGACGGAGCGTGGGCCACCGTGGCCGATTATCTGCTGGAACGCTTTGGCCATGTGGATCCTGAAGGCATTTTGCGACGCTTTGATAACCAAGAAATTGTTGGACTCGGCGGCGTGCCTTTGGACCGTCAAACAACCATGGATGAACACGAGTTCATCTGGTACTACCGTTCATTGCCGGTAGAAACGCCAATTCCTTTTGAAGCCAAGATTCTGCATCAAGATGAACACTTGTTGGTTGTCGATAAGCCACATTTTTTGCCTACCACTCCCGGTGGACGATTCATCCAAGAATCGGCTCTGGTTCGTTTGCGCAACCAAACCGGCATTGATGATCTTGTTCCGATGCACCGGTTGGACCGTGCCACCGCGGGCGTCATTCTTTTTGCCGTGAACCCAGAAACCCGAGGCGACTATCAGATGCTTTTTGAACGCCGTGAAATCCGCAAACGCTATAAAGCGGTCGTCGCACTGCAGCCCGGAGCGGGTCTGGGAACCGGCCGGGTGCTTCAGCCAAACGGCGAACATTCACTGGTCAAAGACGAAGCGCAACTGCACAACTTGCTTGGCCAGATGCCCATGGTTTACGAAAACCGCATGTCCAAGGTCAAGGGACAATTGCGATCCGTCGTCGAAGATGGCGCACCCAATGCAAAGACCTTCATTGATGTTGAAACCGTAGGCCGCAGTGCAGGTCACCATGCAGGAGTGGAAGTTGCGTTGATGGATCTCAAACCGCATTCGGGCAAAACCCACCAGTTGCGCGTGCATCTAGCTTCATTGGGTCTGGGAATTATCAATGATGCTTTTTATCCGCGTTTGTGGGACTTGGCTCCGGATGATTACCAGCGCCCGCTACAGCTGTTGGCGCACACCATTTCCTTCACTGATCCGCTAACCGGAATGGACCGTAGTTTCAGCTCTGCCCAGCAGTTGGCCGAAGCGCCGGTCATCTAGCCGACTTACTGGAAGTGAAACAGGATTAGGCCTAGAAGAATTTTCGTTCCTATCTGTCGTTTAGACGTCCGGTGTCCCGTATTCGGGCAACGTCGCTTTGACTCAAATTTGCACGAACACCTATCGCACGAACGGAAACTCCATGCGACAGGGCCGAAGAAATAGCATGTTCAAGCTCTTCAATACAGCCAGCCAAAGCATCGGCATGTGAGGACTTCTTCTCGACTGCCTGCAGCTCGAGCAATCTAGCAATCAACGAGTCAATCCACGCCCAGTCATATTCAACCGTAGTTTTGGGATCGTCCTCGTGATGAAATATGACCCAATCGTTCATCAGTTGAATTCATCTCACGTGGCGACATTGTAAGCAAATACCTTGCTGCAGACTCATGAGGGGCAAAAATAGAACGCCCCACAAATTGAACGCCTCTACGTAGACTGTATCGCTGGTGAGCAAGTTGTAGTTGGCGTCGAATCCCAACGTGGTTCTCAACAATTGTGGGCAGCACGGTCTGAACAATTGCTTGTGGTCGAAAACGGTCGTGCTCGACCAGGAAACAAGAAACCAACAAGGTGCCAGTTTCCGAAGTCCTCAATACTCCTGCACATAGCAGTCAGCTCTGCACCGGCCAGCCCGCAAGAGGCACCCTCAACGGGACAACGTGATCTGGCGGAAGTTTCAGTCGTTGAATACAGACCAACAGATGTCGTTGCGGCGGGCTTGGTCTTCGAGGACGAGATCGTAAAGACTGTCGGGAATATGCTGGCGCTGCCAGTCACGCTCAGCTTGGCCTGCCTCTTTTTTCCCCGAGGCGCCGCGGCCTGAACCGCCTTGATCGCGTAGGCAGCGGCACCAAGATCGTGCTCAGGAACATGTGCCACGCAGGCTGCCTGACCGGCTGCGTACGCGGCAAAGCGGGCGGCTCCACGAAGAGGGCGGGCGGCGCCCATGGCGTGCCCACCAATCGCACGGGTGTCCATCATTTTCGCTTGGCCGCTGGCCCACGTCCGGGCCGCTTCGACCGCAACACGAGGTCGTGTGTCCTCGCTATTCGATCCCTCCAACAGGGGTAGCACGTGTTCGGCGCAGGTGGCCGCCCAAACAGCCAGAAGGCGGTGGTCAGTTTCTGAGAGAGTCCCTCCACGGCGGACACTAATGAGCCGAGGGTCACGAACCGCAGGAAGGATCATGCGGCTAGCCTACGCTGGCGGCACATTGCGACGGAAGTTTCGCGAGTTATCTGGCGCATCGTCCGCAAACCGAACCTTCTATGCGACAGTAGCGACAATTAGAACGCGCTTCTCGCGGTGAGACGTAAATAGGCGAACCCGCCGTGCCATACTGGCGAAATGCTCAACGATTACTGGCCGCTCGCCCAATTTAGAGCTTTCAACGAGTCGTTTGGAACTTCGCGTTCCAAACGATGTCGAGTTGTCCGAACTCGCCCAGATCGCAGCCAACGGCGTGCACGAACCTGGTGAACAGCCCTTTCTGACACCATGGACAGATCTTCCTCCTCGCGAGCGGGCACTGCACGTGATGCAGCAGCATTGGAGCCGCCGGGGCGCGTGGCGTGAGGATGAGTGGGCGTTGGAAATGGGCGTATTCCGTGGATACCAGCCGGTAGGCATGGTCACTCTGAAGGCACGCAATTTTTCGGTCTTGCGTGAAGTGAAAACGGAATCGTGGCTTGGCCTTGAATTTCACAAGCAAGGTATTGGTACAGAAGCCCGAGCAGCCTTGCTGAGTCTTGCCTTTGAGGGACTGGGCGCCGTTGCCGCGGTGACCGAGGTATTCCAAGACAAGGTTGGTTCGCAGGGCGTATCGCGCAGGCTCAGATATGTTCACGACGGTATCTCGCGGGACGTTCTCGCCGGGCGGATTGTAGTCTCCGACCGTCTGCGACTCGATGTTGCAGATTGGGTCCCGTCCGATGCCGATGATGTGATCGTGACCGGTCTGGCAAAGTCCCTTCCATTCTTCAGCGCTTAGAAAGCAAGCCAGAGCGGCGCTGTCCCATACGGAACTTCCAACGGGACAGAGTGTTATGTCAGGTGCTGAATGGAAGCTCAGGTCGCAAGTGGTGCCCGTCTTTGACGTGTGAGTAGTCTCGCGCTGTTGTTACTAAGCCTGAATCGTCGAATGAAAGCACAGTGCATCCCGAGACGGTCATTGGCTGGTCCTTGATGAACATCACGACCCAGTACTCGACGGAAGCTGAACTTCCATTGACGATTGGTTCGCTGAACCATGTTTCTGCCGGTTGGGTTTCCTCCGCGAAGCATTCCTCTAGATAAGTGCGCAGACCGTTAGGCCCACGCAATGGTCTGAACATCGAGGCCCAGTGGTCGCCGTCGTCAGCTTGCAGCCCGACAATTGCATCCACGTCCTTGAGCGGCCAAGCGTTGGCCCATGTTGTCGCCCAGCGTTGCGCGGCTTCGGTAGTTTGCATGTTGATTTCCTGTTGACGGAGATGATTGGTGACTGCAGGTTGTTCGGGCTGTGCGAGTAACCCTGCATCCATAAGTATTACAACGCTACTATCGGTCGAGCAGATTCACGTTGTAGGTTCGTTCAGTGTTGCTTAGTGCTCACTTTTTCAAAATAGCTCGCAAGCTCGTCCCCTGCGGGAGCTCCCGCAAGGGGAACCTCCTACGGGACATTCGCAGAGGTTCCCTGCATTGTGACCCGAACGGATCTCTTTCATCACATGGAGGTGCGACGTCGACGAGCAGCGCGGGTTCCCATCGACTGACCCAAGTGGCCCGCCGTCTGAGGCCCAGCTAACGCAATGATCTCCACAACATTGTTCACAAGTGTCTTACATGAGGTGGACATTCAGGACGGTTGCGTGAACTGTGCTTCGAACTCTACGCTCGGCGCGATTGGGGTGATTACATCGACCAACACCCCGTTGGGGTCTGCGGTAATGAAATGCCGCTGACCAAAGTCCTCATCGCGTAGAGGCGAAATGATCGGCAGGCCCGCGGCAACGAACTTGGCGTATGTAGCGTCGACGTCATCAACCTCAAAGTTGAGCAGTATGCCGGAAGCGGTTCCTCGGTGGGCCTCAGGCACGGTCTCGTGCTGGCCATCCAAGACGGCCAAGGCGTGTTCCTGACGCTGTAGGTGGATATACCAGTCGCTCGAAAACAGCTGTTCGAAGCCGAAATGTTGCTGGTAGAAGGCAGCGGTGGCAGCCACATTGTCGGTCATGATTACGGGATAGGAGCTCGAAATGATTTGCATGCGAGAAAACTAACATACAGACTGTATGTATGCAAAAGTTTCGAACCCAAACAAACGCCCAGCGCAGCGCCCAGACGCGACGGGCGCTGGTTGTCGCAGCACGGTTGCTTTTCGTTGAGAAAGGGTTTGCCGCCACATCCACACCAGAGCTGGTTGAGCGCGCGGGACTGACCCGAGGCGCGCTCTATCACCACTTCAGGGATAAGGGCGAAGTCCTGCATGCAGTACTCGAAGAGGAGGCCCGCCAAGTCGCAGAGGAGATAGAGAATGCTGAGCAGGCCAACGCCAGTCCTGTCGATGCCTTACGAGTCGGTAGCGTCGCCTACCTCAATGCAATGGACGTTCCGGGGCGGACTCGCCTGCTGCTTATCGAAGGCCCTGCAGTACTCGGTACGGCCAGGATGGCCGCAATAGATGAGGGCCATGCCGCCGCATCACTACGTGAGGGGCTCGAATACGCAATGCCCGGACGCGATGTCGCTGCGCTAACGAACTTGTTGTCGGCATCATTTGATCGGGCAGCACTGGATATTGATGGTGGAGGCGACAAAGGTGAGGTCCGGGCTGCGATGCTTTTCCTCATTGACCGGGTCGTGACTCCCGCCCCATGACGGGCCTCGGCACGATGGGTCTGGCGGTGAACAGACATTCTGGGAAGCCCTCCTAAAGGCTGTGTGCTAATTTTCGAAGGCGCATTCACCGTCCGAAGTCCTCTACACAGGGCTAGGGCGCCCGCAAAAGGAACCTTGACCGGGCAAGTTGAGGCAATCACTGCATGGAAGCTTATGGTGGTGTCATGCCTCGTTTATCCGACGCATGACACCACCGCTAATCGGTTAGGCCAATTCGCGGAACCCGAGTCGCTTATATAGCTCCAGCGCAGCACCGGAAGTTCCATCACCGATCCGCAGACTCAGCGTGTCCGCGCCATGCTTCTTACACGCAGACATGGCAGCGGTAAGCAAGGTGCGGCCCAGTCCCTGCCCCTGATGCCGAGGATCAACAAAAAGATCGATGATGAATGGGCCGAGTAAGTCTTCATCCCAGATCGACTCCTTGACAACAAAGATCACCCCAATCGGCGTTCCCTGTTGCATTGCGACAAAAGAAGCATTTTCGAGGAGCTGCCCATACTCGTGAGCGAAGGTTTCTTCCATCTCGGATTGCGCTTCTTCAAGAGTTCCGGCCGCAATGCCAGGTGGGTATGCTGCGAAATACACATCAGCTAGTGCTGCCGAGGATGATGATTCTGCATGGCAGATATCTGCGTACGAAGAAACGGCGGGAGTGAAATCTGCGTGCTGAAGAACAGCTTGTAAAACGTCGGAGGGCATGACAAATCCATTCGTAGGTCTTCTGAACTAGTTGCGAGAAAACTTCATGAATGGAACATGATTCGAATCTAGCACCGAAAAGATCAAGGGGCTACAGAAAATTTCCGAATGCTCTTGACGCGTCGAGGAAGCCCAGCTGACTTTCGATGGAAGCGTCCCGCAAGCCGGTCCTCATACGGGGCACTTGCCTCTGTGACTCATTCATTTTTTGAAACTCTGAGGTTTCAAATATTAGAAAATCCCGTATACCCCGCCCGATAAAATGCCCGATGAAGGTGCGGCGGATTTTATCGGTCGACGCAACAAAAGGACTAAATAGGGGCGTTTTTCCCTGTGCTATGGAGACTACCCCACGAGCCTTGCCGGGGCAGTGTGTTCTTCCCTGAACCTTGCCGCTGGGGTGTCGCAGGCGAGGTTCTTTCGGGGCCTGGTGTTGAGCTCCCGCATCACGTGGTTGACGTGCCGGGTGCTGTGGACGGCCAGGTTGGTGCCCTTGGGGAAATACTGGCGGACGAGTCCGTTGAAGTTCTCGTTGGCGCCGCGTTGCCAGGGGCTGGAGCGTTCGGCGAAGAACACCGGAACACCGGTCGTCTTCGTGAGTGCCTCGTGGCTGGCCATTTCCGTTCCCTGGTCCCAGGTCAAGGTGCGTTTCAGGGACGGAGGCAACGTGGCGAACGCGCTGGTGGCGGCGGCATTGACGCTTGCCGCGGTGTGGTCGTGGGGTAGGTTGACGATGATTCCGTAGTGGGTTTTGCGTTCTCTCAGGGTCACCATCGCTGATACGGACCCGACCCCGACTATTAGGTCCCCTTCCCAATGGCCGGCTTCCAGGCGGGTTTCTACTTCTGCCGGTCGTTCGTCAATCATTTTCATGTTGCGGATCCGCGAGCCACTTCCCGTGCGGGTGCGCCACCGAGTCTTACGGATCCTCCTGCCGGTGCGCAGCTTGGCGGCGTAGCGTTTGTGCAGGCCTTGGCCCTCGCGGAGTAGCAGCGACCGGTAGATCGTTTCGGGGCAGATCCGTAGCTCGTGGTCTTCGGGGTAGGTCTTCTTCATCCATCCACTGATCTCGTCTGGTGACCAGCAACGGTTGAGCTTGCGTTGCACGAGTCCGCGCAGCCGGGGGCTGGCAACGAGCTTGTGAATCTTCGGACGGGCCCGTTGCAGGCAGGCGTCATGATCGGCGGCGCGGGGCAGGTAGCGGCCTTCGGCGTCCCGGTGGCGGTCCAGCTCGCGTTTGATGGTGGAGGGCTGGCGACCCAGTTCACGGGCCACCTGGCGCATGGAATGCCCCAGCTCCAAGAGGTCGGCAATTTGCAAGCGTTCCCGGACATCAAGGTAGCGGCCCGCCGCCGGTCGGGGTATCAGAGAGGGGATCTGGTAGTTGTTGGCGCGCCGGAGTGACGTGCCTGTTTGTCTTTGCATACCGAGAAGTCTGCATGCTTCGGCGTTGCTTTTGCCTTCGCGCATCAGTTGCCAGTATTTCGTGTCCCGCTCGGCACGTCGCTGTTGCGCCTCGGAAACCGTTGAAGCCAGCACCGCGTCAGCGTAGCGGTTCGACGTCAGGACGGCGGCGCGTTGCGCTGCGGCAGCAGTGTTCTTTTCCTTCGTCAGCCGGGCGAGCCGTTCGCGTTCAAAGCTGTGGCAGCGCTGAGCCGTTAGCCTCAGAAGTACCTGACATCGCTGCAAGGTGACCTTCGAGCCTCGAAGCCGGTCGAACCGGACTTGGAGCCACCGATACGCAGTGGAACGGCCAACCGCGGCCGCAGCGGCGGACTGGGTAGGGCTTTGGCCTCGATTGAAGGCCTTCCAGAATACGGATTCAACCTCGACGTTGACTTGTAGATGATGGCGGTCCGTAGCCCCACTGACTGCAGCTTCCCATGCGGGGAGCCTGGCGGTGGTAAATCCAAGGGAGTCCGTCGCCTCAGTGGGACTGTTTCCTTCCTGGCGCAGCTGCAGATATCTCTCACGCAACCAGCGGTATCCGATTTCCTTATGGATACCGGCGGCCCGGGCAGATGAATTGAGACTGTTTCCTTGTTTGACCGAGGCAAGAAAGCGGACGCCCGTTGGAGACGAGGAACGAAGATACATATCGAATCACCTTGAAATAGGTGTTGCTTCGATCGAAAGAATCTCCCGTGCCTTATGCGGACGCGAAAATCGGTCGTTTTCGGACGAGCCGCGCAGAGCACCGGTAATGGTGCGGCAGGCCCACGGTTTGTGGGACCTGCCGCACCACATCGCGCTTTAGCGCGGAGCCATCCGGATAGCTCCATCAAGGCGAATAGTTTCGCCGTTAAGCATTGGATTAGCCACGATGTGTTCCACCAATGCGGCGTATTCTTCGGGACGTCCCAATCGCGAAGGGTGGGGTACCTGAGATCCTAAGGAGTCTTGAGCAGCCTGCGGCAAAGAATCCATCATAGGAGTATGGAAGATCCCGGGAGCAATGGTCATCACCCGAATCTGGTGACTGGCCAGTTCACGGGCCAGCGGCAAGGTCATCGCAGCCACCGCGCCCTTAGAAGCGGCGTAAGCAGGTTGGCCAATCTGGCCATCAAAAGCGGCCACTGAAGCGGTATTAACGATGACTCCACGTTCGGTGGTTCCTTGAGCGCCAGTCAGTGCCTCGCTATGTGCCATCGCTTCAGCAGCCAAGCGAACCACGTTGAAGGTGCCGTTCACGTTGATGTCTAAAACCTTTGAAAAGCGCTCCAGCGGCAGTACGCCATCTCGTCCCAATACCTTGCCGGGAGTGGCCACGCCGGCGCAGTTGACCACAACTCGCAGCGCGCCGAGTTCCTTGCACCGCTCGATGGCGGTAGCTACCTGCTGCGCATCGGTGACATCTGCCGGGGCGTAGCGAACGTTGGCACCTATTTGTGCTGCAATTTCGTCACCGTCCTCTCGCGCCAGGTCAAGAACGACAACATGCTTGGCGGTCGCCGCGAGCTTTTGAGCGGTGGCCCGGCCTAAACCCGAAAGTCCACCGGTGACTAAAGCGACTGAATCCTGCAGCTGCATGCTTACCCCTTTGTAGTGCGTACATTTACCAGCCAGCCTACTGCCCAGTGCACTGGGGTAAAAGCATTGCGGTAAAAACCGTAGGTACACCCCAGATGCACAAACAGCTGGATACTCAGTAGTTGAGTATCCAGCTGTTTAGGTGTTAAACCGTTTAGTGCTTTTCTGCTTCGGCCTCTTGCGCGCCTAAGCTGACCAGTTCCTTCTTGCCACCAAGAAGAAAGCCAATCACGATGATGCCAACGCTGCAGCCAGCACCGATGAGGAATCCGGGCTGGAATCCTTCAACGGTGGCGGTCAGCTGGTCGCTGCCCGAAGCCAGTTTTGCCGTGGTGGTCGCCGCGACCACGCCCACCAGCAGCGCGGTGCCCATGGCACCAGCGAGCTGCTGCAAGGTGGAGAGTAATGCCGAACCGTGCGAGTGCAGGTGATGCGGCAATGGGTTCAGTGCGGTGGTGAACGCCGGGGTGAAGATGAACGCCAATCCCAAGCTCATCACCAGGTGCAGTACAACCAGCAACCAAATCGGGGTGTTCTCGTTCAGGATCAGTGCGTAACCGAGCAACGAGGCCAGCAGGATCAAGGCACCAGGAACAATCAGCGGACGGGCACCCAAACGGTCATACAACTTACCCACCATCGGAGCCAAAATACCCATCAACAAACCGCCGGGAAGCATGATCAAGCCGGTGGTCAGGGTCTCGATGCCCAGCACGTTGGTGAAGAACATCGGCAGCAGGATGATCACGCCGAACAGGGAGATCATCGCGAACATCATCAGCAGCAGCGAGAGCGTGAAGTCCTTGAAGCCCAGTGGGCGCAGGTCCAGCAGGGCCTTGTCTTCCTTCTGCAAACGCAGCTGCAGGAAGACGAAGGCAGCCAGGCACAGCAGGGCCACCACGAGGATGGCGATGTTGCTCGGGGTAACCCCAACGGAAAGGCGGCTCAGGCCGAAGACCAATCCACCAAAGCCTGGGATGGCCAGAATGACCGAGGTGAGCGACAGCGGAGTGGAAGCACCGTCAACTTCAGTGGACAAGCGTGGGGTACCAATGATCAGCGCTGCGATCGCGATCGGGATGATCACGATGAACATGAAGCGCCAAGACAGGTACTGCAGGATCAGACCTGACAGCGTTGGGCCAATGGCTGGTGCCACCGAGATCACGATGGACACGTTACCCATCAGCACACCACGACGTTCGGCAGGAACCAGATGCAAGATGGTGGTCATCAGCAGTGGCATCATGATGGCGGTACCGCAGGCCTGGATGACGCGGGCTACCAGCAGGACGGTGAGTCCCGGGGCCGCGGCGGCCAGAATGGTGCCCAGCGTGAACAGGCCAATGGCCAGCACGAAGACATTGCGCACGCTCAACCGCTGCAGCAGGAATCCGGTCATCGGAATCACTACTGCCATGGTGAGCATGAAGATGGTCGAGAGCCATTGGATGGCATCTGGGGTGACGTTGAATTCGTGCATCAGAACAGGCAAGGCCACGTTCATAATGGTCTCGTTCAAGATAACCACGAAGCTGGATACAATCAGCACCGCAATCGTGGTGAAGTTCTTTTTGCTCAGTCGTTCTGGAGCGTTCGTCACGGCAGGATTCTGCTTCCACGAGTAATCGAAATGGGATGCGCTTTCCAAAGCCTGCAACGAGCGCGCAGACAAGAGATTGGGATAGCTCAATCAATTTTATCCGGTGAACTCCACCGGCACTAGAGTGCGCCGGGACCCAGTTGGTGAGTTCCGCAACACAGATACAGCTTCATGGCTTGAACGGGGTTTGTGTACGAAGATAGAAGCATGAACGTGCGCACGCCTGATCCCTATCCCGGATGGCTCTCTGAAGAAGACCTCTACGAGGCGCGTCAGCGCCTGCCGATGCTCTACGTCGAGGCCATCCCGGTTCGCCTTGACCCGCTGGGCTACGTGAACGAAGTGGGCCTTCTGCTCACCGGTGACGACGACGGCCGCATGCTGCGGACCTTCGTTTCAGGTCGCGTCATGTACCGCGAGACCATTCGCGCCGCCTTGATCCGGCACATCGAAAAGGACCTGGGCACCATGGTGCTGCCGCAGCTCCCGGCGTCTCCGGTGCCTTTCACCGTGGCCGAATACTTCCCCGCCCCGAGTGAAACAGGACTGACCGACGATCGCCAGCACGCTGTGTCCATGTGCTACATCGTTCCGGTCCGCGGAGAGTCCACCCCGCGCCAGGATGCGCTGGAACTGACCTGGCTCTCGCCTGCCGAGGCCTTGAGCTCGGACATCCAAGGCGAATTCGCCGGAGGCCGAGAAAATATTCTCCGTCAGGCATTAGCCCATGTCGGGGTGAATATCTAGCTTCGGCTTCAGCTCTTGGGATCGAGGCCCTGCTTGCGTTTGAGGACCATGCCGAACCAACTTCCCAAGAGCACGCCGAGCATGCCCACGGCACAGCCGATCAGGGTTTCGACCACGCGGTCGTAAATGACCGCCCCGCTGAGGCCGGTCACCAAGGACACTCCCACCAGGGCCATGGGCGTAACGAAGATCTGCGCCAAGAAGTAGTTGCGCATCACGAACATCTCCGCCATGAACTGGCAGACGGCGATGAAGGCCATCAAGACCCAGATCTGGGGGTTGAGCCAAATCAGCAGCGCCATCAAGATCATGCCTACCAAGGTCCCGAGCACACGGTGCACGCCGCGGCGGATGCGCAATCTGGTGGTGTGGCCGACCAGCGGCACGACCGCGGCCACCATGGCCCAATAGTTGTGGCCGGCCGATAATTGGCTGCCCACGGTATTGGCCAGGATTCCGGCTACCCCGGCGGAGAGAATGTAGAACAGGCCTTCCCACCAGATCGCCTTGCGCACGTTATCGGACAGCGGCGGCAGCGGGGTGCGTTCCCAGAGGTTGGCCCACTGGCCCAAGGCTCCTGCCGAGCCGATCACCACGGCCAACAGGATAGTCAATGCCGCGACCAGCAGGGCTTCGCCCATGGCTGCCGGGTGCGGGATGGAGGCAATGGCAGCAAAAGCGAAGATGTGGAACAAGGATCCGCCCGGACGCAGCCGCATGAAGCCGACCAGCACCGAGCAGATGCCTGCGACCAGGGTTGTCGCGCCGACAATCTGCCACTGCATCACTTCAGGGTTGTTATGATCGACCCACCAGTACGATGCCGACAGTGCCACAGCGATGACAACAAATAATAAGAGGCCCGAGCGGACCTGCATCCGCAGCCGGTTCCAGTAGCCGTCGACTCGGCCGTAGACCCCGGTGAAGGCTCCGAAGACGGCGAAAACCACGAGGTCCAGTCGGTCAATGGCAAAAAGGGTGATCAGCGGTGCGAAGACGCCGATACCGGTGCGCAACCCGATCCAGTGGTCCTTGCGGGCCGGCCCTAGCGTAATCAGCGCTTTTGTTGATTCCTTCAGTTTCTCCAGGCCCACATTTTCCTTCCGTCGCGTTGGACACAACACGTACCTCTCATTATTCGCTCATTGCCTTGTGAGGGGCTAGGTTTATGGGCATATTTGCTTTGTCGTTTTCCTCACCGGAGCGTTAATACGGCACACTTGGTACGTGCCCGAAAAGAACTTTGACCCCAGCGCCCCGCATGCCCGCCAGGAAGAATTCGGATTTGAAGTCGGAACTCGACTTACCGCACCGGATGGTTCCCCGATGTTGGGCCGTACCGGCGTCATCCGTACCCCCCATGGCGAAATCAAGACTCCCGCATTTATCGCCGTAGGCACCAAAGCAACGGTGAAGGCAGTTACCCCGGCCCAGGTGGAAGAACTCGGGGCCCAGGCTGTGCTGTCTAACGCGTATCATCTGTACTTGCAGCCGGGCGCGGACATCCTCGACGAGGCCGGCGGACTGGGCAAGTTCATGGGCTGGCATGGTCCAACCTTCACCGACTCCGGCGGATTCCAGGTGATGTCCCTGGGCTCTGGCTTCAAGAAGGTCATCGATATGAAGTCCGTCGACCAGTCAGGTCCGGATGACGCGGTGGCCCCCGGCAAGGAGCGCCTGGCCAACGTGGATGAAGACGGTGTTTGGTTCAAGTCTCATCTTGATGGCACCAAGCATCGATTCTCGCCAGAGATTTCCATGGGAGTGCAGCACCAAATCGGCGCGGACATCATGTTCGCCTTTGATGAGCTGACCACCTTGCAGAACTCGCGCGGTTACCAGGTTGAATCTTTGGAGCGCACTCGGCGTTGGGCCGAGCGCTGCATCGCCGAGCACTTCTCGCTGACCGATTCCCGAGAGGGCAAGGATTACCAGGCGCTCTTCGGCGTCATCCAGGGAGCGCAGTACGAGGATCTTCGACGCAAGGCCTGCCAGGATCTGGGAGCCATGGCCTTTGACGGTTTTGGTATCGGTGGCGCTCTGGAAAAGGAAAACCTCGGAACCATCGTTGGTTGGTGTGCCGAGGAACTGCCCGAGAACAAGCCTCGTCACCTGTTGGGCATCTCCGAGCCAGATGACATCTTTACGGCCATTGAGAACGGGGCAGACACTTTTGACTGTGTCTCGCCTACTCGTGTTGCCCGCAACTCTGCCTTCTACACCCCGTGGGGACGATTCAACCTTTCCGGTGCCCGCTACAAGCGTGATTTCACTCCTCTGGTTGATGGCTGCGATTGCTACACCTGCCAGAACTTCACCCGTGCTTACATTCACCACTTGTACAAGGGCAAGGAGCTACTGAGCCACACCTTGATTTCCATTCACAACGAACACTTCACCGTGGGGTTGGTTGAGTCTGCACGCCAGGCGCTGGAAGACGGCACGTTCTTCGAGCTCAAGGATCAAGTTCTTGCTAGCTACTATGCTGGCAAGCCCGATCCACAAGGACAGCCAGTGTCCAAGTAGTCCGCGAAGCTATTAAATAGGGCATCATGCTTCGACTTTTAGGCCGAAGCATGATGCCCTATTTTGTGGCTTAGGAAAAGTAATCAGGGTTCTTCAGTTGAAGGTCCAGAGTTAGTTTTAGCTCCGCGATTGTTTAGAGAATTCCCCGACCAGTATGCGTAGCGCGCGGAACGCAAAGATCAGAGAAATCAGCCACAGTGGCCACGCGATGATTCTTTGGGGGCTAAGCACGAGGGAGAGCAATGGTGCAAGGGTCGCTACTGCTCGGACCAGCGTCGAAACTTCGTTGAACAGCACCGCGGCAATTGCCATATCGTTGGTGGCACCTCCCAGTAAGCTTTCCCAGTCTCGTTCTTTGCGTTGTGCATATCCCAAGGAACCGGCGGCGCTACCGAGGGATCCGAGGAGCACTGCGGCGCCCCACATCCAAGAATTACTCAGCTCGATAACACCCAGCGCCCCGAGTCCCGCGGTTAATAATGTCAACGCTAGGGCGCTGTAGAGCACAGCAAAAAGAGCCGCTGTTTGCCGCAACTTGGCAGTGGATTGCCCCAAATGCTGGGTCAGTTGCGACTGCGTGAGCAACGGTGAAATCACTGCCGAGACGTTGAGCGTCAGCAGTACGCTAAGCAATAGATAGAAGACTACTGCGCTCAACGGATTCGCAATCTGCTCTACCGTCATCGTCAGGGCCATCACCAAGACCAAGTAGCGAACCGGCAAATGCCAACGAGCACCACGAATAAGCCGCAGCACCAACACCCGCCACGCAACTGGTAGGTGAGAAACCAGCCTTCGCCCCTGAGAACGACGTCGTCCGATCAGTGCCGTTGAAGGAGCTGTGGCTGCGCGGTAATCCGCCTGCATCAGTGATCCCCATAGGAGCTGCTGATTCTCGCCTGATGAGCGTAGGGCTCGTGCACCAATGGTCCTATAAATCAGATGCGACCACCAGAAGCTGATAATGCACAGAGCAAACAGGATGAGTCCTCCGCCAACCCAAGTGGAAATTTGCAGTATTGCGTCGGAAGCGCTTTCTACAGCGCCCAAGACCCATTGATTCTGTGCTTTGAGCAAGCCCCAAAAGACCACAAGTACAACAATGAGAACGAGGACTGCTCTTCGTAGCCAGCGTTGAACCTGATCTTGTTTTCCGTTGCTTTGTACAACGACTGCCAGATTTGTTAAGACTATTCCTGCCAAGACAAAGCAAACCATCGCCCAGCCAGCGACAAGCGGGTCAAATGCACCGGCGAGGCCATACAACACAATGAGCCAGATGATTCCGATGAAAGCGCTGGCGAGCATGCCCAGTAGTAGCGCCTGACGCAAGGCCCGGCCTCTGAGCGCATTGGAACGCAATGGCAGCGGCAACCACCATTCGGCTTTGGACGAGTCGACTGCCAGAGGGCCCAGATGAAGTAAGAGCCGAAATAGATAGAAGATGGCAAGCACCAATAGGACTGGAGAAAGTTCTTGTAAACTCCAAACCGCCAATGGCATGTGAGGATGGGGAACACCTTGTCCAAGGAGCGCGAAGATCAACCCGAAGATCGCGCTGAATAGGTACGCCAGGGCCACGAGGGCTGCCAGCACCCACACATAGGCGTCGGAGAAGCTATCAAAACGTTCCGAGAAGTTTCGGCGTCGCTTAGCTCGCAGGATCAGCTGTTGTGGATCAAATTCGGGCACTTGTACTGCCGCATCGTTAGCGTTCAAGCCACTGCGCTCCGGACTCGGCGCTGATCATCTCGCCTTGGTCTTCGTCGAGGAGCAAGGCATGTTCCAAAGAATGGCGCAGCAACTGGGGATCATGGGTGACCACCAGCAGTGTGGTTCCTGACTGACGCAGGGTCGCCAAACGTCGGTAGAGTTTCTGCCGAATCCGCAGATCCAAGCGTTGTTCAGGTTCGTCGAGCAGCACCAATTGCGCAGGTCGAATCAGGGTTGCTGCCAAGAGCACCTTGCGTCGTTGGCCTGAAGATAGTTCGCCCGGAAGCAGACTGGCCACCTCTTGTAATTCGAAGAAGTCGAGCTCGGCCTGAACTTTTTGTTCCCACGAGGGCAAGCTGTGCCCGCGGGCGACAATTTCGAGGTGCTCGGCAACGGTCAGTTCCTCGAAGAATGTACCGTCGGTGACTTGAACTGCCACTTCTTGGCGGAAAGTCATCGAGTCTTCATTCACCGGTAGTCCGAGGAATTCAATCTCCCCCTGGATTGGGGCAAGGTGGCCGAGGATGGTTCGAATGAGTGTGGATTTTCCGCTGCCGTTGGCACCAATAATGCCTACACCATGACCTCGGGACAGTTGCAGGTTGAGTGGACCACAGATGGTTCGTTGCGGATAGCCAATAACCAGTTCTTTCGCTTCCAACTGATATTTAGCGTCCTGACCTGTCTGCATAGTCACCACGTTAGTCGCCAAGTACAACTGTGGGCATCGTCCTTACGGATGATGCCCACCGACCTCTTAATTGGCGTTAGCAGCCTGGATGTAGCCTGGCTCGCGTTTCTTGAACCAACGAATGACCAAGGAAGTCACTGGCACCAGAATGATTTCGACGGCCGTCTTGTAGACGAAGCCAACAACGACGTAGTTGATGAAGTCGGGAGCATCGCTGATACCGATCACCGGTGCTGCGATCGCGCAGAAGATCAACGTATCCAAGAATTCACCAACACCACTGGAACCGATGAGTCGTCCAATTAGGCCGCGTTCACCGGTACGTTCCTTGAGTTTGACCAGTACCCATGAATTGGCGAATTGACCCACGAGGAAGCCACAGGCCGAAGCGAGAACGATCTGCCAGATGGGACCCAAGGTACGCTCGAGGGCTTCTTGTCCGTCGTAGAACTCTGCCGATGGCAAGTGGATCATGATCCAGAAGGAGAACACCGCGAAGAAGGCTAACGCGAAGGTCAGAATAATTGAACGGCGGGCGGCCTTTAGCCCATACACTTCCGAAATGACATCGCCGAGGATGTAGGCCATAGGGAAGAGGAAAAATCCGCCGTCGGTAATGATCGGCCCGAAGCTCACGCCCTTAGAAGCTCCAATATTCGAGAGAATCACGATCGCGCCCATCAGGGTGAGCACCGTGGAGAAATAGGGTGAACCGGCCGAAGCGAAAACGGCCTTTCTGGTCTTAGTCAGATTATTTGCGGCGTTGATTTCGCCCATGCTAGTTGTCCTTGTCAAAGTGGTTCGCCAGAACTCTTCGTTGCAGGTCTCTCCTGTTCGATGAAAACGAGGGAGATTTTTTACTGCGCGCGGTTCCGCTGTATTAGCACTTACCTAGCAAGTATCCCATGTTGCCGCCTGCAGTGACCGGTTTACTTCAATTTGCAACCAAGTTTCAGAAATCATTCCTTTCGTAATCCAACATCTCACCTGCGATTCTTCGAAATAGTAATTCGAGGAATCTAATAGTGCAGTGATCACCATCCCGTGCTTCCGCATGAAATTTTTCGTTTTTTGAACGCGTTCAAAAAATGTTAGAATCAACTTCACCACATTTCATTCGAAGGGCTGATGAGCATCCAACCACGCACCGAGAAGGGTCGCCAGACGCAAGCCAAGCTGTTGGCAACCGCCTTGGATTGCTTCGCCGAAGAAGGCTACCGAGCCTCGAGCATGCGAGTCATCGCGGCCAAAGCGGGAGTGTCTTTGTCGCACGCCTACTACTACTTCCAGTCCAAAGAAGACATCGTCACGCAGTTACTGCTGAACTTGCGCATCGAACAGTACGAGCTCTGTCAGGGTGTTTTTGACGAGGGCAATACCTTGGAATCGAATATTCGTGCTGTGCTAGATGCGGGAGTCCAAGTCTTGGCTCCTTATCACGAGTTTGGTCCGGTCTTCTTAAAAGTTTTGCTCTCCGACGAACACGCCAACGACGAAGTCTCGAAAATTGAGCTCTCCTTGTGGGAGCAAGCAGTTACCGGCGCACGACCGCTGCCACCACTTGGAATTCGCCGTGATTTACCGAAATTCCTATTGCTCGTTTCTCGCCATGTCTTCTCCGCTTGGGCCTACGACCAATCGGCGCAGCAACGCCGTTCCCGGGCCCTGATGAAAAACATTGCCCCAGTAGTCGCCAAATTTGCTGTTCTTTGTCGCTTGCCGGTAGTTCGTTCGCTCTTTGAAGACATCCTGGCTCTTTTGGATCCCAAAACCCTCGATGAAACCGAGGCAAATCAACCACTACGCTCCGCTTTGCGACGCCCGCGGGCTTCCTAACCAACAGACCAACGCACCAGGAAGTTGCAACGAGGCAACACAGTTGAGTATTGCCCCGTTTTTAGGCGTAAAGTCAATGTTGTCTATAGGCAATCCCT
Organism: Arthrobacter sp. NIO-1057; assembly: GCF_900094805.1. GTDB lineage: Bacteria > Actinomycetota > Actinomycetes > Actinomycetales > Micrococcaceae > Glutamicibacter. The sequence continues at coordinate 239,502 of NZ_FMAT01000004.1, read as the reverse complement.
AGCGAACCAAAAGGAGAACGCAACAACATGAGCTCAACTGCGCGAACATTGCCAAGTTGGACCAGCGACTACGCATTACTTCGCGACCGCATTGCATCCTTCCCAAACCAGCAGGAAATTCGTTCCGTGAATCAAGCCGGTGAAGACGTAGAAATCTTGCGTCATTGGCCAGAGGATTCATGGGTTGCACCGGCAGATGCACAGCGTTTGATCTTTTTGGGGCCGCCTAAAGACAGCACCAAGGCCAAGTTGCAGGGCGAAGGTTGGCAGCACAGCGCAACCATGCACCTACTCGCTGCAAAGCCTGAAGACGTAGAACAAGTGGTGAAGCTACCTGACACCTCGGGGCTCTTTGAAGCACCGATGGAAAACTACGATGTTGTCGAGGTGACCGACTTTGACCGCCCAGTAGCTCGCGGTCGCATGCACTTTGGTGCAACCTATGGACTGCTCAGTGACCCCGATCTGTTCTCCCCCGATAATCCAGATGTTGCCCGCCGCGCAGTACTGGCAAACTTCGCCGGAGCAGCATTTAGCCACGGGCTTCCTTGGCTATTATTAGTAGCCACTGAAGAACACGCTGCGCAGTTACCAGCTGGTTGGTCTAAGGCGACTGAGCTAACCTTCTGGCAGCACAACTAATTCTTCTCCAATCCGCACTATCCCCAATTGAGACTATGACTAATACAAACACCGTTGCACCAGCAATCACGTTGACCATCGCAGGTTCAGAAGCCACCGGTGGTGCCGGCGCTCAGGCCGATTTGAAGACTTTCCAGGAACTGGGAACCTACGGCATCGTAGCGTTGACCTGCATTGTCTCTTTTGACCCCAAAGATTCGTGGAACCACCGCTTCGTACCTGTTGATCAGCAGGTCATCGCAGATCAGCTCGAAGCAATCCAGACCTGCTACGAAGACAAGCTGGGCACCGTCAAGCTGGGCATGATGGGCTCGCCAGCAACGATCAACACCGTTGCTACCGCACTAAAGTCACAGAAGTGGGACAACGTCCTGCTTGATCCTGTGCTGATCTGCAAGGGCCAAGAACCTGGCCATGCATTGGACACCGACGAAGCTCTCAAGGCCGAACTGCTCCCCTTGGCTACCTTTGTCACCCCTAACCACTTTGAAGCTGAGCAGCTCTCAGGGCTGAAGATCACCACCGAAGAGGATTTGATCGAAGCAGCGAAGAAGATTCACGAAATTTCGGGCGCAGCGGTTCTTGCCAAGGGTGGCGTACGCATCGCCGGCGAAGATGCTGTGGACGTGTTCTACGATGGCACGTCCCTCGAAGTTCTCCGCGAGAAGAAGATTGGCGAAGTTGCTGTTTCCGGTGCTGGTTGCTCCCTGGCAGCCGCTGTAACCGCTGAACTAGCCAAGGGTGCTACCGCGCTGGAGGCTGCGCGCACCGCCAAGGCCTTCGTGACCGAAGGCATCCGCAATCGCGTATCGGGAAACACCCCGTTTGATGCACTCTGGCAGGGTGGACGCCGCTAACCAAGGCGCGCGAATTTCATGACCCCTGGTGCCGGTCGCATTCGTAATGGATGCGACCGGCGCCACGTTTAAGCGTGAGCATGCTCATTGTCATCATCCGATGACTCTTGCTACGGTAGTTGCAGAACATCAATCATCGACGCGTGAATCAGTCACGGGAAAGGGCGGCCGGCTATGCAAGCCACTTTGACGCTCCACCCGTTCGTCTGCGCGTCGAACGGGGTTAGCAAGTAGATTCCGCCGCAGGATTTTCCTCTGGCTCTCTTTTGTAACCCTTCCATTATTTTCGTTGCAGACCTCAACATCCCTATTTTGATTGACACCTTCGTGCGCCCATTTACTGTGCACGGACTCTTTGAGGATTACCATGCAGCCCTTAACCGAAAAAACCATCCGCTCTTCCTTCATCAACGCCAGTCGTCAGGAAGCCAAAAAGCTGACCTTACCGGAAAATTTCACCACCCTAGACTGGGATTCCTTGGAATACCTAGGCTGGCGAGATCCCAAGATGCAGCAGCGCGGTTACCTGTTCCACACCGACGAAAACGGCCGGACCCGAGGCATCCTGTTGCGCCCGACCGATGGTGGACGCAAACCAAATAACGCCACCATGTGTGAGATGTGCCGGGACGTTAACATTCCAGTTGCCGTAGGCATGTGGACCACTCGCCGAGCCGGGCAAGCAGGTCGTGATGGCGATACTTTAGGCACCTTGATTTGCCTGAACTTCGAGTGCTCACGCAATGTGCGCATCCCACCTCCGAAGAACCCGATCTACCCGGATCCGATGGTCGTTGTTGCTGAGCGCATCGAGCTACTCGACGAACGAGTGCATAGCTTCTTGAATCGCCTCTAGCGATAGCACCAACTAAATAGATCTCTTGATCGACAACCCGTCCAGTGTTAGCTAACTACTGAGTAACAAAGCGTCGAATTTTTCTAAAAAATCTTCGCACTCATTGGCTAACGCTGGGCGGGTTTGTCGCAGTGGTGCACGGAATTTATTGTGAAACGCCCAAAGTAGTTGACGCGTCGCTCAGAAAATATTATTCAACAACCCCTTGATATATGCCGTAGGTCACTTAGGATTCCTAGCTATAGGACGACGTATCAGCGGACGTTGTCCTCGGACGATCATCAAAGCTCGCACCGCTTTGCCATTTTCGCCCGCCCGGTGACGGGAGCAATACCGCTACCCAGCCCAGCTAGGAGAACCATGGTCACTCGGCGCACGCAACGAGTGCCGCGCCTGATTTTGGGGTCAGCCACTGCAGTTGCAATGGCAGTCACCCTTTCAGGCCCGGCAAGTGCAGCAGGCATTCCCCAACCAGCAGATGGCGAACAAGCTTTCTCGCTGCCGATTAGCAGCTCCCAGGCGCTGTCAAACCTCAAAGTTTCAGGACCACTGGCTAAAGCCTCAGGCGAGGTATCGGTGTTCGTGCAGCTTAAGGGCGACGGAGCTTTCGAGACCGTCAAAAAGTCTGGAAAGAACAAAGACACTGCCAAGGTCAAGAAGATGAGCAAGGACGTCAAAGCGAAGGGCAAGCAGCTCGCCGCCGAATCTGACTCCACCATCATCTACACCACGCACAACGCGCTCCAAGGCGTAGCTCTGACCGGTGACGCTGAAGATCTTCGCAAACTCGCTGAACGTAGCGACGTAGCGAAAATCAGCTCCATCGTTCCAAAGAAACCCTCAAACCGTAGCTCCGTCGTAGACACCGGCGCTTTGGAATCATGGAAATCCTTGGACAAAACCGGCAAGGGCATCAAGGTTGCCGTACTGGATACCGGCGTGGACTACACCCACGCAAGCTTCGGCGGTCCAGGCACCTTGGAAGCCTATAAGGAAGCGCAAGCCTCCACCGAGCTACCTTCGGCAGACTCCGGACTACGTGATGACAATAAGTTCATCGGCGGTTGGGACCTGGTAGGCGATGACTACAACGCGAACTCCGATGCTGAGAGCTACCAACCCATTCCACATCCAGACCCCAACCCGCTGGACTGTGAAGCAGCCGGTCACGGTTCCCATGTCGCCGGCACCACCGCCGGTTACGGCGTCAACGCCGATGGCTCCACCTTCACCGGAAACTACGCGGACTTGGATGCCAAGGCCCTGTCGGAGATGAAGGTAGGCCCAGGCTCTGCACCAGAAGCTCAACTCATCGGCATCCGCGTTTTCGGCTGTGAAGGTTCCTCCTCGGTAGTCGGCCAAGCACTGGATTATGTGCTCGACCCGAACGGTGACGGCGATTTTTCCGACCGCGCACAGGTAGTGAATATGTCCCTGGGCTCGGATCATTCCCCGACCGAAGACCCTGAAAACGACATCGTCGATGAACTGACCAAGGCCGGCATTCTTTCGGTTGTTGCTTCGGGCAACGCAGGCGACGTCACCGATGTCGGCGGTTCCCCCGGTAACTCGCGCTCATCACTGACCGTTGCCAACTCGGTGGGATCTCACGTCACCCTGGATAAGATTCAGGTTGATGAGCCAAGCGATGTTGCAGGTACCGCCTCAGGTCAGTACTCCTCAAACTTCAACTACACCAACGCTGACCCAGCTCAGCTGACCGGTGAAGTTGTGATGGCTCCAGCCAGCAATGAATACGGTTGCGACGCATTCGAAGCAGGTTCGCTGGAAGGCAAGTGGGTTTGGCTGAAGTGGAGCGAGAACGGCGAATTCCCTTGTGGATCCGCTGCTCGTTTCAACAACGCTGAAGCCGCCGGTGCCACCGGTGTAATCCTCGATTCCGAAGCAAACCTTTTTGACGCTGGCATTGCGGGCAACTCCACCATTCCAGGCGCACAGTTCACCTTGGATCAGTCGCAGCGACTGCGTCCAGCAGCAGAAGCTGGCACGTTGAAGGTGACCCTGTCGCCTGACTTCGTCGGTGGATCCTCCAGTGAATCCGGTGCCGGTGACACCCTGAACTCCTCGTCCTCACGAGGCGTTCATGGCAGCAACGGCGTAGTCAAGCCTGACGTTGCCGCCCCGGGCACACAGATCGGTTCGGTAGGCGTTGGCACCGGAACCGGTACCGCGGTCATGTCGGGCACCTCAATGGCTACTCCATTGGTAGCCGGAATTGCAGCACTGGTTCTTGAAGGCAGCGATTACACCCCTTATGAGGCCAAGAGCCTCATCATGAACACCGCAGCCACCGACATCAAGGCCGCCAACGGTGAGGCTTATGGTCCAAACCGCGTGGGTGCAGGTCGAGTAATGGCTGACGCTGCGATTGAAACTCCAGCCTTCGCCTACGATTCCGACGCGCCGGATCTGACCAGCGTGGTCTTCGGTGTCATTGAATTGGACGGCAAGAAGGGTTACACCGCCAAGCGTAAGATCACCCTTCAGAACACCAGTGACAAGACGCAGACCTACAACGCCAACTACGTTGCTGCGACCCAGATCCCTGGCGCAAGCTACAGTCTGGATCGCAAGAGCGTCACCGTTAAGGCCGGCAAGAGTGCACAGCTGACCGTGACTTTGAAGGTCGATCCAAAGAAATGGGCCAAGACCATTGACCCAACCATGGCTACCACCCAGTCCGGACTGTCGCGTGCATGGCTTGCCGATGCCACCGGTCGTGTCGAGCTGACCAGTAGCACCGCTCCAACCTTGCGTGTTCCAGTTCAGGCAGCTCCTAAGCTGGTCGCTGATATGTCCGGCAAGGTCAAGAAGCTGAAGAAGGGTTCAAACACCACGACCCTTGATCTGAAGGGCAAGGGCATTACCGCTGGCGAAGGCGCTACCGAAGTGACTTCCCTACTCGGTGCCTTTGAACTCGGCGCTTCGAGCGACCGTGGTGATGCTTCCTTGGACTCGATCCCTGCAGCACGGTCCATGGACCTGCAGTATGTGGGCGCATCGAGCACCGCTGGCCGTACCGGCGTGGCTAATGGTCAGTTGAACATCGGTATCTCAACCTGGGAGAACTGGGCTCACCTAGCTGGTGGCAGTGAACTGGACGTTGAGATCGATACAAATGCTGATGGTAAGGCCGACTTTGTCACCTTCACCACCGTCATTGATGAACTGGATCTGGATCTGGCAGCGACCTTCGATCTTGCCACCGGCAAGCAGGTCGATTTACAGCCAGTGAATGGCGTGCTCGGCGATGTTGATACCAACACCTACGACACCAACACGGCAATCTTGCCGGTCTCGCTTTCGGCCCTTGGTCTTAGCGATGACGCTGCCGAGATTTCCTACCGTGTCCTTGGCTACTCCTGGTACAACACCGATGACGCTGGCTCAATGGTTCCAGTGGACCAGACCGACTGGATCAACTTCAACGCTGCGAAGCCACAGGTTGATTTTGGTGCAGAAGGCTCACTGTTCACCGACCTGAAGGGCAACAAGATTCCGGTCACGGTTGCCGATAGCACTAAGGATTCCAAGGCGCTGTTGCTTCACCTGCACAACGCCAGCGAAGACCGTGCACAGGTACTGGACATCGTGTCCGGTAACACCGGAAAGCCAAAGACCAAGTAGTTCTTAGCTTTCCATAAGACCAGGTCCGGGACGCATCCTAGCGAGTAGGAATGTGCCCCGGACCTTTCTTGTTCATGTCGGAGTCGACATCTAATCACTGTTGGCGCAGTTTCGCTTCTAGCTCCACGACCGCTGCTTCGCGGACCTTGGCTGCGAACTTCTGGTCTTTCTTGGCTTCATTACTCAGTGCTTTGGCCATGACGATTGCCTGATCAGAATTAACACAAAGCGGCACAGTGCCTCCGGCCTCCACAAATTTCACGGCTCGTTGCCCCACATCAACCGAGACAATTTGCTTAGCCTCGCAGAGGTCATCGGAAATCACCACTCCCTCATACCCCAGGTCCTGACGTAGCAGCCCGGTGATGATCTTCTCTGAGAAGGGCGCATCGTTTTGAGCATCAAGTTCTGTGTAACGGGCGTTGGAGATCATAATCCACGAATTTCCTTGATCGATTGCCTCTTTAAAAGGCTCAAGGTCGGTGGCGTCCGTGCCAATCACGGTGTCGGTAACTCCGCTAGAGGTATCAGTATTCTTTGCTACTCGGCCCAGTCCTGGGAAGTGTTTGACGACTGGTTGCACGCCGGCAGAATCCAGAGCATCGGTGACGGTAGTAATAGCGGAAGTCACCGTTTCAGCGGTGTTGCCATACTGCCTACCGAAATACCCGATGGGTGCGTTCCTGGTACCGATTTTTGCGGGAACCACATCTGCCACCGGGGCGAGGTTCACGTTAATGCCGGCTTCAGCCAGTTCTTCGCCGACTTGCTCGATATTCGAGGATAATTTCCCACTGCTCCATTGCCCTTGTTTCGTGGCGGTAGGCAATTCAGTAAATCTAGAACCCTGCAGCACCCTGACAAATCCGCCTTCTTGGTCGGTGGCCACCCATACCGCAAGGTCCTCAGGGACATTGGATTTGAGCGCCTTAGTTATAGCCCCGACTTTCGCAGCGGTCTGCTTGAGTGACAGCTGCGAACGGCCCCGGAGGAAAACGTTAGAGATCCCCTGCTCTTTCATTGCCTTCAGTTCACCGGTACTCGCGCCGGTCGCCGGAACACCAGCCATCACCAAGCTTGCGGCCTGCTGCTCTATCGACATTTGGTCCACGAGTTCTTCAGCCTGCGCTCGCACCGTCGGCTCTTGGCTCGGAGTTGGTGTGGCCGAGGCGCTAGTGCTAGTTCGCGGTGATTGGCTGCTAGCTGAAGACGACACCGAAGAGGACGCCGACGATGACGACTCGGTGGAACTTGACGTATCTGTTGGCGAACCGGGCGCACTGCAACTGCTGAGCAGGAGCATCGCGAGCATTCCAAACGACATGAGTTGCCTGACGTGAGTAGCCATCTTTTTATCCTCCCACTCAGTTCTGCGAAGACGCCGAAAGTTTCTGAAGCGTGGATGATCTTCCCAGTTCTAGGCGCGAACTTCTAAAAGCTCATCCCATTCGGTGGTGTAGCGCTGGGATATGTGTTCGCGTTTCATCGTCCATTGAGGACTCTGCGCCATTCCTGCGGGTCCCAAACCGATGGACTTCGCGCCGAAGCGTGCGGAAATATCCTGGACTACCGCAGAAACATTCTTCTGTTCTTCTTCCTGCGGGTCACCGAGTTCAAAAAGGTCTAGCTGTTTTTCTCCTGGCGAATCACTGAGCCCCGACAGGATCACTCCCCCGCGCACATAATCCATCCCTGGCTGCATTAAATCCCGCATGGCGGCGATGGCTAGTTTGCTGAGCAGAATTGGATCTCGCGTCGGTCGCGGAAGGCGTACTTGGGCGCTGGGGAACGAAGACTCACCTTGCGCAAACCTGCTGGTGCCTGCAGTTACGGTTAGTAACGTGGCATAGCGTCCTTCACCTGCCAATCGGCTGGCGGCCTTTTGCGCGTAGATGGACATGACTTCTTCCATTGCCTCGTAAGTTCGTACCGGAGTCGAGAAGGATCTGGTGAACATCACCTGTCCACGGTCGGCACGTTCTTCTACGGGACCAATGCAACGCTGCCCGTTGAGTTCAAAAACGGTACGTTGAAGGACCACGGAAAACTTTTTGCGGATAAGCAACGGGTCGGCATCCCGTAAGTCCGCGATCGTTTCAATACCCATGCTCGTGAGCTTGGCCCCGGATTTCCTTCCGACGCCCCAAACGTCAGTGACTGGAACTCGCGAGAGAATATTGTCCAAAACGGAGGGATCCATAAGTTGCTGAACACACACGCCGCCAAGTCCTGGATTGTGCTTGGCGATGTGGTTGGCCAACTTGGCCAGCGTTTTTGTCGAAGAGACTCCCACGCAGACGGGGACACCGATGCTCTTATCAATGGCCTTTCGAATCTGAGCCGCGGTGCTGCGCACCTGTTCGAGGTTGCCTTCCAAGCCGATGAATGATTCATCAATGGAGTAGACCTCGTGCCAAGTTCCATAGCGGCCCAACAATTCCATAACTCGCGCGGACATATCGCCGTAGAGCTCATAGTTGCTCGAACGTACCGCCAGGTTGTGACTATCCATGAGCCGCTGGATCTTAAAGAACGGTTCACCGGTGGCGATACCTAGGTCTTTGGCTTCTTGGGATCGGGCGACAACACAACCATCATTATTCGAAAGGACCACGACCGGTCGGTTACGTAAGGAGTAGTCGAAGGCTCGCTCGCAGGAGACATAAAAGTTGTTCACGTCCACTAGGGACACGTGGTCAACGGACATAATGTAGGCACCTCGTAATCACTCCGAAGACACCGACTTCATCGCCTTCGGTCAGCCACACAGGTAATGGCGATTCGTCGCTGAGTAATCCGACTTTGGGTCCATCAATGTGCCAGCGTCGCACCAGCATCTGACCGTTAAGATTGACGATGACCACCGAGCCATCACGGACGGAGAGCGAACGATCCACAATGACTTCGTCACCATCGTGAATTCCTGCAGAGCGCATGGCATTGCCACTGACGCGCATGATAAAGGTTGACACTCGATCCTTGACCAGCAACCTGTTCAGATCCAGACCACCGTCAAAATAGTCCCGGGCAGGCGAAGGGAATCCCATCGCCGATACGGCCTGCACCGGACCTGCGCTAGAAGGCTCCGGCACAAACGGCTCTGCGTTGCTCAAAGCTCCACCTCACCATAACCCAAAACTAGTACAAACTTTCGAACATTTAGAATTGTACTCGGTTTTCGCACCCCGTGCTCCACCCCGGGAAGGACTTAGCGTTCCGGAGAATTTAGGCCGCTAGATCGCGTTTAGTTGATAGCCCGTTTGGGGTTCGCATGCCGCTTCACTGGCTCGGGCCGACATATATGAACTCAAGTGCAACACCTTGACCAGCCAACGTTCTAACCTATAAGGAACGATCTTTTGTTTTCAGTCAAGGAGTCACGTGCAGGTTCTACTAGTCAGCGCCGGGGATGTAGCCATCGAGGCGGGCCTACGTTTCGCCCGTGCTGGCGATCAGATCACCGGCTGGCGACGCAATAGTGCTAAGTTGCCGACAAGTTTCACCGGACAGGATGTCGACCTGCTCCAGCCCGCTTCTTGGCCACAAATCAACCCTGAGACCGAGGTTGTGGTGTTCACTCCGGTCCCGGCGGCTCGCACCATTGAGGCTTACACCCGCAGTTACTTGGAAGTGGCTAAGGAGCTGGTTTCCCGGCTGAAGGTGCAGGCACCGCAGCTCAGGCGCTTCATTTATGTTTCTTCTTCGGCCGTTTCAGGTGGCGGCGAGGGTGAATGGATCGATGAGTCCACCGAGGTAGCGCCCAACCGCCCAACTTCACAGGTGCTCGCCGATACCGAGCGGGCACTGCTCGATTCGGGCTTGCCGGTGACCATCCTGCGCGCTTCCGGAATTTACGGACCGGGCCGCAACCACCTCATCAATCAGGTGCGTGATGCCAGCGCTCGAATGCCGCTCGAATCGCATTGGACCAATCGCATCCACCGCGATGATCTGGCCCAGGCCGTCGTGCACGTAGCGCAGTTGGGCGCGGACGCCGAGCAGATCTATATGGTCACCGACAACGAGCCTGCGCAGATCGGTGAGATCTACACCTTCCTCGCTCAACAGCTAAGTCTGCCGGTCCCACCGCAAGCCACCGAACCAGCAGTGCGTCGCGCGGCCAACCGGCGCATCCGCAATGACAAGCTACTGGCTACGGGCTTCACTTTGCAATTCCCCGGATATCGCGAAGGCTACCGATCGGTGTTGGCCGGCGAATCCACGCGACACGCATAAAAGAACGAACCGGCGCGATCCCACCATGGTGCGGGTTCGCGCCGATTCGCTTTACTCAGGTTCCGGACGTGGAGCAGAACTGGTTAGAAGCCGTTGCGCAGCGGGTTGAAGTGGCGCGCGATGACTGGCACGGACTGTCCGGTGATCTGGGCAGCCAGAATCTTGCCGGTCAGCGGGCCAAGGGCCACGCCCCACATGCCATGTCCGCCGCCCACCGAAACGCGTGAGGAAGCGGTCTGGCCAACCAGCGGCAGGCCGTCGGCGGTGCAAGGACGCCCACCAACCCACTCTTCTTTGCGGTTCTCCCAGTTGATGCCCTTGTAGACCGGGGTTGCAGCCGCGACGATGGCCTCGATGCGCTTGGGCTCAAGCTTGTGGTTGACGTCGCGGAACTCCATGGTGCCTGCGATGCGGAAGCGGTCGCCCAGCGGGGTGCAGGCCACGCGCTGGGTAGGGAAGTAAATCGGGTGAGTTGGCATGTCTTCTGGCTCAACCGTGAAGGAGTAGCCACGGCCGGCCTGGACGACGACCTTCACACCGAACTTGCTGGCGATGTCGGTCATCCAGGCACCGGTGGCAAGTACTACGTGGTCGGCGGTGATGGCACGGCCCTCGGAGCCGATGACCGTCACGGAGGAGCCATTGTCGCGCACGTCGGTGACGTTGAAGGTGCCGATGATGTCTCCACCGCGGGCGATCACAGATTCAGCCATCGACTCCATGAACTTCGGCGGGTTGATGTAGCGCTGGCCCTTGATGGCCACGCCAGCAACAACATTGTCTGACAGGGTCGGTTCGATGCCGCGCAGCTGGTCGCCACTGAGCAGGTCGAAGTCGACGTGTCCGCCGGTCTTGTGGATCATCTCGAACTCGTGCAGCAGCGCGTCACGGTCCTTCATGGAGATGAAGCCGGTCAGGAATGGGTCGGCAGGCTTGGTCTTCTCCTTGGTTCCCGGTCCCGCAGCAGTGTCTTCGGCGATCTCATCGAAGGCATCCAGGCCGGTGTGGCCCACCTCGGAGAAGATGCGCATGGCTTCTTCCCACTTCTTAGGGGTGGAGTGCCAGGTGAAGCCGAGCAGGAAGCGCAGCAGCTTAGCATCGGCCTTCAGCGGGATGTACAGCGGCGAAGCAGGATCCAGCATCATCTTCAAACCCTGCGAGAAGATCGATGGCTCGGCAATCGGTAGGGTGAGCGCCGGGGTCAGCCATCCGGCGTTACCCCAGGAAGATCCCGAGGCTACGCCGCCACGGTCAACAACGGTGACTTTGACACCGGCCTCTTGTAGGTACCAAGCCGTGGACAAACCGACGAATCCGGCGCCGACAATGACAACATGATCTGGCGCAGTTACCGCTGCCATGACCCACTCTCCTAGCAATTCCTTGGCCTCTATGCACGAGGTTGTATGTGTTCACTGTCGCGCGATCTACGATGAAATTCAACGCGTTCTGAGGATTCAACAGTGATAGCCAGCACACTGTTGTGTGATTTGCGTTTTCTGCGGAATGAGGAACTTTTCACCGTATTTTTAACAATTCTCCGGTAGAACGCGAAAAGTTTAGCTAAGAGTGACCAAGTAGCTTAGCCCTGAGAGCCACCGCCTAATCACCGTCTGCGTACACTGAAAATAAGTACATCATCATCGCCCATCCCGACCAGCCATCGCAAAGGAACATCACCACACACATGGCCTCACGTAAACCAGCCAAAAAGAAATCAGCGCAGGGACACCCGGCCCGCCGAGCAGGAGCTAGCTCCGTGCCTTTCGAGACTGAAGTACGTCAGGCACTCCAACCGTTTAAATCGCAGCTCTTCCGTCATTTCCAAGAAGAAGGCCAGCCCGCCAGCGAAACGCGTGCAGCTATCGAAGGGTTGACCACCTTGCTGACGGTGCATGCTCAGTTGCGCAAAAGTGTTGATGTCCAGTCGCTGGATCCAACGATTCTTGGTGAGCAGCTTGGTCACCTATCGTCCTTGGGCAAAGAAGTCGCAGCCACCAGTGCCGCTATCCTCAAGCACTACCTCACGTTCCTGGGAACCTCCGCTACCTTTGGCGGCAGCGTCGAGGACTTCAAACAGACTTTTGAGTTCCTCTCACGTATGGCTGGCGATTCGCCGATCGTCGCTCCATTCCTTGAAGACGATGAAGCCAATGGCGCATTCGAGTCCATGCCATTTGTATTCGCCGCTCGCGAACTGATCCAGTGGGTCGGCGAGGGCAGGCAGAGCACTCCCGCCGGCGCGCTGACCGGCGAAACCTTGCAGGACGCCGCCCAAGCATTGGGCTTGTTCGTTAAGGTCGATGAAAGTGCTGATGCTCCCGAAGAGAACGCATGGGAGCCAGAGGATGGAACCGTAGTTCCGGCACTGGCCGATATCCCCCGACTTTCCGCGTACTGGGACGCGCTGATCGGCACTGCCATGCTGACCTACCAAGCTCCCAACGCTAAGCCGACCGAATCGCTGAGCGATGCATTGCTCGCTTCAAGTGGAGCGGGATCGCGCGTAGTTAAGGAACTCATCGCGGAAGTGCTGTACTCGCACATCCTGATCAACACTTTGGAAAAGCCAGGACAGGCTCAGATCGCCGAAATGGTTGCTGGCGTTCTGAGCAACGCTGCATCTTCCACTCCTCCGCGCACCGAGTTTGCTCTGCAGATCCCGTCTCAGGATGATCTTCCAGCAGAGCAGCACCACCTGATCCCAAGCTTGGAAGAGGTTGTGCCACAGGTTGAATCCCTGCTTCGCATCTTTGAACGTGAAGGCCTCTTGGAAATCGACGACCTGATCACCGTTCCACTCGTGCTTCGCTCCTCGTTGGAGCGCGCGCTAGGTAAGGTCTCGGATCATGTACTGAAACACGACTCGGCTTCCGAAACACAAGAAGCGTAAATCTTACAGTAATTGAATAGTGATGGCTCCGGAGGTTCTCCGGAGCCATCACTATTTGAAGAGATTATTTACTGTCCGTGCAACCTTTGAGGGTTCGCACTTAAGTTATAAAAGGTACGCTGCACTGCTGACAGACAACGGCGGGGCGATGGGGGCGCAACCGCCGATGAAAGATCAGTCCGTTCATACAATGCAACGCACCTTTTAATCACCTCAGGTCCTTCATGATGCCACTCGCAAAACACCACCAAGTACCTCATTGGTGATCGGTCTTCACCGATACATGTCTAACCTATCGCGTTCACAAGAATTCCGAAATCATACTTTAGTAGGAGGGTAGGGCTCAGAAGGGGATACTGGCCCGCAGGATCCAGTGCCCGTTTTCAGCGCGGGTCGAGAACTTTCCACCAAAAGCTCGCATCCGGTCTGACATTCCAACCAACCCACTTCCGCCCTCAGGTAGTCCCTTTGACTTTTTACCCGAAACATCGATCTGATTAGTAATTTCTAGTACTGCTTCAGTTCCGTTGGACACCAGCTCAAGAGTGCACGACGTATCGGGGACACCGTGTTTTATGACATTCGTTGTAGCTTCTTGCATCACGCGATAGATCGCGGTTTGCGCCGAACGCGGAAGTTCCGAAATCTTCTCATCCGTGGTTGAGGTCACTTTAAAGTTTGCGTCTCGAAGTCGTTGAGCAAATAAATCCACGCCCTGAAGTGCATATACCGTCGTTGCGGCAGGTTTATCGGCAACAGACCCAGCCTCATCGGACATCGTTCCGTCGGCTCTCAAAACGTTAAGCATCAGCCGCAGGTCGTGTAGAGTCTCGGAGCTCAGCTTGGAGATGACGTCCAGGGTCTCCAGAGCCATTTGTCCATCATTGGCAAACTTGGCGGCCTTTGATTGCATTGCCACGATGGTGATGTCGTGGGCGACGATGTCATGAAGGTCGCGGGCGATATTCTTCCGCTCCCTTTCAATGGCTAGTTGAGTCTGTTGCTGAGCTTTCTGCATTTGTTGTACCGCTTCAGTGTTTTTCTCGCGCAGCACATAGATACTTCGCGTTAAAAAGTAGGCCAGGAACGTCAACGGCACCAACGCCACGAGCAACACCGCATCGCTTCCAGCCTGAATTCCAAATTGCACCATCCATGCAACAGTCAGAGTCAGGAAAAGGCCTCGGACACTGCGTGCACTAACAGTGGCCGCTAGTGACGCGAACACCATGAATGAAACTATGGTCCAGAAGAATAACGAGGCATCATTCAAGAAGAAGTATGCGCCCGCCACGAAGAGGCCGAGAGATACGGCAATCCAGCGAAACCCTAACGCTAGAGCTACGCAGAGCCCCACCCCAACAAGGGCACCACGAATAGATACGTCTGAGGAACCGCTGAACCCCTCCTGCAGAAGGGTGACGAATTCACTGCTGGAGACGGCAATGAGAATCGCTATTCCAGCCCAAATGATGACACCCCGGCCAGCAAGGTGCTTGGTCAGGGTGCCTTTTAGTCGTTCACTCATATGCCGAATAATTCACGGCAACGACTTTCAAGTCAAATAGATCGGTTACGGGCAGCTAACACCGTAATGCCTGCAGAGCCACATGCCGAAGTCCGCACCCCAACCCGCTGGCGTGGCCACCGAACCAGAGCCAACCTGCCCCGAGTCCGCAGATGCGGGAGCCGCAACTGCAGTCAAAGGTGTCAAAACCAATGCGGCAACAGCCAGCATCTTCAAAGCCTTCATAACGAACCCCAAATCTCGTTAACTTATATACTTTCAAGTGAGCAGGCCGTTTGGCGGTCAAAAACATCGACTCAAAGGAAACAAATGGAACAAATCAAGGTCCTAATCGTCGATGATGAACCCCTTATTCGACATGCGTTGAGCACAATCCTAGCAACGGATCACGGAATTGTAACCGTATTTTCTGCAGAAAATGGGAAGCAGGCAATCGAGTATTGTTCGGACCATGAGGTCGACGTAGTTCTGATGGATTTGCAGATGCCAATCATGGATGGGGTTAGCGCTACTCGCACCATCAAATCCCGCAAAGACAGCCCTGCAATCCTTGCAATTACGGCATTTTCATCGGATGAATACCTGGTTCCAGTCCTCACCGCTGGCGCCAGCGGATACCTTGTTAAAGATTCTGAGCCGGATGAAATTATTAATGCGGTTCATGCAGTTCATCAGGGTACCGCCGCCATTTCGCCTTCGGTTTCTTCGGACCTAATTTCGGCCGTTCGCAATGCGTATGTCGATAATTCGCAAACCGTCGAAGATCTCATTTATGATCTGGGGATTACCAGTAGAGAAATTCAAATTCTTAAATTACTTGCTCAGGGATTAAATAACCCAGAAATCTCTAAAACTCTGGGCATCACCGAGACGACGGTCAAGACTCACATGGCAAAAATCTTCGCCAAGCTTGAAGTTCGCGATCGCGTACAGGCGCTCGTGGCAGCGGCGCGCATGGGAATCGTCAAAATCCACAAAGACTAAATTTCGTTCACTGGCAGTGTGACATCCGAGGCTCAGAAAGATATTTTGCGAGTCCCGGGAATATCCTGAAGCCTACAGCGTTGAACATGAGCATAGACCGCTCAAGTTCCTACTAGGAGGCTCACTTGCCAGCATTTTTTGGTGCACCCTCAGACGGCTCGTTTGAGGAATTCCTCTCTCGGTTCCTCTCGTCACGGGCTCAGGCAGCGCGTCCCATCGACATTACTCGCCTGCTTTCCACGAGTACGCACGAAGCAGTAGCAACGGCTGCGGCCATCTCGCACGAGCACGGACACGACGAAATTGACTCCCTGCACCTGCTCGCTGCCCTGCTTCGTACCGAACCTATCGGTGAACACCTCACCGCCATGGGCATCGACATCGAGGCTCTAAGCCAGGACGCCATTGCGCACATGCCAAAGAGCCAAGAAAAAGGCGAAAAGCCAACCCGGCTGTCCTCGGCTGCCCAGCGCAGCCTCTTTGATGCCTATCAGGTGGCCCGTAACTACGGTTCAACCTACATCGACCCGGACCACCTATTCCTCGCTTTTGTGTTCAACCCGGAATCCCCGGTTAGTCACTTGCTGGCCCAGCACGGAATCACCGGCCAGTCCCTCCAACAGGCAGCCATGGAGCAGGCGCAACGCGCCCAAAATGGTGGCCAGGATCAGGGCCAGGAAGACTCCGATGCTTCTATGCTTGAACGCTACGGGACCGACCTGACCGCGCTGGCTGCTGACGGACAAATCGATCCGGTCATCGGTCGTGATGACGAGCTAGATCAGGTTGTTGAAATCCTTGCTCGCCGCACCAAAAACAATCCGGTACTCATCGGCGAAGCTGGCGTAGGTAAGACTGCCATCGCCGAAGGCTTGGCCCGTGCCATCGTTGATGACGAAGTCCCCGAGCAAATTCGTGGTTCCCGACTGATCTCCATCGATCTGCCCGGCATGCTGGCCGGCACCCGATACCGCGGTGATTTCGAACAGCGCCTCACCGGCCTGCTGGAGGAAATTGCCGACGCAGAAGGTCAGGTACTGGTGTTCATCGACGAGATGCATCTGCTCGTAGGTGCAGGTTCTGGCGAGTCCGGAAACATGGATGCCGCCAATATCCTCAAGCCACGTTTGGCTCGTGGAGAGCTGCACTTGATCGGTGCCACTACCCTCGATGAATTCCGCAAGGTAGAGAAGGACAGCGCTCTGGCCCGCCGCTTCGGCAAGGTCATGGTTGATGAGCCATCGCAAGAAGTAGCCTTGGCTATTTTGGAAGGCCTGCGTGAGTCCTACGAGGATCACCACCAGGTGCAGTACACCCCGGCAGCGCTTAAGGCGGCCGTGGCACTTTCGGCTCGCTACCTGACCGATCGTCAGCTTCCAGACAAGGCGATCGATCTGATCGATATCGCCGGTGCTCGACGCTCTATTGCCGCCGGCGATACCGAGGACGTGCAGTCCCTGCGCGCCGATCTGGTGGAAGCCGAACGTGAGAAGTCTCGTGCCATCGGCGAGGAACGTTATGAAGATGCTAGTGCCTGGCGCGATCACATCGCCGAACTTACGGCGCGGATTAACACTGCTGAAGAGGCCGGGGATGCCGGGATCACCCGAGTGGTGGATGAGGCTCAGATCTCTGAGGTCATTTCCCGTTCCACCGGTATTCCGACCTCCCGGATCACCGGGGACGATAAGTCGCGTCTGGCAACACTGGAACAGGCGCTACATGCCTCGGTTATCGGCCAGAAGGATGCGGTGTCCGCAGTGGCTCGTGCCGTGCGCCGTAACCGCACCGGGCTATCCCCGGCAGGACGTCCGATCGGTTCATTCCTCTTCCTGGGCCCAACCGGCGTGGGTAAGACCGAATTGGCCAAGGCGCTAGCTACCAACCTCTTCGGTTCGGCCGATTCACTGGTGCGCGTGGATATGAGCGAGTACGGGGAGAAGCACACCGTTGCGCGCCTGATCGGTGCCCCTCCGGGCTACGTTGGCCACGACGAACCAGGCCAGTTGACTGAGAAGGTACGACGTAACCCATACTCGGTGATCCTGCTTGACGAGATCGAGAAGGCCCACCCAGATGTGTTCAACGTGTTGTTGCAGGTACTCGATGATGGCCGTTTGACCGACTCTTCAGGCCGCACCGTGGACTTCTCGAACACGCTGATCCTGATGACCAGTAACCTCGGTGGCGAGTACCTGGCTAACAGGGCCGGTAACTTCGGCTTCACCTCGGCCAAGGCCGGTAGCGAGGCCAGCGAGATCCGCGCCAAGGTGATGAGCAAGGTGCGTGAGTTCATGCGCCCCGAGTTCTTGAACCGTCTTGATGAGGTCCTGCTCTTCTCCAAGCTGTCGCAGTCGGAGATCGGCCAGATCGTCAAACTGGTCATCGCCGATACGCAGCAGCACCTGGCGGATCAGGAACTGGATCTGGAAGTCAGCGACGCAGCCGTGAACTGGTTGGCTTCTGAGGGATACGACCCTGAGTTTGGTGCTCGACCACTGCGCCGACTGGTTCAGCGTAAGGTGCAGGATGCCATCGCCGATCTGCTGATCGATGATTCGCTGACTGCCGGCGACACCGTCTTGGTGGACTTTGCTGAGGACAAGTTGGTAGTGCGCAAGAAGGTTGATTCGCCAACCCCACCAGCGCAGAGCGAGCAGGTACCTAGCTTCTTCGATAACTAGGTAGCGCCAGCTTCAAGGGGGCTTGTTGCCCGGAGCTTATGCCCCAGGCAACAAGCCCCTTTTGTGCGCCCTGAGCACATCAGTTAGCTGTGTTCGGTAATATCGTTACGTCATTTGTACAGTTAAGAATCAGGTCAGCGTCTTGCTTGGCAAGAGTGCAATGATCAGGTACAAAACGGCCAGATTCAGCCACGCCGCTGATCCCTTTGATCCTCTCGAAGACCACTGCGGACTTTGGAACATAAATATCAAAACTCGCAGGATCGAAGCCCGGCTTAACAACGACAACACTTTCTCCGGTATCCGCCGTGACCTTGTGATACGTCGCTGCGATTGAAATTGCCCCTGAAATAAACCAGAAATAGAGCCACACCAGAAAAGCGCTACCAACGCACAGGTACACGAGGATTCGGACGAATACCCGAGCAGGTTTTCGCGTGATCCTCATGAGCATTGGCCGGATCAGGCACCACAGCCCCGCAGCCGCCGAAAGTCCACTGAGTAGTAGTCCCCAAAACACCAGTGTCGTACCAGAAACAATGAAATAGACGACCTTTCCGGCTGCCCATAGTTGTTCTTGCCAAGCCCACAAACAGCCTGCGCAGATACCAAAGCCCGCGGCTACAGCCAGAAGAGCAAGACCCCAGGCCAAGCGACGAGATCGCATCATGCTACTTTTTGGGCCGAGGGACTACTCATTTATTCATTCTCCCCCAGTTGAACTGGCTGTCGCGTCCTACTCTAGGATGAATAAAACAGTTCAGGTCGTAGAGTGCAGAGCAACCAACCGGAAGTGTGCCTCAGCCATACGACTATGGATCTCTTCCCTAAAAACGTCGGGAGCAACTGACCTATGGAACTTTCTACAACGAAAGTCCCCTCGCAGGATCAAGTCCTCGGGCTTTATGATTCCGTGGGGTGGAGCTCCTATACAGACCAACCCGACCTACTCGCCAAAGCGCACTCAAACTCTGATTTCCTTGTGTACGCCTACGACGAGAATCAAGAGCTCATCGGTTTGGCTCGGGCAATTTCTGATGACGCGACCATTTGTTACCTCCAAGACATCTTGGTACACCCGAATGCACAACGTACCGGTACGGGGCGAGAACTATTCTCGGCTGTCCGGAAAAGGTTTGAACACCTACGACAGTTCGTGCTCATCACCGATGACGAACCCAAGCAACGAGCATTTTATGAATCTATGGGGCTGACTGAAGGATCAGATTTCGAACATGGATTCATTAGGGTTTTCGTTCAGTTTTCTAATTAATAGCTTTTGTTGATTCATTCCTAATAGACTGAGATTTCATCACTCTACTAGGAGCTAATCTTGCGCGTCCGAAGTCTCATGACCTTATCCTTGGCGGCCATCTTGGTGACTGGATGTAGCGCAACCCAAAGCCCAGAATCCCCTGCAGAACCAACAAGCTCCGCAACCACTCCAGCAGTTTCCAGCGCAACAGCTACGACTGCCGACGTTGAGCAGGCCGAAAACTCGATCGCCCCGTCTCCGACAGAGGCATCGTCAACGCCCATCACCGGCCAAGCCTGGGCTGACTCCAAAATTCAAATGTGGAAAGACAATTCTGGAATTAAGTCCACTCGTGGGTTCGTGTATCCGGTAAATCTAATGACTTCGTGGGAGTCTCCAAAAGAGGGCGTTCTGAATATCTATTTGGATAACAGCATGGTCTTTAACCAGGATGGAATGCTGCAAAGTTATCAAACGCACGAGGATGAACTGCGAATCATGGGAATTGTGATGTTCGAGAGCATCGGTGAGAAATCACCGGAGTTGGAAAGCGTCACTTTCGCCACCGAGGACGGCAAGAAGTCAGGAACCTACTCGCGAGCTCGAACCGGAGCAGATCCCAACGACCGCAAAGCCTGGGCCAACGAAAAATACGTGCAGTGGCTTTCGGGCATGAACGACGTATACGAGTCGATGTGCCACGCAGAAATTACCACCCTTGACGTGTACCGCAGCTGCCTTCCCGACGACCCACATGCATACGTAGATAAAGTAACCTCGCCTGCCTTTGGTGAACTTGTTGTCACAATCAAAGACGGTCCTTGGATGGACGGAACTTACGACACGCCTGCGTCGGGTTTCGTCGCCTCAAACATGATCATCAAGATCAATGACAAAGCTGCCGTTGGGGAGCAAGTTGAAAAACTCACCGTCATCGCCCGGGACGGTGAAGATACGACCACCTCCCCACGGGAAGAATGGATGCAATAAGCACCAACATCTACCCCATAGATTCTTTGAACGGAAAGAGCACGCTCTAGGGTTGAGGTTATGCACCAAGAACTATCGATTCCGTTTAATGACTCCGAGCTCAGCGCCCTCTGGTTCCCAGCAGAGACAGCTCGCGCGATCATGATTCTGGCACACGGTTCCGGTGCCGGTAAAAATCATGAGTTCATGACCGGTTATGCGCGAGCCGTCGCGGATCTGGGAATCAGCGTTCTGAGCTTCAATTTTCCTTATATGGATGCCGGTAAGAAGTTCCCCGATAAGGCGCCGACCGCAATTGCCGTTTGGCATCAGGTACGTGCGTGGGTTGCTGATCACTTAGCCAGCGGGCTTCCAGTAGCCGTTGCTGGCAAGTCCTTTGGTGGACGGATGGCTTCGTTGGCTATCGCCGAGGGGATGCCAGCAAAAGCTTTGATCTTCTTGGGTTATCCACTGCACGCTCCAAAGAAGGAAGACAAGCTTCGCGACGAGCATCTCTACCCATTGACGGTTCCCATGCTGTTTTTGGAAGGTACCAAGGATCCCTTCGCCAACCCAGCAAAAATGGAAGCAGTCGTTGCGAACCTCAATGAATCGACCGAACTAGTTTGGTTTGAAGGCGGTAATCACTCCTTCAAGGTAGCTCGTTCCAAACGAACAGTGGCACAAGATGGCGCCTGGTTGGCCAGTGCGTCCGTCGACTTCATTTCTCGACACGTGCTCTAGTCTGAGTCGCGCAGCCAATAACCGTGTGGGTTATCGAAGAACTCTTGCCACTGACGCACGAGCTGTAAGTGTTCAAACTGGCTCTCCCGTAATCCCCACGCTCCAACTTCCAGAATCTGCGCCTCAGGGAACGTAGCGAGCATCGGGGAATGGGTGGAAATGATGATCTGTGATCCCCCATCAGCGATGGTTCGCAGTAGCTTCAACAGTTTTATGCAGCCAGCAAGAGACAACGCGGATTCCGGCTCATCCAAGATCCATAAGCCCTGGATAAATGGGATTCGCTCTTCCACGAGATCAAGGAATGACTCACCGTGGCTACGCTCGTGCAATCTGCTCTGGAATCTTGACTCTTCAAGATATGTATAAAAATTGTGCATGGTTTCAGCACGCAAGAAGAATCCTTTGCGCGAGGCAGCGGCACCACGCTCAAGTTTCAACTGATGCCACAATTCTGATTCGCTGGGTCGCGTCGCATTCATGGCACCGGTCGATCCACCTTCGGCGTTCATTCCATAAGCCATCGCCAAGGCTTCAACGAGCGTGGATTTTCCAGTTCCGTTCTCACCAACAATGACGGTCACTTGCCCGAATTCCAGACCTTCGTGAAGCAACTGGCGCACGACCGGTAAACCGAAGGGCCACTGCTGGTTTCTGAGTAGCGCCTCCGGATCAATAGCTTCGACGCGTCTGACCGGCATGAACATCTGTGAAAAATCCACAGACTTAGCCTTCCTGGCGTTGCAAGAAACTATAAACCTCAGTTTCATCCACACCGGGGAAGGCGCCGGTGGGCATCGCCGCCAGCAGGTGAGTGTTGGCACGCGTAGCTGGCCAAGCGTTGCCAAACCACTGATCAGAGAGGTCGGCTGGTGGACGACGGCAGCAATTTTCGTCAGGACAGGTGGACTGACAACGTTCCTTGGTATCGCGCCCACGGAACCATTTCACATGCTCAAAAGGGACACCGATGGAAAGTGAATACAATCCCGAAGAGTGCCGTTCGGTACGTGCAGAACACCAGAAGGTGCCGTTGACGGTATCGGTATATTGCTCAAAAGATCGGAATTTATCCATCTGTTCAAAGACGACACGGCTGGTCCAATAACGGCAGATTGTCTGTCCTTCGATGGCACCAGTGTGGTCCGCGGGGAAGTTCACACGATCATTCTCATAGGCCTTATGCAAAATGCCCGACTCATGAACCTTTTGGAAGTGACAGGTCATACCAAGGTGTTCAGTGGCGAGATTCGTGAATCGGTGCGCGGCGGATTCATAGGACACCGCGAAAGCATCGCGCAAATCCTCAATAGCCAACTCTCGATTATTCTTGGCCCGGCGCAGATACTCAACTGTTGATTTCTCGGGCAACATCAACGCCGCTGCAAAGTAGTTGGTGGCCACGCGTTGGGAGAGGAAATCAAAATAATCCGTAGGGGTCTTATGCCCCAGAACGTGATGCCCCAAGGCCTGCAGTAGAACCGACCGCGGATCATGCTCAGTCCGATTAGCCTGAGTCAGGTAAATGCGCATGTTTTTCAGGTCAGTTACTGAACGCGTGGAGTGGGGCAGGTTCCCCACAAAACGCAAGCTAAAGCCTAAATGCTCGGCAATGTCTGCTGCACGGTGATGAGAAAGTGGTCCGGCATCGTGACCGACGGCCGAAAGGACTTTGGCAGCTTCCTGCTCAATTTCCTTGTAATAGTTATTGCGTCGTCGCATCTCCTGACGCAGCGCAGTATTAGCTCGTCGCGCCTCTTCAGGGGTCGCGGCTTGTTCATTCAGTCGGCGTTCGAGTTCGTGTTGCAGACCCACCAATGACTCGAGCACGTCCATGGGAAGTCGGGTGCCTACGCGAACTGTCGGAAGACCCAAAGACTCGTAGAGCGGGCCACGCTGCGCGCGCTCGAGCTCAATTTCCAAAGCAGCTCGGCGTGAGGGAGGTTCAGTGCCCAAAAGGTCATCAACGCCAACGTCGAAAACTCCGGCCAAGGCTTTGAGCAGCGAGAGCTTCGGCTCACGCTTTCCGTTTTCAATGAGGGAAAGTTGGCTCGACGCGGTATCGACCACGGCCGATACATCGTCCAAAGTCATCTGCTTGCTCTTGCGAAGGAAGCGAATCCTACGTCCCAAGGCAATAGCATCCAACTCCGGTGTTTCTACGGCGCCATTGCCACTTTCCGGCGTCATCGCGCGGTTCCATGTGGTTGCAGTCACATATCCAGAGTAAGCGAAGAACATAGAAATTTTCCAGAAGACGGTTCACAAAGATGCTTTACTGCGATGCCGGGCTTCTTGTGAGCTAAAAAATCTTCGATTCTTCCGATTGCCAGCGACGTCGTTATTCATACTAAATGCACAGCGCACCAATGGAATCAGACTGACCTGCCACTCGTTGAACTAGGCAATACCAGCCAAAGAGGAGCGCCATGACCGTCATATCCGAAAAAGATCTCTCCGTAAAAAACTCAGCTCATGATCCGCCCAAGACCATTGTCGTCATGGGCATTGACGGCGCAGGAAAAAGCACGGCCATCACCACTCTGGTTCAGGAACTGCATAGTGATCAGATCCCTGCGCGCAGACTCGCCAATGTTGCTGGCCGTCGTTGGCTCAATAATTTTTCCCAAAGCTCAAATATCCAAATTCCATACGGCCTTCAGAACCTGATTGAAACGACCTTCCGATTCCTTAACGTCTGTCGAAACACTTTCATAGCTACGCAATCGCCCGGGCTCACAGTGATGGACCGCCACCTATATTGCCAATTGGTTCTAAGCCACGTCCGCGGCCGGAAATCTGGCGCGCTCTTGCAGTGGCTGGCTCAGAGGAGTACCAAGCAGACAACCCTCATACTCTTGGATATTGACCCTTATCTAGCCTACGAACGCATCAATGCGAGAGCTGAAGACAAAGAACCGCTGCAATACCTTCAGGCGGCACGCGCTGAGTACCTTCGCTTGGCACAGCTCAATGATTGGTTGGTGCTTGATGCTTCCTTGCCCACGACACAACTGGTTGATCAGTTACGCATGATCGCGGGCAAGTAGACTCGTATCATGAGCGAAGCACAGGCTACTTTTGCGCCAGAATCCATTCTTGAATTGTCCAAGAGCGCTAAGAAGCAATGGGAGCTAGGGCAGGTCCGCCTCATCGCCGCGGGCACCCTCTCTGATGCTGGCACCCTGCAGCGCAGTTCCGAGGCCGAGGCCACCTGGCAGGTATCAATTCGCTCCATCGAAAAGGAAGCATCCTTCACCGCAGCTCTTCCAGCGCAAGTAATAACCCTAATTGCCGGCGACTTCGTACAGCTGGACGTCGAAGGAGAACCGCACGGTCTAGAACCATTGCGTCCACTGAAGTTCACTTCCTCCGCCCCGGTAGAAGCCAGCCAACCCACCGAAGAACTGCTCACGGTTTATGTTGCCACGGATCCGCAGAAGGTTCGCCCGACCGTTCGAGTGGTTGAATTGTCGAAGAAGCGTGAACAGTACCTCTTTGATGGTCAGCTTGGCATCCTTATTCAAGGTTCCGCAGTGTTGTTGCTTGGAGATCAGCAGCAGTCGGTAAATCTTCGCGACACTGTTGCTGGATC
Organism: Arthrobacter sp. NIO-1057; assembly: GCF_900094805.1. Classification (GTDB taxonomy): domain Bacteria; phylum Actinomycetota; class Actinomycetes; order Actinomycetales; family Micrococcaceae; genus Glutamicibacter. The sequence continues at coordinate 214,611 of NZ_FMAT01000004.1, read as the reverse complement.
AGATGCTCAGGAGCCGCGTATTTCCGGCCGCGGTGTTATGGCGGTTGTTTCTTTCGATCTGCCTTGATCGGCCACGGGCATCAGTGCACCCGGTCTCCCCAAACAAAAACCGAAGATTTTTACATCGCTGCATCCAGCTACCCGCAGTCACGGAGCGCGTAGCTCCCTCTTTTTAGCGCACTGAGCGTCACTGGCCCCCTGGGCTCACAACGCTCTTGTTCACAGCCACATCGGGTTCCTCTTTTCAGCTTCCCGCGGCAAACTCTCTGATCAGCTGGCACTCAAACGTGTTCTACCAGGTGTCCGCGACGGCACATCTCCCCGTAAACATGCAAGAGCTTCTAAAATTTCACACTTTTTCTTGGTCAAACATCCAGATTTGGCCGATTTTTTAGGTTCTGGCTCACTTTAGGCGGAAGAAGTTCAAATCTTTCACTTTCGTTAAGAAGCTCAGATCTTAATCCTAAAAACCTCTATTTCTGCCCTTGCGCTTGAGGAAAAGTAGTTGTCACGAAGAAGTTCACAAGATCACCTAGCGATCAACATGAACCCGGAACTTGTGCGAAGGAGCCAAGGAAATGACTACCGAGAACACCAACGAAACCTCGATCGACAACCGCATCGCAGCCATCGAAACCGATTGGGAAAACAACCCTCGTTGGAGTGGCGTCACCCGTGACTACACCGCAGCCGATGTCGTAAAACTGCAGGGGCGAGTTCAGGAAGAGCACACCCTAGCTAAGCGTGGTTCGGAGAAGCTGTGGAAGCAGCTCACCGAAGAAACCCCAACCGGAGGCTACACCAACGCACTGGGCGCACTGACCGGTAACCAGGCAGTACAGCAGGTCAAGGCCGGGCTTCGTGCCATCTACCTTTCAGGTTGGCAGGTCGCAGCCGATGCAAACCTCTCGGGCCAGACCTACCCAGACCAGTCGCTCTACCCAGCAAACTCGGTCCCACAGGTAGTTCGTCGCATCAACAACGCTCTGCAGCGTGCCGATCAGATCGAATTCTCCGAAGGCATCCAAAGCGTTGAGGACTGGATGGTCCCGATTGTTGCTGACGCAGAAGCCGGCTTCGGTGGCCCACTGAACGCTTACGAGCTAATGAAATCCATGATTGCGGCCGGCGCCTCAGGCGTTCACTGGGAAGACCAGCTGGCCAGCGAAAAGAAGTGCGGCCACCTCGGCGGCAAGGTGCTGATCCCAACTCAACAACATATCCGCACCCTGAACGCGGCCCGCCTGGCCGCCGACGTGGCTGGCACACCCTCCGTGGTCATCGCCCGCACCGATGCTGAAGCAGCAACCCTGATCACTTCGGATGTTGATGAACGAGATCAGCAGTTCATCACCGGCGAGCGCACCGCTGAAGGTTTCTACAAGGTCACCAACGGTATCGAACCATGCATCGCCCGTGCCAAGGCTTACGCACCATATTCGGATCTGATCTGGATGGAAACCGGAACTCCTGACCTGGAGCTGGCTCGCAAGTTCGCTGAGGCAGTCAAGAAGGACTTCCCTGATCAGATGCTCTCCTACAACTGCTCGCCTTCCTTCAACTGGAAGAAGCACCTGGATGATGCAACCATCGCCAAGTTCCAGCGCGAACTGGGCGCCATGGGCTTCAACTTCCAGTTCATCACCTTGGCTGGCTTCCACGCATTGAACCACTCAATGTTCGATCTGGCTCAGGGCTACGCGAAGAACGGCATGAGCGCCTACGTCGAACTGCAGGAACGCGAATTCGCTTCCGAGGCTGCTGGCTACACCGCCACCAAGCACCAGCGCGAAGTCGGCACCGGCTACTTCGACGCAATCTCCACGGCGCTGAACCCGAACGCCTCCACCCTGGCCCTGGTGGGATCCACCGAAGAAGGCCAATTCCATTAGACCCTGATGGGTCGATGGTGCTAGCCGGCAGTGTCGCCGGCTAGCACCACCACCATTTTTAATCTTTAAGGACGCTGCCATGAACTCCCCCATCACCCTCAACAACATCACCATCACGGCTACCCCAGTTCGCTACCAGGAGCAGATCCTGACCAGCGATGCACTAGACTTCTTGTCTTCCTTGCACAGCGCATTTGAATCCCGCCGTGCCGAACTCATGCAGCGTCGCCAGGTCAACCGGGCACGCATCGCCAATGGTCGTGATCCAAAGTTCTTGGAAGAGACCCGCAGCATTCGCGAAGATGATTCATGGCAGGTCGCCCCGATCGCCCCAGGGCTGGAAGATCGCCGAGTAGAAATCACCGGTCCGATCGAACGCAAAATGGCGATCAATGCACTGAACTCCGGCGCTAGCGTATGGCTGGCCGACATGGAGGATGCTTGCTCCCCGACCTGGCAAAACGTGATCAAGAACCAGGTTAACCTGATCCGCATTCTGGATCAGGAGTTGGACTTCACCGCACCCGACGGTCGTGAGTACAAGCTGAACAGCTACGAACTGAGCGAACTGCCCACCATTGTGGTTCGCCCCCGCGGCTGGCACCTGCCAGAAAAGCACCTGTTGGTTGCTGGCACCCCGATCTCCGGCGCATTGGTGGACTTCGGACTGCACTTCTTCCACAATGCCAAGCGTCTGCTGGCAGCCGGCCGAGGCCCGTACTACTACCTGCCAAAGCTGGAGAACCATCTGGAAGCACGCTTGTGGAACGACGTGTTCAACATGGCTCAGGATCTGTTGGGAATCGAGCGCGGAACCATTCGTGCCACGGTACTGATTGAAACCATCACCGCAGCTTTCGAAATGGAAGAGATCCTGTACGAGTTGCGTGAGCACTCCTCGGGCTTGAACGCAGGACGCTGGGACTACATCTTCTCGATCATCAAGAATTTCCGTTCCCGTGGACCGCGCTTTGTCTTCCCGGATCGTGACACCGTGACCATGAGTGCACCGTTTATGCGGGCTTACACCGAGCAGTTGGTTCGTGCTTGCCATCGTCGTGGGGCATCGGCCATCGGCGGAATGAGCGCCTTTGTTCCTAGCCGCAAGGATGCATCGATCAATGAGATCGCCTTTAGCAAGGTTCGTGAGGACAAGGCTCGTGAAGCTGCCGATGGTTTTGACGGTTCCTGGGTGGCTCACCCGGATCTGGTATCCGTGGCTCGTGAGGTATACGACGAGGTACTGGGTGAAAACCCAAACCAGTTGCAGCGCACCCGTGAAGATGTTGAGGTTTCGGACACCGCATTGCTGAACATTCAGAGCGTAACCGGCAAGATCACCGAACGCGGTATCCGTGACAACATCGAGATCGGCATCCGCTACATCGAGTCCTGGCTGCGCGGCAATGGTGCAGTGGCCCTGCGTAACCTGATGGAAGATGCAGCTACCGCTGAGATCTCCCGTTCACAGCTGTGGCAGTGGATCCACCAGTCCGCCATCACCGATGAGGGTGAAATCATCACCCGTCGTTGGGTACAGGAACTGGCCGAGGAAACCATGGACCGCATGGAGCGTTTTGAAGGAGACCGTTTCGAGGAAGCGATGGAAATCTTCGAAGCTTGCGCCCTGCGTGATGACTTCCCGACCTTCCTGACCAAGAATGCTTACCTGCGTTACCTGGATGCGCCAACTCGCACCCTTGAAATGGCAGGCTAAGCCCCGACTAGACCGGGCCGATTGTCACCAGTCGTCCGAAAGATCGGCCACGAAAAGCGGCATTCATCCGTTGGTAACCAGTCCAGCGGGCGGATGCCGTTTTTTGTGCGCAGTGACTAGGCTGTAGCCATGGCATTTCAGTTCAGGAGCCCCGCTGAAGACCTCTGGCAGCCCGACCTATTGGGGGAAGACTTCTCTTTTAGGCCACTGCCGATGGCTGATGGTTCTACCGCAACGCTGGTGCGACACCGTCCGCGCAAAAAACTGTGCCTGCCGCCACCGCTGCGCTCCATTGCAGTGCTCTACGTCCATGGCTGGTCCGACTACTTCTTCCAGAAGGAATTGGCCCAGTTCCTCTCCGAAGCCGGTGCGGATTTTTATGCCTTGGATCTACGACATTACGGTCGCAACCTACCCGCAGATCACGCCAGTGGCCTCTCCGAGAGCATGAGCCCCGGATTCACCACCGACTTGCAAGAGTACTTTGAAGAATTTGATGCCGCGCATCGGATCATCACCAGCGCACATCCGGGCACCCGGTTTGTCATGCTGGCACATTCCACCGGAGGGCTCAGCGCGTCCATGTATGCAGCCGCTAATCCGCACAAAGTGGATGCGCTGGCCTTGAACAGCCCGTGGCTCGAATTTCAGGCCAGTGAAATCGGGCGCACCGCCCTGGCGCGCATCATTCAGGCGGCCAGCGCCCGCAACCCACACCGTTACCTGCCCACGGTGGATCCAGGTTTTTATACCCGCACCGTGTCCAACCAATTCTCCGGTGAATGGGACTATGACCTGAGCTGGCGACCGGTGAATGGTTTTAAACTCACCGCCGGATTCATCGGGGCGGTTTTCAACGCACAAGCCAAGGTGAAAAAGGGCTTAGACCTGCAGATGCCCACCCTGGTGATGCTTTCGGCGGAGGACTACCTACTGCCCCGCTGGCATGACACTGCCACGCGTGCCGATGTTGCCTTGAACGTGCAGGTTGTGGCGCAACGCAGCCTAGATTTGGGCAGAGAACTACACGTAGTACGTTTGCCCGGGGCGTTGCATGACATCTTTCTCTCCGCCCCCGCCGTGCGCGCCAAAGCCTACCGCTCGCTAGGTTCCTGGCTGGCTGGGCTCAAGAGCAGACAACGCGATTCGCAATTGGTTAACTGCATTCGCACGGTATTGCCCGAGGGTAGCCAGTTCCTAGATTCTTAGTGGATCAGCTTCTGCGGAACCTCGTCGTTGACTAGTTCCAGTTGCCAATCCCCGGCCTCATCACGGCCCACAATGGCCACCGAGCCGTTAAGAATGGTGTCCAGCTTGTAGCCGGCCAAGTGTGACAGGGTGTAGCGAATAATCGTGCCATGGCAAACGATAGCAACGTTTTTACCTGGGTAATCGGCGGCGATCTGCTCGATGGCGCGCAATCCGCGATCCACCACGGAGTCCAGCGGCTCGATGCCACCACCGTTTTTCTCTGGCCACTTCTCCAGCGCTTCGGTTTCCACCATGCCCTCGCCCTGCGCGTAGTCACGTTCGATCAGCAGGTCATAGCTGGGACCCAATTCCATGCCCAGGCCGTCGGCAATGATCTGTGCGGTTTCGCGGGCTCGCGATAGAGGGGAAGAAACGATAACGTCCCAGCCTCCGGTCTCCAGAACCTTCACTGCCTCTCGGGCTTGGTTCCGACCGGTGTCGTTCAACGGAATATCACTGGAGCCCTGCAGCCGGCCTTCGAGGTTCCATTGCGTCTGTCCATGGCGGACGAATCCTAGTTTCATGAGCCCATTCTCCCACTGGTTGGGTAGGCACCGGCAACCGCTGGTGGTCAAGCTCACGGTAGATCTGTGACACGTTCTTCGCTTCAAGGACCACAAAGAACATAGGATTTTCTGGGCTGTTTCTTGTTTTCAACCGTAGATAAGCCCCAGATCGAATGCCCCCGAAAAGGATCCGAGCTATACCATCGTGACCGATATTAAGGCCTCACTAGCCCGCGGGCTCACGGCCCGCCACATTCGCTTCATGGCCCTGGGCTCAGCGATCGGAACGGGCCTGTTTTATGGCTCCTCCTCCGCGATTCAAGCCGCCGGACCAGCAGTCCTCTTTGCCTACATGATCGGCGGTGCTGCCGTCTTCATCGTCATGCGTGCAATGGGCGAGATGGCAGTGAAGCATCCGGTCTCCGGATCATTTGCACACTATGCCTCGCGCTATCTGGGCAACTTTGCCGGCTTTGTTACCGGGTGGACCTTCAGCTTTGAAATGGCCATTGTGGCTATTGCTGACGTGACAGCCTTCGGGATTTATATGGGCTTTTGGTTCCCACAGGTACCGCAATGGATCTGGGTGCTGACCGTGGTATTACTGATCGCCACAATCAACCTGATGAAGGTCAAGGTCTTCGGCGAAACCGAATTCTGGTTGGCCGTCGTGAAGGTTACGGCAATTATTGCCATGATCGTCGGTGGCGCAGCACTGATCATCTTCGGTTTTAACGCCCCTGACACCGAGACCGCCACAGGATTCGCGACGTTGATGAGCGCCGGCACGCTCTTCCCTAACGGGTTCATGGGTCTGTTGCTGTCCTTCGCCGTCGTGATGTTTGCCTTCGGCGGCATTGAAACCATCGGTATCACTGCAGGCGAAGCCGATGATCCTTCTAAGTCCGTACCGGCAGCAATCAACACCGTGCCTTGGCGTATCCTGCTGTTCTACGTAGCCTCGCTAGCAGTGGTCATGATGCTCTTTGACTGGCGTCAGATCGATGGTTCGGCCTCACCATTTGTGCAGATTTTTGACGGGCTCGGCCTCCCGGCTGCGGCTCACGTGCTGAACGCCGTGGTGATCACCGCAGCAGTCTCGGCCATTAACGCTGATACTTTCGGTGCCGGTCGCATGCTCTACGCCATGTCGGTGGCCGGCCACGCACCCAAGTCCTTCGGCCGGGTTTCGCGTAATGGCGTTCCGTGGATGACCGTGGTCATTATGGCTGTGGTGCTGCTCTTGGGCGTGGTGCTCAACGCGCTGTTGCCAGAAGCACTGTTCACCATCATTGCTTCGATCGCAACCTTCGCTACCGTGTGGGTGTGGATCATGATCTTGGCATCCTACCTAGCGATGCGTCGCCAAGAAGCCAAGAAAGGCATTGATGGATCAGTTGCTCGCGAATATGCGGTACCTGGCGGAACCATTGCTGCCTGGTCGGCCCTGGTATTCATGGCCTTTGTTGTGGTGCTGCTAGCCCTGAGTGCTGAAACTCGCGTGGCCCTGTACACCGGCGTCATCTGGCTGGTGATACTGGGCGTGCTGTACAAGCTCCTGGTCCGCCCTACGGCTTCGATCGATCAAAAGAACAACGACTCGTTGCTGAACTAAATTTCAGTGACTGCGGCGCCCAGACATCATGAAAATGAGTGTCTGGGCGCCGTTGTCATATCCGGTCGCTTCTAGTCGATTCTCTGCCGATCAGAACGCCGGTTCCTAACCCGAAGTTGTGGGTCAGCTTGGGCACGCAATTCTTGGACCAGGGCTATAGTGGCCCACAGCAACATACCAGCTCCGACAATCCACAAACTGCCCAGTCCCAGGTGCAGATAAGCCAGCACGCCCCCGAGCGAACCCACGGTGATCATGGCCCACAACACCGCATAACGCAGCCACAGCAATCTGCTGACTCCCTGGTTGGAACCGGTCACCAGTCCAAGGATGGCTCCGCCCAAGGCCTGTCCGAGTTTTACCAGTGTGCCTGTCATGTAGGTCAGGCCCAAAGAGACCTCCCCTGAACGCGTATAGGACACGTTCACCACACCCATGGCGGCTGCCAACAAAAATGCTGTGAGATGGGGCTGGATGATCGCGGTGGCAGCGGCAGTGAGCAGTAAGGCTGCGCTGAGGTACATCGCAACAGGTCTGCGCAGCGCAGCCAGAGGAGCCGTCAGCAGCGTCGCAACGACCACGCCGGCGACAAAGCTCGACACCAGGGACATTGCGGTAATCCACCCGGTGATGTCACCGGTCATGAGCGCCGCGGAAGAGCGCGTAGAGTTGCCCGACATAAATGACAAGAAATAGCCGCCAAAGTGCACAAAACCGACGCCGTCCACAAAACCAGCCATGGCGGTAATGGTTCCGGCAAAGAGGATGCCTCGCCAGCGAAGATTCTTTGCCACCTGCAACTGCTTTCTGCTTTGATCCGTGTTTTTGGACGCGTTCGCCCGTTTCCTATTTTTCCATTTAGTGTTCGCGACCAATTCGCACCGACAGTGGAATGCAACGCAGTGAAATATTGTTAGCCCGAGTATGAGTGAAATTTCTGGCGAACAGCCAACCGAATCAAAGCGCCTACGCGTCGACATCTTTTCCGATATTGCCTGCCCGTGGTGCTTCATTGGCAAACGACGCTTTGAAAAAGGTGTTGAAGCATTCGAATTCTCACAGAACATTGATGTGTATTGGCATGCCTATCAATTAGATCCTTCCCTGCCCGATAACTACGACGGTAGCGAAGCAGAATATCTCTCGAAGATGAAGGGACTAGATCAGGCGCAGGTTCAGCAGATGCTGCAGCATGTGACTGCTCAAGCTGCTGAGGAAGGCTTGAAGTACGACTTCGAGAATCTCAAGGTCGCCAATTCCTTTACCGCACTGCGTGTTCTGGAGTTTGCAAAGCAGCACGGAGCCGGCGATGAAATGAAGGAAGCGCTACTCTCGGCACACTTCGAAAAGGGCCTAAACACTGGAGAGCTTTCAATTCTCTTGGAAATTGCAGACTCATTGGGTCTCAATACTCAGGAGTTGAGTAAACAGCTTGAATCTGGAGCCTACGCCGACGAAGTGAATGCCGATATTTCTCAAGCGCAGCAGCTCGGTATTACCGGAGTTCCCTTCTTTGTGCTCGATGGAAAATACGGTATTTCCGGGGCACAACCAGCCGAAGTTTTCACTAACGCACTGACTCAGGTCCACGCGGAGAATGTGAAAACTCAGTAACCAGGAAATCCGACGTGGCTACTCTGCCGGCGCGCACACCAGCTTGCCGGCAGAAGTATCCAATTTGCGTTCCTTCTGCAGTCCCTCAAATTTCTCCCCGACGGCCAGATCTACAGTGGTTCCCCATTTTTCTGCATCAAAGATGAACACTGCCCCTGGCACCTGGCGCTGAACGGTAAAAGCTTGGGCGTAGCCGTCTGGACCGGCAATAACGGCGCCTGTTGTCTCCGCTAGGGAGCTCCACCCAGAGGTCAGTGACGAAATCTTAAAACCGCGATCTTCCAGCGACTTTCCGGTGTCGGAGGCGAGCCCGGCAATATTCGTGGTGTTCAGAACCCGTATTTTGAAACTCTGCGGGTCTTGGTAAGTGAAGTTCACGTCAGGGCACGTAGCGTTTTCAATTTTTACTGGCGTCGGAGCCGCAGTTTCGGCGCTCGTGGCGTCCGCGCCGAGTTTCAAGTTTCCGGTGACAATCAGCACGGCACCTGCGGTGACTGCAATGACAAGCAGGGCCATCACTGTGAACACGGCGTTCTGCCGTCGGCGCGTACGCTTCTTGGCTTTACGATCCGAACTGAAGCTCAAGTCTTGTTCATTAACGATATGTGCACCGTGCCAGTCGGCCGGGTCTTCGCTTTGACGCATCTTCCCACCTAGCTCCGGGTAGCACTGGGCTACGGCCAGCCGGGATAACTACCTTGTCATCCCCGTGGCAGTCAGCTTATCGAATCGTCATCCAAATCCAATATCCGCGCGTGTATTACGGAACGATGATGAAGTGCCGAACGCAATGCGCGGTGCACTCCGTCTTCAAGATATAGAACTCCCTGATAGCGCACGACGTGCGGGAAGAGGTCTCCATAAAAAGTGGAGTCTTCGGAGAGCAAAGTTTCAAGATCGAGCGTGGACTTAGTCGTAACCAGCTGATCCAGCTTTACCTGTTGGGGTGCTAGTTCACTCCAGTCACGTGAGGAGACCAACCCGTGCTCTGGGTATGGGCGCTTGTCACCTACTGCTCGAAATATCACCCTTCCAGCATAAACTCACGGTAGTGCGATCACTGGAATTACCTGCCGCTGCGCCCGTGTGCGCTTGGATAAGTTTTATCCGTCATAGCAACTGCTCATCGAGCACGACTGGCTGAACGATGGGGCAAAGCCCGTTGCCAGATCACGGGATCATTTCCAGTTCTTCCGAAAGTGACAGCAACACTAGTCCCGAAGTACTGGAGGCCCCGGCAGGAGCGTTACTGCGATCAGTGAAAGCCAGCTCCTAGCTGCACCTTAGCCGCGTCAAAAAGGGATCTCTGGGCGTCATCCATGCGCTGAGAATGATTCAACGTCGTATCCTGTTTACGCACTGGGGCCGATACGCCTCCGGCGGGTAACGCGCGTCGCATACAAACGCCTCGCGTTTTGTGAAAACACGTATTATGAACCTCATTTTTGTTCTTCGCAAGGATTGTTACATGGCAAGAAACGTGAAGGAACCGGGCGTAACTTAGGCTGGTAACAATCACGTCATAAGGTGCACTCTGAGGATATGAAAAATGTAGTCACCGAGATCCCAGTCCTCGACATTTCTACCTCACGCAATGCAGACGGCAGCTTTAACGAAGATTTCGTCGCCGCCCTTCGTGACGCGGCGCATCGTGTTGGATTCTTCCAAATCGTTGGCTACAGCTCCCAAGAAGGTCAAGACCAAGAGCTGTTGGACACCATCGCAGAGTTCTTCAACAAGCCAGTCGAGCAGAAGATCAAGCTTGATAACCGCAATAGCGCCCAGTTCCGTGGTTACACCCGAATGGGCACCGAAATCACCCGTGGGCGTGCAGATGCTCGCGAACAGATTGACTACGGACCGGAGCGCGAGCCCCTGGCAGTCGTGCCAGCCGATAAGCCATACCTGAACTTGCAGGGCCCAAACCAGTTCCCAGAAGATTTCCCACAGCTCGAAGAACGTGCCATGGCTTGGGCTGAGCTGATGAACAAGACCGGTCACGAATTGCTCTCAGCAATTGCCGCGGGTCTGGGCTTGTCCGAGAACCACTTCGACGAGCCTTTCGCTGATACTCCTTCGTGGATGGGCAAGCTGGTTCATTACGTATCCGGCGACGTTGTTCCAGAATCCGGCAACCAGGGTGTTGGTCTGCACGCCGATTACGGCTTCGTCACGCTCTTGCTGCAAGACCAGGTAGGCGGCCTGCAGGTACAGCCTTATGGTCAGGAAGAGTGGATTGAAGTTCCACCAACCCCGGGCGCTTTGGTCGTCAACCTTGGCGAAATGTTGGAAGTTGCCACTGACGGTTACCTGATGGCCACCATTCACCGTGTCATCGCACCGCCTGCTGGCGTTGATCGTTACTCGGTGCCGTTCTTCTACTCACCACGTCTGGATGCAGTCATTGACAAGGTTGAGTTGCCGGCAGAATTGGCCGCTGAAGCACGTGGCGTTTCCGATGATCCAGAAAATCCGATGCTGGCTTCTTACGGGGCCAACGTACTCAAGGGCTGGTTGCGCGCTCACCCGCAGACCGCGGCAATCCACTACCCCGAGGTAGTCAAGGCAAAGAAGAGCGCATAGCTCCTCTGCCCCGCTAGTCTGTCGGGGAGGCAAACTCGAAAAAGACCTGCTGGTCTCTTCTCGAAAGCAATTTTCGAGAAGAGACCAGCAGGTCTTTTGTCGTTTATCGGCCTAGATCGCGCCCGCAAGGACACAGAACTCATTACCTTCAGGATCGGCGAGCACGACCCAACTCACGTCCTCATCCTGACCAACGTCTGTGTACGAAGCGCCGAGAGAAAGCAGTCGATCGACTTCTTGTTGCTGAGCAGTGCCATGCGGTCGTACATCGAGGTGTAGCCGATTCTTGCCTAATTTCGGTTCGGGAACCTGCGCGAAGGTCAAAACAATGGTCGCGCTATTCTCATCGGGAGCGCCAATGGTGACTAATCCGACTTCTTCTTCCTGCACCTTAAAGTCCAATACTTCGCACCAGAAGCGAGCCAGAAGCATCGGGTTCGTGCAGTCCACGGAAATCTCGCTCAACACACTTGCCATGATCTTGCCTCGTCGAAAGATTGATCGTCAGTTGGTTCGGATCATACCGGCAAATAATCTCTCGGGGTCAAAAGGCAAAAAAAATAATGTCCTGATTCACCGCGTATACGACGAATCAGGACATTAAAAATGGCGGAGGATAGGGGATTTGAACCCCTGAGGGCGTTAACCCAACACGCGTTCCAGGCGTGCGCCATAGGCCGCTAGGCGAATCCTCCTCAGTTTGCTCCGTGGAGCAGGATCCAGCATATCTAAATTCTCGCTCAATCACGAATCGAGAGTTCTCCTGCCGTTTCCCGCACCGTCATTCAGAGTAATTTCCCTGAATCCCGGCGATTCTGGAGGTTATACCCATCTCGTTGCTTTCCCGTTTTGCCCCTCATCTACGGATGAATACTACTAATCATGAGCAAAAGAGAGGTATTTCACAGCAGCGATGATCCTCGTCGCCTACATATTGGCCCTCCCGGAACTCGCGCTACCCCAGGGGATTTTGACCATTGGGCCGCCACTCTGGATCAAGACAACCTTTTCGCACAGATTGCTGCCACAGGGCGACAACTCTACGAACGGCCGCCTGCAACCTCAACAGATCAGGGCTTGGATACGCTAAAAATCATTTCGCGTTTGCGCAGCATGCTGGATGCAGCAGAGGCCGCTGTCATGGCCGATTCTTTTGAGCAAGCGGTCAAAGCAACTTCTGAACAGGGAACTCAAGAGTCGCTCATTGAGATCTCCGATAGTGCGGCTCAAGAGCAGTCCTCTCGTTACTACGGTGTCGATCCGTCGGAGGAAGCGGTCATCCGATCTTCTTTTGTCGCTGAAGCTGCCATGGCATTGCGTACTTCCGAGGCCAATGCCAGAGATCGACTATTTATCGCTGAAGGACTTCGCCATCTATGCCCTGAAACCCTCGAAGAATTAAGTCGTGGCGAGATCACCACCAGAACAGCCCAAGAGATCGTGAGGCAGTCTCAAGATCTTGAACCTGAAGACGTACGGCACATGCAGCAAACACTGTTGCCTATTGCGCGGACCGCCACGGATGCTGCCCTCGCGCACCGCGCACGCAAGATCCACGAACGACTTCACCCACGTCCAATTGAAGAGCGCCATAAGAAAAGCGCCGAAGACCGAAAAGTCACTTACTGGAACGAACCTAACGGGATGTCGGTAATCCAGTTGTTCATGCCAGCCGAAAATACTCTGAGCATCATCAACACCGTCAACTGGCATGCCTCGCAGCACGATGATCCAGAGGATGAACGAACCGAACAGCAACGGCGCCTCGACATCATTTGCGATGCGTTAATCGACGGATGGCCGGCGACAAAAGGCACCCCACTCAAGGCACGAGTCGCCGTGACCATCCCGGCATTGGAAATGCTCATCGATCCCAAACGAGCCCTAGCTGATCTAGAAGGCTACGGACCGATACCCATCGGCACCGCATTACGTATTGCCAAAGATGCGCCATCCTTCATGAAGGTGCTCACCGACCCGTGGTCTGGTGCCGTGATAGATGTCGGCCGTGAAAAGTACCGGCCATCTAAAGCTTTGAGGGACCTATTACGCAATCGCGATATTTGTTGTCGGTTCCCCGGTTGCAATCGTCCTGCGGAAACTTCAGAAATAGATCACATTGAGGCTTGGGAAACCGGAGGTCACACCTCACGGACCAACACTCACCTACTGTGCAAGCGGCATCAAATGTTCAAGCATGCTTTGGGATGGCAAGCTACCTATCTGCCCGATGGATCGGTGAACTGGCGCTCTCCACATGGTGTGGTGTGCATCGAACTTCCCGGAAGTGTCACCAACGTGCAGAACTTCGACTGTGAAAAAGAGCAGACGCCAATGCTTCCGACAGTTGCGCTCAATGAACGGGTGCGCAAGGTTTTGGGATGGTTTGAACCGACAGATCAGGAGACCGGTTGAGAGCAAGCGCACGCTCCCCGATTTTTGTCCAAGCACCACCCTCGGGTAGTATTTTCGATGACCCCTCGTGTGGTGTCATCCTGTTGAACTCCCCCAGGACCGGAAGGTAGCAAGGGTAGATGGGCTCTGGCAGGTGCATGAGGGGTCTTTACTTTTTCACGCAAGCCGAATGGAGTCCACGTGGGCGCTGGCCGTTTCGCCCCTAGCCCTTCTGGGCCACTCCACCTTGGCAATTTGCGCACGGCCATCCTTGCCTGGCTTTTTGCCCGTTCCACGCAGCGCGATTTCTTGTTGCGTATCGAAGATCTTGACCGTGTTCGTTCCGGTGCCGAAGCGACACAGATCTTTGAATTGGAATCCCTTGGACTGCAATTCGACGGTTCGCTCTTGCGTCAATCCGAACGCCTCCCCCTGTACTTTGAAGCCGTCAAGCAGCTGGAAGATCGGGGACTAGTGTTCCCCTGCTTCTGCTCTCGGAAAGATATTGCAGAAGCGGCAAGTGCGCCGCATGCAGCACCCGGGGCTTACCCGGGAACCTGCCGGAACTTGAGCTCAGCCGAACGCGAGGTGAAGGCAAAAGAGCGTCCCGCGGCTTTGCGGCTACGCGCGGAAGTTACAGAATTCTCAGTACACGACCAGCTGGCTGGCGACTACACAGGCGTCGTTGATGATTTTGTGTTGGTTCGCAACGATGGGGCACCGGCGTATAACTTGGCGGTCGTGCTTGATGACGCATTGTGCGGAATTGATCAAGTGGTGCGTGGAGATGACCTGCTCTCGTCCGCACCCCGACAGGCATACCTTGCCACGCTTTTGGGCTACGAAGTTCCGGACTACGTTCACGTGCCACTTGCGCTGAATACCAAGGGGCAGCGACTTGCCAAACGCGATGGTGCGGTAACACTCGAAGAGATCACCGAACATGGGGTACATCCAGCCGATGTTGTGGCGATTTTGCTAGAGTCGTTGGGCTTGCCAAGTACAAGTTTGCAAGCAGCCCTTGAAGCTTTCGATCCGGTGAACTTACCCCGTGAACCGTGGATCGTAGAACCTGAAAAGATCGTCCAACAGCTGATGCCTCCAGCATCACGCAACCGATAGGGAACCGGTGTGAGTACAGCGCTATATCGCAGGTATCGTCCCGATACGTTTGCCGACGTCATCGGTCAAGAGCACGTCACTGCTCCGTTGATGACGGCTCTGGAGAAAAACCGTGTCAACCACGCGTACCTTTTCTCGGGCCCACGCGGTTGCGGTAAGACGACCTCGGCACGAATTTTGGCTCGTTGCCTGAACTGCGAACAGGGTCCTACTCCTGTTCCTTGTGGCACCTGCCCTAGCTGTGTTGAACTGGCCAACGGTGGCCCGGGTTCGCTCGACGTGATCGAGATCGATGCTGCCAGCCATGGCGGTGTGGATGATGCCCGTGATCTGCGTGAGCGTGCGACCTTCGCTCCAACGCGTGATCGCTACAAGATCTTCATCATCGATGAGGCACACATGGTGACCGCGGCAGGATTCAACGCCCTGCTGAAGATCGTTGAAGAACCACCAGCACATATCAAATTCATCTTCGCGACCACGGAGCCCGAAAAAGTTATCGGGACCATTCGTTCCCGTACCCATCACTATCCATTCCGGCTAGTTCCGCCCGAAGCACTGTTGGCCTACCTGCAGGTTTTGTGCGAACGCGAAAATGTGGCGGTGGCCGAAGGTGTCCTTCCGCTAGTCATTCGTGCCGGCGGTGGTTCGGTTCGCGACACCCTTTCGGTCCTGGACCAGCTCATGGCCGGTGCTCGTGAAGGAACCCTGGGCTACGAAACTGCCATTGCGTTGCTGGGTTACACCCACTCAACGCTCTTGGATGAAGTGACGTTGTCTCTTCATGAGGCTGATGGGGCTGGGCTTTTTGGCGCCATTGACCGCATTATTCAGACCGGCTTGGATCCGCGACGTTTTGTTGAAGATATTCTGGAACGTTTCCGTGATCTGATCATCGCCAAGGCTATGCCAGAAGGCCTGGAAAAGATTCTTCGTGGCGTTCCCGAAGACCAGCTGGAGGCATTACGCCTTCAGGCTGGACTGGTTGGTGCTGGAGAGCTTTCTCGATGGGCCGATGTCACTAATAAGGCGTTGAGCGAGATGACTGGCGCCACTTCCCCACGTTTGCATCTGGAACTGTTGGCTGCGCGACTGATGCTGCCAGGTTCCGAGAACTCAGTATCTTCTTTTGCTGCCCGTTTGGATCGTTTGGAACGCCATGCGATGACCGGCGGCGAGCTTCCAGCTCTTGAACAGGACGAAGCCGCAAGTTCCTCTGCGTCGTTGGGGGCAACGCCAAATCCTGGTGCTGCACGTCAGGGTGCTGCTGCGGTACGTGAAGCACTGGCTGCGGCTAAGGCACGCCGTGAGGGTGTAGCGGTTCCGGCTCCGGCTCAGCAGTCCCCTGTTGATGAAGTTCAGGAACCGGTAGAACAGCAACCCTCGCAAACAGATGAGCAGGCACAGGTTGTGCAAGAACAGCGTTCTGAACAGCCTCAGCAGACTCAGCCGGCACCAGCTTCGCAGGAGCAACAACCAGCAGCTGACGATCCAAATGCGCCTCTAGACCCAGATGCACAGTCTTCGCTGAATACTGGTGAAGCTGCCGATTGGGGTGCGACTTGGGGTCCGAAGGATGACAGTTACTCGGTAACCACCAAGGTTGAGCCTGGCCCAAGCGTGCCAGCCGCCCGGCCTGAAGGCGTTGCGCCATTTAGCTTGGTGCCGGATCCATCCAGCGGTGAAGACCTGTCATTTGGTACCGGCGTCTCCATCGATGATGTGAAGCAGAATCCTGCCATGGCGGAGTTCGCACGCAAGGCCGCCGCTTCGCGTACCCAGCAGCCATCGGCTCCTGCACCGCAGCAACAAGCGCCCGCTGCATCTTCTGCACCTTCGCCACAGCCGACGAATCAAGCAGAGATTGATGCACAGCGTCAGGACGCGCTGCAGGCTCAGGCCCAGCAGGAACGTGAGCAGCAAGAGCAGGCACAACGTGAAGCCCAAGAGCGTGCCGCACGTGAACAGGCTCAGCGCGAACAAGCCGAGCAGCGCGAAGAACAAGAACGTGCCGCACGCGAGCAGGCCCAACGCGAGGCCCAGGAACGAGCAGCTCGCGAACAAGCCCAGCGTGAACAGGCAGAACGTGAAGCTCAAGAACGAGCTGCACGCGAACGAGCCCAGCAACAGCAACAGGCTGTTCCACAGCAGTCGCAGCAAGCAAGTGCTGGTGCCCCTGTGCAGAAGTTCCAGCAAGCTTGGCCAATGATCCTGCAACAATTGCAGGGCAACTCCCGAGTGCTGCATTCCATGGTGGCAACCTACGGTTCTGTCGCCGGCTTTGATGGGCGCACGCTCACTTTGGCCTTCAGCAACGCTGGTCCGATCGTCAACCTGCGAAATCGTCCAGATTTGATGAACACCTTGACTGGGGTTGTCTCGCAGTTCGCTGGTTCACCGATAGAAGTTGTACTCACCGAAGGCGGTTCCAACCCAGCTGGCGGTGGTTCCCCAAAAGGTGAGCGCCGGCCACTACCGGCGCAAACCCCAGCACCAACCAAGTTCACTAAGCCTGTAACTTCTGCTGGGGTTGCCGCGCGGGCTGCCGCGCGCGCGCAAGCCGCCGCTCCAGCACCTGTTTCCAATGCTTCAGGCCCAGCAAAACCACCTGTGGCTCCGACCCTTGCACCAAAATCAGGGACCAACGATGGCTATGTCAGCTCGTATGATGACGTGCCCCCGCCCTATGATGAGCCGTACATGGACGAGCCGCCAGTCCCTGATGACCCGTACTATTCGCCTGAACCAGTTGCCTCGCGTGAACCGGAACAGCAGCCAACTGCGGTGCAACCCAGCGAGTTTCCCGCGCCAACTGCACAGCCTGCTACAGCCGCCAACGAGCCACAACGGCCCAGTGCGCCACGGAGTTTTGGCGGCCCACCGGTAGCACCGAAACCTCGCATGACTGCTGGGCTCAGTGCCCGTCAGGCCGAGGTTGGCACGCCTAATATTCCGCGCCCAGTCTCGGACACGCCCCTGCACCCGCAGAGCACCACGGACTCATTCCAGAAATTAGCCGCGCCAGAAACTGAAGAGCCCAAGCCGCGGGTCCAAGAACCGGTAGCCCCACGACCTTCGGCTGCCGCCGAACCCGTGGCAACACCGCAGCCTCAGGCTCCAACCGAGGCAGAGGTTACAGTAGTACGGCAAGTCCCAGAACAGAGCGCCCCTACGCCCGAAGCAGCACCCAGCTGGGGAACACCGCAGCAAGAGACTGCTCGCCCAAGCCAGCCGGTGACGCCAGTTGCCGGTCAGCGCATGAGCCGCTATCAGCAGTTGATGAATCAGGCCAAGAGCTCCGAGAGCACACCGGCCCCACCTCAGGCTGCTGGCGGGTGGGGTGGCCCCTCGCAAGCTCCTGCCGTTGCACAAAGTCAGGAACCAGAAGAATTCGTCCCGAGCGATGACGATATTGAGGTTGAGGATTCAGCACTCATCGGCGTTCCTGCAGTGGAGCGCTTGCTCGGTGGCATGGTCATCGAACAGCGCGACGTCAACGGGAATGTAGTGGAAATCAAGCGGAGTTTGTAGCTCAAGCCACGGCATCATGTCGGGGTGAGACACTAGGGTGTACCACGGAACAATTTCTCGGTATCACAGCAAGAAAGAAAGAAGGCGCACGTGTACGAAGGTGCTGTACAGGAACTGATCGACGAGCTCGGTCGCTTGCCTGGCATCGGCCCAAAGTCGGCTCAGCGCATTGCTTTTCACATTCTTGAAGCCGACGCCGAAGACATGACACGGTTGGCCGCGTCCATCCAACTGGTCAAGGAAAAGGTCAAGTTCTGCGAGATCTGCTTCAACATCTCGGAGCAAGAGATCTGTGCCATCTGCCGGGACGAACGTCGCGATGGAACCAAGATCTGCATTGTTGAAGAGTCCAAAGACGTGATGGCTATCGAGCGTACTCGTGCATTTGGCGGCAAGTACCACGTGCTTGGTGGCTCCATTAATCCGTTGGCTGGCATCGGCCCGGAGCAGCTACACATTCGTGAACTGGTCACTCGTCTGGCCGATGAGTCCATTACCGAACTGATTCTGGCGACCGATCCGAACCTTGAGGGTGAAGCTACCGCCGTGTATCTGGTGCGCGCGCTGGCACCATTGGGCATCCGGATCACTCGCCTAGCTTCAGGCCTTCCCGTGGGTGGAGATCTGGAATATGCCGATGAAGTGACTTTGGCACGCGCCTTTGAAGGTCGACGTACTGCCGGTTCCAATGCGTCCAATGCCCGACGTCCGGCCGTTGCCTCTGAGGAGCCCGAGGCTTTGCAGAAGCCTGAGACCCCGGAAAATCAGGCCGTAGCCACTAAGCCCAAACTCTTCAAGGCCGTGGATCCGGCACAGGCCCCCAAGGATGAGGTACAAAGCCCATCACATCCGGTGGTTCCCGAGATGGATAACCACCGCAGTCGATAAACGCTTTCGAGCGAGCCTCACATTTCCCTGATCACAGGGAGGTGCGGGGCTCGTTTTTAATACATCGGTGTGCAATGGAACACTATAGTTGATGAACGTCAACTATAGGCGTATAGTTGATATCAATCAACCATTCTGGCGTTCTGACCTGAACCTAATTTTTGGAGCTTTAATGACCGCAATCGAACCGGTCGCCAAGCCCAAGATGACGCACCGTGAAATTCTCACCGCCCTCACCGGCATTCTCATGGGCATGTTCGTCTCGATCTTGGCCAACACCGTAGTATCTAGTTCACTGCCCGTAATCGTCTCCGATCTACACGGCAGCCAAACCTCCTATACCTGGGTCGTTACCGCAACCCTGTTGGCAACCACCATCTCAACCCCGATTTGGGGCAAACTCGCCGACCTCGGCAACCGCAAACTACTGCTGCAGATTTCGCTGGCGATCTTCGTGCTCGCTTCCGCTGCCGCAGGTTTCTCGCAGACCACCGGTTTCTTGATCGCCATGCGCGTTGTTCA
Organism: Arthrobacter sp. NIO-1057; assembly: GCF_900094805.1. GTDB lineage: Bacteria > Actinomycetota > Actinomycetes > Actinomycetales > Micrococcaceae > Glutamicibacter. The sequence continues at coordinate 194,976 of NZ_FMAT01000004.1, read as the reverse complement.
GGGTCTGGCCGGCGGTGGCGTTGGCGCCCTGGCACAGATCGTCATGGCCGATTTCCTCTCGCCACGTGAACGCGGCAAGTACATGGGCCTGTTTGGCGCTGTGATGGCCGTCGGTACCGTGGGTGGCCCATTGATCGGTGGTTTTGTTACCGACACCATCAACTGGCGTTGGAACTTCTTCATCGCACTGCCCTTTGCCATCGCAGCCGTTGCTCTGATTCAGCGCACTTTGCATCTTCCAGCCATTGCCAAGCGCAAGGTGAAGATTGACTACTGGGGCATCCTATTGCTTTCTGGCGGCGTCTCCTTGCTGCTCATCTGGATGTCTCTGGGTGGCTCCCAATTCGAGTGGGCTTCGAGCACCAGCTTGATGATGGTCGCAGGCGCAGTAATTCTTTTGGCCGCCTTCATCCTGGTTGAAATCAAGTCTCCTGAACCACTGTTGAGCATGTCGCTGTTCAAGAACCGCACCTTCACTTTCGCCGTGATCGCCTCACTGGCTGTCGGCGTTTCAATGTTCGGCACTTCGGTTTTCCTAAGCCAGTACATGATCATGGCTCGTGGCGCGTCAGCCACCATGGCCGGACTGATGACCTTCCCACTGATGGGTGGCCTGCTGATCATCTCCACCATCGGTGGCCAGATCATCTCGCGTACCGGCAAGTGGAAGCCACTGGTGGTCACCGGCTCGGTACTGATCGTTATTGGACTATTCCTGCTGGGAACCATCCACTACGACACCAACTACGCACTGGTTGCTACGTTCATGTTCATTCTGGGTGCAGGCATGGGTCTAGTCATGCAGAACATGGTCTTGGTCGTGCAGAACTCGGTGGATGTCAAAGAACTGGGTGTTGCGTCATCCTCGGTCAACTTCTTCCGTACCTTGGGTGGTACCGCTGGTACAGCAGGCCTAGGCGCCATCTTGGCAGCAACCATTCCTAATATGATTGCTGACCGCCAGGCAGACTTGATGCAAGCCATCGGGTCGCTGGGGGAAAAGGGCCAGGCCGTTGCTCAGGTACTCTCCTCGGGCAACCTGCCAACCATCTCCACCCTGCCAGAACAGGTACGCGTGATTTTCGAATCCATCTATGGTGACGCGGTACCATCGCTGTTCACCTTCGCAGCTCCACTGTCGCTGATCGTAGTGATCGCTGTCTGCCTTATTCCTAACCAGGCTTTGACCACCCAGACCGCTACCGAGCGCATGCAGGAGGTTGAAGCCAAGACCGAAAGCGAGACCACGGCTGCGACTTCCGGCCATGAAAATGTTGACGCAGCAAATCTAGAGCAAGCTAACGTCAGCGACCATGCGCCCAGAACGGCGATGAAGTCGGCAGACAACTAGGATAGTTCACGTGGATATCACCAAAACGGATGCTTCTGAGTGCACTAAGGATCGGACCGACCGCTATTCCTTGGCGGAACAAGAACTGTTTTCCTTAATGGCAGTCACCGGACGGTTCAAGCGCGAGATGGCGCATCGGCTTAACGGTCAATTGACCCCCGCCTATTTGCCGGTCCTCGGACTCATCTTGCGCAATGGTCGCATCACACAATCCGAAATCTGCGAGAAGTTACTGACCGACAAGGCGACGCTTTCCCGCATGACCGCCAAGCTCGAAAAGCTTGATCTGGTGGTTCGTGAGGTCAACGCCGAAGACCGTAGGGCCTTCGACTTGCTTCCCACAGAGCACGCAAAACAGCGGTGGCACAGCGGATTCGAAGAGTGGCGCGGTGAGCTTCGAGCACGCATGACCAATTGGGATGACCACGATCTGGACACACTAGTAGAACTGCTAGGCCGACTGAATCTGGAAATTCAGGCGATCTAGTACGTTCTGCCAAAATGGTGCGATAGGCCGGGCGGCACGGGATTCATCCCGTGCCGCCCGGCCGTTTCCTATCTTCAGCAACCTTTGTTGCTTAGACTTCGATCATGGGAACTAAGAGCAGCAACACTTCGGCCATTGCCAGGGCCACCGGCACCCCGTGGGAAACCTGGAGCGAACGATTAGAGAGTGCTAAGGCGCGCGAACTAACACATAAGGAAATCGCTGAACTCGCGTACACCGATATGCCTGCGGATCTCGATAACCCAGGTTGGTGGGCCCAATCGGTGGCCATCGCCTACGAACAACAAATTGGTCGCCGCCTGCCGGGGCAAGCTCAAGATGGCACCTTCCAAGGATCGGTGAGCACGACACTCGCCGAAGACCTCGACGGTGCGCTAGCCTGCTGGGAAAAACAGGTCAGCGGCCTAAAGCTTTTTAATGGTCAGAGCCTTAATGAACCAGCGCGTACCAGCACCTCCGAACGCTGGCGATATTGGCGTGCCAGTTTCAGCGACGGCACCAAGGCCCAAGTGGACATTGGCCTTAAGGTGGATAAATGCTCGATAGCCATTAACATTACTAAGGCTAAAACTCCAGATCAGATGTCTGAATGGAAGAGCTTTTGGCGACAAATCTTGGCAGAAATCAAGGGATAGCCCGTGATTTTCAACAACTCCCACTAATCTTTCTAGGCAATATGACCAATGTTTACCGTCACAAGTAGGAGATGTTGGCCCGTAGCTGTCACAATATTTATTTGGTAGGTGCCTCGCGTTGTGCTTTGCGCCAATAACGAGACACAGCTTTCAACAGGTGGAGTGAGTGCCCATGGGCCTAATTGTTCAAAAATTTGGCGGTTCGTCAGTAGCAGATGCCGAAGGCATCAAACGTGTGGCGCGTCGAATTATTGACACCAAATCTCAGGGCCACGATGTCGTTGTAGTTGTCTCCGCGATGGGTGATACCACCGATGATCTCCTAGATTTGGCTGGACAGCTCACCGACGATGCACCAGCGCGAGAAATGGACATGCTGCTTTCCGCTGGAGAGCGCATCTCTATGTCGCTACTGGCCATGGCCATCGACCAGTTTGGTGAACAGGCTGCTTCTTTCACCGGTTCGCAGGCAGGTCTGATCACCGACTCAACCCACGGCAAAGCGCGCATTATGGAGGTTTCCCCTCAGCGTATTCGCCGTGCCATCGACCGCGGCTTCATCGCGATTGTTGCTGGCTTCCAGGGTATGAGCAAGGAATCCAAGAACATCACGACCATGGGCCGTGGTGGTTCCGACACCACCGCAGTGGCGTTGGCCGCTGCTTTGGGCGCCGATGTCTGCGAAATTTACACTGACGTAGACGGCGTTTACACCGCTGATCCACGTGTAGTTGCTTCGGCCAAGAAGATCGATAAGATCACCAGCGAAGAAATGCTGGAAATGGCCGCCAGCGGATCCAAGATCCTGCACCTGCGCTGCGTGGAATACGCACGCCGTTTTGGCGTGCCACTGCATGTGCGCTCTTCATTCAGCACTCACGAGGGCACTTGGGTGCTCCCGAACCCCGACGACAAAATCAAAATTCAAGAGGGAGAACCCTTGGAACAGCCAATCATCTCAGGTGTCGCCCACGACCACTCCGAAGCCAAGGTCACCGTCATCGGCGTGCCGGACATCCCTGGCAAGGCAGCCCAGATCTTCGGTGTTATTGCCGCCGCTCAGGCCAATATCGACATGATCGTCCAGAACATCTCTACCCGCGGTTCGGGTAAGACCGATATCTCATTCACCCTGCCCATGACCGAAACCAAGAACGTGCTCGGCGCATTGACCACCGCTCAGGGCGAAATCGGCTTCGAGGATATCGAGCACAACGACGAAGTCGGTAAGCTTTCGCTCATCGGTGCGGGCATGCGTTCGAACCCAGGCGTTTCCTTCACTTTCTTCGAAGCCCTGCATAGCGCTGGCGTGAACGTAGATATGATCTCCACTTCCGAGATTCGTATCTCGGTGGTCACCGACGCTGACAAACTGAACGATGCCGTACGCGCAATCCACACCGCGTTTGATTTGGATACCGAAGTCGAAGCCACCGTTTACGGAGGCACCGGCCGCTAAGGTTTCGCTCTACTAAAGATCGTGCTTGCGACACTAGATTTCTAGAGTCGCAAGCACGATCTTTTTGTCTTTCAGAATTCGTTTACTTCGTCGGCTCTAAGGTCTTGGAATACACCGTCTCCCCCAAGCCATTACGCAAGCTGACCGTGAATCGATCTTGCTCGTCGAGATCCACATGTCCAAAGAATTGGCTCTTTCCATCACGTGGCGACTGATTAGCGACGGTACCGGCTAATGCGAAATCTACGCGGGGTCCAAAGGTCCCATCCATCTCGTTGGGACCGAATGAACCAGCATTGACCGGGCCGGCCACGAATTCCCAGAACTCATTGAAGTCGGTGAAGGCTGCTCTTTCCGGGGAATAGTGGTGCGCCGCGCAATAATGCACATCAGCTGTTAAGAAGACGACGTTCTTTATACGGCGGTCCTTGATGGCCTTGAGCAGACGCGCCAGTTCCAGCTCACGGCCCAGTGGAGCGCCATGGTCAGCGTTAGAAATGGACTCTTGGGCTTTGCCATCAGGAACGATAATTCCTAAAGGAAGGTCGTTGAGGACAACTTTCCAAGTGGCCTTCGACTTTCCTAAGCCATCAACCAGCCAGTTCAATTGCTCTTCGCCGAAAATCGCAGTTTCTTTGGATTCCAGTCCGTCAGTGTTTTCGGACTTAAAGGTACGCATGTCCAAAGCGAACAAGTCCAACGCCGGGCCGCGCGAGATCTTGCGGTAAATACGCGCCGCTTCAAAGCCGTTTCCACCACGCATCGCACGAGGATCAGCGATGGGTTGATATTCCTGCCATGCCTGACGTCCGCGAGCTGCCAAAGTGTTGATGTCACGCACCGTGTAGCGTTCATCGGTGATGGTCTCGCCCGGCCACCAGTTATTGTGTGTTTCGTGATCATCCCACTGAGCAATGACCGGCACTTCGGCATACAACGCTCGTACGTTCGTATCCATCATGTTGTAGCGATGACGTCCACGGAACTCATCCAAAGTTTCGGCAACTTTGGAGACTTCTTCGGTCACCAGGTTGTGCCAAATCTGACCGTCAGCCTCTTCGACCTCGGCCAGGATTGGTCCATCGGCATAGATCGTGTCACCGCTGTGGACAAAGAAGTCGGGGTTGGTGGCGTGCATTGCGGCGTAGGCCCGCATACCGCCGATGTCCTCGTTGATGCCCCACCCTTGCCCGGCAGTATCTCCAGACCACACGAAACTTTGAGCTCGGGATGCCTCGTGATTGCCCCTGCCGGTGTTTGACGGAGCTGTGCTGAACCAGCCCTGCTGGGTTTGACCAAGGGTTCCGTTTTCATCTTCGAAACCGATACTGACCGAGAAGCGTGTTCCCGCTGGCAGATGGGAAGCACTAATTTTTGCGGTAAAATCACTCGATTCGGAAGCCTGGGCACCACGCAGGGTGCGGGCAAAAGATCCACGCCCACGAATGATCTGACCTGCTTCATCAACTGCTCGCAGCTGTGCTCGCAGTCGTCCTTCTCCAGAGCTTCGGGCCCAGAGGACTGCACTGTTGGTGGAAACATCTCCCATAGAAAAGCCGCTGGTGAGTCCCAACCGTGAACGGACCAGGCGCGGGCTAATTGATGCCAGCGCTGCACCTGTGGGGCCGACAAGGCCGAGGGCGCCGGCGCCCAGAGCACCAGTGAGCAAATTACGACGCGAAATATTAGTCATAGGTTTCAGTGTTCATGGCCAAATCAGACTCTTCCTTGAGCTGAGATGAATACCAGGAAAATTGATGCTCTATGCCCATCGCTACCTGGACTGGGGCAACTCCAGAACGAAAACCTTATTAGTTTTTTCGGTTGAGACTTGTGGAGAGCTTCCAGAGCCAAGACTTGAGGCCACCTAAACCGACGGTCGTGCAGTTCTATTTGGTTTCACGAGACTACTCGTTATCAGTTGGTTCAGGTCCCCGCGTTTTTCAATAGGTGCAGAGTCGGGAACGGACGGCCCTCTCCATCAACTTCTGACCGGCCTATTTTCACGAATCCTTTTGCCGCATAAAACTTCCGTCCCGACGGATTCTGTTCATTGACGTCGACTCGTACGGCTAGTCGGCCTTCGATAACTGCACTAAGCAAGGCGCTACCGATGCCCAAGCCATGCATAGCGGCGTCAACGAAAAGCATCTCAATAGTGTCGTTTTCAATCGCGATAAAACCCGCCAGGTGCCCGTCTTTCTCGGCGACGCGTAAGTCCGACATCTGAGGTAAGTACGTTGTCACATCTTGCTCGATAGCATCAACGTCATCGGGGGTTAAGAACTCGTGTGTTGCTTCAACTGAGCGATGCCAGATCTCAAGCAGCTTCGGGAAAATCGACATCAACGGCAGCGCGGATAGAAATCATTGATTCAGTCTAATAGGCATCGCAATGCAGTCCAGTCATAAACCCCGAACATCATTTACTCTAAAGGCTCATGTCAGGAAGCCCGATCTTTCTCTGCAAAAAACGAAAATTGCAGGCAATACGAATTCAGCTGGACGGTAATTACGCCCACAAAACCGTGCAAACCTCCCGTTGTTTACTGGCATTGTTTCGCAGATGATCCGTAAACTGTGGGCATGGAACAGGAAGCGGCGTCGAATCGTGTACTAATGATCTTTTGCGACTATGGGGCGGAATGGCCACTATGGGAACACGGTCTCCAATACCCCAGTGATTACGGATTGTCGGAATCGCTCAGCAATAGGCTTGCTAAGTGGAACGATGAATTTCAGCAACACATGCACTGGGATCGGGGGTGGGCTCCAGGGTTCGATGCGGATGCATGGACCGAAACCGGCAAGAAACTAGCCCACGACGTGCAGCAAGAAGTCGGAGATCATATTATTGTCCGCCGCGGAGTGTAAGCAACTTTGATCTAATACGAGGAGCGCGTCAGGGCACTGCTAAAGACGGCAAGTTGCCAACGAGTACACGTGGCCATCAATAGCGACAAATGGCCAACCGGATTGCCGGCATTCCAACGTTCTGATGGATGACCCCAGAGCCAAATTAACTGGCAGACTAGAGCAATGAGCTCACCTCAAGTTATTTCTGGACCGACGCCCGAGGACCACCCCATACCAATCCGGGTGCGCGAGGCGGCCGAAGGAAGCAAAATCGAAGGTATTTGGCTCAACGCGTTGGGTGGACTCACCTACGAAATCAGAACCGGCGGCAACACGTGCTTCGCTAAATTCTCACCCGGAAACCCACCAGAAAAAGAAGCCGATCTTCTGATGGAGGCTCAGCGTATGCAGTGGGCTGAAGAATTCATCAACGTTCCCGTCGTACTTTCCTGCGAGCAATTCGAAGAAGGACAACTGATGCTCACCGCGGCGTTACATGGGCATAGTGCAGTGAGCGAACTCGGCAAGGGCAACCCTGAGCGTTCGGCTTATGCTCTCGGTCATGGACTACGTCAGCTACATGATCTCTTGCCGGTAGACAGTTGCCCATTCTCGTGGGATCTGACTTCGCGCGTCAGCGGCCTACCTCGCGATCAACAATCCGAACTGCTCTCCGACGCTCCATCGGTCGATCCCGTGGTCTGCCACGGAGATGCGTGCCTGCCCAATACACTATTGGATGCCAAGGGCGACTTCTTGGGTCATGTCGACATGGGAAATTTGGGGGTCGCTGACCGATGGGCCGATCTGGCCATTGCGGCTTGGAGCACCGAATGGAACTACGGCGCAGGTTATGAAGAACTGGTATATGCCGGTTACGGAATAGACCCAGATCAGAAGAAAATCGAGTTCTACCGGCGGGTCCGGGACGCTACCTAAACGAAACTTTTTACCGTGCTACGTAACGGTGCTCCGGACGACCCCGGGTACCGTAACCCAACTGAAGTTCCAAAGCATCATTGGCCACCAGCGCAGCCAAATACCGCTGGGCCGTGGCTCTAGCGACACCCACAGCTTCGGCCACCTCAGCCACGCTTAGAGGTTCCGACGCTTCCTTAACACAGCTGAGTACGGCCTGTTCCGTAGGGGCAGTTCCGACACTTGGTACCGTCTCTTCGCCACCCTGCAAAGCCTTAAAAAGTCGGTCAACGCCCTGCTGATTAAACTCAGTCACTCCGGTCAGTTGCCTGCGATACCTCGCCCATCCCTTGAGTTTAGAACTGAGCGTTTTGGCGTCAAAGGGTTTGATAATAAATGCCAGCGCACCGTGGCGTATAGCGTTGGAAATATTCTTCGGCTCGGTGGCTGCCGAGATCATGATCGCGTCCACATCTAATTCACGCAGCAACTCAATGCCGCTGACATGTGGCAAGTACAGATCCAAGAGCAACAAGTCAGGCTTGAGAGAGGCGACGAGTTTAGGCACCATTCGCGGATCTTGGACTGGTTCCAAAGCTTGGAACCCCGGTATGGAATTGACCATGTCAGCATGTAGTGCACCGACACGAAAGTCATCGTCGACGATCATGACTTGGTAATTTCCATTGGCGCCTTCGCCCATGGTTACACTCCTTCAATCTTGTTGTTTTCTGGGATGGCAGGTTCAAGCAGGACAGCCGGCAAGCGGGCGGCAAATACCGCTCCCTCTGTTCCAGCGCCCGGGTCCGCGATCCACACATCCCCACTTCGGGCCTGCGCCAATCGCTTGATCAGTGGCAAGCCGACCCCGCGACCATGTTCATTGCCTAGGTGGGAACCCGTGCTGACATCGCGCGCAAAAATGTCTTCGGTAGTGGTGATGCCGGGCCCTGAATCAGCCACAGCAAGGTGCAACGTAGTTCCTTCTGAGAGCAAGTCAATTTCCACCCAGGGCTTCCCGGTACCGCGCAAGGCTGCAGTAAAGGCATTGTCCAAAAGATTGCCGAGTACCGCGGTGGCATCTTGAGCGTCATGAGCCGAGGCGATCTGCCCGTAAAGCATCGACTGGTTCGACACCCGTAGCTCGATGCCCTGCTCATGGGCACGGACAGCCTTGGCTGAAATGAACGCCGAAAGGTAGGCATCTTGGATCGCTTCAAGCCCGGGGACTTGAGCGATCTTCGGCCCGGTTTCCATGACCTCACGCAGGTAGGCTTCGGCCTGCTCTATTTTGCCCAGGTCGATGAGTCCCAGTACTGCATGCATCCGATTAGCAAACTCGTGGCGTTGTGCGCGCAGGGCATCTGCCATGTCTTGAACAGCATCCAATTTGGTACCTAGAGCTTCGATGGTGGTCACATCGCGCAGCAGTACCACCTGCCCCAGATCTAAACCGGCCCGGTTCACATCATTAACTCGGGCGATCAGTGAATTGCCGTTGACTTCCAGACGCACTGGCGCCGGGTCTCGCTCCTTGATAGCTCTAACCAGCCGCCGGTCCAGACCAGCAGATTCAAAATGCCGGCCAACCACATCTTGTAACTCGGTGCGGTGTGGCAGACCCAAAAGTTGTCGGGCCGCCTTATTGCGCACGGTGATCCGATGATCAACACCGATACCCATCACACCCTCGGTAACACCGTACAGAACCGCCTGTTGGTCCCGCACCAGCTGGGCAATTTCGGTCGGCTCAAGACCTAAAGTCTGGCGCTTGAGCCGGCGCACGGTCACCCGGCCCGCCACGGTAGCTAACCCGGCAGCCAACAGGGCAAAGAGCACAATCCAACTAAAGGATTGCAAGAGTGCACCCGTGAGCGATTGAGTGGTCACACCCACCGAGACCTCACCGATCACCTGCCCGGCATCGTTACGAACCGGCACCTTGGCACGTACCGACTCCCCGAGCGTGCCATGTTCCCTAGAGACAGCTTCAACACCATCTAAGCCCACCGGATCGGTGGAGACCATCTGCCCTAGTTCAGCGGGATTCGGATGACTCAGTCGCAAACCACGATCCTCGGTAATCACCACAAAATAGGCTTGCTTCTGCTCCAGGATGGCGTTGGCCAAGCGTTGTAATTCCCCTGAAGCCAGCTCTTTCTCATCCAAATCTTCCATCGCAGCGTATTTTGTGACGTCACGGACCACTTCGGGCAGGACGGCCACAGATCGGGCGATGGTCAACGAGGTGTCTTCGGCGCGCGAATACACGCGGTCATAACTGGCATAGAGGGTTCCGGCGGTGACCAGCACGATGAGTACACCGACAACGAGGAACTGCAAACGCATGATGCGGGATGCGAAATGCCTCGCGCGAGACCCAGAACGGAACATGGCCTCCAGCATAGACTCACTATCGACTCAACGCGATTTTAATGAGCAAAAAGATGGTTATGAGCTTAACCATTCAATAATCAGCACAAGGCGCGCAACGTGAGACTCGCCACGTACCTTGAATGAGTGCCCTGAAGCTTTTGGGTGCCACAACGACGTACACTCACCGAAATGGAGGTCGGGGCAATGCTAGTTGCACTCGGATTCCTCATGGTCGCCACCTTTATGGCGCTGATCATGACCAAACGCATGACGCCACTACTGGCATTGATACTCGTCCCCACCATCTTCGGGCTGTTCACCGGCGCAGGCTTCGGACTGGGCGACATGATCATGGACGCCGTCAAGGACATGTCCGGCACCGCAGCACTGCTGATGTTCGCCATCATGTACTTCGGCATCATGATCGATGTTGGACTCTTCGACCGTCTGGTCGCAGGCATTCAGAAGCTTGTGGGCAATGACCCAGCCAAGGTTGTTCTGGGTACCTCACTGCTCACCGCCGTCATCTCGCTGGATGGCGATGGCTCCACCACCTTCATCGTGGTCACCGCGGCGCTGCTGCCGATCTACCAGCGTCTGGGTCTGAGCCCTGTGGTCTTGACCTGTGTGGCTGGTTTGACCAACGGTACGTTGAACATCGTGCCATGGGGTGGTCCTACCGCACGCGCTGCAGCAGCACTGCACGTTGAAGCTGCCGATGTTTTCGTCCCAATGCTCCCATCCCTGGGTATTGCACTGGTGGTTATTGGCCTCTTCGCTTGGCAGCTGGGCATCTCCGAACGTCGCCGCCTACAGCGCGAACGTCCCGAACTGTGGGGCACCGAACTCGGTGGTGGCAACATCACTTCGCCTTCCGGCGGCACCTCCCCAGCTGGCACCGCACCGAAGGGTGGCCACCTGGCAGTCTTGGAAGCAGTTGCTCGTAAGGGTGATGGCACCGAAGCTGCCACCATGGACGGCACCGTGCTGGATCCGAACCGCGAGACCCTGCGTCCTAAGACCTTCTACTTCAACCTGGTACTGACCGTAGCGATCATGGTGTTGCTGGTTGTTGACGTTCTCCCATTGTCCTACCTGTTCATGGTTGGTACCGCTATTGCCCTCGTGGTCAACTTCCCGAAGGTCTCCGACCAGGTCAAGATGATTGCAGCGCACTCCAGCGAAATCATCGCCGTGGTTTCCATGGTTCTGGGTGCTGCGGTACTCACCGGCGTACTCTCGGGTACCGGCATGGTTGATGCCATGAGCCAGTGGTTGGTAGCAATCATTCCTGACTCCATGGGCCCATTCATGGCAGTGATCACCGGTTTGATCTCCATCCCAGCCACCTTCTTGATGAGCAACGACGCCTTCTACTTCGGCATCTTGCCAGTACTCACCGAAGCCGGTGCACACTTCGGAGTTCCAGCCGTAGACATGGCTCGCGCTTCGATCACCGGTCAGCCGGTACACATGCAGTCTCCGCTCGTTCCAGCAATCCTGCTGCTGGTATCGCTCTCCCGTGTGGACTTGGGCGATCACCACAAGAAGGTACTGTGGCGTGCGTTGGTGGTCAGCCTGGTCATGCTCGCCTCGGGCGTGCTGTTCGGCGCGATCTCCATGGGCTAACACCCAAAGACCTAACGGTCATTCGTCAACCTCATCCCGTGAGTCTCATCCCGAGCCTCATGGGATGAGGCATTTAACCCCTAAATCCACATCGGTCGATAGTCATGTGGAGGGTCCTCACCAACGCGCCCGTCAATCGCCTCACGCAACAGATCCGCATGCCCGGTATGACGCCCATACTCTTCTATGAGGTCACAAATAATTCTGCGCACCGAAAGGTGCTGACCCTCAAATTCCAGCCCCGAGGGCGTGTCCAATTTATTGTCGTTGATGACCTGTTGTTGAATTCCTCGACTCTTGAGAACCGCATTGTCATAGCGTTCGTATAGTTCCCTAGGACTCTGCTGTTCCTGAACAACGAAAGGGTCATTGTCTCGTTCAAGAAATTCGAGCAACACCTCAGGGCGTTCACGAGCAATAAAATAGCTGAACTTCTCATCTTCTACAGTTGCCAGATGCTGCAACAGACCTCCCAAGGACAACCCACTGGACGGTAGCCGAAACCGAAGCTGATTCAAATTCAAACCATCAGCCTTGTAGCGGAAAGTGACGCGGAGCCGGTCAAGCATGGCGACTAGATGTTCTGGGTCACTGGCGAACATCGGAGGCTCCCAAGGAGGGAAGGCATTCATGGCTAGCTCCTGTTGATTTGGATGTGAGTTGAACTGTCTAAGGGCTCTAGCGGGTCAATGAACTGAATAGTGAAAAGTATGCCTGTTAACGTCACCGTTTTGGAAGCTTCGCAGTGGGTGCCTTTGGCACAGCGTCGCGGGGTTATTCCGTTGCAGTCCCAAGGCTGTGCGCGAGCTCGGCATCAAGGCGTTCATTACGGAAGCTATGGCCCAATTTAAGTAGCTTGCCAGGGGCAATCCATTGATCAGCCAGAGCCAGCAGACGAGCACCCTCATCTCCAAGAACTATCTTGGGCGCAACCCCCGGCACCGGAATAACTGCAGGACGTTTAAGCGTCCGCGCCAGCACTTGAGTGAATTCGGCGTTAGTCACCGCGTTGGGAGCCACCGCATTCACTGGTCCGGAAAGTCGCTCATCCCATAAAGCACGATGGTAAATATCGAGCAAATCATCAAGCCCGATCCACGAGAGACGTTGCATCCCGCTGCCCAGCTTTCCGCCAAGCCCGGCAGTGAATAGCGGACGCATTACCGCGAGCATGCCACCTCGCGGGCTGAGCACCACGCCGGTTCTGACGCATACGGTTCGTAGTTGCTCTCCCCCTGACTGTGCAGCGACCTCCCATTGCTGGACGACATCGGCCAGAAAATCTGCTGGTTCACCACTCATGTCGGCAGACTCATCCAGTGCAACAGGTCCAGTATCGGTTCCGTAGATCCCTATAGCTGATGCACTGATGAATGTGGACACACCGCTGCTAGCTGCCAGCTTGGCCAGGGCACGAGTTGGCTCGATTCGACTGTTGAGCACGGCTTGACGATGCTCGTTGGTGAAGCGCCCAAAAATGCTGGCACCTGCCAAATGGATGATGGCATCGCACCCTTGAAGTAACTGCGGTGCGGGATTATTTGGGTCCCACAAACGTTCATCTGGCGCGGACGGGGCATGACGCACCAGCTTGATCACACGGTGACCACCAGTGGACAGGAAGGCGCAGAGGGCCTGCCCCACCAATCCGCTAGCCCCGGTCACCGCAATCACCTGTGGTTTCAGCCCGGCATCCTCAGCACGCTGGTGCGCAGTAAGGTCTGCAGCTAGTGCGCGATGACGATAGTCGAGCATCGATCGTATTTGTCCTTTGGGCATATTCGATTCAATACGATCACTGACCAGAGTCCGGCCGGTTCCGTCGTCCTCAAACAGGTGCTCATGTCTCCAACGAACTGCCTTCAAAGGTAGGCCACGCAAACCTTCGGGTTCGAGCTGGTCAACAAATTTGCGATTTTCGACAAACTCCGCCGCTTGATGTTGCGCGTTCCACCGTAAAGAGCCCGGCATGCCCAGTACGGCGGTGGAGTCACGAAGCGATGTCGCTTCCTGAATGACTTTGACCGGAAGCCACGGCGGGAGTAATCGATGAATTGCCCCTGGACGTGAGAACCATTCGAAGACCTCAGCAGAGCTGGCGGGCACGCGGCTGGAACGTTCAATCATCATGGCTTCAGCATAGGGCTTTATCTCTTTTCTGCCCATTGATCCCGACCTCACTAGGGGAACTCACAGAATTTCTTTTGCTTCTAGGTTCTGGTGGCCTTGCAAGAGGCCCACGTTATTGCCCGACGAACCTGTGTGAGTTGAGATACCTAAGTGGTCTCGCGGGGCGATGAATTGAATAATGAGAGGTATGCCCGATTCTGTCACCGTTTTGGAAGCCTCACAGTGGGTGCCGTTGGCCTACCGTCATGAGGCTCGTGCGCGTGCGTTCGGGGAACCCTTTATAGAACGGCGTATGAAGGGCCGTAAGCATCCGATTGACGACTTCCTCTTCACCTACTACACCCAAAAACCCGGCCAACTCTATCGCTGGCATCCGGGGTTGAACGTCGTACTCACCGGCGAAGAAGCTGCGCAACGTGCTTCTTGGAAGTTTTATCGTCCGGTCGAGACTGCGCAGGGTCTAGGCTACGAGTTTAATGCCCAAGGCTTCGTCGATTCCCGGGCACGGGCCATCGAATTTGCCCGCGTGATTCTTGCCGGGACCTCACAACGTCCAGGAAATTTTGCATGTTTTGGATTGCATGAATGGGCGATGGCCTACAAATCGGATCTGAACGGTATTCGCCACGAATATCTTCCGTTGCGACTGGGTGCCGAGGGTACCGATGCCGTGGTGGAATCCGAAAAGATTCGCTGCACCCATTTTGATGCGTTCCGCTTCTACACGCCGCAGGCGGTTGAACTTAACGAATTGCAGCCAACCCGCGAAACGCAACGCGATCTGGAACAGCCAGGCTGCTTGCATGCCAACATGGATCTTTATAAGTGGGCCTATAAGCTCTCCCCCGCGGTGCCCAGCGACTTGGTGATGGATTGCTTTGAGCTTGCATGGGACATTCGGACCATGGACATGCAGGCTTCACCCTACGATCTTGGCGATTGGGGCCACGAACCGATTCGCATTGAGACGCCTTCTGGCAAAGCTGAATATGTTCGATTGCAAAAACAGTTCGCTACCCGTGCCGATCAGCTGAGACTGAGGTTACTGGCTGTTGCTAATAGCCTGCCACTTTCATCCAAGGGCTAGTAGTCAATGATGGCTCGGTGCACAATAGCCACATGGGCATCACTGGGAGTACACGTCGTGCAGTCACAGCGGGCGGCATACTGTTGCTAGCTGCGGTGACGTCCTCCTGCGCAGCGCAATCCTCAACAACGACTCAGAGCACTTTAGAGATCACTATCAAGGCTGACGGAAGTAATATTTCCGCGCGCTACACATTGGAATGTTTAGGCGCTGAGGCCAGTCAGACAGGTACACTGCCCAACGCTTCAGAAGCCTGTGAAAAACTGGATCAACGCCCTGACCTCGTTGCTCCTAGGTTGGATCCGAGTACCGCCTGCACCGAAATATACGGCGGGCCGCAACGCGCCGAGGTTTCCGGCATCCTAAATGGACAGTCAATTCATAGCGAATTCTCTCGTTCTAATGGCTGCCTGATCAGTCAATGGAATGATGCAGAATTCCTTTTCCCACGCGGCCTTTGAGTGAAATAATGATCAATTTAGTTGGGTAAATCAACTACTATTAGATGACTATGGATTTTTTCCTGCTGATTATCGGATTACTGTTCGCTACTATTCTGATCGTTGGCGTCGGTGAACGCATAAAACTGCCGTACCCGATCCTGATGCTCATTTTCGCGACCCTGGCCGGTTTCTTGCCGTTCATGCCCGAAATGCATATCGAACCAGAATTAATCTTGCCCATCTTCTTACCACCGTTGCTTTTCGCAACGGCGCAGCGAAGCAGTTGGTCAGTGTTCCGGTTCCGTTGGAAAGCTTTAATCCGTCTAGCGGTAGTCTTGATCGTGGTGACTGCCGGCACCGTAGCAGCTACGGCCTTGGCATTTTCGCCTATCGTCTCCATTCCCTTGGCCCTGGCCTTGGGCGCCATCGTCGCGCCACCTGACCCGGTAGCCGTGGATGCCATCGCCACCAAGGTGAACATGCCACGACGCCTGACTTCGTTGCTGGAGACCGAAGGCCTATTCAACGACGCCATGGCAATTGTGATCTTCCAGTTGGCCGTCCAGGCGACCATGAATAATTCCGAAGTCGGTTTGGAAATCATCCCGCAGTTCCTGATTGGAGCTGCAGGTGCCGTGGTCTTGGGCCTAGCCATGGGTTGGGCGATCGGTGCACTGAACCGCTTTGTCCCTAACCTCGCAGCCCGTTGTGCGGCCACCCTCGTGGCGCCCTACGCGGTGTACATGATCGCAGAAGAAGTCCACGTCTCCGGCGTGATCGCTGTCGTAGTGACCGCTCTAGAAATGGTTCGCCGTGACCGCCCACAGGACTCCGCCGAGCGACTGACTCGTCAAGCCTTCTGGGAAGTTCTCGAACTGTTGGCTACAGGTCTGGCCTTTGGTCTGATGGGCATCGAGATGAATCAGGTCATCCAGGAAGAGGGCAGTAACCTCATCGGCTACATCCCTGGCATTGCCGCGATTTGCTTTGTTGTCATTGCGGTTCGTGCCCTGTGGATGCTCGGGACCTACTACATGCCGAACCGTAACAAGCCAAAGGTTCCTGCTCGCAAGGACGCACTGGTACTGACCTGGTGTGGCATGCGCGGACTGGCAACCTTGGCATTGGCACTAGCGCTCCCACATGTGACCGCCGATGGAACGGTCATCGAAGAACGCAACTTCGTCGTCGTGGCGGCCTGCTCCGTATTGCTGTGCACCCTAGTTGTTCCCGGGCTGACTCTGCCAGCGTTGATGCGCGTACTGAAGCTGCGCAACAATGAACAGGACACCAAACGAGCCCGCCGTGCGCTAGCTCGTCGGGCCGAGGCGGTTGCCCTCTCCGCGCTGCGCAATAACGTTGAGTTGCAGGAACTTCCGGAGAACTACCAGCAAGCGGTCCGTCGCCGTATGAATTCTTTGCACTCGATTCTGGCCAAGGATCCAGACCCGCACGATGCGATTTCCGATGAGAAGTACACCCAGATTCGCGCGGTGATCGCTAAGGCCGATTCGATTCAGGCCATCGCTTTGGAGGCGGCCCGCGATGAGCTACTCAAGGCCCGTCGAGAGCCAAATGTCGATCCGCACCTGGTCGATGAAATTGTCGGCCGCCTCGATCGTCGTACCGCAACCTTGGACCGCTAGGCTGCTTTTCGTTCTAGTTTGACGATGACCTCGTAGTGGTCTGTCTGTGGGAACATGTCCATCACGCGTGCCAGTTGTGGTGTGTAGTTTCCCAGTCGTTCGAGGTCCCGGGCTAAGGATTTTGCGTTACAGCTGGAGTAGATCACGTGCTGAATGTCGGAATCATTGAGCCATGCTGAGAGCTCCGCAGAAATTCCGCGCCGTGGCGGATTGACGATGAGCGCGTCCGGAGCCCAGCCTGCGTTTAGTGCGAATTCTGTAGCGTCTTGAGCCACAAAGTGCGCATCAGTCAGTTCCAGAGACTGCACACTTGTCTGTGCTGCTGCCACTGCTTCGCTACTGGTTTCAATGCCGTACACGGTACGATTTTCGCCGGCGCAATGTAGTGCAAAACCACCTACGCCGCTGTACAAATCCCACACGCTCTCCGGGTCAACATCATTGATCCATTGGCGAGCCTGACGATACAGTGCCGCTGCGATTTCGGTATTGGTTTGGAAGAACCCTTGCGGGCGCAGGTGCATGGGCACACCATTCAGGCCAAATTCCAAAGTCGTGCGACGGGTCAGAATAATCTCTTCTTCCCCTTCCAACACCGCCTTATGCTCCGGCAGGAAATTCACCGAGACGACACTACGGTGTGGCAATTGTTCAAGAAATTGCGGGAGCGAATCCCGCAGGGCAACAAAGTGTTTTTTGGTGCGCAACACCCAACGAACCATCACCGCTCCGGTATCCGAGAGCGTCAGGATCACATGCTTGAGTTCGCCTTTACGCTTCGGCACGTCATAAGGGATGAGCTTCAGTTCTTTGATGAAGCGTTCAATCACCGGCAACAGTGAACGCAGGGTGGGAGCAATGACACCGCAATTGCGCAGGTCGATTCCGTGCCCTTCGGTATCCAGGATGCCGATGGTGGGATTTTCGGTTGTTCCGGAAATCACCATTTTGGCTTTATTGCGGAACCCCTGTTCGTTGCTTGCTTGGGCTGGAAGGAACTTCAGCGAGTCAAAGCCGGAGAGCAGGTTCTGGCAATCCTCAACTTTTGCTTGTAGCTGGCGGGCATAAGGAACCGTCATTTGAGTGCACGAACGGCAGCGAGAGGCAGAAAAGTAGAGGCATTCCATGGTGTCTATGATTTTAGCGAAGATATCTGACTTAGAACGCCAAGAACTCTTGACGCTGATTGACCGCAAATTTTCAGCTTAAACAGATAAGCTCACAATTGAAATCGAAAGTTTCCGAGCAAAACCCCAATTGGCTTTTGTCCCAAAGGGGTTAGGGTGTTGAAACCGCGAAAGGACAGATGGCACTTCGTACCGGGCACTCCACGCACCGTCGTGGCATCGCGTTAATAGCGCTTCCGTTAGCCGCCGCAATCGGCGCTTGCACTAGCTGCGCAGCTTCCTCACCCCAAGCCCTCGAAGCTCCGAGTAGTAGTCCTGCCGCAAGTAATGCAACCAAAACCACCACTGAAACTACGCCAAAGTCTTCTGCTTCGCAGGCGTCAACTGCACCAGAATCAACTGCTGATTCCTCAGCAACAGACACGACCACTCCGGTGCAAAGCAGCACTCCCGCAACCGGCACTACATCAAGCGCATCCCCGAGTACTTCTGCTTCCCAGTCCACGCTCTCTCCGTTAGCTTCCGGCGCAGCCTCGGGTGCCTCGCTTCAGGCGGTACCCTCCGCAACTTCTGAACTACCAGCTGCTTCACGCAAACTGTTCACTGCCATCGACGCCGGCAACCTCAAAGACGTCAAGAGCGCATTAAAGGACGGGGCGGATCTGACCGTCACCGACGATGCCGGAAGAACCCCGCTCATGCGGGCAGTCATCGCCAAGAATGAGCAAATCGCCAAATCACTTTTGGATGCCGGCTCTGACCCGAATGTGAAAGACGATTACCAGGAATCCCCATTCCTGCGTGCTAGCGCCAACGGCTCAACCAATGCATTGCAGGCTTTCATTAAAGCGGGGGCCAATGTTCATCAGGTCAACCGCATGGGTGGAACAGCTTTGACGGTTGCTAGTGAAAATTCTCAGGTCGCTGCCGTGCGGATACTGCTGCGTACAGACATCAATATTGATCAGGTCAATGATCTTGGGTGGACGGCCCTACACGAGACGATTGTGCTGGGTCAGGGCACTAACACTTCAGTGAATATCGCCCAGATGCTCATCACCAATGGCGCAGACCCGCGGTTGAAAGACCGCACGGGGGCTGATGCTTTTAAGCTGGCTCGTGAACGCCAGCAGAGTCAAATGCTCAACATGCTGCAGGCAGCCAGCAACCGCTAATTTTTACAGCGCATCAAGATAAAACCAGGCACCATTTTCACGCACAAACGTGCTGACTTCATGTTGCTGCGCCTCGCGTTGCCCGTCGAGGTAGTGTGCCGCAAATTCCACCACGCCACGCGTCGCTTGCGGGCCACCGCTACGAGTCTTGATGATCTCTAACCCAGTCCAGCGCATTTGCGGATCAAGTTCTAACTCTTGAGGTCGAGTGCTCTCATGCCAGGTTTCCAGCAAATACGGTGCTAACCCGTCAACGAAGGCACTGTAGCGAGAACGCATCAACTGTTCAGCTGTTTCTGGAAGCACCGATTGATCTGCGCGGCCGTCATGAAAGGGTTGGCAGCATTCTTGGTAGCTGAGCTTCACTGAATCCAGTTCCCGGCAAGAACAGGTTGTTTGACTAGAGTTTTTCACGCTTTCAGAATACTCGTCTAATAGCATCAAGCACCCCGTGAGCCAAAGATCACATGACTTATAACCCGCGATATCGGTGCTATCGAGCACAGGCACGTCTGGCCCATCACATTCACGGGTAGACTGGTAAAGCAAGCTCGCGGAGCGCCATATCCCCTTGGTGTGAGACGGCATCTCCGTGTGGCATTTAACTTAACCTCGCCAACAGGAGATATGCCGGATGCCCCGCATCGTTGTAGATGTCATGCTCAAGCCAGAAATCCTTGACCCTCAGGGCAAGGCCATCGCGGGAGCACTTCCCCGCCTAGGCTTCACCTCCTTCGAAGCTGTCCGCCAGGGCAAGCGCTTTGAACTCACCGTGGACGGCGAGGTGACCGACGAAATCCTCGCTCAGGCTCGCGAGGCAGCAGAAACCCTGCTTTCCAACCCGGTGATCGAAGATGTCGTCAACGTCGAGGTAGTCGAAGACTAATGAGCACCGAACTCCCCCTGATTGGCGACTACTCAACGCCATCGACTGAACTTTCAGGAGCACGCATTGGCGTGGTGACCTTCCCAGGCACCCTCGATGACCGTGACGCTGCCCGTGCTGTGCGCGCTGCGGGTGCCGAAGCCGTGTCCCTGTGGCACGCCGACACCGACCTGCAGGACGTTGACGCTGTGGTAATCCCCGGTGGCTTCTCCTACGGCGACTACCTGCGCGCTGGTGCGATCTCCCGCTTCGCTCCGATGATGTCGAAAATCGCTGACGCTGCGAACTCCGATGCCAAGTTGCCTGTTCTGGGTATTTGCAACGGTTTCCAGATCCTCACCGAATCGCACCTGCTGCCTGGCTCGATGATCAAGAACGATCACTTGAAGTTCATCTGCCGCGACCAGCTGTTGCGCGTGGAAAACAACCAGACCGCGTGGACCAATGGTTTTGACGCTGGTCAGGAAATCACCATCGTGCTCAAAAACCAGGACGGCCAGTACGTGGCTGATGAAAAGACCCTGGATGAGCTTGAAGCAGAGAACCGTATTGCGTTCTCCTACGTGGGCTGGAACCCGAATGGTTCACGCCGTTCGATCGCTGGCGTGAGCAACAAGGCTGGCAACGTGGTGGGCCTTATGCCTCACCCGGAGCATGCCATTGAGGTCGGCTTTGGCCCGGATGCCCGTGGCACCGATGGCCTGACCTTCTTCACCAGCGTTCTGAGCCACCTTGTTGGAGGAAAAAAGTGAGCCAGGAAGTCACCAAAGAATTCAACATCGACACCGTCGATAACGCCGCAAGCACCCCGGATGTAGAACTGCCTTGGGCAGAACTGGGTCTGAAGGACAACGAATTCGCCGAGATCGTGAAGATCTTGGGCCGTCGTCCCACCGCTGCAGAGTTGGCAATGTACTCGGTGATGTGGTCTGAGCACTGCTCCTACAAGTCCACCAAGAACCACCTGCGCCAGTTTGGGCAGAAGGTTACCGATGAGATGAAAAAGGACCTGATGGTCGGCATGGGCGAAAACGCCGGTGTCACCGATTTGGGCGACGGCTGGGCCGTGACCTTCAAGATCGAATCGCACAACTCGCCTTCCTACGTTGAGCCCTACCAGGGTGCAGCCACCGGCATCGGCGGCATCGTGCGTGACATCATCTCCATGGGCGCCCGCCCGATCGCTGTGATGGATCCACTGCGTTTCGGCGCGATCGACCACGAAGACTCGCAGCGTGTGGTGCACGGTGTAGTCTCCGGCATCGGTGGCTACGGCAACTCGCTGGGTCTGCCAAACATCGGTGGCGAAACCGTGTTCGACCCGATCTACCAGGGCAACCCACTGGTCAACGCGCTGGCTGTTGGCGCGCTGCGCCACGAGGATCTGCGCCTGGCTAACGCCTCGGGCGTGGGCAATAAGGTCGTGCTCTTCGGTGCACGCACCGGTGGCGATGGCATCGGCGGCGCTTCGGTGCTGGCGTCCGAGTCCTTCGATGACACCAAGCCTTCCAAGCGCCCTGCCGTACAGGTCGGTGACCCCTTCGCTGAGAAGGTCCTGATCGAGTGCTGCTTGGAACTGTTCAAGGCTTCGCTGGTTGAGGGTATCCAGGACCTGGGGGCTGCAGGTATTTCTTGCGCTACCAGTGAGCTGGCTTCCAACGGTGAAGGTGGCATGCAGGTCGAGCTGACCGACGTACTACTGCGCGACTCCACCCTGACCCCGGGTGAAATCTTGATGTCGGAGTCCCAGGAACGCATGATGGCTGTGGTCACTCCCGAGAACGTTGAAGCGTTCGAGGCAGTCATGGCCAAGTGGAACGTGGAATACTCCTGGTTGGGCGAGGTGACCGACACCGACCGCTTGATCATCACCTGGCAGGGTGAGGTCATCGTGGATGTGGATCCGAAGACCGTCGCCCACGACGGCCCGGTCTACGATCGCCCCTATGCTCGCCCAGAATGGCAGGATGCCCTGCAGGCTGATAACTTCAAGTCCTCGGCGGCCGGCCAGAATTTGCCAGCTACCGGGGATGAGCTCAAGGCTGCCGTGCTTGAGCTGATGGCTAGCCCGAATATGTGCGACAAGTCCTGGATCACCAACCAGTACGACCGTTATGTCGGTGGCAACACCGCTTTAGCTGCGCCGGATGATTCCGGTGTGGTCCGTATCGACGAGTCCACCGGTTTGGGTGTGGCCATCGCTACCGATGCCAACGGTCGCTACACCTACTTGGACCCGTATGCCGGTGCCCAGCTGGCTCTGGCCGAGTCCTACCGTAACGTTGCCACCTCCGGCGCCATCCCAGCAGCAGTCTCCGACTGCCTGAACTACGGTTCCCCAGAGGATCCAGATGTCATGTGGCAGCTGGCCGAGGGTATCCGCGGCCTCTCCGATGCGTGCATGGAGCTTGGTGTTCCGGTGACCGGCGGTAACGTTTCGCTGTACAACCAGACCGGCGACAAGGCGATCCACCCAACCCCAGTGGTTGCCACCCTGGGTAAGTTCGATGACGTCGCTCGCCGCACCCCTTCGGGATGGCGTGAAGAAGCTGACGGTCAGGCGATCTACCTGATCGGTACCACCAAGGATGAGCTGGATGGCTCCGAGTTCGCTAACCTGCGCGGTCACCTCGGTGGCGTTCCACCAGTAGTTGACCTGGCTGCTGAAAAGGAACTGGGCGCGATCTTGATCAACGCCAGCCGCGACGGCATGATCGACGCTGCTCACGATCTCTCCGAAGGCGGCCTAGCGGCAGCCCTGTCCGAGATGGTTCTGCGCTTTGGCGTTGGCGCTCGCGTCGCGCTGGATGAGATCAAGGATCGTGACGGTGTTGATTCCTTCACCGCACTGTTCTCAGAGTCTCAGGCTCGCGCCGTGGTTGCAGTTCCACGCAGCGAAGAGGTTCGTTTCAACGATATGACCAGCGCTCGCGGTGTCACCGTGGCTCGCCTGGGCATCGTTGATGCACAGTCCGGTTCTTTGGAGGTTCAGGGCGAATTCACCGTTTCGGTGCAGGAGCTTCGCGAAGCCAACGAAGGCACCATGAAGAAGTACTTCGGCTAAGACCTTAGCCAAGCTAAAACGGTGGTTCTCCTCGATGAGGAGGGCCACCGTTTTTGTGTCTTCGATTCATCGGCAGGGTTTCATCCGTTAGTTAACCCATCCCCAATATAGTTGACACGTCAATATAAGTGGGTCATGATTGACGCATCAGCTTAATTTATTGGAGGCAGTGATCATGACCGCCATCGAGAATATCGAATTCGGTATCGACACTTTTGGCGATGTACCCAGCTCAGCGGGACACTTAGTAACTCAGGCACAAGCAATCCGCGCCACCGTACAAGAAGCGATCGTCGCAGACCAGGCAGGTGTAGACGTCATTGCAGTTGGTGAACACCATCGTCCCGAATATGCGATTTCCAGCCCCGAAACGGTGTTGGCAGGCATTGCCACCGCTACCGAAAACATCCGTCTCAGCTCCGGGGTGACAGTATTATCCTCAGACGATCCGGTACGCGTCTACCAGCGCTTCGCTACTGTTGATGCCCTTTCCAATGGACGTGCCGAAGTCATGCTGGGGCGTGGTTCTTTCACCGAATCCTTCCCACTTTTCGGTTATGACATGTCCGACTACGAAGTACTCTTTGACGAGAAAATTGACCTCTTCCACAAGCTGCTCGACGAGAAACCGGTAACGTGGCACGGCAGCAAGCGTGCCAGCTTAGTGGACACGGATGTCTTCCCGAAGACTGAGTCCGGACGCCTTCGCACGTGGGTCGGTGTGGGAGGATCCCCGCAATCAGTCATCCGTACGGCACATTACGGATTCCGCATGATGCTGGCCGTGATCGGTGGCTCGCCGGAACGTTTTGCCCCGTATGTGGACCTTTATCGCCGAGCCAATGAGCAGTTCGGTCATCAAAGCACTCCGGTAGGCCTGCACTCCCCCGGTTTCGTGGCCGACACCGATGAGCTCGCTCGCGAGTACATGTTTGATACTTACAAGGCCCAGCGCGATCGGATCGGCGCAACACGCGGATGGCCTGCGATGAGTCGAGAAGAATTTGAACACGAGGCTAGCGAAGGTTCGCTCTATATTGGCTCCCCGGAAACTGTCGCCCGCAAGATTGCCCAGACCATCAAAACCTTGGATATCGGCCGCTTTGATCTGATCTACACTGGCGGTGCAGTAGAAGCTGGCGCGCGACTGCATGCAGTTGAGCTTTATGGAAACAAGGTGATTCCACTGGTGCGCGAAATGCTCGCCGAGCAGCCGTCCCCAGTTACGCGATGAGTAACCACGAAGGAAAGATCATGGAACAGCTGACAATAGGCATTCTTGGCGCCGGAAAAATTGGTACCGCGCTGGCTCGACTAGCTATCAACGCAGGCCACGAGGTTCTCATTGCAGGATCCGGTGACCCTAGTGCCATTGCGTTGACCATCGAGATCCTGACCCCGGGTGCCGTGGCAGTTGATGCAATGACAGCTGCCAGTGAAGCAGACATCGTCATCTTGGCCCTGCCTTTAGGTAAGTATCAGAGCATTCCTACTGAGCAATTGTCGGGCAAGCTGGTAATTGATGCGATGAATTATTGGTGGGAGACCGATGGAATTCGTGAAGATCTTAATGGCCCGGAAGTCTCCACCAGCGAACTCATTCAGGATTTTCTTCCGGCAGCTCGTGTCGTCAAGGCGTTCAACCACATGGGTTATCACGACCTAGAGGAAGAAGCTCGCCCAGCCGGTGCCGCACGCAAGGCCATTGCTGTGGCCGGGAACGATTCCGCCGATGTCCAGCAGGTAGCCGCACTCATCGATGCCTTCGGTTTTGACCCATTAGTCATTGGCAACCTCGCCGAAGGCATGCGCTTACAGCCAGGGCAACCAGCATTTGGCGCGAATCAGCCACGGGCACAGCTGGCCGAACTGATCAGTTCGGCCAGCGTAACCACCTCTGCTTAGGCAGGAGTGCGACCACGTGCCGCAGATTTAATGAGGTTATCCCCCGCCAAGGAAGTGCCTGATTCCACGGCAGTCTCCCGCTGATCACTCGGTGCAACGGCTGCCCAGTTGGAGTTCAAAACAGCCATGAGTGTTTCGTGCACCTGACGAGCAGGAATCGAGCCTGCAGCTTCGCCCTACCGAAGCTCGCCGAGCACCTCGTTGATCGCTTCCGTGGAGGATGGATGGGTGAAGATCTGGTCTTTCAATTGGGTTGCGGTCATTTTTACCCTCATTGCCATTGCCACCAGGTTGATCACTTCCTGGGAATCGACATGCATGAGTGCCGCACCCAGGATCTGGTCACTGTGTGCATCGACCACAAATTTGATGATGCCTCGCGGGTCACCAACGATCTTAGGACGCGGCATCGCGGCAACGGCAGCAACCTTCTTCACTGCGACTTTAATGTTCAGGCCTTCAGCCCGCGCCTGATCTTCGCTCAGTCCTACCCTGGACAGTGGTGGCGTGCAGAAAATCGTATAGGGCACGGCTTCTCGATCTCGAATGCTACGACTTCCATCGCCCAGTAGATGGTTAGCCAGCACTCGGTGGTCATCAAGGGAGACATAGGTAAACTGCTGCCCGCCCCTCACGTCGCCCAGCGCGTAAATTCCTTCAACGTTCGTGGCTAAGAATTCATCCACCACGATTTCGCCGCGCTCACCAGTCTGAACACCGGCAGTCGGCAGGTTCAGTCCATCTGTTGCTGGCATACGCCCTAAAGCTACGAGTACGGCGTCAGCAGAAAGTTGCTGGCGTTCTCCATCCACTTCAAAACTGACTGTTGCCGAAGAATCATCTTGGGAAATCTCGTTCACCTGCGCATGGCTAAGGATCGTTACGTTGGCGTCTTCAAGGCAGGACTGGACTTCAGCTGCCACGTCGGCATCTTCTTTAGATAGCGCTCGTTGCCCGCGATCTAGCACCGTGACTTTACTGCCGAACTGGCCAAACATTGAAGCGAACTCAACACCTACGTATCCGCCACCCACAACAATAAGAGAGGCAGGTAATGGCGCATGCTGAATGCTAGTGGAATCATGGACTCTCCCGGTGATCTGCGCACCCTCAATTTTCGGAATGGCAGGTTGCGCCCCGGTATTGATGATGATGCGTTCCGCGCTCAGTTCCTGTTCTTCTTGTTCGGTGCGCACCACGATAGTTTTGGGACCACTAAAGCTTGCATGCCCGGTAATGACCAGCGTCGAATCCAAGTCATTGAGCATAGAATAATTTTTGGCGCGCAACATCGCCGTGAGATCGTCTCGACGCTGCACGGCACGTTCCAATCGTTGAGGATCTGGCTCGCCACCACCGGCTTGCTCAGCATCATGAATCAGCGTCTTGGTGGGAACACATCCAATATTGATACAGGTGCCGCCATACATTTGTGCGGACTGTTCAACGATGGCTACCTTTTCGCCAGCACGTGCCAAAACACCTGCAATTGTTTTGCCACCTTTGCCCCAACCGATGACGATGGTGTCGAGCTTGTCATTTGCCTTATCAGTGCCCACGTTCGTCCCCTCGCTGGTGTCATGCCGTCCAACTTGACTCTGCCCCTTATTAAAGGCACAAGTCAATCACGAACTGCGCAGTCACACGTGGCTTTAAGTCAGAAACAGCCCGCCTCTTTATAGTAGAGCGGGCTGCAGTTAGCAATCAGCTTTATTGATTAGATCTTCTTGACGATAGAAGACTTCAGTTCCATCTGTCCGAAGCCGTCGACCTTCGCAGCGATATCGTGATCACCAGAGCCGGGAGTCAAACGAATATTGCGCACCTTGGTGCCGGCCTTCAGGGCACTCTGTGCGCCCTTGACCTTCATGGTCTTGGTGATGCTCACGGTATGACCATCCTGCAGAACGTTGCCGACGGCATCCTTGATGACGGTTTCGCTTGGTTCCGACGCTTCGGCTTCTGCGTTCCATTCATGAGCGCATTCTGGGCAGACCAACAAAGCATCGAGTTCATAGGTGTACTCGCTGGAGCACTGAGGGCACGGTGGCAAAGAATCAGACATGCGGCTAATTTTAGTTACTCCTCACTGACATTGTCGAACGAATCGAATATCGAATAGCCTCCACGAAAATCAGTCGAACATTCTTCCCGCCCTCTCTTCCACAAACCCAGTAGCTTGCTTTAAAACCACTTGTTTTGCTCGCCCTGTTTCGCCCATACTCAGGCTAAAGAGCTGATTCTCACGACAGCGAAGCTAAGGGGCAAACCATGTCTAAGCACCACAAGCACCGCGGCTACGGAGCACAGTTCTCTGCCTCTCCAAAAGATGGCCTCGTCTTAGAAGTTTTAGCCCTGGCCGAGAAGGCGGGGGCGAAAGCTGGGTACGCAGCGGCCAAGGAAGAACTGTATCGAACCATCGGATCCGGCCAGTTCCTCAATGAGCAAGAAACCGATGAGCTACTGGCCGCCGCACAACGCGCTGGTTCAGCAGCCGCACTGGTTGCTGCGCGCAAAGTTTTAGATAAAACACTCCGCACATCCTTCGCTCATCACCATCATGCATCAGTCTCATCTTCACCAACGATGCCTCCCGCCCTACCGCCGACCGTCACTGAAGAACCACTGACAAAGTACTCGCCAGCACTAGGGTTGTTGGATACGCCGCGCACCAAGATTGAGCAGCATATATTGACCATCACGAGGGTAGAACGGCTCAACGACCAAATAGTGCGCCTCATTGCCAGTGCGCCGAATCTTGATGGATATCGGTCCAACGCTGCCCTCGATGAGTACGTCAAAGTCGTCGTCGCTGACCCCGCGTTGGGCCTCGTCCCACCTTATGATCTGCGAGCCCTGCGCCATCGTTTGCCTCGAGAACAGATGCCTCGCTCAAAGTCCTATACCATTCGCTGGGTCGACCCCGCACTTAATGAGCTGGCCATAGATTTTGTCGTCCATGGGGCGCCAGGAACCGTTGGACATTGGGCGGGAAATGCACAGCCGGGAGACCCGATAGTGATCTCACCGGCGCGTAGCAAATCTTCGCTCTCGCTCACTGCCAGCTATTACGTTCTTGCCGCCGATGAAGCGGGGCTTCCCGCTATTGCCAAAGTTTTGGAGGCCTTACCGTCAAGCGCCTCGGGCGTAGCACTGTTGGAAGTGACCGACGAAAACGCAATGTTTGACGTGAAACATCCAGAAGGCGTTGTTTTACGGTGGCTCCCTCGCGGTTTAGTTCCTGCTGGCAAAAGCAACGTGCTTCCCGTTGCTCTCCAATCACTCCCACTTCCAGCAGGGCAAGTAGGAGTCATTGCCCATGCCGAAAGATCCACGATTAAAGCTATTCACCAGATCACCGAATACTGGCACCTAAACAAGCATGCATCACATATCTCCTCATACTGGACCTTGCGAGAAAACAGGTTGCACAGTTAGACCCATCGGTCCTGAAGTAAGGGGCTCAACAAAGCTAGAACGGCACTCATCGTTGCTTCTTTTCGATGATCTCCAGCACGTGTTCGGCAGTTTTACGCCAAAACATAACCAAGTCAGCCGTAAATTTCGCGTTGAAGCGTAGTTAGCATTCCCCTAAGGATCTGAAATAGTCTGGATCAGTTCGTGAAATGAGCCTGCCCTAGGAGAAACTCTCAGTGCGTCCAAGCAAGCAGAAAATCGTGGCCTCCATGCTGATTTGTCTTCTGACATTTTCGTTGGGCGCCTGCAATTCAACGGCAAATCCGGAAGCACGTGAAGTCAGCACTGCCACCGTTGAGAGTAACGACTGGCCGCGAGTGGTCACCGACGAGACCGGGGATCCCATCAAGATCCCAGCCAAGCCTCAGCGCATCGTCTCAACTTCAGTAGCGGCGACAGGATCCTTGCTGGCCCTTAACGCCCCGGTTATCGCCACGGCAGTAGCGCCGCAAAGCCCTGCTACGGACAAGCACGGTTACTTGAGTCAATGGGCCAAAGTTGCTTCAAAACGCTCGGTGGACGCACTCTACGAAATTGGAAATTTTGATCTTGAAGCTATCCGCGACAGCAAGCCTGATTTGATCATTGTCTCGGCCTCAGGCGCCGATTCCGCATTGGTTCATCTTGAGCAGTTAAGGGAAATGGCCCCAACACTACTGGTCGATTACACCGAAAAGAAATGGACAGCACTCAGCGCAGATCTAGCCAAAGCCACTGGCACAGAGGAAACAGCCGCAAGCAATAACGCCATCATCAACCGGCGTGTGGCCGCCTTGAAACGTTCCTTGGCGATCCCGGCCGGCACCACAGCATCAATCCTTTCCTACCATCAAGGAAATATCTCCCCGATAGCGCAGAGCACCGGTCCACACGCACAACTTTTCGAGGCGCTGGGCTTCACCGTTGCGGATCCGCCCAAAGAATTTGATACTTCCGCCCAAGAACGAGAAGATTTCGCATTCACTAGTTACGAAGGACTAGCAAAGTCCGTGCCAGGCGATGTGGCATTTTTGCTCGCTTCGGATTCCGAAGCAGTTGAACAGTTCACCACAGATACTTCGCTTGGACTGTTGCCGTCCATTCGCGGCGGCAATGTGTTTGCACTACAAGAGTCATTTCTCTTAGATTTCTATTCCACACAAAAGATTCTGGATTACTTTGAAAATGACTTCCCCGGTTTAACTCCGGCAGCACAACCGCAAAATTAGCTAGGCGCAAGCACCGTTTCTTGCGGAACAGTCAGACCAAGATTGCCACGCAACGTAGTTGATTCGTAACGGGTACGGAATCGTCCGCGCCGCTGTAGTTCTGGAATCACTAAGTCAATAAAGTCTTCTAAAGATCCAGGCAGAGAAGGCGGCATCAGGTTAAACCCATCTGCAGCCCCACTGTCTAGCCAATCTTCCATCTCGTCCACAATCATTTCCGGGGTCCCCACCATCGTGCAGTGTCCTCCCCCAGCGGCCAACAAGCCCAAGAGCTCTCGAACGGTAGGTTGATGCAATTCGATGAGTCGCAAGATCGTGGTGTACCGCCCTGCCGGTCCGGTGAATTCTGCCAAGGGTGGCAGCCCTGGAACAGGCTCATCTAGTGGCCACAGGCTCGTGTCTTGCTGCAGGAATACGCCAAGCTGGCGTAATGCATCCTCAGTGGGAAGTAAGTCGTTGAGCTCCCGTTGTTTTGCTTTGGCTTCTTCGAGCGTTCGCCCCACATAAGTCACCAGGCCCGGCATGATCAATGGCCGCTGACTCTGGTTGCCCAAAGCACTGGTGCGTTCAGAAATATCCTGAGCAAATTCTGCAGCCATCTGCTGATCCGCGGCTACCGAATATATTGCCTCGGCATGAGTCGCTGCCAGTTCACGTCCCGCGGGCGAAGATCCTGCCTGGAAAAGGACTGGTTCTCCGTGCTCAGAGTTAGGCATGTTTAACGGTCCGCGCACCGAGAAGTGCTGACCTTCATGATTGATCTCTTGAAGTTGATTCGCGATTGTGAAATCGCCAGCCCGGTCAATCTGAACTGCTTGATGCGGATAAGATTCCCACAGCTGACGTAAGACATCGATGAACTCGGTAGCTCTGGCATAGCGTTGAGCGTGGGCCGGCAATTCCGTCAGCGAATGGTTCTGAGCTTCGGTGTCCCACATGCTCGTCACCACGTTAATCCCGGCCCGCCCTTGGGAGAGATGTTGCAGGCTTCCGAGCATGCGTGCGGCATGAAAAGGTGAATAAAAGCTCGCAGAAATGGTGCAGACCAACCCGATGTTCCTCGTGCATTGGCAGATCGCCGACAACAGCGTCACAGGTTCAAAGAACCAGGTGGGTCCTGCTTGCGCTGCTTCGGGCGACACCGCTTGCCCATCTGCAAAGAACACTGCATCCAGCAGACCCTGCTCAGCGATCTGAGCAAGATTGATGTAGTACTGGGCTTCGCATAGCTTTTCGGCAGCCGACTCTTCGGCTCGCCAAGCGGCCTGGTGGTGGCCAGTGCCGTAAATAAATAGATTCAGGTGAACTTGTTTCTTCTGGCTCAACCTTTCACCAACCCGCCATCAACAATCAGGTTCTGTCCCGTCACACCACGAGAGAGCGGGGAAGCAAAGAACAGCACGGCATCGGATAATTCTTCGGGAGTGGTCACTCGACGCAAGGGGGTTCCTGAAGCAATCAGGTCAAATACTGCTTCCGGAGTCGCTGCTGAAGCATCCGTGGTACGCAATAGTCCACCAGAGACCATGTTGACGTTGATTCCTTCCGGCCCAAGGTCATCGGCAAAGGTTCGTGTCAAGGACAATAACGCTGCCTTGGTAGCCGTGTAGTCATGGTAGGGAACCACTGGGTGCTGGAACAGATTGGTTCCGATATTGATGATGCGTCCAAAACCAACTTCACGCATTCCTGGAAGTACGGATTGAATGGCGGCCACCGGAGCCAGCACCGAGCCAGCAAATTGTGCACTGAGTTCCTCGGCCGAAATGGCGTCCGCGGTGGAACGGGCATCTCCATTAAAGGAGAAATCTACCAAGGCGTTATTCACCAGTGTTGTTACTGGCGCGCCGAAGTGTTCCTTCGCTTCAGCAACCATTGATTTGAGCCCCGCTTCGTCGCGGACATCGGCCTGAATAGCGAGGGCATGCTGCGGATAACGCGCGACGAATTCTTCACCGGCCTGCGCCGAGGTGTTGTAGTTGATTACAACTTTCGCGCCAGCACCGAGAAAAGCATTGCTGATGGCTGCGCCAAGTCCCCGGGCACCGCCGGTGATCAGAACTACTTGTTCTTCCAATGGCAGGGAAATAGCGTTGGTCGTTGTTTGAGTGTCCGTGCTCATCGCGTGAACTCCTTGGCGTCTGTTGGCGAACGAGAAGTAGCCAAAGACGCGAACGCTTCACCCTCTAGAGGTGCACGCGTACGCAGGATCTATGACATTCCCTTCGCCAGTACTAACTGGATCAGGTTCAACGGGTGTTCTCTCAGCCGCCGTGCGGCACCCCGTGTCACTGTTCCCATTAGTAGCACACTTCAGGCTTAGCTGTAGATCATTACTTCATAGATCCCACGAGTATCTGAGCTTGGTTCCTGGACAACCCAAACATCGCCACCTTGGGCAATGGTGAACTCGATGCTCAATTCAGTGGCCGGTATCGAACAGTCCAGAGATTTTTCAGCCACAGCTACTCCGTCTTTTTCAGCACGGATGAGAACGGTTCCTACGCCTTGGCATGCAACCAGCACCAGATTTTTCTGCCCCGCCACACTCGTAAACACCATATGCTCACCTTGGGGATTGCCTTCGTCATCCACCCGATAGGTATTTACCGAACCCGCACCAGAGTTAAACCCATTCTTTCCAAAGAAATCAACTTCGGGATCCCGCATGGATTCCGCAAGTCCATCGTGGTTCATGATCTTAGAGCCGAAGGCAATCATTGGAGGGAAGTAATCAAGGATATCATCGAAGCCGCCCTCTGACTCTTCAGTGATTGACTCTTCAGTGATTTCGTCTATGAGGGCTCCGGAATTGAGAACGGTGGGAGTCTGCTCTGGAAGCTTCAATTGAGAAACCGGGGTGGTGCAGGAACAAAGTCCAAGAACTAGTGCTAGGGACAGAGGCAGCGCCCGTTTCATGCACACTCCAATTCGAAGATGAGTGATGGTGATTCATTGACCTTATGACATGAATCTGAGTTAAACAATACATGTCAAACAGCATGAACAAGATTGTTATGAAACCTTGAAATGGTGGGACGAACCGACTCACACGGATCTCACACCAAAACACGGCATGGCCCGAGCTAAAGCGTCCGCAGTACTTCATATAGTTCTCTAAGGGGCTTATCCCACAAACTATTTAATCTTCCCAAGGAGTAGAACTACCGCATGCGCCTGCTGCGTCGCACCGCCTCAATAGCACTCATCGCCTGTTCTCTTGTCCTCACCGGATGCTCAACCCTCGATTCCATCGAACAAGATCGCATTCCAGACGCGCAGGCTGACACCACCCATAGCAGCGCGGAGCAAGGCGCCACCTATGCGGACTCGCTTAAACTACTCGCCGACATCGACATCAAGGGTCGCGCCCCGAAGACTGGTTATGAACGAGAAAAGTTCAGCAAGGGCTGGAAAGATCCGGACCGCAATGGTTGCGATGCCCGCAACGACATTCTGGCTCGCGACTTAGAAAACGTGAAGTACAAGTCAGCTTCGAAACCATGCGTGGTACTTAGCGGAACTTTCCATGACCCGTACACCAATACCACCATCAAGTTTGTTCGAGGCCAGAAAACCAGTACCGCGGTTCAGATTGACCATGTTGTTGCACTCTCCGATGCGTGGCAAAAGGGAGCACAAAGCTGGGATCAGGAAACCCGTTTAGAATTTGCCAATGACCCGCTAAATCTCATGGCTTCGGACGGGCCGACCAATGCAGCCAAGGGCGACAAAGACGCTGCTTCTTGGCTTCCTCCTAACAAGAATTTCCGCTGCGAATACGTATCGCGCCAGACTCAGGTCAAGGCAAAGTATGACGCCTGGATGACCAAAGCCGAACACGATGCCATTGAGCGCATCCTGAAAACTTGCGCATAGTTCACCCAAAGTCGTAGCGAAAAATCCTCCTTAAGGCCTATCGTCAAGTTGATGGATTTGTGGCAATATAGATGTTAATCAACCTAATTGTCATTATTCGTAGTGACTGTTTACAATAATCTCTGGCGCGAAGGCTAACAATGAAGACGCGGTTATCGGGAGTTCTCCTGTTGCTTACCAGCGTGTGCCTTTTTGGTTTTGCACTAAATGCCGCACATCGAGACACCGCAACAGCTTGCTGGGTTCTGTCCACAATCTTTTTCATCGCGGCGGCTATGCTCATGCTCGGCGCCATCGTAGGTGCTACCAAAGTCACCGTGACCAAGACCCGCAAAAAGCAGTAGCTCTAAATACATCAAGTCTTTTCGAAGCAACGCATCAGGCAAGATCAGTTGCGTTGCTTCGTGCTTTAACGACAAGTTCTTATTGGCCTACACAACGATTTAACCTGCAAGCATCGACAGGTTCACCTAGATGCGATAGACATGTATTTTGTCACACTCGTCACTTTTAGGAGTACCTATGTCTGCATTTAGGCAGATGAGAAAACTCAGCCTCGCCTCCTTGGCTACGCTCTCACTGGCGGCCACTGGCGCCACCATGGCCCAGGCAACACCTACCGCCGAGTCCACTAGCACCACTTCCCCAGCTGCAGCAGATTCAGTAACCCTGGATCTTGTCGGCATTAATGACTTCCACGGTCGCATTGCCGCGGATCGATCATCAGCTGGCGCAGCCGTTCTGGCCGGTGCAGTTGACCAGTTGCGTTCCGAGAATGAAAACACGCTGTTCCTCTCGGCCGGCGATAACATCGGCGCTTCAACCTTTGCTTCAGCATCTCAGGAAGACGCTCCAACCATCGATGCTCTCGGCGCGGCCGGCCTCGATGTTTCGGTCGTAGGCAACCACGAGTTCGACAAGGGTTTCGACGACCTGACCTCGCGCGTCATCGACCGCTACGCTGCAGCCACAGGCCAGTCCGGTGAAGATTTTGCGCTGGGTGCCAACGTTTACAAGGCAGGCACCAAAACTCCTGTACTCAAGGAATACGCAATTCGTGAAGTCGGCGGACTCTCCGTAGGCTTTATCGGCACCGTCACCGAAGATGTCCCATCCTTGGTCTCACCAAGTGGCATCTCCGGTTTGGACTTCGGCAGTGAAATTGAGGCCGCAAATCGCGTGGCCGAAGAACTCAGCGACGGCGACGACTCTAACGGCGAAGCCGATGTCATCGTACTGCTCACCCACAATGGCTCAGCCAGCACCGACTGCTCAGCCATCGCATCAGAAACCACCGCTTACGGCGACTTGATTCGCAAGGCCAGCGGTAACATCGACGCGATCTTCTCCGGTCACACCCACTCTTCCTACGACTGCGCTATTGCCGGTCCTGACGGCGAGCGCCCAGTGATCCAGTCGCATCAGTACGGAACCACCCTGGGCAAGGTTAGCCTCGAAGTTGACCCAAGCACTGGTGATGTCATTCAGGCTTCCAGCGAGCGCCTGCCACTTGCTAACGAATCGGCAGACGGCGAGTGGACCGCGAATTACGAAGCAAACCCAACCGTGGCAAAGATTGTCGATGAGGCTGAAAAAGAAGCCGAAGTTGTCGGCAGCGTCAAAGTTGGCGAGATCTCTGAAGATATCTTGCGCGGTGGTGACACCCCGGGTTCTGACCGTGGTGTTGAATCAACCCTGGGCAATACCGTCGCAGATATCCACCTGTGGGCAACCTCCAATGAAGACTTCGCTGGCGAACCAGCTCAGATTGCGTTCATGAACGCCGGTGGCCTTCGCGCTGACCTGCTCTACGGCGAAGATGGAACGGTCACTTATCAGTCTGCAGCAGAGGTCCAGCCCTTCGCTAACACCCTGATCACTTTCAACCTCACCGGCGCACAGATCCGCGAAGCTCTTGAGCAGCAGTGGCAGCCAGAAGGTTCGGAACGTAGCAAGCTACAGCTTGGTGTTTCGGAAGGCCTGTCCTACACCTACATCGACGATGCACCAGCCGGTAAGCACATTCAGGAGATCACCTTCAACGGTGAGCCTTTGGATGAGTCAGCTACCTTCCGTGTAGCTGCCAATGCCTTCTTGGCTACCGGTGGCGATAACTTCACCGCCTTTGGTGAAGGCACCGACCACACTGATTCGGGTCAGGTTGACCTGGATGCGACCGTGAACTTCTTCAAGGCACACGACGTAGTCTCACCATCCCCACTGGGTCGCGCAATCGTTGCCGGCACCGACTGGGCCACCGTTGAGCTGGATGCTACTGAGGTCAAGGCCGGCGATACCGTGGGTGTCACGGTTTCCGGTTTGGAAGAAGGAGCACAGATTTCAGCTTCCGCATTTGATGGTGCAGTTGAGATCTCCGACGTGCCTGCAGCAGATGCTTCGGGCACCACGACCTTCCAGCTTCCAGTAGATAGCTCAGTAGAGCCTGGCGATTACCAGCTGGTGATCTCGCAGGTACAGCGCGAGGATATTGCCACGGACTTCTCGGTCGTTGCTGCAGCTTCTGAGGAACCAGTTCCATCGCCTACCGAAGACGATCAGTCGCCATCCGCTGAGCCTTCTGAGTCGGAGTCCGAGTCAGAATCCCCAGCACCAACCACTGATTCGGATCCAAGCACCTCCCCGACTGCAGATTCTGACGATGATTCAAAGAACAATTCCTCAGATGATTCGAAGCAGCAGGATAACGAAAACTTGGCAGACACCGGTTTCAGCGCCAGCTGGATCGGTATCGCTGCTGGCATCGTTGTTCTCGCCGGAATCGTCTTACTACTGATTCGCCGTTTCGGTAACAAGGCCGGTCACTAGCCTGAAGGCATGAAATAAAGGAAGGAACCGCGAGAATTTTCTCGCGGTTCCTTCCTTTATTTGCGTTGGAAACTAGTCGATCACCAGTTCGCCCATGGTGTCCCAGTCTTCGCCGTCCACCTTGCGTGAGACGATCTTCGGAGTGGAAACCAACAACGGGCGCATGGATTCAATGCCTGCTGCGAAGTGTGCGGAGTTTACGTGGGCTGCAGCTGCCTCATCATCGCGGAAGGCTTCAACGAGTACGAATTCGTTGGGGTCCTCCACGCTCACTGACCAATCGAACCAGAGGTTCCCTTCTTCGGCGCGGGTGGCCTGGGTGAACTCTGCTACTTGGTCCATGAAATTTTCGGTGTTTTCTGGCTTTACCTGATATTTAACAACGATGAAGTACATGCTTCTAGTCTAGGGCTTCTTGACCGATAGTGTCTTGCAAGCGAATGTATTCTTTATCCCGTTGAGGCATTCCCTCGACGACAAGATCATAAGAGTCTTCAACCAACTCTCGCAGAAAATCTAGGTCGAGTCCCGCACGGATCGAGTTCCAGTGCTTTTTGTTCATGTGATAACCCGGCGTGATTTCCGGATGTTCGCTACGCTGCTGATCTGCCAATGCTGGCTCACACTTCAGATTAAGAACCAGATCACCTCGAACATTCATCAGCAGCCCAAACATCTTCGACTTGCTCTTGTCCTTACCATGAACCTTAAACACTGTGTTCTCTGGTCCGAATGGATAATCCGCAAAAGAACAGGGCATGCTCAAGCACAGTTGTGCCCATTGATTCTCAAGTGACTCTTGGCCGTTGCGGTTAGTCATGCTCACCTCGGTTACCGAAATGGGTATTCAATCTTCGGGCAGGTATTCATCACTACATCCAACCCAGCGTCTTTGGCACGTTGCGCTGCATCTTGATCGATGACGCCCAGTTGCATCCACACTGCCTTGGCGCCAACGCTAATGGCTTGATCAACGATGTCGCCGACTTTTGAAGAATTCACAAAACAGTCAACCACATCGATAGGACCAGGAATATCGGCCAGTTGCGCATACCCTTGCTCTCCCATGACACTCTGAGCATCCAGTGACACCGGAATAATCTGCATGGAGAGTTCGTCACGGAGGAATCGGGCAATACTCGGTGCCACACGCGTTGGATTATTGGTCAGGCCCACTACGGCCCAACGCCCCGGGGTGCCCAAAAGACGACGAATCACCTGCGGATCATTGACGTGATTGTTCTCCATGCTCGACACCTTACCCGGATTTAGACCCCGATGGATTGCTCGCGCAGGAGCTACTAAGGGCGGTGGAGGTGATTGACCTCCACCGCCCTTATCAAAATCGGTTCACTAGCTTTGCAGTTGAGCCGCGGCCTCAGTATTCGCTGCGCTCAGCTGAGAAAAAGCACCCCGGTATTGGGACGCCGGATGATTCTCTGGCAGGTAATCTCCTCGCCCAAAGACCTTCTGACGCAGGCTTCCCTGCTCGTACTCGCTTTGCGCCAGCCCACGGCGACGCAGTTCTGGAAGTACACCCTCGATGAAGTTGTCATAAGATCCTGGCAACACGTGATTCATGATGTTCAAGCCATCAATTCCCGCATCCTGCCACTGTTCTAATTCATCTACTATGCTTTCCGGGGTACCCACGATTTGTTGAGCCTTCGCACGATAGTGGGCCAGATCCTTCAGCGTCGGGTTGCCGCCAGGAACCGAAGCCTTAACAGCTTCAAGTACACCTTGGGCACCCTCGGTGTGAATCTGCCCCAATGGGGTATCTAGATCCAGCCCACCAAGATCAACACCCAACCCGCCACCGATGTGCGCAATAATCGCATCCAGGTCCAGATACTCGTCGTATTCTGCTTCCAAGGCCTTAGCTTCAGCCTCGGTGGATCCCACGACAAAGGACAAACCAGCAAAGACCTTAATGTCTTCACGGTTGCGTCCCGCGGCAGCTAGGTTCTCGATCAGCTGCGCATTCTTCTTGGCAACATACTGTGCATGCGGAGCAAAGAGGAAAGTCGCCTCGGCATGGGTTGCCGCAAATTGCGAACCACGAGCTGAGGAACCGGCTTGGAAGAGGAACGGAGTACGTTGAGCGCTAGGCAGAGCTAGGTGTGGCCCATCAATGGAGTAGAAGTCGCCACGATGGTTGATCTTATTGACCTTGCTCGGATCAGCGTAGAGACCCGCCTGCTTATCTGCGAGCAGGGCGTCGTCTTCCCACGACCCTTCCCAGAGTTTGTAAGCGGCCTCAACGTACTCTTCAGCCCAACCATAACGATCATCATGGGCAACTAAGTCTTTGCCACCAAAATTACGGTGAGCGTTTTCCAGCACGCTGGTGACGATATTCCATGCCACACGACCCTGCGACAGATGATC
Organism: Arthrobacter sp. NIO-1057; assembly: GCF_900094805.1. GTDB lineage: Bacteria > Actinomycetota > Actinomycetes > Actinomycetales > Micrococcaceae > Glutamicibacter. The sequence goes on along the minus strand of NZ_FMAT01000004.1, from coordinate 156,000 downwards.
TAGGGTAGAAATCTGTCGTGCGAACTGGAATGGGTGGCTCTGAATGACCGAACTGGTCATGGCCAATCCAATGTCCTTGGTTCCAGCCGCCAGTGCGGAAAGCAGGACCAGCGGGTCATGGCTAGGAACCTGTAATCCCTTGCGCACATGCGAGGCCCAACCACCTTCATGGTCTCCATATAGGCCAACAACATCGGCAAAGAACAACGCATCAAATTTTGCGTCCTCTAGTTTTTTCGCCAGATCCACCCACAAGCCCAGTTCACTAAAACGGTGCTGTTGAGCTTCGGGATGACGCCACATTCCGCCAAGGATATGACTTGAGGTATTCATCAAGAATGCTGAGAGCAGCAAGCGTGGACGTTCTTGGAAAGTTGCCATGACTATTTGCCTACCTTCGCTTCACCGATGGAATTCAGTCCTGTCGGGATGGTGCCGTTGATGAAGTAGTCCCCCACGGAACGCGCTTTGAAAGCCACCGGGTTGTGGGTGGCCACCGTACGTGCGTTGCGCCAGAACCGGTCCAGTGATTTAGAGGTTGACACCGCTGATGCTCCGGTGACGTCAAATAGTTCACTGGTGGCATCCAAGATCAGTTTGGGTGTGGCCACGTGGGCCTGCTGGACGGCCAACTCTGCCCGCAAATAGGCAGCGTCCGAGTCCAGTCCTAGTTGCAGGTCATGGGCCGCATCAAGCTCGCGGGCGGCGGTAATAACAATGGATTCGGCGGCGAATACGTTCGCAGCTAGACGTCCTACTAATTCTTGAATCTGCGGGTCATCCTTAAACAGAGAACCTGAACCGGTGTTGAACGTACGAGTTCTGTTCGAGACAATACTTGCCGCTTCATTTCGTGCTGCCTTGCCGATACCCACCAGCACCGAAAGCAGACACAGCTGGAAGAAGGCAGGTTCAAGGGTAGAAGCGACCTTGCGCTGAATAATGTTGCCTGGCTCCACCGGAACATCAGTGAAAATGGCGGTTCCAGTACCGGTTAGTGGCTGACCAAAACCGTCCCAGTCATCAAGAATCTGTACCCCGTGGGCATTGCGGTCTACGATCGCGTACTGGCGCCCTTCCACTCCCTCGGTCGTTGCCATCACCACGACCCAGTCAGCAAAAATCGAACCTGTGGTGTAGTACTTTTCCCCACGCAAAACCCAGCCGTCATCTGTCTTCACCAGCTTGGTATTCGTGGTGCCCAAGGCATTGCCACCACGTTCGGTCGCGGCGTTACCGAAGATCTGTCCTTGCAGTACTTTCGGGAACCAGCGGTCCTGGAATTCTTGAGGCTGCAGGGAGATCGTTTCAACAAAGGAGAAGTGACTGCGCAACAGGTGGGCAACGTTTGAATCTGCCGCAGCAAGCTCAATGAGCAAACGGAATAGGTGCTCATGGCTGATCGGGGTTCCACCGTGGCTTTCTGGCACTCGCAGGGTCGTGAATCCGGCCTCTTTAAGCCACTGCACCTGTTCGAAGGGCAGAATTCGGTTTTGTTCGCGTTCGCAGGCGCCTTCAGCAATCTTGGCGAAGACCGAACCGAAGCGATCTAGAAGTTCCTGATATCGGCTTTCGGTTGCTGCCGTAGCAATAGTCGTCATTGGTTCTCCCTACAGGGCGTCACTATTCAAGTAAAAGGACAAGGAAAGCGGCTACCCCCACGGCACTACAGAGGTGTGCCGTGGAGCCAGACCGTTTACTTGTTCCAGGTCGCGAAATCCGCTTCTAGGTCGCGATCCCACGGGGTGCCCAAAGCACCATCAAGGTAGTTTGCATACCATTCACGCACCTCATCAGAGTGGTACGCCTCTTCGAGGGCTTTACCCTTTTCGGTGTCGGTGAATCCGGGCTTTGCACCGATGATGTTGATGTAAGGAAGAGCGTCTTCTTCCTCTTCGAACAGCAACGCGTCACTGGGGTTGAGCCCAATTTCGGCTCCAAGGCGGGCGAAGAGGAATCCTGCGTCTACGTCGGGGAGAGTCTTGGACAATGACTGCTGATCTACTTCAACAAATTTGAAGTTCTTCGGGTTCTCCAGAATGTCATTCTGCGACAAGTGGATCACGCTCTTGCCCTCGGTCACTTTCAACACCCCAGCTTTGTCCAGCAAAGCCAAAGCGCGGCCGTTGTTTGCAGTGTCTACTGGCAGGGCGATGGTGGCACCATCGGGCAAGTCTTTGATGTCATCGTATTTCTTCGAGTAGACGCCTGCTGGTGAGCTGTACATGTAGAAGGCAGGCTCCACATCCACGTTCTGATCCTTCTTGAACTGTTCAAGGTAGGCGCCGTGCTGGAAGAAGTTGGCATCGTATTCGCCGTTGGATACTACGTGGTTTGGCTGCACGATGTCGGTGACGTAGGTGGCTTCAAGAGTCCAGCCCTTTTCTGCTAGTAGCTTCTGCGCGATTTTGGTTGGTTCCTGCGACGGGGCGGACTCGGTAACAATAACCTTGATGGTCTTGTCGCCTGAGCCAGCGGCTTGGCCACCAGCAAGGCCGCAAGATGTCAGCGCCAGGATTGCAGCGGAGCCGGCAGTGAAGCTCAAGAAGGTACGACGAGATAAAGCCATGGTATTTGTCCTTTGGTGAATTGCGAGTTGAATGAGATTTAGTGTTTAGCGCTTGTCAGCGGCGCGCGATAGCCGGGTTCCAATGAATTGAACGGCATGGACCAGCAAGATCATCAGAACAATAGCCAGCAGCATGACTCCGGTTTCGTAGCGGTAGTAGCCGTAGCGGATGGCGAAGTCGCCGATACCGCCGCCACCGACCAAACCGGCCATAGCCGAGTACGAGATAAAGCTGACGGTCATGATGGTGATGGAAGACAGCAACGCGGGTTTAGCCTCAACCAAGAGCACTTCCCGAATAATCTGACCTCGGCTCGCGCCCATAGCCTGAGCTGCCTCAACCACACCGTTGCCCAACTGGCTAATGTTCTGTTCAACAAAACGAGCGAAATATGGGATCGCGTTGATGGTCAGTGGCACGATTACCGCCGCCGTACCAATAGTTGTTCCCACTACGAATCGGGTGAACGGAATGATGGCAATGAGCAGGATGAGGAAAGGGAAGGAACGGATCGTATTGACCAGCCCATCCACAATTCGGTGCACACGTGGTCGTGGACGCAAACCGTTGGGAGACATGGAATAAAGCCAGATGCCCAGTGGAGTTCCCAAGAGAATAGCTATTGGGATAGCCACCAGCAACATCGCGAACGTCTGCGCCATAGCCACCCAGATTTCTGGGGCTAGTTCGAGAATACGGTCAAAATTGAAAGTTGCTGCGCTGCCGTTGCTCGTGGCTAGCACTACTGACGTGAAGTTCATTGGTAATCCAGGTTTCTCTATACGCGCGCTACGTCGGCGCCGAGGTTTGGGGTCTGCTTGGGTGCTCGATTGAGCGTGATTTCATCGCTGATGAGATAGCGACCAATAGGCGTAATTGGTTCGAAGCTTGGATCCTGCAATGAGCTCAATGCGAACTCTTCAACTACGGCTCCGTCTTCCATTACCGAGACGTTGTCGGCAATAGCCTTAATGACGTTCATCTCGTGAGTGACGATGACAGTGGTAATTCCAAGGCTGGTGTTGATATCGCTCAGGTACTGGAGTACCGAAGTAGTGGTCCGTGGATCCACCGCGCTGGTTGGCTCGTCGCACAACAGAACCTTTGGTTCGGTGACGAGCGCACGAGCAATGGAAATGCGTTGTTTCTGGCCACCAGAGAGCTGGCCCGGATACGCGCTAGCCTTATCGGCGAGATCCACGATGGACAGTGCTTCGAGAGCACGTTCGCGGCGTTCTTTCTTAGGCACACCAGCGAATTTCAGATTCAGCTCCACATTTTGTTGTGCAGTGCGATTATTCAACAGGTTAAAATGCTGGAAAATCATTCCGATATCATGGCGTTGCTTGCGTAGCTCGCTTTCGCTCAGACCGGTAAGTTCAACGCCATCAACAAAGACCTGCCCCGAGGTGGGGCGCTGCAACAAGTTGATGTTGCGAAGCAACGTAGATTTGCCGGCCCCAGAAAAGCCGATAATGCCGTGAATGCTTCCAGTCTTAATATCTAGAGAGACATCTTTGACAGCAGTGAACTGGTCTTGGCCTTTGCCGAAGGTTGTCGTTAGGTTCTCAAGACGAATCATTATCGCTCCTTTGGTGCTTGGTTATGCGGAGCGCACTTCGCTAAGAAATATCCGTTTTGACAGATTTTTGTAGGCGAAGTGAAGGTACTCCATCGGTCCTGGCTGTAGCACCGCTCCCTGTCGGGTGGTTGCTGCGACGTCGTTGAGCCAGATCTCTCAGTCGCTCTGGATGGTGTGGTGTTCGGTTGTACTGCCCGAACAATTCAAGTTTGTCTTCCAAGGCCACGGCCCGACAAAAGTTACGTTAATCAGCGTCATCAAGACATAAATCAGCGGGCCAAGCATGAGATTGGGGCAGTATTCCACGTAAAGATCCGACACATTTCTCAGCTCTTACGCTTTAAGACGCGAAGGCTTGAAATGCCACTGGGCTATGAGTTTAATACCGCGACGAAATATAGTTCGGGAATTCTGCAGTGACTGCGTCGGTTGTAATGGTTTGAAGCTTTAACGAGAGGACAAAGATGAATATTGCAATTGCCGGAGCCACCGGACAGCTAGGTCAGTTAGTTATCGACGCATTGCTGAAGCGCGGCGCCGATCCAGAACAGCTCATCGCCATTGGTCGTTCCCCAGAGAAGTTAGAGCCGCTGGCCGGCAAGGGTCTTCAGACGCGCGTGGCTGACTACAACGCGGAAGCCAGCTTGGTGAGCGCGTTGGAAGGCGTCGATAAGTTGCTGTTGATTTCCGGCAGCGAAGTAGGTCAGCGGACCACGCAGCATGAAAATGTCATCACCGCTGCCCAACGGGTCAACGTAAAGCTCATCGCCTATACCTCCATCGCCAATGCCCTGACCGGCAACATGAAACTGGCGCAGGAACATATCGCCACCGAGCATCTGCTGGCAGGTTCAGGAATCGACTACGTCCTGCTACGCAACGGCTGGTACACGGAAAACTACACTGATCAGCTACTGGGTTACTTGAACAGCGGTGTTGTTCTCGGCGCTGCAGGCGATGGCAAAATCAGTGCGGCGACCCGTGCGGACTATGCCGAAGCGGCTGCTGCAGTGTTGCTCTCGGAATCAAATGAAGCAGGAAAGATTTACGAGTTGGGTGGTGACAAGCCTTTCACCCTGAGCCAACTAGCAGCGGCCGTCGGTGCTGCGGCACGTCAAGATGTCGCTTATCAGGAAATGGATCCTGAAAAGCTAGTGGAGATCTACACTGATTCGGGTGTTCCAGCCATTTTTGCTGACATCTTGGTAGATACTGATCTGCGTATTCGTGAAGGTGCACTGGAAGTGAACTCCGGGGATTTGGAAAAGCTCATCGGCCGCGCGCCAACCTCGCTTGGCAAGGCCATCAAGGATGCCCTCGCACACTAAGGCACGAAAAACCTTAACAGCTTATGAGGCAACCAGCATGAAAAGAATTTCTTGCTGGTTGCCTCTAGCTTTTCTCCACGCGGGAGCATGAATCTAGCTGTCAGAAACCTTGGTGAGAACGCCTTGGACCAATGGGTTAACTGTCGTCTCCAAATATTCCTGCAGGCGAGGATCAGAGAACACTTCAATCAATTTCTGAGCGTCGGCAGTTTCTGTAAAGTCAGAGGCCATGATCAGCCGTGAAGCGAAGGTTTTGGGTGGCTCTGGCAACAAGATTCCCTTATCTCGGCTAACCTTTCAGGCATCGAACTGCGAAACGTAGCCAACAGCGACATCAGCGTCACCCAACATTCGAGGCATCGCCAACAAGTCCGCTTCCTTCAAAACGAATTCGTGCGGGTTCTCAACAACATCAGAAATTCTTGCTGTACGAGCCTCGATATCTCGATTGAGTTTCAGGAAGCCTTCGCGCTGCGGTACCACCAAGAGCACAAAAATGCCCCCAGTTCAGAATTTCTGAACTGGGGGCCTTTGCACACTACCAAAGGGCAGCGCATTCAGCTTTTCAAGGCATTAGCCCTGGGCAGCTACGCGGTTAGCAATCTTGTACTTGGCGGCACGGTGGGTGTCCTTCACGCGGTCGCCGGCTCCGAAGAGCTTGTTGCGCAGCGAGCCTTCAGCGTACTCGGTCTTGTACGCGCCGCGGGCCTGCAGCTCGGGAACAACGTACTCGACGACGTCTTCGAAGGTCGCCGGGGTGACAGCGTAGGCCAGGTTGAAGCCGTCCACGTCGGTGTAGTCCACCCAGTCGATGAGCTTCTCGGCCACCTCGGCGCCGGAGCCGACGGTGATCGGGCCGAAGCCGCCCACGCCCACCCACTCGGCCAACTGGCGGATGGTCCATGGGTTGCCGTCATCGCCGCTGGCCTTCTGGAAGGTCTCGACCGAGGACTGAATAGCGTTGGACTTCACGTTGGAACCCAGTGGTTCATCCGGATCCAGTTCAGACAGGTCCACGCCCATCCAACCGGAGATTAGCACCTGGGCGCCTTCAACGTCGGCGTAGGACTTGTAGTCCTCGTACTTGGCCCGGGCCTTCTCGGAAGTCTCATCGGTGATGATGGTCTGCATCGCGAAGATCTTCACGTCGTAGCGGTCGCGGCCCGCGGCCTCGGCGGCATCGCGGATCTTGGTGACGGTGGCCTTGAGGATTTCACGGGTCGGGCTGGTCACGAAGACCGCCTCGGCGTTTTCCGATGCGAACTTGATGCCGCGTGAGGAGGCGCCGGCCTGGTAGATCACCGGGGTGCGCTGGGTGGAAGGCTCGGTGATGGCAATGCCCGGCACCTTGAAGTACTTGCCTTCGTGCTCGATGTTGTGCACCTTGGCCGGATCGGTGTAGATCCCGGTTTCCTTGTTGTTCTGCACGGCGTCGTCTTCCCACGAGCCCTCGAGCAGCTTGTAGACCACTTCGAGGTATTCATCGGCGTGGTTGTAGCGCTCGTCGTGCTCCATCTGGTCTTCCTGGCCCATATTGCGGGCGGCCGATGGCAGGTAGCCGGTCACGACATTCCAGCCCACGCGGCCGTTGGTCAGGTGATCCAGGGTGGCCAGTCGGCGGGCGAAAGCGTAAGGGTGCTCGTAGGCGGTGCCGGCGGTGACGCCGAAGCCGAGGTTCTCGGTGACGGCGGCCATGGCGGAGACCAGCATCATCGGGTCATTAACCGGAGCCTGTGCACCTGAGCGCAGTGGGGATTCGTTGGTCCCGTTAAAAACATCGTAGGTACCCAGGACATCGGCAATGAACAGGCCGTCGAACTTGCCCTTTTCTAGTACCTTGGCCAGGTGAGTCCAGTAACCAATGGTGTTGTAGGTCGAGGCCTTGTCCTCTGGGTGACGCCAGAGGCCCGGCGACTGGTGCACGACACAGTTCATATCGAATGCGTTGAAGAGAATTTCGCGCTGCTGGCTCATTAGTTTCCTCTTGCCATAGTTGGGTAGTAGTGAAGTGTATTGCGGAGGCGCGGATGCGCCTTAGGCCCGATGGTTGCTGTCTTCTCCGGTGACCGAGAGGCGTTGCGGTTGCACTGCATTGATCTCGTAGTCACCCACGATGCGTGCCTTATAAATGGCCGGGTTGTGGGTGGCGATGGTGCGGGCGTTACGCCAGTGTCGATCCAAGTTACAGATCACGCTGGTGGACGATGCTCCAAGCCCGTCAAAGAGTTTGCTCGTGGCACCGATGACCAGGGGCTGGACAATAGTTTGTGCCCGGTTAGCTGCTAGTTCACAGACCGCGTAGCGTTCCTCATCATTTAGCCCTGGGTCGATGAGGGCGGCTTCAACTTCAAGGACTGCACCGATCACCACCGAGTCAGCGGCAAAGGATTCTGCGGAGACTTCACCGACTAACTGCAGTACCTGTGGCTCACGATGTACCGGCACTCCTGTGCCGGTGGTGAAGATCCGCGTACGATTCTGCACCGAAATACGCAGGTCATTCAGGGCTGCACGGGCAATGCCAGCTTGCACGGCCATGAGCACCAGCTGGAAAATCGCTGCCTCAGGGTCGTTGTTCTGCTGTGGCATGAAGGTGTCTACCGGCACCTGATGAAATTCGGTGGTTCCTGTACCGGTGAGACCCTGGCCGAAACCATCCCAGTCATCCAAGATTTTTACGCCACTGTGCTGGGTGGAGACCACCGCAATCTGACGTCCGGCAAGTTCCGGGTGAGCCACAGCCACAGTGGTCCAGTCGGCAAAGATAGTGCCGGTGCAGTAGTACTTTTCACCAGTGACCAGCCAACGGCCGTCAACCTGACTAGCCTTGGTGTTCAAGGTACCAAGCGCATTGCCGCCACGCTCGGTGTAAGCATTGCCGACAATTTGTCCCGCGGCAATGCGAGAAATCCACTTGCTACGTAGTTCCTGATCTTCAAGAACCAGCACATTTTCAACAAACCCGATATGCGCGCGCCACAACTGGCCGACGTGCGAATCAGCTTCGGAAAGTTCGATGAGTAGACGGAAGACGTCAACGAGTCGTGCGCCGTACCCACCCTCGGCGACTGGGATACGCAACGCACCAAAGCGTTCTCGATTGAGCAGGCCTACCTGCTCAAAAGGCAGCACGCGGTTCCGGTCGCGTTCCTTGGCGGTGCCTGCAATCTGTGCGAAAACCGGACGAAAGACTTCAGCCAATCGGTCATATTGTTCGTCTGCGCTGGGACCAGGAGTAACCTTGAGTAATTGCCGGGTAGGCAGCTGCTCTTGGAAGTCGTCTAGCCCCATGGCGCTAGCCTGCGAAGGATCACTGAGCTGGTTGAAGTCCAAGCTAGCGGTGTTCGGCGACTCGCCAAATGACATTAGAAATCCTCAATTCTTTCCATCGGTCCTGGCGGTAGCACCGTCCCGCAAGTCGGGTGGTTGCTGCGGCGTTATCGAGCCAGATCTCTCGGCCGCTCTGGATGGGTTCTCATTCATTTGTAGCCGTAACAAAGCGGTGCTTCCAAGCCACGAAGTCACATTTCGTCGTGACGATGCACCGGTTTGACAGGCGGTTTGCACAGGCAACTTCGCATTCCACCGAAGATGAATTACTCAAAGTCATCAATCATCGATCAAACCGGCATTCAATGAAATAAATAACGAAATATCTCGTGCCTGTGACGTAGTTATCGAACATTTTTCATGTTACGCAAGATTTGCATTCAATTCGTTCGAAATCATGTAATGGACGGGTAACCATCCCGAGCGACCGAGAGATCTGGCTCCTAGACGTCGCAGCAACCACCTATGAATCACATGTTCCATAGGCCGGTGCTACCGCCAGTACCGATGGAGATGATCATGGCACTGAACTATGCACAGCCTCAGGGACAAGACCCGGCCAACGCCTCCATTGCGCTGGCTATCGAGCGGGGAACCTGATTTCGCCTCTCCCCCAGCTTCTCAACTTGTCACCCCTTAACACTCCAAGGAATTATCTTTCATGACCATCGAATCAGCATCGACCGCCACACTGGTGTCAGAGGAAGCACGCCAAGCATTCTGGGATGAAGCGGCGCACCTTCTAGATTGGGACACCGAATGGCACACCACCAGCCAAATTCTCCCCGCTGACCCGGTAGCCAAGCGTGGCCCGCAGATTTCTTGGTACCTCGGTGGCAAACTGAATGCCGCAGTGAACTGTGCCGACCGCCATGTTGCTGCCGGTCGCGGTGACAAGGTTGCACTGTACTTCGAGGGCGAACCAGGCGACCGTGTAGCCGTCACCTACAAGAACTTGCAAGAACGCGTCAGCCAGGCTGCCAATGCCTTGGAATCTTTGGGTGTGGTCAAGGGCGACCGCGTAGTCATTTACCTTCCGGTACTCATCGAAACCGTCGTCATCACCTTGGCCTGTGCCCGCATTGGCGCGATCCACTCGCTGGTCTTCGGAGGCTTCTCCGCTGAAGCGCTGAAGTTCCGTGTGGAAGATACCAAGGCCAAGGTCTTAGTAACCACGGACGGTCAGTTCCGTCGTGGTACTTCCGTGCCGGTCAAGGACAATGCCGATCAGGCAGTCTCGGGTGAGAATGAAATTGAAAAGGTCCTGGTTATTCGGCGCACGGGCGATGAGATCCCATGGACCGAGGGCCGAGATGTTTGGTGGCACGATGTGGTCGACACCCAGCCCACCGAGCATGTTGCACAGTTCTTCGACTCAGAGACGCCGTTGTTCATCATGTACACCTCGGGAACGACCGGGCAGCCTAAGGGATTGGTCCACACCACCGGCGGTTACCTGACTCAGGCGGCGGCAAGTTACAATATGCTGTTCGCCAACCCCGATGTTTCAAAGCGAGACCAAGACGTTCACTGGTGCACCGCAGACCTAGCCTGGGTCACCGCCCACACCTATGAGATCTACGGCCCGCTGTCGAACGGCGTTACTCAGGTCATCTACGAGGGCGTGCCAAATGCCCCGCACCCTGGCCGCCACTTCGAAGTCATCGAACGTTACAAGGTCACCAGCTACTACACCGCGCCAACACTAGTGCGTTCCTTGATGGGCTGGTTCCCGCAGGGCATTCCAGATTCCTACGATCTGTCCTCTATCAACATCGGTGGCACCGTGGGCGAAGCAGTGAATCCAGAGGCTTGGAAGTGGTTCCGTGAGCAGTTAGGTCGCGATACCACCGAAGGTCTTCCCATGGTTGATACCTGGTGGCAGTCCGAGTCGGGAGCCACAATCCTTTCACCGTTGCCCACCGACGAGCACTTCAAACCTGGTTGCGCCGCACGCGCCCTGCCTGGAGTGTCAGTGGACATCGTTGATGCTCAAGGCCAGCGCGTTGCACCCAACACTCAGGGAAATATTGTCATCACCCAGACGGGACCTTCGATGGCACGAACCGTTTGGGGTAATCCAGAACGCTACTACACCAGTTATTGGGAACAGTACGTCGGGCAGGGATGGTTCCTTGCTGGTGATGGAGCACGCTTTGATGATGATGGCGACATTTTCATTTTGGGTCGCACCGATGACGTGATCAACATTTCTGGCCACCGGCTGTCCACCATTGAAATTGAATCTGCCCTGGTCACTAATGCGGGTGTCGTCGAGGCTGGCGTATGCCCCACCCCAGATGCCAAGACTGGCCACGCCGCTACCGCGTTTGTGGTGCCTTTGGACAAGTCACTGATTGCTGAAAACCCAGATGAGCAACTGGCTGCCCGTCAGGCACAGTTCATTGCCGAATTGCGTTCTACCGTGACTAATCAAATTGGCCCCATCGCCAAGCCACGCGATGTGGTTCTGGTTCCGGACGTTCCTAAAACACGTTCGGGCAAGATCATGCGTCGACTGCTCACTCAACTATTTGAGGGAACCACACTCGGCGATACCACGAGCTTGCAAAATGAACCGTGCATTCCAGAGATCAATGCGATCTGCCGAGCACGTAACTAGCTCTTAGCCAAGAGAATGGCAGCTTAAATAGTGGAAGCCACGTCCCGCGGGACGTGGCTTCCACTATTTTTTGCTAGGAATCTTTGGACTCGGTGGAGTCCTTAGAGTCTTTCCCATCAGTTTCGGTGACAAACACCTGCGCTGACTTAGTAGCATCCTCAGCTGAAGTCTCAGCCGGAGCAACAATTGGAATCTCGGTGGTCATCAGGCTGAACTGGCTACCTTCGTGCCGGTCCACGCCCTGGGTCACCGATTGCTCCAGTACGGTGCGGGCAACCTTTCCACGCAAGATCAATGGATCCCGGCTCAGGTCCTTCCACAGCGCGACGCACAGCAACAACATGACGATCACGAATGGCAAGGCCGAAACAATCGTAATGTTCTTCAAACCGTTGAGCGCTTCGTCTGGATGATCTCCACCGGCAAGCAGCATAACGGCAGCAACGGCACCAGTGGCGACGCCCCAGAAGATCACTGACTTCTTGGTCGGGTCTTCGGCGCCACGCTCACTGAGCGCGCCCATCACGATCGAAGCCGAGTCGGCTCCCGTGACGAAGAAGATGGCAATCAACAGAACGGTGACCACCATCAGGACAGTCGCTATCCAGCCGTTCAGTGGGAGCTTATCGAGCAGGTCGAAGAGGATCAGGTCAAAGTTAATGTCTGGAGCCCCGTCGACCATCTTGGCCAAAGCATCTCCAGTGTTCCCGGCACGCTCAGCACGTTCCTGCAAGCCGATGGCTCCGCCACCGAAGATCGAGAACCACAGCAAGGTTACGGCCGATGGCACCAACAGTACGCCGGTAACAAACTGGCGAATGGTGCGTCCACGCGAGATACGTGCGATGAACAGGCCAACGAATGGGCTCCATGAGATCCACCAAGCCCAGTAGAAGACGGTCCATGAGGACAGCCAGCTGGACATGGTTTCATCGCCGGAGGCCGCGGTGCGCGAAGCCATCTGAGGCAGGTCACCAATGAATGAACCCACAGCGTTCGGGATGACGTTGAGGATGAATAGCGTCGGTCCGCCAATAAAGACGATGAGCGCCAGGATTACTGCCAACACCATGTTGATGTTCGACAGCCACTGAATGCCGCGCTCAATGCCGGAGACGGCCGAGGCTACAAACAATGCAGTCAGAATCGCGATGATGACTACCAATACGCCGGAGCCGACCTTCTCAAGAATGCCGGCGGACTGGATACCGCCACCAATCTGCAGCGCCCCAAGGCCCAGCGAACATGCTGACCCGAAAAGGGTCGCGATGATTGCCAAGATGTTGATCGTGCGACCGCCCCAGCCGTGTACTACGCGCTCTCCAAAGATTGAGGAGAACATGGCAGAGAAGAGCTGTGGGCGTCCAAGACGGAAACTGCCGTAGGCCATACCCAAGCCGACGATGGCGTACATCGCCCATGGGAATAAGGTCCAGTGGAAGAGCGTCGTACCCATGGCGGTGCTCATGGCCGCGGCACTAGAACCTTCGACGGTCCCTGGTGGAGGTGACATGTAGAAGAACAGTGGTTCTCCTACGCCGTAGAACACCAGGCCGATGCCCATACCGGTCGCAAACATCATGGAGATCCACGAGACGGTAGTAAATTGTGGTTTTTCGTCATCTTTACCCAGCGGGATACGGCCAAAGTTCTTCACTGCTACCACGATGACAAAGATTGCGAATACCGAGGCTGCAATAATAAACAGCCAACCGGTGTTGGTGATGACCCAGTCCAGGGCTACATCTGCGGCTTTACCTAAGCCTGCTGGGGTAACGAAACCCCAAACAATAAAAGCCAGCGCTAAGGCGCCAGCGATACCAAATACCCAATAGTCAGTTCCTGAAACCGAATATTTCTTAGGGCGTCGTTGTCGAGCTGAATGCAGCTCGCCGACAAGGTCTTCAAATGATTGCTCCGTCTGCTTCATTGCTTTCTTCCTTCACCGGCGAGGCTTCAAAGGTGAAATTCCTTCGGAGCCCAACGAGCAACGGTTCAGTTAGTGAACGATTGCTCTGCAGTGTGCTTGATTGCGAATTGCTTATCGGTTTCGATTCACTGAATCCAAATCTAGCGTCAGCGGGCGCTGAATGAAACAGCTGACCCCGCGTATTATCACCGGTAATTTCACCAGTGACCCGACGCTATTTCTTCTCAGATTGTCACAATAAATCCTAAATAGTCCTTATTAAGGATGGTCGACCCATCATCATTGGTCAAACTAGAGCTCCCGATTTTCGCGGTTTTCGCCACCCGACCCCGATGAAGCGCATAGTTTCCATAGGCCATTCACAGCTGTGTGAACTTTCTCGCGTTGCCTAAAGTCGATGCCCACCGTGCCAAGAATTCAACGGTTTTCTATCAGTTATTCGTGCGATGGGTTCGCCACGAAAATCCACAAGATCAACGTTTGCCGTTGCTCTGCAGTAATGACTGAAACCTGCCTGCAAAGGTAATTCAAAGTATATCAATATCGGAATATTTCCCCGTCAGCGAAGACCTTGGGTTATTTATCGAGACTTTTTGCGATGTACCCGAAATGATTCCCATCTTATCTTGACTCATTCAAAATAAGCAGGCATGCTGGGGGTATGACATCCACGGACGGGATTGAGCAGGTGCTCAAGGCAGCTTCAATGCGAGTCACGCAACCACGCGTTGCAGTGCTCGCCGCTGTTGCCCAGCACCCTCACGCAGATACCGAAACGATCATTTCGGCGGTCCATCGCGAACATCCCAAGGTGTCACACCAAGCGGTCTATGACTCCCTCAAACTTTTCACGAGTTTGGGAGTCATCCGTCAGATCCAGCCACAGGGCCATATCGCACGCTATGAAAGTCGTATCGGGGACAATCACCACCATGTGGTGTGCCGGCAATGCGGGAACTTAGCGGATGTTGACTGTTCTGTCGGCGAGTCTCCTTGTCTGCATGCGTCAGATGACCACGGTTTCAAGATTGATGAAGCTGAAGTGATCTACTGGGGCATCTGCCCCGAATGTCAGGCAAAAGACCTCGATGGCTGACCGCTCGGCCCTAAGACTCGGTTGTCGCGCGGGAACTGCCCAAGCGACGAGCATCGAACCCTAAACCCCAAGAAATCCGGAAGGTAAAGAGCACATGTCTGAGACTACAGCAGGTCAGTGCCCGGTCGTAGGTAACACCGGTCGCGTTCATCCAACCCAGGGCAACGCCAACACCGAGTGGTGGCCAAATAAGCTAAATCTGAAGATCCTAGCGAAGAATCAGGAGGCTACCAATCCTCTGGATGCTGACTTCGATTACATCGAGGCTTTCGAAGCCCTGGATTTGGCAGCAGTCAAGGCTGACCTTGCCGAGCTAATGACGAAGTCCTACGACTGGTGGCCAGCTGACTTCGGTCACTACGGTCCTTTCCTTATTCGTATGGCATGGCACTCCGCCGGTACCTACCGTTCACACGACGGCCGTGGCGGTGGCGGTGCTGGACAGCAGCGCTTCGCTCCGTTGAACTCATGGCCAGATAACGTGAACCTTGATAAGGCTCGCCGTTTGCTATGGCCAGTAAAGAAGAAGTACGGCCAGTCCATCTCCTGGGCTGACCTTATGATCTTGGCTGGCAACGTGGCTCTTGAAGACATGGGCTTCAAGACCTTCGGTTTCGCTGGCGGTCGTAAGGACGTTTGGGAAGCCGACGACGACGTGTACTGGGGCCCAGAAAAGGTATGGCTGGAAAGCGAACGCTACACCGGCGCCCGCAACCTCGAAGCTCCGCTGGCAGCAGTCCAGATGGGCCTGATCTACGTCAACCCAGAAGGTCCAGACGGCGTTGCTGACCCACTGGCCTCGGCAGTAGATATCCGCGAAACCTTCCGTCGCATGGGCATGGACGACGAAGAGACCGTCGCCCTCATTGCCGGTGGCCACACCTTCGGCAAGACCCACGGTGCCAGTGCCGAATCGCACAAGAGTGGCGACCCAGAGTCCGCTCCACTAGAAATGCAGGGTCTGGGCTGGAAGTCTGACTTCGGCACCGGGCACGGCGATGACACCATCGGTTCCGGTCTGGAAGTTACCTGGACCTACCACCCAACCCGTTGGGACAACGAGTTCTTCCACATCCTCTTCGCTTACGAGTGGGAGCTGTTCCACTCGGCAGCTGGTGCACAGCAGTGGCGTCCAAAGGACAACGGTGGAGCCGACTTGGTTCCAATGGCACACAACCCGTCGGTGCGCCGCGAACCACGTATGCTCACCAGCGATTTGGCACTGCGCGTTGATCCTGTTTACGAAAAGATCTCCCGCGAGTTCAAGGACAACCAGGACAAGTTCGCTGATGCCTTCGCTCGCGCATGGTTCAAGTTGACCCACCGCGACATGGGTCCAAAGTCCCGTTACTTCGGCCCAGAGGTTCCAGCTGAAGACCTGCCATGGCAGGATCCACTGCCAGCTGCACCAGAAACCACTCTGGGCTCTGCAGAGATCTCGGCACTCAAGGAACTGATCAAGGAATCCGGTCTGAGCGTTCAGCAGCTGGTCTCCACCGCATGGAAGGCAGCAGCTAGCTTCCGTTCTTCGGACAAGCGCGGCGGCGCCAACGGCGGTCGTATCCGCCTGGAACCACAGGTTTCCTGGACCGTGAACCAGCCAGAGCAGCTCAAGCCAGTGATCGCGAAGCTGGAAGAAATCGTTGATGCCTTCAACGCTACTTCCGCCATTAAGACTTCCTTCGCTGACGTTGTGGTTCTTGCCGGCAACGTAGGTGTTGAGCTGGGCGCTGCAGCTGGCGGCCAGCAGATCGAGGTTCCTTTCACCCCGGGTCGCGTTGACGCAACCCAGGAGCAGACCGACGTTGAGCAGTTCGCATGGCTGGAGCCAGTAGCTGACGGTTTCCGCAACTACGACTCGGGCTTCTTGAACCTGCCTTCCGAGTACCTGCTGCTGGACCGCGCCAACCTGTTGGGCCTGACCGCTCCAGAGACCACCGTACTGCTCGGCGGCCTGCGCGTACTGGGCAACAACTGGGACGGCTCGAACACCGGCGTGTTCACCGAGACCCCTGGTGCACTGACCAACGACTTCTTCGCTAACCTGCTGGAACTGGGCCTTGAATGGACCCCAGACGCAGAAGAGAAGACCTACGCAACCACTGACGGCCGCTGGGTCGGTAGCCGCGTAGACCTGGTCTTCGGCTCCAACTCCGAGCTGCGTGCACTGGCCGAGGTTTACGCTTCGGACGATGCCAAGGAGAAGTTCGTCAAGGACTTCGCTGCAGCTTGGGCCAAGCTCATGGATGCAGACCGCTTCGAGCTGCGTAAGTAAGTAGCCCTAGGCACAAAAAACCGTGGCCGCTACCTTCCAAATGATTTGGAAGGTAGCGGCCACGGGTGTTCTTACCCTGTTTATCGGGACATATTCTATCGGGACATATTGTGCATGACGTGTTTGGTTCTCGAGTAGTCATCCAAGGCGTAGGCGGAAAGGTCACGTCCGTAGCCCGATCCTTTAAAACCGCCCCATGGCATTTCGGTAGCCAAAACCAGATGGGCGTTGACCCATACGGTTCCGGCGTCCAAGCGCGAAGCCACATAGTGGCTACGCTGGGCATCCTTGGTCCACACCGAAGCGGCGAGGCCGAAGGGAACTTCATTGGCACGCGTGATGGCTTCTTCCTCGCCACTAAAGGTCTCTACCGAAATGACTGGGCCAAAAATCTCCTGCTGGGTGCATGATGCTCCCTGCGATGCCTTGATGACCGTGGGCTCGATGAAGTACCCCTTGGTAGGTATCGCTTGTCCCCCGGTGACAAATTCATTGCCTTCTTGCTCAGCAAGTTTAAGATGATCCAATACACGGGAGTAATGAGCTTGGGAAATCATCGGACCGATTTCTACGTCTTCTCCTGCCCCTGGCTCACCCACTACCAAACTCGATACCGCCTCAGCTAGTTTTGAAGTGAATTCTTCGGCGATGGACTCATGCACCAGTACACGACAAGCCGCTCCACATTCCTGACCAGCGTTCCAGAATCCACCGTTGCGTAGCCCTGCTACCGTCGCCTCAATATCAGCATCTTCAAAGACCACAGCGGGTGCTTTACCACCCAATTCCAGATGGACCCGTTTCACCGAATCCGCTGCGGAAGCAGCAACCGATTGACCACTACCCACCGAACCCGTCAAGGCGATCATCGCAACTTGCGGATGCGAGGCAAGGCGGTCTCCGATGACCGCTCCACGTCCGGTCAGAACGTTAAAGACACCGGCCGGTAGGAGGTCGGCTGTCAGTTCTGCGAACTTAAGCGTGGTCAGTGGCGTAGTTTCCGAGGGTTTGATCACCAAGGTATTGCCTGCTGCGAGAATTGGCGCAATCTTCCAGACGCCCATGAGCAGCGGGTAGTTCCATGGGGTCACCGCTCCGATGACTCCCAATGGTTCGCGGATGATCACGGAGGTGTGGTCTTTTGCGTATTCTCCGGCCGCCAATGTGGTGCCCGCACGCAATGCCCCAGCCATAAAGCGGAAGGAGTCGATGGCGGAGTCAACGTCATCCTCGGCTACTGCTTGAGGCTTGCCGGTATTCAGCGATTCCAGCTCAACTAATAGCTCCCGTTCATCCTCCATGCGCTGTGCAATATTGAGCAGTACCGTTGCACGCTCAGCCGGAAGGGTACGTCCCCACGTGCCGAAGGCTTCGTGAGCTACTGCAACGGCGCGGTCAACGTCTTGGGTACTCGCTCGAGGAACATCAAGAATGTTCTCTTCGGTGCTTGGGTTGATGACCGTGAAAGTCTCGGTACTTTCTCCGGCGGTGAACTCGCCGTTGATAAAGAGTGCTGCTGGAGGCAGTGCTGGAGTTGGACGTTCGTGCTCGTTACGGCGAACATTCACCGTACTTGTGGTTTCCATGCCCGGTCCTTAGTTCTTCGCCGATGTTGCAGCTTCGGCCAGCTGTCCTAGCAAGCCCTTAATACGTTCGGTCGTTTCTTCGCTGGCAGGATGGATTGGTAGGCGTGGTTGACCGAAGTCTTCTCCCTGAATCTTCAGCGCAGCCTTGATGGCTGGGATGAATGGTTCAGTGAGCAGGCCGTCGATGACTGGATAGACCTTGTTCCACAAGACACGGGCCTTGACCAGGTCGTTGTCTTGCACCGCGGCATAAACATCAGCAAGTTCGCGCGACACTACATTGGCAGCGCCAGCGACAATTCCAGCTGCACCCTCAAGCAGCCCTGCAAGGGTCAAGACGTCCCAGCCAATGTAGGTCTCGATCTTGTCACCCAAGTGATGAATCAGCTGCAGTGCCTGTTCCATATTTCCACTGGAGTCCTTGATGTATCGGACGTTTGGAATTTCAGTAACGAGTCGTTCCACCAAGGCAGGGTCAAGGTTGATGCCGGTGGCTGGTGGAATGTTGTAAAGCATGACCGGTACCGATACTGAAGCGCTGACGGTTTTGAGATAGTCAACGGTTTCTTCAATCGAGATTGGCTCGTAGTACGGGGTCACGATCATGACGACATCGGCACCTACTTGTTCTGCATGCCGAGTTAGCTCAAGTGCTTCACGCGCTGTGGTGGCACCGGTCTGAGCGACAACGGGGACTCGGCCCGCGGCGGCTTCCACAACTACTTCAACAACTCGTTTGCGTTCTTCGTGTGTCATTGCACTGAACTCTCCAGTAGATCCGCAGGTCACCAGGCCATTCACGCCTCCGGCGATGCTTCGTTCTACGAGGTTTTTTAGAGCGGTTTCGTCAAGGCTTCCATCATGTGCAAATGGTGCGATGAGCGCGGTGAGGATTCCATGAAGATTTACAGACATGTTGGATACTCCTTCAGTTTTGAATGAATTTGCGCCAGATACGTTTCAGATTTTTCAGAGCGATCGGCGGTTGAATAGATTGATTTCGTCATGTTGCCATTGGCTATGACGGGTGAACGGAACATGCGTCAGCTAAAGATGTTTCGTTGTAACGTGGATCTCATTCAAGAGTAATATGTGATCACAAATCACACAAGAGGTTAAAAATATCTCCTAAATTCAAGCCATGGTGGCTCGTGTGGTGTCAGAAAATTCCTATTACTGCGTGGCCGAGGGAAGCGCCTGGCGAATCCGCTCCATAGCCGCAAGAATAGATCGATCAGTGAGCTCAGCCATCAAATTGACGTCCTGCGCCTTCACCGCCTTGAGAAGTTTGGACTGAAATTCCCAAAGTAGACGAGATTTGCCTTCAGCCACGGCACGTCGTGCGCCGATCAGCTTGTAAGCCCGACACTGAATCCACAAACGTTCAATGGACTCGTACAAAACCGAGTTCCCTGATGCCAAATAGATGGTGCTCAAGAATTTTTCGTCAAAAGCTAGGCATGCAGCCAGATCACCATCTGCCAAAGCAGCTTTCATCGAATCATACTGATCCTTTAGAACTGCCTGCTCAGGCTTGCCAAGGTTTACGACACCGAGTTTTGCTGCTTCTACTTCCAAAACTCGACGAACCGCATAGACGTTGAGCAATTCGCGAGCGGTAAAGGTACGAACTACTGCCCCACGATAGGGAATAGTCTCAACCAGACCGCTTTCCTCCAGACGACGGATCGCATCGCGTACCGGCATGACGCTGGTGCCAAGCTGGTCAGCCAAGTCTCGAATTCGTAGTCGTTGTCCGGCAACAAGATCACCATTGGTGATCCCCTGATGGATCGCATCGAAAACCTGATCTGCGACCAGAGCACCTGGTTCGAGCTTGTTCAACGTCATGTCGACATTCTATCGATGGATGTGATCACGAATTCAATTTTTGAGTCCTTTAATGCAACACGTCGTTCGGATCATTACTTGCGGACAGATTCCTTGTTATCGGTATCGATCCAGAAGTCGGCACCATCGATTCCAAGCTTTCTAGGGTCAAATACCGGATTCAGGCCAAGCTTTCGCTGCCGTTCGTAGTCGGCATGGATCTTGCGCACCGTCGGGAAGAGGAATGCCAAGCAGATCAGGTTGACCCACGCGATCAGCCCCAAACCGATATCTCCGGCAGCCCAGATGAGTTTGGCATCAGCGATTGAGCCGATGAAAACAATAGCCATGGTGCCTAGCTTCAACGCTAACTTCCAGCCGTTGCCGGACTTCCCATTCAGGAGGAACAACAGGTTGGAATTGGCAACGTAGAAGTACGCCAAGAGGCAAGCGAAGCCAAAGAGCAGAACGGCCACAGCAACAAATCCCGCACCCCAGCCTGGTGCTACGGTATCGATCGCTTCTTGCACCCAGTTTGCTCCGGCAGCAACGTCCGGCACGTTATTGACAAGGAAGCCATCAGCACCGTCAGATACGTTGAACTTTCCGGAGACAACCATCATCAGACCTGTGGCCATGCAGATGAGCAGAACGTCGATATAGATGCTGAATGTTTGCACCAATCCTTGCTTTGCAGGGTGCGAGGTTCGAGCGGCGGCTGCGGCGAATGTAGCTTCCCCGAGTCCGTTAGACGAGGCGAAGACCGCACGGCGTACGCCCCAAGCGACAGCTGCACCTGCCACACCACCCAACATCGGATGAACTCCTAAAGCAGACTGGATGATAAGCATGAATGCATCGGGAACCTTAGTGATGTTCAGGGCAATGACAACTAAGGCGAGGATCAAATAGCCTACGGCCAGTACCGGTACGAGGAACTGTGTCACCTTCACCAGTCGAGTCGTTCCACCGAAGATCACTCCAGCAATCAAAAGGGTCACGAGAATCGCAGGAATCCACGAGGGAACATTAAAAGCCAGCTTTGCACTCGCGGCGATCGTATTGACCTGGAAGCCGGGGAAGACGACGCCGTACCCAATGACGCCTAACACGGCAACCAGCGCACCAATCTTGGGCAGCTTGAGACCGTACTTGATGTAGTAGGGCATGCCGCCGATGTCTTCATTGGCTTTCTGTCGATCTTCGTCCATCACCCGACGTTTGAACGCTTGGGACAATGCGGCTTCGGCATAACCGACGGTGCAACCCACTAGGCCGGTTGCCGCCATCCACAGCAGCGCACCGGGACCACCAGCGAAAATTGCGGTGGCTACGCCGGCGATACTACCGACACCGACTCTAGATGCCAGTGCTAGAACCAGTGCTTGAAAGGATGACAGGCCACCCTGACTGCCGTCGTTCTCCTTTAGTTGCCGAAGCATGTCCGGGATGCGGGTGAATTGGACCCCTTTGGTTGCCACTGAGTATGCAATACCTAAGCCCAAAACTACGTACGCCATTGGTCCCCATAGTGCATCGGAAACCCGTGACAAGAGCTCTGCGAAGTCAAAATTTTCCATTTGGCCTCTCTCTTTCCTTGTCGTGAATCGTGAAAACTAAGTTGTTGAACGCCGCAATCAGCGAGGAGGCTTGTCGCGGTCTGTCGAGATGATTGGAGTTTGATTGGAGCTTGGTTGGCTTGAAGTTATCCGGCTTCGCGAATTTCAAGCTTGGGGCTCTGGCGATGTGTAGCCAGCACACTGGCGGCATTCTGCGCGGCAGAGAATCCGGAGGTCACCGATGATTCGGTGTATAGGGTCCCCATAAAGTCGCCTGCCAAGAAGACGCGATCGGTGCCCCGCATGAGTGTACTTTGCAGCTTGGCCCGTCCTGGGAAGCAGTAAGGTGAAGCGACTTTCCAGCGTTCGGTTTTTGCTTCAACGACGGAGTCTGCAAACTTTCCGCCGAGTACTTCATCCAGATCACGCAGGTGGGTCTCGATTACCTCTTCTTCTGGTTTCTCAAGCAGAGCTGCTCCGAGGTCAGCCGGTGAGAAGGTCATCATGCTTCCGCCGGGTTGACGCGATGATTCGCTTCCGCGCACAATGCTGGCTTGATTCAAGGCAATGGCAAATGAACGTTTTGGAGCCGCAATCGCGTAGATGTCGTCCCAGTGTCTGGCTGAAGTTTCGTCAGTCAGGAAAGCGGTACTGACGTGGGGGCCGTATTTGATTTGAGACAACGCGTCTTTCAAGTCTTCTGGCAGATCAACACCAACCCGGTGGGATACATCTGCGGTCGTGGCCAGAATGACGGTTCGTGCCTCCACTTCGTGCATCTGCCCATTTTGCTGGTATCGCACAATCACTGAATTGCTCTTGTGAATCACTTCCTGGACTTTCGCACCGCGTTCGATACGTCCGTCCAGGGCTGCGGCAATGCTTTCGGTCAGTGTGGAGGGCCCGCCAACGATTCCCTTGCTCAGTCCTTGACCAAAGCCTAGAACCAGACTGAAATAACCGATTCCAGCTCCGGCCGAAATTTGATCCATAGTGCCGGCAGATCGGGTGACAGTAGTTTTGAAGAGCGAAGCGGCGTCTTCGGGAAGGTCACCAATGAAGTCTTGGAAGGTGCGCTCATTTTCAAAGTCGTAGATGCGTTGTTGGCGCGAAGCACCGGATTCGCCCGCACGTTTACGCACCACAGATGTGTATTTAGCGACGCCCGATACGACTTTAAGTCCGCCTTTGAAGGTGGCAATCCTATCGCTCAGGCTCATTGGTAACCGCAGTGGGTAGGTTGCGATATGTCCGTTTTTGATGAACTTTCCATTCATCGACATTCCCTGCAGCGAGCCGGGAATATTGACAGCACTCACTCCGACCTCGTTGAGCAATGACTCAGTCGAGGAATCTTCACCAGCGAAGACGTGTCCGCCCCAATTGAGCCAGTAGGCGCCCCTACGCTCCGATTTAACTCGCCCGCCAACTCGGTCGTCCGCTTCGAGGATCAATGAGTCCCAATGACGCATCCGCCATCCAGCGGATAGCCCAGCTAGGCCTGCTCCGACGATAACAACGTCCTTCATGAGTTCTTTTCTCCTTAATTCAGGGGTCAACAAATAGCGCGCTGACGGCGCGTGAAAATATGAGGGGATCGCAGGCCAAATGCTGCAACTACACAGTGGATCGATGATCTTCAGCGATCCGGGTGCCAACTGGAGCGGCGAGTTTTCTGCGAATGCTTTGATCGCATCAAATGTAACGCCACTCACAGTAACTGTAATTTGTGATCACATATCACGCAAGAGGTTATTTGATAATTCTCGTTAGATCCTCACCTTCAGGTCGCAACTCCAAAACAACTTCAGGCAACTTCCTTCAAGTCAGTGCGGAATCAGCGAAGTAAAGGCACAATAGAGTTAGCCATCATGCAGTGCATCAAGATCTACGGCCACAGAGCTTCAACAACTGATTAATCAGATGAAAGTGAAATGCCAGAGAATTAAAAAACACGGTCACCACTTTCCAGATGTATTGGAAGGTGGTGACCGTGGTGGTTTGCGAGAGCTATTGTTGCGCTACTCCTAAGGAACCGGATTACCCAGTTCTCGCAGATCCGTCTTACTAGTTTCGCGGGCCCACAGCGCGCCAATGACAGCAAGAATCGAGGAAGCGGCAACGATCCAGGCCGCTGGGCCCCAGTTTGCAGTCACCCCACCGACGAGCGCGGTGGCCAGCATGGGAGTGAAGCCGGCACAGAGAATACCGATCTGCAACCCAATAGCCATTCCCGAATAACGAACCTTCACGTTGAATAGTTCGGAGAACCAAGCCGGGTACACCGAATTTGATGCGGCGTACGTTCCGGCCGTAATCAGCATGCTAGAAATAAAAATCATGGCCAGATTCCCTGTGGAAATCGTCATGAAGTACACAAAGATCATGACGCCCGATCCCAGGACACCGGCGATGAAGACCTTCTTGCGTCCAAAAATATCGGAGAGTCGCGCGAAGAATGGCTGGCTGACAATAGCAATGATGTTTCCAGCAATACTCACCCACAACATAGTTGCAGCTGGAATACCTACCGAGACGGCATACGCGAGTCCGAAGGACTGCATAAACGTATTCGTGACCACTTGAAAGGACATCAGCGCGACTTGGATAAATTGCGCTGGGTGAGTGGTGATCATTTTGGTAAACGGCAGCTTGAGCGCCGAGTCATCTTCCTGCTTCTCCTCGAAAACCTCGGGTTCATCCAAGGAACGGCGCACCAGGTAAGCAGCGACGAGCACTAGCAGTGAAAGCCAGAACGGAATTCTCCAGCCCCATGCCAACCGTGCTGATTCCTCCATTGCGGCCACGGGAAGGAAAGCGAGGGAGGCAAGAACGATACCGAAGGAAATACCGCTCATGGCAAAACTAGCGAAAAAGCCACGTCGACCTTCTGGTGCTTCCTCGGTAGAAAGCGCCGACGCTCCTGCCGTTTCAGCACCGGCCGAAAGTCCTTGCATCAAGCGCAAGATCACCAGAAGTGCCGGTGCCCAATATCCGACAGTTGAAAAGTCAGGAAGTACACCAATAAGGAAGGTTGCCGAACCCATCAACACCAGGGTCATCACCAGTGTTGCCTTGCGTCCCAGCTTGTCGCCAAGATGCCCAAAGAAGACCGCGCCGAAAGGCCGGGCAATGTACGCAACACCGAAGGTCGCGAATGAAGCCAGTAACGCGATAGTTGCATCCCCGGACGGGAAGAAAATTTTTGAGAAGATCAGCGAAGCCGCAGTCGCGTAGATAAAGAAGTCATAATACTCCAGTGCGCCGCCGAGGAACCCTGCGAGCGCAGCTTTCTTAGCTCGTTTGAGCTTGCGCTGTTGTTCTTCATCGAGGCTGTGACTCGATTTAGTGATGGTCTTGCTCATTGGGGCGTCCTTCCACGACAGCGGGGATGTTTCACGTCCTACGATGATGATATTGTGCACTATGCGTACATCTGTGCGTTATGCGACAATTAATAAAGTACAGCAAGGTGAGGCGCGTCACAAGATGCTAATTGGATTGCATCGCCAATGCTGAAGAAGTTCGATTCGAAAGGACACAATGAGCTACCAGGACAATGCATCACAACTATTCATCATCGGATCCCACGCCTCTGGCACCATGTCACCCAGCCTCTGGAATCCAGTTTTCGAAGCAGTGGGCAGTCACTGGAATTACGTTCCATGGGATGTCCCGGCGCACAGTGACATGCAAAACGTTCATGATGGTTTGCTCTCTTCAGAAGTCATAGGCGCCAACGTGACCATGCCGCATAAGCAGTGGGCCGCGGCCATCGCGGACGAGCGTTCAGAACAGGTCAGTCTCAGCGGTGCAGCGAATCTCCTGATTCGTCAGGACGGCAAACTTAACGCTTACAACACTGATTTGATTGCAGTAGAAGCAAGACTCGCCACCAAGATCCATGAACGCGTATTGCTCATCGGCGCTGGTGGTGCTGCTCGTGCTGCTCTGGTTGCGCTCAAGGGAAACATCGGCACCATCACTATCACTGACCGAAATCACAAGGCCTCCGAAGAGCTTCTATCCTTGGCACGTTCCATGGGTATTTCAGGAAAGACAGTGGACTTCTCTTACGTTGCCGAAGCCGCAACGCAAGCCACCTTGATCATTAATGCCACACCCATAGGAAAGTATCGTGAAGACTTGGCGCCTTGGGGTACACAAGAGCTTTCGTCTGGAACCTTTGTCTATGACTTTGTGTATAGCGAGCACACCACGGGAACAATCACGTCCGCCATGGAGCAGGGCCTGGAATATTCAGATGGCTGGGAGCACCTATTGCTTCAGGCCGAGGCGATGATCCCGATACTGGGTTTGGGTGAACAGGCCAAAGAGCAGCTTGAGCTCTCCTTGATGCGTATCCGCGAAAACAACTGATCAATAAAACTAGAAAAGGGTGCTCATTGCGCCACCGAAGTCTGGATTCTCCAACTTCAACAATTGAGTTTTCGTTTCCAGCCCACCTAAATAACCACCGAGTGAACCATCAGTTCGTAGTACCCGGTGGCATGGCAGGACAATGGGAATCGGATTGGTCGCGCACGCTGAACCCACAGCACGCACCGCCTTTGGGTTGCCGATACGCTCCGCCATTTGCGAGTAACTCCACGTTTGCCCGTAGCCAATTTCGCCCAGTTCTAATTGCACTTGACGGCGAAAAGCAGTGGAAAGTTTCAGATCCAGTGGTACATCAAAATTGCGACGGGATCCAGCAAAGTACTCATCAAGTTGACGAGCCACGACGTCCATACGCGACGAGTCTTTAAGGATTCGCGGGCTGAGCTTCTGACTCAGCAGCTCAAGGATTTTGTCATGATCTTCGCTCTCAAAGGCCACGCGCACCAGACCAGCTGGCGTGCTGGCCAACAAGAGTGAGCCGATGGGACTATCAATCACACGGTAGGAAACATCCAGTAGGTCCGCTGCTTTCGCTTTAGCCCGAAGTTCTTGTCCAAGCTGTGCCAAAAGCTCGGCTTCTTCTCCGGTTGCCGACGAGTTGAGTTTAGTCTGCGTCATGACTGCTCCTGCCACAGTGAGTCATCGCCGAGTATTCGGCGAAGGTTTTTGATCCCGTCACTACCTGCACGCCGTGCGGCGGCTTCGTTCCCAGAAACTAGCTGGGCTATCTGCGCGTAGCTCAGACCGCCGAGATATCTATAGGCAACTACCATTCGTTGCTTCTGCGGAAGTTTTGCCACTTCCTGCCATAGTTGGAGGTTGTCCGCTTCCGTCTGAAGGTTCACTTGGTCATCAGCTTGCTCCCACTGCAGATGATCATCAAGGATTTCTGGCTTATTCTTACGCAGCTCATCGATGGCCTTGTTCCGTGCAATGCGTACAAGCCAGGCTGATACGTTGGCATCCTCAGCAAGTTGCGGATAGGCCTTAAGCGCGGAAAGGAAGGTTTCAGACCAAGCATCTTGTGCACGGTGTTCATCAAGTAGGGCACGGCAAACCCGCAGTACGTTCAGCCCGTAATCCTGGACTATCCGCTCAAACGGTATTTGCATGGCTCTCCTGAAGATTGGCACCGTAACGGGCTTTCACCATGTAAACGTATCGCGCAGCAAAAGTGTGAGGTCGAGGGACAAAAAATTTTGAGCCTCTAGCAGCTCACCAATTCCAACTCTTCAGCCAACTCTTTGAGGCGTTGGATATCTATCTGAATAATCTCACCGTTTTCCACGCCACGTGGGAGCTTGGTCCCTGCGAGCGCATCACGGATGACACGCATGGTCGCGCCATGACTAACTACGGCTACCTTTTTACCTGCGTGCTCTTCGCACAGATTCAGGAGTGCGGGAATAGCTCTGTTCAGGATATGGGCAATGGGCTCCAGCTGATCCCGCAACGCTGCTGACTCTTCGTCACTGACCTCGGCCATAATCCGGCCTTCTAAAGGTCCAAAACCGCGCTCAATTAGTTCCGGGACTGGCCGTCCTGTATCAATGTTCAGTTCCTGGGCAATCAATGCAGCGGTTTCCTGAGCCCGCACTAATGGTGATGCCAGAACTAGGGAAAAGCCTTGACCAGCTAGTTCGCGTCCAACACCGCGGGCCTGTTCACGTCCGGTGTCATTCAGTGGAATGTCGGTACGCCCTTGAAGGCGGCCAGCCAAATTCCAATCGGTCAGTCCGTGTCTGATCAACACCAGGGCAGTATCCATGATCCAAGCCTACCGGCGTGTCTACGAATCGAAGAATCTCCGATATTACGTCTAATACGCAACGTTAAGACTCATAGTTAGGTCACGAACGGTCATGTTGCGAAGATTGTTACACCATCCCGAGCGGCTGAGAGATCTGGTTCGATGACGCCGCAGCAACCTGCCACATCCGGTGGTTACGGTGCTACCGCCAGAAACGATGCAGCCGCATACCTTGTTTAACCACAACAAGTTGTGACATTGATTCCGGGATTCCTGCCTCGATCGCACTACCGCCTAGCGGTGAAGAGCGAAAACCCAATCGACAAGGAGTCGTAAGCCCACATGGCAGATCATCAGTTTGGATTCCGCACCCGTGCATTGCACGCCGGTGGCACCCCCGATGCCGAGCACGGCGCCCGCGCAGTTCCTATCTATCAGAGCACTTCATTCGTCTTTAAAGATGCCGACGATGCAGCCAACCTTTTTGCTCTGCAAAAGTACGGCAATATCTACTCGCGTATCGGCAACCCAACCGTCGCAGCTTTTGAAGAACGTATGGCTTCCTTGGAGGGAGGCATCGGTGCCGTGGCCACCGGTTCGGGCATGGCCGCCGAATTCGTCACCTTCGCTGCCCTCGCCCAAGCCGGGGATCACATTGTCGCCTCGTCAAAGCTTTATGGCGGAACCATCACCCAGCTTGATGTTTCGTTGCGTCGTTTTGGCGTCGACACCACTTTCATTGATTCCAATGATCCGGCCGATTTTGAAGCCGCCATCCAGGAGAACACCAAGGCGGTGTACACCGAAGTAGTGGCTAACCCGTCGGGCGACATTGCCGATATTAAGGGGCTGGCCGAGGTGGCACACCGTCACCTGATCCCGCTAGTGGTAGATTCCACTCTCACTCCCCCATACATTCTGCGCCCTATTGAGCACGGTGCGGATATTGTCATTCATTCGGCAACCAAGTTCATTGGTGGCCATGGCACCACGCTCGGTGGCGTCGTTGTTGAGTCGGGCAAGTTCAACTGGGGCAACGGCAAGTTCCCCACCATGACCGAACCGGTGGCCAGCTACGGCAACGTTTCCTGGTGGGCCAACTTTGGCGAGTACGGTTTCTTGACCAAGCTTCGTAGCGAGCAGCTGCGCGACTTTGGTCCTGCGCTGCCAGCTCAGTCGGCATTCCAGCTCTTACAGGGCTTGGAAACCTTGCCGCAGCGTATGGATAACCACCTTTCCAACGCGAAGCAGGTTGCTGCCTGGCTTGAAGCAGATCCACGCGTGACCTATGTGAACTTCGCTGGTCTGGAATCCCACCCGCAATATGCCCACGCAAAAGAATTGTTGCCCATGGGCGTCGGCTCGGTCTTCAGCTTTGGCGTGAAGGGTGGCCGTGAGGCTGGTTCCAAGTTCATTGAAGCTCTGCAGCTGGCCAGCCACTTGGCCAATATCGGTGATGCTCGCACCCTGGTGCTGCACCCCGCATCCACCACCCATCAACAGCTAAGTGCAGAGCAGTTGGTGGCAGCCGGCGTTCCCGAAGACCTAATTCGCCTCTCAGTGGGTCTAGAAGATGTCGAGGACATCATCTGGGACCTTGACCAAGCATTGACTGCATCGCAGGAAGCCACCGATGGGTCCGCTGAAGAATTTGCAGCACCTACCTATGACGGTGCAGCCTGCGCCATTCCTGCAGCACCGAAGGGGAGCTAACTAATGAGCACCACCGAACGCACTTGGGAAGGTCCGGGAGCAGCCGAACGGCTGAACATCCTGCGCGAAACCAAATCCATCGCCATCGTGGGCGCTTCCAATAAGCCTTCACGCGCTAGCTACTTCGTGGCGACCTACTTGTTGTCGTCGTCCAAGTACAAGGTGTATTTCATCAACCCGGTACTCGATGAGATCTTGGGTCAGCCGGTCTACAAGTCCCTCGCGGACCTGCCAGAGACTCCGGACCTGGTTGAGGTCTTCCGCAAGCACGATGATCTGCCGACCGTTCTGGATGAGGCACTAGCTGTAGGGGCTAAGACTCTCTGGTTGCAGCTTGGCTCATGGCATGAAGAGGTAGCCCAGCGCGCAGAGGCTGCTGGCTTGAACGTTGTGATGGATCGTTGCGTGAAAATTGAGCACGCTCGATTCCATGGTGGGCTACGCTTGGCGGGCTTTAATACCGGCGTGATTTCTTCGAAGCGTCAGGTACTCGCCTAAACACTGCAATACGAACGCCGGCGGCGGATTACCCTAAAGGTTCTCCGCCGCCGGCGTTCGTTTTCAATTGCCGATAAGACTTCAAGCGATCCGATAGGTGTCGTTGCCAAATTTCGCTTCCACGAACAGCGTTCTCCGAGCGCTTCAATATACCGACGCAAGGTATCAACCTGAGCCCGCTCAACTGCTCCGTGCTCAATGTTGGACACACGTTTCTGGCTAACATCTATCACCTTGGCCATAGCAGTCTGCGTTAGTTCAGACTTTTCACGTAATTCCCTGAGACGATAAGCGCGGATTTCGGCGCGCAATTGAACCTCAGATACCGATGCGAGTTGTTCATTCACAGGCCTCTTTGCCAATAGCTCGTCGAGCTTCTTCGTCATTGTGATCGCCTTCCTGCAACTGTTCTAAATGCACTTCATACAAACTATCCGCGGTAGGAATGTTTTCTCGGTACCAGTTCCCCCAGCGGACGACCATCGCTGGCAAGAATTCTGAGCGCAGAAATCACATGAGCATAGGATTGCTCGTCAAGCGACATGAGCCAGCTATCGATAAATTCAACAACTATGTCTCATATACCAAGTTATTACTACCTGTGCGATCTAGAACTCAAGAGGTATAAACGCCTCATTTGAAAGATGTGCTACTAGGTAAGATTGGCCCCAGTCGCAGCGACAGATCCAGACTCCCGCGACCCGGGCTTGGCGCGCCTCCTTGTTTCTCAGCGCATAAATTTTCGAGCCGATTTTTAAGGCCCAATGGCACCCGACCGGGCAATATGCCAACTATAGCCACATGCAGATGTCTGATTCGTTAACTTTCGCTCACATTTCACTTGACGTTCCCACTCAATCGGGCATAAAGTCATGGAAACACAGATTCATGTGGTGCACGTCATGAGGGATTGCGGAGGCAGTAAATGTTCGCCGAAGAACGACACCGGCTGATCGTCGAGCAGCTTGAGAAGGACGGAAAAGTCACCGTCGCTCAGCTCGCCGAACGCTTTGAAATCACCCGGGAAACGGTCCGCCGCGACCTCGCCCAACTCGAATCAGAAAACTTCCTGCGCCGCGTCCACGGCGGAGCGGTCACCACCACCGAGGCAAGCACCCGCGAGGAAAGCCACCTGGTACGTACGGCCATTCACTCCGACGCTAAATCCCGCATCGCCCAGCGCGCACTGAGCCTGCTGCCCGTCTCGGACGCCTCGGTCATCATCGATGCCGGCACCACCACCGAATTCTTGGCCGAACGCATGTTGCGAACCAACGCCAGCGCTGGTCTGGTCGTCATCACCCACGCCCTGCCCATCGCCTCCGTCTTGGTTCAAAGCACAGCGGTGACCCTGGAACTGATCGGTGGACGCGTCCGCGGACTGACCGGAGCCACCTCCGGAGCACAAACCGTCCAGGAATACTCCCGCCACCGCGCAGACATCGCTTTCATCGGCACCAACGGACTGCATGCCAGCTTCGGCCTGAGCACCCCCGATCCGCTCGAGGCCGCGGTGAAACGCGCACTGGTGAACAGCGCCCGCCGGGTCGTATTGCTCTCCGACAGCTCCAAATTTGATCAGGAAACCCTGGTCCGCTTTGCCACCTTGGATGCCATTGACACCCTGGTGACCGATCAACAGCCCGGTGAAGAACTTGCGGCCGCCTTGGAAGCCGCCGATGTAGAAGTGGTGATCGCATGATTGTGACCCTGACGGTCAACCCGGCACTGGATAAAACCATTGAGCTCAGTGAGCCACTGGGCCACGGCGCGGTACAGCGCGCCACCGCCAGCCACGTGCAGGCAGCAGGCAAGGGCGTGAACGTCTCACGCGCCATCGCCGCCGCCGGTGTACCAACCCTGGCCGTACTGCCCGGAGCCAGCACCGACCCGCTGGTAACCTCGCTGAGCAACGACCAGTTGGCCCACCGTTGCCTCTCAATCAGCGAGCCACTGCGCACCAACATCACCCTGACCGATCCTGATGGCACCACCACCAAGATCAACGAACCAGGCCCCACCCTGAACGCCGACCAGCTGGCAGAGCTCAGTGAGCTCGTATCCGATGCGGCAGCCGGTGCCCACTGGCTGGTGCTGGCCGGATCGCTGCCACCGGGCGTGCCAGCGGATTACTACGCACAGCTGACCGCAAAGCTTCGCAGTGACCTAGGCGAGAAGTGCCCAAAGATCGCGGTCGACACCTCCGGTGCTCCACTGATCGAACTCTTCGCCCACTCCCAGAGCCACGTGCCCGACCTGATCAAGCCCAATGCCGAAGAACTGGCGGAATTGGTCGGCGGTTACGACGAAGACGCGCTGGAAAGTTCGGTTCAGTTGGCCTCCGATTGCGCACAGCGGTTGTTGGCCAAGGGAATCGGCACGGTGCTGGCCACCCTGGGCGCCAAGGGCGCACTGCTGGTCGCCGAAGAAGGCATCTGGCATGGCTCCCATACCCCGATTACCCCGCGCAGCACGGTGGGAGCTGGCGATTCCTCGCTGGCCGGCTACCTGCTGGCAGATGTTGCAGGGGCCAGCGCCCCTGAACGGTTGAAAAACGCCGTCGCCTACGGGGCTGCAGCAACGCAGCTGCCAGGCTCCACCATCCCCACAGAATCTGATCTCACCGTTGACGCCGTCACCGTCGAGAAAATTACTTCAACGCAAGGAACCGAGTCATGAGTGAACTAATCACCCCACAGCTCGTGCTGCTCGATGCCGATCTGGGCAAAAGCACGGGCGAAGTCATCGAGAAGCTAGCTTCGCTGGTGGCCGAGCAGGGCCGTGCCACCGATGCCAGTGCGCTGGCCGCCGACGGTAAGGCCCGTGAAGCCAAGACCGCCACCGGCGTTCCTGGCGGCATTGCCATCCCGCACTGCCGTTCAACCGCGGTGACCGAACCAACCTTGGCGATGGCCCGACTGAACCCCAAGGTGAACTTCGGTGCCAAAGACGGCGAAGCTGACCTGGTCTTCTTCATCGCTGCCCCAGATGGCGCCGACCAGGCTCACCTGAAGCTACTCTCCAAGCTGGCTCGTGCGTTGGTGAAGAAGTCCTTCACCGGTGCCTTGCGTGAAGCCAAGAGCGAGAACGAAATCGTTGAACTGGTGCGCGAGGTAGTGGCTGACAAGCCAGCTGCTCCTGCCGCTGCGCCGGCCGCCGCTGCTGCCCCAGCTGCCGCAACCACCGAGGCATCACCAGCTGCCGCCAGTGGCCCCAAGAAGAAGTCGATCGTCGCGGTGACCGCATGCCCTACCGGCATCGCCCACACCTACATGGCTGCCGACTCACTGGCGCAGACCGCCGAAGGAATGGGCGTCGAGTTCGCCGTAGAAACCCAGGGTTCCTCGGGCTCCACCCCACTGGACCCAGCGGTCATTGAAGCTGCTGACGCGGTGATCTTCGCCGTCGACGTTGACGTACGCGACCGTGGTCGCTTCGCTGGTAAGCCGGTCATCCAGGTTCCAGTCAAGCGCGGTATCGACGAGCCAGAAAAGCTCATCAACGATGCCATCGCCGCCTCCGAAGATCCACAGGCACGCCGCGTTCCTGCCGGTGCTGCAACGAGCAACGAAGAGAGCAAGGGCAATGAGTCCTTCGGTGCCGCCCTGAAGCGTGCACTGCTCACCGGTGTCTCCTACATGATTCCGTTTGTTGCCGGTGGCGGTCTGCTGATCGCGCTGGGCTTCTTGCTCGGCGGTTACTCGATCACCAACGTGGCCGATGACCTGCTCGGTGCCAACACCCTGTTCAACCTGCCCGGTGCCGACGTCATGTCGCAGCTGGACACACCCTTTGGCCCAGTCGGCGCCTACCTCGGCGCGGTAGCCTTCAAGATCGGTAGCCTCTCCATGGGCTTCCTGGTCCCAGCGCTGGCAGGCTACATCGCCTACGCTTACGCTGACCGTCCGGGCATCGCCCCAGGCTTCACCGCTGGTGCGGTAGCAGGCTTCATGGGTGCTGGCTTCCTCGGCGGTATCGTCGGTGGTCTGCTGGCCGGTCTGGCCGCCCGCTGGATCACCTCATGGAATGTTCCACGCTGGTTGCGTGGCCTGATGCCAGTGGTGATCGTGCCACTGCTTGGTTCGATCATTGCCTCGGGCATCATGTTCCTCTTCCTTGGTGGCCCGATCGCTAAGCTCACCGAAGCCCTGAACACCTGGCTCTCGGGCATGTCCGGCACCACCGCCGCCATCCTTGGCCTGATCCTTGGCCTGATGCAGGCAGTGGACCTGGGTGGTCCAATCAACAAGGTTGCTTACTCCTTCGCCGTGGCTGGTCTTGGTGCCGGTTCGTTGACCGAGAACCCTGCCCCACTGATGATCATGGCAGCGGTTATGGCCGCTGGTATGGTTCCACCGCTGGCTATGGCACTGGCTACCGTCCTGCAGCCAAAACTGTTCACCGAGGGTGAGCGCGAAAACGGTAAGGCTGCCTGGTTGCTGGGCGCCACCTTCATCTCCGAAGGTGCCATCCCCTTCGCCGCCGCTGACCCACTGCGCGTGATCCCAGCTGTGATGGTTGGTTCGGGTGTGACCGGTTCGCTGATCATGGTCTTCAACGTGGTTAGCCAGGCCCCACACGGTGGCATCTTCGTCTTCTTCGCGATGAACAACACCTGGCCGCTGTTCCTCTTGGCTACCTTGATTGGTACGGTGATCTCGGCAGTGTTGGTCGTGATCCTGAAGAAGTTTGTACGTAAGGCTCCGGTTGGAGCCGCTGAACCGGCAAAGGTCGCAGCATGAGCAAGAAATTCACTGGAGTAGGCGTTAGCGCTGGACGTGTCATTGGACAGGTGCGCCGCATGCCTGAACCTATCCTGGCTCCGGCCGATGGTGCACCGCTGCCCCAGGGTGTAAGCCCCGAGGAAGAAAGCCAGCGCCTGGCCGAAGCCTCCAAGGCGGTGGCCACCGGGCTCAAGGAGCGCGCAGCAGTGGCCACCGGAGATGCCCAGGCCGTTTTGAAGGCCACCGCATTGATGGCCAGCGACCGCACCCTGCTGAAGTCGGCGACCAAGTTGGTGTCCAGCGGCACCTGCGCCGAGTCGGCCATCTGGGAAGCTGCCGATGCGGTCGCCACCCAGCTGACTGCTCTGGGCGGTTACATGGCTGAACGTGCCGGGGATGTGCTCGACGTGCGTGCCCGCATTGTTGCCGAATTGCGGGGCGTGCCTGCCCCAGGCATCCCGGACTCGGATCAGCCATTCATCCTCGCTGCCGTGGACCTGGCCCCTGCGGACACCGCAACCCTGGATCCGGCTAAGGTGCTGGCCCTGGTCACCTCCGATGGTGGACCACAGTCGCACACCGCGATTATCGCTCGTTCCCTGGGCCTGCCGGCCATCGTCGCAGCACCAGAAACCACCGAGCTGGCCGATGGCGACTACGTCTTTGTTGATGGCATCGACGGACTGGTCGTCACCGATCCGAGCGAAGCCGAAGAGCACCTGGCCCAGACTTACGCCAACCGCGAGGTCCTGCCAGATTTCTCCGGCACCGGCGAACTGTCCGACGGCTACCGCGTACCACTGCTCTCGAATGTGGGCAGCGGTGAGGATGCTCAGTTGGCTGCCGCCGCGGGCGCTGAAGGTGTAGGCCTGTTGCGTACCGAGTTCTGCTTCTTGGGCAAGGAAAAAGAGCCTACCCACGAGGAGCAGGTTGCTGCCTACGGCGCGGTCTTCGCTGCCTTCGCCGGCAAGAAGGTTGTTGTTCGTACCCTGGATGCCGGTGCGGATAAGCCGCTGCCGTTCTTGACCGACGCCAGCGAGCCAAACCCGGCATTGGGTGTGCGCGGTTACCGCACCGATATGACCAGCCCCGGTGTGCTGGAACGTCAGCTCAAGGCCATCGCCCAGGCAACCAGCGAGCATGAAGCTGATGTCTGGGTCATGGCCCCGATGATCTCCACCCCAGCCGAAGCCCAGGATTTCGCGCAGATGGCTCGGGCTGCAGGACTCGCTACCGCTGGAACCATGATTGAGGTCCCTTCGGCTGCCGTTCTGGCCGGCCAGATCCTGCAGCGCTGCGACTTCGTCTCCATTGGCACCAATGACTTGACCCAGTACACCATGGCTGCGGATCGCCAGCTGGGCACCTTGGCCGAGCTCAACGACCCATGGCAGCCAGCAGTGCTTCATATGGTCGCTGCCACCACCGCTGGAGCACAAAGCGCCGACGGCAAGCCAGTAGGTGTTTGCGGCGAGGCCGCTGCCGACCCGGCCCTGGCCGTAGTGTTGGTGGGCTTAGGCGTCACCACACTGTCCATGAACAAGCGCGCGCTGGCTCCGGTCTCCGCAGTACTGCGCACCGTGGACTTCGCCAAGGCCAAGCGCCTGGCCAAGCTGGCGCTTGATGCGCCGTCTGCCGAGCTGGCCCGCAGCGCTGTTCGCGCCGAGCTGAGCGAACTGGACCGCTTCGGCCTGTAGGCCACTAGAATTTATCTTCAACGACCGTTCACAAGATCCTGAAGGAGCCATCATGGCAGAACGTAAAGCAATTATCGGTAGCCGCGTCGGCCTGCACGCCCGCCCGGCAGCAATATTCGCCGAAGCAGCAGCAGAGCTTCCGGTAGAGGTCACCATCGCATTGGAAGGTGAACCTGCAGAGGACGCAATGGACGCATCGAGCATCCTTTCGCTGATGGGTCTGGGCGCTGAGCACGGTACCACCGTGGTTCTGCGTGCCGAGGGTGATGGCGCGGAAGCTGCTCTGGATCAGCTGGTCACCATCTTGGAGACCGACCACGACGCTGAGTAATTTTTAGCGAGAAAAGCGGGGAACAAGCTGTGGCTTGTTCCCCGCTTTTGCATTCCCGGGAGGCTGGATGCAATAGCGGAAGCCAGCATCCTGCACGCTGGCGCTGAAGTTGTCCTATGCACCGCGCGAAATGCCGCGCGGCGCTTGCTTGGGTCGTTGCCATCAGCTATTGATCTCGCGGTCATCGGGCATGCTTGCAAGCCCAATGGAGGCATGACGCACCTCGGGATTCAGCGTCTGCAGGATCTCGTGCAGTTTCGTGCAGGCCCGTTGCACGACGGATCTGAGCCAGGAATTGGCCGGATCATCATCGCGGTTCGTATGCCAGAACATCGCTTCCACGAGTGCCGCTTCATGCTCCACCGGAAAATCGACAATCGCCAAGTTGGTTCCCCGCGAGTACTTGTAGGCCAGCATGCGCGGCACCAAGGCCATCAAGTCGGTTCCTTCTACCAGCAATGGCAGGGACAGCAGGCCCTGCACACGGGCGGCAATGGCGGGAGATTCACCGAGGACATCCCAGAACTGATCACCCGGTGTCCGGATTTCTGAACCGAAGAACCCCACGGCCTGAGGTAGTTTCACCAGATCCTGGGCGCTGAGATCCGGTTTGTCCAACACCGGATTATCGGCATCCAGCACCGCCACAAAACTATCGCGGAACACGGGTTTGCCGTGCCCGGGCAGATCGTATCCCATGGGCCCAACAATCAAGTCCCACTTTCCGTAGGTACTGCGATCCCACGACGCCGCGGAGGTCGGGGTGATCTCCACCGAGACCGCAGGCGCTTCAACCCGGAGGATCGCCCGCAGTGGTTCCACCAGCATCGCCGCGACGTAGTCGGAGGCGACAATCACGAACTTTCGATCACTGGTGGCGGGGTTGAACTGGCTCTTGATGGTCGAGACCCGGTCGATGGCGTGCATTGCCGATTCCACCAGCGGTTGCAGATCCTGGGCCAGCGGGGTGAGGTCGTATCCGCGCCCGGAGCGCACCAGCAATTCATCATCAAAATATCGGCGCAGCCTGGACAGGGCCGCGCTGGTGGCCGGTTGGCTCAGCCCCAAAAAATCCGCCGCGCGCGTGACGTTGCGCATTCGCAACAGGCTTTGCAGCACCGGCAACAGATTGATATCAAGATTCTTCATGGTGCCAGCTTAGACTTTACTTCCCTCGTAGTGCCGGTTTCCCCACCGTCGTGGTGATTCTGCAGGTCACCGGGTGTTGCGCGGGGGCGCTCAACCATTTATTTCAGTGCATCCGAGATGGATTTAGCCCCGCCATGAGCCGTTTGCCCGCCGTCCACCGGGATTTCGGCGCCGTTGACAAATGAAGATAAATCGCTGAGCAAAAACAGCACCACATTGGCAACTTCCTGGCTGCTTCCGGCCCGGCCCAACGGCGTTTCACGAATCGTCGCCTCACGGAAGCTGGGGTTCGCGGCGCTGGTCATGGGGGTTTCAATAAATCCCGGGTGAACCGAATTCACCCGGATCCCGGCTGGGCCTAATTCCATGCAGGCAACTCGGGTCAGCCCCCGCAGCGCCCACTTGCTGGTGGTGTAGGCCACCGGATAATGGGAGCTGAGCCCGGCCACGGAACCGATGTTCACTATGGAGGAGCCCGGGGCGAACAGCGGAGTCAGGGCCTGGATTCCCAGCAGGGGCCCGGCCACGTTGACCTCATAAACCCGGTGCAGTTGCTCCAGGCTGACCTGCGCCAAGCGGTCACGCTGGGTGATCCCGGCGTTGTTCACCAGCCCGTGCACCTCCCGCCCGGACAGTTGCGCCGCCAGCTCTTCCCAGTGGGCACGCTTGGTGACATCAAGTTGGCGGTAGATCAGCTCACCAGGTCCGCTCAGGCCGCGCAATTCGGCGGGGACCTGGGCACAGAGATCCACGGCGAAAACCCGACAACCGTGTTCCACCAGCAGCCGCGCTTCGGCGCTTCCCTGTCCCTGCCCCGCCCCGGTCACCACCACGGTTTTCCCGGCCAGTCCCAGGTTCATCCCTGGGCCCGCCGGGCCGCTTCGAGCCGCGGGCGCGGTGAGGAGGGAACCCGGGTGATTGCCTCGCGGCGCGCACCCACCGTATTGCTGATGGTGCCAATCCCTTCAACACTCATCACCACGGTGTCCGCCGGCTGCAGCGGCGGCGGGCTCTGGGTTCCGTTGCGCCCCCACAGCTCGGCCAGGCACCCGCTGCCGCAGGTTCCAGAGCCGAGCACATCGCCTGGACGGACTACCGAATCGGCCGAGGCATAGGCTACCAGTTCGGCGAAGGGCCATCCCATGTGGGAGAGCAAATCCATCCCGATCTGCTGTTTATTCACGCTCACCTGCATCTGCAGGGCCAAGAATCCCTGCTCGTCGTGCAGGTGCTCGAACTCGTCAGCCGTCACGATCCACGGGCCCAGGGTGCTGGCGAAATCCTTGCCCTTGCACGGACCCAAGCTCACCTTCATTTCACGGCGTTGCAGATCCCGCGCGGACCAGTCGTTAAAGATGGTGTAGCCGAAGATGTGCTGATGGGCCGTTGCCGCATCGAGGTTTTCACCGTTGCTTCCGGGAACGGAACCGATCACCGCGGCAACCTCAAGCTCGAAGTCCAGCTCCTGGCATCCTGCGGGAATCGGGATGCTCGCACCGGTGCCGCGCACGGTGTGGGGGTTGCCGAAGTAGAAGGTCGGCGCCTCATGCCATTGGGGAACCACCCCGGCAACACCATCCACCGAGATCCTCACCCCTTCAACATGCTCCTCGAAGGCCACAAAATCACGGATGGTGGGCGGCTTGATCGGGGCCAGCAGTTGCACTTGGTCCAATGAAACCCATTCACCTTCCGCAATGGTTTGCTCGGCGCGTTCCAAGGTCGCGGCCAGCCCCATGTCGCACAAGTTCTGGACACTTTCGCTAGCCGCCAACGGGTAGCAGCGGCCATTAGCCACGAATCCGCTGCGTTCCTTGCCGTTGACCTGCATCCAGCGAGCAATAATCGCCATCAGCTCTCACTACCTTCCAGAACCGTTGCCGCACTGTGCTCCAGGGACCTCAACCCGAGATCCGCTGCATTGCCCCGCAGGATTGCCTCGCGGTGTTCCGGGGCCAACGCGGCCTGGTCAACCGCCTGCACCGGATAGTCGCTACCCATGTCAAAGGGATAGTCGGAGCCCAACAGCACTCGGGAGGTTCCCGCGGTTTCCATCAGCCGGGCAAGCTCCACAGGGTTGTGCACCAGCGAATCAAACCAGAGGCGGGAGAGGTAGGTTGAGGGGGCGTGTGCGCAAACCCGCGCCTCGGGGCGGACCTTCCAGGCATGATCCGAACGCCCGATCACCTGCGGCAGGTAACCGCCGCCGTGGGCGGCAACCAGCTTCAGCGCGGGGAACCGGTCAAGGACCCCGGCGAAGATGAAGTGGGATAGCGCGACCGCGTTCTCCGCAGGCTGCGCCACGGTATTGGCCAGGTAGAACTTGTCCAGCCGTGCCTCCAACGGGCATCCGAAGGGATGCAGGAAGATGATTGCGCCCAGCTCTTCGGCCCGCGCCCACAACCGGTCCAGCCGCGGATCGGAAAGTTCAACCGTCCCTCCGTTCGGATCAGGCGCATAGGACCCGATCTCGATTCCGGCCAGTCCCCGGGTGAGCACCGCGTCCTCAAGGGCCGCCACCATCAGTTCCGGGTGCTGCAGCGGCGCCAGGCCCAGGCCGTGGAAGCGTCCAGGAGCCTGATCGATGTATTCGCGGATCAGGCGGTTGGCTTCTTGGTACAGCGTGGTGGCAAGCCCGGTGTCGGCAAATGCGTAGAAATGAGAGGGTGAGGGTGAAATGATCTGGACATCAACCTGGCTCTTGTCCATGTGCTCCAGGCGTGCGCCCAGGTCGGTGAGCAACGGCCAGCGTTCGCGGATCATCAGGCCCGAGTTCTTCTGGGATTCTTGCCCATTGCGCAGCAGATCGGTTCGCTGCTGCTCGGCCAAACCTTCCGGATGCAGCTGCTTGACCAGCGACTCAAGCTGCGGGAGCAGCACATGGGCGTGGACGTCGACAATTGGCTGGTTCTCGCTCATGCCGGCACCACCAGTCGCGAAGCCAACCCGCCCATCAGGCCCGGGACGTCCGCGTTCTTTTCGCCGTCCAAGAGCCACTGGCCCAGCTGCACCGAGGCCTTCACCACCGCGCTGGCCCGTTCGGCGCGTCGGGTGTGGAACTTCTCCCACAGCTCGTTGTCCACCGATTGCCCAGCGATCAGCTCTTCGGCCAGAACCGCCGCGTCTTCCAGCGCCATGGCGGCGCCCTGGGCGATGGTTGGCGGGCAGGAATGCGCGGCATCGCCAATGATGACGGTGCGGCCACGGTGCCAGTTCCCGTCCACCACATGCTGGGTGAAGCGGGTGTAGTTCACCGGGGCACCGTCAAGCAGGGACTGCTGGATTTCATTCCACGGGCCGCCGTAGTTGGCGGCCAGTTCGGCCATGATGGTGGTGTCTTTTTGATCGTGCCTGTCCTGGGCGCGCTCAACCAGGTAGGCGTACATGTCCTCTTGCCCGGTCGGGCAGTAACCGGCGATAAAGCAGTGGCCGCCATAGGTCAGGTCGGTGCGCACCACCTCGGCCGGACGCGGAACAAATGCACGCCAGATCCCCATCCCGGTAGGCTGCGGTTCGGCGGTGATCCCGATGGCCCGGCGCACGGTTGAATGGATCCCGTCGGCCCCGACCAACAGGTCGTAGTCCGTTTCCTCCCCGCCTTCGGTGTGCACCCGGACCGCACTGCCGAGATCCTCTACGGTTTTCACGGTCTTGCCGTAGCTAATCACTACCCCGGCGGCGAGCGCCCGCTCACGCATGATGGCCGCCAGCTTGGGGCGGTACATCCCGAAGGTCGCCGGAAGGTCCGCGCCACCGGTCTGCATTTCATCGAGGATGGCCAGCACCGTACCTTCGGGGTTCGGTGCACGCAGTCCCAGGTCGTTGAAGGCATATCCGTGGGCGGAGATTTCCT
This sequence comes from Arthrobacter sp. NIO-1057, assembly GCF_900094805.1. Taxonomy (GTDB): domain Bacteria; phylum Actinomycetota; class Actinomycetes; order Actinomycetales; family Micrococcaceae; genus Glutamicibacter. The sequence continues at coordinate 114,175 of NZ_FMAT01000004.1, read as the reverse complement.
CCCACAAACCCAACTGGCGCAGGATTCGCAACGCGTTGCCCTGCAGGGTGATCCCAGAGCCCAGGGTGGAGGGGGCTTGGGACTTCTCCAGAATTTCGGTCTTGATCCCGGCGTCAGCCAGGAACGATGCCAGCGCCAGCCCGGCGGCGCCGGCGCCGACGATTCCAACGGTAGATACTGCGGCCATCTGATTTCTCCTTTGTAATTCTCGTGGACCGTTGCCTATTTGACGGCGAGCGGGTTAACTGGCGAGCCGACGGCTCCCTGGATCTTCAGCGGTGCGGCACTGAGCATGAACTCGTAGACCCCGTCGCCAGCGCAATGCAGCGCCAGGTCGTCCGGATCCCACATCTCCCCCAGAAACAATCCCATGCTGGGGATGGCTACCTGGTGCAGGGGCTGGAATGCTTCCTCGAATTCGTTGGGGCGGACCTCGAAACCCCAGGTGTCGGTGGCTACCGCGGCAATCTCGGTGCGGTGCAGCCACCCGACGGTGCCGAAGGACAACCCGGGGGCCGCGCCGCCGGCATAGTCCTGCCATCCGACACGTTTGGCCCGAGTGTATTGCCCGGTCCGGATGATGACAATATCTCCGCGGCCCACCTGGGAGCTTGAGCCCTGGGCCGCGATGGTTTGTTCCAGGTGTTCTTCCGTGATGGCAAACCCGTCCGGGAGTTCCCCGTCGGTTCCGCAGACCCGGCCGACATCCAGCAGCACACCCCGGGTGAGCACCTGGGCGGCGGCGGTTTCGATGCCCGTGACCCGGTCCCCCTCGGAAGTCACCACGCTGCTGGCGGCGCGCCCGTTCCAGGCCTTGCCGCGATCGAAAATGTGCCCCAGCCCATCCCATTGGGTTGAGCACTGCAGCGGCATGGAGATCACGTCATCCGCTCCGCCGAAGCCGTGCGGGAATCCCTGCATCCCGTGCTCGGCTTCCACCCCGGTGTCCGTCATGGTGTGCACCGGGTTGGTGCGCCGGCGCCAACCCTTCTGCGGGCCCTCGGAGCTGAAGGGCTGCGAGAGGGAAAAGGTGGTGCCGCTGCGCACCAGCGACGCGGCCTGGACCCGTTTGGCCTCGGTGATGAAGTTCAGGGTGCCCAGCACGTCATCTTCGCCCCAGCGCCCCCAGTTGCGATAACGCTCGGCGGCTTGCGCGATCGCTTGTTCCGGGGAAGCACCAACCCAGGTGTGGGTTTCGGTGCTCATACCCGAACCTCATCCCGGCAGGCCACCGTTTGCGTGCCCAGGGAGGTGATGCTGCCTTCCATCACATCCCCGTCGCGTAGCAACCGTCCCCAGTGCGCCCCGTTTCCGGCCGGCGAACCGGTCAGCACCAGGTCTCCAGGGAGCAATGGCATATTCCAGGAGGCATGGGAGATGAGCTGGGCCACGGTGAAGATCATGTCCGCGGTTGATTCCTGCTGCATCACCTGGCCGTTGAGCTTCAGCGTCACGGTCAGCTGCTGCGGGTCCGCGATGAACTTCGAAGGAACCAGCAGTGGCCCGGTGGGGAAGAATCCCGGAGCGTTCTTGGCGCGGTACCAGTCCGAGCCGATGGCCGGCATGTCCTTGCGGAAGACCAGGTCGCGGGTGGTGATGTCGTTGACCATGGTGTACCCGAAGACGTGCTCCAGGGCCTCATCGACGCTGACCCGGTGGGTGCGCTTTGAGATGACCGCGGCCAGCTCCAGCTCCCAGTCGTGGGACTGGCTGTAGTAGGGCAGCGACAGTTCGTCGTTGGGGGCGGCGATGGCCGAGGGCAGTCCGATGAAGAAGTAGGGCAGTCCCTCTTGGGAGCGCTTGTCCATCATCCGCGCGGTCTGCTCGCGAACTTCTTCTTCGCTCTGGTTCTCTTCCTTGTGGGAAACCGCCAGGTCGATGACGTGGGTGCGGTAGTTCGCTCCGGCCTGGATGATCTGCTGCGGCTGCACCGGGGAAAGCAGCCGAACATCGTCGAGGTCAATCGTGTCCCCGGCGGGCTCGGCGATTGACTGCTCGACCGTTTCCTGCCAGTCGGCCCAGTTCTGCACCAGGTCGTTGATGTGGGCCTGCAGCGAGTGAATACGTCCGTCCACCAGCACACCGGTTTGCTCGGTTTCGGAACCGAGACGGGTGAATCGGATCAGCGAGTAGCTCATCGTGTTAGCCCCGTCCCTGCTCTGCGTAGGGGTTGAGCAGCGCGGCCTTCATTTCATCCGAGGCACCCTCTTCCGTGGCGGTGAAACCCTCGGCTGGCGGGAAGGATTCGGTCATGGAATGCGGCATGGCGCCGTTGCGGTAGAAGTTGTTCGAACCTTCGGACGGGGTCCAGGTGTTGGCTTCCCAGTCCGGGACGTAGTTGCGGTAGCCACCGGAGTTCAGCTCGACACGCAGTCCGCTGGGTTCGCGGAAGTACAAGAAGTTCTGTTCGCCGATGCCGTGGATGGACGGCCCGTATTCCATGGGGGTTCCGTTTTCCATCAGCACGTCGGCGGTACGCAGCAGGTCCTCGTGGGTATCCACCCAGAAGGCAATGTGGTTCACGCGTCCGGCAGTGTTGGACGTATCCAGCACCACACCGAGGTCGTGCGACTTTTCATTGGTGGTCAGCACCGAGAACACGGTGATCGGCGCTTCGTCCAGCTCGGTGAAGGCCATGATGCGGAAGTCCAGGGCCTTGTTGTACCAGTCAGCGAAACCGCGCACATCCGAGGCGGCCACGGTGACATGGTCCAGGAAACGCGGGGCGGCCGCGTGGCTGCTGCGCTTCTCCGGGCGGTCCGGGTAGATGGAGGCGAATTCCTCATCGGCGGCAAAACGCTCAACGTCATAGACCAAGCGCATGTGGTGGCCGTAGGGGCCGGTGAATTCGTAGGCGCGGCCGTAACCCAGCCCGCCCTCGCTCCAGACGCCCTGCACACCGCTGGCCTCAACCTGGGCGGCGGCGGCTTCCAGAGCCGCCGCACTATTGGTGCGCCAGGCCATCCGCGCCAGGGAGGCAACTTCGCCCGGGACAACCACCAGGCTGTAGCGGTAGTAGTCGCCCCAGCAGCGCAGGTAGACCTTGCCCTCGGCACGCTCGACAATGCGCATACCGAACTTTTCCTCGTAAAAAGCCGCCGAGGTTTCGACATCTTCGCTGGTGATTTCCAGATGGGCGAGGTGTGAGAGTGGACGTTCCATGGTGATGCCTTTCGGGTTGATGCGACTACCAACTGTGAGCCACAACACCAGTGTGATCCAGTTCAAGTATTTGTGGAACAGAGATATGAATATGCTTGATATTTGTTTGTCAAATACCGATGGTGCCCGCCGCAACGGCGGGCACCACACCGGCTACGCCGTCGCCGCCGGCTGCGAGGCGGCTGCCAGCTCGGTGTCGACCACCAGGTCTTCAGCCAACTGCTTGGCCCCGCGCACCGCAATGGCCACGCTCATCAGCGTCGGATTCATGGCAGTGGCCGTCGGGATCAGCGCGTTGCCGCCGACCACGAGATTGCTGTACTCCCACACCCGGGAGTACGGGTCGGCAACACTGGTGCCGTCGTTGCGCTCCCCCATGCGCATGGTGCCCTGGTAGTGCAGGCTGGACCCGTTGGGCATCAGTCGCGGTTCGGCGACGAAGGCACCCAGCGCGTGCCCGGCTCGCCGCAACCGCTGCGTGGCCTGCTCGATTTCCGCTTCCTCGGCTGCGCTCAGCGAGTAATCGATACGCATATTGGGCAGCCCCCGGTAGTCCAGCTCCGTCTCGTCGAAGCTCACCGCATCCTCAAAGCGCGGCTGCTTGCGCATGCCGTAACCCATGTTGACGTAGCCCCAGCGGTTGTTCGCGTGCTCGGCCTGCGGGTCCATGGGGAACGGCGTGGATTCGGTGTACATCACCTGGACGGAAAACGGGTGCCCAGGCTCGGAGAACGGAATACGGTTCACCGCGGCCACCGGATCCGCCGGATTCAGCGCCCTGCGGGCAAGTTCGGCAGCCAAGTCGTCCTCGGAAGCGAAGCGCTGCATTTTCTCGGCATTCAGGGCCACGGTGGAGATCACCACCGGATGCTCGGTCAGATAATGGCCCAGCGCCGCCGGGCGGATCCCCGAGGCCCAGAGCAGCTGCGGGGAACGGAAGGCATCAGCGGCCACAACCACCGCATCCGCGGCGAAAAACAAGGTTTCCGAGGTGCGCAGATCCTTGTAGGTCAGACCGGTGGCACGCCGCCCTTCGCGTTCGACACGCAGCACCAAACTCAAATCGCGTAATTCAAAACGCGAAGTCTGCACGCTGCCCGGGGTGATCAAGGGGCCGAGCACCACATCGGCACCGGCCCAGCGCATCGATCCATCCGGTTGCGGGTCCCCGGCCACCGGCAGGGTCCCCACCCCATAGCCGTCGGGAAGTTCGGCCCCGAACTCTTCATCCAGCAGGCTGCGAATCGCTTCACCCACCGCAGAGTCGGCAAAGGCCGCGCTCTGCACGTGCAGCAGGTCCCGGGCGCGGGCCATCAGCGCATCCCACTCGCCGTCCGGGATAAATGGGATCTTTTCGCTGAAGGCAGGTTCCGGGGTGGCGCAGGTCCAGTGCGCCCCCTGGCCGCCGACGTTGGTTGCCGCCGCGGCGGCCGGGAAGCTGGCCGCATGGGCCGCACCGGGGCCGCCGAAGTCCAGCAGGTGGGTTCCCTGCCGGGCGGTGAACATCCCCTCGGTGACGGTGGCTTCCGGGATGCCCAGAGAGGCCCGGTAGGAGCCGGCCTGCGGCCCCTGGGACTTCTCCCGCGCCTCTTGCTTGGCCTGCGGGTCTTGGATGTTGCGGACACTCTCACCGGGAATTTCGGTCAGTTGCGGGCCGGCTTCGAACATCACAACGCGCGCGTGGGGGTGTTGCTCAATCAGCACTCGGGCGTAGGCCGAACCGATGGGTCCGCTGCCGACAATGGCGATGGTGGGCTGAGACATGGTCTTCTCCTTGATCAAGAGTGAGTGGTGACGGGTTTGTTGGCGCCTTGCGAAGCCCCGGCGGGGGCACTGCTCAGCCGGCCGCGGGGCAGGCAGAGCGAGGCAAGGATCCCCACGGCGTAGGCGATGGCGAGGGCGATGAACACCGGGGCGAAGACCGAGGTGTAGATCTGCGCCACCTCGGCCTGCACCTCGGCGGGGGCGGCATGAACCTGTTGCGGAGTCAGCGTCGCCGCATCCAGCCCGATCGGCAGCAACCCGGCGACCGAGGCGGCAATGCCCACGCCGATCATCGCCGTGGCTACCGTGGAGCCGATTTGGCGCACCAGATTCACCGTTGCGGTGATGGTTCCGGTCTGCTGCACCGGGACCGCACCCTGCACCAGCGCCACAATCAGGTTCATGAAGGCACCGGTTCCCACACCCACCAGGGCCATGATGGCCATGGGGACCCAGAGTGGTTGGCCCACCGGAAGCAGGGCCATGGCAAACAGCCCGACAGCCCCCAACGCGGTGCCCAGGATCGGGAACATCCAGTATCCGCCGGTGCGGCTGGCCCACCAGCCGGTAAGCAGGTTGCTGCACAGCATGCCGAAAACGGTGGCAATCGGCACCAGCCCGGAGATAGTGATGCTGGTCTGATACGCCATCTGGATGTAGGTCGGGAGGTACGCGGTGATCGAGAACAGCCCGACACCGATAATGGCCGAAAGCGCAGTGCCGGCGGCGACGGTTCGATTGCGGAAAACCTTCAGCGGGATCATCGGCTCGGGTGCCCGGGTCTCGATCCACGCAAACAGCACCAGCCCCAGCAGGCTCACCGCTAATGCGAGAACCGTTGAGACCGTTCCTCCCTGGTCGCTGGCCCAGGTGATCCCCAGAATCAACGCCACCAGGCTGATGGCGAAGACCCCGGCGCCGGCAATGTCGAAACCGTGCGGCGTGTGCTGGGATTCCAGCTGCGGCAGGGCGAAGACCGCCAGTGCCAGGGCGATCACGCCAACGGGGACGTTGATCCAGAAAACCCACTGCCATCCCCACTGATCGGTGATGAGTCCGCCCAGTAGTGGCCCGATCAGGATTGCGACGGGGAACGCGGCGCCAATCATGGCCATGTAACGCGGCCGCTCGCGTTGCGTGGTCACCCGCGCAATGATGGTTTGCGACATCAGCTGCAATCCGGCGGCGCTCATGCCCTGGACAACGCGGGCGGCGATCAACCAGCTGAAGTCGGCTGCGAACCCGCAGGATAGGGAGGCGAGAAGGAAAACGCTCAGGGCGGCGAGGAAAATCCTGCGCGGCCCCAGGATGTCATCCAGTTTGCCGAAGACCGGCAGGAGAACCGTGCTGGCAAGGGTGTATCCGACAACAATCCAGCTCATGTACTGCAGGGCGCCGAGCTCACCAGCAATGGTCGCCAGGGAGGCGGAGACCACCGTATGGTCCATGGCACCGAGAAATGAGACGGCCAGCAGGCAGGCGAGAAGCAACCTGAGCCTCAAGGGTGAAAGTTTCATAGTGATCTGCCCGATCGATCGGGCCATCTACGCGACAGAATGTGCTTGCCCCGGATTCTCCCGGAGCAAACGGACCAACTGGCCCCTACGTCATTTCCAGAATATCCTCACTTAAGTCTAAAAACAACGAAAGTTCGAAGCTTTCCAACCTTATGGGTCGGGGGGCACCCTCTCGACCGATCCCAAGGGCGCACTTTCCACTGCTCCTTCAGGGGCGTAAGGTTCAAGATAACGCGAGCTCACCGGCGCCTTGCCCGCCACCTCGCACAGGCGGCCCAATAGGTGTATAAAATGCATAAGTTACGTCGTTTTCGACATTAGTAGTTTCGGAAACCTGTCATTTCGCTTGAAATATGCAAGAATTATCAGTTATGGCAACATTGTCGACGCTCCACTTCGGAGCCCAAACAGACGAAGTGACGAGCCTGCTGCGTATCGTCAACCTGGTGCGCACCGGCGAAGCAACAACCCGGCCCGAAATTGGCAAGGTGACCGGGCTCGGCCGCGGCGTCGTCAGCCAGCGCATCGACCAGGCGATCCAATACGGTTTCCTCAAAGACAGCGATTTCGCAGCTTCCTCCGGCGGCCGGGCGCCGCGCACCTTGCGCTTCCATTCCGAACAGGGCGCATTGATCATCTGCGCGCTGAGCGCCCAGCGGATCCGCGTTGGCATCACGGATCTCGACGGCAAGCTGCAACAGCACGTACAGCGCCAATGGGATATCGCCCAGGGGCCAGTCAAAACCATCAAGGAACTGTTCAAGCAGATCGACACGGTGCTCGACAAGCAGGCAGCCCCGGCAGTATGGGGTGTTGTCATCGGCCTCCCGGGGCCGGTGGATTTCGCCAGTGGGCGCCCGGCCGCACCCCCGCTGATGCCAGGCTGGAACGGCTATGACATCAGAACCCCCTTCGAGCAGCGTTTCGACGCCCCGGTCTGGGTGGATAACGACGTCAACCTGCTGGCGCTGGGCGAGCGAGCCCGTCGCCGCGAGGCGAACGCCGACTTGATATACTGCAAGATTGGCTCCGGCATTGGTGCCGGACTGTTATCACAGGGGTCGATCCATCGCGGGGCCAACGGCGCCGCCGGGGATATCGGGCATGTTCGACTCCCGGATTCCTCGGCCCCCTGCCGATGCGGCAAAATCGGCTGCCTGGAAGCCGTCGGCGGCGGGTGGGCGCTGGTCCGCGATGCCCAAGAAGCAGTGGACGCAGGCAGCGACGGCCCGCTGGCCGCACTGGCCAAAAAACAGCCAATCACGCTGGAACTGATTTCCATCGCCGCCCAGGCCGGTGACCCGCTGGCTATTTCACTGATTCAGCAATCGGCCCTGGTGGCCGGGGAAACGGTCTCCACCCTGGTGAACCTGTTCAACCCCGGGGTGATTGTCTTCGGCGGGGCTATTGCCTCCGCCGGCGAGCTGTTCCTGGCCGATGTGCGGCAACGGATCTATGAACGCTCCATGCCGCTGGCCACCCGCGATATCACCATTACGTTATCGGTGAATGATGAACTCGAACCGCTGCACGGCGGGGTCGAGCTGGCCATCGAGCAGCTCTTCGATGTCACCTTCCCCCGCTGGTTTGCCGACGGTCGTCCCTCGCCGGACCGCAGCACCGTACGCTAGCGGGCCACCACACCAAGTCACCGCACCAGCCGCGTGGCCGGTGCGGTGACTTAGTTTGATGAAATTTGGTGCGGTGTTAATTGGTGCTGAAGGCGGCGTCGAATGCCGCATTCGAGGGCTCGTACGTTGCTAGCTTGCGCACAAAACCCAACGCTTCCGGCGCTCCGACCAACCGGTCCATGCCCGCGTCTTCCCACTCCACGGACAGGGGCCCGGAGTAGTTGATGGAATTGAGCATCCGGAACGCGTTCTCCCACGGCACGTCTCCGTGACCGGTGGAAATGAAGTCCCAGCCGCGGCGCGGATCGGCCCACGGCAGGTGGGATCCCAGGCGCCCATTGCGTCCGTTGTCCAGGCGCTTTTTGGTGTCTTTGCAGTGCACATGGTAAATCCGGTCCTGGAAGTCCCAGAGGAATCCCACCGGGTCGATGTCCTGCCACACCATATGGCTCGGGTCCCAATTCAGGCCGAAAGCCTTGCGGTGGCCGATGGCTTGAAGGGCACGCTGGGTGCTCCAGTAGTCATAGGCAATCTCCGAGGGGTGAACCTCGTGGGCAAAACGAACACCCACCTCGTCAAACACGTCGAGGATCGGATTCCAGCGGTCCGCGAAGTCCTGGTAGCCTGCCTCGACCATCGCTTCAGAGGCCGGCGGGAACATCGCTACGTATTTCCAGATGGAGGAGCCGGTAAAACCGGTCACCGTCTGCACGTTCAACCGTGCCGCCAGCCGGGCAGTGTTTTTCAGCTCTTCGGCCGCCCGGGTCCGCACCCCCTCCGGGTCCCCGTCGCCCCAGACAGAGTCCGGCAGGATATCGCGGTGCCGTGCATCAATCGGGTCATCGCAGACCGCTTGGCCCTTGAGGTGGTTGGAGATGGTCCAGACCTTCAGCCCGTAACGGTCGAGAATCTCTATTTTTCCCTGAATGTACTTCTCATCGTCCCAGCGGTTGGGATCCAGGTGATCCCCCCAACAGGCGATCTCCAACCCGTCATAGCCCCACTGCCCGGCAAGCCGAGCCACCTCTTCGAAGGGAAGGTCCGCCCACTGGCCGGTGAACAGCGTAATAGGTCGTGCCATGATGTGTGCTCCTAAGCTACGTGGATGTCAGCGGGGTGAGCTACCGAAGTCCAGAGCGACTGGTTGGCCGCGCTGCGGCTCACCGCGTCCAGCACCTGCTGGACGCCGAGCCCTTCGGCAAAAGTCGAATGCGCCGGGGTCCCGTGGATAATCGCCTCCACCAGGTCTTTGACCTGGTGGGAGAACCCGTGCTCGTAACCCAGCATGTGCCCGGCCGGCCACCAGCCCGAAAGGTAAGGGTGGACCGGTTCGGTGACCAGGATCTTGCGGAAACCCTGGATCTCTTGCGGGTCTTCCCGGTTGTAGTACTGCAGGCTGTTCAGGTCCTCCAGGTCGAAGGCAAGCGCCCCCTTGGAGCCGGAAACCTCGATGGACAACGCGTTTTTACGTCCGGTGGCCACCCGCGAGGCTTCAAAGGAGGCCAACGCCCCGTTGGACAGCCGCCCGGTGAACAGCGCCAAGTCATCCACGCTCACCTGGCCGAAACCGCTGCCGTCGGCCCGCGGCCGGTGTTCGGTGACGGTTTGCAGCACGCCGCTGACCTGTTCGGTGCGCAGCCCGGTGGTGAACTGCACCAGGTCGATAGCGTGGGCTCCGATATCACCCAGCGCCCCGGAACCTGCCTGGTCCTGCTGCAACCGCCAGGATAGCGGGGCGGCCGGGTCCACCAGCCAGTCCTGCCGGTAGGACGCACGTACCTGCTGGATCTGCCCCAGCACACCCTGCGCAATCAGCTGGCGCATCAGGGTGGCCGCCGGAACCCGGCGGTAGGTGAAGCCGACCATCGACTGCACCCCGCGGGCGGCCGCTTGTTCGGCGGCCCGCGCCATCAGCTGCGCTTCGTCAACGGTGTTGGCCAGCGGCTTCTCGCACAGGACGTGTTTGCCCGCCTCCAACGCGGCGATGGCGATTTCTGCGTGCGAGGCGCCGGGGGTGACGATGTCGATGATGTCGATATCTTCACGTTCAATGACCTCGCGCCAGTTGGTGCTTTGTGTCTCCCAGCCCCATTTCGCCGCGGCCACCGCGGTTCTGGCGTCATCGCGCCCCACCAGCACCGCCATCTGCGGGCTGGCTGGCATCTGGAAAACGCGGTGCGCGGTGCGCCAGCCCTGGGAATGGGCGGCACCCATGAATCCGTGGCCAATCATGGCCACCTTGAGGCTTTTCACGAGAGCACCAGCTCGCGTTCAACGGCCACGCGGTTGGTCACGTAGCGCATCGGGGCGATCTGCATGTAAAGCAGGCGCATGGTCAGCACCACCTCGACCTCCACCCGCTCGCCCGCGGCCGGCGGGTTCTCCAGGCTGATCACCACATCCGGGCGGTCGGCCACGAACCACAGGGTGTCCCACTGCTCGCGCAATTCTTCGATGCGGTAGCTGGTCCCGGCCAGTTCAAACCGGAGGTTCTCGGTGGGTACCGCCACCGAGTTGACGCTGACCTCGACGTTGTCAACCGCGGAGAGCCACAGGCTTCGGTACCACGGGAGCTGGACGGAGACCGACAGGCCGTCAGGGTGCCGGCTGACATTCGAGTCTTGGAAAAGTGAATTATGAGTTGCCATGGGTAATCCTTAACAATCTGGGCCTGGGTTTCGGCTAGGCCGGAACGACGGCGTCTTCAATGGCCTGGCGCATCAGGGTGTGCTGCTTTTTCACCAGGTCGATGGGGTCGGATTCGCCAAGGTCCGCGAATGCGTGGCCCTCCCATTCGCTGGAGAGGAATCCCTGGTACCCGCCGTTCACAAACTGGCGCACGATCCGCGGAATATCCATGGCCGGCTCGTTGCCGTCCTGATCGATGTCGTAGAACTTGGCATGCACGTGGAAGATCAGCGGAATGATATCCAGCCATTCCTCCGGCGGCACCAGCCCGTGCATGTTGAAGGCCAGCCGGGTGAAGGGGCCCAGCCGGGCCGGGTCGAAATTGTGGGCCAGCAGGTGCTCCTCGAACTTCTGGTTGCGCTCATGCATCGGCAGCGGTTCGCGCCAGATCTGCTGCATTATAGCCAGGTGCTCCTCGCCCAGTCCCATCTGACGCAGGGTGCGGAACAGGGTCGGGGACAGCGAGTGCATGGTGGAGCTGAAGTCTGCGGTGAAGCCCAGGCGTTCGCTGTCCAGCTCCTGGTACATTTCACGGATCTGCAGGATCTTCGGATCGTTCGGGCCCTGCGGCGCGTGGATCTCATACCCGAGTTTTTGATCGTATTTTTCGGCCAACGGCAGCAGGCTGCGCAGCAGCTCCTTGCCGGCCGAGCGGATCACGATCCGCTTGAATCCCAGCTGGTGGGCGGTGTGCAGCTGGGCGGCGAAGAAGTCGTATTCCTCGCTCGGGGTCATGTCCCGGTCCTTGCGCCGGCCCATGTCCAGGTTGGTTCCCACCGCGCTGGGCACCAGACCGTAGCGGTCCATGCTGGTACGCCACAGCTTGATGAACTCGTCGTCAACGTGCGGGTAGGTGCGCAGCATCTGCGCAATGTTGAATTCAATCCCCGGCCCCAGCCCGTGATCGGCCACGGCCTTGATGAGGGTTTCTTGGGTGTATTGTCCCGCGGCGAATTCCGAGGTCAAGGAGTACAAGGTGATGCCAAGCTCGATCCCCGAGCCTGCGATGCCTTCTGCCATGATGTTCCTTCCAGAGTTTTTCAGCCGTGTGCCGGCTGGGCCAGGTGCGCGTGGAGCAGTTCACGGGCACTGTGCGAATCGGTGATCATGCTGGAGCCGGCGTCCTGGGCCGCCGCGCGCTGCAATGCGTGCTCGCCGCGGATGATCTCAAACGGGTCCTGCCAGTTGTTCCAATGCCAGCCCTCGTATTCGCTGGAGATGGCGCCGTGGTAGCCGCTCTCCACCAGTTGGGCAATCAGGCCGCGGACCGGAACCGATGGTTCTTCGCCGGTCTCATCGATGCCGAAGAACTTGCCGTGCACGTGGCGGATGAAGGGCATGATTTCCTGCCAGGTGTCAATGGATGCCGGACCGAACAGGCCGGTGCCGTTAATGGCGAAGTCGATTCCGAGCTCCGGGCGGCCATAGCGGGCGGCCAGGCCGATGAACGCGCCAAACCGTTCTCCGTGCACCTTCTGGGTGATCGGCGGGCCTTCGGCGTAGAAGCCATCCCACAGCGCAACCACCGCGGCCAGCAGTTCCTCGCTGGCCCCGCGACGGCGGTAGGCCTCCAGCAGGGACGGGGCGAAACCGGTGACGGTGGCGCCCCAGTCGGCGGTGAAACCCAGCAGCGGAGAGTTCAGCATTTCGTAGCGGTCGCGCAGTGCAAGCACCCGCTCGTGGGCGCCGTGCTGGTCTGCGTGGACCTCCAGTGCCAGGGTCACCCCGTACTTTTCCGCCACCGGCAGCAGGCTTTCCATGGCGTCCGGGGTCAGCGAAATTTGCACCCGGGCGATGGGGAATCCCAACCGGGCGGCCACCTCGATCTGGGCCCTCATGTATTCAACCATCTCATCCTGGGTCATCAAGCGGTCGCGGCGCAGCCCGGTGTCCACGTTGACTGCCAGCGAGGTAGGGACAAGGTCCACTTCCTGCACCAGCTCGCGGAATTCGCCGATAAAACGGTCCTCGATGCGGTTCGGGAAACCACGCAGGCTGGAGAAGCCGATCAGTTCAAGTCCCGGGCCGAATCCTTCGGCCGCGACCTTGCGGATCAGGGATTCAAGATCGTACTGGCGGGCGTGGGAGGCGCGGGTAAAGCTGTAGAGGGTGACCCCCTGGATCGGTGTTCCCAGAGTGCTCATCGCTGTTCCACCTTCATGGTTTTGGTGTCGTTTTCTTCAATGTGCAGTACCCCGTGGTCGGTAATGATGTACGGGATGTAGACCTTTAGTTCCACGCGAACTTCGTGCTCGGTGATCTCCTCGCGCAGCGGCAGTTCCCCGGTCAGTGTGGCCGAATCCAGCGGGAACCACCATTCGTCGGTTTCCTGGACCAGCTCGTCGAAGCTGAAGGTGCGTCCGTTCATGCCCCAGCGCAGGCTGTCGGCCGGTGCTTCGACGCCGTCAACACTCAGTGTTGCGCCGGCAATGCAGGACCCCGGCAGGGCCCGGTACCAAGGGATCCGCACCTCCACGGCCGTTTGGCCTCCGTGGCTTCTCAGTGTCCCCAGCTCGATTATGCGATCGGCAATCATCGGATCTCCTTGTCTAGGTTCTTCATGACTTACTTATTCCTTATTCGCTCATTCTATTGTCTGATTTCGACATAAGTAAAGAGTCATTGAGTTTTTCGGCGATCTTCCGCGCCCCGCGCACGGCCAGGGCGACAGAGGTGAGGGTGGGGTTGCAGGCGGTGGACGTGGGGATCACGCCATTGCCGGCCACAAACAGGCACCGAACCTGCCAGACTTCGCTATCCGGTGAGCACACGCTGGTTCCGTCATCCGCGGTTCCCATTCGCGTGGTGCCCTGGTAATGCAGCGAAGAACCCGGAGGCAGTACGAACGGGTGCTCATCCAGTGGTTCCCCGACGGCGTGCCCCAACCGGACAATCTGCTTCTTGGCCCGCTCAATGACCTGATGATCCACCTCGCTCAGGCGATAGTGAATCCGCATCGAGGGCATCCCATAGAAATCCGGGACCTCGTCGTCGAACTCGACGCGGTCCTGCGCGCTCAGGTCCTTGGCGCAGAACAACCCAAGACCGACAATCGATCCAGGAACCACAGGATCGTCATCTGCCAACGGAACCGGCGAGGCGTCCAGCTGCATGATCTGCCCGTGGAAGGGCTCCTCGTCCGTGTAGGGCACCCAGGACACGCCGCTTTGTTCGCTCAGCCCAGCGCCAGGCTCCCCGCCGGCCTGCGATGCTTCAACCCCGCGCAAGCGGCTGGCGAAAACCACCTGCGCCTGGTCGTTCAGGTACCGGCCCAGGGCTTCGGGGCGGATTCCCGAGGCCCACAACAGCTGCGGAGTGCGCAACGCGTCGGCCCCCACCACCACGCAGCGGGCGGCAACCTGGTGCAGCTGACCGGTGAGCTGGTCGCTCACCTCAATCCCGCTGGCCGACGCGCCTTCGGTGAGCACCCGGCGAACCAATGAATTGTCGAAAAGCGTGAAATTCGGATTGTTCCGGGTCGTCTCGCCCATCACGACGTCGGCTCCCGACCAGACCAGCGGCCCCTCGGGATGCCGGTGCACGGCCAGCGGCATGGGCTGCACCCGGTATTCGGTAGCGCGGTCCTGATCCACTTGGGCCGCCAAAAGCTCCCTTACCCTCTTTGGCAGCGGCGCCTGCTCGAAGGCCTGGGTCGTCACCCCCAGCAGCCGTTCAGCTTCGGCCAGCAGCGCATCGAGGTCATCGAGGTCATCGAGGAAGCCGATCCGTTCGGCGCCGCCGGGCCGCGGGCACGCACCGGTCCAGTGCGCCCCCATGCCCCCGACGTTGCTGGACATGGCCGCCACCGGCAGCCCGTCCTCCCCATCAGCCGTGTAGCCTTCGGAGAGCAAAAATGTGCCGGGGCGGGCCTGCCGGCTTCCGGCCTTCACTTCCCCGGGAGAATTGACCGTTGCCGCGCCGGCCCCGGGACCTTCCGACGCCCGTTGGGCCGCCGCGCGTGCGGCCAGGTCGCCGATGTTCTTGACGTGGGCGCCAGGTGGATTGCTGATGCTCGGGCCCACCTCGAACATGGCGATCCGCGCCTCGGGGGCCAGCTCGCTGAGGATCCGGGCGTAGGCGGCGGAAGTCGGCCCGCTGCCCACAATGGCAACGTCTACCTCCAGCGGATAACGGTTGGCGATCATGGTGCGGCCACCAGTTCCTGAATACGCTTCACGGACTGGTCCGAACTGACGGTCGGGTAGTATTCCAGACCGATCTCACCGCGGTAGCCGCTGGTGTGCAGCTGCACCAGGCGCGAGGTCCAGTCAATCAGCCCGGAGCCCGGTTCGCCCCGCCCCGGTGCATCGGCAATCTGCACGTATTTGATCAATCCCGCAGCGTTGGCCAGTTCGTGTTCAACGTCCTCGCCCTCGACGGTCGAATGGTACAGGTCGTAGAGCACCCCGAACTGCGCCGAATCCACGCCGCGGGCCACGTACACCGCCTCCGAGGTTCGGTCCAGCAATGCGCCGGGGTGATCCACCCGCACGTTGACCGGTTCCAGCACCAGGGTGATGCCCGATCCGTCGATGAGCTTGATGGCCTTGGTGTAGATCTCGATCAGTTCATCGAGCTGGTCCTGGCGTTTGCGTCCGCCAAAACCGGTGCCCGAGCCGACAACAATCCGCGGGCAGCCAAGCTGCAGGGCGACCTGCACACCTTCTTCAAGCCCGGTGTAGAACGGCGCATGATTTTTCGGTGGAATCATGAACTGGGTGCGCGGCTCGGCCAGCTGGGCGGTGAGCTTCACACCGGTCTGCTCAAGTGCATCCTTCAGTGCCGGGATGTCCTTGCCCGTCGGTCCCCACATTTCCACGGCACTGAATCCGGCGGCGGCCGCCGCACGGACCCGGTCCGCAGCGGATTCGCCGGCTTCAGCAAAAAGCAGGTCGATGTTGGGGGCAAGCTCGTACATGGGAACTCCTATCGCAAGGGGTGGAAAGTAAGTGGTATTGATGATGCGGGCCCTGCTTTTGGGCGCAGCGGGTCACCACGACAGGTACGTGACCTGTCTGGATGGGATGGGATGGCCGGCGGGGCCTTAGCCTTTCAGGCCGCCGGCAAATCCCTGGATGAAGCGCTTCTGCGCGAAGAGGAACAGCACCAGAATCGGGATCATGGAGACAATCACGATGGCGAAGATGGAGTTCCATTCGGACACCAGTGAGCCGATGTAGTAGTACATGGCCACTGGCAAGGTCTGGTTCTCGGATCCGCCCAGGAAGATCAGCGAGGTGAAGAAGTCGTTCCAGACGATCAGCCCCGCGAAGATCGTGACAGTACCGGTGGCCGGGGCCATCATGGGAAGAACGATCTTGGAGAAGATCTGGAATCGACTGGCCCCGTCAATGGTCGCTGCTTCCTCGTATGAGGTCCCCAATCCGCGGAAAAAATTCGAGTAAAGGAAAATCGACACCGGAAGCAGCATGCCCGTATACAGGATGACCATGCCCCAAGATGAACCGGTCAAACCGAGGGTTCGTGCACCCATGTACAGCGGTACGGCGCCCAGCTGGCCGGGGAGGATGATGGCAACCAGGAACAGGTAGTAGGCGGCCTTGGTCCAGCGCCGGGTGCCGCGGGCGATGACGTACCCGGTCAGCGAACCCATGACGATCAGCAAGAGGATGCTGCCCGCGGTGATGATCGCGCTGTTGAGCAACCCGGATAGCACATTCGAATTGCCCGTGGCGGTCAAGACATCAACAAAGGCGCTGAAGTCCAGGCTCTCGGGCAGCGCCAGCGGCGAGGTGGAGTACATTTCGGTACCCGACTTCAGTGCCGTGGTGACCAGGAAATAGAAGGGCGCCAGGAACACCAGGGCGAGGACCCAGAGCCCAATTTCTCGTAGCAGCGTCAGCTTGGTGTAGCGGAACATGAGCTTAGTCCTCCGGGTTCGAACGGGTGAGCCGCTGCTGGAGCACGGCGAAGAATAGGATGATGACCGCCAGCACCAGTGCCAGCGCGGCGCCGCCGCCGAAGTTTCCGAGCGCAAATGCCTGCTTGTACACCTCGGTGGCCAGGGTTTCGGTGGCCCCGGCGGGGCCACCGCTGGTCAACGCCATGATCGGGTCGAAGACCCGCAGGCCCTGCACGATGCCCAGGGTCATCGCGATCGCCACCGCCGGTCGCAGCACCGGCAGGGTGACGTGGCAGAAACGCTGCCAGAGGTTGGCCCCGTCAATCGCGGCGGCCTCTTCAACTTCATTGGGAACACTGGTCAGCCCGGCCATGAAAATGACCATGGCGAATCCGGTGGAAGACCAGGTCAGTACCACGAGGACTGTCCAGACTGCCCAGTGCGGGTCTGCCAACCACGGTTTAGCCAGGTGTTCAAGGCCAACCGAGGTGAGCAACACGTTGATCGGACCGTCGAAGTCGAAAATGAACTTCCAGATGTAGGCCGTGGCCAGCGGGCTGAGCACCACGGGCATGAAAAACAGGGTACGCAGCGCGTAACGTGTTTTCACCACCCGATTCAGTCCCAAGGCGAGCAACAGGCCTAGGATGTTCCCAAGGAGCACCGAGCCGAAGGCGAAAAAGAGGGTGTTGCCGAGGGAACGAATTTTGGTGGGGTCGTTGAAAATCGCTTCAAAGTTCTTGAACCCGACAATCTCGAATGAGCCGATCCCCGACCAGTTGGTGAAGGCGAAAAACCCGCCGATACCGGTCGCCACGTAATGGACGGCGAAAACCAACACAATCCCGGGTAACGCCCACCACCAATGCCCAAATTCCAAGCCCCATTGCGGACGAGAAGGTTTTTTCGAACCATTACCGCGCCGTCCGGGGCGGCTATCTTCGGTTTTCTGCCCGATGGGCGCTTGACCGCTCGCTGGCTCGCTAGCCTCGCGACTGGTCGATTGTGATGTCACCGTCATGATAATTTCTGCCTATTCTTCCGAAACCAAAACCTCAGAGATCAGCGGGTTACTGATCCCAGGCGGCGTCCATGGCCTCAAGCACCTGGGCCGGGGTCTGCTGACCGGTCAGCAGGCCCTGCACACCGGTACCCAGCTCGTCGTACACCGAGGCGTTGGACCATTCGCTGTTCGGCAGAGGTGCGTAGCGATTATTCAGGACCAGGTCTGCCACGTTTTTGTAGGCGCTGTTGGCGAAGTCGAAATCTTCCAGGCCGGTCACCGGCAGGGCTCCGTCGATTTCTGCGAAAGCCTTGGTCTGTTCTGGCTCAGCCAGCCATTCCAAGAAGGTTGTGGCAGCATCCTTGTTCTTCGATGCTGCATTGATCGAGTAGGCGTAGTTGGCGCTGGCGTAGATGAAGTCTTCGTCCGGGCCGCCTTCGCTCGGCAGCACCCGAACCTCGAAGTCCTGGTCTTCGGCGGTGGTTTTCAATTGCTTGTTGCTCGGGCCAGGGATGAAGGCAGCCAGCGAATCTCCGCCGACCAATGCCTTGGTTACCACGTCGAAGCCGGCACCCTCGGCACCCTTCTGGAAGCAGCCTGCATCCTTCAAATCGACCACTGCCTCCAGGGCTTGCTGCCAGCCCTCGGTTCCGGCGAAAGTCACGTCACCTGCAGCTCGCTTGTCGTTCCAGTCGGGGTCCTTGGAATAGACCCGGGTGGCAGCCAGCTGCATTCCCAGCAACCCGGTATTAGGCGCCGCGGTGCCAGCGACGGCAAACATTGATTTGTTGTCTGCTGCCAAGACCCCGCACTGCTCCAGGACACCTGCGAAGTCTTCGGGGAACGCGTTGACCCCGGCTGCGGCCGATGCGGTGTCGTTGTTGACCAGTCCAACAACGGTGATCTCTGGAGCCAAGCCGTACACCTTGCCATCTGGGCCGAAGAGCGCTTCGCTGCCTTCTGGGACCAATGCCGCGGCCGATTCGCTCAACGGCTCCAGGAAGCCAGCCTCCACCAGTGGCAGGATGCTGCGCCCTGAAGCCGAACCTGGAGAGGTGACCAGGACATCGGAAGCATTGCCTGCTTGCAGCTGCGTGCGCACCACCTGGTCATAGGAATCGTTGGGCTGTGGGTTCAGGGTGATTTTCACGTCGGGGAATTCTTGCATGTACTGCTTGGCCAGAGCCTCGTAGGGGCTCTCAACAGTGTTGGAGGTCGCGAACGTGAGCGAGAATTCCTGGTTTTCGGCATCGGAGGCGCTGCTCGAAGATCCCCCGCATCCGGTCAGAGCGAGTGCCGCGACGGTGGGAATAGCCAGGGCTGCAAGTCTAAAGCCTGCGGAGCGTCGTTGCTGAGTCATGACCAGCCTTTCAAACATCTTTGTGAGTGTACGACCGAAGGGTGATCCCGGTCACTCATAATTATGGATACATGTGCCAGAAAAGTACATAAGTTTTGCAGATAGTAGACATAAGTAAGTATTTGCGTCGCCTCTGCGCGCCACTGCTAGACTCACCCGGCCCGCAAGCAACTGACGCGCAGGGCGCACCTCCTGGAATAGAGGTGCGCCCTGCGCGTCTTTAACTCGGCTCGTCGCCTAGACACCAGCCTTCATCGACCGCATGCTGCGGCGAATCAGGTCATGCTGCTTGCGCACCAGCGCCAGCGGGTCCACTTCCCCGAGCTCGGCGAATGCGTGACCCTCCCATTCGCTGGACCAATAGCCGCGGTAGCCGCCTTCAACGAAAACGCGCACGAGTTCTGGATAATCGATGGCAGGCTCATCACCCTGCTCGTCGATGTCGTAGAACTTGGCGTGGACATGGAAGATCTGCGGCATGATGTCACCCCACTGCGCCGGTTCGACGTGCCCATGCATATTGAAGGCCAGGTGGGCGAAGGACCCCAAGCGCGCCGGGTCGAAGTCACAGCCACACAGGTAGGCGATGAATTGCTCCTGGCGTTCACGCATCGAGGCATCGGTAGCCCAGATCTCCTGCAGGCGCCGCACGGCCTGATCATCCAGGCCTGCCCGGCGCACGGCGCGCAGCAGGGTGGGAGACATGCTGTGCATGGTGGAGGAGAAATCGGCGACAAATCCCAGCAGCGGCGAGTCCAGTTCCTCGTAGACATCCCTCACGCGCATGATTTCAGGTGAGTTCGGCCCCATGGGGGCATGGATCTCGTAGGCAAGTTTCAGCCCGCGCTCTTCAGCCACCGGGAGCAACCGTCGCAGCAGCTCTGGTTTGGCGCTTTGAATACGGACCAGTGGGAATCCCAGAGCTTTGGCCCCGTCGAACAGCGTCCTGCTGAACTCGAATTCCTCGTCCGGTGTCATGTCGCGGTCCCGGCGCCGCCCCATGTCCAGGTTGGCGCCGAAAGAGCTGGCGGTGAACCCGTATTTATCCATGGCTCCCTTCCACACCCTGGTGAATTCGGGCGTGACCCGCGGATAGTCCGGAAGCATTTGCGAGGCGACCATCTCAATGCCGGGGCCGATTCCCAGTTGCGCAACACGTTCAAGCAAGCTGTCGAAGTTGTACCATCCGGCACGGTATTCAGCGCTGGCCGAATACAACGTCAGCCCGAGATCAAACGGGTCTTCCTGCGTTTTTGGCGCTGGCGGTTCGACGGGTTCAATCTCAATCTGCGCCTGTTGCGGGCGGTCGGTTGCCTTCAGCTCCAGTTGCTGGTTCACGAAGTTCGGGACATACATCCCCGGCCCGCCATCAGTCCCCGGAGCGATTTGCATGTACGGTAAGCGCATCTCCCCAGAAATCCGCACCGTGAGCACGGCGCCCAGTTCAACGGGTTCGGGCAGCGCGACGATCAGCAGCGGGTGATCCTGGAGGAACCAGAGGACCTGATCCTGATTGGGCAGCTCATCGACGGTGTAACGCACGCCGCGAAGTTCAAAGCTGAGGTCATCGGCTGGAACCTCCACCCCGTCCAGCGCCAGCTTCAGTGAGGTCACCGAAGACAGCCAGAGGCTTCGATACCATGGAATCGTCAAGGCCACAGCAAGGCCTTCGGAATGGACGCGGAGGCTGGATTCGTCAATGAGGCCATTAGGCATGGGATTCTTCTTTCTGGTTTGTTGTTGATTTGCTGACCTCAGCGATCCCGCGGAGCAGAGTGTGTTGCCGGCGGATCTGTTCAATGGCGCGCCCTGCAGTTCGTTCACCTTCATATTCACTGGACAGGTAGCCCCGGTATCCGGCGTTCTGCAATGCATTGATGACCGGAACCCATGGAATCTGCTGATCTTCGAGTTCGTTGTTGATGTCGTGGAACTTGGCCTGGATAAAGACCACGTATTCGGCAATCCCGGCGAAGTCGTCCGGGTCCACACCGATGCCGTCGAGGAAAGCCGGCCTGGTTTCGCGGCTCTCGCCCTCGCGCAGCGGGATGGGGCGATCTTGGAAGATGCCCGTATCAATAAGCAGTCCGAAGTTCTCGGTACCCGTGCGTTCGACGAGGTTGATGTAGTCCTGCACCACCGGATGCTTGATCGGTGTCGGCGAATGGATCTCGGGACAGATGATGATCCCCAGCTCATGAGCAAGATCCAGGCTTCGCTCAACCGCGCCTTGCCAGATGGGATCGGGAATCAGGTCGTCGGAAACCACGCCGATTTTTGGCCTGAGGAATTTGAAACCGAGCTGATGCGCAAGCTTGAGATCGCGCTGCAATGCCAGCGCGCCTTCCTGCTCGGTCATGCCACGCCCAGGATGCAGCCGGGTGTCGATCCAGGATCCATAGTTCGTCGGCTCCAAGGAATAGCGCTCCAGCAGCCCGAACCACCGGTCAATGAACGCCGTGGAGGGGTTGGGATATCCGGGAATATGCCCCTCTCCGAGGATCTCCACGCCGGTGGCACCGATATCGCTGATGGCCGCCAGAGTGGTTTCCAGATCCATGTCCGTGCAGTAGTCACCCATGAAGCTGTAGAGCGACACTCCGTACTTGAACTGGCCCCCGCCATCCTGTGACACCAAGGTGACCATCCGGGTTTCGCGGAACACTGATGGCTGGTGAATGAGCGGAATATAGGACATCCTCAAGCGCAATTCGACGCTGACTTCATGCACGCCTGGAGGCAGACCCCCCTCAAGCGGCACTGTGACAACCGCGGCTTCTTCGAGTGGCCACCGAAGCCCCTCGCTGCCCCAGAGCTGCTCAAGGGTGTAGGTGCCACCTCCAAAGTCCCACAACGGGACTTCCGGTCCAACGCTCACCAGATTCCCTACAGAAACCGCGATCCCATCGATCAGCGACGCCGCCATCCCGCGGTACGACGGCATGCGAACCCTGAATTGAAATCCAATGGCGCGTCCGTCTTGAAATACATTGCGGAATCCAACGGATTGAATCAGGCTTCTTTCCAGCAACATTGTGACCTACTCCTCATAGTGCGTACGCTTCCATCTTATGTCTATTTCACGCAAAAGATAGTCCCTTTTCGAAATAAGCGCTCTCATCTGGATGCCTTGGCAGCTCCTCTGGCAGACACAACGGATGCCGACCCGCGGATCACCACCGCAGAAAACTAGGGCCGGCCGAATTCACGGACTTCGGATATCGCGACCAGGGCTTGGCCTGCCCAGTGAGCCGCCCATCGATGCACGCTGGCCGCGAGTTGCAAGCATTGGCGATATGCCACTACCCGCATGCTCCGTGCGCTGGACGCACCAAGCCCCAAACCAAATTGATCGACTCGGCGGAGCTGATTTCTGGGCCGAAGAATGGGTAGATCGCGAATCCACGCGGCACCTGGATAACTCACTCCGTTCAGGAGTGCGCTGCAGGGAATACAGCTTCACCACTCTCCTGATTTCCAGTACCAGAGATTCGGACGAACACTGGGCTCATTGCGCGTTTTTGCAGTCCGGCGATAAATCACCCAATCCAAATCCCCAGGGCGATTCGATCGGGGCTAGTTCGAACGCGAAGCCGGCCCCTCAATTCATTGAAAAGCACCCAGCCGCCCATCTTTGCAATTGCCCACCGTGCCAAGTGGACGGAGGGCCGTTAGATTAAGCAAGACCCCGTCTCCCTGCGCACTTTTGGCCGCAAGGCATACAAGAGGTACTGGCCGACGAATCCCGGACCAGCACCCCGCCCCGCTTGCCCAATCGTCCCACGTCATGCTCGGCCAGGCTCCAAGCTGCAACATCAGGAAATCCCCGGACGCGAAAAACAGCAGGAGAACCTTCCGCCGTTCACTACCTCCTCAAAATACTGATTGACAGATCTCAATCACTTGTCGGATGATAATACTTACGCACTAACGTAGGAGTTTGGATGAGCGCGCTCAAAAGCTCTGCGCTGCGTCTCATCAGGCCCTTCGCCATCCGCGATTACGCCATGTTGGCCAGCGCTCTTGTTTTGTCTACTTTCGCCGCAGGCATGTGGACCGTGGCCATGGTTTATCAGGTGCGCCATCTTGGCGGCGGTCCGGTAGAACTGTCCATGGTTGCTACCGCTAACGCCGTGGGGCTGCTCTGCTTTGTGCTTTTCGGCGGCATTATGGCCGACCGTCATTCGTGCCGGCGCATCGTTGTGCTGGTAGAAACCTTTTCCTTCGTGCTGATGAGTAGCATCGCAGTACTGGCCATCACCGGCAGCTTGGAATTGTGGCATCTGATGGTGGCAGGCTTTCTTATTGGTGCCAGCTCGGCCTTTTTCTATCCCGCATACTCAGCTTTACTTCCCAAAATGTTGCCCGCTGAACAGTTGTTGGCAGCCAATGGGTTAGAAGGCACCATCCGGCCTGTCGTGCACACGGCGCTAGGACCGATGACCGCGGGATTCCTCGTGGCCGCCTTGTCGCCAGCTCACGCAATCATTGGTGTGGCCCTAGTGCATGCTTTAGCTCTACTCATGCTTCGTATGATCCCCAATCGGGATGCTTACAACGCAGTGAGCGCGGAAGGTGACCAACCACAGCCGAGCATTCTTAGACAATTGCGTGAGGGTTTTGGTTATACCGTACGCACCCGCTGGTTGCTGTGGACCCTGCTGTTCTCCGTCATCTCGGTGTTCACCTTTATCGGCCCCTTCGAAGTGTTGCTGCCGTTTATCGTCAGCGATAACTTGCATGGTGATGCAAAGCTTTTCAGTTTCGCCTTGGCCTTCTTTGGAATCGGGTCTGCACTAGGTTCACTGATCATCGCCTCCGCAAAATTCCCCCGACGCTATCTAAGCCTGATGACCGCTTGCTGGTGCTTGGGCACCCTGCCCCTAGCGATGATCGGCTTCGTCAACGAGGCGTGGACGCTATTTATTATCTTGTTGGCCTTCGGTATTACCGACGCAGTGGGGATGGTCATTTGGGGAACACTGTTACAGCGTAGAGTCCCTAGCCACCTGTTGGGCAGAATTTCCAGCTTGGACTTTTTCGTTTCACTAGCGTTGATGCCTTTATCCATGGCGGTGGCCGGACCGCTCACCCAGGTAATGAGCCTCCAAACGATTTTTGTCATCGCAGGGGTAGCCTCTCCAGTTTTCGGCATCATCGCGTGGTGGGCCGGGAAATTTGCCAGCGATGAACTGGAAAATCCACTCATTGACGAACCTACTTCTGTGCCCGAGGCAGAAACACTCTAAGTGCAGTGTTTCTGCCCTTGCGCAGTCGGGCAAGTGCGCTGGTTCCGCGCTAACCGACTTGAAATTCATGGCCCATTTCCGTGACGGTCTATACGAATTGCATAAGTAGCGACAAGATTAGAAGGATGAGCCGACGATTTTCGCGCCGGATGATGTGCTCTTTGGCGCTACTGACTTTGACATGCACGGCCTCGTGCTCTGCCATTCCAGAGGTAGCTGCGCCTACTCATTCCCCTACCGAGTCCGACGCCGCTCAGGTCGATTGTTCACTGGAGAACTGTGTAGCGCTCACCTTTGATGACGGGCCTGATCAGTACACCCAAAACCTACTCGACACTTTAAAGTCCACCGAGACTCCAGCAACGTTTTTCCTCATCGGAAGCAAGGTTCAAAACTTTGCCTCCATGGTTCAACGCATGGAAACGGAGGGCCACCAAGTGGGGAGTCATACCTGGGATCATGCCGATATCACCACGCTCTCGGCCCCAGAGCTTAGGCAACAGCTAGAACGCACCGACGAGGCTATCAAGGAAGTTACAGGCCATAGCCCCAGCGTTTTTAGGCCCCCTCTAGGTCATCACGATGAGTCCCACAATGAGCAAGTACCCTACCCAGTGATTCTGTGGGATACCCACAGTCACGACGGTAGGCTTAAAGATTCGCAGAAGATCATTGATGCCATTATGGACACCGTGCATCCGGGTTCCATTGTCCTGATGCACGACACCCGTAACACCACGGTGCAGGCGGTTCCAGAGTTGGTATCGCAGCTCAAAGCGCAGGGCTATACGTTGGTGACCATAGACGAACTCTTTGCTGGCGAACTCACAAATTCTGTGGCGTATTCCTCGGGGCCGCAAGTCACCGAAAAGTAAGCGTCCGCGTTTATTTGTTTCTAAGGCGCCTGCTCCGCATAGAGCCGTAATTGATCTAACTTGTCCCCTTCACTTTCGCGAATGTTCGCGGCAAGCTCTTCGCACTGTTCAACACTCAAATCAGGATTGATAATCGCAACCTGCAAGACCACTTCGGTATACCCGGCATCGTCTTTCAAGTCGTAGCGATAGGACAGCCCGTCCGGATTTTCCGAGGTATGCAGAATCAACAACCGGTTTTCGATGAGCTCGTGGACGCGATAGACCCGTTCATGCCCGGCAACGCGATAAACAAGATTCGTTCCAACTTTTAGTTGGGGATCATCTGAATGCATGGAACCAATTCCATGAATCCACAAGGGAGCAGCTGCCCAGTCAGTCAGCAACTCCCATACGCGGTGCACCGGAAGGTGAATAAGAACGGTGCTTTCAAAAACACTGAACTGGCTCATACCCGAATGGTGGCACTCTCAACGCGTAGTGGGAATAGCTTTCAGCGGATTTGGGTAGATAAAAAGTAGTCCCGAGCAGAATCTCTGCTCGGGACCAGTTCAAAGCGTTACCGGCGTTTACCAGTCTTCGTCAACGTCTGCCTCGGAAACACCCAACTCCGGTTCTTGTTCTAAGTCGAAGTTGTACCAGGCTTCAGTGAAGTCAGCCATCGAGTCCAGTGCGTCCTGTGCATCGCCGTCTAGTACCTCAAGGGCTTCAGGACTGTTCAGCACAGCAGTGACTGCAACGAATGGATGGTTCTCAAAGTAATCGGTTGGAGTGGCCTCTTCGTTAAACGTCAGATTCTCGCTCTGCGCAAAAAGTTCGACGTACTGAGCCACTGCCTCGGGCAGACGGCTCAGGTTGATGCCAGTCAAGGACTCATTGTAGATTTCAGCGGTTGCGTCAGCCCACTGTTCAATGAGCTCGTCGCTCATCTTTGCCATCAGATTATCCACCTCGTGGTCGGGGGTTTTGCTTCACGTAATTCGGTAGCAATTCATCTTATTTCTTCAGGGCGAGCATGCCAAGACAGAAGCTTTAGTTGGATTGTGATCTTTCTGATCGTGTGAATTTCGACGGCAACTACTGATCCAACGAAGGAAGATCAGGAAGTTCAGGCAACGGCGTAATACTGAAATCTTCAGGTTTCGCCGAAGGAATCTGCGTGGGAATCGTGGGGGTTTGACTTGGTTCTTCTACCTCGCCTGATGGCTGTTCATCTACCGAGTTATCCGTTGCACCAATGGATTCAGGAGACTGCATCAGCAATGAGAGCGCAGCGGAAAAGGCGATCAGTCCAATGACTAAATGTAATCCGATGAAGTAGATGCCTCCGATATTGCCTCTGAGTAAAGCGAAGTTCCTTGATTTCGCCGAAGCACCGACCGCAAGCCCATAAGCGAAGGCGTTATTTTTGAATCCCAAACGGAACTGGCAGTAGGCCAGCACTCCTCCAATCACGAGGAGTTCAAGGCCCACCGAAGCCAATGGCACCGTAGCCATGTGATTCGTTTGCGAGACAGCCACGCCAAAGAAAATCAGGTGGGCGATGACCAGAAGGACACGTTTCCAGAAACCTGCTGCTAATCCCCCACTAAGACGTATCAGATGAACGCGACGTTCTTCAGGATCAGTCCGATCCGCCGGCGGAGCCGAATTTTCTCTACGAATCAGTGTCGCTGCTACCCTACTGGCCACGATGCCCAGAATCATCAAGATGGCTCCAGCAAGCGGTACAAAACAGCCTGCGAGCGCACCGGCCACGGCCAATACCCAACTGCCCTGATAGGCGCGCACTGCTTTAGGCAGTGTTGGGAAACGAGCGTGGATATCTTTGAGGTAGCCGGAGGGAAAGGACTTCGCGGTCTTTTTATAGGTCGAAATATTCCACCAGGCAAATACGCCGGCACCCACCAATACCAGTGCGATCACCACAATTTTGCCCAGCGAACCACCGCCATAGCCAAAGGCGGCGATGACTGCCAGTATCGGAGTGAAAAGCCACCAACGGTCGGCATAAACAACCTGTTTCTCCAGGAAGTTCTCTGCATAGTCCCCGTGCAGCTTTTCATTCATTGGGTCGCTGGCCAGCATTCCGCGCAACAGAACGCCTTGGTCTCCCACGACCTTGTGACCATTCTTGATACTGCCCGCTGCACGTAGCAGCCCCTGATGGTGTGGATCCATGCGCAAACCAGCTTCGAGGAAACCCAATGCGCTATTTTGATCATCAGCTAAATCAGCGGCTAACGTTGCACCTTGATAGAAGTCAGGGTTTTCTGGATCCAGTTTCAACGCGTGTTCGGTGGCCTGACGAGCCAAGATGCGTTCATCATTATTCTGGACGTGGCCGAGCAGAATCATGCCAAGCAGGTAGTGCCCGCGCGCATACTCGGGGGCTACCGTGATGACTTGCTGAATCACCGCAAGTGCTTCGTCTCGACGGTGCAGGCTAGAGAGTGCTACTGCGAGCTGTTCTCCGGCCACCGGATGCTCGGGGTTCAGTGTGAGCGCAGTGCGTGCTGTGGCTTCGGCATCATCCCATTGCTCAAGATTCAAATGGCAGGCAGTGTAAAAAATCCAAAACTCGGCCACGTGTTGGTAATCGTTGAGATTGTCTTTCAGCAGGCTGATGGCTTCGGCATCTCTACCCGTCGCCAGATGATGGGTGACTCTGGTCTGGAGGACATCAAAATCCATGCGGAGCCTTCCGTGAGTTGTTTACATCAATTTTCTGGCGATCAAATATTCTTCTAACTCGTCGTAGCGGCCGTTTTCGTTGCTGAACCGGACCACGTTACGCGCGGATTCCAGCCATGGCAAGGTCGATGGTTTCACTTCGTTCAGTGCCAGTTGGATATGTGTCATGTCCACGGGTAGCACTTCATTGCGTTCAATGGATTGCATCATGGCTTTTTCGGCAGCCGTAGTGCACAGGTGTTCTAGGTCAGCACCTGAGAATCCATCGGTGCGCTGGACAATCCATTTCAGGTCAATACCGGCGATGGGGCGTCGCTCCAGGTGGTACCGCAAGATGGACTCACGAGCAGGTCCATCCGGTGCGGTAACTAGTACGGCTCGGTCCAAACGTCCCGGGCGCAATAAGGCTTCGTCCAGATCCCAGGGATGGTTGGTCGCTGCTAGTACGTACAGTCCATCATTATTCGAGGACAACGAATCCATCTCCATGAGCAGCTGGTTAACCATCTGGCGCAGCCACGAGGCGCTCCCGGACAGCGAGCCACGGCGAAGTCCTAGGGCATCAACTTCATCGAGGAACAAGACCGTTGGGGCATTACTTCGGGCCTTATCGAAGACTGCCTTGATGTTCTTCTCGGTTTCGCCGATATGTGAGTCCAAGATATCGGTCATGGTGACGGCCATGAAGTTGGCTTGAAGTTCGCCGGCTACCGCGCGTGCCACGAAAGTCTTACCGCACCCCGGAGGACCATAGAGCAACAGCCCGCCGCGCAGAGATTTGCCGAAGGCTTTTGCAATGGAAGCATTGCGCATTGGCGCCAAGAATGACTCATTCAGTCGGTCTTTGACGTTTTGTAGGCCACCAACATCCGCCAGGGTAATGCGCTCTCCGACAGGTTCTTCGGGAACAGCACCGCCTGAGCTCTCGCACATCTCAATTTTTGGTTCTGCAAATGGGGCTGGCACCGATTGCTCAAATTGTCCGGCGGCAGCGTCCCAGTCAAAATCGGGCTGTTCGGCCTGTGCAGGTTTTTCTGGTTCCGTGACAGGCGCCGTTGCATCAGCTGCGTTACCCAACAACGCTGCACTGACCTGGCCGAGCAACTGCAGTGCAACAGTGTTTCCAGGATCCTTCTGAACCACGATATTGATATGCGTCAGGGCTTCAGCAGCACGGTTTGCTTGATGTAGCTGCTGAGCAAGATGCAGACGCAATTCGTGTTCTTCCGGTGTGGCTTCCACCGCGCGGATGAGGCTAGCGATCAATGGGTCATTCATATTTGAGCTCCACTAGTGCAAGTTGTTTCCGGCAAACTTCATCTGGCTGATGGGCCCTTTAAAGCGCCCAACGGGTACCGCATCAACGATACCCGTTGGGATTGTAGGTTCCCTTGTAGCCTCTCTTAGTAGGCTTTAACACCTTGTTCCACGATGAGGTGGATCAACGCAAAGGTCTTGTTTTCATCAATAGCTTTCACCGCTGCCTCCAGAGCGGCGGGGACCTCTGAGTCGTTCTCTACCCGAACCCCAAAGCCACCGAAAGACTGAGCCATCAAAGCAAAATCGGGGTTCTGTAGCTGGGTGCCAGAAACACGTTCAGGGTATTGGCGTTCCTGATGGGTACGGATGGTGCCGTATTGCTGGTTGTCCATGACAATCACCAAAGGAGTTGCCCCATATTGGGTAGCGGTCGCCAGTTCCTGGCCATTCATCAAGAACTCACCATCACCAGCAATCGTTACTACTCGACGCCCTGGGAAGTTCAACGATGCCGCGACGGCCGATGGGATTGAGTACCCCATGGAGCCGTTGCGTGCCGAGAGCATTGAGGCGTAACCGTTGGTTGGGAAGTAGCGGTGCGCCCAGTTGGTGTGCTCGCCCGCGCCGAAGGTCACCATGGCATCTTCAGGCAATGCGGTGACCAAGTTAGCCATGAGGGTGGCCATTTTTGCTGGCCCGTTTGTTGGCTCCGAGGTTGGCAGTGCCGCGAATTTTTCCTGCTCGCCACGCATTCGCGAGGTCCATTCCTTCCATGAATCCTTCACGGGTAGATCCATGAGCAGAAGATCGCGGACGAATACGTCAGGCTTGGCCACAATCTGATGCGAGACCGGACCGGAGCGCCCGCGCAGAGAGGGGTCAATGGTGACGAGGAAGTTTTTCTTTTCCCAATTCTGACGAATGTTAAAGCCGTCGGTAATAACGTCGCCGGGTACGGTGCCCACGAAGATCAGTAGGTCAGTTTCTTCGAGCAGGTCGTAGGTTGGCTTGGGACGTCCGTAACCGATAGGGCCAACGTAGGAGGGCGAATTGAATGGCACAGTTCCTTCGCAACGCCATTCGGCCGCAGCTGGCAGACCATGTTCTTCGAGCCACCGGGTAAAGTCAGCGGCTCCCTGATCCGACCAATCATTGCCACCAAAGACAAACAGTGGTTTATCTGCTTCCTGCAACGCCGAGTTCAGCGACTTCCAGTCGGTCACGGTCATACCACCTGTGGCAACGGGAATCTCTGGGTGCAGTTCAGCGGAAATTTCATTGCGGATGATGTCTTCTGGAAGTCCAACCACGACTGGGCCCGGGCGTCCGGACATGGCCGCGAACATGGCTTCGGCGACAACTTCGCTGGCGCGTTCCGCGTGGTCCAAG
Organism: Arthrobacter sp. NIO-1057; assembly: GCF_900094805.1. GTDB lineage: Bacteria > Actinomycetota > Actinomycetes > Actinomycetales > Micrococcaceae > Glutamicibacter. The sequence goes on along the minus strand of NZ_FMAT01000004.1, from coordinate 83,720 downwards.
ATCATCACGCGCTTGGCTCCGGTGCCAAACCATGCCTTGGGATCAAATTCCTGGAAGGCTTCCTTTTCACGATGCTCGAATGGAATCAGGCCCACAAAAAGCACCAGCGGGGTGGAGTCCTGCCATGCAGTGTGCAATCCAACATGTGCGTTGGCGGCGCCCGGACCGCGGGTCACCATGGCAACTCCGGGGCGTTGATGCATCTTGCCTTCTGCTTCAGCCATGTAGGTGGCTCCGCCTTCGTGGCGGCAGACGATGGTTTCAATGGAAGAGTTGTGCAGTCCGTCGAGGACGTCTAGGTAGCTTTCTCCCGGGACAACATAAGCTCGTTCAACGCCGTGTGCGGCAAGTGTATCGACAATGACGTGTCCGGCTGACTTCTTTGTCAGACCTTGAGCATTTTCACTCATCTTTAGGCGTCTTTCTGGTTGCGAAGAATCATTTGACGCAACGTTGCGTCGTCGTGCAACGATACTAAAGAACATCCAACTGCACATGATGAAGGCCTATTGCTACGCGAGTATGACACAATGTAGGTCAAGATGCATATTCCTGCGCAAATTGTCTAGATTCTTTACCACTGAATGACAGTAACGTTGCTCACATTTCCATACGCTTAGATCCATAGACATAATCCGGGTGGACATTGACTTGTGACTGGCCACACAAGTAGCCTATTGAGAAATAAAAGTTTACTGATAGTAAGCATTCTCACTCGCATCGGGGAAGTCCATGGAATTCATCAATGGGAGCATTGTCGCGTTATACCTCGTGGCAATGCTTGCTTTCGGCTGGTGGGGCAAGTCCCGCACCAAGAACAGCAGCGACTATCTAGTCGCTGGACGTCGCCTCGGCCCGTTCCTCTACACGGGAACCATGGCCGCGGTAGTACTCGGCGGAGCCTCCACCGTGGGCGGTGTTGGTCTGGGATACAAATGGGGAATCTCAGGCATGTGGCTGGTCGTTGCCATCGGCGCCGGCGTCATTCTCCTTTCGGTGTTCTTCGCGCCAACCCTGCAGAAGCTCAAGGTCTTCACCGTCTCGCAGATGCTCAGCCTGCGCTACGGCAGCGCAGCGGCTACCAACACCTCCGGCATTGTCATGCTGGCCTATACCCTGATGCTCTGCGCCACCTCCACCAGTGCCTACGCCACCATCTTCGTGGTGCTCTTCGGCTGGGAAAAGTGGGTAGCCATCGCCATTGGCGGTGCGATCGTGGTGGTCTACTCGACCATCGGCGGCATGTGGTCCATTACCCTCGCGGACCAGGTCCAGTTCATCATCAAGACCATCGGCATTTTCGCCCTGATGCTCCCATTCTCCATGCACGCAGCTGGCGGCCTGGACGGCATCCGCGAACGCGTGGATGCTGAGTTCTTCAGCTTCACCGGCATCGGCCTGCAGTCGATCATCACTTACTTCGTGGTCTATACCCTCGGCCTGCTCATCGGCCAGGACATCTGGCAGCGCGTCTTCACCGCCAAGACTCCCAAGGTAGCTCGCTGGGGCGGCATGACTGCTGGCATCTACTGCATCTTCTACGGCGCAGCAGGTGCCCTGATCGGCATGGCCGCAAAGGTAGCACTGCCTGAGATCGCTGGTGCTGCTGATAATAAGGACGTCGTTTACGCAGAGGTCGCCACACAGCTGCTGCCAGTAGCTGTGGGCGGTCTGGTGATGGCCGCGGCTGTTGCCGCCATGATGTCCACCGCTTCGGGCGCATTGATCGCCGCCGCCACCGTGGCACGCACCGACGTGACTCCATTCGTGGCTAGCTGGTTCGGCAAGCAGATCCAGGTCAACTCGAATGAGAACCCTGAGCACGATGTTCGCGCCAACCGCATCTGGGTCATGGTTCTAGGCGTCGTCACGGTCACCTTGGCCATCCTGGTGGATGACGTGGTTGCCGCATTGACTATCGCATACGACATTCTGGTGGGCGGTTTGCTGGTGGCTATCATCGGCGGCCTGCTGTGGAAGCGCGGCAACGGCGTTGGGGCTACGGCCTCCATGGCTGCCGGCTCCCTGGTAACCCTGGGCACGATGATCATCTTGGAGATCCAGGCCGAGAACAAGTTCGATGGCGTCTATGCCAACGAACCTATCTACTACGGCCTGATCGCTTCGGCAGTAGCGTTCATTATTGTTTCGCTGTTGACCAAGACCACGGACCGACAAGTGATTGAGCACTGGAACCTGCGCGTTGCCGGCAAGGTCCAGGATGCCCCGGTGAACGCAACGGCACAAGAGCCTACGCTCTAGTGAGCTAGTAGTACCGAGTCGAACCCATGAATTCGAGCCCAGTGCCCAGCGGTGCAAACTGCTGGGCACTGGGCTCGAATTGTTCCTCGTGCTTTAGTTCTTAGATCCTGCGCTCCATTTGGCCGCCGGAGCCTGCCACGAGGACAGGGCGTCCAAAAACGCTTGTGGTTCGCCGGCCACCACCAACGAGTCGCGGAACTGCGGAGCCAGGAATCCCTGATCAGTCATGTGATCCAGCATGTTCAGCAGAGGCTGCCAGAATCCGTCGACGTCCAGAAGGGCTACTGGTTTCGCATGGATTCCAAGCTGTTGCCAGGTCCACACTTCAAAGAGCTCTTCCAGCGTTCCGGCACCACCGGGCAGTGCGACAAAGCTCTCAGCCAGTTCCGACATGCGGTGCTTTCGTGCATGCATGTCTGGAACAACTTCTAGGCTCGTTAGTCCTGGGTGCGCCAGTTCTCCCTCAACCAGGACCTGCGGCATGACACCAAATACCTTGCCGCTGGCACTGCGCGCCGCATCTGCGATTGTTCCCATCAAGCCCACACGTCCACCACCATAAACGATGGCGCGCCCTGCGCCGGCGACGGTGCGTGCGAAGTCTTCTGACGCCTGCTCATAAACGGGCGACGTGCCCGAAGCCGAGCCGGTGAACACTGCCAAGCGCTGGATCCTCCGTGGGCCAGCGAGCAAAGCCTGGAAGACCATGCCTTTGAGTAAAATGGCAATCTCATCTAGTTCCGCTGCCTCGTCAAGGCACCGCAGCTACTCGATTTCGGCCTGTGGTTCACCAATTGATGCCAAAGGACGTTCAAATACGGTGGCTTGAACACTGCACCCCGACAGAATCGTCCAAAAACAAGGAATTTTATTCCTGCATCATGTGCCGCAACGAGTGACGCAGATTCATGCTTACACCATTAGTCACTAGAGGCTTTTATTAGATCGCCGATCGTACTCATCAAGTTTGATCGCGTAGCCGCCAAAGCCAGGAAAAAGACGGGCAAAGCCTAGGTCTGGTTCTCTGCGGCATATAGCAAAGATTCAGATACAAAATACTTAAGCTGACATTTCAGTGCTCACGGTTGGCGCGCAGGGAATTGGAGGCTCAATTCGAAAATGAGAATAAAATACCTTGAAACGGATGGTGGCCACACTGTTTTCTATGTAGAGTCTATAGAAAAGGCCCAAATCAAGTCCGAAAGTGGAAAATCTATGAAGAAGCAGTCTGCGATAGCTCTTGCACTGTCATTAGCCCTAACAGGTATCATTCCTGCACATGCAATGAGTCCAGACAAAGCTGCCCCGGATGTTGTTACGACTGCCAACGCCTCGTCCAATCCTTCAAAAGCTGATTCGTTGCCCATCTCCCCTGCAACGCCTGCTCGTGGGAGCGTTACATACTATCGATATGACGTGATCGATCTGAAGAAGACCAAAAATTGGACGAACACCAAAAAACAACTAGGTATTTGCAAGGTGTCCAAAGGCGTCGGCGGCAGCTGCAGCATCAACGCCGGCTATTCAATTGGCACTGACGTTTCAGTAAGTCTAGGCGCGACCATTAACGATATTTCCGGCTCCGTAGGTTTCAACCGCCACTATTCGGCCAACGGCTCCGTCTCTTGGACCTCACCATCAATTAGCAAGAAATCCGCTGCCACCTATCGCGCTTACGCTGTTGGAACCAAGGCAACCTACAAAATCAGGAAGATGAAAGGCGTGAAAGCACTGGGACAAAAGAAAACACGGTGGACCACAGTAAGCACATCGGGCACCCTGACTGCATTTTCGCCTAACATTGGATTCGACATCAAGAAATAAGGAAATTAATTGAACACTTACACAAGGTTGTTTCAACTTCTCGGGTGGACCATCGCGGTACTTTCAACAGCCTTTGGCATATTCTTCGTATCAAAAAAGGAAGCTACAGCCTGGGATACTCAGCAGGGTTCTGCAGAGGTATTTACTTCACGAGTGGTCTACCTAGAACCTGTAGGCTTGGCGCTATTGGTGGCAGGTGTCCTTTCGCTCGTAGCCCTATGCATCGTGGAATCTGTTCGAAAGCGTTAGTTTCCGGGGACCCTTTCCGAGTGCGCCTCCGTGATATTGGCTTTAGTGTAAAGCAAGTTTGGTGTCCCTGTAAGTTCAACTGCTTTAGCTGAATCACGCTATTTCGTGTCGGTGTGATCGAGATATGAGTTTTTCTTGAAATCCAGCAATCGACGATTCGCTTGAATTCCAGGCTATGCAGATACCGTGCCGCGGCTTTGCTGATGTTGTTCGACGATAGTCCATAGTCAATCAAAACCAGGCGGGAAACGTGCCCCGAGTTCAGCTTGGCATGAATTCTGGTGCCACCGGCCGGCACGCGTACGAGCCGGGACCAAGCCTGATCCGAACTATTCACGCGTGCCGTTTTCTACTATGCCCGGCGCCGGTCCAAACGACCTTCTCCACCCCGATGTCACCGGCGGTTTCCAGAACATTCGTGGCGGCATAATTGAACAAATTTGCCACTGGACGAACAAGACTTATCGAGCAGGGAATAGCTCGACTTTTTGCATTCCTTGAGGCCCAAGCCAAGCCCTAGCATCAGTTGGTAATCTGCATCACATTTACGTGCGCAGTTTCCGCTGTTTCCCGGAAGGCACTCATGTCTATCACTTCTCAATCTTCGCTCGGCGCCACTAACGCAGCCACCAAAGAACGTCGCAACCCTGTCTGTCAGGGTTGAGTGAGACCACCGATTCATAGCAAGTTACCCTCCCCAGACAGGGCGAGAACAGGACTGATCGCCACCATGAGCATCGCCTCCATTCACCCAACCGCCAACACCGTGTCGGAGAATGGGACCATGGATTCCGCCCAGCCCCGACAGGACCAACCACGCCGCCGTACCATCACCCCGACCCAGAAGCTCGCCTACCTGCAAGGCTACGAACACGCGATTCAAAGCGGGCAGGGCCGCGGTTACCTGCGAACCAACGGACTATATTCTTCGCAGATCGTCGAGTGGCGCAGGCTGCGCGACGCGGGAATTCTCGACGGGAACCACCCCGCCAGCACCACCGGCACAGGCGCCAAGAACGGCAGCAAGCTGACCAAGGAGCAAGCGGAAATCGCCCGGCTGAAGAAGCAGCTCGCGGCCAGTGAGCAGAAGCTGGCCACCACGCAGACCGCCCTGGACATCATGGGAAAAGCACACGCGCTCTTGGAACAGATCTCGAAGAGCGCGGATTCCAAATAGCAGCATGGGACATCCTGACGCAGACCTACCAGCAGCTGATCGACAGTGGCGTTCCCACGCGGTGGGCCAGCACCCTGGCCGGGGTCAGCCGGGCCACGATGCACCGCCGCCAGCGTGCCGCGCGGGCCCCGCAGCCGGCGCCCGCCGTTCTCCGTCCGGTCACGGCGAACAAGCTCACCGCGAGCGAGGAAGCCACCATCTTGCAGACGTTGAATAGCGAGCGGTTCGTGGATCAGGCGCCCGAGCAGATCTACGCCACCTTGCTGTCCGAGGGGACGTATTTGTGCTCGGTGGCTACGATGTATCGGCTGCTGCGTCGCGAGAAGCAGGTGGCCGAACGCCGCCGGCAGGCCCGGTACCCGGCCCGGAAGGTCCCGGAGCTGGTCGCGTACCAGCTTGGAGAGGTGTTCACGTGGGACATCACGAAGTTGGCGGGCCCGGCCAAGGGCACCTACTTTGATGCGTACGTGATGATCGATATCTATTCGCGCTATATTGTCGGCTGCCAGGTCCATGCTCGCGAATCCGGTGCGCTGGCGAAGGAGTTCATCTGCGAGGTGTTCGCCACCGACCAGGTGCCCAAGGTGGTGCATGCCGACAGGGGGACCTCGATGACGTCGAAGCCGGTCGCCGCGCTGCTGGCGGACCTGGACGTGCTCAGGTCGCATTCACGACCCAAGGTCAGTAATGATAATCCCTACTCAGAGGCCTGGTTCAAGACTTTGAAGTATCTTCCGGTGTTCCCTGAGCGGTTCGGTTCGCTGGCCGATGCCCGGGAATTCATGGACCGGTTCGTCCAAGTGTACAACGGCCATCACCGGCATTCAGGCATCGGGTTCCATACCCCGGCGGATGTGCATTTCGGGATGACCGGGCATGTTGAGGACCAGCGGATGGCGGCCCTGCAGAAGGCGTGGGATAGGCATCCGGAGCGGTTCGGACAGCGTCGTCTGCCCAAGAAGCTGCAGATGCCGTCTGCGGCGTGGATCAACGCGCCGTTGAAGCAGGAGGAAGGTGAAGAATTGCAGGCTGCTTAGCACCCCTTGGTCTCACTCGACTTGAAAATTTCCGGGTTTCCAGGCATTCATGAAAAAGTTGGGCTAGCACCGAGCACCTGGCGCTGGTGGTTTTATCACTTGTCCTAATAATCAGAAGGCGACTAGGACTCTAGCAAATATGATTATCAAACTGCGACTCACGACGGAGCTCACCTGATGAATCAGGGCTATGCTATCTTGCATGATTACACATAAGCGGCAAGTGCTGGTCGATTTCCTGAACGATCAGCCTGGCATTAAAGCGAGTTTGAGCCCTTGGGGGATTTACATAGAACTCCCCGCTGCGCAGGAAGACTATTTGGCAGTCATTGAATGGCGCCTTGCCGACCACGACGTTCCGCACACCCCACAAGACGACCTAATATTGGGCGCACTTTATAATTTCTCCGGAAAACGCGGAATAATTCGCGGAAATTCGTACGAAATCGAAACTCTGCAATAAATCAATAAGACGCAATAGAGTCAGTCTAAATTGAAAATTATAGGCTGCACGAGTAGCGACCATCCCTCGGGTAACTAGTGATCACATTCTGATCCTTTGCGCCAACCGCTACATAGACTGCAAACCTCCTAATGACCCGATCCCGGCTATCGCGAATCTGATACGGAGCAACATACTTGGCCTTGCCTTGAGACTTAAAGTATCCCTTCTTACAAGAGTGATTCAGAGCCTCGTTCGTAGCCCAGTCCGCCATTTCACGCCAGTTGGCACCGAGGAAAACGGCCTGATTCTCCCACTGGCTCCTGTGACCAGCTTTAATGTGCCGAAAGCCTACACCCGTTGCTTTCGTGCTTCCTTTTGCGTTTTTATGCCACCCGCAACGCAAGTTACCCGTTTTCCGGCTCTTCACAATTCAGGGTGTAAACCGGGCCTGAAACCAACGGCCTCTAACAACGACCGTTCGATATAGTGCGCCAAATTCCTGAACCCGAACGCGATACCCCGCAAATGCTCCAAACGACCATTCAACGCTTCGGTAGGTCCGTTGGAACTGCCAATATGATCAAAATACGCGAGAATATCCGTCTTCCTCCTACGCAGGGTACCGCCGAGCTTCTGCAACTCCGGCAACCCCTTCGGAACCTTCCTACCGATCTCGCTGATCAGTTGCTCCAACGCCCACCGCCCAACCTCAGGCTTGGGCTGCCGATAAGCATCCACCATCCGCTGATACACACTCCACACCAGCTGTACTGACTCATGCTCCGGGACCTTGAACAGGTCTTCAAGCTTGGTTTTCTGCTTCTCCGTAGCCAAACTCAGCCCCAATGTGGCGCAGGGTCGTCGGGTCAACGGTATCGTCGGCCAGCACGATTGAGCAGTCCTGGAGTACCAGGGCAATCAGGGTGACAACCAGTTGCTCGCTGTGCGTGTCAACCACCAGCACCCGCTGACCTGCCCCGGCCCCCAGCGCCTGTAGACGCGCCCGAGTCGCTGCCACCAACGGGGCAGCTGGGCGGGGTTCCTGGCCAGCTTGGCAAATCCTCATGGCGTCCCTTCCGGGTGTTCGGTTTCGGACTCATCCGGTGTCGTTTCGCCCTTGCTGGACGCACCATGGTTCTCTGATTCCTGACGCAGCAATGGAAGGCCATTGACGGCAAGGTCAACGACGACCAGTCCCGCCCACACGGCATTGCCGACGTACAGCATTTGGTTCACGGTTCCACCCTGGTCGCTGAGACCCCCCATGAATTGGCCGGTGTGAATCCAGTCGGCAATCCACGACATCTCGGCCAACATCAGCAGGATCTGGACCACGGCGTAGACCACAAAGTGCTCCACCGCCTTGGTGAATTCCTTCCGCGGTTCCCTTGGCGCCTTGCGCCCACCCATACCGCCGGACACCGCCGGTGACGGGCCGGCCGGGTACAGCCCAGGCACGAGGATCAGGCATAGCAGCGATACAACTACGGCCGCCAGCGCCACGGCCATGATGGAGTCGGATTCAAAGGCGATGCCACCGACCAGCGAGCCCACTGCGCCACCAGCCAGCCCGGCCGATTCATAGCGTCCCATGGATCGACCGAAGCCTCCGGGAAAAACTCGGATCGAGGTGGTCTGTTGCAGCGGATCCAGCCAGCCCCACGACCAGCACAGCAGTGCCCAGCCCACCGAAAGCATCCAGGTCTGTGGCGCGAGGGTCACCAGAACCACACCTGAAACGGATAGCAGCAGGCTGATCACGACGGTGGTTCGTTGCCCCGCGCGCTCTGAAAGCGCGGCTCCCATCTGGGGTACCACCGAGTAGACGATCAGCCCGGGGAGGTAGAACCAAATGATTTGCATCAGTTCCAACTCGAATTCGCGCTGGAATCGCAGTAGAAGGTAAACGGAAGCCGCTGCCTCCACCAAGGCCACCAGGACAATGAAACTGGTGAGTCTGGTTGCCTGCCCCCGGCCCAAAGGCCGTTCCCGATCAACTTCCGCCCGGGTCACGTGTGGCGCGGTGGCCGCAGACTTCCTGGAACGCCCTGCGGTACCGAGATACACCGCCAACCCCAGGGCTACCGCGGCCGCCGCCGCGTAGACCCCGGAATAATCGAGCAGAGGCAACAACGAGAGCGCAATGACGTAGACCACCCAGATCCCGGTTCCCTCAGCCTCGGTCAACGAGGCAAAGGAGCGCTTCGGGTTTTCGGATTCGGCAACTATGGCCCGCAGCGGAACCCAGAAGAAGGCCGAGCCAGCGCCCATCAGCGCCGCAGCCACGAATACCGGTACCACGTTCCCGGCCAGCGCGAGGATGACCAGCCCACCCGCAAATCCGAAGGCACCCAGACCGGCAAGTACGGCGCGATCGAACCGGTCAGCAAGCCGGCCCGATACCGGGCGCAGGCAAAACGCCACCGTTAGCTCGATGGCCAGAATTGCGCCGATTAACCCGGGTTCCAATCCCAGCCGAGATGCCGCCCACAGCGGCAGCACGAATTCGAGCAGTTCGCCAAGTCCCGCCAGTCCGGCGGCCGGAAGCGTGATTATCCCCGAAAGCTGTCCGGCCCGGCCTTCGGACTTTCGCTGATAATCCATCTTGTAGTTTTCCGCTTGTTCCTTCACATCATCGAATCTAAACGAAATCGAAAGACTTGACGAGAGGGATTCATAACTTGACAGAAATGGCTACGAGTTCACTACCCGTGGGCCCGGCCCACGGAAGACGTTGCTATTAGGGCGCGCCGCATGGCAACATCGTCCCCCACCTCCGCATAGAGCCGGGCGGCTTCAGCCAGCATCTGCAAGGTTTCAACCTCGCTCAACCCCGCAAGGTCATGGGCGAGCATTTCCAGTGCTGCTGCGCGGGCCGGCCCATGCAGGTCAACCACCAAGTCGGCGAGCCTTCCCAGCGGCTCCTGGGCCTTCTCGCGCTGCCCCGTGAGCATGAGCCACTTGGCCTGCGTGGTGACGGCTAACACCGAGTCTGAGCCCTCGGCCCACTGAGCCACCGGAACCAGCATCTGCGCGAGGTCGCCAGTACGCTCATCAGTCAGCCCAGCGGCTAGGCGATTTCTCACAGTGCCGCGCAACAAGCGATATTGAGTATCCAGATCTGCCGATCCCTGACGCAGCAAGTCAAGTGCTTGGTCGTGCCTATCCACCGCCGATTCAACCTGACCCTGCGCGAAGTAAAGGTTGCCCAGTGCCCAGAGCAGGTCTCCGCGCTCAAAACGGGAAATCGCGGCATTATCGCGTAACTCGACCTCAAGCCTGTCGGTCAACTCCTGAATTCGCTCCGTATCACCGGTCTCGGACACCGCAGCAGCGCAAGCCAACAGAGGAAGCTTGATTTCTCCGCCAAAGTACTCGCCGCTGTCGCTCTCGCGAATCTTGAGCACGAGGTCAAGCGCCTCTGTCGCGGCATCAACTGCCCCTTGTAACTGACCGGTTTCACGCAGCCCAACTGACAGGTAGGACAGGACCCAGAAGCGAAGCTGCTCGGACTGGGCAACGAAATCCTGCCGTAGCAGCTCGTCGGCCAGATCGCGGCACAGCACGTAGTCCCCACGCGCGCGGGCGGCCTCAATGCGGAAACTGCTCATGTCCCAGAAGAGCACGAAGTTGTTTTCTGCCAAGGCACGGGCCGATGCTATCGCCGCCAACCCCTCAACTTCGGCATAATCACGATTGCCCATCATCGTACGGATGGCGGAACTGGCAGCCGCGTTCTGGGCTTGGGACGTCGCCTCTGCCCGACCCCATGCCTCGACCTCGGCCACATCCAGCCCCAGCACCTGACTAATGCGCTCGATCATGACCGGGGTGGGCTCCCGATGGCCTGATTCGACCAGCGAGATGTAGCTTCCAGAGAGCTTCTCTCCACCCATTTCCTCCTGCGTCAAGCCCGCTTTCCGTCGGGCCTGCCGGAGTAACCGTCCAAAGCTGTTTGGCATCTTCTCATCCCTCATTCCATAAAACTTCAAACTCGAGGGTGGTTTAACACGTCACCTTTTATATTCTGACAAAAGGAGATCGAGATCTGAAAAGTTCTTGACTGTTTATTTTACTTGCATCTTTGAGAAGTATCACAAATTTCCAGGAGGGAAATCGTGAAGATCATTCGCCCAAGCCTCGCGCTGGTCATTGCAGGCTGCTTGGCAGCAGTGCCCACCGCATGATGGTCCGCTGGCACAACCGAGTCACAACAAGCGGCAATCCACACCATGGAAAGCCCAGCCCACCAGAAACGCGGGATCGAACGCTTCGGCGGACCGGGTGACGATTGGCCCTTCCGCCAGCCGCACAAACACATCGATCGGGTGGCAACTCCGGATGACTGGCCCTTCTGATATGAAATTCGCCCGTACCGCTCAGGCTCCGCAGGTCGTGATTTGGGACCCGTTTATCGGAAGAGCCCAGCTGTTCGATCTTTTCCGGTTTTCTTGTGATGGCTTTGTTGCGTGTCCCAGTTGGTCTTTAGATGGCTGTGAGCTGACAGCTGGCGGAGCCATTCCACGGAAAAGGCTTCCCACCGCACCCGAGGGAGCGAACTCTCCGGGATGAGATGGGAAGCCGTTGTCGTTGGTTCAGCCGCTAGTCGTTGAGCAGGTCGTGGCGCACGATCGTCTGGTCGCGGTCAGGACCCACGCCGATTGCGGAGATCCGGGTGCCGCTGATCTTTTCCAATGCCAGGATGTAGTTCCGGGCGTTTTCCGGAAGTTCTTCCATGGTCTTGGCGTCCGAAATGTCCTCGGTCCAGCCCGGGAAGTACTCGAAGATCGGCTTCGCGTGGTGGAAGTCAGTCTGAGTCATTGGCATTTCATCGTGGCGGACACCGTCAACGTCATAAGCCACGCACACTGGGATCTGCTCAATGTTGGTCAGCACATCCAGCTTGGTCACGAAGTAGTCGGTGAAGCCATTCACGCGCGAAGCGTGGCGAGCCAGAACCGCATCGTACCAACCACAACGACGTGGACGACCGGTGTTCACACCGAACTCGCCACCGGTCTTCTGCAGGTAAATACCCATCTCATCAAAGAGCTCGGTCGGGAACGGACCAGCACCCACACGAGTGGTGTAAGCCTTGATTATACCGATGGAGCGAGTAATCCGGGTCGGGCCAATGCCCGAGCCCACCGACGCGCCGCCAGCAGTTGGGTTGGAGGAAGTCACGAATGGGTAGGTGCCGTGGTCCACGTCCAGGAAGGTCGCCTGACCGCCTTCCATCAGTACCACCTTGTCCTCATCCAGAGCCTTGTTCAGCTCATAGGTGGAGTCGATGACCAGTGGGCGCAGACGCTCAGCGTAGGACAGGAAGTACGAAACAATTTCCTCAACCTCGACGCTGCGGCGGTTGTAGATCTTGACCAGCAGTTCGTTCTTCTGGCGCAGTGCACCTTCGACCTTCTGGCGCAGGATGGACTCGTCGAAGACGTCCTGCACGCGGATGCCTAGGCGTCCGACCTTATCCATGTAGGCCGGGCCGATGCCGCGGCCGGTGGTGCCGATGGCCCGCTTGCCCAGGAAGCGTTCGGTGACCTTGTCCATGGTCTGGTGGTACGGGGCCACCAGGTGGGCATTGGCGGAAACGCGCAGCTTCGAGGTGTCGGCGCCGCGGGATTCTAGGCCGTCGATTTCATCAAAGAGGGCTTCAAGGTTCACCACGCAGCCATTGCCGATAATCGGAGTGGCGTTCGGGGAAAGGATGCCGGCTGGAAGGAGCTTTAGCTCGTACTTCTCTCCGCCGACGACTACGGTGTGCCCGGCGTTGTTGCCGCCGTTTGGCTTGACCACATAGTCGACCTTGCCACCGAGCAGGTCGGTAGCTTTTCCTTTACCCTCATCGCCCCATTGGGCTCCGACGATCACGATTGCTGGCATGGGATCCTCCCCCTTGCTTAAAGCAGCGGTTGCGGCGTGCTTAGCGCCGTCCCGGCACGGTGCCGGGCAAAAAATATGCCCCTGTCCTGCGCACTAAAACCCGGAGGTCCGTTGCAAGAGTTAGGGGCTCTTACGACCAAAGTTTACCGAAACGATTAGCGAATCTCGAGCTGTACGTCACGAAGTCGAGCTTAATCATGGATATCAATGATTTTCTGGCGCAGAAGGTATCTTGCTGTCGCCTTCCTGTCTCTCTTACCGTTAACTTCAGATCCAACAGGTGCAGGCATCGCTAGCATGCCGATGGCAACGATCACAACTTGGTGGTGGATTGCGGAGCCAGCACCGAAGGACACCAATTCGCGCTATCCACACGTACCGTCGGAGACACTCCTATTTCTGAAGGTTTGCATCAGGCGAATATATCCAATGCTCCGTGACGATTCTAGAGACAGCACGCAATTCGCTCCCATAACTATTTTCGGTCACCACTCTAAAATAGAAACCACCGTTTACCGACTTCTGTAGATAAAATGACCGATCCGAGAATTTGATGGTGCGGATACCTCGGGAGTAACCGACGGCGTCAGCTCCGATCGAGGCTACTGCGAGTTAGCCCCAAACAGGGCCCCTACCAATAGACGTGGTTGTTCCGTTAGTAATGATCGACGCCGTGTCAGCATCAGTGGATTAGGGAACTTTGCCCCCGCTCGAACCCGTTTGCACTCCCCATGCAGCAGCGGGGACGAGCTCGGGAGCAAGTGTCGCACTCGGTACCAGGGAGTAGGCACTGTAGAATATGAATTCACGCGCCAGGCGCTGCCCGAGGAACCGCAGATGCAGTCAGCGTGCGTTCGAACACATACCAACGACCTGCAATGCGCAAGCAGGTTGAAGGTAGGAACGATGATATTTGAGGCGCTAAGATCCTCTGTCAGCGCAGCACTCGAATACTCGGCTAGATGGCTCCAGCTGATCGTCTTCCGCTTCTGCCGGTGGACTTTGCCCCGAATTCCAGCTAAGCACAGTCCATTTGAGCCTCCCGCACTTCACATTTCGGGGCAGATTCAGCCCAACCCAGCGCATCGTTCCCTAGAGGTATTTTCTCAGTGAAACCGGGTAACAGTGTTGAAGTCGCCGGGTCACATTTATGAGTAGCGCTGAGTTTGGTGCCATTATTGCGACTGCCGGCAGAGCCACAAACTGGGCGGCACAGCTACATCAGCCCGGCTCTTTTCGGTGCGCGAACAGGAGACGAGGCGACGCTTGCCGCCCACAAAGGCGGGGCGCGGTCCTTGTAGCGGTGGCAGGCTCTAACAAATCAGGGACAATAGGACGGTGCATTCCTGCGCGAACAGACGCAGCTTGCTGGCCACTATTTCTACAGGGGAGGTCGCGGTGGGCTGCAGCTTTTTCACGGTCCTTGACTTGTCAGCTACAGCATCGACAGCAACTGGCTTAGGCAGTTGCGTTCAGTCTCAGGCTGACTGCCCTAGCCGGTGACGGGTAGTACTACTCGATGCAGATGGTACACCCCAACAGCTGGCATGAATCTACAATAGTCAGTGGCTTTGAGATTTGTGCACAAGACTGAGTTTGGAATAGTAAATTCACCGGTGCTCCAAGTCTTCGCGGAGCGGAAACTGGGGAGACTACCAACTAATAGTGAAACCCGCGGCTGTATAGATTCCCTTCAACCACTGTCTAGCACAGGGCATCGAATGGAAGAATACGCGTCAGCACTGCCTCCGGCACCACTGGAACCTTGGTTTGAGACAACCAACGAGACACTTGAACCTAATCGAGCTAAGGTTGATTTACAGTGCAGTTCTAGGAATCGCCTTGCATGTAGTCGTAAGGTGTCCCGTCCAGCCACACAGTTGAGAATCTTCCTGCTGAGCGAAAGCAACGTGGAACTATCAGGCCAACCTGCCAGCTTGTTCGAGCGTGCCCATCAGTCCACTTACGCAGATCCGAAAACCCTAGCAGGCCACGCTTACCGAGGCCTCTGACCAGCATCAGCAAGTAGGCCAATTCGGCTGCGTGGGCACCTTCCTGCCGCCCTCACAGCAGTTGCGCGAGCAGGCGCCGCTGCCTGAGGAGAGCGCGCTGCCAATCACTACTGCTTCCTCGATTCGTTCTACGCTGTTACGTACCTGTGCTGCGCGTTCTAGAGCTAGGTCGATGAGCCCTGAAACGAATTTAGGGTGAGTTCCCACCGTGGCTGCGCGTACAAAGTTCATCTGTAGATCTTTGGCCGTTTGGAATGCTTCAGTGTCGAGGTCGTATTTGACCTCCATATGGTCTGAAACGAAGCCGATGGGAACGACGACAACCCCGTCAACTCCATCCTGGGACAGTTCCTTCAAACGATCGTTGATGTCCGGTTCCAACCAGGGGGTTCGTGGCGACCCGGAGCGGGAACAATAAACTAGCTCGCTTCTAAACGAGCCATAGACCGGTTCCAGCTGTGTGCCGATCCAGTCAATCAGTTCTTCGTGCTGCGCCTGGTAGCCGTTGGTGTGGCGTTCGGAGTTTTGCTGCATCGCGCTGGGGATGGAGTGGGTGACGTACAGTATGCGGAATGCACTGGGGTTCAAAGAACCTGCCTGCGAGCGATACTTTTCTAAGGCTTCACGGACGCAGTCAAGCTGTGCCTGAGCAAATCCCGGATGATTGTAATATTGGCGGACTTTATCGAACTCAACGTGGATGCCTTCTGCGAACAGCTGAGTCTGAGCTGTTGCGAAATCCTCGCGGTACTGACGGCATGAAGAATACGAGGAATATGCCGAAGTATCGATAGCCAGGAACTTCTGAGCTCCTGAGCGCTGATGTTCATTGCGCACTGCATCGGTAAGAAATGGTTTCCAATTGCGATTGCCCCAGAACAGCGGAGTAGTGATTCCACGGAGCTCCAGCTCGCGACGCAATGCTTCCAGCAGGCTTTTATTTTGTTCATTAATGGGAGAGCGGCCACCAAATTGGTAGTAGTGCTCCCCGACTTCTTTGAGCCGCTCGTCAGGAATTCCGCGGCCGGCTGTCACATTTTGGAGGAAGGGCAACACATCTGCCTCTTGTTCCGGGCCTCCGAAGGACATCAGAATCATCGCATCGAACGGTGAGAGATCTACGTTCACGTCGCATCCTTGAGTTTTTGTTTGGGTAGGGCACTACTAAGATCTAATCTTAGATTAGCTTAATGCTAGCCTAGCTAGATAAATTCATTGCGTTCTCAGTTCACTGCTAATGCTCAGGTTTATCCAGTGCAACGCTTCTCATTGGTAGAAAAGTTCATATTCCAAGCACCGAACTGGTGGACGGCTTGGTAGTTGAAAAGGAAGTGCTTCACCTATGCAATCTGCATCTCCCGTAGAACTAGTCTGGCTTCGTGACGATCTTCGAATCAACGACAACCCGGCTTTATTTGAAGGAATGAAACAGGGGGAGGCTTGGGCCCTCTACATTCTCGATACAGAGTCAGCGGGAATCCGCGAACTTGGGGGCGCTGCAAAATGGTGGCTGCACCATGCATTGAAATCTATGGCGGCTCAGTTGCGGGAGCTCGGTGTCCCGCTGATACTGCGCTCAGGAGATCCTCAATAGGTTTTCCGGAAGCTTCAAAAGGAAGCCTCTATTTCTTCGGTCCGTTGGAACCGTCGCTACTCGCCTTCGGAAATAGCAGTCGATGCTCGAATCAAAGAACAAATGGGTGAGAGTGGGATTCAGGCACATAGCTACTGCGGCTTTCTGCTCAAAGAACCGTGGGAAATACAGACCGTCGGTGGAACTGGCTACAAGGTGTTTACCCCGTTCTATAACCGCCTTCTTGAGCAGAACATCCGCAAACCACTGCCAGCACCTGAGGCGCAGAGTTACCCGCAGGGGAATCTGCCGGCCAGTGAGGATCTGGCGTCTTGGCAGCTGCTTCCACATTCACCGAATTGGGCACGTGGTTTGGAAGAAGCCTGGGAGCCTGGCGAGAATGCAGTTTACGATCGTCTAGAGCTGCTTATTGCTTCGGCAGAACAGGTCTATACCGTGGTTCGTAGAATCGGCGGTGAGACAGGCTATTTTGCATGGCCGTTGTTGTGGAAACTGCGTGGACTAATGGACAAGGTCAGCGGCGGAGTGGGACTTCGCCGTGGGCGGCGGTCCCGCAACCAGCTCTCCCTAGGGGACGTTGTCGACTGGTGGAGGGTGGAAGCGCTTGAATCCAACTCACTGTTAAGGCTTCGCGCAGAAATGCGGGTGCCCGGACAAGCCTGGCTTGAATTCAAAGTAAGCAAGATCCCGGAAGGCAAAATTGAGCTAATCCAAAGGGCAGTATTCTTTCCCGAGGGGCTGCTTGGACGCTGTTATTGGTGGGCTGTCTACCCGTTCCATGGTTTGGTATTTACTGGGATGATCCGAAATATCATTCGCCAGGCGGAATCCGTCCAGTCCTAGCTGCCTGAAGATTCGTTGTTCTGCGAGGCCGAATCCAAACTGGCTTCCATCGCCTGCGAGGTGCCGGAGAGGAACCGGATGATTATCTCCCGTTCACTTTGGCTGAACGAACGCAGAACCTCAAAGCGTTGAGCATGATGACGTCCGATCTGCTCCCGGGCTGCCTGATGGGTTTCTTCAGTGACCTTAACACACTGGGAACGGCGGTCGGTGGGATGCGGCTTTCGAATGACGTGCTTGCCTGCCTCCAACCGGTCGAGCATCTTGGTCACCGAAGCGCTGGATATTCCTAGGTAGCGGGCAAGTTCGCCTGCCGTGACTGCTTTACCCGCATAGGTCGAGGAGATCACCTTACGGATAGCTCGCATATCCGTCTCATTCAGGTTCATAAAACGCTGAGTACTGCGCATGATCTTGCGCTCAATGCCGCGCATGCGGGAGAGCTCTTGCATGATCTGATCAATCTGAGTCAGATCCTCAGGCTTCAATCCGGCAGGGTTGATCAGGTGTCCTTCTGGATCCGAGGATGCCAAGCTGAACATGCCGGAAAACACCTGGTCCTCCATGATTCCCCCCCGGGTGCTCGAGTTATTCGAGCGTGGCTCGCTGACTGCGACAATCATAGCCGATCCACCACGCGGGAGCTTCTGGCTATCATGAGCTACATGCAGAAACAACTCCAACCAGTATCCGTCCCTTTATCTCTTTGACAATCTCTAGAATGAGGATCATAAAGACTGTGGGCCGACCAGCCTCGGTATTGCGTCTTGCTCCTGTCTAACCAATGATCCAAATTTTCTATGTCTCTCAACAAGCCGAAATTGGGCCGTCCGGCAATGAGTGAGATGCGATTAGTAAGCGATACAGGGGCCTGGCGAAGTACCTTTTCAGAATTCTCCGAACTTCACGCGACGATTTGCCTTCAGACTTTCTCCGTTCTGCATAAGCACGAGTGTCTGGATCGTGAATCGTTCTCACGATAGTAGCCATATGCAAGGCGCTGTTCAGCCGAGGACCACCACCACGATTCAATCGAAGCCTCTCAACATCGCCAGATGAAGCAGGAATAAGATCAACACCAGCCAACGCGGCAAATGCGGCTTCGGAACGCACCCGGCCAAGGTGCGACCATGCGCCACAAACGACTGCTTCAATCACAGGTCCGGCACCGGTAACCTCAAGTAGTGGAGCAGCAGTACTTGATTCGATCAGTTCCGTGATCTTCTCTTAGTTATCTTTGAGATCAGCATTGAGCTCGAGCACATGTTTCGCCATCCGATCAGCCTCAGCACGAGCAATGACAAATCAATCCCTTCAACGCGCTCACGCCATGAAGAAACCTTGACGATCTGTGGTTCACTCAGCGGTGTCCGTGCATCGATTCCCAAATCCAACGAACCACAAGAGAGCAGTGAGCGCATTGATTTTTGACGTCCGTTCCAGAATCATCCGTTTTCGTGCCCCGGTCAGAACATTCAATGCTGTCCGAATTCCATCGCCTTGCCTCGGATTCCTCAGTTCACGCTCCATAAACGGTAGGGCCGAAGGGGCATACCTGCGAGGCGCTTCTATCATACGATAGCCACTCTTGGACACCGAACCGGCTAAGAATACCCCAAAGCTACTGATGCCCTCGACAACCCAAAGTACGCGGATTTCATCCTGAGCTCTTCGATTGACCCACGTCATCGCACGTTTACTGCCAGCAAGAGAATTAGGAAAACTTTCCGCCCCTACCCGCTGCGTTCAGATGGGCCGATAAGCCGGCGGTGTTCACTCGCGAGGCTTTCCTGTGATGAGCCACAACACCTGTATCGGGCAATCTTCTAATCAAGCCATCGAAGCGGACAAGGTCGGCGCTGGTCCCGCTGTAGCGACTGGACAATTCGGATCCAAGTCCGCAAGATCGCCGAGGGGTGTTGAGTCACAGTCGAGACGAGTTAACCAGAACCTACCCTGCCCGCTAGTCGCAGACCAGCCACTTCAATACTCACAGGGGTGTTGCCGCCGTGGATGGGATGGCAGCGAGGCAATTGTTATTCGTGGCGCGACACCGAAAATGGACGCCTGTCATAACGTGGATGTAAGCCTTTGCTACCTGCGGTTGGTCGACTTTGAACAGGAACTAGTTCAAAGGAGCACTAGTCATGATCACTTCAGAAGCAGCCATTTTCCTTAGACTCGACGTGGGAAAAAGACCACTGGGCCTGTGCCGTCACCAAAGACGGCACCAAAATCTTGAACAAGACCCTGCCCTACGACGAAGACAAACTGGTCTCGGTCTACCAGAACCTCATCACGAAAGGTACGGTGCTGGTCGACGTGGATTAGCCATCCACTATCGGTGCGCTGGCTGTTGCCTTCGCCCAGCACCTCGATACCCCGGTGGCTTACCTGCCCGGAATTTCGATGCGACGTATCGCGGATATGTATCCTGGAACGGCGAAAACACAGGAAAGGGATGCATTCATCATCGCTGACACGGCCCGCAACTTGCCGCACACGTTGCACAGCATCCTAACCTCAGACAAGGACAAAGCCGCTCTGGGAAAACTCACAGACTTTGAGCTAGACCGAGACCGCCAGATCATGCAAACCAGCAACAGAATCCGCGGGTTATTCACGTAGATCCACCCTTCCTTGGAGCGAGCCCCCGGCCACTGACTAGAATATGACACCGTGTTCGAAGTCCTTGCCGTCTGGCCCATCTAGCTGCGATGAAGCATGCCGGCAGAGGCAGGATCGATGCGGGGCTCAAGAAGCACGGTGCTCGCCGATACACCGAGTGGGCTTCAACCATCCTTGACGCCCTAGATGAGCGCACCATCGTCGTGGTCGGCACCGATGCCACCGTTTTAATCATTCCGTTTTTGTCCCGGCAACTGATCTAATTGCACGCCCAGCGCGCGTGCGTGGCCAAGAAATTTAAAACTTTAGTGGAGGATCACCCTCTATACGTGACCCCTGCACCATACCAAGGTTCGTAACCAGGATGGCCGCGGTTATCATTGCCTAGTTCTGCAGCCACTGCCACCATTGCATCTAGTCAAAACCAGATTTACAGCCGATGATCAACCTAAAAATACTGGCCGCATCGGTCCACTCTTCGGCAGAGTCGCACAAGCATTGTTGGCCTAAAACCTTGTCTCACCCATCACGCAATACACCGGAATCGAGGACTGCATTGAGGTCATTGCTAGGATGTACCATTAGCGCTCCGGGAATGGAAAATATAGAAA
Source organism: Arthrobacter sp. NIO-1057 (assembly GCF_900094805.1). Classification (GTDB taxonomy): domain Bacteria; phylum Actinomycetota; class Actinomycetes; order Actinomycetales; family Micrococcaceae; genus Glutamicibacter. The sequence goes on along the minus strand of NZ_FMAT01000004.1, from coordinate 63,146 downwards.
TTATCGAGCTTCCCGCAGTACCCGAAGCGATCCGTGGGGTGCACCTTGGAGCCATGGACACCACCCATGAAAGCTGGCAGGCAGTGCACGAGGAAGTCTTGGCCCGTGGCTTGGTTCCAACCGGTCCCTGCCGCGAGGTCTACGTACGTTCTGAGTCCGACGACCAGGCGAATTGGGTGACCGAACTACAGCAACCGGTCAGTGCCGCCTAGTCGACCAGCTGGTAGGGGGCTTCCAGCAAGTCCCCTACCACGCTACGTGCGGCTCCGACCAACGCTCCGGTTTGCCCCAAGGGCGAGCGCAGCAACCGTGCTTGGTCGGCAATACTCGGAGCATGCTCATGGAGACTGGCTTCCATGGCAGGACGTAGCCACTGTTCTAAGGCGGCAAAGTGTCCACCAAAGACGACGGTGGATACGTTATAGAGACGAAGGGCAGAGGCCACGGCGACCCCTAAGGATTTTCCGGCCTCGGCTACTGCGTTCACGGCAACGTCGGTTCCACTTTGCAGCGCTTGGTAAAGCTGGCTAATTCGTTCTTGGCGCGATGCGTTATCCGTGCCAGCACCAAGCCCAGCGGCAGCCAGAATGGCTTCCTGCCCGGCAATGGTTTCCAAACACCCCCGCCCGCCGCAACTACATCTTTTGCCATCGGGTTCGATCACCACATGGCCGAGTTCACCGGCGTGCCCTTGGGGGCCGATAAAGAGTTCTGCGTCAATGATCAGTCCGCCACCAATGCCAACTTCCCCCGAGACAAAGAGGAAGTCGCGGTCCTGGGCATCCATCAATTGCTGCTGGGCCAGTGCCGAGGCGTTAGCTTCGTTAAAGAGCCGGAACCGGGTTTTGGGTTCAGGCAATAGCGATGCCACATCAAGGTTTTGCTCCACCCAACCGAGGTTGGGAGCCTGCAGGACTGTGAATTGGTCTTCTTGAACTAAGCCGGGAACAGCCAATCCCCCACCGAGGATCATGAGTCCTTGACTCCTGGCCGCTTCTTGAAGAGTTTGGCTTAGTTCGCCCAGCGCGGTGAGTACTTCACTGGCCGTTGATCCGTGGTTGGTGCGGGGCAGGATTCCATGCGCCAGCAGTTTGCCTTTGAGGTCAACGAGGCCGGCGGCAATGTAGTCAACGTTGATTTCCATGCCCATGACACAGCGTGTGGGGTTTAAGATCAGCCCCACCGAGGGCCGCCCGCGCTCCCCATCGCGGTGCACACCGATCTCAATGACCAGTCCGGCGGCCAACAGGTCAGCGACCAGGCTGGAGACCGAGGCCTTGGTGAGTTGGCTCAGTTGGGCAATATCAGCCCGGGATAATCGTTGGTCTTCCCCTGCGGCAGCAATTACGGACAGGACCCTGACCAGGTTGGCTTTGCGCACGTCGCCGACGCTGCCCGGGGCCGAAGGTGTTGCGGCTCGGGCCGAAGTCGCTGGTTGGCGCATGGCCTCTCCTTGGAAATTTTCTGGAATGCTTTTGGACTGCTCTCTATTGACTCTAGCGCATGAGCGCCAATATAGTTCAGGACATAAACTAAATGGCATGAGCCACCCCGAACGATCCAAGGATGTATCACCATGAGCGCTACCCCGACCCCTGCAGACCACTTCACCTTCGGCCTCTGGACCGTTGGATGGACCGGTGCCGATCCTTTCGGCGTCGCCACCCGCAAGAACCTGGACCCGGTAGAAGCCGTGAACAAGCTGGCCGAACTCGGCGCCTACGGCATCACCTTCCACGACAATGACCTGATTCCTTTTGACGCCACCGACGCAGAACGCGAAAAGATCCTGGCTGACTTCCGCGCAGCCCTGGAAGAGACCGGATTGAAGGTCCCCATGGTGACCACCAACCTGTTCAGCCACCCGGTCTTCAAGGACGGCGGTTTCACCTCCAACGACCGTTCGATTCGCCGCTTCGCACTGGCCAAGGTACTGCACAACATCGATTTGGCAGCAGAAATGGGCGCCGAAACCTTCGTCATGTGGGGTGGTCGTGAAGGCAGCGAATACGACGGATCCAAGGATCTGGCCGCAGCACTGGACCGTATGCGCGAGGGCGTGGATACCGCAGCTGGCTACATCAAGGACAAGGGCTATAACCTACGCATCGCGCTGGAACCAAAGCCCAATGAACCACGTGGCGACATCTTCTTGCCCACCGTTGGTCACGGCTTGGCATTCATCGAGCAGCTCGAGCACGGTGACATCGTTGGCCTGAACCCGGAAACCGGCCACGAGCAGATGGCAGGTCTGAACTTCACCCACGGCATCGCCCAGGCACTATGGGCCGAAAAGCTCTTCCACATTGACCTCAATGGACAGCGCGGCATCAAGTACGACCAAGACCTGGTCTTTGGCCATGGCGACTTGACCAGTGCTTTCTTCACCGTTGACCTGCTGGAGAACGGCTTCCCTAACGGCGGACCAAAGTACACCGGACCACGCCACTTCGACTACAAACCATCACGCACCGATAGCTACGACGGTGTATGGGAATCGGCCAAGGCCAACATGTCCATGTACCTGTTGCTCAAGGAACGCGCCTTGGCCTTCCGCGCGGATCCAGAAGTCCAGGAAGCCATGAAGGCCTCGGGCATTTTTGAACTGGGCGAAACCACCCTCAACGACGGGGAAAGCGCAGCGGATTTGCTGAACGATTCAGCCAGCTTCGCAGGCTTTGACGCCGAGGCTGCCGCCCAGCGCAACTTCGCCTTCATCCGGCTGAATCAGCTGGCCATCGAGCACCTGCTCGGCTCGCGCTAAACCCCGCCAGAACCCACCGTAGAAAGCAGCCACACTCAATGACGCTTGTAGCCGGCATCGACTCCTCCACCCAGTCCTGCAAGGTTGTCATCCGCGACGCTGACACCGGAGCGTTGATCCGCTCCGGACGCGCCAGCCACCCGGATGGCACCGAAGTGGACCCGGAGTTCTGGTGGAGCGCTCTACAAGAGGCGATTACCCAGGCAGGTGGTCTGGAGGATGTGGCTGCGATCTCGGTGGGCGGGCAACAGCATGGCATGGTCGTGCTGGATGCCACCGGTGCGGTGATCCGCCCTGCGCTGCTGTGGAACGATACCCGCAGCGCGCAGGCGGCCCGCGACATCATCACCGAGGCCGGCGACGGTGACAGCGAGGCTGGCGCCGCCTACTGGGCGCAGCGTACCGGCACCCTTCCGGTCTCCTCGATCACCCTGGCCAAACTACGTTGGCTCAAGGACCATGAACCGGACAACGCGGCCAAGGTCGCCGCGGTCTGCCTGCCCCACGACTGGCTGTCCTGGCGTCTGGCCGGTTATGGCCCGGGCAGCGGTGTCGAAGGCTTGGCCGCTCTAGGCACCGACCGCTCCGATGCCTCGGGCACCGGGTACTACCGGGCTGCCGAAAAATCCTATGACCTCAAAGCCTTGGAACAGCATCTGGGGCACGCCCCGATTTTGCCTGCGGTGGCGGGACCGCTGGAATCCATCGGCCGCACCGCCACCGGCGCGCTGATCGGTCCCGGCGCGGGTGATAACGCCGCCGCCGGACTGGGGGTTGACGCCACCGTTGGTGATGTAGTGATGTCCCTGGGCACTTCCGGCACGGTCTTCGCCGTTGCCGATGTTCCCAGCGCAGACACCAGTGGACTGGTCGCCGGATTTGCCGATGCCACCGGCAACTACCTCCCACTGGTGTGCACCTTAAACGCCACCCGAATTTTTGATGCCACCGCCAACCTGTTGCAGGTGAGCCTGACAGAGCTCAATGACCTCGCCCTGTCAGCCAACCCGGGCTCCAATGGCCTGACCCTGCTCCCTTTCTTCGACGGCGAGCGCACCCCGAACCTGCCAGATGCCACGGGTTCGCTGCACGGAATCACCCGTGCGAATTACACTGCACCCAACTTGGCTCGCAGCGCGGTGGAAGCAATCATCTGCTCGCTAGCCGATGGGCTGCGTGCGCTTGAGGCCCAAGGGGTTCAAGCCCAGCGCATCATCTTGGTGGGCGGCGGAGCACAGTCCACAGCGGTGCAGCAGATTGCAGCCCAGGTCCTGGGCCTGCCGATTATCATTCCGGCCCCTGGCGAGTATGTGGCTGATGGCGCGGCACGGCAAGCTGCCGGTGTGCTGGCCGGAACATTCCCGCAGTGGACCCAGGACTCCACCGAAGTCCCTACGGCAGAAGCAACACCGCATGTTTTGGAACGCTACCGTTCGCTGGTTTCCAGCCAGTGGCTAGAGAAGTAAGGATCTGCCGTGGAGCTAGAGACCAAGGAACTCAACTGGGCTGGAAACCTTGAGTACCGGGCCAGCGAACTGCTGTACCCCACCAGCATGGAGCAACTGCAGGAACAGGTTCGCGCCGCCAGCAAGGTGCGCGTGCTCGGTTCCCGCCATTCATTTAATGACATTGCCGATACCAGCGAAACCATGATCTCACTGGCCAAGATGCCCCAAGTCATTGATATCGATGCGCAGGCCATGAACGTGCGCGTCAGTGGCGGAATCACCTATGGCGCGCTGGCCGATGCGCTGCACGCCGCCGGTTTTGCGCTGCACAATCTGGCTTCCCTGCCGCATATTTCGGTGGCCGGCGCGGTATCCACTGGCACCCATGGCTCGGGCGAAGCCCACGGCAACCTGGCAACCGCAGTCAGCGCAGTCGAGCTCGTGCTGGCCGATGGCTCGCAGCTCTCGGTCAATCGAAACGATCCGGAATTCAACGGCTATGTAGTGTCCCTTGGTGCGCTAGGCGTGATCACTCATCTGACCTTGGATATCGTTCCGAGCTTTGATGTGCAACAGACCGTGTATGAGCAGCTGTCCTGGGACAAAGTTCTGGACAGCTTTGATGGAATCCAGGCTTCCGCCTACAGCGTCAGCCTGTTCACCGATTGGAGCGGGGACTTGGTGGGCCAAACATGGCTCAAGCGTCGTGTTGGTGATGCCCTTCTCGATGATATTGATCAGGGAAAATTTGGCGGTCTGGCGGCGATCGCTCCGATGCACCCATTGCCCGGAGCCGATGGCGCGATCTGCAACGAACAGCTCGGGGTGGCCGGGCCTTGGTCCGATCGGCTCTCCCATTTCCGCATGGACTTCATGCCCAGTGCCGGTGATGAGTTGCAGACCGAATATTTGGTTCCGCGTGAATACGCTGTTCAAGCCATTATCGCGATGCGCGAGCTGTCCTCGGTGATCACCCCGTTATTGCTGGTGGCTGAGGTGCGGACCATTGCCGCCGATGAGTTGTGGCTCAGCGGCAACTATGGACGCGATGGCATTGCGCTGCACTTTACGTGGAAGCCACAACAACCAGCGGTCGAAGCCATTTTGCCAGAGCTTGAATCTGCCCTGGCGCCCTTCTCGGCTCGTCCGCACTGGGGCAAGCTCTTTGCTGCCACTGCGACCGAGTTGGAAGCGCTGTATCCGAAGTTCACCGATTTCATCGAGCTAACTCAGCGTTTGGATCCGGCTGGCAAATTCCGCAACGAGTTCCTTGATCGCAAGGTATTTGGTGCGTAGCAACCGAAGCTAAGACCCGATCATTCCGTGGATCTCGTACCATGAGGATCAGAAGCGCCGCCGCAATCAGCGCCATGCCTATCCACCCCATGACACCCAACCGTTCATTGAGCAGCCCAACGGCCAGCGCAGCAGCAACGGCGGGTTCACTCAGGGTCACGGTGGTGGCGGTACTCGCCGGCACCTTAGCCAGGGCTATCCCAAAGCAGAGATAGCCTAGGAACATTGGGACCAATGCGAGGTAGCCGGCCACCATCAAGTTCTGCGCACTGGATAGCAATGGAGCTCCGGTGAAGAACAACACCGGCATCAGTAACAGGCCACCACCCCCAAAGACAGCACCCACTGCGCTTTGTCGGGCAATTCCCACCTGCATCAATCGTCCGGTAGCCCATGAATAACAGGCATAACTAGCGCCTGCGACAAGCCCAAGCAAACATCCTGCTACCACCCCAGAACCATTACCGCTGGCTTCCGTAGCACAGGAGAACCCCAGCAAGGTACTACCCAGAATTCCTAAGGTCGCTGCGAAGTACCAACGCAACGTCAACCGCGCGCCATCGGCGACTCGTTCGAGAATCCCAGAAAAAAGTGGAGCCGTGCCCAAGGAGATCACGGTGCCCAGCGCAACTCCACCTAAGGACATTGAGCTGTAGAAGGCCAGTGGATAAATCATGACGTTTACCCCACCAAACAACACCATGCCCTTGTTTTTGACCAGTGCATCGCGGTGGCTCCACACCGAGCGCGCTCCGACAACACACTGCAGCAATCCACCGATTCCCAGTGATGCTGCGCCAATAGCAAGAGGCGATACCTCGGGCGCTTGAGCGGCCACGGTGCCGGTAGTCCCCCAGAGAATGGAGGCGATCAACAGGAGGCCAATGGCACCGCCCATACCGCTTTGACCTTTACCGCTCACAGCGCTTTAACTATGTCACTGATCATTGCCCGTGCACGCAAAAGCAACGCGCTATTTCCTTCTAAGCCGGCACGCGAAATTGCACCTTCGAGCAGGAAAGATATTTGTCCTGCCAGCGCTTCGGCCTGCTTTTTCGTCGTCATGGATGCCAGGTGACCGGCAAGCAACTGTTCTACTTGGAGTTTGTGAGCGGCGACGATGGAACGCCCGGGGTCCCCTGCGGGCAATTCAGCAGCGGCGTTGAGCAACCCACAACCACGGAAACCATGTTCATAGCCAGCTTCTGCGTGATCGATATAGGCGTCCACCACGGCAAGTACACCGTCAGCCCCGTCTCCTGCCTTTTCTAGGCGCGCTTGATAAAGCCCTGACCATTCTTGGTGTCGCGCTTCCAGATAGGCCATCACCAAACCGGTCTTGGATTCGAAGTTGTTATAGAGGCTCATTTTGGCCACGCCGGCCTTGGCGATCACCGCATCGATCCCGGTAGCCGAGATCCCCTCGGCATAAAAGAGCTGGGCGGCCGCGTCAAGTAGTTTGGTGCGGGCGGCGATACGAGGTGCCATGAAAACTCCAAACTAGACCGATCTGTCTAAGTTAAGAGATTATGCAAGTTATACCGATCTGTCTAGTTAATTTTGTGCCTGAAGCTCCGCCTCAAGCAGGCATTGCAAAAATGTTTGAGCCGCTGGATTTGAGGCACCCATGCCCGCGTAGAGTCTGGTCTTTGGCTCGCCGACCAACGGGTGGAACGACACTTCAGGCATCTGAAAACGTGACACCGAGGCAGGCAAGATTGATACGCCCAGCCCTGCAGCAACGAGCCCAAGAATGGTCTCCTGATGAATGGCCCGCTCCACGATCCGCGGCGGGGTACGCCCATCAAATAATGAGTGCACCAAAGAGTAGAAACCACTCATGTACTTAAAAGGGAAGAGGACAAAATCCTCATCAGCCAAATCTTCCGTAGCAATCTGCTCGTTTGCGCTCAACCGGTGGCCAGCTGGAAGTGCCACCACCAGCGGTTCCGCATGGATTTCTTGTAGCTCAACCCCCGGAACACGCGTTGGGTCGCGCAGAATCCCGAGGTCAAGATTGTTTTCCAGGAGCCTTTCAATCTGCTCATCCGTTGTCAGCGGGTGCAGCACCAGCTCCACGTTGGGCCTCAGCTCGCGGAACCGACGCAATGCCGAGGGCATCGTGGCATAACTTGCAGAACTCACGAATCCAACGTTGAGTCGACCACGTAGCCCTAGTCCCGCTTCGGTAAGTTCCTGGTTAGCCTTATCCAAATCTGCCAGCAATGGCTTAATGCGATCTAGGTACATTCGACCTGCCGGAGTGAGGATCACGCTACGGGTCGTACGGTCAAAAAGTTGTACGCCCAACTCTTGCTCTAGTTTTTTCACGGCCACGGTCAGTGGCGGTTGAGACATGCGAAGTTCTTCGGCCGCTCGGCCGAAATGCAAATGCTCAGCAACAACAAGGAAGTAGTGGAGGTGGCGTAGTTCCATGCACCCTATTTTTGCATAAAAGCTAATAATATCGAGGAAAAATGTATTGGACTGCTTAATAATATTCATGGGTTACTAGAGGTAGAACAACACAAATGCCCAAACCAGGAGCAAACCATGAGCACTTCATCCCAGTCACCTTCCGCAGAATATGTCGTTATTGGAGCAGGCCTTGCCGGTTCTTCGGCAGCATGGCGACTGGCTCAGCGCGGACATGAAGTTGCCCTGCTTGAGCGCAAAGTCCCTGCAGCGGATGATGCCAGTTCACATGGTTCAGCGCGCATCTTCCGCTACGCCTACCCCAACCAGCTCTACACCGATCTGGTGGTTCAGGCACGTAAAGCATGGGTTGAGCTTGAAGAAGCCAGCGGTAGCCAGCTCATCAACCCTTGCGGCTCTGCGGACTACGGCCCTTTACGCAACCCTCGTCAACTCGCAGGAATTCTCGAGAACGCAGGGGTGGAACACGAGTTGCTCTCCGCGGCTGAAGCTCGCAACCGTTTTAACGGCATCAACTTTGATACCGAAGTTCTCTGGCACCCAGGTGCCGGTGTACTGGACGCAGAACGCTCCGTTCAGGCAATGGTGGCGCAGGCCAAGGCACACGGGGCCCAGGTAGAAACACAATGGCCAGTTGCTTCCGTGGAAGCAACAGTCAATGGATACAAGGTCATTTCCACTGATGGACGCACCTATTTAGCATCAAAAATCATCGTGGCAGCAGGCGGCTGGTTGCCAGAATTATTGGGTAACTTGCCACTACCCACTGGCTTCGTGCGCAGCGTTCCCACAATGGATGTTTACCAAGAGAATGCCTACCACTTCCCTTACCGGGACCAAAACCCTGAGGCGATTCAGGCATGGCCGACCTATATTCACAAAGATCCTGCCATTAAGTCCTACGGCCTCCCAGGCGGGCGCGATGCCAACTTCCGTGGACAGAAGGTTGCCGAATACATGGCCGGACGCCGCATGGATACGGCCAGCCAGCAAAATGGCCAGATTGACCCAGCCAACCGCGAACGCGTAATCGAATACGTGAAAAAGTACCTTCCCGGACTTGACCCCACTCCCTACGCCGAAACCACCTGCATCTTCAGCTCAACCCCTACCGAAGATTTCATCATGGACGAAGCTGATGGCATCACCATCCTTTCGCCCTGCTCCGGACATGGGGCAAAGTTCGGACCCTTGCTCGGCACACTCGCCGCGGATCTTGCCACCGGAGCATGCGAAACCCCGGAGCTCTTCCGACTCGCCTCTCACGCCAAAGTCATGGCCTAGAACACCGAACAGAAAACTAGTCGGAGAATCGCATGCTCAACATCCCCCTAGACCTACCCACCACAACCGTCACCAAGCTCATGTCCAGCATTGCCGGCACCGGTCAAGACCAATTGCGGGGTGGCTACTCCCGTCCGGTGTATTCCAGCGCCGAAATTGATTTGCGCACCTGGTTCATAGAACAAGCCACGAAACGACAACTGAGCGTTGAGGAAGACGGTAATGGCGCACTGTGGGCATGGTGGGATCTGCCTACCGGAATCCGCACCAACGCCGTTGTCACCGGCAGCCATCTAGATTCAGTTCCCGGTGGCGGACCCTTCGACGGTCCTTTGGGCGTAGCCAGCGCACTGATTGCCTTAGATTTGATGCGATCACGCAATCTCGTGCGCACTCGCGCCATGGCCATTGTGGTTTTCCCGGAGGAAGAAGGCTCCCGATTTGGCGTGGCTTGTTTAGGTTCGCGCCTGCTCACCGGAGCCATCGACCGAAACAAGGCATTGAACCTGAAAGATCCCGACGGCAACAGCTTTGCCGACGTTGCCATCAAAAATGGACTCGATCCTCACCACATCGGCCCAGATCGCCGCCGCTTGGGACAGATTGGGGTCTTTGTCGAATTGCACGTGGAGCAGGGACTCGGTCTGGCAGGTCTAGATCACCCCGTAGCTATTGGCGGGTCAATTCTCGGCCACGGCCGCTGGAAGCTAAGCATGAGTGGACAAGGTAACCATGCCGGAACCACACTCATGTCCGACCGAAAAGACCCGATGGTCGCCGCGGCTCGGAGCATCGCCGCGGTGCAGCACATTGCCCGAGCGCGGGACAACGCCCGAGCTACCGTGGGCCGTTTACAACCGGTGCCAGGCGGAACCAACGTCATCGCCTCGCGCGTGGATTACTGGTTAGACGTGCGTCATCCAGATGACGCGGTCACCGCCGCTGTGGTTCAAGAGATTCACGACTCGGCGCAGCTCATTGCGGCTGAGGAAGGCTGTGTGCTGGAATTCTCTCAGGAGTCGCTGAGCCCAACGGTGAGTTTTGATGCAAAGCTTTCAGGGCAACTTGGACTGGCACTACCCAACGCTCCGATACTTGACACCGGGGCGGGCCACGATGCTGGAGTGCTGGCCGGACACGTACCCACGGCCATGATCTTTGTTCGCAACCCCAGTGGAATCTCCCACTCCCCTGAGGAATATGTAGAAGATGCTGACGCGGAGTTAGGTGCTGCGGCTTTGGCAGATGCCTTGTCATCCTTATTGGGGTAGCCGAGTTATTAAGTGAAGAATTACGAGGTCGATCGAACCTGAGGTCTGCTTATCCTCAACAGCAAGAAATCGGATTCCCTGGCCTCAGGATACATATAAAGAAGACGTCGACAGCCGGCCCAAGTCACACCGGCTGTCGACGGAATCATGGTTGCACGCATCCCAGAATGTTAGGACAGGTTGCTTATGGGCCTTGAATAAGCGTGATCACAACATTCATAATCTGAACGGCAACGATGCCGAAGATCGCTGAAATAAGAGCCCACCCGTAGGCTTTTTTCGAGACCGCGACGACGCTACCTGCCATGCCGAATGCCATTGGCAGGAAGAACATCCAAAGGGGCTTTGCGACTCCCGTATTTTTCCAATCAACCAGTGCCAGCATGGACACTATTACAAGAGCCAACATGATCATGGTCCATCTTGGACATGGCGCCATCTTCTTCTTCGATACCGTACTCATTAGCAATTTCGCCTTCTTGGATCTGGTTGATTATTTGAACGGGTTGCAAAAGGAATAGGTGAAATAAACGCTGACGGCACTAGCCATCGCGCCATGATTGTCAATGTCTTTCCATTCATCAGCCAAATACTTCGCTTCCGCCATAGCGTACCTGATTTCCCCGAAAAGCTGTTCACGACGCAACTGCGCATTAAACGACTCAATAAAACCGTTCTGCCACGGCGAACCGCCAAGCGACACGGAGTGATTGCCCATCGGACTAAGGCACCTCGACAATAATGGTCTACGTGAGCGAATTTGAACCAAGGAGCCTGCGATCCCTGAATATGTACCAGTCAATTAGGTTGAGCGTCGGTTTTGTGTTGTGCGCCGTCGTCTTAACGGGGTGTTCAGTCTTCCGGGATTATTCCGGCGATACCTGTGATGGACGCAAACCTGTTGGCTCCTTGGAACAAGCTGGCAAAGATTTGGTGACTGCCGCCTATGCCCAAGACCGGGCGGGCGTATGCCGAGTTACCGCACCGTCCCCTGACGGTGACTTGGACGATTCAATGGTTACTGCAACTCGTGAAATCCTTGTCGAACGAGGCATCAACCCGCAAAACGTCAGTGTGGAAATTGGGGAGCAGTTTGGAAGTGCGATCGCCGTTCACCTCACGGACGGTAGCCAGCGCGAAGACCGCAAGCTCAATGTAGGTGGCACTATGGTCCGCGATGACGGATTCACGATTGGCCTGCCACCAGAGGTGTACCCCGAGATGCCCGAGCACCCGGCATCACAGTCTGCTTCGACCGAAGACACTCGCTGATAGCGCAGGTGGCCATGACCGAAGATTCAAATGGGTCGCCGCGGAAAGCGGAAAGGCTCCCACGTTGAGTTCGTGTTAAGCCAGACATCCACTGGGCAAAAGCTAACTAATGAACACTAGCCAGAGTCTGGATACAAGGGTTCTAGTCTGCCCTGGACATGGCAGATCCCCGAAAGGCGGCCACACTCCGCTTTTCGGGGATCCACGTTTATCAAGGTCCGGTTCTCCGGACCTAAGTCATTATGCGAGGACCGGGGTCTCCCACAGGTTCAATACCTGGCCGATATTCTTCTCCTCGGCCGACTGGTACAAATCGGTAGCCCAGGCCACGTCTTCAATCGGCATGCCACCGACCGAGTAAAGGATGATTTCCTCATCGTTGCGGCGAGCCGGAATCTTGCCGGTAGCAACATCCGCGATCTCTTCGAGCTTGGATTCTGGCAGTTTGCCTTCACGCATCAAGTCGTGGAAGTGGGTGCCCGGAATTCCTAGAAGCTGGTATGCCTGGGTTCCATATTCCTCAGCCCATGCATCGTACAATCCACGAGCGTCCAAGATGAGGCGAGCATCGTTGATAACAAAGTCATCGTCAAAGCGAGCAGCCGCTGGCAGTAGCAAGAGTGCGCCCGGCTTGATCGCGGCAGTTGGGAAGTAGGGGAAAGCTTCGGAGCCTTTGATGTCGGTGCTGGTGGTCGCCATGATGACGTCCGCATCCTTGATCGCTTCTTCAACGGTTTCGGCAGCTACCACCGAGGTCACCTGTGGGAAGTTCTCCTTGACATAGTTGGCGAATGTTTCCACACCTTTGGCCGAACGCCCCTTGATAGTCACCGTATCGATGCTCGGACGTAGCGACAGCGTGGCATCAATGACTGACTTGGCGATGACGCCAGGACCAACCACCGCAGCAACCTTGGCATCCTGCTTGGCCAGGTGCTTCACGCCCACACCAGGAACAGCTCCAGTGCGATACGCGCTCAGTAGGTTCGCGCTCATTACTGCCATCGGCGCACCGGTGTCGGTGTCGTTCAGGGTAAATAGGTGGATGGAACGCGGCTGGCCCTTGGTGCGGTTCTCCGTGTTCGAGCCGTACCATTTCACGCCCGTGGTCCCGAAGCGTCCACCGAGGTAGGCCGGCATTGCCATGAAACGACGGTCCGGACCATCACTGGGCATACCTTCATGGACTGGGGTCTGCGGGAAGGTGATCATCGCGCCGTGCGAGTTTCCGTTCTCTCCTGCCATCCGGTAGTCCCCGTTGCGCAATAAGATGAGCGCTTCTTCCATCACGTCGGTGCAACGGGCGATGTCGGTGACACCTGCGGCGATCATGTCCTGTTCGCTGAGGTAGCGGAAATTGATAGTAGTCATATGGAGCTCCTTCGTTGGATTCTGCTAAACGTTCAAACTTAGATGGCTGATTCGCCGGTTTCACCGGTACGTACGCGAATGATCTGTTCCAAAGAGGAAACCCAGACCTTCCCGTCACCGATTTCCCCGTTCTCACCGGTCTTGGCGGTGCTTAGAATAATCTCCAGTGCACGTTCCAAATCTGATTCTGAGACCAAAAGTTCCAATCGGATCTTGGTCCGGAACATGACTGAGAATTCTTGTCCTCGGTAGTACTCGGTACGCCCACCCTGGGCGCCACGACCCTGAACTTCGGTGGCAGTCACCCCCGAGAAGCCGGCCTTCTCCAATGCGGAACAGAGGGATTCGAGCCTGATGGGCTTGATCACTGCGGTAATTAGTTTCATGGCAGAGCCTTTCTGTGCAGGCCGCTAGAACTGACGGCTGTCATAGGCGGATTCGGCGTGGATGGAGTTGTCCAGCCCGGCCTCTTCTTCCGCTTCGCTGACACGGATTGGAGAAATCTTGTTCATCACCCAAGCGATGATGAAAGTCATCGTGAAGCTGTAAACCAAGGTGACGGCAATCGCGATCAGCTCGTGGCCCAACTCAGCGAAATCTCCACCAAAGAAGATGCCAGCCATATCGCCCGGAGCCTGCGGATTCGCGAAGAAGGTCGCAAACAGCGAGCCGGTGATACCGGCAATGCCGTGCACTGCAAAGACATCCAGTGAGTCATCAATCTGGTGACGACGCTTCCAAGTAATGGCCCACGCAGCCGCAGCTGCGGCGAGGAAGCCCACCATCAGGGCCCCGATCGGCCCTACCGCGTCGGCCACCGGGGTGATGCCAACCATTCCGGCGATAGCACCGGTACCCAAACCCAGCATGGTGGCATGCCCATCACGAATACGTTCAATCGTGATGAACCCCAGCATGCCACCACACAGGGCCAGCAAAGTGGTGAGAATGACGTACTGAGCCATGAAGTTCGCGCCGCCAGCGGTGCCGCCGTTGAACCCCATCCAACCAGTAGCGATCAAACCCACGCCGATCATCATGAGCGGCAAGTTATGTGGACGGCCTGGGCTCATCTTGCGCTTACCCAAGACCACGGCCAGTGCCAAGCCTGCAGCACCAGCGTTCATGTGTACCGCGGTGCCACCAGCGAAGTCGTGGAAGTCTAACTTGTTGCGCATCCAGCCACCCACCGTGCCAGTTTCTGGATTATCAAGGGCGAAGACCCAGTGTCCGAGTGGGCAGTAGACCAGGATGATCCACAGAGCCACGAAGACCAGCCACGCGCCGAACTTCATACGGCCGGCGGCGCCGGAGGCCACCAGTGCCACGGAGATGGCAGCGAAGAGAATGTAGAACGCACCCCAGAAGGTTCCGCCTGCATCATCGTCGGTCATGAAGTCGGAGAAGAAAGAGTACTCGAAGGGATTACCGATGATGCCTGCGCCCCCAAGCGAATCACCGAGCACCAATCCGTGGCCGATAACGACGTAGACAACGCCGGTCACAGCCAGTGCACTGAGCACCATCAGCATCATGTTTAGGACGTTGCGTCCGTTAAGCATGCCACCGTAGAGCATTGCCAGTCCTGGGAACATCAGCAGGACCATGGCGAATGCCGCCAGGAGCCATGCCATGTCAGCGGCTTCCATGATGGGCGCCCCTTTCGAAGTTTGTGTTTGCGAGCAACATCAAACTATCGACGCAACATTCCGCTTCGCTTTCCGATCCATTTCCAATAAGCAACGCAATGTTTCATTTCACAGGCCAAATATCGCTCGTGTGAATTCTTTGTAAAAGGCCGGTCATCAGCTGACTTATTGTTGGCCAAACAAGTCACCACCGATAATCTGAATGGCAATTATTAGGTTCCGACGTGGCTTTATTAGCGAGTCGCTATAGATGAACTTGTAGAAATAAGTAGGAAACATCTCTGATTCAACTCAGAAATCCGAACCCCATACGATGAGTCACATCAACCTTCACGGGTCAGTTCTTCAGACCCGAATGCAACAGTTGGAGCTGGTCTTGGCACCTTTAGAATTCACGGTCCTGCACATTCGCGAGTCCCGTGCCCACAATCCACAATTCCAGAATGAACTTGATGAGCTCAACGAGAATACGATCGGTCAGATCATCGATGCCGGACACAATGCATCGCTGGTTCCTTGCAATGATTTGAGCATCGAGCAGATGCTCCAGATTGTGGATGCTTCAGATGCTGTGCTGATCATGGGCGGGGAAGATGTTGAACCATCACTTTATGCAGGTTCCTTGTCCTACCCTGGCGCGGGCCACCACGAGGTAGCTTCGGACCGCAACCAGATAGCCGCCATTCAACATGCCATCACGACCAAGACCCCACTACTTGGAATTTGTCGTGGCCTGCAACTGATCAACGTTGCATTGGGCGGCACACTGATCCAGCATCTAGAAAATGTTGATGCCCACCGCGGCACAGGCAGCGATCCCTTTATGGATACTAGGTTCGACTCGATCACTGCCGAGCTTGCAGAGGACCTGTCGGCTAAGGAGAGCCACAAGTGCACGCACCACCAAGCAATTCACGAGTTGGGTGAGGGTCTGCAGATCGCGGCCATGTCCACCGATGACATCATTGAAGCCGTCGTTCACGAGTCTGCGCCAGTCACGGGCGTGCAATGGCATCCAGAACACCCACTTACTGCCTCTACTCAGCTCCGAACGCTGATCAACCGGCTACAGGGACAGTGCACGCAAATTTCAGGATCAGTTTCAGAACTCATCAACGGCTAATAACAAGAGAGTTAATGCGCCGGAGGCTAGACTTGTTGATATGGCATTGACTCAGTTAACGGTCGTGGATACCGCGGTCGACATCCTGCAACAGTTCGGGTTGGCTGACTTGTCGATGCGTCGTCTGGCCAAGGAACTAGATGTTCAAGTTGGTGCTCTCTACTGGCATGTGAAGAATAAGCAGGAGTTGCTCGCCCAGGTCGCAGCCAAGCTACTGAACACCCCGCAGCTCTCGGTCAAAGCTGAAGAATTCAACGCACCTGCTGACGCCATCCTTCAGCTAGCCCGAAATTTGTACCTAGCATTGTTGCCTATCCAGGACAGCCCCGAAGTCATTGAGGTTGCCACGGCCATGCAGGCCACAAATTTAGCGCCAGTACTGCAATTGCGTGAGCTACTGGAAGCTACCGGATTGTCTTCCGAGAATGCTCGCCACGGTCAACAACTCCTGCTCAACCACATTCTGGGCTCTGTCGCCTTCCGTCAGAACCTAGTGCAATTGGATGTTGATTCACCGATATCCGACGGATTCGACTGGGCTTTGCAACGTGCTGTTGCTGGACTGGTTAACTAACAAATGAATTACGCACTCTCGACGGCTGCCGCCGTACAAGGGGTTTCGCTATCTCTAGCATCCGCGATGAGCTAGCTGTATCGAACATGGCGCAAATGATCTATGGGTGATTCCACCACTCGGGTCACTCGGCCAGCGCTCCAAGGGCAAAAACCACAAAGGAAAATGCGCAGATCCAGAAGGCTACAAGCGCCCAATTGCCAAAGAACTTGTCCTCTTTGGAACCGGTCTTCTTTCTGTCCTGACGTTCCCATTCGAATACACCGATGAACAATAGGGCCAAGATCAAAGTAATTACTGAAGCTGCTATCAATTTTTGGTTACTTTCGACTTATTCACGGTTCTAATGATTGGTTTGCGGCGAGCTGCAACAGGAAGTTATTAGTCCTGACAACCCTCAAGGGCTACGCGGGTCATCGTTTTTGGGCACACGGCATAAGACCAGTCCCTAGAACCGAATTTGTCGTACTCGCTGTTGACGAAAATCTCAACGCCGTCGGTATCCGTACTCGTACGGTAAAACACTATGATCGGATCCCCTTCAGTAGTTGGCGATGAGACAGCCAACTCGACATTGCGCTCACCTACTGCAGCATCCATGCAGTCAAGAGCTTCAGCCGCTATCTGTTCCCCCTGCGTAAGGGTTAGTTCGCCACAAGAATCACGCGGAACATCATCGTGGAAAGCCGACGGCGCCCGATCGGAATTTCCGGATCTTTCGAATATATCTTGAGATCCGTGCTGTCCATCCGGCATCAATCCCGCGCATGCAGAAAGCATCAGCAAGGCTATAGCGGCCATAGATAACGCAACCGGAATCTTCATGCACCGAGTCTGGCGCACGATTCGTCATTGGGTAATCGATGTAATCGATTCGTGACTTGGGGATAGTCGCGAACTAACTCAGTTTTCCGCCGGAAGCTTCGAGGTAGCATGAGGCACACAGCGATTCGTACCAAACATCTTCGCCATCGATGGCAACCTGATTACCATCAAATACTACGGTGTCACCAATCCGCCGGGTATTAAACATGGCCTTACGTCCACACCGGCAAATGGTCTTCAGCTCTTCCAAAGAGTGGGAAAGCTCCATTAGACGGGCTGAACCCGGGAATGCGTGCGTGCGGAAATCTGTGCGGATTCCGTAGGCCAGCACTGGCACGTTATCCAATACTGCGATACGCAAGAGGTCATCAACCTGCTCGCGGGTCAGGAATTGTGCTTCATCCACCAAAAGGCAGGCAACAGGTGGGGCATCCACGTGAGTCAATAGCGCTTCCGGGTCATCTCCCGAACTTTGCACGGCGAATTGCTCGCGGACGTTGTCCTCGGGGCTGATGGTGAAGTCGACGATACGCTCGATCCCCAGCCGTGAAACGATCGAGTTTTCACCCTTGGTATCAATGCCGGGTTTAGCCAGAAGGATTCGCTGGCCGCGTTCTTCATAGTTGAAAGCAGCTTGAAGCAAACTCGTGGACTTGCCAGAGTTCATTGCACCGTAGCGGAAATACAATTTGGCCACTATCGCTCCTTGAAGAATCTTTGCGTCAACCAACTTGTTGGCACCCTACGATCTTAGTGCCGGTGCAGTTTCTCCTCTGCCAACCAACGCCGGGTAACACTGAGCAAAGATGAACTCACATTGCATGGCCTAGGAAAAACGTTGAGCCCCGATCAAAGATTTTGTAGCATGAAACCAGCTTCACGAGTTCTGATCGCTGGCACCACCATGTGGTGGTTTTGGCAAAGCTCCGACTGATCAGACACCAACCCCACAGTTGTACGGCGGGTGGTTCGGATGAAGAAGCGGCCTCGGATGCAAGAGCGTCACAGGCAAGAACAACAAGTGAAAAGGTCCAAGTTGCCATGCAAAGCTCTACCCAAGAACCCCTAGCACTCACCCAAAGTTCTGCCCGCTTCAGTTCAGACTGGATCAGCGCACGTTTTTGGAAAGATCGCACTACCGGTCAATTGACCATTGCAGCTGATGGACGGCTGTGGAATCTAGAACCAGAACAGCCAGAACTGTTGGATAAGGTTGTGGATCCGGCAACCGTCAAAGACGCAGAGTTCAACGCTCACCTGAAAATCCTGTTGGTTCCACGGGCCCACGAAATTGCTGGAACGTCCTTCTTCCGGTTAAGTCACCCCTAAACGGTGTCTTTGCCAGAATGCTGCTTCTTGGTAGGGAAAACCAGCCAGTACAGCAGCGACATCACCGCGACGAAGGGCACCCCGAAAATCAGTGTGTACTTGAATTGAGGTACAAAGAATGAGGTCACCAGCAGCGCGGAGAGCAGTAGCGCTCCAATAATTGATGCTGATGGATACCCGAATAGCTTGAATTCCAGGCTCTCTTGATTCTGATTTACTTTGCGCCTGAAAGACACATGGGTCAGAAGGATCATAAGCCAGGTAGCCAAGGCTCCGAAGGTTGCTAGGGACAGCATGATGCCAAACCCGCCCTCGGGCACCAGCGCGTAGACGACCGCGGCCACGGCGATACCTCCGGCGGACATCCATACCGCATGGACCGGTGCTCCTGCGCGGTTAGTTCGATGTGCCATGCGTGGTGCGTGACCTGCATCAGCCAGGGAATGCAGCATCCGAGTAGCGGCATACAGCTGGGCATTCATGGCCGATAGCGCCGCAATGATCAGCACAAAATTCAGCACTGAATCAGCAAAAGGAATACCTACCTGGGACATCACTGTCACAAAAGGTGAACCGCCGGAGATCAATTCGCTGGTTGGAGCTACCGCCAAGATCAGCGCCATGGTGAATACGTAAAACAGCAATAGTCTCAGGAAAGAAACCTTGAAGGCCTTGCGCACCGCAAGTTTCGGATTACGGGCTTCAGCCGCTGCAATCGAGATGGCCTCAATGCCCATATAAGAGAAGATCGCCACGATCACCGCACTCCACGTACCGAATAATCCGTTGGAAAAGAAGCCACCCTCAGCACTGTAGTTATGCACCCCAAACTGATCGTGCGGATTGTGGAAGACCAGCCACAGGGCAATGATAATGAAGGCAAGAACCGCAAAAACCTTGATCGCCGAGAACCAGTATTCCGTGGTTCCGAAAATTTTCACGCTGGAAAAATTCACTGCCAGAAGGACGGCGGAGAAAATACCCACCCACCAAAGGCCAGAAATTTGTGGGAACCAATACTGCATGTATTCGCCCACCGCACTGACTTCGGTGCCTACCGCAAAAATCAGCGCCGACCAGTAAAGATACTTGGTAAGGTAGCCGGCAAAGCGACCAAGATAGCGTTCGGCGTATACCCCGAAAGATCCTGCCACCGGTTGTTTCACCGTCATCTCGGCGAGCGCACCCATGACCAGCAACGCCACCACGCCGCCGACCACATAGCTGAGGATGACCGATGGCCCGGCCATCATGATGGCCAACTTGCTGCCGGCAAAAAGTCCGGTGCCGATGGCACTACCCAGGGCGATCATGGACATCTGTGCCGGAGTCAATGATTTCTTCAGACCCGACCCGACATCAGTGGCGCGTACCGGCTGTTTGCCCAACAATATTCCCCTAAACCTCATACGAACAGCACGGCATCAAAACATGCCGTGCTGCGTATAAGCGTACTCTGGCCACACCAGACCAGAGGCGACGCTATTAATAGGGTTTGTTTCTGTTTTACCGGTTAAGTCACGGCATTTCGTACGGCGTACTCTTCACGTTGCCACGCGTTGGTGTGCAGAATTTCACGCAGTTTCTCCACTGCATCCCAGATATCCGTGCGGGTGAGGTACAGCGGGGTGATGCCAAAGCGCAGGACTTCCGGCTCGCGGTAATCGCCAATCACACCCTGGTCGATCAAGGCCGCGATGATCTCGTAACCGTGTTCATGGCGGAAGCTCACGTGGCTGCCGCGTGCCGCGGGCTCGCGCGGAGTCACCAGTTCTAACCCATAGCCGTCGCACCGCGTCTCCACTAGTTCAATGAACAGGTCTACGAGTTCCAGGGACTTGGCACGCACCTGAGCCATATCTGTCTCTAACGCGATATCCAGTCCCACTTCCACCATGGCCAAGGAGGTCATTGGCTGAGTACCGCACATGAATCGGCGGATATCGTTGGCCGGTGTATAGCTCTGCGACATTTCAAACGGCTTGTTGTGCGACCACCATCCCGAAAGTGGCTGCCAGAAGCGTTCGTGATGACGCTCGTTGACCCAGATGAAAGCCGGTGAGCCTGGTCCACCGTTCAGGTACTTGTAGGTGCAACCCACGGCGTAGTCTGCATTGGCTGCATTCAGGTCCACTGGTACTGCCCCGGCGGCATGAGCCAGATCCCAGATCACCAGTGCACCGGCATCGTGGATTGCAGCGGTGATTTCATCCATGTTCCACATGGAACCGGTCCGGTAGTTCACGTGTGACAGGGCGACGACGGCTACGCTGTCATCCAAGGCTTCGCGAAGTGAAGCTTCGTCGTCAATCAGCTTTACTTCGTAGTCGACGCCGGTTTCCGTTGACAGCGAGTTCACCAGATCGGCCAATCCTTCAGCAATGTAAATGTCGGTAGGGAAATTATCGCGTTCGGTCAGGATGACTCGACGATTCGGGTCATCGGCCTTTTGCGTACGCAATGCTGAAGCCAGGGCTTTGAAGAGGTTCAGCGTGGTGGTGTCGGTAATGGCGGTTTCGTTCGGTTTTCCCCCCAGTAAGCGACCGAGTTTATCGCCCAGCTTCAGTGGCAATTCGAACCAGCCGGCGGTGTTCCACGAACGGATTAGTCCCTGTCCCCACTCTTCGCTCACTACTTGAGCTGCGCGTTCGGCGGCACCCTTCGGTAGAGCTCCGAGCGAGTTCCCGTCAAGGTAAATGGTGTCTTCGGGCAGAATGAATCGATCTGCAAAAGCGGTCAAGGGATCGGCCTGATCCAACTGGGCCAAGGATTGACGAGTCAGTTCGGTAGACATTTTGCTCCTAAGATTTCAGTTCTCCACGCTGTAATCAGCGTAGAATCAAATACAAAACTAGGCGAGCAAATCTGAATTTACTTAAAGAATGAGGTGAAATTTTCGTGGAAAATTCTCTCTGGGAAGTGCAAGGCGATGCCGTTCCGAATCCAATTCGTGTAGATGATACTGACCTAGCGATCCTCTCAGAACTGAGCAAGGACGGCAGAATCCCGAACAATGTTCTCGCGAGCAAAGTCGGCGTCGCGCCATCCACCTGTCTAGGGCGCGTCAAGGCGCTCCACACCGCCAGAGTCATCACCGGTTATCACGCGGCCATCAATGAGAAACTGCTCGGTGTGTCGGTTAATGCGATGGTTTCTATCTTGGTCTCACCTTCTGCACGTGACCGCCTGCTCGCTTCAGCAAAGTCTCTGCAGCAACTTCCAGAGGTCAAAGAAGTCTTCGTACTCGGCGGATCGCCTGATTTGTTGGTCCGGGTAGCCACCAGAAGCATCGAAGATCTACGCACATTTGTTGCTACTCACTTGGGGGCCAACCGGGCGTTCTCTTCAACCCAAACGGCAATTATTTTCGAACATCTGAGTTAAGCATCTGCTCTAACTCTGGCTCCACACGTACTGACTCGCCTCTCTCATCTGGATCTCATGTGCATCCGGCACAGTGAGAGGCATGGTTATGAACCCCGAGTCACGTCGTGGCTTCACTAACGCTCATTGGATCACCTGTTTAAGAGTGTTCGGAATCGGCCTCACACCAGTCTCCTCATCGAAGCAAAAACCTGGTGAGGGGTTCACTTTCTAGGATGACTGGTTTTTACCATTTCGGGTTCCATTTACCAAAGGCCTCACCTACGGCAAACGGCGGCCCGCCTCAAAATGAGACGAGCCGCCGTTGAACGGTATTGATGCTGACTTACTTGCCAGCTTCGATTTCAGCCCTGGCCGAAGCATCCGAATCGTTCAGGAACTTGCCGATGCGATCCACTTCTTCAGCCTCACCGATGGCTGCGGCCGCACGGCCCAGCGCATAGAGCGAGCGTAGGAAGCCGCGGTTAGGCTCATGGCTCCAAGGAACTGGACCCTGTCCACGCCATCCGGCTTTACGCAGCGAGTCCAGACCGCGGTGGTACCCCACGCGAGCAAACGCGTAAGACTCCACGGTACGACCTTCACCGTGCGCTTCATCGGCCAGCAGTGCCCACACCAAAGAGGAGGAAGGGAACCTAGCTGCCAAATCCACTGGCTCATCGCCAGCTTCAAGGCGGGCTAGGACCTCAGATTCTTCGGGGAGCAGGGTTTCTGGAATGCCCAGCAGGTTTTCGCCGACCATATTTACTTCAGCGACTTTCCGGCCGAGCCCAGCTGGCGAGCAGCTTCTACGATACGAGCAGCCATGGACTCTTCAGCCTTGGCACCCCACACACGTGGGTCATAGGTCTTCTTGTTGCCGACTTCACCGTCGATCTTCAGCACGCCATCGTAGTTGCTGAGCATGTGGCCAGCTACTGGGCGGGTGAATGCGTACTGGGTGTCGGTGTCGATGTTCATCTTGATGACACCGTAGGAAACAGCGTCAGCGATTTCCTTCTCGGAGGAGCCCGAACCGCCGTGGAATACCAGGTCGAATGGGTTTTCCTTGCCGATCTTGGCGCCAACCTGAGCCTGGATGTCCTTCAGGATCTCCGGACGCAGCTTTACGTTACCTGGCTTGTAGACGCCGTGGACGTTACCGAAGGTCAGTGCGGTGATGTAACGACCCTTTTCGCCGGCACCCAGTGCGTCGATGGTTGCCAGTGCATCTTCAACGGTGGAGTACAGCTTGTCGTTGATAGCGTTCTCAACACCATCTTCTTCGCCGCCTACGGCGCCGATCTCTACTTCGAGGATCTGCTTGGCGGCCGCGGTGCGTGGCAGTAGTTCTGCAGCGATGCGCAGGTTCTCTTCAAGGGTCTCTGCCGAGCCGTCCCACATGTGGGAGTTGAAGAATGGGTCGCGGCCTGCAGCAACTTCTGCTTCCGAAGCGGCCAGCAGTGGCAGCACGAAGCCATCGAGCTTGTCAGCTGGGCAGTGGTCGGTGTGCAGGGCGATGTTGACGCCGTAGTTCTTGGCTACTTCGCGGGCGAAGGCTGCGAAGCCCAAGGAACCTGCGACCATGTCCTTAACGGAGGCGCCGGACCAGTAGGCGGCACCGCCGGTGGAGACCTGGATAATGCCGTCTGATTCAGCTTCAGCGAAGCCACGGATTGCAGCATTCAGGGTCTGTGAGCTGGTAACGTTCACTGCTGGGAAGGCGTAGCCGCCTGCCTTGGCAGCGTCGATCATGGCATTGTACTTATCGGGGGTTGCGATAGGCATGCTTCACTCCTGGTGATTAGCGAGGTTTCGCGTCTCCATTGACGGCGGTTCGCCATCCATCCTATCGCCTAGGTCACTATCTCTAGCTAAAATCTCATATCGTGACACGGTCATGAAGCACTATTTGCAATGACGACGGCCGCCTGAAACGAGTAGAACTCTCGTCGCAGACGGCCGAAGAACAAGCAGTTGGTTCTTATTCAGTGATTGACGCCGACAGGCTGGCACTTCCTGAGCTGCTTGTCGAAGTATCAGTCGAGGTCGAACCAGAAGAAGATGCTCCCCCAGTGGATTCGGTTGACTTTGCCGATTCCTCTCCAGATGGAGATTTCTTCTTCGTCGGTTTTGGTGTCGAAGGCGAAGTTGGAACCGGTTCCTTCTCAGACGGAGCACCGTCTGGCGACGAATTTTCTGTCGATGGAGCCTCTTGTGTCGTTTCGGGCGACGAAGGATCCTTTGAAGTATCAGTCGGCTTCGTGGATGTTGATGGAGTATCCGACGGAGTCTCAGATTCATTCTCGGACGGCGAGGTGGATCCGCTCGGGCTCTTTGAACCACTTGGGCTCTTCGAAGCGCTTGGGCTTTCGCTTTCACTCTGACTTGGAGTTGGTTTAGTCGTCTTCGTCGGGCTTGGCTTCGGCGCAGGAATATGTGGGGTGTTGTTCTCAGGGACAATGATGTCCGGATCAGGCGCGTTGTTGGACTGACCGGAGTTCTGTGAACCGTTGCCCTTAGGTGCGCTGTTCGCGTTGACGGTCAGGCGCTGCGAATCGATCATGGCCTGACGCTGTCCTGGGATCAGCGGCAGATAATTGCGAGGGTCATGCCAACGCCCATCAATGATGACCTCGAAGTGCACGTGGCAGCCGGTGGAGTTACCGGTGGTTCCGGCTAGGGCAATCAGTTCGCCCTGTTTCACTTGCTGACCAACCTTGGCGATGAGCTTGGAGTTATGACTGTACCCGGTTTGCACGTTGTAGCCATGGTCAATGGTCACGCGCATGCCCGAGTGTCCGGCCCATCCTGAAACGGTGACGGTGCCGTCCTCTGAGGCGTAAACAGGAGAGCCGCAAGAAATTGGGTAGTCTTGGCCGATATGGATCTGGTTACCGGGGCCCGTGGGGTTTGCGCGCCAACCATAAGGACTGGAAATTCGGCGCGTTGTTACCGGGTGCATCAATTGCAGGTCGCCAGGAAGTTTACCTAGTTCGCCAACCGTGCCCGCGAGCAAAGCGGTTGATTCTTCATTGGAACTGCTGCTTGTTTCGGTGCTTTCCGCAGCATCATTAACCATGCCTACCGGGCGTCCATCAATCGCAAGCTCCTTGCCCGAACCACCGAAGGCGTTCAGTGGCGCGTCACCGCTGACAAAGACCGGGCCGTCTCCAATTGAGTAGTCGGCGACGGCTTCCATAGATACCTGGACATCACCTTGGCGTGAATCAGCGGGCTGCGCCACGATCGGAATCGCCAACGCTCCGGTAAGCCCCAAGGCCGCCACAATCGAGGTCGACCAGATGACCACGGGATTCTTGCGTCGGGGCAGCCCGAGCAGCAATAAGTCGTGGTTCACTTGATGACGTCGTTTCACGGCCACTCGCTCCCAGATCACATTTTCATAACCGATTAACAGCGTAGGCCTAAAAATGCGACTAATCCAGATGCTCGACTAATACTCTTGAGTATTAATTTCCTCGTTAACCTACCGTTTGCCCAAAAACGTGTCTGCGGATCCATGCATGCATGGCAATTCCGGCAGCAGAGGCCGCGTTAATGGAGCGAGTTGAACCGAATTGTTCAATTGACAAGGTGTCCTTAGCCGCCGCATGAACTTCCGGGCTTAAACCGGGTCCTTCTTGGCCAAACACTAAAACGCAGTTCTTTGGAATGTCGTAAGTTTCCAGCGGCACGGAATCCGGGAAGATGTCGATTCCCAAAATGGTGAGCCCCTCAGACTCAGCCCATGTAACAAAATCCTCCACGGTTGGGTGATGACGCACGTGCTGGTAACGATCCGTAACCATGGCGCCGCGTCGATTCCATCGACGGCGTCCAATGATGTGTACTTCTTTGGCCAAGAAAGCATTGGCACTACGGACCACCGTGCCGATATTCATGTCATGCTGCCAATTTTCAATGGCGATGTGGAAGTCGTGGCGGCGCTCATCTAGGTCGGCAATGATGGCGTCCATTTTCCAGTAACGGTATTTGTCGGCAACATTGCGTCGGTCGCCCTCGGCTAGCAGCTCCGGATCATACTTATCATCGGTCGGCAGTTCACCTTCCCAAGGGCCCACTCCGATGACGTGCTGCTCACTGGGGTCGTTAACTGGCTCATGCGTTTCTTGATTCACACTATTAAGCGTAGTTCTTTCTCATCGTGCCCTTGTTCACGGCGCAATCGCCCAAGTCTGTGTAGTCTTTCTAGTAGCAGGGGAATCTTTCAATGCAGATGGCTCCCACCACAATTTCATCAGGGAGGACTTAACCTCGTGACGACTACCAACCGCGCTGCTCGTACCGTCCATGACATCAAGTGCTGGCTTACTGATATGGACGGTGTTCTCGTCCACGAAAATCAGGCAGTTAAAGGTGCCGCGGAGTTGATGGGGTACTGGCGTGAAAACAATCTGCGTTTCCTCGTCCTGACCAACAACTCCATCTTTACCCCTCGTGACCTTCGTGCCCGTTTGTTGGCCTCAGGTCTGGACGTTCCAGAGGAAAACATCTGGACCTCAGCCATGGCAACTGCGGAGTTCTTGGCTCGTCAACGTCCAGGTGGTCGCACCTTCGTGATTGGCGAGGCTGGCCTGACCACCGCGTTGCACGAAGCTGGTTTCATCATGACCGACCAGAACCCTGACTACGTCGTTCTGGGCGAGACCCGCAACTATTCTTTCGAAGCGATCACCAAGGCCATCCGCCTCATCGAAGGTGGCGCCAAATTTATCGCCACCAACCCTGATGCAACCGGACCATCTGCCGAAGGCCTCCTGCCTGCAACCGGTGCGATTGCTGCACTGATCTCGCGTGCAACCAACCGCGAACCATATGTTGTCGGCAAGCCAAACCCTATGATGTTCCGCTCCGCGTTGAACCGCATCGATGCGCATTCGGAAACCACCGCAATGATCGGTGACCGCATGGACACCGACATCGTTGCAGGCATGGAAGCTGGCCTGCTGACTGCTCTGGTCTACACCGGCATCACTTCCCGAGACGACATGGATACCTTCCCATTCCGTCCTGACCTGCAGTACCCATCCGTCGCAAACCTGCACGCGGAACTGGCCAAGGGCGCACAACCAGAACAGGCCCCCGCAGCAAAGAAGTAACTCTCTGCACCAAGAATGAGGCCGGGCGTCCGCCCGGCCTCATTCTGTTCCTCAGGGCACCAACCAATCGGCCTACCCGCGTCGTATGCTAAAGCAGTGAGTGAGCCTGTACCCAACGAAGTTCCCGGAGCCCGAAAACGCGGACGCCCTAAGGGAAGCACCACTGGATCAACAAGAATTAAGATCCTCAAAGCCGCATCCAAAGAGTTTGCCCATGCCGGCTTCGAAGGGACGAGTCTGCGTTCGGTAGCCCGCAGGGCTTCGGTTGATCCTGCCTTGGTACACCACTACTTCAAGGATAAAAGCGACCTGTTTATCCAGACCATGAATATCCCGGTCAACCCGGGAGATGTCGTTGGGCAGACCATCAGTACACCCTTAGATGAATTGGGTTACGCACTAACTAGGGCTCTGATCACCACCTGGCAAAAACCCGCTTTTCGGTCCCCCGCCGTGGCCATGGTGCGCGGACTAATCTCCAGTAATACTGCCGCGAAAATCCTGAAACCCTTCATCCAGAAGGAGATCTTCTCGCGCATTGGCTCGCGCCTGCCCGAAGAATCTGCAGAGGAACGGATCGCTCTGGTGGCTAGCCAATTTATTGGCCTGATTATCACCCGTTATGTCGTTTCCTTGGAGCCCATAGCGTCCATGAGCGAAGATCAACTCATCGAACTGATCGCTCCCACCATTCAGCGTTATCTCACCGGAGATCTTCCGCTTCAAAAGCATTGACTTGCCTGCCGTATGGGTCTCTAATTCATTATGTGATGAATAAATCAGCATGCATCGACGTGCAAGAACTCAGCGTCAAGAGAGGCAAAAGCCTGGTCCTCGACCAGTTGAGCTTCCAGCTTGAAGCGGGCAAAATCATCGGCCTGCTGGGCCCCAGCGGAAGTGGTAAGAGCACACTCCTGCGCAGCATCGTTGGCAACCAAATCATCACCAGCGGTGCGGTCACCGTGCTCGACCAGCCAGCCGGAAGCAAATCCTTAAGACGCAAGGTCGGCTACATGACTCAGGCAGCCAGCGTCTATGACGACTTAACGGTCAGACAGAACATCACCTATTTCGCCAAGATTCTTGGGCTCAGCACCGATGAAGTGAATCGTGTCATCCAAGGTACAGATCTTTCTGAGCAGGCATCACGCTTGGTCATCGATCTTTCTGGTGGCCAACGCAATCGTGTTTCCTTGGCTATTGCGCTTCTCGGCAACCCAGAAATCGTCATCCTTGATGAGCCCACTGTCGGGCTTGACCCAGTACTGCGCGCGGATCTTTGGGATCTCTTCGCACGCCTAGCTTCCACCGGAATCTGCTTGGTCGTTTCTAGTCACGTCATGGATGAGGCCATGCGTTGCGATCAAATCTTGCTTCTCCGCGAGGGAAAAATACTCGCCCAGCTATCGCCCTTCGAGCTCATGGAACGTACCGGCGCGACCGATCCTGAGGGAGCCTTTTTGAAACTCATTGATTCAGGAACTTCAGATCCGCAAAGTGACGCACCATCCGTCCCAGTTTCAGTGCCCCGACACCGTGCGGCTGTGGAAGAGAGCAAATGATGCGCAGAACACTAGCCACAGCTAGCAGGGTCTTGAACCAAGTACGTCATGACCCTCGCACCATTGCTTTAATGCTCGTGGTCCCCAGCCTGCTGATAGGACTCATTGCTTGGATTTTTACCGATACTCCAGCTTTCCAGCGGATCGGCCCATCCATGATCGCACTGTTTCCCTTTGTGGTGATGTTCCTCGTGACTAGCATTGCCACACTTCGTGAACGACGCAGTGGCACACTTGAACGGCTACTAAGCCTGCCGTTGGCCAAGGGGGAATTCATCTTTGGCTACGCGCTAGCTTTCACCCTCATTGCCATTCTTCAAACCCTCATCGCCACAAGCTTCGCAGTCTGGGTTTGTGGTCTAGAAATATCGGGAAGCTTCTGGCTGCTCTTCGCCGTAGCCGCACTTGATGCATTATTAGGGATCAGCCTGGGGCTCATGGCTAGTGCTTTCGCCCGCACCGAATTCCAAGTTGTGCAATTCATGCCGGCCCTCGTGATCCCTCAGTTTTTGTTGGCGGGAATTATTTTGCCCAGGGATCAGCTCCCTTCGGTCCTCGAATCTATTGGAGACTGGCTGCCGCTCTCCCACGCCATCGACGCCCTCTCGGACGTCGCGGCGGGGACAACAGATTCTGCTACTGGAATCAGCATGCTGGTAATCGTCGCGTGGATCGCGGTGGCACTTCTTGTTGGCTCGTTGACCCTACGCCGGCGAACAGCCTGACTACTTTCCAATAATTACGGGTGTGTCCATCACTCGGCCTTCTCCGACCTCGCGGAGCTGGCCAACAATCTCAAACGTGGCACTTTGTCCGAGATCTTCACTGCTGGATCCAATCACCGCAGTAAACTTTCCAGGTTCAACGATTCTGGTTCCAGCAAGGCCAGTGAATGATGTCCGGTCGGCATGGACACTGAAGGTCACTGACTTCGACTCTCCTGCATCAAGACTGACCTTGGCGAAGCCTGCCAACCATCGTCTAGGACGAACTACTTGCGAAACTTCATCGCAGAGATACAACTGAACGGCTTCAGCGCCGTGTCGTGACCCGGTATTGGTCACCCTCGCGCTAACTTCCACTGCCCCATCCGCGGAGATCTGCGTAGACGATATCTGCAGTGAAGAAATTTCGAAGCTCGTATAGGACAGGCCGTAGCCGAAAGGATAGAGCGGACGGGGATCGAGGTTTGAGATTCCATCCGAATGCCACCCCAATTTCGGCACCAAATAAGTTCCAGGCTGCCCACCCCGATGATCAGGAATCTGCACCGGCAATTTCCCGGAAGGGGTAACCTCCCCGGTGAGAACCCCTGCAATGGCAGGCCCACCTTCAACGCCAGGCATGAAACATTGAACGATGCCTGCAGCCCGGTCAGCGAATTCTCCTAGTGCGTAGGGACGCCCTGTGACCAAAACCAGAATCGTGGGGGTTCCGGTATCCAACACGGCTTCCACTAGTTCCGACTGCCGTCCAGGCAGCTTCAGATCCACCACGTCGCAGCCTTCGCCCGAGGTCCCACGGCCGAAGAGCCCAGCTAAATCGCCGACGGTCACAACCGCAATTTCGGCGTTCCTCGCAACTTCTACTGCCTGCTCGATCCCCTTGTCATCAAGATCAGTGAAGTCCACACCTCGGGCGTACTCAATCTGACTTCCGGCGAGCGCCGGAGAATCTCGCAAGGCCTGAAGTATCGAGGTCATTTCCACCCCGTAGTTTTCTTGCTCCGCGAACCGCGAGTACACGTGGTTGGTAAAGGAATAGCAACCCAAGTGGGTTCGAGGTTGCGTCGCGCTGGGTCCAATCACCGCAAGTCGCGCCGGATTCTTTAGCGGAAGAATCTGCTCATTGCGCAACAAGATTATGGATTCTTCGGCCATGGTGCGGGCAAGTTGTCGGTTCTGTTCGGAATCCAAGTCGACGTCGTCGCCTTGCCAGTGGTGCTCTGGGATGTAGTCAGGATCGAGGAGGCCTGCTTCGACTTTTTGAGTGAGTACTCTGGATACGGCTTGATCCAGGATCGCTTCCTCCAAGTGCCCGGTACGTACGGCCTCGGCAAGGTTGGAAAAGGCAATAGTTTCAGGCAGCTCGACATCCATGCCGGCTTTCAAGGCCAACAATCCTGCGCTATCTTCGCTACCGGCAATTTCGTGCATGCTATGCAGGAAGCTCACCGACCAGTAATCGGCCACGACCGTGCCGGTGAACCCCCAGCGTTCACGCAGTACTTCGGTGAGCAGACGACGGCTGGCGGCCGGAGCTTCACCGTCGATTTCAGCATAAGAGTTCATCACCGACTGAACTTTGCCCTCGCGTACTGCCCGTTCAAAGGGCGGGAAGACGGCGTCTTCTAGTGCACGTTGGCCCAGGGATACCGGTGCATGGTTTCGGCCACCCTGCGAGGCAGCGTAACCAGCGAAGTGCTTGAGCGTGGCGCTAACCCCAGAACCCTGCAGCCCCTTCACATAGGCAAGAGCAAGTTCCCCCACCAGGTGTGGATCTTCGCCAATGGTCTCTTCAACCCGACCCCAGCGGTAGTCGCGTACAACGTCTAATACCGGGGACAGTCCTTGGTGCACACCCATCTTTTTCATGTCCGCTCCGATGTGCGCAGCCATGGAATGAACCAGCTCAGGGTTAAAACTCGCTCCCCAAGCAATAGATGCTGGATAGCAGGTAGCCCCTAGGGTCGTGAATCCGGTCAGGCATTCTTCATGGGCGATAGCGGGAATGCCGAACCGGTTGGAAGCTATGACTTGCTCTTGTAATTCGGCGAGCTTTGCACGACCTTGGACTGGATCCAACGGAATGGTGCCGAAGGCTCGGGTTATGTGGCCGAGTCCGTTCTTAATAGCTGTCTCAAAATTCGGGCCACCGCCAAAAGTGTCAGCCATCGGTGCAACGTTGTTTTCACCGTCGTGTTGTTCTTCTGCCGGGCGGATCCAGAATGACCCAAGTTGCCCTGCCTTTTCTTCGAGCGTCATCTGCGCTAACAGGTCAGCAACTCGCTGATGCGTTGGCAGTTCGGTATTTCGCCATGTCTGTTCGGCAGTTTTCATGAAAATCCTATTCTCAAAAAGTAAATTGGGTGCCTTTGGCACCTTGCGGGTCTCAGCCCTTGACTGCGCCTTGCAGTCCATTGACGATGCGTTTTTGCATGGCCAGGAAGAAGATCAGGGCGGGGATCATCGCTAAGGCGGTGAAGGCGAAAACTCCTGCGGTATCTGCAGAGTGTTCGCTGGAGTAGTCGGCCACGCCCAGTGGCAAGGTGCGCATATCTCCTTGGAGCAATAGCAGTGGTAGCAGGTAGGCATTCCATGAACCGACGAAGGCCAGAACGCCCACGGTGACCATGCCGGGACTGGACAATGGCAAGAGAATTCTCCAGAAGAACCCAATCCGACTTGCCCCGTCCAATTGTGCGGCTTCTTCCAATTCTTGCGGCAAAGCCATCAGGAAGGGACGCAGAATAACTACGGTCATGGGTAGCGCGAACGCTGCTTGCGGCAGGGCCACGCCCCACCAGGTATTGCCCATGTGCAGGTCACGAGTGATCAGAATGAATAGTGGAACGATGGCGACGGTCGCAGGGAAAAGTAGTCCCAGTACGAAGACCATGAAGATTGGTTCGCGCATCCTGAACTGGTAACGAGCCAATGGGTAGGCCGCCATAATTCCAAGGACCACCACGATCACCGTGGTGATCACAGCGATCATTGCCGAGTTCATTGCATACTGCCAGAAGTCCGGATTCTTCAGCACGCCAAGATAGTTATCAAGTACCCAGGGCGCCGGTAGTCCTGCAGGATTTTCGGCTAATTGCGCATTGCTCCGAAAACCGCCGAGGATGCCGTAGAGCACCGGCCCTAGGGTTAGCGCCACCACGACCAAGGCGATGGCATAAACAACAACATTTCCGCCTTGGTTTCGCGCCCGCTTTTTAGCTCGTCGGGCTTGGGTTGGGGTGTGTTGGGGGCCAGCGGCTACGGTGGCGCTCATGCTTTGACCTTCTTCGCCTTGATTCGTTCGTCAGCTGGTTGCGCGTCTCTTTTAAGGACAAATTGTTGGTAGGACACGGCGAGGATCAGAGCAACGACGAACAGGATCACCGAGGCTGCGGCGGCCACGCCAAAATTCTGTCGTTTAGTTCCTTCAGAGACGAGGAAACTGGCCATGGTGGTGGTGGAATTTGCCGGTCCACCACCGGTGAGAATCCAAACCATGTCAAATAATTGCAGGGAGCCAATCATCGAGAGGAATCCCCAGGTGCGCAGCGTTGGCCCGAGCAACGGAATGGTGATCTTCCGTTGAATCTGCCACCAAGAAGCACCATCGATTTCTGCCGCTTCATAGAGTTCTGAGGGCACACCTTGCAACCCGGCCAAGAATAAGATGACGGCCAATCCGAGATATTTCCACGTCAACACAGCCAATACGGTCCACAGCGCTAATTCCGGGGTGCCTAACCAACCTTGGGCCGGACCTTGAATGCCGAACTTGGACATGATGGTGTCAATGACCCCATACTGCGGTTGCAGTAGCTGGAACCAGATGACACCGGCAATGACCTCGGAGAGTACGTAGGGCACAAAGATGATGGTGCGCAATAGCGACTGAACTTTCATCTTCCGGTTCAGCAACAAGGCAATGCCCAGACCGATGGGTAGTTGCAATGCGATGGATCCGCCGATGATGATCAGGTTGTGAATCATCGCATCGGTGAAGACCTCATTTTGCAGCACCCGTGCATAGTTTTTCAGCCCGACAAAGTCCACCAGCGGGCCAAAGCCCTTCCAGTTGTACACCGAATAGCGCACGGCCTGGATGATGGGGAGCAGCATGAATACCGCGATCAGAATCAAGGCCGGGCTGATAAAGAACAGGATCTCAAGGGTTTTGCGACGGTCCGCCGGTTTGGCGCGTCGGCGCTGAAGTTTTTTGGTCTCGGCCACACCGACCTCCCGCCGGGCGGCATCAGTCTGCGAGGCGGAGGTTTCAGCCACTGGTCCGGTTACGTAAGTTACTTCCTGAGCCACGATCCGGATCACTTCTCCAGATCAGCGGCATTTTGGCTAGCATCAACGATTTTCTGCGCGTCTGATTTACCGGCGAAGAGCAAGGCAATTTCATCATTCATGGCACCACCAATTGATGCGCCAAAGGCAGTGTCGAAATAAAGCTGAAAGTACGGCGCCTTATCTCGTGCGTCAATCATCGAGGCAAGTGCTGGATCCGCGACAGCGTCCTTGGCTTTGGGGTTCGTTGGTAGACCCATATCTAGTTCTGCAAAACCGCGCTGGACTTTCTCCGAAAGCATGTACTTGGCAAATTCCACAGCCTCGTCGGGTGCGTCTTGGGCTACTGCCCAGGCATCACCACCGCCGAGCTGTGCTTCTGGATTACCCGCTCCGCCTTCAATGGCTGGGAAGGAGAACCATCCGGTGTCATCACCCAGACCCTTTCCGTCTTCGGTCAGGCCCTGCATCACTCCCGGTTCCCAGTGTCCGGCCAATTCCATGGCAACCTTGCCAGTGGCCAGCAGTCCCGAAGCCGAGGTGGGTCCTGACTGCGCCGGGGTGGACAGGAAACCAGCGTTGAACGGCTCAGCGTTGATCAGTTGATCCACGTCTTCGCCGGCTTTCACGAAGCATTGGTCGCTGAAGTCTAGGTTGGTCACCGAGTCAGCCAGGGTTTGTTCGGCGCATTCGCGCACCGCTGCGTAATACCAGTAGTGGGCCGCTGGCCATTTATCCCCAGCACCGACAGAGATTGGCGTGATGCCGGCGTCTTTGAGTTTGGTGCTGGCATCAAGCAACTCTTGCCACGTTTCCGGGGCTTTGTCGATGCCGGCCTTTTTGAACAGTGCTTTGTTGTACCAGAACCCGGCTGCACCTAATGAGTAGGGCAGTGCGTAGGTTTTCCCATCAATCTGCCATCCACCGGCGGTATCTCCGAGGAAGCCGATCTCATCAATGGCCAACTCGCTGAGGTCTTTGGTCAATCCGGCGGCTACGTGAGCCGCCAGCTCTCCCCCGCCGCGTTCCATGTAAACATCCGGTGCATCCCCGCTTTGGAAAGCTGCGTCAAGTTTGGTGAGCATGTCTTCGTGCTGCATGGCCTGAATTTCGATGTGCACACCTTCGTGCGTCGCTTCAAAGTCTTTGGCGACCTTTTCGTAGTAGGCCTTGCCTTCTCCGTTGTTGGAGTTGTGCCACCAGGTGATGGTGGTCGTTCCGTCAGCTGATTCGGTCTGTGCTGAGGACCCGGAGGCGCATCCGGAAAATAGTAGCGAGCCAGTGGCTGCCAGCGCCAGAATTTTTGCAGTGCGGGATGTAGATTTCATGCGTGTGCTCCTGAGCTGTGGGAAGAAATGGCCCTGTCGACGTTGACGCGGCAGGCACTTGGCTCCACCAAGAATTGCACTGTGATGCACATCATGTCAATCGTTTTCGATAACGTTTTCGAAATCCTTAGCGAAAACGTTATCGAAAACTCATCAACATCTCGTTCTTAGCTCGTGAACTCCGCTATTTTCGCGGAAATATGCGCTACTGTTAGTCGAGTGATGAGCCCTGAGACCGAAAACCCAGTGAACGCCACCTCCGGATGGCTGCCAACGCCTGCCGAAAAGCCTGCAGCAGCCCGAGTGACCATCAACGATGTGGCGCGTGTCGCCGAGGTTTCAGTTTCCACGGTGTCCAAAGTGGTCAATGGACGATACGGCGTCGCCCCGGCAACAATCGCCCGCGTTCATCAGGTTATCAACGAGCTCGGATATGAAACCTCGTTGGTCGCATCCTCGATGCGCAATTCACGAACCAACATCATTGGCATCCTCGTTGCCGAATTTGAGCCTTTCGCTCTGGAGCTTTTGAACGGGATTTCCGCCACACTGCGCGGCACCAAATACGACCTGATGGCCTACGCGGGAAACCTCAGCCCAGAAGGACACATCGGATGGGAGCGCCGTTCACTCTCGCGCTTGGGTGGCACCCTGATCGACGGGGCCATCATCGTGACTCCCACCGTTGAGATCCCCCATAGCTCCGTTCCGGTAGTAGCCATCGATCCGCAATCGGGCACAGACATGCCCCTCATTGTGGACGTGGATAATTCAGGGGGCTCACAAAAGGCCACCGAACATCTCTTAGATTTAGGGCACCAACGCATCGGTTTTATTGGGGGCCGAAAGGATCTTAAATCCGCGCATCTGCGCGAGGCAGGTTACCGGCAAGCACTAGAGAATGCTGGCATAACTATTGACGGGCAGCTCATTGAAGAAGGCGATTACCAGCATGATGCTGCAGTGGAAGCCACGGGGAAACTCTTAGACCTGCCCCAACCGCCCACCGCGATTTTTGCAGCCAACGATGTCTCCGCCCTGGCGGCCCTCGGCGTTGCGCGCGAACGTGGCCTAAATGTCCCGGCAGATCTATCCATCATCGGTTTTGATGACATTCCAGCGGCTGCCCAAAGCTCCCCCGCACTGAGCACCGTGCGCCAGCCCCTCCATGAGATGGGCAGTCATGCAGTTCACCTATTACTCTCATTGCTAGACGGCGAAGAAGCCAGCACACCACAGCAGCTCCCCGCGGTATTGGTTCCTCGCGAAACTACAGCTGCACCGCGCAAAAACTAAAGCACAAAACCCACCATTGCAAACGTTCACAATGATGGGTTTCGCCAGGATATCTTGCTGTTTACAGGCCTAGCTCGGTCTTGCCGTAGGCAAACAGGTAAGGAACTCCAGCTTCAGCTTCGATGCGTTCCTTAGCCCCGGTATCGCGGTCCACGATCACGGCAACGGCAATCACGTTGCCACCGGCCTTGCGCACGCCTTCAACTGCAGTCAACGCCGAGCCACCGGTGGTGGAGGTATCTTCCAGCACGATCACGTCGCGTCCTTCAACGCTTGGCCCTTCGACCTGACGACCCATGCCGTAGGACTTCTGTGCCTTGCGCACAACGAAGGCGTCGATAGCGCGATCCTTGGCGCGGGCGGTGTGCATGATGGCGGTGCCGACTGGGTCAGCTCCCATGGTCAAGCCACCAACATTGGTGAATTCAAGCTTTGCTTCATCGAGCAGGTCAAGCATGACTTCGCCGACCAACCCTGAGGCTTCCTGGTGCAGGGTGACTCGACGCAAATCGATGTAGTAGTCAGCTTCCTTGCCCGAAGACAAGATGACCTTGCCGCGCACAATGGCCAGTTCTTGGATTAGTTCTTTTAGTCGCTCACGGGCGCTGGTTTCGCTCATACCCTCGATTCTAGTCGGCATCATCGCTAGGCTGATTTTATGAACGCACAACGCCCCTTGGGTTACTGGTTAAAATTGGTGGATTCGCTGATTGACGAGCAGTTTGCAGCGACCTTAGAAGAGCATGGCGTGACACGCCGGCAATGGCAGGTGCTAAACCTGCTGGAACAACGTCCCGCCACCGAGGCACAGCTTAATGCTGGTTTGTCGCCATTCTTCGCCTCAGAGGATGAGCCGCAGACCTTGAGCGAGCACCTGGCGGAGCTGGTGGAGTCAGGGTGGGTGACCACGAACGACGCAGAATATTCAATCACCGACCGTGGCCACATCTCCCTACTCAAACTCAGCGAGCTGGTAGAAAAGATTCGCACCCAGTTCGGACAAGACCTCGACGGCTCCGAATATGACGCCGTCGTACAGACTCTGGAAAAGATGGCTCGCAATCTCGGTTGGGCACCGGAAGAAGAACAAGAGTAAACGTCAAGCGCTGCAGGGAATGTTGAGAACAGATTAACTTTCGAGGCAAACGCAGTATTCGGCGTTCTCGACTCGTGCCTACTGCCTAGGATTAAAGTCATGCGTGAATTGCAAGCAGAAATCATTAAAGAGTTGGGTGTACGCCCAGAAATCGACGCCGCGCAGGAGATCCGTCGTCGCGTCGGCTTCCTCAAGGACTACCTCGCCGCCACCGGGGCCAAAGGATTTGTTTTGGGGATTTCCGGGGGAATTGATTCCACCCTAGCCGGGCGCCTAGCGCAGCTGGCAGTTCAGGAAGTCCGCGAGGCTGGGGGCGAGGCACGTTTTGTTTCGGTACGCCTGCCACATGGGGTGCAGCACGATGCCGATGATGCTGCCGCGGCCATGGACTTTATTGGCGCCGACGAGCAATTTGAAGTTAATATCGCCAAGCCGGTCGCCGCACTCGACGAAGCACTCGCCGATGCGGGGCACCCGACGATCAGCGACTTTAACCGTGGAAATGCTAAGGCACGCACCCGCATGATCGTGCAATATGCCATCGCCGGGGACCGGGGCATGTTGGTGTTAGGTACCGACCATGCTGCTGAATCCGTCACTGGGTTCTTCACCAAGTTTGGCGATGGCGGAGCTGACCTGTTGCCGCTTGCTGGACTAAACAAGCGTCAGAATCAGGCTCTACTGCGTGAATTGCAGGCCCCTGAACTGCTGTGGGCTAAGAAACCAACTGCTGACCTACTTGATGGCCAACCTCAACGCGCGGATGAAGAGGAACTCGGCCTGAGCTATGAACAGATTGATGACTATCTTGAAGGCCGGGAAATTGCTGTAGCGGCGGCCGAAGCCGTTGAGAAGCGTTTCCTTACTTCACGCCATAAGCGCGCAGTACCCGCCACCTACTGGGATCAGTGGTGGCGGGCCTAGAAGTTACATCAAGCCAGTGATTTCTTTCAACGCTTGAACATGTTGTGCAAAGGCCTTGTGCCCGGTCGAAGTAAGCTTTGCCCAGGTACGAGGTCTTTTGCCTACGTACCCTTTTTTGATCTGGACATAGCCTCCGGCCTCCAGCGCGCTCAGATGTCGTGAAAGTACCGAGTCTGACGCACCAAGGGCTTCCTTGAGTGATTTAAAATCAGCTTCATCTACGGCTTGAAGAGATCCCATGATTGAAAGTCTGAGCGGGTTCGAAAAGTCATCGTTGAGCCGGTCGCGGGCATGAGCAATCATTTCCGTACCATCGCAATTCCGGTCACGCACAATGGTGCGGCGACGACAACACCGATGAGCAGCACGATGGGCCACGCAAACGGTCCTGCGCTCATTATTGCCAGGGCTACCGCGTAGAGCACCATGCTGGCCACAAAACCTCGCAGGTACATTTTTGAGAATCCCCGCGGAAGCGAACGATACAGCTTTCCGTAGGCCAGCGACATTGCTAGAACAGCTACGGCGAACAGGGAAATGATAACGGTGAACCCAGCGACGTTCTCATCAGGACGGTAGATCTGCAAGAGAGCTGCAAGCCCTCCGATAAGAAGACCGAGCACGATGCAATAGATCCCCATCAACTTTGCCCCGTATCCGGAGGCCTGATCCATGGCTTGCTGGGCTTTGCCCAGCGCCGCTAGCTGCTCCGCGGGATTCAGCTCCTTTTCCGAGTTCATTTGATTTCACCCTTGATTGACTTGCGCTGGCCTTGCGCCATGATGCTGGTCATGGTCATGGTGACGGCCAGGAACACTCCCAGGCCGACGTAGAGCAGAATTGTTTGTCCGGTGAAGTACACGCTCAGGGCGAGAGCAAAAAATGCGACTCCACCCAAGATGATCGATGCGATGTACCAGGTGTTGAACGTTGCCTTCATGGTCTTTCTCCTTTGCTGTGAACCTTTGAACACCTCAACCCTAACAAGTACTTTCCAGATTGGAAAGTACTTGTTAGAAATTTTTTATTTGCTCTCCGGATCTCCGCTGTCTAGACAAAAGCGCTCACTCCCGTCAGCGCTCTGCCCACAATGAGCGAGTTGATTTCATAGGTGCCCTCATAGGTATGCAGGATTTCGACATCACAGAACACCTTCCCCATTTCAAAATCACTCACCACACCATTGCCACCCATCAATGCCCTACCCAACGACGCAGATTCTCGCGCAAGCCGCGTTGCGGTGGACTTAGCCATGGCCGCATCAACCATCTGCAAGTCCCCACGCTCTTGCTTACGCGCGATATCACTCATCATGGATAGACAGAGAGTGAGGTTTCCTGCGATCTGCGCTAACGACTGCTGAATCAGCTGGAAGGAAGCAATGGGCTGGCCGAACTGCTGCCGCTCAAGGGCATAGGCCTTGCAAATATCAAAAGTTGCCATCATCGCACCCACCGCCTGCCACCCGACCCACGCCCGGGATTGCATCAACAGCCCGTTAGCGGAAGAAAAACATGAAGCACCAGGAAGCTTATTGGCCAGTGGGATACGCACCTGATCAAAGGTGATGTCCGCATTTTGCATGATTCGCAAACCGATCTTGTGTTCAATCTTCGTTGCGCAATATCCGGGACGATCGGATTCCACGAGATAGGCTCCGAGTTCACCACTTTCTGCATCCTTGGCCCACAGTAGGGTGAAGTCGCTGAAG
This sequence comes from Arthrobacter sp. NIO-1057, assembly GCF_900094805.1. Taxonomy (GTDB): domain Bacteria; phylum Actinomycetota; class Actinomycetes; order Actinomycetales; family Micrococcaceae; genus Glutamicibacter. The sequence goes on along the minus strand of NZ_FMAT01000004.1, from coordinate 23,086 downwards.
GTTCCCATGCCAATCCATCGCTTGGCGCCACTAATGACATATTCGTCACCGTCACGCTTAACTGAGCATTGGACTCCCCCGGCGATATCCGAGCCGTGCTCGGGTTCAGTCAGGGCAAATGCACCAAAGGCCTCAAAAGCCGTGAGCTTGGGCAACCATTGAGCGCGTTGCTCTTCGGAACCGAGCTCATCGAGCATTCCGACCACCAGCTCATTGTGGATGCCCACCACCGAAGATAGTGAAATGTCCGCACGGGCGATTTCCGCGTGTATAAGGCCTCGCAAAAGATGCGAACACGACTCTAACTGGAGTCCTGCCAACCCTTGCTGGGCAAGTAGCTTCACCAGCTGAGCTGGAAACTCTTCGCGATTCCAGTATTCGATGGACTCTTTACGGATCTTGTTTTGCACTAGTTCTCGCACTTCCAGCAGGCGTTCATGTTCGCGATCGCTCAGCTGTTGTGTCACTCCTAATAAGTCCATTGGGGTTCTCCTTCCAAACCTTAGGAAGTCCAAGTATATTGTTGGACTAGATCTTTTTATGGGGGTATATAAATGACTTCACCATTGCCACGCGACCCGATTGCACAGGCCCGGGAACAGTGGATTTCGCATGGATGGACAGCTCAAGCTGATTCCATGGCGGCTATCACCGCGGTAATGCGTACCGCTTCGATCTTTTTGCAACGGGCCGACGCCATCCTTAAGCCGCATGGCCTAACCTTTGCCCGATTTGAGGTCCTTGCCCTCTTGGGCTTCTCCAAGCGAGGCTCCCTGCCCATGAGCCAGGCCAGTGATTTGCTTCAGGTGCACGCCACCAGCCTGACCAACTCCGTTGACCGCTTGGAATCCACCGGTTTGGTGCGCCGCGTTGCGCACCCTACCGATGGCCGAACCCGCTTGTTAGAGCTCACCATTGAGGGCCAAAAAGTCCTCGATCTAGCTCGCGACGACCTCAACGAACACCTCTTTGCCCAGAGCAACCTCTCTGGACATGACGCCACCGAGCTCTTCGAGATTCTTGCGCGTTTCCGAAAAGCTTCGGGAGATTTTCTATAACATACCCTCTCGAATGGCATTAATGATCCCCGAAAAGTCCGTGCCCGCATTGCCTTCATCACTGAACTTTCGATACAGGCTCGCAGCCAATGCTCCAAGCTGAGCATCCGTAGTAGTGTGCTCCAGCGCGCTGGTTGCCAAACCTAAATCCTTGGCCATCAACGCAGCAGCAAACCCTGGCTGATATTCGCGGTTAGCCGGCGAGGTGGGCACCGGACCAGGTACTGGGCAGTTAGTAGTCACCGCCCAGCATTGCCCCGAGGCTGAAGAAATCACATCATAGAGGGCCTGGTGCTCCAGTCCTAAGCGCTCTCCGAGCACAAAGGCTTCGGCGGCACCGATCATCGAAATCCCCAACAACATGTTGTTGCAGACCTTGGCGGCCTGCCCCGCGCCATAACCACCGCAGTGCACGATTCTCTTTCCCATGTGCTCAAGTAGTGCAGTAATCTCCGCCAGATCTTCATCTTGTGCGCCGAGCATGAAGGTCAAGCTTCCAGCTTCTGCGCCGACGACACCACCAGATACCGGTGCATCGGCGCTGCGATGACCGGCGGCCACCGCAAGTTCGGCGGCCTGCCTAGCTTGGGCGACATCGATGGTGGAACATTCAAGAAAAAGCGTATTGGGCTTGGCGCTTTGCAAAAGATGCTTCTCATACGCCTCAAGGACGTGTTTTCCGGAGGGGAACATCGTCAGAACTACATCTACGTCAACCGCGGCGTCCTCTTGGGTATCCACCGTCTCAATCCCTGCTTCTTGCGCAGCTTGAACGGCAGCGGGGACCACATCGAATCCCTTCAACTTATAGCCGGCACGATGCAGATTGATGGCCATGGGCAGACCCATATGTCCCAGGCCCAAAAAGCCGATGACTGGCTTGTCACTCATAGTTGACTCTTTTCTTCGAGGCCCGCACCTAGCAGGGCGTAATTCAATTCGGCACCGGGAAGTGGACCAAGATGTCGCTGGGTTCTTTGTTCATGGCTCAATCCGGGTATGACATCTACCCAGTGAGGTGTCCGGTCTTTATCAATCACTGCTGCCCTGATGCCTTCAGCAAAGTCAGGGTCATTTAATCGGTGCAAGGCTGCTCGGAATTCACGTTGCAAATCCTTGCGCAGGTCATCACCTGCGAGTCGAATAAGCTCGTCCGTCAGCCATACTGAGCTGGGGCACACGGTGCGTAGCGTCTGGACCATCTCTTGAGCCTGCGGAACATCGCTACTTTGCAGGGTCAGGAGTACGGTGCGCAGATTCTCCTCGTCAAAGACCTGCACCCATGGCTCATGTAAGAAACCCTGTTCAGGATCTTCCGCATACCGGTCGATGACGCTCTGGGCCGGTTCGTGCTCCAGTTCGTCGAGCAATTGTGCGAGTTTCTGCTGCGGCACATATGTATCGGCCAATCCCAGAAGAATGGCATCGGCTGCACCAAATGTGGTTCCGGTCAGCGCTGCCAAGCGGCCAGCAGCACGTGGCGCCTTCGCTAATAGGTGAGTGCCTCCGACATCAGGGAAAAATCCGATCCCAACTTCTGGCATTCCGCATCGACTGGTTTCAGTAACGATGCGATGGCTTCCATGCGCAGAGATGCCTATTCCACCGCCCAAGACAATGCCGTCCATTAATGCGATGTACGGTTTGGGATACTCACTGATGAGGGCGTTGAGCTGGTACTCAATACGCCAGAATTCTTCAGAGGAACCGGTACGTTCTCTAATGTCCTGGTATATGGCAACGATGTCGCCACCGGCGCACAACCCACGTTCCCCCGCTCCCTGTACTGCTACCTGGGAAATTTCAGGATCCTCACGCCAACTGAGCAAGGTCTCAAGAAATATCTGGCACATGTCGGTATTGAGGGCATTGAGTGCCCGAGGTCGGTTTAGCGTGATCAGACCCAGCTGGCCGCGACGTTCGGTCAGGATTTCAGGCAACATTGCCTCCTAGTAGTGATTAGCGTCACCTTCTAGAACACGAATATACTCGGACTTCCAAGTAAATTGAAGTGGCGTCAGTCAGCAAACTTGATAGGTTGAACTTGTGAAGATTGCAACTTGGAATGTGAACTCGCTACGAGCCCGCGCCGACCGCGTTGAGGACTGGTTGCGACGCACCGACGTAGATGTCCTGGCCATCCAGGAAACAAAATGCAAAGACGAGAATTTTCCGTGGGAATTGTTCGAGAACAATGACTACGAGGTCGCCCACTTTGGCGTCAACCAGTGGAATGGCGTGGCCATTGCCTCTCGCATAGGCCTGGAGAACGTGCAACGCACGTTCCCCGGACAGCCCGAATTTGGCAAGGGTGGAAAGAACCCGATTCAAGAGCCGCGCGCCATTGCCGCAACCTGCGGAGGGGTTCAGGTGTGGAGCTTATATGTTCCCAATGGACGCGCCCTCGATGACGAACACATGGCCTACAAGCTCAACTGGCTCAATGAGCTCAAGGAACACTCCGGGCAATGGCTGGCCGAAAACCCTGAGGCCCAGATTGCTTTGATGGGTGACTGGAATATTGCCCCGAAGGATGAAGATGTCTGGGACATCGATTTCTTCATAGAGAATAAGCTCACGCATGTTTCAGCTCCTGAACGTGCTGCGTTCACGGCTTTTGAGGACTTGGGCTTCAGTGATGTGGTCCGCCCCTACACCGAAGGCCAATATACCTACTGGGATTACACCCAGCTGCGCTTCCCCAAGGGCGAAGGCATGCGTATCGATTTCTCCCTCACCTCCCCCGCGCTGACCGCACGGGTCACTTCGGCAAGTATTGACCGCGAGGAGCGAAAGGGTAAGGGAGCCAGCGATCACGCACCGGTAATCGTGGAGCTCTCAGACTAACTATGACTACAAAATTGACTGGGCCCATCAGCGAGCTCACCTCGGCCACGGCATTCCTGCGCGTTTATGAACCGCTGGATACCTTTGAAGATTGGGCTCAGTCGATCATTCTTCGCACGCCACAGCGCACCGCCCAGCAATGGGATATCTTTGAAAATGAGCGACTGTGGCAGCGCACACTACGTGGCGTATCCGATCCGTTTCCCCACAATGAGCCCGAGTTCTTCCGTTCCATTAAGACTTTGGATTATCAGGGTACGGAGCACACCCGCTATTGCCCCGGACAGTTGCAGGCCCGCAGCTTGTTAGCAGCGGAGCAAGCCGAAGAAGCTATCCGACCTGAAGTCTTCGACCTTCTAGTACCCCCGGCGTCCCGGAAAGCCAATGCACAACGCGTTGATCCGGACCGTCTCGCTGGAGACTTGACTCATCTGCATACCCGCACTTCTTCTTGGGGCATTCCACTCAGCTGGTTTGCCCTGTTCCGCGAAGACGATGAGCACGAAGTGATCCATGACGGTGATCAGCTCAAGACCGTGCGTATGTATATAGGTTTCGACCAGGCCGTTGAGCGATTGGCGTGGGCTGTTCAAACTTTGGTGACGCATGCACCGCAGTCACAACTTTTTGAGGAGCTAGGAAGCCTTGGAAGTTGGCTTGAGTCCTTTGATAGCCGTGCAGTTATTGAACTGGATTATGGGCTATTGGCCGAACTTGTTTGGCCTGACGATTCACCTAGTGACCTTCTAGATGGTCTGCAGGCCTTGGATGATGGCGATATGACCGGCGCGGCTGCTGCATATCGCCGATTAAGCAACCGTTGGTTGGGCCCGCGCCATTTGGGACGAGCCAATTAGCGTGCGGAAGTAATTAACAGCAGAAACAGCAAATGCTCCGGTAAACCGGAGCATCTGTTTAATGGCGACCCTGACGGGACTTGAACCCGCGACCTCCGCCGTGACAGGGCGGCGCGCTAACCAACTGCGCTACAGGGCCTAGTGTTTTGAATAAACTTCAATACACACAGGAAAACCCTCGGTAAACCGAGGGCCTGCGTGGCTCCGACCGGCGTCGATCCGGTGACCTTTCGATTTTCAGTCGAACGCTCTACCAACTGAGCTACAGAGCCTGGCACCACTTAGTGGACACCAAATTTACTAATAGATTAGTAAATTGAGCGACCCTGACGGGACTTGAACCCGCGACCTCCGCCGTGACAGGGCGGCGCGCTAACCAACTGCGCTACAGGGCCTTGCTTTCGCAAGCCAATGGATTTTCTCCATCTAACAACTAGTGAACTAGTTGTTTGTACCCCCAACGGGATTCGAACCCGTGCCGCCGCCGTGAAAGGGCGGTGTCCTAGGCCGCTAGACGATGGGGGCCTAAGTCGCTTCGGTTTCTTGCGTCTCCGTAGCGGACTCCAATAACTATACGTGGGTTTTTTTGTTTCGCAAAATCGGCCACTTGGCCCGTTTTGCCGACCCCAAACTGACGCTCCACAGCTAGGCTGAAAACATGCTTTTAGAGATGAACGACGACGAGTTTGAGCGGCTAGTTGAGCAAGCCATCGATGCCATCCCACAGGAATTTTTCGCAATGATGGACAACGTCATTTTTTTCATCGAAGACGAGTACACGCCGCAGCCTGGCGAGCCTAAAAACCTTGAGATTCTAGGGTTATACGAGGGTGTTGCACTTACTGAACGGGACCTGAACTGGAGCGCTGGCGCGCTTCCTGACCGGATTACGATCTTCAAAAATCCAACACTCCGAGCCTGCCGGAACAGCGAAGAAGTTGTTCGCGAAGTCGGCATCACGGTCATGCACGAGGTGGCCCATCACTTCGGTATCGACGACGAAAAATTGCACGATTTAGGGTGGTCCTGAGCGCGATTTTCAAAAAACTTCTTTTGAGATCCGCCTCACAATTTACGCCGCATCTGCTGGCCAGAGCGGATTTCAACGAGAGGTAGACCACATCGAATCATCGCGCTTAGTTGCGAATCGGCTCCATCCATTCGACCTTCGATTCAGGTGCTTTTAAAACGATCCCTTTTAAGGGCACCTTTTTATGCGGTGCTTCAACACCAGGATGATCCACCTCTAATTACGGCAACCGCCTCGTTACCTAAGCTTCACGAAAAGAGGCGCTAGATAACGACTTCCAAAGTGAGCCAGAAAAATTCTCCAAGGTTTCTTTCAGGAAAATCGGCCCCTCTTATCTCACGTTCGTTCAGATCACCCCGCATAACCGCAAGTGAATTACACGTTTGGGATTCATGTGACTGGTGTGAACAGTGTTGCCAAGGATGTTCTAGTTAGCATAATGTGCTATTTGGAGTCTTGTCCTAATCGTGATCTTTCCACCGTTGGATGTCACGGTTTCAGCGCTCCCTGTCATCCAAGAACTTAGTGAGGAACGATATGGCTACTCGCCACACGCTCGGTGTCGCTGCTAGCACACTGGCCTTAGCGGCATCCTGCCTTGTAGGTGCTCTGCCCGCATCCGCATCAACTTCAACTACGTTCCCCGCATCTGTCTCCATCGCAGCTGCACCAAGTGCCTCAGATCTGCCGACCGATGCAGAGATCCAAGAGGCCAAGAAGAGCAAAGACTCCACCAACGCCATGATCGCTCGCATCGAGGCATCCCTGGAGTCAAGTCGCGCCGAACTGCAGCGGGTTGAAACAGAAGCTGCTCAGGCACAAGAATCACTGCTCTCCGCCGGCGAAGAACGCGATCTGCGCACCGCCGAAGCCGAGAAGGCAGTCAAGCAGCTCGATTACGCAAAGACTTACCTGGCTCAGAGCCGCAAGGAACTGGGAGCCATCGCTTCGGATATCTACCGCAACGGTGCCAGCAACTCCACCCTGGGTCTTCTGCTGGATGACAACAATGAAGGCGACCTCTTCTACAAGGCCGCCACCATGGACGCACTGAGCCAACAGCAGGTCACCTCGGTCAACACTGCTTCCGAAGCAGAAGCCCTGGTTACCGCGTGGCAGGAATATGCTGATGCAGCTCAGAGTGCTTCTGAGGAAGCTGCAGCTAATTACGACGCTGCTGCCGCCACCGCTAACAGCACCCTGAAGACCTACGAGTCCGCTGTAGAGCCTGAAAAGAAGCTACGCAACGAACTCATCGGCCACCTCTCCACACTTCAGGAGCAGGAAGAAGCTGAAGTTCGCAAGGCAGTAGAGAAGAAGGAAGCCGAGGAACAGCAGGCGGCCCTTGATCAGGCCATTGCTACCGAAGACACCACTGAAGTTCCAGAAGAAAAGCCTGCGGCTGTTCAGCCACTTGCAGTAGCTGAACCACAGGAACTCGAACCGACCGAATCCGAAGATGAGTCGACGGTTAAGCCAAAGGCAGTAGAGCTTCAGACTGTTACTCCGACCGCTATGCCTGAACTTCCAAGTGCTGAGCCAACGCAGTCTGCTGAGCCAACGCCAGAGCCAACCAAGAGCGCAGAGCCGACTCCTGAACCGACGAAGTCTGCCGAGCCTACGCCGGAGCCGACTAAGACCGCAGAGCCTCAGCCAACCAAAACGGCCGAGCCAAAGCCAACTAAGACGGCCACTCCTACGCCAACCAAGACCGCTGAGCCAAAGCCGACCAAGACGGCTACTCCTAAGCCAACCAAGACGGCGGAGCCAAAGCCAACCAAGACCGCGGAGCCAAAGCCAACTAAAACGGCCGAACCAGAGCCAGAAACCGGTCGTAGCTACTCGGCTGCCATCGCTTGGGCTTTGAAGACCGCGGATGATCCAAGCAAGTACTACGTCTACGGTGGCAACGGGCCTAACGCTTTTGACTGCTCGAGCTTCTCGCAGCGCGCCTTTAGCCAGTCGGGAATCAGCCTGCCACGCACCTCGACCCAGCAGTTCTTCAGCGCCCCACAGTATGTGTCGCTGAGCAACCTGCAGCCGGGCGACCTGGTGTTCTCCACCTCTAACGGCGGATCATCGTTCTACCACGTAGCAATCTACATCGGTAACGGCAACGTTGTTCACGCTCGTAACCCAAATGCCGGCATTTCGGTGACGCCATTGAGCTGGGTCAACAACCTGTACTCAAAGGCAGCTCGTTACTAAAGGTAGCCAGTCACCTGCACTAACGAAGGCCACGCACCGTTTGGTGCGTGGCCTTCTGCGTACCTACCTTAGAGAACAGCTTTCGCTACTGCTCCTGGGCACGGGTGTCGAAGTTCTTTCGATCTTCCAAGCGTGGATCCTCGGAATCAGGAACCACCATAACCGGTCCCTTGGAGTGGTGCAGTACACCCTGCGAGGTGGAGCCGAGCAACATGCCGGTAAAGCCACCACGACCTCGTGAACCGGTCACCGTCAATACAGCATGTTCGGACTCGCGGATCAGCACCTCAACCGGCGGTCCGGAGACCACGTCGGTTTCCATCTTCAGATCAGGATAGTGCGAACGCAGCCACTTGGTGCCCACGCTCATCTGGTACCGAACATCCTCCAAGACGGCTTCTTGGTCAACGGTAGCCGGCATCCAGGCCAGCGCCGCCCCCACCGGAGGCACCGCACAAATCAGCCGCAACGTCAGGTCACTGGCGATCGCCGCCTCAGCGGCAGCTAGCACCGCTGAGCGTGCCCGGTCAGATCCGTCCACACCGACCACGATGCACTTTCGATCATTGACGGAGTCCGCCGGAGCTTCCTGTTCCTTCGACATGCATAGAGGCACAACAACCGTCGGGCACTTCGAGTGGGCTGGCAATGCCGAGGACACCGAACCAAGCAGGCGACCCACAAAGCCGCCGCGCCCGCGAGTCCCGACGACAACCAGTTCAGCGTCCTGGCTCAAGTCAAGCAGGACTCCTGCAGGATCGCCCGATTCAATGTAGGTGCGGATCTGTGCAGTACTGCCTTCAAGATCAGCATGGGCCTGCCGAACAATCTCTTCGGCACCGCCTCGAATCAGGTCATCATCCAAGGTTGAGTAACCAGCGTCCATCGAGGACGCGGCAAAAACCGGGATCGTGTAGGCAGAAACGATATTCAGCACACTGCCACGGCGTACCGCTTCACGCTCGGCCCAACGCAAAGCACATTTACTTTGCGCCGACCCATCAACGCCGACAACAATTCCTTCGATCTTTTCTGCTGCGACTGGCGCTTCATCACTCATCTGAATCGCTCCTTCATAACTCCAGATCAACATGGGTGTGATTTCCCTTACCTCCAATGTACTTGCTTTGGCAGTTCTTGGTGTGAGTTGGGTCTAAAGATTTTTAATTGCGCCTAGTTAGCTGAGAATTCAATATCAATCAGCCACGAAAACGACATAGAATTTTTCCATGTCCTCCTCCACAAACACCGCGCCCGGGACTTCTGCGGCCGCGCGCATCGACCGATACTTCAAAATTTCGGAACGACGCTCTACGTTCTCCACTGAAGTACGCGGCGGTATCGCCACGTTCTTCGCGATGAGCTACATCGTCGTCCTTAACCCACTGGTACTTTCCGGGGCCGACAGCTCCGGCGATGTACTGGGCATCCAGCGCGTTGCCGCGGTTACCGCCTTCGTGGCCGGTGTCCTGACCATCATCATGGGCATCTGGGCACGTCACCCCTTCGCCATGGCCACCGGCCTTGGTGTTAACGCTTTTGTGGCCATCACCGTAGCCACCAATCCGGAACTTACCTGGGCCGATGTCATGGGTCTGGTACTCATCGCCGGTGTCGTGATGTTTGTTCTGGTGCTCACCGGTTTTAGAACTGCGGTCTTCAACGCTGTTCCGGCGGGGCTGAAAACCGCCATCGTGGTGGGCATCGGTATGTTCATCGCGCTGATCGGTCTGGTGAACGCTGGTTTCGTACAGCGTGTTCCGGACGCCGCGAACACCACCGTCCCTGTGGGGTTGGGCTTTGACGGCGAGCTAATGGGCTGGCCAATCCTGGTCTTCATCGTCGGCCTGCTGCTGACCATGACCTTGGTCGTGCGCAAGGTCAAGGGCGCGATCCTGATCGGCATCGTAGTCTCCGCAATCCTGGCCAACATCCTTGAAGCCGTCTTCCACATTGGCGAATTCGAGACCGGTAGCTGGTCCCTAGTGGTTCCTTCCATGCCGGAGTGGACCCTTCCTGACCTCTCGCTGATCGGCAATGTCAGCCTTGTCGGAGCCTTTAGCAAGTTGGGCTTCACCGCCGCATCGCTGCTGGCCTTCGTCATCCTGCTTTCGATCTTCTTCGACGCCATGGGCACCATGGTGGGCCTGGCTTCCGAAGCAGGCACCATGGACGAAAACGGGCAGATTCCCGACGTGGACAAGGTCCTGATGGTTGACGCGGCCGGCGCTATCGTCGGTGGCGGTACTTCTAGCTCCTCGGCGCAAATCTTTGTGGAGTCCGGCGCCGGTATTGGTGAAGGTGCACGCACCGGCCTTGCTTCAGTGGTCACCGGCCTGCTGATGATCGTAGCCATGTTCTTGAGCCCACTGATCTACCTGGTGCCTTTCGAAGCTGTGGCTCCTGCACTGGTCGTGGTTGGTTTCATGATGATCACCCAGGTGGCCAAAATCGACTGGAACGACTGGGGTATTGCACTACCAGCATTCCTGACCTTCACCTTGATGCCTTTTACCTACTCGATTGCCAACGGCATTGGTGCAGGGTTCATCTCCTACGTCTTCATCCGCGCAACCCAGGGTCGTGCCAAGGAGATCCACCCATTGATGTGGGTCGTCTCAGCGGCCTTCGTGCTGTTCTTCGGTATCGGACTCATTGAGATGTGGGCCGGGGTTAAGTAACCTCTAGCTTCATCCGACAGCCCGTCATGACCTTGTCATGGCGGGCTGTTCGCGTCTTCACCCACGGCAGTGTTGGTTAGGATGAAGAACATGAGCGATGCACAGAAGATCACAGGCCAGTGGGTTCAGGTGGCTGCCGGGCTAAAAAATGCGAGCATGCGCCAACTGTTAGGTGTTGTACTCGCCGGGGACAGCCTGCCTGAAGACCTGAGTAAAACTCAGCTTAAAGACCTGGCACGCTGGGAAAAGATCGGGTTGCTTCACCATGAGGAACACGGCTGGGCTTTGAATCATCAACTGCTGGATCAGACCCTGGCATCGGCCAGTGTGCACAAGGCCGATCGTAGTGGCATCCAAAGATTTTTCACCGGCGCACGGCTGCACACCCTACCGGCTAAACCCGGGGACCGGCACGAAGTGCTGGTGTACATTCGCGATGCGGTGATCAGCGGCGATGAGCAGCTGCGCGAAGAGCAACTCAATGAGCGGCTTCGGGTCTTCCACCCCGACGTCGCCCTGCTACGCCGCTACCTGGTTGATCATTCGTTGTTGTTACGCGCGACCGATGGCTCCAGCTACCGGTTGGGCTCTGCAACCTAGGAAATCGGGGTGGCACCGGTCGCAAATTTTTGCACCGCGGAGCCAGAGACCAGTTGCGCTGGCAGTGGTGCGGTGCGCAGATTACGCTCAAACCCCGCACCGAGCGAGAGCGGTTCATCGCTGGCCATAAAGACAATGTTGCCGTACCTTCGCCCCTTGAGCATGGGTGGGTCAGCAATCATCGCCACGTGTTCAAAAACCTCGAGTAGGGTGGCAGCTTCGGCTTTGGCCCCGGCCAGATCCGCGGTGTCACCGCAGTTCATGATGTACACGCCACCCTGATCCAGTACGCGTTGGGCCTGGCGGGCATAGTCCACCGTGGTCAATTCTCGTGGAGTAGTACTTCCGGCGAAGACGTCGCGGATAATCACATCGCGGCTGCCATCGCTCAGGGTGGGTAGCACCTGGCCAGCATCCCCCACGCGCAGTCGCACCAGCGGGGCCCGCGGCACGTCGAAAGAAGTCCGCACCAGTTCGGCCAGTTTGGCATCGAGTTCCACCACGACTTGTCGCGCGTTGTCGTAGCTTGCCGCGACCCAGCGAGCCATGGAACACCCGCCGCCGCCTAGATGTAGTACACGCAGTTTGCGGGCGCGCCCATCAAACTCTTCGGCCGGGAAACCGTAGCTAAAAATCGGTTCCATCCAGCGCATATATTCGAAGTCCAGGTACGTCGGATCGTCCAGATCGACGTGTGATGATGGGACACCGTTAATTTTGAGAATGTAGCGGTTGCCGCCGTAGGGGTCCGCCTCAATGTTGGCGCTGCCGGTATCAATCGGGAATTCGCCGAGCAACACGTCTTTTGCGTCTCTAGCCATGTGCGCGCACCATCCGTCGCTCGGTGAGTCCCTGCCAGGTGCCAACCAGCGCTTCGGTGGTTCCATCGGCAGTGAACCCGTGTTTTTCAAAAAAACGTTGCGCCCGGTCGTTGCCTTCAATGACCCAGACCAGGGCGTCACGCTGGCCGAGCACTACTTCCATGAGGTGAGCGCCCAGTCCGCTACCGTAGTACGCTTCGAGCACGTAGAGCATGCCCAGTTCAATGCCCACGCCGGCGTCCTGATCCTCTTCAATGGTGGGTGTGCCACCTGCGAGCCCAATGATTCGGCCCTGAGGATCTTCAGCGATGAAGAATTGTGCTCCCGAAGCAAGGCCACGTTCCCACCAGGCAACCTGGCCGTCGAGTTCTTGCTCGTGGTGAGTGAAGAAGTCTGGCTCTCGTAGATCGGCATATGCTTCACGCCAGCATTGCAGTTTCATCTCAAGTGCTTCGCGCACATCGTGTTCGGTAGCCAGGCGGATTCGATAGTCGTTCATATGTGGCACATTTATACCCTACGGCAGTGCACTAAGCTATTTCTGCCAACGCTCCCGGTACCCCTCCTACTTAAGTACGATTGCGGACTGTCAAAGTGTTTGAAAAAATACTTGTATTGGTTCGATCTATATGGGGCAGAAAAAGAGGCGAGAGTTTGCATCAAAATACGAAGTACGCGTGTTTAACCGCAGGACTCGTAGGCTCTTTGACCCTCACCATCAGCCTCTCGTCGACACTTTGGGTGATCCTCCTTGGCTGCATTATCTTAGCGGCCGGCTTCAGCCTGCTTTCCAAGCTTGAACGCTTTTGGGGACCAGCAGCTCCGGAGCATTACTACTACATCGTTCCGATGCTGATTGGACCGGTTGTCGCTGGCTTGGTTCGTAACACCGTGTACGCACTGTGGGTCGGTGCACCCGTCGCCTTAATCTGCGCCCTAGCGGTGCACTACTTCATCATCAAGTCTCCGCCGTTCAAGCACGAGGAAGACGCGGAATTTGAACAAGACATCCACGAGAACCACACAACGCGCTAACTGAAAACCGCTCAGTTAGACAACCCGCGCCAGAGCAAACCCGTCCCAGCCCTTGGCTCCCAAAGTTTGCAGGGCGGTCACCGAAACCTGCGGATGGTCTCGAAGCCACAACAGTGACTCCTGAACCCCACGGACATCAGCTTCTTGATTACCCAATTGGCTTGGATCATCCAAGATGGCACCACCACGCACCACATTGTCCAGGACCAGCACCGTGCCCGGGTGCGAGAGTTTCAGCGCGCGCTCAAGGTAAACCACGTTATTGCGCTTGTCTGCATCGATAAAGATCAAGTCGAAAGCTTCGGCGCGTTTAGAAATGAGAGTGTCCAAGGTTCCTTGGGCTGCCCCAAGTTTGATCTCGACTCGATCAGCTAGCCCGGAACGTTCCAGATTCTCTCGCGCGACTGAGGCATGCAATGGTTCAAATTCACAGGTGATGACCTGCCCCGAGACTCCGACACCCAACGCCAACCAGCTAGTCGAATAGCCACCGAGGGTACCGATCTCCAACACCCGGCGAGCGCCAATCATTTCTGCGAGTAATTGCAAGAACTTACCTTGGCCTGCACTGACTTCAATCGCGGGTAAACCAGCAGCTCGCGCGTGCTCGCGCCCCTTTTCTAGCGATTCAAGGTGAAGCCCGAGGGATTCCTCGAGGTACTGTTCAACCGCACCGGCCTCTCGGTCGGTTGAATGGTGAGTCATGACAATGCACTTCCCTGACTATCGTTGATGGCCTTTTCAAGCCGCTGAAGCTTCCCATCGATCTCGCCTTGGTGCCCCGGACGAATATCAGCCTTGATCACCAGGGAGATCCTTGAACCAAACGGTGCGACGGCTTCAGTCGCACGCTTCACTACGTCGAAGACTTCGTCCCATTCGCCCTCAATTTCGGTGAACATGCTGGAAGTCCGGTTAGGCAACCCAGAATCGCGCACGACCTTCACCGCTTCAGCCACGGCATCGTGCACCGAACCGTCGGGGTTACTACCGGTACCGGAGGGGGCTACAGAAAAAGCTACAATCATGTCTCTACTTTCCCACCCGAATCCCGGCTTGTCATCTGTGCCCAGCAGCTCTTCAGGCGGCAAGCCCCGTAGCACGCAACAAGATCGCGGCAAGTGCCCCGACCAACACCACCACCAGATACGGTGCCTTAAAGACCAAGGCGATAATCGCAGCGCCCAGGGCACCGATGCGGGCATCTATGACTAATTCTTGGCCCGAGGTGAAGGCATTCACGGTGACCAAGGAGGCCAGCAGCGCCACGGTCAGTGTCGAAGCCACATGGGACATGATCGGAGAATCGAGGACCTTGCGGGGAACAAAATAACCACAGAGTTTGATGGCATAGGCACTGAGGCAGGCTGCCAAGACCCACCAGCTCAGTTCGCTCATTCTTGCTCCTGCCCCGGTTCTTGCTCCACGCTACGCAGTCGCCCATGTTCCGTCGCGTTGGGCACCTTGCCGGAGGTAAAGACCGCAAAAATTGCAGCGCATACCGCGGTGATCAAGATGGGCATTCCCGGTGCGCTGACGGGCACCGCGAGTGCGGTCAGCACGGCGGCGGCCAGGGCGATCATGACCGGCTGCATCGATTTCAGTCGGGGCCAGAGCAAGCCAATGAAGGCCGCCACCGCTGCACCATCCAATCCCCACACAGCAGGATCCCCCATTTGCTCACCCAATAACGCGCCGAGCATGGTAAAGAGGTTCCACAGGATATAGATCCCGGCGCCAGCGGTGATAAACCCGCGACGCTTCTCATCCATGTGGGCCTGGCCCAGGCTCACAGCCGTAGATTCATCAATGGTCAGCTGTGCCATCCACGGAACCTGCCGGCCTTGCGGGCGCAGGCTCTGTTTAATCTGCATCCCATACACGGCATTACGCACGCCCAACAACGAGGCGGCCGAAAAGGCTGCAGACCCCGCCCCACCTCCGGAAATAACCCCAATGAACGCAAACTGCGATCCGCCGGTAAACATCAGGGCACTCAGAGCCACGGTTTGCCAGAGGTTCAACCCGGCGGCAATGGACAGGGCGCCGAAGGAAATCCCGTACAACCCGGTAGCGATCGAGATGGACAGGCCCATCTTGGTCGCTGGGGTCAAAAACTTAGTCACTATGCTTGGCCTCGTAGCGCACCTTGCAAACTCCACGCTTGATCTTGGCCTCACCGATGATGAATCCGGCGAGCCGGTCCACGTGGCTCACGTGGGTCCCACCACAGGGTTCAGCATTAATGCCGGTGATCGTCACGGTCCGTACCCCCTGGGCATCCATGACACTACTAATCGCCCCGCCATGGGCCACCAGTTCATCAACCCGCTGTTGCAGCCAGTCCTTGGCAGCAGCGCGCTGCTCTTCCTCGGCCAATGGAAGATCAATGCTCTGCGGGTCAAAATCTAGGCGCGCCTGTCCCGGGAAGTGCGAATGTCCCCGGTGCTGCCAGCCGCGTTCTTCCCCGGCAAAACCAAGAATGTGCCCTGCGGTGTGCAAGGCTGCATGCTGCAGGCGCACGGCGCGGTCGATCTGCGTGCGCACCTGGGCTCCCACCGGCTGCTGCGCTGCCCCGCGCAGGATGACCAGCCCGTTATCAAGGCGTTGCACTTTCACGGGTTGATCATCAACACTGCCTTCGTCTTCGGGCTGTCCACCACCGCGCGGGTGGAAAATGTTCGGGCTGACCGCCAGCCACGGGCCTTCGTCATCGATGCCGGTGGCGATCACACTGGCCTGCGCCTCAAAGGCGTAGGTGTCTTCCAGGTACAGGTTGAACTGTTCGGTTGCTTGATCGTTCATCTGCCTAGTACTGCTCCAATTCGCCACGAAGTTCAACAGGCCGATTACTGGTCAGCTCCCCGACGCCCAGATTGATCAGGTATTGCGCATCAGCTGCACGATCCACCGTCCAGATCCTGGCTTCTCGTCCTTCGTCCAGCCATTGGCGCACCAGGTGCTCATTCGCGCGGGTCCAGGCTACCCCGGAACCGATAATCCCGGCCCCACCAGCGTTAATCAGCTCAATACCTTCACCCACCGAACGGTAGAGCACCGAATACACTGCGGCCCGGCCAACCTGTCCCGAGTCCAAGAGCTCTTTCAGGTACGCGGGATTAACCTCGGTCATCAGCTGGCATAACAGCTTTGGATTCACCGTGCGCCCCAGGTAGCGCAGCGAGTTCGGTTCAAAGCTCATCAGCGTCACCGAGATCTGCCCGGCACTCCCGGCCTTACCGGTTTCCGAGTCAAAATGATGGGCTTGCAGCACCTGCAACACCCGATCTTCGAGCATGAGCCCATAAGGGCTGGGATGCTTGATCTCCACGGCCAGTCCCACCGGCTTGCCACGCTGCTCGATCAGTTCCAACAGCTCATCTAGGCTCAGTAGCTGCTCGTTTTCAGCCCCGTATTCGGCCGGGATTTCTGCCGGCACCACCCCGGTGAAGTCCAGTGCTTTGAGCTGTTGCAGGGTGTAGGCAGCAACCAACCCGGAGGCATCGGAGGTGCGGTCTACGGTGGGATCGTGATGGCACACCACTTGACCGTCCATGCTCAGGTGGACATCGCACTCGATCCCGTCCGCTCCCTCGTCAATGGCCTGCAGATAGGCGGCTCGGGTGTTCTCCGAGTATTTATGGGAACTGCCGCGGTGAGCGAAAAAGAGCGTATCCATAGTTCCTACGCTACGCGATACCCGCCCTATTTCCACCCTTCTGTCGCGTCACGTAGCGACGCGTAATGAGCGTAAATTTCCGGCCGTTCCTGGGCCTCATATCGGGTCGACGCCGCAATATTCCACACCGGTGGTTCATCTTCACCACTCAGCGCCCAGGCCGCCTGTCGAGCTGCCCCTAGGGCCACATATTCCGCGGTGCGTGGAACCTCCACTGCCACCCCAAAAACCTCGGGCGCGATCCTGCGTACCGCTTCGGACCCGGCCCCTCCGCCGATGAGCAGGATCCGCGCGGTGGCCTGATGGGTATTGGCTTCCAGCGCGGCCACCGCGTCCTTCATGGAACACAGCAGTCCTTCCACATAAGCGCGGGCGATCTGCTCGCGCGTGGTGGTGGTGCGCAATCCTTGCAGCAAGCCGGTGGCTTCGGGGCGGTTGGGGGTGCGTTCCCCGCCGAAGTACGGCAACAGCACAACTCCGCCGGAACCAGGCTCGGCAGCTAGGGCCATATCGGAGAATTCTTGTTGTCCGACCCCGAGCATGCGCGCACCAAAGTCTAAGACCGGCGCACCATTCAGGGTGCAGGCCAGCGGCAGGTACTTGTTGTTGGCGGAAACAAACCCGTTGACCATCCCGGTGCCATCATGCACGCTGTGCTCCACTACGGCCGAGGCCACCCCGGAGGTTCCGATGGAAATGCAGACATCCCCGGGTTGCAGGTCGAGCCCTAAGGCGGCGGCCATATTATCTCCGGTGCCAGCAGCAATGACTGCCCCGCTGGCAGTTCGCCCCACCACTTCGTTGGCTTCGGCCAGGCGGGGCAATTTCACCGGATGGCCCAGGGCACTGCTGGCCAGTTCTGGCAGGAAGCGGCGGGCCGCCGGGTCGTAGTATCCGGTGCCCGAAGCATCCCCGTGGTCGCTGACCGCCTGTTCGCGTCCACTTAAATGCCAGGTCAGGTAGTCGTGGGGTAGCAGGACTTCGGTGGTGCGCTGCGCGTTATGCGGTTCATGATCGCGCAACCAGCGCAGTTTGCTCACGGTCAGTGAGGCCACCGGTACGCTACCGATCTTCTGAGCACTGGCCTGGGCCCCGCCGAGTTCCTCGGTCAGTTCGGCAGCCTGCGGGGCCGAGGACGTATCGTTCCACAGCATGGCGTCGCGCACCGGAACCCCGTGTTCATCCAGTGCCACCATGCCGTGCTGTTGTCCTGCGATGGAGACCGCTGCGGCGCGGGGCAACAGCTCTTCGGTGGCTGCCTCCATCGCGGTGATCCAATGTTGCGGATCAACTTGGGTGCCCTGCGGGTGCCGCTGGCGGGCTTCGGCCACCACTTCGCCGGTGGCCGCGTCAACCAGTAGGGCCTTGCAAGATTGAGTCGAGGAGTCGATGCCTAAGACATAGGTGGGGGTCATGAATGCGCCTTTGCAGAGGTGTTGACAATGTGGATGCGTGGGCCGAGGGTCTTGAGCTGGCTCATCAGTTCCGGGTCGAGTTGGTCGTCGATGACCACGTCGTCGATTTCGGATAGGTCCATCACGTGGTAGATGCCGGCGGACTCGTATTTACTGGAGTCCACTACCAGGATTTTGCGCCGCCCCATTTTCAGTAGGGCACGCTTGGTGCGCGCGGCCTCAGCATCCGGATGCAACAGTGCCTGGTCTTTGATGGCGGTGGTGGAGACGAAGACCGCGTCGGCCATCAGCCGCTCGGCTTGTTCCACCACGATCGAGCCGAGGAAGGAGTCGGTTTCGGCGTAGTATTGGCCGCCGAGCCCGACCATGTCGATGTGCGCCATGGCGGATACAGCCCCCATTAGCGCGAGCGAATGGGTGATCACGGTGGAGGGTTCGCGTTCTTCGAGGTAGTCACTCAGCGCACCGACGGTGGTGGAGTCATCTAGTGCGATCACAGAGTTACGTTCGATCAGTTGCGCTGCGGTGGCGGCTAGCTGCCGTTTGATTTCGGAGTTCAGGTGGCGGCGCAGGCGTACATCGCGTTCGGCCAGGCGGGCGGTGATGGCGCGTGCCCCGCCACGGATGCGTTGCAGCCGTCCTTCTTTGGCCAGTACGTCGAGGTCGCGGTGGATGGTCATGGCGCTGACTGCGAAGATCTCGGCCAGTTCCTCGACCCGGCAGCTGCGGGCCTTATTGACGTGCCCGGTGATTTGTTCACGGCGCGCTTCGGGAGGCAGTCCCTGAGCTAGGCCGGGAGCATCGTTTTTAACATCAGGTTCGTTATTTGCCACAAGTTCGATGATAGATGTTGGGCTCAAACTTACAAAACATCAACTTTTCCAAGTTTTTAACAGAAAATATGTTGAATTTGTTTGTTTGGTGTTAGATTGGTTCAATCGATCACCCGGCAAGGCTGTCGCAAAGGAGCGCCATGACATCGACCCCAGTGCCCGCACCCAACTCACTAATCGAGAAACTCGGGTTACCGCGCCCACTACTGTGGGGATTTGTCGGCCTGATGATCTTCATGATCGGCGACGGTGTAGAAACCAATATCCTCGCCCCCTACCTGACCGGCGACCACGGATTCTCCATCCCGCTAGCCGGAACCCTGGTCACCATCTACGGCGTAGCCGTCGCGATCGCCGCATTCCTCTCGGCCTCACTGTCCGATCTATGGGGCCCACGCAAGGTCATGATGATCGGCGCCGGCATCTGGATCGTCTTCGAACTACTCTTCTTGGGCGTCGCGCTGAATACCTCGAGCATGCCGCTGATCTTCATCACCTACGCGCTGCGCGGCTTCGGCTACCCCTTCTTCGCCTACGGATTCCTGGTCTGGATTTCAGCCACCGCCAATGCCAAACGACTGGCGGTAGCCATCGGCTGGTTCTACGTCGCCTTCAGCGCAGGCCTACCGACCCTCGGTGCGCTGACTGCCAACGCCACCCTGGAAATTTTCTCCCTGAGCTACTACCAAACCCTCTGGGTATCCCTAGCGCTGGTAGTCATCGGAGCTGCGATCGCACTGATCGGCGTCAAGGAAAAGACCGGTCGCGCCCCCTTGGTCAGCAATCCGGAACAGGTTTTCCAGACCATGAGCTTTGGGCTACGCCTGCTGATCAGTAACCGCAAGGCCCTGATGGTGATGCTCACCCGAACCATCAACTCGGTACCCACCTACGGCATGGCAATCTTCTTCCCGGCCCTATTCACCGACCGCTTCGGCTGGAGCGTTGGCCAGTTCTTGATCCTGACTACCGTGATCTACGCGGTCAACATCCCCTTTAATCTCTTCTTCGGTGCCCTGGGCGACAAGCTGGGCTGGTCCAAGGTAGTCGTCTGGTTCGGCGCGGTACTCTGCGCGATCTCCATGGCAGCGCTCTACCTGGTCCCTGCATGGGCCGTGGATCATGGGTACGCCTTCGCCTACCCGCTGACCCTGCTCATTGGTGCGATCTTCGGCATCGGGCTTGCTGGCTTCGTGCCACTGTCGGCGATCGCCGTCTCGCTGGCTCCCGAACATCCCGGAGCGGCCATGGCCTCCTATAACCTCGGTATCGGTGCCGCCGTGTTCGCCGGCCCGCTACTCGTCGCCCTGCTGTACAACGTGCTGGGAGCTGCCGGCATGGTCTTCCTCTTCGCCGCCCTCTATCTGGTCGCCGCGCTCATGTCGCACTCCCTGCGCGGAACCCAACCAGGCTTTCACGGCATAGCACCCTCACCAGCAATCGCCACCCACTAAGCCAGATCCTGAGAAAGGAAGAAAGAACTATGAAACTGAACAACCAGACCCTCAGCCAGCTCGATCCGCAGGTTGGCATCCCACGCTATGACCGCAGCAAAGCTACCGCAGGCATCGTGCATTTCGGTGTGGGTGGCTTCCACCGCGCCCACCAGGCCATGTACCTGAACCGACTGATGAACCAGGGCAAGGCGTTGGACTGGGGAATCATTGGCATGGGCGTCATGGAATCCGATCAGCGCATGCGCGATGTACTGAACGCCAGCGACGGGCTCTACACCCTCGTGGTGAAAAATCCTGACGGCTCCCGCGAGGTTGAGGTCATCGGCTCGATCCTCAAATTCCTCTACGCCCCCGATGACCTCACCGCAGCCATCGAGCAGCTAGCCGATCCGGCGATCCGCATCGTTTCGCTCACCGTCACCGAGGGTGGTTACAACGTCCACCCCGTCACCGGAGAATTCGACCTCGGTAATCCCGCCATCGCAGCGGACCTAGCCAATCCACAGGCCCCACGAACCACTTTCGGGTTGATCAGCGCCGGGCTGAAGCTACGTCGTGAACGCGGGATCGCGCCGTTCACCGTGATGAGTTGCGACAATATTCAGGGCAATGGCGAGGTCGCGCACAAGATGTTTGGTGCCTTCGCTAACGCGCTGGATCCCGAATTTGGTGACTGGGTCCAAGAGAATGTTTCCTTCCCGAACTCCATGGTGGACCGCATTACCCCGGTCACCACCGATGCCGATCGGGCTGACGTGGCTCAGAGCTACGGCATCGACGATGGCTGGCCGGTAGTCTGCGAAGACTTTGAGCAGTGGGTGCTCGAGGACAAGTTTGTGGCCGGTCGCCCACCCTATGAAGAAGCTGGCGTACAGCTGGTCGATGACGTGGTGCCCTATGAACTGATGAAGCTGCGACTACTTAATGCCACCCATCAGGGCCTGTGCTACTTTGGTCACCTCGCCGGCTTCCGGGCGGTGCACGATGTGGCACGCAACGAACTGTTCGCCCAGTTCCTGCTGAGCTACATGAAAAAAGAGGCCGAGCCTACCCTCCGCGCCCTGCCCGGGGTGGACTTGGATGCTTACCAGCACAAGCTCATCGAACGTTACAGCAACGAATACGTGGCCGATACCGTGGCCCGCCTCTGCGCCGACTCCTCGGACCGCATCCCCAAGTGGCTCATGCCCGTAGTGCGTGAAAACCTTGCCGCCGACCGCGATGTCACTCTCTCGGCCGCCATTGTCGCTAGCTGGGCTCGTTATGCAGAGGGCACCGATGAGAATGGTGCGACCATCAACATCGTTGACCGCCTTGCCGAGGAAGTCCACGCTGCAGCGTCCAAGAACCACGAAGATCCACTGGCTTTCCTGCGTCAGCGCGACCTCTTCGGAGATGTAGTTGATGATGAACGTTTCACCACCCCGTACCTGAAGACCTTAGAGTCCCTGCATGAACACGGATCTCTGGCGACCCTGGCTGAACTGACGGGACAGCAAGCCACCGCCCGCTAAATTATTCTTTACTGTCAAAGCCGACCCGTTCGTGGAGTTTTCCGCGAGCGGGTCGGCTTTATCGTGCGCGACGATAGTGCACGGCGATCACACCGTTACTCAGGTTCTGCGTTTCCCGCAGTTCCATATGTCGCTCGCTTGGTAGCCCCTGCGCGTACAGTCGGGGACCATGACCGGCGATGATGGGATGGATAAGAAAGCTATACTCGTCGATCATCCCGAGACGATCCAACTCAGTTGCGAGCTTGTTGCTTCCTAGCAGCACGCCCTTCGGGGTGCTTTCGACTAGCGCGTGGACTGCGGTTTTTAGATCACCGCTAAGGTGGCGACTATTTTTCCACGGGAAATCGACGCGCTGCGAGGAGACCACATATTTAGGTTTGTCTTCAAGCTTCATCGCCCACTGGCGCATTGCCGGTGGGGCTTCAATTTCTCCGCTGGCCACCAGCGGCCAGTATTCTTCCATCATTTCGTACGTTGTACGGCCCCACAGCATCGCGCCGTGTTGATCCATTAGGTCAGTAAAGTACTCGTGGGTCTCATCGTCAGCGATGCCCACCCGATGATCAATACATCCATCCAGGGTGACATTGATGGCGAAGGTTAAATGACTCATCGACGAGTCATCCTCGAGCAACGGCAAATAGATGCGTTGACTCTAAAACTGCCTCGAGCAGAGCGTCAAGAGATGCCAGATAGTCTCCAGCAGCTTTTGTGGTTAAACAGGTGAGGCCCTGAACACTCATAGTGTCCAGGGCCTCAAACCATATTCAGGTTAAGTCCGGCGGTGACCTACTCTCCCACACCCTCACGAGTGCAGTACCATCGGCGCAATGGGCCTTAGCTTCCGGGTTCGGTATGGGACCGGGCGTTTCCCCCACGCTATGACCGCCGTAACAATCACGAAGCACACAAACCATCCTGGTCATGTTCTTCCGGTGTCATGTCATCTGTGCAAAACAAACACACTTGCTTGCTTTGTTTTATGGCTCGAGGTTGTTGTCTCGTAACCGCATAGTGAACGCGAACAGCATACTAAATTTTGCTAGTA
>NZ_FMAT01000002.1 GCF_900094805.1 Arthrobacter sp. NIO-1057 | reverse complement strand
GCAAAATTTAGTATGCTGTTCGCGTTCACTATGCGGTTACGAGACAACAACCTCGAGCCATAAAACAAAGCAAGCAAGTGTGTTTGTTTTGCACAGATGACATGACACCGGAAGAACATGACCAGGATGGTTTGTGTGCTTCGTGATTGTTACGGCGGTCATAGCGTGGGGGAAACGCCCGGTCCCATACCGAACCCGGAAGCTAAGGCCCATTGCGCCGATGGTACTGCACTCGTGAGGGTGTGGGAGAGTAGGTCACCGCCGGACTTAACCTGAATATGGTTTGAGGCCCTGGACACTATGAGTGTTCAGGGCCTCACCTGCTTAACCACAAAAGCTAACGGCGTTGGGCTGCGCCTAAATTTCATACGCTTCGTCGTGACTTGTTAGTTCGATTCGTTCGTGATCTCTTGATGGAAGTTTTTGGAAGCGCTGGCCGGCACCTTGCCTAGGACTGCCAAGTAAAATCCTATGAGGCTGGCTGTACGGGGAGAGGGCGCACATCTAGCTAATGACGCCTCTGACTGCTTCGACCTCGGCTCAGTCACATGGTTCAGTGCTTCCCTTGCCTCATAGGCTTCCAGAAGGCGATGTATGGCGTATGGAGAGCTCAGCAGGCCAACACTTGATCCATGCACGGCAGGACGCGCTTCAGCGCCTGCGCCGGGGTACTCCGAGGCAGTCCTCAATTTGCCTTTGGACTTCAGTTATTCGGCGACTGCTTATCTTCAAATATGGCGAAGGACACCCTTTAGTCCGGCATCCTGGATTGGCACGTATCCGTCGGGACTGATAGACTTATTGAGTTGTCGCAATTGCGAATGACACCGTAGTTTTCCCATGGTTAGCCATGAGGTATAGAGTTACGGCGATCATAGCGTGGGGGAAACGCCCGGTCCCATACCGAACCCGGAAGCTAAGACCCACAGCGCCGATGGTACTGCACTCGGGAGGGTGTGGGAGAGTAGGTCATCGCCGGGCATAATTTGCCGAAGGCCCTGAACGAGAGTTCAGGGCCTTCGATGTTTAACTGCTGCTAAAGCAAAAAGCTCGGAGACCGAGAATCGCTTCTTGGTCTCCGAGCTTCACGGGCTTTACGCGTCGTTGAGGCGCAAACCGCTTTCTGTATCAAACAGGTGAACGTGCTGCAGATGCGGCGCAATGTTTAGTTTCTGGCCCCGTGCCGGTGGCGTACGGCCATCAACGCGAACCACAATGGCCTGCGTTTCTCCACCGAGCTGAGCAGAGCCGTAGATGTAGGCGTCCGCACCCAGCTCTTCGACAACGTCAACGATGATCTCTACGCCTTCGCCAGCACCCACAATGTCGATGTCCTCAGGGCGGAATCCTAGCGTTGTGCCACCCTGTGAACCTGGGGCCTGAATCAGAGTAGACCCAAAGGCCACCTGTTCATTAGACGATTGCAACTTGACCAAGTTCATGGCGGGGGAGCCGATGAAACCAGCAACAAAGACATTGCGTGGGCGGTCATAGAGTTCACGCGGAGTGCCAACTTGCTGCAACTCGCCATCCTTGAGTACTGCAACTCGATCACCCATGGTCAATGCTTCAACCTGGTCGTGCGTCACGTAGACAGTGGTGACGCCGAGGCGTCGGGTCAAGGAAGCGATCTGAGTACGGGTCTGTACACGTAGCTTCGCGTCCAGATTGGACAGCGGCTCATCCATCAGGAAGACCTGAGGCGAACGCACAATTGCACGGCCCATCGCCACACGCTGACGCTGACCACCGGAAAGCGCCTTTGGCTTACGGTTCAGATACTGTTCCAGATCAAGCAGCTTGGCGGCTTCCTGGACGCGACGGTTTCGTTCTTCCTTGTCTACGCCGGCGATCTTCAATGCAAAGCCCATATTCTCGGCCACGGTCATGTGTGGGTACAGAGCGTAATTCTGGAAGACCATCGCGATGTCGCGGTCCTTAGGCGGAACGTTGGTAACGTCCTTATCGCCAATGAGGATTCGGCCGGAGTTGACTTCTTCCAAACCTGCGAGCATGCGCAAGGTCGTGGACTTGCCACAACCGGAGGGCCCAACAAGTACGAGGAATTCTCCGTCTTGAATTTCCAGATCAATTGCATCCACTGAGGGCACAAGAGCGCCTGGATAGATGCGGGTAGCCTTATCAAAGGTCACAGTTGCCATGACGACAATCCTTTCACGGGCAGGTACGTGCCCGACGATCCATAGTGAAAGTGAAATAGGACACTTTAGTCTCGCATGGAAATCAGATTTTGCAAAAGCGCTGGCAAGTCTTGCGGAGAAGCGATATAATGACTCGCCGCAGTCGGCCCGCTACCTACTTTCACTCCAAGATCCACGGGCTTCAAGACCTTAAACCCGTTTTCATCGGTGACGTCGTCGCCTACAAAAAGTACCGCATCAACGTGCAGCAAATTCCGAAGCCAGGTGAGGCTTTCGCCCTTGTCGCCGTGATGCACGGAGGCTTCAAGAACTGACTTGCCTTCAAGAAGTTTGGCCCCAGCAAGGTCCGACAGAGAGTTCTTGGCTTCGCTCAGAGCAGCGTCTGCTTCTTGCGGCGCTGCCTGGCGTACGTGGAGCACTGTTGCAGATGGCTTGTACTCCAAGGAAACATTTTCGTAGGAGTCAGCCACCTTGGTTAGTTCCTGGGTGATCCGCTCCAGGGAGTCCCGTTGTTCATCGTTCAATGGTTTATCGGCCCATTGTTCTTGGTAAGCCTGAGGAACTTTTCGTTCGGCGCCGTGGGAACCGATACAGAATTCAGGCATAGCATGCGGATAAACCTGGGCCAGTGAAGCTAGATTGCGCCCGGAAATCAGTGCGGTAAAAACGCCAGGTAGCTCTCCTAAGCTTTCGAGAAGCTCAGCCGATTCCGGAAGTGGCCGGGCATCTTCGGGGCGATCTACCAGAGGGGACATCGTCCCATCAAAGTCCAAAGCGACAAGAATATTCTGTTGAGCCGCAAAGCTGCTCAGGGCCTCTTGTAATTGTGGGTCAAGCTCAGACAAGGTCGTAATCCCTTTGTGTGTGGGTGGGAAGGAGGGCCTAGCGAATGGTGGCTTCTGCTGAGGACACGGCGCTGATCTCGGCGAGTTCCGTGAGGAAAACATCCGACCAACGGGCGACCGTATTAACTTTCAAATGTCGGTTCATCCGCCGCATGCGTTTTTCCTGATCGGGCTCGCCCATATTGACGGCCTGAATGATCTTGTCTTTCATTCCATCGATATCATGCGGGTTGACCAGTACGGCCTGGGTGAGTTGATCGGCGGCGCCGGTGTATTCGGAAAGCACCAGCACACCACGTCCATCTTGGTGGGCGGCAACGTATTCTTTGGCGACCAAATTCATGCCATCACGCAGGGCTGTTACCAACAAGACATCGGCTGCCAGATATAGTGCGATCATTTCGCGCAACGGATAGGACTGGTGCAGGTAGCGCAACGTGGTATGACTCAGAGTGTCATGCTGGCCGGTAATTTGTCCGACCATCAGTTCCACTTGGTCACGCAGTTCCATGTAGGTGTCGACGTTTTCACGGCTTGGGCTTGCTACCTGAATCAGGCAGACGTCTCCTGCTTGCAATTGCCCGTCGTCGAGTAATTCTCCGTAGGCCTTGAGTCGGTGACGGATGCCCTTGGTGTAGTCCAGGCGATCCACCCCTAGGATCACCGTCTTAGGGTTGCCCAGTTCATTGCGGATCTGTGCCGCCCGGGCAATGATTTGCGGGTCACGCGATAGCTTAGCGATCTGCTCGGTGTCGATCGAGATCGGATGGGCTTTGGCTCGGCAGAGGTTCTGCATCTGGTTCTCAGCCGAGGGAGTAGCTACATCGCCCTTGGTGGAGTAATCCGTAAAACGGCGTAGGCAGCGTAGGAAGTTGGACGCGTCGGTTTCTCGTTGGAAACCGACAAGATCGGCACCAGCGAGGCCTTGCAGGATTTGTGTACGCCACGGCAGTTGAGAGAAGAGACTAGCTGCAGGGAAGGGGATGTGCAGGAAGAAGCCAATTTTCAGATCGGGGCGTGCCAAACGGATCATCTGTGGCACGAGCTGTAATTGATAATCGTGAACCCATACGGTGGCATTGGGGGCTGCAATTTTTAGGACTGCATCGGCAAAGCGTTGGTTGATCTTTTTGTAGCGGTCCCACCATGCACGGTGATACTCCGGTGGCACGATCACATCGTGATACAAGGGCCATAGCGTGGAGTTTGAGAAACCTTCGTAGTACAACTCCAGATCGGTTTCATTCAGTGGGACTGGCACCAAATGGATGTCGTCTTTATCGAAGCTTTCTAGCTCCTCGTCGATGCCTCCGTGCCAGCCAACCCATGCACCTTCTGATGCTGCCATGATCGGAGCGAGCGCGGTCACCAGGCCTCCGGGGGAACGCCTAAAGCCTTGGGAGCCGTCAGGGTTCGTAATCCGGTCGACAGGCAGTCTGTTTGCTACGACCACAAAATCGTAGGACTGTTCGGTGTCTTGACTTGGTTCTGGGGTACCCACTTTAAACCTCCTGGTTTGATCAAGCTATGCACCGGCGGGGTGCGGAATCGTCGGTTCTGAGTGAATGGCTTGGTATTTGATTTTGGCTGGCTCATTGGGCCAGTTGTCGAAGCGTCAGGTCTCTCTTATTGAAATCATACTGAATTTTTCATCTTTCATTGTGAGGCATTGCACTCTAGGTCTTGCTTCCGAGGTTCAGGTCGAGGTTGCAATGCCCCTTCGCCTGATAATTTGGTTGAATGCTCAACTAGATGCTGTCAGTGCCCTTTGGGCGCTGTATGCGCAAGATATGTGGCTCCTGTGAAGCGAGGTGAATCTGGGGTATTCAGGGATATTTGCGCGAAGAATTGGCTAAGCTGGAGTCAGATGACCGTTCTCCGCTGACTGAGGAACCCCCAAATTTATGTCTACGAATAACCCGCGCCCAACGAAGGCGCAGCGCAACGCGAGCGCCCGCGAAAAGGCTGCTCAGCTTCGGGCAAGTCAAGAAGCCGCTCAGAAACGTAAGTCACTGATGGTGAAAATCGGCGTTCTCGTCGCTGTCGTAGTTGTTATTGCACTGGTCGTGACCCTGATCGTTCGCAATAACGCAACGAAGATCTCAGACACTGGTGCCACTCCTCAGGGCGCAACTGCCGCCGGTGGCATTCTGGTGACTTCTTCTGACTCGGTCGGGACGAAAACCGTTGACAGTGTGGATGTAACGAGCCTGACCGCTCCAACCGAACAGTTGGATGCTGCTAAGCCACGTGATCTGATCGTTGCCAAGAAGGGCGACCCGATCAACATCACGATGTACGTGGATGCTAACTGTGTGCACTGTGCAGACTTCGAAGCCACCTACGGCGATCAGATCGATAATTGGCTGGCCAGCGGCGACGTGACCGTTGAATACCGCAACGTTGGCTACCTTGATGGTGGTTCGGCAACTAACTACTCATCGCGAGGCGCTAACGCCCTGGCTTGCGTGGCCGACGTCAGCCCAACCGCGTACATGAAGTTCGTGAAGGCGCTGTGGGGTCACTACCCAGAGGGCGAAATGAAGAATGCTGAACTTGCGCAGATGGCCATCGACAACGGTGCTGACGCATCGGTGAAGGACTGCATCACCAGCGATAAGTTCCGCCCATTCGTTCAGTACGCGACCACTGCCGGCCAGTACGACGGAGTGAAGGGAACCCCTTCAATCTTCATCCAGGGCAAGGAACTTGCTCTGGGCACCGATGACTTCCCAACCAAGGTTGAAGAAGCGATCAAGGCTAATAAGTAATTCCAGAAGTAGCTCTGGACAACTTGGGGCGATCAGGTAGTATTCCATATTGATCTCGCACCAAGATAAAGGGGAAGAAAGCCATCCGTGGTTTTCTTCCCCTTTGTATTTCCCGCTGTGCTCTGTCGATTCGCAGACTAGTGGGGTTTTCCGATATTCTTATTCGGTACGCCCCCTTAGCTCAGCTGGCCAGAGCGTCTGTCTTGTAAACTGAAGGTCACCGGTTCGAATCCGGTAGGGGGCTCCACTAAATCCTCGGAGAACACGTATTTACCCGCGTGATTCCGGGGATTTTTTCATGCCCGGCCACACTTGCAGAGATCTGTTCAGAGGATAGGGCCTTGAGTTTTGCCCTCACCATCACGGCGCAGAAGTCGTGCCTTTCGAACGGGATAAAGATGACCCCGGTAGAATTTCTTAGGACACCATCATCTTTGAGCCAGAGGCAGAAAAGGCCCGGCGTTCATCACCAATTTGAGGAGCTGACCATGGCCGGAGGCCTTGTAGCACTTTTGGACGACGTAGCCGCCCTGGTGAAAGTCACTGCTGCTTCCCTGGACGATGTCGCCATGGGTGCGGCTAAAGCGAGTACTAAAGCGATGGGCGTGGTGGTTGACGATGCTGCGGTCACGCCACAGTACGTTGAGGGGATCTCGCCTAAGCGTGAGCTTCCGATCATTTGGAAAATTGCGTTGGGGTCCATCCGCAATAAGTTGATCTTCATCCTCCCCATCGCCCTACTACTCTCTTACTTTGCCCCGTGGGCGTTGACCCCGATCCTGATGCTCGGTGGCGCGTACCTGGTTTTTGAGGGCGCGGAAAAACTGCTCGAAGCCCTTGGCTGGATCAAGCACCACGGATCCGGGGAAGAAGGCAAAGAGCGTGATGAAAAGTCCATCATCAACTCTGCGGTACGCACCGACCTGGTGCTCTCAGCAGAAATCTTGGTGATCTCGCTCAACGAGGTTGCGCACGAACCGTTCATTACCCGCGCCCTGATCCTCATTGTTGTGGCCCTACTGATGACCGTGGTGGTCTACGGCGCGGTGGCGCTGATCGTGAAAATGGACGATATTGGCCTGCACATGGCCACCAAACCACGCAAGCTCTCGCAGAAAATTGGGCGAGGCCTGGTCAAAGCCATGCCGATCGTGATGTCGGTACTCAGCAAGGTTGGTGTTGTGGCCATGCTGTGGGTCGGTGGACACCTATTGCTGGTGGGCATGGATGAGCTGGGCTGGCACGCGCCGTACGGTTTTGTGCACCACGTCGAAGAGCTGGTAGCACACGCCACCGGTTCAGCCGGCGCAGTTCTGGGCTGGTGCGTGAATACCGCTTTCTCCTGTGTCGCAGGATTTATCATGGGCGCGATCATTACGGTGATTGTGGTGGGGATCCAGAAGCTACGTCACAAGGGCCAAGCTAAACCCGCCCACTAGGGACCCAAAGTTCTAGCGGCGAGCCGAGTACAATGGATAAGTTGCCGCCCAGGCTCGGTCATTTGCGTCCAGCCAAACTGTCTGGCCGCCATGGAAAGATCGATGCGTGTTGAGTAAAGAACAAAAAGAGCAGGCCAGTGCCCGCCATGCGCGGGGCGCCTATTTCACCCCGGAACCGGTAGCAACCTTCATGGCGCAGTGGGCCCTAGAAGGCCAGCCGGCTAGGGTTTTGGAGCCCTCCTGTGGTGATGCTCAATTTCTTGAAGCAGTGCATCGTGAACTTGGGGAGCGCCAAGGGCAGGTGCAATTACATGGCTATGAATTGCATGCACCCACGGTAGCTCAGGCCCACGAGCGCTTGAGCAGCCAAGGAATCAACGCGCAGATAAACCAGGCCAACTTTTTCGATATCATCGGCAACGCCGACATGGATGTGGTGATCGGTAACCCTCCCTATGTGCGTTATCAACTTCACCGCGGGGCTGACCGTCAACGTTCGCGCCTGGCGGCAAAAAATGCCGGGGTGGAACTGAACGAACTAGCCAGCATTTGGGCCGCCTTCGTGGTTCATGCCACCAGCTTCCTAGCCACCGGTGGCCGGATGGCTTTGGTGCTGCCTGCCGAGCTGATGTTCGTTAACTACGCCGGGGTGGTGCGAGCCATGCTGCTCGAACGCTTTGCCACGGTTCATCTGGCAGTCTTTGAAGAGCGCCTGTTTGCCGATGCTCAGGAAGAAGTCGTGTTATTGCTGGCCGAGGGCTATGGCCAGGGCCCGAGCGACCATTTCAGATTGCATCAGTTCCGCAATGCCCACGACCTCGCACAGCTGGGATCGGGCACCCGCCACGTCCCACAACGCGCCACGGATCGTTGGACCGGCTCGCTGGTCGGACTGGAAGCCCAAGGGATCCTGGCTTCAGCCACGGCGCAGGGCCAGTTCGCGACGCTCAAATCTTGGGGCGAAACCTCACTGGGTGCGGTCACCGGAAATAACAAGTGGTTCACGCTCAACGCCGACAAGGTCCAGCAGCTGAGGCTGGAGGAAACGGAAGTCATTCGTATTTCACCTCCGGGCTCTCGACACCTGCGTGGGCTGGAACTTGATTCGCGCGGGTGGGAGCACCTGCGCGATCAAGGTGCAGCAACCTACCTGTTCAGGCCGGCCGGTGCACCAAGCCCGGCAGGAGAGCATCTGGTGGCCAGCGGCGAATTGGCTAATGTGGACCAAGCCTATAAGTGTCGGGTGCGCTCGCCGTGGTGGCGAGTCCCGATATTGTCGGTGCCGGATCTGTTCATGACCTATATGAATGCTGATACCCCACGGCTGACCTCTAATGAGGCGGGGGTACACCATATCAACTCCATTCACGGTGTGTACCTGGGTGCGGATGTGCGTGAATTGGGCAGGGAACTGCTGCCATTGGCGTCCTTGAATACTTTGACCATGTTGGGTGCCGAGATGGTCGGGCGTTCCTATGGTGGGGGAATCTTGAAGGTTGAACCCCGCGAAGCCGATGCGCTTCCGGTACCGTCCATCGCCATGGTGCAGCACTATGCAGGGTCACTGCGCGCCATCAAGTCTGAGGTACGCGAACTATTGGTTGCCGGGGCAAAACAAGAGGCGACCGAAATGGTCGATGAGATCGTCCTAGAACAAATGCTCTCATTGGATAAGGCCGCGGTAGCGACCATCCGGGCAGCACGGACGAACATGCTGGAACGACGAGCGGCGAGAAGTAAAGCGGTGAAGGGATAAACGTGGCTAATCCTGTGGTTGAGAAGACCCTGGCATTTGCGGAGTTTGATACCACTTTGATATCGGCGGCCAAAGACTCCCCGTGGCTCAATAACGGTGCGGTCACCGAGGAATTCAACCCGTCCTATCAGGTCTTGGAGCAACTGCTGAGCATCCCGGTGCGCAACAAGGCGGTTACCCGCTCCGGACGCTTTGCCCAGGGCGTCGACGCCTGGTTAGCCCATGAATTGCGTCGTGCCGGTTTTGATGCTGACTTGGTTTGGCCACGACCGGAGGCCCCAAGGGTGCTTTCCAGCGATATCTTGGACCTCTTACGCAGACTGCCAGAACGCCTCGCCGACGAGGTCCATGAATCAATCATGTCCGGCAAAGCCGGGAGCACCGATGCCAGGATCTTAGGTCGGGCCTATATGAAACAGACCGATGTGGTGATGACCCATTGGTCAACGGGTCCAGAATTATTGCTGAGCACCAAGGCCATGACCTCATCCTTCGGCAAGAACCTGGCCAACCGTTATGAAGAGGCCTATGGCGACGCAGCGAATCTTCGGGCGCGCTATCCGCTGGCAGCGGTCGGGTTCTTCTTCGTGCAACGGGCCACCATCCTTGAATCTGAGCCGGCTGCCTTCCGCCGTACCGTGGATATGATCCGCAAGCTACGAGATTTTGGTGATGGCTTTGGATATACCGCGACCGGGCTGCTGCTGGTTGACTGGGATGATGACTCGGATGACCCGCAAGTGCGTTGTGTGCACCCGCCAGTACCCGAAGATATTGCCACCGCACAGTTCCTGAATGCGATGGTTGACACGGTTCTCAAGGTCACGCCGATCGACCTGCATGAAGCAGCTCGCGCTCGCCGAGCCGGTGAAGTGGCCCCGCTGCCCGGCCACGAATGGGTGGACGAGCAGCAAGACTCTCTCTTCTAGGGATTAGATCACCGGGATCGCCGTTGCCTGATCGTCGAAAGGCAGGGTAACAGCCAGTGATGGTTGCAAAGTTGGGGCCAGCTCGAAAGCAGGGGTAGGAGCTGCGGTGACCGGGGTGATGATTTCCACGCAGTCTTGGGCGGCCTGTGGCAAGTTCGCCACCCAATCTTTTGCTGCCTGAGTGGCACGGTAAATGAACTTCAGCTGTCCATCACGTTCAAAGCTCCGCTCGCGTTCCCACAAGTCGGACCGTTCGTAGAAGGCCCACGAGGCGGGGTTTTGTGCGTCAATGACAATGATCGGTGTTTTGCCCGAGCGCACCGCATGCTCCAGGCGCAGGGAGGTTACGTGCTGGCGGATTCCTAGCCGGCGGTATTCAGGACGCACGGCCATGGAACCGAGCTCCACTGCGTTCATGGAATCGGTAGGTGCCACGATCGAATCGTGAACCAAACCAGCAGCCACCAGCGTGCCACGATCACGGACCGTGACCAGCAGGCTCAGGCGGTCCAGTTTCTGGTGCCAACGCTGGTCGATGACTGGGTAAAGCTGTGCCAATTCTTCGCGCTGCTCTGGTAGAACGCAGAGGGATGACAAAGAAAAGTTGAGATTTTCAAACACTGGGTACGGTCCTAGAGAAAAAAGAACGAACGAAAAATGAGGCTTTGCGCCACGGGTTGTGACCCGCGGTGCGGTTTCGTTGGCCTTGAGGGGACCGATGCCGGTGGCTTCCGGCAACTTCCTTGTAGGGTCCAGTTAGAGCTCGATGAGCTAGAAAAATTATGGAGTCTGAAGTCCCGTTTTGACAAGTGGAAACAGGTACTTTTGGGTGAATCAAAGATAAACTATTTGGCGCGTTTTTTCAGGGCTAATCATGTGGTAAATACTGTTGCTGAGAGGTTGCCGTGAATGCTGGTTTAAGCGCGTCGCTCAGTCGATGTTTTGCCACGAGGAGCGGCTGACCGATTTGGTGCAAGAGGTATCAACGGCTAAGATCATTTAGGTGCTTGACCCTGTGGTCAAAGCCGAAGTTTGGATCTTTAGCTCAGTTGGTTAGAGCGTTCGCCTCACACGCGAAAGGTCGCTGGTTCGAGTCCAGTAAGATCCACAAAAAATGCCACCATTGCTGGTGGCATTTTTGCGTTAAAATTCTGCTGTTGTGCCGAGGCTACTTTTGGGCCGTCAGCAACTGATGGACCCGAGGTTTCACTTCTTCTCCAAGTAGCTTGATGGAGTGCATCATGGCCTCATGGGGCAAGGTTCCGGCGGAGTACTTGATGTCGGCTCGTGAGAGTCCCAACTTCTGGGTGACTGCGACGAGCTTAGCGGCCACGGTCTGCGGGCTTCCGGCCATCATCGCTCCTTCCGGTCCCATCGCTGCCTGCAAACGCATTTTGCTTGCTGGTGGCCAACCACGTTCGGCGCCCAGGCGGTTCATGGTTCGTTGGTAGTGGGGCCAGAGAGTTTCTAGCGCTTCTTCGTCGCTGTCTGCGACCAAGCCGTGGAAGTGCGCGGCAACAGGCTGCTGTTCGTGGCCGAATTCCTTGAGTGCGCGGTGGTATAAAGACACCAGCCCTTCAAAGCCTGAAGGCTGGCCGCCGATGATCGCTAGGAAGAGAGGCAGACCGTGACGGGCTGCGCGAACGACAGATTGCGGGCTACCGCCCACGCCCACCCACGTGGTCAGCGGCTGATCTTCTAATAGTGGGTAGACCTGTTGGTTGCGTAAGGCGGCGCGATGGTTGCCGTGCCAGATCACCGGTTCTCCGTGACGTAGTTTCGCCAGCAGGTCCAGTTTCTGATCAAAGAGTTCTTCGTAGTCATCAAGTTCGAATCCGAACAGTGGGAATGATTCAACAAAGGATCCGCGTCCGGCAACGATTTCGGCGCGGCCTTGTGAGATGGCATCTAAGGTTGCGAAGCGCTGATAAAGCCGAACCGGGTCATCACTGGAGAGTACAGTGACCGCGGTACCGAGTTTGATTCGTTGCGTGGTGCTTGCCAGTGCAGCCAAGATCATTTCTGGTGCGGAGACGGCGTAATCGTCGCGGTGATGTTCGCCGACACCAAAGAAATCCAGATTCGCTGCTTCGGCAGCCTGGCCCTCGGCGATGACATTGCGAATCACCTGCGCATGGGTGAGTAGGTTGCCTTCGGCGTCCTGGCTGATGTCGCCAAAAGTTTCGGCGCCGATCTGGGGTAGAAGAGGAATGTTGCTCATTGAAGATCTCCAATTTGTATGCAAAGGCATCTAAGTTCTCTTCCTTGGAACCACCAACTGCCCGCCAATATTCCGTGGGGCCTAAAGCCTGCAAAATGTGTTCGGCGCTACCACGTGATTTACGCCCGTTCACACCATCTTCTAACCCATGGGTTGTATCGTGAATTGCATGGGAAAACATTGGTTGAGGGGGCAAGATTAGTGGCGCATCGATCTGAGGAAGAACACGGTGCAAAGTCACCGCAGATCGGCGAAGACCCGGCGCCATCCGCAGGCGTACTGCCGCGCATTTCTACTAGTGAAATCAACATGGGCTTCCACCCGGAAGACCCGGTTGAAGAGCCACCGATGGCATCTGAACTTCCGCTAAACACCGCGGTCAGTGCCAACGTCGCGGCGGCCGATGCCTCCGATATTGAGTGGCGCACCGGCCAGGTCCACACCACCGACGACGGCATCACCCTGATGCCAACCCGTGCCAACCCAGTGGCACGTTCACTGCTGGCAAAAATGTGGATCTCGGACACACCACCCACGCAGGCCTTGAACATTGTTGAGC
The DNA here is from genome assembly GCF_900094805.1 of Arthrobacter sp. NIO-1057. GTDB lineage: Bacteria > Actinomycetota > Actinomycetes > Actinomycetales > Micrococcaceae > Glutamicibacter. The sequence continues at coordinate 565,148 of NZ_FMAT01000002.1, read as the reverse complement.
GACTGCAAGGTACCCCGTACGCCAATCCCAAGGTCAACGATCAACAGGACGCGTCATCGCGGCGCACCATGGAATTCGCCTTGGACCTAGGCGAGACCTTGATCCGTTATGGCGCCGGTGCGTTGGAAGTAGAAACCAGCATTATTGCCGTGACCGCCGCCCTTGGCCTAAGTCACCTCGACGTGGACATCACCAACCAGTCGCTGCATTTGAACTACAGCCCACCTGATGCCGAAAGCTACTCGGTATTGCGTGTGGTGCGTTCCTATACCTCCAACTACGCGGGGCTTGTACTCGTACACGAACTGGTGTCGGACATCATCGCCGGTGGAGTCTCGCGCTCAGCTTCGGCGAAGCGTTTGAAGGAAATTACGCGCCGTCCAAAGCCTTTCCCGCGCTGGGTTGTCGCTAGTGGACGAGCCCTGTTCGCAGCTGCCTTCGTTCTCTTTATTGGCGGTTCTTGGGCCGGAGCACTGGTGGCCATGTTCTCATCGAGCCTGGTGACGCAGATTGGTCGCTATGGTTCGCGGTGGCGGGTGCCTGAATTCTTCACCATTGCTGCCTCGACGCTGGTGATTACCGGGATTGCGCTGCTGGGGCATCAATTTCATGCTCCGTTGGATCCGGCGCTCGTGGTTTCTGGTGGTATCTTGCTCCTGCTTCCTTCAGGCCGGTTCGTCTCGGCCCTGCAAGATGCGATCAACGGGTTCCCGGTGACTGCGGTGGGACGATTGTTTTCTGCGAGCCTGATCTATGGTGCGATTTTGAGCGGAATTGCCGCCGCGTTGGTCATCTCTGATGTGCTCGGCGGTGAAGAAGTTGATGTGCATCAGATCGTGACCACGCAGTATCCAGCATGGTTGTTGGTAGTTTTGGTTGCTGTTGCTATCATCGCCGGGGCGGTAAGCGAGCAGAGTTCAGTTCGCCTGTTGCTACCCACCGCCGGCATTGCCGTGGGTGGATACCTGATCATGTTGCTGGCGCAAAACTTGGGTCTCGGAGAACGAGCCTTGCCCGCGCTCGTTGCCACCATCATCGGCTTTGCCGCTCGCTTTGCCGCGGACAAACTGCGTTCACCGCAGTTAGTTTTGGCAGCACCAGCAGTGATGTTCTTGCTTCCAGGTTTGATGATCTTCCGCGCCATGTACGGCATCGTTATCAACGTTGATGATATGTCCACCGGCCTTGTTGAGATGTTTAACGCGATGGCGATTATGCTCTCCATCGCTGGCGGTGTTGTCTTCGGCGAAACGCTGTGCCGCCCGCTGACCTCCAACGCACGACGAGAACGGCGTCGCATTCGTCGCCGCTAGGCCAACGTTAACGACCATTCAATCGGCTCCTGTCCACTGACGGACAGGAGCCGATTGGTTTCGGAAAAGGGTCTTGAACCGAAGAATCCACGCGAAGCTGACAGCGGTGATGGATGGGCGCTGCACAACTGGGGCAGATTATTGAGCGCGGGGGAGAACTTCTGGGCGTGCTTTCCCCACAGAATGGCAATGGGAGGAACTTCGCGTAAGTTTATTGCCTCCAGGACAGGTTCAAGTATCGCTTCCCATCCAAGTTTTTGATGAGAGCCGGCTTGGCCTGCAGTTACGGAGAGAGCCTGGTTCAGCAATAGCACCCCACGTTCTTGCCACAGGCTCAGGTCGGGATGTGCCGCCGGTACAACGCCCAGATCGGTTTCGAGCTCTTTGTAGATGTTCCTCAGTGAACGTGGCAGCGGTCGGACCTGAGGATTGGCCGCGAAAGCCAACCCATTGGGATGTCCAGGTGTCGGATAAGGGTCTTGACCAATGATCAGGACCTTGACCTTAGCTAAAGGCAAGGTAAGTGCGCGGAACATCACCTTAGGCTCGGGAAGTAGAACTTCACCCAGGGAAGAGCGCTCGGCAAGTTTGAGGGCAAGATGACGAAGATTTTGATCTTGCCTTACCAGTGCCGGAACCCAATCCTGTGCGATAAAACCGTGGTCGGCCATGGATTGCGCACCGTGGAAAAATGGAAAGTCCGTTGGCTCATATATGGGAGCAACAGGTGGTGGCGGAGCATCAAACAAGGCGTCTTGCATTTCATCCATAGAAGCAATTGTGCCGTTTTTTGGCGTGCCTGTGCCCGACCACACGACGATAGCTAAACGTATTGGTTAGAATATCGATGGTATGTCTACCAACGGTGGAGTACCTGCATGACCCAAATGCGCAAGAACTGAGCCTAGGACTGAGGTGAGAACGGATGGCTGAGAACGAGTTATTGGTTGATTTTGTGATGAACCCAGATTCGGAACTTGACGAACGTTCACAACAGATCCTGAGCTTAGAAAAATTGTGGTGGAAGTATGCCGGAGCCAAGGAACAAGCGATCAGTAAGCAGTTCTCTATGTCGCCAACCAACTATTATCAGTTGCTGAACCAACTGATTGAGACGGATGCGGCCATGGCCTACGACCCGATGCTGGTTAAGCGACTGCGCAGAACACGTTCAACAAAACGTCGTGTGGGCGGTAAGGTCGGCTCGGGACGATAACCCAGCCTGCCGTGACCAGTCAGACCTCGAGCAAGGACAAGAATGACCAACTACCCGCGTGACGAATTTGATCGCGTACCGGAGTTCAACACCCGTGTGGGTTCACACCACGCGCACGGATGGGCGCAGTCCGCGGCCTCAAAGTCGACCGGCGGCAAACTGCTGTGGGTAGTGCTGACCGCCGTGATCGTGCTGGTCATCGGTGCAGCATCCTTCATCTTTGGTCCCCAGCTTAAAGAAAGCCTCGCAGGATCGAGCACTAATGAGAGTACTCAGTCCCAAGAAGCATCGCCGAGTGAATCGGTAGAAAGCTCGCTGGAAGCATCACCGAGTGAGTCAGCATCCCCGTCAAGCACGATTGATGACGCCGAGGTTCTCTTTGGTCAGAAGATCGGTGTTTACAACGGTGCCAGTGTTGCCGGAGTCGCTAGTGCTGGTGAAGAAGCGATGACCGAAGCTGGATTCACCAACATTGTTGCCGATAACTGGACTAAGCCAGCGGGCGTTTCCGCCGTGTACTACACCTCGGAGGCCTACCGCGTGACCGCGGAAAAGGCAGCTGAGGTCCTTAATATCGAAGAAGTTCTGCAGACCAGTAACATCCCCAACCGAGTCACCGTGGTGTTGGGCACCGATGACCCGCTGGGCCTGAACGAATAATTCGTTCATAATTCGCTTCGCTCTGAGCCGATCGGCTTGCACTCGCCATGCGAGAGTGCCAATATTTGTATTAGCACTCTTACGCAGCGACTGCTAACGCCGGTCGGCCTTTGCGTTCCCTAGGGAACAAAATGGTCCCGGACAGCTCGCTGGCGGATGGAGCGTGGAAAATACCTCAGATAGCGAGAGCTGAAACGGTTGCTGGCCCGATGCCGCACCGGAGCACTCGTCCGTCGCGGGCGCTGTCTGTCGGTTGCATTTTCGCAAAATCGTCCCGAAAGGACCGTAAGCCACTATGGCCAAGATGATTGCATTTGACGAGGAAGCACGCCGCGGACTCGAGCGCGGACTGAACACCCTCGCTGACGCGGTAAAGGTGACCCTAGGCCCACGCGGCCGCAACGTCGTTCTGGAGAAGAAGTGGGGCGCTCCTACTATCACCAACGACGGTGTATCCATCGCTAAGGAAATCGATCTCGAAGATCCTTACGAGAAGATCGGCGCAGAGCTGGTCAAGGAAGTTGCTAAGAAGACTGACGACGTGGCCGGTGACGGTACCACCACCGCAACCGTGCTCGCACAGGCACTGGTCAAGGAAGGTCTGCGCAACGTTGCTGCAGGCGCCGACCCAATCGCACTGCGCCGCGGTATCGACAAGGCTGTAGAAGCCGTCACCGCAGAACTGTTCGACGCTGCTAAGAAGATCGAATCCAAGGAGCAGATTGCTGCTACCGCTTCGATCTCCGCAGGCGACAAGGAAATTGGTGGCCTGATCGCTGAAGCTCTCGACAAGGTCGGCGAGCAGGGCGTTATCACCGTTGAAGAGTCCAACACCTTCGGCCTTGAGCTGGAGCTGGCTGAGGGTATGCGCTTCGACAAGGGCTACATCTCCGCTTACTTCGTCACCGACACCGAGCGCCAGGAAACCGTTCTGGAGGATCCATACATCCTCATCGTGAACTCCAAGATCTCCTCGGTCAAGGACATGGTGACCCTGCTGGAGAAGGTCATGCAGTCGAACAAGTCGCTGCTGATCATCGCCGAAGACGTTGAGGGCGAAGCCCTGGCTACCCTGATCCTGAACAAGATCCGTGGCCTGTTCAAGTCCGTTGCCGTCAAGGCTCCAGGCTTCGGCGACCGTCGCAAGGCTATGCTGACCGACATCGCTATCCTGACCGGTGGTCAGGTTGTTTCCGAGGAAATCGGCCTGTCCCTGGACAACGTAGGCCTCGAAGTTCTGGGTACCGCCCGCAAGGTCGTTATCACCAAGGACGAGACCACCATCGTTGAAGGCGGCGGCGAAGCCGACGCTATCGAAGGTCGCAAGGCTCAGATCGCAGCCGAAATCAAGAACACCGATTCGGACTACGACCGCGAGAAACTGCAGGAGCGCCACGCAAAGCTCTCCGGTGGTGTCGCTGTGCTCAAGGCCGGCGCTGCTACCGAGGTGGAGCTCAAGGAACGCAAACACCGCATCGAAGACGCCGTGCGTAACGCTAAGGCTGCCGTTGAAGAAGGCATCGTCGCCGGTGGTGGCGTTGCACTGATCCAGGCTGGCGCTGCAGCATTCGCCAAGCTTGAGCTGGATGGCGACGAGGCAACCGGTGCGAACATCGTTCGTGTTGGTATCGAAGCACCACTGAAGCAGATCGCACTGAACGCTGGCTTGGAGCCAGGCGTTGTTGCCGACAAGGTCAAGGGTCTGGCCGCTGGCCACGGCCTGAACGCTGCTACTGGTGAGTACGTTGACCTGCTGGAAGCTGGCGTGAATGACCCAGTGAAGGTGACCCGTTCGGCATTGCAGAACGCTGCATCGATCGCTGGCCTGTTCTTGACCACCGAAGCTGTTGTTGCAGATAAGCCAGCTCCTGCTGGCGCTGCACCAGCCGGTGGCGATGACATGGGTGGCATGGGCGGAATGGGCGGCTTCTAAGCCCCACCGCTGATCTAGCGCAGCACCTAGGCTGATGGCTTGGTACCTTCGGGTACCAGGCCATCAGTAGTTAACGCCGATCTTCGAGAACTAGGGCATCCAGGTGCGCAAATGTTCTAGTTCTCGATTCAGATTGTTTCGGGCAGCTGACTCCCAACGCTCTCGTCCCGCCGGCGTGGTGTAAATCGTGTCCTTGGCAAGTAATGCCGAAAGAATCTTGCTACGTCCCTGCGCCAAAACTGGTCGTGGAAGATGCGCGTACTCCTGGTAGATCGTCTCAGCATAACGTTGGTAGGCAGGCTCTGGGCGAGCCAAGACTTCCAAATCTGCGTCGCACAAGATTTGCCCTAGACGATCTGTTGCGCTTGGGCTGTGCCCGGCGGTCAACAACACTAGGTCACTGACCGTTCCCACCGCTTTGGCAGAAAGCACCTTGTCTAGCCGCTCCTTGGCCAGCACGGCGGACTTGAACTCATCTTCGCTAGTGCCTTCATAGACTGCATCGTGGAACCATGCCGCCAGCTGTAGCAACATACGCTCTTCAGCACTGAGTTTTTCGCCGAGGAGATCTATCGCTTCAAGAACTGAGAGCAGATGCACCCGATCATGGTAGAAACGGTGCTTCTGAGACCAGAGCTTGAGTAGCTCCCTGCCCAACTGTGGCTCGGTGGGTAGGGTGCGTGCCCATCGGCGACGCAAGATGGTGTCCAGCTTTTCGGGACGATATTTCGCTGGGATGCGCAGCCCCGAGGCTACCAGCGCACGGACCAGCTCACTGCCCGAAACTTCCTTCGCCCCGGCCTGGACTAACTGCTCATAGCGTTCTTGAGGAACATCGTAGTGGTCCTTATCAAAAGCACGAGGAGATATTTCTTGTTGCGCGGCAAACTGATGCAATTCTTCAAGGGAAGCATCCGAGACCAAATGGGCGAAGAGGGTGCCGTGGGCCGGCCAACGCGGCGGGTCGATCAGAATACTCATAAGCTAAGACTACTGATCAACCTGCCGTTGCACAGTTCTTGGTTAGTACCGAAACAGTGAGGTGTTGACCTGTTCGACTTCTTCGTACTGCATGGAAGCATGATTCAGGGCGCTGGCGATGCTGCTCAGTGCCTCCTCGATCTGCACGTGCGTGGAACGCCAGTCGGCGACGATGGACTGGAATGAAGCGGCAGCTGATCCCTGCCAGGTGCTTTGCAGCTGATCAAGATTCATTTGCATTGTCGAAACCTCGTGGCGGAGTCGTTCAATGGTATTCATGACTGCCTGAGACTTGACCTGCATTTCGCCGGTATTGGTGGAGAACGTACTCATGGACCTGATCCTTTCCTAGATGGCTATATCGAATACTCGATGCCACCACAGTAGAAAGTTGGTTAGGCCTGAAATGAGATCCGGAGACCAGATGTGGATAACACCACCGTGCAAGCAACGAAACCTAGTCTTCGATCTCAGGCTCGGGGCGTTCGACCAATGGCACGTAGGGCAAGGAAATAGACATCGTGGCGCCGCCACCGGCCGTATCAGCCAAAGCAACCGAGCCACCATGCTGCTGAACGATAGCTGCAACGATGGCCAGTCCCAGTCCCGAGCCGCCAGTTTCTCGCTGGCGCGAACTGTCGGCACGGTAGAAGCGCTCAAAGATACGTTTGGCGTCTTCGGCGGGGATACCGGGACCGTGATCTCTGATCTCAATGACCGCATCCATCGCCCCTGCAACCAGAGAACGAACCCCGACGGCGATTTCGATGGGAGTGCCTTCAGGGGTGTAGCGCAGCGCATTGGTGAGCAGGTTGGCGATGACCTGACGGATCCGCGCGTCATCGCCCACGGTACTTGCTGGGCTGGGTCGCTCAGAGGTGAGCCCCACGAGCTTCACCATACGATCCGGGGCTCGTACCTTGGTATCTTCCACGGCGTCCTGGCCTAGAACAAGCAGGTCTACCGGTTGCTTCTCCATGGGGCGCTGTTCGTCAAGACGCGCGAGCATGAGCAGGTCTTCTACCAGTCGAGCCATGCGCTTAGATTCAGCTTCGATGCGGCCCATGGCCGAATCCAGTGCTTCGGGATCGGCCAGACCCCCGTAACGGTAAAACTCTGAGTACCCCTGAATGGTGACCAACGGGGTGCGCAGCTCATGTGAGGCATCTTGGATGAAGCGACGCATCTTGCGTTCCGAGGCCTGCCGATCATGGAAGGCCTTCTCGATTTGAGCGAGCATGGCGTTCAACGACCGAGACAAGCGGCCAACCTCAGTTTCGGAAGGATAGTCCGTCACACGCTGGGAGAGATCGCCAGCGGCAATCATTGAGGCGGTGCGTTCCACATTGTTCAAGGGTTGCAGCGATCGTCCGGTGAGTGCATAAGCGATCATCGACATCACTAGGGCTGCCAGTAATCCGGTGGAAAGTACCAGCACCGCGGTCTGGCGGACCGTGGTGTCCACGGTATCCAGCGGCAGGGCCAAGAAGAGGTTGAGGTCGCTACTCTCCAAGGGCACCATCATGGTTCGCCAGCCTGAAGAAGTCGGGAAACTGCCGGGAACAGTGGAAGGGACCAGGGGAGTGGTAGCCAACTGTTCGATTTGTGCAGGATTAAGCAACGGTAAGTCAGAAGCGTTGCTGGGGCTGACCCGTGAGCGTGGCATGATGTAGACGATCTTGCCGTCTTCATCACGGATATCCGCGTACGAGCTGTTCAGCCCTAAGAGGGTGGGGTCAAAGTCCCCGGACCCGTCGGTACTGCTGTTGTTGTTCAGGGAATTCACGTAGGCCTTGTTCAACCCATAGGCCATCGTGGGCCACGAAGCGTTGAGCTGATCATCGATCTGATTGGTCATCGAGATCTTCAAGGTATGGGATGAACTGAGCGCGGTCGCGAAGATCGCGATGATCATCAGCCCGAGCATGACGGTGACGAGCTTTGTCCTCATGGAGGTACGGCGCCATTTGGCTCGAATCGACTTCATATACAGACTTTACAAGGCCTACTGTGTTCCTTCGTGAATTATTAGCGGCGATCCGGGGTGCGCATGAGGTAACCAACACCGCGCTTGGTCTGGATCAGTGCCGGCCATTCAGGGCGGTCCACCTTGCGACGCAGGTAAGAGATGTAGGACTCGACGATCGAAGCGTCTCCGTTGAAGTCGTACTCCCAGACATGATCGAGGATCTGTGACTTGGACAGTACGCGGTTGGGGTTCATCATCAGGTAGCGCAGCAGCTTGAACTCGGTAGGGGAGAGGTCAATGATTTCTCCGGCGCGACGCACCTCATGGGCGTCATCATCGAGTTCAAGATCAGCGACGATGATCGTGGCGTTTTCTTCTTCGCCGCTGGCGGTACGACGCAGAACGGCACGGATGCGTGCCACGACCTCGTCCAGGCTGAATGGTTTGGTCACGTAGTCATCGCCACCGACGGTGAGGCCAGTGACCTTGTCGCTGGTGTCATCACGTGCGGTGAGGAACAGAACTGGGAAGTGGCGTCCGGCTGCGCGTAGCTTGCGGGTGATGGTGAAACCATCCATGTCCGGAAGCATGACATCGAGTACTGCAAGATCTGGTTCGTCTGCTTCAACGGCGGCTAGGGCCTCGCGCCCGTTGGCAGCTGCAACAACCTCGAAGCCGGCGAAACGCAGCGACGTGGAGAGTAATTCGCGAATATTTGGTTCGTCATCAACAACGAGAAGTTTTGCTTCAGTGGTTTTTGCACTCATGAACCCCAGTCTGCACAAGAAGTCTGGGAGTCTGCTGAATGATTGCTGATTCGGCTTCTCTAGAGGTTGCGGCGCTTGAGGATGTTGCTAATGACGACAACTGCCGCGAGGACGAAGGCAACGGGTAGCCCCCACACGGCAAAAGCCATAATCACCGGCGGAATGGCGATGTGCTGGAAGTAGAGCACGAGGGTGCCAATCAGAGCAAGAGCCGAAATTACGGCAACGACGATCGCCAATCGGGAAATAACTGTTAAGGTTTTTGATGCTGTGCTCACAAGTTCTAGCTTAGCCCCGTGCCACCTTGCGCAGGACGACTTACGGATCCTGAAGCGCAAAGATGAATTCAGTGCATAAGGGATGACATAATCTTAGATAGGCGACTTGAAACGATTCCGTACGTTGAGTACCCGGCAAGAAGCTAAGAAGAACCCCGGCTGTGACTCCGCGGAATCGTACATATAAATATGCATGGTGCTGAGCAGGCCTCGGCCGTGCATCTAGTTACAGAACGAACGAGGTAAATGATCATGCCTAGCGGCAAGGTTAAATGGTACGAAAAGTCCAAGGGCTTCGGTTTTATTACCGCAGAAGATGGCAAGGAAATCTACGTCAACGCTGCAGCGTTGCCGGAAGGTGTTCATGATTTGCGCCCGGGGACTCGGCTTGAGTTTGGTGTTGCTGAGGGTCGCCGTGGACCCCAGGCACTGAGCTTGCGTCTCTTGGAGCAGGCGCCATCGGTGGCACGCGCCAAACGCAAGAAGCCTGAAGCTGAGGCTGTTCTCATTGAGGATCTCATCACGCTACTGGACAACGTTTCTAATAGCCTGCGCAAGGGGCGTTATCCTGAACAGGCATATGGTAAGAAGGTTGCTACCGTGCTTCGCGCGGTAGCCGACGATCTGGACGCATAAATAATGGCCCGTAAACCCAAGTTGGACACCATCCTCGCAGACGCAGTGGACGTGGCGCGCGACGCGCTCGCCGAAATTGCCGGTGCACAAGAAATCGGCGAGCACTCCGGGGTTTTCGCAGAAGGTGAGCGACTTGTCACCCATCGTTTTGTCTCCCAGAAAAAGGGTTACCAAGGATGGACGTGGTTCGCTACTCTTGCGCGGGTGCCACGGGCCAAGGTTAAAGACCTCACGGTTTGTGAAGTCGGTATCGTCGCTGGCGAAGATTCGCTTCTGGCTCCTGCCTGGGTTCCGTGGGCCGATCGCCTCGCCAAGGAAGAGATCGAAGCTGCCCAAGCGGAGGAAAACGCTGAATCAGACGGTGAATCCGAAAATGATGATGCACAGGCTGAGGATTCCGCGGTCAATGAAGAACGCAGTGATTCTTCAGATGACGCTGCGAAGACTGCGGGCACAGAAACCGAAGAATCGGAAGAAGCTGAGCCTGAGGCAGCTACGCATAAATCACCGGCACGTCGTCAGGTTCGACGTCGTCGCACCGCGCAGCGCACTGCAGCCCGTCGTCGGGCAGCGCAGCGTAACCGCACGCGCAAGGAAAACTAGCACTTCAAAATCGTAGAAGTTAAATAAGCGGGCGGGGGTTCGAAGAACATCAGTTCTTCGAACCCCCGCCCGCTTTTGGTGAGTTAGAGCTGCTCGATCACAAAGTCGATGCTCTTGAGCAGTGCTGCAACATCACTTGGATCGATGGCTACGAACGTCGCGATGCGCAGCTGGTTGCGTCCCAGCTTGCGGTACGGCTCAACGTCAACCACACCATTGGCACGCAGGGCCTTGGCAATGGCTGCGGCATCTACCGAGTCATCGAAGTCCACCGTGGAAATGACGTTGGAGCGGTGAGCTGGATTCGCAACATAAGGTGAAGCGACAGCTGATGCTTCTGCCCACGCCTGAATGAGACCAGCCGACTCGGCAGTGCGGGCAGCAGCCCACTTCAGGCCACCGTTAGCGTTGATCCACTTGATCTGCGAGTCCAAGCCAACCAGAGTCGTCAGCGATGGAGTGTTGTAGGTCTGGTTCTTCAGCGAGTTATCCAACGCAGTCTTCAAGTTCAAGAAGTCCGGGATCCAGCGGTCGGTTGCCGCGATTTCCTCAATGCGGGCGATGGCTGCTGGCGAAACGAAGGCCAGCCACAGGCCACCATCGGAAGCGAAGTTCTTCTGTGGAGCGAAGTAGTACACGTCGGTCTCGGCCAGATCCACGTCGAGGCCACCGGCCGCGCTGGTGGCGTCAATGACAATGAGAGCGTCTTCGTTGGCTCCGGCAACACGCTTAATCGGTGCCGCTGCGCCGGTCGAGGTTTCGTTGTGAGGCCATGCGTAGAGGTCAACGTCGGCTTCTGCTACCGGTTCTGGCACGGTACCTGGCTCGCCAACAACGATCGAGGATGCCTCCAAGAATGGGGCCTTGTCGGTCGCCTTGGCAAACTTGGAACCGAACTCACCGAAGGACAGGTGCTGGGCCTTGGAACGAACCAGGCTGAATGCTGCTGCATCCCAGAACGCGGTGGATCCGCCAACGCCCAAAAGAACTTCGTAGCCTTCCGGCGCGTTGAACATTTCTTTCAGTCCGTCTTGAACTGAGGCAACTAGGTTCTTGACCGGTGCTTGGCGGTGGGAAGTACCCAGTAACTTGGAGCCTGCATCGGCGATGGCCTGAACCTGTTCTGCGCGTACCTTGGAAGGCCCTGCGCCGAATCGTCCATCGGCAGGCAGAAGGTCTTGTGGAATTTGGATGTCCGTGCTCATCGCGCTCCTCTTGTAGCGATAGTTTGAAGTGCCTGACAGGCTGCCTATACCCATAAGTTGGAATATTGAAGGATGGCCGTGGCGTTTCAATAGATATCTTCGCAAATAGCGGGGGCTCGTGAGAAAAACGCTACCGTCGGTTACGAAGACAGATGAGCGGGTTACATCCGCTTTCTGTCCGACAAACCAAGTAGAGTGGGGTATCGACGCCACGTATTATTCGAGCGAACTTAACTGTTGTGACTTCCAGGAGCGGCTGCTGTGTCTGATCTTATTGATACAACTGAAATGTATCTGCGTACCATTCTTGAGCTTCAAGAAGAGGAGATCGTGGCCCTGCGCGCGCGAATTGCAGAACGCCTTGGCCATTCCGGCCCCACCGTGTCGCAGACAGTTGCTCGTATGGAACGCGATGGTTTAGTCGTTGTTTCTTCCGACCGTCACCTCGCTCTGACCGAAAAAGGTCACGAATTGGCAACGAGCGTCATGCGCAAGCACCGCTTGGCAGAGCGCTTACTCTCAGACATGATCGGCCTAGATTGGGAATACGTTCACGACGAGGCTTGCCGCTGGGAGCACGTCATGAGTGAACGCGTTGAGCGTCGCCTTTATGATTTGCTGGGCAAGCCAACTGTGTCTCCTTACGGCAACCCGATTCCAGGTCTCGAAGTCCTCGGTGGACCGAGCGTGGCTGAAATCTCATATGAAGTAGAGAACCTGGACGAGGCATTGCTGGCCGGAAACGATGGCCCGGTGGCAATCGAGCGCCTGGCGGAGCCGATCCAAACTGACCCAATCCTGCTCGGACAACTGAATGAAGGCGGAATTCGCCCCGGCGCAATTGTCACCTTGGAGCGAGCCGATGACTATGTCGTGGTCCGAGTACAGGGTATTGAAGGCGCCTTGGAGCTGCCGGTTGAGGTTAGTGGACACGTATTTGTTCGGGCTCAAAAAAGATAACGAAATTGTAACTTTACCGGATGACCGGTAACGTTGAAGTGTGGTGTCGTCGATCTGACTGGCATCACTCGTCTCCGTCGCGACCGCCTAGTGTTGCCCTGCGCCGGAAATCGGTAACCGAAGTTTATGGGCAACAACGGGGGACCCACTTCTTACGGCGTGAAAGCGTCTCGGGGTGAAGCTCTGCTTGGTGCAGGCCGGTTCATTCTCCAGAACCGAACCCGACAGCTAACTTCGTAGGCGCAACAGTGAGAGGAATGTTTTGGTAGAAACCAAGACTGCGGGACGACGTCGCGCTGCTGATACTGAAGTGGATGCGATCACCGAGATCGCTGCTTCGGCGACTCAGCGTACCAGTGGACGCCGCGCATCACGCGCCGCCGCCACCGTCCCAACTATTGCCCCGGTAAAGCCGGTCAACGCAAACTTTGTGGGTCGACGCTTCGACTCAATGCAGCGCTACGGTGTTGCCCCAACGCAAGCAGATCTGGCACCTAAGACTGCCGACAGTAATGTTGTCGCGTTCCCAAGCGCCATCGAGGTTCAGGCCACTAGCCAAGCTCCGAGCCAGGTAGCGAGCAACGTTGAATTCATCGCCAACGTTAAGTCGAACGCTCGAAAGCCTAGTCGCCTCGGTTTTGCGCATAAGGTTGCCGCTGTCGCTGCAGTGTCGGGCCTAGCCTTGGCAGTCGCAGCACCACAGCTATCGGGCAATACCGGCGAAGAAGATAAGGCTGTCGCAGCTGCCGCAGAGCGCACCGCTACCTCGGCCGTGGTTGACGTAAAAGCTCCTGGCAATGCTGCAGAACTATCTGTGGAACGTGCCGCGCTGTCATCCTCGCTGAACCCGCAGGTTAAGAGCGAAGAGAAGTTCTCGGACATTATGACTGCCTCGGGCGGTGACATCACCAGCATCAAGGAAACCGCTGGACTGCTCTCCGCGCCGGTGACCAGTCAGCGTATTACCTCGACTTTTGGACACCGCAAAAATCCAACCGGCGCTGGATACATGATCCACAGCGGCACGGACTATGGTGTTCCCAGCGGAACCGAGGTCTATGCAGCAGCTGACGGTGTTGTTGAAGTCGCCGGCTGGGCCGGACACTCGGGTAACCGAGTCACTCTGGATCACGGAAGTGGACTGGAAACCGGTTACAGCCACAACAGTAAGGTTTTGGTGAAGGTTGGCGACCACGTAAAGCGTGGCGATGTCATCGCATTATCCGGCACTACTGGTAACTCAACCGGGCCTCACGTGCACTTTGAAGTGATCGTAGATGGTCAATTTAAAGACCCTGCTGGATGGTTGTAACGACGTTCGTCACTATTCCGTGATCAAAACGTGACATTTCAAAAATCATCCTATAGGCTTATATCCGTGCCATGGGAAACCCTGGGCAACTTTGCGTGAGAACCGAGCACTGCCAACACGCAATGAGCAGTTATACACAACTCGTACGGCAGTGGCGGGGGAACCAATATCGGGTCGTTAGCTTTGGCTAATAACCCTAGGGGTGAAGTGGATAGAGAAGGAAACTTCAAATCCACCGAGGTAACTCCACTTCGAACCCGACAGCTTACCTCGTAGGTATCAAGGAGAGGCATTAATAGTGACCAAGAGTCATACCCATGGACGTCGCCGTGCTGACGTTCCACGCACCAACTCGCTAGAAGCGATTTCGCAGGCAGTATCTTCGAACGCAGGTTCGGTAGGACGCCAGGCAGCTGTAGTAGCTGCAGCATCAGGTTTGATCGTTGCTCTGGGTGTACCAGGTCAGGCTTCAGCCCCACGTGATGTTTCGGCCGCTCCGGTTGACACCATTACCCCAGAGCGCGTTGCAGTTAAGTCGGTTAGCGTTGCTGCCGACAAGGACTCTTCCGTAGACATTGAGCGCGCAAGCTTTACCGCTCAGGAAAAGCCAAAGCCAGTAGTTGTTGCCGTAGCTGACAGCATCGAGCCAACCACTCGTAGCACCCAGTCGGGCACCTCGACTCAGCCGACCAGCAGCCAGTCGAGCAGCAGCGATTCTTCGGACTCACTTGCTCCAACGACTCGCCAGAACAACGGTAGCCAGCAGACTCAGACTACTACCAAGACTGAGACCAAGACCGAATCCTCGGTTGAGACTTCCAGCCTGTCCGGCATTGCAGCTACCGCTGCAAAGTACGCAGGAGTTCCATACGTTTGGGGCGGCAACACCCCAAGTGGCTGGGATTGCTCCGGCTTCGTCAAGTACGTCTACGCACAGCATGGCATCAACATTGCTCGTGGCACCTCGGCCATCCTTGGCTCGGGTCAGTTCAAGCGCACCAGCAACCCTAAGCCAGGCGACTTGGTATTCCAGAACGGTGGCGGCCACGTTGGCATCTACCTAGGCAACGGCCAGATGATCGGTGCTCAGAACCCAAGCGTTGGAACGCTGGTTCACTCCGTATCGCGCAACCCGCTGTACGGTTACTACACCCTAGCTGGCTAAGCTACACAGCTTTTCATAGGCCATCGAACGAATAATCGTTCGATGGCCTATGTTCGTTTAAGCAAGTTAACTGTATGAGTCAAAACAGTGAAAAACACTTGATTTCTTTGTCAGATGCTCACCAACCAGCCACATGATCGCATAGGCTAGCGGTTAGAGACACTCCGATCAGAACGCGAGCTCCATCAATGCCAGATGGCAGCTATCGGTTCAAGAAGGTAGTACGACAAATGAGAACACTGGTATTAAACGCAGGATATGAGCCCTTAGCCGTCGTGACTTTTCGGCGTGCATTGGTGATGGTGATGGCCGATAAGGCGACCATTGTTCTCCAGGATGACGACTCACCAGTTCGTAGTTCCCACGGACAGTTACCCAGACCAACTGTCATCGTTTTAAAACGTTATGTACGACGCCCCTACCGCGACATGCTTCATGTCACGCGTAGGGGCGTTTTGCGTCGTGATGCTTATACCTGTGCTTACTGCGGAAAATCAGCAAACACCATCGATCATATTATTCCGCGCAGCAGGGGAGGCAAAAACACCTGGGAGAACCTGGTTGCGGCCTGCCTGCACTGCAATAGTCGAAAAGCTGACAAGATGCTCTCACAGCTAGGCTGGCAGCTTCGCATCACCCCACATCGCCCGCGGATGGGAGGCCACCTAGTTTCAGGTCTCCAACATATCGACGCGGCTTGGGATGAGTTCCTGCAAGCAAGCTAGAATAACCGTTTCGATCCCGGGCTCCACAGTACTTGTCCGTGCTTAGGAGACCGTTCCCTCGATGAGCTGGGGGAGTACGCGCTCACGGAGTAGTGGTGCTAAGTCCTCGCGCTCTAAGGCGTCCGCGGGTGCTATCCACAAAAGTTCTTCTAGCTCTGCTAACGGTTCCAACGTGCCATTAAAGTGCGCGGTAAATAGGGAAGCATGGATGGATGTCTCATCCTCATTGGCGGCAGGACCGATCCATTCGCCGTTGAACTTCAGCTCTTCGGGTGAGAACTCAATGCCAAGTTCCTCGTGAATTTCTCGAATAACAGTTTGTAACGGCGATTCCCCGAACTCGGGTTTTCCGCCGGGCTGCATGAATTTTGTGGTCCCACGTTTTCGCACCAAGAGGATTTCTCCTTGGTTGTTGATTAAACAGACTGCTGATATCGTCAAATTTTTCTTCACTAAAACACAATATCGCGTGTGTCCATGCGTTATAGATGGTAACGTGCTTAACTGGATCTCCAACGTTTTTAGTTGTAACTAGTGGAAGGTCGCCTTACTCGCAGTAATCAGACCAAACACACATGGCTACGAAAATTTTGGAACAGGAAGATCGATCCATCTAATTTACAGAACAATGGAGCAATAATGCGACGGGGTACAAATTTAGGCCGTTTGGGAGACTTCAACCAAGCAGTTATTCTCGAATCGATTCGACGCGCGCCTGAAGGGATAAGCCGTGTAGAACTGGCGGGATCGACCGGTCTGTCGCCACAGACCATTTCAAATGTCGTCCGTCGTTTGTTGGACGATGGTATCGTTCGAGAAGACCGCACGATTGTTTCCGGCCCTGGTAAGCCTCGCACCGTTTTGGAGCTTGAAGGCAACCGATTGGTCTCCATTGGTATCCACCTTGACCCCAGCGTACTGAGCTTCGTTGCAATGAACCTTCGCGGTGAAGTATTGCGCGAACGCCGCATCGAACTTCCTAACTTGGAAGTTGCTACCGAGACCATCCAACTGATGGCCACCACGGTCAAGGAACTCATCGCTGAAATCCGCATTCCAAAGAAGCACATCGTCGGTGTCGGCATTGCGGTACCTGGTCCAGTCAACGTCGAAGATGGCGTAGTTCTGAACCCACCACTGTTGGATGGATGGGCTGATGTTGAACTGGTCAACCCATTGCGCAAGCTATTGCGTTTGCAGGTCATCATCGAAAAGGACACGATTGCTTCAGCCGTTGGTGAGCTGTGGCAGTCCAAGGAAGAGAAGAACAACGACATCGTCTTCATCTACTGTGGTCATGGCTTTGGCGCAGGTCTTGTCCTGAACAACGACGTGCACCACGGCGCCAGCAACAACGCCGGCGAAATTGGACACTACTCCACTGGCCACAAGTCCTTCACCTGTGAAGACTGCGGCGCCGATGACTGCTTGGCAGCAGGTACCTCCTACGAGTACATCTCGGCACAGGCCAAGGAACGCGGACTGGAGTTGCCAACCTACGAAATCGTTGGTCCGGAACAGCTTGCCGAAGGCATGAACCGCCTGTACGCGTTGGCTAACGAAGGCAACAAGGTCGCCAAGGAACTGATCACCGAGACAATGACCATGGTTGGCGAAGTAGCCGGGCAGCTGGCTAACTCGTTGGACGTTCGCGAAGTTGTTTTCGGCGGACCACAGTGGGACAAGGTTCGCGAATTGGTCGAGGACGAAGTCCGCGAGGCCATCGAACGCCGCTTCGCGCTACGCGGTGTGCATGAAATTGAGACTCGCACCTCGGAGCTTGGCTCGAATGTTGGCGCCATCGGTGGTGCTTGCGTAGTTATGGATGCATCACTGTCGCCTAAGGCCACCGCGTTGCTGCTGCGCTAGAACACTTAGCCTAAGCCAAGTGAGGGTACGTCCATTAAGGACGTACCCTTACTTGTACCCACGAATGCTAAATAATAAGTAGTGAGATACGAAAAGAGCTTTGCCTCCAGAATACCTCTGGGAGCAAAGCTCTCGTTGTGCCCCTGGCCGGAATCGAACCGACGGCCTACCCTTTAGGAGAGGGTCGCTCTATCCTACTGAGCTACAGAGGCATGGGCGTGAAAACACCAACAACACTATCTTACAAGGGTGCTGAGGGTAAATTTCACCTGACCTACTAGTCAGTGCCCTCACGAATCGCCAATAACTTGCCCTTCAGCCCGCGATTCGCGCGGAAGACACCCATTCCTATGACCAAACCAGCGGTTATGAGCAGTAGCGCCCAACGGATGGTAGTCAGAATTGACGCTAACAAAACCGCGCCTGCACTGAGATCGTGGGTAAACAAAGCATCGATGGAAAAGTTCTCCCAAATATCAGTCACCGCAAAACCTATCGGAGCCAACCATGCCAACCAACGGGTTCGACGATTAGGGATCCAACGGATGAAGAGCAACATGGTGAAGACGACGGTGAACATGGGGAAGAGGAAGCCAGCGGTCTTGTGCAGGTAATTCAGCTGTCCTACGGCATCTGAATCCATCGTGGCACGCAAGGCCTCGATGTCCGACATGGTGTAGCCAAAGATGCGCTGATCTGGCATAGACAGTGAATCGCTCAGATCCTTCATCTGAACCATGGTGAGCAGATGGTAGTAAGCGAAGAGCGCCAGGCAGACAATCAAACCAACCGATATCAGAATCATTGGATTTGATTTGTTTTCTTGCGGAACTGTTTTTCCTGCCGGGTGACCTGCAGCTGAATCTGATGCTGGGAGTTGCTGCTCCCTAAATTGATTCGGCTTGCGATACTCTTTGGATTTCTTGACCTGCTTTGCCATGTAGTCCATTATGCCTGTGCCAAGCCCGGTACTTTTCTACAGGCACTGAAAGTGTCCGCAGCCCCACGTAGACTGGCTACATCATGGATTTTCTTTTTGATGATTTTGCCGCCGAGACTACACCGCAGGTCATGCCAAGCGCAGAGGATCTGCTGCAGGGTATGAACCCGCAGCAGGAAGAAGCCGTACGCTATGCCGGCGGCCCCCTACTGATTGTCGCGGGCGCCGGATCAGGAAAAACTCGTGTCCTGACACATCGCATTGCCTACCTGCTGGCTACAGGGCGTGCACGTCCACACGAGATCCTTGCCATTACCTTCACCAACAAGGCTGCAGTAGAAATGCGTGAGCGTGCCGGCGAACTGATCGGTGAAGAGCAAGCCAAAAAAATGTGGATCTCGACCTTCCACTCATCGTGCGTACGCATCTTGCGTCGCGAGGCCGCGACCATTGGGCTCAAATCGAACTTCTCCATCTATGATTCAACCGATTCACTACGGTTGATTACCTTGGTCGCGAAGTCCTTGGAGATTGATCCTAAGCGATTCACACCCAAGGCCATCGCGAACAAAATCTCTTCGCTGAAGAACGAACTCATCGATGATGAGGACTATGCAGCGACGATCAACACCAACGACCCATTTTCTCGGGCTGTTGCCGAGGTCTACCGCGGATACACCCTAAGAATGCGTTCGGCCAACGCTCTAGACTTTGACGACCTGATCGGTCAGGTTGTCTACATGTTCCGCGCATTCCCACGGGTCGCCGATAATTACCGCCGCCGTTTCCGTCACGTGCTCATCGACGAGTATCAGGATACTAACCACGCTCAGTACTCATTGATCCGTGAGTTGACCGGAATCGAGGGAGACACCGCTCCTGGTGAACTCACCGTGGTGGGCGACTCCGACCAGTCAATTTACGCATTCCGTGGCGCCGATATTCGTAACATCATTGAATTCGAAAAAGACTATCCTAACGCCGCAACGATCAAACTGGAACAGAACTATCGTTCGACTCAGACGATCCTCTCGGCAGCCAACGAAGTTATCAAACGCAATCCAGACCGCAATGACAAGCGGCTTTGGACAGCAAGCGGCGATGGCGAACTCATTACCGGCTACGTCGGAGAATCAGAATCCGATGAGGCGCGATGGATCGCCGAGGAGATCCTGCGACTGAACGATGAGCATGATGTTCGCCCCGGCGATGTAGCAATCTTCTACCGCACCAACGCTCAGTCGCGTGCATTGGAAGAACAGTTGATGCGTGTTGACCTTAAATACCGCGTGGTTGGCGGCACGAGGTTCTACGACCGCAAGGAAATCAAGGACGCCTTGGCGTACCTGCGAGTGCTGGTGAACCCCGAGGACGACATCAACGTCCGTCGCATCCTCAACGAGCCTAAGCGTGGCATCGGCGATCGTGCCGAGGGCGCCGTCGCTGCCTTGGCTGACCGAGAACGCATTTCCTTCATGGAGGCTCTGCGTCGTTCGGATGAAGCCCCCGGGTTGGGTACCCGCGGTATCAAGATGACCGCTGCTTTTGTTTCGTTGATCGATGACCTGCAAACGGTCGCCGAAGGCTCTGGTCCGGCTGAAGCGCTCGAAGCGGTTCTTGAACAGACCGGGTATCTAGAAAACCTGCGATTATCAACGGATCCGCAGGACGAATCTCGTGTGGAGAACCTGGCGGAATTGGTTGCTGTGGTCCGGGACTATGTCATTGAGGACCCCGACGGTGGACTGGCGGGTTTCTTGGAACGAGTTGCATTGGTAGCTGACGCCGATCAGATCCCTGAAGCGCCCAGCGACGATGAAGGGGCGGCCATGGCAGCCCAAGAAGGCATGGTCACGTTGATGACCTTGCATACAGCTAAGGGGCTGGAATTCCCCGTCGTCTTCCTTACCGGTATGGAACACGGTGTTTTCCCGCACCAGCGTTCCATGACCGATGACAAGGAGCTAGCTGAAGAACGACGCCTGGCTTATGTTGGTTTGACCCGTGCACGTGAGCGTTTGTACCTGACGCGGGCCGAACAGCGCAGCCTGTGGGGCCAAGCCCAATACAACCCGGCGAGCCAGTTCTTGGAAGAGATTCCTGGGCAGCTCATTGATTGGAAACGCGAAGGTTCTGGGTCTTCTGGCTTCGGGTTTGGTAACTCTGCGGTGAATTTCGCCACGAGCAGATATGAGCGTGGAAGCCATTGGGGCGCAGGAACTTCAAGCAGTACGCCGCAACGTGGACTGAGCGCTGCACCGGTTTCTAAACAGCGTGTTGTGCAGAACAAGGACATCACCATTCCAAAGGTTGGCCAAACGGTCAAGCATTCGGCCTTTGGCTTGGGAACTGTTATTGCTCTGGAAGGCGCCGGCGACAAGACCGTGGCTAAGGTGCAGTTCCCAGATTCTGAAAAGCGGTTACTGCTCAGATATGCACCTCTTGAAATCGTGGAATAGTCAACCAAAAGCTCGAGTTTTCTTCGTCACATTTACTTGGTTCTCGGCGTAATTTCACAGTTTCTCTACGTGTTGTAAAAGTGGGAACTTTGCGAAAGTCGGGATAGTCTGAGAGGTGCGCACGGGCTACGGCGCCTTATGACGTCCGTTTGTTGCGGTGCGCTCTCTTAGGTATGGCATAGATTTCGGTCTATGGTCATGCCGCGAGTCAGCATGAACTTCGAACGAAGGACACAAACCCGTGGACCTGTATGAGTACCAGGCGCGCGATCTATTCGAGGCACACGGCGTTCCCGTGCTTGCCGGTATCGTCGCTTACACCCCGGAAGAAGCCAAGGCCGCAGCTGAGAAGATCGGCGGCGTAGTTGTAGTAAAGGCACAGGTCAAGGTCGGTGGCCGTGGTAAGGCTGGCGGCGTAAAGGTCGCTAAGACCGCTGATGAGGCATTTGAGCACGCATCGGCCATTCTCGGTATGGACATCAAGGGCCACACCGTGAACAAGGTCATGATCGCTCAGGGCGCCGACATCGCTGAGGAGTTCTACTTCTCGGTACTGCTGGACCGTGCAAACCGTAACTACCTGGCCATGTGCTCGGTAGAAGGTGGCATGGAGATCGAGGTGCTCGCAGTTGAGCGCCCAGAGGCTCTGGCTAAGGTCGCTGTAGACCCAATCGTAGGCATTGACCCCGCGAAGGCCGCCGAAATCGTTGAGGCAGCAAACTTCCCAGAAGAACTGCGTGCCAAGGTAGCAGAAACCATCCAGAAGCTCTGGGTTGTTTTCAAGGAAGAAGACGCAACCCTCGTTGAGGTCAACCCACTGGTGAAGACCGGCGCCGGCGACATCGTCGCACTGGACGGCAAGGTTTCCCTGGATGACAACGCTTCTGAGGTTCGCCACCCAGCTCACGAAGAGCTGGAAGACAAGGGCGCAGCCGATCCACTGGAATCCAAGGCTAAGGACCTGGGCCTGAACTACGTCAAGCTGGACGGCGAAATCGGCATCATCGGTAACGGTGCTGGCCTGGTTATGTCCACCCTGGACGTTGTAGCCTACGCTGGCGAGAACCACGGCGACGTGAAGCCAGCGAACTTCCTTGACATCGGTGGTGGCGCTTCGGCTGAGGTCATGGCTAACGGCCTTGACGTCATCCTGAACGACCCACAGGTCAAGTCGGTCTTCGTCAACGTCTTCGGTGGTATCACCGCATGTGACGCTGTCGCAAACGGCATCGTTGGCGCGCTGAACACCCTGGGTGACGCAGCGAACAAGCCACTGGTTGTCCGCCTGGACGGCAACAACGTTGAAGAGGGTCGTGCCATCTTGGCCCAGGCCAACCACCCGTTGGTCACCCTGGCAGCAACCATGGATGAGGGCGCCGACAAGGCCGCCGAGCTCGCCAACGCAGCGAAGTAAGAGGGATAAGCGAACAATGAGCATTTACCTGAACAAGGACTCCAAGGTCATCGTCCAGGGCATCACCGGCGGCGAAGGCACCAAGCACACCGCCCTGATGCTCAAGGCTGGCACCAACATTGTTGGCGGCGTCAACGCCCGCAAGGCTGGCACCACCGTCACCCACGGCGACCAGGACATCAAGGTATTCGGCACCGTAGCTGAAGCTAAGGCCGAGACCGGCGCTGACGTATCGATCGTCTTCGTGCCACCAAAGTTCACCAAGGACGCAGTCGTTGAAGCTATCGAGGCTGAAATCGGTCTTGTTGTAGTGATCACCGAAGGTGTTCCAGTACAGGACTCCGCTGAGTTCTGGGCTCTGGCACAGTCGAAGGTTGACGCCGACGGCAACCAGATCACCCGCATCATCGGCCCTAACTGCCCAGGTATCATCACCCCAGGTGAAGCACTGGTCGGCATTACCCCGAACAACATCACCGGCAAGGGCCCAATCGGCTTGGTTTCCAAGTCCGGTACCCTGACCTACCAGATGATGTACGAACTGCGCGATCTGGGCTTCTCCACCGCCATCGGCATCGGCGGTGACCCAGTCATCGGCACCACCCACATCGACGCACTGGCTGCTTTCGAAGCTGACCCAGAGACCAAGGCCATCGTCATGATCGGTGAAATCGGTGGCGACGCTGAAGAGCGCGCAGCTGAATTCATCAAGGCCAACGTCACCAAGCCAGTTGTTGGCTACGTGGCTGGCTTCACCGCTCCTGAGGGTAAGACCATGGGCCACGCAGGCGCTATCGTTTCCGGCTCGGCTGGCACCGCCCAGGCCAAGAAGGAAGCACTGGAAGCTGCTGGCGTGAAGGTCGGTAAGACTCCATCGGAGACCGCAGTACTGCTGCGCGAAGTCTTCGCTGCTCTCTAAGCTCACGCTGAGCGCATAAGAAATACCCCGGATCTTCGATCCGGGGTATTTCTTTATCCACTGCACGGCCGGTCAACCACAGGCAGGGCAGTGGTGCACAAGGGGAAGGCCACCAAAAACTTGGTGGCCTTCCCCTGAACTATTTAGTTATTAAGAGCCGCGCTTAGGGCTGCGGGGTCATATCCTTACCGGACTTGCCCTGATCGCTTAGCTCCTGCTGGTAGCTCTCCTCAAGAGCAGGAACCTGCTCGAAGAGCTCTTCCACATCAAGGTCGGGGTTCTCTTCCTGAGTCTTGACCAGCTCGATGGCTTCCTCCTCGGTAGCAACCGATGGCAGGGAACCAGGCAATGGCTTACGTGCCGATTCCTTCAAGAAGCAGATCGCGATGAAACCAGCGATCGACGTACCCATCACCCAGAACGCTGGAGCCAGAGACGAGGAGGTCATGGTCACCAGTGCCTGCATAATGAACGGTGCGAAGCCACCAAAGATGGCTACGGCGAAGTTATAGGAAATACCCATGCCACCATAACGTGACGCGGTAGGGAACAACGCAGGAAGCGACGAGGCAAGGTTGGCCACGTAGAAGGTCACTGGGAACGCCAACAGCGCCAAACCAACCAAGGTGGACCAGATTGCTCCGTGCATCATGAACAAGAATGCTGGAATTGCCAGAATGATGGCCGAGGCCGAACCAACAAACAGTACCTTACGGCGGCCAATGCTATCCGAGAGCTTACCTGTCAGCGGGATGCACAAAGACATACCCACCAGGATCGGCAGCGTCAGCAGGTTACCGTGGACCGGATCGTAATGCAGGGTCTCGGTCAGGTAGGTCGGCATGTAACTGGTCAGTGCGTAGCCAGCGGTATTTGCCGCCGAGACCAGGATGAAGCCGGTCAGCAGTTCACGCCAGTAGGCCTTGACCAAGGCGATGACACCCTTAGGGGCATCAGCGGAGTTCTTAGCTTCATCGCTGGCCTTGTGGGCAGCTTCCTGAGCTTCCTTGAAGGCCGGCGTATCTTCAATCTTTGAACGGAACCACAGTGCGATAACACCCAATGGCAGGGCCACCAGGAATGGAATACGCCATGCGAAGCCTTCCATGACGTCTTCGGTCAAGGTCAGCTGCAAGATCGAAACGAAGGCCGCACCCAGTGCGAAGCCCATGTACGAGCCCAAGTCCAGCAGCGAGGCGTAGAAACCGCGTCGCTTGTCCGGAGCGTACTCGGTAATGAACGTAGTAGCACCGGCGTACTCACCGCCGGTGGAGAAGCCCTGAATCAGCTTCAAAACTACGAGCAGAATTGGTGCTGCTACGCCCCATACCGAGTAATCCGGAAGAATACCGATACCGAAGGTGGCCAGAGCCATCATCAGCAGGGTAAAGACGAGGATTTTCTGTCGGCCGACGCGGTCACCGAGCTGACCAAGGATCACGCCACCCATCGGACGGGCAACGAAGGTCACGGCGAAAACACCGAGGCTGAATAAAGTCTGAATTGCTGGATCAACGGTGTCTGGCATGAACAGTTTGCCGATAATGACGGCTAGGTAGCCATAGACACCTACGTCGTACCATTCCATGAGGTTACCGACTACGGTTCCCCCGATGGCCTTCTTAAGCATTGAGTCGTCAACGACGGTGACGTCTTCTACTTTCAGGCGACGCTTTCTAAAAAACCTTTGCTTACGCGGATTAGCTGCTTCCATAGTTTCACTCCTCATATCTTTCTTGATCTTGTCGTGGTTCCGGCGTCCTACTGCCACGACAAGGGAGTCGAAAATTACTCTCTACAGTCATATTTGGACGCCGGGCGACTCTTCGAAATCGATAGATTTCTACTCGAAAAACCGCCAAAAGACGGGGTTCGAGCGATGAAACGCTTGAGCGGATAGTTATCAACCCTACCAAAAAGTAGCTTCGTACCCCCAGCCGAGACGTGTCCCGGGTCTCAAAGGTGGTGGTGCTGAAAAGTTCCCTGCAGGGGAGGTGAACTCGGCTACACCGTAGAAGCTATAGGGCATCCAAGAGAATTGGGTGTGGAATTTTAAGGGTCTAAAACGTCGAAAAAAATGTGACAAAGACCTCGTTGCGACACACTGAGAAAACTGTATAAAATCACCAATTTTGATTGCGGCAACGTTATATTGGGAAGAATTTTGGCTTGCTGGACCTAGCCGATGATGGGGTGGACCGCCCAGATTCCTGAAGCGATCTAAAGCTGGAAATGCCCCAAGAGCGCCGAGTGGGCGCCTTGGGGCACGATCAGGATTGTTCTTAGCTTCGCAGGCCAACGGTCGCATCATCATCGATCCTCAGGAAAGACGAACCTATAAAGGCGAAAGCACCTGGGATCAGAAGCATCCTGTGCTTGGGGTTGTAAAAAATCTCTTCGAGTGGTGATGCTAGGACCCGATGAACCTTTTCCAGCAGCCTGTCGTTTTCCAGAGACAGGCGTTGCTGATCAGTTTCAATGACCACACGATCCTTTTCGGTACGTACCGACGCACGCATCCAGTCGTCATCCGGTGTACTGATAGTCTCCGACTTGATCAGGGACACGGTTATTACCGCCTTTATCGTTCGTTTCGCTCCAGCGAGGATCCGCCTAAGCCGCTGACCGATGGGCGCACTATGTGTGGCTTAGCGCATACCAACTGACATACTGAATATATCGCGTCCGGCCGGTAGACGCCTCTTATTCCCAGAGAATTAATCAACCTGTTACTCGAGCAGGCCCCTAATATCTTGTGCGGTAAGTGCTTTGGAGAACCCATCGGCCTCATCCATGACGGTAGAGATCAACTTACGCTTGCTCTCCTGCAAGGCCACCACCTTTTCCTCGATGGTGCCCTGCGAGATCATCCGATAGACCATCACCTGACGAGTCTGACCAATACGGTGAGTACGGTCAATGGCCTGTGCTTCTACTGCAGGGTTCCACCAAGGATCTAGCAGGAAGCAGTAGTCCGCTTCGGTCAGGTTCAAACCGAAACCACCGGCCTTGAGCGAGATCAAGAACAGCGGAGCTTCGCCATCCTTAAACTGCTCAATGACCTTAGAACGATTTCGGGTATTTCCATCGAGATACACAAAATTCACCCCGCGTTCGGTCAGCTTGTCGGCCAACACCTTCAGGTACGAAGTGAACTGGCTGAAGATCAGTGCACGGTGGCCTTCACCCAAAACATCATCGAGCTGGTCAAATAACGCCTCCAGCTTTGAACCAGAGACATCGGCAAGTTCAGGATCAACCAGTGAAGGTTCCAACGCGAGCATGCGCAGATGGGTCAGCGACTGGAAAATCGTGAAACGGTTACGGTCCAGATCCTCAACCAAGTGCAGGATCTTCTGACGTTCGCGGTTCAGGTGTGTGTCGTAAACATGCTGGTGCTCATCGGAAAGGCGAACAAGTAGCTGTTGCTCCTGCTTGGCAGGCAAGTCTAGGACCACTGATTCTTTAGTGCGTCGCAACATAAACGGTTTGATCCGTCGCTGCAGCAAGGCCAGTGTGTCCTTATCGCCCAAGACCTCAATGGGGCGGGCGAACTGGCGATTGAAACGACTCGTATTCAAGAACAGCGCAGGTGCCACCAACGATAGCAGTGCACCGAGCTCGGAGAGGTTATTCTCCATTGGAGTACCGGTAACCGCCAGCTTGAAGTTGGTCTGCAGGTTCACGGCCGTACGGTGAGCCTTGGTGGAGCGGTTCTTCACGAACTGTGCTTCATCCAGAATCAACCCGGCAAAGCGCTGGGACTCGTAAATCTCGTCATTCAAACGCAACAGGGTATACGTGGTCAGGATGACGTCGTAGTTCTCCGCCAGATCACTGAGCTGATGCGGCGAACTCATCGTGCCCTCGATGCTGGTCACACGAAGGCTCGGGGCGAATCGCTTAACTTCCGTTTCCCAGTTAGATACGACCGAGCTTGGCGCAACGACAAGGAACGGAGCCGGAGTTCGCTGACCTGCTGGAAGCTTGGCGCAGGCCTCGCTATCGCTCCACAGCCCGTGAGCGTGCAGGATCAGCGCAATCGTCTGCAAGGTTTTACCCAGGCCCATATCGTCGGCCAGGATTCCGCCAAAACCACCCTCATAGAGGCGGCTTAGCCAACGGAAGCCTTCAACCTGGTAGGGGCGCAATTGTGCATTGAGGGTCTCGGGGACCATCGCCTGCTCGCCCTCGGCAACCTTGAGTAAGGAACGCATGCGTCCGATGAACAAATCTGCCCCGTCGATCCCTTCGGCGAGTTCGTCGAGTTCTTCAAAGAGGGAAATCTGGAAGACGGTGAGCTTCAGATCGCCTTCCTTCGGCTTGTCATTCAGCGCCTGGGCTTCATCGACCAGAGCCTTGAGCTTGGCGAACAGCGGCTGGTTCAGTGAGAACCACGTATTGTCCGGCAGCTTGATCTTCATCTGACCGTTGCTCATGGCTTCAACAATCTGAGAAAAAGGCACTTCGTGGTCACCCACGGAGATCAGCAATCCCAGGTCCAACCAGTCCGTGCGTTCATGATTGACCGCATTGATCTTCAACTGCGGAAGCTCGCGCAACTGCCGGAAGACTGGACGGGTGCCCTTTTCATTGAGCTTGACGACGGGCAACGCTTCGATGGCAGGCAAGAGTTCAGAAACAAAGGAAATGACGCTTTCCCCCGAATAGAACTTGGGGGAGAGGTCAGGGTTTCCCGTTTCTGTGGTCTGTTGGAAGACCTCATCAATAGCTGCGCGAAGCTGCTGCTCAGCTTCAAAATCATAGACTTCTTGCTGATCCGGAACACCGGGATAGCGGATCTGGAACTCCAGGGTTGCCGAGTCATTGGGCTCGCCCTTGTCGTTGAGGTCGCGCTTGTAGGTGACATTGGCCTGCACGTAAGGAGGCTTAAGATCGGGAAGCACCAGGTCCTCGCTGGTGCTGTGAAGCTCAAAGCGACGGGCCAAGCGTGGGTAGGTAGATTCAAAGAAGCTATCGATTTCAGGCACTGGAATAGTCACCGACCGGCGGTCAATGTACCAGCGACGATGAGCCTCTGCGATCGGTTCCTGGCTAGGAGCCAACCAGATTTCATCGGGTGAACCGAGCTGTGCGTAGAAACCATGATCTGCGATGACCCCGCTAGGGGAGTCAGGGTCTAGCGCCAAGTCTTGACCATCGATATGCAGGATGCCGCCCAGTTGCAGGTTCCCGTCATTCAGGGCTGCCTGCATGCTGAAGCTGGCGTGATCAATGATGCGAATACGCTGCTCGGTGCGCGTAGAAATGAGTGCAATGCCCAGTTCTTGTGCCTGTTCAAGCAGTGGCCACAGCAGTTCGGAGGCATACTCATCCATGAATAGCCAGTCTTCGTCGACTTTGAACTGCAATTGGGTATCGCTACGCGCCATGGACGCAAAACGGGTGAACCAGTGATGCTGCGCGCGCAATAAGTTCCAGCCGTAGGTCTTGAAACCTAGGGTGGTCCAGCGCAGCTGCCCGCGAACCCAACGACCCTCAGAATTACGGACCATCGGGCGGACTCCCAGACGGAAGCGCTTATTGCGTGTGGGGTGTGGAATGCTGCCGGTGGGCATCCACTGCTGTTGCTGAGTGGCGTTCTTCGCGTCAAAGAGCATGAACTGCAGACCCATGGCCACTACCGGGTCATTCTGTGAACCGAGTAACCCATCGGCAGGTCCAGGTTCGGATGGTTCAAACCACGAGTCAATTTGCTGGGCCCATGCGGCTGAAGTTTTTTCTTCTGACACGGCGACGGCGCGGGGCAGAGAAGCAATCTTGTTCGAGACTATCGCCAAGGCTGCAATGTGTGGGCAGATACCCGGCTTGTCACAGGTGCATTCGCACAGTTCGATTTTCCACTCGTCGTCGACCTGATGAACCTGGACCATCGGCGAGAACTCTTCGTCGTTGGCACGGACAGTGCCCTCGATTTGCCGAGTCGATTCATCAAACTCCACGTCAACTACCGAATTTTCTTCAGCAGCAATGTTCTTTCCGTAAAAGAAAGGGACGTCGCCCAGGTAGCGCAGCAAGTGGCGGGCGTCGATGGTTGGTGGAACAGAATCACTCATCCTCTCATCGTTTCACGTTCCGGCCCGTGGTGAAAGTTGAAGGGCATGTCTGTGAATAATCACTAGCTGTGACGTAGCGTTGACGCATGTCCCATATCTGGCCCTACCTACCGGCAAGAGCGGTCAATATTACCTCGCTCAACGAGTTTGATCGGTTGGCCGCCGAAGCATTAGCCTCCCGTCACACCCGTGGATTTAGTTGGCGCGTGCATCGCGTCGATCTGCGCGAGAGGGACTCCGTGCTGCGTTCCCTGGACCTATCCGAAGCGATCTTTATCGACTGTCAGTATTCCGTTCAGGGACGAGAACTAGTACAAGCCACCGGTGGACTATGTATGAGTTCTGGCAAGGAACTGCCTTTTGAAACTACGGCACGAGATTTGTACACCCCGGACGAACTCTATGCCGGGATCAAAACATCCAACTACGAGCAGGTGCCGGACGCGAAGATTTACGCCTATTCACAACAGCACACTGCGACTGCTGCGTTGAATTCTGATGATGCCATGGCACGAACCATGCACGATCACCATGTGGGGCAGGCCCTTGTTGCCGAAGTCTATGAGGGAGTATTCAAAGAGACTCCTTTGATCGGTGTGATGGGTGGGCACGCCATGCTCCGCGGTTCAGATCAATACGCGCACACGGTACAACTAGGGCAAATGATTACCCAGAACGGTTATGCGGTGGCCACCGGCGGGGGGGCCGGGAGCCATGGAAGCAGCCAATGCTGGAGCGTGGTTGGCAGACTACAAGCCACAAGAGATTGAACTTGCTCTCCAGATGCTAGCTTCACAGCCTAATGCCACTCACCAGCGCACCAGCTGGGCCCGCACCGCACTCGCCGTCAAAGAACGCTTTCCCAGTGCCAGAGAATCTCTGGGTGTACCCACATGGTTTTACGGGCATGAACCACCCAATCTTTTTGCAACGAAGATCGCAAAGTTCTTCACCAATTCCATCCGCGAAGCGGTGCTCTTGGAACAGTCCACGGGTGGGTTGGTGGTCTTGCCCGGGGCAGCCGGTACGGTGCAAGAAATCTTCCAGGATGCTTGCGAAAACTACTACGCCACCGGTGCACGCGTGGTGCCTATGGTTCTACTCGGGCGTGAGTATTGGACCAAGACCATGCCCGCGTGGCCATTGCTCAAGGCACTGGCTTCCGAACGAGTGATGGAAGAAAGAATAGCGCTCGTGGATACCGCGGCCGAGGCCATGGAGTTCATTAAGTCCATGGGCACGTTGCGCCGTCGTACACGCTGGTAGCGCTGAGAAACGAACAACCTCGCTCCCCGAGATGGAAAGCGAGGTTGTTCTTTTTGCTGCGATGAATGATCTGGTTAGCCGACCTGTACGTCGAAGAGCAGACCCAGGCAGTACGTCACTGCGGCGGCACCCCAACCGATGGCCAGCTGGCGCAGGCCACGCTTCAGTGGGGAAGCGCCCGAGAGCAATCCAACGATTGCGCCGGTGATCATCAAGGCGATACCCACCAAGACAACGGAGATGGCCACTGCGGTAAGACCGCTGAGCCCGAAGATGTAGGGCAGGATCGGAACGACGGCACCTGAAGCGAAGAGGCAGAAGGATGTGAACGCCGCGCCGGTGGCAGAGCCAAGCTCTTCGTGTTCGCTTTCTAATTCCTCTGAGCGTTCCTCAGGGTTTAAGGAGAACGACGGGTTGCAGTCACAGGTGAACATTCCCATGCGCTCGGCGGCGCGGTGTTCTGCATCCTCATCGTTCATACCGCGGGCCTTATAGATCAGCACCAACTCGTTGGAATCCAAGTCGAGGTTGGGGGCCGCGGTGAGCGTGACCTGGGTGGGCCGAGAGGCGGTGAGTAGCTCACGCTGGGAACGCACGGAGACGAACTCGCCAGCTGCCATGGATAGCGCACCGGCCAAGAGCCCGGCGATACCGGAGAAGAGCACAAAGGTGGAGGAAACGCCGGTGGCCCCGATACCCATGATCAGTGCCAGGTTGGAGACCAACCCATCATTGGCGCCAAATACTGCTGCACGGAAATTGCCTGAGAGCTGAGCGCGACCGGCGGTGGCCAACGCACGAACTACCTCTTCGTGGACCTGTTCGTCGGCGGCCATTTGCGCGGTCGCGTCTTTGTCATTACGGTAAGGCGAGCTGCTCTCGGAGCGCTGTGCCATAGCCAGGACAAAGACTGAGCCGAAGTTGCGAGCGAGGAAACGCAGGATGGTACGGCGCAATGATGGGCGCACAGGCTTGAAATGTTCTCCAAGCTTGGACCGCCAGTGTTCCTCATGCCGGGCTTCGGCTTCGGCCAGACCCAATAGGATCTGTTTTTCCTGCCCGGTTTTCTTATGGGCGAGGGTTCGGTAGATGGCGCCTTCGGCGACTTCATCGGCGAGGTACTTTCGCCATCGTTGGATTTGGGCACGAGTCGGTTCGGTTGTTGACGGGTTCGACATCACGAAAACAGCTCTCTTGGCAGGTCGAATTTCTTAGCGAAACTCGGTGAACGGGTCAGCTACCAAGTTTAGTGAGGGGCTTCAGGCTTGGGAATTTGGCAAGGCTAAAAGCAATGCTGCGCCCCTGTGATTGCCCGGCCGTGGCCACACCAAGGACCAGCTCAGAGGAATCAGGATTGAAGAGGGGGGAACGTGCGCAGCGGGCTAGTAATTGTTCTAGTTCTCCGGGGTTATCAACGTAGCGGATCAGCCATTGGCCTTGGAACTTAAATTGCACTTGACCGGTTTGGCGGTCGAGGATGGGCAGAACAGAATATGCCATGTGATGTGCTCTCGCTGAGTTCTTGCCCGAACACAGTGAGTGAACGGACCGCTTCTTCATCCGAACCACCCATGAATCTGGGGTTGGTGCACGGCTAGTCGGAGCTTAACGCCGTGTCTCGTGAAGCAACACTTGTGATGCTACCCGCCGGTGCTACGCAGAATGAAGATCTGTTCCGTAATGTGACTTGTTCCGGTGCTCACTCTTGAGTTTTGTTAGTGGCGAGGCGGTCGATCGCTTCGTATTGCTCGGCCCATTGAGCCGATGAATAGTCGGGGAGGTTTGGGGCCGCCTCGCGTAAACCTACGAAACCATCAAGCTGTTCGCGCACGATATCAAGATGGCCAGCGTGCCGAGAAGTTTCAGCGATCATGTGCACCATGAGATGTTCGAGGGTGGTGTGGCTTCGGCGAATCCACCACGGAACTTCCGCCGGCGCGTTCAGAGGCAAGGCCCGGATCCCTGCGTCGGCGAAAGCCGTCGATTCTTGGTAGAGCTCGATGATCTTCGCGGCGCTGAACTGGGCCGGAGGGAGGAAATCGGTTTGCGGATCGTCGATGTCTAAGAGGTTTTGGATATAGGGGTCATCAATGGTGCGGTTCAGGCACTGTCCGAAGTATCCGTATTCGGTAATGGCCAGATGATGGATTACACCAAGGATATGAGTTCCCGTGGGGGTTAGTGGTTTACGCGCCAGCTGATCGTTCAGGCCTTGGGCCTTGTAGACGATGGCTTCGCGGGCATCGGAGAGATATTCCTGCAGGAGTTCTTTGCGGTGATCCATGCACAGAGTCTAAGTAAGTATGTACGTGCCTTGAGTATGAAGCGTGTGAGACACAGCATATTTGCAGGGTGGGCGCTATGCTCTGTTTACTATTAGTAAACTCGCCGCGGTGAACCCTTGAATCGCTCAATCGTTGCCTGGTGTGCCCTAACGAACGACCCGATGGAGTGAATGCATGAAAACCCTGCCCGTGGAATCAAGTGGCGCTGCAATCAATATTGGTTCTCGGTTGCGTGGGGTGCGTCAGCGACAGCGCATGACTATCGACCAAGTGGCCGAGCTTTCCGGATTAACGAAGGGGTTTCTTTCGCGGGTGGAGCGAGATTTGACAAGCCCTTCGGTGTCAACACTGCTGAAGCTGTGCGAGGTGCTGGGCATTGAGGTGGGGACGCTATTCGAAGTGCCCGAAACCATGTTGGTTCGGCTTCAAGAAGCACCGCGGGTGTCCTTGGGCGGTGATGGGATTACCGAACAGCTGGTGACTCCGCGCGGTGAAAAACGGGTACAG
Source organism: Arthrobacter sp. NIO-1057 (assembly GCF_900094805.1). Lineage (GTDB taxonomy): Bacteria > Actinomycetota > Actinomycetes > Actinomycetales > Micrococcaceae > Glutamicibacter. Next base: position 531,689 of record NZ_FMAT01000002.1, on the reverse strand, counting down.
ATGATCAGAGCTGAAATCGCGCCTAAGGGTGCCGGCGAAGCTGAGTTGTATTCGGTGGATTGCGAATTAGAAGTGCTGCATGTGATTGCCGGAAGGTTCACCCTCGTTCTGCCTGAGCAGCGCGTTGAACTTGAGGCCGGTGACACCATGACTTTTTCCGGGCGGGAACCGCATAGCTGGGAAAACGAGTCCGATGAAGTCGCTTTGGTGACGTGGACTTTGATCCTCTGATCTGTTTGGAACCTATTCGGTGCTGCGTTGCCAAGCGCGTATTCTAAAAAGGTGTGCTCATCGTGCGCACTGAGTGCGGTGATTGATAGGAGTGGCGTGAGGACAAGCGAGGAAACTGGTGCACGGGATCAGCTCCGTTGCATCGGCTGGTGGGCTTCGGTGCTTGTTGGCGTTCTTGCCGGCACCACCCTGACGTGGATTCGCACGCAACGTAATTTCTTTTTCATTGGCGCAGCCATTATCGCCGTGGTGATTGTGGTCATCGGGCTACGCACGATTCGACGTCGCGCCCGCTTCCCGCAAATGGCTCAATCTCATGTTTCCTGGTCCTATGGCCTGTGGATGATCATCTTGCTCATTCTTGTGGGCCCCATTCAGTTGGTCTATGTGGCCGATGACCTTTCGGAACTCATGCTGAAGTCCTTGGTGCTTTCTGCTGGATTTGCGGTGGCCATCCATGAGCTTGACCGTTCACTTGTTAAGGCCAGTATCAAAAACTACTGCGAACCACCCTTGTCTTAAGTCCGGATTCCTGCGCAGCAGAAATGCAGGGCGGATCTTTGAAGGCAGGTTTTGCACCGATTGCACTTTGTTAGATGCCGTGACCCTTATAGGGTCACGGCATCTAATTCATTAAGCGGGTTTATGGGTAATAGTCTCAGATTTGGGTGCGTGTATCTTGACGTGACTTCGATAACAAAATAGCATAATAGGAAACTGAAGTTTCGTATTAGGCAACTGCGATTAATGTCGTCAAGCGCCGGGAAGGCAAGAACATGAAAGAAGTCCGCATTGAGGAAAACGGCCACCTAGGGCCAATCAACGCAGCGGTTATTCCACGCTATGCAGGCGCTGGAACCTACGCCCGCCTGCCACGCCTTGACCAGGTTGAAAACGCCGACATCAAAATCATCGGTGTACCTTTTGACACCGGAGTTTCCTACCGCCCGGGAGCACGCTTCGGCGCCAACCACGTGCGCGAATCCTCGCGCCTGATCCGCCCATACAACCCAGCCACCGACACCTCACCATTTGCTCAGAGCCAAGTCGTGGACGCCGGCGACCTCGCAGTGAACCCGTTCAACATCAATGAGGCCATTGAAACCATCCAGGACGAAGCACTGGAACTGACCGCAGATGGTTCAAGCCTGGTCACCATCGGTGGCGACCACACCATCGCATTGCCACTGCTGCGTGCAGCTTCGCAGCGCGCCGGTGCCCCAGTGGCCATGCTGCACTTCGATGCACACCTGGATACCTGGGACACCTACTTCGGCGCCGAATACACCCACGGCACCCCCTTCCGCCGTGCAGTAGAAGAAGGCATCCTGGATACCGAGGCGATCTGCCACGTAGGTACCCGCGGCCCGCTCTACGGCAAGAAGGACCTGGAAGACGACAAGCGTTTCGGCTTCGGCATCGTGACCAGCTCGGACGTCTACTACCAGGGTGTGCGCGAAATCGTTGACAAGCTGCGCGACCGCATTGGCAAGCGTCCGCTGTACATCTCGGTGGACATCGACGTCTTGGACCCTGCCCACGCACCGGGCACCGGAACTCCAGAAGCCGGTGGCATCACCAGCCGTGAACTACTCGAAATCCTGCGTGGCCTGCGCGGACTGAACATCGTAGGTGCTGACATCGTTGAGGTGTCCCCAGCCTACGACCACGCCGAACTGACCGGCGTTGCCGCCAGCCACGTCACCTACGACCTGATCTCCCTGATCAGCGACTTCCGTTCCAACAAGGGGCTGAACAAGTAATGAGCGAACAGCCCCAACGCAATGGTGGCGACCTGGTCATTGAGACCCTGAGCGCGCTGGGCGCCAAAACTGTGTTCGGCATCCCCGGACAGCACGCCTTGGGGCTGTTCGACGCGCTGTCGCGTTCCAACCTGGAATTCGTATCCTCGCGCGTAGAAAACAACTCCGCCTTCGCTGCCGATGGTTACTCCCGTGCCACCGGCGAAGTGGGCGTACTCTTCCTCTCCACCGGGCCAGGCGCACTGACTTCCCTGGCCGGGTTGCAGGAAGCCTACGCCACCGGTGTGCCCATGGTCGTCGTCGCCAGCCAGATTCCACTAGATGGATTGGGTGCACGACGCAAAGGCATGTTGCACCAGCTTGATGACCAGAAAGCTTCGGCCGCCAACGTCACCAAGTTCCAGCAGACCGTCCACCATGCTTCCGGCATCCCCTCGGCTATTCAGGATGCATGGGCTCGGGCCATCACCGTGCCTATGGGGCCGGTCTGGGTGGAAGTGCCACAGGATGTTCTCCTCGCTCAGGTGATGGTTCCACCGGTACAGGATGCTCTGGCTGAAGCCTATGAGCATCCACCCCGTGAAGAACTGGTGCGCGAAGCGATCAACTGGCTTTCGGATGCCCAGCGTCCGGCGATTATCGCCGGTGGCGGTGTACGCCGTGCCGGAGCGCAGGCAGAACTACTCGCGGTGGCCGAAACCCTGCGGGCACCGGTACTTTCCAGCCCCGGCGGCAACGGCGCCTTCCCGTGGAACCATGAGCTGTCTTTGCAGTCATGGGTTGAAGATCGCCACGCCACCGAGGTCATGGAAGATGCCGACGTACTGTTGGTGATCGGCTCTGCATTGGGAGAAGTGACCAGTAATTACTTCACCATGGAACCGCGCGGCAAAATGATCCAAATTGATGCTGAACCGCGGGTGCTGGAATCCAATACTCCAGCATTGGGCATTCGTGCAGATGCTCGTGAGGCACTGAAGTTCCTCGACCGGGATCTGAAAGCCGCCGGGTTTACTTCCCGGGCTTCGTGGCATGGCCGCAGCCCCCAGCAGGTGGTAGCTGACACGCTGGAGAAAATTCAGGAGCGTCTTGACGGGCAGGATTTGGCTAAGGAACGAAAGTTCATGGCTGATATCCGTGAAGCGGTACCTGCTTCGATGCAGACCTTCTGGGATATGACCATTGCAGCCTACTGGGGTTGGAGCTGCTGGGATGCCAAAGATGGGCAGTTCCACTCGGCCCAGGGTGCCGGCGGACTAGGCTATGGTTTCCCTGCGGCGATTGGCGGGGCCATCGGCACCGGGCAGCGTGTACTCGCGGTCAGCGGTGATGGGTCCTCGATGTATTCGATTGCTGAGCTGGCCACGGCCAAGCAACATCAAGCTCCGGTGACGTGGCTGATTGTTGATGACGGTGGATACGGCATCCTGCGCGAATATATGGAAGGTGCCTTTGGCAAAGCAACCGCCACCGAGTTGGCACGACCTGACTTCGTGGCGTTGGCTCAGTCCTTTGGAGTACCAGCTCGCGAAGTAGCAGTGGATCAAATCGGTGCAGCGCTCACAGAAGCATTGGCTGAGCAGGGACCGAATGTCATTGTGGTCAAGACTCTGCTGAAGATGTTTGCCCCAACGCACCTGTAAAGGGGAGCAAAGAGTAGCGGACAGGATGGTGGCCTCGGAACGTTAAGAATGCTTAGCGTCCGGGGCCACAGTCTTATCTTTTAGCGTCAGCCTCTAATGCGTGAAGTGATACACCACGCCAAAGAGTACTGCGGAAACGCCCATGCTAATACCGATGAGCAGTGGCTCCCAGTCCGAAGACTGCATAGCCAACATCACTGCGAAGGCGCCGAAGAGAGCTATCGCTCCGAGGCCTCCCAGGATCACTCCTCCGCCTCCATGGTGCCGCACGGCGGAGTGTGCGGTCCGGTGGAATAGTGGTTCCATGCCGCTATGATACGTCCGAATCGGTATTAAGCCGAGGGGTCGAGGCGGAACTTAGCTATTGTCAGACTTCTTCAGCCGTGCCACGAGTGCGCAACTGGTGGATTTGTTGCGCGGCGCGATCCAGCGATGGATAGTCTGCTCCTGGACCTTGAGCGATAAATCCTGGACACTCGTGATCAACTAGATCCGATTGCCCGAAAGACAATCCACGGAAAGTTCCGTGAGCCATGCGTACCAGGTGGGCCCCGGCGGCTACGTCCCACACCTTGGTATCAAAACCTATGGTGGCATCGCACCAGCCGGCAGCCACATGTGCCAAAGCTAGGGCGGCGCTGACCTTGCGCCTCACCGTGGCGAAGTCCTGTATCCACTGGCCAAAGAGCTGTAGTGCCAGTTCTCCGTCCCGTTCTAGTGACTCTGCCCCTGGATAGTCGGTCATGAGATTGGCTTGGGACTGTGCTGGACGCATCGCTGGGTTGAGCTGAACATCGTTGAGCAGCGCAGTATCGAGGTTAGCGGTGAATTCGTCACCGGAGATCGGATCAATAATCACCGCGGCAACTAGCTGGCCGTCAATTGCTGCAGCGATAGAAATACAAAAGAACGCAATGCCGTGGACAAAGTTGCTGGTCCCATCAATAGGGTCAACAATCCATTGCACACTTCCCGGAGCCTGTTGACCGGAGTGGGCAGAAATCTTCTCTTCACCTAGAACCCATGAACCAGGCACCGCCGTGAGCAAAGATTCGGTAATGATCTGTTGACTCCGGCGATCAATCTCGGTGACCAAGTCATGGGTATTGGTTTTATGTTCGGCATTTACCGAAGTGCGGAAGGTGGAGCGCAGTAGATCAGCTACACTTCGAGCTGCGTGTAGCGCGGCGACACGTAGTTCTTCGGCGTAGGAATGTTCGCAGATTGCTGGTTGCTCACTCACCGTGTCAGCTTATCGTGCCACCGGTTGCACTCGAACCTCGGGGCGCGTCCACGACAGTGAAACGAAACCTGCAACGTCCCCCAAGTCAGCATTCAAAAGCGCCAGTGACATAGCCACGCGAGACGCACGCGGCTTTGGCGTCACGGTGTTTGCAGGGGCACACCCTTGTCGCAAACGTGAATCACGATAAGCTTCTGCACATGAGTAGCATGCAACCGATTGCGCCCAAGGCCTCGCTGACCGAGCAGGTCACCACGATGATTCGAGCCGCTATCGTTGCAGGGGAGATGGCTCCCGGTCAGCACTATTCAGCCATTGGCATTTCCGAGAAGCTCGGTGTCTCACGCACTCCGGTGCGTGAAGCCTTACAGCTGTTGGAAAAAGAAGGCATTGTCACCGTCGCTAAAAACCGCGGTGTGCGGGTCAACCAGATTTCTTTAGAAGATATCGTTGAAGTCTTCCAACTGCGACTGGCCATCGAACCACCCGCGGCGGCCCGCGGAGTCATCAATGCCACCGATGATGACCGTGCACGGCTGGCTCAACTTCATAAACAACTATTGCAGGTCGGACACACCGGTGATGGTCGCGCGACCCTTGAAGCCGACCGAGAGTTCCACCTCTACCTACTAGGCCTGGCCAACAACAAAAAGTTGGACGGCGTGGTGGGGGAGTTGCGAAACCTAGTCCTCGCCCACGGGCAGACCACGATCCCCTACGCTCGTAGCGCCCAAGAGCTCGCTGGTGATCGTGAAGAAATCATGGCAGCAATTCTTGCGCAAGATGCGCCGGCTGCTGCCACTGCGGTACGAGAGCACGTCATGCGAACTGCGCAGATGCTGATCCGTTCTATTTGCTCGCGGACCGAAGGAATGGAAGCGCAACCATTCCTAGATCGCCTGAATGACCTGATTTCCTAGCAACACGTCCTGTTCTGACACCTCTTGCTAAAAGTGAACTACGCAACATAGAGTTACATGCAACATGTAACTACTTTGCTGTGGACGACAATGAGGTGACAGGTTGGGCCAACCATTAGAGGGGATCAAAGTCATTGATCTCTCGCGCATTCTCGCCGGGCCACTATGCACCATGACTCTGGGTGACTTCGGCGCACAGGTACTCAAGGTTGAAAGCCCTGCAGGGGATGAAACTCGCGGATGGATTCCACCGGTAACAGCCCACGGCGTCAGCACCTATTACTGGTCGGTGAACCGAAACAAAGAATCGATCATCGCTGACTTCACCAGTGCAGAACAACGGACACGGCTACTAGAACTCATCCAAGACGCTGACGTCCTCGTGGAAAATTTCCGCCCCGGAGTTCTGAGTAAATTTGGGATGGACTACGAAAACCTCAAAAGACAGAACCCGCGGCTCATCTACTGCTCGATTTCCGGATTTGGGGAACAGCAAGGAGCCGAGCTACCCGGTTTTGATCTCCTCGTTCAGGCCGTCGGCGGACTGATGAGTATCACCGGGGAACCAGAAGGCACCCCTAGCAAGGTGGGGGTCGCCCTGGTTGACGTGCTAGCTGCACAAAATGCTGTTGCCGGAATACTGCTAGCCCTGCGGGAAAGAGAAAGCAGTGGTCAAGGGCAACGCGTCAGTACTAATCTGCTCAGCTCGGTACTCGCCGGGATGACCAACCAAACCAGTAGCACGCTAGCTACAGGCGAATCACCAGCCCGCATGGGTAATGCCCACCCAAGCATCGCACCCTATGAAACTTTCAGTGCCAGCGATGGAGTTGTTGCCATCGCCGTGGGCAACGATCGGCAGTTCTCTGCCCTCTGCCATCAACTTGGCGAACCGGCGCTCGCCGATGATCCTCGATTTCTCACCAACGCTGATCGGGTAGCACACCGCGTAGAGCTGAAGATATTGATTGAAAATGTGACTATTCAACGCAGCGCAGCAACCTGGGCCGAGCAGTTGATGTCGGCCGGGGTGCCAGCGGGAAAGGTCAATACCATCGCTGAAGCTCTACGCTTCGCACAAGACTTGGGGCTGGATCCGGTGGCGGAGATGAGAAATCCCGAAACGGGAGAATCAACAACACATATCGCCAGTCCCATCGGACTATCACGCACCGCCGCGCAATATCGAACCCCACCACCGGCCCATGGTCAGCATCAAGAACTTTTCGAACTCAAGACTTATCGCTAAATCGCTAAGGAGCGAAGATGAACACTACTGAACACGCCCTTGATCCCTCCGATCTGATCAACTTTGATTCCTTGCTAAACAGTGAAGAGATCGCCTTGCGCGATACCGTGCGAGGTTTCGTGAAAGAGCAGATTAAGCCGAATATCGCCCAGTGGTACAACGACGCGGTCTTCCCGCTGGACATCGTTCCGGAAATGGCTAAGCTGGGCCTGCTGGGCATGCACTTGAACGGCTATGGATGCGCCGGTCGCTCTGCCGTGGAATACGGTATCGCCGGAGCCGAGCTGGAAGCCGGCGATTCGGGACTGCGCACCTTCGTATCGGTGCAGGGTTCATTGGCTATGAGCGCTATCTACAAGCATGGCTCCGAAGAACAGAAGCAAGAATGGTTGCCACAGATGGCCGCCGGTGAAGCCATCGGCTGCTTCGGCCTGACCGAACCCACCGCAGGTTCGGACCCATCGAGCATGAAGACCTTCGCGCGCCGCGACGGCGATGACTGGGTGATCAACGGCTCCAAGCGCTGGATCGGCCTGGCCAACGTGGCGCAGGTAGCAGTCATCTGGGCACAGGCCGACGAAGGCATCCGCGGTTTTGTCGTGCCAACAAATACCGCAGGGTTCACTGCGACCCCAATCGAGCAGAAACTCTCCATGCGAGCTTCAATCCAGTGCGAAATCGACCTCGTTGATGTGCGACTGCCAGGTAACGCGGTCTTACCTAATGTCACAGGTTTGAAAGGCCCATTCTCCTGTCTGAACGAAGCCCGTTACGGAATTCTTTGGGGCTCCATGGGTGCAGCTCGTGATGCTTTTGAAGATGCTCTTGCCTACTCACAACAGCGTCTTCAGTTTGATAAGCCGCTTGCTGGGTACCAAATGACCCAGCAGAAGCTGGTCGACATGGCATTGGAAATCAACAAGGGGTTCTTGCTAGCCCTGCACATTGGACGACTTAAAGATGCAGGAAATCTAGATTTGCACATGATCTCGGTCGGCAAGCTAAACAACTGCCGGGAGGCGATCAAAATTTGTCGCGAAGCCCGCACGATCCTAGGCGGCAACGGCATCACCTTGGATTACTCTCCACTGCGCCACGCCAACAATTTGGAATCGGTACGTACCTACGAGGGCACCGATGAAGTCCACACACTGATTCTGGGCAACAAGCTCACCGGCGTACCGGCGTTCCGCTAGTCCACGCGAGAGTTGTTTTCGAGGGTGGTTCGAGTTGGGTGCGATGCACTTGCCTTGGAATATTCGCGTGAAGAGTTCAAAAAACAGTGGATGCGGACATAATGCAGGTAGATTCAGAATCAGCAGGTAGTAATTCATCTCTGTCCGCTCAAAGTGTGTCAAAGCATCTGCCTACTGTCACCCACAGGTAAGGGAAGAAAAATCAATGAAGATTGAACGTATTTTGGTTATTGGTGCAGGAACTATGGGCCGGCAAATCGCCATGAGTTGCGCCTTGAGCGGCTACTCGACGATCTTGCAGGACATTTCTGACGACGCTCTAGCAGCCGCCCGCAAGGAGCTAGAAGAATGGGCTGCGTCGAGGATCACGAAGGGCAAACTTGAGCCAGCTGACGCCGATGCAGCGCTGAATCGCCTGAGCCAGAGTACCGATCTCGTAGACAGCGCCAGTAGTGCAGATCTCGCGATTGAAGCTGCCGTGGAGCGGCTTGATATCAAGGAACAGATCTTTGCGACGTTGGGAGAACACGCGCCAGATCACGCCATCCTTACGACGAACTCCTCGACCTTGCCATCTTCACGCGTGGCCGAAGCCAGCGGGCGTCCGGAGCAGGTTTGCAATATGCACTTCTTCAACCCTGCATTGGTAATGAAATGCGTTGAGGTAGTGCGCAACGAGCAGACCAGCGATGAAACCATAAAAGCCGTTACCGAGGTGGCTACTCAGCTTGGCAAACAACCTGTCCTAGTAAATAAGGAAATCCCGGGCTTCATCGCCAACCGAATGATGGGCGCCATCAACGCTGAAGCCCTAAACCTAGCCCACGCAGGAATTGCCAGCATTGAGGATATCGATACCACCGCCAAAACGGCGCTCGGTCACCCCATGGGTCCTTTTGAATTGATGGACATGGTGGGACTGGACGTCATTGATTTCATCGCGCACGCAACGTTCGCTGAAACGGGAGAAGAATCAGATAAGCCTCATCCGCTGATCACCCAAAAAGTTCAGGCTGGTCACTTGGGGCGCAAGAGCGGTGAAGGGTTCTACTCGTATTCCTAGAGAGTCGACTCTGAACTAGGTAAAAGAGCGAAGTTTGCTCCAGCGGTTTGTCGTTTTCTAAGGTTTGGCGAGAACATGAAAGACTGTGAACATGAGTCAAATTTCGACTGATCAACGAGCTCGTCACGTTGCCTCGCGTGTGGAAGACAGTTTTCACAATTGGCGTGCAAAACGAGCGCTGGCTAAGGGACAAGGGGCGGTTATTCTGCCCTATACCGGATATGGATCAACCGGCAATGACGGTGGTTGGATTCGTGTTCTGGCACGCGTAGTTCTTGCCGGTCCCGGCGCTTTCGAATTTGGGCAACATCGAGCCCAAGTCATTGCCGACGGGATCAGAGGCTTTCGAAATTTCATCTCGCCAATCCTGCCCTTCGGCAAAGTCAGCATCATGGTCGGTGAGCAGCGCTTCGAAGTGCAAGCAGACCGTGGTGGCGTCATTGATGTGAAACTATCAGTCGACCTGCCAGCAGGGTGGAATGAAGTGCATCTTCAGGCCCATGACGGTGATGAGGCCACAGCCCGCATTATGGTCATCGATCAGGCGCAGAAATTTGGTGTGATCAGCGACGTTGACGACACCGTCGTCGTCACGGCCCTGCCACGCCCGTTGCTAGCTGCCTGGAACTCATTTGTGCTCTCCGAGCATGCGCGCGTGGCCACACCCGGGATGGCTGTCATGCTTCAAAAGGTGCGTCAAGAACATCCTGGCGGGCCGATGATTTATCTCTCTACCGGTGCATGGAACGTTGCCCAAACCTTGGAACGCTTCATCTCTCGCAATCTCTATCCTGAAGGCCCATTACTGCTGACCGACTGGGGGCCGACAGATCGCTCGTGGTTCCGTAGCGGCATGCAGCATAAGGTTGACCAGTTACGGCGTTTGGCTCAGGAATTTCCGCATATCTCATGGGTCTTGATCGGCGATGATGGGCAGCACGACCCAGCAATTTATGCTGAATTTGCCCGTCGCTATCCCGAACTTGTTCGCGCGATCGTGATTCGTCAGCTGACACCTTCCGAAGCAGTATTAGCTGGTGGTCGTTCAAATGAATTACGACGCACCACCCCAGGCGTGCGCTGGATCTATGAACCAGATGGCGCGCGGATACTGGACCAGCTGGTGAAGCAAGGTCTGGTTGAGGCTGATACGAAGAAATTGTAGAAGGAAGAATACTTATGGCTGGATCGATGCTTCGTGTGCAGGTACCCATGCGTTGGGGCGATATGGATGCGTATGGGCACGTAAATAACGTCAACCTCATTAGGCTGATGGAAGAAGCACGTATCGCAGGATTTGGAGTACCGGGAGGCACTGGGGCACCTGGTGTTGAACCTCGGGCGGATATTTTCTCTGCGGTTCCCGAAGGTATCCAAATCTTGGTTGTTGAGCATCGCGTGCGGTACTCCAAGCCGTTGGAATACCGTAATGTTCCAGTCAACGTAGATCTGTGGGTAGCCAACATCAAACCCGCCAGCTTTGATATTTGCTACGAGTTCCGGGACCCAATTGAGGATTACCTTTGTGTCAAAGCTGCAACTACGCTGGCCTACTTTGACCCATCTACTTCAAGAGTTCAGCGGTTGAGCCCTGAAGAACGTGCGGGCCTGAGCGCTTTTGAGGGTGCGCCGACCTTCCCGAAGTAACCTCTGACGCTCCTGTCAATTAGGATTGATCTATCTACTCTTATTACGACAGGAAGCGATGAAATGGCACAGCCAGCTGGCGGACGTCCACGAACCGAAGCTCGACCTGCACGTCCTCAGGTTGTTTTGCAGGTACTCAAACGCGAACAGATTGCACCACATTTGGTCCGTCTGACCCTTGGTGGACCTGGGTTTGAGAACTTCGTCGACAAAGAGGTGACGGATCGTTACGTCAAATTCTTGTTTGCCAAGCCAGAGTTGGGCCTGCAGATGCCCTACGACATGGATGAGCTACGCGGTCAACTGGCACCGGAAGACATGCCGGTGCGTCGCACCTACACCGTGCGTCGCAGCGACCATGAAGCGCGAACCATTGAGGTTGATTTCGTCGTTCATGGTGAAGAGGGGCTTGCTGGCCAGTGGGCTCGCGACACTGAGATTGGTTCTCCCATCTGTTTCGTCGGCCCCGGAGGGCTTTTTGTGCCTAACGATGAGTTCGATTTCCACTTCTTTGCTGGTGATGAGACGGCGATTCCCGCTATTTCTGCGGCTCTGGAAGCCATGTCACCTCAGATGAAGGGGCTGGCTGTTATCGAGGTGGAGAACGCCGCCGACGAGATGGAACTTGTTCGACCCGAGGGTGTGGAAGTTCGGTGGCTGCATCGTGACGCTCCGTTTACTCCTCAGAGCACCATTCTGGAAAATGTTGTGCGTGAGTACCCCTGGCCGGAGGGGCGTGTTCAGGTCTTTGCCCACGGTGAGCGTGAAGTCATGAAGCGGCTTCGTCTTTACTTCTATGATGAGCGCGGTGTTGACCGTCGCGATATGTCGTTATCTGCCTACTGGGCCTTTGGGCGAGCTGAAGACGCTTTCCAAGCTGAAAAGCGTACCGAGGTTGGCAAGATTTTCGCCGACTAGGGGGCTATCTGTAGCCGCAAATCTGACGTCACTTAGCGAAGTTAGACGTGCCTAATGAAAAATTATCAAAATTAGGTGATCTGGGGTTGACGTTATTGGGGTTAGTTAGGTTATGCTTATTCCAGAGCTTCTCCCGTGTGTGGTCGGGAGAAGCGACAAACTTGACCGATATCATCGGCCAGTTCGCTACGGTTCGGGGCTGCTCACCTCGACCTAGTGGTCGGCTCAGCCGGCTTGAATAAGGGGAATAGGGAATCGGGTGACCTGCTCAGTCACCCGAGTCGCAGAAAAGGGAACTTACCAAGATTGCACACCTTGGTAGGTTCCTTTTTCATTGTTAACGTTTTTCAGCGTCGTAGGCCCATAGCAATAACGTGGCGAGATATTTTGAATCGGCCGGCAGTGAAGAGCTGCTGAAGTCGGGCATAGCCAGATTTTTGAGTGCGCGTCTGACCACTAAGTCAGAATCCAAGAAAATCCGTGGATCACGTAACCCACGTAGCGCCATATAGTCTCTAGTCCACGGACCTACTCCGCGTAAAGACAGGAGTTGGTTGAGGAATTCTGTCGGCTGGTGAACAAGATCTTGTCCGCAGTCTTGATGCCAGGTGGATACGGTATGCAAAGTTGTAGCTCGTGCCAACGGACACCGGATGATGGACTGAATTTCACCTGGGCTAAGACTTGAGGTGGCTCTGGCAGTGGGGAAGGCACACAGTCCTGAAGGGTGTTCCTCGCCAAGATGTTCTACATACCTTCCGGCGAGTGTACGGGCGGCGGCCAAAGATACCTGCTGACCGATGACCGTGGTGGCAAGTGCTTCAAATGGGTCCGGGTAACTGATGAGTCGTAGATTCGGATGTGCCTCGGACAATTCCTTGAAGCCGGCGAGGTCCGAGAGCGATGCGTAGGCAGCTGCGGTGTCTTGCGTCAGGCCGAACCAATGGTCAATTGTCGCTTGCAAACGAGGCACAAGATTCGCAGGCGCATCGTGAATAACAGAGATTCCTGAATCATCCAATCTCAGGTGAACATCAACAAGGGTGTCTTCAATGCGCAGAATCCGGTGGACTTCAGAAGTTCTTGTGTCAATCTCTTCTTGAGCCGGTAAGGAATGGATGCTCAGCACGGATAGCGTGTGAGCGATATCCAGTGACCCCGCGGATTCGAGGCGTAGTTCCATGCGGGATTAGGCCCAAATCCCTGAACTGTTCCGGCGATGCGAACCAACGAGATGCGTATCCACCATTCCAATAGCTTCCATCAGTGCGAACATCGTGGTTGGGCCAACAAATTTGAATCCACGTTTTTTCAACGCTTTGGCGAGTTCTTTCGACTCGACGCTTTGAGTTGGGATCTCAGCCAGCGTGCGTGGGGCAGGAGTTTCTTCTGGCTTGAATGACCAGATGAAATCAGCCAGCCCACCTTCCTCTCGCATCATGAGAGTGGCTTCCGCATTGGCGATCGTGGCGCGGATTTTCAGCTTGTTACGCACAATCGCAGGGTTGTCCATGAGGCTTTCAAAGTCGTTTTCGGTGAATAGCGCGACTTTTTCGGGGTCAAAGTTTGCGAACGCTTCTCGAAATGCTTCGCGCTTAGAAAGAATGATGGCCCACGATAGCCCGGACTGGAAGCACTCTAGGCTTAGACGTTCGAATACCCCGGACTCGGTGCGCACCGGCATGCCCCACTCAGTGTCATAGTAGGCGCGGAGCATGTCGCTGGTTGCTGCCCATTGCGGGCGGGCAAGACCATCGTCACCGATAACAAGATCTTCGTTCATGGTTCTATCTTCGCATTGAGTGAGGTCAAGGGCGTAAACGGAAGAGAATCTTCAGTTTTTGGTAAGTGTTTTTGGTGGCGGATGGCGGCGGGTGTTTGTGATGATTCCAAGACCTTTGTCCTTGCGTTTCGCTATGAATCAAAACTAAGAACTGATTAAGAAGATACGCTACCTCGGTTGGCAAAAGTACCTCTCGTGCCTGCGCTGCCGTAACATTCCGAAGTCCTTACAACTATGGCTTCAGTGGCGCCGATCTCGTATTGCTGATTGATCTCGTGAAGGGGTTTAGCTTTTCCTAACAAACAACTATCATCGTTATATGGCGATAATAGAGTCCAAGGGCGATAAGGCGATCGATCGTAACGGAAAGACACGACAAGCAGCTTTGTTCCATGCCCTCGCTGATCCGACGCGTTTGCTGATCCTTGAACACCTGAAAACCGGTGAACACAAAGTCCGCGAACTCACCGAGCATCTTGGTTTGGCCCAGAGTACCGTGAGTGCCCATCTTGCTTGCTTGCGTGACACAGATTTGGTCACCGTCCGTGCTCAGGGACGATCGAGCATCTATTCGCTGGGGCAACCGGAGTCTCTGGACGAATTGCTCTCAGTTGCGCTGCAGCTCATTCCCGGGCAAGCATCAGAGCATCACTGGCAAGAAGCGCACGCACAGCGGACAGCAGGTGTATAAACATGGGGCATGATCACTCACACGACCATACGGACGCGAACCGGACACGACTGGCCTGGGCTTTCGCAATCACGGCGAGTATCCTCGTTGCCGAAGTGATCGGGGCAATCGTCACCAGTTCGCTAGCGTTGCTTGTCGATGCTGCTCACATGCTCACCGATACGCTCGGATTGCTCCTTGCCCTCACGGCCGCGAATTTGATTGCGCGCAAGCCAACCACTAAACGAACTTGGGGTTTTCGTCGTGCCGAAGTTCTCTCGGCAACGGTTCAGTCAGCACTGCTGCTGGCCGTAGGAATCTACGCTGCCATCGATGCAGTGCGCCGACTCTTTGCCCCGGCAGAAATTCATCCAACGGGTCTGTTGTGGTTTGGTGTGATCGGTCTGCTCGGAAACGTCATTTCCATGTGGATCATTTCTGCAGGCCGAAAGAACAACCTGAACATGCGCGCTGCGTTCCTTGAAGTTGTTAATGATGCCCTGGGATCAGTTGCCGTGATCGTTGCGGCCATCGTTATCGCTACTACGGGGTGGATGCGCGCAGACTCGATTGCGGCTCTCGTGATTAGTGCCCTGATCGTTCCGCGAGCCATGAAACTGCTGGGCGAAACAACCCACATTCTTCTGGAATCCACGCCGCGAGGACTGGACCTACTGGCTGTACGTGAGCATCTAGAGAATCAACCCGGTGTCATCGCGGTCCACGATTTGCACGCCAGCCAAATTGCTTCGAACCTACCTGTACTTACTGCGCACGTGGTTGTTGAAGACTCGATGTTCTCGGCTGGAGTGGCTGGAGACCTTTTGAAGAACCTACAAAAATGCGTGGCTGACCACTTCACGATCAGTATTGAACATTCGACTTTTCAGATTGAACCCGCATCGCATCAAAGTACCGAACATCAGCACGGTTGTTAGGCGGAAACACCGAAAGAACCCGGTCCAATAACCTGTGACCTAGTTTTGTTGTGGCTGGGTCATACCTGAGTATGATGCACTGTCCAAGCAAGTCAAGCCTGTTGGTTGATGCTCCTCTGGCTAGGAAATTTATATTCTTTTGATATGACTTCTGAAACACTGCCAAAAACTGACTTTGCGGTCGCCGCGCGTGGGCTGACCAAAACCTACGGACACGACACCACCCGAGTCGAAGCCCTTCGAGGAGTCGACGTTGCTTTCGCCCGTTCTCGCTTCACCGCCATCATGGGTCCTTCCGGATCCGGCAAATCAACCCTGATGCACTGCCTTGCTGGATTGGACTCAGCAGACGGCGGAGAAATCATCATCGGTGGCAAGAACCTGCTCTCGCTCAGCGACGATCAGCTCACCGAAATGCGACGCGAACAAATTGGTTTCGTGTTCCAGTCATTCAACTTGGTGCCCACCATCAACGCACGAGAGAACATCTTGTTGCCCCTGTCCCTGGCCGGCAAAAAACATGACCGAGAATGGTTCAACACGGTCATCAATGCCCTAGGACTGCGTGATCGCCTCACCCACAAGCCACATGAACTCTCCGGTGGCCAGCAACAGCGTGTGGCCGTGGCCCGTGCACTGCTCACCCGCCCAGAAGTTGTTTTCGGTGACGAGCCAACGGGTAACCTGGATTCGCGAACCGGCGCCGAGGTGTTGTCCTTGATGCGTACCTCGACCCGCGAAATGGGTCAGACCATCATCATGGTCACCCACGACCCGGTGGCAGCATCCTACGCTGACACCGTCCTGCTCATGAAGGATGGTTCCATCGTTGGCACCATCGAGGAGCCCACCGTGGCTACCGTGTCCGAGGCACTTGCCTCATTGGCGGAGTAATCGATGCTGCACGTAGCTCTTTCAAATATCAAAACCTATGCGCGACGCTATATCGCTGTCGTGCTTGCTGTGGCTATTGGCACCGCATTCCTTGCGGCGACCTTAGCCGTGAACTCATCAACTCAGGCGACCTTGAAGAATTCCTTGGGGGACTCCTACAAGAACGCCGACCTTGTGGCTTACTGGGATCCGGACCCAAGCGCAGATAGCGCTAAGACCGTAGACCTGACTGCCAAAGACATCACCGGTGTCCGAGAACTGCCCGGAGTATCCACCGCCTATGGGCTGGGATACGCCTACGGTCAGCTGCATACCGCTGATAACGGCTACACCGTACAGCTTCAGCCAGTGGACCCAAACCAGGGGTTGGGCGGCATGGAACTTCTCGAAGGCCGTGCTCCGCTATCCAATAACGAGATGATTATCGACGCCTCGCATGCGCAGGATATGGGCATCTCCATTGGTGATGTGGTTGCCCTGAGCGATGATCAAGGCAAGAGCCAAAACATCACCATCGTCGGCATTCAGCGTTCCTCGACTAACCCGCAGACTTCTGCCTACGCATTGGGGGGTATGAGCGAAAAAGCCTGGACCCATTTCGCTGGTGACGGTGCCATGTTCAGTGACATTGTGATCAACAGTGAAGGCTCAACCGACGCTGTCGCGCAGGAACTCAACGACTACTTTGCGCAGCAGAAGATGAGTGACATGGCTGTGGTCACCGCGGATCAAAAGGTCATTGACGAAGTCGCACAAATGACCGATGGCACGGACCAGCTGAGCGTCATCCTGATCATCTTCGCCTTGATTGCACTGGTCGTCACGGGCCTCGTTGTGGTCAACACCTTCTCCGTGGTGATTGCCCAGCGTACTCGTGAATTGGCGTTGCTCCGTACCCTTGGAGCCAAGCGCAAACAGATCCGCAGCTCGGTACTGCTCGAAGCGTTGGTGATCGGCATTGTCGCTTCGGTGATTGGTGTCTTGCTGGCGATCGCCTTGATGTCAGGGCTTATCCAACTATTGCACGCCCTTGTGCCGGCCATGTCCTATGCAACCTTGTCGCTGACTCCTGTGGGTCTCATCGTTCCGATCGCTGTCGGTATCTTGATGACGGTCATCGCCGCTAGCCTGCCGGCCCGCCGAGCCATGAAACTGGCTCCGTTGGCAGCACTGCGTCCCTTTGATTCAGCCAGCATGAAGAACCGTGCAGGCATCGTGCGCATCGTCATTGGTGCCGTGCTCGCCCTCATCGGCGCAGCCCTGTTGATCTATGGTGCCATCAAGGGTGACCTGATCATCGCCTTCCTCGGTGGTTTGGTGTCATTCCCTGGCATCTTGATGCTCGCCTCACTGTTCGTACCGAGCAGTGTCGCAGGCATTGGCAAGCTGGTTGCTGGTAACTCGACTTCCCGTCGTTTGGCAGCACTGAACGCAGTACGTAATCCAGGGCGCACCACCGCTACGGCAACCGCTCTGCTGATCGGCGTGACCTTGGTATCGATGATTATGGTTGGTGGGCAGACCGCTAAAGCCAGCCTGAATAATTCGGTGGCAGCGGAATATCCTGTGGACATGATGGTGTCGTTCTACGACGGGACGACCAGTAAGGCTAAGGCTGATGAACTGGCCAAGAAGATCGACGCGGTGGATGGAGTCAGCGCGACGTCGACGTTCACCAGTTCCTATGCCGAAGTGAACCTCAATGAAGGCGACCCGGTGTCCTTGCAACTGCTTGCGGTTGATCCACAAGAATATTCCAAGACGGTTCTGGACCAGAGCGTGGTGCCAGAAAATGGTGAACTCGTTTTGTCGCAGTGGAGTACCGACCTGAAATCTGTAGAGATCGGCGGTCAGACGCTGAAGATCAAGAAGTCGGGTGCGTTGCTCTCAGGAAACCCGGTGACCAGCCAAACGTTCAAGACCTTAGACATTAAGGATCCAGAGTCGTACCCAGGAATTATCGTCAAGGTAGATTCCGGTGTCGCTGGCTCGCAGATCAACGAGCTGGTCACTGAAATCTCGGACATCACCGGTGTGGATTCTTCGATGATTGACGGTGGCGTGGTGATGAAGTCAATGTTCACTCAGATCATTGACGTGCTGCTGACCATTGTTTCGGCGCTGCTTGCAGTGGCCGTGCTGATCGCCTTGATTGGTGTCGCCAACACGCTCAGCCTCTCGGTGCTCGAACGCACCCGTGAAAACTCACTGCTGCGGGCACTGGGCCTGAAGAAGAAGCAGCTGCGAAGCATGCTGGCTACCGAAGCGGTACTGATCGGTGGCGTAGCCGCGTTGCTGGGCATGGTCCTCGGCGTGATTTATGGTTTGCTGGGCGCGCAGTCGGCGTTGTCATCCATGGGGACGATGACCTACTCGATCCCTTGGTGGCAGCTGGCCGCAGTTCTTGCCATCAGCGTGATCGCAGCCCTGTTGGCATCGATTACACCAGGGCGTCGGGCCGCGAAGCTTTCACCGGTTGAAGGCTTGGCCACCGAATAATAGCCACGGTGTAAACGGCTTCAACGAAAGAGGTCGGGTCCGGAAATCAGTTTCTGATTTCCGGACCCGACCTCTTTTCGTGCGCAGTGCGCTAGTTACGTAGTGTGATCGTCGTGGCCATCGCCGGTGAACGTCCGGTGGTCACGAAGCCCGAGATATTAGATCCGGGGTGCTTGATGATGTCGGTAATCGACCCCAGATGTCGACTCAGATCGATCTTGTCTTCGGGCGCAGCCAGGACAAGGTGGAAACCGAATTCCTGCAAGGCACGGATGCCGGCAGCAGCATATTCAGAGTTTGCCTGAATGAACGCCTCATCGATCATCACGGTGCCAAAGGACGTGAACCCTGCCGACGCGAAGCCCAACTGGTAGGCCAAGGCAGCACCCATAATGAATGAGGTGAAACGCTGACCTTCACCACCAGAGAGAGTACCCGGCTCCAGGCCCGTTTCGATTTCACCATTGGTCTTATGCTCATTACAGCTAATGATCACGTGTTGGCGAACATCTAATACGGTGGAACGCCAAGCGTTGAGCGCCGGATCGCTCAAAGCTGTCACCAGAGATTCCAATGCCTGATACGAGGTAGCCAAGGTCGTTTCATCCTTGGTCGTATAGGCCTCCTGCAAGGCATCTTTCAGTTCCTTGCGGAAGTTTCCAGCTTCCACAGGAATAGCATTCTGCACTTCCAAGCGCAGAATGGATCCATGCTCAAACGTCACCTCGGCCAGAATCTGGTTCAGGGGTTTGATGCGTTCAGAGATCATCCGGCGTTCTTCATCAAGCAGCTGCAACAGGTCACTGAAGCGTTCGTAAGAACGATTCGCGAAGTATTCGCGGAACTGCGCCTCGTGGTGTGGCAAACCGTCAGCCACAATCTGATCGTGCAGCTGGGTGTAGTGTTCAGCGGCCTCAGCAGAGGTACCGTGAGTTTGGGCGTGCGAGGTGCCAAAGTCGCGGGCAAAGCGGCGGAACGTCTCACTGAGCGCACTACCAATGTCTTGGCGCTGGCTGTTCAGCGAATTCATCTGGCTACCCAGCTGCAGTTTGACCTCAGCGAACGCCTCACTGATGTTTTCACTCGAGGGGCAGTTCCCGGAAATGACTTGATCGAGCACCGGTCCCAGTAACTGATGCTGGCGTAGCGAGAGTGGTATCGATTGCTCCCAATCAACACCTGGAGCTTGCGCAGTGGACAACACCTGCTCGGCTCGCTGGACCTGCAACTGTAGGTCCTGAATACGGGAACGGACCAGTGCCAGATCACCGACGAGCTTCTCAGCTTCGGCCTTAGCTGCTTCAATCTGCTGACGTACGCGCGAGGAATCGCCCGAGAGCGAGAGGGCGTCACCGAGTTTCTGTTCGCCACGACGCAGAGCTTCCAACGCTGGTGAAGAATCTAGCTGGGTGAAGCTTCGTTCATCGGCAATGATGGCCTTCAGCAACTGTGATTTGGCGACGACCTTGTTCTTGGCAGCGCTGCGCTCATCGGCAGAAGCTTGGGCCTTCGTTATTTTCTCTTCAAGGCGGGCAGCCTTGGACTCAAGCTCAGCGATCTTTGATTCATTGGTGAATCCGAGCAAGTACTCTGAGGCGGGAAGTCCACGAGTGTCTCGTTCGAACGTTCCGTTACCGGTCTTCATCGTGCCAGCCGGGGTGATGGCCTTGGGATGTACGTGCATCGCGGCATCGGTGTCGACACACGTCAACGGATAGTCTGCGGTGATCTTGGCCTTGAGCCAACTACCGGCCTCACCCGGAGCGAAGTCGAGTTTGGTGACCAGATCCGCCGGGCCAGCCTCAGCATCCTTGGGGCGCTGCGAAATATCGGTCCAACGAACCCGTCCCAGACCATCAAGCTGGTCGATAGCGTGGGTGACCTGAGAGATGAGTTCACCGGGGACCAGCAGCGTGCGGGCCAAAGAATGCAATGCCTTCTCGGCGGCCAATCGCCAGGTCGAAGCATCTGCCGAAACGTCCATGAGCTCGCCGGCGAAAGGCAGCTGCTCTTCCTGCAACGAGCAGGCAGAAGCGATGGCACGGCGTGCTGCGATAGATCGATCGTCAATATTGCTGGCACGACGCTGGTAGGAACGGATCTGTTCAGCCAGGGTCTCGGCCCGCTTGCGCAGGTTGACCAAGGACGCCATGGCCTCATATTCCACGGTTTGAGCGTCCTGGGTGATGGAAGCCAGTTGTTGCAAAGTTCGGGCAGCGTTGGCACGCAACTCATCTAGACCCGTGGCAGAGAATTCAAAGCTCAACCCCGCATCCGAGGCTTGCTGCTGCAAGGCGCGAATGGTGTTTTCTTTTTCGCTCAATGCTTTGCGGGCAACATCTGCTTCGCGTTCCAACAGCATCAGAGAGGCAGAACCTGCAGAATCGTGGGCAGCCTCTAAGGACTGCAACTGATCATCGAGCTGTTCTTTGCGCGTACGTAGCTCTTCTTCTTCAGACTGCAAGGCGGCTAGTTCGCCTTGATGCGATTGCAGATCATTGCGCAGGACCAGCTGCCGAACCTGGGCTTCTAGATCCTGCACATCACTTTCGAGTAGCTGCCGGGTTTCGGTAATCTGCTGAGCTAGCTGACGGTAGGCCTGATCCTGGTGCGGAACTTCGGCCAGCGCATCTCGTTGGGCCCGCGCTGTATCCAGCTGGCGATAAATGCCACGCAGGTGAGCGAAGTCTTCAACCGCAGCTGCCGCAGCTTTAAGCGTTGCAGGTTCTTCGAGTACTTCGTGACGGAAGAACTGGTTAACGCCCTTGGCTAAGCCCTTACCATTTTGCAGGGTGCGTAACAGAGCGAAAGCCTTATCGCTTTCGACCCCGAGTCGGCGACGAAGACGCTCAATGAAGGCCTTGTGGGTGTCGAAGGCTTCACTCGGCGCTAGAGCCTTGGACAGTGAAGAGACAGTGAAACGGCGCGGACCATGATTTTCCAGCTCAGCAATCTCGACCTTCCCCTCACACAAAAGATAGTGTTTGGAAACTTGGCCTTCTAAGCCGGCATCGGGCAGATCAAAGACAGCTCCGGCGCTCACGGTGTTGCCCATGCCGTCGTCGTAGCTGAGGATGATGGCGCTCCAGGTAGCCCCAGGGCGTTGGTAGACGGTACCCTCGGTGGTCTTGAATTGGCGGCCACGCATATAGGAGAACGTGGTGCGGCGGTCTTCGCGGGTGGCCGCGTCATTGGCCGATTCGTTCAGTCGCGGGGTAGCAAAGAAGACGTGACCCATGGCATCAAAGAGGGTTGATTTGCCCACGCCAGGGTGTCCAGTCACCAGTGTGCCGGCTCGGTCCACGGACAGATCATGAAGTCCATGGAAGGTTCCCCAGTTAACGATTTGTACTCGGCTGAGGCGATGCTGGCCCGGGTTGATTGCGCCGCCCAGCGGAAGCGTCATTTCAATACTCATGGGTTACTCCTGCACCAACTCGGGTGTTTGTTCGGCAAGTTCATCGTTCTCGTCGGCCGACAGGTTAAAGGCCGGTTCGTTGGCATCAATCGCCGCGATGTAGCGCGGGATGTCCGCAATATTTTTCAGCGGTAGGGCCATCGCTAGCGCTGGGGAGATCCGGAATTCGTTCTCCAGCTCGGTGCTGGTCAGTAGTCGCAGTGACTGCAACCGAGCGATAGCGGCCTCACAAGATTCAGCAAAACGCTTGTCATCACGGTCGCTGGCCTGACGGTGTTCGGCCAAGATTTCATGCATGGCGGAGCGGGAAATGACAGCATCATTCCCACTGCCTGACTGTTGTTCTAACAACAGGCGCAGGCGCAGAGCCAACAGGGTTTCATCGCGCTTAAGCGGGCGACGCGGAGCAATCGGCGCGGTATGTACTTGCTCAATTTGTACTGGAGCGAGCATCGCAATTTTGCGATCCATGTCCAAAGTCAAGGCCAAGAAAATCTCTGAGAAGTAATCACTGATGCTCTGTTGCTGATCAAGCAAGAGTTGCCACGCGGCAGCGTCGAGCGAGCCATCCAGGTACGGTCCGCGTAAAAGACGGACCAGCAGCTGGCGCAAAGGCAGGGAGTATTTTCCGGTATCACCTTCGAACAACGGTTCTGCGATGGGTGCTGCGTAGGCATCGCTCGTGGTCATAGCGGCTCCTTCGTAAAGCTCAGGGCGGGCAAGATCGCGGTTCTCATCGAACCATCAAGCTGTTGGAATTCAATGTTGATCAACTCGGCGTCGTTGAGGGACTCACCGTTGGTGCGGCCTATCTCAACGAGGGCACGGATGGTATTCAAATGTCGGTGTTCATCATCTAGGGCAGCAAATACTTCATTCATGCCTACTGCCGCGGTTGATGAATTTTTCAGCTGTGTAGTGATTGATTCCCGCAATAACGCCATATTGGCCTGTGGCGTTGTTGGGTTACGAACGATGTCCGCTTCACTGTATTCAGGTGCCTGAGCTAGTGGGGGAGGCGCCACATGTTCTGAAGAATCGTAGATCCCTAATCCGGAAAGGGTCATCAGCTGCGGGGTGTACAAATCCATGGGGGTCAGTCCACTACGCGGTTTGAGCGCTGATGACTTGCTGATCGCCAGTTCGGCTTCGCGGACCGCCTGTCGCAGAAGCTCGGCTTGTTTGTATTCCTCTGACTGAACAAAAGCGTGCAAAGACTCGGAAAGTTTGCCGTAGGATGCGTGTACTTCAGCAGCCTGACGTCTAAGCTCACGCAACAGATTTGTCAGGATCTGACGCTCGGTGGCATCAAGATCATCAACAAAGTCGCGTTCAAGAACTTCAGCCAACGCCGAGCGGAAACGCTGCTGGGCCTCGGGAGAATTAAGGAACTCGGTGAACCCCCTAAAGGTTTCGCCTTCGGCCGTTGAACGCAGCTGGCGGTCAGCTTCGAGGACCTGCCCCACAGCCACACCCTTCGCGGTGGAAGCATCAAGGATGCCTTCGCGCAGCGAATGCAACATATCCTGAACGCCGTCGCGCATGCGACGGAAATCTGCTGGCAGGCTCGAAGCAAGATCCAACAGCGAACGAGTGGCCGACAGGGCCGTGGTGCGTGAAAGCACCGCAGGGTCATCCCCACTACGAAGCTGTTCAATCTGAGCCTGGCGTTGGGCGATCTGAGATTCCAAAGCCCTGATTCGCGCTTCAGGATCAGGGTCAGTTTCGTGTACCAAAGACTCCAAGGATGACAGTAGCGTGTTCAAGCGTGAAGAGTTCAGGTGTGAGTCGTCGGTGGAAAAATCAGCGAGGAAACGCAAGGTGCGCAGGGTCTGCGCACTTGGCTCATAAACGAAGCGGCCATCGATCAGTGGGCGGGCCAGAATGCCTTGTTTCACCCAGCTCTCCGCAAAATCTTGGGCAGAGTAGGACTGGGGAATCTGTTCGTCGCTTTTACGTGCCTGCTTTAAGAATGAATCTAACGAGGCATGGAATAGTTCCAGCGCGACGCGGGAGCGATCTGCGGTGAACTCGGCTCGAATGAAGGCAACTGCCCAGGGCTGGGCCGTCAGAAGACGAAATGCTGCCGATCCTTTGAACTGTTGAGCCTGTAGCCACAAACTATTCGCGCGGTGCGAGGGCTGCATGTACTTCCTTGATCTTTAGGTCGCCTAACTAAGCAATTCTAGATCATCGGACTCAACGCTAAGTGTGAATTTTTCGCGTAGTCCCGTGATTCCCGAGTCTTCTCGAAGAATCGGCGTGCTGGGGTGTTGTCAAAACCTCATTCTGTGTAGGGTCGAATTAAGAAGAGGACAACCTGTTTTCTGCCGACGACTGGTCATGGCAGAGCACACCGAGGTGGCGATCAATGAAGCCCTTGCGACTAGCAGTAACTGTTGGCCTGGTCATGGCCCTGGCAGCGTGCAGCACCCAAACTCCAACCGAAAACCCGAGCACAGAGTCTTCCGAAGATGCACAAGCACAGCAGGAACAAGAACGAGTCGACAGCGTTAAAGCCGAAATTAATAGGCTTGCTGATGGCTATGACTACGATGCTGCGATCAAACTTGCGAAAAAAGATAGCAACACAGAACTGTCGTCGATGGTTGGCGGACTGGAAGACGAAAAAGAGCACACAACAGCATGGGCTGAACCGGATAAGATTCCGCACCTGTTTTTCCACTCACTGATCGTGGACACCGATCGTGCCTTCGATAAGGACAGCCGCTCTGCCGGTTACGAAGACTACATGGTGACCCAGAAGGAATTTGCTGCGATTCTCTCTTCGCTCTACGCCAAAGACTACGTGCTGGTTAACCCAGAAGATTTTGCCGGTCTGAACGATAAGAAACAGATGGAGTATCGAAAGATCATGCTCCCTAAAGGCAAAAAGCCTCTCGTCTTATCCGTGGATGATCTCAGTTACTACGAATATATGGACGGTGACGGTTTCGCCAGCAAACTAGTGCTCGACGACAACGGTAAGGTCCGCAACGAGTATGTGGATGCCGACGGCAAAAAACATATCGGCGCCTATGACGTGACCACGATGGTTGATGACTTCATCAACGAGCACCCAGATTTCACTTATCGTGGCGCACGCGGGTTGGTGGCTATGACTGGTTATAACGGTGAATTTGGCTACCGCACTTCGGAAAGCCAGTACCCAGATAATAAGAACATCAAGCAGGATCAGGAAAAAGCTACAGCGATTGCAACGGCCATGAAAGACACCGGTTGGGTCTTTGCCTCGCACTCGTGGGGTCATATCCAAACCGACTCGGTGAGCATGGGGCGCCTGAAGCGTGATACCAAGCTTTGGGAAAAAGAAGTTGAACCGATCGTTGGCGCGACCGATCAATACATTTATCCCTTTGGCGCCGACATCGCCCATACCAGCGCTTATTCGGGTCCGCGCTATGAGTACCTGAAAAGCCAGGGTTTTAAGTACTTCTACGGTGTGGATGGCACCACTGAAGCCTGGATGCAGCAACGCCCAGAGTATCAACGTCAAATGCGTATCAACGTTGACGGGTTGCAATTCGCCAAGGAAGAAAAAGGCGACCGCCCAGTATTAGGCGCGTTCTTCGACGTCGAAAAGGTCATCGATCCGGCCAGGAAATGACCGGACCGATGTAGAACCTTTCTAGAGGGCCATAAACGCGCCCAATTCGGAGAGCGCCCGCGGGGAGGATGGCAGATAATCCGTGAGCCGTTCGCTGCGCACGATGATGGCCTTCCACTGTCCGCGGGAGATGGCAACGTTGACGCGGTTTCGGTTCAAGAGGAACTCGATGCCGCGGGAGGCATCATCGGCGCTGGAGCAGGCCATGGTCATCAAAACGACCGGGGCTTCCTGTCCCTGGAATTTGTCGACGGTTCCAACCTTGACCGCGTCCAACCCTTGCGAAGCCAGGACCTCACGAACAAGGTTGACTTGGGCGTTATAGGCCGCGACGACCAAGATGTCAGTGGCTTCCAACCCGCGAGCTGTCTTACCGGGACCGGGAGTCCACAACATGCCAAGATGTTCACGGACAAGTTGCACGATTGCTTCGGCTTCCTCAACCGAACTGACGGTGTTCCCGCGATGTTCAACGAAGCTCGTGCTTACTCCTGCAGGCGTTCCGTCAAGGACTCGTTCCCCAGCGGCCGGCGCCGAAAACAGTTGATGGTCATAGCTCAAGGCAGACACCTTGGCGCACAGCTCTGGGTGCATGCGCCACGACAAGGCCAAGAAATATCCCAATTGTGAAGGGAGCACGGGCTCTCCGGCTGATAGCCACCCCAGGGCTGATTCATCAACAGGCTGCGGATGCGAACCCTGGGTAACTTGTGGCAACTGTTGCGGATCACCGAGCAACAAGAGGTTGCGGGCAGCACGAGATACCGCCAAGGTATTGGCCAAAGAGAACTGTCCGGCCTCGTCAATCACCAACAGGTCCAGGCTCTGCGCAGGGACCTTAGAACCGGTCAGGGTCCAAGCCGTACCACCAATTAACGCTCCTTCAGCCGAGTTCAGGACGTTCGTTATGGAATCCTTAGACGTTTCGGTCCAAGGTACTGGATCCTTGTGCTTAACTTCCTTGGCAACCACTGATGGGTCGACGCCGGCTTCGATTGCCTTGCGCAGTACATTTTCAACCACTGCGTGGGACTGTGCCACGACACCGATTTTCCATCCATCATGGATCAGTTCACGGATCACGTGCGACGCAACGAAGGTTTTGCCCGTGCCAGGAGGGCCTTGAACGGCCAGATAGGACTGATCAAGATCCTTCAGGGACTCAACGACCGCTTGGTAGGTCTGTGGTTGGCCATTGACGACCTCTGGCCGTGCTGGTGCCGGCAGGGTTGTGAATCGTGGCGAGATACGACGCAGAATATCGACCCCCGGCTGCTTCGGCAGCACAGGAACCGTAGAACCGACCTTTTGGGCGATCTCCAACAGCGCGTCATCGATGCTCTTGGTCATCAAGGGCTTATCCGGGGCCAACGCCATGGGGATTGAACCGTAGGGAGGGATTTTGGCACTGGATTTCTCGGCAACGGTAATCCACCCCTCGCCAAGTTCCACGACAGTCGTGTTAAACGCACCGCCTCGCAGTGATTCGTCTACTTCCATGCCTTCAGGCAATGGGGCAGCGAACATGGCAAAGACTGAAGCGCCGGGGGAGAGCAAAGAACCTTCGGCCAGAGTACCGCTGAGTCTGGTCACCCTAGTGAAGGTTCGGGCCCGTTCGGTGGGTTTGTGCCAATCCTCAAGCACTTCGGCACCGTCAACAATGAAAACGCCCCGGGCATCGCTCCAATCATCAACTGGTGCCGAGAGCCGATCGAAGTGCTCCCACCAAAACTGTTTCTTCTCGCGGCGGTTGTAGCCGGTCGCTGCAGCGACCATGGCAATGGCGCGGTCATCATCACTCAGTGCCTGACCCTGTGGAAGATTCGCGAGGTAGTCCTGCAAACGCAGTTCTTCGGCGCTGGGCTCATATGCTTCTTTGGTATCTTCGGCCAATGGCATGGCAGGAAGAGTCTGAGGATGGTGTTCCTCTAATGACAGCAGCCAATCTCGCAAGCGAAGGGTGGAGAGGCAATCGTATTCGTTGTAATCGGCAATTGAAGCCAAGACTTCATTGGCTGTGGCGCTGTCGTGAGCATCCCGGGCCTGCATGTACTGCGCATAGGCCACGACCGATGCCCCGGCGTCGGTGACGTCGCCACCTCGAAGATGCTGCCCCATATATAGGGGTTCAAGTTTTTTGATCGAGTAGGAGCGAGTGGAGACGACTAATGAATTGCGTACGGTCTCGTACAGATCCACTAGCAAGTTTTCCCGCAACCAGCTATCAATGATTTCTTCACCGGCAATATGCACCTGAGAGAGCTTTCGCAAAGCGCTCTTTTCATAGGGTGCGTAGTGGTAAATCTTCATGTTGGGGAAGCGCTCACGCCGTTGCTGCACATAAGCGATGAAATCTAGGAACGCTTGGCGTTCCTCTGCCCGGCTGTGTGCCCAGAAAGGCTTGAACACTGGCACTTTGGTGTCATATTCAATAACGCCGAAGAGGTACTCCAGTCCCCATGACCCATCAGTGCTTTCTTGGTATAGCGGGTCACCTTCAAAATCAAAGAAGATATCGCCAGCATCAGGAGCAGGAAGATTCGAGATCGTTTGACTGGATTTGACCCGGTACCTTACCCCCTGCACTTCTCCGTCTTTACGTCCCAACCCCAATTGCATTTGGGCTTGGTCGATAAAACGGGCCAGAGACGATTCCGACGGCGCCTTCAGATCAGCTAATTGGTCAATGGTAAAGATCTGGCGTTTGCGCAGTTTTTCGCGCTGCACCATCGACATGCCTGCGACGAGCAAGACATCTCTGGTTTCTTGAACTTGCTCGGAGCAGTAATCGCAACGGCCACAGAGCCGAAGCTGATCTGAATCCCATGCCACGCGCTGTGAGGAACCTCGATGTTTTTGAATCATCGTCAAGAATCGTGCACGTTGAGCGCGGAACACCGGCAGGACCTCATCCACCCGATGCACCGAGTGCGTGCCGTCGCCGAGGACGAGAGTAGTTTTGCTGGAGACGCTAATGCCCTCAGCGATCATCTGGTCTGCGTAGGCGGCCACCTGGAGCAGGGCGCTCACGCGGGCATGACGGGCTAACTTCGTATCCCAGACAGCCCACGAACCATCTGACTGTCGAACGAGGAAGTCGGCAAAACCGATGAACGACCCATCGAAGAAAGTGGCCTGGAAAATGACGTCGGCACCACTGCGCAAAACCTGCATTGTTTGCTCGTGTGCTTCGCGAAGACCTTCGGGCGTCATCGTCGGACGGTCATGAAACTGCTTTACACCGGTGCCCGCAATCGGATCGTATTCGCCGTACGTTTCGATGAGCTGCTCTAAAACATTGTGCTCATGAACGTCCCCGAGGACCGCGGTGCGTTCGAGCATTTCGTCGCGGGTTTTTTCGGTGGCCGGACGGCGGCCAAGTTTGACGTCCAAGAGGAACAGCGACTGATAGTTGCAGTCGACAGACACAGCAAGGTCGCTGGCAGAAAAGATGAACTGATCCTCTAAAAAGAACACGGGGCCGGTGCCTTTCGCTGACTGATATCTACCTAGTCAACGTAGCACCGGACCCCGACAGAATCATTGTTCTGCATCGTCGCCGAGAGTATTTATCGGCGATGAATTCTTAGGAGAGATCACCCTTCGGCTTCTTTGATCCACCGATGATCAGCGATAGCAGGGCAACGCCGGCGGTGACACTGTTGACTGCTGGCCAAGCGCCGATCTTCTTGGCCAGTGGGTGGGAGGCGCCGAAGCCACCGACATAGGCGCAGATGAGTGCGACGGCCTTGCCGGTGCCTGCGTCTTTCTTCCAGATCAGGAAAGAGCCAACACCAGCAGCACCAAGCACCACAGCCGCAAGTGGGCGTTTCTTGGTAGCTCGACCGGTAGCGTAACCACCAGCCAATCCAGTGGCGGCCAATGCAGTTGAAGCTAAGCGAGACATGAAGATCCTCCAAATATTGTGCACAGTATCTCGCTATGCAGACTATGCCGTGCACCTGTGATGTTTCCTAGAACGTGGGTGAAGGGTGGAGCCGTGGCAGACGCGAGGGGGCAGTCCTTGTAAGAATAGGCAGTAGCGGTGCATGAATGAGGAGCTTGAATGAACTTTGATATTGCTGAAGCTTGGCATCGCCTGGCGCAACCAGTCATTGTTGACCTGAACGCATGGCAGTGGGTGATTATTACTGCCGTGGTGTTGGCGATGGTCATTCCTGCGCCCGCATGGCGGATTACCGGACTGTATTCAACGCTGGTTCATGAACTCGGACATATCGTCTCCGCGCTGTTTACCGGCAGGTTTGTTACCGGACTTCGATTGGGGTGGGATCACTCCGGAGAAGTGGTCAGCCGTGGGCGCGGAAAACTGTCGGTGATCGTTTCGGGGATTTTCGGGTACCCGGCGCCTTTGTGGGTATCGGCATTAATGCTGTGGGCCATTTCGATTGGATACGCCGGTCAAGCCCTAGGGATCTACGCCATCCTATTCTTACTTGCACTGATTTTCGTCCGCAATTGGCCAGCCTTTGTGGTGTGCACGGTCAGCGCCTTGATTGCGCTCGCCGTGGTCTTTTTCGCACCAGCAGCTGCCTACCTATATCTCGCACTACTCATCGCAGGTTTCTTGCTCATCGCGGGAATACGCGACTACGTGAAGCTGATTTCAGTGCATACCTGGCGCCGTCGGGACATCGGGCAATCCGATGCATATTTGATCGCCCGATCGACGCATACCTTTGCTGGACTGTGGCTTTTGGTGATCATCCTTCTAGGCGCTGGCGCCCTGTGGTGGGTTGCCAACAGCTTACTGACGCTGTTCTGATCCGTCTTTTGCCTCTTTGCGTGAGGAGATACTCATCGTTGCCCGGGAAATGACCCAGGCGGCAGTAGCCGCTACTCCGATGGGCAGGAGTTTCATCTTGCGTTTGGTACGGTGCGGCGGATCAATCTCCATGTCTTGAAGTGGATCGCCTCCGTGCGCGATACGAATATCTTGCGCTTGAACAAGATCTTTGTAAGTAGCCAGTTCCTGTTTAGCAACCAAGGAGTCATCACGCAGGGGGAGCAGGACCTCTTCTGCCGCAGGCAACCCCGTGCGCAACTGACGTAGTCGAATGAACTCGATGTCCACTAGTGCACCGAGCAGTAGTGCGATGTTACTGATCCAGCAAGCCAAAACCAGAATGATGACGCCACCGATAGTTCCATACGTGGCGGAGTAACTGGCGAACTGCGAGAGATAAATGGCGAAGCCAATCAGTGACAGTCCCAAGATGACCAAAGCAGTCCACGTCCCTGCCGAGAACCAGCGGAATCGCGAGCGTTTAACGTTCGGCGTGAAGTAGTACAGCAGTGCGAGTACGAGCAGGATCATCGCCAGCATGATGGGTGGCTTTGCAATGTTCAACATGAGCACGAAGCTATCGCCCAGACCGAACACATTGCCGATACCGCGGGCGACAGAACCGGATGCTACTAGAAGGACTAGCGTGAGCACTGCAACCAGCATGATCAATACCGTGATCAGGAACATTTGAGGGCGACGTTTCCACTGCGGACGCCCCTCGGGAACTCCGTAGAGTCGGTTCAAACTACGGCCAAAGGCTGTGACATAGCCGGAAGTACTCCACAGGGCACCGAGCGAACCGATGAGTATTGCCCATGAAGTTCCGCTGGCTTGCGAGGCCAGTCCGTTCAGCAATTGCTCGGCGGTGTCGAGCAGCTGTTGTGAGTCACCGTTGGGCTGACCATTAGGAGCTAGACCCTGTCTAAGGATCTCCATGATCCAGTCGGTACCGCTCTCACTGGCTCCCGCCAAAGACAGCAGTGATATCAAGGCCAGAAGTCCCGGGAACATGGCCAAGACCATGAAGTATGAGAGTGACGCAGCAACGTCGAGGCCACCACTTCTGAAAAATTCGCGCAGAGCGCGGGGGAAGCAAGTAAAAGATTCTTGCATGCGTTCTTTGGTGAATCTCTCTTGAATTGGCATCGGGTTCCCCTGTCTGACCTTTGAATTCGGCATTGTGATGATCCGGTTTCGCACATCACATTACCTAAATGCCACTTCAGTGACTAGGTCTTTTAGTTTTGCGCCGTGTCTTCGATGACTGAGAAGATTCAGTTTTCCGCTGCTGGTGTTGGGGAGCCAGGAAGGACTGCGTTCGCTCGTTGCAGTGAAAAGTGTAAAAACTGAGTGAAAATGGTCGAGATCTGCAGCGCCGAACGTGATGGTGCGGACGACGAATCTACAGCATTTAATGCCTCTCCAGCAGATTGAAAGCTATATCACAGAAACTTGTTTGATATCCAGTTCCGTTTTGTAACATTCTTAGCGGTTCACAAGGAGTTTAAGAAGCCGTGTCCCGTTAAAATTTAATTTTTTCCGAAGATCGTGACCTGTAATTACGCGGAATCTGGACGTTTCCTGACTTGCCAACAGGGGAGGGGTCTGGGTTAGTGTCTTTATAACGTTTCGATAACACTCGCTGTGTTATTGGGGAAACAGGTACTGCCGGGACTTCCAAACCGCTCACCAGGGCAGTGCTTCATACAATGTCGAAATGCGACGCTGAGCGGTGCACGAAGATGGTCTCGGAAGACCTGAGCGCGGGAAGAGCACTGGAGAATCATGATCCAGCAGAAGACTAAAAAATTGATCCGTCGCGGCGGAGCATCCCTGGCAGCTGTAGCAGTAGCCGGCGGCGCAATCGTTGCCACGACTGCACCAGCTAACGCTGCAAGCACCTGGGACAAGCTGGCTCAGTGTGAGTCCGGCGGAAACTGGTCCATCAATACCGGTAACGGCTACTACGGTGGTCTGCAGTTCTCGCTGTCGACTTGGAAGGCATTCGGCGGTTCCGGCATGCCAAACCAGGCTTCGAAGGCTGAGCAGATTCGTATCGCAACCAAGGTTCAGGCTTCCCAGGGCTGGGGCGCATGGCCAGCATGTACCGCAAAGCTAGGCATCAGCGGTACTCCAACCGGCAGCTCCTCGAGCGACTCTTCGTCGAGCACCCAGACCAAGTCGACTACTTCGACTAAGTCGAGCACCCAGAGCAAGTCGACCACCTCGGCCAAGAAGAGCACCCAGACTCAGCAGGCTACCCCGAAGGCTTCCACCAGCACCAAGGCTTCAACCAACAACTCGGTGAAGTCCACCAAGCAGGTTGCTCCAAGCACCTCGGGCAAACGTGCAGCCTCGACTACTCAGGCAACCACCTTCAACATTGACGTCAAGGATTCGGGTAAGAACTACACCGTCAAGTCCGGCGACACCCTGGCCAAGATTGCTGACCAGCTCGGTGTTGACGACTGGCGCGGCCTGTTCGTACTGAACGACGATCAGCTGGCCAACCCAGACCTGATCATGGTTGGACAGACCCTGAACGTTCCAGCGAACTAATTTCGCAGCGTTAGCTAATTAGATCCGTAGCGTGCCACCTGGCACGCTACGGATCTAATTGCATTTAACGTACCTATATATAGGGAGTAATTCCGCGCAGTAGTGTAGTTCCATGGGAATCGCTGAATCCGCTAACGAACAGGTGAAAAGAACTCTTGACGCCGGTTTTAAACAATCTGGAGTGTTGGAACTTTCCCACGCACCGCGCATTCGAGGTCCGCAGTCATGGTGGGGTGGCTCATTAGCTGTGGAGCACCTCGCGTTGGGTTCGGTAGGACTCGTAGCTACCGCACTTCACGAGCTCAGTGACGGCAATATCAATCTGGAGATCGATTCTAGTCAGGTGGCAGCTGCGTTCAATTCGTCGAGCCTTCTTGAGATCAACGGTGCAAAGTCCGCAGGGTTCGCTGAGCACTCAGGCTTTTATCGCACCAGTGATGGTTGGATCAGGACTCATGCGAACTACCCGCATCATGAACGCGCGCTATTGCAGGCAACGGGTACTGCGTCGGGTACCGGTCTTGCTCAGGCGCTGAGGCAGTACTCAGCGGTTCAAGCCCAAGAGCTTATCGTAGACGCCGGCGGTATTGCCGCTGCGGTGCAGACTCGGGAGCTATGGCTTCAGTCAGAGACGGGACAAGCGGCGCAGAATGGTGAGTGGGCGCAGTTCTCGCTGCGCGCCCCGGGCGAAGGGCGCGTATGGAACTTCAATCCACGAGCACCTCGTGCATTAGAAGGATTACGGGTCCTGGATTTAACACGCGTTATTGCCGGCCCTACCGCGACAAAAACACTCTCGGCATTTGGTGCTCAAGTACTGCGCGTGGATGCTCCACAATTGCCCGAGCTACGAGAACAACACATCGATACCGGGTTCGGTAAACGTAGCACCTTACTCGATTTCTCCTCTGCCACTGACGCTCAGCGCATGACGGCCTTACTGGAACAGGCAGACGTTGTGATCATCGGATATCGCCACGGAGCGTTGAGCCACTTTGGTCTTGATCGACAAAGCCTTAGCGAGAAATATCCCAACCTCATCATTGCCGAGCTTGATGCCTGGGGCTATACCGGACCGTGGGTCAACCGCCGGGGGTTCGACAGCATCGTTCAAGCTGCCTGTGGAATCGCTGATGCTTATGGCACCGGGGACGGCGTGCCTGGGGCACTACCCGTGCAAGCATTGGACCACGCCACCGGGTACGGGCTGGCAGCGGCCATCATCGCAATGGTTCGGGTCCGCGCAGAACGTCAGGCAGTTGGCAGCGTTCGATTTTCTTTGGCTCGAACAGCGCAAGCACTCTTTGATTTTGGGGCGCCTGCCCTGCCCACAGAAACTCTCAAGGCTCCGCGCATGGGCCAGATGGACAGCTCCTATGGCACGTTGACCTACGCGCAATCACCATTCATCTGCGAGGGGCAGGGCCTTGATTTCGCTTCCGCCCCGCCGCCCTACGGTGGCGATGAGCCGATCTGGCTTTAGGAGCCTAGCGCTGAGCTAACGAATTGCTGGGCCGGATCCTTAAAAGCCTGCGACAACGCCAAGAACCTTTCCCTGCTCTGCCTGCCAGACCACGAATCTGGCAACATCGATTCAGGCAATCCTGGATCAAGGTAGGGCAGCGCCCGCCACGCATCAATCATGATGACATAACCACGGTAGGCTTCAGCGGGCTGCGTCTGATCCTCAGCGAGATCAGCGGTGGCCTCCAGGAACTGCCGGTGTAATGAATTCAAATGATCCAGATCCCACCACTGGGAAGCCGCTTCTTTAGCGGTGGTTGGGAAGTGTGGCTGTTGTCCGGTGAAGATTGTGGCTTGACCGCGAGCTTGCAGGGCTACTAGAACAGCCTCGACTTCTTCGTGCAGGTACTCAGGAAAAATCCACAGTCCGGCAGTGACCAGGCCGCCACCGAGCTGTTGGAAGTGCTTGCGTATCTGGTGGCGCAATGGGCGTAGCGCTTCGGGCAGTGAATAGGCCACGAGGCACCATTGGCTCGCCTGAGACATTTGTCGCGGAGTGAAAATTCTGCGGCTTCCGCGTTCAAACATTGCCTGGGCCGGCGATGGCACACACAAGGTGGACGGCGAATCGCTGTCTAACACCTGCTTATCGATTAACCGTGAAATGGCGGTCTGTGCCGTCGTAGCAGGAATTCCTGCCGCGGTAGCCAGCTCCACCACCTGCGTGCGGGGGACCGGCGCTGTTTGGTGCCGAAGGTATAGCCCGGTAATGGTGCGGATGATGGATGTGGCGCTACCGGTACGAGCCTCAAAATCATCAAGACTAAAGGCCGAAATTTTAGTGTTAGTTACCAATTTCAGTGCGCACCGCAAAGAGTTCGGGGAAGAACGTCAAGTCCAGAGCGCGCTTGAGGAAATCAACGCCTGAAGAACCGCCAGTTCCGCGTTTGAAGCCAATAGTGCGCTGAACAACGCGAAGGTGCCGGAAACGCCAGGCTTGGAAGTTATCTTCTAGGTCAACCAAGTCTTCACAGGCTTGGTAAAGGCTCCACTTGGTTTCTTCGGATTCGTAGATTTCCTTGAACACTGGAACCAGTGCTTCCTGGAAACTCCACGGCTTGGTGACATCACGAGACAGGACTTCCTCAGGGATCTGATATCCATGACGAGCCAAGGCAGCTAAGAAGACGTCATAAAGACCTGGCTCATAGAGCAAATTGGTCAGCAACTCATGGGCTTTAGGGTCAGCTTCATGAACCTTGAGCATGCCCGCATGCTTGTTGCCAAGGATGAATTCAATGGCG
Organism: Arthrobacter sp. NIO-1057; assembly: GCF_900094805.1. Taxonomy (GTDB): domain Bacteria; phylum Actinomycetota; class Actinomycetes; order Actinomycetales; family Micrococcaceae; genus Glutamicibacter. The sequence continues at coordinate 495,849 of NZ_FMAT01000002.1, read as the reverse complement.
CGGTATTGGAAGGACTGGAACCCGGAGGATGAGCCGAGGAAGCCACGGAATTGGGCGTACTCTCGCGGGGTCAAGGTGGCGAGAACTGACCATTGCTCGGTCAGGGTTTTCTGGATGTGCTTCACGCGGGCCAAGCACTTGAGAGCTTTACCAATCTCATCCAAGCCCAAGAGTCGGCGAGCTTCCACGAGTTCATGGAGCATGAGCTTGAGCCACAGTTCGCTGGTCTGGTGCTGGATGATGAACAGCATTTCATCGTGGTGCTCAGGCACGCTTACCGGGTGCTGTGCGGACAGTACTCGATCCAGATCCAGGTAACTGCCATAGGACATGGTGTTTCTGAAGTCGGTGCGTACGCCTTCTTCAATGTCGCGCTGGTTTTCGGTCTGTGGCTTCTGGGTGCTCATGAATCGAGTGTATCAATATCTTTACGATCGTCACAGTAGTGAAAATTGCGTAGCGGGAATATAGTGCGCAGACCTTGCGTTGTTACATGCATACGCATATAAATCGTGGAAGGTAACAACAATGAGCAAGTCTGTAGTCATTATTAGCGGCGGCCTAGGAACACCGTCCAGCTCCTCTTTACTGGGGCGCCACATTGGCGACAGCATTGCAGAAAAACTGACCTCGGCAGGAGTTCAAGCGGATATCAGCAATATTGAACTTCGTGAGTACGCAAGCGAAATCACGAACAATATGCTGACCGGGTTTGCGGCTCCCAAACTGCAGCAAGTGATCGATGCGGTCACGGACGCTGACGTACTCGTTGCCGTCACCCCCGTATTCACAGCCTCAATCTCTGGGCTGCTCAAATCATTCCTTGACATCCTCGATCCGAAATCACTGAATCAAAAGACAGTCGTACTTGCCGCAACGGCAGGAACGCAACGACACCAGCTAGCGATCGATTACGCCATGCGTCCAATCTTCAGTTACCTGCGCGCTAACATCATGCCAACGACGGTCTTTGCTGCCTCCGAAGACTTTGGTGGGCAAGGCCTTGCCGGAACCCTGGCGGAACGAACCCGCCGTGTCGCTGGTGAAGTCCTGTTGACCCTTGGCACCACCAACGGGCGACTAGAAGCTGATGAAGACTTAGGTGACACCCGTTCAATTGCTCCTTCGGTCAGTGAGTTCGCTGACCCCAATGATGAGATGACCTCACTTCCCTTCGAAGCGTTATTGGCCAATGTGAAAGCATCGAGCAACTAGATTTAGCCAGAAATGTTAGTACGATGTGCCATGCACCCCGAAGCTCGGTACGATCAAGAAACGTGAGCCAGTTCATCGACTTTGTCGGTGGAACTCACCTTGGTTTTGACAGAAGTGAAAGGTGTAGCGCCGATGCTATCCGAGGAAACAATCACGGCCATTGCCGATGAGCTGGTCCAAGCCGGCCAAACGCGTACGCCAGTACCGCGCCTTACCGCACGCTACCCGCAGATGACTGTCGAAGATTCCTATCGCGTGCAAAACCTGTGGCGTCAGCGCTCCGAAGCGGCCGGACGAATGCTGGTTGGCCGCAAAATTGGGCTCACCTCCCGCGCGATGCAGATGGCCACAGGAATCACCGAACCTGACTACGGAATCATTTTTGATGACATGGTTCATGATTCCGGGGCTACCTTCAACTTCTCAGAATTCACCGGTGCCCGCGTGGAAATGGAGTTGGCCTTCAAACTCAATAAGGATATTGAAGGCCCCCGCGCCAATATCTTTGACGTCTTGGAAGCCACCGAATACGTTATCCCAGCCCTTGAAATCCTTGACGCCCGGGTTGAAATGGAAGGGCGCACCATCGTTGATACGATCAGCGACAACGCTGCTATGGGCGCCATGGTCATCGGTGGTAACCCGGTCAAGCCAGACGCTGTAGACCTCCGTTGGGTCTCGGGCATCCTGTTTAAGAATCAGACTGTGGAAGAAACCGGCGTGGCTGCCGGCGTGCTGAACCACCCGGCCGCAGGCGTGTACTGGTTGGCCAACAAAATTGCTGCCCACGGGGACAAGCTCAAGGCCGGCGAACTGATCCTCGCCGGTTCTTTCACCCGTCCCATGTGGGTGAATGCCAATGACACAGTCTTTGCTGACTACGGAGCGTTGGGAACGGTGACATGTCATTTCGAGTAGAACCTGATCCGTCACTGAAGGATGCACTCAAAGCAGCCGATCATTCACTGGCCGGAATTTGGGTGTGCTCCGCCTCGCCACTCATCGCCGAGATTTGCGCCGGCGCCGGGTTTGACTGGGTCTTCATCGACGCAGAGCACTCCCCGAATGACCTGCAAAACATCTTGGCTCAACTCCAAGCGGTGCGTAGCTACCCGGTAGTGCCGGTGGTGCGTCCGGCAGTCAATGACCCCGTGGTTATCAAACAGTTCTTGGATCTTGGCGTGCAGTCGTTGATCATCCCGATGGTCAACGACGCACAACAGGCCGCCGCAGCCGTGGCCGCATGCCAGTATCCACCTAAGGGTGTGCGCGGCGTGGGATCAGCCCTGGCCCGCTCGGCACGCTGGAATCGCATTCCCGAGTACCTCACCCGCGCCGATGAAACCATCACTGTCATGGTGCAAATAGAAGCCGCTGAAGCGGTGAAGAATGTTCAAGAAATTCTCGACACCGAAGGTCTCGACGGCATTTTTATTGGACCTTCTGACCTGGCGGCCTCAATGGGAGTCATCGGCCAGCAGAACCACCCCGAGGTGGTGGATGCTGTGCTCAAGGCCATTAAGGCGGCGAAAGCAGCGGGCAAATACGCTGGTGTGAATGCTTTTGATCACGACACCGCCCGCAAGTACATGGACGCGGGAGCGGACTTCGTGGGTGTAGGCGCCGATGTGGCCTTACTGGCTCGGGCCACAGAGGCCTTGGCGGCAAGCTTTGGCAACGGATCACAGGCGCCAGCACCAAAAAGCTACTAGAGCGCCAGCTTTGAGCAAGCGCCCAGTCCAAGGCTGCGCGTCGAAAGGCGCAGAGCAGGGCGTTTGGTGGCAACATTGAAAGTGATGAGTCGCGAAAAGAAACCCATGAAGGCCGTGATGTTGCGTCTGCGCAACGGTTGGCCAATGCCCCTGGCGTTGCAGGGCGTATTCGAAATCCTGCAATCTGTCGTGTTTTGCTTGGCCCTGATCATGCTGCCTTTGGTCGCTGTGTACTTCAGTGGCGGGTTCCTGGAGGATTCCTTCAACGTCATCTTGCAGTTCGCTGGATTTGTGTGGCTACTGATTCACGGCGTTCCCATCGAGGTACTCAATTTGGGGCCGGAAGCTGATCCGGGATCCGTCTCTGGATGGATCACACTCATCCCGCTGGGGCTATCCCTGTTGCCGTTCGCCTTCAGCCTTCGCGCGGGTCGACGCATCGCCCGCGCTTCTTACACTGATCAACTGTGGCAGGGGCTACTCGGCGCCTTTATTGCCTATGGGGCCATTGGCGCTGCCGTGGGTTCACTGTCCAGTAACAGCTATGGGCGAGTCAACGTTTTCGCCGCGACCTTCATCCCGTTGATCATTGCGGCCGTAGGGCTGATTATCGGAGCACGTCGCGAGGCCGGGTCCTGGGCCCGGCTGTTCGGCGTGGACATGGCCGCCTATATTCAGCGGATTTCCCCGCACCGTCGGTGGGCAGGATCCTATGTCTGGCACGTGGTCGTCGCAGGATTCCTCGGCTATGTTGCCGCCGTGGGGATCAGTGGCCTGCTGCTGACCGTGAACTTGGCGTTGCACTGGACCGAAGTCGCCAACGTTTATCAGGAACTACGTCCTGGACCCATCGGCTCTGCCGCACTGACTCTGGTGCAGTTGTCCTTGATCCCTAACTCGGTCTTCTGGGTGCTGTCCTGGATCAGCGGTGGCGGATTCATCTTGGGCACCGGCAGTACCCTGTCGACCTTGGAAACCACGGTTGGACCGTTGCCATCCATCCCGATGCTCGCGTCCCTGCCTACCGGCGAGATGGCCCATCAGTGGTTGTTCCTGCTCTTGCCGGTGGTTGCTGGCATTATGGCCGGTTGGTACTTCCTGCGTGGCGGAGAGAACCACCTGGAAGATTGGTTCGCCCGCCGCATCCCGTTCAACATGCTGTCTTTGGGCCTGTCCACCGCGTGCCTGTCACTGTTCACTGGCATTGTGGCCGGAGCCCTGAGCCTGATCGGATCCTGGCTGTCCTCCGGGTCCTTGGCCATTGGCCGACTGGTGGATATCGGACCGAATATGTGGCTCACCGCAGGCGCACTGGTCCTACAGGTGGGCGTGGGAACCGCAATTGGTTACCTGATTGCCCCACTATTTGAAACTGACCCGGTGCTCGAAGGCTAGGCGTCCACGGACTCCAGATCCCAGAGGTGATGCACCACGTCATGCCAGGCATACTGGTTCAAAGTTTCTACGGTAAACGCCGAACCATTGGAACGAAGCCCGCGCCGGGAGTAAGAATCCTCATCGATGCTGCCCAACTTGTCGGTGTATCCGGTTGAAGCCTGGTGCAGCTGACGGATCACCTCATCGGTGTCCAGGGCGTTGTAGTTGCCCTCATTGGCTGCCTGATCCTGGTCCCAGTTGGGGAAGGTGGGGTCATCTTGTTCAAGCATCAGATCTAGTCGGTGATTCATTACCACCAGCATGTGTGCCACATGGGTGACATACTCCTGAACGCTCCACCGTGCAGGGTTGGTTCGCACGCGCACTTCTGGTCCGGCAAGAGCTGCTTCGTAACGCTGGATAGCATCGGGCAGTTGCTCGATGACATCACTCACGCTCACCGTACGCACGTCGTACTGGCATTCGGGGCAGATGGACTCCAATACGAAGGTCCAATTCTTCTGATCTGGCACAATTTCGCTCATAAGCCCATCTTCCACCTTGGAAGTGAGCCTTGCTAGTTTGCGACTAGAAGAAGCAATAATCTTGGGCCGAATCAATAACTGGTGGTCGTGAACCGTAGAATTGAGATCATGCGCATTGTGGTTTTGGTTTCAGGTACCGGTTCAAATCTTCAGGCAGTCATCGACGCAGTACAGGCCGGTGACCTAGCCAACGTCGACATCGCAGCTGTGGGCGCCGACAAACACGGAACCTATGGTGTGGAACGTTCGGCCCAAGCCGGAATCGAAACCTTTGTGGTGAACTTCAAGGACTATGAGGACCGCAATGACTGGAACCACGCGCTGACCGAAAAATGCCTGTCCTATGAACCCGACTATGTGGTCTCCTCGGGCTTCATGCGCATCGTCGGTGAAGAGTTCATCAACGCCTTTGATGGCACCTACATCAACACCCACCCGGCCCTGCTGCCTTCCTTCCCCGGAGCTCACGGCGTGCGCGATGCGCTGGCCTATGGGGTGAAAGTTACCGGATGCACCGTGCACATCGCCGACACCGGGGTAGACACCGGCCCCATCCTGCGCCAAGAAGCAGTAGTCATTGAAGAGGATGACACCGAAGAGAGCCTGCATGAGCGCATCAAGGTGGTTGAGCGTCGCTTGCTGATTGCCACCCTGGCCGACCTAGCCCAGGGCAAATAGCTCACCACCTATAAGCAGGCCTCAAAGCAAATCTGCGAGGCCGTAAAATTGGTGGGGAGATGACTGAGCAAACTCCCCGCCCCGAAGCGGCTGAACCCACCGAACTATTTACCGATGAGGAACTAGCTACCGCGCTGAAGGTACTCTCGGTGGTGCACCAACTGGATTCCACCGACGAACGCCATATCGCTGTACGTCGTGCCACCAGCAATATGTTCAAAGCAGCCAAGCGCTACCGCAAGTCGCAGAAGCGCGCCGAGATCAGCGCCGCTGACCGTGCGCTCATTGAAAGCACCGCCACCGGCTCGCCACAACGCCTCGATGATGAAACCCTGGGCCTTGATTTGAGCACACCAACTCAAGGCGCTAGCGCAGGGGAGTTCCGTAAACCCCGTGGCTGCTACATCTGTAAACAGCGCTACACCACCGTGGATGCCTTCCACCACTACCTCTGCCCTGAGTGTGCTGCGACCGGTCGGGAACGACGTGACGCCCGCGCAGATCTGAGCGGTAAGCGCGCCGTACTGACCGGCGGACGCGCAAAAATCGGTATGCACATTGCACTGCGACTCTTACGCGATGGAGCACACACCACTATCACCACGCGCTTCCCCAAGGACGCCGCACGACGCTTTGCTGCCATCGAGGACAGTGAGCGGTGGCTGCATCGACTGCGCATTGTCGGAATTGACCTGCGCGACCCGGCCCAAGTGATTTCCTTGGCCGACCGGGTGGCCGCCGAAGGACCACTGGATATCCTGATCAACAATGCTGCACAGACCGTCCGCCGGACCACCAACTCCTACCTGCACCTGATCGAATCAGAACAGCAACCCTTGGCCCCAGAACTGCTCGCCAAGCATGGTGGCCCAGAACTGTGGGGCGAAGCTAATCCACCAGCAGAGCACCCTAAGGCCTTGGCCAGTGCTTTTAGGCTGGATGATTCCGCACTCCTGGCCCCTGTCTCGGCAGGCACGTACGATGCACAGCAATTGGCCGAACTTGCCATGAAAGCCGGCTCGGCCTCCCTGGCGAGAATCAGCGAAGGCACCGCCATCGACGCCGGCGGTTTAGTCCCGGACGTGGTCACCGAAAACTCGTGGACCCAGATCCTGGGAGGTGTTGACGCCCTAGAAATGCTTGAAGTGCAGTTGTGCAATGTCACCGCACCCTTCCTCTTGGCATCACGACTGCGCCCAGCGTTGGCTGCGAGCGAGGCGCGGCGCAAGTACATCGTGAATGTCTCTGCCATGGAGGGCCAGTTCTCCCGACGCTATAAGGGCTCGGGCCACCCACACACCAACATGGCCAAGGCCTCGCTGAATATGCTCACCCGCACCAGTGCGCAAGAAATGCTCAGCACGGACCGAATCTTGATGACCGCGGTAGATACCGGGTGGATCACCGATGAACGCCCACACGATTCGAAGGTGCGGATGGTGGCCGAAGGCTGGCACGCACCCTTGGATCTGATCGATGGGGCAGCCCGGGTCTACCAACCGATTGTTGATGGGGAGCGAGGCATTGACCTCTACGGGTGCTTCCTGAAGGACTACGAACCTTCGCCGTGGTAAACGGCGAAGGCCCGGTAGTTATTTGGTCAGGGTGAAGCGCAGTGTCCGCACTTCAAAAGGACCCATCGCTAAGGGCAGTGAGCCTTCGGAAAGTTCGAGCTGCCCGTCATCTAGTGGATCCTCCAACAGGCTTGCCGTGCTCGCGGAAGCCACCGGGATATTGACCTGCAAGCTGCCACGGGCCCGGCGACCCAGCGACTCATAAACACGGACCAGCAGGTCACCAGAACGGTCAGCAGCCAGCTTCACGCTGGAAATCACCAGTCCTTCACCGGCAACGCTCGCCAACGGTGCCACAGGGTTGGCTCCCTTCACGGTGCGCTCGGCACTGTTGAGGAACGCCCCGGCTTCAGTGACCGTGGCAATATCCGCACCCACAACCAGACCATAACGGTGGGTTTGTAGTCCCTGATCTGTTTGTGGATCCGGGAAGCGCGGAGCTCGCAACAACGACAGACGCATGGTCGTGGTTACTTGGGTGTCCTTGACGTCGCGGGTGACATCAAAACCATAGATTGAGTCATTGATCAGCCCGACACCAAAGTCCGGCTCTTGGGCCAAAGCAAAGCGGTGCATGGACGTCTCAAACTTCGCGGCTTCCCAACTGGTATTCACATGGGTGACCCGCTTGTGATAACCAAATTGGGTTTCAGCAATAATGTGTTCGGCACGCACATCCAGTGGGAACGCCACCTTGAGGAACTTCTCGGCTTCATGCCAATCGGTGCTCTGGCTGATCTGGACGGTGCGCTCGCCGGGAGCAAGGGATACTTCCTGAACCACCGTGGATTTGGAGAAGCTGCGGCGCACGGTGATGACCTGGCTGCCGTCTGCAGTCGAGGAAAGCTCCAAGGAGTCCAGTTCGCGAAGGTCGGTGACCTGGTTGCGGTAGTACTTGTCCACGTCCCAGGCATCCCACATATTCGGGAAGTCCTGGTGCAGTTGCAGGAGGTTAGCTTCCTGGCCTGGCGCGATCGCCTCACGCCCACTGGCCAGATCAATGGCCGAAGTGATCAGGCCCTGGGCGTTAACCACGACCCGGATGACACCGTTATCAAGAATGTAGCCGCCAGCATCAGAGGTTGCCTGGACCGAAACTGAATCGACCGGTTGCAGTTCTCCAGCTTCACCGAAGCCCAACGCATTGCGGGTAAAACCAGAGGCGTTGAAGGTAATGGGTGTGGAGCCAACACCGGCGAGGCGTTGTTGGGCAGCACTGATCAGTACCTCGGCCTGTTTGATGACCTGGGCGTAGCGTGCCACCACTTCACGATGCACCCACGCGATGGACGTGCCGGGCAAGATGTCATGGAATTGGTGGAGCAACACGGTTGCCCAGAGCTCGTCGAGTTGCTCATAAGGGTAGTGAGCGCCGGTGTACGCGGAAGCGGTCGCCGCCCACAACTCGGCCTCCACCAGCAATTGCTCGGTGCGACGGTTACCTTGTTTCGTCTGGTGCTGACTGGTCAGCGTGGCCCGGTGCAATTCTAGGTACAGCTCACCGACCCACACCGGTGGTTGCTCAAGTTCTGCCTTGGCGCGCTGGAAGAAGTCATTGGGGTGTTCCCAACGCACCTGCGCACTACCTTCGAGGTTAGCCAGACGCTTAGCCTTGCCGGTCATTTCACGGGTGGTACCGCCACCACCATCACCCCAGCCCACCGGGGCAATGGAGTTGTTGGTCAGGCGTGCTTCGCGGAACTGGCGTGACGCCTTGGCTACTTCCTCACCGGAGAGTTGCGAATTGTAGGTATCCATTGAAGGGAAATGGCTGAAGATGCGAGAGCCATCAATGCCCTCCCAATCAAAGGAGTGGTGCGGGAACTTGTTTTGTTGGTTCCATGAGATTTTCTGGGTGAAGAACCATTCAAATCCAGCTCGACGCATCAGCTGTGGCAGTGCGGGGGAGTAACCGAAAGAGTCGGGCAACCAAACGCCTTGCGAGGTCACACCGAATTCGTCGCGGAAGAACTTTTGGCCATAGAGGAATTGGCGGACCAGCGATTCACCCGAAGGCATCACGGTATCTGACTCAACCCACATGCCGCCTAGCGGCAGGAAACGTTCTTCAGCAACAGCTTCTTTGACTCGTTCCCACACTTCGGGGCGGTGGGTCTTGAGCCACTTGTATTGTTGTGCGCTGGACATTCCGTAGAGGAACTCGGGTTCTTCACCGAGCAACTCGACCATGGATGAGCAGGTGCGCGAGACTTTGCGGATAGTTTCACGCAGTGGCCAGAGCCATGCCGAATCAATGTGGGAGTGCCCGATGGCGGAGATTTGATGGGCGCTGTGTTCTGCCGGGGCGGAAAGGACGCCTGCGAGTTCATCGCGGGCCTGCTGTGCAGTCGCGGTGATGTTCTGCAGGTCCAAGACGTCTAAGGCGTTGTCCATGGCTTGTAAGATCTGCATCTTACGGGGGCTCTGCGGTAATTGTTCTTGGAGCTCAAGTAGTACTTCCAGATCCAGGGCAAGATCGTGGACCACTGGTTCAAAGACGGCAAGATCCATGCGACGGGTCGTGTACAGCCTGTTGCTGGAAGAGGTGAGGATATCACCCTGCTCGGTAGGCAGGAATGGGTGGTGATCCAAGAGAACCGGGTTTGATGCAGCTTCAAGGTAGAGATCCACCAGTTCATCACCCTTAGCCGATTCGGCGATCGGTACCCATTGGTTGCGCGGGTTCAGCGCCTTGATGGTGATGCCATCTGGACGATAGATCAGCCCTTCGCATTGGAATCCGGTCATGTTCACGTCAAAACCAAGATCGATGACCGCTTCGACGCGTCGTCCGGCCCAGTGCGTGGGAACTTTGCCCTGCAGGTGGAACCAGGTGGTGCCCCATGCCGCACCCCACGCGTTGCCCACCTGTATAGGCGAATATTCAAGAGCCAGTCCTTCGGTGGGGGTGACCGGTTCACCGGGAAGTTCATGCCACGACACATCTAGGGGAGTCGACTCAGAGTAAATTGCGGGGCGAATGCGTTCCTGCAGTACTCGGTTGACTCGACCGGTGGTCAGTGAGGTGTCGTCGTGCATTGTTGCCTTTCGAAGGGCGGTCCCCCGAAAACACCGGGGTCGTTCCCTGCCAGAGTACCGAAAATCACTGATGAACAGCTATTTACTCGATTGCTGAAGAAAGTTTTCTGGCAAATGGCTTGAGACAGTGGCCGATGCCCAGAGTTTCTGGAAAAATCACTGAAGCTTGGATTCAGCCATTGAGCTATTTTTCCAAGTTCTCTACCCGCCGGTAGAAGATGGCGAACAAGCCGTCTTAGCTTCCGATTGAAAGGCATATAACGTTCTATGCGCTCAGATGCATTGCGACGACGTGAGACGATTCTGTGTACAGCGCGCGAACTCTTCGCACAGCATGGTGCCAACATTGCGATGGATCTTATTGCAGAGCGAAGCAATGTGGGTATCGGAACCCTGTACCGTAACTTCGCTTCCCGCACGGAACTGGTTGAAGAAGTGACCGTCTCGACCTTGCAGGAAATCTTGGACGCATCAACGGCAGCTGAAGCTCGGTTGAACGAAGACCACGAAGCATGGACCGAGTACTTGGAGAACCTCGTCGGTTTGAACATCGGAGCGCTGAGTGAAGCACTGGGCGCCGCATTACCGATGAAGCTCAGCGATCGGGTACTGGGCATTCAACGTGAATGTGCCCAAGCGGTGAGCCGAGTACTCGAATTGGCCAAACGCCACGAACTGGTACGTGCAGACCTGAATGGTGTTGAACTGGTGACCGCTATTGGAGCTGTCACTCGTCCCTTGCCACGTGCCTTTAGAGACCAAGCTCCGCATCTTCAATCACGGTTGGTACAACTGATGCTGGACGGGTTTAAGCCTCATGCTATGGCGGTCAGTGCCTAGCAGTTGGGGTAGTTTAAACGCTCAGTTGGTCTTAAGGCCGGGCGCGTAGAAGGTCAGCAACAATTGAGAGCACATCATCCCAGTGTCGACGAAACCAACTACGACGCTTCTTGGGACGCGAACGTTTCACAGTTCTTGCCAGAGATTCATCTAGCCCAGTTCCTGCCCCTTGGTTTCGGGAGCAAATTTAGCCATGAAGATCATGGCTATGATCACCAGAATCGTAGCGCCGGTAAACAGCGCTGGGAGGCCAACCACTGGCCACAGCGCGGCGAAGAGTAGTGGCCCGAAGCCGGCGGCGAACCGTGACATGGTGGAGGCCCACCCGAATCCGCTGGCACGTAATTCGGTCGGGTATAACTCTGAGACGTACGCGTACAACACTGGGATTGCCACCTGAACAATCACGCCGAACACCAAGACCCAGCCCACGGCTGCCGATGGAATCTGCAGATTCAGGGCTACCAGGATCAACACAATTCCTGAAAGTGGGGCGGAAATCGCCAAGAGCCATTTGCGTCCAACTCGTTCCACCAATAACGCAGCCAGTACCACTCCCACCAGCCCCATCAAGGCCATGACCGCAGTGGCAAAGAAGGATGCCGATTGGGCCATGCCGGCCTCGGTCAGGATGGATGGGAGCCACGTGAGCGCCAGGTAGTACACCAGCAAGACGGTGACAAATAGCAGCCAGCTTGTCGCGGTGATCTTCCACGAGTAGCGCCAGAGCGCCACCACCTGTTCCCACCAGCGGACAGGGCGTTCGGAGGTGGGCTGTTCAATGACATAGTCCCGTACCGGGGCACCGGTGCGTTCCACCAACTGATCAATAACGGCTCGCGCTTCGGTTTCTCGACCTTTGGCCGCCAAGTACAAAGGGGACTCGGGAACATTGCGACGGACTAAAAACACCATCAATGCTGGCAGGATCATCACTGCCAGGATCAGCCGCCAGTTATCAGCGGTGGCCATGACCCAGCCGGAAACGAAGAAGGACAGTGCAGCGCCGACGGGCCACCATCCGTCCATGGCGGTCAGGACCCGGCCACGGAGTTTCGCCGGGGTAAATTCACCGACCAGGGCATAGTCCACCGGAATGCATCCACCCAAACCGACACCGGCAAGAAAACGGAACGCAACAAAGAATCCGAAGTTAGGCGACAGTGCACCTAAAACGGTGAAAACTGCGAACATCAGCAGAGTCAGGCTAAAGGCGTTCTTACGTCCGAAGCGATCGGCAATGCCACCCCAGAGGAAAGCGCCTAAGGCCATGCCGACCAAGTTTGAGGTGCCAAGTAGTGCTGCGGTGGGGCGATCTAGTCCCCATTCTTCGGCGACCAGCGGGATCAAAGCCCCATTGAGGGTCACATCCCAGGCATCAAACATGAACCCCAGTCCACCGATGATGAAGATGGCGCCTTGAACTTTCCACTTAAACGGAAGTTCTTGCACGATGGTCGTGCCCGAGGTCGGGAGTGCAGAAGACACGGAGCGGCGCCTTTCTCAGTGCGAGCAAAAATTGTGTGTACCGCGTCGAAGCATAACCGAAAACCCGTCCAAGCCCCCAGCTCTCTACGCTTCTTTGCTTGCCACGTCAAGGCCTGTTGTCTAGGCGAGTCTAGGGGTAATCTCTGGGCATGGGAGTAGATTGGGCCGCTCTCGAAGAGGCGATACGGGTGACCGCCCTTCGGCACGCGGCGGAAGTGATAACTGGACACCCGGACCAAGATTTCTATGCCATTGCCCTGCACGGGGTGAGCACCGAGGAAAGCGAAAGCATCGCGATGCCGTTGCTCGCGTTGAACTCGGTCCAGGCTCTTGAAAGAGACCGTGTGACGGCATCGCGAGAAGAATTGGTGGAACGTGGCGAAGACGCCGATGAACCAGCCGATTATGAGGACCGTTCCGATGCTCAGTTGGAGGATCCAGTAGAAGCCGAAGATGTCACATTGGAAGAAGACTCTGTTGTGATTTCTGACGCGGAAGATGACGATGAATTCGAGGGTGAGGATCAAGACTTCGATGATGAAGAAGACCTTGATCAGGTTCTTGCTTCACTCGAAGAAGGTTTAGATCAGGACGACTCCGAGAGTTTCTATTCAGATAAGTGGGAACCCAGCGATTGGCACTGGTCATCCATTGATTTATGTGAGGATCCCGCAGCGGGTATCTGGTCTGATGCAATGACTGATTTGGCCTCGCATGAGGGTTGGGAACCGACCATTAGACGCTACTACGGCACGCTGGTGGCCGTGGCTAACTCACTACGAGAAGAGCTGCAACAACGCACTACCGCGGATCTGGTTTGTTATGTGGCCGATGAAGAGCACGCTGAAAAACTCCTCAAGCTATGCCTGACTGACCAGCAACTTTCCAAGTATTTCCCGCAACTGGCTCAGTTGGTTGAAGGGGAGTGACACGAACTAAATAATCCGGCAAGCCCTTCGATAGAATGGCTGCGGTGGCCTATGCGCTGCCCGCCCCATTCATTCTCACCGCCGGGAGAAAAATTTCGTGAGTAAGACCGTCCTGGACAAAGTCGCTATCCGCCGCGCACTGATTTCCGTCTACGACAAGACCGGCTTGGAGGAGCTGGCCGCCGGACTGCACGCTGCAGGCGTTCAGCTGGTCTCCACCGGATCCACCGCCAAGAAGATTGCAGCGGCAGGTATCCCTGTGACCGAAGTTGAGCAGGTGACCGGTTCCCCTGAAATGCTCGATGGTCGTGTGAAGACGCTGCACCCACGGATCCACGGTGGCATCCTTGCAGACCGTCGCGTTGCTGAGCACATGGACACCCTGTCCTCCATGGACATCGAACAGATCGACCTGGTGGTCGTGAACCTGTACCCATTCGTGCAGACTGTTGCCTCGGGTGCAGCTCAGGATGAAGTAGTTGAGCAGATCGATATTGGCGGTCCAGCCATGGTTCGTTCGGCCGCTAAGAACCATGCTGCGGTCTCCATTGTGGTTGACCCAGCTTTCTACCCACAGGTGATCTCGGCAGCAGCTGATGGTGGCTTCGATCTGAAGACCCGCCAGCGTCTAGCCGCTAAGGCTTACGCACACACCGCAGCCTATGACACGGCAGTTGCTTCGTGGACCGCCAGCCAGTTCCTGGATGAAGATGGCGACGGCGTTATCGACTGGCCAGCCTATGCAGGTGTTGCCCTGCAGCGCTCGGCAGTACTGCGCTATGGCGAGAACCCACACCAGCAGGCAGCGCTCTACGTGGATGAAGCTGCCCCAGCCGGTATTGCCCAGGCTGATCAGCTGCACGGCAAGCCAATGAGCTACAACAACTACGTTGATGCTGACGCCGCCCTGCGCGCAGCCTTTGACTTTGAGAAGCCAGCCGTGGCTGTGGTCAAGCACGCGAACCCATGTGGTGTTGCTGTTGCTTCCGATGATGCACCTGATCCAATTGCTGATGCACACCGCAAGGCACACGCCACCGACCCAGTGTCCGCTTTTGGTGGCGTGATTGCCGCTAACCGTACGGTGACCAAGGAAATGGCCGAGACCGTCAAGGGCATCTTCACCGAGGTAGTCATTGCCCCTGACTTCGAAGCCGAAGCCGTAGAGATCCTTTCCGCGAAGAAGAACATTCGCTTGCTGGCACTGCCAGAGGGCTACAGCCGGAACAAGAATGAATTCCGTCAGGTTTCCGGTGGCATGCTGGTTCAGGCTGGCGACAAGATTGATGCTGACGGGGACAATCCAGAAAACTGGACCCTGGCCGCTGGTGAGGCAGCCGATGCTGCAACCCTGGATGATCTTGAATTCGCTTGGAGCGCGGTCCGTGCAGCGAAGTCCAACGCGATCTTGCTGGCCAAGAACGGTGCGGCCACCGGTATTGGTATGGGTCAGGTCAACCGCCTCGACTCCTGCAAGCTAGCTGTTGAGCGTGCCAACACCCTGGGTGTGAAGGTTGACTCCGGTGCAGATGCTGCCGGTGGAGCCGAGAACGCTGACGGCGCTGCTTCAGAGCAGCGTGCAGTAGGTTCAGTGGCTGCTTCGGATGCGTTCTTCCCATTCGCTGATGGCCTGCAGATCCTGATCGACGCTGGCGTGAAGGCTGTTGTGCAGCCAGGTGGTTCGGTCCGCGATGAGGAAGTTATTGCGGCTGCGAACGAAGCTGGCATCACCATGTACTTCACCGGCGCACGCCACTTCTTCCACTAATAAATAGTCGCTTCAAAAAGCCACGATTCACACGATTTTATCGTGTGAATCGTGGCTTTTTGCATTGCGGATTTATCGACGATATCTCAAGTATCAGGCGGGATTTTCTCGAATCACCATTGGAACCGGCAAGGCACTAATCTGTTTTCAGTAGTCGATGGTAGTGGCATGAAATCTACGAAACATAAAATTGTTCAACAACATCTTGCCAAGGTTGTTCAACAACCTGTAATGTCGTGTGCGTTACATTGATTCTGTGACAGCTGTCACCACTATCGCATTGGAACGTCACCATGGCACTTCCTGAGTCAAAGACTGAAATGAGCCCCAAAGCTCGGCGCGCGGCCCTGCTAGGGGCCATGTTCCTGATGGCCACCAGCGCCATCGGTCCGGGATTCATCACCCAGACCACTGAGTTCACCGTACAAATCGGCGCGGCCTTCGCTTTTGCCATCGTCGTATCGATCCTGGTTGATATCGCAGTACAGCTCAATGTTTGGCGCGTAATCGGAGTCACCGGAATGCGCGCCCAAGAACTAGGAAACAAGGTTCTGCCCGGCGTTGGATGGTTCCTCGCTGTCCTTGTCTTCATCGGTGGCATGGTCTTCAACATCGGCAACATCGCCGGTACCGGACTCGGCGTGAACGCCATGCTCGGTGCGGATGCCAAGATCGGCGGAGCGATCTCCGCCGTGATTGCGATCTTAGTCTTCCTGTCCAAGAAAGCCGGAATGGCCCTAGACCGCATTGTGGTCCTGCTTGGTGCCATCATGATCCTGCTGATGCTCTACGTAGCCATCGTCGCAGCACCGCCAGTAGGTGATGCGTTGCGCAACGTGGTCCTGCCCGAGAAGATTGACTTCCTGATCATTACCACCCTGATCGGTGGCACCGTGGGTGGCTACATCACATACGCTGGCGCACACCGCATGATCGATTCGGGTACCAGCGGCATCGAGCACATCAAATCAATTTCTAACACCTCGGTCTTGGCCATCATTGTCACCGGTGTGATGCGCGTGCTTTTGTTCTTGGCGATCCTCGGCGTTGTAGCCGGTGGCGTAGTTTTGGCCAGTGATAACAAAGCTGCCGAAGCCTTCGGACATGCAGCAGGTGATATTGGTATCCGTGCCTTTGGCATCATCCTCTGGGCTGCAGCATTGACCAGCGTTATCGGTGCCGCTTACACCTCGGTTTCCTTTATCACCAAGCAGACCACCTCGGAACGTACCCGCAACCTCATCACCGTTGCTTTCATCGCGGTCTGCGGTGTCATCTACCTGCTGCTCGGCAAGGCACCAGCGACTCTGTTGATCTTCGCCGGCGCCTTCAACGGACTGATTCTGCCGGTTGGCTTCGCAGTCCTGCTGTGGGTAGCTTGGCGTCGACGGGACTTGATGGGCGGCTACAAGTACCCGAAGTTCCTCCTCATCGTCGGTGTGCTGGCATGGTTGCTCAGTGTGTTCCTCGGATGGAACTCATTGACCGGTCTCGCTGCACTCTGGCAGGCCTAAGGGACCCAGAAATGAACAAACTCAAAAATCTGAACCTGGACCAGCGCGCCGCACTATCCCCGAGGGAAGCACGAGAGTACTTCCGCGAAGGCCAGGTGCTTCCCACCGCCGGTATTAGTGCTGGGTACGCGCAAGCAAATTTGATGATCGTGCCACAAGAGTTGGCCTTCGATGTCCTGCTATTTGCACAGCGCAACCCCAAATCTTGTCCGGTGTTGGGCGTGCTCGAAGCCGGGGAAGTATCCAGTGAGCTATTTGCCGGTGGAGATATCCGAACCGATGTGCCGCAGTACATGGTTTATGAAAACGGCGTAAAAGTTGCTGAACCGACCGACCTGAGCCAGTACTGGCGCGATGACTTGGTTACCTTCATCATCGGCTGTTCGTTCACTTTTGAGTCGGCCTTGATCGATAGTGGGATCTCCGTCGCCCACATTGAGCAGGGTGTGAACGTACCCATGTATAAGACCACCCTTAGGTCCAAAACTGCTGGGAAAATGTCTGGACCTATGGTTGTTTCAATGCGACCTATTCCGGCTTCACAAGTTGCTGATGCAGTCCGAATTACCTCCAGATATCCTGCAGTGCACGGAGCACCGGTACATATTGGTAACCCCGAAGAACTGGGCATCACGGATCTTTCAAAACCAGATTTCGGCGATGCAGTTGAGATCCCAGAGGGCACTGTTCCAGTGTTCTGGGCCTGTGGAGTCACACCACAAGCAGCCGTCATGGAGTCGAAGCCAACCCTAGCTATCGGACATGCGCCGGGGCACATGCTGATCACTGACATCAAAGATTCTCAATACCAAGTGCCATAATCAAAAGTACTGCGGTGTTCTACCCCTTCGGGAAGAACACCGCAGTATCTGTTTAAGACACGATTC
This sequence comes from Arthrobacter sp. NIO-1057, assembly GCF_900094805.1. Taxonomy (GTDB): domain Bacteria; phylum Actinomycetota; class Actinomycetes; order Actinomycetales; family Micrococcaceae; genus Glutamicibacter. The sequence continues at coordinate 478,283 of NZ_FMAT01000002.1, read as the reverse complement.
TTAGTTAGCGCTGGTTAGCCCAAGCTTCTACTTCGGCCAGACGTTCTTGCTTTGCAATGTCGTCAATGAAAGAAGATTCAAAAGAGTTTCGAGCCAACTGGGTCAGTTGCTCGGTGCTGAAATTGAACGACTCCATGAGGGAAGCAAAATTGGCATCCATGTAGCCACCGAAGTAGGCGGGATCATCTGAATGGACTGAAACTTTCAGACCTGCTTCAAGCATGGACGGCAATGGGTGATCTGCCATCGTATCGACAGCGCGCAGACGGATATTTGATAGCGGGCAGACCGTCAGTGGCATCTGTTCAGCAACAAGCCGTTGCACCAGCTTTTCATCATCCAAGCAACGGATGCCATGATCTACTCGTTCAACTTTCAGCAGGTCGAGCGCTTGCCAAATGTAGTCAGCTGGACCTTCTTCGCCGGCGTGGGCGACAACATGCAGGCCATTGGCTCGGGCTAGGTCGAATACCTCGACAAAGAGTTCTGGTGGGAAACCGAGCTCGGAGGAATCTAGACCGATACCGTCGATTTCGTGCTTTTCGGAGATCATCAAGCGTAATAGGTCCAACGCTTCGCTCGCTGGGGCATGGCGCCAGAAGCAAGCGATGAGCTTGTGCGAGATTCCCCAGTTTTCTTCGGCTTGGTTCAATGCTTCACGAATTCCGGAAATGACGTCACGCAGGTCCATGCCACGCTCAACATGCGCCTGGGGATCAAAGAACAGCTCAACATGGCGAACACCGCAGTTGTTGGCACGTTGAAGGTAGGCCATGGTGATTTCGTAGAAGTCTTCGCGAGTGCGTAGCACCATCATGTTGGCATAAAACAGGTCAAGGAAGGACTGTAAGCTACTGAACTCGTACTGTGCTCGAAGCTCGTCAATTGAGCTATATGGCAGCTCGATGGAGTGCTTGGCAGCCAACGCCATAATCATCTCGGGTTCCAAGGTTCCTTCGAGATGGATATGTAATTCGGCAACGGGCAACTTCACGGGCGGAACCTTTCAGCAACGGCTAGCGGACTCGATCTCACCGGCCTAGGAAGGACCTCGCAAGATTTCCTTAAACCTTACGCTGAGTAACTAAGCACCGGCTGGGCGATAGGCCCATTGTGGAAACGACCATCGTGAAGAAAGCCAATGGATCAAAATTTGTTGTCGACTTCAGCGCACGGACGCATTCGGGAGGCCTCGATGACGCTAGATACCGCGGAAATCTAGACTTTGAGGCAAGGAAGAACATCCGAAAGGAACTAAATGGGTGAGTAGAAAACAGCGAAGATGAGTCAAAGAATCTAAGGCCGTAGAAGAGCAGACCGCCGGGCTGCTGATGAGACAGAAGTCGCAAGACATCCGTTGTTCAAAGCCGAGGATACCGTTATTCTGCGGCTGCCTTAATGTGCTCCAGTAGCTCAGCCTCCGCGGTATCCAAATAGCCACGCAAGGCAGCGGCTGCTTCATCCCGCTTACCTTCGCTCAGCAACTGAACCAGCTGGGCATTTTGCTCCACATAGTGAGAGTGAAAATCTGGGGCATCACTCATCGCGTGGAAGACCAAGCGCATGCGAGCCAGCACTCGTCCCATAAGTTCTTGAACCAAAGTACTGTCAGAAGAACGAACCAGCTGTTGATGGAACGCCTGATTAGCGCTGGCCATCCGGGGGATATCTGCATCCTCAAGGGCAGCTCGAGCTTCAACGATGATTTTGCCCAGTTCCGCCAGGTCCAGTTCCGGGCCCCACGCCAAGCACGCAGGCTCAATCGTGCGTCTCACCGCATAAATTTCACGCACATCATCAGCATCTGGTGACGCGACAAAGACCCCACGGTTGGGGATCCTCGTGATGATCAGTTCACTGTCCAACAGGGTGAAGCTTTCGCGCAAGGTATTGCGCGAAAGCCCCAACGACTCCGCTAGGGACTGTTCTGAGAGCTTGTCTCCAGGCAACAGTTCACCTTCGGCAATGCGAGAACGCAAAAGATCCGCAGCCCACACGCTGGTATGCGCATGGGGTGCTCTGCTCGGAAGTCCCGAAACGCTGCTGCTGGAGTTCATTAGTCCAACTTATCCCAACTCGTTGCCCAAAAAGGAACAGGCGGCCATTGCGTTACTGGATGCTACCCAACGCATCGGAACGACGAACCGCGGTCCCAACCTCAAGGTCTGCCTTCGTGAAAACACCATCGCGATGAGCCACCACAGCAGACTCCATCTTCATGGCTTCAACTACAGCGACAGTCTGTCCCTTGGATACTTGCTCGCCATCTTCAACAGCAAACCGGACAAGGTTGCCATCCATGGGGCTGAGCACCGCAGCCTCATCCGTCTCTGCCGCTTCGTCGGCTTGAGCTGAAGTGGCCGCGCCTGCACCCGAGGGGTTGCGCAAAGCATTGGTCAGGGCAGCTGGCAATCCAAGCTGCACGGCCTTGCCATCAAGTTCAATGGTGATGGTTTCCCGACTGGTATCAGGCTGGTCAAGATCAATCTGATCACTGGCCTGAACCTCGTTGAGGAACTCATCTTCAATCCACGTGGTGTAGACCTTCAACTCTTCACCGTTAAAGTCTTCGTTTTCCAGGACCGCACGGTGGAAGGGTAGGACGGTGGGGACACCAGCGATGGTGATTTCGTCCAAGGCCAAGCGTGCACGACGCAGGGCTTGGGCACGGTCAGCCCCGTGCACAATTAGCTTGGCAATCATTGAATCGTAGAACGGCGGGATGACCGAACCGCTTCGAACGCCAGAATCAATACGCACCCCGGCACCGGTAGGAGCCTCGAAGCGTTCTACCGTTCCCGGAGAAGGAAGGAAGCCACGGGCTGGGTCTTCAGCATTGATACGGAATTCAAAGGCGTGCCCCTGCGGTGCTGGGTCTTCTGTCAACGACAGTGGCAGTCCATCTGCGATGCGGAACTGCTCAGCGACCAGATCCACGCCGGCAGTCTCTTCGGTGATGGGGTGTTCCACCTGCAACCGGGTATTGACCTCCAAGAAGGAAATCAGTCCATCCTGCGCCACCAGGTACTCGACGGTGCCAGCTCCCACATAACCAGCCTCTTTGCAGATCGCCTTGGCCGACTCATGAATGCGGGTTCGCTGTTCATCGCTGAGGAACGGCGCCGGGGCTTCTTCCACCAGCTTCTGGTGTCGACGCTGCAGAGAGCAATCACGGGTGCCAACAACGATCACGTTGCCGTGGCTATCGGCCAGCACCTGGGCTTCAACGTGTCGTGGCTTGGAGAGGAAACGCTCCACAAAACATTCACCACGGCCAAAGGCCATGGTGGCTTCACGGGTGGCCGATTCGAAGGCCTCGGTGATCTCATCAAGTGAATACGCGATCTTGATGCCGCGTCCGCCACCACCAAAGGCAGCCTTAATGGCGACGGGTACACCGTGTTCTTCGGCGAAGGCACGAACCTCGGCAGCATCTTTGGCCGGGCCATCGGTGCCCGGAGCCAACGGTGCACCAGCGCGCACCGCAATCTGCCGCGCAGTGACCTTATTACCCAAATCTTCAATGGCCTGGGGCGAAGGGCCAATCCACTTCATGCCCGCATCAATGACCGCTTGGGCGAAGTTGGCGTTCTCCGAGAGGAAACCGTAGCCCGGGTGAACTGCATCCGTCCCAGCGCGTTGGGCGATCTCAATGATCTTTTCAATATTCAGATAGGTGTCCGCACCGGTGGACCCATGCAGAGGGTAGGCCTCGTTGGCGCGGCGCACATGCGGCGCATCGGCATCCGGGTCAGAGTAAATAGCTACCGAAGAAATGTTTGCATCAGTGGCGGCCCGAGCAATACGGACTGCGATTTCGCCACGGTTGGCGATGAGTACCTTTTTCATGACAATCCTAAGAAGTTACTTGGCCGTCAAAGCGGCGGGGGACTTGAGAACAAAACGGATCTTGCTCCCCGGGGGAAGCTGGGCTGCGACGCTGAGATCTTCAGCGAGAACTGTGGCAATCACCGGGTAACCACCGGTGACCGGATGATCAGCAAGGAAGAGTACCGGTAAGCCAGACGGCGGAACCTGCAAGGAGCCTCTCGCGACGCCCTCGCTGGCCAGCTCCCCGTTGAGCACACGTTCTAGGGGTGTTCCCTCGGTTGCCAAGCGGATACCCACACGATTCGACTCACTGGTGACATCCCAGAGTTGACCGGTCAGGTGGTCTAGGCCTTGCTGGCCGAACCATTCGGTGCGCGGACCGGCAATCACCCTGAGCTGATACACGCCGTCATCATCGGGAACCACCAGTGTGCTGGGCTGCGGGTTACCCACAATGTGCCCGATCTTTGGGGATTTGACCGGAATGAAAGACCCCGAGGTCAGCGGATCCGGTCCCACCGAGGACAGGGTATCTGTCGACAGTGAACCCAGTACCGGTGGCAGAGCGATCTCGCCACGAACAGCGAGATAACTGCGCATCCCTTGGCCATCGGGCTCTACACTCAAGCGCTCGCCGTTAAGCAGGGCAAAGGGCGTATTGCTCAGAACCTGTCGGGTGGTGCGCACCGGATCATCCTTGGCAGGGGTAATGAAGAGTTTGGCCTGTGCCCCTGAATGCGCCAAGACTTGGTCTTCACTGGCTTCCAGGGTGACGATACTGCCCAGGTTTTCAATGACGGCGTGGTCTAAAGCATTGCCTACCAATGAATTAGCTTGACGGTATGCTTTTGGATCCGCTGCTCCGGCGGCCCCAACCCCGAGGTTTCCGTAGCCAATGCGTCCGGCATCTTGTAATAGGGATTGCAGGCCAGCATCGATCACTTTGAGGCCGCTGGTTGGTTCAGTGACGCCGGTGTCTACTGGTGCATCGGCTTGCTGACTAACGCTCAGCTTCTGCGTGGTGGCGACGAATTGGACGGTATCCTGTGGGCGGATCAGTGCCGGATTCTCACGGTCTAGATCCCACATCTGCAGATCGGTGTGGCCAATCAGCTGCCAGCCACCAGGGGACTGGCGGGGATAAACCGCAGAGTAGTCGCCAGCTAATGCCACGGCACCTGAGGGCACCTTGGTTCGTGGGGTATCTCGACGGGGGACGTTCAGTTTCTGGTTCTCGCCCAGTAGGTAGGCGAAGCCTGGGGCGAACCCGCCGAACACTGCTCGCCATGTTTGGGACGTGTGCACGTTGATGACGGCTTCGACGCTTAGCCCGGTGAGCTTTGCTACGGCCTCTAGATCTTCACCGTCGTAGTGCACCGGAATTTCCACCAGCTTGCCCGCGCTGCGATCTGCAGAAGCAACTTCGAGATCTGGCAGCGTGGCCATGGCTGCTTCAGCTTCTTGTGATGAGCTGAATTTCAGGAAAACTGTCTGCGCAGCAGCGAGTAGGTCGAGCTGTCCGGGTAGTGGGGAAGCTTCCAACGCGGCATTGAGCGCTAGCACAGCGTCAAGCGAGTCGAGGTCGATGAGCAGATCGTGAGAACCGGCCCGGTGAATGGCGCGGATGCTCACGCGAAGCTCCGGATCTTTACTCCGGCGTTTTCTAATCCGCTGCGTACGGCACGAGCCATGGCCACGGCTCCCGCGGTATCTCCGTGCAGGCAGATGCTTTCCGCAGGCATGGTGATGGTGCTGCCATCAACGGCAATGATGGTGCCTTCGGTGGCCAGACGGATCATGTTGTTGGTGACTGCCTCGGGATCATGCAGTACCGCATTGGCTTCGCGGCGGGATACCAGGGTGCCCTCGGGAGTGTAGTTGCGGTCGGCAAAAGCTTCGGCGACTGCGCGCAAGCCTGCGGCTTCAGCTTTTTGCAGGGCCACAGATCCTGGAAGAAGCAGAACGGGCAGGTCGGTGCCGAAGGCCTTGATGGCATCGATCACTGCTTGGGCGTGGACCTCGTGGTGCACGATGGTGTTGTACAGGGCCCCGTGGGGCTTGACGTATTTGATTTCTCCGCCTGCGCTACGAGCCAGGGCTTGTAGGGCGCCGAGCTGGTAGAGAACATCATCCGCGAGTTCGGTGGCGGAGCAGTCGAGGAATCGACGGCCGAAACCAGCGAGGTCTCGGTAACCCACGTGAGCGCCGATGGTGACGTTGGCGCTCACGGCGTCACGGCAGGTCTGTGCGATGGTGCTGGGGTCACCGGCGTGGAAACCGCAGGCAATATTTGCAGAGGAGACCGAGGTGAAAATGGCGGCGTCGTCGCCCATTTTCCAGTTGCCAAAAGATTCGCCAACGTCAGAATTTAGGTCTATGAATGGCATTGTGATCCCCGTCTCGTGAACAACTCTTGGTAAAAGGATGCCCTACTTTTGATAATTGTTCAACAATCTGGGGAAGGTTTTCTTATTTTGCGTCACACCATTGCGTTGCCTAGGGCAGACCTACCGCCTTTCCATCCTGATCAACATCCATGCGCAGCGCGGCGGGAACTTGAGGCAAGCCAGGCATGGTGGTCAACGCGCCGGTAATGGCAACGATGAAGCCGGCACCGGTTTTGGGAATCAACTCACGGATCTGTAGCCGGAAGCCACTGGGAGCGCCGAGCGACTGGGGATCATCAGAGAAAGAGTACTGAGTCTTGGCGACACACACCGGAAGATGATCCCACCCGTTGGAGTGGATCTGTTCCAACATCCGCAGCGCCTTGGAAGAGTATTCAACGCCCTCACCGCCATATACATCGCGCACCAGAGACAAAAGTTTCTCTTCGATGCTTTGCTCAAGGTTGTAGAGGTGAGTGAATTTGGTGGGGGAATCCAGCGCACGCAATACTGCTGTAGCCAACTCGCTGGCACCGGCACCTCCCTGACCCCAGACATCCGCCACCGCGCACTCAATGCCGTTCTCCGTGGCCCAATCGGTGACAATCTTCAGCTCGTTGGGGGTGTCCAAGGTGAACTGGTTAATGCCGATGACCGGTGGGATGCCAAACTTCTTGATGATCTCCACGTGACGCGACAGGTTGGGTAGCCCTACCCGCACCGCTTCGAGTTTCTCTTCACCCAGATCTTCTAGGGATACCCCTCCGTGCATCTTCAGTGCACGAATCGTGGTAGTGATAACCACAGCGCTCGGGGCACAGTCGGCAAAGCGTGCCTTAATATCCATGAACTTTTCGGCCCCGAGGTCCGCACCAAAACCTGCCTCGGTCACTACTACGTCAGCTAATGAGCGTGCGGTGTTGGTGGCAATGGCTGAATTGCAGCCGTGGGCAATATTTGCAAAAGGGCCACCATGGATGAAGGCCGGGGTTCCAGCGATGCTCTGGACGAGGTTTGGCTTGATGGCGTCTTTGAGCAGCAGGGTCAAGGGTCCTGCCGCGCCTAAATCGTCGACGGTCACCGGCTCTTTTGTATATGTGTAGCCGATGGTCATCTTGCCTAGGCGGTGACGCAGATCCGCGTGGTCCGTGGCAAGACAGAAAACAGCCATGACTTCTGAGGCTGCGGTGATCTCGAATCCGGTCTCGCGTGGCACCCCATCGGTCGGCCCGCCCAATCCGATGACCACCGTGCGTAAGGAGCGATCATTCATATCCATCACGCGTTTAAAAGTGATACGCCGCGGATCAATGCCTAGCTTATTTCCGTGGTGCAGATGGTTGTCCACCATCGCCATGAGTAGATTGTTGGCGCTGGTGATGGCGTGAAAATCCCCGGTGAAATGCAGATTGATGTCATCCATGGGCAACACCTGTGACTGTCCACCACCGGTGGCCCCGCCCTTCATTCCAAAGCTGGGGCCAACGGAGGGCTCGCGTAAAGCGATCATGGTTTTTGTGCCACTGGCGGCCAGTGCATCCGCGAGTCCCACCACCATGGTCGTCTTTCCCTCACCGGCGGGAGTAGGAGACATTCCACTGACCAATACCACTCGTCCACGCCCAGTGCTATTGGCAGCCAATAGTGCCGGATCCACCTTGGCTTTGTAGCGCCCATAGGGTTCAAGCGCAGCCTCGGGGATGCCGGCACTCTTGGCAATTTCGGTAATGGGCTTGAGCACTGTCCGTGCAGCGATCTCTAGATCGCTCAAGTGGGTTCCTGGCGTCGTTGCCATGATTCTTCCTCTCTTCGGATCTTGTGAATCCGAGGGTGGTGAAGGAAGACCTAGGCATCAGGTGTTCCTCGGTTTGCCTTCAAGCTATCACCAGAAGGGCAAATGCCTAAGAGTCATGGCCGTGGTCATACCCAGAACAGTGCTCAAGCTCGGTGGAACCTAGGAACGTTTCGCCGTAGCCGAACCCTTGATTCCCAACGCGATGAAGACTCCGATGGTGGCCAGTACCGCGCCGATCAAGAACGCGTAATGGGCACCAGCAAACTGGGCATTGGTCGCGTCAAGTCCAGCCTCGATCTTCGAGTTTGCAACCACGGACATCACGGTGACGAAGATGGTGGTGCCGACGGCGCCTCCGAGCTGCTGTCCGGTGTTGAAGATGGCAGAACCGTGTCCAAAGAGTCTCGGGTCTACTGCGGCCATGGCCGAAGACATTAGCCCGGTCATCAACAGGGCGAGACCAATGGAGAAGACGATGTGGATGAGCATGAATACCAACAGTCCGGTCTCGGCGTTGACCGTGGTGTACAGCCACTGTCCAGCAGCCAACATGATGGCCCCTGGAATCAGCACCGGACGAGGACCATGCTTGTCGTAGATGCGTCCAAAGATTGGTGAAGCGATTGCCTGAGCAACACCACCGGGAAGCAGCATGATGCCGATCTTCAGCGAATCGATTCCCTTGCCTGATTCCAAGAGCAACGGAACGATCATCAGTGAGCCAAGCATGGTGCCGAAGGCAATCATGATCATGATGATGGCCAGGGTGAATCCACGAGATTTAAAGGCCGAGAGGTTCAGCAATTCGCGTCCCTGGCCGGAAAGTCGCAGCTGGCGCTTGATGAAAATTGCCAGGGATACCAGGCCAATAACAAAGCTGAGGATCGTTGGGATCGAGTTCGTTGAGGCGTGCTCGATGCTCGAAATTCCGTATACCAAGAATCCAAAAGCCAGTGCGGAAAGCACCACCGAAACGCCGTCCACGCGCATCTGGCGTGCGTTGGCTGGGACCTTGAAGAAGATGAGGCCCAAGATCAACACTGCCACGGCGATGGGGAGCATCAGCGCAAAGATGTAGTGCCATCCCAAAGCGTGGACCACGGCGCCGGAGACCGTTGGGCCAATGGCAGGAGCAACACCGATCACGATGGAGTTCAGGCCCATAATGGTGCCACGCTTATGCGCTGGTACGAAGGTCAAGGTGGTGGTCATGAGCAACGGCAGGATGATTGCCGTTCCTAGTGCCTGAATAATGCGGGCCAGTAGCAAGAAGATGAAGCTCGGAGCAATCACGGCGATGACCGTGCCCACCAAGAAGCTAATGATCGCGAACATGAACAGCGAGCGATGGTTGAATCGCTGCAGCAAGAATCCGGTGGTTGGAATGACTACCGACATGGTCAGCAAGAAGCCGGTAGTGAGCCACTGTCCGGTTGCGGCAGTGATGTTCATATCGGCCATGATTCCTGGCAATGCCACGGTCAACACGGTCTCGTTCAAGATCATGGTGAAGGCGGCCAAGGCTAGGGCTGCAATGATGCCGGTGAGTTGTTTGGTGCTCAGCTGTGGCGGGGCTAAATTTTCACCTTTTGCCTGTTCAGAGATCATTATTTCGCTTTCTGTGGAGTGGTCAACAGAAAAATAGTGTCATAGACTGACAGAATTTTTCAAGAGAAAGTGTCAGCGGGTGACACGAATCAACTTTCTGCTCGTCTTTGTGAGACGATCACTTGGACGAAATGGCATAAGGAGGGCGCATGGGAATCCGCGATCAACGCAAGATGGAAACATCCCGAAAGATTCAAGCCGTGGCTTTGGACCTGGTTGAAGAGTTCGGTCTCGAGGCGACCACTGTTGCGCGAATCGCTGAAAAAGTCGGTATTTCGGAGCGCACGTTCTTTCGCTACTTCGACTCCAAAGAAGCGGCCATCGTTCCCGGTCAGGGAGAAATCACCGAGGCCCTGACGAGCGTAGAAATTGCCGAGGGAGCCACACCCGCAGAAATTCTTCAGCAGATGATCCAGCGCTGCCACAAGCATATTCTCTCGGAAGTTGACCAAGGTGCTTCCAGCCGGATCGCCAGCATTATGCTCAATGAGCCAAAGCTTCTACTGATAGCTACGCGTCGTGAACAAGAGTTGGTGGTGGAACTCAGGGATTCTCTGCGCGAGCGAGGTCTGGTCACCGGGATGCAGGGTGTGCTGATTGCTGAGCTCATCGCGTCGATGTGGCGCGTTACCTGGCAGACCTATACGCACGCTCAGGTTGCCGGGGGTCAACAGGCTCCTTCGGATGTCTTTGAAATCATCGTCAAGGAAATGGCGCAAATTTCTTCGGGATTCGCTGGCGGTGCCCAGTAACCCACTTTTCGTCATTGAGTTATGGCAGATTAACTTAAATGTGACAAAGTGCTCCCACGCTATTCATCCCGGCATTTAGCGGAAATTTTGCGATTCTTCAGCGTCATTCCTCTTGCATGAAAGTGTGGTGCAGGGCAAAATCAGGTAGATTTGGAACGTTGAGTTCAGGGCGGTTAACCCCGCTTCCGCACGACGTTCAGGGAGACGCCACACCTATGGCCAAGATTATTTACACCCACACCGACGAAGCGCCAATGCTGGCGACCCACTCGTTCCTGCCAATCGTGGAGGCCTTCGCGTCGACCGCAGGCGTGGAACTAGAGACCCGCGACATCTCGCTCGCAGGTCGCATCATCGCTACCTTCCCTGACTATGTCACCGAAGAGCAGCGCATCGGTGACGCACTGGCGGAACTTGGCGACCTGGCCAAGACCCCAGAAGCTAACATCATCAAGCTGCCAAACATCTCGGCTTCGATCCCGCAGCTGAAGGCCGCCATCGCCGAGCTGCAAGCTGCCGGTTACGCACTGCCTGACTACCCGGACAACCCATCTTCGGATGAAGAAACCGACATCCGCGCCCGCTACGACAAGATCAAGGGCTCGGCTGTTAACCCAGTACTGCGTGAAGGTAACTCTGACCGCCGCGCACCACTGAGCGTAAAGAACTACGCACGCAAGTACCCGCACTCCATGGGTGCATGGTCCGCAGACTCGAAGACCAACGTCGCCACCATGGGCGTTGACGACTTCGCTTCCAACGAGAAGTCAGTAGTCATCGATGCGGACAAGAAGATCTCCATCCGCTTCGTTGGTGAAGACGGCGAAGTCAAGGTTCTGAAGAAGCCATTCGACGTTCTCAAGGACGAAGTCATTGACGGCACCGTCATGCACGCCGCAGCGCTGTCCGAGTTCCTGAAGAACGCCGTGGCCCGCGCCAAGGAAGAGGGCGTGCTGTTCTCGGCCCACCTGAAGGCCACCATGATGAAGGTTTCCGACCCGATCATCTTCGGCCACGTGGTGAAGGCTTACTTCTCCGAGCTGTTCGACACCTACGGCGACGAGCTGGCAGCAGCCGGCTTGAACCCGAACAACGGCCTTGCCGCTATTCTCGGCGGCCTGGACGAACTGTCTGACGACGTTCGCGCCGGCGTCGAGAAGCTGATCGCCAAGGGCCTTGAAGAAGGCCCGGCAGTTGCCATGGTCGATTCCGACAAGGGCATCACCAACCTGCACGTCCCATCGGACGTGATCGTTGACGCTTCCATGCCAGCCATGATCCGCCTGGGCGGCAAGATGTGGGATGCCCAGGGCAACACCGCAGACACCCTGGCTGTCCTGCCGGATTCCTCCTATGCAGGTGTCTATCAGGTAGTCATCGATGACTGCCGTGCCAACGGCGCCTACGACCCAACCACCATGGGTACCGTGCCAAATGTTGGTCTGATGGCGCAGAAGGCTGAAGAGTACGGTTCCCACGACAAGACCTTCGAACTGGCAGCCAATGGCCACGTGCAGATCGTCGACGAGAACGACACCGTGCTCATCGAGCACCAGGTCTTCGCCGGCGACATCTGGCGCGCCTGCCAGACCAAGGACGTTGCCATCCGCGACTGGGTGAAGCTGGCAGTGAACCGCGCCCGCGCCTCCCAGACCCCGGCAGTGTTCTGGCTGGACGAGAACCGCGCCCACGACGCAGTGCTGATCGGCAAGGTCAACGAGTACCTCAAGGAACACGACACCGATGGCCTGACCATCGAGATCCTGTCCCCGGTCGAGGCCACCAAGTACTCGATCGAACGCATCCGCAAGGGCGAGGACACCATCTCGGTCACCGGCAACGTACTGCGTGACTACCTGACCGACCTGTTCCCGATCCTGGAACTGGGCACCAGCGCCAAGATGCTGTCCATCGTTCCGCTGCTGGCTGGCGGCGGCCTGTTCGAGACCGGTGCCGGCGGCTCGGCTCCGAAGCACGTGCAGCAGCTGGTCAGTGAAAACCACCTGCGTTGGGATTCGCTGGGCGAATTCCTGGCTCTGGCAGCTTCCTTCGAGCACCTGGCAGTCAACAACGACAACGCCCGCGCTCAGGTTCTGGCAGACACCTTGGATGCCGCAACCGGCACCTTCCTGCTGGAAGACAAGTCGCCTAAGCGCAAGGTTGGCGAACTGGACAACCGCGGCAGCCACTTCTACCTGGCCAAGTTCTGGGCAGAGGAATTGGCCAAGCAGGACAAGGACGCTCAGCTTGCTGAGGCCTTCTCTGCAGTTGCCAAGGCACTGGGCGAGAACGAGGAAGCAATTGTTTCCGAGCTCGCCGAGGTCCAGGGCCAGGCCGTGGACATCGCCGGTTACTACCGTCCAGACGAAGCCAAGACTTCGGCTGTTATGCGCCCAAGCGCAACCCTGAACAAGGCTCTGGAACTGCTGAGCAAGTAATTAGTTCCTGAACAAAATGCCGTTTGGCTCTTAAAAAGAGCCAAACGGCATTTTTGTCTTTGTCGGCAGAAGCGTGAATTACTTCTTGGGACTTGATGCCTGTGCGATGGTACGCAGCACCAGATCCGCGACGGCGGGGTCACCCAACACCCGGAAGTGACCTGAGGAAGCCACCCGATGATTTTGGGCTCCTTCTAAGGCTGATCCGGCAGGGATATAAGGATCAAAGGCGGGCGTGATGGTGGTGATCCGTGCATTGCTCGTTACCTGTGCGCCGAGTTCCAAAAGCAGTGCGTCGTCTTCCCTGAATCCCGAGATGACAGGGTGTCGTACCAGTCGGGCATAGGGCGAGCCAGCGAAGGGTGTCGCGATGGCGATCAGGTGCTTGATCGATACCGAGGGATCTTTGACCAGCAAATATTTGCCAATCAACCCACCTTTGCTGTGTGCGAGCACGATGACCTGATCTAGCGAGTTCTCCCTCAGGTAGGCCGCAGTGACGGCAGCGGCTTGGGCCACCGGCATCGTATTACGGCTCAAGCCAAGTAATACGTGCACAGGGTGTCCGGCCGCATTGATCCGGTCGCAGAGTCTGCGCATCATCGTCCAGTTTTCGAAGACACCGGGAATGATCAGCACCGGCTCACGTTTACCGGTGGCGTAGGAAGCAGGAAGTTGTGGACGAAAAATTCCGTGCCCAATCGAATACAGTGCCCACCGGCTGTCTTGGACCCAGGACCAAGCACGTACCAGTGGCAGTGGTCGATCAGGAGTTACACGAATTTTCACACCTTCATCGTATCCGCCGATGACACGGGGATATTCGAAGATGACGAATCCTCTAAGAAGTGCAAGAAAACAGTAAGGGTTGAACTGAGCCTCGAAGCGTGCCTGTATACCACCACCCAAACTTTGCCTGACGTGGTTGCAGCCAAGCCTTGAAACGACATTGACACCAGAAGCGAGTAACTCAGCCCGGATGCATGTATTGCGAAGTGTCAGGACTAGTTGGATGTTCCCTCGGCCACGGCAATGTAGGCAGGAGGGTGAGAGATCCGTTGTCGGCTGCGCCAACCAATTGTCCAGCCCTCAGTATTATCAAAGTAATCGGCGTAGGCAATCGGCAAGTCTGAGAGCCCATGAACCTGCGAGGCCAAGTGGGCGTACCAGCGAACGTATTCTTCATTACCGGTTGCGCTCAGGGCAGTGCGTTGAAGTGAAGGCATCTCGGCGAGTATCGCCTCAGCGACCGTTGTGCAGCTGACATCGCTAGGGAACTGAATGTGATTGTTGAAGACGTCATTGGCTGCGGTGGAATACAGGCATGACTCACGCGGTTCAAACGGTGCTCCGAACTGGCTGGCGTTGTCCCATTCGGTCACGTTGAAGATAACAATTCTCCACGCCGTACCGGACGCATTCATACCAGGCAGTACTCGCACTCCGCCATAACCCAAGCGGTGCAGGAGACGGACTGCTTCAATGATCCTGACAGCCAATTGCGAAGCCATGATTCGGGTTTTGTTCCTTGATGATTGTCCAGCGTTTAATAGTTCAATATTTTCACGGGCCTGGGACAAAACACCTGAGGAGTAATCGATTTTCTACGGTAGTTTCATCCCGAACCAAAAATCGTCAAAAGTAACTATTTGATAAAAGTGCTCTGCATTTAACAGTTGCGAAACCAAAATGCGGACAGCGCTCAGTATTATCATTCTCAAGTCTCTCAGCTGAACGAGGAGGAATGATGTCTGTACCTTTCCCAGGATCTCAGATCTCCATTGTTCTGGACCCCGATGGGGTGCGGCGATTCGCTTCTTCGGAGCGTCAGTCCCAGCCATCACGCATTCTCGCAGTCGTGGATCGTGTGCCCTACACACGTGATCCCTCCGGATCAAAGCATGCCTATGTCCCGTTTTCGTCCGCCATAGGTAGCGATGGGCATTTGGCTCAACGCAGTGAACGGGGCCTGCACTTCGACTTCGCCGTGACGCTTTGCGATAGCCATCATCGTCCGGTAGTCACGCTTTCAGGAACATGTAAAAGCGGTGAATTAGGAACAGCGATTCTGGACTCAATTGCTGAATTTACTGGCACATGTCGTATCGCCAGTGCCGCTGCCATCGATATTGTGATTGCGAATTCTGATGGTCTTGGATTCACAGATTTATTGATCAATCCTGTTTTCTGTTTGAACCCGTCATGGCTTTTCGGAGCCAACCTAGAATCTGCAGTCCAAGCAAACCGGGACGCTCTCGTGGCAAGTCGGTCACGAGCAACCGTCATTGCGTACACTGACGGCTCACTGCCTCATCATGGAAATGACCGTGGGGCTGGAGCTATGGTGACGCTGCAGGGGCATTGGGCCACGCGGATTGCTCCAATGAACTTTTCTCGTAGTTCTTTGATGGCGGAGACTACTGGGGCTTTGTTGGCTTTGCGTTATGCCCCGGTGGATTTTGACCTAGTCATTTACAGCGACAGTCGAGCCATAGTGAACGCCATCAACAACATCGTCAGTGGGGAAGGTCAGGCAAGGCAATCGCACCATAACGCACTGGAGCTTTCCATTGTGCGGCGCAGTGGGCGCACCAAAGCCGTATGGGTCAGGGGCCATGCCGGAAATTGTTACAACGAGGCCGCCGACCGCATGGCTGTACTCATGGCCCGGCACTACAACGCGAGGATCGATCCGACGCAGACTCACTCGTTGATGCAAAAGATCCTTGAAGAGGAACTTGCTGGGCTGGCACTGGCTGGTTGAGTCGAATGCGAGCCCAGTCTGCCTAGAGTCCCCGCCCTGCTTCCCAAAGGCTGTCGGACGTGCCGGTGAGTAAGGAATTCAGTGACACTGCTTGCGCGTCTGTGAAAGATGCGATGTAGTCGACAATTGCCCGTGCCTGTCCCAAGCGATTGATCTCATTGGGTCCGGCCTGTGAGAACAATTCAGGGTTAGACTCACGCAACTGACGGTATTCCTCCGTGGTGGCTTCAACGGAATCTAAGAGGCGTCGAGGAGCACGCCCTGCATCATCAGGATCATTCAACCAGGTACTAAAGCCCTCGGCGAGGGAACGAATAATCCTCGTTTGGCCTCGTTGGTACACGGCTAAGTCTGAACGGTCCAAGACGAAACGAGAATGTACAAATTTGAGTACCACAACGTCATGCCAGGCTTCATCGCTCAGGCGGATATGGCCACTTCGAACAATGGGGGTGCGGTCTACGGTGACCGATTCTTGAAGTCGATCGATCCAGCGGCGTGTGAACGAGGTGACCGCGCGGTCAGCTTGAAGGCCACCGTCATAGGGGACCGCTAATAGCCCATCAACCAAATCGTGGCCCACGCGCTGCACCGAGTCACGGAACGCGTCAGCATTAGCGATCCATGGGTCCTTTGCGACCAGCCGACGCCAGGTCAGTTCCAGTGCATGGCCGGGCTGGCGCTGGTCCAGTTCCGAGGTTTTGAGTGCTTGGAATCTGGTGGCGTTCTCAAGCCACGCGCGCAGTTCGGCTGACACGCTGGTGTACTGCAGGATTCCGGCACGGTAGAAGTCGTCGAGGTCATGCACCGCATAGGCAATGTCATCAGCGATATCCATGACCGAGCATTCCAGTGTTTGCTGGTTTTGAGCAATGCCAGGGAATACTGAGAGAACATCAGCCATCTCTGCGGCTTCAATATCGTAGGCAGAGTACTTCATGGCGCCAGCTGCTGGGTCGGTGCCGACCCCGCGGGGGAGTAGTTCCGGAGCAATAGGTCCTTTGGAGCGCCAGGCGTTACGGGTCCATGGGTATTTCAAGACGGCTGCTCGCACTGCTCGGGTGAGGTTCATTCCGCGTGGAGTAGCTGCGCAGCTGTCCAGGGCGGTGAGGATTCTGAAGCTTTGGGCGTTGCCTTCGAATCCATCGGGTAGTCCGAGCATGTTGCGGGCGACTCGGTCGAGCTCTTGTTCGCCAAGATGCCCGAATGGCGGGTGGCCCAAGTCGTGGGAAGCTGCAGCTGCCTGAACAACGACGGGGTCACAGCCACCTAAGTCGGAGATTAGTCGCCTAGTTGATTCATCAGTTGATCTGAGATTGATCGCGATGGAGCGCGCGACTGCCGATACCTTGAGGGAATGCGTCAAGCGGTTGTGCACGAGGGTTCCGGAACCACCCTGCGGGATTACCTGGGTCACCGATGACAGGCGCGAAAAGTAGGGCGAGAAACGGATGCGTTCCACATCAACGCGAAACTCATCGTCGCCCGCACGATTCTGCTCGACGATAGCGCGGTCACGGCCGCCTGACTGATGCGTTTTTACTCTGGTATCCATCGTAGGAACTAGCCTAGGGGATCAACTGCGGAACGCCGAGTCAATTGATGATT
Source organism: Arthrobacter sp. NIO-1057 (assembly GCF_900094805.1). GTDB lineage: Bacteria > Actinomycetota > Actinomycetes > Actinomycetales > Micrococcaceae > Glutamicibacter. The sequence continues at coordinate 461,100 of NZ_FMAT01000002.1, read as the reverse complement.
TGGTTGGCGAGTTCTTCACCGTGCGCAAAGGCGATGACCTGGTTCACTGCCAGTTCTGAGACCAGCGAGATGAACTGTCCAGTGTCTCCGGCCATGTGCGGGGTGATGATGCAATTCGGCGCGCTCCACAGCGCGTGGTTTGCCGGCAGCGGCTCGGGATCGGTGACATCCAATGCCGCATGCAGCCTGCCGGCTAGCAGCTCCAGCAACAGTGCTTCGGTGTCGACGATGGGCCCGCGTCCCACATTGACCAGCAGTGCTCCGTTCTTCATTGCTGAGAGGAATTCGGCGTCGATGAGCTTCTCGGTTTCTGGGGTATGCGGCAGGGCAACTATCACCACATCGGCAGTGGGAAGAAAACCCCTGAGTCTATCGAGAGAATAAATGCGGTAGCCCTGCTCGTGGACTCGTTCGGTACGAGCAAAGGTCGTTAGTTCGGCAGGCTTGAAGGGCAGCAACCGCGAACGGATTTCATTACCCACTCCGCCAGCCCCGAGGAGCACGACTTTCGACCCGTGCAGCGAGCCGGTCCACGTCCGGGTCCAGTTCCGCTCGCGCTGCTGCTTTCCGACCTGCGACAGCTGGCGCAGGGAGGCCAGAATCAGCGCAAGGCAGTGTTCGGCGGTGGCATCTTCCACGGCGCCCTTTGAATTGGTCAGTGAAACTTTTTCAGGAAGGTGCTCCAGTACCCATTCGTAGCCGAGGGATAGCAAATGGACATGCTTCAGCCCCTTGATGCGGGAAACTCGTGAACGCAGTTGCGGATTGCTCGGACGCTCGGTGACCAGCACGTCTGAAGGCGGGGCGTCTTCGGGATCATCATTGATGTGCCAGAGGATCGGTTCGATGCCGGGAATCGTCAACTCGTCGACGAGTCGTTGCCAGGGGACGAGAACGCGCAGGGTCACGGATTTTCCAATCATCGGTGGGTACGTGGCTATTGTGTCTGTTGCCGTCGCAACTGTACAAGCCTGAACGTCAACGATGAACTAATTATTCTCTTTTCCAGCAACATGGTCTGTGCAGAAATGCTCCAGCGGATAGAATCCGATCATGACTCAAACTTCAGAGCGCACTAGCCAGAAGGTATCCGCAGGTTCTACCGCAACAATGGTGATTGGCTGGACGCTGGCAGCAATCGGCCTAATAGCTTTCGTGCTAGGAGAATCGGTTGGCGGTGGATTGCTGGTGCTGTCAGGAGCGGTGCTCCACGCCGGCGCGATGGTTGCCGAGTCCAACCGCCGGTAGGCTTTGAACCGATCGGCGTTAAAGCAGTCCAGGCCCCAGCACAATGTCCCGGCGCCTAGAGTGCAGGAAAGAGGTCTAGAGGTTACTAGAGCTTATTCGCACCTCCATCTGCCATGAGGGTCTGGCCGGTGACGTACTTGGCATCGTCTGAGAGCAGGAAAGCGACAACCGGTGCGACATCGGATTCCGGATCGCCGAAGCGGCCCAGTGGAACCTTGGTCAGCGACTGCTCATACAGGTCTGGGAAGGCCTGGCTCCAGGCCTTGACGCCGTCGGTCAGCGCCATGGGGGAGACCACGTTGACGCGGATGTTGTTGGCCGCCCATTCGTTGGCGGTTACGCGGGACAGGCCGCGGATGGCTTCCTTGGCCGAAGCATAGGCGGCCTGGGTCGGCCGGCCGACCATGGCCGAGCCGGAGCCGAAGTTCACAATCGAGCCGCCGTTGTCCTTCAGGTGCGGGTAGGCAGCGAGCATGAACTGGCGGGTGGCCAGGAAACCGGTATTGAACGAGAGATCCCAGGCAGCCTGATCCAGGTCGGTGAACGGTGCCTGGCTTGAAGCATGGGCGTTGTTCACCAGGCCGTCCAGTCCGCCAAAGCTCTCTACTGCCGTGGAGACTGCTGCATCTGCGGTTTCCTGCTTGCTGACATCGCTTTCGATGAAGATCACTGAGACGCCGAGTTCTTACGCCAGCGCGGCTCCAGCCTCGGCATTCAAATCCACGGACACGACCTTTGCGCCGCGGCGAGCCAGGACTCGCGAGATCGCTCCGCCGATGCCGGATGCGCCACCGGTGACAATGACAACCTTGTTCTCATGCTGCATGAATTTCTCTCTTCGGCGGGATAGCCCCGCTGTTCGCTAGCCGCCGCATGCCGACGTAATCGGAGTCTACCGCCAACAGAGAGGTCCAAATTTTATTGTCCCCTAAGTCAATGGTTCTTTTCGGGTTCCGGCGGTGACCCTATGTGTAGTGCCGCCGCGGGCCCGTGCGACTTGGACCTTGCGTTAGCTGTCCTGCGCGTTCGACTCTTGGAGCTGTGCGATGAAGCGGGCTATGCGCGCAGCTCTGGTCTTCTCCGTCTTGGCGATCATCAGCTGGTGCAGGATGTGATAGCGCGGCTGGGACTTCAACGCCTCAAAAGCCGCCTTGGCCGCCGGCTCAGCATCCAGCGCGAGCTGCAGGTCCTCCGGGACCTGTGCCGTCGCCTGCCCCTGGTAGGCACGATCCCACCGTCCGTCTGCTTTTGCCTCGTCGATTTCTGCCTGGCCGCGCGGGCGCATCCTGCCCTGGGCGATCAGCTCTTCGACGAACTGCGTATTCTTCTCGGACCAGACCGAAGCCTTGCGCCGCGGCGTGTAGCGCTGCAAGAACGTCGTCTCGTCCTTGCTGTGCCGCTGGCCATCGATCCACCCGCTGCACAATGCTTCCTGCAGAGCATCGGCAACCATCAGCGATGTCGGTTCGATGGTGCCCTTCTTGGCTACGAGCAGCCACACGCCATCGCTGGTTTCTTCGTTTTCATCCAGCCAGGAGCGCCACGCATCAACGTCCTTGAGGATCAACGGATTGTCATAGTCCATGGCAACCATTGTGCTGTCTGGACTCTCAGCTGGAAAGCATTCGATAAGTAAGGAGGCGGGACTGGTCCCGCTCGCCGGCATGCGCGGATCTTTCCAACGGCGCGGACCAAGAAGCAGCTGGCCGCGGCAGAACTCTGCTCATATGCGCTTCTAGAACGCATGGATCAAGAGCCGTTGAGGCCGTCGTGGGAGCGTACTGATTCACCATGTTCCCCGGCGGGGCGAAGCCCGTGGGAAACTCAACAGAAAGCGGGATGAAACCCCGGACGGTTCAGGAATACACCGATCACAAAGCCACCCTGTGTCCTACTGGTGATTTCACCAGATACTTGCGTCACTATATCTATTAGTTATCTTGAGGTGGGGGTATATGGCGACGCGTCCAAAGCTACAGAATTTCGAACCGGAAACTTTGTATCATATTTGAGACAATAAGAAGGAGATCGCTGAGATGTCGAGCGCAGTAAAAACAGAGGACCAAGTACGTAGTCTCGCGGAATCGATACTTGGGTTGTCTGGAGTGTCCCCCTCTGTTGCGAAGAGTGGCGTAGGTCAAATCACCACAATGAAGCAACTCGGGTTCGCGGGCGAAGGAAGTGCTAATAAACCTGACGGTTGGTATCTACCTCAAGACCGTGGCGCCGTGGCTCTGGTACTTGAAACGAAGGCCCCCGACGCGATGCCGATCGAATCTCCAGCATTGCTCGCCCAGGTGGAGAAGTACTGTGCCACCGTCCGCACCAGATATGACCTCGTGGTCGGCATCGTGTTCGACGGTGAGCGTACCCGTGCCTATGTGAACGGTCAGCCGCTCAAAGTGCCTGATGAGCTTCAGCCCAAAGAGTTCTACTTCGAAAAGCTCACAGAGCGCCCGATCGACAAAGAACGCATCTACGAGCTCACGATGCGAATCAACAATTCGTTGCACTCAGACTTCGGGATCAAGAACCTCTACCACCGAATGATCTTTACGGCATGTGCGCTCGTGGCACGCCGCTACGACGCCGTGCTTGTGCGTGGTATGGATTATTCAGCTTTTCACAGCGGAATTTTAAGCGCTTTGAACAAGGCAATCAGGGGCGATAAACAGCAGAACACAAAGTTGGAGTTGCTTGCTGAAGTCTACTCAGAGATCAAGATGAACGTCTCGACTGACGATGAGAATCCCACGGCAGTAGCTCGGTTGACTACTCTGATTGGCGACTTCATCGACTGGGTTACTGAAATCTCGGGTCTCATCAATTCCAGTTCCTGGAAGGGCGAAGACGTCATGGCCATATTCTTCAACGAATTCAACAGGTACAAGAAGAAGAGTGAGTCTGGTCAGGTTTTCACGCCCGACCACGTTACAGGCTTCATGTACCGACTACTCGGAGTAGACAAAGACGATCGCGTGCTCGATGCCTGCGCTGGTTCTGGATCGTTCCTCGTGAAAGCAATGAGTAAGATGATCGACGAAGCCGGCGGAGTGAACACTACGAAGGCAAAAACGATCAAAGCCAGACAGCTTTACGGCATCGAGTTTGATCGGGAAATCTATGCTCTTGCCTGCGCGAACATGCTGATCCATAAGGACGGCAAGACGAACCTGGCGCACATGGACGCGCGCACAGAGAGCGCGAGCGACTGGATGAAGAACACGGGTGCTACGAAAGTACTGATGAACCCGCCGTACGAGAACAAATTCGGTTGTATGAGGATCGTCGAAAACGTGCTCGACAGCGTTGAGCGTGGGACCCTGTGTGGGTTCATTCTCCCCGATAAGAAGCTTGAGAAGACGAGTAAGGGGCAGATCTCTCGTATACTGCGGCATCACCGACTTTTGAAGGTCGTGAAGCTTCCGGAGAATTTGTTCTTTGGCGTCGGCGTGACCACCAGCATTTTCGTCTTTGAGGCTGGTAGGCCTCAAGACGGCAAGAAGTTCTTCGCCGTGAACATAGCCGAAGACGGCTTGGTGACCGTGAAGAACAAGGGGCGTCACGACGTGCACGACCGCTGGCCTGCAATTGAGGACTACTGGATCGATGCAATCGAGCGCAACGACGACTATGAGAACTCTACTGGTCAGTGGATTGACGCAAATGAGAGCCTCAGTTGGCAGGCCCCGGCGAAACCGTTCATTCTCACAGAGGAAGACCTCGCGCGTGCTGCGATGGACTATGTGATGTTTCAACGAGGCATTGATTCAAGAGTAATGATGGAACAGCTGGGAAGAATTGCGACGTACTCGGCAAACGTTAGCGAGACACAAGATGCTGTGGTGATGGAGGTAACGAAGTGAGCCGAGAAATCGACCTGACAGGCTGGATGCCGTTCCGGATCGGAGACCTCTTCGATGTAGTGAAGGGGTCGCGGCTGAGAAGCCTCGACCGAGTTGAAGGTGACATACCCTATGTAGGGGCGTCACTCTTCAATAACGGGTATACCCACATGATTAGCAATGACGAGCATATCCACCCTGGCAATGTATTAACAACAGCCTATAACGGTACAGTTCCCGGAAAGACTTTCTATCAGCCGATTCCATTTTGGGCCACCGATGACGTCAACATCCTTTATCCGAAGTTCGAGATGACTGCTGAATCTGGTCTGTTCATTGCTCCACTCATCGAAGTAGTTGGGAAAAACTACGTCTATGTCGATAAGTGGAAGCTCCAGGACATGATCGATGCGGTAATCTTCTTACCTGTAACCTCCGATGAGGATCCGAACTGGAACTACATGGAGCAGATTATGCGCGAAATTATTACGGAACGCGAATCAGCGCTTGACAGTCTACAGGCGCTGATACCTGGGGTGTGAATTATGAGCATCGGTGAGCAGATTCGAAGGGCACGTACCGAGCGAGGCCTTAGCCAGACGGAGCTCGCTAATACGGCCTCAGTTTCGCGAGCTACGGTAGCCCGTGTTGAATCGGGGAGACCAATTTCGATAACTACTCTCACCCGACTAACTGCCGCCCTTGAAATACGGATCGAATTGCGGGCCGATTAGGGAGAATTCAGCTGCACTAGAACACCGAAACCTTTTGATGCAACCTTACTCATGATTCCGGAGGCAGTTTCATTGGAGCTAGCGAGAGCTGGACTCTCAAAATATTCAATTGATCGCGGTCCTCTGAAAGCCTGACAAGAAGTGGGTCCCATCCGTTTGGATGGGGCTCAAATTACTTCAGCTAATGTTTCCTAGCCCGTGGCAACCTCAATTCATCGGCCATTGACATGACGATTCGATCAAAGTCTGTGTTGTCGACAATTGATTTTAGGTAGAGGGGCTTTTGCGCCAAATCGGCGATCAACAGTGATTCCGGTTGCGTATAAAGCCAGTCATACTTTTCTACGAAGCTAGTCGCTCCCGGCCTATGCTGAGCTACAACTGCTTTATAGTGCTGGCCGAGATCGCCCTTTTCAAGTTTATTTTTGAGGTCACTAACGATGGAGTCCTTCTCAGCGCCCTTGTAAGCACTGAGAAGTATTTCAAATAGTCCTTCTGGCCGAGCAGGCTTTGGGTAAAAATCGGCGAACTCACGGAATAATTTGCTTACCTCATTGAACTTGCCAGCTTCAACGCTGTCCTCATAACGAGATACATCACTAATCAACGAACTCACCTCCTCATCAAACAACTCTGCCAGGGCAATTAAACGTAGCACCCGTCTCTGAAGGTTTGGAGGCAAATCAGTCGGATTTTTGTAATTGAGACGATGATCAATCATATACCACGCGTCACTAACTACTGTTCGTACCTGAACCTCCACCTTCTGGCCATTACCTAACGAGTCCGAAATGCTTGGGTCGCACAAGTCAAATTGATCTGCAGCATACCCTAATTTGTCGGGGGCCGGGCGCCGGCGATCTAACTTACAGGCTATGCCAAATTCAACAGAGTGTTCTTGGAGTAAGTTCGTGAACTCTTCCGCGCCGGCCTGGGTCGGGAATATTACTTTGAGAGCAACCAGGTCACCAAAATTGTCCCAGGATCGAGGATTTTCAGGATCTTTCTTGTGAGCCTTTATAAGTAAGCTGTCAAGCTCCTTACAGCGGCCAGTAACATGTACGTTTCGGTCGATTGTTCCTGCGATAACTTTGAGCTTGGCCGTCCACTGTTCAAGTGCATTCCTCAGAAATTTGAGTTCAGTCGCGTAGCGTTGGGAGAGCTCGTTAGCGGTCAATCTTTACTTCCTTGAGGTAGTGAGCCGAAGCCGATCTTTTTCAGATGTCCGTGAAGCTTCATGATGGTCGAGCCGTCGTCCGACTTCGTGACTTCTATTTTCCCGGAAGATATCGATTCCTGGCTCGCGACTATTGTGAAGCCATGTCCAATGAACTTGATACCTTGCCCGCCGCCAGTGATTAATTTGAGGTCTTTGCGGATTACGTTGTTGCCGACCGTTTGCGGAATGGCGTCAAGGAAGTAGTCTCTGTCTTCGGGTTCGAGATATGTGTCTGCGAATTCACTTGGCTGAAAATCCGTGGCCGGGGTTTGCATGTAAGCGGCCAGCCCGGACGCATAGCGAGACGCTTTTTCAGGGTCATCGATGTCTTCATTAAAGTGCTTCATGGCGGAGTCCATGAATGTTTTCGTCTGTACCTCGGATTTATCGGCTAATTGGCAGCCTAGGAAGTCCGCAAGGAAGAAGTCTGCGTACATTGCACCATTCTGCTGATCCACCATGTGGCCAACGATGGTTTCGTCATCTGCAAGACGCAAAAGTGCGACTTTGTATATTCTCGAATTATGGCCCACAATCAACTCTTCAAGATGCTTTAGATCGAGTCGCCCAGTTTCTGGATCGCGGTGAACTTGTATACCTTCTTGATGTTCGGCCTTCATTAGAAGTACTGATTCAAACCCGTCTTCAATGGTTCTGGCAACGACCAAGATTCCGGATGGGCTGTTGGGCGTTTGGCTACGATATAGGGTTTTGGCGATCTCCTGTGAGGCTTCAATGAACCGTCCATTTGGGTCAATCAGAATTTCGGTTACAAACTTTGGCGTAGTTGATGGTTGGCTCTCGTCGCGCTTAACTTCGCGAGGCTGCTTCAATGCGATCTTAATTATGTTGTCAACTATAAAGCGGACCGTCGCTGGTTGAAGTGGGGTGAGTTCAGTACTCAGCACTACGTCCGTATCGTCCTTCGTCGAATGTCGCCCTTTAGGGATTTGATGGACGATTGCTTGCAAGATGCTTATTGCCATGGACACTCCTGAGACTGTGAAAATGTACTGTGCCTTATTCTCGTTTGATGTATGAATAAAGGCAATTTATCGGTTTATTTTTAAAAATCTTCAAGAATCGCCTACCGTCAGAAATTGCAGATAAGGCCAGACTCGAAGAACCTGAACTAGGGTTGAATTGATGAAACGCTTGACCCACGCCGTGCGAACTGCCGGCGGCCGCGGTAAATGGTTCAGTTCCAACGCTTATTCTTGCCTTACCCTACATTTGCACGAAAGAGGATTACCCAGACGGGAAATCGGTGAAGAACGGTATATCGAGTGGGCAGTCCACTGCGTGCCAGCACTCTGCGACATGCCACGATGCGACGACCAGATTGACCAGGGCCTGGACTGCAAATGCGAAACGCACTCCACCAACGGCGGGTAAGTAGAGGCGCGTACGATGTCGTTGGGATCCGGCCGATGGTCAAACGTCGATCCGCATATCTGGTCATGCACCATAGGAGATAATTCAATCATTGAGTCCTGGTGGGTTATTTCGGAAAGAGGCTTAAGGGTAAACCAACGTAGCCGTTAAATGATTGGGTCATGACTGAATGGCCTGGTCGGTGGTCGCGTGAGTTTACCGAGCCATTGGCTGTCTTGACGCATCTAATAGAACTTGAGGATGAGCAAGCGGATCTCTTAGAAAACGTCTTAGACGGCACGTTGCTGGGCATGACCAAATTGGAAAATTTGGGCGTTCAGTGGCAGAAAACATCCAGTGATCGCAACCCTCGCATGGCTGGCTATTTGTTCTAGACAAGTAACGCGATGGCCGCTGATCTGCAGTGGCCTAGGCTATCTAAACCTAGGTTTTTCATGGGCCCTGCTGTCTAGAAAAGCAGTTCACGGAATAGTAGCGTTGGTACGGTTCATGGCCTGTTCAGCCGCGACGGCGCCAAGCTGGCAGGGCATCGTCCAACGCGTTCTTGCGCCATTCAACTAGGGTTCCTGTGGTGCGCTTCTGATGTTGATTATGCAGCCACACGCCTAAACGGCGTTCTTGCTCGCTGGCGTAGTTCCTGTATCGAGGCAGACTGCCAGCGACTGTCACGTAATCAACTACAGCGACTAGTTTGGCTTGCCAGGTCTCGTCTAAGCGTTGCTGGTGCAGGTTAACGTTCCAGTTGGGCAGCTGGTCTAGCAAGATGATCTTCGCCGCTGCCATATTCCCCTGTTGGTAGGAGATACGTTGGTTGGCTACCCATTGTGCTAGTGACTTTTCTTGGGCTTGGCCTTGGCTGTTGGGCAGCCGCTGGTGGGCGGTATGGAATGCTAGGGCTTCATCAAGTCGCCTTCGCCACGAAGTGGTGGGCCGGTCGGGGTCGCGGCGTGCCAGGGCGGCTTCGTGCGTTGCACGTAGTCCGGGTGAGTATTTTTCTCTTACCTGTAGATGTAGGTGGACGGTAGCCACTATTTGGTGGCACCGGTCAGCGATTTCTCGCACGGTTAGACCCGCCGCGTACATCAAGTCCCATTCTGGGTGTCGTGATACGTGCCAGCCTGTCATGAATCCAACTTACAACGTTTGTTTCGTTTTGTGAGGTTAGTCTGAATTAGTGGACACCCGCTAAACATCGGGCGCGAAGAACCATAGTGGAACCGACATGACAAGAGCCGCCAACAACATCAGGATGCGCCTTCTACCCTCGGGGATCAAGAGTCGCGGAGAAGATCGCGGGCGGGCGCTAATTCTCCATTCGCTCGGCGGGGTGGCGCCCTGGTTGGCTAAACACAGTGAAAAAGTATTTTGCTGTGTCTCCAGATACCATTCGTATAGTCGAACACATGAACAGGAATCCTGGAGGTCGTATGGAAAACAGTTTTGATTCAAGAGAATTTAGCTCGTTCTGTCAGTTGGCAAGTGTTGCGTTGGAACATGAAGCACGAAATCTTGCAAGCACTGCGATCGAACGGTTCTCGCCGATAGAGGCTAGATGGCATCCGACTGGTTTCGCAGTATTTCATATCGCAAACAATTACGATTTTGGAGATCTCAGACTCCATATTTGGCCGGAAGGCGAAAGGGTTGTTAGGCCGTTCGGGGCTCCTATCCACACACATGCTTGGCATCTTTGTAGTCGAATTCTAGTCGGGACTTACAGCGAGACACTTTATGAGAAGTCTGTGCCGGGAAAAACTGAAGCCAAATGTTATCAGAGTGGCGATATAAGATATCTCGTCGATAAGGATTCCATCGTTTCGGGCGACAGCGTATTTCTGCGTCCGAAAACAATGACTCGCAGTGTTAGCGGAGAATTTCACATGGTTCCAGCTGCTGTACCTCACGAAACCCTAATAGAGGACAAATCTTTTGTTGCAACGCTCTTGATGACTTCCCGCCCCGTATCCGAAACGGTCACCATGTATTCTCCAGAGGCGATCCTTGATAGTTCATACACTCGTCCACAGGTAGCTACTAACAAGAAGATAGAGATTCTTGAGCGCTTGGAATTTGAACTTTCAAGTTTGGTGACGTCATGAAGACAGTGCCTATAGGTAGCAAGCAGTCCAAAGCGAGGCGTCTCAAGGGAAGCAGTCGGAAGTATTTCCTCGAAAACCTAGACCTCATGATTCTGATTTTGGCTGCAATCTTCTTTACAATCACTAGTCTAACTGGCGCTGATAGTAATATATTGGACCCGGTCACGGTTGCTCTTCTGGGTGTTCTCGCTTTTTCTCAGATTAGGAGTCGCACTCAGATCTCGGAATTAACTGCATCCTCGCACCTCGAGAGGACAGATCTATTTTTATGGGATTTCCCTGAGGAATATAAAAAGTCCCAAAAGCGAGCTATGAAGAGCTACCTTTTCATCGGTGTGACGATGGCGCGTACTCTACCGCTGATGATTAATCATATTAAGCGAATTCTTGGACAGAATGGTCGCGTACGAATTTTGCTACCCGATCCCAACAATCAAAACTTAGTAGAGATGATTGCGGCGACTCGGCCCGGAACTACTGCTGAGCAAATTAGGGGAAAAATTCAGCATTCATTGGATGATCTCCATTACATTCATTCTAATGCAGGGTCACTTGAAGTTCGCGTCATCGCCTTCCCTCCGAATGTTGGAATAAATGCGATGGATTTAGAATCAACGAATGATTCACATAGATCGATTATGGTTCAGATGTATGAGTTTGCCCCAAGTGAAGATAGCGAACGTGCCCCCATATTCTTATTAACTACTCGCGATAAGGTGTGGTTCGATCATTTTGCAGAGCTGAGCGAGCGGTTATGGGAGGCTGGCGAGGAATACAGGCCCATCGCTTGAATGCAGATGACGGGCAGTTCGAACCAAGTTCTTGCGCGGCGATATTAGGGGACCGGCTACTAAAGGATTGGACAGAATCCGCCGGCCCGTCTCCTGCGTCTACCGCGATCAACGCGATGTCGCCCGGATACCCACGGATGACCGCATTGAAGTTTCCGAGAGCAACCCGGGTGACGCCGAGTACGTCACTTCAGACGTGAGCGCCCACTAGCTCATCGCGCAGCACGGCCGCCCCAGCGCTCAGCGCGCTCAGCTTAGCCAGCGCCACATGGCGGGGGAACGGAGCCATGCTGCAGTTGGTGCTCGGGATCAGCTTGTCTGCATCCACGTACTCCAGCGCCTTGCGCAAGGTTTCTGCCACCTCGTCTGGGGTCTCGACCTGCTGGTTGGCCACGTCGATTGCACCTAGCATGACCCGCTTGCCGCGAACCAGCTCTACGACCTCCAGTGGGACATTCGAGTGGTGGGATTCTAGCGAAATAGTGTCAATGAAGGAACGTTGCAGCAGCGGGAACGACTTCTCATAGTGGCGCCACTGGGTTCCCAAAGTCGCCTTCCAGTCATTGTTCGCCTTGATGCCGTAGCCAAAACAAATATGTGCCACAGTCTCGGCCTTCAACCCTTCGCAGGCGCGTTCCAGCGCGGCTACGCCCAAGTCCGCCACCTCGTCGAAGAAGACATTGAACGCCGGCTCATCGAATTGGATGACATCCACGCCGGCGGCTTCCAGTTCCTTGGCCTCCTGGTTCAGGGTGGCAGCGAACTCCCAGACCAGCTTCTCGCGGCTGCCGTAGTAGCCATAATGCAGGGTATCCACCATGGTCATTGGGCCGGGCAGGGTCCACTTGATCTGCCGGTCGGTCAGCGTGCGCAGGAACTTCGCATCGTCTACGAAGACCGGGGCCTTGCGCTCCACTGCGCCGACAACTCTGGGGACGCTGGCCTCATAGCGGTCGCGGATCAGCACGGTCTGCTTGTTCTCGAAGTCAACCCCTGCCAGGTGCTCGATGAAGGTGGTGACGAAGTGCTGTCGGGTCTGCTCTCCGTCGGAAATGATGTCGATTCCGCGGCGGGTCTGCTCCAGTACCGCTGCGCCCCGCGTTCTGATTGCCTGCAGCCTACGTCGCGCCTTTCCGTCTTCCTTGGAGACTGCACGGTCCTGGCGATCCGTGCATATCATGATCTGCTGCAGGTTGAAGCGTCGTTCGGGACGACAAAGTTAGACCTGTGGTTCAGGCCGATCATCCACCTAGAAAAGAATGTCATTGATGCTCATTTGACTCTGTTGTTTACTGCGACGGCTAATGGCAGGCATATGCAGGAAATGACGCGTCTTCTTTTGAGATCGTCGATCAAGCATTTGGAGGCTTTGTGGGCTTCGCGTGTGACGATCAATGAGGAATGGGTGACTATCGATGCTCATGTTCCAACAGATTCAGAGTCGGTAGAAAAGTCCTTACTTGACGCGTACTAAGCAATGGCTTGCGACGGGAGTAAATTCGAATATTCTGTGGTTGACTCGGCTCACAGGAAGCGAGTTTTAGGTGAAAAAATTTCTTGGTGAATTTTCGGGTAATGAGATAAATTGAGTCTAATCATCATTTCATCGGTACAGGACAGAGCGGCTCTAGCAATCATTGCTAATTGATTCTGTTGTGAGGTTCTTGCACCGATTCGCACTCTTTGAAGCAGGATAATTGAAAACCAAATTAAGCTCGGTGGCAATGTCGACGGCACTGATCACGGGATTGGTGCTTAGTGGCCCGGCCGCAAATGCAGAAGTGATTTCGGATGAGGTCGTCTCTACCCCGACGGAATCGTCAACGTCATCGGACGTGCAGACAGGGTCAGTAGCATCTCAGTCTCCCGGAGCAGACGTCGTTGAATCCGAGGAAAGCATCCTTCCAACTGAGCCTGAGGCGATGCTCGATGTCGACGAGTTTATTGAGGCAGAAACGTCGGAACCTGCCATCGATCCGGCAACCGAGTCCTCGGCTGCTCCAATTGCTGTTTCCGATGTGGACGAAGAATCAGAAACCGCGGTGACGGAATCAACTGCTTCGGCAGAACCTGACGCTGCATCTGAGCTCACTGCCGAAATAAGTGAGTCCGCCAAGGTCACCGAACCATCAACGGACGTTGCAGACCAGGACGAAGACCCTCGCTGGGCTCAACTTGACGCGCTGATGCCCGAAGGCAGCGAGGATTGGGACGAAGCTCAATGGGAAGCTTTCGAGCAGACCGAAGCCGGGCAGGAGATGAACCGGCTTCTTGATGAATTGCTTGCTGAAGATATCATCTGGGACGAAGAATTCGACCTTTCTGATGAAGAGTTGGCTTTCTGGGAGTCCATTACTGAGCTTCTTCCTGAGGAAAGCTTCGACTGGGACGAAACGCAATGGGAAGCTTACTTCGGCACCGACCAAGGCCTCGAGCTCCTTAACCTGATGCTGCCATTCGTTGCCGAAAGCATCGAAAGCGATGAAGACGCCGCTGAGTTCCAGGCGTTCCTCGAAGAAGTATTTGCCCATGATCCCGAACTGCGAGCGTACTACCTTGAGCTGTACTTCGGCATCGAGGCTGCTCCCGAGGATAACGGTACCGACGGAACCGCAACTGAGGAAGAAATGGTTCCGTCCCAGAGCGAGTCTCCAACGGCTAGCGCCGAAATCAAGCCGGCAGGTGAAATTAGCAAGTCTCCTGCAGTCGAGAAACAGTCCATCACGAAGGCTGCCGGTTCCACCGCGCCAGTACTGGCAAACACCGGCCTTGACGGTTTTTCAGCTGCAGGGCTAGGACTTCTCATGGCCCTTGGTGGTGCGGTAGTTGTGGCCCGTGGACGCAGTAAGTCCGCCAAGCACTAACTCGCTGCGGCACAAGACCGCTAGTGCAATCTGAGGCTGTTCGGCCGCTGTCCCAAGGGACAGCGGCCGAACAGCCTCAATTGGATAACTGCGAGTTTTCATCCAGCCGATGCCAGGCGCGGTTGTGGTAAACCAGTCCGTTGCTGGGCTGGCCGGGTTCGCTATCGCGTTCAATGTGCGACTCAAGGGCGCGCGCGACAAAAACTGTGGATGTTCCTGCCTGAACCCGCTCGATGACTGCGCAACGAACCCAGGCCCGGACGTCATCAAATACCGGTTCGTCGCTGCTCAGCCTTGACCATGTTTGCTTCTGTGCGAAGCGGTCGATCCCACTGGTTGCCCCTAATTTAGCCACCTCGATGTCATGCGCATCCAAGCTGTGAACGACAAGAGAAGTTGCGCGGGTAAGCACTTTGGCCGCCGAGGATAGCGCAGAAATCGAGAAGACGAGCAACGGCGGATCAACACTGATCGAAGCCACCGATGTCGCGGTAAGGGCAACTGGTCCGTCGCCGGCATCAGCGGTAATCAGGCTGACGCCGCCAGGGTGCCCGCGGAAGATCGCTTTGAAATCATCTGCGGGCAACGATGGTGTCGCTGATTCTGTCACTTCAGACGCGGGCACCAACAAGCTCCTCGCGCAGGATGCCTGCCCCTGCGCTGAGCGCACTGAGCTTGGCCAGGGCCACATCGCGGCGGAAGGGGGCCATGCCGCAGTTGGTGCTGGCAATCAGCTTGTCCGCATCGACAAATTCGAGTGCGTTGCGCAGAGTCTGCGCCACTTCCTCGGCAGTCTCCACAGAGTCATTGGCTACGTCGATAGCTCCGAGCATCACCCGCTTGCCGCGCACCAATTCGACAACCTCAAGCGGGACATTCGAGTGGTGCGACTCAAGGGAAACGGTATCGATGGTGGAAGCCTGCAATAGCGGGAAGGACTTCTCGTAGTGGCGCCACTGCGCACCCAAGGTGGCTTTCCAGTCATTGTTCGCCTTGATGCCGTAACCGAAGCAAATGTGGGCAACAGTTTCTGCCTTGAGTCCTTCGCACGCACGCTCCAGAGCGGCGATGCCCCAATCGGCAACCTCGTCAAAGAAGACGTTGAAGGCTGGCTCATCGAACTGGATGACATCCACCCCGGCGGCCTCAAGCTCGCGGGCTTCCTGGTTCAAAATGGTCGCGAACTCCCACGCCAGCTTTTCCCGGCTGCGGTAGTGAGCATCATACAAAGTATCAACCATGGTCATCGGGCCAGGTAACGTCCACTTGATCTGCTTGTCAGTGAATGAACGAAGGGCCTTTGCGTCCTCGACAAAAACTGACTTTTCACGTTCCACGGCACTAACGACGGTAGGTACGCTCGCGTCGTAACGGTTGCGGATTCGCACCGTCTCGCGCTTTTCAAAATCAACACCGCTCAGGTGCTCGATGAATGTGGTGACGAAGTGCTGACGGGTCTGTTCGCCATCACTGATGATGTCGATGCCGCGTTGGGTCTGTTCGAGGACCGCAGCACGCATGGCGTCTTGCTGGCCTTCTCGCAATTGCTCGCCTTCAAGCTTCCATGGGGACCAGAGCTTTTCAGGCTCGGCAAGCCATGAAGGCTTGGGCAGGCTGCCGACAATTGACGTGGGGATAAGCGGGGAAGTCATAAGTTATCTTTCGGATTCTTAGGCGACAGGAGCCGAGTAGGAAGAAGACCACTGATCGAGCAGTTGGCGATTCGGGATGATGAAGTGCTCTTCGGTGAACTTGCCTTGGATCTTACCCAACTGGGTTCGTTCTTCGCGGTCATAAAAGACACGGGTGGGGGAGAAGTCCTCGGCGCCCAGGCTCGGGTGGTACACAGAAGGAGCGGCCGAATTGGCGTTATAGATTTCCGGGCGATAAATCTTCTGGAACGTTTCCATCGTGCTGATGAGGCTGATCAACTGCAGATTCGTGTAATCGTTGAGCAGGTCGCCGCGGAAGTAGAACGCCAGCGGGGCAACAGCGCCTGGTGGCATGAAGTAGCGGACGCTCAAACCCATTTTTCCGAAGTACGCGTCGGTCATTGAATTTTCGTCCTGCTGGTATTCCAAACCGAGCACTGGATGGCTGTTGCCGGTGCGGAAATAGGTCTTGGAAGTCGAGACGCTGATGCAGACCACCGGCAGCTGGGCAAAACGCTCACGGTACGCCTGTGAGTTCAAGAAATGCTGGAAGAGCTGCCCATGGAGATCGCCAAAATCCTCCGGAAGCACCGGGTCTCCGCTGTCACTGTACGAAGCTGGAAGCACCACGCTGAAGTCGTAATCGCGGACATAAGAAGAAAAATTATTGCCGACCATGCCCTGGGACCGAGTGCCCTTGAGTTTATCCACGATCGTGGTTTCAAGCACTTCTAAAAGCGGGAATTCCTGATCGGTATTATCGGCGGAATAATGCACATTTGCTGAAATGATTTCCAATTCCAGTGCATAGCGGTCACCTTGGGGATTGTCCCAGTGAGCCAGGGAATTGAAACGACGGTTGATCATCGTCAGGGCATTGCGAAGGTTCTCTTCGCGGCGCTCTCCGCGCGCCAAATTGGCGAAGTTTGTCGTGGTGCGAGAATTCTCCGAAGGGGAGTAATTCTCGTCGAATCTGGTGGTGCTAATGCTGAAATTTAATGCGTCCGCCATGATGGCCAATCTGTATTTGGGAGGCCTGGACAGGCCGAGGGGAAGTCGTTGCGTCAATCATGCAGGGTGATTCTTGATATCAGGTAACTCGATATAACTATGGATTCATATAGACTCAAACTATGGTTCAGGGAACAAATGGCTTGACACTGCAGCAGCTTCGCTATTTCGTGGCGGTGGCCTCCGAAGGATCCATCTCGGCTGCCGCCGACCTAATTTACGTCGCTCAGCCCAGCATGTCGGCGGCGATGAAGGAACTCGAATCCCGGGTGGGACGCACCTTGCTGATGCGCTCAGCCAGGGGAGTGACGCTCACCGCCGAAGGCGCAGAATTCCTCGGCTACGCCCGGCAGGTCCTGGAGCAAGTGGAACTGCTGGAGCACCGCTACCTCGGCCGGCCGGCGGCAAGACGACTGCTGGGCGTCTCCACCCAGCACTACTCCTTTGCGGTGGATGCCTTTGTGCGCATGGTCCAGGCCAGCGGCGCCGAGGAGTACCAGTTTTCGCTCCGCGAGACGCGCACCGAGGAAATCATCGAGGACGTGCGAACCCTGCGCAGCGATATCGGGATCCTCTACCGCAACGACTTCAACCGGAAAGTCATCGACAAGCTGCTGCGCGAATCCCGCCTGGTGTTCCACCCGCTGTTCCTTGCCGACCCGCACATCTTCGTATCGCGCAGCAACCCGCTGGCCACCCGTGACCAGGTCACCCTCGAAGATCTCGAAAATCTGCCCCGGCTGACCTTCGATCAAGGCGCGAACAACTCGTTCTACTTCGCCGAGGAAGTGCTCTCCACGCGCTCCAGCCAGCGGGAAATCCAAGTCTCGGACCGTGCGACCATCTTCAACCTGATGATCGGCCTGGGCGGGTACACGATCTCCACCGGCATCATCAGCGACGAGCTGGATCCATCCATCGTTGCCATCCCGCTGGACATCGACGAGCGCATCGAGATCGGCTGGATCGATCACGCCGCGATCCCGCTCACCGACCAGGCTCAGCGCTACCTGCAAGAAGTCCGCGCAGTGGTGGCCAGCTTCGGGGTGGAAGTGCTCGGCTGAGCCGCCAAGAGCGTAACTCTCGGTCATCGAGCACCGGTCCATCGTCACAAACTTCCGGCAAAAACCTTGAAAGTCTCGGGGTTTTTCTCATTTTTGATGCGTCATAAAGTGGCGCCAGCCACCGCGTCATCATGACAAGTGCACGACATATGAAGCTTGGCGGCCTTGTATGAAGCCGGCCGCCCGATAGCGCTTGCACCCCTCGCAGCCCATGGCCAACCATGGAAGAACAACAAACCATCAAGAGCGACTAAGAGATCTGGCTCGTTGACGTCGCAGCAACCACCGGGAAACCGAAAGGTGCTACTGCCAGGAACGATGGAGCAGTTCCGAACGCGTTTTTGCGCGCTGTGCTTCGTGTTGCCACACGATGCCAATCGGTGCACTCCCTCGCAGAGAATCGAGGAGGAGCCATGAGCCAAGGAACCGACGCGGTCCACGCAGGATACCGCCCGAGCGGAGACTTCCGCCCGATGCTGCCGCCACTGCACAATTCCGCAGCCTACCAATTCCAGTCGCATGCCGAAGCGATCGAGAAGTTCGCGCTGCGCCAGACCGGCTTCACCTACTCGCGCACCGGCAATCCCACCGTCTCGATCCTTGAACAGCGTGTGGCAGCACTGGAAGGCGGAGCCCACGCGGTGGCCACCGCCACCGGCCAGTCCGCCGTCGCCCTGTCCTTGCTGGCGCTGACCCAGGGACCCAAGCACATCGTGGCTTCCTCTTCGCTCTACGGCGGCACCGTGGACCTGTTCACCGACACCTTCGCGGACTTCGGGATCCGCGTCAGCTTTGTCGACCAGGCCGATCCTTTGGCTTGGGCTGCGGCCATCGAGGAAGACACCCGCGCGTTCTTCCTGGAGTCCGTCTCCAACCCGCTGTGTACCGTGGCCGATATCCCGGCCATTGCGGCCATCGCGCACGAGCGCAACATCCCGGTGGTGGTGGACAACACCCTGGCCACCCCGCTGAATGTGCGCCCGCTGGAACTCGGAGCGGACATCGTGGTGCACTCGGCCACCAAGGGCCTGGCCGGGCACGGCTCGGTGCTCGGCGGGGTAGTGGTGGATTCGGGAACCTTCGACTTCTCCGATTCCTCTCGCTGGCCGCAAATCGCCGCCCCGCGCGAGCGGCTGAACAACACCTCGCTGCTAGAGCGCCACGGGCCGGCGGCCTATGCGATGCTGGTGCGCTCCAAATTCCTGCACGACCTGGGCCCGACCCTGGCCCCGGCCAGCGCCCAGGGAATCCTGGCAGGCATCGAGACCCTGCCGGTGCGCGCCGCCCACGTGCAGCGCAGCGTCGTCAGGCTGATCGACGCGCTGGCCGAGTATCCGGGCATTGCCGCCATCCACCACCCTGCGCTCCCCGAGCACCCCAGCCACGAGCTGGCCCGGGCGCTGGCACCGAAGGGCACCGGCTGCGTGCTGGCCATCGAGCTGGCCCACCCGTCGCTGGTCTCCCCGGTAATCGACGGGCTGCAGCTGATTTCGCTGGCCGCCAATGTGGGGGACACCCGAACCATGATTTCGCACCCGGCCACCATGACGCACTGCCGGCTCTCCGAACAACAGCTGGCCGACGCGGGGTTGAACACCTCCACCCTGCGCCTCTCGGTAGGGCTGGAGGACCCCGCCGACCTGCTCGCAGATCTTACCCAGGCACTGGATCACGCGCTGGCCTTGTCCCAGTCTGCGCTAAACGAAACCAAGGAAGTGAGCTTCGCATGAGCGGCTTCAACACCCAGGCCGTGCACGCCGGTCAGCACAAGGACCCGCACACCGGCGCGGTCGTCCCGCCAATCTACCAAACCAGCACCTTCATCCAAGACGGCATCAACGTGCTGCGTTCCGGGCACGAATACTCGCGCGGCTCGAATCCTACCCGTGACGGGTTCCAGGACCAGCTCACCGCGCTGGAAGGCGGCGCCGCTGGATTCGCCTTCGCCTCGGGCATCGCGGCCGAAGACGCCCTGCTGCGCGCGGTGCTTGAACCGGGCGACCACATCATCCTCGGCGCCGACGGCTACGGCGGCACCAACCGGTTGATCTCCAAACTGCACAGCAAATGGGGCATCACCTCTTCCGCTGTGGACATCACCAACCTGGACTCGGTGCGCGCCGCGGTACAGCCGAACACCGCACTGCTCTGGGTGGAAACACCCTCCAACCCACTGCTGGGCATCGCCGATCTTTCCGGGTGGGCCACCATTGCCCGCGAGAATGGTGCCCTGCTGGTGGTGGATAATACCTTCGCCACACCTTATCTACAGCGCCCACTGGATTTTGGTGCGCACGCGGTGGTCCACTCCACCACCAAATACATTGGCGGGCACTCCGATGTGCTGGGCGGTGCGGTCATCGTGGCCGATCACCTCTTCCGCGGACAATCCCTGGCCGAAGCGGTGGGCTACCAGCAGTTCGCCGGGGGAGCGGTGGCCGGACCGCAGGATTCCTACCTGGCCGCCCGCGGGCTGAAAACCCTGGGCCTGCGCATGGAACGCCACTGCGCTTCGGCGGACAAGCTGGCCCGCTGGCTCGATGCACAGCCCGAGGTCACCCGGGTCTACTATCCGGGCCTTGAAACCCACCCTGGCCACGAGCTGGCAGCCCGCCAGCAGCGCGGTTTTGGCGGCATCGTCTCGCTGCAGCTGGCCGACGAGGCAGCCGCCCGAGCCTTCGCCGAGTCCATGGAGTACTTCCAGCTCTCGGTGTCCCTGGGCGGGGTGGAATCCCTGGTCTGCTATCCGCGCGAAATGACCCACGCTTCGCTGATCGGCACCGAGTTGGAGATCCCGGCCAACCTGGTCCGCCTGTCGGTAGGGATCGAAGAGGTCGAAGATCTCATCGGCGATCTGGAACGCGGACTGGCTGCGGCCGCGAAAGCATCCGGCGCGGAAAGCATCCAGCACCGCAGCCTGGCCTCCGCCTGACCTCCGTTGCAGCACGCGGGCCTTCCACACAGGAAGGCCCACGTGGACATTTATCGAGGGCACTGCTCAGCGCTTCGCCGCAGCGGCGCACGTCAGAAAGGGAATTCAGGAATCCATGAGTGAAGAACTCCACTCATCGTGATAGGTGAAGGCTAATGACGACTGCAGGCAGGGAGCCGACCATGCCGAATATCCAATGACAACGCTCGACATCGTTGGCGCGATGACCGTGGTTGCTTTGAACATCTGGGAGCTGCCCTTTTTGTCCAGCCGCTGATTGCCGACAGTGCAGTTATTGGCGTCTTGGATTCGGATTCCGGTATGAAACCCGGCACCATTCAGAGGCTAGGGACATGCTCCGACAGTATTGCTTAGGCAAACTGGCGTTCGTTGAGCATCATGTTGAAGGTTACCGAGAAACTTTGCCTCGTTGGCAGCGTTTGTTAGTGTGACTCCGCTGTTTTCTCGCTACTGACACTCGTGAGATGCTCCCGCATGTAACTTGCGGCAGTCTCAAGATTTCCTGCAAGGAGGAGATCGATGAGTTTCACGTGCTCTTTACACCGTTCCAACGCGCGATCGCGGGGCAACGATTTCTTATATTCAATAAGTCTGCGCAGCTTATCGACCTTCTGAAGTGCATCGGAGAAAAATGAGTTACGCGAGCAGTTCATGATCGTTTCATGCAGGTGGGCATTCGCATCAAATAGTTCGGCATTGGAAACGTGCCAGATATTTCCATCTATGAGGCGCTGCTGCACTTCACGACATTTGAGGAGCTTGTCCCGGTCGAGCACAAACGTTGGTTCTAGGATCGCATTTGGTTCGAGAACCAGCCGGAATCGATAACTGTCACGATAGACCGCCGTGTTATTCAGCATTGGTTGGAACTCCCAGCCGTAGCCCGGTAGTCGGGCGATCCATCCTTCGTTAGAGGCGCGGAGCAGTAATTTATTCAGTTCCGTGCGGGTCAAGCCTAGGTGGTCCAGCAGAAAAGTTTCGGTGACACGGTCAGGCAAAGAGCCATTTAGGCGTTCGTCGGCGAGCCTATAGTACGGCTCATCTCCATCTGCAGGCGACTGATCATGGTATGGCGGAAGAGACGTTTCTGCAACAAGATACCCACCGGTCGGGGCGGCGGCGATTGCGCCCTTGGCTGCAAGTTCCTGCAGCGCTCTGCGAATCGGTGAACGCGAAACTTTTAGATCTTCCCCAAGTTTTCGCTCAACTAGCCGGGTTCCTGGCGGTAGCTCATTCTCTTGAATGAGTCGGATGATATCCCTGCTCACTGAATCAACGAGTGGTGAGATTTGGTTCAAGGTCATTCTCTCTATCCCTACTTGTTCATTTCTGCGTGAGCCTGGCTTGGGGTGAACCATGCACCGCCCTCACTTAACGATACCGGCATGACTGCATGAAACTGCGTCAGGATCATATTCCGGTATATTTTTGTTGAAAAAAACCAAAAAACGAGTTAAGCTCATCGTGTGCCTACTCACAATGAAACCCAAGTCGTCGACTGCCACGTGCATGTATTCGACCCAGCATTCCCGTATGCTCCCAACCGGAGCTATACCCCTGGGAATGCCGAATTCGCGCAATATTCTGCTGATTCGCAGGCTTGGAATGTTGGCCGCACGGTATTGGTGCAGCCTAGTCCGTATGGAACTGACAATCGCGCTCTGGTCACTGCGTTAGAAAAGCTCGGGAATTCTGCTGGACGTGGAGTTGCCGTCATCTCGCCACAGGCAACAGAGACGGAATTAGACGATCTGGCAGCAGCAGGCATCGTTGCTGTGCGGCTCAATCGCCACGCGGACCCCCGTGGCGGATACGAACCATTAGATAAGAGCCTTGAGCAATTAATCGAGAAGGTTGCTCCACGTGGATGGCCGGTTCAGATTTATACCGATGCTGCCGGTCTAGACCAATACGAAGGTCTAATATCCAGTTCGCCAGTTCCACTTCTCCTTGACCACTATGCGGGTCTGAAAGTTGAACAGGGCAAGACGGTCGCTGGCATCGACTCTGTAGTGGATCTACTTAAAGATTCCAAAATCTGGGTCAAGCTCTCGGCTCCTTACCGCGTGTGTCAGGGATCTACTCCGTATACGGAAATCGCCGATCTTACGCGACAATTGGTCGCTGCCAACCCGAGTCAAGTTATTTGGGGGTCAGATTGGCCTTTTACTGGGGGCGGCAAGGACAGAGAGAATCGAAGTATCGAAGCAATTGAGCCCTTTCGAAAATTCTCTGCTCTTGGTTTCCTCGGATTAATTAAACAATGGCTGGATCATGAAGGGTCTGACAAGGTCCTGATTGAAAATCCAGCTTTATTCTTCGGCTTCGCAAGCCACAAAGGATGATGACAATGGCGTCAATTAAACGGTCTCGGAACACTTCCCCTCCAGGGGAAACAGAACTCGAAAACCACCCCATCGGAAGACGTCGCTGGTGGAAACTGATGGATTTCGACATCGGTATCATTCCAGCGCCTGTATTCATTGGTCTGGTCCTCTTATTAATCGCATTCAGCACTATTGGCATGATTCCTCAAGAATTAGCCATGGTCATTGCGATCATGACAGTGGGAGCGTTTACCCTCGGGGAGGTCGGAAAGAGACTTCCAGTAATCAAGCACATCGGTGGGGCAGCGATCATAGTTACGATCCTTCCCTCGTTCCTTAATTACCTTGGTGTCTTTCCTGAGCAGATGACCGCCGCTGTTGGCGACTTTTTCTCGTCCAGCAAAATCCTTAATCTATTTATCGCGGCAGTTATCGTGGGCAGCATTCTGGCAATGAACCGCGTAGCGCTTATTAAAGGGTTCGCAAAGATTTTCGTTCCTCTCTTGACCGGAACGATCTGTGCTCTGACCTTGGGAATGATCAGTGGCACTCTCCTAGGACTGGGTGCTAAACACACACTGTTCTTCATTGTTGCACCGATTATGGCCGGTGGCGTCGGAGAAGGGGCAATTCCACTCACCATCGGATATTCATCCGTTCTCGACATGAGCCAAGGTGAAGCACTGGCCATGGTGCTTCCCCCAATTATGGTCGGTAATGTCAGTGCGGTTCTCGGGGCCGGCATCCTGGCATTTATTGCCAAGCGTAAACCAAACTTGACCGGCAATGGGGAACTCCAGCCAGGTGGACATAAAGACATCACGGAGTCTGCCCTACAGAAGTACGCGTTAAGTGTTCAAAACCTGGCTGCAGCAGGCATGGTAGCCATATTTTGCTACCTCTGTGGCGTACTGACTCACGAACTGTTGGGGTGGCCCGCTCCAATTGTGATGCTCGGCATTGCCATTGCGCTGACGTTGCTACACGGTGTTTCGCCTCGTCTTCGGGACGGAGCCAACGGGTTGTACAAGCTGGCGATTACAGCGCTTGCATTCCCTATTCTGTTCACGTTTTCCATGGTCATGACGCCGTGGGAGTCACTGGTCGCGGGCTTTGCCCCGGCAAACTTGATCACTTGTGTCCTCACCGTGGTCGGCATGATAGGCGGTGGCTACCTCGGAGCCCTCTGGGTACGGCTTCACCCAATTGACACGGCGGTAGTCGTCGCGACCCATAGCGGAATGGGCGGTGCAGGTGACTTAGCGATCCTGGCCTCAGCCAATCGAATGAGCCTGATGCCATTTGCGCAGATTGCCACGAGAATCGGCGGAGCGATCACGGTGGTCCTGGCGCTCATCGCGGTCGGTCCGATGCTCGGTTAGAACCTCCGCAAATTTACTTTCCTTCCTCCCTTCAACCAAAGGAACATCATGAAAATCCTCGTACTCCCCGGTGATGGAATCGGCCCAGAAATCACCGAAGCAACCCTCGAAGTCTTGCGCAGCGTCGACGAGAAAATCGGGGTCGGGTTCGAATTCGAAACCAAGGACATCGGCCTGGCTTCACTTGCCAATGAAGGAACCACGCTGCCAGATGAGGTGATGATGCAGATCCCCGAATCCGACGGTGTCATCTTGGGACCCGTATCGCATTACATCTACCCGCCAAAGTCTGAAGGCGGATACAACCCGTCGGCAGAACTGCGCGTTCAGTTTGAGCTGTTCGCCAATGTCCGCCCCTGCCGATCCCGCGAAGACCTGTCTATCTTGCGTACTCCCATGGACCTGATTATCGTTCGTGAGAACACCGAGGGCTTCTACTCAGACCGCAACATGTTTGCCGGTGCAGGCGAGTTCATGCCAGATGAAAACAGCGCCTTCTCGATTCGAAAAGTGACGGCGGAAGCCTCATCACGTGTCGCGCGTGCAGCTTTCGAATTAGCACGCGGGCGACGCAAGAAGGTGACAGCAGTACACAAGGCGAACGTTGTGAAGCTGTCTGACGGTCTCTTCTTGCGGGAAGTTCGCAAAGTCGCCGCGGAATATCCTGATGTGCAGTTGGAAGAACTCATCGTGGACGCGACTGCGGCCCTGCTCATCCGGAAGCCAGAATCGTTCGACGTCATCGTCACTACGAACATGTTCGGCGATATCTTGTCCGATGAGGCATCTGAATTGTCTGGCTCTTTGGGACTAGGCGGATCCCTCAACCAGGGCCAAGACTTGGCTGTCGCTCAGGCACAGCATGGGTCTGCTCCGGATATCGAAGGCCAGGGTATCGCCAATCCCGTGTCCCTGATTCTCTCTGCCGCGATGCTGCTCGACTGGCGAGGAAAGCGCGATGGCAATGAAAAGCTCATTGCTGCCGCTTCACTCATCGAGCGGAGCGTAGAAACGGTCATTTCTGAGCGGGAAAGCCGCACTCGCGATGTCGGTGGATCCCTTGGGACCAAAGACTTTACCGCCAAACTCATTGATGTCATTGGCAGCCTCGAGCTGACCGCAAAATCTTAACCATCGAATCTCAAGGAGCACTCATCATGGCATTCGAAGCACGACCAACATTTCCCGTGGTGAATCCCGCCACCGGCGAAACCGTGACCACAGTCGAAGGACATACCCCCGAAGAAGTCGACGCAATTCTCAACCGTGCCACGGCCGCCCAGCGTGTTTGGCGTACCGTACCGGTAGAACAACGTTCGGCCAAGCTGCTCGAAGTCGCCCGGGTCTTGCGTGAAGGCAAAGACGAGTATGCGCTGCTCATCACCCAGGAGATGGGAAAGCCGATTAGCGAAGCTCGTTCTGAAATTGAAAAGTGCGCGTTGACGGCCGAGTACTATGCACAGCATACCCCGAAGTTCTTGGCCCCGGAATACATTGACTCGAATGCCGAAGAATCCGGCGTAGTCTTTGAACCGCTAGGCACAGTCTTGGCGATCATGCCGTGGAATTACCCATTCTGGCAGTTTTTCCGCTTCGCATTGCCCGCTCTTGCCGCCGGAAATGCCACAGTGCTAAAGCATGCGGCCAACGTTCCGCAGTCTGCACTGGCTGTAGAGCAGATCCTCAAGAAGTCAGGTATCGCCGACGACTTGTTTGCCTCTCTGCTGATCCAGTCAAGCGAGGTTGCGGATCTCATCGCAGATGAGCGTATCGCTGCGGTGACGCTGACGGGCTCCACGGAAGTTGGCGCTCTTGTCGCGTCTCAAGCTGGACATGCTTTGAAAAAGCAGGTGCTGGAGCTCGGGGGTTCGGATCCATTCATCGTATTGGCTGACGCGAACATTGAACAAGCCGCCGAAACTGCGGTCAAAGCTCGATTCACGAATAACGGGCAGAGCTGCGTCAACGCGAAACGATTTATCGTTCATCAGGACATTGCGGATCAATTTGTTGATGCCTTCGCTGCGAAGGTTGAAGCACTCGCCATCGGTGATCCAACGGACGATAATACCCAGATCGGTCCCATGGCTCGTGGGAACCTGCGCCAGGAACTTGACGCCCAGGTCCAGGCAACCATCGCAGCCGGAGCTACGGTGCGCACTGGCGGATACGCGATCCAGGGACCCGGGTTCTACTACGCACCGACAGTTCTGGATCATGTGACGCCGGGACAAGTAGCGTTCGACGAGGAAACCTTCGGTCCAGTTGCTGCTGTGATTCGTGTGTCCTCAACCCAGGAAGCTATCGAGCTGGCAAATCAGACCGAATTCGGACTGGCTGCCTCTGTTTGGTCCACCGACACTGACGCCGCGAGGAACGTTGCTTCCCAGATTGATGCAGGAGCTGTCTTCATTAATGGCATGGTGGCATCCGACCCGCGTCTGCCTTTCGGAGGAATCAAGCGTTCGGGGTACGGACGGGAGCTTGGTTCTTACGGTATTCGGGAATTCACCAACATGAAGACCCTATGGGTAGGCCCAGCCAACTAAGTAAACACAGTGCCGGAGGCTCAATTGCC
The DNA here is from genome assembly GCF_900094805.1 of Arthrobacter sp. NIO-1057. Lineage (GTDB taxonomy): Bacteria > Actinomycetota > Actinomycetes > Actinomycetales > Micrococcaceae > Glutamicibacter. Next base: position 433,938 of record NZ_FMAT01000002.1, on the reverse strand, counting down.
TCCGGCACCGTGGCGTTTAATCGTCAATCGACTAAAGAAGATAAGGGAAACACCATGACACGAATTAGTACAACCGTCAGCTCCCTCGATGCCGTGATTCTGCGGCCAAGCGAACTACCCGTGAAAGATCGGGGAAACGGCGCACGCACCGTTTCAATGGTTGATTCAGAAATCGGATCCACTGATTTCCTTAACGGAATTACAACCTTTGCTCCTGGAGCTGAAATTGCCCACCATAGCCACAATGTCGTTGAATCCGTCTGCGTCATTGAAGGTACAGCTTGGGTAGATATCGATGGTACCGAGTACTTCATGAATACCTATGACACGACTTTCGTACCGGCGAACGTAGTCCACAGATTTCGTAATGCTTCCACTGATGCCGAGATGAAGATTCTTTGGACCTACGCGTCAATCGACGCGACAAGAACTATGGCAGGTAGTGCCGACGCGCACCGAATCGATTCCGAGAAAGCTTAAGAGGAGAGGAACGGAACATGATCTACGAAAACGCAGTAATAACCGTCCGCCCAGGTACTGAACACGACTTCGAAGCCGCAGTGAAAGCGGCCAGGCCGCTTTTCCAAGCGGCTGAAGGTGCGCTGAGTTTCTCGCTGTCTCGCCGCCTCGAAAACCCATTGCAGTACGTGCTGACGGTCGGCTGGACATCGGTGGATGCCCACATGATCGGTTTTCGAGAATCTGAGAGCTACCAGCAATGGCGCGACCTAGTTTCCCCATACTTCGATGGTGCGCCGGAAGTGCACCACACCCAGCACTCCTACACAGGGTTCTAGATCGATACCTGAAATCGCAAAGAAGCCACTCGTTAGTTTTCTAACGGGTGGCTTTTCGGTCTTCGGTTCCTCGGCTCAGGCAATTTACGTGGACCCTCCGGATTGAAATCAGAACGTGCAAGCAATAGCGGGGCCCTAATAGCATGTCGCTGAGCCCACGCCGCCTGTGAGTCCTGGACGAGAGCAGAACGAAGCCCGGCGACCTGTAAGGTGTCGATCACCATACGAGTCGCCGGGCCCCATGAGGGTTGAACTAGTTTGTTCCGGAACCGACCTGCTCTGGTTGGCTAACCGTCTTGGTTTCACGCTTGAGCACCGTACGCTTACGGAACTTGATGACCAGGAGCACTATTGCACCAATGGCTAGGACACCATAGAGCGCAATCGTTACGGGGCTCGATACGAAATAGGAAAGCTGGCCCTCAGCGACGCTGACTGACCTGCGAAGTTCTGTCTCGGCCATGGGTCCGAGAATTACGCCGATCAACACCGGTGCCATTGGCAGATCAAATCGCCGCATGAGCAGTCCCAGCAGACCAAGCCCGAACAGCAGCGCCAGGTCTATCACCGAACCGCCGATTGCATAGACGCCGACAGCTGCAAGAACCGCGATGCCGGGGTATAGGAGGTGCGCGGGGATTTTGAGAAGTTTGGCCCACAATGGAGCAAACGGAAGATTCAAGGCCAGCAGAACGAACAAGCCGAGGAACAAGCTTGCGAACAGCGTCCAGACGAGATCAGCACTACGGTCAAAGAGCAACGGTCCGGGCTGCATTCCATACTGGCGGAATGCAGCCAACATGATGGCAGCGGTCGCGGAGGTGGGAAGGCCAATGGCCAGCAAGGCTCCCATTGCGCTACCCGCCGTAGCATTACCGGCAGCTTCGGGGCCGGCCACACCTTGAATTGCTCCACGTGTTCCAAAGTCAGAATCTCGGCGCCGCTGCGCAAGTTTCTTTTCCGTCGAGTAGGCGAGGAATGAAGGAACTTCGGCGCCGCCAGCGGGGATCGCCCCAAACGGCAACCCAAATGCAGTTCCGCGAAGCCATGCAGGCATTGCTTGCCTGATTTCCTTCCGGTTCAGCCAGGGACGGCCGGAGGAGATGATCGAGCTGCGCCCTGGAACAGTACGGCGTCGCGAGGCGCGGTAGAAAACTTCACCCAGCGCAAGCAAACCCACGGTGACGACGATGATGTCGATACCGTCGAAAAGATGCGGTACGTCCATGGTCAGGCGGACGGTTCCGCTGACTCCGTCGACGCCGACCAGCGCGATCAGCAGTCCGATCGCCAACGAGGCAATGCCCTTGATAAAGGATTCGGATACTACCCACGAGATGGCAATGAATGCGAAGACAGCCAGTGCGAAGTACTCAGCTGGACCGAACATCGAAGCGAGCTTCACGATATAGGGCGAAGTGAATACAACGACCGTGGTGGCCAGCAAGCCACCGGTAAAGGCTCCCAACGCACTGGTCGCCAGGGCTTTCGCCGCCCGCCCATCCAGGGCCATGCGGTGTCCCTCGAATGAGCCTGCGATCGCGGTTGCGCTTCCTGGTGTGTTCAGCAGGATGCCAGAAATTGAATCACCGAACAGTCCGCCATAATAGACACCGGCAAACATGATCAGTGCGCCCGTTGGATCCATCGAAAAAGTGACGGGCAACAAGAGGGCCACGGCCATAGAAGAGCCGAGTCCTGGCAGGACTCCCACGGCGGTACCAAGCATTGCACCGATGAACAGCAGCAGAAGATTCATCGGGGTCAGGGCTCCGGCGAACCCGCCGATCAGGCTGATGATCTGTTCCATTAGAAAATGCCTCCTAAGATACCTGATGGCAAACTGATGCCTAGTCCGAGGGAGAACACGATTTGGGTTATCGCTGAGAACAATGCAGCAATGGCCAAGTTCATTAGATGCTTCGTGCCGCCTAGACTTAGCGAAACTAGCCAGAACAAACCGGTGGCGGCGATCAGCCAACCTAGCGGTTCAAGGATGAAAATGAAGGCAATAAATGACCCGGCTGCTCCGCCGAGGGATACCCAGTCCATAGCGGCTTGGGAATCTTCGGAATGGTCTTTTTCTTTGCTTCTGAACCAACTAATCGCTAGCAGAATAGCTGTGAGCAGCAAAAGGATTCCAACTACCATGGGGAAGAAGTCGGGCCCTGGAATGCTGTCTCCCACTACGTCCATGGTCGCGGCTTGTACTACTGCGAAAAGTCCGAGTATGAACAGGACCAGGCTGACGAGGAGTGCGCCGAGAGGACGTTTGGATTGAGTCGAGTCTTGGGGCGGGGCAATGGCCTCTACTGATGCTTGCGTCATAGCGTTCCTTCAAGTAGATCCTGGGTCCGTTCAATATCGTCGTCGATGAACTCGGAGAATTTATCGCCAGTTCGAACATCCTCGTCCCATTGCTGCCGATCAAGTGCTTGCTGCCATTCTTCGGTGTGGCGCATTTCTTCGACCATGGATATTAGGTCGTTGCGTTGCTCGTCAGTGATGCCGGGAGGTGCAACAAGACCACGCCAGTTGGGAACTACGACGTCATAGCCGAGGCTTGCGAAAGACGGCATCCCGAAATCCGGCCCGTCGGCGGGTGAAGCAACTGCCAAAGGCTTGACGGTTCCTGCCTCCAGCTGATCTGCGATCTCGGAAAACCCTGATACTCCGACTTTGACGGTATTCGAAAGCATGGCTCCGAGTACTTCTCCACCGCCTGAGTAGGCAATATAGTTGACTTCTTTGGGATCGATCCCCACCGCTTGGGCGAACTGAAGCGCCGCTAGATGATCGATATTCCCCAACGCTCCTCCGCCAATAGGGAATCCCTGGGGATCCTTTTTCCAGGCCGCCACGAACTCGTCAATGTTGTCATATGGTGAGTCGGATGGAAGTGCGAAGACTGGAAAATCTGTTGTCAATGACAGTAAAGGGGTGACGCCGTCAAGTGTTGCATCGGAGCCGGTAATTTCAACTCCGCCCACCATGGCGGAGCCTACCACGAGGGCTACGTTGTCTTGCCCTTGCATTTCGATGATCTTTTCCAGTCCCAAGGTTCCGGATGCGCCGGGGACATTGACGACTTGAATATTCCCAGAGATTCCGTTCGATCTTAGGGCTTGTTGGGATTCGCGAGCGAGTGAATCGTAGCCGCCGCCAGCGGACCCTGGAACGAGCAATGTCAGAGATGCTCGGGGTCCTCCGGTGCCATCGCTTGAAGCCGCGTCCGATATGGCAATGGGCAGGGCGACGATGAGTGCAACGCCGAGGAGCGCTCCACGCTTTGTCCATTTCATGAGGGGATCCTTAGAGGAGTGTGTGAGGTGTGTCATACATCATTTATGGTACTATTTCACAAAAAAATACCACGAGCAAGAATGTTTGGAGCCAGCGCTGGATTTGTTTGAACTTTTCGTTTGCCCACTGCATGAAATGGGTGAAATCTCACCTAGCGCAGGGCAGGAGCCAAGGGGCTCTTTGTCGAACCTTTGTTGAAATCAAATTGCACTCGATAAATCGAGGGTGCGTTCGATTGGTTTTCTAGTTGACTGGTTCTGGCCCCTCCGGAAGCGGTGCTGAAGTAGTGATGGCTCCCGAATCTGGATGCTCCACAATCTCTTGTAGGGCCTTCGGGAATGTCCATGGTTTGGCGAGATAAAGGGAAGTCGAAACCCTGGTGACGGCAATGACATGCATCGCTGCTCGGAAAACAATGACGGTCACAGGCGAGCACTTATCAATATGCTGATCGGAACGAACCGCAAAAGTCGGGCGCGACTATGCTTCTGATCGGGATAGTGGATGGCGAAGGGTGGGAACATGATTGGAATTCTGAATCGGCTCATGGAACAGAGCGAACAGCAGCTTGATGCGGAGACCGATTTTGGCCAGTTGCTGGAGGGCACGGGTACCACTGTGTACCACGTGCGCCGCATGTTCTCTTCGCTGGCAGGAATGCCGTTGTCCGAATACGTGCGCCGTCGGCGCATGACGGTGGCGGCTGGCGACCTGCTCGAAGGCCAGGACCTGTTGGGACTTGCCGTGCGCTACGGATATGGCTCGGCAGAAGCTTTCGGCCGGGCGTTTCGTGCGGTGCACGGTGCCAGCCTGGGCGATGTCGGCCGTGCAGGCGGACCCCTTCGAAGCCAACCAATACTAGGTTCAGCCTGACCGTCGAAGGGAGTGCCCCGTGGATGCCCGAATTGTTGAACGCCCGGATTTCACGCTGGTGGGCCACGCGGCCCGTGTGCCATTGATCCACGAAGGGGGCATCCCCCAGATCCAGGCGCATATCGCCTCGCTGCCGATCGCCGAGCAGGCCCGGCTCAAGGAATTGGGCAGCACCGAGCCTACCGGCCTGCTCCAGGTCAGCGCGGATGTGGATACCGATTACACGGAAGGCACCGAGCTGACTTACCTGCACGGGGTCGCCGTGCTGGATGGGCCGGTGCCCGAAGACTTGGATGCCATCACGGTTCCTGCCGGGACGTGTGCGGTATTCCGCACCTCTGGCCCGTATCCAGCGGCTTTGCAGGAGGTCTGGGCTTCCACCGCAACGCAGTGGTTCCCGTCGAATCCGTGGATGCTGCGACAAGGTCTCTGCATGGTGGCGGTGCTGGAACGAGCCAAAGATTTCAGTACCGCTACCTGCGAACTGTGGCTGCCCGTGGAACGCGGGTAAGGCATCCAGGACGCAAAGGACCAAGCATTGGCTGCCGGGTGCTTGGTTAGGAGCACAGGGTAGCGATTAGCGTAGTCTTCAAGCCGCGACTTCGTTGTTGCCCAGCTTTCGGTCTCACTGGGCGGGGTGGAATCCCTGGTCTGCTATCCGCGCGAAATGACCCACGCCTCGCTGATCGGCACCGAGCTGGAAATCCCGGCCAACCTGGTCCGCCTGTCGGTGGGCATCGAAGAGGTCGAAGATCTCATCGGCGATCTGGAACGCGGGCTGGCCGCGGCAGTGAAGGCTTCCGAGACCGACAGCATCCAGCACCGCAGCCTGGCTACCGCCTGACCTGCCGTCGCAGCACGCGGGCCGTCCGCACAGGAAGGCCCGCGTGCAAGACGTCGGCACCGCTTAGCGATTCGCCCCTCCGGGGCACTCCAAGCTTGCAAAACTGGGTTCCAACCTAATGATCTCCGGCATCGCGATCTGTGCCCCTCACTACGATTGCTTTCGGGGAGCCGCCTATGCCGCGAAATCCATCAGTTGGCAATGGCAAGGACGGGGCCGCGGTGCAGTGGGCTCCTCCGAGGAGGTTCAGGCCTTGGAACCCGACTTGCCCAATGCGAAGGTCGGTGCCGTCGGCTCGCACGCAGGGGATCGCCGCATGCGTTCGAGCTGCACACTTTCTCCCCTGAAGCCAAAGCGTTCGAGGATCAGGTATGCGGATCGACGAACGCCTTGGGCGTCCAATGGCTCACCAATACTGCGAAGACACCTGCGAACTATCGAGCCTCCCGGAGAACGCTTATGGGCAGGTCCGGCGAGCACGCAGTCAGATTCCGGGGCAGGATGGTGTGGGCCGGAGGAACGGCCAGTATCCCATACTGAGGCACAACGGCAGTCTGATGACAGTGCGACGTCCATCTGCTCTGAGCAGGCACATCCACGTCAGGAGTTCCCCAGCCGAGACGGCGGAAAATCCTTCGCCCTTGCGCCATGGCTGAAGCAGAAATTCATGCCAAGAACCTCTGTCTGGTACTGGTCTTAACCGCCGGTCGCAACTAACATTTACCGGCTCTGGCGATAAGCAGGGTCCTTGCATGTCAGAAACGCCGTTTAAAACCAAAATAGGTCGAAGGGCTCAAGGTCCCGTTGTTGCTATGGCAATTATCGGATACGCGCGAGTAAGCCGGCACCAGGGGACCCCAACGCCGCAGGAAGCCGAGATGCGTGCCGCTGGCGCGGAAAAGGTGCTTACCGAGCGCGGGGAATCGAGCCACATCGCCAGCCGGTCGCGATGGGAAGCATGACTGAGATACATGAGGGCCGATAGCAGGCTCGTGATCTGGGCACATCGGATAGCCGGCACCGAACGTACCCTCGAAACGCTCCGCGAGCTGGGAAACGCGGATTAATCCACTCAGTCTCGCCCAACCGCTCCCCGACATCGCGGAGCACGCGCTGCAGCGGGCCGCCGGCTCGATGACCTATATTCGATCAGTCTCCTAAACACGGTACCTAGCCTCGAAACGCCTATTCCAACACTCGAAGGTCGACGATCAACAGGCAGATAGGTGAATAGTGTGCGGTGGCGGAATGTCTGGGTGTTATTGAGGCCCCTCCCGGGGTTGGGAACCATACAGTGAGTCGTTGACTTGATCGATCATTTCTTGAATCGCGTGGACTTTGCTCTGCCAGTACTTGTTGTTCTCGCGAGCTTGCGGTCCCTCTGCTTCTTCGTTCAACTCAAGAAGCTCGCTGAAATGGTCTCGGTAGGCGCACAGCGCAGCATTGAGAACTTCGATTTGCTCGTCGTTGAGGTGGACGTTGAGCAATGATTCACGCATGGTGCTGATCCTTTCGTTGCCAGGGTGCGTCCGGTGCGTTCCGGACGCACCCCCGAATCAACCACTCCTTAAAAGTTTCCCCGGGAGTCATCTCGTGTTCGGTGGCGAGCGTGAATACACCCGGACGGGACCCGCCCGAGGCACCGAACGTTGAATTGTTCGTACTTCATTGGTTCCTTCCGGGCACCGCTGACTGGGCCGCGGAACATCCTCGATCGAGGTGCAAAGGTGCGATCGAGGCGGCTGATGCTGACGGGAAGCTGTGGATAGCTCGAGCTCGTATATGGCCAGAAGCAACTCGTCATCAGTGACCAGCGGATCAAGTTCCGAACCAATGTGGGCAGACATGACACATCATCTCCGCACAGGCCTCCAAGGGGCCTTTCTTGGGTTAACTGGTGATTTCCTTGGGGTTCTTCTTGCCTTGGCCGACCGCGACCTGAATCCGGCGGGGTTTGGCACTCTCGGCGACGGCGATGTCGACACGTAGCACGCCATCCACATAGGTGGCCTGGATACTTTCAGTGTCCAAATGATCCCCAAGGATAAGTTCCCGGGTGAAATGGCCCCAGAGTCGTTCCGAGCCGGCGATGTGCTGGCGGTCTGCTGGTTTGGCGCGTTCAGCGCGGATGGTCAGGATGTTCTTTTCCACTGCCATGTCGATCTGCTCGGCGTCGACCCCTGGCAGGTCGAACTCAGCGTGAAATCCGGTGTCGTCTTTCCAAGCCTCCATTGGCATTGGGTGGACTGGTTCGGAGCTGAGCTGGGTGTTGAAAGCTCGCTGTACCAAGCGGTCGAAATCGCGAAGTACCTCGGTCTGCATCATCTGAACTCATTCCTTTCTGGTGTGACTCTCTACGATGCTGCAATTCACTTTCCGTTAGATCTATGTCTAACGATGTAGATTTTATAGCATGGGATTCTGAGTTCATGCAAGCCTATTGAGAGTAAAAAATGACAAAAAATTCGCCGCGATCCGTTCCTGTTGCTGGATCGCATTCGATCGCTACAGCTGCCCAGAGTGTGGGAGTGAGTGTGCAAACAGTGCGGTTGTATGAGTTGCGTGGTTTGATCACCCCGTTACGTACCAGCGGTGGAACGCGCAGGTATCAAGCCAAGGATTTAGCTCGGTTGCAGCAAATCTCAGAGTTGATTGATCGAGGCGTGAATTTGGCGGGCATTGGCATCATCTTGGAGCTGGAATCTGAAAATGAAAGGTTGCGTAAGGCACTTGCAAAGCAGTCTCATCGGCAAGGCGCGGATTGAATCATCAAGACCGTTGAGGGTCTATGCTTCTCGGCAGGGTGCCGACGAATTCTTGCCTAGTCGCCGCGGAGCAGGAAAAGGCGCGTTCTGCTCGAGCACTTGGCAGTGGCCCTTGCTGTTTGGCGGACTGTTCTCTCCTGAACATTCTCTATGGAGCAAATAGTGGAGAGTGCTAGTGTTCCGTGTGCGTGATCCATCCAACCGCGAGTACACGTCGGATCTCGCAGGGCAGCTCCTAGAGGGAGAAAAGCAAGGAAAGTGGAATCTTGAGGCGCATGAGTTCTTCTCCGAACAGGAGCTCTTCGAATACTTGGGTTCGCTGGATGTGAATGTCCTTCCCTATCGATTCGGCATGCATTCCGGGTGGCTCGAAGCGGCTTTGGATACTGGAGCTGCCATCGTCGCTCCTGATTGTGGTCAGTATGTGGGGCAGCATGCGTCGGTGGCACCGTACCGATGGGATTACGACCGTGTTGATGAGGACTCACTGGAGGAAGCAGTGAAGCATCAATTGGCTTTATCCAGGGTGCCGGGGATGGATGCCGAGGAGCGTAAGCGCCAACGTATGGCACTAGCGGAAGCCCATGAGCGGATCTATTTGGATTTGCTAGCAGGATAGCGGGCGTGACAGGTGGTTGAAGGTTTGCCGGTGAATTACAGGGCCTCTGATGGTCGTTCTCCAGTAGGCGGGAGTCGTAGAGTGCGTCGCTGACTTGGTCTATGAGCTCTTGGATTCGGTGAACTTTGCTTTGCCATTATGGCGCGATGATGCTGCCGGCAGACCCCTTCATCAAAGCCCATACCGGCCGGTACCCGGTGAAGTGGATGTGCCAGAAACTCAGCGTTTCCCGCGCCTCGTACTACCGGTGGGTGAACCCCGGCGAGGAGCTGAGCGCAGCCCAAGCACTGCGCATGCGCCGCACCGAACTGGTCCACACCGAGTTCGAGGCATCCAACCAGGTTGCTGGGCCGGCCACCTGGTGGACCTGCTCCGCAACAACCATGAGGAAGAGATCCCGAAGTCCGCGGTCCTCTCGATTGTGAAAGACCTGGGAATCCAGGCCAAGCGGATCAGTGCGTTCAAGACCACGACGGTGCGTGACCACCAAGCGCGAACGGCGCATATCAAGAACCATATGGTCGACAAGCTCGGACGGCGGGACTTCCGCTCTTGCCGGCCTGGGGCGAAGCTGGTTGGCGATATCACCTACCTGCGCACCGGAGAGGGCTGGCTGTACTTGGCGACGGTCATCGATTTGTCTTCGCGTCAGATCGTGGGCTGGTCAATGGGCGAGAAAATGCAAACTCAGCTGGTCATTGACGCGATGGAACTGGCTGTGTCGCGGGGTTTTGTCCAGCCTGGCAGCGTGTTCCACTCGGGCAGGGGAACGCAGTACACCTCGGACGCGTTCCAGGGGTGGTGCGCTTTCCACGGCGTGCGGCAGTCGATGGGGCGCACCAGGGTGTGCTGGGATAATTCCGTGGTCGAGTCGACGTTCTCGACGATCAAGAACGAAATGTACCATCACCGGGCATTTACCAGCAGGGTGGCAGCGCGGACCGCGGTGATGGAGTTCATCGAGGTTTGATACAACCGGAGGCGCCCGCATGCAGCTAATGGAGGGCTTAGCCCCCAAGCAGCTCTGGACTCGTATTGGGAAAGGAATTCTCTGGCCCTTGCGGCTTGAGAATATTTAGAAAAGATCAAAGATCGTGTCTCAGAAACTTGACCAGCTCGGCATGTGCTCGTGGCGGTGTTGCTAGCAGCGAAGTGTTTCAGATGGATTCTATACATCTTTGGGCAGTGGACTTGCGTTGGGTGAGCTGGCTGTCAGCATTAGACACTGAAGCATCCCGCGATGTCCGTGGGATGCTTCAGTGCGAATAGGCTGATTTTTCAGTTATACACAAGACCAGCTTAACTCTTCGCACCGCAGGTCAGTCTGCAAGTTCTGGATCATCCAGGGAATCTTCAGGTAGCGGTTTGCCTAATGCATCGGGGTGCGTGTTGCACGAGGTTCGATGTTCTAGGTCGCTGCGCACGTAACAGGGGATTTCAAAAGTGATGGCACTGTGTGCCCAGTACCTGACACGGAACGTTCTCGCCCCGTCAGGTGTGCCATGGGCGCTGAATTCCCCCACTGTCTGGCCTTGTGGTTCGGCCAGTACGTTTTCCAATGCCGGGTTTGGCAGAGAGACGAACCAGAAGCTCAGGTGGTCGTCGGGTTCATCGTAGATCGCGACCACTGCGGATCGTCCGTGGATGGAGACCAGTCCCATGACATCATCGAGTCGTTCGTGGGGTTGTGCCAGGACGATGGGCATCCCTTCCCTTCAGCCATAGGAGGCCAGATGGATGCGGGCTTGGCGGGAGCCAAGGATATGCTTGACGTGTTCAGCTGTGTGCGATCTTAGGCTGTGGATGGACATGGCGGGCCTCCGCTCTTGCGGCTCTTGCGGTATTTCCAGTTAGAGCCCTGCCGCGATGCCTTGTCGTGGATGGTGCAGGTGCCGGGTTTGCCACGGGTACTATGGCGGAGTGTTCTTTCGACGGTACGCGCAATTCCCCCGTATGGATACCCGACAGTTGAGTGTTGCTGTAAATGAAGAGCTAGTTCGCGGGTGATAGCCCAAAGAATGATCGGCTTGTTCTGAAATTCCTTCGCGGGGAAGAATCGAGCAAGGCTCGTGTTGATAGTTTCTATCGGTCACGTTCGCGGAGTTCAGCCTGGCTGCGTCAACATTGTCGAGTAGTTGGCGCGTGCTGTGCAGTTCGGGCGGGTGGTGCTCCTGTGCTGAAAGGTATCGAAAGCAATCCTGGAGCCCCTCGAAGAAGCAGTAGATCTCGTCATGGCGGTCATTATCGAGCACGACTCGGTAGGGGATAAATTTTTCGCTGAGCTCCTCCAATTCATCCTGAAATGCCCAACTGCCGACGTTGCGATGAAGGTCGGCTGTTGATTGACGCGGATGCTGCGTCCCAGGCAGCTTTCCGCGCTGATGGTGAGCATTTCTTAACGCCTTTCACGAGAAGACGTCATTGAGAGTGGGATGGCAGGCACAAGAGTCCGGTTCGAAGGCTACGAAGGGGGAGCGTCCGAGCTTCATGGGTGATGCCGACACGGTTTCGGGACCTGTTTCTGGCCGCTGAGTTGTGACGGGTCCTGGTATCCGCAAACCTGGATAGAGGACCGAGGCCAACAACTAGCCCCAGACGGGGCCCGGTTCTGGCTCGCCAGCCGTTCCACGGGGGTATTAGCTGGCTGGCCAGGGGAATGAGCCAGAACCGGAGCTAAGGTGTTTACCTACTAGTGCCCGCCGCGACGCGCTCGGCTTCAGGCTGGTGTGCTGGCATTGGGTATCGAGTCGCTGAGGTGGTTCGCGACTGCATCGCGGGGCAGGCCGGGATCTTAAGAGCGACGGCGGTGTTCTTCCAGAATTTCACGCGGAACTCAGCAATGAGATCGGTCGACAGGCGTTCGAAGAACTCTCCCATGGTGAGTCGATCAGCGCAGGCCTTGGTCACTTTCAATGCTGCTTGGGGGACGGTGACATGCATCATGTGCAGTTCCTCGGTCTGCGGATCGAGCATGGCCAACAGCACTGCGCGGCCATGGATCGATGCCATTCCCATGGCATCGTTGAGTGTTTCGGTCGGCTGGGTCATGACGATCGGCATTCCCTGCGCCCAGCCGTAGTTGGACAGGTGGGCTTTGCCTTCACGGGTGGCGAGAAAATCAGCGACTCTGACTGCGGTTCGGGTTCGTACGATTCGACCTGGCATTTTAGATACTTCCCTTTCTTGCACTGCTCATGAAAATAGCGATATTGACGTAAGGTTCTGCAGCGGGATGCGCTTTGGAAAGGTCCTTTCGTTTTGCTGCTGCCACTCTTGGCGGGCGGCGGGTGCTGCAGGTTCTAGGCCATGCTCAAATCTGCAGGGGCTGCATCTGATTGACTTCCCGACCTGGCAGGTTCGAGCCCTGACCCGGGGGTGGGGGTCTGCTTCGGTGCGGCGAAAGGCTGGTCGAGCCAATGCGCGGGGAGTTCGGCCTCGGGTGCGTGCTCTGGTGCTGCGAGAAGGCTCTCCTTGCCCGCGACGGCGAACTGCAGATTCTTCACCTCGAATCGGACACCGAGCGCGCTTTCCATCTGCGGCAGGAGGGTGTCGTTGACGTATTGCATCAACTCGGGCACCTGGTCTTCGCTTTTTGCCGTGCATGCCAAGTTGATGACCAGCTGCTCCGGGGAGCCGGTAATGGTGCATACTGCTGAATGCACGGTATCCCGGCTCTGGCACTGTTCAGAGGCGAAGGCGGCGATCTTCTGGATTCGCGTGCTCCACGCGCTGCCTTGCTGCGGGGAGATTTCTACGGGAACTGCTAAGGATTTTTTCATCTTTCACTCCGGTACTGATAGCTGTTTCGTAGTAGAATATATTTAGACAGGCTAACTATTAGCTAGGTTATATGAATTTTTCGGTATTGGGCAAGCTGGACCTCGAGGAAAAGGGCATTGGAAGCCCCGGGGGTTGCGGGCATGGCGTTCGTATCCGGCGGAAGGAGTTCTTCTCATGAGCAGCTATCAAGCCAGTGGGTATTGGTATAGCGAGGGCGATTCGGTGCCCGAAGCAGTGGATTTGCTGAATCTGATGCGCAGGTACCGTGAGGCCGAGCGCAGGATGCGAGCTGCGACCCGCGGTTCGATGGGGATGAACGAGACCGATATGTCCGCGCTGCGATTCCTGCTCGCCGCGCACCGCGAAGGGGTGACTCCCCGCCAGCGGGATTTTGCTGAGGAGCTGGGGATCTCCAATGCTTCGGTGTCGGTATTGATCGACCGGTTATGCCGCGATGGGTATGCCGAGCGTGTCGTGCATCCTGCGGATCGGCGGTCTGTGGGAATTGTGCCCACGGATTACAGCGATACGGAGGTTCGTGGAACGCTGCATCGGATGCATGAGCAGATGATGGATGCCGTGGGCACGCTCTCCGAGGATGAGCGGGTTGCGGTAGCCAAGTTCCTGGAGGCTATGATCCGCAGTGTCGAGATCGATGACGAGCCAAGACAGCCATCCGCGGGGAAGGGCGCGGTGAGGGAGAGTGCCCTGCCTTCGAGGTAGGTGCAAGGCGCAGGGCATGTGATTCGCCCACGGCGCGTGACCTGGCTGACGGCTTGACTGCCAGCCTTGCCGCGGGGCGGTCCTGGCTGGTCGTCTCTTACTTTTATCGGGTCAGCGCCAGATGTGCGAAAGAGCCCATTTCCGGGTTTCTGGGGAAAAGCTTATGGTTACTGCCACGGGTAACCCAGGGCCGTAGGGTGGGAGGATGAAAATTATTTAGCCTGTCTAACAAGTTAGGATGATGCAAATGCGACGAAAGCACCTTGACGTCAGTGTCAGCCATGACGAGTTCGAAGATCTGAATAACGCTCTGGAGGACCATCGAGATGGTTTCAAGCAGATGGCCGAAGAGGCAGCCAACGGCTTCGGTTTGGAACCGGAATACTGGGAAGGGCGAGCTGCGGAAGTCGAGGGTCTGCGCGAGACGATTCACGAGCACAGTACTGACGAGCCCGAACAGGGCGAGTCTTCCACCAAAGAAGCGGACACTGGCCCCGAGGTCGATTCGGCTCGGGATCGGGACTCCGAGTCTGATTCTCGTCAATGAACATCCGGCGCAGGCATGCCAGATGAGCTTCCTCGCACGACAACGGTCCACCGCGATTCCGTGGTGAGCTGTTGCTCTGCAGGTGCAGTTAGGCATGCTTGCGCGTGAGCACTCCCCAAATGACCAGTACGATCAACGAACCGCCGATGGCCAGAAGCCAACTGGACAGGGACCAGAACTGATCCACTCCTTCACCGAAGACGGCTGAGCCGATCCAGCCACCGGCAACAGCGCCGACGTCGCCTAGAACCGGGATACTTTGTCTTGCGGGAGCCGACTGGCGAGGAAAGGCAGGAAACGGTGCACAGTAGTTCTTGCAGCGATGCGCCCGTATTGGCTACTGTCGCAAGCTGGCGTCATCGGACTAGCTGATCGGAACGAACCGCGAAAGTCGGGCGCCACGATGCCTCCCCTCGGGATAGTTGATGGCGGAGGGTGGGAACATGGTCGGAATTCTGAATCGGCTCATGGATCAGATCAAACAGGAGCTTGATGCGGAAATAGATTTTGGCCAATTGCTGGAGGGCTCGGGTACCACCGTGTGCAACGTGCGCCGCATGATGCCAGCCCGGGCGAAGCCCGCTGTACCTCCGGTCCGTATCCGGCGGCTTTGCAGGAAGTCTGGGCTTCCACCGCAAAGCAGCGGTTCCCATCGAATCCGTGGATGCTACGCGAGGGCCCGTCCATGGTAGCGGTGCTGCAACGAGCCGAAGATTTCAGCACCGCTACCTGTGAGCTGTGGCTACCGATGGAACGTGGACTCTAGGAGCGCGAACGGGGTCCTATGAGTTCCAACGGATGACGATAACCAAGGTTTGCCCACAGTCCGCACAGTCATGCCCCGCAGATCCTTATCTGCGGTGCATGCTGGTTCCCATGAGCACAGGCATCGCGCAAGCACTGAAGGACCTGGCCAACGCCAAAGCGTTGGCCGCTTCAGCAACCCGGCGCCTGGCCCACGCGGATCTCACCGCAGGCCAGGCCGCCTATCTCGCGCTGCTCACCGAAGACATGACCCAAGAACTCACCCGCACCCAGGTCCACGCGGCTACCGCCCTGCGCAGCACCGGCGCGCACAAGCTGGACCAGGAATCCTTCCAGGCCGTCACGGACCTCGGGCCCGACCCCACCATCGAGGAGATCGAAGCGGCGAAGGGGCGCACCACCACCGGCCGCACGCATTTCAAGGACGCCAAAGGGCTGATGGCCGGATGGCTGGATATCCCGCGCAGCACCGCCACTGCCCGGCTGGTGCAGGCCGACTGCCTGCTCGGTGGCGTGGACGAAGCAGGAGAACCAACGGAGCCATGGCTGCCCGAGCTCGCCGTGCAGTTCCAGGACCCGGGCATCGATCCGCGGCTGGTGGCCTCGGCGGCGATGAAGCTGCATTCGGTGCGCAAGGACCTGGGCGAAGGGAAAGCGGCCGAAGCGAAGAAGCAGCAGCTGCAGGCCGAGTCCGCGGCGTTCTTGCGGTCGGAGCCGAAATCTGCGCGCAAGCACATCAACGACCTGGTCGCGCAGGTCAAGGCCGGCAAGCGCCCGCTGAAGGCCTTGCTGGACGGGATCGGGTTCTTCAAGCGCGGGATGCGCAAAGGCCTGGTCGAATACCTCATCCGTGTTCTCCCTTCGCAATCCGCCTATATCGAGGCGTATTTCGCGAATCTGGATAATCCTTCCACCGTTGCCGGCAACCGGCAGGGGTTGAAGGACGTGGATGCCCAGTTCACCGGTGAGGAAACCAGTGATTGGGATGATGAGGACAGCAAGCCGGATTGGGCGAAAGACAGACCCGGTGACGAGGACGTCGATGACATCGAGGATGACCCGCCGGGAGAAGGACTCAATCCAGACGCAGAGGATCCCCGTTCCCAAGGGGACGGTCATCGACCAGTATGGGAAGACGAGGATCACCAACCAGAAGGTGATAGTTCCGAACCGGGGCCGGCAAGTGGTGAATGGGAAGATCTGAAACCCGAACGCAGACGGCTCGTTGGTTTCATGGCTTTGCTGATGAGCGAACGGAAACCGAATGGCAGCTCGCCGGACCAGCAGGCCGGGCTTGCCAGCTCGCAGGTGAGCATCATCTTGGATTGGGAGAAGCTGCAACGGAAAATGGAGGATTTCGCGGTGACGTCTTCGGGGATCTTGCTGTCCCCGGGCGAGGCCAGGACGGCATTGTGCACTGCTGGTGTTCTTCCGGTGGTGCTCAACGGCAAGAGCCTGCCACTGGATTTGGGGCGGACCCAGCGGTTGTTCTCCAAGGCGCAGGTGCGTGCTTTGCGGGCGGCTTATCGGGGGTGTTCGTATCCTGGTTGCAGCATGCCGGCGCAGCGGTGCGAAGCGGATCATTTGGATCCGTGGGAGAAGGGCGGGTGTACTGATATCAACTCTGCGGTGTTGAATTGCTTGATTCATCATGCGGCCAGGCACTGCGGGTTGTTCCATGCGGTGAAAATCCCTGGGAGCCGGCCGATGGTGCTGTTGCCTCCGGAGCTGGATCCGGAGCAGAAGTTGCGGGTCAATACGTATTTCATGACTCCGGCGGAGGCGTTGGAGGCTGAGGCGTTGGCGGAGGAGACCACAGTGCAGTGGCGTGCGGGGTTGCTGGACGTCGAAATCGCGGAGCCCTGAGCCAACGCCCACGGTGCTTAATGCGAAAGGTCCTGGAAGCAATGCGCTTCCAGGACCTTGAAAAATCTAGGCGTTGGCTTCCAGATGCTTGGCAGCCAGCACGAGATAGTGGTCAGCGTTGGTCTTCAATCCGGCGACTTCATCATCGCTCAGCTCGCGGCGGACCTTGGCAGGTACACCGGCAACCAACGAACGCGGTGGAACCTGCGTGCCCTCCAGCACCAGTGCACCAGCAGCCACCAGCGACTGCTCGCCGATCACCGCACCATTCATGATGGTGGCACTCATGCCAACCAAGCAGCCATCACCCACGGTGGCACCGTGCACTACCGCCGAGTGGCCCACCGAAATCCCGGCGCCCAATGTGCATGGGTAGCCTTCATCGGCGTGAAGCACGACGTTGTCCTGCAAGTTGGTGCCTTCGCCGACGCGAATCGGAGCCGAATCCCCGCGCACGGACACCCCATAGAAAGCGCTGGCCCGATCAGCCAAAGCCACATCACCGCTCAACACGGCGGTGGGTGCAACAAATACAAGCTCGCCGACCTGCGGGGTCGACCCATCAATAGTAATAATGTGGCTCATGGCACCTACTCTAGTTGGAGCCGGAGCACGGTGCGAGTTAGGAGAAAACGATGGTCCGCTGACCGTCGAGCATCACACGATGTTCCGAATGCCACTGCACCGCACGGTTCAGCGTGCGGCCTTCCACACTGCGCCCCAGCTCCACCAACTGCTGCGCGGTGCGGGTATGCGAAACATGGGTGACTTCCTGATCAATGATCGGACCCTCGTCCAAATCCGCGGTCACATAGTGCGCGGTGGCGCCGATCAGCTTCACCCCACGGGCATAAGCCTGGTGGTAAGGCTTGGCACCCTTAAAGGATGGCAAGAACGAGTGGTGAATGTTGATGACGCGCCCGGCCATGCGCTCACACAGAGAATCGGAGAGGATCTGCATGTAGCGGGCGAGCACGACCAGTTCAATGTCGTAATCTTCGGCGAGCTTGAGCAACTCGGCCTCGGCCTGCACCTTGTTCTCCTTGGTCACCGGCAGGTGGACAAAGTCCACGCCATAAAAATCTGCCATCGGCTTCAAATCGAGGTGATTGGAGACGATCACCGGTACCTCGATGGCCAAGGTTCCGGCACGTTGCGCAAAGAGCAGGTCGTTGAGCGCGTGTCCGGCCTTGGAGCACATGATCATGGTGCGTACCGTGTCGCTCGCGTCGGCGACCTTCAGCGACATCGCGAACTCATCTTTAATCGGCGCTAGAGCAGCACGCGTCTGTTCGAGCGACTGCTCCGTTTCAACCTCAATGCGCATAAAGAAAGTCCCGGTCTCCGGGGAGAGGAACTGCTGCGACTCAGTGATATTACAACCGGCACCCAAGAGACCTCCGGAAATGGCGTGGACAATGCCGGGGCGGTCGATGCAAGACAGGGTGAGGATGTACTGGTTCATGGATTCTAAGTTAGCGCCCGCCAGCGAATTTCTACCAATTCAGTGAGCTACGTTGCGTTTACGAGGTATTTTGTGGCGGCCAACGCAGCTTTACGCCCAGCCCTAGTGGCTCCCAGCGTGGAAGCCGACGCTCCGTAGCCAACAAAAAAGATCCCGGGCATCGTGGTACTCACCCCATCGTCGGCCATCACGATGCCACCGGCTGCGGTATGTAATTTCAGATCACGTAAATGACGGTGAGCATGTCGGAATCCGGTGGCCCAGAGGATCGCATCGATGTGCTCCCTCGAACCATCGGTGAAAAGAACCGCGTCGGATTCCAGACGGGCGATCTTCCCGCGTGAGACCAGCGCACCGGACTCAATTCCGGCACGCATCCTCTCGTTAAGCAACAGTCCGGTAGTGCCCACCACCGATTTGGGCGGCAACCCGGCCCGAGTGCGCTCGTTGACCTGGCGTTCTACCTCCAAGCCCCATTCTGTCCCGGTGACCTCCCGCCAGTCCGGTGCTTGCCGAGTAGACCAGAGGGTATCGATCCCGGCCTCGCGCAACTGCACGATGAACTGCGTGGCGCTGGCCCCGCCGCCGACCACCAGTACTCGCTTGCCCGCAAACTGCGCGGAAGAAACAAACCCGTTGGTATGCACTTGCAAGCCATCGAAATGTCCCGGGTAGACCGGCCAGAACGGATTGGTCCAGGTCCCGGTGGCGTTAATAATGGTGCGCGCCGTGTAGCGCTGATCGGCGTACTCCTCGAAGTGATCCTCCACCCGTTGCACGGAGCTGACCGTGACCGAATGTCGTACCGGCAGTGAGAACTTTCGCTCATACTCGCCGTAGTACTCCTTAACTACCTGAGAAGCAGGCCGACTGGAGTCCTGAACTTTCAGAGGGAAATCTGGCAAGGGGTGGATATGGTGCGTGGCACCCAAAGTGAGCGTGTCCCACCGGTTCTGCCACGCCCCGCCCGGTTCAGGGTTGGCATCAAGCACTATAAAGTCCACACCGCGCTTGGCTAAATGGTAGGCAGCTGAAAGCCCGGCCTGCCCGGCACCGATCACAATAGTTGAGTACACATACAAGGTAACCGGGAACACCGCACTCTCATTCCCGCACCAATTTTCGCTACACTGGAACCCGTGACTGGCGTTAGGTGGGTAACCACCGGGGAGCTAATCGTGCGAGCCGCGCGCCTGGGTCCGCACACCACCCGCCTTGGCAACGAGGCACCTACGGAAGGATACGCGTGAGCGCACGCATTCTCGACGGAAAGGCCACCGCGGCCACCATCAAGCAGGAACTCGCTGAACGCGTGGCCAAGCTGAAGGCCGAGGGTCATAGCACCGGACTAGGTACCATTTTGGTCGGCAACGATCCGGGCTCCGCCTGGTACGTCGGTGGTAAGCACAAGGACTGCGCCGAGGTGGGCATCGAGTCCATCCGCGTAGACCTACCCGAAGAAACCACCCAGGACGAACTGCTCGCCAAGGTCAAGGAACTGAACGAAAACCCGGCCTGCACCGGTTACATCGTGCAGCTGCCCCTGCCAAAGCACATCGATCAGGATGTCATCTTGGAGGCCATGGATCCGGCCAAGGATGCCGACGGTCTGCACCCGATGAACCTTGGCCGCTTGGTGGCCAACGTGAACCGCCCAATGAATTCGCCATTGCCTTGCACCCCGCTGGGCTGTGTTGATCTGCTGGCCCGTCACGATATTGATTTGAACGGTAAGCACGTGTTGGTGCTCGGTCGCGGTGTGACCATCGGTCGCCCGGTCGGTCTGTTGCTCACCCGCCGTAGCGTGAACGCCACCGTCACTCTGGCCCACACCGGCACCACTAACCTGCCAGAGCTGTTGGCTCAGGCCGATGTCATCATCGCCGCCGCCGGTGTGCCTCACATTGTGAAGGCCGACGCGATCAAGCCCGGCGCGATCGTGCTGGATGTTGGTGTCTCCCGCGTGGACGGCAAGGTGACCGGCGACGTTGACCCAGCTGCCGCCGAGGTGGCCAGCTGGATCAGCCCGAACCCGGGCGGTGTGGGTCCGATGACCCGTGCCATGCTGCTGAACAACGTGGTGGAAGCCGCCGAGCGCAACGCCCGCTAAGCACCTTTAGCCCGCACTTCACGGTGCGGGCTTTTGTGTACCCAAAGTAAATTTCATAGTGGATGTTCCACTCGTCGGATAAAGTGAGGTGAGCCGGGTTTTCGGCCATCGCATCTTCACTAAAGGGACACATGACACAGAATTACGAGCAGAACGAACGCCCCATCCAGATCAACAACCACATCGTGGTGGTCAACCAGAAGAGCACCCTGCTGGCCTACGTATTGTGGTTCTTCCTGGGCCAGCTAGGCATCCACAAGTTCTACCTCGGCCAGGTCGTGGCCGGCGTTGTTTACCTGGCACTGGGCATTATCGGCTGGGCGACAACATTCATCCTGATCGGCTGGGTGCCATTGGGTGTGCTGTGGATCTTGCTGATTATCGACCTGTTCACGATCCCGGGAACGGTGCAGCGGATCAACCAGCGGGCGACTCGCTCGTTCCAGTAATCTCTTGAGACGCAGCAGGGGTCCGCTCGGTGAGCGGACCCCTGCTGTGTCTTAACCTTTAAACCTCTTGAGCAGTTTTCACTGACTCAACGGTGCGCTTATCAATGATCAGCGCGCCCACTTCCTGCTCAGCCTGGTTCCGGACGGACAGATCGATTCCGGCGCGGTCGCGAATCAGCGAGACCGCGGTGAAGGAAATCGCAACAACAATCAGCAGGTACACCGCCACGGCCGTGGTGCCACCGGTCGCCTGCACCAGCGCCTGAGCGATGGTCGGGGCAAAGGCACCACCAACGATCGCGCCGATCGTGTAGGAAATCGAGACCCCGGAGAAGCGGACCGAAGCCGGGAACAGCTCGGAGTACAGGGCTGCCTGCGGGCCGTAGGTCAGGCCAAGCCCGATGGAGAACAGGCCGAAGGCCAGGTAGAGCAGCGCTAGCGACCCGGAATTGACCAGGGCGAAGACCGGGAACAGGCTAATGGCAAGGATGATGAAGCCCAGCTGGTAGGTGCGTTTGCGCCCGATCTTATCGGCAAGGAACCCTGCCACCAGGGTCACGATCAGCCACACCGCGGCGCCGGAGGCCACCGCCACCAGCACGTCGGTGCGCTCCAGCCCGACCGTCCGCTGGAACTGGCGGACCTGGTTGACGAATCGCTGATCGTCTACGAGTCCGACCCGAGCACCGAGCACCAGATGCAGCTCTTCGCCTCCCAGGGCCTGGTCCCGAAGATCACCGCCTCGGTCCCGCAGATGATCCTGGTGGCCGCGATGGTGGGCCGCGGTCTGGGCTACGGGCTGCTCATGCGCCGCCCGAACAACGCCGAGGTCTCCATCGAGGGCCGCCCGCTGGCCTTCCGCGAGCTCAAGGCGCCCAACTACCCGAACGCGGTCGTGGCGATCACGCCCAAGGGGGTGCAGATCCCTGCCCGCGTGCAGGCGCTGATCGACCACTGCACCTGCGCAATGGCTGAATCCTGGTAGACGCGGAGCAAAGCTGCGCGGATAATGGCCACATGATTGGCACATGGCAGGCCATGGTCATCGACTGCGAGGACCCCGATGCACTGGCCGGATTCTATGAACAGCTCCTCGGAATGGTGCGCATCGACAACGAGCCCGACTGGGTTTCCATTGGCGATGCCCCGGATCATCCTGCGCTCGCCTTCCAGGCGGTCGGCCCCTATGTGGCGCCGCAATGGCCGGGTCATGTGCACCCGCAGCAGGCGCATATCGACGTGAAGGTCGCCGACCTGGACCTGGCAGAAGAGCAGGTGCTGCACCTGGGCGCCCGCGCCACCGGCGAAGGCACCAAAACCTTCAGGGTGTACCTGGATCCGCAGGACCACCCGTTCTGCCTGGTGAGCTGGTAGCCCCGTAGGCGATCCTCGCCGCCTGCAGCCTGGTTGACACCCCGAGCTTGGCCAACACCTGGGAGACGTGCGTCTTCACGGTGCTCTGCCCGATGCCCAGGCGCTGCGCCAGCTGCGGGTTGCTCAGCCCCTCGCCGATGCCCTGCAGCACCTCGCGCTCCCGGCCGGTCAGCTCCGGCAGCGCAGCGGCCTCGGGCACCGCCAGCGCACGGGCCAAGATCCGGGCGGTCACCTGCGGATCCAGCACCGATTCGCCGCGCGCGGCGGCCCGCACGCCCATGATGATCGCCTGCGGCTCGGCGCTCTTGAGCAAGAACCCGTGCGCGCCGGCCTGCAGCGCGCCGAACAGGTACTCGTCGTCGTCGAAGGTCGTGAGCACCACGACCCGGTACTTCTCGTGCAGCGCCTTCGTGGCCTCGATGCCATCGAGCACCGGCATGCGCAGGTCCATCAGGATCACGTCCGGGGACAGGGCCCGGGCCATGGAAATGGCCGAGCGCCCGTCCGCCGCCTCGCCGACGACCTCCAGGTCATCGGCGGCCTGCAGCACCAGCCGGATGCCCATGCGGACGGTGGCATGGTCATCGACGATCAGCACTTTCATTTTTCCTCCGCGGTTTCAGGGAATTCGACGTGCACCGCGAAATCCGCGTCGTTGCGCACCTCGACGTGCCCGCCCAGCGCGGCGACGCGGGTCTTGATGTTCTCCAGCCCGGTCCCGGCACCCGGGGACGATCCGGCATCCTGCCCCAGCGGGTTGCGCGCGGTGAGGGACAGATTCCGGTCCTGGATGACGCTCAGTTCCAGATCGGTGCCCGGGGCATGCTTGGCATGATTGACCAGCAGCTCGGCGACCGTGCGGTGCGCAGCGGTGTGCACCGCCGGGGAGAAGCGCCGCGGATCCGCCACCCGGTACTCCCAGCGCACCGGGCTGCCGAACCCTGCCACCAGCTCGGGCAGGTCCTCGATCCGCGCCTGCAGCGCCGGCCCGCCAGAATGCAGCATCCGCACCATGCCGGCCATGTCCTCCAGCCCGGACACCGACTCGTCGCGGATGCTCTGCAGCGGGGCGCGCACCGTTTCCGGCGCCGAGGGCAGCAGCGCGCCGGACAGCAGGGCGATCGACGAGAACCTGGCCGAAAGCACGTCATGCATCTCCCTGGCCAACGCGGTACGCTCCTCGACCCGCGAGAACTCGTGCTCCGCGACCAGCTGGTCCTCGCGGGCCGCCGCCGCGGACTGCACCGCCTGCACCCGCTGGGCCTCCGCGGTGGCCAGGTCCTTGGCCGTGCGCACATTCTGCGCCCAGAGCATCGGGGTGAACAGGATGAAGCCGGCCATGAACAGGCTCAGCACCACCTGTTGCGGATCACCGCTGCCCAGCCAGGCGGCGACGCCCAGCACGATGGCGGCCAGGCACAGCAGCGCGAAGGCCGCCGTCCGGAGCCTGGATGAGCCGAGCAGGAACAGGCCGAAGACGCACTCGAAGAGCAGGAAATACCCGCCGATGCTGCCCACCGCCAGCAGGCCGGCACCGCACAGCAGCACGATCAGCGTGCTGGCGAGCAGGAACCGGCGGCGCACCAGCACGGCGGCCAGGCCGATCAGCAGCAGCACAATCCACTCGTAGCCGCCGATCGCGACCCACGGCGGGTTGGACAACCCGGACAGGTGCAGGATCACGGTCAGCACCAGATAGGTGCCGACGACCTCGGGCTCCTTGTCGCCGCTGCCCATCCGCCGAATGAAGTTCATGCTTCCAGCATCCCCTACGCCCCGCCCGCCGGGTATCCCCCTTAAGGAGGAGAAAGCGCAGACCACTGGCCGATACCGCATTGCGGCAACGCACGGAAAAGTGGAAACCATGGACATCATCACGAGCAATCCCGAACTTTCCCTGGTCATCCTGGCGCTGATCGACTCGACCAGCATCGGCACCCTGGTCATCCCGCTGTGGCTGCTGCTGCGCGGGCGCCGCGAGGCCATCGCCAAGGTGCTGGCCTACCTCATGGTCATCGCCGCGTTCTACTGGGTCATCGGGGTGCTGCTGCGCAGCGGACTGCTGCTCATCGACCCCAGCATCTTCGAGCACCGGTTCTTCCGGCTGGCGGGCATGGCGATTGGCGCGCTGATGATCATCTGGGCGCTGTCCTACCGCACCGACGCGCAGAAGGCGGCCAGCGCGCGGAAGAAAGCCGCCGCGCATAGCGGCGTGGTGAATAGCGGCGGGGGATCCGCAGCCCCCGCCGCAGAAGCAACGGAGGCCACCGATCAGGTGCCGAAGCGGCTGCGCGGACGCCTTGGCACCGCACTGGATACGCGCACCGGGCTGGTGGCACTGGCGCTGTTCGCCGGCCTGCTGGAACTGCCCACGATGCTTCCCTACCTGGCAGCCGTCGGGGTGATGCAGGGCGCCGGGTGGGGCACCAGCGTGCAGCTGCTCGCGCTCATCGGCTACTGCCTGGTGATGATCGTGCCCGCCCTGGCGCTGGTTGGCGCGCGGGCGCTGGCCGGGCCGCGCATCGAAGCCTGGATGCAGAAGATGGGGGCCAAGGCCGCGGTCTACGCCCAGGAAACCCTCGGCTGGGTGGTGGGCATCGCCGGCTACCTGCTGATTCGCGCGAGCCTTTCCGGGCAGGATCTGCACAGCCTGTTCGGCTAGCCACGCTGTGGGCGAAAGGGCAGGGTTGAAATTGGCTTGAAGCGGGGTGATGGTGCGAGAATTGGAGGCATGGAACCTCTAGGCAGCAGCGCGAAGCAGGGCAAGAAAGTCACCCTCAACGCATCAACTCTGGCAATGGCCGTCATGGTCATCGTCCTTCTGGTGGCAGTGGTCTTCGCCGCCAACTCCAATGAGATCGTCGGCTGGTTTGTCGTGGTCATCTCCGCCGGTTGGCTGCTGCTGGCCGCTTTCATGATGTTCGGCCTCAAGCGCGGTGCGGACAAGCTCAACAGCTCGCTGCGTGAAGCGACCGCGGCGGCCACCCCGCGCGCCCAGTCCGGCTCGGTGATCGTCGACGAGTCCACCAGCCAGCGCGACATGAAGCTGGACCACTCCTTCAAGATCGTCCAGGTCCAAGCCCGGGTGATCGCCGAGCAGCGCGAGGCGAAGGGCGAGGACTACGAGGGCATGATCGACCGGGCGCTGGAGACGATCCAGATGACCGCGGCGAATGCGCGGGACATGATCAAGCCGGCCAAGCCGATGGACGGCGAAATCATCGACTAACCGATCCGGGCAACGCGCAAGCGTTGCCCTTTTTCGTTGCGCGTATTCCGGCGCAGGCCAGATCAGCGCGTAATAGGGCACATAGTTTTGTAAGGTGGAATGGTGATACCTACCAGTGTGGAAATTCTCAGCAAAGACGCCGGCGCGCTGCGCGTCGCGTCGGTCAACGTCAACGGCATCCGCGCCGCCTACAAGCGCAATATGGCCGACTGGATTGCCGCCCGCGACGTGGACATCCTGTGCCTGCAGGAAGTGCGCGCACCGGACAAGATCCTGCGCGAGTTGATCGGCGAGGGTTGGCATATTCTGCACGCCGAAGCCAAGGACAAGGGCCGGGCCGGGGTCGCAGTGCTCTCGCGCACCGAGCCGGTCGCCGTGCGCGAGCACATCGGCGAGGACTACTTCGCCGAATCCGGCCGCTGGGTCGAAGCCGACTTCGAGGTCAGCGGCGAGATCTTCACCGTGGTCTCCGCCTACGTCCACTCCGGCGAGCTGGGCACGCAGAAGCAGGAGGACAAGTACCGCTTCCTGCAGCGCATGAACGTGCGCCTGGTGGAGCTGAAGAACGAGAAGGACCACGTGCTGGTGGTGGGCGATCTGAACGTCGTGCACACGCAGAAGGACATCAAGAACTGGAAGCCGAACCACAATAAGCGAGCCGGCGTGATGGACGAGGAAATCGCCTACTTCGATGGCTTCTTCGGCCCGGAAATCGGCTACAAGGATGTGGCGCGCGAGCTGGCCGGCGACGTGCAGGGACCGTACACCTGGTGGTCCTTCCGCGGCCAGGCCTTCGACAACGACGCCGGTTGGCGCATCGACTACCACATGGCCACCCCGGCGCTGGCCGGCAAGGCCATCAAGTCCCACGTGGACCGTGCCTCGGCCTACGATTTGCGCTTCTCTGACCATGCACCGCTGGTCGTCGACTACCAGTTCTAAGGAATTTTCATGACTAAGCCCCGCGTTCTCTCGGGCATGCAGCCTTCGGGTGACTCCCTGCACCTGGGCAACTACCTGGGCGCCCTGGTCAACTGGGTCAAGACCCAAGACGACCACGACGCCTTCTTCTTCATCCCGGACATGCACGCGATCACCGTGACCCAGGATCCGGCCGAGCTGCGCGCCCGCACCCGCAAGACCGCCGCGCAGTTCATCGCCGGCGGCATCGATCTGGAGAAGTCCACCCTGTTCGTCCAGTCGCAGGTGCCCGAGCATGCCCAGCTGGCCTGGGTGCTGAACTGCATCACCGGCTTCGGCGAAGCCAGCCGCATGACCCAGTTCAAGGACAAGTCCTCCAAGGGCGGCGCGGATGCCGCCAGCGTGGGCCTGTTCACCTACCCGATCCTGATGGCCGCCGACATCTTGCTCTACCAGCCGCAGGGCGTTCCGGTGGGCGATGACCAGCGCCAGCACGTGGAGCTGGCCCGCGATCTGGCCAAGCGCTTCAACCACCGCTTCGGCGAGACCTTCACTGTGCCGGAGGCGTTCATCCCGAAGGAGGGCGCACGCATCTACGACCTGCAGAACCCGACCTCGAAGATGTCCAAGTCCGCCGAGTCCCCGGCGGGCCTGATCAACGTGCTCGACGAGCCGAAGCTGATCGCCAAGCGCATCAAGTCCGCGGTGACCGATGCCGGCTCCGTGGTGGCCTACGACAAAGCCGAGAAGCCAGGGGTCTCCAACCTGCTGGACATCCTGGCCGCCGTGACCGGCAAGCATGTGCCCCAGCTGGTCGAAGAGTTCGAGGGCAAGATGTACGGCCACCTGAAGGTGGCCGTCGCCGACGCCGTCGTGGAGCGCCTGGCCCCGATCCGCACCCGCACCCTGGAACTGCTCGATGATCCGGCGGAGCTGGACCGGTTGCTGCTGGCCGGTGCCGCCAAGGCCCGCGAAGTCGCTTCCAAGACTGTCTCCGATGTCTACCAGAAGGTCGGCTTCCTGCCGCCGCTGGGTGTCTAGTATGAGCATCGAATCCCGCTTCACCTTGGGGGTGGTGATCCCGGTGCCGGTGCCGCACCGGGAGACGCTGCGCGCGTGGCGCGAGGAATACGGGGGAGAGTCCACCGCGCCAATCGCCCCGCATATCACCCTGGTATCCGGGTCCTACCTGCATTCTTGGGAGAAGGCGGCCGCGCAGGTGCGTCAGGTGGCGGGCAGTACTCACTGCTTTACCGTCCAATTGGGGGCGGCCCGCACCTTCCGCCCGGCTAGCGAGGTCGTTTACCTTCCCTTGCTCTCTGGTGCGGAAGAATGCTGGAAATTGCACCGTGAGCTACTCTCCGATGCCCTGCGCCACGAGTCGGAGTTCGCCTATCATCCGCACCTGACCATTGCGCAGAACGTGCCGGCTGCGCAGCTGGACGCGGCTCAAGCAGATTTGAAGGATGTGCAGATCACCTTCGAGGTGGAAAGCATCGAGCTTTTTGATACGCGCAGCGGACAGTGGAACTTCAGCGAGAGGATCTCCCTGCAGTCCTAAATTTTGCACTAAAGCGTCGTCCTTAAAGGGCGGCGCTTTCTTGTTGATAGGCGAGTGCACTTCTATCAGGCTCATTGAGTTTCGTGACTGTGATCGATGCCCTGATCGCGTGGAAGCCTAGAGTCTTGCGACGATGGTGAGTGCGCTCGCTGGACCGGTTAGCTGGAACTGAGCGAACGGCCATCGATATGATCAGCGAGCCGGGATCGGGACTTCAAGCTTCATAGAGTCCTAGAGCCATTCTTAGACATGACGCGAGCACGCCGATGGTCGAAGCTATCATAGGAATCATGGCTGTCTTGGCGCAATTGCGCGTCTCTACAATCCGCAAGAACACCCGCAGGGAATAGGAACACGCGCCCAAGGGAAATTAGGCGGCCGTACAACTATCATGACAACTGAGCACGTAGAGACAGCGGAGAGCTAACGACTCGAAAGCAAGAGCTATCCACAAATTGCCAAGATTCTACGGGCTGGCACTTCTACGATTCAACGAGCGTTACGCCTATTGCAGGATAAATTCGAGAAGTCTTCCTAAAAACCGCATAAAGTCGCTACTTCTCAAGAACAACCTATTTCATCATTTGCAACAAATTGATAACGAAACACTGGTTTTTCGAAAAATCGGAATAATTTGCAAGAGGAACGGAATAGGCTACACGTGTAGGTCAGATCATATGCTAGCGAGGCATAGACGACACTCAAAATTATCAGGCTGACTTGATGAATCACTCGCATCATTCCGAGGGGAAGTGTGAAGAAAAGCAAGCGGCGGATCGCCGCATTTACAAGTGTTGTCAGTTTGGCATCGGGAGCCGCAATGGTGGCACCGCCAGCTCTCGCATCCGGTGATGAGCTGATTTCAGGAGAGATAGTAGGTACTCCGGCCGCAATTAGCAGCGGTGGTTTCGCGGGGAGTTACTACACTGTCACCAACATATCAAAAGTCAAGAAAGTAACTCATGCCAGTAAGTACTACAATGGTACGATCAGCAATGCAAAGGCAACATACTCTTCCAAGAAGCAACTAACCTTGACCGCCGGACTGACTTATTCTGTAGGAGCATCCACAGGAGCAACTGTTGATTTAATAGCAGTTGCCGCCAAACTTGAATCCAATACCCGCCTAGATTTGGCAGCTTCAGGATCCAAAACTAGTGGAAGTACCCTCTCGATATCTGCCACGACCAAGCCAAAGAAGTACCTCGTCGTAGCAGCTGGCAATACTCAAGTCACTGGTAAGTGGAAGAAGAACTATTGCGCTTCTGGGAACTCGGGGGTTGTTGTTAAAGCCAGTGGAACCGGTAAATCCCATACCATCCGTGAAACCGCTGCAGTGCAATGCGATCTATCGCAGCCATCAGGATCGCTCGCAGGATTAGCTAAGTCTAGGTCCTGCTAGAACAAGGAGTAACTAGATGAAGCGAAATGCCCTCGCAGCATTTGCTCTTGGCCTAGTTCTGGTGATTACTTCATGCACGAACCAGGGGAATTCTCAAAGCGGGGAGACTGCGGAGCCTAGATTAGCCACTGTCGCTTCATGCGATCGTCCGTATGTGATCAGTGACGGTGAGTCCATAGGAAAGCCGGAATTCATTCGAGTCGACAAGTTCTACGATCAGGATATGAGTAAAACTTTGCTTGACAAGAAGGTTGCCTCATCCATCCAATGGGATCCGCAGCCCGAGTGGGATAACCGGGACGAAGTGCTGAAAGCTGTCGATGAGGTCTCGCCGGATCCCGTCAAGGCGCAGTCTTTCCCCTTTGCCGAGAGCATTGAAAGCATGCTCGAGAACTCTGATCAGTCCCCTGGGTTTCTTGGATACTACGCAGCGACGCCTCTGACTTATGAATTCAGAGTTCAGTGTCAGAATGATCAGGACAATTGGTATCAGTTGAGCTTTTCTACTTGGACTGATTCTGATTTAGGGATTATCGACTGCAACTTGAAGTTAGACAAAGACGCTCCCAAGGTAGCAAACAAAGCATATGGCGCGTATTGCCAGGAATCTTAGGTCTAAATTCCTCATAGTTAAACAAAGCGGGGACTGCCCTGGCGGGTTCTAGCGGTCGTTGCAACACCCTGAACAATCAGAAGCTGCGACGACCGCTAGAACCCGCACAAGTGGCTGGCGTTTTTCATGCGCGCTATTTGGAGCGCACGTTAGCTTCGATCTTCGCTCCGGTATCCGCATCGATGTTCTTCCAGTACTCGATCGCGTTGGACAGCACTGGTTCGATGACCCCGTCCAGCGCCCCGGTGACGGTTTCGACTAGCTCTGCGCGCTGGGCATCGTCCATCACCTCGCGGACCAGGATGCCGGGCTGGACGAAGTCCCCGTCGTCCTTGCGCAGCGTGTAGGCCTCGCGGACCAGCTCGCCGTCGGACTCGAAGGAATTCTCCGCCGGCCCGGTTTCATCGCTCCACGAGTCACCGAAAGAGTTCGGCGCGTAGACGCTGCGATCGCCGGTGTGCTCGTAGGTCATGTTGCCCTCGAAGTTGTACGAGTGCACCGGGCACTTGGGCTTGTTCACCGGCAGCTGCTGGAAGTTGGTGCCGATGCGGTAGCGCTGGGCGTCCGCGTAGGCGAAGTTGCGGCCCAGCAGCATCTTGTCCGGGCTCATCCCCATGCCCGGAACCATGTTCCCCGGCGAGAATGCCGCCTGTTCGATCTGCGCGAAGAAGTTCTCCGGGTTCTTATTCAGCGTCAGGGTGCCGACCTTGATGCGCGGATAGTCCTTCTTGGACCAGACCTTGGTCAGATCGAAGGGGTTGAAGCGGTAGGTCTTCGCCTCCTCGTAGGGCATGACCTGCACGTACAGGTCCCACTGCGGGAAGTTGCCGGCCTTGATCGCCTCGAACAAATCGCGGCGGTGGAAGTCGGCATCGGCCCCGGCCAGCTCCTCGGCCTGCGCGCCGCGCATGGTCTCGAACTTCTCGGACTGCTTGTTCAGGAAGTGGTACTTCACCCAGAATTTCTCGTCGGCCGCGTTGACCCACATGTAGGTGTGCGAGCCGTAGCCGTTCATCTCCCGCCAGGTCTTGGGCAGGCCGCGCTGGCCCATGATGTAGGTGACCTGGTGGGCGGATTCAGGGTTCTGCGTCCAGAAGTCCCACTGCATGGTGCCGTCGCGCAGCCCGGAATCGGGCAGCCGCTTCTGCGAGCGGATGAAGTGCGGGAACTTCATCGGGTCGCGCACGAAGAACACCGGGGTGTTGTTGCCGACCAGGTCGAAATTGCCTTCGGTGGTGTAGAACTTCAGCGCGAAGCCGCGCACATCGCGCCAGGTGTCGGGGGAGCCGAGCTCGCCGGCGACGGTGGAGAAGCGCAGCAGCGTTTCGGTTTTCACCCCGGGCTGGAACAGCGCGGCCTTGGTGTATTGCGAAACGTCTTCGGTGGTTTCGAACTCGCCAAAGGCGCCGGCGCCCTTCGCATGGGGCCGACGTTCAGGAACGTTCATGCGGTTGAAGTGTTGCAGGGTCTCAATCAGGTGGTGATCGTGTAAAACGATGGGACCGTTGGCACCCACGGTGAGGGAGTTGCGGTCGCTTGACGCAGGAATTCCCGCTTGAGTAGTTGAATCTGGTTGATTACTGACCATTAGTACTCCTTAGCTCACAGGACAAGGGCTGGCAGTACCCATCGTGCCACGAGTGGCGAAAGAACTAAAGGCATGCAAAAAGCCCGGATCAAACTCACAGGATTGGTCCGGGCTTGTGCTCGCGTACTTAGATGGTGCGCGAGAGGATTGCCTGCTTGACCTCGGCGATGGCCTTGGTCACCTGGATGCCGCGTGGGCATGCTTCGGAGCAGTTGAAGGTGGTGCGGCAGCGCCACACGCCTTCCTTGTCGTTCAGGATCTCCAGACGCATATCGCCGGCATCATCGCGGGAGTCGAAGATGAAGCGGTGTGCGTTCACGATCGCGGCCGGGCCGAAGTACTGGCCATCGGTCCAGAACACTGGGCAAGAGCTGGTGCACGCGGCGCACAGGATGCACTTGGTGGTGTCGTCGAAGCGCTCGCGGTCCTCGGCGGACTGGTAGCGTTCCTTGGTTGGCTCGTGGCCCTTGGAGATCAGGAATGGCATGATCTCGCGGTAGGACTGGAAGAACGGTTCCATGTCGACGATGAGGTCCTTTTCAAGGGGCAGGCCCTTGATGGCTTCAACGGTGATCGGCTTGGAGGTGTCCAGGTCCTTGAGCAGGGTCTTGCAGGCCAGTCGGTTGCGGCCGTTGATGCGCATTGCATCCGAGCCGCACACGCCGTGCGCGCAGGAGCGGCGGAAGGACAGCGTGCCGTCGTGGTCCCACTTGACCTTGTGCAGGGCGTCGAGCACGCGGTCGGTGCCGTACATGGTCAGCTTGAAGTCTTCCCAATAAGCGTCCGCGGTAGTCTCAGGCAGGTAGCGGCGAACGCGCAGGGTGATGTCGAAGCTTGGGATTTCTCCGCCGCCACCAACACCTGGCTTCAGCTCGATCTTTGATGCTGGTTCTGGCAGTTCGGTGCTCATTAGTACTTACGCTCCATTGGCTGGTAACGGGTAAAGACCACTGGCTTGGTCTCCATGCGGATGCCCTTGATGTCCTCGGTGACAGCTTCAGCGTCACGGTAGGACATCGAATGCTTCATGAAGTTCTCGTCGTCGCGGTTCGGGAAGTCTTCGCGGTAGTGGCCGCCGCGGGATTCCTTGCGGTGCAGAGCTGCAACGGTGATGACCTCGGCCAAGTCGAGCAGGAAGCCCAGCTCGATGGCTTCGAGCAGATCCAGGTTGAAGCGCTTGCCCTTGTCCTGGACGCTGATGTTCTTGTAGCGGCGGCGCAGATCTTCGATCACGTCGCGTGCTTCCTTCAGCGAACGCTCGTCGCGGAATACCTGGACGTTGGCGTCCATGGTTTCCTGCAGGGTCGCACGCAGATCGGCCACACGCTCGGTGCCGGTACCGGAGAGCACGCCCTCGATCTGTGCGGTGACAAATGCTTCTGGGTTCTCTGGCAGCTCGACGAAGTCGGCGGTCTTGGAGTACTCAGCTGCAGCCACACCGGCGCGCTTACCGAAGACGTTGATGTCCAGCAGCGAGTTGGTGCCCAGACGGTTCGAACCGTGCACCGAAACGCAGGCAACTTCACCTGCAGCAAAGAGGCCTGGAACGACGGTGTCGTTGTCCTGCAGTACCTCGGTGTTGATGTTCGTTGGAACACCACCCATGGCGTAGTGCGCGGTAGGGTACACAGGCACTGGATCGGTGAATGGTTCCACACCCAGGTAGGTGCGGGCGAATTCGGTGATGTCAGGCAGCTTGGATTCGATGTGCTCTGGTTCCAGGTGGGTCAGATCCAGCAGCACGTAGTCCTTGTTAGGACCGCAACCGCGGCCTTCACGCACTTCATTGGCCATGGCGCGAGCCACGATGTCACGAGGTGCCAAGTCCTTAATGGTTGGAGCGTATCGCTCCATGAAGCGCTCACCATCCGAGTTACGCAGGATCGCGCCTTCACCACGTGCACCCTCGGTCAGAAGGATGCCCAGGCCTGCAAGGCCCGTTGGGTGGAACTGGAAGAACTCCATGTCTTCCAGTGGAAGACCGGTGCGGAAGGCAATGGACATGCCGTCGCCGGTCAGGGTGTGTGCATTCGAAGTGGTCTTGAAGACCTTGCCGGCACCGCCGGAGGCGAAGACCACGGACTTGGCCTGGAAGACGTGCAGTTCGCCGGTGGCCAGGTCGTAGGAGACGACGCCAGCAACGCGCTTCTGCTTGTACGCGGTTCCGTCTTCGCGGAAAGCTTCTTCTTCGACCATCAGCAAATCCAGCACGTAGTACTCGTTGTAGAACTCAACGTTGTGCTTGACGCAGTTTTGGTACAGGGTCTGCAGAATCATGTGGCCGGTGCGGTCTGCTGCGTAGCAGGCGCGACGTACTGCGGCTTTGCCGTGGTCGCGGGTGTGGCCACCGAAACGACGCTGGTCAATCTTGCCCTCTGGGGTGCGGTTGAACGGCAGACCCATCTTTTCCAGGTCCAGCACGGCGTCGATGGCTTCCTTAGCCATAACTTCTGCTGCGTCCTGGTCAACCAGGTAGTCGCCACCCTTGATGGTGTCGAAGGTGTGCCATTCCCAGTTGTCTTCTTCGACGTTGGCAAGTGCTGCACACATGCCGCCCTGGGCTGCACCGGTGTGCGAGCGGGTTGGGTAAAGCTTGGTTAGTACTGCGGTGCGTGCGCGCTGACCGGATTCGATCGCTGCACGCATACCTGCACCACCGGCACCGACGATGACTACGTCGTACTTGTGTACCTGCATTCTTGATGCTCTCTTTTCTAAAAATCTATGTGGCTATCGGCTGAAACTAGGGGAGTTTCACAAGCACTGCTGCAGCTGGCTACCAGCTACGCAAGGATCGAAGGTGAAGATCACCAGGGAACCGAGCACGATGATGAAGATCGTTGCGACGTACAGAATGCCCTTGAGCCATGCACGGGTGGCGTGCTTTTCTGCGTAGTCGTTGATGATGGTGCGCACACCGTTGGTCCCGTGCAGCATGGCCAGCCACAGCATAGCGAGGTCCCAGAACTGCCATATAGGGGAGGCCCACTTGCCGGCGACGAAGCCGAAGCCGATACCGGAGATGCCTTCTCCGACCATGAGGTTTGCGAAGAGGTGGCCGAAGATCAATACGATCAGTACAACACCGGAGAGGCGCATGAACAGCCATGCCAGCATTTCGAAGCTGCCACGGGACTTTGGTCCACGCTTGTACTTAGGGTCAATGCGCTGGCTGCGCGGAGCAGGAATAGTAACGCTCATGGCTTAGTGGCTCCCAAATGCGATCGACAAGTGGCGGATTGCGAAGCCTGCGAAGACGATAACCCAGAGGATCAGAACGCCCCAGAGCATCTGGCGCTGGTACTTGGTGCCCTGCTTCCAGAAGTCAACCAGGATCAAACGCAGACCATTGAATGCGTGGAAGAGGATTGCTGCAACCAGACCGGTTTCACCCAAAGCCATCCACGGGGTCTGATAGGTGCTGATGATTGCGTCGTAAGCGTTGGCGTCAACGCGGACCATCGCCGTGTCCAGCACGTGAACCAGTAGATAGAGAAAAATAACGACACCGGTGACTCGGTGTCCCACCCAGGACCACATGCCTTCATGGCCGCGGTATAGGGTGCCTGACGAAGTCTTCGACACTGAACTAAACCTCCAAGGCTCGCAACGGCGCATGTGTATATTGCACACAATGAGATTTGACGCACTTGTGCGAGCGTTCCTTGTGCGAGTCTAAACCACTTGATGCGCTCCAATCTATTTCGTGTCGAGTTCCTGTGAGCATGTTCACCGAATAGCCATGAAAATGCGC
The DNA here is from genome assembly GCF_900094805.1 of Arthrobacter sp. NIO-1057. Classification (GTDB taxonomy): domain Bacteria; phylum Actinomycetota; class Actinomycetes; order Actinomycetales; family Micrococcaceae; genus Glutamicibacter. The sequence continues at coordinate 398,590 of NZ_FMAT01000002.1, read as the reverse complement.
TAAAAGGCTGAATTCCCGCCCGCAATACCTCATACATGCTTTTCGTATTTAAGTGTTTTGGCAAATGTCGGTGAACCGGATTATCCACCGAATGAATTAGTCTGGAATGCGTGAATGCAGACCTATTATCCAGATTCCACGGCGTGATCCCCGCCGGAGGCGTCGGTACCCGATTGTGGCCCCTCTCCCGGGCCTCCGCTCCTAAGTTTTTGCACGATCTCACCGGGTCGGGCTCAACCCTGATCCGTGCAACCTACGATCGACTAGTGCCTTTGGCCGGCGAACGGATTATGGTCGTCACTGGTCGGGCGCACCGCGGTGCGGTGGTCAGCCAGCTTCCTGAGCTGTGCGATGAGGACTTGGTACTCGAACCCGAGCCGCGAGACTCGGCCGCCGCCATCGGGTTGGCTGCTGCCATCCTCTACCGCCGTGACCCAAATATCATCATGGGTTCTTTTGCTGCCGACCAGGTGATCGAACCGGTCGAGGTCTTCCAAGCTGCCTTAAGTGAGGCAATTCACACCGCCGCCACCGGCAAGATTGTGACCATCGGAATTCACCCCACCCACCCATCAACCGGGTTCGGCTACATTCGCACCGGTGAACCACTGGCCGTGCCCAATGCGCCGACCGCACGTGGCGTGGTGGAGTTCGTGGAAAAGCCCGATGAGGATACGGCCCGCAAATACCTAGCCTCCGGTGGTTTCTTCTGGAATGCCGGCATGTTTGTCGCCCCGGTCAGCCTGATGCTGCAGCATCTTGAAGCCAATGAGCCAGAACTTCATGCCGGGTTGATGAAGATCGCCGACGCCTGGGAGAGTGAAAACCGTGATCATGTGATGCGTGAGATCTGGCCAGGTCTGCCAAAGATCGCCATTGACTATGCGGTGGCCGAACCTGCCGCCGAAGCCGGCGACGTGGCAGTGATTCCTGGCGTATTCAACTGGGATGACGTGGGAGACTTTGCAGCGATTGGCCGCCTGAACAAGGCAAGTGCCGAGGAAGGGATCATCAACCTCGGGGATAAGGAAGTGCGCGTTTACGCGGATAACGCCACCGGTGTGGTCTACTCGGATCGCCCGCGCGTGATCGCCCTGGTAGGGATCGAAGACGTAGTGGTCGTTGATACCGCTGACGCGCTATTGGTGACCACCAAAGAGCACGCGCAGAAGGTCAAGCAGACCGTTGAAGCACTGAAAGCCGACGGAGCAACGGAAGTGCTCTAAGGCACAAATAACTTCGGTAAGAGCCGAGATGCACCACTGGGATCAGTGGCGTGTCTCGGCTTTTCCTTTTGTGATCTGTTCGTGAAAGTTTAATTGCCAATTCACCTAATCAGCGCTTGACAAGCACTTTAAGTCATATTTATTTGTTTGTCCTTAAGGGTAAATAACGCGAAGTTTTCTCGCAGGCAGGACACGCGCTGAAAGAGCTTGATATGTTGGAGGATATGACTACGGCCAAGATGGGTTCCGGATCATCCGTACCCGAAAATATCGAGACCAATAGTAAACAGACAGAGAACAGCTCACCGCCCGGGCTACCTGGAGCCCCACCGGGCAATGAAAAAACCCGAATCAACAGAGTCGTATTTTATGGTTCAGCACTATTAGTGCTGGCCATTGCTCTATGGGCGATGATCGATCGCGAATCGGCCAGCACGGTCATCACCAGCACCGTGACCTGGATCGGCAAAAACTTTGGCTGGTACTACACGCTGATCGTCGTGACGGTCCTGATCTTCGTGGTCGGGATCGCAGTTTCTAAAGTCGGCAAAACCCGACTAGGCCCGGATCACTCGCGGCCCACCTTCAACATGTTCACCTGGGCGGCCATGCTCTTCGCCGCCGGTATCGGCATCGACCTGATGTTCTTCTCGGTCTCCGAACCGGTCACCCAGTACCTAGCACCACCAGCGATCGAAGGATCCACGGTACAAGCCGCCCGCCAAGCCATGGCGTGGACGCTCTTTCACTACGGCCTGCTCGGCTGGGGACTCTACGCACTGATCGGCTTGGCACTGGGCTACTTCGCCTACCGGCACAACCTGCCACTGTCCATCCGCTCGGCCCTCTACCCGATCCTGGGCAAGCGCACCGAAGGATGGATCGGGCACACCGTCGACATTGCCGCCATGCTCGGCACCATCTTTGGCATTGCCACCTCACTGGGCATCGGCGTCGCACAGCTGAACTACGGGCTGAACTTCATGTTCGGCATCCCCGAAAACCGTTCCTGGCAGATCATCCTGATCGTCATCGCCGTGATCATGGCGACCGTTTCGGTGCTTACCGGCGTGGAGAAGGGCATCCGCCGACTCTCCGAACTGAACGTGGTGCTATGCATCGCGTTGATGCTCTTTGTGCTGATCGTTGGCTCCACCGCCTACCTGTTCGACGGCATCGTGAACAACATCGGCGACAGCATCTCGATGTTCCCCTCCATGGCGCTGGATACCTTCGCCTATGAGCGCCCCGATGAATGGCTGAATGGCTGGACGCTGTTCTTCTGGGCCTGGTGGATCGCCTGGGCGCCATTTGTTGGCCTGTTCCTGGCCCGCATTTCCCGCGGCCGCACCATCCGCCAGTTTGTTGTTGCCGTGCTGGTGGTTCCCTTCGCCTTCATCCTGCTGTGGATCTCGATCTTCGGCAACAGCGCGCTGGAGCTGGTCCGTTCGGGCAATGCCGCCTTTGGCGAGGTGGCCATGAACACCCCGGAGCGCGCCTTCTACTCGCTGCTGGAGCAGATGCCCGGAGCGCCGATCACCGCGGCGATCGCCACCTTCACCGGATTGCTGTTCTACGTCACCAGTGCCGACTCGGGCGCGTTGGTCATGGCCAACTTCACCTCGCACCTGAAGGACGCGCAGGCCGACGGCTCCAAGCCGGTACGACTGTTCTGGTCGCTGGCCACCGGCCTGCTGACCCTGGGCATGCTCTTCGTCGACGGGGTGCCGACCTTGCAGGGAGCCACCGTCATCATGGGGCTGCCATTCTCCTTCGTGCTGGTGCTGATCATGTTGGGACTGTTCAAATCCCTGCGCATGGAAGGGGCCCTGGCAGATAGCTATCAGAACAACATGCACAAGGTGCTCACCAGCCGTATGGGCACCAACTCGGATCGGCGCAATTGGAAGCAGCGCATGACTCGTGCCATGACCTACCCGGGACGACGCTCGGCCAAGAAATTCCTCGCGGAAGTCGCTTTGCCGGCCCTGCAAGAAGTCAGCGAAGAATTCACCGTGCGTGGTGCTGAGGTCAACCTGGATATTGCTCCGGTTGAGCACCTAGAAATGAATTCGCTGGACCTGGTGGTGGCCAACGGCGCGGAACGTCCCTTCAAGTACCAGATCTATCCGGTGCAATTGCAGGTACCAAGTTTCGCCCGAGTCTCCGCCGGCGCCGATGACTACTTCCGCATTGAAGTTTTCTCACAGGAGGGCAGCCACGGCTACGACCTGATGGGACTGACCAAGGAACAACTGATTGGCGACGTACTGGACCAGTACGAAGCGCACCTGGTGTTCCTCGAAGCCCAGACCGAAGCCGCTGCACCGAGCCAGATCAACTCGGACGGCGCCTTCAAAACCCAATGGGAATCAGATTTTGAACCGACCCCGAAAGAAGAGGAAGCATGAGTTTTCCAAGCAATCAAAATCCACGCCTACACAGCGGGGAAACGCTCTTTATCAACGGCGTCTTTGAAGCAGCCAGCAGCGGTGCCACCCGCACCATCAAATGCCCAGCTAACGGCGTAGAGGTCGCCAAGGTCTCCGAAGCCGGCCAGGCAGACTCCGAGCGCGCCATCGCCGCAGCACGCCAGAGCTTTGACTCCGGCGTATGGTCGCAGGTACCCGCCGGTGAACGCGGAGACTTCTTGCTGAAGGTGGCCGATCGCCTCATCGAGCGCAAGGCCGAGTTCGCACTGGCCGAAACCCTGGACACCGGCAAGCGCCTGGTGGAATCCGAAATCGACATGGACGATATCGCCGCCTGCTTCCGCTACTTCGGCAAGCTGGCCGGCCAGGACATGGGCCGCCTGGTGGATGCCGGGGATATCAATGTGCTCAGCCGCATCAGTTACGAACCGGTGGGTGTGGCCGCGATGATCACCCCATGGAACTACCCACTACTGCAAGCAGCATGGAAGATTGCTCCTGCGCTGGCAGCTGGTTGCTCCTTCGTGCTCAAGCCTGCCGAGCTGAGCCCCTCCACCTCCATTTTGACCATGGAAATCCTTGCTGAGCTGGGACTGCCAGCCGGTGTAGCAAACCTGGTCACCGGTACCGGTGCCGAAGCCGGCGCCATCCTGAGCGAACACCGCGACGTGGACCTGGTCTCCTTCACCGGCGGACTGGTCACCGGGCGCAAGGTCGCGGCTGCGGCTGCGGGCACCGTGAAGAAGGTGGCACTGGAATTGGGTGGCAAGAACCCGAACGTCATCTTTGCCGATGCTGACTTTGACGCTGCCGTGGACAATGCGCTGAACGCGGCCTTCGTACACTCCGGTCAGGTCTGCTCGGCCGGCGCCCGACTGGTGGTTGAAGAATCGATCGCCGAAAAGTTCGTTGACGAGTTGGTGCGTCGCACGCAGAACATCGTTATCGGTGGCCCCTTTGATGAGAATGCCGAAACCGGTGCACTGATTTCCGAGGACCACCTGGCCAAGGTTGACGCTTATGTCCAGGCCGGGATCGCCGAGGGCGCGCGCGTGCGTTGCGGTGGCCGCCGCGCTACCGCAGAAGACGGCGCAGGACTAGAGAAGGGCAGCTTCTACCTGCCAACCGTGCTGGATCAGGTCTCCCGCGGCATGTCGGTCGTCGTTGATGAAGCCTTCGGCCCTGTGGTGACCGTAGAAACCTTCAGCACCGAGGACGAAGCGGTCGCGATCGCCAACGATACCGACTACGGCTTGGCCGGTGCGGTCTGGAGCCAGGATGCGTCCAAGACCCAGCGTGTTGCCGGACGACTTCGCCACGGCACCATCTGGATCAACGACTTCCACCCATACCTGCCACAGGCCGAATGGGGTGGCTTCGGCCAGTCAGGTGTGGGCCGCGAGCTCGGCCCGACGGGCCTGGGCGAGTACCAAGAAGCAAAGCATATCTACCAAAACCTGGACCCACAGGTCACCGGCTGGTTCAAGTAAGGAGAGAAAACAATGCAGGAATTCGACTACATCGTTATCGGCGGCGGTTCCGCCGGAGCTGCAGTAGCTGCACGACTGAGTGAAGATCCTTCGGTACAGGTTGCCCTCGTGGAGGCCGGTCCCGATGACCGCGACTATGATGAGGTGCTCCAGCTGGAGCGCTGGATGGAGCTGCTGGAATCTGGCCTGGATTGGGACTACCCGATTGAAGAGCAGGAAAACGGCAACTCCTTCATGCGCCACGCACGCGCCAAGGTGATGGGCGGCTGCTCGAGCCACAACTCGTGCATTGCGTTCTGGGCTCCTCGTGAAGACCTCAACGAGTGGGAATCAAAGTTTGGTGCCACCGGCTGGAACGCCGAGACCGCCTACCGCCTGTACAAGAAGCTGGAAAACAACGAAGATGCCGGCCCGGACGCGCCACACCACGGCGATAGTGGCCCGGTGAAGCTGATGAATGTTCCGGCGAATGATCCTTGCGGTGTTGCACTGCTGGACGCTTGTGAAGAAGCGGGCATTCCGCGCGCCAAGTTCAACAACAACCAGACGGTGATCAACGGGGCGAACTTCTTCCAGATCAACCGCCGCGCCGATGGCGTGCGTTCTTCCTCGTCGGTCTCCTACATCCACCCGATCCTTGAGCGTGAGAACTTCACCTTGCTCACCGGGTTGCAGGCGCGAAAGCTGAACTTCGATCAGGACAAGCGCTGCACCGGTGTTGACGTGGTTGAGGGTGCCTTCGGGCGCACCAAGACCCTGAACGCTCGACGCGAAGTGGTGGTCAGTGCCGGTGCGATTGACTCGCCGAAGCTGCTGATGCTTTCGGGTATTGGCCCAGCAGAGCACCTCGAATCGGTCGGTGTCCAGGTGCTGGTTGACGCTCCTGGTGTGGGCGAGCACCTGCAGGATCACCCAGAAGCGGTGATCCAGTGGGAGGCGAAGAAGCCGATGCCTGAAACTTCCACCCAGTGGTGGGAAATCGGGATCTTCACCCCGACCGAAGAAGGCTTGGACCGTCCAGATCTGATGATGCACTACGGTTCGGTGCCTTTTGATATGCACACCCTGCGTCAGGGCTACCCAACGGGTGAAAACACTTTCTGCCTCACCCCGAATGTCACCCATGCCAAGTCCCGGGGTACCGTGCGTTTGCGTAGCTGCGACTTCCGTGACAAGCCCAAGGTTGACCCACGCTACTTCACTGATGCCGAGGGCCATGATGCCCGCGTGATGATTGCCGGTATTCGCAAGGCCCGCGAAATTGTTTCGCAGTCCTCGTTGGGGGAGTGGGCCGGGGAAGAGCAGTTCCCGGGGCAGGCGACCCAGAGCGATGAGGAAATCTTCGACTACATCAAGCGCACACACAACACCGTGTACCACCCAGCAGGCACCGTGCGCATGGGTGCCGTCGATGATGAGCTCAGCCCCTTGGACCCAGAACTGCGGGTCAAGGGTGTTAGCGGTTTGCGTGTTGCCGATGCTTCGGTGATGCCAGAACTGGTCACCGTGAATCCAAACATCACCGTGATGATGATTGGTGAGCGTTGTGCTGAACTGATCCGCGAAAACTAGGGATCAAAACAATGGTGGTGGTCATCGGGAAGCCGGTGGCCACCATCTTTGTCTTGGGTCAACTGTTTCGCGCTGAAGCCAAACATTACGAAGAACTGTCATCTGTAGCGCATAGACGAGTATCTTCGAAAGGTGTCCACCGTGAATGATTATGACAATGTTGCCTCCGTCAGCGCCTTCACCGAGCCGTTAATCGATCAGCTGATCGACTTTCGGCGTGAGCTGCACCGGAACCCAGAACTGTCCTTTGCGGAACACCAAACAACTCAACGCATCATGAAAACCCTGCAGGCCGCTGGCCTCTCACCGCAGAAGATGAGCGATACCGGAGCCTTTGTTGACATTGGCCAGGGCCCAATCCGTATTGGCTTCCGTGCCGATATTGATGCGCTACCGGTCTTAGAAGAAACCGATTTAGAGTACAGCTCCTTGGTCGAGGGAGTGGCGCATGCCTGCGGCCACGACATTCACACCACCGTGATGCTCGGTGTCGCCCTGGCCCTGAATAACCTCAATGAGGCGGGCCTGCTTGCTGGGCGGGTGCGAGTGATCTTCCAGCCTGCCGAGGAAAAACTACCCGGCGGTGCACTGTCGGTGATTGAGCAGGGACTGCTCGATGAAGTACCCCGTGTCCTGGCCCTGCACTGTGATCCGCGAATCGACGCGGGACATATCGGTACCCGTATCGGAGCTATCACCTCTGCCAGCGACACCATCCGCATTGAGGTTAATGGGCGAGGCGGGCACACCTCGCGCCCACACCTGACCGAAGACATCGTTTTTGCGATGAGTCAGATCGCCACCCAGGTTCCTGCGGTACTCGGACGCAAGGTCGACGTACGTTCTGCAGTTTCTGTGGTGTGGGGTCAGATCCATGCCGGAAGCGCGCCGAACGCCATCCCTGCCACCGGCTACCTGGCTGGAACCATGCGCTGCCTTGACGGTGATATTTGGTATGAAGCCGGTGAACTGTTGGATAACGCGGTGCGCCAAATTGCCGCTCCCTATGGCGTGGAAATTAAGCTCCAGCACACTCGGGGTGTCCCGCCGGTGGTGAACGCCCCAGCTGAGACGGCATTGATTGAAGATGCTGCCCGGCGTGAATTCGGTGCGGACGCCATTGAGCTGACCCCGCAGTCCATGGGTGGGGAAGATTTCGCCTGGATGACCCAGAAGATCCCGGGTGCGATGTTGCGCCTGGGAACGAGGACTCCCGGTGGAAAGACATACGATCTGCATCGTGGGGATTACATGCCTGATGAATCCTGTATTGGTATCGGCGTACGGATCATGACAGCGGCTGCAATGCAAGCCGTGGGTGAACATCGCACGAAATAGCGTGTTGGTCACAGTAAACTCAAAACTTTTTAACTAGTCTTTGACACTTTCTCAATTGTTTGAGTGACTTGGGCATTGACGTTAAGCGCTTGCCGTTTTGATGCCTCTTAGTTATCTGTTTGTAATCTTTATCGTCTTTACCTGTGACGTATCTCCGATAGGCTATGGAAACGATGGGGAATCTACGACTTTAGGTGTGCCCGCGTAAGGCCCAGGCAAAGATGCCTTACAAAGGGTGACTGGTGTCTGAACTCCCACATGATCTCGCACGACTTTTGGAGGAATAGATGCGCTTCGTATCGCGCAAGACCGGTGTGGCTACGGCCATGCTCGGCATCTCGGCATTGGCTTTGAGCGCCTGTGGCGCAGCACCGGAAGAGTCCAGCTCAGCTGGTCAATACCCGGACTACATCGGTTGCATCGTTTCGGACTCCGGTGGATTCGACGATCAGTCCTTCAATGAATCTTCCTACCGCGGCCTGAAGAACGCCGAAAAGGATCTGGGTATCACGGTCAAGCAGGCCGAATCGAAGTCCAACGCAGACTTCACCACCAACCTCCAAGGCATGATGGGCGCTAACTGCAACCTGACCATCACCGTGGGCTTCCTACTGGCCGACGCTACTGCAGATGCAGCAGCGAAGAACCCAGATTCGCACTTTGCTATCGTCGACAAGCAGTACGAAAAGAACATCGACAACGTCAAGCCAATCATTTACGACACGGCTCAGGCTGCCTTCCTCGCAGGCTACGCAGCAGCAGCTGCTTCCGAGACCGGCACCGTAGCCACCTTCGGTGGTATGCAGATCCCTACCGTGACCATCTTCATGGACGGCTTTGCTGACGGCGTTGCCAAGTACAACGAAGACAAGGGCGAGAACGTCAAGCTGCTGGGCTGGGACAAGAAGAAGCAGAACGGTACCTTCTCCGGCGACTTCGAAAAGCAGGATAAGGGCAAGCAGATCACCAAGAACTTCATCTCTGCCGGTGCAGACGTGATCATGCCTGTCGCTGGTCCAGTGGGCAAGGGCGCTGGCGCTGCCGTGGCTGAAGCCAACAAGGGCGGCGACAAGGCCAAGCTCATCTGGGTTGACTCCGATGGCTACCTGACCGCACCTGACTACAAGGACTACATGCTGACCTCGGTCGTGAAGACCATGGACACCGCAGTGGAAGATGTCATCAAGGCTGACGCCGAAGGTAAATTCGACGCCACCCCATACATCGGCACCTTGGAAAACGAAGGTGTCGCACTGGCACCATTCCACGATTTCGATTCGAGCATCGGCGAGGACACCAAGAAGGAGATCGAAGCCCTCAAGGCCCAGATCATCTCCGGTGACCTGAAGGTCGAATCGGCTGCAAGCCCTAAGTAGGCTTTGACACCTCAACCATTTAGCGCGTCACTGCTCGCCGTTGCCCGGCGAGTCGGTGACGCGCTTTATGAATGCCTAGAGCCCAACGCGGCCCACGGGCTAAACTACCTCGCACAACGAACAATGAAGATGGTGGAATCGTGAAACTCGAACTACGGGGAATCTCGAAAGCCTTCGGTTCTTTCTACGCCAATAAAAATATTGACCTGATGGTTGATGACGCGCAGATTCACTGTCTGCTCGGCGAAAATGGTGCTGGAAAATCCACGCTTATGAACGTGCTCTACGGTCTATACCAACCGACCGAGGGCGAAATCCTGCTTGATGGAAACCCCGTTGAGTTCTCTGGTCCTGGCGATGCCATGGCCGCCGGCATCGGCATGGTGCACCAGCACTTCATGCTCGTCCCGGTATTCACCGTGGCAGAAAACATTGCCCTCGGCGCCGAAACCACCAAGGCCGGCGGAATGCTGGACCTGCAGGTCACCCGCAAGAAGATCCGCGAAATCTCTGACCGCTACGGTTTTGATGTTGACCCGGACGCCGTGGTTGAAGACCTGCCTGTCGGTGTGCAGCAGCGTGTAGAAATCATCAAGGCCTTGGTACGCGAGGCCAAGATCCTCATCCTTGATGAGCCCACCGCGGTGCTGACCCCACAAGAAACCGACGAGCTGCTCGAAATCATGCGCCAGCTCAAGGCCAACGGCACCTCCATCGTTTTCATTTCACACAAACTGCGTGAAGTTCGTGCCGTCTCCGATGTCATCACCGTGATCCGTCGCGGTGAAGTGATCGACTCGGTCTCCCCAGAATCATCCACCACCGAGCTAGCCAACCTGATGGTGGGCCGTGCCGTGGAACTGAACCTGAACAAGGCTGCAGCCACCCCAGGTGAAGCAGTGCTGCAGGTCAAAGACCTGTCAGTGGTCAACCCGGCAGGCACCACCACCTTGGACTCGGTCACCTTCGACATCCACGAAGGCGAGATCCTCGCAGTGGCCGGTGTGCAGGGCAACGGCCAAACCGAACTCACCGAAGCCATCCTGGGGACTCAACCGGTCACCGGCGGCTCGGTCAAGCTCGCCGGACAAGAACTGGTTGGCAAATCCGTCAAGCAGGTCCTACGCTCCGGTGTCGGTTTTGTTCCCGAAGACCGTTCAGTCCACGGATTGGTCACCGAATTCTCCATTGAAGAGAACCTAGTACTGGACCTTTATGACCGGGCACCTTTTGGCAAGGGCATCTCGATGAACCTTGATGCGATCAAGAAGAACGCCACCACGCAGATCAAAGACTTTGACGTGCGTACCGATAACCCGCTGAACCCGGCCTCCAGCCTTTCCGGTGGTAACCAGCAGAAGGTCGTGATGGCTCGCGAGCTCTCCCGCGATCTGAAGCTGTTCATCGCCTCGCAGCCCACCCGCGGTGTGGATGTGGGTTCCATCGAATTCCTGCACCGCCGCATCGTGGCCGAACGCGACAAGGGCACCCCGGTGATGATCGTCTCCACCGAACTTGATGAGGTCATGGAACTGGCTGACCGCATCGCCGTGCTGTACAAGGGCAAGATCAACGGCATCGTCCCGGGCAATACTTCACGCGAAGTCCTCGGGTTGATGATGGCCGGCGTCTCGGCTGAAGAAGCCGCAGAACAAGCAGAATTTACCAAGTCAAATAATGAGCCCGTGGAAGCAGCACCGGCTGGCGAGCGCAGCGAGAACCAGGAAGGAGAAGACCAGTGAGCGAGACTAAAGCACCGGTTGTTCCCGATTCCGAGAAACCGGGCAACGACCTGCTCAAGCAAATCACCCAAGGTCCGGGCCTGATCTCGGTCCTCGGCGTGATCGTGGCACTGATCATCGGCGGTTTGCTGATTGCCATCACCGATGAAAAGGTAGCGCAAACCGCCGGGTACTTCTTTGCCCGTCCTACCGACTTCCTGACCGAGCTGTGGCGTGCAGCCACCGAAAGCTATGTGGCCCTGTTCAACGGCGCCATCTACAACTCGGCGCAAGGCTTTAAGCCCTTCCTTGAAACCCTGACGGTTTCCACCCCGCTGATCTGTGCAGGTCTCGGCGTGGCCGTAGCCTTCCGTGCCGGCCTGTTCAACATTGGTGCTCAGGGCCAGATCATCATCGGTTCCGTACTGGCTGCCTACGTTGGTTTCGCCTGGCACCTGCCACTGGGCCTGCACCTGCTGTTGGTCATCGTCTTCGGTCTGATCGGTGGCGCCATTTGGGGTGGTCTGGTCGGTTTGCTCAAGGCCAAAACCGGGGCGCACGAAGTCATCTTGACGATTATGTTCAACTATGTAGCCGTGTACTTCATCGACTACCTGATGAACACCGAAGCCTTCCGCCGTCCAGGTGGCACCAACCCGATTTCCCCGATTCTGGACTCGTCGGCAGTCTTCCCAGCCATCCCCGGATCCCGACTGCACCTTGGCTTCGTGATGGCCGTGTTGCTGGTCATCCTCGTTTCGTGGATGTTCAAGCGTTCCACCGTAGGTTTTGAATTCCGTGCCGTGGGACATAACCCCGATGCTGCACAGACTGCAGGTATCAACGTGGCTCGAAGCACCATCATCGCCATGGCCTTAGCTGGTGCCTTGGCCGGTGCCGCCGGTGTTGCCCAGGTGGCCGGTACCGAGAAGGTACTGACCAGCGGCATCGCTGGCTCCCTGGGCTTCGACGCGATCACCGTGGCCCTGTTGGGCCGTTCCACCCCGTGGGGCACCTTCTTCGCAGGCTTGCTCTTCGGTGCATTCCAGGCCGGTGCAGTGAACATGCAGATCACCACCGGTACCCCAATCGACATTGTCTCCGTGGTCCAGTCGCTGATCGTGCTGTTCATCGCCGCTCCACCACTGGTCAAGGCGATCTTCGGCATGAACCGCAAGAAGAAGCGCACTCCTCAGCTCGAAACTACCCAGGCAGGTGCCAAGTGACCTCCTCCACCTTGCAACCGGCAATCAGCGTATTGCCAAGTAAGAAGACCCCGATCATCCTTTCGGTGATCGCCGTCATCGTCTTCTTGTGCTTTGGCCTGCTGGGCAACAGCGAAAGCGCACACTTCCAGCTCAACAGCGCCGGAGACGCGTTTACGCTTCCAGAACTGGTCTTCCCTGGTAAAGCCAGCAACATCGTGATCGGTGTGCTGCTTTTGGGCATTGCCGCCTACTCGTGGATGCTGCGAGCCAAGGGTCAGCTCATGGCGACCTGGATAGTGGCCATCGCCGCAATCCTCTTCGTGCTCTCCTTCTTGATCTGGGTGGTCTCCGGCGCGGACATCAGCACCATCTCCCTGGCCAGCCTGCTGGCAGGTGCCGTGGTCCTGGCTGTCCCACTGGTTTTCGGTTCGCTTTCAGGCGTGCTCTGTGAACGAGCTGGCGTGGTCAACATCGCCATCGAAGGTCAGCTGCTCGGTGGCGCGTTCACCGCAGCCTTGGTCTCCTCGCTGACCAAGAATGCGTTCCTGGGCCTGATTGCCGCTGGTATCGCCGGTGCACTGGTCTCCCTGGTCCTCGCACTGTTCTCCATCAAGTACGTGGTGAACCAGATCATCGTGGGTGTGGTGCTCAACGTTCTGGTCTCCGGCATCACCGGGTTCCTGTTCACCACCGTGATGCAGCAGGATCCTGAACTGTACAACTCGCCGGTGCACCTGCCGGTGATCGATATTCCACTGCTCTCGGCGATCCCAGTGATCGGTCCGATCCTGTTCAAGCAGTCGGTGATCGGCTACCTGATGTACCTGGCCGTGTTCATCGTGTGGTTCGGTCTGTTCAAAACCAAGTGGGGCCTGCGCGTGCGCGCCGTGGGTGAACACCCTAAGGCCGCTGACACCCTGGGCATCAAGGTCAACCGCACCCGCTTCTTCAATGTCACCCTAGGCGGCATTGTGGCAGGTATCGGTGGCTCCTTCTTCACCCTGGTCGCCATCGACTCCTTCACCAAGGAGATTTCCGGTGGTCGCGGCTTCATCGCCTTGGCTGCAGTGATTTTTGGACGCTGGAACCCGATCGGTGCCTTCCTGGCAGCTCTACTCTTCGGCTTTGCCGATAACCTGCAGGTGATCCTCACGATAATCGGCACCCCGGTACCAAGCCAGTTCATGGCCATGATGCCTTACCTCGTCACCATCTTCGCCGTGGCGGGACTGGTGGGCCGCTCTCGTGGCCCAGCAGCTGCCGGCGAACCCTATGTGAAGGAATAACCGGTACAGATGACTACCAACACCGCGCCGTGGCCGCAGCTTGAAGCTGCGGCTGCGGCCGCGCTGTCTCAGGCGTATGCACCCTACTCAAAATATCGGGTGGGTTCTGCAGCGATGACCAGCGACGGCCGCATGATCTCCGGCTGCAATATCGAAAATGCCGCCTATGGCGTCACCCTCTGCGCAGAATGCTCGATGGTCGGACAGCTCTTCGCCACCGGCGGCGGAACCCTGGAGTACTTCGTGTGCTTCGGACAGCTGGAGGACGGGGAATTAGAACTGATCACCCCGTGCGGACGCTGCCGACAATTACTTTTTGAACACCGCGGAGCCGACCTGCGAATCAAGACCGCACGTGCCATCGTGGGCATCGACGAACTTTTGCCTGATGCGTTCGGGCCACAAAACCTCAACGTGTAATGCTGGTATTCACCGGCTCAAAGTAGAACGGATGGTGCCAAAGATGGCGACCGAACAATTCAGTGCTGTTGAAGTGATTCGTGCTAAGCGTGATGGTGCTGAGCTGAGCAATCAGATGATCGACTGGACTATCGACGCCTATACCCGTGGGGTCATTGCTGAAGAGCAAATGTCCGCACTGAATATGGCGATCTACTTCCAGGGCATGAACCGCAACGAAATCTCCCGCTGGACCACCGCGATGATCAATTCCGGTGAACGCATGGACTTCTCCACGCTCACCAACGCCTCGGGTACAAAGCTAGCGACAACCGACAAGCATTCCACCGGAGGAGTGGGGGATAAGATCACCCTGCCGCTGGCCCCACTGGTGGCCAGCTTCGGTGTTGCCGTGCCACAACTTTCTGGCCGCGGGCTAGGGCACACCGGCGGAACCTTGGATAAGCTCGAAGCCATTCCAGGCTGGCGCGCCAATTTGGCCAACGAAGAACTCTTCTCCCAGCTCTCCAACGTCGGTGCTGTTATTTGTGCCGCCGGCGCCGGGTTGGCCCCTGCCGACAAGAAGCTCTACGCCCTGCGCGATGTCACCGCCACGGTGGAAGCTATCCCACTAATTGCCTCCTCGATCATGAGCAAAAAGATCGCCGAAGGCACCGGCAGCCTGGTGTTGGATGTGAAGGTCGGTTCCGGCGCGTTCATGAAGGATGAAGCCATGGCCAAGGAACTGGCCGAAACCATGGTGAACCTGGGCGCCGATGCCGGGGTGAACACCGTGGCCCTGCTGACCAACATGGAAACCCCACTGGGGTTGACCGCTGGCAACGCCATTGAGGTTGAAGAGTCGGTAGAAGTCCTTGCCGGCGGCGGTCCCGAAGACGTGGTTGAGCTGACCGTGGCGCTCGCGGTTGAAATGCTGGCCGGTGCCGGAATCCACGACGTCGATGTGCGTGAAGCACTGAAAAATGGCCAGGCGATGGACAGCTGGCGTGCCATGATCTCGGCCCAGGGCGGCGATCCTGACGCAGCACTGCCGGTAGCTAAGGAATCACATACCGTGGTGGCGCCGGCTGAAGGCGTGTTGATCAAGTTGGACGCCATGGATATTGGTTTAGCGGCCTGGACCTTGGGGGCAGGTCGTGCCCGCAAGGAAGATAGCGTTCAGGCTGGTGCCGGTGTGCGCATGCACGTGAAGCCAGGGGCCTTGGTGCGGCGCGGCGAACCTATTGCCACGTTGTTGACCGATACCCCAGAAAAGATGGGGCGTGCTATCGAACTGGTAGAACGGGCCATCATGATTGGCTCCGAGAACGATCGCCCAGACATGCGACTAATCCTCGACCGGATTGCTGCTTCCTAAGTGCATGACCAGTGAAGAGCCGGGACACATCATTGATGTGTTCCGGTTCTTCGCATTCCAAGTTCAAATCATGCCCATGAGCGCAAGAATAAATTCATGTACTGCTTCGGGAACCAACAGGCCGGGTCCACTCGTTGGATTACTAGCTCCTACCTAGGTCGGGGTCAGCAGAAGTCCACATTGCCACATCAGTATGATGCGCCATCACTTGATCTCGAGTGAAAATGGTTGGACAGGTAGCGCAGCACGCGCTCTTTTGGGAAAGAAGTTGTAAGTCCGTATGGAACTAGTTAATGAGGCAATTACGCAGGCTGCCAGTGCATGGTGGGTACTGCCCCTCTTGTTCTTGTTTTGCCTGATGGACGCGTTTTTCCCTATCGTGCCCAGTGAATCTTTCCTGGTTTCGCTGGCCGCCGTGGGCATTCACTCCGGAAGTCCGAACCTCTTCCTTGTCGGTGCCCTAGGTGCAGCGGGCGCGTTACTGGGTGATCAGATTACCTACGCCATAGGCCGGAAAATTGGCGCACACGGATTTAAATGGATGCGCGGACGACGAGCACAACGAGTGCTGCACTATGCCGAAAAGAAGTTGGAAACCTCCGGAGCGCTACTGATTTTCACAGCACGATACATCCCGGTGGGACGTGTTGCAGTGAATCTGACAGCAGGCGCCACCGGGTTCAGCCACAAAAGATTCACGCTCTTTGACACCATCGGTGTGCTCACCTGGGCTATTTATTCGGTGAGCATTGGTGCCTTGGCCGGCAACTGGATGCACGATAACAAACTCTTAGGGATTGTCCTATCCATCGTCATTGCGGTGGTGCTCGGATTTGTCATTGACCGCATCGTCAGTTGGGCGCTAAACCGTTACCACCGGCGCGTTGAATCAGCGGACAAACCCGCCAAAGAATTCGAACGCGAGACGGTACCACCAAGCATCGACGAGGGTTAACCTGCAGTATTGAGCAGGGTCACATTGTGGCTCGCAGATCTTTACCTGCTGAAGCTGTCCGTTCGCCCAAAATGCGACTAGGCTCAGTGGTGTGACTGAAGAACTGATTCATCCTGATTACGATCCCGAATTCGACTTCCGAGATCTGCCTAAAGTTTCGCTCCATGACCACCTTGATGGTGGTTTGCGTCCCCAAACGATCATCGAACTGGCAGCCGAAATTGGCCACAAGCTGCCCGAGACCGAAGCTGAAGCTTTGGGCGACTGGTTCCATGAATCCGCCGACTCCGGCTCTTTGCCACGCTACCTAGAAACCTTTGAACACACCCTCGCGGTGATGCAAACCCGTGACGCGCTGATCCGCGTGGCCCGCGAGTTTGTTGAAGACCTCGCAGAAGACGGTGTGATCTATGGCGAAGTCCGCTACGCGCCAGAACAGCACCTGCGCGAAGGTCTGAGCCTGGATGACGTTGTTGACGCGGTGCAGGAAGGCCTAGACCAGGCCTGCGAACTGCTTAACAGCGAAGGCCACCCCATGCAGGTGGGCCAGGTGCTCAGCGCCATGCGTCAATCTGACCAAGGCGTAGAAATCGCCAAGCTTGCCTTGCGCCACCGCGGTCACGGCGTTGTCGGTTTCGACATCGCCGGACCTGAAGAGGGCTTCCCAGCCTCGAACATGAAGGAAGCGTTCGACCTATTGGCCGAAAACCTTTTCCCAACCACCGTCCACGCTGGTGAAGCAGCAGGTTTAGCCTCCATCAAGGATGCGCTGCTGGTGGGCCGTGCCCAACGTTTGGGACATGGTGTACGAGTTGCTGAAGACATCGAGATTGAGTTCGGTGCCATCGACGAAAACGGTGAAGAACTCAGCGAAGATACGGGCTTAGTATCCCTGGGCCCAGTGGCCAACTGGGTTCGCGAACGCGGTATCCCCTTGGAAGTATGCCCATCGTCCAACCTGCAGACCGGCGCCACCGCCAAGTTTGGTGAAGGCATCCGCAACCACCCGATTGACCTGTTGGTGCAGACCGGCTTCAACGTGACGATTTCGCCAGATAACCGTCTGATGTCCGGTACCAGCCTGTCCGATGAATTCGAGTTGCTGGTCGAGGCTTTCGACTATGACCTCGAAGACCTGCTGGACCTGACGCTGAACGCTGCGGAAGCCGCCTTCGTTCCTTTGGAAATGCGTGAGCTACTTGTTGAGTACATCAATGATTACTACGACAGCCTGCTCGACGATGAGGATGACGAGGACTACGAAGAAGACGAATACGAAAACGTCGCCGACTAGTACCCAGCGTCGCTAAACGTTCGCTCCTGAAGACCGGATCCCTCAATGGGATCCGGTCTTCAGTGTTTGTACGGGCTAGATGCTTGCTTCGCTAGCATGGGAGCATGGCTCAGAACCCAACACCCACGCAGCAATTGAGCACCACGGTAAAGATCCTGCGGGAAAAGTGCGCGTGGACCCAAGCGCTCACCCACGAATCCTTGCGGACCTATCTGATCGAAGAAAGCTATGAAGTCCTGGACGCGATCTCTGAGCAGAACCCCGAACTGCTGAAGGAAGAACTCGGGGACTTGTATTTCCAAGTCCTGTTGCATGCGCAGATCGCTGCGGAGCGGGAGCAATTTGATATTGAGGACGTCTCCCAGACGCTGAATGAAAAACTGTTGCGTCGCAACCGGCACGTCTTTGATGATCAAGGTCAGGTCCGTGATGAGATCACCACGGATGTAGATGAAATTATTCGACTCTGGGACGCGGCCAAACAAGCCGAGCGTGCCGGTAAACCCAAAGTGCGAAAAAATGCTGGATTACCCGCCGGATTGCCATCGTTAACTTTGGCCCAGAAACTGTTAGACCGTCACACCCGAGCCGGCTCTGATAAGGCCGAGGGCCACCAAGTTTCCGAGGTAACGCGTCAGAAAATTACTGATGAGCAGTCGTTGGCTGCCGCGCTCTTAGAGGTCTCTGCACGGGCAGAAGAACTCGGCTTAGATGCAGAATCTGTTTTGCGCGCAACATTGTCGAAACAGTACGAGGCGGAATTCGACGCAACGATATCGCCTAAATCACCTTCGAAGCGATAGGCTAGAGACTGGCAAAGGCGCCGACGGTCTTTTCAGCACCGCTGGCGGACCTTCCCCTAGACCACCCCTTTTCTACAAGGAGTCCATACTCATGGCATTGATTGACGCCATTCACGCGCGCGAAATTCTTGATTCCCGTGGTAACCCAACCGTTGAGGTTGAGGTCCTGCTCTCTGACGGATCGCACGGCCGTGCAGCAGTTCCATCCGGTGCCTCCACCGGTCAGTTCGAAGCAGTTGAGCGTCGCGACGGTGACAAGGATCGTTACCTTGGTAAGGGTGTACTTGGCGCAGTTGAGTCTGTGATCGAGGAGATCGCTGACGAGCTCGAAGGCCTGGACGCTACCGACCAGCGTGCTATCGATCAGGCCATGCTTGACCTGGACGGCACCAGCAACAAGTCCAAGCTGGGCGCAAACGCTATCCTCGGTGTCTCCCTGGCTGTGGCTAACGCTGCTGCTGTGAGCTCTAACCTGCCACTGTACAAGTACCTCGGCGGCCCGAACGCTCACGTACTGCCAGTGCCACTGATGAACATCCTCAACGGCGGCTCCCACGCTGACTCCGACGTTGACATCCAGGAATTCATGATCGTTCCACTGGGTGCAGACACCTTCTCCGAGGGCCTGCGCTGGGGCGTTGAGGTTTACCACAACCTCAAGTCCGTACTGAAGGAAAAGGGCCTGTCCACCGGTCTTGGCGACGAGGGCGGCTTCGCGCCAAACCTGCCAAGCAACCGTGCAGCTCTGGAACTGATCACCGAAGCTATCAAGCGCGCTGGCTACACCCCAGGCGAAGACATCGCTTTGGCACTGGACGTTGCTTCCTCCGAGTTCTTCGAGAACGGCGCTTACCAGTTCGAAGGCAAGGCACTGTCCGCCAAGGAAATGAGCGACTACTACGCTGACCTGGTTGCTGACTTCCCACTGGTATCCATCGAGGATCCACTGGACGAGAACGACTGGGACGGTTGGAAGACCTTGACCGACGCTATTGGTGACAAGGTTCAGCTGGTCGGTGACGACCTGTTCGTGACCAACCCAGAGCGCCTGGCTGACGGCATTGCCAAGGGCACCGCTAACTCGCTGCTGGTGAAGGTCAACCAGATTGGCTCGCTGACCGAGACCATCGACGCTGTGACCATGGCTCAGCGCGCTGGTTACACCACCATCACCTCGCACCGTTCGGGTGAAACCGAAGACGTCACCATTGCTGACATCTGCGTGGCAACCAACGCTGGTCAGATCAAGACCGGTGCTCCAGCTCGTTCCGAGCGCGTAGCTAAGTACAACCAGCTGCTGCGTATCGAAGAAGATCTGGGTGCTTCGGCAGTTTACGCTGGTCGCAACGCTTTCCCGCGTTTCAACAGCTAATTTCCAGTTATAGCGAATAAGCTCGTCGGTAGTGGATACCGGCGAGCTTTTCGTTATTTAATGGAGATATGCGCCGTTTCCACGGCAGTACGGCACGCAGAGCACTATGGGGAATTGGGGGAGTATGGCACAGCGACCACCACGCATGCCTCGGCGTAATACTCCGAATCCGGAAGATCAGTCGCAGAATAACGCTGTTGACCAGTCCGAATATCAGGAGGCTGGTTCAGTTGTAGAACCACCCACCGATGCATTGCATGTAGTGGCACCGCAACCCCCAGCTAAAAAGGCTCCCGCTGTTCCGCGCCCTAAGTCTGCTGGCGCCACGAAAAAAAGCACTTCCAGCCCAGCTCCCAAGCCTGCAACACAGAATTCCTCAGCGTCAGATACGTCACGCGAGCCGAAAAAATTTGCCGGCAATTATGCTTCTAAGCCAAAGACTCCGCTGCGTGAACGGGCCAAGGAAAAACAAAACGAACGCCGTCGCGATGATCGTCTAAAGTTCTCGGCAGCGGTACGCCGCAAGCCCGGGGAAAAGCCGGTCGACCAGAAACCAACACCTGAGGGTGAACCGGTAGCGGCGCACCGTTTTTCCGGTCGTATCGCCGCACTGATCGTGGTGCTCGCGTTCTTCGCCGTGATGCTGGTGCCAACGGTGAATTACTACCGAACTCAGATGATTGAGATTAATGAGCTCAACGCTTCCATTGATTCTTTGGAAGCCAGACGAGACGATCTGAAAGCTGAGATTGCCCGTTGGGATGATCCGCTGTACATCAAACAGCAAGCCCGTGAGCGGATAAACTTGGTCATGCCTGGCGAAAAACTTTACATGGTCGTGGGGGACCGGCCGAAAGATAGCGATACCGACACCGAAGGTAATGGCAGTACTTTTGAAGTGCGCCAAGAACTTCCATGGGTCGATGCGTTGCTTGACTCGGTGAAACGTTCCGCCACTGACTAACCACATTGAACATGAAGAGATCTAATACCCGTGACTGAACAGCCAATCCGCGAAGCCCTTGACGCTGCCGGACGAGTACCTAGTGAAGCCGACCTGGACACCCTGTCCCGACAGCTGAACCGACCAGCACGCGATGTCGTGGAAATCGGCGCTCGCTGCGTCTGCGGAAATCCTTTGGTTGCCACTACCGCGCCACGACTTTCCTCGGGAATTCCCTTCCCAACCACCTACTACCTGACCCATCCGGTCATCACCGCAGCTGTCTCGCGTTTGGAAGCTGCCGGACTGATGAACGAGATGAATGACCGTTTGGGTGAAGACTGCGAGCTGGCTGAGGCATATGTGGCCGCCCACGAAGCCTACCTAGCAAACCGCGATGCGATCGGGCAGCGCTCCGGTACCGGAGCCGTGCCTGAAATTGCTGGCGTCTCCGCGGGCGGCATGCCAACTCGCGTGAAGTGCCTGCACGTTCTGGTGGGCCATTCCTTGGCCGCCGGTGAGGGTGTTAACCCACTGGGTGATGAAGCAGTGGATGCTATTGCTGAGTGGTGGACCAAGGACAAGTGCTACTGCATTGGTGCGTGGGATACCGAATCTGAGGCCCCGAGCCGCGATCGTTCCCGTCACGTCAAGACCCAGGAAATGCAGGATCCTGCAGCCAAGCGTGCCGAACGTGCAGCCAAGCGTGCAGCGCGCGAAGCAGAAGAACGTTCCGCCCAGGATGATGCCTAATGCGCGTTGCCGGAATTGATTGCGGAACGAACTCCATTCGTCTTCTGATTGCAGATGTGCAGCAGGATGAGAATGGAACCCACCTTGTTGACGTTCTGCGCACCATGCGAGTGGTTCGCCTTGGCCAAGGTGTCGACGCAACGGGCGCCTTTGCACCAGAAGCCTTGGAACGTACCTTTGCGGCAGCTCGCGAGTACCGTGCCTTGTGCGATGAGCACCAGGTGCAGGCCATTCGTTTTGTGGCAACATCTGCAGCTCGCGATGTGTCCAACCGTGATGTTTTTGCCGAAGAAATCACCAAGATCATCGGTGTTGCACCGGAAGTGATCAGCGGAGATGAAGAAGCATCGCTGTCCTTCAACGGTGCGGCTTCGGTCCGGGCTGGCCAGCCGGGCTACAGCCTGGTCATTGATCTCGGGGGAGGCTCCACCGAGTTTGTTCTGGGCAATGCGTCAGGTCCGATGGCAGCAAAGAGCCTTGATATGGGTTGCGTGCGAGTCACCGAACGGTTCCACGAGCAAGGGGTGGACTCACCGGAAGCCGTGGCGTTCATGGACGATGCACTGCAGTCTTTGAACGGAGCTGTCGACGTCGCTGACGTTGACGCGGTAATCATGGTGGCAGGAACTTTCACCACGCTGACCGCCCAGGCCCTGGGCTTGGAGAAATATGAATCTGAAAAGATTCATGGTGCGCAGTTGAGCTTTGATCAGATGCGAGAAGCAACTGATGCCATGCTCTCCTATTCTCGTGATGAACGCGCAGCTTTGGGCTTCATGCATCCTGGCCGAGCGGATGTCATCCGTGCCGGTGCAGCAATCGTTCAGCGCATCCTTCATTACTTGGAGACTTCTAGCGGACATCGCCCGATGCGACTAATTGCATCGGAACACGATATTCTCGACGGAATCGCTGCTACTGCAGCTGTTAACGCCTAGTCCGTTTATTCGGAACCGACCAAGGAGATTCTTTGAGCACAGCTCTGCGCGCTAAGAAAGCGATGGGCCTGAAACGATACGGCTCATTGTTTGTCGTTGCGATACTCGCATTGGCCATGCTCAATGTCGTCACCCCGGCCCAAGCAGATACCATGCGTGAGTCGGAATACTGGTTAGATTCTCTCGGCGTCACCCAAGCTCAACAGAGCACCAAGGGTGAAGGCGTGAAAGTAGCGATCATTGACACCGGTATCGATACCTCTCACCCGGACCTCAAGGGGGCCGTGGTTGGCGGAGCTGACATGTCCGGTGCCGGTGAATCCGGCGGCAATAAGCCCATTGGTGTCATGAGTGAACACGGCACGTTGGTCGCAACCTTGCTCGCGGGACGTGGCAACAATAAGGGCGAGATTAACCGGGTTAAGTCTGAGAATGAGCGTCTCAAGGCTGCTTGGGAAAAAGCTAAAGCCGAAGCCGAGAAGAAGAACGAAGAGAAAAAAGACGACGAAGAAGACGTCGAGATTCCTAAAGAGCCCGAGTACGAGGACGTTCCAAAACTCACCGGTGGAAGCGACGGAGTACTCGGTGTAGCTCCGGCTGCCCAGCTGCTGTCCGTCTCACTATGGATGGGAGAGGGTAACCCAGCGAACATTCCGGTGGAAGACCAGATTCCTCGTGCCGTAAAGTGGGCCGTCGATTCAGGCGCCAAGGTCATCAACATGTCTCTGGGTTCCACCAGCCCCGCCTGGCCTGAGAGCTGGGACGACGCGTTCAAGTACGCAGAGGACCATGACGTGGTAATTGTCGCTGCGGCCGGTAACCGCTCAGGTGGCATGAGCCAGGTGGGCGCTCCAGCGACCATCCCAGGTGTTCTGACCGTGGCCGGCGTTGATGAAAGCGGAAAAGCCTCGCAGGATTCATCCACGGAAGGCATTTCCATCGGTGTTGCTGCTCCAGCCGAACAGTTGGTCGGTGGCCTGCCTGATGACGGTTATGCCCGCTGGTCTGGTACCTCCGGTGCCGCTCCATTGGTAGCTGGTGTAGCTGCGTTGATTCGTTCAAAGTATCCGGATCTCAAAGCACCGGATGTCATCAACCGGATCTTAAAGACTGCGCGTGACACTGGAGCGACGGGCGTCGACAACCTCTACGGCTACGGCATCATCAATGCCGATGCAGCCGTAAACAATGACGTTCCTTCGGTGTCAGAAAACCCGCTAGGAACCATTGAAGAATGGATTCGGGTCCACCGTCGGAACACGACCAAGTCCACCGAAGCCCCAGCACCGGGTGTATCGATGGAAAAGTCAGATCTCAACCAGGTGGCGGCTCCTGAGCCTATTGCACCGGATCAGTCGACGCCGGCTCTTCAGCCGCTGCTGATTATTGGGTCAGGGGTGCTGTTGGTATTGGTGATTGTTTTGGGCAGCACACAGACTCTGTTGCGTCGTCGACGCGAACGACTGGCAGCCAGCGCGGCGTCAGCATCGTTGAGCTCACTGAAGGTTGGCAAGAGTGCCGGCGATCATGACCTCTTCGACGACATTCCTGAAGACGAGCAATAATTCCAAGATCAATAATTCAAGATGAGACAAGGGCGAAACCTACGGGTTTCGCCCTTTGTTTTTGGTTTTGCAACCCGTCGGCGAGACGGGGTGCTATCTCATAAATTCACAGTCATGTTCTTGCCGGTGAGCTCTGCGTGACATACCTGACGTAAATAGTTAGTGAATGTTTTCACTAACTCGGAAAATCCGCGTAGAATCAAGAGTATGTCGATCATTGAATCCTCCCAGAAGCGTCCGCGCATTCTTATCGTTGGCGGTGGCTATGTTGGCCTTTACGTCGCGATGAAGTTGCAGAAGAAGGTCAAGGCTCACGGTGGCATCGTCACCGTTGTTGACCCAAACCCTTACATGACTTATCAGCCATTCTTGCCAGAAGTTGCAGGTGGCCAGATTGAACCACGCCACGTAGTGGTTTCCCACCGCCAGCACCTGAAGCACTCCGAGCTTGTTAATGGCCGTGTACTGAGCATCGACCACGCCAACAAGAAGGCAGTCATTGCTCCGAACAATGGCGAGCAGTTCGAACTGGAATACACCGACGTTGTTATGTCGGCTGGTGCGATCACCCGTACCTTCCCAATCACCGGTCTTGCAGAAACCGGTATTGGCCTGAAGACCATCGAAGAGGCCGTCGCCCTGCGCAACAAGGTTGCCGAGCGTATCGAGTCCGCTTCGAACATGACTGACCCAGTGGCTCGCAAGCGCGCACTGACCTTCGTGGTTGTTGGTGGCGGCTTCGCCGGCATCGAAACCATCGCCGAGCTCGAAGACATGGCTCGTGACCTGATCAAGCTCAATGACCGCATTGATGAGAAGGAAGCTCGCTTCGTTCTCGTTGAGGCCATGGGCCGCATCATGCCAGAAGTTACCGAGCAGCAGGCTGAGTGGGTTGTTGAGCACCTGCGTAGCCGTGGCGTAGAGGTACTGCTGAACACTTCGTTGAACAGCGCAGTGGATGGCAACCTTGAACTGATCAACATGGCTGACAAGTCCCCAGCTGGCGAGTTCGGCGCAGACACCCTGATCTGGTGTGCCGGTGTTATGGCTAACCCAATGGTTCGCTCCACCGACTTCCCAATCGAGGCCCGTGGTCGTATTGAGACCCGCACCGACCTTCGCGTCAAGGATGCCAATGGCGATGCTCTTGAGGGCGCCTGGGCTGCCGGCGATATCTCCGCCGTCAAGGACGTCACCGGTGGCTTGCCAGACGGTACCTGCGTTCCTAACGCACAGCACGCTGTTCGCCAGGCAAAGCTCTTGGCAAAGAACCTTTACGCTGCCCGCTACGGCGTTGGCACCATCAAGGAATACAAGCACAAGAACCTCGGCGCAGTTGCTGGCTTTGGCCGTAATAAGGGTGTTGCCAAGGTTGTTGGCATCAAGCTCAAAGGCTGGCCAGCGTGGATGGCACACCGCGGTTACCACGGCATGGCCATGCCAACCTTCGAGCGCAAGTTCCGTGTTGTAGGCGACTGGCTGGTTGCGCTGTTCTTCAAGCGCGATGGTCTGCAGCTGAACAACCTTGAAGCACCACGCACTGCTTTCGAAGAGTCTGCAAAGCCAAAGAAGTAGGCGCAAGACTTCGATGATCGACTAGGTGTCGAGGGGCCGATTTTTCGGCCCCTCGTACACTTGTGGATAGCGGATTTCTTATTTGCTTTCCCGATCACGTAAGATTTGAGAGTCTTGCCCCCATGGTGGAATTGGCATACACGGCTGACTTAAAATCAGCTGCCGAAAGGCTTGTGGGTTCGAGTCCCACTGGGGGCACAGATGCCTAGGCCGTTACATTCTTGTAAATACAAGGATGTAGCGGCCTTGGTTGTTTCTGGAAAACAACTATAGAGGCACATTTAGGGCGCATACGTTTAAGATGCAGCCTTAATGCAAGGGGCCTCCCCGACACTGTTTGAGATTGGCAACGAACAGTTCTGCAAGCGCTACTAATATCAACGCAGCAGAACTATCCCCAAACATCCAATGAACAGTTTCCACGTTCGTTCCGGCGCTCACAGCGAAGATTTCAGTAGTGCGACGTCTGACCTGAAATGCCTGATACTGGGGCAGCAGTCGCGACTTATGAATTACGCTCATGCGTATCGATATGTCGCGGACAATGCCGTTGACGAGCAGATGTGTGGCCAGTGAGTATGAGGTCAATCCTTGACGACCACCGATCTCTGCCTAAGAAACACAAATGCCGGTCGACAAATAGCTACGAACTAGATGCGAATTCTACTAGATTACATTTGAGTTTTATTCCAGACTTGGCATGCGTGTAGTTACGCGTTTGAATGATGTAACTTGTGGATACGGTCAGATCGACAAAGCGTTCGGTGTCAATTTTTCTTTTAGCGACAAAATTTCTGCAATCTCGATTGACCCGAATATTCGATCGCGTTCATAAGGAACATAGCCCGAATGATTATTTTTGTCCTAAGGGGTTCGGCAAAGGAGCCAACGAAGTTCTCCGTCGGGACTACGGCAACGGTCACTACTTGAAGTGAGAAAAGCTAATGACGATTGCGCGAGAAAGTTCGGACGTGTTCATTGACGCATCACGAGAGGAGAAGAAATGACTGATCCATCGCAACCATCCGGAAATAAAGAACAGTCCACTGCGTCTACCACCAAAAAAGTAAGCAATTGGTGGATCGCTTTCGGGCTTTCTGTCGGTAGCCTTGCAGGCCTGGCGACTTACATGAATGGTTGGCTTGAAGCCACCATAAAAATGACACGTAGACACACAGCGCTGGGCGTTAGAAGGGATTAGCTGGCCAGTGCCCGATGCATTTGTTGAGGTTTGCCTCCTGGCCGGATGTTCCCTTTCGTGGCCATAATATTCGGTTCTTCAACTTGCTCGATGAGTATACAAAGACTGCTTTGGTGGTCGTTGCCCGCCAGTATTTTAAAGGCGCTGGCGTGGGTGCTGATTTAGAGGACATCATTGCTGCAACAAGGTTTCAATGGGTGTTTGCGCAGTGCGATATCGGTTCTTAGTTCATGTCTGGTGCTCTGGTGGATCGTTGTAAGAACGTTGGTGCGGGTCCCGTTCTATTGAGTCGTTCAGTGCGCAGTTTCGACGTAAGAAACCTTCAGACGGAAATTATGGAAGGACTGGCTGTAGCGAAGTATTTGGCTGATGAATGGAAAGACACATAGGCGCTGGACCTTTCGAGAGGGTCCAATCACAAGAATATCGCTCAGAGAGTAGTTTTTCCCCGAGAATTCAGCCAATATCATCCTTCCGACTGAGTGAATTCACAGTATGGCTCAATAGGATTAACAGCAACGAACTCTCGCACACCGCGAGCTGCACAATCGCAACCTATGGGGGAATGACGTTGAGCAACCCGGTATTTGGTTCAAGTAGCCAATCCGAGGCTTGGGGAACCAAGCCCGGAAGCCCAGTCGGCTTCCGTGACAATGCCAATATAAGCGCCGACCAGCTGCAGGACATGTACCAGCAGCCTGCTGCTACCGGTGCCGACATGGGCCGCATGACCATCGGTGACACGATCAACAAGACCGTATTCTGCCTCGCCCTTGTGGTTATTGGTGCAGCGGTAGGTTGGAACATTCCAGCTCTGATGCTTCCAGGAGCGCTGGTCGGTTTTGTCCTCGGTTTGGTCAACGTCTTCAAGAAGCGCCCATCGCCAGCGCTGATTCTGCTGTACTCCGCAGGGCAGGGTCTTTTCCTTGGCGGACTTTCCGGTTTCTTGGAATCACGCGAAGGAATGCAGGGCATCGCCATCCAGGCAGTGCTGGCTACCTTCTGCGTCGCCGGCGTAACCCTGGCGCTATACCGCTCGGGTAAGTACCGCATGACTCCAAAGCTGAACAAGATCTTCATGGTCGGCATGATCGGTCTGATCGCCTTCTCCCTGCTGAACATGGTCCTGATGATGACCGGTGTCATCGACGGAATGTTCGGTATGCGCGGTGGCGTACTTGGCCTAGTTATTGGTGTTGTAGCGGTCTTGCTGGCCACCTACGCATTGGTTTCTGACTTCACCATGATCGAAGAACTCTCCAACCAGGGTGCTCCAGCCATCATGGCCTGGCGCGGTGCCTTCGGCCTAACGGTGACCCTGATCTGGTTGTACACCGAGATCCTGCGCATTCTGGCCATCCTGCGAGGCGACGACTAAACATATTGAAGTAGAAAATTAGGAGCAGTGCCCAAATCGGGCACTGCTCCTTGTTTTTTGTCACAATTCCGACATGGATCCAGTCGTGGAGAATTAAACGCGATAGCGTAGTTGCATGAAGAACAGCCGGTTGGATCGTTTGCGACGTATTCGCGTCTCCCTTCCGGGCAGAACCGAAGAACAGCCTGCCGCTGCTCGCACCGAAGGTCTCGACTTCAAAAGCGCGGAAGATATGCCCTACGCCGTACGTCTTGCGGCCAGCTGGGCATGGCGATTCCTGATTATCGTCGCGGCACTGGGAGTGCTGGTTTGGGCACTGTCCAAGGTGTCCCTCTTGGTTATCCCGGTCCTTGCCGCGGCTCTACTTTCCGGACTGCTCTCACCGGTGGTCAATGCGTTGAACCGCAAGCTTGCCGTCCCCAGAGGACTCGCAGTAGGCATTACGCTCATCGGATTCCTGGTGTTAGTCATTGCCGGTCTCTCATTGGCTGGGCAGCGCTTATCCGCCGGGTTCACAGCTCTTTGGAGCCAAGCTCTCTTTGGTATTCAACAGGTTCAGGACTGGCTGTTCAACGGTCCACTGAAACTAACCAACGATGACCTGCAAGGGGTACTAGACGATGCTCTGGTACAACTGCGCGGCAACGCTACCAGCATTCTGAGTGAAGCAATCAGCTGGACTTCCTTCATTGGACAGTTCCTCACCGGGACACTGCTTGCCCTCTTCGTCTTGATCTTCCTCCTGCTTGACGGTCGCAAAATCGGACTGTTTTTGGTCAACCTGTTGCCACGCCGTGCCCGTCCGGCCATGGATGGCGCGCTAACTCGTGGATGGGCCTCCCTGGTCAGCTACGTCAGGGTCCAGATGCTCGTGGCCTTTATCGACGCCATCGGCATTGGACTGGGAGCATTCTTCCTCGGGGTCCCGCTGGCCATGCCCTTGGGCGTATTGGTATTCCTTGGATCATTTATCCCGGTGGTCGGTGCGCTGATTACCGGCGCCTTGGCCGTATTGCTCGCGCTGGTTGCCAATGGCTGGGTCAACGCGTTGATCATGCTGGCAGTAGTGCTCATTGTCCAGCAGGCAGAATCCAATATTCTTCAGCCGCTGATCATGGGCAAAGCCGTCAGCCTGCATCCGCTGGCCGTCGTACTTGCCGTCGCCGGAGGCACCATGCTCGCGGGAATCCCCGGCGCACTCTTCGCGGTACCAATGCTGGCAGTACTGAACTCAGTGGTTAAATACCTCTCCGGCAGGGCATGGGAAACCGACGAATTCGTGCTCCAACACTACGGTATTCAAACTTCCCCGCCGGGAACCACAACGGGTCCACCCCAGCCATCTCCTGCCACCCCAAGCGACCCAGAACCACACACTTCGCCGGAGAACCGGCAACCTGAGAAAACAGCAGATGAGGATTAACCCATGACCACAGAAACTACGTTGCCAGTCACCTTGGCAGATATCGAGTCAGCTGCACAGGTCCTGAAACCCGTCATTGCATTGACCCCCGTTGAACATTCACGGGTCCTCTCACGTCATCTGGGTTCTGAAGTCTTCCTCAAATGCGAAAACATGCAGCGTGCCGGATCCTTCAAAGTCCGTGGTGCCTACGTGCGGATGTCCAAACTCAGTGCGGAAGAAAAAGCGAGGGGAGTAGTTGCCGCCTCGGCCGGTAACCATGCCCAAGGCGTCGCCCAAGCCTCCAGTCAGCTAGGCATCAAGGCTCGCATCTATATGCCACGCGGCGTTGCTCTTCCTAAGCTCACGGCGACCCGTGACCACGGCGCAGAAGTAGTGCTCTTTGGCGATACCGTTGACGAGGCACTGGCTGAAGCCCAGCGCTACGCCGATGAAACCGGTGCAGTCTTCGTGCATCCCTTTGATCACCCCGACATCATCGCCGGTCAGGGAACCATCGGCATTGAGCTGCTAGAACAGCTCCCCGACGTGGACACGGTGCTCATGGGTGTGGGCGGCGGCGGACTGCTCGCCGGTGTCGCTATCGCGCTAAAAGAAAAAGCCCGCCAAATGGGCCGCGAGATCAAGGTCATCGGTGTGCAGGCTGAAAATGCTGCCGCCTACCCACCGTCCTTGGCAGCCGACGCCTTGGTGCCCTTGGACACCGTACACACCATTGCTGATGGCATCGCCGTTGGTAAGCCAGGCCAGCTTCCTTTCACCATCATCAAGGAACTGGTTGATGATGTGGTGACCGTGTCCGAAGATGCGCTGGCACGTGCGCTGGTGGTGCTCCTGGAACGCAACAAACTAGTTGTTGAACCAGCCGGCGCCGTGGGCGTCGCTGCTCTCTTGGAAAACCGACTAGAAGAGCACGGGATCAACCCAGCGACCACCGCGGTCATCCTTTCGGGTGGAAACATTGATCCACTGCTGATGCTCAAGGTGATTCAGCGTGGTCTATCTGCTGCCGGACGATTCTTGACCGTGCGCATGATGCTTCCTGACCGCCCCGGTGCCCTGGCACAGATTTCACGGATCATCGCCGATTCAGATGCCAACGTGACCCGCTTGGATCACACACGCATCGGTGGCTCCCTGTCCATGGGGGATGTGGCGATCACCATCGATTTGGAAACCAAGGGACACGAGCACTCCAAGACGGTGCTCAACAACCTCCGAGCCGAAGGCTTCGACCCGCAGATCACCAATAACGCTGGCGGATCCGTCGCCTAACAGGGCATTAAAAAGTCCTCGCCGGTACCAACTTTTTGGGTTGGTACCAGCGAGGACTTTATGCCTTAAAGCTGTATTAGGATGCTTCGTATGGCTTAGCTGAAATGATTTCAACCTTGATGTCTCGGCCATTAGGAGCCACGTAGGAAAGCTTGTCGCCCACCTTGGCACCGTGCACGGCGACGCCAATAGGTGACTGCTCCGAGTAAACTTCCAAATCGGTGTCGCCAGCAACTTCGCGGGAACCGAAGAGGAAAGTGGTCTTGTCACCAGCGATGTTTGCGGTCACCAGCATGCCTGGTTCTACCACTCCATCATCGGCTGGAGCTTCGCCAACGTCGGCTCGACGCAGCAGGTCCTTCAAGTAAAGGATGCGGGCTTCTGCCTTGCCCTGCTCTTCACGGGCAGCGTGGTAGCCACCGTTCTCCTTCAAGTCACCTTCGGAACGGGCCTGCTCGATACGGGCAACGATCTCGGCGCGTCCGGGGCCTGAGAGGAAGGTCAATTCGTTCTGGAGCCGGTCGTAGGCTTCCTGAGTCAGCCAAACGACAGGTTCGTTGCTGTTGGTGCTCACGTTGTACTTCCTTTGGTCAATTGGGACTACGTCGTAGCCTGAAGAACTGCAAAGAGTCCCTCAAAGCCGAACGCCACCTGAACGGTGGCGTCGACGAAGTCGGATTCGGTACGGATCTAGGGGCTTACGCTGTTCTGTTGGTGCAAGCAAAGACCCCGCCAGCGTCATGATCCGGAGCAAACCTGAACCAATCGCGGATGCGGGGCGAAACGTATCTTTTCAACGATAGTAGTCGCCAAAACGCTTTAAGCCCAATAGATTCAGCTAATAGGGAATGAACGGGTTGAAATATTACCCTTTATAGTCCTGTGGAACTTCGTAGCAGGATTCCACGCCAGAAGTGACCGCAAGGTTATCGGTGTGAAGGTCAACATCGATCTGTTGCTTGATCAGCCCGGTGGCCTCTCCCGGATCAAGCAAGATGGTCTTGTACCCCACGACGGCCTTGGACTCGTTCATTGCACGAATATCGCACTGGACACGATCCTTGGCGTTGTACTCCACCGCAATTTTCGTCTTGGTCAACGTCGGCGACACGACCTCATAATGTAGATCCTGGGCGGTAATGGCGCTGTAGTTGTTAAACCCAATGTAGGCGGCACCGGCCACGCCAAGGGTGATGGCCGAAGCGATGAGCCAATTACGCGAGGATTTACTCAGGCTACGTTTCTTGGGGTTGTTGTAGCGAGCCGTTAAGCTTGGATCAGACATTATTTGTCTTGCACCACTCTCTATGCCTGGGCGGCAGTTGAACTGGGAATGCCGTACGTTGGTTCCTTCAACAAGTTTAGCGCTTGAGCACAAATGGGAATAACCGGCAGTGGGGTAGCAGTTAATAACAATGGTGAACA
Organism: Arthrobacter sp. NIO-1057; assembly: GCF_900094805.1. GTDB lineage: Bacteria > Actinomycetota > Actinomycetes > Actinomycetales > Micrococcaceae > Glutamicibacter. The sequence continues at coordinate 366,264 of NZ_FMAT01000002.1, read as the reverse complement.
GTTTTCTCAAGATCGACCGTTCAACATCGTGGCGAAGGAAAGTAGATAAGTGGAGATTCACGACGTGAAGAAAATTGCCCCCTCGCAGGGCCTTCGGCTCATGGCTATTCACGCGCACCCGGATGATGAATCTTCGAAGGGTGCCGCCACCATGGCTGCCTACGTCGACGCTGGCGCAGAAGTGATGGTTGTATCCTGCACCGGTGGTGAACGCGGAGACATTCTGAATGCGGCAGCCGGCGAGCTGGCCCACGCACACCGCGATCTGGCCGGGGTGCGTCGTACCGAAATGGCTGAAGCAGCTGCGGTGCTTGGCATCAAGCACCGTTGGTTGGGCTATGTAGATTCGGGACTCCCGGAAGGCGACCCACTTCCTGACCTGCCTTTTGGAGCCTTCGCCCTGCAGCCGGTCGAAGTTGCCGCAGCTGGCCTGATCAAACTGATCCGCGAATTCCGTCCGCACGTCATTACGACCTACGACGAGAACGGTGGCTACCCACACCCGGACCATATCCACAGTCACAAGGTGGCGACCTTCGCCTTTGAACACGCTGACAACCCACAGATGTACCCAGAACTGGGACAGCCATGGTCGGTGGGCAAGCTGTACTATGACCGAGCTTTTGCCCCTGATCGCTTCCGTACCCTGCACTACGCCATGATCGAAGCCGGCTACGATTCGCCGTACGCAGAGCGCGTAGCGCAGTGGGAAGCCGATGAAGATAACCAGATGTTCAAGTGGGTTTCGCCACATACCACCACCACCCAGATTCACTGCGCAGACTTTTTCTCGCAGCGTGATCAGGCGTTGTTGGCCCACCGAACCCAGATTGACCCGGAAGGTTTCTTCTTTGCCGTGCCCGAGCACGTCTACGCAGAGCACTGGCCTTGGGAGGATTACACCTTGATCTCCTCCAAGGTGGCCACCAATCTGCCCGAGTCGGACCTCTTTGCCGGACTAAGATAGATAAAAGCACTTCCTCGTTCTAGAAAAGAGTTGTCTGTACATCGTGAGTACGATCTTCGCGTCCTTGGCCGTAGTTTCTCAGACCACCAAGTTGGGCACGGAGACCAGTAGTGATTACGGTCCCGGATTCCTTGGCTTCATTTTCACCGCGGCCATGGTTGTCGCCGTGATTTTCCTGATCCGTGACATGGTTCGTCGTGTGCGCCGCGTGCGCTACACCTCGGAAGCAGAAGCCAAGCAGCAGGACATGGTCACCAAGGGCGAACAGCGCAAGCTGCAAGAACCTGAAGGGCCAGTAGACCCGAAAACCGACGAGACTCGGTAAATTTCGTGTGAGCCACGCGATAGCATGAAGGCGTGGCTCAACGACTTGCTGGCGCTGCCAGCCAATACCTCAGACAACATGCGCATCAACTAGTCGACTGGTTCCCTTATGGGGACGAGGCCTTTGAACAGGCTCGGCTGCGGGATGTCCCGGTGATGCTATCCATTGGATATGCCGCCTGCCACTGGTGCCATGTCATGAGCCACGAGTCATTTGACGATCCGCAAATCGCACAGATGCTCAACGAAAATTTTGTGGCCATCAAAGTGGACCGCGAAGAGCATCCCTTGGTGGATGACACCTACATGATGGCCACCCAAGCCTTGACCGGTACTGGTGGGTGGCCCATGACCATCTTTACCTTGCCTGATGGGCGCACCATCCACGCGGGGACCTATTATCCTAAAGAACCGCGGGGACGCACCCCAGGATTTAGCCAAGTGCTGCAAGCAGTCCACGAAGCGTGGGAATCACGACGCGCAGGCCTTGAAGAGCAAGCACAAATGCTGGCTGATCATTTGGCAGAACTTGGTGGTAGGCAAAGTGCGTTGCTCACCTTGGACTCCACACAACCGGCACACACAGCGCTAGCTGCGGCCACCGAGCGCTGGATTGGCAGCACCAAAGAGGAGGGCGGACTGACCCCTGCTCCGAAATTCCCTCCCACATGGGCGCTGGAGACACTCTGGCATTCGGTGTTCACCCTCCCAAACACGGCACAGGACGCCTTTGATGCCTTGTCAACCACAGTGGAAGCCATGTTCCTTGGCGGGTTGCACGACCACATCGATGGAGGTTTCGCGCGGTATTGCGTTGACGATCACTGGGCGGTACCGCATTTCGAAAAGATGCTCTATGACAATGCTGGACTACTCTCCTTGGCAGCACGCAGCAGCGTCTTAGCCAGTGAAATTGCCAGCCACCCTGAAAGGGAATCGGCGCAGCGTGCTCAACAACTGGCGGATCTTTGTTCACGCAGCGCCCGTGGCATCATCAGCTTCCTGCATGAAGAACTGCTGACTGAAACCGATACCCAGAGGGCTTTTGCTGCGTCCCTCGACGCGGATTCAACTCGAGACGGCGTGCAGGTTGAAGGCGCCTACTACAGCTATAACCGGGGCGACATCGCCCAAGCCATGGGCTCACTCACGGCCAAGATGCCTGAAGGGTTGCTGCGTTTCGCCCCGATTGCCGAAGACCCGGAATACTACTGTTTCTCACTGGCTCGTATCCCAGATGCAAGTGAACAAGAGGTTGTCGACGAGTTGCTGGCGAATCTGCGCAAGCAACGCAGTTCACGCATCCGCCCAACCCGTGATGAAAAGGTCATCGCCGGGTGGAATGGCTTAGCCATTGAAGCATTGTGTGATGCGGCGATGTTATTGGATGAACCAAGTGCGCTGGAGCTAGCAGCAAGCGTGGCGACTTCATTATGGGAGACCCATTGGGATGAAACCAAGAACCTCTTGGCCCGGGTGAGTTTTGCCGGGCAGCCGGCAACCGGTAACGAAGGCACCTTGCAGGATTATGCTGCTTTGGCCGTTGCTTTCTTGTCCTTGAGGCAAGCCACCGGTGAGACGATCTGGGAACAACGAGCGAGCTTACTGCTTGAACGAGCCAAAGAATTCATCGATCCGGCTACTGGAGCGCCGCGAGATGCAGTTGAAGTTGATGCACGGATTTCTGCCCAGCGCAGTGATGTGGCGGCGGTCAGCGTGCTCGATGATGCTTTGCCGGCGGCTGGGGCGCTGTACGCCAAGGCCTTGGCCATGCATGCGATGACGGGCATGGCTGAAGGTAGCTACGGTGAATCTCAAGCTCAAGAGCTTGAAACTGCGCGAAAGCTTTCGGCCCATGCGTTGGCGCTAGCTTCCGAAGCGGCAACTCAGGTGGCCACAGCCCTCGAAGTGCAGGTCATGATTTCCTCTGCGGTGCATTATCTATCGTTGAGTTCATGGGATTCCTCGGAAGCGCAACGTGTGCGCAAACTCGGGTGGGCGCTGGGAATGAACGTTAAGTATTCGCCGGAGCTATCTGGCGACGCAGGGACGCTAAAAATTCAGCCATGCCGCGAAGAACTGTGCCAGATGCCCGTTGAAGGTATCGAGAACTTACTGGAGCTACTTCAGGACAATGACGACTCAAGCGGAGAATGAAACTGAGAATAGCCCAGTATTTTCGTTGCGGGGCCGTTAGATCAGCAAAGGGCAGGGGGATTCGCGATAGATTTAGATCCTAGACTTTTTGGATCCGATTGAAAGGCAGTGCCGCAGTGCAGCTTCCCAACCTCGCGTACCGTTACTACGAACGGCGCTTGGCGAAGTCACTTCCTGCCGATAAGCTTCCGCACCATATCGGAGTGATGGTTGATGGTAATCGTCGCTGGGCCAAACTTGCAGGCTCTCCAACCATGGCCGGACATCAAGCCGGGGCAGACAAGATTCTCGAATTCTTGGACTGGTGTGAAGACCTGAACATCAAGATGGTCACGCTCTATATGCTCTCCACCGATAACCTCAACCGTGAGGCCAGCGAGCTGCGCGATCTTTTAGAAGTCATCGGCGGAACTCTAGACCGCTTGGGCGAAACCAACCGGGTGAAGGTCCAGCAGGTTGGCGCCAAGGATCTGCTCCCAGAGGAGCTAGCCCAGAAACTAGCGGCTTTGGAAGCCGTGACCAAGAACCGTACCGGTGTGCACGTCAACGTGGCCATTGGCTATGGTGGTCGCCGGGAAATCCTGGATGCTTTTAAAGCTCTTTTGGGCCAGGCGGCTCAGGATGGGCGAACCATCGAAGAGCTCGCTCAGAATCTTTCCACCGATGACATTGAATCGGCGCTGTACACCAAAGGACAGCCTGATCCGGACTTGGTGATCCGTACCAGCGGTGAGCAGCGTCTGAGCGGGTTCTTGACCTGGCAGAGTGCCTATTCGGAGTTCTATTTCTGCGAAGCACTGTGGCCTGACTTCCGCCGCGTAGATTTTTTGCGTGCCTTGCGTGACTTCGCGGATCGTCAACGCCGGTTTGGTGCCTAGATTCTGCGACGACGAACAGAGTTTAAATAATCGTTACCCAGTCGTTGCTTACTGGTGACCTTGCAAGGTCTATGGTGATCATAAGGCCGGGGCATCAAGCCCCAGCTGATCGAAGGGTTCCGCACTAGATGACCAAAAGCAGCGCCGGCCGGTACAGCTACCGGACACGCCTTGGACATCCGGTGTTGGGCTTCTCCACAAACGCGTGGGGAGAGTCCCCACGCCGGATTCGAGATTGGGTGCGCTGCCATGAGCCGAACTGCCGAACAGGACGTACGAACCTACGTCATTGATACCTCGGTATTGCTTTCAGATCCGAAAGCGATGTTCCACTTTGAAGAGCATCATGTGGTGATTCCACTGACCGTGGTCACCGAGCTGGAATACAAACGTAAGGATCCTGATCTCGGGTATTTTGCCCGTCAGGCACTGCGACTGCTAGATGACCTGATCGCTAGTCACGGAGGACTAGCCCAAGCCGTTCCGGTTTCATCAGTGGGTGGCACGCTACGCATTGAACTGAACAACATTGCTCCTGAAGTCCTTCCAGTGGGCATGCGCTCAGGAGATAACGACGCTCGAATCCTCGCCGTTGCCAAACATTTGCTGGACTCCGGACTGGACGTCGCGCTGGTGACCAAGGATCTTCCCATGCGTATCAAGGCATCGGCAATGGGAATCCACGCCGAGGTCTACCGCAACGAGCTGATCACCTCCACTGGCTGGACCGGAATCCAGCAGCTGGAACTTGATGAGGAAGCAATGTCAACGCTCTACGAGCGTGAACATCTCTCAAACTTGCCAGCGGCGAATGACGCACCCATCAATACCGGTTTTGTGATCACTTCTCCACGGGGCAGCGCATTAGCGCGAAAGACCGATGACACGACGTTGAAGTTGGTGCGTGGCGATCAGCAAGCCTTTGGCTTGCACGGTCGTAGCGCGGAGCAGCGAATCGCCTTGGACCTGTTGTTGGATCCTTCGGTAGGCATTGTTTCGCTCGGTGGGAACGCCGGTACGGGTAAGTCTGCGCTGGCCTTGTGCGCGGGCATGGAGGCCGTGCTGGAGCGCCGTGAGCACCGTAAGATCACCGTGTTCCGCCCGTTGTACGCAGTGGGTGGCCAGGAGCTTGGCTACCTGCCAGGTTCTGAAGGCGAAAAGATGGGTCCCTGGGCGCAGGCAGTTTTCGATACGTTGGGATCCATCGTGTCGAAGAACGCCATCGACGAAGTGCTCGAACGCGGAATGCTGGAAGTCTTGCCATTGACCCACATTCGTGGACGCTCCCTGCACGACTCGTTCGTCATCGTTGATGAAGCGCAGTCCCTGGAACGCAATGTCCTGCTCACCGTGCTTTCGCGTATCGGTCAGAACTCCAAGGTCGTGCTCACCCACGACGTGGCGCAGCGCGATAACCTGCACGTGGGCCGCCATGACGGCATTGCCGCGGTAGTGGAGCAGCTCAAGGGCCACTCACTATTTGGCCATGTGACGCTGACACGTTCCGAGCGTTCGGCCATCGCCGCATTGGTGACCGAAATGCTTGATTTACCGACGCTGCGCTAACCGTCTCAAGCAGAACTGGCTGCTGTGGTCTCGGCGCCCCATCGCCGAAACCACAGCAGCCAGAAGTTTTAAGGACTAGCGCCAAGGACGTGGAATCTCTCATCCGTAGCAACAGCTAGTGCGGACTATGAGCGGACTACGGGCTGGTCTAACCAATGTTGTCGCTGGAAGTGTGAATTGATGTAGTACTCGTCTTTAGCCAAGATCCGCAGTCTGAGGTCAGGAGCGGGAAGCACGGAGCTAGCACCGGAGAGTATCTGTCGCAGCAGGCAGACCCCGGTGCTCAGGTCCAGGACTACCAACGTGCGGGTATCGGCGGGGACGAGCCTGAAGTCGGCCTGTGAAGCCTGATATGAATATCCAGCGCTCAGTACAGCCGCAATTGCCTGTCGGCCTTCATGCACGATGTCGCTGAGCTCGTGGATATAGGTGGGATGGTCAAAAGCCAGGTCTAAGGCTGCGGGCTCAGTTCCGGCAATTTCTACGGGATCTAAGACTGTTGCCCAATAGTCCAGAGGTAGCAAACCGTCAAAGCCGGCGATTTCGGGGCGGCGAAGAATTAACTGGTCGCTGGTATAGACGGGCGTGAGCAATGTGGAGGGTAATTTCCATGATGCGCTGGTTGCAGCGAGGTAATCACGACTGCGCTGAGCGCTGAAGGTTTCCTTTTGAAAAACGAGCTCACCTGATGCATTGTGAAGCGCAATGGCTTCACGCTGACGAATTTTGACGGTGACCGAACCTGTCAAGTTTCGCTGGGGCTGACTGTATTCCTCAGGAATATCAATCTCGACTTTGAGTGAGGTGCTCAACCATGGTGCAGATCGGGCTAGCGCGCGAAACCTTCTGCGCGCGTTCGAATCTGGTGCCGGTGAACCGGGGAAGTACAACTGGGCTGAAGGTACGTCCATACTTCAATTGTAGAAGCGCCTGAATTATTCACAAGGGCGAGCAAGCTATCCCGTCACATTCGAATGATGCCTATGCTCTATACATGTCAGAGATTTGGAGTGTCGCCCAGAGTGGGCCGGTTGAAGGCGTCGTCGTGGCGCTCCAATTGCTCTGCTTTATTGTCTTTGGATTTTTGTTGTCCAAGGAAGATATTTCTAGCCATCGTTTGCCGAATCGACTCGTAGGCTATTGGTTCCTCGCCAGCGTGGTTCTGATTTTATGTTTGGGTGCCAGCCACTTTGGCCTTCCGGGGATTCTGCAAGGATTCTTAGGCATGCTGTTTCTCGGCGGCGGGTACCTTTTGATGAGTCTGATCAGTGCCGGAGCTATGGGAATGGGCGATGTAAAGCTGGCCGGAGTCCTCGGCTTGAATCTAGGAATCTATTCCTTATCCGTACTCTTCCTGGCCACGCTGCTAACTTTCGTCGCGGCAACGCTCTGGGTAATTGGGGGAGTGATCGTGCGTAAATTGACCCTCAAATCGGCGGTACCGTTCGGGCCGTTCATGATCCTTGGAGCATTTGTGGTGCTGCTTGTGGCACGATGAAATTATGGCAACTCCCGAATTCATCAGTAATCTTCGCACGCATATAGGTCATGAGATGCTCTGGCTTTCAGGAGTGAAAGTCGTTGTGTTCCAAGGCGATCAAGTGTTGTTGGTACGCCGAGCTGATAACGGTCTATGGACATTGCCCGCTGGCATCATTGATCCGGGAGAAGAACCCTCGCACACTGCCCAGCGTGAAGTCCTTGAAGAGACCGGGGTGAATTGTCAGGTGACGGACCTGATTGGAGTAGGAGTGACAGCGCCAACCGTTTATCCCAACGGAGATCGCGCCCAATATCTTGATGTCGTTTTCAAAGCGCGACACCTCTCTGGACAAGCGACAATCAACGACGACGAAAACTTGGAAGTGGGCTACTTCGATTTGCAGGATCGTCCGCAGCTTCCACCGCTTCACGAACGCGCATTGTCGTGGGCCCTTAATCCTCGTCCAGGCGGCTACTTCGCCTAGCAAAAACTGTAAAAGCCTCGGGGCACGAACTGAACAGTTCGTGCCCCGAGGCTTTCTAGCGACTAGCGCCGGTAATGTACCTGAACGTTATTTCGTTTCCGGTAGATCGCCGTCTTCGCCGGTTCGTTCAGCAACGAGGAGATTACCTTCAGACTCCATTGCGGTATCGGCAATATCCGCAGTGTCAGCCTGTCCCGAGCGCTGAGCTTCCTCGAAAGCGATAGCTTCTTCGCCGCCGATAGCTTCGCCACGAGCCACCATACCGGCAGTGTCGGACAGAGGAACCTGCTTGAGGAGCAGCGCCAAAGCAAACGCCACAACCAAGAATGGAATCAGGTACCAGAAGACTGGTGCCAAGGAGCTGGCGTAGGCATCCACGATGCCGTCACGCAAGGCGTCTGGCAGTGAAGACAGCGTCTGCGGATCCAAGGTAGAGGCTGCCTGACCAGCATCGGCCGCGCTGGCTCCCGCACCCGAGAAGACCTCAAGGAGCTTCTCCGAGAGACGGTTGGTGAACAAGGCACCGAAGATGGCTACACCCAGGGATGCGCCTACTTCACGGAAGTAATTGTTGGTGGAGGTTGCTGTACCGACCATCTCTGGGCCGACCGCGTTCTGAACGACCAGGACAACAACCTGCATGATCAAGCCCATGCCTGCGCCGAGGACGAACAGGTATACGCAGATGAGCCATAGCGGGGTCTGTGCGGTCAGGGTAGTGAACGCCGACATGGCTGCGATGGTGACGATGGTTCCGGCGATCGGGTAGCCCTTATAGCGTCCGGACTTGGAGATCGCGATACCGGAGTAGATGGAAGTACCCATCATGCCGACCATCATTGGAACCATCAGCAGGCCAGAAACTGCGGCCGAGGTGCCCGAGGACATCTGCAAGAACGTGGGCACGAAAGCGATAGCCGAGAACATGCCGATACCAAGGGTGAAACCGATGGCAGTGGCATTGATGAAGACCTTGTTCTTGAACAGGCTCAGCGGAATGATTGGGTCCTCGGCCTTAGCCTCAACCAGAACAAACAGCGATGCTGCAATGACCAGACCTGCGCCCCATGCCCAGGTTTCCATAGCTGACCAACCGTGAGCCGACGAGCCACCGAAATCGGTGAAGAAAATCAGGCAGGTCGTGGCAATCGACAGCAAGAGCACGCCGAGGATGTCGATCTTCTTTTCTGCCTTCTTGTTAGGCAGGGTCAAGGCAAACCAGGCAATGGCAAACGCTGCGATACCCACTGGGATGTTGATGTAGAAGGCCCATTCCCAAGTCAGGTGATCAACGAAGAAGCCACCGAGCAGTGGACCAGCGACAGCCGACAAACCGAAGATGCCGCCCAGGGGACCCATGTACTTACCGCGCTCGGAAGCTGGGACGATATCAGCGATGATGGCCTGCGAGAGAATCATCAGACCACCGCCACCTAGACCCTGGATGGCACGGAAGACCACAAACATCCAGAACGTGGTGGAGAATGCCGCACCGAGGGAAGCCAAGGTGAATAGGGCAATGGCGATCATGAACAGGTTTCGACGTCCGAGAACGTCACCGAACTTGCCGTAAATTGGCATCACAATGGTCGTGGCCAAGAGGTAGGCAGTGGTGATCCAAGCCTGGTGTTCAACGCCACCGAGCTTGCCAACGATGGTTGGCATGGCGGTAGAGACGATGGTCTGATCCAGGGATGACAGGAGCATGCCTGCGATCAGTGCGGAAAAGATAATCCAGATGCGCCGCTGGGTTAGTACCAGTGGCGCATCACCCGGGGTTTTCCGGGAGCTGATGGTAGTCATTAAGATCCTTGCGAGATGTGGTGGAAAAGGTAGTTAGTCGTTGTTGTTGCGGCGAAGTGGCTGGCCCATGATGTGCTGCATCCTCCCCATGAGTTCCAAGAACTCCTCGGCCAGCGGGCGCTGACCGGAACCTGCGACATAAGCTTCGATGGCTTGGTGGGTGGTGTGTTTCAGGAGGTGCAAAAGACTTGAGAGCAGCGGATCTTGTGGATCGATTCCCTCACGCGAGGCGATGAGCTCACGAAACTCTGCTTCTTTTTTAGGCCCAGACTGGATCATGTGTTGTAGCAGTTCTGGCTCACGATGAGCGATGGTGAAGAACCCATGAATACTCACGATTTCTGCTTCATCAAAGTTCAGTCGCTCGACGGACATCTCCACTAAATCAGCCAGCAGGGTTGGGGAAATTCCGGTGATGCCTTTCGGTCGAGCCGCCATGAAGCGTTCGATGAAGCCTTCTGGCATGGCATCGGAATCATGACCAAAGACGGCATCGACCTTGCTGGGGAAGTAGTTGAAGAATGTGCGGCGTGAAATGCCCACTCGTTCGCAGACCTGCTCAATGGTGAATCCGCTAAAGCCGAACTCCGCTGTGAGATCACGGCTATGACGCGTGATGGAGGTTCGAGTTTTTTGCATGCGCCCGCTCAGGGTTGGTGCCTTGCAAGGCACACTCACTTCGCGTTTTGCACTATCTTTCATATAGTGCAGTATTGCACTCTGCTATGGAGAGTGCAACTTAAGTGATGTGGAACATTTTCTTCGTTGCGCCTCTAAATACGAGATGCCAGATCGATCGGTATTAAGCTGGCATGATGAATCAGATACGCCTCCAAGAACCATCCGCTGACCTGCATGATTCATTTATGCAAAGCACAGCCGAATGGAATGGTGTAGACCAAGACGGTGCCTCGATGTTCTTCGCCGAGAAATACGGCTGGGACCTGGCCAACACCAGAGACTTTGGCTTGTGGGTGCAACTTCTCAAGGATCTAGCCAATCCAGATTTCGCACCCCTGCCGGGATTCGTTTCACAAAGCACCCTGTGGGTAGTGGAAAACGAGCAGTACTTAGGTGCAGTGAGTCTGCGGCATGAACTCGGCAACGATTATCTCAAGGAAGTCGGCGGCCATATTGGCTATGGCATCCGGCCAAGTGCCAGGCGCAGGGGCCTAGCCAAGCTGGCGCTCGCCGGAGCGTTAGAGCAGGCACGCGACCTTGGCATGCCACGAGTTCTGATTACCTGTCTTGATACGAATGTCGGTTCGGCGCGCACTATTGAATCGTGCGGAGGGGTACTTGAAGGCATTAGGCCCCATAACGAGGTTGGCCCGCTCTTTGGTGTGCAAGGCGATATGCGTCGATACTGGATCACGCTGAATTGAACGAAGTATGGCCCGTCGCTATCCGAGATCATTGATCCGAATAGTAACGGGCCATCGCTGTTATGGCAGAAGCGTTAGTGCTTGCCCACCATGGTGGAGACATCGAGTAGTTCATCAAGTTGGGCCTCGGTGACCTCACCGCGCTCCACGAAGCCTAGTGAAACTGTTGCCTCGCGAACGGTGAGACCCTCGGCAACAGCCTTCTTCGCAATCTTCGCTGCATTCTCGTAGCCGATGAGCTTATTCAACGGCGTCACGATTGATGGCGAAGCTTCAGCCAGGAAGCGGGCACGTTCAACATTCGCCTTGATGCCATCAATCATCTTCTCTGCCATCACGGTACTGGTGTTAGTCAGCAGACGGACCGACTCCAATAGGTTCGACGCCATCACTGGAATGCCAACATTCAACTCAAAGGCTCCATTGGTGCCAGCCCACGAGATCGCGGTGTCATTGCCAATCACTTGGGCAGCGACCTGAATGGTGGCCTCAGAAATCACCGGGTTTACCTTACCAGGCATGATCGAAGAACCTGGCTGCAGATCCGGTATGGAAATTTCTCCGAGACCGGTGTTTGGACCAGAACCCATCCAACGCAGGTCATTAGCGATCTTGATCAGCGAGATGGCGATGGTGCGCAGGGCGGCTGACGCCTCGATGAGGCCATCACGGTTGGCCTGTGCTTCAAAGTGATTGCGGGCTTCGGTAATGGGCAGCCCGGTATCTTCACGAAGGAATTCCAAGACCTTCTGCGGGAAGCCGTCGGGGGTGTTGATACCTGTGCCAACTGCAGTGCCGCCTAGAGGAACCTCGGCAACGCGAGGCAAGGCTGCTTCGACGCGCTCGATTCCGTAACGTACCTGAGCTGCGTAGCCGCCAAATTCCTGCCCCAGGGTGACCGGGGTGGCGTCCATCAGGTGCGTACGACCGGACTTAACAACATCCTTGAACTCAGTGGACTTCGCATCCAGCGCGGTAGCCAACTGGCTGAGTGCAGGGATCAGATCGTTGAGCAGCGCACCGGTGGCAGCCACATGGACGGAAGTCGGGAAAACATCGTTGGAGGACTGGGAAGCGTTGACATGGTCATTGGGGTGGACCTCGGTGTCGCTGCCTTTCGCCTTCAGTGCTCGTGTGGCCAGCTCAGCCAGAACCTCATTGGTGTTCATGTTTGAACTGGTTCCGGAACCAGTCTGGAAAACATCAATAGGGAATTGGCTGTCATACTTACCGCTGGCAACCTCTTGGGCAGCGTCGCTGATCGCTTCGGCGCGTTCAGCATCCAGTACGCCCAAGGCCAGGTTGGCCTGTGCGGCGGCCTTCTTGACTTGAGCCAGAGCCTTGATGTGCGATGACTCTAGCGTCTTGCCGGAGATTGGAAAATTCTCGACCGCGCGCTGAGTTTGAGCGCGGTACAAAGCCTGAGCTGGAACTCGGACTTCACCCATGGTGTCATGTTCAATGCGGAATTCGTCACTGTTAGTCATGTGCCCAGATTACGCCTTGAAAGCAATTAAAGGACAGAAGTCTGACGTAAATGTCACAATCATGGGTGAAGTGCGACTAAATGGGAATAAAAGAGCGATCTACAAGGTGGTTCACACCTGGCGGATTTTGCTTAGTCCAGTCCCAGGCTTGAAACCAACTGTGCGCGACCATCGTGAAGGTGATAGGTCACGCCAGCCACTGCGGTGCGTCCCTCTTCGATAGCTTGCGCGATGATGGTGGACAGATCAACGAGGCGGTCCGTTGTTTGCTTAACGTGCTCGACGACGGTGCCGTTCACGTCGGTGATGCCCTTGCGCTCGGCGGCCTGGACCGATGGGGTGATGTGCTCAACGAGGTCGCGCACGAAGCCCTTGGGCATGTTGCCCGATTCCTTGACCTTGATGGCGCTGGTGACCGCACCGCAGGAGTTGTGCCCCAGGATCACGATCAATGGGACGTTGAGGACGTCGACGGCGAATTCCAGCGAACCCAGGCTAGCCGGGTCCAGGACGTGGCCCGCGGTACGCACCACGAACATGTCACCCAATCCCACGTCGAAAATGATCTCAGCGGCTAGCCGGGAATCCGAGCAGCCGAAGATGACAGCGAAGGGTTCCTGGCCGGAAATCAGCTTCTCGCGTCGTGCGCTGTCCTGGTTGGGGTGCTCGGTTTCTTCGTTGACGAAGCGGATATTTCCCGTGCTAAGTTTTTCCCAGGCCTCGTTAGGCGACAGGGACTGAGTGGAAGATTCAGATGACATATGCCAAAGTCTACGGGAAGATGTTCGAATATCGAATATATGTCGTCAGTGCGAAGTCATAATACTGACTAGCTAAGCGTCGATTCAGCCAGCTTGGCGACATTCTCAAGTTGTTCTTCGGAGGTGTCCGTCGAGAGGATCAGCGTTGAATCCTTGTGCTTGGAAATCAGATATGTGGTTTCGTCCTTGACGCGGACCTCCCACTCCCAGCCACCGATCTTCTTGGTGCCCGATGGCACGGCTGTATCCGTGGTCAAAGCAATCCACGTGTCGTTGGCTTCAGCAGCCTGGCGCACCCACACGAAATCCTTGTTCTGGGTGACGATGCCAAATTCCCAGTAGGGGACACCCTGCGCAGTGTTGGCCTGCCAGCGTGCGAAGTTGGCGTACTGCCCATCACCCAGATCCGGAGCGAAGACATCAAACCCGGCAATTTGCTCGGTCTGCTCGGCGGTCTGCTGCAAGTTGACCTTGCTTTCAAATGCCTCGTCCTTGGGAGCAGGGTTCAGCAGGACCAGGGGAATGACAACTGCGAGAGTGAAGCCAACCGAAAGCACCATGCCCTTAAAGGTCTGGTTGGCGCGCTTGGCCTGCTTCTCGGTGAGCTGTGGCTTGAACGGCAGATCCTCGAAGGTGGCTTCTGGATCATTCAGATCACGACGCTGTCCAGGAGCTGTCTCAGCTGGCTGGTCCGAAGGCTCGTTCACAGGCACGGTGTTCCCACTGTTGTTCTCAAGTTGCACGTCTTCTATTCTCCCCGATGATTCTGTGTAATTCGAACCAGCGTGCCCAACCCCACGTTGGGTTGCTGAAAAGCCATGGCGACATGAACTGTCACGGAAATTCCGAACAAGATAGAATGTCGGTGTTTGCATAGGCGCAATGACTACGACTCAGTGATGGGATCTTTCGTGACCGAAAAGAACAATTATGCCCACCTTTCTCCGCGACTGTCGGTGACCGACGCGGAACCGGACCGCAACCTAGCACTGGAGCTGGTGCGAGCTACCGAAGCTGCCGCTATCGCATCCACCCCGTGGGTTGGATTCGGCGACAAGAACGCAGCTGACGGTGCTGCAGTGGATGCAATGCGCGGTCTACTTTCCACCGTGAACTTTAATGGCGTTGTTGTCATTGGTGAAGGTGAAAAAGACGAAGCCCCGATGCTCTTCAACGGCGAGCAAGTCGGCAACGGCACCGGTGCCGAATGCGATGTCGCTGTTGACCCTATCGATGGAACCCGCCTGACGGCCCTGGGCCTGAATAATGCACTGTCTGTTTTGGCAGTGGCTGACCGTGGATCCATGTTTGACCCTTCGGCAGTGTTCTACATGGAAAAACTCGTTACCGGCCCTGAAGCCTCCGACCTCGTTGACCTGCGATTGCCGGTCAAGCAGAACCTGCATTTGATTGCCAAGGCTAAGGGCAAGAAGATCAGCCAGATCACCGTCACCATCTTGGATCGTCCACGTCACGCAGGACTGATCGAAGAAATCCGTGAAGCAGGTGCCCGCACCAAGCTGATCATGGACGGCGACGTCGCCGGCGCCATCGCGGCCACGCGCGAGGGAACTGGTGTTGACGCGTTGATGGGTATCGGTGGAACCCCAGAAGGCATCGTGACCGCCTGCGCTATCAAGGCACTGGGCGGTGTCATCCAGGGTCGTTTGTGGCCTACGGATGATGACGAAAAGCAGAAGGCTCTGGACGCCGGCCACCAGCTGGACCGCGTACTGACCACCAATGATCTGGTGACCTCGGATAACTGCTACTTCGCAGCTACCGGCATCACCGATGGTGACCTGCTGCGCGGCGTGCGTTACAAGGGCAACCGCATCAGCACCCAGTCGATCGTGATGCGTGCCAAGTCCGGAACGATTCGTTTTGTTGAGGGCGAGCACCACCAGGACAAGTGGGAAGCTTACACCCGCTAAATATTGCTGATAACGATGATGGCTATGAACCTTTCAAAGGTTCATAGCCATCATCGTTTTTAGTTCACTTCGGTCCGGCTAAAGAACGAAGCGCAGCTCTAGTCGATCTGCGCGCTGGCAGCGAAGAGCTGTCCGCTGCCCTCACCTTGAAGCGTTGCTGTCGCCGGAAGCTCAGCAGCGGTAACGAACAGCGACTGCCCGCGAGTAATGCTTCGCTCTCCCTCTTGGGTCTTGATCAGGAACTCGCCGGAGGTGCAAAGGACGACAGCGGCACCGTGCAGCTGAAGAGCCGATGCGAGGCCAGCGGCCTGAGGATCCAACACCTGCAACTGGAACTCTTCGAATTCCGGCTTGAACAGACGATCATGGGTATCCAAGGAAATCGGTTCAAGAATCGGGGCAGGGGAGGGCTGGGAAATGGTGACATCCAACAGCTCAGGGACATCAATGTGCTTGCTAGTTAATCCGCCACGAAGCACGTTATCCGAGTTCGCCATGACTTCGATGCCCAAACCACGCAGGTACGCATGAACATTGCCAGCACCCAAACTAATAGCCTGGCCGGGCTCCAGAAACACCAGATTCAACAGCAATGCGACAAGCACTCCTGGGTCCGAAGGGTAAATCTTGTTGATCGATACCAGCTCAGCGAAGTGCACGTTAGCCTGCAACTGTGCCGAGTCCTCGATAGCACCACAAATAGCCTGTACCGTCTCGGCGATAGGTTCCCCTGCGGTCAGTACGTGCTCAAAGGTGGCAGTCAGCGGATCCTGCTCTTGCAAGCAACCGATGATGGTTTCGATTTCACCGGTCTTATCCGCAGGAAGCTGCGCCGCAAGCACACGCAAATCATTGATGATCTGGTTGGGCTGACGGAAGCCAGAAAGCGCCACAAAGTCAGTGAGTGCATAAAGCATTTCTGGCTTGTGGTTATCATCCCGATAGTTGCGGTCAGCCGCGTCCAGCGGCTTGCCACTCTCATTTTCCAAGGCAAAACGCTCTTGGGCTTGCTTCAGCGTTGGATGCGTCTGAATCGACAGTGGCTGCGTTGCCGAAAGGACCTTGAACAAATATGGCAGGCGGCCAAATCGTTGCGCAGCTGTTGCACCTAGTACTTGTTCTGGATCATGGGCAATGAAGTCATGCAGCGCAATGTCTTCATCAGCCAGTCGGCTAGGGCAACCTGGGTGCGCGCCTAGCCACATCTCTGCCTGCGGGGAGGTTTCCGCAGGCAGATTCAGCAAATCCGAGATCTGAGACTCAGAACCCCAGTGGTAATCCCTTATCGCGTTTTTCAACTCGAACACGTTGTTTGACCATAGCCTTTCAAGAACTGTGATTGGGTTGCGTTGCGGTCGGGGGGCTTAACCGTTTATGGAACAGAGCATTCGTCGTTATTAGCAGCAATCTGTGAAATGCGGGTGGTGTACCCAGCCATTTCCAGCTGTACCAGGTATTCCTCAGTGATGGGGCTACCATCAGGCTGGGTGAATTCTTGGTCGCTACCGTTGGAAAGCTTCGGAGCGTTATTGATATCGCTAGAATCGTCGCTTTCTTCACTTGCCGAGGTCGTAGCTGACTCGGAAGACTCTGCAGACTTCGAAGAGTCTTCACTCTTCTTCGTGGACTCAGACTTCTCAGTCTTCTTCGTATCGCTCTGAGATTGCTTGGCAATCAGGGTTTGAATACGTTCTTGAAGTTCATCAAACTTTGGGTAGGTAGAGAAATTTCGAGGGAAGTCGGGCGCGCCCAAAGTCAGTCGGGCCATCGGTTGTGAAGAAACCTTCTCGGCCAGGGACACGAAGGAGCCAAGCTGGCCGGCAGGAATGTTTGTTTCCACCAGCTGCTCACCGGCAGACATAATGCTGGTGAAGTTAGTCAGAATGGTCTGTGGCGTGAACTGCTTGATGATGGCCTGCTGCAGACACTGCTGGCGCTTGATGCGGTGGTAGTCGTCGGTGAAGTCACGCGAACGAGCAAACCACAAGGCTTGCTTGCCAGTGAAAGTCTGGGTGCCAGGGGCAAACCAATGGGTGCGCACTGTGCTGTTTTCATAGCGCTTACCGTTATAAGGAACCCAGCCTCCTGAATTGATGGTCACTCCGCCCAGCGCGTCCACGAACTGCTCAAAGCCAGCCATATCCACCATGACGTAACCCTGTACAGACAGTCCGGTGGTGCCTTCCAGCGCATCCATCGCAGCCTGCGCGCCCACGTTCTTCACAGTTGAAGGGAAAGCATCGGCATGCTGGTCGACAGCATTGCGATAGATCGCGTTGAAGATGCACTCATCACCACAGTTATAGCCATCTGGCCAGAACTGCTTCATCGGTGAGTCATCGGAGAAACGCGCGCCCTGGAAGTTACGAGGGATCGAGATCAGCAGGGTCTTGCCGGTCTTGGCATCCACCGAAAGTAGTGCCACCGAGTCGGTACGCACACCGTCACGGTTTGAGCCGGAGTCGGCACCAAACACTGCGATGTTATAGCGACCGTCAACTGGGTCGAAGGCCGGTCCTTCGTCAAAGACCGAAACAATGGTCTCGCGACCCGTGTTCAGGATGGACGCACTGTAAATAAACACGCCACTGGTGGCCACAACCGCAGCCAACGTGAAGATGGTGACGATGGCGCGCATGCCGGGGGCAAGCATTTTGGGTCGAATGATCACCAAGGTGTTGATGAACATGATGAACCAGCCGACGGCTAGCGTGCCGAGCACGATGATCAAGAACATCTGGAAGTTCGGATGCGCGACCCAACCTAAGAGGATCGACCGATCGATGAAGTAGATGGCCACGATGCCAAGGATGGCGGCCCAGCACAGCATCGTAATGGAGACCGCAAGCCTTCCGAGCTTCCGATTACCGGCGATCAGCTGAGCGCTGCCGGGGAAGAAGATGGTCAGAAGGACCAAGATCAGCGCACGTTTGCTGCGTTGCGGAGCGCTAATTGTCTCCGGCTGGCGCAACGGACTTGGTGCGCGGTGACTGGCAGAACCCATGTACTTGTGTGACTTTCCCTAGGAGGCGAAATTCTCGTTGGCAACTTCATCGCGCAGCGCAGCACCCTTAGCGTAGGCCGACTCGCGCAGAGAATCTGCGAACTGAAGCAACTTTACCTGTAACGACTGTGCAAGCTCGTCAGTTCCGGCAGCAAGAGTTCGCACGGCCAACAGGCCAGCGTTACGTGCTCCACCGATGGATACGGTTGCGACGGGGACTCCTGCTGGCATCTGAACGATGGACAACAGAGAATCCATTCCATCAAGTTTAGCTAGCGGAACTGGAACTCCGATGACAGGGAGCGGGGTAACAGCTGCGAGCATTCCCGGCAGATGGGCGGCGCCACCGGCGCCGGCGATGATCACGCGTAGTCCGCGTTCGTGGGCTTTTTTGCCGTACTCGATCATTTCGGTAGGCATCCGATGAGCAGAAACCACGTCGGCTTCAAAAGGAATTCCAAATTCGGCCAAGGCCTGAGCCGCTAATCGCATGACGGGCCAATCAGAATCCGAACCCATAACTAGGCCGACAAGAGGTGCTTCGGTCATCAGAAATATCCTTGTGTGTGTTGTTGATAAGAGTCGCTGTTCAGATGTGAACAGCGACTCTTACTGAAATAAAGGTTAGTTTTTAGAATCCACGCCGTCGCGGATCAGCGCGGCAACTTTGTTAGCTTGCACCCGAAGTTCATCCACCGTTTGCCCAGCGTTTGCCACCACGTTCACGTGCCCAATCTTGCGGCCCGGGCGAACGGACTTGCCGTAGGCATGAACCTTCACCTCTGGGGCAGCGGCCAGTGCAGCGCTGAAAGCTGAGAAGAGATCCTGGTTGGCACCACCGAGATAGTTCTTCATCACGGTGACCCCCAGTTCACGAGTCTCACCCAAAGGGAGGTCGAGTACGGCACGCAGGTGCTGCTCGAACTGGCTGGTCACCGAACCGTTCATGCTCCAGTGCCCAGTGTTGTGCGGACGCATCGCCAATTCATTGATCACAAAACCCGCGCCGTGGCCCGGAGTTTCGAAGAGCTCGGCAGCCATGACACCGGTGACACCAAATTCTTCAGCAATACGCAGGGCAGCCTCAGCGGCGCTACGAGCGATGGCAGGGTCGAGGTCTTGAGCCGGGGCAATGACTTCGTCGCACACACCATCAACCTGGATGGTGTGGACTACTGGCCAGGCCTTGGCTTCGCCCGAAGGTGTGCGGGCCACCAAAGCGGAAAGTTCGCGGGAGAAATCGACCTTGTCTTCAGCCAGCAGTGGGCCGTTGGCAAACCAGTCGGCGGAGTCCTTGGCATCCTGGACGTTATCCAGCATGCGTACACCCTTGCCGTCGTAGCCACCGCGTGGGGTCTTGAGCACAATGGGCCAGCCGGTTGCTTCACCAAAACTGATGAGCTCCTCGACGTTTTCTACTTTGGCCCAGGCAGGGTTGGGCAGGCCTAGACGCTCAATGGCCTGGCGCATGACCAACTTGTCTTGCGCGTGGATCAATGCGGCCGGACGCGGCTGGATGTTGACACCCTCATCGATCAGGGTGGTCAAAAATTCATTGGGGACGTGCTCATGGTCAAAGGTGACAACATCTTTATCCTTGGCAAAAGCGCGCAAGGTCTCCAGATCTTTGTAGTCACCAACCGGTGCGTCCGGCACACTCCGGGCAGCCGAAACGTCAGGCCCTTCAGCCAGAATATGAAGTTCGAATCCTAGGTTCAGGGCCTCAGGGGCCATCATTCGGGCTAGCTGCCCGCCACCAATCACACCAATTTTTGGAAAGCTCACGTTATCAAGGGTATCGAAAGCAGGGCGTAGATTCGCATGCGAGATGTCTGATTACTCTCACAATTCGGTCAATCCTCAGAAATTACCGATAAAATGGCTAAATCTCGTGCGCAGAGTTGTAGTTTGCGCGCCCTGTAACTGTTAGCCAGACGGGAAATTATTCCCTGGAGGACCCTTGCTCGAACGCATCAAATCAAAAATTGCCGGACTCATCTCGCTGTTCTGGCGTGAAGTTGCGAAGTTCGGCGTCGTTGGTGGCGTCGCGTTCGTCATTGACTCGGGCATCTATGTCTGGCTACTTCATGGCTCAATGAGCGACTCGCAGGTTAAAGCCAAGATTGTTGCCGGTGTCGTGGCAACCATCTTCTCGTGGGTAGCCAACCGCTATTGGACCTTCCGGCATCGCCGTCAGGCCAACGTGGTGCGCGAGCTGGTGATGTTCATCATCATGAACGCCATCGGCTTGGGTATCGCCGCCGCCTGTGTGTGGGTCACCAAGTACTGGCTGGGCCTGACCGATCCAACGTCGGTATTCATTGCTGGTTCGGTTGTCGGTTTGATCCTGGGTACCATCTTCCGTTTCTTCGCCTACCGCTTCTGGGTCTTTGGCAAGGAAATGGATCAGGAAGAAGAATTCGCCCACGACCACGAAATTCTCGGGCTGCCTAAAACCGATATCGGTGCCTCAGCAGATGGTTCCGCAGAATCGACCGATACCGGTTCCATGCCTAGGGCTTTGCGCTAACGGGCCGGTTCGTAGTCGAAGCTGATCCGTTCGCCATCGCGCAAACGATCAGTAACTTCTAGACCATCCTCTACGAGCACTACTGCGTCACCGGCAGCCCACTGGCCAACTAAGTACGGCAAGAGTGAGAGTACAGGCTGTTGGGCACGTACCAAGATGGTGCCGCGAGCTTCCGCGGACTGTCCAAAAAGTTCGTCCAGTGTCATCGCAGTCCCGGCATTGGTCTTCAGCGCCATCGTGGTTGAAGAGAGCGCTGAGGGATAAAACTGGTCACCATAGGAACGCACCGAAGCATTAAAGTCCTCTGCAACGGGACCGAGATCTGAGCCGAAGGACAGCGCGAGAGCTGCCGGGTTCACGGCGAGGATCTCACTGTTTGCAGGGATGTTCTCATCTTGTGGTGTGGCAGTGATCCACAGTGATGCTTGGGCAGCATTTTGATGCTCGGCATCAACCAGGGTGGCTCCGTGATGCAGTGTCGCTAGCGCCAAGACGAGGGATTTCCAGTGCGCGGTGAGATCAATTACGACGGTGCTGTCTTCGTCGAGGTCAAAAAGGTCGCTGAGCAAGTTGGCGCTTTTGGCTACCCAATTGTCAAACACTCGGCCCGAAAGCTCGATGCGTTCTCCGCCCAATGAATGCCAAGTGAGCCACGGCGTAGCTAGGGCTCGGCGCGGTGCAAGTAGTTCCTCGACGAAAGTTCCTTGTCGTTGATTGCTGCTCATTGAACGTCCTTTAAAACTAGATACTGAGAATTCACCGAGAATTCAGGGAAGCGGAGACTCGCCCGTCTCATCTGCCTGTTTTAACGGCGTGTTGTGCCGAGAGTTTCCTGAGAAGTCTTCTTAGAATGACCTCCCCACTTGACTCTAGCGGAGTTACACCGATGTAATTAGAGGGTGAGTCCGGCGGGATCCATCACATTCTCTAGATCGATGGAATAAATGCTGCCGGATGGTTAGGGATCATAGATGACCCTACCCACTCAAACCAATCGAAAGGTCAACATCACCATGGCGAATCTGGAGCAGGGGTACTCCGAATTTTCGACCTCGGCTGTGGCGTCCGCTCAATACGGGCTCGAAGACGCACCGTCAGACTGGTTTGTCGACCCTCAAGCCGGTGAATCCGCACGTGTCGCAGTAGCAGCTGATCTTGAGACTGCAGCAGATAACTTTCTTAAAGAACATGACACGGCACCAGAGGCTGAAGAAATACCTTCAGTTGGTTCCTGGGCACCAGAGCTTGACGAGGACGATGAAGTACGCGACACCATCAAGGCCGTATGGCTTGGTGTTGGCGGCGAAGTTGATGAGGGCGAACTGGGCTGGCAGGCCCGCGCACTGTGTGCGCAAACAGACCCGGAAGCGTTTTTCCCCGAAAAGGGTGGTTCAACTCGCGACGCGAAACGTGTCTGCGGCGCATGTGTTGTACGTTCCGAATGTCTAGAATATGCCTTGAGCAATGACGAGCGCTTCGGCATATGGGGAGGGCTCTCAGAGCGCGAACGTCGCCGTCTACGGAAACGAGCAATCTAATTCGTCCGCCAATTCACGTCACCGCCATCGTTGCCTCGCACGATGGCGCTGACTTTTTACCACGCACTTTAGCCGCACTTCGCAACCAGTCGCGGCCCATTGAACGCTTTGTCGGAGTGGACGCTTCGTCCTCCGACGCTTCACTGGAGGTATTGCGGGCCAACCTGCCTTCCAACGCGGCGCTACTAGTCGCCGACGAGGGGTCCTTGGGCCTCTCGCTGGAAGTTGCTGTCTCGCAATTGCCTGAAGCACGCCAAGACCGCGACGAATGGCTGTGGATCATCCACGATGACTCGATGCCAGCACCAGATGCCCTCGAGCACCTCACACGGACGGTTGAAGCGTCCGAGTCGGTATCCATCGCCGGTTGTAAGTTATTGGACATCGATAACCCGCGTCACCTGGTTGAGGTGGGGTTGAGCGTTGACCGTAAAGCTCAGCGCCTGACCATGATCGATACCGACGAAGTCGATCAGGGACAGTACGACGGCCGCAGCGATTACTTCGCAGTATCCTCGGCTGGCATGTTCATCCGCCGTGAGGTCTTTGAAGACCTCGGCGGATTTGACCCGGCCATTCCCGGCCGTGGTGATGATGTCGATTTGTGCTGGCGAAACCGCCTGGCTGGACACCGCGTGGTGGTGGTCCCGGCCGCAAAGATGTACCACCAGGTTGAGGTTGTTAACTCCCTGGCTGGACCACGCGAAGCCAAACGATCAGAAGTCTTCCAACGCCTGAAGTTTGCTTCCCCCTGGGTATTGCCATTCCTATGGATTGGTCTGTTATTGAGCGGCATCGGCCACTTGCTGGTGGCGCTGCTGGCCAAGGATCCTGGTCATGGATTCAGCCATCTGGGCGCAACGCTGCGTGGCCTGTTCACCCCGGGCAAGCTCGCTAGCTCGCGCCGAAACGTCGCCGATATTCGTCAGATTCCGCGCCGGCAGGTGCGCAAGCTGATGACTTCGGCGTCCCAAGTCCGCGAATACCGTCGCAACCTCAATACCGGACGCGACGACGCAGATGTTTACGGTGACGGTAGCGGAGCAGATGCCACGGTTGAACCCAGTGGTGATAACTTCTCGGATTTTGTGCGCATCGCACGTCCACCGCGTACCACCGCGGTGCTTTCCTTGATCCTGGCACTCCTGCTCTCCGTAGCGGCCTCGATGATTGCCTGGCGAAACGTTATTGGCGCCTCAGCACTCTCCGGTGGTGCCCTGCGACCGTTTTCGCAGAGCACGCAAGAAATCGGTGCCAACGCGCTGTCTTGGTGGCAGAACATCACCACCGGTCTAAGCGCACCGCCAGATAACTCGGATTTGTTGTTCTGGCTGTTTTCACTGGTGACCTTTGGTCACGCGAACCAGGCTTCCGCGTTCCTGTTCCTGGCTGCGATGCCGCTGGCCGCGTTCACCGCTTGGTGGGGGATCGGAGCCGTGAGCCGTTCACGCGCCGTACGATTCTTCGCCGCACTGATCTGGGCACTGCTTCCGTCCTTGACCTCCTCATTGGCCTCGGGTCGAGTTGGTTCAGCCCTCGTGCATATTCTTTTGCCGCTGTTCGTTCTCGCAGTACTGCGTTCTATGAATGCACACGTGGGTGTTGAGGGCGCCAAGCCTAAAACACCTAAACAACTCTCCGTTTCCGCGTGGACTGCGTCCGCGTCTGCTGCCCTCTTATTGTGGGCAATTTCCGCTGGTTCCATGGCGTTCTTCCTGACCTTGACGGTGCTGGTCTATGTCCTGGCGCTCAGCGCGCTGCAACGAGCTCGTAGCCTGTGGTGGATTCCTTTGCCAGCGTTGGTCTGGAACCTTCCGCTGTTGATTGCTGCGTTGAGCGAACCGCGTTTGCTATTTACCGAACCAGGGGCCGGCACCGCGTTTTCACCCGCGTCCCCATGGCAGATGTTGCTGGGCTTCCCAGAAGCATTTGATCCGCAGGCCGGCTTGGTGGGCTGGGACATGCTCCCAACTGGTCCGTGGGCACTGGTGGCAGCACTATTGATCGGTGCGCCGGTGATCGTCTTGGCCGTCGTGGGAACGCTGAGCTCAGCGTTCAGTAACAGCGTGATCATGCGTCGTAATTCGCGCCGCTTGCTCTTCGGCGCAGTCCTGGCATTAGCTGCAGGCTGGGGTGTTGGCTTTATTCCGGTCACCATGGATTCGCACACCCCGGTCACCGCCTACACCGGACCTTTTGTTTCTTTCGTTGCCTTCGCCTTCATGGCGGCAGCGGCCAACGCTTTGGCAGCATTGCGACACGAAGATAGGCCACGGGCGCTTCGAGCCGGCGCTTCGCGTTCAGTGCTCAGTGCGACGGCCGCCTTGGTAGTCGTGGCGGTTCTGGCTTCTGGCTCGGTACTCCTGGCTACTCAGCTGAACCCCACCGCGGCTTCAGAAACTTTGACCAAGCTGGTGAACACCCAGCAGGTGACCGCTTCGCAGCCACGGACCTTGCCGGCCACGGCTGCTGATGCAGGTCGTTCGGAATTCCAAGAACGCACCCTGGTGCTCAGCCCACGCTCATCCGGTGAAATAGATAGCCAACTGGTTTCTGGTTCCGGCGAAACCCTGGACAGCATCAGCCGGTATTCACAGGTGAAGCAACTCACCGGTAGCCTGCTGAACCCAGAACGCAATGAAGGCTCCATTACCGCTTCGGTGCAAAGCAAGGCTGTAGCCATGCTGCTTTCCGAATCTGCACTGGATTCTCGTGATTCCTTGCGTGATTTGGGTATTGGCTACATCGTGTTGAACGAAACCGGCGAATCGGTGCCCGCCACTGTGCGCACCCTGGATGCTGCCACCGGCTTGGCCTCGGTAGGCCAGACCGATAGTGGTTGGCTCTGGCGCGTGGATTACGGCACCTCAGCCGACACCGAAGGTACTGGTTTCGCACGCATCATCGACAAGGACGGTGCCGTAACGGTACTGCCAAGCGATCATGGACGGATCAACAAGGTTCAGGTTCCGGCTTCTGATTCGGAACGTACTTTGGTGCTGGCTACCGCAGCTGATCCAAAGCTGCGCGCCAGCCTTGACGGTGAGTCACTACGCTCGGTGGCTTATCCAGAAGATTCTGAGACCCGCTGGGCACAAGCCTTTGAAATTCCGGCTTCCGGTGGCGAACTGACGCTGTCGCACAAGGAAACCATGGCCACGCCAATGTTGATCCTTGGCGGTGTGATCTTGCTGATCACGGTATTGCTGGCCATTCCGGTTCCTAGCTCGCGTCGCTTTGCGAACTATCGCAATAGTGACTACCGGTTCCGTGAGCCACGTGCCGAGAATGAGGAACTGGCTGACGGTTCCGAAGTTCTTGCCGCGGCAGAAGTTCAGGGCCCTTCCACAGCAAATGGTACTTTGCCACGTAGCCGCCGTGAAGCCCGCGAACGTGCCAACGAGATCAGAGAAAACTTGACCCCGAAGCTCAACGACCGAATTTCGGACGATGACGCCGAGCAGGAGAAGAAGTAGTGAGCGACGAAAAGAACGTGAACTCAGCGGATTCTGCTGACAAGCCAGTCGAACAAGTTCCTGCGCCAAAACCCGTGGCCAAGCCGGAAGACACCACTCAAAGTCCACAGCCGGTATCCGCTGCGCTGTCCAGAGCTGAGCAAAAGGCCATCAAAGCCAAAGCCAAGGTGGATGCCAAGCTGGAAAAGGCCCGCGCCAAGGAAGCGCAGCAGCGCGCTAAGGCTGAGGCCAAAACCTCGGCTAAGGAAGAGAAAGCGCGCGAAGCACAGCAGGCAGCTGCAGCAAAGGCCGCCCAACAGGATAAGAAGGACAAGCCGGACGCTACCTCGAAGGACTCCGCCAAACCTGCCGTTGCTTCGACTCCTGAGTCAAAGGCAGAGCCAACCAAAGAATCGGATTCTTCGGACAGTAACAGTGATGCATCGAAAACCGCTGCAAAAACTGATGCAAAAACCGATGCTCCATCCAAAGCTAAGGCTGAGGCGAAGGATCAATCTGATGTTGTTCCTGCCCAAGATTCAGCCGGCGTCATTTCAACAGATGAGCCGGTGAACTCCAGTTCTCAGGCCGAGCCTAAAAAGCCTGTTGAAGAGAAAAAGTCGGCTACGCCGGCGGATGACAACGCGGAGAAGGCCACCGAAACCAGCGAGTCTTCGCAAAGTGGTTCGCCCGCCGTAGCTCCTGCCGCGGCTACAACCGCTGCTGCAGCTTCCAAAGACTCGGAAGAGCCAGCCAGCAGTTCTTCGGCTTCGAAGGAAACTGCATCCACCGATCAGGAACCAGAGAACGCTAAGGCAGCAAAGCGCCGTCGCAAACTAGAAAAGATTCGAGCAGCTGAGGCAGCTAAGGAAGAGCAGGCATCAAAAGCCCAGGCCACCAAAGCTAACACCGCCAGCAAGGTCACCGACAAACAAGTCAGTGCTCGACGCAAAAAACTAGATAAGGCACGTGCCGCTGCGAGTAAGGACGCGGCTACCGCGTCCACGCGTAAGAAGACCGGTGCCGTGCTTTTGAGTCTTGCTGCAGTGCTCGCTGCCGGTGCCGTCGTGGGTGGCGGGTCGCTCATTGCTCCCAAGGCTGCGGAAAAGACCCTGCCGGCGGCAGTGACCAATCTGCCAGCCGGTGACGCCATCAGCATCTGCGCGCCAACACCGCAACTACTCAAGGGCGTTGACGGAACAGATCCGCAGTTTACTGCCGGTGCCAAGGACGTGGCCAGCAACCTGCGCAGCATTGCTGTCTCAGATTTGGCCAAGCGCATCCCTGGATCTTCATTCGCCAATCTTGATGGTAGCTCGCAGCGTTCACTAACCGATCGCATCGCCGAAGCCGACGCAGCTGAAGCGCGCGGATCTGACGATGCCGGGCAGACTGGGCGAAGCAGCAAGATCTCCACGGTGAATGATCTTGATAAAGCCCAGATGTACTCGCTACAGCCCTTGGGCGGTTTGGCCTCTGAAGGTAGTGCACTACGTAGCTACCAAGCCAAGGACGGTGACCTCGCGGGCCTGGCCACCTCAACCTGTCAGGCACCAGCGTCCAATTGGCGATTTACCGGGCTGCAAACCAGCACCGGTTCCACCAGCCTGATGAACCTTTCGAATCCAACGCAAACCACTGCACAGATTTCTGTGCGCTTGCGTGGACCCGAGGGCCTGATTGATACTCCAACCTTGCAGAGCATCGTGCTTGCTCCGGGGGAGAGTCGCACCCTGGTGCTGGGCGGTTATGCCCAGAATATGGATTCGGTCTCTGCTGAAGTCACCAGCATTGGTGGCAAGATCACCGCGTCGATACAGCAAGCAGCATTGCGCGGCTTGACCCCTTCGGGTGTTGATATGGTCGCAGCGAACGCCTCGGCATCTAATACTCAGGTCATCCCGGGCGTATGGATTGATGAGAAATCAAATGTTGATGCGCTGAGCAAGGACGATAGTTCGCTCGTGCCACAGCTGCACGTCTCGGCCACTGGTTCTTCTGGGGCCGGGTACAAGGTCAAGGTCCTTGGTAAGGACGGTGAAGTCGCGGCCAGCTTTGATGACAATCTGGCAGTGGCCTCCAACGCCACCGATATCCAAAGCCTGAAACAACTTGCCGGCGGCTACTACACCATCGTGGTGGAGTCCGACGCCCCGGTCACCGCAGCGGTACGTATGGTCCGCGGTAGTGATCCGAAGGACTCCTCGGATACCGCATGGGCAGCAAGTTCCAATGTGCTTGCCGGAACGCAGGCAATGCCGCTCCCAGCCAATGGCACCGGAAAATTTGCCTTGGCGGCCGTTGACTCAGACTCTTCGGTTGAAGCCACCGTAGTGAGTAAAGACGGTAAGCTCAATAAGAGCACGAAGCTGGAGATTAACGCAGGTTCAAGCATTGTGTTTGACCCTAAATCCGTAGCGGATGACGCGCAGGCAGTGATTTTCTCGACCGACGCGAACACCTACATTGGACAGCTGACCCTCAGTTCCGAACGGACTATCGCCTGGGCTGCCATGCCCCAGGCAAATGCCGGTCGCGACGGCATTGTGGTGAATATCGGCGGGTAGCTTCCCGTCACCAAGGAATAAGTTTTATGGTTATCCCCTTCGGCTGGCTAGCTAGCCGAATGACTTTGCAGCGCCGTTCCCTGCGCGCTGCGAGCCTGACCGCAATGATTGCTGCCATCTTGATCATCATCGGTGGTGGCGTTGTCCGTGTGACTGGTTCAGGTCTGGGCTGTCCCGACTGGCCCGCCTGCACGCAGGGGTCACTAGCCCCTACAGCTCAGATGGGCATTCATGCCACCATCGAGTTCGCGAACCGCTTGTTGACCACGGTGCTCTGCGCCGCGGTGGGTTGGGTGATTATTGCGGCCCGACTACAGCGTGAGCCGGTACCGGGCATCACCCGCTGGGCCTGGGTGCAGTTCTGGCTGGTAGTACTCAACGCTGTGATCGGCGGAGTGACCGTTTGGGTCAAGCTCAATCCGTTCATGGTGGCAGCGCACTTCTTGGCAGCTACCTTGCTGTTGACGGCGGCAGCCATCACCTGGGATAAAACGCAGAACTTGATGGTTGACGAACAACCGATCAGCACCGAGAAGCTGAAATCATTGGGCACCATCATGCTGGCGCTGAACGCCGTGTTGGTCATTGTTGGTACCGCGGTGACCGGTTCTGGGCCGCATGCCGGAGACTCAGCTGACGTGCCCCGCATGGGATTTGATTGGCAGAGCATTACCGTGATCCACGCCGTGATCGCAGTTCTGGCCCTAGTAGTCGTCCTAGTCATCTGGCGTACCGCGGAAGCGCAACAAATTCTTGGAGTCGTGCGCAAAGCAAAAATGTACGTATTGGTCTTTGCCGGACAGGGCCTGATCGGGATTATTCAGGCGCTGACACACCTTCCCGAATTGTTGGTGGTCTGCCACCTGGTGGGTTCAGCGTTGGTGTGGATTGGTGCTGTCAGGTTAATGCTTGCCAGCCACGCACCACAACCTTCGGTGATCGCCGCGACTCACTCGTAGTCGGGGTCATCTGGGAAGTAGGACGGGTCAATCTCGCTTATGGGTTTGACCCAGAGCTGTGCCACCTCATGCACGATGCACTGGTGAACCATGTCCAATAATTCTCCAGGGGTATCGGCAATTTGTTCGATGGGCAACCGAAAGATGATGATCTTCGCTCGTTCATGAGCCGAGGCTGGAACGCACGATGCCAAGGGGATTCGATCCCCAATGGCTTGGGCCTGATTAATCAGCTTGTCGCTAGGAACAGGTTCAATCAAGAAGTCAATGAGTTCAATTCTCTTCGGCCAACGTTCGGAGAGCCGCTGAGCGCTGGCCATGACTGCGTCATCAAATCGTTCCTGGCGTGAGCGGTAGGCAGGAAGATGCATCGGAATCAATGGCCCCCGGCGCCCCCGGCCATGACGATTGCGCCGTGGGCCGCTGGGTTGATTCGGCAACTTGGAGTTCATCACCTCAGCCTATCTGTTGCTCAGAGATTGGCAGTGCATCGGCCCGCAAATATACGCCTAGATCCCAGCTAGTGAGCCTGCCACGAGTAGAATGGACAGCGTGGAAGGTCATCGTCTTTGTTCTCGCCCGGCTTGCCGTGAAGCAGCTTATGCCACCCTCACTTACGTTTATGCAGATTCAACGGCTGTATTAGGTCCACTGGCGACCTATCCAGAACCGCACTGCTATGACCTGTGTGCACGGCACGCCAATCGCCTTACCGTCCCTAGCGGCTGGAACCTGATCCGCGGGGCCATGCCCGAGATGCTAGAACCCGAGGATGAGCTCAACGCGTTAGTTGATGCGGTGCGCGATAAGCAGCCACAGTCCCGCGAACCCCGTCATGCTGCCAGTTCTCCGGCCGACTCAATCCGGGCCCGAGAAAACCGCAATCAACGCTTTGACTCACGCGTACGACTGGCCGTCCTACCGGATAAAGATCAGTAAGTTTCATTCACAGAATTTTTCACCTGCGTTTGTGCTTGTGTCTTAGCCGAAACATGTTTTAGGTGTGGTAATCCGTCGCAACAGCCTGTCAGGTGGATATGCTGAAGGCGCGTAGGCCCTCCGCGGTTTGCCAATTACCCTAAAACATCACACCATCGCGCGAATTGCAGGAGGTCTGCTCATGGCTGAGGCGGCGAAAAACCCTACCGGAGGGCAAGGAAATACGGGCGAGCCCGTATCTAATAGCCCTGAAGGTGCGCCAAAACCGAAGGCGTCTCTGAGCCAAAAAGCTGAAGAACTTGCTGCGCGACTAGAAGCCCACAAGAACCAGGCCCAAGCAGAAGCAGCCAGCGAAGCAGCAGAGCGAGAAGCACGCAAGGAAGCAGTGCGACGAGCCATGTCTGGCAAGACGCAGCCTTCCGCGAAGCCCGACGAAGCAAAGCCCGCTGCCAAGAAGCCAGAGCCAGCTAAGGCTGCACCGGCTAAACCAGCAACTCCGGCTAAATCTGCAGCGCCCGCAGCGGCACCCAAGCCTGCCGAAGCCAAGCCTGCGGCCAAGGCCGCTGCAGGTAAAGCAGCACCCGCAAAGCCAGCTGCCGCAAAGCCAGCAGCCAAGCCACAGGCCAAAGAACCAGTGGAAGACGTTATTCGCGCCATCAAGCTACCTCATGAGATCGAGGCCGAAAAGCAGGCCAAGACTCAGAACGCGGCACCAGCAACGAGCGTTCAGCCACGGGTTGAAGAGCAGAGCGCCACGACCGAGCAGCAGGTTCCTCCGGTAGCGGTGGCTCCGAAAACCGGGTCGCTTCCTACCACCAAGGCTGCCGTGGCGCAGGCCCGTAACCGTGTCTTTGGTAGCTATGAGCCAGAACCTGAACGCTCAGAAGCCGCGGTGAAGCGTCGCGTTGCCCGTGAGCGTGCCCTGAACTCCAAGCCACCACTAGGCCGCACCGTTCAGGTGATTGTGGCCCTGATCTTCCCGATCCTCACGCTGATCGCCGCCATTCGACTGATCGCTACCCCAGCGTTCTTGGCGATGTCCTACGCCCGCCCTGGGTTCCCCAGCGACAGTTTTGGCTTCACCGATGCCCAACGCCTGACCTACGGTAGCTACGGCGTGGACTATCTGAACAACTTTGCTGGCCCAGAGTACTTGGCCGGACTGAAGCTGCCGACCGGATCAACCATGTTCACCGACGGCGAGGTGCAACACATGGTCGACGTGAAGAACTTGATTGGCTTTGCCTACATCCTCGGCGTCGTCTTGGCGATCTTACTGATCATTGGCCTCTGGTACCTGGCAAAGCGTTACGCCGGGGGCGTGCGTCGTTCACTGTTCGCCGGGGCGATTTTGACGCTGGTCATGATTGCTGCCCTTGCGGTATCCGCACTGATGGGATGGGAAACCTTCTTCACCCAGTTCCACGCACTGTTCTTCTCCCAAGGAACCTGGACCTTCAGCGTCAGTGATACGCTCATCCGCTTGTACCCAGAACAGTTCTGGATGGACAGCGCCATCGGCATCGCGGTGATCATCGTGGTCACGGTTCTCGTGGTATTGGTTAGCTGCTGGCCAACGGGTCGTCGGCGTGAAGCTTCTCGACTGCGTCAGGAAGCCCGAGCCTTTGGCATCGGCAATTAGCAAATAACGCATTAAACAGTTCAGGCGCCGCATCCGCGGCGCCTGAACTGTTTAAGACGTGCCTAAGCTGTGTCTCATCAGCGGCGGTCTACTTGGTGTAGAGCGCTTGGATCTGATCATCGAATTCATCGAGGACGCGCTGGCGTTTGAGCTTCAACGAATTGGTCAGGTGACCGGAAGCCTCGGTGAATTCCTCATCGAGGACCACAAACTTACGGATAGATTCTGCTTTAGACACCGTAAGATTTGCGGTGTTCACGTAGCTTTGAACCTCGGTAATGACCTCGGGGTGCACGGCAGCCTGCTCCAAAGTCAGTTTTCCAAGCCCCTTGGCTTTGCCCCACAGAACCAGTTCTTCACGATCCAAGGTCACCATGGCAGTAATGAACGGACGCTGTTCACCCACGAGCACACACTGGGCCACAATACGTCCTGCGCGGACCATTTCCTCTAGAGGACCGGGGGAGACGTTTTTGCCGCCGGCGGTGACAATGAGTTCTTTCTTGCGTCCGGTGACCTTGAGGTACCCGTCGTCATCGAGGACACCGGTATCACCGGTTTTGAAGTACCCCTCGGCGTCAAAAACTTCTGCCGTGGCCTTCGGATTGTTGTGATAGCTGGCGAAGACACCAATTCCCTTGATCAGGATCTCGCCGTCCTGGGCAATCCTGACACTGGTTCCGGGGATGGGGCGTCCTACGGTGCCGACTCGGGTGCGGGAGGCCTGATTCACCGTGGCTGGTGCGGTGGTTTCGGTCAGCCCATAACCTTCGACCAGCTGAATACCTGCGCCACGGAAGAAGTGCGCCAGGTCTTCGTTCAGGGCGCTGGCACCAGAAATCGCGTAGCCACACTCTCCGCCAAAGACGCCGCGTAGCTTTGGATACAGCACCTTGTTGAAGACTGCATGGCGGGCACGAAGCGACAGTGGCATGCGTGCCTTGAGTCCCCGGGCTCGGGCATCACGGATTTTGGAGACCTCGATAGCGGTCTTCTCTGCCTTCAAAAATAGCTCTGCTTTGCCGCTGCTCTCAGCCGAGGCCAGTGCGGTGGTGCGAATCTTTTCGAACACGCGGGGTACGGCCAGCAAGAATCCTGGCTTCACTGCTGCCATGTCCTGAACGAGGTTGGCCATGGAGCTGGAATGAGCAATGATCGAGCCACCATGAATACAGGTCTGCTGCACAGCACGTGCCAGCACGTGTGCCAGCGGCAAGAACATCAAAGTAGGACGGTGATCGCCAAGGATATCGAGCATGTGCCCGGCTAGGTTATGGGCGACCATCGCGAAGTTAGAGTGGGACATATTGCATCCCTTAGGGCGTCCGGTGGTGCCCGAGGTGTAGACCATCGTGGCGACGTCTTCCAGTCTCATCGAGGAACGACGGGACTCGATGAGCTGCTCATCAACTTCCTGGGGATCTACCATCAAGTGATGCAAACCGGCCGAAGGAATCAGTGACTTATCGTCCCGGTCCGATCCCTCAAAAATATGGACGCGAACTTCTTCGCCCAATTGCGCCACGGCCTGACGCACATTGGCGCGCAAGTCATGGTTTTCAGCGAAGACGACGCGGGCTGAAGAATCGCGCAGGATCCATTCGATCTGGAAAGGGCTCGACGTCTCGTAGATGGGCACTGAGACACCGCCAGCAAACCAGATGGCTTCTTCTGCCAGCGCCCACTCGTAGCGCGTGCGCGAGACGATGGCGACTTTGTCTCCTGGCTGAAGCCCGTCGTTGATCAGGGTGGTGGCCAGTCGTTTCACATCCCTGAGGAAGTCTCCTGCATTCACATCATGCCAGGTACCATCACGCTGCACACGAAACAACGGCTGGTCTGCACCTGCTGCGACCCGATCGAGGAGAAGATTCGTCGTATTAACCTCTGGCGCTAACTCAGTAAGTAGCTCGACTGATACTTCTTGCATGGAAGACAAAATCCTTTGGGAATCGAAACGGTCAAAGTGGCCTAATTCATGGCTTAAGCACCAGTGCGTGGTGTTGTTTAGCCCCAGCTGGGGATCCACACGTGCATCCGCCACAGGTCATCTGCAATCATTTGTCCCGACCAAATTGACCAGAAGAAAGCCGAAGTGAGTAGGAACAACACCATCACGAGGGTGACTACGATAATGCGTGCTCGGTAGACGGGTCCACTGTTCGGCTCTCGCGGAATGAACCTGCCAATCATATACGTCAACGAAAGAATCATGAACGGAACCAACGGCAGGGTGTAGAAGAAGAACATCGTACGTTCTGGATACATCAGCCACGGCAGGAAGCCAGCCACTGCCGACGATAAGATCGCACCTGCACGCCAGTCGCGGGCGCCGATCCACCACAGGATCAACAAGAACATACTGATGGAGCAAGCCCACCACAACAGGGGGTTGGGTAGGTCGGTAATGACTTCGGTGCAACGTTTCAGATCGCAACCGTTCACGCCCTGGTCGTAACCTTCAAAGTAGAACAGCACTGGGCGGCCGGCAAAAGGCCAAGTCCATGGCGAGGACTGCCAGCCGTGTTCTGAGGTCAGTCCAGTATGGAATTCATAGCCTGCCTGGTGATAGTGCCACAGCGACCGCAACGGTGCAGGCAGCCAACTGACCCCTTCGCCGGGGTGCTCTTGCGCCCACTGTCGATAGCGTCCACCGGAAGTGACTAACCACCCGGTCCAGGTCGAGAGGTAAGTGATGAGCATCAGCGGAATCATCGTGAAGAACGAGTAGATTCCATCGCGGGTGAAAGCGGCCCGCTGCCAGCGGTGGATTCCTGCAGTGCGTCTCGCGGCGAAGTCCCACAGCACCGCCATGAGACAGAAGACAGCAACAAAGGACAGCGCAGACCATTTGATGCCCACAGCGCCACCGAGCATCACTGCGGCAACTAGTCGCCAGGGGCGCCACCAGATCATCGGACCTTGGGCGAGCAGGAAGTCATCGGGCCTATTGCCAGCAGGCACGGAAAGTTTTTTAGCTAATTGGGTGCGCCCATGAACTCGGTCCTTGAGCAACGCATAAAACGCTGCCAAGACGAAGAACATCAGGAAAATATCCAACAGCGCAGAACGAGACATCACGATGGAGTGACCGTCGATGGCCATCAAGAGCCCTGCGATACCGCCCAAGGTATGTGAACCGAAAAGCAATCGAGCGCACAGGGTGACAAGCAGCACCGAAAGGGTGCCAAAGAGTGCAGTGCTGAATCTCCAACCGAGGCCGTTGAAGTCACCGAAGAGCAGCATTCCTAGGCCGATGAGCCACTTACCTAAGGGCGGATGTACGACAAAAGAAGGATCGTTCGTCAGCTGCGGATCACCGGCGATGAACTGTGCGTCGCTATCGTCAGCCCATTCGCGTTCATAACCACTTTGCAACAGTGAGAACGCGTCTTTAACGTAATAGGTCTCGTCAAAGATCAGCATGTGCGGATGCGCAAGATTAACAAAACGCAGGAGCCCGGCCAGCAACGTTACCGCTAGCGGAATGATCCACAGTAGCGGGCCGCTGAGCGTAACGGTAGGGAGAAGCCGTTGTTTCAGGCTCTCGAAAGTGAAGGCCTGTCGCATGGAACGAACATGGCCAGTATCCGCGGAGTTAAGAGTCGAGATGCCCATCACCAAATCATGCTACCGGCGTAAGCGGAGGAATGTGGTCTTTTCGTACTTCGCGTAGGCTTAAGATTGTGCAG
Organism: Arthrobacter sp. NIO-1057; assembly: GCF_900094805.1. Lineage (GTDB taxonomy): Bacteria > Actinomycetota > Actinomycetes > Actinomycetales > Micrococcaceae > Glutamicibacter. Next base: position 330,709 of record NZ_FMAT01000002.1, on the reverse strand, counting down.
ATCTCAGAGAATGAGGGCGTTATCGTCCTCGGTGCTACCCCAATTGGCAATCTATCCGATGCTTCGCCTCGTTTACGAGAGATAATGGCCAGCGCGGATATTATCGCGGCCGAGGATACGAGGAACTTCCATCACCTGGCCCAAGCTCTGGGAATCAAGATCACTGCCAAGGTCATGAGTCTTCATGAGCACAACGAAGCGCACAAACTTTCAGAAGTTATCGACCTCGCCGCCCAAGGGGCCACCGTACTGGTTGTCTCCGATGCCGGAATGCCCGCCGTATCTGATCCCGGCTACCCGCTGGTGGCTGCCGCGCTGAGTGCCGGTATCCGGGTGACTGCGGTGCCTGGGCCATCTGCTGTTCTCACCGCACTGTCACTATCCGGGCTTCCTACCGGCCGTTTCACCTTTGAAGGGTTCTTGCCACGCAAGGCAGGGGAACGACGCAAGCGACTGGATTCTTTGCTGAGTGAAGAACGCACGATGGTGTTTTTTGAAGCCCCACACCGTCTCAGCGATTTCCTAGAAGCAGCCATCGAAGCCTTCGGTGAAGACCGTCAGGCAGCGGTCGCCAGAGAATTGACCAAGAAGTTTGAAGAGGTCCGTCGCGACTCACTGGGTGCACTGAAACAGTGGGCCGATCAGGGCGTTCGCGGTGAAATAGTTGTAGTGGTTCATGGTGCACAAGCAGCGGAGCCAGCCACGGTTCAAGAGCTCTTGCCTAAGGTTGCTGAACTGGTGGTGCAAGGTACTCGAATGAAGCAAGCTGTTGGTGAAATCGCTGAGAAGTTCGGTGTGAAAAAGCGCGATCTTTATGAAGCTGTTTTGGCGCAACGTCACGAAGCGGATTAATAGCGAAATTCGCATAGGCTGATTGCACAATGAATCTGCGCTTTTATAGTGCACAGGGCGATTTACAGTTCGCTTGTGCCGAGAATAGCGTAGGCATCAACGACGATTAGTTTCATTTAGAGTTTCAGGAGATGCGCGTATGTCGATCACTGCCCAGCGCGAAGCAGAACTGCTTGCAAAGGTTCCAACCGGTCTTTTGATCAATGGCGAATGGCGCGACGCCTCGGATGGTGGCACGTTTGACGTGCTGGATCCAGCTACCGGAGAAAAATTGCTGACCCTGGCCAGCGCCACGAGCGAAGATGCTCTGGCCGCCTTGGACGCAGCTGATGCAGTTCAGGCTGAGTGGGCTTTGACGGCACCACGTGAGCGTGCTGAAATCTTGCGCCGCGCCTTTGACCTGGTCACCGAACGCAAAGATGACTTTGCCCTGCTGATGAGCCTAGAAATGGGCAAGCCATTGGCTGAGGCCTACGGCGAAGTGACCTACGGTGCAGAGTTCCTGCGCTGGTTCTCCGAAGAGACCGTGCGCCACTACGGCCGTTACGTCACCACCCCAGAGGGCAAGAACAAGGTCCTCGTTCACCACAAGCCGGTAGGCCCATGTCTGCTGATCACCCCCTGGAACTTCCCGCTGGCAATGGCTACCCGCAAGGTTGGCCCAGCAGTAGCCGCAGGTTGCACCATGGTGCTCAAGCCAGCCAAGCTGACCCCACTGACTTCCCAGCTGTTCGCCGCCACCATGATGGAAGCCGGCCTGCCAGCAGGTGTGCTGAACGTGGTTTCCGGTGCATCAGCCTCGAAGATCTCCGGACCATTGATGCAGGATGACCGCCTGCGCAAGGTCTCATTCACCGGCTCCACCCCAGTGGGCAAGCAGCTGATGAAGGACGCCGCAGACAAGGTACTGCGCACCTCGATGGAACTGGGTGGCAACGCTCCGTTCATCGTCTTCGAAGATGCTGACCTGGATGCAGCAGTCGAAGGTGCCATGGCAGCGAAGATGCGCAACATGGGTGAAGCTTGCACCGCAGCGAACCGTTTCTTGGTTCACGCCGATGTTGCCGAAGAATTCACCGCAAAGTTCGCTGCAGCGATGAAGGCTCTGAAGCCAGGTCGCGGCACCGAAGCCGACACCACGGTAGGCCCACTGGTTGAAGAGAAGGCCCGCGACGAGGTTCACGCCTTGGTGGAAGCCGCCGTCAGCGCAGGCGCGACCGCTATCACCGGTGGCGCACCAGTAGAAGGCCCAGGCTACTTCTACCAGCCAACCGTGCTGGCTAATGTGTCTAACGATGCCAAGATCCTGACCCAGGAAATCTTCGGCCCAGTGGCCCCAGTAACCACCTTTACCTCGGAAGAAGAAGCCATCAAGCTGGCTAACTCCACCGAGTACGGTTTGGCTTCCTACATCTACTCGCAGGACTTCAACCGCATGTTCCGCGTTTCGGAGCAGATTGAATTCGGCCTGGTTGGTTTCAACGCCGGCGTCATCTCCAACGCTGCAGCACCATTTGGTGGCGTGAAGCAGTCCGGCCTGGGTCGTGAAGGCGGCGCCGAAGGTTTGGCTGAATACACCACAGTGCAGTACATCGGTATCGCGGATCCATACGCAGCCAAGAAGTAATTACTAAGCATCAAACGATGCTCATAGACAGTTCAGGCCCAGCCATTTGGCTGGGCCTGAACTGTCTTAAAGACATTATTTACCAGTGGACTGCTGAACTTTCCTCCTGTCACCCGGTGCCGAATTCACGGACTTAGGGAAAAGGAAACTGAGGATTCGACGGCCCAACGGCAGCTGGCGTCGAAGCTGATTTTGGACCTCACGTAAGGCGTCCAAAAGTCCTGGGGCGTCCTGCTCTTGCACATGGCGTGAGGCATAGAAACTGAGCTCGATAGCTCGTTGGAGCATACTCAATTCTTTGGTGAGTCCAGGATGGTCATCAGCCAGCCGCACAAGGTAGTCTCCCACCGATTCATGAACGCCACACGGAACCGAGGCATCCATTCCGACGCTGAGCAGTTCGCTCCACAGCGCCTGAGCAGATTCCTGATTACCTGCGCGAATCAGCTCAAAGCGTTTTTGTCTTGCCCGATGCCGGCGCCATGGTGCGATACATAACCCTGCAACGACCAACAGAATAATCAGTGGGGCAAGCCAGATCGCGGTACTATCATCGCTACTCTGTGTCCCCGCCGTAGCTTGTGGCGTTTCGGACGGCGATTCAGAACTTGATGGGGTGCTACGCGTAGTGGGTACTTCCGGTGCAGTACTTTGCTGTTCAGTGACGGCTCGTGTAGGTTCCGGCGCGTAAGTTGGTGTGTAGCCACGCCCTGGAGTTGGCTCGAAAGGAACCCAGCCAATACCGTCCAAGTACAACTCTGGCCACGCATGAGCCTGCTGCCCACTGACGGTATACCCTTTGAGCTCGGTTCCCGTTTCAAGGCTATTGGTCAGCGCACTGGCCGCCTCAGAGCTGTCAACCGTGATCGATTCGCCGGTGGCAACACCTGGGGCATAGCCGACGGCAATACGTGATGGGATTCCGGCTTCACGGGCTAGTAGGGCCATAGCCGATGCGAAATGCACGCAATACCCCTGACGGCGAGCAAGGAAGGCTTTGACTACTTCGGCATTGGCTCCGTCGTATCCTTCCCGAAGGGGAGTGCGTTCGGAGTATACGAAATTCCCAGACCGGAAGAAATCTTGGAGGGCAACAGCTTTTTCCAGATCACTTCTGGGAGTACTGCCCTGTTTATAAGCTTCCTGAAGTGTTTCGTCTAGCAGGGATTGCAACGTATTGTCAGGGTCTTGGGGAAGCTGGGTGTAATCATCAGCGATGAAAGTATCTTGGCCTTCGACCAGCTGATTAAGGTATTCAACGACCTGTGGGGTGACGTTCAGTTGTGAGTAGGCGACTGAAACGTCATTTGTTGCGCTTAGAGCGTCGCCACTGAGGCGGGCGGTGGAGGTTTCGTGGGTCCACGTCCAATCGCCGACAATGCCGTTGACCAGGTAACTGCGGTCAGGCAGGGGCAACAGCGGATTTCTATTGCCTTTGGGCCAGGTCATCTGCAGAACTTCTTCGGTGCTACTGAAAGTCGAGAAATTGTTGTTCACCGCAACGTCGCCATAGTAGTCGGAATGAAAGAGTCCTTCGCTTGGCTCCCAGCGTTCACCGGTGAGGTTCCTGATGACCTGCGTGCGTAGGTAAGGAGCCTGATCTGCCGTCGTGTAATAGGTCAAGAACGGGTCGGATACATTGGACCGAAGGTCTCTGCCCAAATTGATCAGTGGGTCAACATTGTTGGCTAGTAAATCCCCGGAAGGGCGTTGGCCTTCGGGGAACATTCCGGTGCGGAAACCGGGCATCCATGCACTTGCGGCGACTAATGATCCAACACAGGCCAGCACCGTGATACCAAAGATTCCCAGCGTCTTCGGCTCAGCGATAGTCCGTCCACCTTGATGACCTGGAGTTGTGTTGAAGATGTGGGGTAACAAGGCCACAAAACCCAAGATCCCGATAAGCAGAAGCGCGAGATAACCGATTCCCGCTCCCTCTTGTTTGAATAAGGAAGCAACAATCGGGGCGAAAGACAACACAATGATGGATAACAAGGCGGTACGGCGGAAAGTAGCCAAGAGTTCCACGATGAGACTGACGCACAACGCTAGGACAAGAACGGCGAAGTCTACGTAAATGGAGCTGGCTACCGGAGGAACCTGCGTAGCTAATTGGATCCCCGCCTCTGACAGAGCGGAGAAGAACCATTGCGTAGCCGAGAAACCATAGGTATTTGCGGTCATCGCATCGTGGTTAGTGATGGCAACGAGGGCGGCCAAAACCGCAGCAGGTAACGCCAGCCAACGAATGACACGAACGCTTCGGATGAGAGCGCCGAGAAGATGAATGGCAAAAACCGGTAGGAGCAAGTAAGGGAACCACGAGAATCCCTCAATGACCCCGGTAAGAGATGCAATCCCGGCCAAGACAGCCAATGCCAGACACACCGCGGCCAATACCCGTGGGAGGAGATTTGCCATCACCGCAGTCTGAGGCATCTTTCGAATCTCTTGATCAACTGCACGTTGTGGTGTTGGGGTATCGGTTAACTGTGTAGCCATTATGCGCCCCACTTCTGTTCCGCACCCAGAGATCCAGAGAGCAAATGAACTTTCCACCCGGTACCCGCGAGCTCTTGATGCGCCGCATCGTATCTTTCCGGATGGGCTACGAGCAAGAAGATCTCAGCATGACGTACCGTTCGAGCCAATGTGGCAAGCCTTCGCGCCTGGTCAACAGTGAGCTCTCCAAGGATCATGATGACTGGTTCGTCGCGGAACCCTAATAGCTCCTTATGCAGTTGGTCGCTGAATAGCTCTGCGGAAGTAGCATCAGTCCCGTCATTATTCAGGGATAAGTCCGCAGTGGCAGCATGGAACAATTCGAAGTTTGATTGGGCGATGACATCCGAGGTCGCTTGCTGATGCTGTTCAATCAGTGGGGTGCCACTGAGATCACGGAACGAGAGCTGATAGCCGCTGCTGGCATAGCTTGAACCAATACTGCTTGCTAGGCAAAGTGCCGTTTCAAAACGGCGACTGCTCGGGAAATCTTCATTCTTCCCGGGAATTGAAAGCCGAAGATCAACACCGCTGTGACACCAATGCTCAAAAGTAGTGTCCAAGATCAGCAGTGCTTGAGCCGTGGCGACGTGGTTTTCTTGTCGGACCATGAGTTTGCCTTGACGGGCGCTGGCTTTCCAATGGACCTGGCGAATGGAGTCACCCTGTTGGTAGTCGCGGATGGCGACGTCGTAATAGTCTGCGGTAGTGCTCCGCGAATGTCTGGCATCACCGGTCAGCAACTGCTCGCCAAGAGATGCGAAACGGTGCAGATCAATGAGTTCGGACCGGACCGGGACGTCCAAGGTTTCGCCGGTGTTGACCAGTCCCTTGACCAGTCCTAAAGAGTCGGAGACAACCTGTTGGGCCGGTCCTAGCTGGTGAATTCCTCGCGTACCAAAGATGAGCTCATATTCCAGATCGCCGGGAGAGTCTAGGACCGGGCCAGGCCCGAAACTTTCTGGAAGTTGTTCTTGGATCATTGCCTGCTCTGAACAGTGCAATTGAACTTTGCAGACTTCCCCGACACTGGGATTCGTGGAGAGCAGGCGTCGCTGGACCCTGGTGCGTCCGCGCAGGCTCAGGGTGAAAAACCAGCTAACTACCGCTAGGACAATCAGGCTGATGCCCAATGCCATGAGTTCATGGCGGCCGAAAAGGTGGGCCAAAAACACTAGAAGGATTCCGGCGCCAAGCGTGCACCACCCACGAACGGTCAATAACTCAAGGCGTAATCGCCGGAGTACCGCTGGGCTCGAGCTTTGCGAACGAACCCAAGACAGGGCATTACGCGAGTCGAAACGAGGAATCTTCTCCATCAGAGGCCAACTAACTCACTGGGGTGCTGGCGAGAAGCTCCTGAATGAGGTCTTGGGTATCCACCCCATCGGCAATAGCACGTCGAGTGAGGATCAGACGATGGTTGAGCACCATCTGTGCCACGCTGCGCACGTCTTCTGGAAGTACGTGGTCACGGCCATTTATGGCCGCGCGCGCTTTGGCAGCCCGCACCCACTGAATGAGGGCCCGAGGCGAAGCACCGAGCTGGACGTGCGGATGGTTTCGGGAAGCGCGACCCAAATCCACCACATAGGAACTCAAGCGTTCGGTGACGGTGACCGAGCTGACCTGTTCGATCATCTGCTGCAGATCAGGCAGCTGTAAAACGGGGGATAGGGTTTCCAGCGGCTCGTGATGGTGATGGCCGGTGATCATCGATATTTCGGCCTCACGCTGCGGGTATCCCAAAGAGATACGTCCCATGAAACGGTCGCGTTGCGCCTCGGGCAGGGCGAAGGTTCCTTCGGAATCTACTGGGTTCTGGGTAGCCACGACCATAAACGGTTGTTCCAAAGGGTGCGTGATGGAATCAACGGTTACCTGAGCCTCTTCCATACACTCAAGCAAGGCAGATTGTGTTTTTGCGTTGGCACGGTTGATTTCATCGGCAATGACGATGTTGGCGAAAATCGGGCCGGGATGAAAAGTGAACTCGTGAGTTTGTGGCGAATAGACAGAAACGCCGGTCACATCACTGGGTAGCAAATCAGGGGTGAACTGGATGCGGTGCACCGAACCATTCACGCTCTTGGCCAACGATTTGGCCAACATGGTCTTTCCGACGCCTGGAACATCTTCTAGCAGCAAGTGTCCTTGGGCTAGAAGTACCGTAAGAGCATTCGTGATGGCCTCGGGTTTTCCCGTGATGACTTGCTGTACTGCGTCAAAGATACGTTGGCAATTTGATTGGAACGTAGAATCCAGCGATGGCATCGTCGGGTTCGCACTCATTCGAAGTTCCTCCTGCGCAATGGTTCAGCCGCGAGATACTTCGCATCTTGAGGCGTTCAAAAACTCTTGATGATTATCATATGGGCATCTTTTATCCAACAGAAGAGTCTAATCTTGACCGTACCGGGGGATGATTGGGGCGGAACTCTGAGGTGGTGACACAATAAAATGAGCATTGGGTAGTAGTAATATCAGCGCAAAGGATTACCGTGTCAAAGAAGAAGTCGGACACCGACATCACTCGAGTTCCCGAGGCCTACCGCGCCAGCGAATTGGAGGAAGCGACAGAACAAGAGGGTCGTGCGCGTAACGCCAACAACGAAAAGGGCGGCAACAAGCGGAACTTGCAGTATCCCGAAGCGCCAGAAGCACTGCCTGTGGCTGTTGTCGACAACCATACCCATTTGGATTTCCTCGACGGTACAGTGAAGGTATCTGTCCCTGACGCACTGGCGGCAGCCAACGCTGTCGGAGTAAAAGGCCTGATCCAGGTTGGCTGCGACGTGCCTTCTTCCCAATATGCGGTAGACGTCGCCAACGAGTACTCAAATATCTTGGCGGCGGTCGCGATTCACCCCAACGATGCGGCCCGTCTAGCGGAGCGTGGCGAACTGGGCAACGCCATCAAGAGCATTGAAGAACTCGCTTCAAACCCTCGCGTTCGTGCACTGGGCGAGACCGGACTCGACTACTTCCGCACCGCAGAAGATGGCCGCGACGCGCAAGAGCAGTCTTTCCGTGAACATCTGCGCATTGCCGTCGAACAGGATAAAGCTGTCCAGATTCATGATCGCGATGCGCATGATGACGTTGTCCGAGTACTCAAGAGCTCACAATTGCCGTCAAAAGTCGTGTTCCATTGTTTCTCCGGCGATGAAGACTTGGCCAAAATCTGCAACGACAATGGCTGGTACATGTCATTCTCCGGAACAGTGACCTTCAAAAACTCGCACGGTTTGCGGGCCGCGCTAGAAGTGGCTGACCCTCAGCTACTACTTGTGGAAACCGATGCCCCATTCTTGACCCCGCACCCTTACCGAGGACGCCCCAATGCCAGCTACATGATTCCGTATACGGCTCGGTTCATGGCGCAAACTAAGGGTGTTGAACTCGCCGAGTTCTGCACACAAATTGATGCGAATACTCGCGAAGTGTACGGGGAATTCTAGACCCGCAAGCTGTGCCTCTCCTTACGGGACACTTGCCACGAATATAACAATTCGGTTACGGTGGATGAGATGTTTGAGATCTCTCCTGCCTTCTTTGAGGGTAGCGACGGGTCTAGGCAGCCTGATCCTCGCACCTTGTTGCATCCGGGAAAGACGGCATAGACAGATTGATAAATGGGCAGCGAGGGCTGCTGGGCTCGACGAAAATGACTGAAATAACTTTCAGAGCGTGAGCCAATAAACGATGGGGATCTCACTACCGTGACTCACTTGCTCAAGAAAAGCTGGGCGAAATACTTGGCTCAGGCGCTCGCCGTGGCCGTAGTTATTGCTGGCGCCGTCTTCTATGTCGCTGGACAGAAGTCGGTAGTCATCTCCGTTGACGGCGACGAACAAGAAGTCTCGACCCGAGCCGCAACTGTCAGCGACTTGCTGGACCAGCAGGAAATCTCGCTGGATCAACGAGACGAAATCTCAGCCTCCCTAGACTCGAGTCTTTCCGATGATCAGAAGATCGACATCAAGCGCAACAAGTCCGTTGAGGTGACCGTTGATGGCACCGAGCGCGTTGTGCACACCACGGGGATGACCGTGGCAGATGTCATCGACCAGCTTGATCTCAAAAAGGGCTCCGAAGTTTCCCTCGATGAAAATATGGAACTGAGCGCGTTGAGCGACCAGCTCGAAGTGATCACTCCGCAAGATCTCACCTTGATTGTGGATGACAAGAAGAAGACCGTTTCCACCACTGCATCAACTGTCAAAGAGCTGCTAGCTGAGCAGAACATCAAGGTTGACGGCAATGATGAAGTCAACGTCAAAGCTGATGATGAGACCGATAAGAACGTCAAAGACAGCACCGCCATCAAGGCCGGTGTAGAAGTTGAGGTCATCGAGGTCAACGTTAAGACGTGGGACGAAACTCGCGACATCGACTTCGACACCAAAAAGGTCAAAGACAAGACTTTGGCTAAGGGCGAGACCGAAGTGAAGACCGAAGGTGAAAAGGGCGAACGTGAACTCACTCTGCGCCAGGAAACCCGCAATGGCAAAAAGGGCGAGGAAGAAGTCCTCAAGTCCAAGGTGACCAAGGAACCAGTGGCAGAAGTCATCAAGGTGGGCACCAAGGTAGAAGAAAAGAAGGAAGAGAAGCAGGACGACGAGAAAAACTCTGAATCCACTTCTAAGAAATCGACTGACACCAGCAACATTTCGGCAACGTGGAAGGCACTAGCCAAGTGTGAATCCGGTGGTAACTGGTCCATTAACTCCGGTAACGGATACTACGGTGGTTTGCAGTTCTCGGCTTCGTCGTGGCGAGCAGTTGGCGGTACCAAGTACGCACCTCTGCCACACCAGGCCACCCCACAAGAGCAGATCGCAGCGGCTGAAAAGCTTCGCGCTTCCGGCGGCTGGGGACACTGGCCAGCTTGCTCGGCAAAGCTAGGCCTGCGCTAAAAAGCAAGAAACCTAACGACGCGACGCGTTCACCATCACGGTGGACGCGTCGCGTTGTTATGTTTGGAACTATCTGGCTGAACTAGAATTGGATCTGTGATGTCTAAGGAATCTTTGCCGCTACTTGGGGCCACCGAAATCCGTCGTCTGGCCGAAGAGCTGGGAATCCGCCCTACCAAGACGCTGGGGCAGAATTTTGTGATTGATGGAAACACCATCCGTCGCATCGTCGCCTCCGCTAACGTTGACCCCTCGGAGACCGTCCTAGAGGTCGGGCCAGGACTGGGTTCATTGACCCTTGGCATCATGGACGCAGCCGCGAAGGTTGTTGCCGTGGAAATTGATCCACCACTGGCACAACGTTTGCCTCAGACGATGGCCGAATTCCGTCCAGGACGCGAAGAGGACCTGACCGTCATTCTCAGTGATGCCATGAAAGTTACCGAACTACCAGATAGCCCGAACTCGTTGGTGGCCAACCTGCCCTATAACGTGGCCGTGCCGGTCGTGCTGCACTTGCTGGAACACTTCCCAAGCATCCGCAATGGTTTGGTCATGGTCCAAGACGAAGTTGCCGATCGCATGAGTGCAACACCGGGCAACAAGATTTACGGCATCCCCTCGGTCAAGGGTGCGTGGTACGGAACCATGCGCAAAGCCGGAGTGATCGGCATGAATGTCTTCTGGCCAGCACCAAAGATTCATTCGGGCCTCGTCTCATTCACGCGTGACAAGGACCGCAGCGACGCCCCAGAGCGTACCGAAGTCTTCGCTATCGTCGACGCCGCTTTTGCCCAGCGCCGCAAGACCTTGCGTGCAGCGCTCTCGGGTTGGGCTGGCTCTGGCGTGCGCGCCGAAAAGATTCTGGTTGCTGCCGGTATCGATCCGAAGGAACGCGGCGAAAAGCTCGATATAGAGCAGTACATTGCGATCGCTCGGGCTGCAGAAGAAGTACCGGTAGACGCGCCGGCTAGCGAGGGCTAAGCATGGCCAAGCAACGCGTTATTGCTACAGCTCCGGGAAAGATCAACTGCTATTTCCGGGTAGGACCGCCTCGCGAGGACGGATACCACGAAGTGGCAAGCCTGTATGTCGCGGTGTCTTTGACCGAACAAATTGAAGCGACCTTGCGCACCGATGGGGAACTGCAGCTGAGTCTGGAACCAGATTCGCCAGTGGTACACGACCCGGAGAACTTTCCTTTGGGCGAAGGAAACCTTGTCTATCAGGCAGCTCAGCTGTTGCGCGAGCACACGGGCACCACCTTGGGTGCCGAACTGCACATTACCAAGCGAGTACCCATCGCCGGGGGCATGGGAGGTGGTTCAGCTGATGCTGCCGCAACCCTCGTAGCCTGCAATGAGCTGTGGGAAACCCACCTTGACCGCGAAGAGCTGGGACGTTTAGGAGCGCGACTTGGTGCAGATGTTCCATTCGCGCTGATGGGAGGGGCCGCCATTGGCCTTGGTGTGGGGGACCAGCTGGCGCCCTTGCTTACCCGGGCCAAGACACATTGGGTGTTGATTCCTGCCAGTTATGGACTGTCCACCCCGCGAGTTTATGGCATGCTGGACCGACTGCGCGCCGGCATGGATATCGAGGTTCCACAAGAAATCGACCCGGCCGTCATTGAAGCGTTGATGGCCTCGGATGCGCAAGCATTGGCACAAGTACTTGCCAATGATCTGACTCAGGCCTCCTTGGCTTTGGCTCCAGAACTGGGCACCATGCGAGATCTTGCTGAGGGAGCCGGCGCGCTGCGAGCCATGGTCTCCGGTTCGGGTCCCACTCTGGCACTCTTGGTCAGCGATGACGAGCACGCCGAAGAGGTTATGGCTCAACTAGGTGACGAGGTGGGCGTAGCGACCATTCCTGTCACTGCACCGGCCGCCGGTGCACATATTTCCTTGAGTGAGTAAGCCACGTTGCTGAACTGCATGTCGTCGGTGTCACCACAAAGTTAAATTCCTTGATTGCTCTTGTCGTGCAATGAAACTGGTCATAGGCTGATTTCACAACGCTGGGTGAAAGCAATTCATTTAGGAAATTTGGGTGATCCGCGCATGCTCAATGGCCAGGTCTCGCATTGGTGGGAACAAATAGGTGTCCCGGAGTCGCGCCCTGAACTTCGTGGGCATAGCACCGTCGACGTGGCCATCATTGGTGCCGGATTTACCGGGTTATGGACTGCCTACTATCTGGCCAAAGCAAAACCAGGCTTGAACATCGCGGTGCTTGAAGCACGCCACGTGGGTTATGGCGCCTCGGGACGCAATGGCGGCTGGCTGACCAACACCATTACCGCGGGCCCCGATCATTACCGCACCACGCATTCCATTCAGGAGATCAACGACTTTCAGCTAGCGATGAACCAGACAGTCGAGGAAGTCATCAACATCTGTGCTGAAGAAAATATTGACGCTGATATTTTGCGCGGTGGCGAATTTGAGGTGGCCTACACGCCGGCCCAGGAACAGCGTCTGCGCGAGCATGCCCGCGCCACTAGTTCATGGCAACATACAGACAGCAAGATTTTAGAGGCCGAAGAAGCTCGAAATAAGATCAACGTCGCTGGAACACGGGTTGCCCTTTGGCATCCCCATGCAGCCAGAATCCATCCAGCGAAACTCGTGCGAGGGCTAGCTGAGGCGGCCGAACGTCTTGGGGTGAAAATCTTTGAAAATACCCGAGTGAAAATGATCCGCCCGAGGCAATTGGAATTCGACGGGGGAACGGTCAACACGCAGTTCATAGTGCGGGCCACCGAAGGGTTTACTGCCCAGCTGGCCGGACATCACCGACTCTGGTTGCCGATGAACTCTTCCATGATTGTGACCGAACCGTTGGCCGAATCAGTCTGGGATGAGCTGAATTGGAGCGCCGGGGAAGTGTTGGGGGATTACGCTCACGTTTACATGTACGCGCAGCGAACCGCCGATGATCGCATCGCGATCGGCGGACGTGGAGTCCCCTACAAATACGGTTCGCGAACCGATTTAGACGGGCTCACACCCCAGAGCACCGTTACTGGTCTGAGCGAAGTTCTGCATCGCATGTTTCCCCAAACTCAGCACGCCAAAATCGCTCATGCGTGGTCTGGGGTGCTCGGTGTTCCGCGCGACTGGGCTGCAACGGTCGGGCTCGATCCAGACACCGGAATTGGTTGGGCCGGTGGTTACGTTGGCACCGGCGTGGCGACGACCAATCTTTCTGGACGCACCTTAAGAGACCTCATTTTAGGGCACGACACCGCCTTGACTCAGCTGCCGTGGGTCAATCATCGGGTGCGCAAATGGGAGCCAGAACCCTTACGCTGGTTGGCAACCAAGGGGCTCTACGCTGCCTACTCTCAAGCCGATCGTAGTGAGCTCAAAGGCCGCGAGGGCTCATCCCCGCTGGCGCGTATCGCCGATAAGATCACCGGAAAACCTTAGTTCAGATGGTTAGCGTGACAACGCGCTAGAGGCCTTCGATGCGGTATTCGCGCTTGATACCGGCGGTGCCTTGTCCCCAGTGGCTTGAGCTGACGCGCTGTTGATGGGCTTCGAAAGCTTGTGCATCAGTGAACCTCTCAGCAACGATCCAGGTCCAAGGATCCTGTGCAGGTGTCACCTGAAATGACAGGCAACCAGGCTCCTGTCGAGTGAGCCGAATATGCTCTGGCAACAACTCAACGACGGCATCTGCTTCGGATTGATTGGCGCAGATAAGATGTCCGCTCAGGCTCACAATTCCCATGAATTGAGTGTGCCATGTGGCGAGGTTATTTATGACACTGCCGGCTAAATGCGACGTAGGCCTGGAACCATGTTGGTTCCGGGCCTACTATGAAGTCGTGCACTTCGAGCGTGGGTTACTCAAGTAATTCCGTGAGCTCTAGCCAACGTTCTTCCAACTCATCGATCTGAGCCTGATATTCATCGATTTCCGCGGTGAACTTGCCCAAACCCTCATAATCACTTTGGTCGTGATCGGCCATTTTGGCGTGGACCTTAGCGATCTTTTCGTTCAGCTGCGACACTTTACGCTCATTGGCGTTCAGTTCCTTTTGGGCTGCACGCAGTTCGGCCCCCGACGGACCAGCTGGTTTGGCCGAAGATGAGGTGGCCTGCGACTGCGAGGGGTTCGAGCCACCGGTGGAACCCTGAGCGGCACGCAGCTTGAGGTACTCATCCACGCCACCCGGAACGTGGCGGAAGTGCCCGCCAAGGATCGCGTACTGCTGGTCGGTGACGCGTTCGAGCAAGTACCGGTCGTGCGAGACCACAATCAAGGTTCCCGGCCATGAATCCAGGAGGTCTTCGAGAGCTGCCAACATGTCGGTATCAACATCGTTGGTCGGCTCGTCAAGGATCATGACATTCGGTTCATCCATCAAGATCATCAGTAGCTGTAGACGCCGGCGTTGACCGCCGGAAAGCTCACTGACCTTGGTGGACAGGTGTGCCGATGAGAAGCCTAATCGTTCCAACAGTTGGGCAGGGGTCAGATCCTTGCCATCAACGTTGAAGGTGGTGCGATAACGGGCCAGGACTTCACGAACCTTGTCCTGACCAATCGTTTCCAGCTCACGGAACTGCTGGTCAAGCACCGCCAGCTTTACGGTCTGGCCACGCTTGATCTTGCCCCCGGTGGGTTCGACCGTGCCGGCGATCAGGCCGAGCAGGGTGGATTTGCCGGCACCATTGGCGCCGAGCAGACCGGTGCGCTCACCAGGACCGATGCGCCAGGTGAAAGGCTTGAGTACCTGTTTGGAGCCAAATGAGACCTCGGTATCCAGCAGGTCAATGACATCCTTACCCAATCGGCTCGTAGCCATCTTCTGCAGTTCCAGCGGATTTCGGGCTGGTGGTACATCGGCGATGAGCTGATTGGCAGCTTCGATACGGAATTTAGGCTTGGAGGTACGTGCCGGAGCGCCACGGCGCAACCAGGCCAGTTCCTTCTTCATCATGTTCTGACGTTTGTTTTCAGTCACGGCGGCGATGCGGTCACGCTCCACACGCTGCAGAACATAGGCGGCGTAGCCACCTTCAAATGGCTCAACGATCCGGTCGTGTACTTCCCAGGTGGTGGTGCAGACAGCATCAAGGAACCAACGGTCGTGAGTGACAACCATTAGACCGCCAGTGTTTTTGGACCAACGCTTATTAATGTGTTCTGCCAGCCAAGAGATACCCTCAACATCTAAATGGTTGGTGGGCTCGTCAAGGATGATGACGTCCCAATCCTGAACCAAAAGGGCTGCCAGTGCTACACGGCGGCGCTGTCCGCCAGAGAGGGTGCCAACGGTGGCTTCCCAATCGAGGTCAGCAACCAGGCCAGAAATAATGTCGCGAATTCTCGCTTCGCCCGCCCATTCATGGTCTTCCATCTCGCCCACCACGCTGTACTGCACGGTGGCTTCTGGGTCCAAGGTATCGGACTGGTCTAGTACGCCTACGCGTAGGCCATTACGCAGGGTGACGCGTCCAGAATTAGGCTCGATCTTGCCCGAGAGCATGCCGAGGAGCGAGGATTTTCCTTCGCCATTGCGTCCCACCAGACCGATACGGTCTCCATCGGAGATGCCGATGGTCACCGAGTCGAAGACGGTATGGGTGGGATATTCCAGATGTAGGGCTTCGCCCCCGAGTAAATGAGCCACGATTTCCATTTTACGTTCCGGGTGCAAATCGAGGTGGATCATGGGTCGTCGTGGGGTCAAGGAATAGCACTTTATAAGTTGAGGTGTTTTCGATTTCACTCAAGGGGGCCGAACATGGCAGAATAATTAGCGTGCTTGTGGGGGATGACCTGCATAAGCCATTTTCCGCCCTGGTGTAATGGCAACACGCCAGCCTTTGGAGCTGTGCATTCTAGGTTCGAATCCTAGGGGCGGAACCATCGATAAAGCGCCACGCAAGTGGCGCTTTTACTCTTTAAGCAGTTCAGCCTTGTGCGTTGTGCACGTTAGACTTATCTAAGGGTTTTTCTTCTCTGCCCAAAACCTTGAATCTAATCTGCAGGAGAACGCACTTGAGCGATCAGGTCAATGCACCAGTAGCTGTCATCGTCCTCGCCGCCGGGGCTGGTACCCGGATGAAGTCGGCTAAACCGAAGATCATGCATGAAATCGCAGGTCGCTCCATGATTGCTCACGCACTTCATGCTGCTTCAGCCCTGCAGCCAAAGAATCTTGTGGCCGTGGTTCGCCACCAGCGCGACCTGGTTGCCGAGCACATCCTCAACCAGTTCCCGTCCATCACCATTGCGGATCAGGATGAGATCCCAGGCACCGGCCGCGCGGTCCAGCAGGGACTGGATGCACTGGATCCAAGCCTTGAGGGTACCGTCGTGGTGACCTATGGCGATGTGCCATTGCTCACCAGCGAAGTCCTGCAGGACTTGGTCACCACCCACGAGGCCAACGGCAACTCGGTCACCGTCTTGACCACCTCGCTGGATGACCCTAATGGCTACGGCCGAATTCTGCGCGATGAGAACGGCGATGTCGCTGGCATTCGCGAGCAGAAGGACGCTTCGGCAGAAGAACTGCTGATCAAGGAAATCAACTCCGGGATCTACGCTTTTGACGCCAAGATGCTGCGTTCAGCGCTGACCGAAGTCACCACGGAGAACGCGCAGGGCGAAATGTACCTGACCGACGTGCTGGCTATCGCCCGTGCACGTGATGGACGAGTTGCTTCTTCACAGATCGCTGACCGCTGGCAGATTGAGGGCGCGAATGATCGCGTTCAGGTTTCTAACTTGGCCCGCATCTACAACCAGCGCAAGACCGAATTCTGGATGCGCGAGGGTGTGACCATCGTTGATCCAGCCACCACCTGGATTGACGCCGAAGTCATCATTGGCCGTGACGCTACGCTCAAGCCAGGAACCCAGCTGCACGGCACCACCATCATTGGTGACAACGCTGTTGTTGGCCCAGACACCACCTTGACCAATGTTGTCGTCGGTCAGCGTGCCACCGTCAAGCGCACCGACGCCACCGACTCCCGGATTTCTGAGGGTGCCTCGGTGGGTCCATTCGCTTACCTGCGTCCAGGTACCGAACTGGGTACCGACGGCAAGATCGGTGCCTTTTACGAAACCAAAAATGTCACGATTGGTCGTGGCTCCAAGCTCTCTCACCTCGGCTACGCCGGGGATGCTGAAATCGGTGAATTCACCAACATCGGGTGCGGCAATATTACCGCGAACTACGATGGTGAAAAGAAGCACCGGACCAAGATCGGTTCGCACGTGCGCACCAGCTCCAACACTGTGTTTATCGCCCCAGTTGAAATCGGGGATGGCGCATACACTGGTGCAGGCGCCGTCGTCCGCAAGAACGTCCCGGCCGGTGCTCTGGCACTGTCTGTGGCTCCGCAGCGTAATACTGAGGGTTGGACGCTTGAAAAGCGCCCAGGTACCCCTTCGGCTGACGCCGCATTCAAGTCCTCCCTGAATTCCTCGGGCACCGAGTAATCCGGCGCCGGACTTAATTTCCTCGACAACAACCTCATACGTGATAGCGAAGCGAGCGAGAAAGCATACCCCATGAGTGAAATCCGCCATAACGTCGACAAAGAGCTGGTGCTGGCCAGCGGTCGCGCCCACCCGGAACTAGCAGCCGAGGTCGCCAAGGAACTGGGCACCGACCTGCTGCCGCTGAACGCCTATGACTTCGCCAACGGCGAGATCTACGTTCGCTCGGATGAGTCGGTACGCGGCAAGGATGTCTTCCTGCTGCAGTCCTACCCAGCGCCGCTGAACAACTGGCTGATGGAACAGCTGATCATGATCGACTCGATGAAGCGTGCTTCGGCCCGTCGCATCACCGTGGTGGCACCGTTCTACCCATACGCACGTCAAGACAAGAAGGGCCGTGGCCGCGAGCCAATCTCGGCACGTCTGGTCGCCGACCTGTTCAAGACCGCAGGTGCTGACCGTGTGATCTCCTGTGATCTGCACACCGCGCAGATCCAGGGCTTCTTCGACGGCCCAGTTGACCACCTCTTCGGCTTCCCGCTGCTGGCTGACTACATCAAGTCGAAGGTAGACGTCAACGAAGTCACCGTGGTTTCCCCTGATACCGGTCGCGTTCGCGTGGCTGAGCAGTGGGCAGATCGCTTGGGTGGCGCGCCATTGGCCTTCGTACACAAGTCCCGCGACTTGACCGTGCCGAACCAGGCCGAGTCCAAGACCGTGGTTGGCCAGGTTGAAGGCCGCACCGCGATCCTGATTGACGACATGATCGACACCGGCGGAACCATCGCAGGCGCAGTGCGCGTGCTGAAGGAAGCTGGCGCTAAGGATGTCATCATTGCCGCGACCCACGCGGTCTTCTCGGATCCAGCCGCTCAGCGTTTGGCAGAATGTGGTGCTCGCGAGGTTGTTGTTACCAACACCCTGCCAATCCCAGAAGAGAAGCGTTTTGAGAACCTGACCGTTCTTTCGATTGCTCCAACGATCGCTCGGGCGATCTCGGAAGTCTTCCACGACGGTTCGGTCACGAACCTGTTTGACGGCCGCGCCTAGCAGCCCTCGTTTCGCAACGCCTCTGGCCGGTACCTTTGGGTACCGGCCAGAGGCGGTTAAGCCGTCACTGACAGTGCCCGTAAGAGGAACCCTCTGCGGGACACTAATGCCTCTCTTGTTCAAATCGAGGATTTACATCAGTCCTCCCAATGGCAGAATTGCCTCATGAGCCTCGATACGCCATTAATTCTGATTGGTCCGGCCGCCACAGGAAAAACTACCCTAGGCCAAATAGTTGCGGCCAGCTTGTCCGTTCCGTTTGTCGATATAGATGAAATAGCCGAACCCTACTACGAGGAATCCGGCTGGAACCTCGAAAAACTCTCTCATAGAAGTTCAATAGTCGGGCGCGTTGCCGCCGAACGAGAATGGGAAGCTGCTCGCGCGCACGCTGTATGTCGCGTACTGGATGACCACCCTGATGCGGTTATCGCTTTAGGCGCGGGCCACACCTCGTATAAAAATGAGCATCATCTCCAACGCGTGAGGACCGCTTTGAAGGATGCGCCCTGCGTCTTGCTCGTCTTGCCTTCGGCAGACAGGTCCGAAGCACTGAGCACTCTGCGCAACAGGTCGTTGGTTTCAAAAGGAACGTATTGGATCAGCTCAGGACATGATTTTCTTGCTGAATGGCTCGATGACCAAGGAACACGGGGCCTGGCCACTGCAACCCTGATTACAGGTAGCGAATCACCCGAGACAACTGCCAAGAGAATCGTAACGATGCTTCAACGCACTGACTCTTAAGTACTGGCCAGTGCTTGAATACCAACGAAGCCAGTTTTTGTAGCCATGACCTGGAGGTACAGTCCTGGGTGCGAAGACGACGTGCAGCAAATATCGTGCTCTAGAAAGCAGGTGTGTGCGATGAAGTCGTATATGGCAAGAGCGTACGCCTGAAAATGACGGTTACTGTTGCGGAGAGTGCGAGTACGAAATCGAACACAGCGACCCGAACGCTCCACTGGAATCATGCACTCTCACACCGGTATCTGGCGCTCTTCGATACCTCTAACGCATGTTCGTGCGCGGAACGCGCAACGGTTCGAAAGCACGCAAATACCTACGGGCATGTCTGAGAAAGTGATCCCTGGAAGATAGAGAATGGATTTCCTTTGCTGTCGGTTGACGAAGTGATCGCGGTTAGACCGATCTTCTTAGCAACATTCTCGGAAGCGGTGTTGCCAGGGTAAATGACCGCAATCAATGAGCGATGCCCTTTTTGAGCTGCGTAGTCGCGGCAGGCTGTGGCCGCTTCGGTCGCATAACCGCGTCCCTGCTGTCCGTGTAAGACGTGATATCCGACTTCAAGTTGTTGCCGCCCGTTCACAAACTGCCATGTTAGGCCGCAGTCCCCGATGAACTCCCCAGAAGGCGTTTCAATGATCCAAAGCCCGTAGCCATCTTTCTTGTAACGGGTTATGCTGTCGTCGATCCATTGTTGAGTCTCGTTGCGAGAAAAAGGGTTCCCATAAAACTGCATGACTTTTGGATCGCCGAGCAAACGGAGCATGTTTTCCAAGTCCGAATCAGTCATTTGTCGGAAGCGAAGTCGCGCGGTGTCTTTTGGAGTCATGATTCGAGATTACCTTGCGCCATGTCATCCCAACGTAGAACATTCTTGTTGTCCCTCAAGCCGGTCCGCTATTGGAGCACCCGTAAGAGGAACGCTCAATGGGTCATCCCCGCTCATAATCGATTACTGAATCACCGGTGCGAACAAGCCTCTGATCTTTCCAACAATTCTGTAAACACTATTCAAATGGATTTGCGCTGACCGGTTGCTTACGACTGACTAACCACCGGACTAGGCCTGAGGACAAGACTCCAGCCAAAAGCGCCATGAGCAATCGCCACGGGGCGGTTGGCCATTCGACCAGGATCAGGATCAAATTCGTAGAAATTGCAACAACGACCCAAGCCACAAACGAAGCCCAAACCTGAATCGGCGTACGCCGCCAATCCTCGACTCGGAAGATCTCAGCAATAATTCCCATGAGCCAATCCTCCCAGTCCTTATGGCATTTCCAA
Source organism: Arthrobacter sp. NIO-1057 (assembly GCF_900094805.1). Taxonomy (GTDB): domain Bacteria; phylum Actinomycetota; class Actinomycetes; order Actinomycetales; family Micrococcaceae; genus Glutamicibacter. The sequence continues at coordinate 310,252 of NZ_FMAT01000002.1, read as the reverse complement.
AACACAAACATATGACATCCGCTAACCTGGTTGGTTACTTAATAGGATCACTCTTGCCTCCGAAATCGAAAGATCGTCCCAAAAGGATCTGCCCGGGCTGATATTTTCACATGTCCCATAAGCCGGTCCTCATACGGGGCACTTGCCCCTGCGACTCGGTCGTTTTTTGAAACTCTGAGGTTTCAAATATTAGAAATTCCCGTATACCCCGCCCGATAAAATGCCCGATGAAGGTGCCTTATACGGACACGGAAAACTACTATTTATGGTGGATCAAGGTCCAGGAAGGGCAGCATGGAATTTGGAATACGCCAGGTCGCTGTGGGAGGGCTGGAACGCTCTGAGCTACTGCAACGCATGGATCAGGCCGGGGTTCAGCTTAACGACTATGCCAAAATGCTGCTGGCCCACCGGGTTTTCGATGAGGTTGCGCCAGCGCAGAAGCTGACCGTGGTAGTTCGTAGCCTGCAACAGCTTGGTCTGGACGCCGGGACAACGTTGCCCAAGATGTTTGAGCACGCGGTCAGCGTCGGATTGAAGTTATACCCCGCTTATGTAGCTCCTTATCTGCGGCTGGATTTCTTGGACCAAGCCGCATCCAGCGATTCGGTACTCAGCGGTGGAAGGAAACCGGCGGATTCGTTGACCGTCGCGTCAGCAGCACTCGGCGATCAAGAATTCCCGCGCGGATTCTATTTACGGGTGGTCGATGATGGGCCGTGGTTACGCGGATATCGTTGCGACGACACCCATGGCTTTGCACCGACCGATACGTTTGTATTCCAGCGCAGTTGAGCAGGAACCAGAATTAGTGGCGTTCGCTACAGGTTTTCTTGTTGAGGATAGCAGCTGGTAGAATTGTTGACTGTGCCCAGGCGAGGGAAACACCAGCAATGGTGGGACCGTTATCGACAAGGCCGGACAAGCTCTTTCATCTCTTAGATGTTGGATGCTTCCCGAGTCCACGCAAGGGCCTTAACGAAGCATTCATTTCCTAAGGAGAATTATCATGGCATCTGTCAACCTTGACGCCGTTGTACGTAGCGATTTCGGTAAGGGCGCTGCTCGTCAGGCTCGCCGCGACGGCCAGATCCCAGCAGTTGTTTACGGTGCAGGCTCCGAGCCACAGCACGTTCTGCTTCCAGCTCGCGAAACCACCCTGGCCGTTCGTAACCGCGGTGTTGAACTGGTTCTGAACATCGAAGGCAAGACCGTAAAGACCACCATCAAGGACATCCAGATCCACGCTCTGAACCGCACCGTTGATCACCTGGACCTGTTGGTCGCTGCCTAATTCCAGCGAACTAGGTTTTAGCTAAGCATCATGAGTGATGGCACTTGGCTCGTAGCCGGACTCGGGAATCCCGGGTCCGGCTACGCTGGCAATAGACACAATATCGGGCAGATGGTGCTCGATGAGCTGGCCAACCGGATCGGCTCGAAATTCAAAACCCACTCTTCGCGATCGCAGATTGTTGAAGGACGCATGGGCGTTGGTGGTCCGCGTATCGTACTGGCCAAGCCGATGGTGTTCATGAACCTTTCCGGTGGCCCGGTAGCTAATGCTGCCAAGTTCTACGGAATCGACGTTGATCATCTGATCGTGGTGCACGATGAGATTGATATTCCCTTTGACACCATCAAGCTCAAGCGCGGCGGGGGAGAAGGCGGCCATAATGGCCTGCGGGATATCTCCAAGGCGATGGGATCCAAAGATTATCTGCGTGTTCGCGCTGGCGTTGGACGCCCGCCGGGACGCATGGATACCGCGAAGTGGGTCTTACAGGATTTCTCCAAAGCGGAGAAGCAGGATCTTCCGTTCTTGATTGACAACTGCGCCGATGCAGTTGAGCTGCTGATGAGTTCAGGGCTCGAAGCAGCGCAGACAAAATTTCATACCAACTGATTCTTGAATCGTTGCCAGGCAACGCGGCAAGAGTGAGTTATCAAGGATCGCGGGACGGCTCAGCCGGCTCACCGCGGTCCTTGAACCGTTAAATAGGCACCGTTTGAGGTGTTACTTACTAAGGCCAAACTTAGATGTGCATCTCGGTGCGGAGTGGAATAATTACCCAATGTACACCTTGCCTAATCCATCATTGACGCTAGATCCCCGTGGTGACAAGGCAACCCATGACAATTATTCGGAGGACCACGTGCAGACGATGACCGGTCAGCCAGACGCCCAGGTATCGCTCAGTGCCGTAGAGGTTCAGCGTATCAAGGCAGATTTCGAGATTCTGGAGCACCAAGTCAACGGTACCGACGTCGTGTACTTGGACTCAGGCGCCACCAGCCAGAAACCGCGTTGCGTTTACGAAGCGGAACAGCACTTCTATGAGAACGCCAACGCTGCTGTGCACCGTGGCGCTCACACCCTGGCCGTCGAAGCGACCGAGATTTATGAAGAGGCTCGCGAGACCGTAGCCAAGTTCATCGGTGCACGCACCAACGAACTGGTTTGGACCTCGAATGCCACCGAAGCGCTGAACCTGATCAGCTACTCGATTTCCAATGCGTCCTTGGGACGTGGCGGCGAAGCCGCCGAGCGTTTCCGCATTGGACCGGGCGATGAAATCCTCACCACCGAAATCGAGCACCACGCCAACCTGATCCCTTGGCAGGAACTGGCTTTTCGCACCGGAGCCACCTTGCGCTATGTGCCAGTGGGCGAAGACGGCGCACTGCGCTATGACCTGCTGGATGAACTGGTAACCGAGAAAACCAAGCTGGTAGCGTTCACCCACGTCTCCAACGTGCTCGGCACCTTCACCGACACTCAGCGCTTTGTCGACGCAGCGCGCAAGGTTGGAGCCTTGACGGTGCTCGACGGCTGCCAGTCGGTGCCGCATCTGCCAGTGGACGTCAAAGCACTCGACGTTGATTTCATGGCCTTCTCCGGCCACAAGATGCTCGGCCCGACCGGCATCGGCGCCCTCTACGGCCGCGAAGAACTGCTCAACGCCATGCCGCCATTCCTCACTGGCGGATCAATGATCACCGTCGTGGATATGGAACATGCAGAATTCCTGCCAGCGCCGCAGCGCTTTGAGGCAGGGACCCAGCGCATTGCCCAGACCCATGGCCTGGCTACCGCAGTCAGCTACCTGCAGGAAATCGGCATGGACCGCATCGCGCAGTGGGAAGAACACCTCGGCGCAATGCTCTACGAAGGCCTGTCCCAGATTGAAGGCGTTCGCGTCTTCGGCCCGAGCGACGTCCGCCGTATCGGCACCGTGCCATTTGAAGTCATTGGAGTGCACCCGCACGATGTGGGTCAGTACCTCGATTCTCGTGGCATCGCCGTGCGCGTAGGCCACCACTGCGCCCAGCCGCTGCACCGTGCCTTGGGCGTCACTGCCACCACCCGAGCAAGCACCTATCTGTACAACACGGAAGAAGACATCAAGGCGCTTCTTGAAGCCTTGGGTTCCGTGCGTGAATACTTTGGAGTCTAAGTGAACGAGTTAGATCAGCTATACCAACAGGTCATTCTGGACCACTCCAAGCGACGCATCGGCTCGCCGCTGGTGGACGTCACCGAGGGTCTCCTGCATGGCGAATCGCACCAGCATAACCCTATTTGCGGTGACCAGATCCGCGTCCGCGTCGAGTTGAATGACGATGACCATTTCGAAGCCATGAGCTGGGAAGGCGATGGCTGTTCCATCTCCATGGCCTCGGCGTCGGTCCTGAGCGAAATGCTCCCAGAGATGACCAAGGACGAGTTCTTGGACAAGCTGGAGATCTTCCGCGAAATGATGCGTTCCAAGGGAACCTTCGAGCCTGATGAAGAAGTCCTGGAAGACGCAGCCGCCTTTGTCGGCGTCTCCAAGTTCCCGGCACGCGTCAAGTGCGCGATGCTCGCTTGGGTCGCCGCTGAAGCTGCGATGCTCGGCGCTAACAAGTAGTCGACAGGCAAAGACTATGGCGCTTGTCCTCCTTCACGGAGGGCAAGCGCCACAGTCGTTTAATATCTGCTAGCTCGGTCGCTGCCTAGCTGTTGTTCTCATCCTGCTGATATACGTCGGGAATGCCGTCCTTATTCTCATCGCGCGTCTCGCGCTCGTTGATCACCTTGTAGCGGCGGTTGCGGGGAACCAGCCACAGGGCACCCAGAATGGCTGCGATGAAGGACCCGCTGAGGATGGCCACCTTGGCATGCTCATAATGCGGGGATTCCAGACCGAAGGACAACTCGGAAACCAGCAGCGAAACCGTGAAGCCGATGCCAGCAAGCAGTGTCACGCCCAGCAGGTCGCCCCATTGAGCGTCCTTGTCCAACGAAGCCTTGGTGAACCTGGTCAGCAACCAAGTGAACCCCATGATGCCAATCGGCTTGCCGACGACCAGGCCCACAACGATGCCCCAGAAGACCGGGTCGGCAAGGACATTGCCGCCGCCGGACTCGGAGGAAACCACCGTGACTCCGGCGGCGAAGAAGGCGAAGATCGGGATGCAGAAACCTGAGGAGAGCGGGCGGAAACGATGCTCGAACTGTTCTGCCAATCCGGCGCCTTCTCGTCCATCGGTGCGCTTGACCGGGACGCAGAAGCCCAAGACCACGCCGGCGATGGTGGCGTGGATGCCGGAGCCGAAGACGAAGATCCAGGTGATGATGCCCAGTGGCAACAAGATGACCCACGCGGCCCAGGCGTTCTTGGCGAAGAACTTGCCGAGGTAGCGGGCCAAGACCGTAAACAGGATGATCGGAATCAGGGAGAGACCCAAGTACGAAAGCTTGAGTTCATCGGTGAAGACAACAGCAATGATGATAATGGCAATCAGGTCATCGACCACCGCCAGTGTGAGCAGGAAGATGCGCAGAGCAGCGGGAAGGGCAGAGCCGATCACCGCGAGCACAGCCACGGCGAAAGCAATGTCAGTGGCCGTGGGGATGGCCCAGCCACGCAGCAGTTCCGCGCCGCCGCCGGAACCGGCGGCAATGGCCACGAAGATCAATGCTGGGACCAGAACACCGCCAAAGGCTGCAGCCACCGGGACCGCAGCGGTTTTGACATTGCGCAGGTCGCCAATGACAAATTCTTTTTTCAGCTCAAGACCGGTGAGGAAGAAGAACACCGCGAGCAGCGCGTCAGCGGCCCAGTGGCCGATGGAAAGGTTCAGGTCAACGCCAAAGATCGTTGGACCAAAGTGGAAATCACGCAGCGCGAAATAGGATTCGCGCAGGGGAGTGTTGGCCCAGATCAAAGCCAGCAATGCGCCGGCGATGAGCACCATGCCACCGACGGTTTCCTTGCGCAGGATATCTCCGATGCGCACTGACTCTTTATAGCTTGGGCGTGAAAACAGGTTCTTGCCGGAACCCGAAGACGGAGTTTGGCTCATGCGTTTAACTCGCTTACTTCGTTAAATGAATATTTCTCGCCGACCAGACTTCCCGGCTCACCTATTTCCACCCTATCGCGATCAGTGCCGGGGACCACAAATCCCCGGATGTATTGCGAAAAACGCACATCCGGGGATCGAAGAAGTTCACTTAGCGAAGGCGGAAGAACCTACTTCGAGAGCCAAGCGTTGACCTGGGCAGCCTGCAGATTCAGCGCCTTGCCAATGTATGGCTCAGCCGCCGATGCCAGCTTGCCGCCGATGAAAGGAATCGAGGAAGAGACCTTGGCGTCCACGGCAAGCTCCGAGACCTCGCCCTGGCCGGTCAGCTGCTCGGTGCCGTTAACAGTGACTGGAACGCCGCCAACGGTGATCTGCACCGTCGCAGAACGGCTTCCTGCAGCATCCGGTGCGCTCCACTTTTCTACCTGGGTGACCTCGATGGACGACCCAACAAACTTGCGGGCAATGTCGGGGACACGATCGGTAGGCACCGAACGGACCGTGGTGAGGGTGAAGGCACCAGCGATATCGCCATCTACGGTGAATTCAGTCAAAGTGCCGTTGGCGACTTTGGTCAGGTGATCGGCGAAGCCACGGTCGCTCAAGGTAGCGATGACCTGCTGGGCAGGGTGGCCGATCTGAGTGCTTGCATTCAATGCCATGAAAGCTTATCCCAATCTGGAAATTTTGCTGGCCGGGCAGGCAATAATTGCTTGCCCGGGGACGGACAGTATTAACCCTATCCGGTGGGATGTATTAGGTAGGCTAGGACTGCACCCAAAACAACATATTGGCGTTGAGCCGGCCGCGGAAAACATTTGCGGTCGGTGTTCGTGGTGTCGTTCCGGCTCCCATTCAGCACTGAGCCTACTGCCCCAAGCGCCTGCACGAGAGGATACGAAATCCCCATGAGCCTGAACGGACTTCATGACTTCCTGCGCGAGGAGTCATCCTTCCGCCGCATCCGCACGAGTGCAGCCAACAGCTTCTCCACTCGAAGCGAAGAGCTGGAAATCGCGGCCCCGCAGGGCATGCGCGCAATCCTCTCGGCGCATATCAGCCAGTCCCTGGACGAGAGCAAGAATGAGGGTGTGACGCTGATCGTCACCGCCACCGGACGCGAGGCGGAAGAGGTTTCCAGCTCGCTGAGCGCCTACCTGCCAGCAGAGCGGATTGCCGAGTTCCCTTCGTGGGAAACCCTGCCGCATGAACGCCTCTCGCCACGCAGCGATACCGTCGGCCGCCGACTCGAAGTCTTGCGCCGGCTCCACCAGCGCGATGACAGCCTCAGCGTCGTCATCGCACCGATCCGCGCCGTGCTCCAGCCGCTAGTGGCCGGCCTGGGCGAATTGCGTCCGGTGGCCCTGGAACTGGATGCCGAACCAGGCTTCGACCAGGTCATCAAGGACCTGGCCGCCGCGGCCTACGCCCGCGTGGATATGGTTACCCATCGCGGCGAATTCGCTGTGCGCGGTGGCATCATCGACGTGTTCCCGCCGACGCTCGACCACCCGGTACGCATTGATTTCTTCGGTGATCAGATCGATTCCATGCGCTACTTCGCCATCGCAGACCAGCGCTCAACCGATGACGCCGGACCGCAGAAAATCATTGCCACTCCCTGCCGTGAAATGCTGATCACCCCGCAGGTCATGAGCCGGGCGGCGAACCTGAAAAACCAATTCCCTGCAGCCCAGGAAATGCTCACCAAAATTGCCGGCGGCATCGCAGTGGAAGGCATGGAGTCCCTCGCGCCACTGCTGGTCGACAAGATGGTCCCCCTGCTCTCGCTGTTGCCAGAGTCCTCCATCGCCCTAGTGATGGAGCCTGAACGCGTTCGCGCCCGCGCCCAGGATCTGAACGCTACCAACGCCGAGTTCCTGGCCGCCGCCTGGGCTTCGGCCTCCGACGGAGCCACCGCTCCGCTGGACCTGAACACCGCCACCTCCGAGCGCAAGCTCGCCACCGGCGACTTCGCCTCATTGGCCGAAACCCTGGAGCATGCCAAGGCAGCCAAGGTCTCCTGGTGGGCGCTGACCGCCATGGGCGCCGATGAAGAACTGGATCTTGGTGCTTCGACCATCCGCATCCCGGCGCGCGAACCCCACGGCTACCAGGGCGATATCGAAGCGATGATGGAATTCATCGCCGGACGAGTCAAGGACCAATGGCGTTTTGTCGTTGCTACCGAAGGCCCTGGCCCGGCCCAGCGGCTCTCTGAACTCTTCGCAGAATTCAGCATCCCCGCGCATCGCGTCGACAACATCGACCAGGAGCCAACGCCGGGGCTCATCGAAATCACCCAGGCCACCGCCGGGCGTGGTTTCGTCTTTGAAGACCTCAAGCTCGGCTTGCTCACCGAAGCCGACCTGCTGGGCCGCTCCAGCGCGTACCCCAACCGCAAGGGCCGCAAGCTCACGGTCAAGCGCAAGCGCAACGCGGTTGATCCACTGAGCCTGCAGGCAGGGGACTTCATCGTCCACGAGCAGCACGGCATCGGCAAATTCGTGGAGCTGATGGCCCGCAAGGTCAACGGCTCGGGCAAGGACGCCAAGCGCGAATACCTTGTAGTGGAGTACGCGTCATCCAAGCGCGGAGCGCCGGGGGACCGGCTCTTCGTCCCGATGGATCAGCTGCACATGGTCACTCGATACGTTGGCGGCGAAGCCCCCACCCTGTCTAAGATGGGCGGCTCGGATTGGGCCAGCACCAAATCCAAGGCCCGAAAAGCGGTCAAGGAAATCGCAGGGGATTTGATCAAGCTGTACTCAGCACGCATGGCCAGTCGAGGACATGCCTTCGGGCAGGACACCCCGTGGCAGAACGAGCTGGAAGAAGCCTTCGCGTTCATTGAAACTCCAGATCAGCTCACCGCGATCAATGAGGTGAAGTCCGATATGGAGAAGGAAATCCCGATGGACCGGTTGATTTCCGGCGACGTGGGCTTCGGCAAGACCGAAATTGCCGTGCGCGCTGCCTTCAAGGCGGTGCAGGATTCCCGGCAGGTGGCCGTGCTGGTTCCCACTACCTTGCTGGCCTCCCAGCACTATCAGACCTTCACCGAACGCTATTCAGGCTTCCCCGTACGAGTGAAGACCCTTTCGCGTTTCCAAACCGCTAAGGAATCCAAGGAAATCTTGGCGGGGCTCAAAGACGGCAGCGTCGACATTGTCATCGGTACCCACCGACTGCTCTCAAAAAACGTTGAGTTCAAAAACTTGGGACTTGTCATCATCGACGAGGAACAGCGCTTCGGTGTGGAGCACAAGGAAGAGCTCAAAAAGATGCGCACCAACGTGGACGTGCTGGCCATGAGCGCCACGCCGATCCCACGCACCTTGGAGATGTCTCTGACTGGCATCCGTGAAACCTCAACCCTGGCGACCCCTCCGGAAGAGCGTCACCCGGTGCTGACCTACGTCGGCCCGCGCAGCGATAAGCAGATCTCCGCAGCGATCAAACGAGAGTTGATGCGTGATGGACAGGTGTTCTTCGTACATAACCGCGTCAGCTCCATTGACCGTGTGGCTGCGGAGTTGCGTGAACTCGTTCCGGAAGCTCGCGTGGAAGTGGCACACGGCAAGATGAGTGAGTCACGGCTGGAGAGGATCATCCAAGACTTCTGGGAAAAGAAATTCGATGTCTTGGTCTCCACCACCATCATCGAAACGGGCCTAGATATCTCCAACGCCAACACGCTGATTGTGGACCGCGCCAATAACTATGGTCTCTCCCAGCTACACCAGTTGCGCGGCCGAGTAGGGCGTGGACGTGAACGCGCCTACGCCTACTTCCTCTGGGACGTTGAAAAGCCCTTGGGTGAAGTTGCTTTGGAACGACTGAAAGCTGTCGCAGCGCATAACGAACTCGGATCCGGATACCAGTTGGCGATGAAAGACTTGGAACTGCGAGGTGCCGGTAACCTACTGGGCGGCGAACAGTCCGGTCACATCGCAGGCGTGGGCTTCGATTTGTACCTGCGACTGGTGGGTGAAGCCGTGGCCGACTACAAGGGTGAAGGCGAAGAGGAAGCCACCGAGATGAAAATTGACCTGCCGGTTAATGCTCATCTTCCGCATGACTATGTTCCCGGCGAGCGACTGCGTCTGGAGGCCTACCGCAACATTGCTTCGGCAGAAACCAATGAGGCGCTCGCCGAGGTCCGAGAAGAACTGGTGGACCGTTATGGCAAGCTACCACAGCCAGTGGAGAACCTCTTGCGGGTGGCAGCACTACGCATTCGTGCCCGTGCCGTGGGACTGCATGACATCCAGCAGATTGGTAACAACATCAAGCTCTCGCCAGCGAAGATTGAAGACCTTCCAGCATCACGTCAGGTGCGTCTGGAACGTCTCTATCCGGGAGCAGCGAACAAGCCGGCGTTGAATTCGATCTTCTTGCCTAAACCAAAGACCTCGCCAATTGGTGGACGAGACTTGGCGGATGAAGAGATTCTTGAGTGGGCCGAGAAGTTGCTCTACGCCATCTTCGAACCCACACCCGCCCCGGCGACGCAGTAACTGTGCTGGTATTCTATTAAGCCTGCGCTACGCCCGGGACGGACAAGTCCTGGGCGTAGGCAGTCAATGCTCGTGCGTAGAGCCGGGTATGCGGTGCCAAAGCGGTGACGGCCGTGCGTACGGCTTCGGCACTATGGCCGGCGTCCAGCAATGCCAACGCGAGAAACCCTTGGGCATCGGCATGAAGTTCAGAAGTTGAGGGGAATAGCTGCAACAGGCTTATGGCTTGATGGAACTGTCCTAGATTGCGTAGGGTGCTGGCCAGCTGGATGAGCGCTTCTTCTCGTTTTTGCCCGGACAATCCTGAATCCAAGGCTTGCTGGTAAGGCGCAACTGCCCGCTCTTCCTCACCCAAAAAATCATGAAGAGAAGCGATTTCAAAGAGCACCCTAGGATCTTTGGGATCCATGCCAGCTAGTAGTTGCTCAAGTTCTTTACGAAGCTGCACGGCATCCTTGCCATAGCAGTTTTTCCAGAAGGCCTCGACCTGCGATTCCCAGAATTCATCCATGAGCTCAGTTTATGTGTACTCAGCAGTCGGGGTGGCAAGCATGGTTAAACACAGAGTTGGGGAGGCCCCAACGGGCCTCCCCAACTCTAAGAAGTTCTAGTTACTTCTGTTCTGCAGCGCTGGCTGCAATCAAATCTTCAGCTTTATCTGCGCGACCCATCAGGTGCATCGGAATAGCGAAGGCTAGGAACATCAGGGCGAAACCGACCAAGGTTGGTACCCATGCGTTGTGCAATTCCCAGTAGCCCAGGGTGTAGACACCGGCTGCGAACATCACGAAGAAGATGACAAAATTGATGATGTTGCCGACAAGGCGGCCTTCACCGGAATGGGCAGTGTTCTTGCCGTTCGAGTACACTTTTTCTCCTTGAGGAAACAGATAGATGCGATGTCCTAGTAACCGGAACCGCTTTGCTCTCCTTCTAGGATAGCAACTCCTGAGCTAGAACCTAGTCGGGTGGCTCCGGCAGCGATCATGGCACGCGCAGTTTCTACGCTACGCACCCCGCCGGAGGCCTTAACACCCATGTCAGCACCAACGGTTTGACGCATCAAAGCCACATCTTCAACGGTGGCGCCGCCGGTAGAGAACCCGGTGGACGTCTTCACAAAGTCCGCACCAGCAGCCTTGGCGGCCTCGCAGGCCAGAACCTTAGCTTCCTCGGTGAGCAGGCAGGTTTCGATGATTACCTTCAGGATCGCGCCACCTTCATGAGCAGCCTGGGCAATCGCGAAGATCTCGTTGACCAAAGCGTCGCGGTCCCCGCGCAGTGCTGCGGCGATGTCAATCACCATGTCGATTTCGTTGGCGCCATCGGCCACCGCATGCTTGGTCTCAAAGACCTTGGTGTCAGTCGCGGAGGCTCCCAGAGGGAAACCAATCACCGAGCAGGTCAAAACATCTGAGCCTTCCAGCTCCCGAGCCACCGTGGAGACCCACAATGGGTTCACGCACACCGACTTGAATTCGTACTTCTTGGCTTCATCGCAGATCTGGACAATCTGTTCCCGGGAGGCACTCGGTGCCAGCAGGGTGTGGTCAATGTATCCAGCGATGTCGCGGGCGCTAAGTTCAGTCATCTTTTCCTCTAACAATTAAGATCTCAAGTGATTCAAATGAAAGTCTCGAAAGGGTAAGCCTAATTGGCATTCAGGTAGGCTGCCAATTCCTTCTTGATTGCCTGCACCTGTTCGGTGGCTCGTTGCCGGGCTTCCGGCACCCCGGAGAGATCATCAACCGGCTCAATAGTTTCCAAGTAGCACTTGAGCTTGGGTTCGGTGCCCGAAGGGCGAACGATTACCCGTGCACCCGAGAAGGTATGCAAAATGATCGCATTGGTGGCCGGCAACTTTTCGGTCCCCTTGGACAGATCGGTGACCTCGGAAACTTCAGAACCACCCAGGGTTACGGGGGCCTGGTCGCGGAAACGATCCATCAATACGGGAATCTGCGCCAGGTCAGTGAAACGCAGGGAGAGCTGGTCGGTGACGTGTACCCCGTGCTTGGCTGCCAGCTCATCGAGGCGCGCGGCCAATGAGCTGTTGTTGGCCTTGAGCCCTGCTGCCAAATCGGCCAAGACAATTCCAGCGGAGATGCCGTCCTTGTCGCGAACCAGGTCTGGGGCGACACAATAACCCAGGGCTTCCTCATAGCCGAAGCCCAAGTTTTCAACGCGGGAAATCCATTTGAATCCGGTCAAGGTCTCTTCGTGCTCGCGGCCCGCGTCTTTGGCAATGGCGGCCAGCATACGAGAAGAGACAATGGAGTTAGCCAGCTTCTTACCCTCTGGCAGACTCTTGGATACCTGGTCTCCCAGCAACCATCCCACTTCGTCGCCGCGCAGCATCCGCCAAGAATCACCATCGAGGATCGCTGCGGCACAACGGTCGGCATCTGGGTCATTGGCGATGACCAGGTCTGCCTGAACCTTGCGCGCTAAATCAAGTGACAGGTCGATGGCCCCTGGTTCTTCAGGGTTAGGGAAGCTGACCGTGGGGAACAGCGGATCTGGTTGTTCTTGTTCGGCAACCATGTGGACATCGCTGAATCCTGCATCAAGCAGCGCCTGCTTCATCGTATGCCCGCCAACACCATGCATGGCCGAGACGACAACGCGCAGGTTCTTGCGGGCCTCATCATCACTCTTGGCAGAGGGGATTACCGGGGCGATAGCCGCCAGGTAGGCAGCTTCAATATCGCCTTCGGCCCCGGCTGCGGGAAGTACCTCCCAGCCGGAGGTGGCCCGCTGGATCTGGGCTACCGGTTGTTCATGGTCGATCAGTTCAGCGATTTGTGCGTCGATAGGGGAGACGATCTGTGCTCCGCGTCCCGCATCGTCGGTGACGCGTCCACCAACATAAACCTTGTACCCGTTATCTCGTGGCGGGTTATGGCTGGCGGTGACCATGATGCCGGCTTCGGCAGAGAATTCACGGACAGCCCAGGCCAGTACCGGGGTGGGTAGTGGCGCTGGCATCAGCAATACGTCGAAGCCAGCAGCCACAAAAATTCCCGCGGAGGCCTGGGCGAAAACGTCCGAGTTGAAGCGGGCATCAAAACCGATGACCACCTTGGGCGTGTACTGGCCGGCGGCCTTCTCAGTGAGGAAACGAGCGATTCCGGCGGCGGTGCGCATGACCACGACAGTGTTCATGCGCATCGGACCGGCGCCTAGTTCGGCACGCAGGCCCGCCGTACCGAATTCCAGCACTCCACTAAAACGATCAGCGAGGTCATCAAATGCTGGTGCATCCCCATTGTTGACTCGTTCGATCAGTCGCTGCAGTTCGGCTTGGGTTTCCGGATCTGGATCCTGAGACGCCCAGTTGCCAGCTTCGGTGAGAAGCTGGATCTTTTGTGTGTGATTCACTGTTTTCCCTTTGAGAAGAACGCCGTTGATTCCCAGTACTACAAGGTCTATTAGAGCTTGGCGATAATCTGTGCCAGCAACTTGGAGATGCGTGGTCCAGCAGCCTGGCCTGCCTCGATGACTTCTTGGTGGCTTAGTGGGACCGGGCTGATACCGGCAGCCAGGTTAGTCACCAATGACATGCCGAAGATTTCCATGCCTGCGTGGCGTGCGGCGATGGCTTCGAGCGCGGTGGACATACCCACAAGATCTGCACCGATTCTCTTGGCATACTGAACCTCGGCTGGAGTTTCGTAATGCGGTCCGGTGAACTGTGCGTAGACGCCTTCATCAAGGCTGGAGTCCACTTCGCGAGCGATCTCACGGATGCGCGAGGAATACAGATCAGTCAGATCAACGAAGGTCGCGCCCTCTAGTGGGGAAGTAGCAGTGAGGTTGATGTGATCGGAGATCATTACTGGGGTGCCGGGAGCCCAGTTTTCGTTCAAGCCGCCGCAACCGTTGGTCAGTACCAGTTGTTCGCAGCCGGCAGCCGCAGCGGTGCGGATACCGTGGACCACCGCGCGCACGCCGTGGCCTTCGTAGTAGTGGGTGCGGGCGCCGAGCACGAGCACGCGCTTGCCGGTGGAGGTCAGGATCGAGGAGATGCTGCCCTTGTGGCCTGGAACGGCGGAGGCGTGGAAGCCGGGGATGGTGGTGGCATCCAGGGTGTGGGTAGTTTCACCGATCAGTTCGGCGGCCTGGCCCCATCCGGAGCCCAGCACTAGCGCAATATCGTGTTTCTCAACGTTGGTCTGCTCGGCGATTACCTGTGCAGCCTGGGCTGCTAGAGCCTGTGGGTCATTATGCATATCAGTCACGGGCAATACGCTACCGGTAGCGGGGCGCTTTGTCAGGTGAAACTAGTGCTTCAGAATCAATATCACGTCCAAAAATGGCCTTTCGATGTGCGCATTGAACGGACATGGGGAACAATAGATTTTGTGAGCGCAGATCGTACGAATAAAGCAACCCGTTTAGTCATTCTCGGTGGCGGTCCAGGCGGCTATGAAGCTGCCATGGGGGCAGCCCAGCTGGGCGCCAATGTCACCGTTGTAGAACGTGCCGGTATGGGCGGTTCAGCAGTGCTGACCGATGTCGTACCGTCCAAGACCCTGATCGCTACCGCCGACGCCGTGCGTCGCGTGAAGCAGGCTGAGGCTTTTGGTGTCCATGTTGATGGACTCGACACCGCAGTGACAGATTTTTCGGTGGTCAACCACCGACTGTTGGACCTTGCCAAGGAGCAGTCCTCAGATATTCGCACTGGTCTGGAACGCAACGGGGTTCGCATCGTCATTGGTGAAGGTCGTCTAATCGACCGGAACACCGTGGCCGTAGCCCACCCGGACGGCTCGGAACAAACCCTTGAAGCCGACGCGATCCTCCTCGCGGTTGGCGCTCACCCTCGTGAACTTCCTTCGGCTAAGCCGGATGGCGAACGCATTTTCAACTGGACTCAGATTTACAACATGAACGAGGTGCCAGAGCACCTGATCGTTGTTGGTTCCGGTGTCACCGGTGCTGAGTTCGCGTCGGCCTACAACCTGCTTGGCGCCAAGGTCACCCTGGTCTCGTCACGTGATCGCGTATTGCCAGGCGAGGACGCAGACGCGGCTGGCGTGCTGGAAGACGCGTTCAAGGAGAACGGCGTCAATGTTGTGGCCCAGGCCCGCGCAGAAGGGGTGGAACGCAAGGGCGATAAGGTCTTCGTTACCCTGGCCGATGGTCGTGTCCTGGAAGGAAGTCACTGCCTGGTCGCAGTGGGCGGCATTCCCAACACTGCGAACATCGGTTTGGAAGAAGCTGGCGTCCAGCTCAGCGATTCGGGGCATATCAAGGTTGATGGTGTTTCGCGCACCACTGCCACCAATATTTACGCCACCGGTGACTGCACCGGCGTTTTCGCCCTAGCTTCTGTGGCTGCGATGCAGGGACGAATTGCCGTCGCTCACCTGCTGGGTGATTCTGTGAAGCCTTTGAACCTTGACCGGGTGGCTTCCAACGTCTTTACCTCTCCTGAAATCGCCACCGTTGGTGTCACCCAGCGTGCGGTCGCAGAGGGCAAGTACCAGGCCAACATCATCAAGGTGGACCTGAACGCCAACGCGCGCGCAAAGATGATGAACGTGGAACATGGATTCGTGAAGATCGTTTCGCGCAAGGGTTCGGGCACGGTCATTGGCGGTGTCGTTGTCGCGCCACGAGCCAGTGAGTTGATCTACTCCCTGGCACTGGCGGTTCAGAACGGACTGCACGTCGATGACGTTGCTGAGACCTTCACCGTCTACCCATCGCTGTCGGGTTCGTTGGCAGAGGCCGCACGCCGTCTGCACCGTCACAGTTAATTTCCGCATTCCGCAACGGCGGTATCTGCGTTTTTACGCAAGATACCGCCGTTGCTGTGTTAACTGGTATTTTTTGAAATACGGTGATGCTATTCACTTTGGGTTTGCCTTTTGGTATAAGTCGGATTCGTCTTTGAACTAGTCACGTCTCAATATGTGAACCGTCGCATTCCCGCTAGTTAGGCGGTAAATGAGGTCAGAACACTGCTTTTGTGGCCCAGCCACGTCCAAATAGTGGACATCAATATCCGAATACTGGGCAAAGAGGTTTAAGATTGTGACATTCGTAAATGAACGATTTACTCGTATTTTCACCCTAAGGAGCAGCCTCAATGTCGCAGGCTAACCAGACGGTGGTGCCAAAGGAAAACTCTCGCGGACGCGTGTTGTTTGCCAGCATGATCGGCACCACGGTCGAATTCTTCGATTTCTACGCCTACGCCACCGCGTCGGTACTCGTATTCCCGGCACTGTTCTTCCCGAACGCCACCGCCATTAACGCGATCCTCTCCTCGTTCGCGATTTTCGGTGTCGCATTCGTCGCCCGTCCGCTGGGCTCGATTGTGTTCGGCCACTACGGCGATAAGCTCGGTCGCAAGGGTACCCTGGTTGCTTCGCTGCTCTTGATGGGTATTGCTACCTTCCTCATCGGCTTCCTGCCACCTGCCGCCGGCCACTGGACCGTGCTGGCTCCCTTGGCCTTGGTGATCCTGCGTTTTGCTCAGGGCTTGGCACTGGGTGGCGAATGGTCCGGCGCGGCCCTGCTGGCCACCGAGAATGCACCGAAGAACAAGCGAGCCATCTACGGGACCTTCCCACAGCTGGGTGCACCAATCGGTTTCATCATTGCAAACCTGATCTTTGTTGCCCTGCAAACTTGGAGCACCCCTGAACAGTTCCAAGCCTGGGGCTGGCGTATTCCGTTCTTCTTCTCCGCCGTCATGGTCGTCATCGGACTGTGGGTTCGCCTGAAACTGGTTGAATCCGCCTCATTCCAGAAGGTTCTGGATGAAAAGAAGGTTGTTAAGTCGCCATTCGTGGTGACCATGAAGAAGCACTGGCGTCCAACGTTGGCAGGCACCTTCATCATGTTGGCCACCTACGTGTTGTTCTACCTGATGACTTCCTTCACCCTGACCTACGGCACCCAGCCAGCCACCGTTGAACAGGCAGCCGCTGCGGCCGCAGCTAAGGGTAAAACCTTTGACCCTGCTGGATTTGTTCCAGGTCTGGGCATCGATCGCCCGACCTTCTTGACCATGCTGATCATCGGCGTTGTCTTCTTCGGTATCTTCACCGTGGTCTCTGGCCCGCTGGCCGAGAAGTTTGGTCGCCGTAAGTTCCTGATCTGGGTATCGGCCGGTATTTTGGTCTTCGGTCTGGCCTGGACCTTGTTCTTCGGCCCTGGTCAGGGTGCGGCGATGGCCGGCCTCATCGTGGGCTTTACCCTGATGGGTCTGACCTTTGGCCCGATGGCTGCCTACCTGCCGGAGCTGTTCCCCTCGAACGTCCGCTACACCGGCTCTGCGGTTGCTTACAACCTGTCCTCGGTGATTGGTGCAGCGCCTGCGTCCTTCGTGGCAGTGGCACTGTGGAAGGCTGGAGCGGGCAACACTGTCGGTGTTGGACTGTACCTGGCTTTGGGCGCGGTACTCACCTTGGTTGCACTGTTCATGTCACGTGACACCACGGACATCGACATGGAAGAGTTCGTTGAATAACTAGAAGTTTTCACGAGATAGGGCCTGGCAGATCACCATTGGTGAACTGCCAGGCCTTCTTCGTTGATGCCCGAAATATTTGTGTGCAAGTATGGCTTTGTCATCGATGCTTATCGAAGGGGAAGAACCCATGCGTATTGCAGTTGCTGGTGGAACCGGAGCTATCGGCCGGTTAGTCGTAGAAGAACTCAAAACTCAAGGGCACGAGCCTCTGGTGCTCTCCAGATCGGCCGGATGCGACCTGACGAACCTCCACTCGGTGAAACAGTGGTTGGTCGATTGCCAAGTAGTCATTGATGTCTCCGGGGCATCAACCACCAGCGCGTCAACGGCCATGCGTTACTTCACGCAATCAACCTCGAACCTTATCCGGGCGGGGCGTGAGGCTGGAGTAAAAAATCATGTGGCGCTCTCCATTGTGGGAGCAGCCGAGATCGATTCGGGGTACTACGCAGGTAAGGCGGCCCAGGATCGCATGCTGCAAATTCTCGACGGTGGCTACACCATCTTGCGCAGCACTCAATTCCACGAATTCGTCGGGCAGAACATTGACCGACTGGGTGCTGGCCCGGTGCAGATGGCACCGAAAATGCGGTTGCAACCCATCGCCGGGGTTGAAGTGGCCGCCGCACTTGTTGACCTGGCCCTACAACCCGCACAGGGACTCGTGCAAGACCTGGCAGGTCCCAAGGAAGAAGACATGCCAGAACTCTTTGCCCAGTATCTGAAGCATCAGGGAAAGAACTCTAAGATTATTGAGGTTCCGGTTCCCGGGGCCATGGGTAAAGCCCTGAGAAATGGTGGCATCTTGCCAGATGACTCAGCCCGTTTGGGCCAACAGACTTTTACGGAATGGCTAGCTCGTCTGTAGCTGACAGTTCAAAGCATGGTGTAAACAAAAAATGTGGGGTTCGAACGTGTACTACACGTTCGAACCCCACAACTTTGCTATGAAAGCTTATTAGCTGGCATCGTCAATCGTCGCGATGACAGCGCCGGAGGACAAGGTCTCACCGGCGGCAACCTGAAGACCGTTGACCACACCGTCGCGGTGCGCGGTGATGGGCTGTTCCATCTTCATGGCTTCAAGTACAACGATGAGATCACCCTGAGCTACTTCGGTGCCGTTTTCGACAGCGACCTTCACGATGGTGCCCTGCATCGGGGAACGTAGCTCAGCAGAGTTGGCGCTAGCTCCTGCTGCACTCTTGCGGCTAGGCTTGCGTTTCTTCTTACCTGCGGCGCGGTCTGCGCCATTGGCAGAGATCGATCCAAGGGAGGAAGGAAGCGTCACTTCTAGGCGCTTACCGCCGACCTCGACGGTGACGCTGGTGCGCTCGCCCTCTTCGGCTTCAGCTTCTGCTCCCGGCATTGGGTGTGGATCGATTACCGTGCTGAATTCGGTTTCAATCCAGCGGGTATGAACCTTGAAAGGACCTTCAGCAGGAACAAAGGCTGGGTCGCTCATGACGGCACGGTGGAATGGAAGAACCGTGGCCATGCCTTCAATCTGGAATTCTTCCAGCGCACGGCGGGCACGAGCTGCAGCAACTTCACGGGTGCTTCCGGTGACAATCAGCTTGGAGATCATCGAGTCGAAGTTCCCCGAAACGCTCTCGCCCTGTTCAATGCCGGAATCAACGCGGACGCCCGGGCCTGATGGCAGGTTCATCTTGGTGATGGTGCCTGGGGTTGGCATGAAGTTACGGCCGGCGTCTTCGCCATTGATACGGAATTCGAAGGAGTGGCCGCGCACTTCTGGGTCGGTGTAGCCAAGTTCTTCGCCACGGGCGATGCGGAACTGCTCGCGCACCAGATCTAGTCCGGTCACTTCTTCAGAAACTGGGTGCTCTACCTGCAAACGGGTGTTGACCTCGAGGAAGGAGATCACTCCGTCCTGGCCCACCAAGAATTCGCAGGTACCGGCTCCGGTGTACTTGGCTTCACGCAGGATCGCCTTGGAAGCCTCATACAGGCGTGTGACCTGTTCTTCGCTCAAGAATGGTGCTGGAGCTTCCTCCACGAGCTTCTGGTTACGACGTTGCAAGGAGCAGTCGCGGGTGGAAACCACAACAACATTGCCGTGGGCGTCGGCCAGGCACTGGGTCTCTACGTGACGTGGGGCGTCCAGGAAGCGTTCAATGAAGCATTCGCCGCGGCCGAAGGCGGCCACTGCTTCACGGACTGCGGAGTCGTAGAGCTCACCGATTTCCTCGCGGTTGCGCACGACCTTGATACCGCGTCCGCCACCGCCGTAGGCAGCCTTGATAGCCAGTGGAAGACCATGCTCATCGGCGAAGGCGTAAACCTCGTCAGCCGAAGCTACTGGGTCCTTGGTGCCTGGGACTAGCGGGGCGCCAACTTTTTCAGCAATGTGGCGGGCCTTGACCTTGTCGCCGAGCTGGTCGATGGAATCCGGCGAAGGGCCGATCCAGGTCAGTCCCGCGTCGATGACAGCCTGAGCGAATTCGGCGTTTTCCGACAGGAAGCCGTAGCCCGGGTGGATGGCGTCTGCGCCGGAGCGCTCGGCGGCATCCAGGATTTTCTCAATGCGAAGGTATGACTCAGCGGCGGTGGTGCCACCTAGCGCGTAGGCTTCGTCAGCCAAACGCACATGCAGTGCATCACGGTCGGAATCTGCATAGACCGCTACAGACTCGATTCCTTCATCGCGTGCGGCACGGATAATACGCACTGCAATCTCGCCGCGGTTGGCGATTAGCACCTTCGTCAATTGATTCATCTTGAACCTTGTCTTCAAAATTAGGGTTTCTTACCTAGGAGCCTATCGTTTTTGTGGGAACTATATGTAGTTAAACGGTCAAACCCGGGTGTTTGTCCGAAAACTTTGGAGGAATCCTACAAAATATTGAGTTTGGTGTGCCGCGGACCAGCGACCTCGCCTGAGAGCGCACCGAATTGTTAGTGCGTGATTTTGATCGATACCGCTATGACTGTCGATTCCGATGCCTGCGGACAGCTGCACGATTGGAGCAACGCACTGAGCAATAGCGTTGCCGTCCGTTGCGTGTAATGTCTACGACCACCTGCGTGCAGGGTTCAGCTTCGCAACGGCGCAGGCGATGCATTCCCCGAGTTGTAATGTGCAGGGCGGTTCCTACAGCGATCACTGACCGGAGTACTTGCGGCATACTCTGTCCATCATCGCGATAGTGCAGATGCCATCCTTCACCGTCGTGATCCACCATGCGGGGATAAGCCGAAGCCTGGGACATTTGCTGATTCAATAATTCTGCACGTTGGTGATCCGAGTCGGCGTCCACGATGCGTAGCCAGTCATCAATAACCTGACGAGTCTCCTTGTGGTCGTTTCGTCGCACGGGGAAAGGCATGGTCATGCCGACTTCGCGGGTGCGTTGCTCAATTTCGCCACGATTCTCAGGCCAATTATTAGCCAAGGATGCGGCGAGAAGAACCGCATATTCTCCGTAAGGGTTGAGTTGCATAAGGACATTACATCATGCTGAGTTCATGACCACCATAAATTCCATTGCAAGCGCAGATTTCGCCGTTCTAGTCGAAGAACACGAACACTCCTGGGAAACTCAATCGACCCATCACACCTCGGATGGAATCGTCCAATACCTGCAATGCAGGCACTGTCATACCCATCAAATGCGTCAGTTGGGCTACAGCAAAGAATCAACGCTGGATAGCAAAGAAATACGTGCCTAGGACCAAAGGTCCCAGACACGTAATTCAGAAGTTATTTCCAGAGATCAACGATGCTGATTCCTACTTGAGCAAGAAGCTCACGAAGTACAAACACATCCAAGCCCACGACGTTCTGGAAGTTTCCCTCAATAGATTCAATGAAGGAAGCAGCCAACCCATCGATGGTGAATGCTCCGGCGCATGGCAATGGCTCACCGCTAGCGACGTAGGCTTCGATTTCTTTATCGCTCACTGTCGAAAAGTGAACTACTGTCGAAGAGACTCGACCTACAGATTTCTCTGGATGCTGTGGGTCAACGAGCCAATGTCCCGAATGCAATACGCCGGTCGCGCCACTTAACTGTTGCCAGCGTTCACGGGCCACCTGTTCGGTATGTGGCTTGCCATAAGCGACTCCATCGAGCTCGAAGACCGAATCACATCCGAGGACTACCGTACCTTCGGCATGTCCGCCCCCAGCGACATCCTCAGCCTTAGCGCGAGCCAGTAGCTGAGCTGTTTGTGCTGGGGACTGTGGCCCGTGCTGGGTTACTGCCGCAGCGAGCACCGCATCTTCATCAACCTTCGAGACTTGGGTAGTGAATTCCAGGCCTGCATCGGTGAGCACTTTCTTTCGCCCCCACGATGCCGAGGCCAGAACTAGTTGCGCAGAAGGTTGAGTCTGTGTGCTCATACCGGGGCATTCTCCTTGGTGTAATCCTGATCAAAGTCATCATCAGTGCTTGATTCTTCTGAATCCAGCAACTCATTTAACTTAGATCCTTCCACATCAACATCCGGAAGAATCTTATCCAACCACTTCGGTAGGTACCAGGCCTTATCTCCGAGTAGATGCATTACCGCAGGGATGAGCGTCATACGGATAATGAAGGCATCAAAGAGCACGCCGAAGGCCAAGGCGAAGCCCAGTGGACGGATCATCGCAAGGTGCGAGAAGACGAAACCGGCAAAGACCGAAATCATGATCAGTGCAGCTGCGGTGACCACAGGGGCAGCCATGGAGAAACCGGAACGGACCGCATCTTTAGCTCGCTCGCCATGGGCGTAGCGTTCACGCATCGCCGAGACCAAGAACACCTGGTAGTCCATGGCCAAACCGAAGAGGATTCCGGTGAGCAGAATTGGCAAGAAGCTGAGCAATGGTCCAGGGACATTGACATCGAAGAAGCTGGAGAACCAACCGAATTGGTACACCATGACACTGGCGCCGAAGGCCGCAGCCAAAGACAGCAGGAATCCGCCGGTAGCAAGCAATGGAACAACGACCGAGCGGAAGACCAAGAGCAACAAGATCAGCGAAAGGCCAACCACAATGCTCAGGTACGGAACCAGCGCCTCGGTGACCTTCTCCGACACGTCAATCTGGGCAGCAACCTGTCCGGTCACCGCAATGTCGACTCCGGTAGCCTCAGAGAATTTCGAATGGTCGTCGCGCAACTGGTGGACCAAAGCTTCGGTCTGTTCTGAGGACGGACCATCGGTTGGAATCACCTGAATGGCCGAGAGCTGGTGATTGTCGGTCAGCGCCACTGGAATAGCAGCCACTACACCGTCGTACTCACGCAACATGTCCGCCACGTCCAATGCCTTGGACTGCGCCTGACGCTCGGTCAAGTTCTCAGGAAGATCAGCCAGAACCAACAACGGACCGTTGTAGCCAGCGCCGAACTTGTCACTGGTCTGTTCGAAGGCCTGGAAGGCCTGCGAATCGGCAGGTTCTGCGCTGCCATCAGGCAGTGCAGTGCGCATCTGCGTTGCTGGCAATGCGATGGCGCCTAGAACGATCACCACAAGCAAAGTGACAGGAACAGCAACCTTGGTCACCATGCGAACCCAACGAGCAGACAACGGTTCCTTGATTTCAGGATTCTCTGCTTGAGCCTCTGCCTTGCGACGCGCACGCTTAGAGACCAGACGGTTCCCGGCCAGCGAGAGCAATGCAGGCAAGAGGGTGATGTTCAGCAGCACCGAGCAGAACACGGTGAAAGCTGCTGACAAGCCCAACACGGTTAGGAATGGAAGCCCGGGAACAGCCAGTGCTGCCAGGGCGATGATCACCGTCAAGCCGGCGAAAACTACGGCGTTGCCACTGGTGCCTACGGAGCGTGCGATTGATTCGCCTACTTCCATTCCCGCCAGCAATTGGGTGCGGTGTCGATGAATGATGAACAGTGCGTAGTCGATACCCACCGCAAGACCAAGCATGAGTGCTAGCGCGGGGGTAATCGAAGCCATGTCAACGAGCGAGGAGAAAGCCATCGTGGTACCGACACCGGCGCCCACCCCGAGCACTGCCAAGAGCAGTGGCAGGCCAGCAGCGATCAGGGTACCAAGCATGATCACCAGCACGATGGCTGCGATCACTACACCGATAACCTCAGATGATCCAAAGACCTGAGACATGTCCTGCATGATCTCTTTAGAGAAGAGGACCTCAACACCATTGGCCTGCGGCCCGGCGGCAATGGCCTTGATCTGCTCACGGTCAGCCGGGGTCAAAGCATCCGTCTGAATTTTGAAGCTGACTTGCGAAACAGCCGTGCTCTGATCTTCAGAGACGAATCGCATGTCGGAATTGGCGCCAACCTGGCGAGCGGCAAACTGCAGTTCAGCGCGTCCGGACTCAAGATCCTTCTGACCCTGTTCTACGTCCTTTTCGGCTTGCTCCAGCTCAGCGGTTTTTTCCTTGATGGTCTTTTCGCCCTCATCAAGCTTTGCTTTGGCTTGGACCAGATCTGCCTTGCCCTTGAGGAATTCAGCCTTCTTCTGATCGAATTCCTTCTGGCCAGCATTCAACTGAGCCCAGCCAGCATCCAACTCGCTTTGCCCTTGGGCTAACTTTGCCTTATTGGAATCAATTTCAGACTTTGCTTGATCCAGCTGCTTCTTAGCATCGGCGAGCTTTGTTTTCGCTGCGCTGAGCTTACTGCTGTTTGCTTTCAATTCCTTACGGCCAGCATCAACTTGGGCTTGGCCGTCATCGAGCTTCTTGCGGGCAGCATCAAGCTGCTTCAATCCAGCTTCGCCTTGCGAAATCTTCGCTAGGGCAGCGGTGGCTTGTTCCTTGCCAGCCTGTGCCTGCGAAATTCCAGTTTCGGCCGTGGCCTTACCTTCTTGTGCCTGCTTCAGACCTGCTTTGAGCTGCTTGAGCGTCTCGGTGTAGGTGGCTACAGCGACGTCATCGCCGTCGGCTTTTGCCTGTTCCAGTCCTTGCTCGGTGGACTGGATTTGTGAGTTCAACTTGGTAATAGCAGCTTCAGCCTCGGCCAGCCCAGCCTTGGCTTTGGCTAGACCGTCTTCGGCTTCTTTCAAGCCAGCAGTTGCAGTTTTCTTGCCCTCGGCCAAGGTGGACTCGAATTCAGACCGTGAGGAGCCACCCAAGAGCTGCTGCATGCCGGACTTGTACTCTTTTTCACCGGCGGTAATTTCTTTTTGCGCGGCGTCGAGCTTCTTTTCGCCGGCGTTGTACTGGGCCAGGCCAGAATCATAGGTGCTCTTACCGGAGCTATATTCGGAGAGCCCCTTTTTGTACTTGGCTTCACCGGCAGCCAGCTGTGCGGCACCAGAATCTAGTTCCTTTTGGCCCGCTTCTAACTGTGCACGGCTGTCGTTCAGCTTCTTTTCGCCAGCCGTGATTTGTGGCTCCGCGTCGTTGATCTTCTTTTCGCCGTCAAAGTACTGAGCCCAACCGGTAGTCAGTTCTTTGCGGCCATCTTCGAGCTGGACTTTGCCGTCAGCAATCTGCTTGGTGGCCTCGTCGAGTTTCTTTTGAGAGTCAACCAGTTTCTTCTCGTTTTTATCGATTTCTGGTTGAGCTTCGTCTAGCTTCTCCTGCAGTTCGAAGGGGCTCATCGCATCGATCACTTCGGGTTGCAAGGAGAGCTGATCCAGAGCTTCGGCAACTGATTTCTTCTGCCCCTCGCTCAACGCCTTACCGGTGCTTTCGCGGAATACAATCGAGCCAGATCCGCCGGCTAGGTCCGGGAGCTCTTCTTTCATCCGGTCGAGGGTTCGTTGGGTTTCCGTACCCGGGATGCTGAAGGTATTCGACAGTTGCCCCATAAAGAGGCTGGCGCAAACACCAATGAAAATGAAGGCCGCGAGCCACATTGAGATGACACGCATGCGGTGACGGTGTGCCCATTGTGCCAGGCGGTAAAGGATTGAGGCCATGAGCTTAGAAGTCCTTCGAGGTGCTAGTACTGTTTAGCGAAAAGTGGGTGATGCCTTGTTCCAGAGTCTGCATTGCATTGGTGACCAGCGTATGGAACGTGGCGATGAGCTCTGGTGTAATGTCCGTGCTCTGTTTTTGATCAGCGGGGATGTGTTCAAGCCATTCATCAAATGCGGCTTGGCCGGCGCCTAATAGTGCGTGAGTTAGAACTCGGATGGAAAAGCGGTCGGCGTTAGGGTAGCGGCGACCGATTTTTTCGAGCACATCCGACGTGGCCTGCTGCCATTCATTGATGTTTGCCGTCATGCAGCCAGTGGCTTCATTCTCAGTGATATAGGCACCGAAGTGCGCCACTTGCCCTAATTGCGCTGCTACTTCGTCAGATTTTAGACCTTGAATGATCGATTCAAGGAGCGGCAGCGAATCGACGTCTTCTTCCATGGACTCGACCATCGTGTCCAGGACCTGGTGCAGGGGATAGGAGTAGATGGCGTCCACGCTCGGGAAATAATTGAATAACGTCCGTCGTGATATGCCTGCCGCATCGGCGATTTGATTAGCCGTGGGCGCCGAACCAGTGCCCTGGCGTAAAAGTTGTGCGACCGCGTCAACAATGGCCTGTTTAGTGGCCTGCTTGTTTTGTTCGCGACGTGTGCTGGTACCTAAAAATGTCACATATTTACACTACGTGCAAACTTGCACACTGTGCAAGTTAGGGGATTGAGAAAACCGTTAAGTGGTTAAACGGGTGAGCGCCCGAGTATAATGCTCGGGCGCTCACCTGTTTGAACCTGGCTACTTGGCAGCGACTGGTTCTGTCGCGGTTTCTTCAGCGACAGACTCGTCGGCGAAGGGGTTGCCATTGCGCGGTGCGTTGTACATCTCCAGATCGAGGATGCCTTCACGCTTGGCAACAATGGTTGGAACCAAGGCCTGGCCAGCAACGTTCACGGCGGTGCGACCCATATCGATGATCGGATCAACAGCCATCAACAGGCCAACACCAGCCAGTGGAAGACCAAGCGTGGAGAGCGTCAAGGTCAACATGACCACCGCGCCGGTGGTGCCTGCGGTGGCTGCAGAACCAAGTACCGAAACAATAGCAATCAAGATGTAGTCGGTGAGGCTCAGATCAATGTTGAAGAACTGAGCCACGAACACGGCGGCTACCGCTGGATAGATAGCTGCACAACCATCCATCTTGGTAGTTGCGCCCAGCGGGACGGCGAACGAAGCATAGCCCGAAGGCACACCGAGGTTTCGTTCGGTCACGCGCTGGGTCAATGGCAGGGTGCCGATGGATGAGCGGGATACGAAGCCGAGCTGTACTGCTGGCCAAACTCCTGAGAAGTACTGCTTGATCGACAGTCCGTGGCTACGGACCAAGACCGGATACAGACCGAAAAGAACCAGAGCTAGACCAATGTAGATCGCCACCGTGAACTTGCCCAGTGCGCCGATGGTGTCCCAGCCGTAAGTCGCCACGGCGTTACCGATCAGGCCCACGGTACCGATAGGAGCTACACGAATAATCCACCACAGGACCTTTTGGATAATCGCCAATGTTGAGGCGGAGAAATCCAAGAATGGTTCAGCAGCTTTGCCAACCTTCAGGGCTGCGACGCCGACTGCAATAGCAACGACGAGGATCTGCAATACGTTGAAGCTCACCGAGGTCGTTGCCGAGCCATCGCTTACGGAAGTGCTCGCACCAAGTCCGAGGAAGTTGGATGGAATGAGCCCGGTCAAGAAACCGAGCCAGTCGCCAGTCTTACCGTCATAGCCCGCTGGTGCTTCCTGCCCCGTGTTTGCTCCGGGCTGGAATACGACTCCTAGGATCATGCCAATGGTTACGGAGACCAATGCGGTGATGCCAAACCACAGCAGGGTCTGCCATGCGAGTCGAGCTGCGTTAGTGACCTTCGACAGGTTGGCGATAGAAGCGACCACTGCAAAGAAGATGAGCGGGATAACCGCGGTGCGCAGCAGTGAAACGTAGCTGGAACCGATGATCGACAGGGCCCGGCCAAGACCATTTGGTTCGTCGGCAGTGCTGCCAGTGTATTTAGCTACGAGTCCCAAGATGAGGCCTGCGATCAGGGCGGCAATGATCTGCGGCCCGAAGCTGGTCATCCAGCGGGGGAGTTTTGATGATGGTGCGGCGTTTGACATGCATTCAAGGCTAGGGGGATTTTCACTGCGGAATGCAGTCAATGTTACGTCCTGTGACAAATATGCGGGGATTGTGTTTTAGGCCACCGATTTTCGTCGGGTTGAGTCTAAATACCAGAGATATTCAGCAAAGAATTGTCACAGGAGCCCACATCCAATATGCAAGGCTTACCGGTGACGAGCTCGCCACTTTAACGCTCAAGTGGATTCTGGATCATATCTATGGCATACGTCCTGCGACTCGATGTTCGCGGTTATGACAATGCCGATAGTTTTCTGTTCATGGTGATTGCAGAGTTGAGAAGTTGTCGCATGACCTTCATGAGTAATGCTAAGCCGGCCGGTATGACGACACCTCCTGCAACTGCCAGCAGAACTCCCGGGCCACCAACGTTCACGATAACCAGCAAATGGAAGCCCAAAGCGAGAACAAGGAAACCAGCGATCATGCAGGCGCTAATGAACGTGTCAATCCATGGCAACGCGTTAGGGGAGAAGATTTCTTGATGCTCGACCTTGTTGAGCAGGGCCCAGATGGTGACCAGGCAGATTTGCAGGCAAAGGATCCCGAGAATGACCACCCATTTGTAGGGTGTCGCTAGCTGTGCGACTTCCGGATATTGCGTGAGGACCTCGCTGATAAACAGTGGAAGTGCAAAAAGCTGAACGAGTACAGAGCCGCAGAAGATTATGGCTAACGTGATGCGCAATAGCGTGATGGTAAATCTTGTCATAGATCGATTATCAATCAGTATCTATCGTTAATCAATGGGTTACGTGCTTGAGTCGCTGAGGATCCATTTAGTTTGGACCTTGACCCACAATGGTGATGTGGAAGAGTTAGCAGGCTGCCTGAACCGTTGAGCTGCTCGCACAAATTTGAACGCGAATTATCCTGAAGGGCCGCTATCAATGCGTATTTACATCACCAGTGTTTTTGTCTCTGATCAGAGCAAAGCCAAAGATTTCTACACGAAGGTTCTAGGCTTCAAGGTTAAGAATGACGTTCCCGTCGGTGAATTTAGTTGGCTGACGCTTGTTTCATCAGAAGATGAGAACGGAACGGAATTGCTGCTTGAACCGGCGGCGCACCGAGCGGTGGGACCGTACCGTGAAGCTCTGAAAGTAGATGGAATCCCAGCTGCGTCCTTCGCCGTAGATGATGTTCAAGCTGAGTATGAACGACTGACTGGCCTTGGGGTGGAGTTCACTCAGGGCCCTACCGATGCTGGTCCGGTGACTGTAGCAACCTTTGATGATACGTGTGGCAATCTGATTCAGATTTCTAGCTATCAACGATGAAAAGCTGGACCATCAAATACGATGGCCCAGCTAGTCATTCTGACTCTTTTAGCGTTTGCCTATTCAAGCAGTGCGCGCTTGAGAGTATCGAGGCCAACGGAACCCAGCTGCAAAGCCTTGGTATGGAAGTCTTTCAATGAGAACGCTTCGCCTTCAGCAGCTGCGTATTCATCTCGGATTTGTTCCCACAACCGCTGGCCAATCTTGTAGGACGGTGCTTGACCTGGCCAGCCAAGGTAACGGTTGTATTCGAAGTCCAGCTGTCCCTTCGAGAGGTCCAGATTCCGTTCCAGGAATTCATAACCCTTCTCGGCATCCCATGTGCCCTTACCCCACTGAGGTGGTACCGGTAGTCCAAGATGCACGCCGATGTCGAAGACCACGCGCGCGGCGCGAAGACGCTGCGCATCAAGCATGCCCATGTAGTCGCCGGGATCATCGAGGTATCCGAGCTGGTGCATGAGTCTTTCTGAATACAGCGCCCAGCCTTCACCCTGACCCGAGACCCAGCACATCAGCCGGCGCCAGCTATTGAGGGTTGATGCCTGAAGGTGAGCCGTTCCAATCTGCAGGTGATGCCCGGGAACTCCCTCGTGATACACGGTGGTTAACTCGGCCCAAGTGGTGAACTGATCTTCACCTGGTGGCACCGACCACCACATGCGACCGGGGCGGCTGAAGTCTTCAGACGGTCCGGTGTAGTACACCCCGCCATCCTGAGTGGGTGCAATCATGCACTCAATGCGGTCCATGGGTGCAGGGATATCAAAGTGCTTCCCTGACAAGTCAGCGATGGCCTGATCGGCTTTACCCTGCATCCACTCGCGTAAAGCCTCGGTGCCGTTGAGCTTTCGAGCGGGATCTTCATTTAGGACGCGTTTTGCCTCCTCAATGGTTGATCCCGGCTTGATTTGTTGTGCGACTCGTTGCTGTTCAGCGATGATGGCGTCGAGCTGTTCAACTCCCCACGCGTAAGTTTCTTCTAGATCGATGCTTGCGCCCAAGAATCGGCGGGACATCAACGAATAGTATTCGCGACCCACGGCGTCCTGTTCTGGCGCTTGGGGCAGTAGCTCAGTTTCCAAGTAGCCAGCTAGGCGACGGTAAGCAAGCTTCGAGTCTTCCGCGCCACGTTCTAGGCGTTGGCTCAAAGTGGAATCAACGGCGCTGCCTGAAGTGGCCAGTTGGTCGAAGAAGCCGCCGTCTTTGGCGTAGTCCGTGCACTGGCCCGCGACAATTCGAACCTGGCGTTTGGCAGGGAACATCGAGTTAGCTGCCGAATCACGCAAGGATGCTATATATCCATCGATGGCAGCGGGCAGGTTTTCGAGACGCTGGGCAATGAAAGCGAAATCATCGGCACTTTCTTGTGGCATCAGGTCGATGATGGAGCGGATCTCTTGGGCAGGGCTGGCAATGTTATTTAATTCGGTGCGCCCGGTGAAGAGGATTTCTAATTCCAAACTCAGGCGTTCGGTCATCGCATCGAGTGTCACTTCGTCGATGGCGTCAACGGTGTTGGTGTTAGCCAGCGCGCTGAGGGTGTCACGTAAGAGGCTGATTTGTCCCGTGGTGCCAGTGGGGGAGTAATCGCCATAGGCGGATTCGTAGCCGGGTAGGCCCAGCTCGACGCCCCATTCCGGGGTGAGCTCAAGGCTTTTGTTGTAAAACTCTTCGGCGATTTTGTCGATCGCTGAAGGTTCGCGGTGCGGTGCGGAGGATGTCATGTAGCTAAGAGTAGTTGATATGAAAGATTTGTTGAAGAGTTTACGGAAGAACGACAAGCGCGAATTTCTACCCAACGCCGGATATGAAAATCTCCTTGGCTCGGCAGTCTAGACAAGCTATCTGCGGACTCCGGCACTTGAAGTGTTGGACCTTTCTCAACGCGGCATTGCATGTTCGAGCTCGGACCTGGCCGGTGCTTGGTTCGCCAATGTGTCATTAAAGGCAAAAAATGACGGCTTGCTGTCCCCGCGGAGGGGAGAGCAAGCCGTCACTTCGTGGTGGTTATTTCAACAAGGTGCCTTAGCGGCGCCCGATGGTCCAGCCGAGACGTGGGGTCAGGGCGCGACGCTTGCGCAGGCGAGCCACACGCTTCTTGGCCGGGGCATTCTCTTCGGGCTGCTGGGCAGGGGAGTTGCTCATGGCACACAGCAGAGCGGTGACGGCTGCCAGTTCCTCGGCGCTGGGATTGCCCTTAGTCACGCGGATCTGTGGTGCGACAGGCGTCTGGATCTCTTGTTCCATTAGCTTTGCTCCTTGATGAGTGCTCGATGGGACGGGGTGCAGTGGATGCTTATAGCGGGATGTTGCCGTGCTTCTTTGGAGGCAGTGCGGCATGCTTTTCACGCAGTGCGCGCAATCCGCGAACCAGCTGCACGCGGGTGTCGCTCGGGGCGATGACCGCATCCACGTAACCAAGCTCGGCTGCCTGGTATGGGTTGAGCAGCTCGGCCTCGTAGTCGTCGATGATCTGCTTGCGGCGGGCCTCGACGTCTCCGCCTTCAGCTTCCACGGCAGCCAGGTCGCGACGGTAGAGGATGTTCACTGCACCCTGCGCACCCATCACACCGATCTGCGCGGTAGGCCAAGCCAAGTTCAAATCAGCACCAAGCTTCTTGGAACCCATCACGATGTACGCTCCACCGTAAGCCTTGCGGGTGATCACGGTCAGCTTCGGCACAGTGGCTTCCGCGTAGGCGTAGAGCAGCTTTGCGCCGCGGCGGATGATGCCCTGGAATTCCTGGTCCTTGCCCGGCAGGAAGCCCGGGACGTCCACGAAGGTGAGGATGGGGATGTTGAAGGCGTCGCAGTTGCGCACGAAGCGGGCTGCCTTTTCGGAGGCGGCAATATCCAAGGTGCCGGCGAACTGCATTGGCTGGTTGGCAACGATGCCAACGGTGCGGCCCTCGACGCGGGCGTAGCCGATCATGACGTTCGGTGCGTACAGCGACTGCATCTCGAAGAAGTGTGCGTCATCAACCACGGACTCGATGACCTTGCGCATGTCATAAGGCTGGTTAGCGGAGTCTGGAATCAGGGTATCTAATGCCAGATCTTCCTCGGTGATCTCCAGCTCTTCATCGAACTCGGCGACCAAAGCGTCCGAAAGGTTGGAGGATGGCAGGAAGTCCAGCAGTTCCTTGCAGAACTCCACCGCGTCTTCTTCGTCGCTGGCCAAGTAGGTGGCGGTACCGGTGTTCGCGTTATGCTGACGCGCGCCACCGAGGGCTTCCATGTCAATTTCTTCGCCGGTGACGGTCTTGATGACATCTGGTCCGGTGATGAACATGTGACTGGTCTTATCGACCATGATGACGTAGTCGGTCAGTGCAGGGGAGTACGCGGCGCCACCAGCAGAAGGACCCATGATCAGGGAGATCTGCGGAACAACACCTGAGGCGTGAACGTTGTTGCGGAAGATATCGGCGAACATGGCCAAAGAAGCGACGCCTTCCTGGATGCGGGCGCCACCGCCATCCAAGATGCCAACCACTGGGCAACCATTGCGCAGTGCAAATTCCTGGACCTTGACGATCTTTTCGCCATTAACCTGCGAGAGGGAACCACCATAGACGGTGAAGTCCTGGGAGTAGACGGCGACGAGGCGACCATCAACGGTGCCGTAGCCGGAGACAAGGCCGTCACCCATCGGCTTTTTCTTTTCCATGCCGAAAGCGGTGGAACGGTGAACAGCAAGGGCATCAAATTCTACAAAGGAGTCCTCGTCCATGAGCATCTCGATGCGCTCACGGGCGGTATGCTTTCCGCGGGAGTGCTGCTTTTCGATTGCTGCCTGGCCACTGGGTGCTTCGGAGAGCTTCTGGCGACGGCGGAATTCAGCAAGCTTTCCGGCGGTGGTGGACAGGTCGATTGCTTCGTCTGCCTCGGTTCTGCCCTGCGTCATGCCTTCGACTCCCTCGAGTTGTCTTCAATGTGTAGGAATGGCACAAGAAAAATGCCATCTAGGTCAGTCTAGCTGGGGAAACAGGACTTCTGGTTGTAGGAAACTTACAAATTGGGCAGACATCCAGTGCGTCGCTCGCCAGAATAAGTTACTGAACAGTAGCTTAGTTGGAAAACTTCGCGTAACCTAGATCACATGACTAGTGAACCCCGCACTGAAATCGCCCCGGTCTCGGCGAGCCTCAAGAATCGCACCATCTTGATGAGCGGCGGCAGCCGCGGCATCGGATTGGCCATCGCCAAGGCCGCCGGAGCCCTTGGAGCCAACGTCGTCCTACTTTCCAAAACCGCCGACCCACACCCCAGCCTCGAAGGCACCATTCACACCGCCGTGGAAGAAATTAACCAGGCAGGTGGCCGTGGCCTAGCGGTCGTCGGGGACGTACGCATCGACGAAGATGTACAGCGCGCCGTCGCTGAGGCGGTGGCCACCTTTGGCGGCATCGATATCGTCGTGAACAATGCCTCGGCCATTAACCTCGCCAAAACAGAGCAAGTAGATATGAAACGCTATGACTTGATGCAAGACATCAACGTGCGCGGAACAT
This sequence comes from Arthrobacter sp. NIO-1057, assembly GCF_900094805.1. Lineage (GTDB taxonomy): Bacteria > Actinomycetota > Actinomycetes > Actinomycetales > Micrococcaceae > Glutamicibacter. The sequence continues at coordinate 277,030 of NZ_FMAT01000002.1, read as the reverse complement.
TCCTGCTCTCTAAAACCGCACTGCCACATCTACGTGCCTCGCAGCATGCGCATATTCTTACCCTCTCACCACCGCTGAACCTCGACCCACGCTGGGCAGGGGAGCACTTGGCGTACACCATGGCCAAATACGGTATGTCGATGACCACCCTTGGACTAGCAGAAGAACTCAAGGATGAAGGCGTCGGCGTGAACTCACTATGGCCAGAAACCCTGATTGATACTGCAGCGATCCGTAACCTGCCCGGTGGGCAGAAAATGATCCAGGGAGCCCGCGATGCCCAGATCGTTGCCGACGCCGCGATGGCGATCCTCAGCAGTGATCCCAAAAATCTCAGCGGCAACTTCTTTACCGATGCACAGGTGCTGACATTGGCAGGCGAGACGGATTTGGAGAAGTACACACTGAATCCAGACGTGCCTCTAGTTGAAGACATTTTCCTGTAAAGACTAGTTCGCGGCGGTAGAACAGTGCGGCGGTGTCATAGGGTTCTAGTTATGGACACTTCTCATGGCACCGCCCGCGCCGCCATTGACCGCACCCGTTTTGCTCAACTCACCGAGCACCTGCCGCTGGGGGCGGTGGAATTTCGAGACAGCTCCGGGTCAACCAACACGGAGCTAGCCGAACTAGCCACCCAAGGCAGCGCCGGGCACCTGAGCGTGTTCTATACGGAGCATCAACAGGCCGGCAAGGGCCGACTCGGTAGAGCTTGGGTGACACCGCTTGGCTCATCGATCACCGTGAGCGTGCTGATGGTTCCCGACGACAGTCTAAGTATTGAAGCCCTGTCGTGGTACACCATGTTGGCGGCCTTGGCCTGGAGTCGAGCGGCAGAACGCGTAGCCCAGGTCCCGGTCCGTATCAAGTGGCCCAATGATTTGTTGGCCGGCGAGTTCAAGATCTGCGGCATCTTGGCCCAAATGGTACCGGTCGGCTCAGGCTTCGGTGTCGTGGTCGGCACCGGAATGAACGTCGACCAAAGCCGTGACGAGCTTCCCGTTGCCACCGCCACCTCACTCCGTGTAGCCAGCTCCCGCACCATCGATCGCACCGAATTACTCGCCGAGTACCTCAAAGAACTGGTGAACCTCGATCGTTCCTTCCGCCAGGTCTCCGGTGCAGTACAAATGCCTCTCCCGGGCTTCGACGGTCAATCGCTGCGTCAAATGGTCAGTGAGAGACTAGCGACCTTGGGCCAAGAAGTCCGCGTGGAATTCCCCGACGGATCAACCCTGGAAGCCACCGCCGTGGACTTGGCCGATGACGGCGCCTTAGTTTTGCAGGATGCAATGGGCCAGCGCACCCAAGTGCTGGCTGGGGATGTGCACCACGTGCGGCGCGCCGACGGAAAGTATGCCTAACCGGCATCGTGCCTAGCGCCGGGACTATTATTGAATATGCAGAGCGAAGATCTGTATCCAGATGGGAGGGGCGAGGACCTAAACGATGAAGCTGCCGCTACATGAACGGGAACGAGTGATTATCAAATCTCGTGAGCACTCCCGAGTTCTGCGACAGCCAATTGGTGCCTTCCTCATCCTCACCGCCCTGTGCACCTTCAGCATTGGTTACCTTTCCCGCGATGACCTCTCTGACTGGTTGGCCAACAACGCAGATGTATGGATGATCGTGACGCTCGTGCTCTGGGCGGTCCTGGTATTAATCTGGAGCATTGTTCCCTGGGTGCGTTGGATGCGCTCGCTGATCGTGCTGACCAACGAACGGATCATGTTTAGGTCGACCTACAGTCAAGGGCAACTGCAATCTGTAGGATTATTTACGGTTCGTGACCTCGTCGCCTACGCTAAGCAAAACAATGTGCTCACGCGTGCTGGAACCTTAGACATCGTCATGAATCAAGGCTTTGTGAGAATTGCGCATGTTCCTTCCGTCCCGTATTTCCGATCGTTGGCTATGGAAGCAATGACGAACTTGCGCAGCAACCACAGTGTGGCGCACACCGAATCGAACAGCAGTGAGGAGATGGGCTCATGAGCACCGAGCACGGCAATTCATCCCGGGCCGACTCCCCACAGTCTGCCGCGCAGGCCGCCCGCGACGCCCGCGAGCATCCAGCACTCGAAAGCCTTGACGAAGCCGATCCCATCCTCGAGCTTGCCCAAGCCATGGAAGGCCCCCTGCAGATTCCCGCCCGCACCCCTGACGCGGTGCGTGACAATGTCGCCGAGTTAGAGCACCGACTGATCGGTGGGCAGCGTGAATTCCGTCGCCGCGAGGTCGCTGCCGAGGCAGGCATCTCCCTGCACTCTGCCCGCAAACTGTGGCGTGCCATCGGCTTCCCAGAGCTCGGCGATGACGAGGTCTTCTTCACCAAAGCGGACAAAGCCGCTCTGGGCACCATGGTCGGAATGGTGCGTGAAGGAAAACTCACCGAAGAAACCGCGATCTCCTTGATGCGCTCGGTCGGGCAAATGACCGACCGCATGGTGGTCTGGCAAATTGAAGCGTTGGTCGAAGACATGATCGCCAACCAGAACATGTCCGACCGCCAAGCCCGCCGCCAACTCTTTGGCATGCTGCCAGAGATCATTCCGGCCATTGAAGACCTCCTGATCTATTCTTGGCGTCGCCAGCTGAATTCGGCCGTGCACCGTATGGCACTTCGTGTTGAGACCGGTGTCGCTGCCTATAAACAGGACAGCCCCGAAGCCGACGGCGGTACTCCTTTGCCCCTGGCCCGTGCCGTGGGTTTTGCGGACTTGGTTTCCTACACCTCACTCTCACGCCGCATGAACGAACGCACCCTGGCTCAGCTGGTGCAACGCTTCGAAGCTAAATGCGCCGAAATCATTTCTGTGGGTGGCGGACGTTTGGTGAAAACCATTGGTGATGAGGTGCTCTACGTGGCAGAAACCCCACAGGCAGGGGCACAGATTGCGCTGTCGCTCTCACGCGAATTGGCCAAGGATGAACTGTTCCCACAAACCCGTGGTGCGGTGGTCTGGGGACGGGTATTGTCTCGACTCGGAGACATCTACGGGCCGACGGTCAACATGGCAGCTCGGCTGACTTCGCTGGCGGAACCCGGAGCGGTGCTCACCGATGCGCTGACCGCAAATACTTTGCGCAATGATGCGCGCTTTGTACTCACGGCCCAAGAAATCACGGCAGTGCGCGGCTTCGGCGACATCCAACCTTATGAACTCTCGCCCGGCGAGGGAGCAGGACTGGTGATTGACTAATGACTGATGAACCCACCCCTGTACCATTCACCCTCGCCGCAGCCGGAATGACCGATGTGGGCCTGAAGCGTACCGAAAACCAAGACCGTATTTTGATGCATGACATCGTCTATGCGGTCGCCGATGGCATGGGCGGGCATGAGGCCGGGGAAGTTGCCAGCCAGCTGGCCGTTGAAACCATGCAAGAAATCTGCACTTTCGCCAATAAAACCTCGGTGCGCAAGCTACCCACCGCCGCTGAAGTCCAGCGTCAGGTTCAATTAGCCGATGACCGGATCCGTGAAGCCCTAGAAGCTCGCGGTGGAACGACATTGTGTGCGCTTTTGCAGATCAAAGCACCGGACCAGGGTCGGGACAACGTCACTGCCCCGATCACCGCGGTACCACCGTGGACCTCCAGTTTTGCTATGAAGGTCAACACCGACGTGATCTCAAAGGTCACTCCGGAAATGTTGGCTGGGCACCGTGAGTCAACTACCCCAAGTACTGCACCCCTGCCGGTGCTCAACGAAGAAATACCTAACTTATTACTCGTGAACGTGGGGGACTCGCGCGGCTACCGTCTGCGTGATGGCGCGCTACAACAGCTGACTCGGGACCACTCAGCGGTCCAAGAGATGGTGGATGCCGGTCAGATCACCGAAGCCGAGGCCCGCAACCACCCGCACCGCAACTTGATCACCCGAGCCTTGGGGGCTGGGGCAGCAAGCCACCCCGATCTCACCGTGTTACAACCACGTGTTGGAGACCGCTACCTGCTGTGCAGTGATGGACTATCCGGTGAGCTCACCGAGGACATCCTGCAAACCATTTTGGTGAACTTCAAAGACCGTACCGAAGCCGTTCGGGGCTTGACCGGTGCTGCTTTGGATGCCGGTGGACGAGACAATATTGCGGTGATCGTGATTGACGTATTGTCCGCTGAAAGCCCGTTGCCAGAGGCAGCAGAGAACTAAGCTTTCAAGTCTGCGATTCTGTCGGTTGGATGGGGCACAATTGGATACGTGAGTGAAAATTCCGTAACCCCAGTTGAGACGACTAATGCTCCGCCGGAAGCAGACAAGGCCCGCTATGATCAGCTTGTCGAACAGATCCGCAGTCACCGCGACGCGTACTACCAAAATGACGCTCCGCTGATTTCCGACGTGGAATATGATGCGCTGTTCCATGAGCTGCAGCGCCTTGAGGCACAATATCCCATTTTGGCCGGACAGGATTCGCCTACCCAAGAAGTCGGTGGCGAAGTTTCGGCAGCCTTCGCCTCGGTTACTCATGCGAGCCGTATGTACTCGCTGGAAGACGTTTTTTCACTCGACGAGCTGAACGCATGGCTTGAAAGAGCACAAGTTAATGCTCAACGCTTACACCCACAAACCCCGGTCAAATGGTTGTGCGAAGTCAAAATTGATGGCCTTGCACTGAACCTGACCTACCGTGAGGGCAAATTGATGCGCGCGGCCACCCGAGGCGATGGCACAACCGGTGAAGATGTCACGCACAATGCCCTGACCATTAGCGATATTCCGCAAGAGCTCTCCGGGGCGGGCTGGCCTGCAGAATTTGAGGTTCGTGGTGAAGTGTTCATCGCCACCGATGACTTCAACGCTTATAACGAGACGCTCATTGCTCAAGGTAAGGCACCGTTGGCCAACCCGCGCAATGCCGCCGCTGGTAGCCTTCGCCAAAAGGATCCCGAACAAACGGCTAAGCGCCCCTTGCGGATGTTTGTCCACGGCTTAGGTCGTAGCCGTGACTTCGAAATGACCGAGCAGTCAGAAGCCTATGAGCTGATGCGTGGCTGGGGACTTCCTGTTTCTCCCTATGGTCGAGTCGTCGACACGATCGCAGAAGCCAAAGATTACATTGCCGAACACGGCGAAAAGCGCCACGATCTGATCCACGATATCGACGGTATCGTCATCAAGGTCAACGATCTGGCGACCCAAGAACAACTAGGTTATACCTCCCGTGTCCCGCGCTGGGCCGTGGCCTACAAGTACCCACCCGAAGAAGTACACACCAAGCTGTTGGATATTCAGGTTCAGGTGGGCCGCACCGGACGCGTGACTCCCTTCGGAGTGATGGAACCGGTACTTGTCGCAGGCTCCACCGTCGCGCGAGCGACCTTGCACAACCAAGAAGTGGTCAAGGCGAAGAACGTCAAAATTGGCGACACCATTATCCTGCGTAAGGCAGGGGACGTGATCCCAGAGATCGTTGGCCCGGTCCTGCCCCTGCGTGAAGGCAACACCGAGCTGCGTGATTTTGTCATGCCTATTCAATGCCCTTCCTGTGGCCAACCACTGGCGCCGGCCAAGGAAGGCGACGTAGATATTCGCTGCCTCAACGCTGAATCCTGCCCAGCCCAGTTGACCGAACGCGTGGCGTACCTAGGCGGCCGTAGCGCACTGGATATTGAAGCCTTGGGCTATGAAGCTGCGGCCGCGTTGACCAGCGGCCCAGGCCAAGACCCTGCCACCCAAGGGGGAGTGATCCTTCCGGCGGGACCGGGCCCACTGCATAACGAGTCCCAGCTTTTCAACCTGAAGGACAAGCTCGAAGAGCTCGGCGAGGTCAAAGTCTGGCGCGAAAAACGTGTCAAGGGTGAAGGCACCGGAAAATTTGAACTGGTCCCTTACTTCTACTCCAAGGCCACAGCCAAAAAGCCTTCGGCGCCAACCCGCAGCACCCTCAAGCTGCTCGATGAGCTAGAAAAGGCGAAAGATAACCCGCTATGGCGTGTACTGGTCGCCCTGTCCATCCGCCATGTTGGCCCCAACGCTTCGCGTGCAATCGCCACCCGTTACGGTTCGATGGATGCGCTGCTGGAAGTACTCGATTCCGGTAGTGCCGTTGCAGAGCTCAGTGAAATTGATTCCGTTGGATCGATCATCGCTGAAGCATTGGTTGACTGGTTCAAGGTTGATTGGCATCGTGAGATCGTCTCCGCCTGGCAGGCCGCTGGTGTGAAGATGAAAGATGAGCAAGACGAGAACATCACGAAAAATCTCGAAAACCTTGCCATCGTTGTCACCGGAACGTTGGAGAATTACTCACGAGATACCGCCAAGGAAGCGATTATCGTGCGCGGCGGAAAAGCCACCGGTAGCGTTTCGAAGAAAACAGACTTCCTTGTCGCCGGCGAATCTGCCGGATCAAAACTGGACAAGGCACAATCATTGGGCGTGCCAGTACTTGACGAAGCTGGCTTCGGGGTGCTCTTAGACCAAGGACCAGACGCCGCACGCGAGGTTGCCCTCGCCGCACCTACGGAAGGCTAATACATGGACAAGGCAATCAGTCACGACCCATTGGTGATGGTGGCACGACGTGCCGCCGCTGCTGGGGCCGAAATTCTTGCTCGACGCGACGAATCGCAGTTTAACCTTAGCGATAAGTCCGCCGCCGGAGACTGGGTCACCGACTTTGATCGTGCTTCGGAAGAAGCCATCCGAGCTACCATCTTGACCTCGCGTCCCAGCGATGAATTGACCGGTGAAGAATTTCCTAGCGCGAAACCAGCTCACCCGAGCGGGGTGCGTTGGAGCATCGATCCACTGGACGGTACAACGAATTTCGTACGCAACATTGCCTACTACTGTTCTTCGGTAGGTGCCTGCCAGCTCGAAGAAGACGGCACCGAAACCTGGGTAGCTGCCGCGATCGTTGCCCCGGCCCTGCAGGTGGAATATTTTGCGGGCAAGGCCTTGGGTGCGTGGAAGCATGATTTGCGTACCGGAAAGATGACCCAGCTGACCGGCCCCACGCCATCAGAAGCCAAAATTCTTGGCACCGGATTTGGCTACGATGCCCAGCGCCGCCAGTTTCAAGCCCGCGTGTTAGAAGGCATGCTTGAGGACTACGTTAATGTTCGACGTATCGGCTCGGCTGCGTTGGATCTGTGCCTGGTTGCTGAAGGTGCCTTGGACGCTTATGCCGAATACGGCACCCAAGAGTATGACTGGGCAGCCGGCGCACTGATTGCCGAAGAGGCTGGATGCTTAGTTGGCCGTCCTGCCACCAATCCTGGGTGGCAGTATGCAGGTCTAGTGGATACCGCTAAGCTGAGCGAGCCAGAAAACTAATTCAGTACTAGCGCCATGGCCTCATGGGCGTAGTGGATAGCTATGCCAACCATGACACCGCCACACACCTGTGTGGCGGTGTGCTGGAAGCTACGAATCCGGGACCAGGAAAGCACCGCAATAAAAAGCACCACCCATGGCATTAACGCCGCATTCTGCCCGGCAACCTGCAAAATAACGTAGGTACCAACGGCCATGTGCACCGAGACTTTCCACCGGAAGTTGATGACGGCAACCACCAACAGTCCCAAGAGTATGCAATAAACCTCGCGGAAGATCCCCGCACTGGCATCCATCAGCCATAGGACAAATAAGCCACCGAGAATCAGCGCTGCAGTCATCGCGTAGATACGGTTTCGCTGGTGGCGCACCGTTACGTGGAGGTCACTGACCTTGCCCCGTAACTTAGCCACCGCAAGTAATATCCAGGGGATGATGGTGGTGAAGAGCGCTGCCACCACGGCTTCTGCCCAGCTAATGGAAGCATCGCGTAGTGGCGAGAGTGCTAGCAACAGGGTCGCCACGATAATGGGCGAGAGTACATGCGAGACACCCAGAGCTAGTCGTTGCACGGGCGAAGATTCGGTGGCGGAAGAGGTAACCATCATGAGTGTCCAGAAGTCCTGCTTAGAGTGCTGAAGTGTTCACCAGGAACGCATTGCGCATCCGGATCAGCCGCGGCATGTACCAGCTAAGCACCAAACGCTCGGCCAGCCAACCCAGCGGCCCCAGCGGCGCTTCGAATTGGATCCTGTCCACCATGATGGTGCCTGCATCGGCGGCATGGAACTCATGCACGTGATGGAACTTCTTGAACGGTCCGCGCAGCTGCTGGTCGGTGAAAGCTGAAGGTTCTTTCAGTTCGCTGATTTCCGAGGTCATGCGCAGCGGAATTCCGAAATGCTTCGCACGCCAGGTGACCTGCTCGCCGAGGCCTATCTGTCCGCTGGTGACCCCTCCGACGGCCTGCTCGCCGGAACCGGCCATGGAGCCGGTATGCGCGTCGATGCTCAGGGATTTCTCGAAGAGCTCCTGCCTCGGCATATCGGTGATGGTCACGCATTCAAAGTAGACAGCCATGCGATCAGTATGCCACAGGCCAGCTTCTGGGCACCTGGCCTAGAGAACGCGAAGCTGCATGTCGGACAGCCCTGCGGCGGCGTCATCGTAGTATTCGCGCAGCTTCAGACCCGCGGCGACGGCTTCGTCCAGAACCAAGACCGCGTCGGGGTGCAGCTGCAGGACCGAGCCGGGGCAGGATGCGGTGAGCGGGCCTTCCACGCAGGCTGCGATCGCCTCTGCCTTGCCTTCTCCGGTGGCCACGAGCACCAGCCGGCCGGCTTCCAGAATGGTGCCAAGCCCCTGGGCTACGCAGTGCGTTGGCACGTGTTCGATGCCATCGAAGAATCGGGCGTTGTCCTGCCGGGTCTTGGCAGCCAGGCGCTTGACGCGGGTGCGGCTGCGCAGGGCGCTGCCTGGTTCGTTGAAGCCGAGGTGGCCGTTGGAGCCGATGCCCAGGATCTGGACGTGGATGCCGCCAGTAGCGGCAATCCCCTGGTCGTAGTTGCGCGCGGCTTCTTCAATGGCCTGAAGCGAGCTGGCCATGCCCAGCGGCGTGTGCAGCTGCTGCGCTGGCAGGCCGATGACCTGGCAGACTTCATTGACCAAGGTCTGCCGGTAGGACTGCTCGTGGGTGTCCGGGATGCCGATGTATTCATCCAGGGCGAAGCCGGTGGCCCGGGAGAAATCGGCGCGCCCCTCGGTCACCGCGCGGGCCAGCTCGCGGTAGAGGACCAGCGGAGAGGAGCCGGTGGCCAGGCCCAGGACGGGATCGGCGCCGGCGCCGTGGTTCGCCAAGCCTTCAAGGACGTTGTCTGCGGCGATTCGTGCGACATCGTCGGCGGTGTTGGCAATGAGTACGCGCATGATCTGTACTCTCCGTTCTGCAGTGTGTGGACTAAGGGGAGTGGATAGTTATGAAATGCCGAGTTGGTGGAACAGCACGTTGACCGCGGTGCCACGCAAGACCAGGTGTTCGGGATCTTCGCTGATGCCCAGCGTGAAGTTTTCGGCGTGCGCCGTGTCGGTGCGTTGGCGCAAGGCGCCTAATAGCCATTCGGCCATATCCTCCTAAACCACTTCCGGCGTTCCGGTGAATACGACATTGCGGATGTCGAGCACCGAAATCAGCAGGGCGATGGCCGAGGCCAGGGCCTGGGCGGCTTGCGCTCCGGCCTGCGCCGCGCTCTGCCCTTCGGCGATGGCTTGCCGGATGGCCGGCACCGAGGCGCGGGCTTCGAGGCAGCCGAAGTTCCCGCAGGCGCAAGGCGTGCGATCAGCGGCGTCGTGCCTGACGTGCCCCAATTCCCCGGCGGCGAATCCGGAGCCGCGCACCAGGGTGTTGTGGGTGATCACGCCGCAGCCGACACCTCGTCCCAAGCGCAAGAGCATCATGTGCTCGCTGCCCTGGCCGAAGGTGTGCTCGGCCAGGATGGCGCAGTCGGCAACGTTCAAAACGTGGGTGGGAATCCGGGTGTCCTGCTGGACCCGGCTACGCAGGTCCAGATCCTTCCAGCCGAATTTTTCCGCGGTCTTCACGATGCCCTGGTCGGTGATGATGCCAGGGGTGCCGATGCCGATGCCCAGCACCTGTTCGGTGCATGCGCCCAGTGCTTGATGCAGCAGCTCCAGCAATAGTTCGATGGCGCGCTCGCCGGTGGCCTCGGCGTCGTTGTCCGTGAGGGTGAAAGTCTTGAGCAGCTCGGCCACGAGTTCGGAGACGGTTACTCGCGTCAGTCCGGTGGCTCTTGATAGCGCCGCCCGGGATTGCGGCCCTTGCTCCAGCAACGTTTGAAGCACCAGGGACAGGTTCTGCTGTCTGCCATGGGAGGGCAGGACGGCACTGCCATGCGAAAGCAGGTTCCATTCCCGGCGCAGAGTAGTCAGGAGGTTAGTTAACTCTACTAACAAACCTATCTGCAGGCCCCCGGACCAAAATTCATCCAACATTGCCCAGGGAAATTTCTGGCACACTAAGAGCATCATGAATCAGGCAGACACCTTCAGCTACCGCACCAAAGATCTGGTCATCGAACTGGCAACACCCGAAGACTACGAGCGCGTGGGGGAGTTGACCGCGCAGTCATACTTCGCGGCAGGCCATTTCGAAACCCCGGAAGACAGCTACCTGCAATTCGTGCGCAAAGTGCGCGAGCGGGCAGAGCAGGCAGAAATCTATGTGGTGCGCCGCGAGGCAAAAATCGTTGGATCGATGACGCTGATCCAAATAGGCAGCGACTATGCGGACATCGCCCTGCCTGGTGAATTGGAGATCCGGATGCTCAGCGTTGATCCGGCCGCCCAGCGCGGCGGTATCGGCCGTGCCATGGTGGGCGCAACCATTGAACGCGCCCGCAGCCTGCCGGGCATCAATGCGGTCAGCCTGACCACCGGCAGCACCTGGCATTCGGCCAGGGCCCTGTATGAATCCATGGATTTTGTCCATGTCCCGCAGCGCGACTGGGTGGTGCCTGGAACCGACATCAGCCTGGTGGTGTATGCGCGAAAGCTCTGAGCCCCAGTGCCCGGCCAAGGAAACAAACCCGAACGCAGGAAATAATGCGGTGCCATCCCAGCGTTTTTTGCAAACTGTCCTCCCCGGATGAATAGAATGGCGCTATGAGTGCCCTTCGCCGTTCTGTTGTTGCCCTATCCGTTGCCGCCCTGGCCCTAGGCTCACTGAGCGCATGCAGCGCCGGCACACCAGACCCCGCTCCGGTGGCCGATGACCTGGCCGCGGCCATCAACTCCGGGGACTTCGGCAAAGTCGAATTCGCCAGCTCCGATGCGGCCGCCGCCGCGAAGGCCCAGAAGACCGCCTTCGGGCCAATGGGCGATATCAAGCACCAGAGCACCGTCAGCGCGGTTGCCGAAGATGAAGAGGAAACCGACGGCGCCAAAACCGCCACGGCCGACATCACCACCGTGTGGGATGTTGATGACTCCGACAAGGACCTGAGCTACACCACCAAGGCCGTCTGGGAATTCGACAAGGACGCCGAGGCGTGGAAATTGCGCTTTGACCCATCGGTGCTCGCCCCCGAACTGGAAGACGGCGGCTACCTCAAGGCCAGCTACCAAGCCGCCGACCGAGGCAGCATCACCGCGGCAGGCGGCAAGAAGATCGTCACCAATCGCCCGGTGATCCGGGTGGGCATCGACAAGACCCACACCGATGAAGCCAACTGGGAAAAATCAGCCACCAAGCTGGCCAAGCTGGTCGACATCGACGAAGAGCAGTACGCCAAGACCGTGCTTGCCGCCGGCGACAAGGCCTGGGTCCAGGCCATCGTACTGCGAGATGATTCCACCCGCGAGGTCACAGACGCCCAGATCCACGCCATCGAGGGTGCCACCTACCAGGAAGATGAAATCCCGCTGGCGCCCACCCGCTCATTCGCCCGCCCGCTGCTGGGATCAGTGGGGGAGGCCACCGAGGAAATCATCAAGAAGTCCGAGGGCAAGATCAAGAGCGGCGACCAGGTCGGCATGTCCGGCCTGCAGTCCGCCTACAACGACACGCTCTCGGGCACCGACGGCATCGTGGTCTCCCGCTACACCAAGGACAACGAAGCGCAAGGTGAACTGTTCTCCGCTGAGCCGGTCGCCGGCAAGGACGTGGAAACGACCTTGGACATGGATCTGCAGCAAAGCGCCGACGAGCTGCTGGAAGATGCGGATTCGAACTCGGCCATCGTTGCCATCCGCCCTTCGGACGGCAGCGTGCTCGCCGCCGCGTCGGGCCCCGTGGACTCCGGGCTGAATACGGCCCTGCAGGGAGCCTACGCCCCGGGTTCATCCTTCAAGGTGATCAGCGCGCTGTCCATGCTGCGCGAAGGATCCACCCCGGACTCCAAGGTCCAGTGTCCGGCCACCACGGTGGTCGATGGAAAGACCTTCAAGAACTACGACGGCTACCCGGCGGCCAAGCTCGGCACCATCCCGCTCTCCGAGGCAATCGCCCAGTCCTGCAACACCGTTTTCGTGAACCAGGGAGCGGAAATCGGCGGCAAGAAGCTGGCCGAAGCCGCCGCAGCGCTCGGATTGACCGGGGAAGATGGCACCGGCGTCGGTGCCGTTCTCGGCTCGGTCCCCGATGATTCGGAAGGAACCACGCAGGCGGCCAATATGATCGGCCAAGGCGTGGTGCAGGCCTCGCCTCTGGGCATGGCCACCGTGGTTGCGTCGGTCCAAGCAAAATCCACCGTGCAGCCCAAACTGGTAGTTTCCCCAGAGCCCAAAGAACCGGCAAAGCCAGCCTCGGAGCTGACCGAAAAAGAAGCTGAAGACCTCGCCACGATGATGGGTGAAGTAATTGATCACGGAACCCTCAAGGATCTGAATACCCTTTCGGGCTCGAAGATCATTGGCAAAAGCGGCACCGCCGAATACGACAGCGAGCGCAACGCCCACGCTTGGGCCATCGTCGCCCAGGGCGACCTCGCCGTGGCTGCTTTTGTCGAAGATGGCGACGGCGGAGCTCAAAGCGCCGGACCGCTGGTCAAGGCAATGCTTCAGGCCGCGGCCAAGTAGGACTTGTGCGGCAATGGCACAATTGACAGACTAAGCTCATGGGACTTGTCTACAACACCAGTATGTCGCCAAGCAAGAACGAGCTGGTCTCCGCTTGGCTGCCCAAGCAGGACTTCTATACCGGTAAAGGCACCCCAAAACTTCAGCACATTGGAGGCTTCCGCTTAGAGGACCCGCAGGGCGAAGTGGGTGTGGAATTGCGCATCTACGCCGACCACTCGGACACCTCGGACGTGGTCTACCACCTGCCTCTGACCTACCGGGATGCCCCCTTGCCGGGCGCCGAAAAATACCTGATCGGCACCAGCGAGCATGCCATCCTGGGCAAGCGCTACATCTACGACGCCGCCGGGGACCCGGTATTCATCGCCCAAGCCCGCCAACTGCTGGCCGGGAAGACGACGGCGCAGCACCATTCACAGTCCTTCACCGACGAGCCGCGGATCAAGCTCAAAGGCCAAACCGCTGGCAAGGATGCGGTGATTATCCGCAAGCCCGTTTCGTCCGCCTCCGCCGGTGACGGGGTCATCGGCTACTGGGAAAACGCGCTGGGCCAGGAATTGACCGGTTTGGTATTGCGCACAGCATAACGACTGCACCACATAAAGGTCTGCTGGCAGGCGTGCAAGGGATAGACTTGTCTATGAAACCCAACCGCCATTGATTAGGGAGATACATGTCTGCCATCAGCCGTGAGGACGTTGTGCATCTGGCACACCTAGCCCACATCGAGATGAGCGGCGCAGAGCTGGACAAAATGACCGGTGAACTCGACGCTATCGTCGGTGCCATCGCGTCCGTCAGCGAAGTCGCCTCCTCCGACGTCCCAGCCACCAGCCACCCAATTCCGCTGACCAATGTGTTGCGCGAAGATACGGTGGGGCAGACGCTGAGCATTGACGAAGTTCTGCTCAACGCCCCAGATTCGGATTCGGACCGCTTTAAGGTCCCAGCAATTCTGGACGGTGAATAATTTCATGAACGAACTCATTAAGCTTTCCGGCGCCGAACTGGCCGCCAAGCTACGCGCCGGCGAAGTCACCTCCGTCGAAGCCGTCCAGGCCCACCTGGACCGCATCGCCGAGGTTGACGGCGCACTGAACGCCTTCCTGCACGTGAACGCGGAAGAAGCCCTGGCAGTAGCCGCAGAAGTCGACGCCATCCGTGCCGCAGGCGGCGCCGAAGCAGAAGCACTGCACCCGCTGGCCGGCGTGCCAATCGCGATCAAGGACCTGATCGTCACCAAGGGCCAGCCAACCACCGCAGCATCAAAGATGCTCGAAGGCTGGATGAGCCCGTACGACGCCACCGTGATCGAAAAGATCCGTGCTGCCAAGCTGCCAATGCTGGGCAAGACCAACCTCGATGAATTCGCCATGGGTTCCTCCACCGAGCACTCCGCCTACGGCGTGACCCGCAACCCATGGAACCTGAACCGCATTCCCGGCGGTTCCGGCGGTGGCTCGGCCGCTGCCGTGGCTTCCTACGAAGCTCCTCTGGCACTGGGCACCGACACCGGTGGATCCATCCGCCAGCCAGGCGCTGTCACCGGCACAGTGGGCGTGAAGCCGACCTACGGCGCGGTCTCGCGCTACGGCGCGATCGCCATGGCCTCCTCGCTGGACCAGATCGGCCCGGTCTCCCGCACCGTGCTGGACTCGGCCTACCTGCAGGAACTGATCGGCGGGCACGACCCGAAGGATTCCACCTCGCTGCCTAAGGACCTCGAAGGCCTGGTTGCCGCCGCTGAGGCTGGCGCCACCGGTGACCTGAAGGGCCTGCGCGTTGGCGTCATCAAGGAACTGACCGGCGAGGGCTACCAGGAGGGCGTCCAGGCGCGCTTCAACGAGTCGCTGGAACTGCTCAAGGCTGCCGGCGCCGAGATCGTCGAGGTTTCCTGCCCGAACTTCAAGTACGCGCTGGGCGCCTACTACCTGATCATGCCTTCGGAGGTCTCCTCCAACCTGGCTAAGTTCGACGGTGTCCGCTACGGCAACCGCGTGCTGCCAGAAGAAGGCCCAATGACCATCGAGCGCGTCATGGGTACCACCCGTGCCGCCGGTTTTGGCGATGAGGTCAAGCGCCGCATCATCCTGGGCACCTACGCCCTGTCCGCTGGCTACTACGACGCCTACTACGGCTCGGCCCAGAAGGTCCGCACCCTGATCCAGCGCGACTTCGACGCCGCGTTCGAACAGGCAGACGTGCTGGTTTCCCCAACCTCGCCTACCGTGGCTTTCGAGCTGGGCGCCAACGACAACGACCCGCTGGCCATGTACCTCAACGACGTGGCCACCATCCCGGCCAACCTCGCCGGCGTGCCGGGCATCACCGTGCCTGGCGGCCTGTCCGAGAACCTGCCGGTTGGCATCCAGTTCCTGGCTCCGGCCTTCGAGGACGCCCGCCTGTACCGTGCCGGCGCTGCCCTGGAAACCCTGCTGGAAAAGCAGTGGGGCCACTCGCTGATCTCGCAGGCACCAGCCATCAACACCGCTTCGATCGCGCAGGAGGCCTAGAGATCATGAGCAACTACACCGATGAATTGGTCGACTTCGACGAAGCCCTGGATCGCTACGACCCAGTACTTGGCTTTGAGGTCCACGTTGAGCTGAACACCAAGACCAAGATGTTCTCCGACGCGCCGAACGCTTTTGGCGACGACCCGAACACGAACGTCACCCCGGTCGACCTGGGCCTGCCCGGCGTGCTGCCAGTGGTCAACAAGACCGCCGTGGAGTACTCCATCCTGATCGGCCTGGCCCTGAACTGCCAGATTGCCGAGAAGTGCGGCTTCGCCCGGAAGAACTACTTCTACCCGGATACCCCGAAGAACTTCCAGACCTCCCAGTACGATGATCCGATTGCCTACGACGGCTACCTGGACATCGAGCTGGAGGACGGCGAGGTCTTCCGCGTGGAGATCGAGCGCGCCCACATGGAGGAGGACGCCGGCAAGCTGACCCACATGGGAGGCGCCGCAGGCCGCATCCAGGGAGCCGACTACTCGCTGGTGGACTACAACCGCGCCGGCGTGCCGCTGGTGGAAATCGTCACCAAGCCGATCGTGGGCGCCGGCAAGCGCGCCCCGGAGCTGGCCCGCGCCTATGTGGCTGCGGTGCGCGAGATCGTGAAGAACCTGGGCGTCTCGGATGCGAAGATGGAACGCGGCAACGTGCGCTGCGACGCCAACGTGTCGCTGATGCCAAAGGACGCGGACAAGTTCGGCACCCGTACCGAAACCAAAAACGTGAACTCCCTGCGCGCTGTGGAGCACGCCGTGCGTTTCGAGATCGAGCGTCACGCTGCAGTGCTGGATTCCGGGGCCAAGATTGTCCAGGAAACCCGCCACTGGCATGAGGACACCCGCTCCACCACCTCGGGCCGCCCGAAGTCGGACGCCGATGACTACCGCTACTTCCCGGAGCCTGACCTGGTGCCGATCGTTACCACCGCGCAGTGGGTCGAAGAGCTGCGCTCACGCCTGCCGGAGCCTCCTGCCGAGCGCCGCAAGCGCTTGAAGGCCGAGTGGGGCTACGCGGACAAGGAATTCCGCGACGTGGTCAACGCGGGTGTGCTCGACGAGATCGAAGCCACCGTGGCTGCCGGCGCAAGCGCTGCCGTGGCCCGCAAGTGGTGGATGGGCGAGATCGCGCGCCTGGCCAAGGCCGCGGACAAGGACATCGCCGACTTGGGCGTCACCCCTGCGACCATCGTCGAGTTGAACTCGCTGATCGAGGGCAAGAAGATCAACGACAAGATCGCCCGCCAGGTCCTGGAATTCGTCATTGCTGGCGAAGGCACCCCAAGCGAAATCGTTGAGAAGCGCAGCCTGGCTGTTGTGAACGACGATGACGCGCTGGGCAAGGCCGTGGATGACGCCATGGCTGCCATGCCTGATGTGGTTGAGAAGATCAAGGGCGGCAAGATGCAGGCTATCGGTGCGCTGATGGGCCCTGTTATGAAGGCTACCCGCGGACAGGCCGACGCCGGCCGCGTTCGTGAAATCGTGATGGAGAAGCTGGGCCTGTAAGGTCCGCATTCTTGCAGCGGCGGCCCGTATTCCCGGTGGGGAGTACGGGCCGCCGCTGTCTCGTTTGGGCTTCTTCGTCATCGGCTCCCTGCATGCACTGCATCGAAGCTGGCAGAAGGGCCGGCATCACGGCACTGCCGGGAAGCCGAGTGCTGGTTATCAAGCCGAATGCGGCTTGGCGGCAGCACGCGGATGGATTCGGAGAGGTCGACCCCGGACTCCGGGTTCGCATAGAGTATGCGTAAGCATATGCACAGGCCCGCCCGGGGCTGGGTCGGGTGCATTGAGCTGACCGAGGCTGAAGGGATCGCAATGATCGAAATCAAACGGGTCGATGCACTGGCCGGATTTCAGCCATCGGACATTGCCGCGGTGCTCGTCGGCGGTTTCGCCGAGGATTTCGCCTACTTTTCCAAGGATCAGGAAACGTTGGCGCGGGCGTTTGCCCACATGATCATCCCGGAACATTTTTATGTGGCGCTGGTGGACGGGGTTCCCGCCGCCATCGCGAGCCTCACCGAAGCCGATCAGGAGTGCTTCACGCCGGATCGGGGTGAATTCCAGCGCCATCTCGGGACGTGGCACGGGCTGATCAGTTATTTCATCGTCCGCACGCAGTTCCTGGGAGCTTTCAAGGGGGCTCGGCCCGGACTGGCGGAAATCGGATTCGTGACTACCGCACCCCAATACCAAGGTCGTGGGGTGGCCACGGAGTTGATGAAGCACCTGCTGGCCCTGCCGTTCGATGAATTCGTGCTCCGCGATATCAAGGACACCAATGTCGCGGCGTTGTCGCTGTACCGCAAGCTCGGTTTTAGCGAGTCGGATTCGCGACCGGTCAGGTTCGCTAAACGTGCTGGCTTTTCGCGCTACGTTTCTATGAACAGGAAAGCCGCATAGCCATCCCTGTGCCGCTCCGGGTCCCCTCGCATCGAGCAATACGAAGTTGCCGCGGTGGTCGGCCGAAGCATTGCATTTCTGGCGATTGCAGAAGCTGATCTGAAAAGGGACCGGGCCAAGAGAGTTGGCATCTGCAGCCATGGCTGCTCCAGCGGCAAGCCTCAATCCTCTAAGGACGTTGCTGGCGGAAAACTGCCGCGTGGCCCGTTGGGGTAATTCCCAAGCGGGAAGTGAAATGCTTGCGCAATAGATCGTCCGAAGCAAAGCCGACCTGCTGGGCGACGGCGCCAACCGGCAGGTCACTCTGCTCAAGCAGGCGTTGGGCCTCGCGTACCCGAAGATCATTGAGCCACGTAATTGGCGTCGTCCCGACCGTGTCGGAGAACCAGCGGTGAAAAGTCCGCGTTGACATAGCACAGGCTGCCGCGAGTTCCTTGACGCTCCAGTGCCGTTGGAGATCCCTGCTGACCTCCAATTGCAGTTTCTCCACTGATGGCGAGGATTTGGCAGGAAGATTTGTATCCGCGTATTGGGCTTGTGTGCCAGGCCTGAACACTGGGGTGACCATAGCCTTCGCTATGGTCTGTGCGGCGTCGGCACCCCAATCTTGGCGGACCAAATGCAAAAGGAGATCAATTCCGGCAGTAACTCCGGCTGAAGTCCACACCTTGCCTTCACCGCAATATAGATCCCGGGCGCGGACGTCGACACTGGGGTAGCGGCGGGAAAGCTCATCGGCAAAACGCCAATGTGTTGTAGCCTGGCGCCCGTTGAGCAATCCAGCAGCGGCCAGGGTGAAGGCTCCGGTGCACAACGATGCCACGAGCACTCCAGCCGCTGCAGCGCGGGCCACGATCGCGACTTCCTGACTGGATGGTTCCGAATGCGGATTGTCGCTTCCCGGCACCACAAGGATGTCGAGTTCTTCGACAGTGGAGAAGTCGTGGGTACGTCGTATTGAGTGCACGGGGTCAAGCACCGTGACGGCTTGGGCCGCGAGGAGGCGCACTGCAGGTCGGGGGAGTCCTCGATCCGAACGGTCATCGTACACCTCGCGTGCCACGGAGATATCAAAAGCGCGGCGCTCCGGACCCACTAGAATTCCCACATTCGTCATGGCGCAATCTTATCGGACTATGTCATTCATGCCACTGGCCGGGTCCCGCCAGTACTGATGAACTAGAGGCATGATGAGAAATGACAAGACGGCATTGATCGTGGTTGACATGCAGAACGGATTCTATGCCGCTTCGTGGGGCAACACGGTCAATTACCCGGGATGCGAGAACAATGTCGAGCTGTTGCTGATGGCGTGGTCCGAACGGAAGATGCCCATAGTGATCGTCAGGCACGATAGCATCAATCCGAGCTCGCCGCTCTTCTCCGGTGCGCCAGGAAATGCGCTTCAAGAATCGGTGGGAGCGGTGCCCGCGGACCTGGTCGTGGCAAAGACGGTGAACTCCTCGTTCTATGGGACCCCGGATCTGGAACAGTGGCTGCGCTCTAGCGGAATTGAGCACATAGTCGTTTGCGGGATACAAACCAACATGTGCGTCGAGACGACGGCACGCATGGGTGGCAACCTCGGGTTCGACGTCATTGTTCCGCTCGATGCGACGCGAACCTTCGATCTGGCAGGACCTGATGGCACCGTCATTCCAGCAACAGCGCTGATGCAAGCCACGGCAGCAAATCTGCATGGCGGAGAATTTGCCCAGGTCCTATCCACTCAGGACGTTCTGGACTGGTTGGCGAATGCATGAAACTGGCCTGTATTCGCGCAATGGCCAACGCCTGCTTGGAGAATCCACCATCCTGCAAGCCATACCTCGGTCGAAGTGGGTAGGCTTGGGCCATGGATATCTCGTTCACGCCGTTGGGTCCTGAAGACAGCGATGGCATTGTCGCATTTCTGCTCGGCAACAAGTTCCCCTTCCATGTCCGTCGAGACTGGACGCAGACGGAGCTGCGAGGGCTGGTTGATGGCGGAAGATATTGGAACAGCGAGAGCCAAGGTTTCTGGATCATGGGCAATGGCGATTGCCTGGGCATGGTTGTTCTTGAAGATCTGGAAGACGACACCCCGATGTTCGACCTCCGCCTTGCGGAGGCTTATCGGGGGCAAGGATTGGGTACGCAGATACTGAAGGAACTGTGCACCAAGGTCTTCAATGAGAACCCGGATACTGTGCGCTTCGAAGGGCAAACCCGGGAAGACAACATTGCGATGCGCAAGGTGTTCCTGAAGTCCGGCTTCCTCAAGGAAGCCCACTACCGGATGGGCTGGCCAGCTGAAGACGGCTTACGGTTGGCTTCGGTCGCCTACGCCATTCTCCGCCAGGACTGGCAGTCAGGAGAAACGACCGCCTTCGACTGGAACGATGAGTAAATCTGAGTTCCCAGGGTTTCAAGAAGCGCGGAGGCCCAGCACGTCCCGGGTGATTTCCAGATGCCCCAAGTGCTGGCAGAGCTCCTCGAATACGTGCAGCAGGACGCCCTCGCAGGTGCCCATCCAGTATTCACTCTCGCGGCCCGGAAGGGTGGCAGCCGGAGGCTGGTGCATCCGGGTGTGGGAAAGATCCGCGATGAATGCCGTTCTGGTTGCGTCAGCCAACTTCAACGCGTCCTGCTTCTCCATCTGCGCGCTGAATTCGGCATCCCTGTCGCGGGGAACGGCAACGCCCAGGTTCACTGTTGAAGACCAGCGCCGCATCATTCCGCAACAGTGCACCAGGATCTGAACAGGGGAGTTGCTGGCCTGGGCCGGCAGCGTGAAGTTGACCAACTCATCGGGAATGCCATGAACGGTATCGACAAGCTGGTCGAATTTCTCAAGCAGAAGCTGAACTAGGACTCGCTGGCCAGGCACCGATGAATTCATGTCCTGATTCTAACTCAGGCTGTCCGGAGTCTCTGTCGAGCTTCAAATTCGGCAGGGGCTGTCGAGCAGCTCCAGGGTATGGAAGAAGATCTTCTTCCATACCCTGGAAATTTGCTGAGCAGCCGATCACTTCATCAGGAAATCAACGCACTTCTGCGCAAGCTTGCTAGGAGGCGTGCTTCCCGGCATGAGGAGCCTCCAACGTGCTTTCCGGGACGTGCACGGATTCCTTGGAGCGGAAGTGCCCAATCTAGGCCAGCACCATGCGGCCCAGTGTCCACACGCCCAGCATCCACCGCTGCTGGGCGGTGGAGGCCTCGGGGAAGTAGCTGAGTGATCGAATGAGAGAACTTGAAGCATCTGGAACCATGTGCTGCCCGATCGCACCCCATGGTGCCGCCAGGAATTGCCACGGCATGGTTGCCCCCGACAGCGGATTGCTGACGAACATCGTCTCCACGGCACCAAGTCCGATGCCCGACCGGCCGAGCAGCGGGGTTCAGCCAACGATAAAGGACTGGACTGGACTGGACGCTGGATGTTGGCCACCGCGTTCAGAACGATCTCGCCAGCGGCGAGCGTGAATCGCCTTATTCGCATGACCGTATCGAGGCTGTGGCGCTGCTGACAGACAGTTTCAGCATTGCCCGCCTCCCAGCCCCACTCACCCTGGGCATCTGACCAGTTGCATGGACGCCTGCTCTCCGAAAACCTGCGTGGATTGGAATGTTGTCTTTCCACCAGTGTTCTGATTGCATTCGATTCGCGCTTGACTGTGCGCCATTTCGGGCAGCGTGGCTAGCAGTGCAAGGTTGAGGTCCACGAATGAGGGCGATTACGATTGAGCGATGAACCTGCCACCGGCTAAGAAGACTGCCATGCCCGATGCTGAAGTGTCCATTGATCTGGCAATGGTGCGCGAGTTGATTGCGGTACAAGCTCCGCATTGGGCCCATGAAGAAATCAATTACTTGGCTACCGGTTGGGATAACGAAGTCTATCGTCTCGGAGATACCTTGCTGATTCGCTTGCCCCGCCGACAGCTGGGGGAGGACATCGGAGTCAAGGAACGGCGTTGGCTTCCACAACTCGCGCAAGACTCCGGGGTGGACATCGACCTGGCGATCTTTGAAGGGCAACCTACTTCCAGCTACCCCTTTACCTTTTCGATCTGCCCGTACGTTCCGGGTATAAGTGCAGCTCGGCTCAATCGAAAGGAACGCGATGAATACGCGCAGGAGTTCTCTGGTTTGCTGAAGGCTCTCCATCAACCCGCAAACTCGAAGGAGCCACGAAGCGATTTCCGAGGCTGCGCGCTGTCCCAAGTTGATGAGCGGACTCGGGAGCAAATCTCGACATTGGATCTGCCACTGCAGAGCGCGGCATTGGAACTTTGGCAGGAAGCGCTGGATGCGGATGTGTACGGGGGCAGCCCAGTGTGGCTGCACGGAGATCCGCATCCATCCAACACTGTTGTAGACGGCGAAGAGCCATCCCTGACCGTTTCTCTGATTGACTACGGTGACTTATGCGTCGGCGACCCGGCATCAGATCTAGGCATGTGCTGGATGCATTTCAGTTCCGCGGGCATCGGCCAAGCCTTCGAGGCATACGGCATCGCAGTGGGCAGCCCAACGTGGAGGCGAGCGCGAGGCTGGGGTCTGCGCTATGCCATGATGACCACGAATCTAGGCGCCGACGATCTTCTGGGCATAGTTGGGCGGGAGACCCTGAACTCACTCTTGGGTAGTTCCGTGTAGGCGCACTCCAGATCCATCCGACCTGTCTCAATCCGTCAGCTGAGTTCCAAATGACCTTAGGAATCCTGATCGGTCCTTTTGACGATAGAACGTTTTCAACGTCAATCGTAGGATTCATAATCGGAGGTCTTCGGTAACGCCGCAGGAGTGTTTCCTTAGACTTGATTCATGGAGACCAGCAAGCGCCAAAAGTACGTTGATTACTTGGTGGGTGAACACGGATATGACGCCCGGGTAACACCATGGGGTATCTATATTGAATACCCCAATTTCGACGACAACGGCACGGCCGTCGTGAATTGGCGGGTTACGGAACACGAACTTGCGGGTTTGAACGGCATTCGAATGCCGAGAGGGTTTACCGGTGGCCAACAGTACGCATTTTCGGAATTGACAGCAGCTCTTCATACATTCACTGGTTCACGCGGGACCATGCACGGGGCAAGTATGAGAATAGAAATGGATAACTGACAACGGCTACAGAGCCAAGCCTCGGCAGACCTGATTTTCCGTCCTGATTCGTACCAAAATTCGGCACGTATCCCCTTGCAGCTGGCGAGCATCGACCGGTAAGATCAGCCAAGCCTTGACCAGTTATCAAGAACGTGATTTTGAGCCGAGTCCTCGATTCCGTTCGCGTGGTTGCGCTGGCGCTCGTGCCGCAGCAACGACTTCGCTCGAGAACCGTGGGGCTGGGTTGAAGTGATGTCCGGGTCTGGGAGGCATGAGCTCAGTTAATTCTGGGTGAGAAGTCCTGGCAACTGAGCCATGTCCGTGAACACGGCGGTGGCCCCCGCCGCCAAGAGCTTTTCCGTGGTGCTGCTGATAGGTCCGCCTGGGCAGTAGCCGAAGACCGTAGCTCCGGCCGCGACGCCTGCAGTTACGCCGGTGACAGTGTCCTCGATGACCGCTGCCTGGCTTGGATCGATTCCCAAGCCAGCAGCCGCTGCCAGATAGACATCCGGAGCAGGTTTGCTCTGCGCGCACTCCATTCCGCTGTAAACATGCTCGCCGAAGAATGGTGCCATCTTCGTCAGGGACAACTGCATCTCGACTTTTCCGCGGTCAGCGCCCGTAGCGCATGCAACTCTGCCGTTGTAGCTGGCAGAGATGTGCTTCACCGCATCCAGGGCACCAGATATGGCCTGCAAGCCTTCACGTAGCGCAATATCTCGACGCTGCCTGAAGCCAGCGATCCACCGCTCATCAATTCGTACGCCCGTGTTCACAAAGATGGGTTCCCACTGGTCTTTCAGGGCCTTGCCGATGAAGATGCTGATGCATTCTTCCTGGCTGATGTTCCATCCCAACTCAATGAGCATTTCGCGGAGCACTGCGTTAGTGATGGATTCGGAATCGACCAACACGCCATCGCAATCGAACAGGGCGGCGGAGAATTTTGGACGCGACAAGGACATGGCTGGCTCTTCCTTCAAATGTGCGATTCGCTAGACTGCGGAGAATTCATGAAGAATGCGGGCCAGGGGCGCCAGCTCAGGCTGCTCTTCTGCCTGCTTCAGAACGCGTTCCAACGTGGCATCGTGAATCGGCTTGGCCTTTTGGTACAGCTCGTGGCCAACCGGGGTCAATTCGGTATAGATGCCACGACGATCATCGGCGCACAACACCCGTGAGAGCAGGTTGCGGTCTTCGAGCCGGGTGACCAAGCGCGTGGTTGCACTCGGGCTCAGGGCGGTGGCGCGGGCGAGCTGCGCCATGCGCATATGCCAGCCATCCTGGCGGTTCAAGGCGTCCAGCAATGTGTACTCGACCACAGAAAGCCCAACCTGAGCGGTGAGGTCTTTTTCTAGTGCGGCATCGATTAATCCGTGCAATGACGCCAAAGTACGCCATCCACGAGCACGGATTTCGACAGCATCATCTGCGATTCCCATGGTTCCTCCAAAAATACTTGCTTGCGCTGGTTAATTGCGTGTGCAACGATAGTATCCATCGCGCAATAGCAAGCGTGTGCAACTAATTTATCTAGTCTATCAGGAGTAACGCTATGCCGCTCGGTCTTATTGCGTTGGCTATCGGTGCCTTTGGTATCGGGCTTACTGAATTTGTCATCATGGGCCTGTTGCCAGACGTGGCCAACGACTTCGCAGTCAGCGAGGCCGCAGCTGGCTGGCTCATTTCCGGATACGCACTCAGCGTTGTTGTCGGAGCCCTCGGCCTGACCGCGGCGACCGTCCGCCTGCCACGCAAACCGGTGCTTGTCGGCCTGCTGGTTCTGTTCATCGTCGGCAACTCGCTCACCGCGCTGGCCGGCAACTACGAAGTGGCCATGATCGGCCGCGTCATCGCGGCACTATGCCACGGTGCATTCTTCGGCATCGGCTCGGTAGTGGCATCTGACATGGTTCCAGCCAATAAGAAAGCCGGCGCTATCGCCATCATGTTCACCGGGCTGACCGCCGCTAACGTCTTGGGCGTTCCTTTCGGGACCCTGCTTGGACAGCACTCCGGCTGGCGCTCGACCTTCTGGGCCATTTCCGGCATTGGCGTCCTGGCGCTCATCGGTATCCTCGTATTGGTCCCAGCGATCAAGCATGCAGCAGAAGGAATCTCGCTGCGCAAGGAACTTGGTGCCTTCACCTCATTGCAGGTTTGGCTCTCGCTGGGCGTCACCATCCTGGGCTACGGCGGCATGTTCGGTGCCTTCACCTACATCGCCTACACCATGACCGAAATCACCGGCTTCAATGCGACCACCGTGCCATGGCTGCTGATGCTCTTCGGTGTTGGCCTCTTCGTGGGCAACTGGATCGGCGGGCGCATGGCCGACAAGAGCATCGATCGCACGCTGCTCTTCTTCATCTCGGCACTGCTGGTCGTCCTGGTCCTCTTCGGATTCTTCGCAAGCAACCAGGTTGCCACCGTCATCGCCTTGCTGCTCATGGGCGGCTTCGGGTTCGGAACCGTTCCTGGCCTGCAGAGCCGCATCATGCAGTACGCCGGCAACGCGCCAACCTTGGCATCGGGTGCCAACATCGGCGCCTTCAACGTCGGCAACGCACTGGGCGCATGGGCCGGCGGCCTGGGCATCGCAGCAGGCCTCGGCTACACCTCGCCGATCTGGATCGGTGCGCTGATCACCTTGGTTGCGCTGATTGTCATCCTAGTCGCCATGGGCTTGGCCAAGAAGGCCTCGGCAGTGGCACCGCAGCTGGTTCCAGCTAGCTAATCAACAGTTTTCCTCAGTCCATCAACCAATTTTTAGGAGTTAGATATGACTACCGCCATCCCAACCATCACCCTGAATAACGGCGTTGAAATGCCTCAGGTAGGTTTCGGAGTCTTCCAAGTTCCCAATGAGGAAACCACTGCCGTAGTGAGCGCAGCTCTCAAGGCCGGCTACCGCAGCATCGACACCGCTGCGATCTACGGCAACGAAGAAGGCGTCGGCAAGGCGTTGGCACAGTCCGGCATTGCCCGCGAAGAACTGTTCATCACCTCCAAGATCTGGATCGCAGACATGGGTTACGAGCAGACTCTCGAAGCATTCGATGCAAGCCTTGAGCGCTTGGGCCTGGATTACCTGGACCTGTTCCTGATCCATTGGCCAGCTCCTGAAAAGGATCTCTACGTTGAGACCTGGAAGGCACTGGAGAAGCTGTACGCAGAGAAGAAGATCCGCGCTATTGGCGTTTCGAACTTCCAGCCAGCACACCTGGACAAGCTGATCGCTGAGGGAACCATCGTTCCAGCAGTGAACCAGGTTGAGCTGCACCCGGCTCTGCAGAACCGCGAAGTCATTGCCTTCAATGCCGAGCACGGTATCGCCACCGAAGCATGGAGCCCGCTGGCCCAGGGAGCAATGCTCACTGACGAAACCATCCTCGCAATTGCAGATGCTCACAAGGTCACTGCTGCGCAGGTCATCCTGCGCTGGCATCTGCAGCAGGGCCGCGTGATCATCCCTAAGTCGGTCACCGAGTCCCGCATCGTTGCCAATCTGGATCTGTTCGGCTTTGAATTGACCGGCGATGAACTGGCCAGCATCGACGCGCTTGATCGCGACGGCCGCACTGGGCCAAACCCGGACACCTTCAACGGCTAAATGATCTATCTCAGGTAGGGCCCGTCCATTTTGGGCGGGCCCTTCTTTTGGTGATTGCCGAAGATATTGGTCCTAAAAATCCTGGGGCACAGTCGATAGCGCTTTCTGCGTGCAGCGTTTGGCGTTGCAGATAGATTGCCTAGGACCCAGAGGGCTTGATTGCGCTCCTCCTGAGAAGCTATCCAGTTGGGGAATCAAAACCTTGACGCTTCCAAAGCAAGCGGTGACACTAGGGTCCTTCGTGATCGATATAGAGATAGCGTCCGCTAGATGCCATCAGATCCTTGATTGAGATCGCCGTCTAGATGTGTCGCGTCGGTCTTGGGCCTTCAGGAGCTTTTTCGAGTCTGGGATTGCTGGACAAATGCTTCCTAGCTCTTCGTTCCCAGACAGGGCGGAACCGCGGCATTGCCTACCTTGCATTGAGGAATCTCATGAATGGCACAGACATTAAAAGTCGTGCCTACCCGTATCTGGAAACCCGCAAGCAGTCGTCACTTCCATTTCAGTAGTGTTGCTGCCCTCAGCCGGAATTTCAGGATCAGTGTTGGCTGCGGTCCGTCAAGACGGTTCGTCGTTGGGATGGTGAGCGGGATGCCAAAATATCAGCTTCGACCCTCTCCAATCAGTGAAGCGAAAACGCTCAAAATGGTGCACCAGCAAGCCTCAAAAAGCGCAGTAGAGGAGCTCGGTACAGTGTTCCAACTTCTTGGAAAGCGGGCTATTCATGATTCAGCGGTAGGGCCCATCGATAAGTGTGTCTCTTAACCTGTTCGTGCTAGGGGCATTTGTCTCTGGCCGACGTATTCTTTGAAACACCGACGGTTCAATTATTGGTTCCGTTTAGCTCTTCCGGGGGAATGTCTCGCGAGCTTTGTGCGGCACATTCAACATTTGCGACGGATGTCGCAAGGGAGCTGAACCAGAAGCTGACAATTGATGCTTGAGCATGCGCTGACGCTTGCCTGCCTCTTACATCCGGGGAGCGTAGCGGCGACAATGCTACGGCGAACGAGAGTGCTGGAAATCCCGTATTCCACGGATAGCAATTGTCATATAGACGGTGACCGCCAACTGCGCGAGCCACCGGAGGCCGCAATGAACCACTATTGGTTGCGGGCTTGGCAATTCCGAGCACGGCGGAACAAATGAGCACGTCAGTTGAGAGCAACAAATCACGGTTTCACGATTCAGAATCAGCCCGTAACCAGTCTTTGCACCGCCGTGCGAATAGCTTCAATAACATCATTGATGGTGCTCCGGTGCAGGTGCTCTGCCCTGAGTAAAAGGTCGATTTGTCGACCGGAGTTCAGCCCCTTAATTGGTCGTAAAGTCACCGATTCATCCAGGGTCTTCCGCGCGGTGAATCGCGGCAGAATGCCCAGGCAATCACCGGCTTCCACGAGGGCTCCGGCAGTGGCGTAGTCGTTGACCCGGTGCTCGATATTCGGTGCCTTGCCGGCCAAAGCGGCAATGGTTTCCAGCACGTCGGCGGGGGAGTAGCCAGGGCGTGAAACCACCCAACGCTCATCAATGACTTGCTGCGGAGCGAGCTGCTCAAATTCGGCCAGCGGGTGATCCTGATGGATGGCAATGTCCAACGGCTCGAAGGCCAGCGGGATCACGGTGATCCGGTCCTCGGGCCAAGGCGCCGTGTGCGGCATGCGATGGGCGAGGACCATGTCGTAGGTCGAGGTCAGCGCCGGGAAATCCTGCTGGGAGACGTCCTCGTCGAAGAAATGCAGCGGCGGCAGCTGGCCCGGAGGCAGGACGAGCAGCGGCGCGAAAATGGTCTGTCCGATGGAATGGAATCCAGCGATCTTGATCGGGACATCCTTGTCTTGCTCCACGGTGCGGATTCTTGCCGAGGCTTCAGCCAGGGTGGAAGCCACCGACGCCGCCGCCGAAGCGAGCAACTTGCCTTCGGAAGTCAGCACCAGTCGCCGGCCTTCCTTCTGGGTCAGGGGCGCGGAGAACCCCCGCTGCAATTGAGCCAGGTGCTGGGAAACAGCCGAGGGGGAGACGAAAAGCGCCTTCGCCACCGCGTTGACGCTGCCCAAATCCGCGAGTTCTCGCAGGATCCGCAGCTGATGTAATTCCATGAAGTAAATGCTAAATCAACAGATCAGTAAATCGTGCTTCTTCTAATATGTTTTCCCCTCGGATCTGGTGCCACACTGGAAGCAACACAGTCCGTCGTGTGTGAACCGACGGCCATCTGCAAAGGATCACGCATGAAAGCACTGTACAAGTCCGGGCCGCACGAGGGACTGGAACTCGTGGACCGACCGGAACCAGAGGTCGGCGTGCACGACGTGAAAATCCGCGTCATGACCACCGGCATCTGTGGAACCGACCTGCACATCGAGGCCTACGATGACGCGGCCAAGGCCATGATCAACACCCCGCTGGTCCCGGGGCACGAGTTCTATGGCGAAGTCGTGGAGATCGGATCCTTCGTCCACGGAGTCAAGGTCGGCAACCGGGTTTCCGGCGAAGGCCACGTGGTCTGCGGAATCTGCCGCAACTGCCGGGCCGGGCGCAAGCAGATGTGCATCAACGTCGATTCGGTCGGCGTCCAGCGCGACGGCGCCTTCGCCGAATTCGTGGTGATCCCCGAAAGCAACGTGTACATCCACCGCGACGAACGCATCACCCCGCTGCTCGGCGCGATCTTCGACCCCTTCGGCAATGCGGTGCACACCGCCTTGCAATTCCCGATGGTCGGCGAAGACGTGCTGATCACCGGCGCCGGGCCGATCGGTTTGATGGCCGCCGCGGTGGCCCGCCACGTGGGCGCCCGCAAAGTCGCGATCACCGATATTTCCGATCAGCGCCTGGAACTGGCCAAGACCATGGGCGTGGACCTGGCCGTGAATGTCGGAACCACCCGGATCAAGCAGGCACAGCGCGACTTGGGCATGGTTGAAGGCTTCGACTACGGCATGGAAATGTCCGGACACTCCAGCGCCCTGCCGGAGATGATCGAGAACATGAACCACGGCGGCAAGATCTGCATGCTCGGCCTGCCAAGCTCCTCCATCGATATCAACTGGGGCAAAGTGGTCACCCACATGCTCACCCTCAAGGGCATCTACGGCCGCGAAATGTTCGAGACCTGGTACGCCATGAGCGCCATGCTCACCAGCTCGGATGTGATGCGCGAACGCATCTCCTCGGTGGTCACCGACTTCCTGCCGGCTACGCAATGGCAGCAGGGCTTTGAAGCGGCCCGCGGCGGCCACGGCGGCAAGGTCGTACTCGACTGGACCGTTTTCGCAAGCTAAGAATTTCTCGCACCAACAAGGAGCAATCCCCATGTACACCGACCTCAAAGACCAGCTGGCCGCTGAACTCGACGAGCTGAAGACCTCCGGCCTTTTCAAGGCCGAACGCCATATCGATTCGGCGCAGTCCGCCTCCATCATGGCCGGCTCGCTGGGCACCGACGCCCGCAAGGTCTTGAACTTCTGCGCCAACAACTACCTGGGCCTGGCCGATAACCAGCAGATCATCGACGCCGCGAAGTCGGCCATGGATGACCGCGGCTTCGGCATGGCCTCGGTCCGCTTCATCTGCGGCACCCAGGACCTGCACTTGGAGCTGGAAGCCAAGCTGTCCAAGTTCCTGGGCACCGAGGACACCATCCTGTTCTCCAGCTGCTTTGATGCCAACGGCGGGGTCTTCGAGTCCCTGTTCGGAAAGGAAGATGCCATCATCTCCGACGCGCTGAACCACGCATCGATCATCGACGGCATCCGCCTGTCCAAGGCCGCCCGCTTCCGCTACGCCAACCAGGACATGGCCGATCTGGAAGCCCAGCTGCAGGCCGCAGCCCAGCTGAACGACGGGGCCGGGGCACGCCGCACCATCATCGTCACCGATGGCGTCTTCTCCATGGACGGCTACCTCGCACCCCTGGAAGCCATCTGCGATCTGGCCGACAAGTATGGCGCCCTGGTCATGGTGGATGACTCGCACGCCGTGGGCTTCATGGGCGCCACCGGCGCCGGGACCCCGGAGCATGCAGGAGTCTCGGACCGCGTGGACATCTACACCGGAACCTTCGGCAAGGCCCTAGGCGGAGCCTCGGGCGGCTACGTTTCAGGCCGCGGCGAGATCGTGGCGATGCTGCGCCAGAAGGCCCGCCCTTACCTGTTCTCCAACTCGCTGGCCCCATCGATCGTGGCCGCCACGCTCAAGGCCCTGGACCTCGTAGTCGACTCCAATGACCTGCGCGAGAAGCTCTTCGAAAACGCCGCGCACTTCCGCCGCCGGATGAGCGAAGAAGGCTTCGAATTGCTCGACGGGGAACACGCGATCATCCCGGTCATGTTCGGCGATGCCATCAAGGCCGCCGAGGTGGCTGCCAAGATGCTCGAACGCGGCGTATTTGTCACCGCCTTCAGCTACCCGGTGGTGCCCAAGGGCGCCGCGCGCATCCGCGTGCAGCTTTCCGCGGCCCACTCGGCAGAGGATATCGAGGCCTGCGTGCAGGCCTTTGTCGCAAGCCGCTGACCGAACCGCCGGCCGGTGCTCGTGTTTCAATAGGAACTACGAGTTGGCATAACCAAAGGCGGAGGACTCATGGCGACAAGGGATGACGTGGCGCGCTTGGCAGGCGTTTCCCCCAGCACCGTGTCCTACGTGATCAGCGGCCGGCGCACGATCTCCGATGCAACCAAGGCCAAGGTGCTGTCGGCAATGCGGGAGCTGGATTACACCCCCGATGCCTTTGCCCAGGGCCTGGCCGGGTCGCGCCGCGGCATCCTCGCCCTGCATTTCCCCACCAGCGTGGACGGCTATTCCTCCACCGAATTCGAGTACGTCACCGCCGCCATGGAGCGCGCCCGGGCGCTGGGCTACCACATGCTGCTCTGGTCCAACCCGATGACCGACGTGATGGGGCTCGAAAGCCTGGTCGGCCAGAAGCTGGTGGCCGGGGTGCTGCTCATGGAAGTGTCGATCAACGATCCGCGCTTCGACGTGCTGCGCCGGGCCAACATCCCCTTCGCCTCCATCGGGCGCCCCGATGACAGCGAGGACCTGTCCTACGTGGACAATGATTTCGCCGAAGCCGGGCGCATCGCCGTGGACCACCTGGCCGATCTCGGCCACCGCTCGCTCATGTACATCAACGTGTCGGTCCAGGACCAGAAGGCCGGCAATGGCCCGGCCATCCGCACGGCCCGTGCCATCGGCGATGCGGTGGCCGGCCGCGGCCTGCGCATGCGGGAAGTCCCGGTGGAGAATAATGCCCGCGGCGGCCGCGAGGCGCTGGAGATCTACCTGGCGATGGATCCGCGGCCTACCGCGGTGCTGGCCCTGAAGGAGTTCGCCACCGCCGGCTTCGTCAACGCCGCCGGCATGGCCTCGCTGCGGATTCCCGAGGATCTTTCGGTGATCGCCCTGGGCGTGGGAGATCGTTCCGCGGAAATGGTAGCCCCGGCCCTGACTACCGTGGCCCCCTCGGGGGAGCGGATTTCCCATGCGGCGGTGGACGCGCTGGTGCAGCAAATCGAGGGCCGGACCACTGGCGCGGTGCAGGAACTGATCACCCCGCAGATGATGGTGCGGGACAGTTCTGGCCCGGCCCCGCGCTGAGCTGCGGCGGTAATTTATCCGGGGGTTCGCCGCCAAGTGTTGACGCGCGTCGATGACTTGCGTCACTATTGGAGGGATCATTCGTGCCAGGCCACCGAAGCCGGCCGGGTACTACTCAACGTGGAGGGCATCATGAAGAAAGCGCACCGCGGGCTCAAGCTCGCACCGGTGATCTCAGTGGCGGCAATCAGCCTGCTTTTGGCCGGCTGTTCCGGGGGAGCGGACCCCAATGACCCCAACGCCTCCGGAGGCGGCGCAGCCCAGGTAGGCCAGGCCGACGGCGTCGTGGACATCTACGGCCCGGTCACCGGCGTCGAAGCGGAACTGCTCGAGAAGTCCTGGGCCAAGTGGTCCGAGGAAAACGACATCAAGATCCGCTACACGGGAGACAAGAACTTCGAATCGCAGATCGGCATCAAGGTCCAGGGCGGCGACACCCCGGACTTGGCGGTCTTCCCGCAGCCCGGCCTGCTGCAGGCCACCGTGGCCCAGGGCAAGGTGCAAAAGCTCCCCGATGCGGTGCAGAGCCAGCTGTCGAGCAACTGGTCCGAAGACTGGCAGAACTACGGCAAGGTCGACGGCGTGCAATACGGTGTGCCGCTGATGGCCAGCGTCAAAGGCTACATCTGGTACTCGCCCAAGCAGTTCGAAGAATGGGGTGTGAGCGTACCGAAGACCTGGGATGAAATGATTGACTTGGGCACACAAATCTCCAAGAAGACCAACGAGCCAGCCTGGTGTGCAGGATTCGCCTCGGGCGAGGCCTCGGGCTGGCCCGGCACCGACTGGATCGAGGACGCTGTACTGCGCCAGGCCGGAACCGAAGCCTACGACAAGTGGGTTGCCGGCGACCTGGAATTCACCTCGCCAGAAATCACCAGTGCCTTTGACTCCGTCGGAAAGATCTTGCTGGACCCTAAGCAGGTCAACGCCGGCTACGGCGACGTGAAGTCGATCAACGCCACCGCCTTCGGCGATGTCGGTACGGCAGTGGCCAAGGGAACCTGCCCGCTGACCCACCAGGCCTCCTTCCTGGAAGGCTATGTCCTCGATTCCAAGAATGCCGATGGCGAGAAGGCCACCGTGGCACCTGACGGAGATGTCTGGGCCTTCGTCGCACCTCCAGCCAAGGCCGATGACCCGGTATCCGTGGTCGGCGGCGGTGAATTCGTCGCGGCCTTCTCCAACGACGAGGACACCGCCAAGGTCCAGGAATACCTGGCCAGCGCCGATTGGGCCAACAGCCGCGTCAGCCTTGGCGGCGTAATCTCGGCGAACTCCGGCCTGGATCCGAAGAACGCCAGCAGCGACCTATTGCGCTCCGCGGTGGAGCTGCTGCAGGATCCGAACACCACCTTCCGCTTCGACGGCTCGGACCTGATGCCAAAGAGCGTGGGCTCCGACTCCTTCTGGAAGGGCCTGGTCGACTGGATCGACGGCAAGCCAACCAAGGAAGTACTGGAAAATATCCAGTCCGGATACGACTCCTAGCCACCACCTCGCACATCGCCAACGGCCGGGCCTCCCGGCCGTTGGCGTGATGACAGGAGCTTGAACCATGTCTGAATTCTTCCAGTGGCTGGCCGGGGTGCCGCCGCTGATCCAGGTGCCGATCATACTGGTGGTCTTCGCCATCCTGATCGCGCTCATCCTCGCCTTCGTGGAAGCCGCCACCAGGGGTGGCCGCGCATTCACCGTGCTGCGCCTGCTGGCCGCGGTCCTCGTTCCCGTGGCCATTCTCCTGGCCCTGGGACTGTACAACTCGGTGATGTGGGTGGCCGGGATCGCCGCGGTGCTCGGAGCCCTGCTATATCTCGCCGACCGCCGATCGCGCGAAGGCGCCGGTTCGCTGCTGCAGCTGAGCGGCTTCCTGGCCCCCGCACTGCTCCTGCTGGCCATCGGCCTGATCTACCCCACGATCAGGACCGCGATCAGCGCGTTCATGGCCAACGACGGGTCCGGATTTGTCGGGCTGGGCAACTTCATCTGGGTCTTCACCAGCCCCGATGGCGTCACCGCCCTGCTCAACACCCTGGTGTGGGTGCTCGTGGCCCCCGTGGTGTCCACCATCATCGGCCTGGCCTATGCGGTCTTCATCGACAAGTCCCGCGGCGAGAAATTCTTCAAGCTCCTGGTCTTCATGCCCATGGCCATTTCCTTTGTGGGCGCCTCGATCATCTTCAAATTCTTCTACGACACCCGCCAGGGCGAACAGATCGGCGTACTGAACGCGATCATCACCGCCTTCGGCGCCAAGCCCGTGGACTGGCTCGGACTGGAACCATGGAACACCCTGTTCCTGGTGGTCATCCTGATCTGGACCCAGGCGGGGTTCGCCATGGTCATCCTCTCCGCGGCGATCAAGGGCGTGCCGGCCGAACAGCTCGAAGCCGCCGCCCTGGACGGCGCCAGCCCATGGCAGCGCTTCGCCAACGTCACCCTGCCGGGGATCCGCTCCTCGGTGGTCGTGGTGCTCACCACCATTTCCATCGCCTCGCTCAAGGTCTACGACATCGTCTCCTCGATGACCGGCGGCCGCTCCGATACCACCGTGCTGGCCTTCGAAATGGTCCGCCAATTCCAGCTCGGCGCACGCACCGGCTACAGCTCGGCCCTGGCGGTCATCCTGTTCATCCTGGTGCTGCCGATCATCATCTACAACGTGCGACAGCATAAAAAGCAAAGGGGAATCCGATGAGCACCGTCAGTGAATCCTCTCGCCGCCTGATGAGGGCCACCGAAAAAACCAGCGGGAAGCTGCGCAAAGCCACCACTTCGCGCGGGGCCACGGTGGCGGCTTTCATCATCGCCGCCATCTGGACCGTTCCGACCTTCGGCCTCTTTGTCTCTTCCTTCAGGCAGGCAGATGACATCAAGAGCTCCGGCTGGTGGACCGCGCTGTCCAACCCCTCCTTCACGCTGGATAACTACGTGCAGGCCTTCTCCTCGGGAGACAGCCTGCCATTATCCAAGGCGTTCCTGAACTCGCTGGTCATCACCATTCCGGCGGCGATCGTGCCGATCCTGATTGCCAGCTTGGCTGCCTACGCCTTCGCCTGGATCAACTTCAAGGGCCGCAACACGCTCTTCGTCCTGGTATTCGCCCTGCAGATCGTGCCGATCCAGATGGCCCTGGTTCCCTTGCTCCAGCTCTTCTCCGATGGCCTGAAAATCGGCGGGCTGTATATCCTGCCTGGCCTTGGCGTCAACGGGCTGGATGGGGCCTATGCGAAGGTATGGATCGCGCACACGATCTTCGCTTTGCCGCTGGCGATCTTCATGCTGCACAACTTCATCTCGGAGATTCCCGACGAAGTGATCGAGGCGGCCCGCGTGGACGGTGCCGGGCATGGCAAGATCTTCTCGAAAATCGTCCTTCCGCTTTCGATGCCGGCGATCGCCTCCTTTGGCATTTTCCAGTTCCTCTGGGTGTGGAATGACCTGCTGGTCGCCACGGTATTCACTTCCGGCGGCGGCCTGCCGATCACCAAGGCGCTGCAGGATCTGTCGGGAACCTACGGGCAATCCTGGGAACTGCTCACCGCGGGTGCCTTTATCTCGATGATCATCCCGCTGGTGGTCTTCTTCGCCCTGCAGCGCTACTTTGTCCGTGGCCTGCTGGCAGGTGCCACCAAGGGGTAGCGGCAAGCTCCAGGCACATCGAGGGTCCCGGAATTTTTCCGGGACCCTCGCTCTGTCTGAAATCCCGGATCTGAATCGATGCTGAACGCAGACCTGCGCGGGCCGGGGAAGTAGGCTCGGAACATGGCTACAACACTGCTGGCGAATATCGCGCAACTATCCACCGTTGATGCTGCCGGACGCGTGCTGGAAAATGCCGCGGTGCTCATCGAGGACGATAAGATCGCCTGGATCGGTCCAGCAGCAGATGCCCCGCAGGCCGATGCCATCACCGACCTCTCGGGGCGCAGCGTGCTCCCGGGCTGGGTCGACTCGCACAGCCACCTCATTTTCGGCGGCGACCGCGCCGAGGAATTCGTCGCCCGCATGGCCGGCCAATCCTATGCTGCCGGCGGCATCGCGGTGACCACCTCAGCCACCAGGAGCCTGGGCGATCAGCAGCTCGCCGATCTCGTCTCCGCCCGCCGCGCCGAAGCCCTGTCCATGGGGACCACCTGGATGGAAACCAAAACCGGCTATGGCCTGGAGCTGGCCGAAGAACTTCGCCACGCGCAGCTAGGCCGCCCGATGGTGGATACCCTGACCTTCCTCGGAGCGCACCTGGTCCCTTCCGGTTCCGACGCCGATCAATATACCGAACTTGTCGCAGGACCCATGCTCGAAGCGGTAGCCGAGCACATCGACTTCGTCGACATTTTTTGCGAGCGCGGCGCCTTCAATGAAGAGCAAACCCGTCGAGTACTGCACGCTGCCCAAAGCCGCGGGATCGCTACCAAAGTCCATGGCAACCAATTGGGTCCAGGCCCGGGCGTAAAGCTGGCAGTTGAATTCGGCAGCCACTCGGTCGACCACGTCAACTATCTTGATGATTCCGATATCCAGGCGCTTGCCGGAAGCTGGGAGCGCTGGGACCGGGCGGGAAGAACCGGAAAGCCAGGAACCGTCGCCACCTGCCTGCCGGCGTGCGACCTATCCACCCGTCAGCCTCTGGCACCAGGTCGAGAGCTCTTGGACGCCGGAGTGCCTATCGCGCTGGCCAGCAACTGCAATCCCGGCACCAGCTACACCAGCAACATGAACTTCTGCGTGGCCACCGCGGTGCTGCAGATGAACCTGACCCTGGCCGAAGCCATCGAGGCAGCCACTTATGGGGGAGCGCTGGCCCTCGGAGTCCATGACGAAGTGGGATCTCTCGAAGTCGGCAAGCGCGCAGACCTGCACGTTCTTGATGCGCCTGCAGCGGCCCACCTGGCCTACCGTCCCGGGATGAACCTGACCCACAGCGTGTACCGCGCAGGCCAATTGGTGTTCTGAGGCAGTTCAAACCGCCGACTTGTTCTGACCGGTTCGCCGAAAATCTGGCAGTCAAATAGGCATTCGTGATAGACAAGAACCATGGCTAATACTGCTTTTAAGGGAACTCCCGTACAGACCATTGGTGAACTGCCAGCCGTAGGCTCGCAGGCTCCATCATTCACCCTCACCGACACCGGCCTTGCAGATGTCACCAGCGAGTCGCTGGCTGGCCGTCGCGTTGTCCTGAACATCTTCCCGTCGGTTGATACCGGCGTTTGCGCTGCCAGCGTTCGCCGCTTCAACGAACTGGCTGCCGGCCTGGAGAACACCACCGTCGTGTGCGTATCCGCTGACCTTCCATTCGCACTGGGCCGCTTCTGCGGTGCCGAGGATATCGAGAACGTCACCGCCGCTTCGGTCTTCCGCTCGGACTTCGGTTCGGACTACGGCGTCACCCAGATCGACGGCCCGCTGGCCGGCCTGCTGGCGCGCTCGGTCATCGTCTTGGACGAAGCCGGAAAAGTGACCTACACCCAGGTCGTCCCGGAGATCACCACCGAGCCAGACTACGATGCAGCAATCGCAGCACTGAGCTAAACCGCACATAGGCC
This sequence comes from Arthrobacter sp. NIO-1057, assembly GCF_900094805.1. Classification (GTDB taxonomy): domain Bacteria; phylum Actinomycetota; class Actinomycetes; order Actinomycetales; family Micrococcaceae; genus Glutamicibacter. The sequence continues at coordinate 239,357 of NZ_FMAT01000002.1, read as the reverse complement.
CATCCAAGCTTCGAGCTTGGATGGGCCTTTGCTGTACCTGGCAGGTATTCAATTACTATCTATGGTCCAGTGAACCCAGCAACCGATACCTGCAATAGTTGCCCCTGCAGTCCCGAAACATCAAAGCTAAGCAATCGTGAATACCCGCCCAGCGAAATTTCCTGGTGGACCACGTTTCCGTCGGATGAACAGGGAACATTGATTTCCCCGTGGTCCGAGCTATCGCTGGTGTTCCATTCAATCGTGGACGACCTCTCCTCACCAGAACATTGCATGGCCAGGGAATACTGCCCGCCGTTCAGTGGGAAGCCCAGCGACAGTTCTTGGTTCGGTTGTGTCACCTCAGTTCTGATGAAGGCCAACTCATGCTCCTGGTGCAGGGCGTCGGCTGATACCTGCCCATCATCGGCAGAGCATCCGCCAAGCCACAAGGACAACGTCGCCAGCAAAGCGGCTGGCACCACGGACCTACTTCGCAATGTTCAGCTCCCCACAGCCTGCGCGGCGTTCTCAATTCTTGGCCCGATCTTGCGCAAGAGCTTATCGGTCTTCGGATTGTCGGTGCGCGACAGTGTGTCCGAGAGCCGCTCCAAACTCATCAGCCCCAGCCAGATCTTCGCCCGATGGGCTTCATCGGGAGTCGGAGCGATCAAATCCACCATCTGCAACCCGTGCCACAGGCTCAGGTACGCGGTGTTCAGCGCCGGATCCCAGGCGGCAGCCAGATCCCAGTCCAAGATGCCGATCAGTTCTTCACCATCCCAGTGCATATTGTGCCCGGCCAGATCGCCATGGACCAGACTCGGCGGCACCTGAGCCAGCTCATCAAGCTGCGCCCATAGGCTGCTGGCCGGGCCGCGCAACTCTTCAGGCAAAGCATCAAAACACTGCTGTTGGCGCTCATCGGTCCACGGGCCGCGGAAGGCAAAAGGGGAGGCCAGGTGCTCGCGCAGCGGTTCAAGCTCGACCTGGGCCAGATCGCTGACCAGCTCGCCCAAGATTTTGGGGTCCCCGTAGTGCGGTTCATGGGCGCTGCCCGGGATGAAGGACATGGCTACCGAGCCCAGGGAGTCCACCGTCTGGATCTGCGAGGTCGCCACCGGGATCTGGTAGTCCAACTGATCGGACACGAGCTCAAGCAGCTTGATCGAGCGCGGCATTTCTTCGGTGGCGTCGATGGTGCGAGCCATGCGGATCACCGAGTCCGGATTGGCGATCACCACCTTGTGGAACTGTCCGCCCTCGTTGACCGACGCGTGCTCCCAGGAAAGATCGGGGCGCAATCGGCGGGCGATCGACAGTTCTTCTTCCGTGGCAGGACGGGACACAGCTGCTCCTTGAATTCGCTACCTTCAGGCTACCAAAGCCCGCACACAGCCTGATCAGCCTATGATCGAGAACGTGAATGCCAAGATCCTGAAGTTCGAGATCGCCCTGGTCCTTGCCCTGTCGCTGGGGCAGAGCGCGATCTATTCGATCATGAGTTTTGCCGATAAGGCCACGCGGGGTCCGCTGCGCGAACAGACTACCTCGCTGAACAACCAGCTGAGCACCCGCGAATTCTTCGACCTGTCCTACCAGCTGCTGGATATCCTTTTTGCGCTGGTGCCGGTGGCGCTGGCCCTGTATCTGATGAAGCGCAGCCTGGGCCTCGGCACACGCGAGATCGGTTTTGACCTGCGCAAACCTGGCCGCGACGCCCTGGCCGGCACAGGGCTTTTCCTGGCCATGGGGTTTGGCACCCTTGGGGTCTACGCAGCCGGCCGCGCGCTGGGCATCACTACGGCGCTGTCCGCGGCCAATCTGGGGGACTATTGGTGGAGCGTGCCGGTGCTGCTGCTCTCGGCGGTGCGCCATGCGGTGCTCGAGGAAGTGCTGATGCTCGGCTTCCTGTTCAGCTACGCCAAAAAACTGCAGCTGGGATTGTGGACCACGATCATCAGTTCGGCGGTGATCCGCGGCAGCTACCACCTCTACCAGGGAGTGGGGCCGATGATCGGCAATATGCTCATGGGCGTGGTCTTTGGCTGGGTCTACCACAAGTACGGTCGGGTAATGCCGCTGGTGATCGCGCACTTCCTGCTTGATGCCATCGGATTTGTCGGATATGCGTTGATCGGCCCGGCGATCGGGATCGGCGGCTAACCCGGATAAACTGCAAGAATGCAGATTTTCGAGCTGGCTGAAGAACAGATTCCCGATGCTGTGGCGCTGTGGGAAAACACCGGGTTGACCCGGCCCTGGAATGATCCCTACGCCGATGCCAGGCGCGCTTTGGAAACCCCCACCTCCACGGTGTTGGCCATGATCGAAGATGAACAAGTTCTGGCCACCGTGATGGCCGGCCACGATGGGCACCGCGGCTGGCTGTATTACGTGGCGGTGGACCCGCAGAGGCAGGGCTACGGGCTGGGCGCCACGATGGTGGATGCCGCCTGCGCCTGGATCGCCGAGCGGGGCGTGCCCAAGGTGCAGCTGATGGTGCGCAGCGAGAATACCGCGGTGCGCGGCTTCTACGAGCGTCTTGGGTTCACCGATCTTCAGATCCTTGCCCTGGGCAAGCGCCTGGATGCCGGCGCAAAAAAATGAAAGGTGGGGACGCCATTGTCCCCACCTGCCAATGTACTACAACACCACTGGGCCGTTCTCGGTTTCGAAGGTCACCGACATGATGCCCGGAGTGCCATTGGGCGCCTGGTAGGCCATGGTCACTGCCCCCAGGTGCACGTTTTCCGGCTGCCCCAGCCACTCCAGCACCCGATCGCGGGAGCCGGCAATGGTGATCTCGCTGATCGCCCCGGCCGGCTCCAAGGCTTTGGAAGGATGCAGGTCCTTGGCTTCCTCGTCCCAGGAGATTAGGTACGGGCATTGCGGGTCGGCGATCAAGCCCTTGATGCCGATCTGCTGCCAGGTCAGCTCGCGGCCATCGGGGAACTTGCGGTTGCCCGGAACCGCCTTGCGGCCCAGTCGGTCTTCGGCGCTGGATAGATCGTCCACCGAAACGCACCAGCCCATCCAGCCGCCACCCAGCTCCGAACGGGCCCTGACGGCCTGGCCGAAGGGGGCCTTGTCGCTGGCCGGGTGGTTCAGCACCTCGACCACTTCGAGGTACTGTCCATGCTTGAGTGGGAAGATGACATTGCGCGTCCCGAACCTGGGGTGCACGCCTCCCTTGACGAACTCCAAGCCGAGTGACTCGGAGATTCTTTGAGCGGTTGGCAGCAGCCCATCTGGGCCACAGGCATAACTTACGTGATCTAGCCTCATCATGTGCCAATCATGGCAATATGTGACCGCAGTCTCTACTTAGGTGATCCTAATGCGTCTGTGCCCCATCGAATTCTCTGCGACAAAAATGCTTACTGTGTGAAATATGACCGATTACGACCAATTTGGGGCGCCCGCATTGCAAAGATCTTCGGTTTTCGGGCACACTGGAAGCAGGTCATGAGTCCCAGTAACAAGCCCCGGCTTACTGGGCGGCAACCCTCCAACCGCGGTGGGGTGCCCCGGGTGAAGACCTGGCCCTTGGGCTCACAAGGCGGCTAAGGACAAGCGCGGGTAACCCTGGAAGGCTTCTTGATGAGGTACTTCCATCGGTGTCTTCTCAGTGGTCTACCCCAAAGTCATACAACTATTTTGGAGGAAACCATGAGCAGCAACTGGTCATTTGAAACCCGTCAGATCCACTCCGGCCAAACCCCGGATCCCACCACCGGCGCCCGAGCCCTGCCGATTTTCCAGACCACATCCTTCGTCTTCCCGAGCGCCGAAAGTGCCGCAGCCCGTTTCGCGCTGGCCGAACTGGAACCGATCTACACGCGCATCGGTAACCCCACCACCGACGCGGTCGAAACACGGATCGCCGATCTGGAAGGCGGCGTGGGAGCACTGCTGCTCTCCTCGGGTCAGGCCGCCACCACCTTTGCGATCCTGAACCTTGCCGAGGCCGGCGATCACATTGTGGCCAGCCCCAGCCTGTACGGCGGAACCCAGAACCTGCTCAAGCACACCCTGAAGCGCCTGGGCATTGAGGTCACCTTCGTGGCCGACCCGGATAACCTGGATCACTGGCGTGAGGCGGTGCGTGAAAACACCAAGGCATTCTTCGGCGAAACCATTTCCAACCCACGTCAGGACGTGCTGGATATTGAAGCGATCGCCGCGATCGCCCACGAAAATGGTGTGCCGCTGCTGGTGGATAACACCCTGGCCACCCCCTACCTGATTCGTCCGATCGAGTTTGGTGCGGACATCGTGATCCACTCGGCCACCAAGTTCCTCGGTGGGCACGGCAATGCGATCGCCGGAGTGATCGTGGACTCGGGCAACTTCGACTTCGCCAAGGATCCGCAGCGCTTTGAAGGCTTCAACACCCCGGACGAGTCCTACAACGGCCTAGTCTTCGCCCGTGACTTGGGTGTCAACGGCATCCTCGGGGCCAATCTCGCCTACATCCTCAAGGCTCGCGTGCAGCTGTTGCGCGATCTGGGCTCCGCGGTCGCCCCATTCAACGCCTTCCTGATCGCCCAGGGACTTGAAACCCTGTCCCTGCGCGTTGAGCGTCACGGCGAAAATGCGCTGGCGGTGGCCAAGTGGCTGGAAGCTCGCGCCGAAGTGCAGAAGGTCGCCTACGCGGGCCTGGCCTCCTCACCGTGGTTTGAGCGTGCCAAGAAGTACTCGCAACACGGTGCCGGATCGGTCATCGCATTTGAGCTTGATGGTGGCTCCGCGGCAGGTCAGGCCTTTGTCGACGCCCTGGAGTTGCACTCCAATGTGGCCAATATCGGCGATGTCCGTTCCCTGGTGATCCACCCGGCTTCCACCACCCATGCCCAGCTCTCCGAGGCCGAGCAGATCGCCGCTGGCGTGAGCCCGTCCCTGGTGCGCCTGAGCGTCGGACTGGAAAACATCAAGGACATTCTGGCCGACCTGGAACTAGGCTTCAACGCTGTTGCGGCTCTTGGCCAGGGCGAGGAAACGAACGAAGAACCAAACAAGGAATTGCAGGAAACTCTCTAAGCATGGCATCCATTGCGACCACCGCATCACCACAGCTCGCCGAAGGCCAGCACGGCATGATGCGCCGTAGCGCCGTCGGCGAGCACCACTTCGAATTTGGCGGCTACCTGCCAGAAGTGGAATTGGCCTACGAAACCTGGGGTACCCTCGATATGGCCGGGACCAACGCCGTCCTGGTGATGCACGCGCTGACCGGTGACGCCCACGTCGCCCAGGGCGATGCGCAAACCGCCGGCTGGTGGGACGGATTTGTTGGCCCCGGGGCGACCATCGATACCAACAAGTATTTCGTGCTCGCGGTGAATATGGTCGGCGGTTGCAATGGGTCCACCGGACCGTCCTCGCCGGATGAGCATGGTGTGCCCTACGGTTCACGCTTCCCCTTTGTGACCATCAAGGACTCGGTGCGCCTCGAAGCGCGCCTGGCCAAGCAGCTAGGAATTAGCACCTGGCATGCGGTGATTGGTGGCTCGATGGGTGGGGCGCGGGCCCTGGAATACGCGGTCGAGTTTCCCGAGCAGGTCAAGAACCTGGTGGTGATGGCCTCCTGTGCGCAGGCCACCGCCGAACAGATCGCCTTCGCTCAGGTGCAGACCCAGGCCATCCGCCTTGATCCGCACTTCCACGGCGGCGATTACTACACTCAGGATGCACGACCTGATGCCGGGCTGGGCTTGGCGCGGCGTCTAGCCCACATCACCTACCGTTCCGAGGCCGAACTCGAGACCCGCTTTGGTCGCAAGCCACAGCCTGGGGAGCAGCCTACCGGCCAATTGGATGGCCCGCGTGGTCGTTACCAGGTCGAAAGCTACCTGGATCATCAGGCGACCAAATTGGCTAATCGTTTTGATGCCAACAGCTACCTGTTGCTCACCGAAGCGTTGATGAGCCACGATGTGGCACGCGGTTATGAATCGTTGAGCGCGGCCCTGGCTCGTTTGCAGGCGGTGAACGTGGTGGTGGCTGCGGTGAGTTCTGACCGGTTGTATTTCCCGGAGCAGTCCGAGAAATTAGCCGCCAGTTTGCCCACCAAGTCACCGGTGCACTACATCGATTCGCCGATCGGCCATGACGGTTTTCTGACCGACGCGAGCCAGCTCGACTCGGTGTTGCGCGCCCAGGTCTTTAGCCACTCATAGCACAGCTAAAGGGGTAGTAACCACCAGTTTTCGGTGGTCGCTGCCCCTTTTGCTATTCGATAACCTGATGCGCGGATCCTACTGCGCGCTGTCTCCGGCACCCAAAGAATCGTTGGGCTTAGCGGCCGTAAACGGCGTCGCCGAAGGGCGCTTCGCGGTGATCCCATCACCGGAGGACTGGTGGCGCAGCCGGCGCAATACCCACGGGGCCAGGTGCTCGCGCGCCCACTGCAGGTCCTCGATGCGTGCCTCGCGCCAGCTACGCTCATCGATGACCGGCTCCACCTCGGTATTGATCGAGTGTGGGACATTGAGGGCGTCTAGGGCCATGGCAGCGATGCGCTGGTGACCCATGGGGGAGAAGTGCAGGCGATCCGGTGCCCACATTTGCGACTGGTGCAGTTCGCGCAAGGCCCACATGTCGCCCACGACCGCGTCGTAGCGCGCGGCCACGGTGCGAATATTTTCGTTGTAGATCGCGACCTTGCCGCGGATGCTGCCGAGCACCGGGGTATCGCGAATATCCGGTCCGGTGACGATCAGCAGGGTCGCACCCGTCGCGCTGAGCTTGGCGACCGCCTTGTCGAGGATGTCGGCGATCTTATCTGGATCCCCGCCGGGACGCAGCACATCATTTCCGCCTGCGCATAGTGAAATGAGATCTGGCCTTAAATCGATGGCCGGCGCCACCTGTTCGTCCACAATTTGCCCGATCAACCGGCCACGGATCGCCAGGTTCGCGTAGGCAAAATCTGGAACCGTGCTGCTCAGTTCCTGGGCCAGGCGATCGGCCCAACCAAGGTGTCGGCCGGGATTTGATGGATCGGGATCGCCGATTCCTTCGGTGAATGAGTCACCCAAGGCTACATAGCGCCGCCAAGGATGGAGATTTTCTTCTACGGGAACGGGAGCATCTGCATTAAAATCTTTAGCCACAATCTACATTGTTACCCTATGGTAACGTCGGGTCAATCAGCCTCAGGGATGATCTGTTTCACCCCTGGCGCCAGGCCTTGAGTAGATCCTGGCGCGCCTGCGTGTATTCCTCGTTCGTAATCACCCCGCGGGTCAACAGGCCGGAGAGCTCCGTTAACTTTGCCTCCAAGGATTCTTTGGGCGCCAGCAAATTGGATTGAACCAACTTCGTTTTCAGCTCTGACTCAAGGGTCATCGGATCCATGCCTGCACTCTTGATTTTGCGGTAGTTTCGCACCTGGGCGTAGATGATGAACGCAATCACGGCAATGAAGAGCACCACGACTGCGCCCATAATTATCGGCATTGCCGAGAACATTGCATCCATAAAAGTAGAGCCAGTCGACGGGGTAGCGTCGATGTAGCCGAAACTGGTGTTGTCTCCGGTATCCGGAATCGCTTCTGCAGTAATCATTGAGCTTGCTTCCATGGCACCAACCATTCTGTGCGAACTGACATTGTTAGAGCAGCTAGGCGCTACGCTTACGCACTATGTCCTGCCTTCTTGCTAGTGAACCACGGTTCTCCAAGAATTCACTGCGCCAATTATTGGTTTTACCAAATTGCAATGAAATATTTTCGGGATGTATGAGCGACGCATCTTGTATCAACCTATTGGCACGAGGCCATTCACTTGCTTGTATTGTCCTGTTGGTACAAGGATGAGAGCTTTTTGCACCGCTGAATGGAGACAAGGCTATGGGTAATTTGATCCCAATCATTGCGATTGTTGGCTTCGCTGTAGTGCTGATCGTTGTGCTTCGGCGCGACCTCTTGCCGCATCGCCGAAAGAGCCTCACCAACTCCATGCTTGGAGCTGGAAATGATCTGCAGCAGGCCGAACGCATTGCGCAAACAGTGCGCCGTCGCAACTTGGCTGCTGTGATTGTTGCGGTTTTGGGCGGTATCGCCACGCTGGTGTTGCACCAGGTATTCATCAAGTCCGGCGGGCTAACGCTGGTAGCTGCTCCAGCAACAATCTGGGTACTCGTTGTCCTGGTCTTGATTTGTTGGCCAATTCCCTATGAACCCAAGACCGAGTCGGTAAATACCGGTACGCGCGTCAGTGCCGGTTTGATTCCTCGAACGACGAGCATGTTTGGCCCAGCGTGGGGATTGGTTCTGCCGCTCGTCCTCTTCGCGGTATCAATTTTGGGGATTGTGGTTGCCGGAATCCTTTCATCGACTGATGATCGTGGCCTATACCGTCAAATCACTTTCCAGTCGGCCAACGAAGCAGTGGTCGACGAAAATATGGTTGTTACGCAAAACATCATGGGTGTAAGTTCTACCGGACCGTTCCCAGGGTGGTACTACGGGTTGCCTGTGGCCATTTTGCTTGTACTTGGACTGTTGCTGACCCTGTTGGCGCTGAACAAAAATACCCGTCGCCCGAGCCTGCGCGGTGAATCCCTCATAGAGTTTGATGCTGCGGTGCGAACCCATAACGGCTACGTCCTCAGTTCAGGATTTAGCGCATTCCTTTGTCTGCAAGCGGTGCCGCTGCTGTGGATGGCGGCCGCCGCTGTCTATAACATGTCTCAGCGAGCTACCTACATCGTGGGGCAAAAGGTGGATGAGGGGGCGGGCGCGGAAGTGTCCTATGACCCGTGGCAGGTAGCGTTCTCCTGGTCTCTGAGTGGGCTGGGCGTTTTGATGTTGATCGTCGGGATCGTACTCCTGGGATATTTGATTTCATCGGTTCTGTCCGCGTATGGCGCTGGCTCAAAAAGCCGCAACGCGCAGTTGGGATCGCCCGCGTGATCACGATCGACCCAGCGAATCTTATAGGTCCTTCCGAACAGATTCGGGCACAACTAGCAGCAATGATTCGCAGCGGTGAACTGGCTGCAGATGCAAAGCTTCCCCCTGTCCGCCAACTTGCCGGCGACCTACGCGTCGCCGCGGGCACTGTCGCCAAGGCCTATAAGGAATTGGAGAGCGCCGGGTTGGTCCGCACTGGACGCGCCAATGGCACGAGGGTGAATTCGGGACAGGTGCTTAAGACGGAACTTCTTGCGGACGTTCGACTGCTAGCTCAAAGGGCTCGCGCTGATGGGCTTGGACTGGAGGAACTGCAAAAAATGGTTGAGATGGCTTGGAATTCATCTCTTCCTGGAGTTCCCAAAGCGCTGTGAATTGTGATCGTATATAAATACGAATCTGTATCCACAAGCTGGTAACTATTAGTACAAAATGTCGGTGTCTGGTGCGAAAATTAGACATGAGCAATCCAGAATATTCCGAAGATTATGACGACGAACATCGTCTACCGTTGCGCCCACCGGGCGAGCGCAAGGAATCTCACCCAGATTCCTTTTTTGCGAGCCAAGTTGAGCATCAGCTTTTTAACGAACCACTGAAGAAGTGGGCAGCCGAGCTCTTTGAGGCAGGGCCGGTTGCTAGTCCTGCCGATGCACTGGAGAGGCTCAAGAAAATCCAGCGCATGCACAGTGGCCTTGAAGCGGTCACGGCCACTTTGTTGGCGGACACCGTTGAGCAAATCGGCGAAGGATTTACGGACACGTTGGCCGAGCTGAGAGAAAAGGAGCCAGAGGAGGTTCGCGAATCTGAACGTAACGCCGAATTTTATCGTGTTGACCCTAGCGACGATCAGACAATCAACTCAAACTTTGTTGCTGAAGCAGCCATTGCCCTGAGGGAAACTCCAGAGATGGTTGGCAAGCGGATGTTCAATGCGAAAGGTTTGAGGTACGTCTGCAAGGACACCCTTCTGGCATTGGCGGCCGGGGAGATTACCGCCAAATCAGCTCACTACATTGTGAAATATTCGCAGGATCTTACTGAAGAGCAAATTAAGATTATGGAGCACGTTTTGTTGCCCCTCGCGAGAACTGCCAGTGACGCGACGGTTTATCAGCGGGCGCGGCGCCTCCATGATCGGATGAACCCAGAGTCTGCCGAACAACGGCAGAAGAAGTCAGAAGCCGCACGCAAAGTGTCATTTTGGTTTGACGAAGACAGCGGTATGGGAACAATCAAGTTGTTCCACCGCGCAGACGTCATTAAATCTATTCAGAGCACCCTTCGTTGGGGTGTAGGGCAGAATAGCGACCCAGAAGATGAGAGAACCAGCGACCAGATGACGGCAGATCTATATGCGGATGCATTGATCAATGGCTGGCCTGGCAGCAGCGGAACACCACTTAAGCCTCGCTTGTCGATCACCATACCTGCCCTAGAGATGTTGGCGGATCCTAGCAGGGCACTTGCCGACTTGGAAGGTGTTGGCCCCATCCCTGCAGGACTAGCTTTACAACTGGCCAAGGATGCACCGTCTTTTCAGCGGGTACTCACCGACCCTTGGACCGGTGCAGTTATTGACGTTGAACGCAAGAATTACAGGCCTAGCCAAGGCCTGAAGGATTTGCTGCGACACAGGGATGTGCACTGCTGTTTCCCAGGATGCCGCCGAAGTGCTGACCGATCAGAGATGGATCACATTGACGATTGGGGCCATGGTGGCGCTACTGACCGTGAGAATATGCACCTGCTGTGCAAACAACACCAGATGTTCAAGCATGCTCTGGGATGGAAAATCCATGCACGGCCAGATGGCACAAGATCATGGCTCACACCCAATGGATTACACGTCATTGTCACACCAGAGAGCGTTGATGTTGTGGAGAACTTAGACCACATGAACGATCATTGCCCACAGCGGCCGGATACGAGCTCACGTCTTGAAGTTCTGATGAACGAGGACACGAGAAGGGTCCTCGGGTATCCGGCTGAGCCGGAACCATCAATTGATCCCGACTGACGAACCCGGATCATCCGTGAATGATTGAGTGACAGAATTTTTCTTTCACTAAAGGAACTTCAAACCGCCAATAACCACCAACGGTGACAGCGACGACGCTGGTTGCCTTAGCCTCTTATGGCTTCAATTCGCTTTCTCAGCTACAGATGCTTCACGGGTCACTCGGTGAATGAAAATTTTCTTCAGTCAGCACGGCTTGAGAATGAAAAGAATTTTCAGTCACTCAGAGTGGGGATGCTCCGTGTGCGCAGTTCTTGGAAGGATCTACGGGCCCGACGGATGACAGAAAAATTCTTTCATTGGCAGTGAAGCACCGTGTCCTGCAGCTGAACATCGACTGCAGGATTCGCTAATCTTGAGCACATGACTTCATCCGAGACCGCGCCGGTGGCCATCATTTCCCGCAATGACGATTCTCGTCTTGGAACACCACTTCTGGTGTTTCTCCATGGTTATGGATCAAATGAACAAGACCTGATGGGACTCTCGCGGTACCTCCCGGAGGAATTCACCTATCTCGCTGTGCGGGCACCTTTACAGGCTGGCCCCGGTTTTAGCTGGTTTCCGCTGACCCAAGAAATCGATTACTCGGTTGAGTCGGTGGGGCAGAGCGTAGAGGCCCTGTGGGGACTGCTCGAACCGCTAAGCAAGCAGCACTCCTCAATCACGTTATTAGGATTCTCTCAAGGCATGGCCATGGCAACTTCACTGGCCCGCTACCAACGTGACGCTATCACCGCAGTTGTAGGTCTATCTGGATTTGCCGTTGAGCCGCGAGACCTAGAAATCTTTGATGATGAAAAGGTCCAACAAAACCCGATTCCTTTATTCTGGGGAAGGGACGTGGCCGATCCAGTCATTACCCGCGACAAGATCGAGTACACGCTCAAATGGGTGTCGCAACATACTGAATTGACCAGCGAAACCTATCCACAAATTGGGCACTCGGTCAGCATGGAGGAACTGGAAGACGTCGACGCTTTCCTGAAGAAGGTCGTGTTGGGTCGGGACTAGCTACTGCTGCGAAGTGACCTTGACGCACTCGCCGTTGACACAGACAACGTCGCCCGGGCGGATTTGTGCTCCACGGCGGGTGTCCACTTCACCATTAACGGTGACAATGCCCTCAGAAATAAGCTCTTTGGCGTGGATGCCGTCTTCGGCGAGGGAAGCCAGCTTAAGCAGCTGACCCAAGCGGATGGAATCGTCTCGGATTTCTAAGTCGAAAGCTTCGTTGGCACTCATAACGTCTATTCTTCCCTATCTCGGCGCAGATAGTACCCCGACGTCGCCAAGAGCGGGGAAGTTCACTTTCGCGTTACCCGCATCCGCTTAGTGTCACGAGCATGGAAACGATACCCTTGAATAGTATGTATTTTTCTACGGACCGCAACCAGCGGCCTCGTAATTTCCATTGGAGTTGATATGGCGCCACAGTCCAAGCTAGATCAGGTAATTTCCCTCGCAAAGCGTCGAGGCTTCGTTTTCCAGGCTGGTGAAATTTACGGTGGTTCCCGTTCCGCATGGGATTACGGACCCCTAGGCACCGAGCTGAAGGAAAACATCAAGCGCGAGTGGTGGCAGAACTTCGTTCGTGGCCGCGAAGACATGGTTGGCTTGGACTCGTCGATCATCTTGCCAAAGGCCGTCTGGGAAGCTTCCGGACACGTTGCAACCTTCACCGATCCACTGGTCGAGTGCATCCAGTGCCACAAGCGTCACCGTCAGGATCACCTGATCGAGGCCTTCGAAGCCAAGAAGGGCCGTCCAGCCAAGGACGGCATGAGCGAAATCGCTTGCCCAGATTGTGGCACCAAGGGTCAGTTCACCGAGCCTCAGATGTTCTCCGGTCTGATGAAGACCTTCTTGGGTCCAGTGGATTCCGAAGCAGGCCTGGCCTTCATGCGCCCCGAAACCGCACAGGGCATCTTCGTGAACTTCGCCAATGTGCTCACCGCCAGCCGTAAGAAGCCACCATTTGGTATCGGCCAGGTCGGTAAGGCCTTCCGTAACGAAATTACCCCGGGCAACTTCATCTTCCGTACCCGCGAGTTCGAACAGATGGAAATCGAGTTCTTCACCGCTCCGGAAGATGCACCGAAGTACTTCGACCAGTGGGTTAAGGACTGCTGGGCATGGTTCTTGGATCTGGGCATCAAGGAAGAGAACCTGCGCCAGTTCGACGTGCCAGAAGACGAGCGTGCACACTACTCGGCTGGCACCATCGACTTCGAGTACCGCTTCGGCTTCCAGGGTTCGGAGTGGGGCGAGCTCATGGGCGTTGCTAACCGCACCGACTACGACCTGTCCTCGCATGCCAAGGCTTCGGGCGCCGAACTGACCTACTTCAACCAGGCCACCGGCGAGCGCTACACCCCGTATGTGATCGAGCCTTCCTTCGGTCTGACCCGTTCCATGATGGCCTTCCTGGTTGATGCTTACACCGAGGATGAAGCACCAAACACCAAGGGTGGCGTGGATAAGCGCACCGTGCTGAAGCTCGATCCACGTCTGGCTCCGGTCAAGGCTGCGGTGCTTCCACTGAGCCGTAATGAGAACCTTTCACCAAAGGCTAAGGAACTGGCCAACGAGCTGCGCAAGCGTTGGAACATTGACTTTGACGACGCCGGCGCTATTGGCCGTCGTTACCGTCGTCAGGATGAGATCGGTACCCCGTTCTGCATTACCGTGGACTTTGATACCTTGGACGATCAGGCCGTGACCATTCGCGAGCGCGACACCATGGCACAGGAACGCGTATCGCTAGACCAGGTCACCGCCTACCTTTCCGAGCGTCTGAACGGAGCCTAGAGCCCGATGAACGAACTGGAATTCCGCCCCTGGCGCTCAGGGGATGACCTTGAACTGCTTCAGGTTTTTGGTGACCCGCGCTCGCCGCAGGCCCACCAGGATCGCACCATGTTGCGGGAGAACAGCGATGCGCCGTTCTCGCGTACCCTGGTGGCCAGCATTGATGGTGTAGCGATCGGTGCAGGCGTGGTTTTTGCCTCGTCATTGCACCCGCAGCGCCTGTGGTTGTATGTCGAGGTAGCTGCCGAGCAACGCCGATCCGGTGTCGGTACCGCACTGGTTGCACAGTTGCGCCAGCAGATCCCGGCAGACCAGGTTCAAGAACTCAAGGCTCGCTACACGGTGACTCCGGGCGATCCGGCCACCGCCGCCGCAGGGTTCTGCAAAGCCTTGGGTCTGGGCGAAATTCAGGTTTCGCGCGATGTCATCTTGGAACCTGGTGCTCTGGCCGAACCGGTCTTTGATACCAACGATCGGGTCATTGAGGAACTGTCCACCGGCAGTGTTGAGCTGACCCAGCTGGTGATGGACTTTTATAACAAGGTTCATGAGCAGTGGGATCCGGCCAACATGACGGTGGGCTCGGCTCAGCGTATGTTGCTCGACGAGCACACCGGGGCCCAGGCTGCCCTGGTGCTTCGGGATAAGCCCAAGCGTGAGGGTGGGGTACCACTGGCCTTTGCGGTCAGTTATGTTCCTGCCCGTGAGGATGCTCCCTCGGATGTTTTGGTGGGCCACAATCCTGCCTTTTCCGACGACCAGGTGGCTGAGGCTGTTCGCGATATGGTCGCGATGCTGATTTATCAGTACCCAGTGAAGTTGGAAGTGGACTCCTCGATGTTCATCCTCGCTTCGCTGATTGATGCCTTGGCCGGTGTCGAACAAGCCACGGTCATTTCGACAACGCATATTCTGGCCAGCGACGCTGTTGCCTAGCGCCTAAGAATCACGACGGGACCCAGTATAGAAACTTGAACTGGGTCCCGTTGTTGTTTACCTGCCGTTATTCTTGCCCGACTAGGGTGAAGCCATGAGCAGTAAGCAACAGGCCACTCACGGCTCGGCGGGGGAAGTTTTTCGCGTCTTCTTGAAGCTGGGGTTAACTTCTTTTGGTGGCCCCATCGCGCATTTGGGCTACTTCCGCACCGAGCTGAGCGAACGCCGCCGGTGGGTGAACGACGAGCAGTATGCCCAGTTGGTGGCGCTGTGCCAATTTCTTCCTGGCCCGGCCTCTAGCCAAGTCGGGTTTGCCTTGGGCCTGTATCGCGCCGGACTGCGCGGTGCACTGGCCGCCTTTCTCGCCTTTACACTGCCCTCGGCGGCGTTACTGACACTCTTTGCCTACGGCGCCTCATTGTTCTCCGGAACGATCGGGCACGGGATGCTGTCCGGGTTGAAGATTGTCGCGGTGGCGATCATCGCCCAGGCGGTACTGGGCATGGCCAAGAGCCTTACACCGGATGCTACCAGGGCGTCGATTGCGGTGGTGGCAGCGCTGGCCGCCCTGTTGTTGGGTGGGAGCCTGGGACAGGTGCTGGCGATCGTGCTGGGTCTGATCGCCGGCTACTTTTTGTGCCGGGTTCCGCCAGCGGCGCGGGCAGCGGATGCTGTGGTGCCACTACGTTTCGTCATCAGTCGTCGCACCGGTATTTTGTCTTTGCTCGCCCTGTTCATCTTGCTGGTGGGTACCCCTATTGCGGTGGCAGTACTGGGCTGGGATGCCCTCTCGCTGTTCGACGCGTTTTATCGCTCAGGTGCCTTGGTTTTCGGTGGCGGGCATGTGGTGCTTCCGCTACTTCAAGGGGCTGTGGTGGATACCGGGTGGGTGCAGAACCAGGATTTCTTGGCCGGCTATGGTGTCGCCCAGGCTGTGCCGGGACCGTTGTTTACCATCGCTGCTTATTTGGGGGCGATCAGCACGGTGGGACCCGGTGGGGTGCTGGGGGCCTCGATCGCGCTGTGTGCGATCTTCCTTCCAGGCTTCTTGCTACTGGTGGGGATCTTGCCCTTCTGGAACGTGGTGGCGGGCCATCGGCGGGTGCAGGCGTTGATGCGTGGAGCCAATGCTGCTGTCGTCGGGATTCTGGCGGCCGCGTTGTACTCGCCGGTGTTCACCAGTGCGGTCACCGGCCCCGCACAGTTCGGTTTGGGTCTGCTGTGCTTTATGTTGCTGGTGTCTTGGAAGCTTCCACCGTGGAGCGTGGTGGTGATTGGGGCACTGGGCGGGGTGCTTATGGCGCTGGTTGGAGTCTAACCACCTTGGTGCCGGCGATCAGATCATGCGGTGCGCGGCCCTCAGCTTCAAAGGCAACCAGCAGCAGGTAGAGCAACGGTAAGAGGTCAGCAAAAATAGCCACCGCATACAGCCAGGACGGGAATTCGGTGCTGCCGGTGGCCGCGATGGCCACGAAGTTCCAGACACTGAAGTGAGCGATCTCCCAAGGTAACAGTTTGATGACGGTGCGCAGCAGAATCTGCACTTTGGAGGCTTGTTCACCGGTGCGCCGGTTGACCACTTGTAGGTGCATTCGGCGTTTGCCGAGGGTGGCGGCAGCTGGGGAAGCTTCACTGAGGAACAGGTAGATCCCCACGGGTAATACCAGTACGAGGAAACCTAAAAGTTGTGCCCCGGCCACGCCCAGCTGGAGCCAGTTGTAGAACTCGCCGGTCACTAGCCACAGCAACGTGGTGAGTAGGGCGAGCACCAACATCCACCCGAGGATCACCAGGTAATCCACGAGCGAAGCCAGCACGCGGCTGACAAAACTCGGCTTATTTGCGCGCGGCATGGTCGTCATGCCAGCGGTGTGAAGTCGAGATGGCCTTGCTCATTGGCCACGGCCAGTAGTGATCCCGGATGGGTGGTGAGTCCTGTTAAGAGACGGTGGGAAAGCTCGTCTCTCAGCTCCTCGGTCAAGGGTGGCGCACTTGAGACGATCCACCGTACTTCCAAACCTTCGGTGAGCTGTAGGGCGGATAACAACTGCTCACTGCCCTGCGGCGCCACGAGGATCAACCTTCGGCACTCCTCAGGTTCTAGGGCAGCTAGTTTCTCCCGGTCCGACTTCCACAGTGCGAAGTGATAGGCCGAAACGCCCACGGTCGCCAGCAACCAGCCCAGTGGGCCGCGGATGTAGTCCAGCATATTCAATGCAGGGCTGGCCGGGCCCACCAGCATCTCGAAGACCCGGTAGCCGACAATCAGCATCGCCACCAAGGCAACCACGGCACTGACGCCGAAGAACAGCACCAGGTACACCCGCCGTGTTTCAGGTTCGGGCTGGGAACCGGGTTGGAAGTACGTCACCCAGAACACGGTGCCCACCAAGACCAACGCAATGCCGGTACGCAATACCGCTGGTGCGGTGTCGGCATTCAGCGGGGAACTGATGGAAGCCAGCAGCGCGTTGACGACCATGCCCAGGCCACAGGCCAGCAACGCCAGTGAGATACCGCTAATGATCTGGCGGGATACTCGGGTAACTAGTGGTGACCGGTCGGTAAGTTGCCCGTGGTGATACATCCAAAAAATCGCGCCCGTTAGTAGTGCGGAGATGGCCTCCGGGCCAAAACTGGCGAATCGTTCACCCATGGCGGTGAAGTTCCAGGGCAGCGGGATGAGAATGTTCAAGGTCGCTGCGGCGGCCAGCAATGTGGTCAGGGCGGCCAGAGCGACGCCGAGCAACGTCACCACGAAGGAGGCGAAGAGATCGCGCAGTTTCTGAACTTGTAGAATTTTCCAGTGCCAGAGCCACAGTATGCTCGCGCCTAGAACCCAAATCACCGCGCCCAGCAGGCGAGGCAACGGGCCTTGGCCGATCAAAATGGCCTGTGGAACAAAGACCAGCTCAAGTGCGGTGCATAGTGCCACCACCAGCGAATAACCTGCCAGCACTAGGGCGTAGGCGTTGCCGAGGGTCACGGCCAAATGAGGGAGTTCGCTTGGCACATACTTCGGCGTGGTGAGCATCTTGAACTGCCAGAGCCCGATCGCACCCCAGCCAAGGACCAAACCGACCTGATCTTGCCAGCTCTGTGATGCGCCACCGCCGACCAGGCTACCGAGCAGCTGCAACACAGCGGTGGAAGAAATCACCAGGGCAATCAGATAGAGCGCCGAGCCCTGCAGGGACCAGATCGCCGCCTCGGTAGGCTCGGCGTTCAAAAGCTTCTTGCGGATCCAAAACCACAGTGCCCACGCTAACGGTCCGGGGATGACGGTGAAGGCCAGCGCGGTGGCCAAGAGTAGCTGGCGGTCATCATTCACCGCCGGAGCGCTCAAACCCATGCTGATCAGTAACGACAGGCCGGTACCTAAGAGCAGTAGCAGGAGTAACAGTAAGCCGTGCATTATCAGGGCGCGCAGGGCAGTCATGGTGTGAGCCCCAATTCCTCTTTGGTGCACAGGCTCATTTGCCACGGGGCGGTGGTGATCAGCCAGGCGCCGTCGATTTTCGCCAGTTCGAAGTTCTCCTGGGCCTCGAAGGGATCGATAAGCAGCGCGCCGTCGGTGGCGTAGGTGATGGAGACGGTGATGGTGGAGCTGCGATCCGTGGTGACTTCGCGCAGCAAATTCACCTGAGCACTGGCCTTCTGAGTTTCGTAGTAATTGCAGTCCTGCTTGTCTTCTCCGTTCTCGACAAGCCCCTGCGCCGTGGCCAAATCCGCGGACTGATAGGCCAAGACATAACGCTGGATGACGCCCACCGGGGTGTTTGCGTCACGCAGTGGTGGGGCTGGGCGCAGTGAAACTACGATCGCCGCGAGTATTATCAAGCCCACACTCACCGCCACCAAGGTGATCAAAGCACCCTTGGCCGGCACGGAAATACTGGTCATAGCCTAATTTTCTGATATTGCTGATGAATAAACCAGTGGTGCGAGATTGCGGTTTGATCAAGGTCTCAGCGCGGAATTTGCTGCCATCGGCAATAATAGATAGGTGACGACCCTGACTGATGCGCCAAATGACACCCCGACCTTGAAGCTGCCACCCTTGCAGCTGGGCAAGCTCACCATCGATACCCCGGTGGTTCTTGCACCCATGGCTGGGGTTACTAACCGTGCCTTCCGCCGCCTGTGCCGCGAATACGGTGGCGGGCTCTTTGTTACCGAAATGGTCACCGCCCGCGCCCTGGTCGAGCGCAATCCGGAGTCGCTGCGCATCATCTCGCACGACCCCGACGAAGATATTCGCTCCATTCAGATTTACGGGGTGGACCCGGGCACCGTGCGTGCCGCGGTGCGCATGGTGGTTGACGAAAATCTGGCCGATCACGTGGATTTGAACTTCGGCTGCCCAGTGCCCAAGGTGACCCGCAAGGGCGGAGGCTCGGCGCTGCCGTGGAAGACCGACTTGTTCACCTCAATTATTGAGGCGGCAACCTCTGAAGCTGCCAAGGGCGGGATCCCGCTGACCGTCAAGATCCGCACCGGCATCGACAAGGATCACCTGACCTATCTGGAATCGGCCAAGATCGCCCGCGATCACGGCGCCGCAGCGGTGACCCTGCACGCCCGCACCGCCGGACAGTACTATGCCGGTCACTCCGACTGGGACGCCATCACCACCCTGCGCGAGGCCATGGATGACCTGCCAGTGCTGGGCAACGGCGATATTTTCAGCGCCGAAGACGCGATCAACATGGTCGAGCAGACCGGCGCCGCCGGGGTCATGGTAGGCCGCGGCTGCCAGGGACGTCCGTGGATCTTCGGCGATCTGCAGGCCGCGTTTGAGGGACGGGCGGACCGTTTCCGTCCCGGCGTGCGCAAGGTGGCCGACACCGTGTACCGCCACGGCGAACTGCTCACCGAGTTCTTCGAGGACGAGGGCAAGGGCATGCGCGATATTCGCAAGCACATCGCCTGGTACTTCAAGGGCTACCCGGTCGGCGGAGAAATCCGCTCGCAACTAGCCCAGGTGCCATCCTTGGCGGTGCTGCGCGAACTGCTAGACCAACTAGATTTGGATCTGCCCTACCCTGGGGATGCTGCTGAAGGCACCCGCGGACGGGCCGGTCACCCGAAAAAAACCCACGTGCCTGATGGCTGGTTGGATACCCGGGTGATGTCCGATGCGCACCGCGAAATGATTAAAGCGGCGGAACTGGATATTTCCGGCGGTTAATCGCCCGTAGTGGATAACCGCAGAGCGCCCCAATATGTCACTAGACTAGGTATCATGACTCAGATCCCCGGATACACCGAAGCCGATGCGCAACGGTGGGTGCCCGAGCCAGCCAAGAAGTCCTACCGCACCGCTTTTGAGCGCGATCGTGCTCGGGTGCTGCATTCCTCGGCCCTGCGCCGACTGAGCGCCAAAACCCAGGTGGTTGCGCCCAACCAGAACGACTTTGTCCGCAATCGGCTCACCCATTCGCTCGAAGTGGCCCAAGTCGGCCGCGAATTAGGGGCAGCGCTGGGCTGTGATCCGGACGTGGTTGATACCGCGTGTTTGGCGCACGATCTAGGCCACCCGCCCTTCGGGCACAACGGCGAGAAGGCCCTGGATCAGCTCGCAGCGGATATTGGTGGCTTTGAAGGCAACGCTCAAACCCTGCGCCTGCTTACCCGGTTGGAGACCAAAACTTTTAGGCACAACGGGCATTCGGCGGGACTGAACCTTTCTCGTGCCTCACTGGATGCGGCCTGCAAGTATCCGTGGTTGAAGGCCGACGCTCCTGAGGTCAACGGCAAAAAGACCAAGAAATTCGGCGTGTATGAAGATGACGCGCAGATCTTCAACTGGCTACGCAATGTCCCCGAGGCACAGGCCTCGGTGGTCTGCATGGAGGGCCAGGTCATGGATCTGGCCGATGACATTTCCTACTCGGTGCACGACGTGGAAGATGCGATCGTCGGCGGCCAGCTGCAGCTGCGTTGGCTCAAGCAGGATTTGCAACGCGAACGCGCCCTGCAGGTCACCAAGGACTGGTATCTGCCCACCACCGATGAGGCACAGATTGAAGCAGCCCTACGCCGGCTGGAAGACAGCGATGAGTGGGTTTCGCACTTTGATGGGTCACGGCGCTCCATGGCGGGCCTGAAGGATATGACCAGCCAATTCATCGGTCGTTTTGCTGCCGCTGCGATGGATGCCACCCGCGCCCGCTACGGTGAAGGCCACCTGACCCGCTACAACGCGAGCTTGATCGTGCCGGAGGACACCGAACACGAAATCGCGGTCATGAAGGGCATTGCTGCCAGCTACGTGATGACCTCCGAGGTTCGCCAGCCGCTGTACCTGGACCAGCGCACCTTGCTCAGCGAGCTGGTGGAGCTGCTGGTGGAAACCGGTAAGGATAATCTGGAGCCGATCTTCGCCGCCGACTGGGAAGACGCGGCCGATGAAGCCGCCCAGCTTCGCGTGGTGATCGACCAGGTCGCCTCGCTCACCGACGTGTCGGCCACCGAGTGGCATTCATATCTGGTCAAGGGCGTAGCCCCAGAAGCACAACTGTTCTAGAAGGGAATCATGGCAGGGCTGATCAAGCGTGAAGATATCGACGAGGTGCGCAACCGCACCGACCTGCGCGAGGTCGTCGAATCTTATGTCACGCTCAAATCCGCGGGCATCGGCTCGTATAAAGGCCTGTGCCCTTTCCACGACGAACGCAGCCCTTCGTTTCACATCCGCCCGCAGCTAGGCACCTTCCACTGTTTTGGTTGTGGCGAATCAGGGGACGTGATCGCGTTCATCCAGAAAATGGACCACTCCTCGTTCACCGAAACCGTGGAACTGCTAGCCGCCCGGATCAACTATGAGTTGCACTATGAGGATGGGGGACCGGGCCCGCGCCGCGAGGATTACGGCAAGCGTCAGCGCCTGGTAGACGCGCATAAGATCGCCGAGGAGTTCTTCCGTGCGCAGCTGGCCACCGAGGAAGGGGCCGCCGGGCGGGAGTTCCTGGCCGGCCGCGGCTTCGACCCGGAAGTCACCGCGCAATTCTCCGTCGGCTACGCGCCCAAGGGCTGGGACGCGCTGCTCAAGCACCTGCGTGCCAAGGGCTTCGCCGATGACGAGCTGAAGCTGACCGGCATGTTCTCCGAGGGCAACCGCGGGATCTACGACCGCTTCCGCGGACGGGTGATGTGGCCGATCCGCGATTTGTCCGGGGCGACCATCGGCTTTGGCGCGCGCAAGCTCTACGAGGATGACCAGGGCCCGAAGTACCTGAACACCCCGGAGACTTCCCTCTACAAGAAGTCCCAGGTGCTCTACGGCCTGGACCTTGCCAAGAAGCAGATCTCCAAGAGCCGGCAGATCGTGGTGGTCGAAGGCTACACCGACGTGATGGCCTGCCACCTGGCTGGGATCACCACCGCGGTGGCCACTTGCGGTACCGCCTTCGGCACCGATCACATCAAGATCGCCCGCAGGCTGCTGCAGGATGATGGCACCGGCGGCGAAGTGATCTTCACCTTCGACGGTGATGCTGCCGGGCAGAAGGCCGCACTGCGTGCCTTTGAAGAAGACCAGCGTTTCATCGCCCAGACCTATGTCTGCGTGGAACCTACGGGGGCCGACCCCTGCGATCTGCGGCTGCATCGAGGGGACGAGGCGGTGCGCGAGTTGATCGGGCTCAAGCGTCCGCTGTTCGAGTTCGCGATCCGCGCCGAGCTGAAGAAGTTCAACCTGAACACGGTCGAGGGGCGTGTGCAGGCCTTGCGCCAAACTGCACCCATCGTCGCCCAGATCAAGGACTCTGCCATTCGGCCGGCCTACGCGCGTGAATTAGCTGGCTGGCTCGGCATGAACAACGAGGATGTCAACCGTTCGGTGGGGGCGTCCATTAAGCGTGCCCGTCTGCCTAAGAATGCGGAACAACAGGTGCCCGTTCCGGCTCAGGGCGCGCAGCAGCAGGTGGCTGCACCAGCCTTTGAGCGCCCGGATCATCGCGACCCGGTGATGCGTTTGGAGCGCCAGGCCCTTGAAGTGGTGATCCAGCAACCTCAACGCTTGCAAGATGAGCAGTGGCAAGCCTTCTACGAGGCTCGGTTTATGGCCCCGGCTCACTCGGCGGTGCACGATGGAATTGTTGCCGCGTCCAGTGCTGGAGCGTCGGCCACCTCCTGGGTTGAAGTGATCCGTGATGAGGTTCCCGAGCAGCTGCGTAGTTTCGTTTCCGAGCTGGCCGTGACCAGCATCCCGGCCTCGGATGAGCACAGCCTGAATCGTTATTGTGCTGACATCATCAATGGATTGATTGAGCTTCAAATCACACACCGAAAGGCAGAGCTGATTGGTCGCCTGCAACGGGCCGAAATGGAGCCCGAAGGTGAGGAATACGCCCAAATCAACAGGGAATTGATGGAATTGGAGATGCGTCGGCGGATCTTGCGTGGCACCTAGGGTGCCGATTTTGCATTAGCGAGAATCTTCGGTAAAGTTATATCTCGTTGCAATCCTCCATAGCTCAATTGGCAGAGCATTCGACTGTTAATCGAAGGGTTACTGGTTCAAGTCCAGTTGGAGGAGCTTACAGAAAAGTTCCGGCTCGCATCTGCGAGCCGGAACTTTTTTTTCGCCTGAAAAGCCCGGAATCCACGAGGCGTTTATCGGGGACATTGGCCGGGCACGCCGGTGCAATTTTTCCTGCAGCAGTCAGTCCGCCAGGTTCCACAAGCGCCGGGATTCCAGATACCAGAAGTACGAGAACAGGCCGATCTCGAACCATTCGACAATGAACAGTGCTTCCTCAATACCCAGTGCCAGCAGAATCGGCCAGGCAATCAGTCCGAGCAGCATCAGTACCAAGAGGATTGCATAGTGGGTCTTCTTGCCGCCGCTGGTATCCATGGAGCACAGCGGCTTATGATCCAGATGGCTGGCGATGGCGATGCCCATGGAGAAAATCAGCAGGAACGCGGCGCTGGCATGCACTCCGGCGAATTGCTCGCCTTCGATAGTCCGCCACAACAGCAGAAGAACAAAGGCGATCAGGAGCAGGGTGCTGAGCAGTCCCAGGATTTTGGTCAAGTTGCTCTGGAATAGCGCACGGTGCGGAGCGTTGTTGGTCCGGATTCCCAGCCAGATGAAAACCACGCTGACGACGAGTACCGCAATGACCGATACCTGCACGGAGAAGATCAGCCGCAGCTGCTCGCCGACTGGCAAGTCTGCCAGCGTTTCTCCCAGCCTGGTGGGGACCACTGCAACGAACATGGCGTAGAAGCCTGCTAAATTCAGGGCAAAATCTTCCAGCTCTTCTCCGGTATAGACCACCAGCAGCACCCCGGTAGTCACCAGCATTGCGACGAAGAGGTCTCGTGCCGGTCCCAGGTAGTAGGAACTCAGCGAGTCTTCGATGCGCTGGTTAGCAATGCCATAGATGACAATGGCGACGACGAGGAGCAGGGGCACCACGAGCAGCATCAGGCGCACATAGCCCAGCGTGCTGCGGCCCGGAGAACGTTCGATTGAAGTGGCCATGACTGCATTCTGTAATTAATCGCCCGGGTTGTGCGAACGGCCCGCCAAGGGACGGAAAATTCCCGGCAGAATTGCAGGCAACGAGCCAGGGGAAGCTAAATTGTCGGTGCGCAATGACAAGCTCTTGAAGAGTCAATAAAGACTCCGAATCGGCTGAAGCAGTCATCCGCTTGAGCCGATCGCCGACTCGGTGCCAGCTGGGCGCCGTCTTCACTCGAAAGAAGCTTTCATGTCTGTACAAAATCCGCTCGACACGAACGTGGTGCCGCCGGCGCCTCAGGCCAAGACCTCTGCTGGCAAGGGCCTGGGCATCGCGGCCCTGGTTGTAGGCATCGTTGCCTTGGTTCTGTGCTGGGTGCCGATCGTCAACAACATCGCCGCAGTGCTCGGCTTCATTGCCCTGGTGCTCGGTGTCATCTCGCTCGTCGTCGCCTCCAAGCGCCGTGGCAGCAAGGGCTTGGGCATCGCATCGAGCATCATCTCCATCGTCGCCATCATCCTGGTCTTTGCCACCCAGGCAGCCTACGTGAAGGCGATCGACGAGGTTGCCAACGATATTGCCGACGCCTCGGACGGCGAGGTGGCAGCCCCGGCGGAGGTCATCGAGCAGGCCGAAGATGAATCACAGGTACTGGCCTTGGGACAGGCGGCTACCGTTGGCGAGTATTCGGTGAACGTCAGCGCAGTGAACCTGGACGCCGGAGCTCAGATCGCCAAGGCCAACGAGTTCAATGAGAAGGCCGAAGGGCAGTATGTGCTGGTTGACCTCTCCGTGGTCTACAACGGGGACGAAGAGGGAGATGCCTGGTTGGATCTGAATCCGGAGCTCGTGGGATCGGATGCCAGCATCTACAGCACGACCAGCTCGTTCGCAGTCCCCGCGAAGCCGGGCACCGATCTGCCTACCCTGGCCAACGGCGGCAAGGGAAGCTACCAGGTAGTCTTCGACGTGCCGGCCGAGGCCGTGGAAGATGCGAAAATCCGCATGAGCGAAACGATCTCGTTCTCGGACGAATCGGTGCTCTGGGCTACGAAGTAGCCCGCATTCGCAAAGGCTCCGCCATCCAATCAAGGATGGCGGAGCCTCTTTTTGTGCCGCTTTTCATTCGCGCCGGCGGCGCCGGAGCCGGCCGTCCGCGGACTTCGACGAATCCCTGCCGCCCGCTGGATCGGCCGTAGGCCAGCCAGCGATTGTTACAGGACTAGGAACACGGAAACCGGTGGGATTGAAGAAATTTTCATGGGATTTTCCCCAAGCCAGAGTCCCGGAAAAGCGCTGGAACTCGCGGTTTTTCGAACGTTCTCATTTACTTCTCATGGGCGAGCTATGATCTTCTAACAAGTGCCTAATGAGCTCCTCACAAGGGTTTTTTAATGTTCAAAACATGATTCGTCGCATACTTCTGATCCTCATGGTGCTGGCCGTGCCAGCGGGACTGGCAGGTGCCAGCCAGGCTCTTGCCGACAAGGCCAATCCGCCCATCCCGCATCATGAGCCAATCGTTGTCCAGCTCTCTTTAGCCCCGGCGCCAAATGCTGCGAAAGCGCAGGACCAGGAGGAAGACAGCCATGACTGATCTCCAGGAAAACCAAGGATCAACGGTTTCGGCGCGGCTGCGCATCGTCGGCTGGATCGTGCTCACTACTGCACTGGCGCTGCTGGCGGTCACGGTTTCGATGCGATCGATCATGTCCGGCCAGGTCGCCGAGGCAGCCAACGTGGGCATCGCGCAGGAAATCGAGGAGTTCCGGACATTCGCGGCTGAGGGGCTGGACTCGAAGACTGCCCGGCCGTTTTCCTCCATGGGCGAATTGATGGAACGCTATCTGGCCCGCCAGCAGCCAATGGCCGGCGAAGCGATCATCGGCCAGGCCGACGGGCGGGTGCTCGCCGCAGGAACCGCCGCAAACCAGGCCGGGAGCTGGCTGGCTGAAGACCCGGTGCTCCTGGGAGGGATTCTCAATGACGCGAAGACCTCTGGAATCCTGGAAAGCAATCACGGGACGGTCCGCTGGGCGAAAGCCGAGGCGAAAGATGCCTCCGGGGCCAACGGCGAAGGCCACCAGGCGCACCTGGTCGTTGCGCACTTCATCGGCGGTGCCCAGGACGAAGCCAACCGGCAAGCAACGATGCTCTTTGGCGTAGCAGCCGGGGGACTGGCCCTGACGGCGGGCATCGCCTGGCTGGCAGCCGGCCAGATCATGCGCCCCATCCGTACCATGAGCGAAACCGCCGCATCGATTACCGCCAATGACCTTTCGGCCCGCGTTCCGGTAGAAGGACGAGACGACCTGGCGCAGCTGGCCAGCACGCTGAACGCGATGCTCGACCGGGTTGAAGCTTCGCATCTGGCCCAACGCCACTTCATCTCCGAAGCACGCAAGCACCTGGGCGGCCCGCAACGCCAGCTGGCCTCCGCGCTGCAGAAGCTCAATGAGGAAGATCTTCCGCGCAAGCAACGCAAAGCCATCATCAGCACCGCGCACGCCCATATTTCGCAGATGGGGCAGACCCTTGCCGACCTGGATCTGCTGGCGCAAAGCTCCACCCCGAACTTCATCCATCGGCAGATGATCTCCGTTGGCGAAGTCACGGCGGATGTCGCCGCGGCGGCTTCCCGTCCGGGAGCCTACCCGGACCGCCGATTCAGGATCGCCGAGTCCGCCAAGGCCCAGGCGTGGCTGGATCCGCTGCGCGTAGCCCAGGGAATGCACCAGCTGATCCAGAATGCGGTCGCACATACCGAAGACGGCCAAAGCATCCGGATCGGTTCTGCCGCAGCCGATGGCATGGCCAGCTTCTGGGTTGCCAATGATGGACCGGCCTTGGATCCGGAAGAAGCCCGTGCCCTGCTGGAGAACTACCGCAGCGCACCGGGTACCGGCGAGCAGGGATCCGGCATGGGTCTCGGACTGGCCGTGGTGAAAGCGGTCGCCGAAGCCCACAGCGGCACGGCCTGGGTGGAATCAGGGCAGGGCAACAGGACCAGCTTCGGATTCTCCTTGCCGCTGGCCAACGCCGGGCATTGCCTGGAGCGGCAGTCAAGACCGTGCCCATCGCCGATGGCGGCGAAGGCACCGCAGAAACCCTGGCCTGCGCTACCGGCGGCCAGCTGGTCCCGGTCACGGTTACCGGTCCGGTCGGCCAGCAAGTCCAGTCGCACTACGCGATGCTCGGCGGCGAGGCGGCAGGAATCGCGGTCGTGGAAATGGCAGCCGCGGCCGGCCTGCGGCTGGTTCCCCGCGACCAGCGGGATCCGGGAACCACGACCAGTTACGGAGTGGGGGAGCTGATCGCGGCCGCGATCGATGCGGGGGCTTCGAAGATCCTGGTGGGCTGCGGCGACTCGGGCACCTCCGATGGCGGCATGGGCGCATTGCAGGCACTGGGAGCACGGATCCTCGATGCCAAGGGCCGCGAGGTCAAAGCCGGCGGCAATTACCTCGGACGCGTGGACCGGCTGGGTCTTTCCGGCCTGCACCCGGCATTGGCCGCCGGGCAGGTGCAGATCACGATGGCGTTGAACCAACACAATGTGCTGACCGGACCGCGCGGAGTGGCGCGCGTATTCGGACCGCAGAAGGGTGCCACCGAGGAACAGGTGGAAAGCATGTCGGCAGGTTTCGAACGCTGGGCTTCGATCCTGCGCCGCGATGCGCTGGAGTCCGCGCGCTCCACCGATTTCGCCTTGGCCCCGGGAACCGGTGCTTCGGGCGGACTGGGTGCCGGGCTGGCCGCAGTGGGAGCGGTGCTCCTGCCCCGCTTCGAGGCGATCCTGGACTCGGGTTTGGCCGGCATCGATCTGGACTCGATGCTGCGCGGAGCGGACCTGGTCATCACCGCAGAAGGCGCCATCGACTTCCAGACTCCCAAGGGCAAGGTGCCTGCCGAAGTCGCGCGGCGTGCCTCGCTGCATGGTGTGCCGGTAGTGGCCTTGGCAGGAACGCTGGGCCGCGGCTGCTGCGACGTGCACGATATCGGCATCGATGCCATTGCCTCGATCATGCCCATTCCCATGACATTGCAGGAAGCAGTGGATGACGGGGAACGGCTGCTCATCGAAGCGGCCGAACGCTTCATGCGCACCATCATCCTGGGCGCGTCGATGGCGGCGGCACGGCTGAGCCCGCGCGTGGCCTGGTAAAAGATTCCGCTACAAGACGTAGCCGGCGACCAGCTGGGACAGGGCACGGATATCCACTTTGCCCTTGAACTCCAAGCGGACCTTGCCCAGTGAGCTGAACCAGAGATCCAGTTCAGCATCCAGATCGAAGGTTCCAGCCGTTTCAACCGAGAACGACTGGACCTTCGAATACGGCAACGAGGTGTAGTCCCGCTTCTTGCCGGTCATGCCTTGCACATTGACGGCGATGAGCCGCTTGTTGGTGAACACCACGTAGTCGCGGGCGCCCTTGAAGGCGGCCTGCAGCTCTTCGCCAGCAACCAGCATGGGCATGATTTCAGGAGCTACCTGCGACAGGTCCCAGGTACCCAATTTGAAGACGGAAGAATTATTGAAATCGATCATGCACCGAGGGTATCGAGTGCGGCGGACAAACTACGTGACGCCTAATTTCCTAAATCAAGATTGCCAGTCCAAAACGTCGGTATTCTCGGATATGTTGTAATGATCAGAGATTCAACCAAGGATGGGATCGGCATAAATGCAACTTCGATCAAAAGTCGACTTCGACTCTGCGGTAACCGATATACAGGACTATTTTGCGACCATGGAAAACGGCCGGCCAAAATATTCTGGATCCCGCTTTGAAACTCTCGGCGAAGATGTCGACATTGATCCAAATCAGATCACTGCGATCGACTTGGTGGCAGTGTCGATGCTGTCCGTGGACGTGCCAGCGCAGGCTTCCTTGGGAATCCTTGAAACACTAGCCGAGCAAATCAGTGAATTGCTGTCACAAATTCCGCAGGACCTGAAGTTTGAGAATCTGACGCCTGAGCTATTCGAGAAATATCTCGCCCCGGGATCGCCTGCAGATAAATTGTGGCAGATTCTGCGGCAGTATGACGATCCTTGGAACCTCGGCCAAACCAAGGTGAGCAAAATTATGGCTCGTAAAAGGCCAGATTTAATTCCGGTTTATGATTCGGTTGTCAAAGCAGTTGTCGGCATCAAGGGTAGCGGAGAACAGTGGAACGCTTGGTATTCCGCGTTCCACGACGGTTCGCCTGAAGCAGCCGAATTCGTAGACATGCTCAGAGCGATCAGGCTTGCAGCAGGCCAACATCATTTGTCGCTATTGCGAGTTTTGGACATTGCCTTGTGGAAGCAAGGTAAGCGTGAAAAATGACCATTGTAGATCCGTGGCAGATATAGCATTTCGAAACAACGCAGGTGTGCCGCCTTGGCCGGTGAAATCTTGGCTGAGGCGGCACGCCTGTTTTCGCAAATTCGCTAGAGTTCGATAGCTGCCACTGCCCGCATTGCGCGGGCAGCTTCTGCACCCTTCTTCAGGAAATGCTCGAAATAGAAGGCCTGGTGCTCATCGTTCGAGTGGAAGTGGTGCGGGGTCAGGCTGACCGAGAAGGTCGGCACATCGGTGTCCAGCTGCACCCGCATCAGGCCATCGACGACGGCCTGGGCAACGAAATCGTGGCGGTAGATGCCGCCGTCAACCACCAGGGCCGCGGCCACCACGGCATCGTACTTCCCGGTCTTCGCCAGGCGCATCGCCTGCAGCGGCATTTCATAGGCACCGGGTACGGCAACGACGTTGATGCGGCATTCCTGCCCGGAAGCTTTCATCTCGGCCTTGAACCCGGCAAGCGCCTGGTCAACGATATCCGCGTGCCAACTGGCCTTGATGAAAGCGATGTTCAATGGCTTGCTCATGAGTTACTCCCTGGATCTGCGTGAAATCTTCTTGTTCTTTTGAACCACCCTAGTGCTGCAGATCTCAATGAAATAACTGGGGAAGGAGTCGGCGTAACGATTCCCCCGCTTCAGTGCCAACCCAGTTGCGGGGCCACGTGCTTGAGCACCGATTCGATGACATGCGCGTTGTAATCGACGCCCAACTGGTTCGGAACGGTCAGCAGCAGCGTGTCGGCTGCGGCGATGGCTTCGTCCTCGGCCAGCTTCTTGGCCAGCTCATCGGGTTCCCCGGCATAGGACTTGCCGAAGACCGCGCGGGTCTTCGCATCGATGTTGCCCACTTGGTCGGAGCTGTAGCGGTCGCGGCCGAAGTACTGCCAGTCGCGTTCATCGGTCAGGGCGAAGATGCTTCGGCTCACCGAGACACGAGGCTCGCGCTCATGGCCGACTTCCTTCCATGCATCGCGGTACAGCTGGATCTGCTCGGCCTGCTGGACGTGGAAGGGCTTGCCTGATTCATCATCCTTCAGCGTGGAGCTTTGCAGGTTCATCCCGAGTTTGGCGGCCCAGACCGCGGTGGCGTTCGATCCGGAGCCCCACCAGATGCGCTCGCGCAGGCTCGGTGAATGCGGTTCAATGCGCAATAGCCCCGGCGGGTTGGTGAACATCGGGTTCGGGTTGGGCTCGGCAAAGCCCTCGCCGGAGAGTACTTCGAGCAGCCGCTCGGTGTGGCGCCGGCCCATGTCGGCATCGGACTCACCGGCTTGCGGCTCGAAACCGAAATGGCGCCAGCCGTCGATGACCTGCTCGGGTGAACCACGGCTGATGCCCAGCTGCAGTCGGCGATTGGAGATCATGTCCGCGGAGCCGGCATCCTCGGCCATGTACAAAGGATTCTCGTAGCGCATGTCGATCACGCCGGTGCCGATCTCAATGCGGCTGGTCCGTGCGCCGATGGCGGCGAGCAGCGGGAACGGGGAAGCGTATTGCTGCGCGAAGTGGTGCACGCGGAAGTAGGCGCCGTCCGCGCCGAGCTCCTCGGCTGCGACTGCCAGGTCGATGGCCTGCAGCAGTGCGTCGGATGCTGAGCGGGTGCCGGATTGCGGATGGTCGGTCCAGTGGCCGAAGGACAAAAAGCCGATGTTCTTCATGCTTGGGGCAACAAGTGGCCGCATCCCGTTATTCCGCGGCGGACCAGCACGGCTAGCGGCGCAGCAGCCGCCTATCCGAAAGCCCTGCGGCCCTATCCGGCTCCGCGTCGTTCATGCTGGACCAGATGCTGTCCAGGGAAAGGTCCAGCACTGCTGCAATGGCGGCGATGGTTGAGAACGCGGGAGTGGCTACGCGTCCGGTCTCGATTTTCCGCAATGTTTCAGGGGAAAGCCCGGCCTCGAGGGCGATATCGAGGATGGTGCGTTCCCCGCGCGCCCGCCGAAGCAGTGCACCAAGGTTCTTTCCCTGCTCGATTTCGCGGGGAGTAAGCGGCAATCTGACCATGGAAAAATTATAGTACCGGTAAAGTTTGACCGGTATAATAATTGGAATGATTGAGATACTCACCCCCAGCGAACTGGACCGCGCCCGGGACACCGGACGCCTTGTTGGCACCATCCTGCAAACGCTCAAGAAACGGGTCAAGGTCGGCACCAACCTCCTGGAAATCGACACCTGGACCAAGGAACTGATCGAGGAAGCCGGCGCGGAATCCTGCTATGTCGATTACGCCCCCGCCTTCGGCAATGGCCCCTTCGGCCACTACATCTGCACCGGTGTCAACGACGCGGTGCTGCATGGCTTGCCGTACGACTATGCGCTCGCCGACGGCGACCTGCTGACATTGGATTTGGCGGTGAAGCTGCGCGGCATCGCTTCGGACGCGGCCATCAGCTTCATTGTGGGAGAGAAGCAGCGGGCAGAAGATCTCAAGATGATCGAGGTAACCCAGCGCGCCTTGGCCGCAGGTATCGCAGCTGCGGTCCCGGGAGCCAAGATTGGCGATATTTCCTTCGCTATTGGCTCGGTGCTCACCGCCGAAGGTTATCCGGTGAACCTGGAATTCGGCGGCCACGGCATCGGCAGCACGATGCACCAGGACCCGCACGTGTCCAATGACGGCCGTGCAGGCCGGGGCTACACGCTGCGCCCGGGCCTGCTGCTCGCGCTTGAACCCTGGATCATGGAAGACACCAGCAAGCTGGTCACTGATAAGGATGGGTGGACTCTGCGCAGCTCCACCGGCTGCCGCACCGCGCATACCGAGCACACCATCGCGATCACGGATACCGGAGCCGAGATCCTCACCCTGCCAAAGAACTAGCAGGGTCCAGGGCAAGGCCAATCCAGTGTCGCGGCCGCTTCATGCAGGGCGGCGCGGCACCGGCTAGGATCGCGGACCAGGCCAGCTGGCAGCGCCCCGGCAAAATCCCAGCCATGGCCGGCGGCCATGTTCCGCAGATTCGCCAGATTTCGTTGATGCAGCGGCTCGGGGTGTTCCGGATAGCTGCCCAGCAGCAACGTGCCCCGGGTGAAACCGCGGGTACTGCAGGCCTCCAGGGTCAATGCCGTATGGTTCAGCGTTCCCAGATCCGGGCGGGCGGCCACGACGAGGCTGGCCGCCACGGCCTGCGCCAGATCGGCGATGGTTTCCCCGGCCGCTGTCAGTTCCACGAGCAATCCGCCGGCCCCTTCGATGATCACCACATCATGCGTGGCAGCGAGCTCGCCGACCTGCTGCACGTGCTGGGCCAAGGTGGGCAGCACAGCATCCGGATCCAGCCCAGCGCACAGCGCTGCATCCACCGGTGCCATCGGGTGGCGCAGGCGCACCCCTTCGAAGGCCGAGAGCTGGCCGGGATTGCCCAGCCAGCGTGCCACATCCTGGGCGTCCCCGGGTTCTGACTTGCCCAGACCGGTCTGCGTCGGCTTGTAGATGGCGACGCTGTGCCCGTGGGACAGTGAGCGGGCGGCCAGCACCGCGGTGGCTACGGTCTTTCCGACCTCGGTATCGGTTCCGGTCACTGCATGGATCATTACAGCATCCTCTCTGCAGGGTAGGTGATGTGCACTGCGGGTGGCGCCTGGAATGACAGCAGATGGCCGAAGGGCACGGGCGGCCCATCGGCGACGGCCAGCGGCAGGCAGCGTGCGGTTTCGGAGAGCACCAGCTCGGTTTCCATCCTGGCCAAGGAAGCGCCCAGGCACCGGTGGATCCCGTAGCCGAAAGCCAGTGAATCATCGCCGGCGGCGCCGAGCTCGCCACCGGCCAAGCGGAGCACCAGTTGCTCCCCGGTGGCGAATTCCAGGTCCCCGATCCGTGTGTCCTTGAGGGCAATACGCCGCCAGGTCGGCACCGAGGAGGCCCGGGCCAGCACCTCGCGCACCAGCCCCTGGGCCGCGGCCTCTTCTGTGCCCGCCTGGGCCAGGGCTTCCCAGCGATGGTCATGCAATGCCGAATGCAATGCGGTCTGGATGAGCATCGAAGTGGTTTCCTGTCCGGCGATGCCCAGGAAATAAGCCAGCGAGCGGATCTGTGGTTCGGATACCCCGGCCCGGTGCAATGCGGCGTAGAGATTCCCATCGTCGCGTTGCACTGCTTGGTGCACCGATGCATCCAGCCAGCCGAAGTATTGTGCCGCGCTGCGGGCAAGCACCAGCTGCCGCTGCGCATCGGGCCAACCCCAGAACAGCTCCAGCGAGTCCCGGCTCCAGGCCTTGAGCGTCCCCAGCTCGGGCACTGGCACCCCGGTGAGCCGGGCCATGGCTTCCACCGGGATCACGGCTGCCAATTCGGTGGCCAGATCCGCCGATTCCCCGTTGCGCAGCCTGGGTTCGAGGTCCGCGCAGATCCCGCGTACCCGGTCGAGGATCGGCTCGCGCTGGGCACGGACCTTGGCGGGGCTGAAGAATCCAGCGACAATCCTGCGCACTTCCAGATGCGCTGGGCCCGAAGCGCTGGCCAGCACCTCGGGAAGCGCGAAACGCGCCCGGGCAAGGACCCGCAGCGCCGCAGGTTCCGGCTCCACCGCAGTGGACAGGGCATTGGCCGGCGAGAACTCATCGGGCCGCGCCAGGATGGCGCGGACGATGTCCGGATCCTCGATGCTCCGGTAGCGCGCGTTGACAACGTTCGGGTAGGCCTCGGACAGCGGCCCGGCGAGCGGTGCCAGATCCAAGGCGCTCGCCGTCGCTGCGAAAGGGCAGTTCATGAATCCTCCTGGATGATGGCGCGGGCTACCGCGTGGATAGCTGCAGATAATTCCGGGTGCCCGTGGTGGGCATGGGCGGTGAGCCGGATGCGGGAGATGCCATCGGGCACGCTGGGCGGTCGGAAGCAGGCTACCGAGATGCCCTGGACGGCCAGCGTTTCGGCCGTCCGGGTTGCGGCGCCGGCACTGGGCATCTTCACCGAGAGCACGGCTCCGGCTCCGGCTTCCACGCGGCCGGCCAGGGCCGCGTGGGCTTGCAGCTGGTCGCGGATCAGCAGTGCATTCTCCGCCAGTGCGCCACGGCGTTGCGGCCCGGCCAAGCGCAAGGCCGCCAGCGCTCCGGCTGCCGCGGCAGGGGATAGCGCGGTATCGAAGATGAAGGTGCGGGCAGTGTTGACCATATGATCGCGCAGTGCCGCCGCGCCAGGCCCGCCCATGAGCACCGCGCCGCCCTGCGACCCCAGGGCCTTGGACAAGGTCGCCGTGGACACTACCCGTCCGTGGCCAGCCAGTCCGGCGGCCAGCACTGCGGAGCCTTGGCCGGTGGCGGCCAGCGAATGCGCTTCGTCAACCAGCAGCAAAGCGTCGAACTTGGCGCACAGTGCCGCCAGCTCAGGCAGCGGCGCGGCGTCGCCGAATACCGAATAGACGGATTCGACCACCAGCAGGACGCGGGGCTTGGGGTGCTGGGCGCTGCAGTTTGCTTCCAGCAGGCGGGTGAAATCAGCCAGGTCGTTATGCGCTGCGGTGGCGACCTCGGCACCCGAAAGCCGGGCGCCATCGATCAGGCTGGCGTGGGCATGCGCGTCGAGGATGAACAGGCTCCCCGGCCCGCCGAGGGCGGCGAGCACCCCGAGGTTGGCGGTGTAGCCGCTGGAGAACACCAAGGCAGCTTGGCGCTGGGAGTAGTCGCAGAGCCCGGCTTCCAGCTCGCGATGCACCGGCAGGGTTCCGGCGGCCACCCGGCTGGCCGAAGCTCCGGCGCCATAATCCAGGGCGGCCTGCGCGGCGGCCTGCCGGATATCGCGGTGCCCGGACAACCCCAGGTAGTCGTTGGAAGACAAATCGAAGAGCCCCGCCGCGGCCGTGTCCTTGCGTTGCAGCCCCCGGCGCTGGCGTACCGTGGCGCGAGTAGCCAGCCAGGAGTCCCAGGCCGGCTCAGCCATGGACCTGCTCCACGGCGCCCACCACGCCGCGGCCCAGGACCGCGAGCTGTTCGGGGGTGCTGATATACGGCGGCATCACGTAGACCAGGTTCCGGAAGGGACGGATCCAGACTCCGCGCTGGACGGCCGCTTCGGTCACCGCGGCCACCTGGACCGGGGAGGCGAGCGCGATGGCCCCCACCCCGCCCAGCACCCGCAGCTCCCGCACCGAGGCCAGATCAGCGGCCGGTGCCAAATGGGTGCGCAACCCGGATTCCAAGGTGGCGAGCTGCTGCCGCCACGGAGCGCGCTCTGCCGAGGTGCCCGGTTCCCCGGCGAGCAGATCCAACGAAGCGCAAGCCACCGCGCAGGCCAACGGGTTGCCCATGAACGTCGGGCCGTGCAGCAATGCGGCGCCCGCCGAGTCCCCGCTGCCGGACAGGGCAGAAGCGATCCGCGAAGAGCACAGCATCGCCGCCAGGGTCAGATACCCGCCGGTCAGCGCCTTGCCCACGCACATGATGTCCGGTTCGATGCCGGCATGCTGCACCGCGAACAGCAGCCCGGTGCGCCCGAAGCCGGTGGCGATTTCGTCGGCGATCAGCACCAGTCCGTGGCGGTCTGCCAGCTCGCGCAGGGTGCGCAGCACCGCAGGGGGATAGATGTGCATCCCGCCGGCTCCCTGCAGCACCGGCTCGAAGGCGATCCCGGCCAGCGTGGTGGCGTGGGCCGCGATCAGCTCGTGCGTTTCCTGTTCCCATTGCGCCAATTCGGCGGCTGAATATTCCCAGCCGCCTGCGGCGTCGCGGCGCGCCGCCGGAGGCTTGGGAAGGAACAGCTCGCCGGAGGAGCGCGGGGCGAACGCGGCATGCATCCCGTCCACCGGATCGCAGATGCCCATGGTGGCGAAGGTGTCCCCGTGGTAGCCGCCGCGCAGCGCGGCAAAGCGGTGGCGGCCGGTGCGGCCCTTGGCCTCCTGGTATTGCAGGGCGAGCTTCAGCGCGACTTCGACGCTGATCGACCCGGAGTCGGCCAGGAACACGTGGCGCAAGCTCTCCGGGGCCAGCGCGACCAGGCGTTCGGCCAGTTCGATGGCCGGCTGGTGGGTCAGGCCGCCGAACATCACGTGGCTGAAGCGCTCCAGCTGGCCGCGGGCCGCGGCATCCAGATCCGGGTGGCGATAGCCGTGCACCGTCGACCACCATGAGGACATCCCGTCGATGACCTCCCGCCGGGTTCCCGCGGTGTCTTCCAGGACCAGCTGGGCGCCGTGCGCCTCGCGCACCGCATAGTGCGCGCCGGCATCCAGAGAAGCATAGGGGTGCCAGAGCAGCCCGGCATCCCTCTCCAGCAGCGTCGTTCCGGTGGCGATCATGCGTTAGGGCTCTGCGCGGTTCCGGCGCCGCGGCGGCGCAGCACCGGTTCGGCGCTTCCATTGCCGCTGCCGCAACCGGGGGCAGAACTGCCGCAGGGCGAAGAATCAGCAGCGGAGCAGCAGGAACCTGCGCAGCCCGTGGAACCGGCATTGCCGGCATCCGATGGCTGGCGCCCTGCATGGCCGGCGGCTTCGCGCAGTTCCGCGGCCAGCTGCATCGGGTCCTTGCCCTGTTGCCCGAGCACCACGAACCCGGCGTCGGCAATCATTGCCAGGTCGGCTTTCGCATCCTGGCCTTCGCTGGTCAGGTAGTCGCCGAGGAACAGCGAATTGGCCACTTCCAGCGCGGTGGCCTGCAGGGAGCGCAGGTGCATCTCGCGACCGCCGGCCATCCGCAATTCCTTGTCCGGGCAGGCCATGCGCACCACGGCCAAGATCCGCAGGCAGGCCAGCGGTGTCAGGTTCCAGGTCCCTTCCAGCGGGGTGCCATCAAATGGCATCAGGAAGTTCACCGGGATGGAATCGGCATCCAGCGCGCGCAGTGCGAAGATCGCCTCGACGAGCTGCTCTGGGGTTTCGCCCAGGCCGACGATGAGCCCCGAGCAGGGGGAGAGGCCGGCGGCCTGGGACTGCTGGACGGTGGAGACGCGCTCGTCAAAGCTGTGCGTGCTGCAGATTTCCGGGTAGAGGGATTCGGCAGTATTCAGATTGTGGTTGTAGGCATCGGCACCGGCCTCCTTAAGCCGCTGGGCCTGACCCTGCTTCAGGATGCCCAGGCAGGCGCAGACCTCGACCTCGGGATGGTCTTCCTTCAGCGCGCCGATCATCGTGGCAACCCGGTCGACATCGCGGTCCGTGGGCCCCTTGCCGGAGGCCACCATGCAGACCCGCGAGGCGCCGCCGGCGATGCCCAGGCCGGCCTGGTGCACCGCTTCTTCGGGTTTGAGCCAGGTGTACTTCAGGATTTCCGCTTTGGAGCCCAAACGCTGCGAGCAGTAGGTGCAGTCCTCGGGGCAAAGCCCGGATTTGAGGTTGACCAAGTAATTGACCTTCACCGTATTTCCAAAGTGTTCGCGGCGTAGTGCGCCGGCGGCACCCACGAGGCGAAGGGTCTGGGAATCTGGGGTGTTTAGTAGTTCGAGTGCTTCGTCGGCAGTGAGCTGGTGACCCTGAGAAATCTGTTCGGCAAGCTCAGTGAAATTGGTGGCCGTGGACTGCTGGCTTTGTGAGTGCATGCTTTCCCTATGATGTGAGTAGAAGTTCAAGTTTCCCGCAAGTCTTGAACAGTGTTCAATTATGGGCACTAATGTAACAGGAAAACTGTGTCATTTGGCATTATTTGCTCTGATGCGACGTCGCATACCCAAAAATGAAATGAATTCGGACGTGAAGGGGATCGTGTAAATGCAGCCTCGGATCTGGGAACTTGTTAGTAGTGAACGCACGCCACTGCTTGGAGTGCTTGAGAACTTCACGGAAGATCAATGGCATATGTGGACACTAAGTGAGCAGTGGCAGGCGCGCGATGTTGTTGCACATTTGACGTCCGCCGGTTCGACCGGCGTGGTCGCATGGCTTGTCAATATGTTCGGGAGCGCGCTGAACGTCGATCGACATAATCAGATGCTGCTAGAAAAATACCTCGGCGACAACGATCAAATGACTCTAGAAAATTTCCGACACAGCCAGAATCTGAGGATCGCCCCGCTGAACTCAGCAGGTGCATTGCTTGGAGAACTCGTCGTTCATGGACAAGATATCGCGGTACCGTGCGCTGTTGAATATAAGCCTTCAGCGAACGCCGTGATGGAGGTAGCGAAGTTTTTCGTGACGAAGGACTTCGCGGTGAACAGCAAAAAATTGGTCAAAGGGCTGAAACTGAGCTCCAATGATCAACCTTTTGTCCATGGCCACGGTCCTGAAATACGTGGCCAGCTGCTGGACCTAGTTATGGTGATGGCCAGACGCAAGGACAACTTGGCCAGATTAGAGGGCGCTGGGACTGAAATCCTTGCCGCGCGCCTAGGCTAAATAGCAACAACGAAAAACATCGCGCCG
Source organism: Arthrobacter sp. NIO-1057 (assembly GCF_900094805.1). Taxonomy (GTDB): domain Bacteria; phylum Actinomycetota; class Actinomycetes; order Actinomycetales; family Micrococcaceae; genus Glutamicibacter. Next base: position 200,574 of record NZ_FMAT01000002.1, on the reverse strand, counting down.
CACGATTACTGTGCGACGCGATGCAGAATTATCAGTTGAGTTAGTTGGCTCCAACCAAGGCAGACGCCAACGGGTTCTCCAAGTCCCCGGCATAAAGCAGACCACCGGACTGGTCGGTGAGATCAAGCATTTGCTGGTTGTTGCGCAGCTGCAATCGGTTGAGGCAGGAGAGCGGGAAGGATTGTGCAAACAATCCCAGCTCGTCAAAGCGCTGAGAAAATTCAGGATGCTCGGTACGGTAGTCCAGCAGGCGCGCAGCCACGATCTTCCAGAAGTCGGCTTCGGGGAGGATGCCGTCGACATCCAGCAATGGCGCCAGGAATCGGAAGAAGGAATCAAAAATATCGGTGAAAACCGAGAGCACCGGATCCCCGCCGGTGCGCACGCGGCGGATTTCTTCGGGCAACTCGACCCGGTCCGAGAGCACAGCGATCTCCTCGCCCAAATCCTTGAGCAGCACCTTCTTCACCGCGCCATTTTCCAGGATCATGATCACGTTTTCGCCATGGGGCATGAAGACCAGATCGTAGGCGGCCAAGCAGTGGACCAGCGGGACCAGGTAGGCGTCGAAGTATTCGGCCAGCCATTGGGCGGGGTCCAAGCCGCTGCGCCGGATCAGCGCCGCGGCAAAGGAGTTGCCGTTTGAATCCACATGCAGCAGGCTCGCCATGGTGGCCAGCGTCTGTCCTTCTTCCAGCAGGTTGATCGGCGATTCGCGCCACAGGGCGGCGAGCATCTTGCGCTGGGGCGCACTCTTCTCGGTGGCCGCTTCGAACTGCGGATTGCGGTAGCCGACGGCAGCGATTTCGCGCAGCAGGGCCACCGGCTGGGTGGAGAGCACCGGGTCATTGTCGAACAATTCGCCCAGCCACTGGTTGATGGCCGGGGTGACCTTCATGTATTCGGCGCTCAAACCGCGCATGAAGCCCATGTTCAGGATGGACATCGCGGTCTTGACGTAGTGCCGGGTCGGATCCGAAAGGTTGAAGAAGGTGCGGATGGACTGTTGCGCCTGGTATTCGTCGTGGCTGGTGCCGAGCCAGATCAGCTGCTTGCGCGCGATATCGTTCGCGAAGGTCACCGACAGGCGGTTTTCCCACTGCCAAGGGTGCACCGGCATCAGGATGTACTCCTCGGCTGAGTATCCGGTGCCGAACAAGGCCCGGGCCAGCGCCTGGTCCAGCTCTTTGCGCTCGCCGTCATCCAGCTGGCTGGCCAGAAGGGATTCGTAGTTCAGGGTGTCGATCGCATCAAACTGGGCGCGGGATTTGTGCGCCGCAGCCCACCCGAGATTCAGCGCGGCACCGGTTTCCGGGGCGTAACGCAGGTAGTCGCTGCGGCCTATGCCCATGCGGCCATTGTTCGCGACAAAGCAGGGATGGCCTTCGGTCATGGAGGACTCGACCAGCTGGAAGGACTGGGCCGCAGTGCCAGGGAACTGGGCGAGCCCGGCCGAATCGTGCGTGGAATGGACCTGCTTGTAGCAGTGGCTGGACAGCGTCGAGGACAGCTCTTCGAGATAGGTTGGCAGCTGCGCCTCGGAGAGCGTGAGCTCTTGATAAAAACGGGTCACGAAATCGATGACATCGACCTCGGAGGGTTGCCAGCTTCCGTTGATGTATTCGTGGTGCTCCAGGCTGGCTGGCGCAACCAGCCAGTGGTCGAGCTGGAATCGGCGCGCGGCGAAGAGGTAGCGGTGCCCGTCCTTCTGCACCGAGTAGGTACCATCGCCGTGGTCGGCCGGTTCGAGCAGCCGTTCATGGGAGAACTCACCGAGGGCTTTGGCCAGCACATGGCGGTGGGCGATCTCCCAGCGCTCGGAGGAGAGGAAGGAGGAACCCAGGTTGTGCCCGGTGGCGGTTTCGAAATCATTGCGGGTGCAGATCGAGAGCAGGGCCTGCTTGATCGAACCATCGTGTTCGGCCAGTTCAATGGGGCGGACCGGGCGGAAGCCGACCCGGGCGTTCAGCGCGTGGATGGCCTTGTTGCGCACATCCGGTTCGACGATGATCCGCTCGATGCCAGGCCCGGTGAAGGCATGGCTCACCGCCGCGGCCATGGCTTCGAGGGTGAAACCGGGCTGCGGCTGTTCACTGGCCGGCGCCAGGAAATGCAGCCCGCGATCGCCTCGCACGTAGTTATAGGCCTGGGCCAGCGGCGAGGCGGCAGGGTTGTACAGCTCGATCAGGAACCGAGCAGCCCCTGATTCATCGAGCCCGAGCAGCACCTCATAGTCCTCGGTGGCCAGCAAGGAGTTGTATTCGGTGTTGATCTGATCTTGGGTGGCTGTGGGCATGCCCCAGAAAGCGGCGTGCTCGGTGGCGATCCATGAATGGAGCAAGGCGGTGTCGTGCGGCAGCTCGACGGAGCGGAAAGTGAAAGTGGTCATTGGGTGGGGGGTCCTTAGGCGTGCGAGGTGGCTTCGGTGGCGTTGGGCAGTCCGGTCAGTTCCGCTGCGCCGAACTCTTGGAAGGCGATGCGTTCTTCGACCTGGTACACCTCGCGGCCGGCCAGGCGGTTGATGATCACCGAATTGCGGTAGGCGCCCATGCCCAGATCGGGCGCGGTGAAGCCGTGGGTATGCAGCTCGGCGTTCTGCACGAAGATGTCCTGTTCCAGGCCGATGGAGTATTCGCGGTCCACGTTGAAGCGGCCATCGGCCAGGTAGCTGATGCGTTCGGTGATCCCGCCAATGAAATCGGGCACGCCGGCGCGGTAGCCGGTGGCCATCACCAGATTGTCGACCGCGAAGTCCAGGTCTTGTTCGGTGCGTTCATGGCGCAGCGACACATTGATGTTGTGGCCATCTGCGGTGATGCTGGTGGCGGCGCAGCCGGTGCGAAGGTGCACATTGGCCGGGGCGGTGATGCTGCGTTCGTAGAGTTCCTCATGGATCTCGTTGATCAGATCCGCGTTGATGCCCTTGTACAGGCCCTTCTGTTCGGCGGAGAGCTCATCGCGCTTGGCCATCGGCAAGTCGTGGAAGTGGTCAATGTATTCGGGCGAGGTCATTTCCAAGGTGAGCTTCGTGTACTCCAGCGGGAAGTAGCGCTCGGAGCGGGTGGCCCAGATCAGATGGTCTTCTTCGGGCAGGCTGCGCAGCAGGTCCAAGAAGATTTCCGCGGCGCTTTGACCGCTGCCCAAAACGCAGGTGACCTTGGCCCGGGCGGGGCCGGTGGATGCCAGCAGCCCGTCGCGTTCGAAGAGGTAGTCGCTGGAGTGCACCACCTTGCCGGTGCCCAAAGCATTTTCGCTGATCACCGGTGGAAGGTAGGGCTGGGTGCCGGTGCCGAGCACTAGTTTCTTCGCGGTGAAGCGGCTCATTCCCGCCTCCGTGAGCACCGAGAGGTGGTAGAGGCCATCGCGGTATTCAGCCTGAAGCACCCGGTGCCCGAATCGGACACTCTGGATGCTCTCGGCGGCCCAGGCCAGGTAGTTGGAGTATTCCTGGCGCAGGGCGTAGAAGTCTTCTCGGATGTAGAACGGGTAGATCCGCTGCTGGCCCTTCAAGTAGTTCAGGAAGGAGTACTTGTTGGTGGGGTCGGCCATGGTGACCAGGTCCGCCATGAATGGCACCTGAAGATGCGTTCCGGGAAGCATCATTCCTGGGTGCCAGACAAACTTTTCAGCAGCGTCGAGTACTGCGACCTTCAAATCAGCAATACCGTCGGTGAGGGCGGCAAAACCTAGGTTGAAAGGTCCGGCTCCAATGGCGATAACGTCGAAGTGTTCGCTAGATTGATTCATTATTTATCTCCGGTAGTGCGTTCGGCCAAAATCTCGGTTCCGATGCGGCAGATGGCATCAAGAATTTCGCTAATGTCGGCCAGTGTGGTGTTGGGGTTCAGCAGGGTGAGTTTAAGCAGGCGCTTGCCGGCCACCGTGGTGGCTGCGATCATCGCTTCGCCACTGGAATACAGGCGCTGACGGATCTGATTGGCTAAAGCGTTGTGCTCGGCGAGTTCCAGGGGATGCTCGGGATCCTCAAATGAGAAGACCAGAGTGCTTAGTTGAACGTCGGCGACTAGATGCAGTTGGGCGCGCATGGCTACTTCATGCTGCGCGTCTTCGGCCAAAGCGATCACCTGATCAAACATCTCACCCAAACGTGAGGCTCCGAGCGTGCGAAGAGTGACCCACAATTTCAGCGCATCAAAGCGTCGTGTGGTCTGAAGCGACTTGGAGACTTGATTCGGTGTTTCTTCCGCTTCTGCAGCAGGATTCAGATACTCGGCATAGTGCGCAATGGACTCGAAGCCCGATGATGCACGAACGATCAGCGCGCTGGAACCGATGGGCTGGAAGAAGGACTTGTGGTAGTCCACGGTGACTGAATCAGCTTGCTCAATTCCATCAAGGCGGTGACGGTGGCGGTTCGAGACAAGCAATCCACAGCCGTAGGCAGCATCAACGTGGAACCAGGCTCCGACCTCGCTGGCGATTTCACGTAGCTGGACCAACGGGTCAATGGCACCGAAGTCGGTGGTGCCAGACGTGGCTGAAATTGCCATGGGGACTAGGCCCTCATTGACGTCTTGGAACAAGCGGTTGCGCAAGGCCTGTGCGTCCATTCGGTGCTGGGCGTCGGTCGGTATTGCAACGGCTGCTTCGTAGCCCAAGCCCAGAAGCATTGCAGCATTACGAATCGAGAAGTGCGCGTCTTCGGAGCAGTAGATTCGGAGCTTAGCCAGTCGCTCGGGCAGAGAACCTACAAGTTTGGCCGTCGCGGTGTTGCGTGCGATGAGCATGGCTTGGAGGTTTGATTGGGTTCCGCCAGAAGTGAAGATCCCGTCAGCGTTCTGAGGGTCAAAGCCAATGAGTTCGGCAGTGAAGCTAATCAGCTTGCGTTCGATCAAAGTGGCACCAGCGCTTTGATCGAAGGTGTCCATTGAAGTGTTGATGGTGGTGACAAAATTTTCAGCAACGACGGCTGGAATTGCCACGGGGCAGTTCAAATGTGCGGCGTACTTCGTGTCGTGGAAGTAGACGGCGTCTTTGACGTAAAGATCGTTGAGTTCATTGAATGACTGATCCATGGTGCCCAACGGCGAACGCAGATTTACGTGATTAATCCGGTCCGCCATCTGTTGCGGGGTCGGTCCAGTAGTGGGGGCGCTGACGGTTGCGAACTTTTCTCCAACGAGCGATACCGCACGATGTGAAGCTTCTTCGAAAGCCTCGGCGGTGTCTGCGCAAAGCAGTGCGTCGTCGTAAAGCGGAAGTGGGACATCAGGGATTTGCAGGGTAGGTAGTGAGGCACCCAAGAGCATGCTCCTCAGATAGTGTCAATAGATATTTGGTCAGGCTCACCTAACAAGAATCTATTAACAGCACAAGACAATTAGTTAATGCAAGCCGAGTAACTCAAGTATTGAGAGGATGAGATTTTCTCGACATTTTTCGCCTACCTCGAAGCAACCTGTGGTAAATTACCGTCTGACTAGATGTTTGAAGGTTCATCTATTCACCAAGGCGACCTGTGAAGTGGAGTGTTTTCTTCAGCTTTATTGGTTTGTGAAATAACACAAATCGTTCGATTGCAAACTCATGGTAATCCGATATGCTCAGTTCTTTAGACCTCGGGAGAAACGGGGCCCGATGGGCGAACCTGATCGGCATGAACGAAGCCAGCGACATCTAGTAGGTTCGAACGCCACTGATGCTGCCGGTCGGACGCTGACGGACATCACGATCGACTTGCTGTTTGTCGGCACTTTGAGCGCAAACGCATTTGAGATGGGCCTGTTGAACACCCTTGGCTCCCTAGCCTTTGTCTTTGCGAGCATTCCGGCCGGTCATCTCGTTGATAAATACACGGCCCTACGGTTGTTGCACATTGGTCTGGGCGGAAAACTAGTCATTCTAGGGTGCCTGACCATCCTCGCCAGCAGCGGAATGCTGACCATCGCCATGGGTATGTTGCTGTGCACACTCCTAGGGGTCTGCAACGTCTTTTCCGAAACTGCACAAACCTCCGCGGTGCCTCAGCTGATTGGTGATGACTCCGAATCGAGGAATGCGCGTATCAGCAAGCTCATCGCGCGGCTCGGAGCAGCAGATCAAAGCATGACGGTGATTATTCCGGCGCTCGCCGGGACAGGCTTTACGCTCTTTGGCGCACCTGTGTTGCTTAGTGTTGCCGTAGCACTTTGCGTCTTGGCTTTCATGATGGCCTGGCGAGTTCGTACCTACCGCGAAGAGCAAATTGCTGCTGAAGATCGGGCTAACAGCGTCATCTCTGACTCGATGCTGGCTGGCCTAAAATATCTGTTCACTAACCGGCAACTTACCGCCACTACCGTAGCGGTGGCGCTATCTAATCTGGGCCTAGCAATTGGATCTTCCGTGGAAGCCATCCTTGTCATTAATGATCTCGGCTTTGGCGAATTTGGGTTTGGGCTTTATGCCTCAATTGCCGGGATCGGCGGACTTGTAGGGGCATTGCTGGCAACCAAAATAGTTAACAAGTTTTCATCACCGAGGCTGTTCCTGTGGACTGGAACGACTCAAATACTGCTGGCTCTGATGATGCTAGGCGCCGCTTTTACCAACGAGATGTGGAGCATTGCCTTATTGGGTACCCAAGCATTGGGCTGGGGAAGCATTACCTTGATTTTTAACATTTCCGCCTCCTCATGGTTGGTTGAGATCACCCCGGAAAACATACTGGGAAGAGTGCTCAGCGCTCGTCGCCTCATCACCTTCGGGGCGGTTCCCGCCGGCAGCCTATTCGGTGGCACGCTTGGCACTGTGATGGGAACGCCAGCGGCCTTAGCCGCATGGGTGGCGGCCAGCATGCTCGCGGTACTCAGTTTTGTGATCCTGCAAGAACCATCGAAGCGCTAGGCTGGAACGTATTGGAACCGAGAAACCTAAGGCAACTGCGCACGTGAAACTAGTTATCGATGCACGATACACCCGCATTACCCACCATGATGGAATTAGCCGCTATACCGCTGGCCTGATAGCTGCCACCAGCAAAGTGGCCGATGTCATCATGCTGATTAATGACACTCGCCAGCTTGCCATGTTGCCAGATGTTCCCTATTTGAAGATTTCGTCGCCAACGAGTGTTCTTGAGCCCTTAGTGGCTTTGCAGATCAATAAGCTCAACGCCGACGTCGTGTTTTCTCCCATGCAAACCATGGGAACTTTTGGCAGGAAATTCCCGGTCATCTTGACGCTGCACGATCTGATCTACTACGCGCATCCGCATGCACCAAAGTTCTTGCCGGCCCCTATTCGATTCGGATGGTTTCTCTTCCATCAGGTCTACTGGCCTCAGAGGTTGCTACTGAATCGTGCCGATGCGGTGGCCACAGTTTCACATACAACGGCCGGTCTCATGCGCAAACATCGTTTGACCAACAAACACATCGGCATAGTCTCTAATGCGCCGACCGGTGATTTTGCTCGGCGTGATCCAAGAGTTACGCCCAAGAAGACCTTGCTGTATATGGGGTCCTTCATGGAGTACAAAAACGTTGAGACATTGATTCACGCCATGGAGCATTTGCCGGATTATGAGCTGCACCTGCTCAGCGCTATCAAAGAGCCACGTCGTCAGGAGCTCGAGCGACTGATTCCGCACGGAGCAACCGTCGTGTTCCACAACGGTGTGAGCGATCAAGAGTATGAACAGTTGCTCAGGGAATGTACTGCGTTGGTTACCCTTTCGAGAGAAGAGGGATACGGGCTTCCACTGGTGGAAGCGATGAGCATGGGCACTCCGGTGGTTGTCACGGACATGCCAATCTTCAAAGAAGTAGCCGAAGAAGCGGCCCTGTATGCCGATGCCGATGATGCCGCCGGATTCGCGCAACAAGTTCGTACCTTGGATAGGCCGGATACTTGGGCGGAATATTCTAAACGCGCGGTACAACGTGCTGAGCACTACTCATGGGAACGCTCAGCGCAGCAATTGCTGGAGCTCGCGAAATATGCGTCAGATCACAAAAAGTAAGAACCTTATTTATTCGTCGAATATGCGAGGTGAACAAGGGCAAATCGCGGGAAATCAGGGATAAATCAGGTTCGCTGGACCCACGGCCTCCCGATTTGAAAACCTGACTTGGCCAGTGCTAAAGTATTACTCGTTGCATTCCTCCATAGCTCAATTGGCAGAGCATTCGACTGTTAATCGAAGGGTTACTGGTTCAAGTCCAGTTGGAGGAGCTTACTGAAACCTCGGTTCACATTATGTGGATCGAGGTTTTTCATTTTGAGACCACAGCTGAGTGCCGGCTAATTTTTCCTTGAACCAGCACAGCACCGTGCCATGAAGATCAGAGCAATTATTTCTCTGGGTTTCTGTTGTAACGGTATGACGCAAGTTTCTGAGAAGTGATTCTGGGGCCCGAAAATTTTAGTCACGGCGGATGCGGATAGTGGGAACCCAGCACGAAACGTTGTGCTTGTAGTTCCTAAATTCTTCGGCGAAGTTCTCTTCTAGGTTCGCCTCTTCCTCGGGGCGAATTAACCAATTCCAGAGCAGTGATCCGGCGAGGGCATAAACCACTACGAGCCATGAACTCGATATCAGCCCCACTGCTACTCCCTGCGTGATTCCGGCAACTGCCATCGGATTCCTGACGAAGCGGTACGGGCCGGAAATGACCAATCTGCTGGGCATGGAAGAAGGTAGGGGAGTGCCTTGTCCTCGCGTTGACATGGTGACAGCTGACCAAATACCTAGCGCGCTAGCCGAAATGAGTACAGGGACACCGAAGAGGCGCAACTCGACAGGGAATTGAAGCATCACGTTCAACCGGCGCTCGATGACGAGGATTATGGCAGGGATAACGCAGAGGAACAAAGCCCAAAAGCACAGAAGTTGGTTAGTCGTACGCCAAAAGTGTCCTTTGACATTACGCTGCGGGGCCGTGCGAAAGGCAAATGGGCCACGAATTAAAAGCTCACTGGGAATTCGTCCTATGAACATCTGGGTGGTAGCGAGTAGGGAGCAAACCCACGAAGCGATCATGATCAGTGCGCCCAACCCAGCGGTTGCGGTGAATAGCGAATAGATGAACATCGCAGCGGTGACCAAAGTGATCCAGGGAAGTACTACGCAGGCGCCTTGACGCCACCCGAGAGCCAGGAGTAAGGATCCCAAGACAAACAGCGGGATGTCGAACCACGCAATGAGCTCGGCCGGCAGTTGCCCAAGCGTGGCATTGCGAATCCCGGGCACTGTGAAAACACCAATCCACCACATTGCACCGGCCAGCGACTGAATCAAGAAGTAGCAACGTGACCAATCGAGCTGACCCGAGCTTGTTGCCAGCGATCGGCGCTTGTTCAGCTTCTTATTGAACGAATCCCGCATGAACTTCAGATTACGTTATTCAGATCTAGCTGGTCGGTGGCCGTGCCTAAATCCATCGCTAGAGAAGCCGGTGAAGTTGGGAGCAGATCCCGTGCAACACTTCGGTTCCACGGTACTTGAAAACGGCTAGTGTGGCTAAGTAATTTGAAGTGGTTCGTAGGCATCGGCTGGATCTCCTATAACCTCAGGTGATTAGACGATAGACTTTCGAATCGTTAACAGTTACACCCACAGCATGAGTTTGAGCTATGGGTTTTACGTCTGAAGACTGAGTCGTTTGGGGTAACCGGGGTGCTAGCGTGAGATACACCGGTTGCTGCGCGATCGAGAATATGGAGAAACCGTGACTGAAGCTGAATCGACGCAAGCTGACGAAAGTTTAAAGTCGAGCGTCAAGAGTGCTAAGGCACAGGTTGATGGACTCAAGGAGCTTGTTCCCCAACAGCTCTCGGATGAAATCAAGCTCGCGACAACCGTGCTCAAAGGCAAGGGAATTAGCCTTGGCATGGCTGCGGCGTTTGCGGGTGCCGCACTCCTGGTGGTTCTGCTTTTTGTGATTGCCGTCGTAGTGACCTTGGTAAATGTTCTGGCTATCTGGCTATCGGGATGGGCCGCAGCGTTGATCGTTGCAGGCTTCTTCCTGCTCGTAGCCGTGATCTTGGGCTTGGTTGGATACGCCAAGGTCAAGAAGGCTCTACCGCTGAAGCCAGAAGCAGCAATTAGAGGTATCCGCCATGACTTGGGCGTGCTCAAGGAAGGTAGCCAGTTCGATGTCAGCACGCTCGACGAACCGTTGAAGAAGAAGACTGAAACAGACGAAGAGCACGACAAGAAGAAGGAACCAAAGCCGCCGGCACCAAGTGCTGATGAGCTGATCCTTCGGACCCGTCGTCGTCGCCGTCAGATTCAGGCCTTGCGTGACAACCTAGGTGAGAGTGTTCAGGCACCACTTGCCAAGATCGACAAGGTACGTTCATTTACGCAGAACGCCGGAGATAAAGTTTCTGGGGCAGCTGCTAAGGTTCGTGGATTTGTCCGACCTTCGTCTTCGTCTTCCGAAGATCAATCGGAGGCTGACAGAGCCAGTGGACAACGTATAGACCAGGCACGTCCATATCTGGTGATGGCTGGTTCAACGCTGGCACTGGGCGCAGTCATTCGCGCTCTATTCAAGCGCTCCTAAGTTTTGACTGACGGGGCGGTGTGGTAGCGCCCACGAGAACTGAGTAACCCCGTCTTGTATGAAAAATTTAGGCTAGAAAGGCACTGACATGGTTTGGATCGCTATTGCAGCGGCACTATGCAGTGCCTTTTGTCTTGCCTTCGGCGCCCACTTCCAATCTATTGCGGTGCGCAATTCCGTTGATGGGTTGGATCTTACGCTCAAGAACGCGGGCAAACTCGCCACCAATAAAGGGTGGATGGGTGGCCTGCTATTGATGATCTTGGGCATGGCACTGAACGTCTTCGCCTTGGCCAGCGCGCCATTGACAGTGGTTCAGCCCATCGGCGCCATCGCCTTGGTGATCACAGCCATAGTCAACGCCAAAGAAACTGATATCACGATGAATCGCCCAACCGTGATGGCGATCATTAGTTGCATGGTCGGTTCGGTAGGGTTCGTCTTGCTGGCGGTGACTGCAACTAACAGCAGTCATGCCGTCACCGAAGAGCAATCACACCTGATCGAACTGATCCTTGCTGGGGTGGTAGCAATCGTGGGATTGGCCACGATCCTCTTCCATCGAAAGCTTGGCGCCATCTTCTTTATCGTTGGTGCAGGCGTACTTTTTGGTTTCGTTGCAGTCCTGGTGCGGACTATCGCTATCGCTGTTCTCGGTATTGGGAATAGTAGCTTCCTGCAATTGCCGTGGATCGCAGGCGTGGCCGTGGTCATCGCGGGACTTCTTGGGTCGTATTTTGTGCAAAAGGCCTACTCAAAAGGCCCTCCAGAGCTAGTGATCGCCGGTCTGACCGTCATTGATCCGATCATCGGAATCATCATCGGAGCCAGTATTCTCGGTGAGCTGCGCCCGGATGTTCCGTTAGTTGTTACGGTGCTGATGCTCGTCGCTGCTGCGTTAGCCATCGTAGGTGTCGCCGCGTTGTCTAGGCATCACCCGGACGTTATCGAGCGCCGTAACCAGGCAGAGGCCGAAAAACCACGGCCAGAGTCGAAATAGACTAAAGATCCAGACTTTTATTCAAATCAAAATTCGTGTGAACGACTAAGGATGCCCGTGGCCAAGGAAAAACCACTGACCATTGTCATTGCAGCTGACACCTACCCGCCTGACGTAAATGGCGCGGCGATGTTTTGCTACCGGCTCGCCACCGAGATGCACGTGCGAGGACACCGGGTGCATGTACTGGCGGCACGAGGCAATAAGGGCAAGACCTTCACCGAAATCCGTGATGAAGCCATCGTTCACCGACTGGAATCCCATTCTGTGCCGACCCATGAATATTTCCGGATTGTCTTCCCTTGGGAAGTTAATAAGCAGATCGACAAGCTGCTCTCCGAAATCAAGCCGGATGTAGTCCACGCGCAAAGTCACTACATGATCGGTCAACGGACCATCGACTGGGCCAAGAAAAACAAGGTTCGCTCCGTGGCTACGAATCACTTCATGCCCGAAAACCTTGATCCGTTCCTGCCTTTCCCACGATGGTTCAAACGAATCGTTGCTCATAATTCTTGGAAAGATATGGGCAAGATTTTCGGCCGGGCCAACGCTGTGACCACCCCAACCCCATTGGCAGCAAAAGCCATGCGCGAGCGGGCCAAGCTTGCGAATGTATTGCCACTGTCCAACGGTATTGAAGCTGGCAACTATGAACTGGAGCCTGGGGAACAAATCATCAAAAATGATTACCCAACAATCCTCTTTGCCGGACGACTGGCAGTCGAGAAGAACATTAACGAACTGATCGAAGCGCTGCCGTTGATGCGCCAAGTGCCCGACGCGATTATTGAAATTGTTGGTGGCGGCGAGCAGCGAAGCCACCTTGAAAAGATTGCTGATGATCTTCAGATCCGTGACCGGGTTCGCTTCCTGGGACATGTCAGCGACGAAGAACTGCGCCTGGCCTACCTGCGTTGTGACGTGTTCTGCCAGCCAGGTACCGCTGAGCTGCAGTCATTGGTGACTCTTGAAGCGCTTTCTGCGTCGAAGCCTGTTGTGCTTGCCAACGCCATGGCCCTGCCACACCTAGTGGATGAAGGTGTTAATGGGTACATGTTTAAGCCGGGGGACCGAGAAGACCTCGCGCGGAAACTGGATCAGATCTTGTCTATGGATCCTGAACAGCGGCAGAAGTTTGGCGAAGCTGGCCACCATAAGGTCTTGAACCACGCGCAAAAGAAAACGATGGACTCCTTTGAAGCTCTCTACCGTGGCGAAGTGATTTCAACACATTGATACGTGTGACGGCCAACAGTGAGCCAAATCGGCATTTCGGCTAGTGATGCCCTAGAATATTTCGAGTGTGGTTGCCGACGTAATGTCGTGAACACATGTGGGGAGTTAGCTCAGTTGGTTAGAGCAGGGGACTCATAATCCCTTGGTCATGGGTTCAAGTCCCATACTCCCTACCGATGAAAATCGTCCGGTAACTTGTGTCAACGAGTTATCGGGCGATTTTTGTTAGTCCAGGGGATCTTTAGGGGGTCGCTGGAGATCATGTTGAACAATGCCGGGATGAAACTCCGAGTCTCGGCCTACCACTATATTCTCAAAAGCAGTGCTGGCATCTCTCAACGGTTCAAAACCTTCGCGAAGATTTCCCGCACGCCGTGCCACGATAAGCCTTCGAATGAAGCCTGCAGCTAACGCTATGCCGAACAAAATGAAGGGCACGATACCGAAACCGGGTTTCGTTCCGTCTTGCCACAAACCGTAGATCATGCCAAGACCTAACGCAGCGATGCACGCGGTCATGATCAGCGCTTTTTTCATGGACCGCCCGTCTCTCTGTGCCTGACTTGATGGCTTTCATCTTACCGAGAAACTAAAGGGAACTAGTGGTGCGGCGTTGTTCATTGATTCAACGGCAACAAGATGGACGGGCGCAGATCACGAATGAGCAGAACAGGATCAATATATTCGCCGTTTAATCGCACTCCCCAATGGATACATCGAGCAGAGCAGTGTGCTCCGGTTCCCACGTTTCCCACGTGGGCTCCGGCCTGAACCCAGTCGCCGACTTTCGCCTCGGCGATGACAGGTTCGATGCTCGTTTTGAAACCATTGCCGTGATCAATCACCAGCACAGGGCGGTCCACTACCCTCGAAGCGAACGTGACTTTCCCTCGCTGCGGAGCAAAGACTTTGTCTCCTTCACTGGCGCCTAGGTCAACTCCTCGATGCCCAGGAAGCCAATTTTCCGCTGGCTTGTCAAAAGGCTCGACGATTTTAGGTTCACCGGTTAGTGGCCACCGCCAACCGCTACTGATCGATAACGCTGCCGGCGCCGGTGGCTGTGGTTGGCTCGGTGGGACGGTGCTAACCGTTGTCAGCGCAACACTGACGGTCATCGTCAGGAGCCTTATGAGGCGCAAAAGAACTACTTTGGTTTTCATTCTTTCAGCGTCTGACGATGCAACGCTTGAGGCTGAGAGCCCGCGACGAATTGTGGGTAAGCCGATGGGCTCTAGATCACGGTACTAAGTGCCTTGAGTAGCGATGCGTGTAGTACACTTGAAACAGCAGTTTCCTGTCATTGTTGTGTCCAAAACTGGGAGCAATAGGTAGGAGATTGACTTCGCGTATGAGGTTCCACAGTCAAATATGTCTGTGGCCTGAGGTTCCAGTGGTCCGAGAGAATCGGTGGACTGACGGTGAGATGCCAAGCATCTTCGGGGCTCATACTAGGGCAGATATCCACAATGGCTATTTGCATCAACCCGAACAACTAAGAGCAGTTACCGCGGGCGCTTGTGTGCCCGGTCCGCCACTGCTGAAAGGAGTTGCGACATGCCAGTCGTAACCATGCGAGAGCTGCTTGACAGCGGCGTCCACTTCGGCCACCAGACCCGTCGCTGGAACCCAAAGATGAAGCGTTTCATCTTCACCGAGCGCAACGGCATCTACATCATCGACCTGCAGCAGTCGCTGTCGTTCATCGACCGCGCTTACGAGTTCGTGAAGCAGACTGTTGCTCACGGCGGCACTGTACTGTTCGTTGGTACCAAGAAGCAGGCTCAGGAAGCGATTGCTGAGCAGGCTAACCGCGTTGGCCAGCCATACGTGAACCAGCGCTGGCTCGGCGGTATGCTGACCAACTTCCAGACCGTCTCCAAGCGCGTTCAGCGCATGAAGGAACTGGAAGAGATCAACTTCGAGGACGTTGCTGGCTCCGGTCACACCAAGAAGGAACTGCTGCTGCTCAAGCGCGAGCTGACCAAGCTGCAGAACAACCTCGGTGGTATCCGCAACCTGACCCGCACCCCTTCGGCGATCTGGATCGTTGACACCAAGAAGGAACACCTGGCAATCGACGAAGCTCAGAAGCTGGGCATCCCTGTTGTCGCCATCTTGGACACCAACTGCGACCCAGACGAAGTTACCTACCCAATCCCAGGCAACGACGACGCTATCCGCTCCGTCAACCTGCTGACCCGCGTTGTTGCTGACGCTGTGGCCGAAGGCCTCATCGCCAAGAACAACAAGGCTGCAGGCAAGTCTGAGGGTGCCGCTGAGCCAATGGCTGAGTGGGAGCGCGAACTGCTCGAGGGTGAGAAGGCTAAGGCTGAAGCTCCTGCTGAGGAAGCTGCAACCAAGGCTGACGAAGCTAAGTAGTCACCTGCGTGACTCTAAGAGTTTGCCTTGAGACACTAGCGTGTTGATTGAGGCAAGTTCTACCAAGTCTTGTGGGACGGGCCGGAGAACCGACCCGTCCCACAAGCAAATCAAACTTGAAACTCCTAGCTGAATGGGATTGCACGTGGCAAACTACACCGCTGCTGATATCAAGGCACTGCGCGAGCGCACTGGCGCCGGCATGATGGACGTTAAGAAGGCTCTGGACGAGGCTAACGGGGACGCCGAGAAGGCCATCGAGATCATTCGCGTCAAGGGTCTGAAGGGCGCTACCAAGCGCGAAGGCCGCTCGACCGCTGAAGGTCTGGTTGCAGCTAAGGTCGACGGCAACGTTGGCGTTATGGTTGAAATCAACTGCGAGACCGACTTCGTAGCAAAGAACGATAAGTTCATCGCACTGGCTGACAAGGTTCTGAATGCCGCTGTTGCATCCGGTGCCGCTGACGCCGAAGCACTGTTGGCTTTCGAGCTGGACGGCAAGACCATCGGTGACACCGTCATCGAAGAAGGCGCAATCCTCGGTGAGAAGATTGTTGTTCGTCGCGTAGCCCGCATCGAAGGTGCCAAAGTTGCTTCGTACCTGCACAAGACCAGCAAGGACCTGCCAGCTCAGGTTGGCGTTCTGATGGCTGTGGATGCTGACAGCGAAGCTGCTGCAACCGTTGCCCACGACGTTGCTGTGCACACCGCTGCAATGGCTCCTACCTACCTGTCCCGCGAAGAGGTTCCAGAAGATAAGGTCGCCGATGAGCGCCGTATCGCTGACGAAACCGCTCGCGCAGAGGGCAAGCCTGAAGCTGCATTGACCAAGATCGTTGAAGGCCGTCTGACCGGCTTCTTCAAGGAGATCGTCCTGGTTGATCAGGCTTTCGCTAAGGATGCAAAGAAGACCGTAGGCAAGGTCTTCGAAGAAGCTGGCACCAAGCCAGTTGCTTTCGCACGCTTCCGCGTTGGCGCCTAAGCTTTCAGCTTCAGGCACTACATAACACGCATTAAGCGACTCGCATTCAGAGAAATCTGAGTGCACAAGAACAAAGGGAGGTGAGCACCGAGAAATAACTCGGTGACTCGCCTCCCTTTTCTTGAGCCCGGATCACAAGATAACTTGGGAACTGGGAAGTACTACCCACAGCTTGATTCCGACCTCCAGGAGTAAGACAACTTATGCCAACCACCCCAGCAACCAAACGTCGTCGCGTCCTGCTAAAGCTTTCCGGTGAGGTGTTCGGCGGTGGCAAGGTCGGCGTTGACCCAGACACCGTTCGTGGCGTGGCTCGGCAAATCGCCGAAACCGTGGGTGAAGTAGAAGTGGCCATCGTCGTTGGCGGCGGTAACTTCTTCCGCGGCGCCGAACTTTCGGCCGCAGGCATGGACCGCTCCCGCGCAGACTACATGGGCATGCTCGGCACCGTGATGAACTGCCTCGCTCTGCAGGACTTCCTAGAACAGTGCGGTGTGGAAACTCGCGTGCAGTCCGCCATCGCCATGGCACAGGTCGCGGAGAACTACATTCCACGTCGCGCCATCCGCCACATGGAAAAGGATCGCGTCGTCATCTTTGGTGCGGGCGCAGGTCTGCCATACTTCTCCACCGATACCGTCGCCGCCCAGCGTGCGCTGGAAGTGGATGCTGACGAGGTATTGATGGCTAAATCTGGTGTTGACGGCGTATACACTGCTGACCCGAAGAAGGATCCAACCGCGCAGAAGCTGGACACCCTGACCTACAGCGAAGCACTGCTGAAGAACATTCGTGTGATGGACCAGACCGCCATGACCATGTGCCAGGATAACAAGCTGGATATGCTCGTCTTTGGTATGGAAGGCGAAGGAAACGTGGCTGCAGCTATCCGCGGTGAGCGGATCGGTACCACCGTCACCGTTTAATTGGCGATCGTGGCCTAGGATTGAAGTAGATTTATTTCCCGTTGCGGAAACACAGATGAAGAACTTGAGGAGTACCGGTGATTGAGGAAACGCTGGCGGAGACCGCCGAAAAGATGGAACGCACCATTGACGCTGCCAAGGAGGACTTCGCGACGATTCGTACCGGTCGCGCGCACCCAGGCATGTACTCGAAGGTCATGGTTGACTACTACGGTTCGCCAACCCCACTGCAGCAGCTGGCATCATTCGCAGTACCTGAGGCACGCACCATCACCATCACCCCATTCGATGTGACCGCTTTGCGCGAAATCGAAAAGGCTCTGGGTGACCCAGAGGTTGGTGCCAACCCATCATCGGATGGCAAGATGATCCGCGTGGTCCTTCCGGTGCTGACTGAAGAGCGCCGCAAGGAATACGTCAAGCTGGCCAAGGCCAAGGGCGAAGACGCTCGTGTTGCACTGCGTAACCACCGCCGCAAGGCCAAGGACACCATCGACAAGCTGGTCAAGGATGGCGAAATTGGTGAAGATGAGGGGACTCGCGCAGAAAAGGACCTGGACGCACTGACTAAGAAGCACGTCGATTCGGTCGATGAGATTCTGAAGAACAAAGAAGCCGAGCTGCTGGAAGTCTAATGCCGGGCTCGACAGAGAACACTGGGGGCAACGCTTCGGCGGTGCCCTCAGTGGCATCCGGTAACGCCCAGCCGATGACTCGCCGTGAGGCCCGCGCTCTGCGTGAAGCGCAGGAAAAGGCTGAGAAGCGTGGCGGCAAAAAACGTAGCGAGCCTGCACAGGCCCCTGCGCCACAGGCTTCCCAAGAGCAGCCTGCAGTTGACCTTGCACCATCGGCTGAGGACAAGGCCAAGACTGCCCATGCTAAACAGCGCACAAAAATAGTTTTTGGGGCCGATAAAGAGCAACCGAAGAAGGTGGCTCAACCGGCATCTGGGCAGCCGGTGTCAGTCCAGCCCGAGCCGCCGCAGAGCGATTCTGAGGACCTGGCCGAGACCGGGGAACCCGATGCGCAGGAAGCGGCGATTCCGCCGGAACTTCTGATCGGTAACCCGGAGCCGAAAAAGTCGCGGGCCGGACGCAACCTTCCCGCGGCTATCGGCGTGGGCGTGGTGCTACTTGGCATCGTGCTCGCCGGGCTGTTCCTCTATGAACCGCTGTTGGTTTTTGCGGTGACGGTGCTTAGCGGCATTGGTTGCTGGGAAGTAGCGCGAGCCACGACCCACGCAAAAACGGCGGTCCCGCAGCTTCCGTTGTACCTTGCCTCGGTGCTACTTCCAGCCAGTGCCGTGCTCGGTGGAGTGGAAGCCCTAGGATTCAGCTTTGTTGCCTGTATTCTCATTGCTTTGCTCTTCCGGGTCATGGAAGGGCTCAAGGGTGCCGTTGCCTCCGTGATGAGTAGTGTCTTTATCATCACCTGGGTGCCATTGTTGCTCTCCTTCGCGTTGTTGATGCTTGAAGGGGATAACGGTCAGTGGCTGATCGCCACCATCTTGTTGTTGGCGGTGGCCAACGATACCTTCGGGTACATCGTGGGTGTTTTGATCGGCAAGCATCCCATGGCACCAAAAATCTCACCTAAGAAGTCCTGGGAGGGCTTCAGCGGATCGATGATTGGATCGATGGCCATCGGCGCCTGCGCCATGTATTTCTGGCTTGATATGCCATGGTGGACCGGTGTCATTCTCGCCTTCTTTACCACCATCGCCGCCACCACTGGCGACTTCGCGGAGTCGATGGTGAAGCGCGAATTGGGCATTAAAGACATGAGCAATCTACTGCCTGGCCATGGCGGAATCATGGATCGACTGGATTCGGTACTATTTGTCATCCCGCTGGGATACCTGATTTCGCACCTACTTGCGTGGAGCGTTGCGGTTTTCTGATCCGTTGATGACGCTGCCTAGGTGTGGCCATTGAGCTAAGTATGGCTCGACCAAATAGAATGGAGTGGGTGCCGTCTTCGGGCGGTATTCCACTGACCTCTGACTAAAGAAAAAGGAACTGTCGTGTCGCAGCAGCAAGATGCTCCGTTTTCCCACGTACCGGATTCGGAATTCGGCTACAACGCAAAGCAGGTTGATGCGTTCCTCAGCCGTGCCCGGGCCACCTTCAACGGTGGGGGAAACGACGACAGCGTGGTCACCAGCCACCTGATCCGCCGAACCACCTTCGCCCCACAGAAGGGCGGTTATCAAGCCCGTGAAGTGGATGGCGCGTTGGACCGGCTAGAGGATGTTTTTGCCAAGCGGGAACGCGATGACCTCATCGCTCACCAGGGTGAGGAAGTCTGGTTGCAGCAGGTTGGACGCCTGGCGGCCATTCTGCGTGGCCGTTTGCACCGTTCCAAGGGCGAGCGCTTCCGCCGCCCTTCACGGTCCAATGCGTCGAGCTACAACGTCGAAGACGTCGACCGGCTCTGCGACCAGCTGATTGACTACTTCGAAAACGATGTGCCGATGGCCGTGGACGCCGTGCGCCGCGTTGAGTTCCGCTCCGCGCAGGGTACCGACGGCTACGAAGAATCCCAGGTTGATGCCTTCCTCGATCGCGTGGTCGAGTTGATGGCATCCATCGACTAGTTCAGGTACCACCAACTGAATATTTTCCGTGGGCACCGGATGTTATCGTTCGGTGCCCACGGTATTTAAGCTAAGTCGCATTTGGGATTCGCAAGCTGCGTGCGCAGTAGATGGCGCAGATGCCGCAGACCGCGGCGACTAAGGCAAGCGAAACCGCATAGGACATCAACGGAAGTAGCGTTGCCAGAAGGGTCGGAAGCAAGAACCCGCTGTAGGCAAGTGAGTAGTACAGGCCTGAGAGGCCGGCCAAATCTTGTGCTGTGGCGATAGTCTGCACCTGTATTAAGCCCGCAACCGTGCAGATGCCGTATGCGGCACCTAGCAACACGGCCACACACAAGGCCAGTACAGGGGCATCAACCCACGCGACCAGTACTGAGAGTAACATTCCGATGGTCATCAATGTCATTCCCACGGGTAGTGCCCGACCGCCAGTGATTTTTGCGATCCACGGCACCAAATTCTGGCTCAACGCTCCGGTGCCCAACGTCAACACGGTCAGCACCGTGGCATAGAGCGTGCTCCAGGTACCAAGGCGATCTTGGACGGCGGCCGGAATGATCGCATAAGCGACTCCTGCAGCGGCAAAGATCCATGGGGCAGTGGGAATGATGACCTTGCGGAATCGATGATGAGATGCCGAGGGGATTCGTAAATCCTTATACCAAGCTCCTTCAGTCCGTTGTGCCGGAGCTAGGGATTCTTGGGCCCTGAGTAAGAAGGCCAGCGCTACGAGTGAGAGAACCAGATGAATGAAGTAGGGCGCTTGTTCTGGCATCGGGGCCCACTGAGCCATGGCCCCGCTGACGGCTGCTCCCAGACCGAATCCGAGCGTCAGAGTTAAAGATGAACGTTTTGCGCCGGCAGTGGGACCAGCATGAGTGTCGAAGGGGTGGCTTGAAAGTTCTTTGATCCAGCTTGAACCAACCGACATAGCCGCTCCCACGCCTACCCCTGACATAAGTCGCCCGAGGCAAAGCAACAGCAACGAATGAGAATCAAGGGCCAAAAGTAGGCTGGCAAAGATGCTGATAACCGTCCCAGCAATCAACACGGGTTTGCGCCCGTGCTGATCAGATAAGGGACCGAGCAACAACAGGCCCGGGATCAGGCCCCCAACATAGGTGCCCAGCAACAAATTGGCTTGCCACGGGTGGAAACCTTCAAGCACCTCATATAGGTGTAGTAGGGGCGTGAAGTGGTTTCCGCCCCAAGCGATCATGAATACGGCGCAGGCGACATGGAGATATCCGGTTTTGCCTCTGGTGGACGTGAACAATTAATTCGCCTTTTTCGGGAAATGAGCTTTGGTGAGGTGAGCGTTGAGGCATTGAGCAAATTCGGTCGCATTGGCCTGGCTAGCCAGATCGGCTAGTCTTTCATGCTCTTGGAGGTAGGTGGCTAGTTGCTCCGGGTGTTCAAGGGCAGCCTCGAAAGTAAGTCTTGCCAGCCGGGGCGCCAATTCGGTGAGCAGGTCAGTGATCACATAGTTGCCCCCAGCCTGAACAAGCGCAGCATGGAAAGCGAAGTCAGCACTGGCAAAACCCAAGAGATCTCCGGACGCGAGGGCTGCGCGCTGTGCTTGGAGCGGTTCGTTCAGCGAATTGGACAGCTCTGCGAGTCTGCCGGGTGTGGAGGTGAGTGCTTCTAATGCTCCACGCTCGAACAGGCCGCGTGTCGCAAGTAGGTCTCTGCGTTCTTCGAAGGTGATTGCGGTGACTACAGCGCCTTTTTTGGGCATGAGTCTGACCAATCCCCATCGAGCCAGCTGAAGCATCGCTTCACGAGATGGCGTTCTACTGACTCCCATTTCTAAGGACAGCTCGGCCTCGGTGAGTAGATGTCCAGCGGGTATGGAGCGTTCGACAATACGTTGTGCAGCATGAGCTGCGACGCGACGGGCCAATGACCCATCGGCTTGATCGGGTTCCCAAGGTAGCAAATAGCTCATACATTCACTGTACTCCTTGATGCATGCATCAATAAATTCTTGTTTCAGACTATGAAACTAGCGCATGGGGGAGAGGGGGATCTGGCTCGTGGACATCAGGAGAAGATTCTTATGAATTTCTCGACGGATCAGGTACGTGCAGGAGTGCCATAACCCGATCGGTGTTCTGCGGAACCGCGCGTCGAGTGCCGCGCGACACCACGATCATCACCATAAAGGCCAGTGGTACGCTCCATGCTGCAGGCTGACGCAGAAGGTGAACCCACCACAGATCGATCGTGGGCAGGAAAATGCCGATGGACAGCGAAAGACCGCAGGTGATGGCGCCGGTGAGCAGGCCGGCGATCGCTCCCTTTGCGGTCAGCGAGCGCCACCAAATCCCTAGTAACAGTAACGGGCAGATGGTGGAGGCGGTAAAGGCAAAGACGTTGCCGATGGCTCCAGCAAGGGCCAGTGAACTGGTGAGTACCGCGATGAGCACGGGCAGGGCGGTGGCAAGAATCGTGGAGATCCTAAAACCACGTACGGTGCCGTTGAAGAATTCTTGGGAGATCGCGCCGGCTAAAGAGACCACGAGACCCGAGGTGGTGGAGAGGAACGCAGCAAAGGCGCCACCCACCACAATCGCGGTCAATGCATCGGCCACCACACCGTCAAGCAGTCTGCCTGGCAGTAACAGAATCGTCGCATCGGTCTCGTTGTTCGCGCCGAGCTCCGGGGTATAGAGAATCCCCAGGACCCCCAAGGTGGTGGGCAGCAGGTAGAAGGCCGAGAGCAGGCACAGCACGATCACCGTGGTGGTGCGGGCGGTCTGGCCGGTGGGGTTGGTGTAGAAGCGCACCAGCACATGCGGAAGGCCCAGGGTGCCGAAGAGCAGCGCGAGGATGATCGAGACCGTTTCGTACAGGTTCATCGTATTGACCGATTCCAGCTGCGCATACAGGCTGTGGGCGCGTTCGCCGGCTGACTGCTGCGGGATGGCGCGAACCAGCAGGAAGATCGTCGGAATCACCAGGGCGGCGAGCTTGAACCAATATTGGAAGGCCTGGACAAAGGTCACCGAGCGCATGCCGCCGGAGAGCACCGTCACGCAGACTACCGTCGCCACCACCACTGGCCCAACCCAGCCCGGAAGGCCCGTGGCGATCGACAGGGTCAACGCCGCGCCGTGCATTTGCGGAACGATGTAGAGCCAGCAGATCACCACCACCAGGTAGGTGGTCAGCTTGCGCAGCATCGGCGAACTCTCGAAGCGGATCTGCGCGAAATCCGGGATCGTATAGGCCCGGGAGCGGCGCAGCGGTGCGGCCACAAAAAGCAGCAGCATCAGATACCCGGCGGTATAGCCGATCGGGAACCACAGCCCTGATTGCCCCGAGAGCACGATCAGCCCGGCCACCCCGAGGAAGGAGGCAGCCGACAGGTACTCGCCGCCGATGGCCGAGGCATTCCACCACGGGCGCACGGTGCGCGAGGCGACGTAGAAATCCGAGGTGGTGCGTGAGATGCGCAACCCGTAGAAGGCGATCAGCATGGTGGTCAGGCAGACCACCACCAGCGCGGAGATCGACAGCGCGCTAGCCACGGCTGATGCTCCGATACCGTTGCTCATTGCGCGCCGCCGCCCGGTTGTAAAGCAAGCCGGCGACGATGATCAGCGGGTACATGCCCACTCCCAGCACCCACCAGGACAACGGGATGCTGAACAGCTGGATAATCGAGACCACCGGCCAGAAGACCAGCAGCGAGCAGATGCCCACCAGCAGGGCCAGAAGGCCCGCGGCCACCGCGCAGGCCAGGCGCAGCTGGGAGCGGATGAGCTGGCGGACGTAGAATTCCTCGGCGGTATGCTCCGGGCTCTGGTTCGGCGGCAACAGCGAAGCATCCTGGGGCGCCTGGACGCGCACGCGCTGCGGACGCTGCTGGGCAAAACGCCCGGGAGGCTCATGGGGCTGGGGCTGTGGCCCGGCGTCGGATCTGTGCACTGGCGGCCCGGGATCCTAGAGCGGGCGAACGCGGTTGGCGGCCAGGCGCTCGCGCAGGTAGGGCAGGGCGCGGCGCGAAATCGGCAGTTCCGCGCCATGGACGATCACCGCGGCCTTGCCCGTCTGCAGTCGCACCGTTTCGATCTTGTCCATGCACACCAGGTAGGAGCGGTGGATGCGCACGAAGCCGGATTCGCCCCACTGCTGCTCCAGATCGTTGAGCGGGACGCGGATCAGGTAGCTCGAATCCTTGGTGTGCAGCCGGGCGTAGTCGCCCTGGGCCTGCACATAGGCGATATCGCTGCGCGGGATCAGCTTGGTGATGCCGCCTTGGTCGACGGTGATCATTTCGGGCTTGGCCGGGGTTTCCTCCACCAGCTCGCAGATGCGGCGCACGGATTCGGCCAGGCGCTGCGGGCGGATCGGCTTGAGCACGTAGTCGATGGCGGCCAGCTCGAAGGCCTGCAGGGCCTGGTCCTCGTCGGCGGTGACAAAAACGATCAGCGGGGGATGGGTGAAGCGTGAAATGACCCGGGCGATATCAAGACCGGACAGCGCAGGCATATGGATATCGAGGAAGAGCGCATCAACTTCGTGCTCTTCTAGGGCCTTGAGGGCCGCGGCTCCGGAGGTGGCCCGGTGGATCTTGCCGATCCGCGAATCCTGGCTCAGCAGGAAAGAGATCTCTTCTACTGCCGGGAGTTCATCGTCGGCCACGACCACATTAATCATGCAAAAATTCTACCGTTTTCCGTGGTTTTCTAAACATCTGAGCCGCTGGTGTCAGGCGCCCGGAATTTAGGAACGCGCAGGGTGATCAGTGTTCCGGCCCCCGGAGCGGTCTCGATCACCAATCCGTTGGAGTTCCCGTAGAGCTGGCGCAGGCGCAGGTCGACATTGCGCAGCCCCACATGCATGGTGGTGGTGGTCCCCGCCAAGACGCTGGCCAACTGTTCGGGATCCATGCCCATTCCGTCATCCTCCACCGAAATCACCGCATGCAGGCCATCCTCGGTGGCGGTGATCGAGATGACGCCGCCATCGGGCCGCGCTTCCAGGCCATGGCGCACCGCATTCTCCACCAGCGGCTGCAGGGCCAAAAACGGTATCTGGGTGGGCAGCACCTCGGGCGCGATCTGCAGGGAAACCTTGATACGTTCGCCGAACCGGGCTTTTTCCAGCAGGAGATAGCGGTCGATCGCTTCCAGCTCTTCGGCCAGGGTCGTGAATTCGTCGCGGCGCCTGAAGGAGTAGCGGGTGAAATCGGCGAACTCGATCACCAGTTCGCGGGCGCGCGCCGGATCGGTATTGATGAAGGAAGCGATGGCGTTCAGCGAGTTGTAGATGAAGTGCGGGGAGATTTGCGCGCGCAGAGCCCTCATCTGGGCTTCGAGCAGCATGGCCCTGGATTCGTCCAATTGCGCCGTGGAGACCTGGGCGGAGACGAAGACCGCCACCTCCGATACCGCGCGCACGAAGCTGGCCCCGGCGCGCACGGACAGTGCCACGACGGTGCCCACGCCTTGATCGCCGACGGTGATCGGCGCGGCCACGATATCCATGCCGACCGAATGCTTCACCTGGGTCTTCCCGGTGGCCAGGGTGCTGGCCGAGGCCTTGGAGGCATCTTCCTCCAGCTGCGCGGTGAAGTCGATGCCGGCATCCGTGGCCAGGATCCGCGAGGTGTCGCTGATCAGCAGCACCTGGCAGTTCAGCAGCCGGCGCAGGGCCTTGGCGCTCTTGGCCGCGCCTTCCTCGGTGAGCCCGCGCTCAAGGTGGGGGACCGCCACCGACATGTGGTGCAGCGTTTTATAGGTCGCCTCTTCGGCGTCCGTGCCCATCTCCCTGGTCGAGCGGGAGATCTTGAAGCCGAAGTAGCCGACGATGGTTATGCCAAGCACCACGGTGACCGCGATCAGGGTGACTTGCAACGCTGGAGACATGATCCCATCTTAGAGCCCCGCTGAGCGCGGACCGCTGAACGGTGCCCAATGCGCCGTTGGGCGCAGATTTCGCCCCGTTGAACCACGCGCCACCGGATACCCCTAGTCGCGAACGGAATCTTCGCCAATAGTGAAATGAGTCACACAATAGATGTGCGCTCGATCACATCTCTAACTCGCTCAAGGAGGGCATCAATGAGTGCCAACCCGGAACACGACGTCACCGGCGACGTCGATTTTGTTACGGAGAGCCAATCCGAGGAATTCCAGGAACTGCGCAAGACCCACCGCAGCTTCGTCTTCCCGATGGCCATCTTCTTCCTCGTCTGGTATTTCGCCTATGTGCTGCTGGCCGACTACTTCCATGACTTCATGTCCATCAAGGTCCTCGGCAATATCAACATGGGTATTGTTCTCGGGTTGCTGCAGTTCGTGTCGACATTCGCGATCACCGCTGCCTACGTCAGCTTCTCGAATAAGAAGCTCGACCCGAAGGCAACCAAGATCCGTGAGCGCCTTGAGCGCGAGGGAGTGAACTAAATGAACCAGCTCAGCATCCTGGCCCAGGCCGCAGGCGAGTCGACCCAGGTCGGCAACCCCCTGGTCAATATCGCCATCTTCCTGGCCTTCGTGGGCGTCACCTTGGTGATCGTGCTCCGTGCCTCCAAGAACAACAAGACCGCAGCCGACTACTACGCCGGCGGCCGCTCCTTCAGCGGAACGCAGAACGGCACCGCCATTGCCGGCGACTACCTCTCGGCGGCATCCTTCCTGGGCATTGTCGGCGCTATCGCCATCCAGGGCTACGACGGCTTCCTCTACTCGATCGGCTTCCTGGTCGCCTGGCTGGTTGCCTTGCTGCTGGTCGCAGAGCTGCTGCGCAACACCGGCAAGTTCACCATGGCCGACGTGCTGTCCTTCCGCCTCAAGCAGCGCCCGGTGCGCATCGCTGCGGCTATCTCCACCCTCGCGGTGTGCGTCTTCTACCTGCTGGCGCAGATGGCTGGCGCAGGTGCGCTGGTCTCCCTGCTGCTGGGCATCGACGAGAAGTTCGGCCAGTCTCTGGTGATCGTCATCGTTGGCGCACTGATGATCCTCTACGTGCTGGTAGGCGGCATGAAGGGCACCACCTGGGTGCAGATCATCAAGGCCTGCCTGCTGATTGCCGGCGCGCTGATCATGACCGTGTGGACGCTGGCAATGTTCGGCTTCAACTTCTCCGAACTGCTGGGCAAGGCCGCTGAAGTGGCTGGCAACCCGGAGATCCTGAACCCGGGCATGAAGTACGGCGTTTCGGAAACCTCCAAGCTGGACTTCATCTCGCTGGCACTGGCCCTGGTGCTGGGCACCGCAGGCCTGCCGCACGTGCTGATGCGCTTCTACACCGTTCCTACCGCCAAGGAAGCCCGCAAGTCGGTGGTCTGGGCCATCTGGCTGATCGGCGCCTTCTACCTGTTCACCCTGGTGCTGGGCTTCGGCGCTGGCGCACTGATCGGCCCGGAGCGGATCCAGGCGGCTCCCGGTGGCGTGAACTCTGCGGCACCGCTGCTGGCCTACGAACTGGGCGGCACCGTCCTGCTGGGCCTGATCTCCGCCGTGGCCTTCGCAACCATCCTCGCGGTGGTGGCCGGCCTGACCATCACCGCAGCGGCTTCCTTCGCCCACGATGTGTACGCCTCGGTCATCGCCAAGGGCAAGACCACCCCGGAGAAGGAAATGAAGGTGGCTCGCCGTACGGTTCTGGTCATCGGCGTCTTCTCCATCGCTGGCGGCATCGGCGCCCAGGGCCAGAATGTGGCCTTCCTGGTGGCACTGGCCTTCGCGGTGGCGGCCTCCGCAAACCTGCCAACCATCCTGTACTCCCTGTTCTGGAAGGGCTTCAAGACCCGCGGCGCGGTCTGGTCCATGTATGGCGGCCTCGGCTCGGCCTTGCTCTTGATCATCATCTCGCCGGTATTCTCCGGTTCGGAAACCTCGATGATCCCGAGCATCGACATGGCGATCTTCCCGCTGGCCAACCCGGGCATCGTCTCGATCCCTCTGGCATTCCTGCTCGGCTGGGTGGGTTCGGTGACCGATAAGGGCACCGAGGATCCTGCCAAGCAGGCGGAAATGGAAGTCCGTTCGCTCACCGGTGTCGGCGCTGAGAAGGCCGTCGACCACTAGAGGCCACCGGCGCGAGCCGCACGCCTGAAAGCCCTGGAGCCCAACCGAATCCGGTTGGGCTCCAGGGCTTTAACCAGTGATGCTAGTCGCTGGAGGATTTCAGCGAATGGCGCAGCAATGATGTGGTCCGGTAGGGGACCAATTGCGCCATGGAAAGGGCGGAATCCGCCCGGTTCACCCCGTCGATATGCAGCAGCTGGCCGTGCACCCGGAAGAGCTGTTCGGCGTCCTTGGCGGCCACGCGCACCAGGATGTCGGCGTTGCCGGTTAATCCGTGGGCTTCGAGGACCTCGGGGATGGTGGCCAGCTTGGCTGAAATCTCTTCAAGGTAGCGCTGGTCGACGTGCAATTCGATGAAGGAAAGCAGGCCGTAGCCCAGGGCGGCTGGCGGAATCCGGCGGTCCGGGGAGTCCAGGACTTCGTTCTCCAGGCGGGTCATGCGCGTTTGCACGGTATTGCGCCCCAAATTCAGCGCCGTCGCGATCGCCGAGCCGGTGCGCTTTTTTGCGGTGGCCAGGGCGAGCAATATCCGGCGGTCAGTCATGTCCAAGAGGTGCATAATGAGCACGTTAGCACTGTGCCGGAGGGATAAATAGGGCGTTTTGCGCTAATTTCAGAATCGCCATTGTGCGTCTTGCGTTGCGTGAGTAGCATCACATTAAGCGGGGTTCGACGAAGAATCCTGCCACCGACTACGTGAGAGTTAGGATGCCGATCGTGTCCACACAGCACATTGACGTAGCCGCCGGATGCCTACCCACGCATCAGCTGCTGAACGTCGACGGGAAACGAATCCCGGACGAAGAACTTGACCACCATCTCAAGGACCTCAAAGAGGCGGACCTTGCGGATTTCCTGCGCGACATGGTCGTGCTGAGGCGGATGGACAATGAAGCCACCGCCCTGCAACGCCAAGGCCAGCTGGGCCTGTGGGCCCCTTTGCTCGGGCAGGAGGCCGCGCAAATCGGTTCGGTGCGCGCCACCAATGACGACGATTTCATTTTCCCTTCCTACCGCGAACATGGCGTGGCATGGGCCAGGGGAGTGCAGGCCGAGGATCTGCTCAGCGTTTGGCGCGGAGCCCAGGCCAGCGGCTGGGATCCGAACGAGGTCAACATCGCCTGCCAGCAGATTGTCATCGGATCCCAGGCGCTGCACGCCGCCGGTTATGGCATGGGCATCAAATTCGATGGCGGCGAGCAGGTCTCCGTTGCCTACTTCGGCGATGGTGCCACCAGCCAGGGCGATGTCAACGAAGCCATGGTCTTCGCCGCCAGCTACCAGGCCCCGGTGCTCTTCTTCTGCCAAAACAACCAATGGGCCATCTCGGAGCCGGTCGCATTGCAAAGCCGCACCCACATTGCCGACCGCGCCCACGGCTTCGGCTTGAAAACCTGGCGCGTGGATGGCAACGACATCCTTGCGGTCTATGCCGCCACCAAGGCCGCCTTGGCCCATGCCCGCCACGGGCTGGGGCCCACCTTCATCGAAGCGGTCACCTATCGCATGGGTTCGCACACCACGGCCGATGATCCCACCCGCTACCGCAAGAGCGAACAGCTCGAAGAGTGGAAGGCCAAGGATCCCATCGACCGTCTGGTGAAATACCTGCACGAAATGGGCGCGGATGTTCAGTCCTATGAACAGCGAGCGCAGAACGCCGCCGACGAGATGGCCGCCAAGCTGCGCACCGCGATCACCACCATGGAAGACCCGAAGGTAGAAGAGCTGTTCACCAACGTTTATGCCGAACCGCATGAACCCACCGAACGCGCGGCGAAGAACTACCTGGATTATCTGGCTGAATTTGAAGGTGGTGAATAGCCGTGGCCACGACCATGCTCAAGGCACTGAACAAGTCGCTGCATGATGCGCTGAGCGAGGATGACAAGGTCATCCTGCTTGGCGAAGATATCGGAACACTTGGCGGAGTCTTCCGCGTGACAGATGGGCTGAAGGCTGAATTCGGGGAGCATCGCGTTGTCGATACCCCGTTGGCGGAATC
The DNA here is from genome assembly GCF_900094805.1 of Arthrobacter sp. NIO-1057. Classification (GTDB taxonomy): domain Bacteria; phylum Actinomycetota; class Actinomycetes; order Actinomycetales; family Micrococcaceae; genus Glutamicibacter. The sequence goes on along the minus strand of NZ_FMAT01000002.1, from coordinate 170,891 downwards.
CGGAATTGTCGGTACTGCCATCGGGCTGGCCTACCGTGGCTACCGTCCGGTGGTGGAGATCCAATTTGACGGATTCACCTACCCGGCTTTTGACCAACTGGTCTCCCAGCTGGCGAAGCTGCATTACCGTTCCCGCGGGCGGGTGAAGCTGCCGGTGACCGTGCGCATCCCTTATGGCGGCGGCATCGGTTCGCCGGAGCACCACTCCGAATCCCCTGAAGCCTACTTTGCCCATACCGCGGGCCTGCGGGTTTTCGCACCATCCAGCGTGGAAGATGCCTATGCGATGCTTCGCCAGGCAATCACCTGCGATGATCCGGTGATCTTCTTCGAGCCCAAGCGCCGGTACCACGAGAAGAGCGATGCGGAACTGGGCGAGGTCCCACCGGATGCCTCGCCCAAGGCAAAGGTCATCCGCTCCGGAACCGATGTCACCGTTGTCGGCTACGGGCCAACCACCTACACCTTGATTGATGCTGCCATGGCGGCAGAAGACGAGGGCACGAGCCTGGAGGTCATTGATCTTCGCAGCCTGGATCCGCTGGATTTCGATACCGTGGCACAGTCGGTGCAACGCACCGGCAAGCTGGTTGTGGTCCATGAGGCCAGCCGCACCAGTGGATTGGGCGCGGAAATCTGCGCCGAGATCACCGAGCGCTGCTTCGATTACCTGGAGCACGCACCGTTGCGCGTGACCGGATTTGATGTTCCCTATCCGCCATCGAGGCTCGAAAGCCACCACCTGCCCGACCTGGATCGAGTGATGCACGCGGTGGATACCGTGATGCGACACCATGAGGCAAGCAAAGGAGCTGCCCAGTGATGACAGATCAGACATTCAAGCTTCCTGACCTTGGCGAAGGGCTGACCGAGTCCGAGGTGCTGAACTGGAAAATCAAAGTAGGCGAGCATGTTGCGCTGAACCAGGTGATTGCCGAAGTGGAAACGGCGAAGGCAGTGGTCGAATTGCCATCGCCCTTTGCCGGCGTGGTCCAGCAGATTCATGCTGCTCAGGGAGAAGTCGTCCAAGTTGGCGGACCGCTGGTTACTTTCGGTGGCGAGGAATCGGTGCAAGACACCGAACCAGAGAGTTCTGAAGTTCAGCGGACACCTACCCTGGTGGGTTATGGTGCGCCGGCGTCTACTGGGGATCGACCTGCACGTAAGTCTCGGCCTGTGCGACCGGCACAACCTGTCACGGTGGAACATCACGAGAAACAGCGAACTGCGGTCACTCGTTGCACACCGCCCGTACGTAAGCTGGCCCGGGACCACGGTGTGGACATCTCCGCGCTCGCCGGGAGCGGTGAAGACGGCTTGGTGTTGCGGCGTGATGTGCAAGAAGCAATTGATGCCGGACATGGATCCAATGAGGTGGCGAACACCGTCGCAAAGAGCGGACCAGAACGGCCGGTGGGAACCGAAGACCGACATATAAAGATCACGGCAGTTCGCCGCGCAACGGCCAAGGCGATGGTGCAGTCGGCTTTTACAGCACCGCATGCCACCGAATTTTTGACCGTCGATGTCAGTGAATCAATGGCACTTGTCGAGCGGATGCGTTCCCATCCGTTGATGAGGGATACCAAATTGAACATCACGACATTGGCCGCCTTAGTCGTGACCCGATTGTTGCGAGCCTATCCTGCCTTGAACTCAACGTGGGATGAGGCGGCTGACGAAATCATTGAATACGGCTCGGTGAACTTGGGCATGGCGGTGGCCAGTGACCGTGGGTTGCTAGTTCCTGTCGTGAAGAACGCTCAAGACTTGCCACTACCTGAGTTGGCTAGTGCCTTGGGCGAGAGTATTTCTCAAGGTCGTGCTGGCAGCCTCTCGCCAGCGCAGTTATCCGGTGGTACTTTTTCGATTACAAACGTTGGGGTGTTCGGCGTGGATGCTGGGACACCAATTCTTCCTCCAGGGCAAGCCGGAATTTTGGCACTAGGCCAAGTAAAACGCAGGCCTTGGGAGTATCGAGATGAAGTAGCGCTTCGCCATACCATGACTTTGGCTTTGTCGTTCGATCACAGAGTGGTTGACGGCAAAGAAGCAAGCGAGTTCCTCTCAGGTGTCGGCTCGGTTTTAGAGGACCCAGGATTGATGAATATTTTTATTTGAGAATAAACGAAAGTTGACTCGGGCATTTTATTTTTGACCGAGTGACAAAAGGGATTTCAAGCATTGCTTTCATGAATATTCATTGGTTGTTTCGCAATATTTGATGTAATCTCATTCACTACGTGCTACAGCTCACGCTTGCCTGCACGGCTCTGCGAAACGCAGAAGCAGCAACCTTATGTTGAGGAGAAATAGGATGCGATACTCGCACGCATCTAAGGCTGTCGTTCTATCAGCAGCCTTGGCACTGACCCTGTCGGCTTGTGGCGGCGGTTCAACTGATTCCGCAGGCGGCGAAGGAGACGGCTCGTACGTCGTCACCGCAAACACCACCGAACCACAAAATGGCCTACTGCCGGCTAACACCAACGAAGTTGGTGGCGGTCGCGTTATGGACCTGCTCTTCACGGGCTTGGTCAGCTATGACGCAAAGGGTGCTCCGGTCAATGAACTCGCAGAGTCCATTGAGACCACGGATTCCCAGAACTACACCATCAAGATCAAGTCCGGTGAGACTTTCTCCGATGGTTCCCCTGTTACTGCTGCTTCGTTCGTGGATGCCTGGAACTTCGGTGCCGCAGCCAAGAACGCTCAGCTGAACTCCTACTTCTTCGAATCCATCAAGGGCTTCGACAAGGTAAACGCTGAAAAGTCCACGGAAGATAAGATGGAAGGTCTGAAGGTTGTCGATGACACCACCTTCACCGTCGAACTCTCCCAGCCAGAATCTGACTTCCCACTGCGTCTTGGCTACACCGCTTTCATGCCATTGCCAGAAGCAGCCTTCGAAGATCCTAAGGCCTTCGGTGAAAAGCCAGTCGGCAACGGCCCATACAAGCTGACCGAGTGGAACCACGACGTCAACCTGAAGATGGACGTCAACGAGAACTACGACGGTCCACGTAAGGCCGCTAACGGTGGCATCGACTTCAAGGTCTACCAGTCCACCGATTCGGCCTACCAGGATTTGGTCTCCGGAAACCTGGACGTACTGGACCAGATCCCACCAAGCCAGCTCGCTTCCTACCAGTCTGACCTGGGTGACCGTTCGGTCAACTCGCCATACGCTGGTAACGCAACCATCACCATCCCTGGCTACCTGGATCACTTCAAGCAGGACGAAGAGGGTAACCTCCGCCGTGCAGCGATCTCGCGTGCTATCGACCGTCAGCTGATCATCGACAAGGTGTACCAGGGCGGCAAGGTTATCGCTAAGGACTTCACCGCTCCAGTGATCGAAGGCTACGACGACAGCTTGCCTGGCAGCGAGGTCCTCGCCTTTGATGCTGACGAAGCCAAGAAGCTATGGGCTGAAGCAGACAAGATTAGCGAGTGGGATTCCGGCGATGAATTCTCCATCGGCTACAACGTTGATGGTGCCGGTAACAAGGAATACGTTGAGGCAGTTGTTAACCAGCTGAAGAACAACCTTGGTATCAACGCGACTGCCAAGTCGTTCAGCTCCTTCAAGGAACTTCGCGCTAAGGTTACTTCCTACACCATGACCGGTGGCTTCCGCACCGGCTGGCAGGCTGACTACCCATCGCTGTACAACTTCCTGGGCCCACTATTCGGTACCGGTGCAGGTTCAAATGATGGCAAGTACTCCAGCAAGGAATTTGACGACGCACTGGCCAAGGGCCTGGCTGCGACCGACGCCGCTGAGGGTGCCAAGATCTTCAACCAGGCACAGGAGATCTTGTTCAAGGATCTTCCAGCAATCCCACTGTGGTACCAGGCTGTCCAGGGTGGTTGGAGCGAAAACGTATCCAACGTTGAGTTTGGTTGGAACGGTGTTCCAATCTACAACGAAATCACTGGTAAGTAAGTAATTTCAGCGTTCTGGCTAGATAGGCCGGAAATTGCTGAAAGACGCGTCAAGGGAGACCCGAATAAATGGGGGTCTCCCTTTGGCGTGTCTGATCTGCCTCCCAAAAATAAACGTCGAGATATTTATCGACGGAAAGAGGGAAATTATGGCCAAGTGCCCTCCTGCATCTCGAGGTGAGATGCACGCATGCTAAGTTTCATGCTGAAAAGAATTGCCCAGCTGATCCCGGTCTTTATCGGTGCAACACTGCTGGTGTACTTCTTGGTTTTTGCAACTCCCGGTAACCCGATTGATGCTCTTTCCGGCGGCAAGCCAATGTCAGACGCGACGCGGTCGGCGCTAGAGGCTCAGTACAATTTGGACAAGCCTTTCTGGGTCCAATACGGGTTGTACCTGAAGAATCTGGTGACCTTCGACTTGGGAACCTCGTTCTCCGGGCAGGAAGTTAGTGCCCTCTTAGGCCGCGCCTTCCCCGTCACCGCACGCCTTGCGATTCTCGCTCTGCTTATTGAAGGCGTTTTTGGTGTCATCTTTGGTGTCATCGCTGGTATGCGTAAGGGCAAGTGGTTCGATTCGACCATTCTCGTCGCATCCCTCATCGTGATCGCTGTGCCAACCTTCGTACTTGGCTTCGTACTTCAGTTCGTAATTGGTGTGAAACTTGAATGGGTCAAACCCACTGTTTCCGGCGCGGCAACGTGGGGCGAACTCTTCTTGCCGGCCCTCGTGCTTGGTCTGGTCTCACTGGCATATGTGGTCCGTTTGACCCGTACCTCGGTGATTGAAAATAAGTCCGCTGACTTTGTGCGTACCGCCACCGCCAAGGGCTTGAGCCGAAACCGCGTCGTTTCTGTTCACATTCTTCGTAACTCCCTGATCCCGGTTGTGACCTTCCTCGGAGCTGACCTAGGTTCGCTTATGGGTGGCGCGATTGTCACCGAAGGTATCTTCAACGTGCCCGGTGTTGGACACTTGCTGTACCAAGCAATCCAAAAGGGCGAGACTCCGACCGTGGTGGCTATCGTCGGTGTTTTGGTGATCATTTTTGTTGTCGCCAACCTGATCGTGGATATGCTGTACGCACTGCTTGACCCAAGGATTCGTTATGCCTGAGAACCAGAATTTTAATCCGGAAGACGGCCTGCCAATTAGTAAGGTTCGCGCAGGCAAAGTCTCCAAGTACAAGATTGAGCACTTTGTTGCTCCTTTGGATGAGACCCCGCTTCAGGCTGTCGACTCCGTGAAGGAAACAGGTAAGCCACTATCCATGTGGGCCGAGGCTTGGCGTTCCCTGCGCAAGCAGCCACTGTTTATCATTTCCGCAGTCCTGATTCTTGCGGTCATCGTGGTTGCAGCGTTCCCACAGCTGTTCAGCTCCCAGGACCCAACCTATTGCGCCCTGGAAAACTCCAATGAGCCCGGCCGAGCCGGCCACATTATGGGCTTCAATCTTCAGGGTTGCGATATCTACGCGCGCGTTATCTACGGCACGCGAGCATCACTCTTGGTTGGTATTTTCACGACCTTGATTGTTGTTGTCGTTGGCGGTGCATTGGGTGCTCTGGCTGGATTCTACGGCGGCTGGATCGACGCCATTTTGGCACGTTTGGGCGATATCTTCTTCGCACTGCCACTGATCCTCGGTGCCATCATTGTGATGCAGCTTCCTGCATTCCGCGATAATCGAAGTGTCTGGACAGTTATTGTCACCCTGGCGATTTTCGGTTGGCCTCAGCTTGCACGTATTACGCGCGGTGCGGTCATCGAAGCTCGAGATGCCGACTACGTTAAGGCATCGCGAGCCTTGGGCCTGTCCCGATTCCATTCACTGGTGAAGCACGTTATTCCAAACTCGCTGGCACCGATTATCGTTGTAGCGACCGTGAATCTCGGCGTTTACATCGTGGCCGAAGCAACGCTGTCCTTCCTTGGCGTTGGATTGCCACCGGACGTTATGAGTTGGGGAAATGATATTTCATTGGCCCAGCAACAGCTTCGTAGCAACCCAATGATGTTGATGTGGCCTGCACTGTTCCTTTCGGTGACGGTTTTGAGCTTCATCATGCTCGGCGATGCAGTGCGTGACGCACTGGATCCAAAGGCCCGGAAGGGAGCCTAGACGATGACTGAAACTGCAACTCCGAAGCCATTGCTGGAAATCAAGGACTTGGCGATTACCTTCTCCACTCCTGATGGCCCAGTGCATGCGGTTCGCGATGCAAACTTCACCGTAATGCCCGGGGAGACCGTGGCGATCGTGGGTGAATCCGGATCCGGGAAATCGACCTCAGCATTGGCCGCCATCGGCCTGCTGGCGGGTAATGGTGCTGTGTCCTCTGGACAGATCCTTTTTGATGGTGAAGACATCGCCCATGCCAGCGAAAAACGATTCGTTGAGCTACGTGGTAACCACATTGGTATGGTTCCGCAGGACCCTATGTCCAACTTGAACCCAGTGTGGAAAATTGGCTTCCAGGTTAAGGAAACTCTGAAGGCCAACGGCCTGGCGGGGGATAACCCCAAAGAACGCGTTGCTCAGATTCTTGCTGATGCGGGCCTGCCCAATCCGGAAGTTCGTGCTGGTCAATACCCTCACGAGTTCTCCGGCGGTATGCGACAGCGTGCACTGATTGCCATCGGTCTGGCATGTCGCCCACGTCTGCTCATCGCTGACGAGCCCACCAGCGCCCTGGACGTGACGGTTCAGCAACAGATCCTGGATCACCTCGATACGATGACCAGCGAGCTGGGCACCGCCGTCTTGCTGATCACCCACGACCTAGGCTTGGCAGCAGAACGTGCCGAAAAGGTTGTCGTGATGTACAAGGGTCGTGTTGTTGAATACGGTCCTGCGCTGGACATCTTGCGCAACCCTCAGCACCCGTACACGAAGCGACTGATCAGCTCTGCTCCGTCCCTGTCGGCACAGCGTGGTGACAAGCACGAGGCCATCGTTGACGAAATCGTTCCAGGTAAGGTTGAGCCACTGCTCAAGGTTAAAAACCTGACCAAGATTTACGACATCCGCAAGGGCTTCGGCAAGAAGGAAAAGTTCACTGCCGTGGACAACGTTTCCTTCGAGATTCTGAAGGGCACCACCACTGCAGTGGTGGGCGAATCCGGTTCTGGTAAGTCCACTATTGCGCAGATGGTGCTGAACCTTTTGGACAAGACCGAAGGTGAGATCGTCTTTGACGGCGAACAAATCGGTAATTTGAGCGAGAAGAATCTGTTCAAGTACCGTCGCCGAGTTCAGCCGATCTTCCAGGATCCTTATGGCTCACTGGACCCGATGTTTTCGATTTACCGAACCATCGAGGAACCTTTGCGCATTCACGGGATCGGCAATGCCGCCTCGCGTCAGAAGAAGGTCAAGGAATTGCTCGAACAGGTGTCGATGCCGGCCTCGACCATGCACCGATTCCCGAACGAGCTCTCCGGCGGTCAGCGTCAGCGTATTGCTATCGCGCGTGCATTGGCCTTGCAACCTGAAATGATCGTCTGTGATGAGGCCGTCTCTGCTTTGGACGTTTTGGTTCAGGCTCAGGTTCTTGAGCTCTTGGACGAGCTTCAGCGGGAGATGGGATTGACTTACCTGTTCATCACCCACGACCTTGCTGTGGTCCGCCAGATCGCGGACAACGTGTGCGTGATGGAGCATGGAAAGATCGTTGAGCAGGGGACTGCTGACGAGATCTTCGATGCTCCGAAGAGCGAATACACCCGCAACCTGCTCGGTGCGATTCCGGGTGCTTCTTTGATCTAAGCAGACTCGTTCTACGCCTACAGTGGGCCGTCAAAACCGAAAGGTTTTGGCGGCCCTTTGCTGTTAGGCAGGGATTCACGAACCGTCATATTCAACGAATATTTCAGATTTTTTCAAACTGAAGCAAACGTTGCAAAACTGTTATAAAACTATTCATGAAACATACTTGTAACTTGGGTGTTCTGATTGAATTTTCCCAATCTGAAAGAAACCCTTGAAATCTCGCGGATGTGGCGTGCATCGCACTAACTGGTCGGTAACAAGCTCGTTGCAAATGGCTCGCAAGAGTGCGTCGAGCATGGAGATATGAAACGAATCTTTCTCTATCCAAGCCAGAAAATTCAGGTTAGTGTATTCCTCAATGGATCGGTCATGTGACTTGTTCCACAGTGAGTCACAACGATTCACAGCTCGTATCATCACGAATTCAAGGAGGCGAAATGCGGTTTCAGCGCGTTTCGAAAGCGGTTGTCGTAGGCGCAGCCATGGCGTTGGCACTTTCTGCATGTGCCCCAGGTGGCAGCGATTCTTCTTCGGAAGCAAGCAAGAGCACCGAGTCGAATGGCGGCGCCGAGGTTACCAACTCCGGCTTGGCTGATCTAGGCGATGTCACCACCAAGGACGACACTATCAAGGTGACTGTTGGTGCTCCAGAGTTCATCAGCTACAACGGCTTCACCCCACAGACGTACTCGACGTACAACTCGGCCATCACGGACCGCATGTTCGCGGGCTTCTACTACATGGGCACCGACGGTACGATCTATCCGAACAAGGAGCTGGGCTCCTACGAAAAGGTCAGCGACGATCCGCTGACCATCAAATACACCATCAATGAGAACGCCAAGTGGTCCGATGGAACTCCGATCACCGTGGCTGACTCAGTCTTCGCCTGGGCTACCCAGAACTTGAACTTGAACTCCGGTGACAAGGACAAGCCACTGTTCAACTCAGTGTCCACGGACTTGGGTGACACGGTGCCCAAGGGCCCAGAAGGCGCTGCTGACGGTAAGGAATTCACCGTCACCTTCAAGGATCCTGATCCAGACTGGCAGCTTCAGACCTGGATGCTGCACCCAGCACACGTTGTCGCTAAGAAGGGCGGCCTGAGCACTGACGAACTAGTTCAAGCAATCCGCGATGGCGATTCTAAGAAACTGGAAAAGGCGGCCAAGTTCTGGAACGAAGGCTGGATGACCAAGCCAGGCACCTTGCCTGATGAAGCCGATGTGCCAGTTTCCGGTCCATACAAGCTGGAGTCCTGGAAGGCCGGCGAGTCGGTGACCTTGACCGCCAATGAAAACTACTACGGCACCGCTCCTGCCACCAAGAACTTGAACTTCCGCTTCTTGGCTGACACCGGCATGGTTCAGGCGCTGCAGAACAAGGACGTCGACGTCATTGCTCCACAGCCAACCGTTGATACCCTCGCTCAGCTTGAAGGCTTGGGTAAAGCGGTCAGCATCCAGCAGGGTGACACCTTGACCTGGGAGCACCTGGACTTCAACTTTGCCGAGGGCAACGAGATGAACAATCTTGAACTGCGCAAGGCCTTCGCCATGTGTGTTCCTCGCCAGGAAATCGTTGACAACTTGGTCAAGCCGTTGAACCCTGAGGCTACCGTGATGAACGCTCGCGAAGTCTTCCCGTTCCAAGATAACTACCAAGAAGTTGTCGATGCATCCTATGACGGACGCTACGATCAGGTCGATATCGATGGCGCCAAGAAGATCCTCGAAGAGCAGGATGCTGTTGGCACCGAGATTCGCATCGGTTACTCGGCACCAAACGAGCGACGCACCAATGAGGTTGCAGCCATCAAGTCCTCATGTGACAAGGCAGGCTTCAAGGTCAAGGATGCTGGCGACGCTAAGTTCTTCGCACCGGGCGGCACCCAAGAGCGTGGCGACTATGAAGTAGCCCTGTTCGCTTGGGCAGGTTCGGGCCAGATCACTTCGGGCCAGAACATCTACTCCACGGGCAAGCCACAGAACTACGGCAAGTACTCGAACGAAGCCGTTGACGAGGCCTGGACCAAGTTGGCAACCTCGCTTGATCCTGCGGTTCACGCCGAACAGACCAAGGTCATCGAGAAGCTGCTGTGGGACGACCTGTATGGTATCCCACTGTTCGCGCACCCGGGCTTGAGCGCCTCGGGATCCGATATCCAGAATGTCCGTCACACCGCTACCCAGAGCGGCATCGTGTGGAATGCCGAACAGTGGCTGCGTGCTGAATAAGCCTTCAGGGCAAACAAGCCGCTAACACCAACTGTGAGCGCCTGCGGGGCCCGATCATCATCGGGCCCCGCGGTGTGTCCGCCACCAGTATCAAGTGTCGTGCACACCGTGAGGTGAGAAGAAAGAGGACATTAAAACCGTGTTGAAGTTCATTCTCAAGAGATTAGGATCGGCCGTCGGCGTGCTATTTGCCGCTTCGCTGCTGCTCTATATCTTGGTTATCAACTCTGGCGATCCGCTAGGGGACCTTCGCGAAAGTAACGCTGAAAATCGCGAATACCTGATGCAGCAACGCATCGACTACATGAACCTAGAGCAGCCCTGGTACCTGAGATACCTGACCTGGCTTGGCGGAGTCGGTAAATGCTTCGTGGGATCCTGTGATCTAGGCCAGAACATTAATGGTGTTGAGGTCAGTGGACTGCTGGCCAACGCCGCATCCTCGACACTACGCCTAGTTCTCCTAGCCACCGTGATCGCCGCCGTACTGGGTATCGCCATCGGCGTGCTCACCGCAGTACGCCAGTACTCGGGCTTAGACTACCTCGTTACCTTCCTGACCTTCCTGTTCTTCTCCCTCCCTGTGTTCTGGGCAGCAGTGCTACTCAAGGAATACATGGCCATCGGATACAACGATTGGCTGGAAAACCCACAAATATCCATCGGCACCAGCATCCTGATCGGTGTCATCGTCGGTTTACTATTGCAGATGCTGCTTGCCGGGTCGCTCAAGCGTCGCGGGCTCACCTTCCTGATCACCGCAATCTTCGTCCCGCTGTTACTGCAGTACAGCCTCTGGCTAAACTTCTACCGCTACCCGCAAATGGGACCGGCGATCATCGTCGTACTGACCCTCCTGTTGGCCTTGTCGGCCACGGCCATGAGCGTTGGTCTTAAGGAGAAAAAAGTACTGTACCCGGCACTGATCACCGTGGTGCTGGTACTCGTGATGTACTACGCAACCTTCTGGATCTTGAAGGATGCCAATGCCTGGATCCTGGTCATCGGGGCAATCCTTTCCGTGGCCATCCCGGGACTCATCGGCAAGTTCATGGGTGGACGCCTATCCAAGCTTGCGTCCGGCGTTGCCGCGCTCGTCGGCTTGATCGGCGCAGGACTGACCGTGCTGGATCATATCTTCCGTGCCTGGCCTGGCTTCCTGGATCTCAAGGGCCGTCCGATCGGTACCATCGGATCCTCCACCGCAAACCTCGGTGGCGGTTTCTGGGACAATTTCTTGGATAACGCAACCCAGCTGTTATTGCCAACGATCGTTTTGGCCATCATTTCTTTGGCAAGCTACTCGCGCTACACGCGTTCCTCCATGCTCGAAGTTCAGCAGCAAGACTACATTCGCACTGCGCGCTCCAAGGGTTTGAGCGAACGTACCGTGATCTTCCGTCACGCTTTCCGCAACGCGTTGATCCCCATCGCCACCATTGCGGCCTTTGACTTCGCCGGTCTGATTGGCGGCGCCGTGGTCACCGAAACGGTCTTCGGCTGGAAAGGCATGGGCGATATGTTCAGCACCGGTCTGCACGCAGTAGACCCAGCCCCGGTGATGGCCTTCTTCTTGGTCACCGGTACCGCGGCCATTCTTTTCAATCTGCTGGCAGATATCGTCTACGCGCTGCTTGATCCACGGATCCGGGTCTAGGGAATTTAGGACATTCGATGAGTAACATAAATGGAAAGACTCCACAGGACCTGACGTCCATCGCTGAAGTTGAAGACGCGAAACTTGCCGCTTCCACAGAACAGTCGAAGAGCCAGTCGCGTATCGTTTTTGAACGTTTTCTCAAGCACAAGCCGGCAATGATTTCCTCGGTCCTGCTGGTGCTGATCACGGTCATCGCCTTTACCTCTGTCGGCTTCGGCCCGCTGCCCGGCTGGTGGAAGCAGAGTTATCTGGATGCAGGCACCGTGATTGATGGTGGCAAGCCAACACTCTCACTGCTACCAACCTGGCTTGGTGGATCTGGTTTTGCCATCGGCGAGCATCCCTTCGGTCAGGACTCGGTGGGCAAGGACTACTTCGCACTGGTGATGAATGGTGCCCAGAAGTCCATCGTGATCGGTGTGGTCGTCGGTTTGGTTGCGACCTTCCTTGGCGCAGTGATCGGTGCAGTTGCAGGATACTTCCGTGGCTGGGTCGATGAAGTTTTGATGCGCATCACCGACCTGTTCATCGTTATCCCGCTATTGGTTTTGGCAGCAGTACTTGGACAGATCGCCGGACGCAGCTCCAGCTCGATCTTTGCCCTGGCCCTGGTTCTTGGCCTGGTCACCTGGACCGGCCTGGCGCGTCTGGTGCGTGGCGAGATTCTGAGCTTGCGCGAACGTGAATACGTATCGGCAGCCCAGGCTATGGGGTCACGCACGTCCCGCGTGATCTTCAAACACTTGCTGCCCAACACCGTCGGCGTGATCGTCGTGAACGCAACCTTCGCGATCGCCGGTGCCATCCTGCTTGAATCCTCGCTATCCTTCCTGGGCTTCGGCGTGCAGGCCCCAGAGTCTTCGCTGGGCCTGTTGATTAGTCAGTACCAGAATGCCTTCCTGACCCGCCCATGGCTGTTCTGGTGGCCAGGCATGATCATCGTGGTCTTCGCCCTGTCTATTAACTTCCTCGGCGATGGTCTGCGCGATGCCTTCGACCCACGTCAAAGTGGCAAGCGTCGTCGTCCACGTGCCGGACTCTTTGCCATGCCAACCCGTAAGGAGAAGCGATGAGCCACCTCGCACCAGAAAATACCTCCGGCGAATACGCACTGAGCTTCAACGACCTGAAGGTCACCTTCGAAACCTCTGGCCCGCTGGTTCACGCAGTCAAAGGATTATCCCTTGCGGTACGCCCCGGTGAGGTCGTCGCACTGGTAGGCGAGTCGGGATCGGGTAAGTCCGTGACCTCGACCGCGGCCATGGGTTTGCTTCCGGAGAACGCGAACATCTCGGGTGAAGCGAAGATCGGCAACGTCAACGTTGTGGGTCTTGAACAGGGCAAGATGCGCAAAATGCGTGCCACCGACATCGCCATGGTTTTTCAGGAACCGATGACCGCGTTGAACCCGGTGCTCACCATCGAACGCCAGTTGACCGAGGCCTTGGAACTGCACGGTATTGCCTATGGCAAGGCCGCGACAGAGCGTGCCATTGAACTGCTCACGATGGTGGGCATTCCAGAGCCCGACAAACGCATCAAGCAATACCCACACCAGTTCTCCGGAGGGCAGCGTCAGCGCATCGTCATTGCCATGGCGATTTCTTGTGACCCTAAGGTGATCATCGCTGATGAACCAACCACGGCACTGGATGTTACCGTGCAGGCGGAGATCTTGGATCTGCTGCGTGAGCTCAAAGACCGGTTGAACACTGGAATTTTGCTAATCACCCACAATATGGGTGTGGTGGCGGATATGGCTGATCAAGTTGCGGTGATGTTCCAAGGCAATTTGGTTGAAACTGGCTCGGTGGACCAGGTGTTGCTTCACCCGCGGCACGCATACACCCAACGCTTGCTGGCCGCTGTTCCACGTTTGTCTGCTCCGGCGTTGATCACTGAAAATGCGCCGCATAGCGAACGGACTGCTCCTGCCGGCCGTGAGCTGGTACTCGAAGCCAAAGACTTGGTGTTGGAATACAACATGCGAGGCAAGGTCTTCCGTGCGGTAGAGGGCGTCAGCTTCGATGTGGCTAAGGGTGAAGTATTAGGCATCGTGGGGGAGTCCGGTTCTGGCAAGTCCACCATCGCCAAGGCAGTTATTGGGCTCTTGCCAGTGGCCGAGGGAAACTTGTCGGTCAAGGGCCACAACCTCCCTAAGCTCTCGCCTAAGGAAGCCCGCGCGGTACGCAAACAAATCGGCGTGATCTTCCAGGATCCGGCAGCTTCGCTCAACCCGCGATTCCCGATTGGTGAATGCATTAGCGAGCCCATGGTGGTACACAAAGTGGGTTCCAAAGCCTCGCGAATCAAGCGGGCCGAGGAATTGTTGGATGCAGTCAAGCTACCGCGCAACGTCATCAACCGCTACCCGCATGAGCTCTCCGGCGGGCAGCGCCAGCGCGTGTGCATCGCCCGTGCCCTGACGTTGAACCCGGAGCTGCTGATCGCCGATGAGCCAACCAGTGCATTGGATGTTTCGGTGCAGGCTGTCGTGCTTGAAATGATTCAGGACCTGCAGCGTGACTTCAATTTCGCCTGCTTGTTTGTTAGCCATGACTTGGCCGTGGTGGACATGCTGGCAGACGCAGTGGTCGTTATGCGCTCAGGTAAGGCTGTAGAACAAGGAATGGTCGAAACTGTTTTGCACGCGCCAACCCATGACTACACCAAGCGATTACTGGCAGCTGCCCCAGTCCCGGATCCATATGAACAGGCGACTAGGCGCGAGGCGTGGCGATTGCTGAATAAGAACAAATAGTTCCGTGTATAGAGACAAGGAGCCGGAATTATTTCTGGCTCCTTGTCTGTTTCCCCAGTAGATTCGTTTTTGGACCTTCTATAGGCAGTTCGGGAGACTCTATGGGCTTTGCATCGATATTTATCATCGCAGCAATTATCGTGCTGTGCGCTTTCCCGCTGGTCATTGGTGCCTTCAGGGGGCTGGATCGAAAAGCTGATGAGTTAGAGAACCTGGATCCCCAGACTTCAAAAGCACTGCGAAAAGCGCGCAAAGATATTGACCGGGGCAAGGGGTATTACGGTCCCCGTCAGTAAAGGCAGAAAGACCACAAGCGCCGGCCAGGGGCCAGCACTTGTGGTCTTTGACTGTTTGTAGCGTGGAACCTAGTCCAGCTGCATGACGTTTTCGGTGACAACCTGTGCCCGAGCATTCGAGAAAATCTGCTCGGTACCTACAGTCTTGAAACCACGGCGTTCCAAAACCTTAATGGAACCAAGGTTGTCTTGAACAACATGCGCGGTCAACGGGCGCTTAGTGTATTCGGCCAAGAAGGCGTCAACGGCGCTGGTGGTGATTCCCTTGCCCCAATACTTGGTGGAGGTCCAGAAATTAATCTCTGGGGTCTCACCGTCGAATACCAGAATGGAACCAACCACGTCGCCCTCGTGTTCGATGGTGCGAACTAGAACATTTGGATCGTTCAGGATCGAGTTCCAGTGGTGGTCGAATACCGCGCGATCGGCTGGGTTGCGCGCCTGATAAGCGGCCATGAGGTTCGCCTCGGGTTCTTGCTGGTGAGCAAAAAATGCGTCCAAGTCGGAAGGGCGGACTTCACGTAGCTGCACGATAAAGGCCTTTCAATCGGGTGGGTCAGCGTACCGTTTTCGGAACGCTGTGGAACAATGGCTTGGGAACTACACTACCGGGGAAGTTAGAGCTGCGAGAGCCATATTCGACAATAGTGGTTTCAAGCCTGATTTTTTCGTTCTAGGCGAGTGCGCAGAATGGGCCGTGGAGTTGAGCAAACCGAAGACTGCGTGCGCGCGGAATCGATGTGACTGCTTACTTCCCGAAGGATGCAATTTTTCTAGTTCGTGGGTCCATAGGCCGATATATGAATTTTGAAGCTTACGCACCAACGCCAGTTCAGCCTTAGGTAAAGACTTGAGATCCCGATCCTGTACCTGCAGGATGTCAGGGCGAGAGAGCGAAAAATCGGTATGAAAGTCAACTAATCGCGAGAGGACTTCCAGCGGTGAGCCGCCTTCTTGGCAGGCCTCTTGACCGCCGGCGTAAATATCCTTGGACATATCGACCAGCAAAGCGATGAGTACAGCTTGTTTTCCCGCAAAGTGTCGGTAGACAGCGGGCCCAGAAATGCCGCAGGCAGCCCCGAGATCTTCCAGAGAAACACCGGCATAGCCGTGCTGGGCGAAGAGCCTGGTGGCTTCCCGTAAAAGTGCCTCACGCCGTTCCGCTTTGGCGCGTTCGCGGTCAGTTGGTTCGTTGAGGGTCTGATACCTGCTCGCCATCACCATCATCTCCTTACAACGGCCAGTCTGAACTCTGGACAAGTGTGACCGGTGCCACTACTGTCAAAAATGAAGCTGTTTACCCATCAGTAGGCGGTAATCAGTTAATAATAATTAACCATACGCGTCGTGACCCTTGCTTCCAAGACGCTCACTCGCCGATCGCAGAAAAAGACCTATATCGACATACTGCAGATCCAGTGCCTCGATAGCGGTTCATCCCTCAACGAAGAGAGAAACTGATGATTAACCTCGAACTCGACGAACAGTACCAAGACCTGGTCAACATGGTCCGAGAATTCGCGCAAGAAGTTGTAGCTCCGCAGAGCGCAGCCAATGACGCCAACCATTCATTCCCCTACGACATCGTCAAACAAATGGGCCAGATGGGACTGTTCGGACTGCCAATTTCCGAGGAATACGGCGGCTCAGGGGGCGACTACTTCCACCTCGCCTTGGCGCTGGAGGAATTGGGCAAGGTTGATCAATCGGTGGCCATCACCCTCGAAGCTGGCGTGTCGCTCGGCGCCATGCCCATCTACCGCTTCGGTAGCGAAGCCCAAAAGCAACGCTGGCTTGAACCCCTAGCTACCGGTGAGCGTTTGGCCGGATTTGGGTTGACCGAGCCAGGAGCCGGTTCGGATGCTTCAGCAGCGTTGACCAAGGCGAAGCTCGAAAATGGGCAGTGGGTAATAGACGGAGCTAAAGAATTCATCACCAACTCAGGAACGGACATCACTTCGCATGTCACCGCCACCGCGGTGACGGGCACGGACGAGGCAACGGGGAAGAAAGAGATTTCGGCCATTATTGTGCCTACCGGTACTCCTGGGTTTACCGCCGAGAAAGCCTACGACAAGGTTGGGTGGAGGGCCAGCGATACCCACCCGCTGAGCTTTAACGCGGTGCAGGTGCCGGAAGAAAACCTCTTGGGGGAGCGCGGGCGCGGTTACGCCTACTTCCTTGAAATCCTTGATGAGGGGCGCATCGCCATTGCCGCGTTGGCCACGGGCGCCGCGCAAGGCTGCCTCGATGAGGCGGTTAAGTACGCCAAGACGCGCACAACCTTTGGCACTGCCATCGGCAAGAATCAGGGCGTCTCGTTCATGATCGCTCGCATGGCCTCACGGGCGCATACAGCTCGTTTGGCTTACTACGCAGCGGCAGCAAAAATGCTGGCAGGTAAAGACTTCAAAATTGAAGCCGCCCACGCCAAGCTGATCGCCAGCGAGGCAGCCATGGACAATGCTCGTGACGCGACGCAAATCTTTGGTGGCTATGGCTTCATGAATGAATCGTTGGTTGCCCGCCACTACCGCGACTCCAAGATCCTAGAAATCGGTGAAGGAACTACCCAGGTGCAACAGATGTTGATTGCGCGCAGTCTTGGCCTGTAGTTATTTCCTCGTGGTGCGCCACGTATTGCACAGGGCGTGGCGCACTTTGGGTGCTCACAGTTAGAAGAACCATAATGGATGGGTGAGCTCCCAAAAAACTTTTACGCCAACCGGACACCCACGCCGGGTATCCCTGATTGGTTCCACCGGATCAATTGGTACCCAAGGCTTAGACGTCATTTCAAAAGCCTCGGACAAATTCTCGGTGGCTGCTCTTTCGGGCGGATACAACGTGGAATTGCTTGCCCGACAGGCTGTTGAATACCGCCCTGCTTTGGTTGGATTCGCCGGAGGCTCTGTCGATGACCTCGCGTCAGCGATCAAAGATGCTGCGAGCCAGGCTTCGGTTAGTGGATACGAACCTGAACTCGTCGCGGGGGAGCACGCGGCAACTACGGTCGCTGCTTTCAGCGAAGCAGACGTAGTTCTTAACGGCATTACCGGTGCTATCGGACTGGCTCCGACCATTGCAGCTCTAGAAGCTGGGCACCTGTTGGCCTTGGCGAATAAAGAATCCCTGATTATCGGTGGACAGGTGGTCAAGCAGATTGCCGCTCCAGGACAGATTTCCCCTGTTGATTCTGAACATTCGGCTTTGGCCCAGGCTTTGCGTTCAGGCGCGCCAGAAGAAGTTTCCAAGTTGCTGGTGACTGCTTCGGGTGGCCCATTCTTTGGATACACCTATGACCAGTTGCGCGAAGTGACACCAGCACAGGCGTTGGCACACCCCACCTGGGATATGGGGCGCATGGTGACGACGAACTCGGCAACCATGGTCAATAAGGCTTTGGAAGTCATCGAAGCTCATCTGCTTTTTGATGTGCCATTGGAAAGAATCGAACCTGTGGTGCACCGCCAATCGATCATTCACTCCATGGTCGAGTTCATTGATGGTTCGGTGATCGCCCAGGCCTCACCGCCGGATATGCGATTGCCCATTGCCTTGGGAATCAACTGGCCGCATCGTGTTGCCGGTGCCGCCAACGCCTGTGATTTCTCAAAGTCAGCCAGCTGGACCTTTGAACCATTGGATGAAGAAGTGTTCTTCGCAGTGAAGCTAGCGAAGCAAGCAGCAGCTGCTTCCGGGACACACATGGCTGTCTACAACGCTTCAAATGAAGTCGCCGTGGATGCCTTCCATGAAGGCAAGATTCGATTCACCGACATCGTCGAGACCATCGAGCACGTCCTCGATGACTACACGCCGGTGAACGCTGAACTCAGTGTAGAAACCGTTCTGGAAACGGACCATTGGGCCAGAGCGCACGCTGCGAAGATTCTGGGAGCCTAAGCATGAGCGTCATCCTTTTCATTGCCGGCATCTTCTTTATGGTTGTTGCTGTTGGTCTATCTATTGCACTGCACGAAATAGGTCACCTCGTACCAGCGAAGCTTTTTAAGCTGCGTGTGCCGCAATACATGATCGGCTTCGGCAAAACCCTCGTTTCATTTAAACGAGGGGAAACTCAGTACGGAATCAAGGCGCTACCCCTGGGTGGCTACATTTCGATGGTTGGCATGTACCCGCCACGGCCAGAAACCGAAGACGAAAAGCCGGCCAAGAAACCTGGCCTGTTCCAAAAAGTTTTCGGGCAAATGGTCGATGATGCTCGGTCTCAAGCAAATGAGAATGTCTTGCCGAGCGATGAAGGTCGCCTGTTCTACCAGTTACCGGTCTATAAGCGCGTGATCATCATGCTCGGTGGTCCGTTCATGAACTTGGTGATCGGTTTTGTCGTCATTGCCATTGTTCTGACCAGTTTCGGGCAAGCCACTCCGACAACGACGATCTCTGAGGTGTATCAGTGCATCGCCACTGCAGAGAACGCTAATCAAACGGAGTGCACCGACAAAGACGTTCCCGCCCCAGCCTATGAAGCGGGGCTTCGACCTGGCGACACCATTACTGCAGTTAATGGCGCTGCCGTGGAACAGGGCGAGTGGAACAAGCTTACCGATGTTATTCGGGTGAATCCAGGGCAATCGATCACCCTCGATTACCAGCGGGACGGCCAAAACCACACGACCACATTGACCCCGTATCTCACCGACCGGCCGGCCACCGACGACAACGGTTATGTGCTTACCGACGATCAAGGTAACTACATCATGACCAAGGTTGGCTTTGTGGGGATGAGCTCCTTGCAAGAGGATCTGACGCAGCCACTGAGCGCTGTGCCGGGAGTGATCGGAAACCAGCTGCTCACGATTGGAAACGTCATCTTGCATCTGCCGCAGCGCATGGTGGATGTTGCCCAGGCCGCGTTTGGCGACGGTCAGCGTGATCCGAATGGTCCAGTCTCCATTGTTGGGGTCGGGCGAATTGCTGGTGAAATCAGCGCCGAGGACTCAATTTCTGTCAGCGATAAGTTTGCGACCTTGCTGTCTTTGGTTGGTGGACTGAACCTCGCGTTATTCGCCTTCAACCTGATCCCGTTGTTGCCGCTAGATGGTGGACACGTGGTTGGCGCGCTTTATGACGGCATCAAGCGAATGTTCGCCCGAATCTTTAACCTGAAAAACATCAAGCCGGTGGACACCGTCAAATTGTTGCCACTGACCTATGTTGTTGTGGTGGCCATGTTGGTGATGGGTGGTCTCTTAATATACGCAGACATTTTTAAGCCAATACAGTTGTTCTGAGCCAAGAGAAATATGCTGTAGCTATGACTGTTTTTGCTGTTGAATACGTCTACGCTGACGACTCTGTAGAACTGCGTAATGAACACCGTCCGGCGCACCGCGAATACCTCATCGGTTTTGTTAATGAGGGGCCAGTGCGAGTTTTGGCATCAGGACCGACCCCTGCAACCGATGGTGCGTTACTAATCCTGGCTGCTGAGTCCGAGGCAGCGCTGAACGAAGTACTGGCCAATGACCCATTCAAAAAGGTTGGTGTGATCGCCCAAACCACCGTCTCCGAGTGGAACCCAGTCATCGGACTGCTGCAGGAATTCGCAGCCTAGGACAACAGCGAGATAGGCTCCCGCATTTCTTTCATAGAATGCGGGAGCTTAGTAATTTAACAGTTCGGTGGATGCACACCCTGAAACCATAGGAGTTGGAGGCGAAATTATGGATTTGCGTGTCAACGAGAGCCTTCTCATCCCTTCAGCTGAGCTCACATGGAACTTCAGCCGATCTGCTGGTCCCGGTGGTCAACATGTGAATACCTCCGACTCGAAGGCCGAGTTGTCATGGGGTGTGAGTGCATCCCGCTCGCTATCGGCTTGGCAACGACAAAGGTTGTTAGAGAAGTTAGGTTCCAGGCTCATTGCAGGTGCACTTGTGGTGAGGTCATCGGAAGAGCGATCCCAATGGCGCAACCGTCAACTAGCCATGGAGAAGATGGCGCGGCTGATCAATCACGCGTTGGCTCCCGATGCGCCGCGGCGAAAGGCCACCAAACCGACAAAGGGGTCCCAGCGAAGACGGCTCAACGCCAAATCCAACAGGTCCATGACCAAAGAGCTTCGCAGAAAACCTACCCAAGATTAGATGTACTCAGGTTAAGTGATTCAAGTCACGAATCTTCCGGGAATTGACGATGATCGTCGATAGTTGAAAATAGATGAAGCGTCAGCTTGTTTTTATTTTCTATTTTAGGAGTTTGCCCATGGCTACCAAGGTCCTCACCCTCGTTGGATCGCTGCGTAATGGTTCAACCAACCAGCAGCTGGCAGAAGCTAGTTCGCACAATGCACCCGAAGGTGTGGAGGTAGCTGTTTTCAGCGGCCTGGAAAACATTCCTTTCTACAACGAAGACACTGACGTTGAGGGCGGGGTTCCAGCGGCTGCTCAGGCACTTCGGAACGCAGCTGCAGATGCCGACGCTCTGATGCTGGTGACCCCTGAATACAACGGCACCATGCCAGCGGTTCTGAAGAATGCCATTGACTGGCTGTCCCGCCCATTCGGTGCAGGTGTTGTTTCGGGTATGCCAACCGTGGTCGTTGGCACCGCGTTTGGACAGTACGGTGGCGTTTGGGCTCAGGATGAAGCACGTAAGGCACTGAATATCGCTGGCGCTAACGTTCTGGAAAACGTCAAGCTCGCAATCCCTAACTCGGTTGTTCGCTTCGCTGAATTACACCCAAAGGATGACGCTGAGATTGTTGAGCAGGTTACCTCGGTGCTCAATAGCATCAAGGAAATCGCTGAAGCTAACTAAGCAGTTATCAGCTCAATAGCTTTGAAATTGCGAGAAAGGCCACGGTGACCCCGTGGCCTTTCTCGCATGAGTACCCGCTCACCGCGATACGGTGACATACTTGGACTAAGAGATTTACCCACAACTTACTCGGAGGCGTCCATTGACTTCGGTCAGCCTAGGTATGCCGGCAGGTCCACCGCCGGTACTCACACCACGTCGTAAGACCCGCCAATTCCAAGTTGGGTCTGTCGGGGTCGGTTCTGATTCGCCGATTTCGGTCCAGTCGATGACCACCACCAAAACTCATGACATCAACGCGACGCTACAGCAAATTGCTGAGTTGACCGCTGCTGGTTGTGACATCGTGCGCGTCGCTTGCCCTACCGACAAGGACGCGGATGCACTGAAGATCATTGCGATGAAGTCGCAGATCCCAGTGATTGCAGATATTCATTTCCAGCCGAAGTACGTCTTTGCTGCCATCGAAGCCGGCTGCGGCGCGGTGCGTGTGAACCCTGGCAACATCCGCCAGTTCGATGATCAGGTCAAGGAAATTGCCCAGGCAGCCAAGGACCACGGAACCTCCATTCGCATCGGTGTGAATGCCGGATCCTTGGACCGCCGTTTGCTGAAGAAGTACGGTAAGGCAACGCCAGAGGCTTTGGTTGAATCGGCTGTCTGGGAAGCATCGTTGTTCGAAGAACACGGCTTCCATGACTTTAAGATTTCGGTCAAGCACAATGACCCAGTAGTCATGGTTCGTGCCTACGAACTGCTGGCAGAACGTGGCGACTGGCCTTTGCACCTGGGTGTCACCGAAGCCGGTCCAGCTTTCCAGGGAACCATCAAGTCTGCCACCGCCTTTGGTGCCCTACTTTCGCAGGGCATTGGCGACACCATTCGTGTCTCGCTTTCGGCACCTCCAGTTGAAGAGGTCAAGGTCGGCAACCAGATTCTTGAATCGCTGAACCTGCGTCCGCGTAAGCTGGACATCGTTTCTTGCCCTTCGTGTGGTCGCGCACAGGTGGATGTTTACACCTTGGCAGAACAGGTCACCGAGGGCCTTGAAGGAATGAAGGCTCCACTGCGTGTGGCTGTCATGGGCTGTGTAGTTAACGGCCCAGGCGAGGCTCGCGACGCTGATCTCGGTGTGGCCTCTGGCAACGGTAAGGGACAGATCTTCGTCAAGGGCGAAGTGATCAAGACGGTGCCAGAAGATCAGATTGTTGAGACGCTGATCGAAGAAGCTAACCGTTTGGCTGAGGAAATGGGACTGACCGATGACGAGAATCCTGCCTCGGGTTCTCCCGTGGTCTCCGTCAGCTAAAGATAGCCGACGAAGCGACAAAGGGGTGCCACGGACTTTGAGTCGTCGCGATACGACGGCTCTGATCGAGTTGCTCGACCGTGACCCTGTCGCCAATATTTTCACCCGTTCTCAGGTGAATCTGCACCGATCGGCCGCGCCAGATGGGTTTGCCCATATTGCGGGGATCGACGGTGAAGCTGGCCTTGAATCGGCATGCTGGGTGGGCGCGAATGTGGCGCCCACCCTCATGTCCGAGGACGAAGCGACGAATTTTGCGCAGCATGCCCTAGAATCACGGCAACGATTCGCCTCGGTTTTTGGGCCAGCACAGTCAGTCCTAGCCATGCATGAAGTGCTGCGCGAGGGACCACAAGCAATTTTTGACGTGCGCGGGAACCAGCCGCTGTTAACGATTTCGCACCAGCCGACGGGCATTGCGCGCAACAGGCTTCGTCCGGCACGACTTCACGAATTCGACTTGGTACTTCCAGCTAGTGCGGCCATGTTTGAAGAAGAGCTTGGATACTCTCCTTTGGAAAATGGTGGAAGTTTTTACCGTAGCCGAGTTCGACAGTTGATCCGTGATGCACACACTGTGATTGACTGCGACGAAAACGGCGAAGTCATTTTCAAAGCTGATTTGGGTACCGTGACCGAAGAAGTTGTTCAGATTCAGGGTGTTTGGGTCAATCCAAAGTATCGGGGTCTTGGACTGGCTGCCGGGTACATGAGCAGCACGGTTGACTACGCTTTGCAATTTGCTCCGGTTGTCAGCTTGTACGTGAATGATTTTAACGTTGCCGCGGTGAAAACCTATGAGCGAATTGGTTTTGAACAGGTTGGAACTTTCGCGACGATCTTGTTCTAAAAATCATGTTCTAAGTAAAGAAGTCAGAATACACGTGTGGGGCGGGACCAAATGACTTGGTCCCGCCCCACACGTGTATTTTCACTATTTTAGTTCGACAGTAGCGTTTCTACGTCGTCCAAGATCTTGTTAGCACCAACCACGCCAATGCCAACCATCCAAGTTTCATCGGCGACTTCGTGCACTTTGGAGTTCTTCACGGAATCAAGGGAAGACCAGAGCCCGGTGACTTTTTCCATCGTAGTTGCCTTTGGATCCCCGCCTGGATTGGTGAAGAAAACTACGTCCCCGTCGATCTGTTCGTATTGTTCAGGACTCAATTCCTTCATCGAATACTCATTCCAGCCTTCAGATCCCAGATCAAAACCGACGCTCTTCAAGATTGAACCTGAGAAAGAATCCGGACCGTAAAGCCTGAAGTTATCGGGGCGGAAGCGCACGATGGAGACACTAGTGTTCTTTGCGTCGACTTCTTCTCCGACTTTGGCCGCGCGCTCATCCAATGTGCTGATCAAGCCTTCCATTTTTTCGCTCTCTCCCACGGCAGCAGCGGTAATGCGAGCTTGCTCTTGCCAGTTAGTTCCCGAATCCTCAGAGAACACAGTAGGGGCAATGTTGGAGAGTTCATCGTAGATCGCTTCGTGACGTACCTTCGCGCCAATGATCAAGTCGGGCTTCAGATTGGCGATCTCATCCACGGAAGGTTCCATGGTCAATCCAACACTCGTAGTCTGTCCTTCTGGCAGATCCAAATATTCAGGAAAACCTTGCGAGGCTCCTGATTCTGTGGCGCCAACGGGGACGATATCCAAGGCGGCCAGTGCATCAAGATGTGGGGAGTCGATGACCACGATACGTTCGGGTTTACCATCGATCTTCGTCGTTCCCATGGCGTGTTCCACCGTGTAAGGGGCGGAGTCATTGGCGGAAGAAGAAGGGGTCGCAGTCGTTGCGGAACTAGCGCAACCACTGAGCGCAACAATGCTGGCGAGCGAAAGAGCTGTCAATGCCGCGACATTGCGGATTCTTTTAGTAATCAAGGATATTCCCTTATTATTTGAGAGTGAGTAAGACAACCCTAATACAAGAAATGCACATCGAGTGAATCACGATGCAGTAGCGTCACAATTGAACGTAAGCCAAGCAGGCAAGGCCAACACCGAGAAACCTAAGACGCTTTCGTTGACGGCAGGCTATCTGTGCACCGTGCTCGCTTTGACCGTAGTTTTCCTGCTGAGCCTTTGTTTGGGGTCTAAATCCCTATCGATTTCAGATCTGTTGCAAGTCATCAACGGCACAGCAAGTACGGGGGATCAGCAGATAGTCTTTGGACTTCGCTTAGCACGCAGTATCAATGGAGTGCTCGTCGGCCTCGCTTTAGGAGCCAGCGGGGCAATCATGCAAAGCGTGATCCGGAACCCGATTGCTGACCCAGGAATTTTAGGCATCAATGCAGGTGCGGCGCTCGGTGTAGCCATTGGCATACTGGTGCTTGGCTCGGCAGAAATGTTGGCAAGCATCGCTTTTTCATTGGGCGGTGCAGCCATAGCGGCTTTGTTCTTATTTGCTTGCGCTTCCATGCCTAGCTTCCGAGATTCTGCGGTGCGCATCACCCTCTGTGGTGTCGCGTTCTCCGCTGTTCTTGCAGGAATCACACAGATGCTGATCCTCTCAGATGAACATTTGCTAGATCAGTTCCGTTTTTGGCAGGTAGGTTCTTTGACCGCCAGACCAATTGAAGCAGCGCTGTGGGTGGGGCCAATAATTTTGTTTGGAACCCTGCTCGCATGGCTTATTGGGCAGCGACTGAATATTCTCGACCTTGGCGATGAAAGCTCAAACGCGCTAGGAGCATCGGCATCTTGGAGCCGAGCTAGTGCATTGATCGTGGTTGCACTGCTGTGTGGACCTGCAACAGCGCTGGCAGGACCGGTCGCGTTTGTCGGATTCGCGGTCCCACACTTAGTCAGACTTGTATATGGGAACAACACGAAACAGGTCATACGTTTCTCTGCGTTACTCGCGCCTGTGCTACTACTGCTATGCGATATTGCCGGCCGGCTAGTGGGCAATGGCGCCGAAGTCCAAGTGGGGATCATGACCGCAATCATCGGCTCGGTCATGCTTATTGTGCTGATCTTGCGCCCTAGTACGAAGAAGCTTTCATGAAAAATAGTCGCGTGGACAAAAGTGCCAAATGGCTGCCATTACTTGGTGTAGTTTCGTTGGTTCTGGTGGCTGGATCAGCGTTCTTTGGGGAATATCGCGTGAGTCTGGCTGACTTCGGCAATACTTTGCTGGGTAATCCGCCGGCACCACTAACAGAATTTTTCATCATGCAACGCCGTATTCCACGGGCTTTGGTCGCATTAATGGCAGGGATGATGCTGGCTGCCAGTGGCGGCCTTTTGCAACAACTACTACGCAATCCCTTAGCGAGTCCGGACATCATTGGTATCACCAATGGTGCGTCCCTAGGCGGTTGCTTGATGATCCTCATTTTTGGTGGATCGTTGGCTGATGCATCAGGTGGCGCGCTCATCGGAGCTGCTTGTGTCTCGGTAGCATTGCTGGTCGCAGTGCGTGTTTTTCGCTTGAGCGGAACAAAACTGATCCTGTTGGGTGTTGGGTTAGCGGCTTTGTCGACGGCACTGATCAACTACCTGCTGACTCAAGTCTTTGTCCCGTCAGCACAAATTGCACAGACGTGGTTGGTCGGGTCCTTGCAAGGTCGAGGCTGGGAAGAAGTTCCATGGCTGAGCGCCGGCGTAGTACTTCTCATCGTGGTTCATTGTGGTTTCGACAGAGAACTTCGAATGCTTCAGATGGGCGATGACCTTGCCTCAGCGCTTGGGGTATCGGTGGGGAAAGTCCGTGCACTGCTCTTCGCCGTTGCCGCCATTTGGGCAGCCCTAGCTGTGCTCTGTGCGGGTCCCATTGGCTTTATTGCCTTGGTAGCACCGCATATCAGCCAATCGATGACCGGCTCACGAAACCTACTGGTTTGTGCGCTGGGCGGAGGAATCTTACTGATGCTCAGCGACCTCGCGGCCCAGTACATGCTGCCCGTTGTACTGCCCGTTGGCGTGGTGACGATCGTTTTTGGTGGTGGCTTCTTCCTCTGGGTGCTGTTCAAGCTGGGGAGGGTCAGTGTCTGAAATCCAAGAGCGACGACGGACCAAGTTGCGCGATCAGCACCGTCACGAGAAACGATGGCAACAGCTTCGGGTGCATTCGGTGCGCAGAATCCATGACCAGTTTGTTCGAATCGACTTTGATTATGGATCTGAGGAGATCGAATCCCATGGATTCGATGACGTATTGGTCTTATGTTTTCCCCTAGTTCTTAGCACTGGAGCAAAACCAACTGAGCCGGACGGAGTGCATGACTACGCCACGCGTGAGTATTCTGTTCGTTGCGTAGATACCAAAAATCATCTGGTGACTGTCGATTTTTTGGTTCACCAACACGGCGTGGCCACACGATGGGCACAGAATGCGAGACCAAACCAAAGGCTTTGGTGTATACCGCCGCGAATGTGCAAAGGGTATGCCGAAGCATCAGCCACATATTTGTTTGCGGATCCAAGTGCGTTGCCCGCGGTGAGCAGATTTCATAGTGAAGCCCGTGAGACTCCAGGACACACTGTCCTTGTTGATGCTCAATTCGCAAAGGGAACTTTGAAAAGCTCCCCTCGGAGGGGACTTACTTTCCTCGACATTCAGACGCCACCGGATCGACTGATTGAGGCCAGCAGGCTGGGCGGTCGGACTGAGCATGAGTCGTCGTTCATTTGGATTGCAGGCGAAGCCCATTGGGCCGCGGGGCTACGCAAAGTACTGGTTCAAGACTACGCAGTGAACAAAGAAAATATTCAGTTCACTGGCTATTGGAAGTTTGGGTAACCTTTCGTTCAGCGTAAGTACGAGTGAAACTGTCGGTACTACACGACCTGATTATGACAAGTTATCCGCAACTCGTAGGTCGTAATCTTATCGCTGTCTCCGTTGATCTCTTAGACTCAAGAGAGTAAAGCCAAACGGGATAGGAAATTTTGTGGCTCAAGGCAATGCTTCCAGGTTGTATCTAGCTGCTGTATTTTGCCTCGGCGCAGCGAGTTTGGCAGGCTGCAGCGCTGACGAACCTGCACCTGAACCAACGTCAGCGTCGCAGGTGAACGTCTCAGCAGACCAGCTGCAAAAAATTCTTGAAGATTTTTCACAGGAGGATGCGAGCGCCAAGGTCATCAGCGATAAGAAGCTGCGCTCCACCATCCCGAAAGCTCAAGAATGGCTTGAAAATGCGAAGGTCAACCCGAGCAAATGTGGAGTTACCTTTGCTGAACCGGTGGCGGACCAGCTACAAAACTCCACTATGGGTGCCGTTGAGTCTCAGAACAATTACATCACCGTCGCTATATACAAAGACTCGCAACTTTTAGACAAACAATGGGATGCCAAGGCTTCGGCCAACGACCAATGCTCCCGTTATTCAGTGACTACGGGCAACGAATCACGGGCTTACCACCTTGCCAAACAGCCAATGGACTCGGTAGCTGACAAGAACGAAAGCTATGTTGTCACTAGTAGTGATGGGAAAACGACACAACAACAACTTGTGACACGATCCGCCAGTTCAAACGTGTTGGTAAGTGTTCAAGGAACCACATCAAACGGACAAACGCAGGAACAAGTCAAAGAGGCCACAGCGAAGATCGATGAGCTATTCAACAAGTTGAATGGTTAGATTTGCGGTCTGATTCTCGGCTATCTGCTTCAGCGACAATTAAGGAAACCTTCATGACCAAGCGTCCACTTCTTTTGGCGTTGCCGTTGATGGCATCGCTGGCGCTAGCTGGCTGCTCTGCACAAACGACCGATCCAGTTCCAACTTCTTCTGAGTCTGAGAATGTGTCACAGAACCAAAGTGGAACCGCCGAGCAAACCACTGGAAATACCCTTTCGGCGGAACAAGTGGAAAGCATCGCTGCGAATTTGCTCGAGGGAGAACCCTCAGTGCAGGTCATCAACAATGAGCAGATGCAACCTCAACTCACCGCTGCGAAAGATGCGCAGTTGCCCCAAGGGATCAAACCCGAGAAGTGTGCCGAATTGAACCAAAAGTACACGGTTTCTGACCTGACTGGCTCGGTCGCGGCCACCTCGACGAGTAGTTCTGACCAAATAGGTAAAGTAGTGCAAATTTTCTCATTGACTGATGAAGGCACTCGAAAGAAAGTTCAGGATGCCTTAGGGCTTGATGACCTTGACGGGTGCGAGACGGTCACCATAGCGCAAGGTGATACGGATATTAAAGCGCAGCGCCAGATCTTGCCATTGGATGTCAAAGCTGAAAAGTCATTGACTATGTCCACCATCATGGACGCGGGCGGCGGGCAAAACTTAAGCTCTGTGGCGGTGCAAGCACTGGATGGAAACAACTTCGTATTAGTCACCTTGCAGACCGGCTCACTGGAACCTGCCGAATTGGCAGCTCAGGCGGTGGAGCTTACGGATAAAGCGTTTGACGAAATCAAATCGGCGCAATAGTTTTCGTATGAGCTTTTATTTCGAACGTGTTGTGTAATACTAGATTAGTCTTTCATCACCGATCTGAGGATTACATCATGAAGAAGCAAGCTTTTTGGGTACTGCCCATCGCAGCCGCACTGGCCCTGAGCGGTTGTGGCAGTTCCGGAAATGAAACCGCTGGCACTTCCGAGAATTCGGGTGCTGCACAAGAACAGTCCACGGGAACCCCGGCTCTCACGGCGGAGCAGGCCGCTTCGGTAGTGAAGTCGTTGGTCGGTGATGACTCCAAGGCGCAGGTTCTCGACGGCGACGCGATTAAGGCATCGCTGCCTGAGTCGAAGAAGGTTCTTGAGCAGATGGAAATCAAGCCTGAAAAGTGCGCCGAGCTAGTCACGCAGCAGGGGACTGAGGACCTCGACGGTACCAACATGGCAGTAGCAGTCGTGCCGGGTGACAGCCTAGAAACGACAACCTACTCGGTTGTCGGATACGAAGATTCGGCAAAGCTTGAGCAGGCCAAAACTGCGATCGAAAAGAAGGACCTGCAAGGCTGCGACAAATTCTCGATGTCGATGTCAGGACAGGAAATCTCTGCATCAGCCAAGATCCTGGACGCGAGCTCCGACGCTGATTCGACCGTCGCTACCCAGACCAGCATGACCGTGAACGGAACTGATGTTCCTGGTGGGTCGTACCAGGTCCAGGGGCTGGTAGGTTCTAACGCTGTGGTGGTTGCCTACACCGGTGGAACTGAAGAAAAAGCTGAAGGCGAAGTCATCGATCAGCTCATTGAAGAACTGAACAAGGCTGTTGCTGAGGTCAAGTCTGCCGCCAAGTAAATTCTGGCAGCGCTGCTGGCTCTTCTCCGACCCGAATTGCGGGCCGGTGGAGAGCCATCAATATTTAAAAGTTTGATGAAGGGTTCCCAACTCGACACGAAGCATGGCATCCTCAGTAAATGACTGTGGAGTACCGTGGCCCCGAGGCATTGATTCAGGCCGCTTTGACCGCGGGGGAAGATCCCTCGGCCAAGGCGCGTAGTCTCAAAGCGCTACATCAAAGTTGGGCGCAAGGAACTCGTATTCCCACTGTGGTTCGTCCTGTTGTAGCTCGGTCTTGGTCTCGTGCAGGTGCTTTGGAAAAAGACATCGTCCCACTTGACGCGTCCTCCGTACGAGAATTGCGTGAGTCGAATCAGGAACTGAGCAACCTCGTCGAATTGTTCAAGGATCGGCTATTGTCCTTGGCAACTCAAGCAGGTAACCAGTTAGTCATATCTGATGCACAAGGATACGTTTTGTGGGTTCTGGGACCTTCAACTGTTCGGCGTCGAAGCGATGGCATAGGTTTCGTGACTGGCGCGCGCTGGCGGGAAAATGACGTTGGAACTAACGGAA
Organism: Arthrobacter sp. NIO-1057; assembly: GCF_900094805.1. Classification (GTDB taxonomy): domain Bacteria; phylum Actinomycetota; class Actinomycetes; order Actinomycetales; family Micrococcaceae; genus Glutamicibacter. The sequence goes on along the minus strand of NZ_FMAT01000002.1, from coordinate 140,342 downwards.
TTGGCGCGGCGATGGCTGAGAAAGTCCCGGTGCAAATCTTCGGCCCCGAACACGCTCGTGAAGAACAACATTCGTGGGTATGTACCTCCGCTCCAGTCATTAATCCGGCGACTGCTTCCTTGATCGGGGCAATCACTTTGGCCGGGTCCTTTAGAACAGCCCACCCTCATTCTCTTGCGCTGGTCTCATCAGTGGCCCGTGAAGCCGAAACACACCTACGCGCTAATCATGCGTTGAGGATGCAACGCTTGGAACTGACGAACCAACTACCAGAAGAAGAGTTCATTTTAGTGGATTCACAAGGATCGGTGGCTGCCAGTCGAGGGTTCAGCGTGAGCGAGCGAATCAGCCTGCCTGTGGGCCTAGAAGAAGGTCGCTCATGGATTAGTGGCTTCGGTTCCTTGAATGTTCGGCAAGTCTCTGGTGGTTGGATCCTCACGAGAACTCATGAGCACCTGAAATTGGAGGTAACCTCCGGTTCCTTGCGTCAGATCATGGTGCACTCTGCTGGCGAAACCACGCAGATCGCATTGAGCGAAAAGCATTGGCAGATTCTTGAGCTACTGGTTGAGCATCCAGCGGGACTCACGACCGATGAACTGAGAACACTTTGGCCTGCAATGACTCCACAGGTGACAATTCGCGCTGAACTTTCACGCCTGCGTTCCAAGTTACCTGGAATGATTGCATCGCGACCATATCGACTCGTCGTCCCAGTATTCCGGGGCAATTAGGCCGCGATCTAGCGTTCACCGCTGCAACCTTTTGCAACGGTTTTATTTTGTGATCCACGTCATATTCTTATTTCACGGCGGCCATCGAAACCGCATTTTCAGGACTTCCGATGAAATGAAGTGATGATTATGTCAAGCAATGAAGCACTGACTCAAGCCCAGCAATGGAGCGAAGCCCTAGAGCAGGCGCTGAGCGAAGGGGATATCCCAAGCGCCATGCAACTATTTGGGGAAGAATCTTTCTGGCGTGACCTCACCGCGCTGACATGGAACCTGCACACCAGTGAGGGGCGGGAACACATTGGCAACATGCTCCTTGGCGTGGACCGTGGAGCATGGCCACGTAACATCAACGTCACCAGCGCCAATGAAGTCGACGGAGTTATCGAGGCTTGGTACACCTTCGAGAACGACGCGATTCATGGTCTGGGGCTCTTTCGCCTCCGTGACGGACTGTGCTGGACAATACTCAGCACTGCACAGTCACTGCGTGAATTCCCTGAACCGGCGGGAAGGCTGCGTGAATTGGGCGCTGAACACGGCTCATCAATGAGCAAAGAAAATTGGTTGGACCGTCGCGTGGCACAACAGCAGTCCCTAGGCATCACCGAACAGCCGTATACCCTGATCATCGGTGGAGGCCAGGGTGGCATCGGACTCGCTGCGCGGCTCAAGCGCATGGGCGTGCCAACGCTCGTGATTGACAAGCATCCCCGTCCCGGAGACCAATGGCGCTCACGCTATCACTCCCTAGCGTTGCATGACCCGGTCTGGTACGACCACATGCCATATATCGAGTTCCCTGATCACTGGCCAGTTTTCACACCAAAAGACAAGATGGGCGACTGGCTGGAAAGCTACACGAAACTCATGGAGTTGGACTATTGGTCCTTGACCGAAGCCACCAGCGCACGCCAAGACCCAGACGGTGAGGGGTGGATTGTTGAAGTGGTTCGTGATGGCGTGCCGTTGACTTTGCATCCGACCCAATTAGTGCTGGCCACTGGAATGTCAGGTATTCCGAATATTCCGAAGTATCCAGGTGCCGACATTTTTGAGGGCGAACAAAACCACTCGTCGACTCACCCTGGCGGGGAACACTATGCCGGGAAAAAGGTAGTGGTGATTGGCGCCAATAACTCTGCCCACGATATCTGTGCGGACTTGGTGCAGAACGGCGCCAACCCAACGATGATTCAGCGTTCTAGTACTCATATCGTGAAGTCAGAATCGCTGATGAAACACGTACTGGGTGGGCTGTACTCAGAGGAGGCCTTGGCCGCTGGCATCGACCACAACAAGGCAGATCTGATTTTCGCTTCGATCCCATACAAAGTTTTGCCAGAATTCCACAAACCAGCCTTCGCCAAGATTCGAGAACTTGATGCAGACTTCTACAAGTCCTTAGAAGATGCGGGATTTGACCTGGACTTCGGTGATGATGATTCGGGCCTGTTCCTGAAGTATCTCCGACGAGGATCCGGCTACTACATCAACATTGGCGCCAGCGAGTTGGTTGCCGATGGCTCTATCGCGCTGGCCAAAGGCGAAGTTTCTCATCTGACAAAGAATTCTGTCGTCTTGGCCAATGGTACTGAACTTCCCGCCGATGCGGTGGTATACGCTACCGGCTACGGATCGATGAACGGCTGGGCCGCCAAACTCATCTCCCAAGAAGTTGCTGACGCTGTGGGTAAATGCTGGGGTCTTGGTTCTGAAACTACGAAAGACCCGGGTCCATGGCAGGGTGAACTGCGCAACATGTGGAAGCCGACCAAGGTGAAGAACCTCTGGTTCCATGGTGGAAACCTGCACCAGTCAAGGCACTACTCAAAGTATCTTGGCCTGCAGCTCAAGGCTCGTTATGAAGGATTGGAGACGCCGGTTTACGCGCTCGCCGAGACCTATCATCAGTCCTAAAATCACGGTAGTGTGGCTTTCAATCCGCATCGGGTCGGGAAGATCAATTATGTTGATCTTCCCGACCGAATTTTACTTGCTCTATTTTGCAACACGGGCTAGCTCACAGCCCTTGAATTTATTGGGAAGTGGCCCGAAGCGGTAGCATTGGAATTGGTCGACTTTTCGGCCAAAAACCCTTTTGATTTTGCATAGCTAGTCGGCACCGAAAAACACTTTCGGAGTCCGACGGACGGAATAGGACGCCCCCGAGTGGTTTTGAAGCTTTCCACTACCTTCTTGCGCACCTTGCGTGAAGATCCGGTTGACGCCGAAGTCGCCAGCCACAAGCTGTTGGTACGCGCCGGTTACATCCGCCGTGCAGCCCCAGGCATTTACACTTGGTTGCCGCTGGGTTTGAAGGTCCTTGCGCGCGTTGAAGCTATTGTGCGTGAGGAAATGAACGCCATCGGTGGTCAGGAAGTGCACTTCCCAGCGCTGCTGCCACGTGAACCCTATGAGCAGACTGGCCGTTGGACTGAGTACGGTGAAGGCCTGTTCCGTCTGAAAGACCGCAAAGAGGCCGACTACCTCTTGGCACCGACCCACGAGGAAATGTTCACTCTTCTGGTCAAGGACCTGTACAACTCGTACAAGGATCTACCGGTTTACCTTTACCAGATCCAGAACAAGTACCGTGACGAAGCACGCCCGCGCGCTGGCCTGCTACGTGGCCGCGAATTCATCATGAAGGATTCCTACTCCTTCAACATTGATGACGCCGGCCTGGACGAAGCCTACATGGCTCACCGCGGTGCCTACCTGAAGATCTTTGAGCGCCTGGGACTGGAAGTTGTTCCGGTATTCGCACAGGCAGGTGCCATGGGTGGCTCGAAGTCCGAAGAATTCTTGCACCCTACCGCCATTGGTGAAGACACCTTCGTTCGTTCGCCAGGCGGGTACGCCGCTAACGTGGAAGCAGTCACTACTGTGGTTCCGGACGACATCGATTACACCGATGCTCCTGCTTTCGAGGTTGTTGAAACCCCGAATACTCCAACCATTGATTCCTTGGTTGCTGCCGCTAATGAACTGCGTCCACGCCAGGACCGTGCTTGGGAAGCCAAGGACACTCTGAAGAACGTGGTGCTGGCCATCATTGATCCAGAAGGCAACCGCCATCTGGTGATTCTGGGTGTACCAGGTGACCGACAGGTCGACGAGAAGCGTCTCGAAGCAACCATCGGTGTAGCGCTGGGCATCAACGGAGAAGTTGCCGTGGAACAGGCTACCGCGGAAGACCTCAAGAATCACCCTGAGATCGTGACCGGTTACCTCGGCCCAGCTCTTGGTTTGGACCAGCAACTGCTGGGCAAGGCCACCGAGGGTGGCATTACCTACCTGGTTGATCCAAGGATCGTTTCCGGAAGCACTTGGATCACCGGCGCCAACGAACAGGGCAAGCACGTCTTTGGCCTGGTCGCAGGTCGCGACTTCACCTTCGACGGCACGATTGAAGCGGTCAACGTGCTCGAAGGTGATCCAGCGCCCGACGGCTCCGGTCCATTGCGCACCGAGCGCGGCATCGAAATGGGTCATATCTTCCAGCTCGGCCGTAAATACGCTGAGGCGCTGGATCTGAAGGTGCTGGATCAGAACGGCAAACTACAGGTTGTCACCATGGGCTCCTACGGTATTGGTGTCACCCGAGCCGTGGCCGCTTTGGCAGAGGCTTACCATGATGAGAATGGTTTGGCGTGGCCTAAGCAGATCGCACCTGCGGACGTACACATTGTGGTCACCGGCAAGGGCGAAGAAATTCTTGAAGCCGCACTGAAGCTGGCTTCAGAACTTGAAGCAGCTGGTCAGGAAGTCATCCTGGATGACCGTCCAAAGCTCTCTGCTGGCGTGAAGTTCTCCGATGCTGAGCTGATTGGTATTCCAACCATCGTTGTTGTTGGCCGTGGCTTGGCTGATGGCGTAGTTGAGGTCAAGGACCGGGCAACTGGCGAACGTCGTGACGTCAAGGTCGAAGATGTTGTTGCTGAACTGACTGCCTAAGGGCAACAAGAATAACTAAATAGGGGAGTAGCGCGGTGCAAGAAATTCTGGAATTCCTGTCCGTCAACGGTGAACCCGTATCAATCTGGCCCTTGGTCCTGCTGTTGCTAGCAGCCTTGGGTGCAGGATGGATCGATGCGGTTGTTGGCGGCGGAGGACTGATTCAGTTGCCCGCGCTACTTCTTTTCCCTGGCATCACGCCGGTGCAAGCGCTGGCTACCAATAAGTTGGGGTCTATCTTTGGCACCACGACAAGTGCCATCACGTATTATCGGCGAACTAGCCCAGACTTGAAGACTGCCATACCTATGGCGCTGACGGCGCTAGTCGGGGCCTTTGGCGGCGCAGCACTAGCAACTGTGTTACCGTCCGAAGCGATCAAGCCGATCATCATTGCAGCGTTGATTGCAGTATTGCTATTCACGATTTTTAAACCCAAGGCAGGGGAGCTCTCCCGCCTGCGCTACACCGGCCACCAGCATTACCTCAGGGCCATCATGATAGGTTTGATCATTGGTGGCTATGACGGCATGGTCGGCCCGGGCACTGGATCATTCTTGATCATCGCCATGGTCACCGTGCTTGGTTACAACTTCTTGCAGTCATCGGCGAAGGCTAAGATCGTTAATCTGTGCACGAACCTTGGTGCACTATTACTTTTTGTTCCTACTGGCCACGTGCTCATCGGACTAGGGCTGGCCATGGGCGTTATGAACATGATCGGTGGCTACCTTGGAGCGCGCATGGCCATCTCTAAGGGCAGCGCTTTCATCCGAATCGTATTTGTTGTTGTCGTCAGCGCGCTCATCATCAAGCTCGGCGCAGACATGATTTTGGCAGATCAGTAAATCTTCGCAGTTTCAACCTTAGAAGGTTTTTGCGCTGGAGGCCTCCACTGTTGTGTAGCCCGCGTGGTGCTTCACCTGTTGTGGGGCAATAGCGTGCACTACGGAGCTAGAAGACATCTGGTCAATACGGAAGGTTAGAAAACTCGTCCGTGATGCCAAGCGGTACAGTTCCCCGATACTGGTTTCCTGCGGCAAAGGTTCAACCACTTGCAAGGCCGTGCAGCCAATGGAAACATGCATGAACCATAGGTGACCATGCACTGGGTCAATGGTGGTGACAAGTACCGGAGGCTGATGCGCAGCGACCAGAGAGATGACGTCACTGAGCCGTTCATCTGGCTGGGCGATGACGATGGGCATTCCTTGGATCCACCCATGGGCGCTGAGTTGGGCACGACCTTGTCTGGAATTAATAATCTCGCTGACTAGTTCCGCTATTTTAGATCGGACAAATCGACCTGGCATTATCCATCCTCCTGTGTACTAAGTTGTAACGAGTGTCTGGATCCCCTGTGAGCGCTATGATTCGGACTGATTCTCTCCGGATAATGCGCCGGATAATTCTGAGATCTAATCACTAATCGTTGACTCTTCCCCTCACCATAGCCGTTATGGCAGTGAATAGCGAGAGGGAGATAGGCGCTAATGTAATTGCAACGTTTAGTGTACTGGCATAAATATGGGCTGGATTTGGCTGCCTTTAGAGTAAATCGCAAGTAGGAGTTCGAGAAAACTTGGTTTGACCTGAACAATTACACTCAGACGTGGTTCATGCTGGGCCTTGAAGGGCGTGTAATTGGTTATCCTGCAAATGGATAAGTGGATGCATAATTCTGGTGAAGGAATCATTGAACATTGCAACAAAAAATCCTGTTGTGATTAGTTCGTGATACAGGTGCAGCGAAAATTCGAGAGCGAATTTCTTCCGCGGCTTATCACTGGTTCACACTGGTTCCAGTTTCCAATACGCGATGATTTGGATTAGCAACAGAATCGTCGCTGAGTACGTCAAATGCCAAGGTGGCAACTTTCGTCCTCGCCTCGCCTTGAGCGTTCCCCGCGGCAAGAACTAATGCCTCGTCAAAGTCTGTGTACGCATCAGTGGCCACTGTCTTCAGATTTTCCAAACCCTTGTCGGGCAGGGCATAGGCGGGTTGTCGCAAATCTCCGCACTGCGGATCAACCACTGCGCGGAGGGTTTGCAACTGCTTTCCCAATTGCGCGCGTTGCGCTTCAATGCCTTCGGCCTCCGATGACGCGCCGCGGGCAGCCTGGAGTTGGAGGACGAAATCAAGGGCGTAGCCACGATCTAGTGCACGGGCTACAGTTACAGCCTCGAATTCGTTTGCCTCAGTGACTTCCGAAGCTGGATCGAGCAGGTCAGCCGACGGTAAACAGCTCACGGGATCTGTGTTTTCGTTGTCCGCTGAAGCACTCAGTGGCAGAGCAAGTTCAAGCGATGATTTTTCCTTGAGGGCATCCAATGCAGTATTGGCATCAAGGTTTGTTTGGAACGCGATTTGCGAGAGCAACTCGTTGCTTTCCAAGGACGGTTTTTCTAGCGAAGGCGTGGAAGCGGAAAAAGTCGCGACATCTTGCAACAAAGATTTTACGATCTCAGGGGAGTAGGCCGAAGGTTCGGCCGGTGCGGACTCTTGAGCGAATTGCAGTTCTCCCAACAATGCGGCGCCTTGGGACAAAGAGGTGCCCAGGTTCGCCAGTGCTTCGGATTCCTCACCCTGGGCCAGCCCGGCTAGTTCGTTGGCTCGCGTTGCCAAGTTGGCCAGCTCGGCCCCATGAACCAATAAGGCCCGTCCGTCTGCGGAAGCGTCTTTGACCTCTTCTGGAAGCCCGTGAGCGACCAGCGCGTTATGAAATACGGTACTTCCGATTCCCCACGTCACTGCCACCGCAAGAACCCCGGCCAGTGTAGGAGCAATCCAACCTGGTGCTCGGCGTGTGGGAGCCGTTTTGCGGTTGGTGGAGTGGGGAGATTTTTCAGTCATAGCGATTCGATCATGCCATGATTTACCGGTGTTTTCGGGCAATAGCCGTGTTGCGCGCCACCTCAGCGAGAAAAAGTGCGTGAGTTCTTTCACCTGAGACGGTTTGGCAGTTCTCAACGAGCCAAAGGCACTATAGGCTTAAAGGACAACATCGAATAGCGTGGGAGGATATCCATGACCGGAATGCCGGCCGATACCGAACAGGAAGCGCAGCGACTGACTGCATTGCTTTCCAAGGAAGTAGAATCCCACGGGCTTCTCTTAGAAGAAGTGACTTTACGCCCGTCCGGCAAGCAGATCATCGTTCAGGTCATTGTCGACAAAGCCGACGGCCACGATTCGGTGAATCTTGATGAGCTCGGTGAAGTTACCACCACCATCTCTAACGCCCTGGATAAAGATGTTGCTTTTGCCTCTGCTGATCCATACGAACTTGAGGTCAGCTCACCGGGCCTTTCTCGACCACTGACCGCTCAGCGCCACTGGGTGCGAGCTCTCAACCGCATGGTCAAAATCTCCCTCAGCGACGGAACCAAGCTGCGCGGACGCCTGCTTGAAGTCAACGACGCTGACGTCCTGGTCGCCGAACACCGCGAGCCAGCCAAAAAAGGCATGAAGACCAAGGTTCTTGAACCGGAACTGCATGCTTTTGAAAATATCCGTAAAGCTGTTGTCGATCCAGAACTGAACTTCGATGACGCACTATTAGACACCGTTGATTCTGAAGATTTGGAGGGCTAAGCGTGGATATCGATCTCAACGCTCTGCGTATTCTGGAAAAAGACCGCGACATCCCCATGGATGTGCTGATCCCAACCATCGAGTCAGCACTGCTGCTGGCCTACAACAAGACCGAAGGTGCCATGCCTGGCGCCCGCGCGCACATTGAGCGCAGCACCGGCCACGTGGCCATCTTGGTGGAAGACCGCGACAATGCCGGCGTGCTGTTGGGCGAATTCGACGACACCCCACACGGTTTTGGCCGTATTGCCGCTTCGACCGCTCGCCAGGTCATCATGCAGCGTCTGCGCGAAGCCGAAGATGCCCAGGTTGTTGGCGAGTACTCCGCGCGTGTTGGCACCCTGATTTCCGGTGTCATCCAGCAGGGCTACTCCGCACATATGGTCCAGGTGAAGGTCGGCGACCTGGAAGCACTTTTGCCTCCAGTTGAGCAGTCCCCAGGCGAAAAATACATTCACGGTAACCGTCTGCGTGCCTACGTGGTTTCGGCCGAGCGTGGCAACAAGGGCCCAGCAGTGACCCTGTCGCGTTCGCACCCGGGCATGGTGCGCCTGCTGTTCGAAATGGAAGTACCAGAAATTGCTGACGGCACCGTAGTTGTTGAGGCGTTGGCCCGCGAAGCCGGTCACCGTACCAAGATCGCTGTACGTGCTACCAAGCCCGGCGTTAATGCCAAGGGCGCATGCATCGGTGAAATGGGTACTCGTGTCCGCGCCGTGATGAACGAGTTGAACGACGAGAAGATCGACATCGTTGACTACAACGAAGATCCTTCGAAGTTCATTGCCGCCGCGCTCTCCCCATCCAAGGTGGTCTCGGTAGAGATCTTGGACGAAGAAGAACGACGTGCTCGGGTGGTAGTTCCCGATTCTCAGCTGTCCCTGGCCATTGGCAAGGAAGGACAGAACGCCCGTCTGGCAGCAAAGCTCACAGGCTGGCGCATCGATATCTTGGCTGCCTCCGGCGGCAAGGAACCACAGCTTTAAGCCTGTGGTGCACCGACTACTAGCTAGTGACGCGGTCGCCTAGCGCCGTGTGAGTCACAACTCATGCATGCTATGGCCACCAAACGCGCTAGACTAGTAGTTGGCTCGTATTTACTAGGGAAGGTGGCGACGGCGCTCGCATGAAGCTGCATCAGCAACGAACGTGCATTGGCTGTCGAACTGTCACCAGTAAAAACGAGTTACTTCGTTGGGTCCTTACCGATGGTGCACCACTGAAAGTGGTGAGCCTGGATCTAGGAGGTTCTGCCTTTGGGCGTGGAACCTGGACCCACGCAACACAAAAGTGTGTGCGGCAAGCTGTGCAGCGTAAAGCGTTTGCGCGGACCTTCAGGTCTGCAGTGGACGATTCGCAGGTAGCACAGGAATTTACCGCATACGAAGATCGGCTGGCAGCAAGCCAGCAATCTGGCAAACATGATGAAAGCGGGTCAGAAATCTGATGGCAACCCGATGAGTCGGCAATGTTGAGCGCACAACGATGACCAATCAGTTCTGCGTGATCCACCGTGCGACGGAAGAATTTCACGAATTACACAGCTGATTTGCCAGACCTCCTGATTAAAGATTTTTTCTTTGAAGCTGGGGTTTGGGCAGATCACATCAATACAGGAGAGATGTGGCTAAACCCCGCGTTCACGAGCTCGCTAAAGAGCTCGGAATCACTTCAAAAGAAGCACTAACCAAATTGCAGGATATGGGTGAATTCGTTCGCTCAGCATCCTCGACCGTTGAACCTCCAGTAGCGCGCAAGCTGCGCGATGCTTTCCCAGGTTCCAACAACGCTGCTGCCGCCAAGCCGGCTGCAGCTAAACCAGCGACCCCAGGCGCACCAAAGCCGGCTGCCAAGCCAGCTGCCACTCCGGGCGCTAGCTCTGCTCCAAAGCCAGGCGCCAAGCCTGCTCCAAAGCCAACAGCAACCCCAACTCCAGCCGCGCCGGCTGCTCCAGCAGCACCAGCGCCAAAGGCAACCCCGGGCGCACCACTGCCAGGCGCAGCACCAAAGCCAGGCAGCAAGCCAGGTCCAAAGCCAGGTGCTCCACGTCCAGGCAACAACCCGTTCTCCTCGCAGCAGGGCATGCGCTCTTCTGACTCCGGCGAACGTCGTGGCGGCCAGAACCGTGACGGCAACCGTGCACCACGTCCGGGCGCTCCACGCCCAGGCGGCCCACGTCCGGGCAACAACCCGTTCTCTTCCCAGCAGGGTATGCGCGGCGAAGGCGGTCAGGGTGGCCCACGTCCACCACGTGACGGCCAGCGCGGTCCACGCCCAGGTGGTCAGGGTCAGGGTGGCCCACGTCCACCACGCGACGGTCAGGGCGGTCCACGTCCAGCACGTGACGGCCAGCGTAGCCCACGCCCAGCAGGTCAGGGCGGTCAACGCCCGGCCGGCCAGGGTGGTCCACGTCCAGCTGGTGCAGGCGCCGGCGGTCCACGCCCGGGCGCAGGTGCCGGTGCAGGAACCACTGCAACTCCACGCATGATGCCTAACCGCACCGATCGTCCAGCCCCAGCAGGTGGCGGACGTCCAGGTGCTGGTGGCGGCGGACGCGGTCGCCCAGGTGGCGGCAACGGTGGCGGTACCGGTGGCGGCTTCCGCCCAGGTGCACCACGCGGTCGCGGTGGCGTTGGCGGTGCTTTCGGTAAGGGAGGCGCCGGTCGCGGCAAGCAGCGCAAGTCCAAGCGCGCAAAGCGCCAGGAATTGGAGCAGATGAGTGTTCCAAGCTTGGGCGGTGTGAACGTACCTCGCGGTACCGGCGACACCGAGATCCGTCTGCGTCGTGGTGCTTCGATCACTGACTTCGCCGACAAGATTGGCGCAAACCCAGCTGCACTGGTCACCGTTCTGTTCCACCTTGGCGAAATGGCCACGGCCACCCAGTCACTGGATGAGGCAACCTTCGAAGTACTCGGCGAAGAGCTGGGCTACAAGGTTCTGGTTGTTTCCCCAGAGGATGAGGACAAGGAGCTGCTCGAAGGCTTCGGTCTCGACCTGGATGCTGAGCTTGAGGCTGAAGGCGAAGACGTTCTCGAAGAACGCGCACCAGTGATCACCATCATGGGTCACGTTGACCACGGTAAGACTCGACTGCTTGATGCGATCCGTCAGTCCAACGTGATTGAGGGCGAGCACGGTGGCATCACCCAGCATATCGGTGCTTACCAGATCGTTCACCCACACGAAGGTCGCGATCGTGCCATGACCTTCATCGATACCCCGGGTCACGAGGCGTTCACCGCCATGCGTGCTCGTGGTGCCGAGGTTACCGACGTTGCCGTGCTGGTTGTTGCAGCGGATGACGGCGTCATGCCGCAGACCGTGGAAGCATTGAACCACGCACAGGCAGCTGGCGTGCCGATCATCGTCGCAGTGAACAAGGTGGATAAGGAAGGCGCTAACCCTGACAAGGTCATGGGTCAGCTCACCGAATACGGCCTGGTTCCTGAAGAATACGGTGGCGACACCATGTTCGTGAAGGTATCCGCACTGCAGAAGCAGGGTATCGACGAGTTGCTCGACGCTGTTCTGTTGACCTCCGACGTGCTGGAACTGAAGGCTAACCCAGACAAGTCCGCTCGTGGTGTAGCCATTGAAGCGAACCTGGATAAGGGTCGCGGTTCCGTGGTTACCGTTCTGGTTCAGTCCGGTACCCTGTGCGTTGGCGACACCATGGTTGTGGGCACCGCCCACGGCCGTGTGCGTGCAATGTTCAACGAAAACGGTGAAAACCTCGACGTGGCACTGCCATCGCGTCCGGTTCAGGTCTTGGGTATGTCCTCGGTGCCTCGCGCCGGTGACGGATTCTTGATCACCGAAGACGAGCGCACCGCCCGTCAGATCGCTGACAAGCGCGAAACCGCAGAGCGTAACGCGATGCTGGCTAAGCGTCGTAAGCGCATCACGCTGGAAGACTTCGATAAGGCTGTTGCAGACGGCAAGATCGATACCTTGAACCTGATCCTGAAGGGTGACGCTTCGGGTGCTGTTGAAGCACTGGAAGACTCGCTGATGAAGATCGAGGTTGGCGACGATGTTCAGCTGCGCGTGATCCACCGCGGCGTGGGTGCTATCACCCAGAACGACGTCAACCTGGCTACCGTGGACAACGCCATCATCATTGGCTTCAACGTTCGCCCAGCCGAGCGCGTGTCTGAACTGGCTGATAAAGAAGGCGTGGATATGCGCTTCTACTCGGTCATTTACTCCGCGATCGACGACATCGAAGCAGCGCTCAAGGGCATGCTCAAGCCGGAATACGAAGAAGTGGCTCTGGGTACCGCCGAGATCCGCATGGTCTTCCGTTCCTCGAAGTTCGGCAACATTGCCGGTTCGATCATCCGCTCGGGCACCATCAAGCGCAACACCAAGGCACGCCTGGTTCGCGATGGAAACGTGGTCGGGGACAACCTGTCCATTGACTCGCTGCGCCGCGAAAAGGACGATGTCACCGAGGTCCGCGAAGGCTTCGAATGTGGTATCGGCCTGGGGTCGTTCAACGACATCAAGGAAGGCGACATCATCGAGACCTTCGAGATGCGCGAAAAGCCACGCGACTAATTGCTTCCCAGCAGTTAGCAGTGTGACTCACTGATTCGTGGGCGTTTGACCGATAAGCTTTGGTCAAGCGCCCACGAGTTTTGAACCATTAGGAGAAAACCATGGCTGATTCAGCCCGCGCCGCACGCCTAGCCAAGCGCGTGCAGGTCCTCATGGCCCAGTCGCTGCGTAATGTCATCAAGGACGAGCGCATCGATAATGTCACCGTGACCGATGCTCGCGTCACCAACGACCTGCAGCACGCTACCGTGTACTACACCGTCTTTGGCGATGACCAGATGAAGAAGGAAGTTGCCGAGCTACTTGAAAAGCGCGGTGGCGCACTGCGCAAGGAACTGGGTCGAAACCTGACCATTCGTCTGACTCCAACGCTGGCTTTTGTTGCCGACGAAATCCCTGAGGGTGCTTCGCACCTAGAGGAATTGTTGGCCAAGGCCCGCGAGAAGGATGCCGAGGTTGCAGCTCTGCGCGAAGGCAAGGAATTCGCCGGAGACCAGGATCCCTATAAGAAGGACGAAGAGGATGAAGAAGCCTAAGCTTCTTTGACTCGTGGGGTAGCGACCCCAGATTCCCCGGAGATCACCTGTTGGTGGCCTCCGGGGAATTTCTTTTTTCTCTCGGATCTAGTGGGTCGGATCGTGGCGGTCGACCTGCTCGCGCAGGGTGAGCAATTGTTTTTTGAGAGCCAAGAATTCGGGCTCGCCCAAGAATTTCTGCCACCTAGCTTCGATGCCGGCTTCGATTTTCCTTGCTTCCTTCTGGGCTTGTTTTCCATACGCGGTGAGCACCACCAGCTGCGCTCTAGCATCGTGTGGATCATCGTGGCGTGATACCAGGCCTGCGGTTTCCAACTGATTGACCAGGTATGCGGCACTTTGTTTGGTGATCCCCGCAGCACTTGCTAGATCGGTGAGCCGACTGCCGTTCTCGGCGATGCGCGCGGCCAGTCGCCCCTGCGCCAGCGTGAATTCAAAGCCGGAAGCGTGCAGGGCCGCGACGATGTCTTCTTCAAAAGCGCGCTGGGCGATAAATAGCAGAGTCCCAATGGACATTTCATCGGACTGATCTATTGACATGTTAGTCAGAATATCTCACTATTTAGTCAGAGACTCTTACTACTTGGGGTGGGGAAGATGTTGACCGAAAAATGTGGGATGTCATCGTCGAAGAACGTCTAAAATGTACAACATACTTCGTGAGCTCAGCCCATAACAGTGGAGCACACCATCACTATGCCAAGGATGGAGCGTCCAAGATGTTGCCGCGCACCTGATCAGTGCCCCACAACTAGATGCCAGAGCAATGCTCAAACTCATGCCCTCCATGATCATTCACGGATATAACGGCATGACCCTGCGCGATGGGCAACAACGTGGCAGGGCAGGCGCCAAGGCTATTCTTCAACAATACGAGCAATTTGCCACTTGCAGGCGTGGCCCGGCAATGGTGAACTTGAAAGAGACCCTGACTGACACCCTCGTACACTTCCAAGATCTCGCCCGGCCACTAGGGATTGTTCATAAGATGCCACAGGAGGCAGCAGTGGAAGTAGCCCATCGGCTGGAACGTACCGGTATGATGCTCGGCAGTCATAAGGTGAATCGAGCGGTGAAAATGACTGCCAGTGACGCAGACTTCGAATCAGGACAAGGCGATCCCGTTATCGGTCCCATCGACGAACTGGTGATGCTCAGGGCCGGAAGAAGCCCGCAGTGGGAGCTGTTCGAAGGAGGTGGGGTTGGTGTCGTTCAATCTTTGCTGACACGGCGTGAAGCGAAAAAATTCACCTGAGTCTCACTCAATTCCACGAGGCACAACACCCTAGTCGCGGACTCGTTTTTGGGCTAGCGTGAACCCCAAGAACGCTGAAGAACGAAGGTGCAAGCAAATGCCAGAATTCACCACCTCACTGATTCCCACCACGGGTAAAAACGTCGCCATTGTTGTGCCCGATGACATCGTGTACGGGTTTGGGCGAGGAAAACGGGTCCCCGTAACAGTGCAGGTTGACGGCGAATACACCTTCCGAAACTCCATCGCATCCATGGGTGGACAATTTCTTATTGGATTTAATGCGCAGACTCGTGCAGAGACCAAAAAAGATGCCGGAGACGAAATAACCGTCAAGGTAGAACTGGATGAGGAACCGCGCACGGTAGAAATCCCGGAACCGCTAGCGGTGCTGCTCTCGGCTGAACCAGTGTTGCTTGAGGCATGGAACAATCTGTCCTACAGCAAACAACGCGGACACGTTGACCCCATCAACGCTGCACGGGGCGAGGACACCAGAGCTCGCCGGGTTGAAAAAGTGATTAGGACGTTGCGCAGCCAGTAGGGTGCTGGCGGTGCCTATTGCACGGTGAATTGCAGGCGCTGCCAACCGCTGGCACCATTGGGCACCGGGTTGGCTTTCTCACCGGTCTGCAGCTTGCCCTGCGCATCATAGGCGCGCACCGACGCCGTATGCCTGCCCGGTGCCGCGTCCTTCCACACGAAGCGCCACTGCCGCCAGGTATCCAGCGAGGCTTCGGCGGCCAGCTGCGCATCCTCCCAGGGGCCGTCATCGATCTGCACCTGCACGCGTGAAATGCCCCGGGTCTGCGCCCAAGCACTTCCGCCCAAGACAACTTCCCCTGCAGGGACCTCGGCGAAGGGCCGAGGCGTGTCGATGCGGGAGGACATCTTGATGGGACCGCGCTCGGACCAACCGCGGGTAGTCCAGTAGGCGGCCTTGTCCTGGAAACGCGTCACCTCCAGATCGACCACCCATTTCGTGGCGGAGACGTAGCCGTAGAGTCCGGGAACCACCATGCGCACGGGGAATCCATGTTCGAAGGGCAGCGGCTCACCGTTCATGCCGATAGCCAGCAAGGCCATCCGGTCATCGGTCAAGGCTTGGAGCGGTGTGGAGGCGCTGAAGCCGTCATGAGAAGTCGAAAGCACCATATCGGCGCCGGCCTGGGGAACCGCGCGCGCCAGCACCTTGCGCAGCGGGTAGCCCAGCCACTTCGCGTTGCCTACCAGATCTCCTCCGACAGGATTCGATACGCAGGTCAGGGTCAGATAGGTTTCCACGAGTTCCTCGCCCAGCAGCTCGTCGAAGCCCATAGTGAATTCATTCTCCACCATGCCGTGCACGCGCAAGGACCACTGGTTCGGGTCGATCTGCGGCACCGACAGCGCGGTGTCGATGCGGTAGAAATCTCGGTTGGGAGTAATGAAGCGGGGCATGTTCGCTTCCTCTATTTGCACTCCTTCGGGCAGGGCCTTGGCCTTCGTCCGGGCCGCTGGCAGGCGCAGGGCGTTGCGGGCGGCGACAGCCATATTGCGTGTAGCGGAGACGGAGGTGGACACCGCGGTGGCCAGTGCCGCGGCCGCCAAGGACAGGGCCGCGCCGCGCAAGAATATCCTGCGGCTTGGGCTGGCAGTTGCAGTGCCCTGGTCGGGTTCGGGGACGGTGGTTGTAGCCAACCGGGCCAGCCAATGAAGAGATCCGATGCCGGCGACTGCGCCCAGCACCGTAGGGACAACATCCAGCAGGCTGGTGGACGCGCGGGCAGCCACAGCGCTGGCAAGCACCAGCGCCAACGCAATGATGGCTGAGCAGGCCAACGCGAAACTCCTCTTGGCCAGTAGGCCGATCAGTGCAGAGAGCACCGATGCCGCCACGCCGATGGAAATGAACAGCGCCAGCTTGTCATTGGTCCCGAAGGTGGCGATGGCGAAGTCCTTGAGCCATGGAGGCGTCAAATCGATGATGGCAGACCCCAGTGCGAAAAACGGCGAGGAAGCACTATTGAAAAATGCCGAGGCCAACTGGGCGACGGCAAACATGAGCGCTGCCGAACAAAAGCCAGCCACCGCGTGGAAAACGTAAACCCTGCTGCTGCGCTTGTTCTTGAAGCCCACTGCCACTCACCTCATGCGTTGCGTTCCATGTTCCCCTGCCTAATGCAGGGGAACAACCACTCACAGTGTTTTCGGAACGGGACGCACAGCAGATTGGAACCGGCTACAAGATCTTCTGCGATCTCATAGCGACTGCAGCATGATGGGATCCGTCGTCGGGGCGGGGGAGCCGGTGGCCGGCTCGACGGTGATCCCGAAATGAGTGATCCCCTGCATCGGATCGGAAACCATGATCATGCCGTTGGCATCGCTGCCCGTGAGCATTCCTGCCGGGACTGCGCCGTCGGCGGAAATCAGCCACAGCTCGTACCCTTTGTCGCTGGACAGCTCCGGCATGCCCGAGGTGGAAACCGCCATCAGTCCTTCGGCCGCGGAATAGGACAGCGTGATCGTTGCCCCGTCATCCAAGGTCTGCGTCTTGGACTTGGCATCGGGAGCCCCCAGGATCCGGGCGAGCTCTTCCTGATGTTCGGCCATGGCTGCCATTTTGCTTTCCAGCTCGCGCTGATCGGAATTCTGCTGGATGGCCAAGCCGCCCAACGCCGCCGCTGCCAGTAGCAGGACGCCGGCGGCCAAGGCGAAGAAGCGCTGGGTGCCACGCGGTGCCCCGGGCTGCGGCGCCGGGGGCGTTGCCGGGGCAGCGGATTCACGTTCCGCACCAGCCGTCGAGCCACTGGCAGGGGAGCTGTCCGAGGCAGGCTCCTGGTTCTGGACGGGCGGCAGCTGCTCGGTGGCGCGGATAGCTGCCATGACATCGTTCTTGAGCCGTGCTGGGGGAGCAACCGGCTGCGCTGCCAAGCCGAGCAGTCCAGCAGTTTCCTGCAAAGCATCCAGCTCGTGGCGGGCCTGGGCGGCATCTGAGTCCTGGTGCGCGAGCTTGCCGCGGTCCTCGTCTCCCAGAGCTTCCAGGGCGAAGCTGTCGGTCCGCTCGTTCTCATGCTTTTCCATTACGCCACTCCCATCAGTTCTCGAAGCTTGCCCATGCCATCGCGTATTCGCGTTTTAGCGGTTCCCACCGGTACTTTCAGCAGCTCAGCGACTTCCAGGTGGGTGTATCCGCCGAAGTAGGCCAGTTGTATGGCTTCGCGTTGCGGTGCGCTGAGCTGTTGCAGTGCCCGGGCAACGCGTACGGTCTCGTCGTGCAAGATGGCGTTCTCTTCCACGTCTTCGTAGCTGTCCTGGAATTCCTTGATTCCAATGCGCATATCCCGGGCTTGGCTCGCTTGGCTGGAGCGTACCCGGTCCACGGCTCGGCGGTGGGCTATGGTCAGCAGCCAGGATGCAGCGGTTCCGCGGGACGGATCGAAGCGCTTGGCCTGCTGCCACGCTTCGACGAAAACCTCCTGGGTGACCTCTTCGCTCTGCGCTTGATCGCGAAGCACCCGCAGCACGAGGCCGAAGACCCGTGATGCCATGGCATCGTAAAGCGATTCGAAGGCAGATTCGGCTCCCAGTGCGACCTGTCGCAACAGGTCGTCTGGTGTTTGCACGGAATCGTCTTCCATGGCATCGAGTCTATTGGAACTCATGAATCCTAGGGTCTCATGCATTTGGGCCTCAGCTGCGCTCCGCGGTGGCGTGGCTTTCGGGAATAACTGGCCTGCGGGAGGCGGAGTCCCGCAGCACCGGCGAAGGTGGTGCCTGGAGGGTAGTCCATGCACCACCTTCATGCCGGCGGTTCTGATGATTTCGGCGGGGCTACTTCTTGGCCGGCGGCATCAGAACGGTGTCCACCAGGTACACGGTGGCGTTGGCGGTTTGCACGCCACCGCAGATGACCGAGGCCCCGTTGACTTCCAGGTCATCGCCGCTGCCGGTGACTTCCAGATCCTCTCCCTGGACCGTTTCATGAGTTCCGGGAAGATCAGCCGGTGCGATCTGGCCGGACACCACATGGTAGGTCAGCACGCTGGTCAGGGTGTCGGCGTCCTTGGCCACTGCTGCCAAGTCATCCTTCGGGATCGCGGCGAAGGCGTCATCCACCGGTGCGAAGACGGTGAATTCGCCGCCGTTGAGCGTATCGACCAGGTCCACGTCGGGGTTCAGCTCGCCGGAGACTGCCGAGGTCAGCGTGGTCAGTAGCGGGTTGTTCGAGGCGGCGACGGCAACTGGATCCTGCGCCATGCCGGCGACCGAGCCAGCACCGCTCGGGACCGCTTCGGCGTAGGCGGCGCAGCCTGGGCCAACGAGATTGCCGGCTGGATCCATCGCCGACTCGCTGGCCATGCTTGAACTGCTTTCCGAGGCAGATGCGGTGGGCGATTCCATGGTTTCCGAACCGGTCGAGCAGGCGCTTAGTCCCATGGCGGCGACTGCGATGAGCCCGAAGGCTCCAGCGGCTTTGCTGAGTGTGCGCTTCATGATTTTCTCCTTGCTTCGCCGTGGCTAGTGCCGGCGGTGTCTGTCCTGCCCGTGCTGGGCAAGCTGTCATGGAGCATTCGGTGCCGAAAGCTCGACGGATTGGACACCCAGCAGAATTTTTTCCAGGCCTGCCGCGAAGCGGCATCTTGGCGGGCCTGCGACTGCCACGCTCCCGGGGCAGTCGCAGGCCGCGATCACGGAACCGGGAGCAGTGCCGGGACGGGGCTTGGCCTGTACGTGGGATCTGCCACGCTTGGAACCTGCGGCAGGCTAATTTTCTGCGCAGCCCATATACTGGAAGGCGTGAGTAAAGCCGGGCAGAACACGCAAGAGCAGGCCTCGGGCCTGGTACTAGTCGACAAAGATCAGGGAATGACCTCCCATGACGTGGTGGGGCGCATTCGCCGACTGGCAGGCACCCGCAAGGTGGGCCACGCTGGCACCCTTGACCCTATGGCAACCGGAGTATTAGTTGTCGGGGTCAACAAAGCAACCCGCTTGCTCACCTATATCGTTGGTCATGACAAGACCTATACCGCAACAATTCGTCTCGGGCAGAACACCGTCACCGATGATGCCGAAGGTGAAATCATTTCGGAACGTATTGCCGCAGCTGTCACGGATGAAGACATCGAGCGTGAAGTAGCCAAACTCCGCGGAGACATCGAACAGGTGCCCAGCCAGGTCTCGGCGATCAAGGTCGACGGCAAGCGCTCCTATGCGCGAGTCCGTGCCGGAGAACAGGTGGAACTCAAGTCCCGCCCGGTCACCATTTCTCGCTTTGATATTCACGAAACTCGCCGCGAAAACGGTGGCAAGATTCTGGACGTTGATGTCACCGTCTCTTGTTCTTCGGGAACCTATATCCGTGCTTTGGCTCGTGACCTCGGCGAAGCTCTGGACGTCGGCGGCCACCTGACCGCCTTGCGTCGCACGGAGGTCGGCCCCTACAAGATTGATCTCACCCGCACGCTGGAGCAACTGGCGGAAGAATTCACCATGTTGCCCATCGAGAAGGCCGCCGCGGCGCTGTTCCCTAATCGAACTGTCAGCGTTGATGAGGCCATTGAACTTTCCTTCGGTCGCACAATTCCCGCTTCGCACTTGAGCATGGACATCGAACCGGGGCAGACCGTGGCAGCATTCGCACCCAACGGTGTGCTGGTTGCTTTGCTGGAAGACAAGGGCGACAAAGCTCGCACCGCCCTTGTCTTCACCGCGAAGTAATCCCGAAAGGACGCAGCGTTGTTTGCCTTGAACGGATTTTTTATTGCCGGCACAGTGATTTGTGCTGTGGCCTTTCTGGTGGCCGTCGTCGCGACCATCATTCGCAAGCACCCAGATGACTGGGCGCTGATTGGCGCCGCAGCCACCGAAGCCTTCTTGGTCGTCTACGGTATTGCTGCAGCGATCCGGCAGGCTTCCGGGAACTCGGTACAGGGGGACCCATGGGAATTCTGGGGATACCTTATTACGGCATTGATCATGCCGCCGATAGCGTTCTTCTGGGCGATCAGCGAAAAGAGTCGTTGGTCCAATGCAGTACTGGCCGCTTCAGCGCTGGTCACCTTTATCATGTTGTTCCGCATGGAACAGATCTGGCACTAGGAGTTAAAGCCATGGGCGAAAATCCACAGAACTCACGGATCCTTCAGGCAGCTCAAGCACGCTCGAAGGACAAAGGACCCAAGCCGAGCCGGTCTACTGGCCTTGGTCGAGTGATCATCGCGGTGTACGGCATCTTGGCTCTGGCCGCCACGGTGCGCGGTGTGTACCAGATCTTGAGCAAATTTGATGAAGCCCCAGTGGCCTACACGCTCTCCTTGATCTCCGGTTTGATCTATATTCTGGCGACGTTCTCACTGTCCTCGGCTAAGCCGAAGGCCTGGTTGTTGTCGTTGTGGGCGGTGAGTATTGAGCTGGTGGGCGTGATTGTTGTGGGCATCTTGTCCCTGACACACCCGGAGATCTTTGCCCACCCTTCGGTATGGAGCGGTTTTGGCGAAGGCTACGGATACATTCCATTGGTGCTGCCATTGATCGGTTTGTGGTGGCTTTACCGTAACCGCAGTGAGCGTCACGCTTAAAGACGTGTAAGAATTGCCTCGGTGGGTTTTCTACTTGCCACAGCAGAATTTTTGAAGGAGCAAAGTGCACTATTGGAAGGGCTTGGATGCCGTCCCCGCGGATATGGCTCCCACTGTCGTGACCATTGGCAACTTTGACGGTGTTCATTTAGGGCATTGTGAAGTGCTAGATGCCGCCGTTACGCAAGCTAAAGCGCGCTCTGCTCAATCCGTGGTCATCACCTTTGACCCGCACCCGGCTTTGGTGCACCGTCCGGATGACGCCCCAGAACTGATCATGGGACTTGCCGACCGAATCGACACCCTAGCTGGTGTTGGTCTCGACGCCACCTTGATGATTCACTACACCTTGGATTTTGCTGATCAAAGTGCCGAAGATTTTGTTCGCTCCGTCATTGTGGAGAAATTGCATGCGGTAGCGGTCGTTGTGGGTCACGACGTACGTTTCGGTCGGAATAATTCTGGCGACTTCAGCTACATGCAGGAGCTGGGACAAAAGTACAACTTTGACGTGATTGGTGTGCAAGACGTGGGAGATAAGCGCCGTCTGTCATCCACCTGGGTTCGTGAAGAACTTGCTGCCGGCAATGTCGAGGCTGCTGCCCAGATTTTGGGTCGTCCGCACCGGATGCGCGGCGAGGTAGTACATGGGCATGCTCGCGGGCGTGAATTGGGATTCCCTACGGCCAATTTGGATCCTCAAGCCACTGGCATCATTCCTGCCGATGGCGTGTATGCCGGATGGGTGATCGACGAGGCTGAAGTTCGGTGGCCGGCAGCGATCTCCGTGGGTTCTAACCCGACCTTTGATGGGGTGTCACGCGTGGTCGAGGCCCACGTCATCGACCGCCCTGACGAGGGCGTGGAAGATTTTGACCTGTACGGGCAGCAGATCGTCGTGGAGTTCATCGCTCACCTGCGTCCCATGGTTGCCTACCGCGGGATCGAAGCGCTGATTGAACAAATGAGAGAAGACGTAGAACAGGCTCGCACTGTTTTAGCCTCTGAACGTCATTGAGTTATGGCAGAAATTCCTTCCCTACCGCAGCGCGCCTTCGTGGTGAGCGCACAACGGCGTGATGAGTTGGCTTCCGCATTCCAGTCGGGAGCCGAAAGCTATGACAAGATTCGCCCTTCCTATCCCGAAGCGGCCCTGGATTTTACGGTGCAACATGAACCTGGAACTGCCGTAGATATTGGGTGTGGGTCGGGAATTTTTACTGAGCAACTCGCTGCCCAGTGTCAGGAAGTCACGGCGGTGGACCCTTCGCAAGACATGCTGTCGGTACTCGCGAAGCGTTTGCCAGAAGTGCGAACTGTCTGTGCGGCCGGCGAAGCTACTGGCCTGATCGAAAATAGTTTTGATCTGGTGACCTACGCTCAAGCCTGGCATTGGGTTGATCATCCCAAGGCCAGTGCAGAAGCTGCCCGCTTACTGCATGATCGTGGCTGGCTCACCCTGTTATGGAACCAACTGGATGTGTCCATCGCCTGGGTACACCGCCTGGCTCGCATCATGCATGCTGGTGATGTGCACCGTCCCGAGCTGCAACCGCCATTGGGTCCAGAATTCAGCAAGCCTGAGCACGGGATCTGGCACTGGGCGATGCCTCTAGATTTTGAAGAAATCATTGATCTAACAAAATCGCGCAGCTATTACCGCAAGGCAACAGCCACGACCCAGGCGAAAGTTGAAGCGAACCTGGAATGGTACTGGACCGAGCACCTTGGACACGCACCGGCAGAAAAGGTGCAGGTGCCCTATCTCACCCATGCCTGGAGGTCCCGCCGACGTACCCGTCGGTGATATGATTGACGATGGTTCTCGCTGCAGTCCGCGGTTGCGAGCATCTACCGTAGACGTTTCGGCGTTTGCACTGACTTATGAACGCGGTCCAACTCTAGGAGTTTGTTATGGCATTGGATGCCACTATCAAGAACGAAATCATCAAGGCTTACGCTACCCACGAGGGTGACACCGGTTCGCCTGAGGTTCAGATCGCCGTCATGTCCCGCCGTATTTCGGACCTGACCGAGCACCTGAAGATGCACAAGCACGATCACCACACCCGACGTGGCCTGATGGCTCTGGTTGGTCGTCGTCGTCGTATGCTCGGCTACCTGAAGAACACCGACATCGAGCGTTACCGTTCGCTGATCGAGCGCCTGGGCCTGCGTAAGTAGTCTCCGACAGTTCAGCATAAAACCCCGGTTCCCTTCATAGGAACCGGGGTTTTATGCTGTTCAGGGCCTAGCCGTTATCAACGGGCTGCGAGGACAGAGCCTTGAGCCAGATGAGACTGATTAGTGCCGCAACAATCAAAACTATAGCCAAGACACTCAAGCCCATGCCGACACCGAAGGCTGTCGCCACCGCACCAACCAGCAGCGGGCCACCTGCATCACCGGCTTCGCGGCCAAGTTCCGCTGATCCCATGGTTCGACCCATGCGCTCTTGCGGGGTAGTAGAAGCCAAATGCGAAAACCCCAGCGGTGTGGTGATACCGATGCCGACACCAACGAGAATTGCGCCGAGTACCAGCACCGGCAAACCGGGGGATAGTGCCACCACGAACAGGCCACAGGCGGAGGCTAGCAAGCCAACGCACATACCCCGACGAGTTGATATCTTGCCTTGATCGCGCAGCTTTCCCACCCTTGGCTGGATCAGCGCGGAAGCTAGGGCGAGGACCGAAACCAGGATCATGGCCTGCGAACTGTCCAATTGCATATCGGTGGCAACCAAGGGGATGAACCCAATGGCGGTGCCCAGCGCGCCGGTGGCGCAAGCCAGAGCAAGGGTTGGTACCAAGAAAGATGGATGGGTGCTTTGTGCCGCCAGGTCTTTGAGCGTATAACGCTGCTTAGGCATGATCGGCAAGCGAGGCATTGCACGCGCCACCCACAAGGCAGCGACAGCCGAAACAATGCTCATGGTGGCAAAGAGGGCCGCAAATCCGCCAGCCCAAATCAGGGCCGCACCCAGTAGCGGGCCCAGAACATATCCCAAAGTTTTCCACGATCCATAGCTTCCGAAGAATTTACCAGTGTTTTTGGAGCCGGCCAGCCGGGCCACCGCCGCGGACGAGGCTGGGGAAAATGCTGAGGCGGCCGCACCTTGGCCCAAGCGGACGAGACCCAACCCCAGGGGAGTGGCCATGAAAATGCCGACGGCGGAAAACAGGCAGAAGGCGAGCAGACCACCGATAATCACGGGTTTCGCGCCAATCCGGTCGCTGAGGGTTCCGAAGATTGGTTTGAGGATTACTTCGGCCACGTCATAGACGGCGAGTAGGAGGCCAAGGGTAAGTAGGCTTCCGCCCAGCGCAGACTGCTCCGCGCCGAGACCCGCGGCAATACTGTGGGCACCGAATGCGGTGGTGAACCCGGCTGCGTAGAGCGGAGCCACGAAGCCTGACGAAGTGCGTTGAGCCATTATGCGCCCCCATTGTGTGCTGCATACACCAGCTGAGCGTAGGCATCGAGATTGGTGATGCACTCATTCAGTGCTGATTCGGCGTCTTCCGCTTCCTGAAGGCCGAGCACGTCACGCTTCTTCAGATCGCGAAACCAGCGACGCAACCGGTCCAAGCTCTGTTCTTCTTCCTCCAGTTCAGCGAAGGTGAACTTCTTTATAGAGATTTCCTTGGCGATTTCGGCATCGAATTTTACGCAGTCGGCTAGGAATTCCTTCCATTCATCGGCGCGTGCGTCCCTAAAAGCCTGTTCAAGCACTATCTGAGATTGTTCGTCTTCGCCCTTGACCTTGAGCACGGCAAAAGTGCCACCGGCCGAACGGCACAAGTCCTTGGCCTTTTCCAGTCCCTCGGCAAATTGGGGCGCCTCGGCCAGTGCCCAAGCACCAGAAATAACGGGGACAGCACCGATTTTACGAAGTTGGCGCCACACCGCCACCCGGTGGCGCGAAGGTTCCGAAGGTACCTGAACGAGGATGAGGAGCCAGTTGATCTGATTAGTCACAAAATTAAAAGTAACAGCTGTTACAGTTTAAGCGAACCTGCTGTTTTTGCCCTCGGCCAACACCGAGACGAAGTTGTGGAAGAATCCGAAGTAGCAGATGGCGATATTGGCTGTCGAGGGGAGAAGCCATGAGTGGAAAACAAGGTCGCAGAACTTTGACCCTGGAACGTCTCTTTCGTGTATCCCTCATCCTCAAAGGCCTTGATGGGCTGCTTGAAATCCTCGGCGGAGTGCTCTTTATCGTGGTTAGACCCGAGCAATTGGACAGCTTGGTGAGGATCTTGACTCAGCACGAACTGAGCGAAGACCCTGGAGACTTCATTGCCAATGCTCTGCTCAAAGCCAGCGGAACGTTGACCGTTTCCTCTTCCTGGTTCGCTGCCGCCTACCTGCTACTTCATGGTTTGGTGAAGGTCGTGCTGGTGTGGGCGGTGCTAAAAGACAAGCTGTGGGCTTACCCCTGGATGATCGCGTTCCTACTGATCTTCATCGGATATCAGAGTTACCAATTGATTACCGTCTTCAGCCTTGGAATGTTGTTGCTGACTCTCTTTGACCTATTCCTCGTGTGGCTGACCGTCCGAGAATATCGAATCCATCGGCATCGAGTCAGCCAAGAATCCACACGGTAAATCTAAGAATCAAGGCCGTGAAGATTCTTGTGGGCCTGATTCTCGGCCCTGAACGATTCATTCATCAGCACTAGTCTCAGCCGACTAGCTTACGTAGAGGTCCCTGACGGGTGACAGACTGTGCAAAGAGTTCATGTGGGTGGCTTTTTTATCTAGTGACGAGTATCAGTAGTTTGCCAGCCCTGCATCGCTGATCATTTTGTGCTTTCTCGTGCGCCTTCTGAATTGAAGTTGAACCTAGGAAAATTTTCATGGCGTTTCGTTGCTTCTAGCTACTCGAGACGTAGTGATTCACGACTTTTCAAGTCATCTTATAGAGACTTTGACTTCTAGTTTCTTTCAGTTTCATCAGGTTGCAGACCCCCTTTTCTATCCCTTTCCCCAAATGTTTGGATGGCTAGCAACATCCCGCACCATCAAAGGAAATGGAAACCGAAGATGTCCACGAACGTACATACACGACGACGGCGACTTGGCGCCGCGGTCCTGCTCATGGCGCCGGCACTGCTGTTGGCTTCCTGCACTGCCTCCGCACATGGAACCGATCTGAAGAACCCTGACGGGACCATCAACGTTCGCTACGAAGGCGCGGCCAACACCGTGACCCTGATCGAACTGGCTGAAGCGCTCGGCTACCTCGATGGCATCAAATTAGAATGGGTCGGCAACAATTCCAGTGGACCCTTATCCATTCAAAATACGGCGACTGGCGAAACCGACATTGGCGGCGCTTTCGCCGGGGCAGTGGTCAAGCTACAAGAAGCAGGATCCCCAGTGACGGCGGTGGTCTCCTACTACGGATCAAACGATGACTATTTTGTTGGTTTTTATTCCAGGAAAGACAGCGGAATCAAAAATGTTCGGGACCTGATCGGTAAAACCGTGGCGGTCAACACCCTTGGCGCACATTCTGAAGCAGTGATCCGAACTTATCTGACAGCAGAAGGACTAAGCCCGGAGGAAATTGACCAGGTCCAGCTGGTCGTTCTTCCACCTACAGACACAGAGCAGGCCATCAGAACTCATCAGGTAGATGTCGGTGCACTTTCAGGAGCTGCCCAAGTCCACGCAGTGAAGCAAGGAGACCTAACAGAAGTATTTAGAGATACCGAGGTCTTTGACAACTTCAACGGGGGTGAATACGTCTTACGTGATGACTTCATCGCTGAATATCCAGAGGCAGCACATTCCCTAGCCACTGGTACGGCGAAAGCTTCGAATTGGGTTCTATCGCATTCTCGCGAAGAAGTCATCGAGAAAATGACCAGCGTCATTGAATCCAGGGGTCGTGGCGAGGACGTTGAAGCGCTGCAGTATTTCAACGGGTATGGCGTCGGCAAGAATGCGCCCATCAAAGACGAGGACTTCAGCCGATGGTCCGAATGGTTGAAGGACACCGGCATTATTGACGGCGAGATAACACCCAGCGATTACTACACCAATGAATTTAATGATCTCGCGAGCGAAGGATAAGCATCAATCATGTCAACGATCGAAATCAAGAATCTGACTAAAAAATTCTTGCGTAGCGGTGCCAACGAAAGTACTGCAGTTACCGCCATTGAGTCACTCGATCTTCGAATTGAGGACGGAGAATTTTTCACCCTGGTAGGACCGAGCGGATGCGGAAAATCCACGTTGTTAGACATCCTGGCTGGCCTGAGCACACCAAGTCATGGCGAGGTCCTGGTAGATGGCGAGCCAATTTCTGGCCCCAGCTTGGAACGCTCGGTAGTTTTCCAACAATACGCACTATTCCCGTGGCTTACGGCAGCCGCGAATGTTCTGGTGGGCTTGGAAAGCCAAGCCCGTCACGGGCAGGGGCCAAACAAAGCCGATAGGCGAGCCCGTGCCCATGAATACCTGCGCTTAGTTGGATTAGAAGGTGTGGAAGATAAATACCCACATGAACTCTCCGGCGGCATGCGACAACGCGTGGCTATCGCCCGAGCCCTGGCCCATGAGCCAAAGGTACTCCTGATGGATGAGCCGTTCGCCGCGCTTGATGCACAAACGCGCGAACAGCTTCAAGATTTGCTACTGGATATCTGGAAACGTACGAGGACCACCATCGTTTTCATTACACACGGCATAGAAGAAGCGGTCTATCTGGGTCAGAAAGTTGCCGTCATGTCTGCAAAGCCAGGGAAAATCACGGAAATCGTGGATATCGAACTTCAAGATCGCCAAGCCGTAGACGACATTCGTTCAACACGTCAATTCGGCGAATACCGGCATTATCTCTGGACTCTATTGCATCGCCACGGCAGACAGGGTGAAGAGGCGACTATCGATAAAACTCTGATTACTTCAGGAGCTTCAGCATGAGCACACTAGTATTACCGGATCAGCAGGTACGAGTAGAAAACACTACGGTTCGCCACGTTAGACCAACGCGACGCCTCGGAGCATCGCTGCGGAAAACACTGTACCGTTCCGGAGCAATTATCGGTTTTCTCTTGGTATGGGAACTGGTTCCACAATTTGTCCTTGAACCGGCATCAAGAGTCTTTTTACCACCATTACATGAAGTTCTGCAGCAACTGTGGAAGATGATTATCAGCGGTGACCTCGGTACTCACATTGTGGCAAGTTTGGGACGCTCAGCCATCGGTTTCATTCTCGCTGTGATCATCGGAGTACCAGTAGGGCTAGTGGTGGCTTGGTTCGCTAAAGTCGGCGATTTCTTGAATCCTCTTTTGGAAGTCTTCCGAAACACTGCCGCCTTGGCTTTACTTCCGGTGTTCACTTTGCTTCTTGGCATTGGTGAACTGTCCAAGGTCTCTATCGTGCTCTATGCAGCATTTTTCCCAGTTTTACTCAACACTATTTTGGGAGCACGCAGCGTAGATCCACTGCTGATTCGTGCGGGAAAAACCCTGGGACTGAATAACTTTGAGATCTTTTCAAAGGTAGTTTTACCTGCCTCGGTACCCATTATTTTTACTGGTATCCGAATGGCTGGAACATCCGCCGTGCTGGTACTGATCGCAGCTGAAATGATCGGTGCAAAAGCCGGTCTCGGATATCTGATCACTAATTCGCAAGCAAGTTTTTTGATCCCCAAAATGTACGCGGCCATCCTCACGGTCGCGGTTCTCGGATTCGTCGTCAACGCTGCCTTGGTTGCGTTGGAACAGCACTTCTCACGTTGGGCTCGCGCCTAACCCTAAACTTCTCCTACAAAGGATTATTAACATGACGCGCAAACTTACACTCAACGCCTTCTTGATGACTACGGGTCACCACGAATCGTCGTGGAGACTGCCCGAGAGCGACCCCCACGCAGGGACAGAAGTTGAGCACTATATTCGCTTGGCACAACTAGCGGAAAAGGCCAAACTCGACGCGATCTTCTTCGCTGATGCACCGGTCATTCAAGGATCCGTGGCTCAACGGCCAGCCGGAATCCTTGACCCGATTACTTTACTTTCGGCCATTGCACCGGTGACGAAAAATATTGGACTGATCGCTACGGCTTCTACCAGCTACAACGATCCGTATAACCTCGCACGACGCTTCGCAACACTGGACCTAATCAGTCATGGTCGAGCGGGCTGGAATGTCGTCACTACTGCCGGCGATGCCGCCGCACAGAATTTTTCTCAGCTGGGGCAGCTTGATAGTTCTCAACGTTATCTTCGGGCTCATGAATTCTTGAGCGTGGTGCAGAAATTATGGAACTCGTGGGAGCCAGACGCGATCATTGCTGACAAGGACAGTGGCACGTGGGCAGATCCGAGTCGAGTCCATCCCGCGGACCATGTAGGCGAACACTTCCAGATTGCTGGTGCACTGAATGTCCCACGCTCACGCCAGGGACACCCGGTAATTATTCAGGCCGGTGCTTCAGCTGCGGGCAAAGAATTTGCTGCGCAATGGGCTGAAGCAATCTTCACCGCACACCAGTCCTTCGAATCAGCCCGAGATTTCTATCAAGAGATCAAAAACCGGGCTACCGCCTACGGCCGATCGGAACAGTCGGTCAAGGTCTTGCCAGGCATCGTCCCCATCCTTGGGTCTTCAGAATCCGAAGCGATAGAACTTGCGGATACTTTAGATGAACTGATTCTTCCTGAATACGCAAAGAAGACCTTGGCCCAACAGTTACATGTGGATCCAGAAGTCTTGGAACTCGATGAGGTGCTTCCCGAAGGGCTAGAGAGCGCGGCGTCTAAGGAAAAGTCAACGTCGCGGCGTGATCTGATATTGAATCTTGGGTACGGGAAAAATCTGACGGTCCGCCAAATTATCCGAGAACTCGGCTCCGGACGGGGGCACCAAACATTTACTGGAACACCAGAACAATTAGCTGACCGAATTGAATATTGGTTCAAAGCCGGTGCCGCCGACGGGTTCAACATTATGGCTCCGGTTTTACCCTCGGGTCTGGAAACATTCACTGAACACGTTGTCCCGTTGCTACAGCAACGCAAACTCTTCCGTACTGAGTATGAACAGAGGACCTTACGGGGACATTACGGGCTTGAAGAACCGACAGATCACCAGGTCGGGCTTGTTCGTTAGAATACCGTGCATACTTGGGTGCTGGTAGCACTAACGCGGAGTACAAAAGAATTGGCTTGAACCCGTGCCAACGCACGGATTCAAGCCAATTCTTTGATCGTCTCAACTTTGGCTGAGTCGATCTTTAGTCTGCTTCGACTTCTTCGGCAGCCTGTTCTTCAGCCTTTTCTTGATGAATTACCTCGGCCAGCAGCTTTTCCATTTCCTTGGCGACACCAGCGGCCGAGGCGGGATTCTGTCCAGTGACCAATCGTTCGGAGACTTGCACATTCTCCTCAAAATTGTCGGCGGCGATATGATTGGCGCCCTGCTCCACAAGCTTGTCCGCTAGGAAGAAAGGGATGATCTTGTCTTTGTCCACGGCGACTTCTTCATCATTGGTAAATGCCGCGACGTTTTTACCGCTGAGCAATTTGATGCCGTGGTGCAGTTCCACATCGAGTAATCCTGCCGGTCCGTGGCACACTGCGCCGACCACGCCACCCTTGTTGTAAATATCCCCAATAAGCTTTTGCAATCCCTCGTTATTGGGGAAATCCCACATGGTGCCGTGTCCACCCACTAAGTAGAGGGCGTCGTATTGTTCTGGATCAACTACTTCGACTCTTGCGGTGTTGTAGAGGCCAGCTCGGGTCGTTTCGTCGTGCGTGAATTGCACCTGGATTGGGTCGTCGGTATCGACTGTATCGCGCGGTGGCTGTCCGCCCTTGATGGACGCGAAGTCGACGAAGTGCCCGGAATCGCGGAAGACCTTCCACGGATGAGCTGCTTCGGCGACGTTGTAACCAGTGGGGTCTCCTCCCTCACCGAGTTCTGAAACGCTGGTTAGGACCATGAGGATTTTCTTCACGGAGTGCTCCTTTCGCATTTGTCTTTTCAGCCTTATACAAAATGCGTTGATCATCAACCGAAACTAGACTGTTTTCAGGGTTCTTTGCGAGGGCTCCCGGTTTTGGATGAGGGAGTGCTAGGCAAGCCACAAGTAACAAAGGGAGCATTCCTGCCCATTGAATGCCTCGTGCAGTGATGACTCCGAATAACGTGCCTGGGTGCCCTCAACCGAACACAAACTTTGGCGCTGGTAAGGGTCGAAGTTACCTGGTTGCTTGCGTCGAGGACGAAAATATCGGCGAGCTGGGGCGTATATCAGCATTGTCCGAGAGATCTAGTTAATGCATATCGCTGTAGGCTCCGGATCGGTAACACTTCTACTTCCCACGATAAAGACGGACCATGCCAGTTCTAGACAAACCCTAACTTTCGATTAGATCGGGCTACCGATTAGGCAATATTATCTAGATCCTCTTTCGCTCGAAGGATCAGTCCGATAGTGTCGGCTGTGTCATTCGTTTCTTCGTCAGAAAGTAGGTTGCAGGATGAAAGCACTATTCGATTTTGATTTCAGAAAGTTTGTGACTCCATCCATCATCAAGATTGTCTACATCTTGATCATGGTCATGCTGGTTGTTTGTTATATCGGAATGGTGGTCAGCGCATTCGCGGCTGACACCATGCTCGGGTTCCTGGTGCTCATCATTATTGGCCCGCTCTTCGTCCTGGTTTACCTGGTATTGGTCCGTGCGGGGCTTGAATCCTTAATTGCTTCGATCCGTACCGCAGAAAACACTGCAGAATTGGTGCGTTTGGCAGGTGGAACCCCACCATTTGAAGCTGGAAACGGACCGTTCCCTTCAAACCCTTCAGCACCACAGGGCTACACCAGCCCAACCACTCAGTACCCATCGCAGCGTGGCCCGCAGACCGGACCAGCTGATGGCGGTAACACTCCGCCAACCAACCCCTACCAGAAGTAACACGTAGACAACATAGAGCTGGCCCGCACCAATGGTGCGGGCCAGCTCTATGTTGTCGCTGAAGAAACAGCGGTGCTTTACCAGTCGTTGCTTGCCTTCAGGGAGAGCACTGGACAACCTGCTTGGAGCAGGACCCGTTGGGCAACACTTCCCATGAGGAACTTGCCCATGGCGGTCCGTTTTCGGAGCCCGATGACTATCAGCTGTGCACGTTGAGCTTCTGCAACCTGCAAAATCTGGTCCGCTGCATCAATCCCTTGGGACTTTCGTTCAATCCAAAAGTCCACTCCCGATTGTGTGAGTCGAGCTTCAAGCTCGTGATACTGCTTCGCATCTATGAGCCTGTCATCAACTAGCTGATCGCCCTTGGATGAGTTGACTACTACCAACCGAGCATTACGACGTTGAGCCTCATCGATCGCGGTAGCCAGCGCTGCCTCACCTTCCTCAGAAGGAATGTATCCCACAACGATCGTCATGACTCGTCCTTTCCAACGCGCTGCTCTTTCTCACCGGTTAATTCGGCCTTGTGTTTTGCTGGCTCGTGCTCTTCACCGAGCACCGTCTCAACCAGATCACTCTGGATCCCGCGGGAGCGACGAATGAAGGAGATGAGCATTGGCAAGATCAGCAGTATCGCGATGAGGATGTAGATTCCGACTGCCAGCGGCTCACTCCAGATTCCAGATACGGAGCCTGCGGAGAGCTGGAAGGTCTTGCGTAGCTGTTCTTCAGCCATCGGTCCGATGATTACGCCCAAGATCAGTGGCAATACCGGCAAACCAAAGCGACGCAGCGCGAAGCCCAACAATCCGATGAGTAACAAGATCCATAGGTCAGCGACCTGCATATTCACCGAGAAGGCACCCAGGGTAGCGAAGAACAGGATTCCGGCATAAAGATATGGGCGCGGGATTTTCAGCAATCGAGCCCAGAGTGGCGCTAGCGGCAGATTGATGAGCAACAACAGCGTATTGCCGATGAACAAGCTGGCGATCAGTGCCCAGACCAGATCGGGTTCGTTCTCAAAGAGGAACGGCCCAGGCTGAATACCCTTCATGGTCAAGAAGGCCAACATGACCGCAGCGGTGGCATTGGTCGGCAGTCCAAGGGCCAGCATTGGGGTGAGAGTACCAGCAGCAGAAGCGTTATTGGCAGCTTCCGGACCGGCTACACCCTCGATGGCACCATGACCAAATTCTTCAGGATGCTTTGAAAGCTTCTTCTCCGTCACGTAGGACAGGAAGGTTGGCACTTCAGCACCACCGGCAGGTAATGCACCGAAGGGGAAGCCAAAAGCAGTGCCACGAAGCCAAGGCTTCCACGAGCGTTTCCAGTCTTCTTTGCCCATCCAAGGTGTGCCCACCGGAATGGTGCGAGTAGGAGTCAGGCGCAGGTGCGCCGCAATCCACAGTGCTTCACCAATGGCAAAGACTGCCACGGCCACCACAACGATATCGATGCCGTCGACTAACGGAGCAAATCCGAAGGTCAGGCGTTTCTGACCGGAGACTGGATCCATGCCGATCAAACCGATGGCAAGTCCCAGCCCTAGGGAGGCAAAACCACGAATCTTGGATGAGCCGAGAACCGCTGTGACAGTGACCAGTGATAAGACCATAATGGCGAAATAACTTGGTGCACCGAGACTGACAGCAAACTTCACCACGATGGGAGTGACCGTTACCAGTAGGGCCGTGCCAATGGTGCCCGCGACAAAGGAGCCGATGGCAGCTGTGGCCAGAGCTTGCGAGGCCCGTCCAGCCTTGGCCATCTTATGGCCCTCAATCGCCGTAATCACCGTCGCGGATTCACCGGGAGTGTTTAGCAGGATGGAGGTAGTTGACCCGCCATACATGCCGCCGTAGTAAATGCCGGCAAACATGATCAGTGCACTGGACGTTTCCATGCCGAAGGTCACCGGCAAGAGTAGTGCCACGGCCATAGCTGGTCCAATGCCAGGGAGCACGCCCACAGCAGTACCAAGCACGACACCTGCAAAGGCAAAGAGCAGGTTGATGGGAGTCAGGGCCGAGGCAAAGCCATCCATCAAGAGATTGAGTGTATCCATTTAGAGCACCCCCGAAAGAATTCCGGCCGGTAGCTTAATACCCAGTCCTAGGTAGAACCCGTAGAACGATCCAAGAGCCAAGACTAATGAGATCACCAGGGTCAAGACCCATCGGCGCGATCCTAAGCTGATTGCAGTGCCGAAGAACAGAATCGTTCCTGAGATGACCCAACCGGCCCAGTTGATTAGGAGTAGGTTCAGAACGAAAAAACCGAGTAGCGGAAGTACGACTTTCCAATCCGAGGGCTGACTGAGATCAACGTCTTCACCTTCTTCGCCTGCAGCAAGATTTCCGCGCACAACGGTAATGCCCAAAGCGATGGCGGAGAGGACCAGGATTCCAGAGACAATATACGGAACTGCCTTGGGCCCAATGGCATCTGCCTGGGAGTACGTCGAATGTAACTGCGACGCGTCAACAAACACAATGATTCCGATGAGAAGAAGAAACGCGGCGAACAGCAGTTCGACGCGTTTCTTCTTAGCGGTGCTTACTTCGCTCACGCCAGACCCAGAGTCTTCAGGACGCTGGCAACGCGTTCATCCTGTTCGGTGAGGAAAGCAGAGAAATCATCTCCGGTCATGAACGCGTCGGTCCAACCGTTGGTTTCCAGCGCTTCCTTCCACTGCTCGGAATCGTGCATCTCGGTCATCAGATTGACCCACTTTGTCTTGTCCGCATCGGAGATCTCCGGAGGGGCAACCAGACCGCGCCAGTTTGAGAACACCAAGTCGATGTCTGATTCCTTCAAAGTAGGAGCATCAACGCCTTCAAGTCGTTCCTCGCCGCTCGTAGCCAGAACTCGAACAGAACCCTTTTCGATCTGCTGCATGTACTCTCCGGCGCCCGAAGCTGCGAATCCTACCTTGTCACCCAAAATGGCTGGGAGCAGGTCGCCACCACCATCGAAGGAAACGAAGTTGACGTCCTTCGGGTCGATGCCCACAGCTTGAGCTAGTTGCATCGGCAGAAGATGGTCAGGACCACCCGGTGAGGAACCGCCGCCGACGGAAATCTTGGCAGGGTCTTTCTTCCATGCTGCGACCAGGTCATCGATGGTCTTGTAAGGAGAATCCTTGGAGACCATGATGGCTCCTGGCTCCTCAATCAGCTTCGCAATCGGCGTGGTGTCTGTCAGCTTAGCTTCGGTGTCGTTGGTGTAGCTTGCTCCGACAACGCCAAGCCCCATGAGCATAGCCAAATCGCCGTTGCCCTTTTCGTTGATCATGCGCGCCAGACCTACGGTTCCACCGGCGCCAGCCAAGTTGAAGACCTCAGGATTGGTGGCCAATCCGGCTTCGTCCATAACCTTGGCACCAACGCGGGCGGTGGTGTCGTAACCGCCACCGGGAGTGTTGGGAACCATGATGCGCAGATTGGTGAGGGGAGCATTGGACTCTGCAGCATCGCTGCTGGACGACTCCGAAGTCACGCCACAGCTCGTGACTCCAATGGCAAGGGCAGCAGTGGCGGCCAGTGCCGTCAGGGCGCGGATGGATTTGAAGTTTTTCATTGATTTCAGCCTCGTTGCTTTCATCTGGGTTGCGAGTAATTCCACAGTAGGCAGGCGTGTGAACTGGGTCACGCTTACGTACTCAAAGAAAATACTGTTCATTGTGTAACCAAAAACTATGACTTGAATCATTCAAAAGTTCGGTAAAGTTGCCCAGTGCCCCAATGATGGGAACTCAGGAATCGGCAACAAGGAGCGGGTAGGTGGGAATCAAACCTTCAAGGTTCAGTGCCGTTTTTGCTCAACGGCTCTCCTTGGCGGGCCAATACCTGATTCTTCAATTGTTAATTATCGCCGTGGTACTCGCCGGCGTAGTTGCGGTATCACTGACCCAATCCACGAATAACTTTGAAAAAGTTGAAGGGCGTCGCAGTCTATCCGCTGCCGAGTCCTTGGCAGCGAACCCGCTTCTTCGAGTGCTCATTCCCAACGCTGCTCCGGAAATGGGCTCTGCCTTACCTGCCATGGCCGAGACAACCCGAAGCACCTCTGGATTACAGTTCGTAGTTCTTGCAGATCGGTACGGGACGGTCATTACCTCCACCTTCCCAGGCGACGTGGGAACCTCGATTCTGCACCCGGAATCACAAGTAGCCCAAGGGCGCGGGTGGACCGGGGACATAACTCGCAATGGGGAGCGTGTGCTCATCGCTCAGGTTCCAGTCCTGAACGATGAAGGTTCCATGGTTTGCATCGTCAGTGCTGGACAAAGCTACCCTAGTACGCGAGAGCTGATTCAAGAGATCGCACCAAGCGCCCTCATAACCCTCGTAATTGCCGTGGCGCTCGGCGCGATTGGTTCGGTATTACTTTCGCGTAGGGTCAAACACCAAACCAGAGGCATGGAACCTCGCGAAATTGCCGAACTGTTCGAACATCGCGAAGCCTTGCTCCACGGTGTCAAAGAGGGCATCATTTCGGTCTCACCCGACAGTCGAGTCATGCTGGCCAACGATATTGCGATTGAACTGCTTCAACTACCGTTAGATTGCGTCGGGCAGACGCTAACGGAGTTGGACGTCGCCCCACAAGTCTCCCGTGCGCTCACCACCCAACAGCAGCAACCCGACAGGCAGTTTCTGATCGGTGAACGAGTTGTCGTCTTTAACCGCATGCCGGTCAAAACAGCTCGCAAAGACCACGGGTCAGTCACCACCTTCCGTGATCGTACCGAGCTGACACTATTGGAGCAGGAATTGGGCGACAGCAAAGCAACAGCCGATATGTTGAGATCACAAACCCACGAATTCGCGAATCACCTTCATGCTATTTCCGGTCTCATTCAATTGCAGGAATACGACGAAGTTATTGGGTTCATCGACGGTGTAAGTTTTAGCCGCAGCAAAGTCTTCGAAGATGTAACGGCCCATATTGCGGAACCAACAATTGCTGCCTTGCTCATTGCCAAAGCTAGCGTCGCCACAGAACGAGGTATCAAACTCGAGGTTTCCAACGATTCCCGATTGGAACGCGGAGATGAACAGATCGCCCGCGATCTGACTACGGTTATTGGAAATCTCCTGGATAACGCCATGGACGCTCTCGCCGAAGTACCAGAGCCGAAGATTGAGCTGTCGATTCAAGAAATCGATGAGATCATCACCGTGAAAGTCACCGACAATGGGGCTGGGATTGCCGATGATGCGATGAAAGAAATTTTCACTCAGGGATTCTCGACCAAGGACACAACGGTCTCCGGAGGGCGGGGGTTCGGACTGGCGCTGAGCCGATTAGTCTGTCGGCGCCGTCAGGGTGATATCACCGTAGTTAATGACCGTGGCGCACAATTTACCGCCACACTGAGAAAGTAGGACAAGACTCGTGATCAAAGTTCTGGTGATCGATGATGACTTCATGGTTGCAAAGGTGCATGCCGGATTCGTCAACAAAGAGCCAGGTTTCACTGTGGTGGGGGTAGCCCATAGTGCCAGTGACGCCGTAAAAGCGGCTACCTCCTTATCACCGGATCTAGCCTTGCTCGATATCCACCTCCCCGATATGAATGGGCTTGAGCTGCTGCAACGGCTTCGTGAAGTTCAACCTGAGTTAGATGTCATCGTCATTAGCGCAGCGCGTGAAATGGATACTGTACGCAAAGCCCTGCGCGGAGGAATCGTTCATTACTTGATGAAGCCATTTTCCTGGGACGACTTGCGCGAAAGATTGAAGCACTATGCCAAGACGTATCAGCCATTGCATTTTCTCCGGGACAAAGAGTTAGAGCAAGCAGATGTGAATCTCCTCTTCGGCATGGGCAGTCAAAGTCGACGCCCACTGCCTAAGGGGTGCAGCGCTGAAACGATGAGCTTGGTCGAAAGCATTGTTAGGCAAACGCCGGAACCGATCTCGGCAACCGAAACTGCTGAGAAACTCGGTACGTCTCGGGTGAGCGCTCGCCGGTACTTGGAGTATCTTGCTGAGGAGAACCTGGCGCAGGTGAACCTTCGCTATGGGGGAGTGGGCAGGCCTGAACGACGTTATTCGTGGAATGGCTAAACGATTTTTTTGCCTGAAAATTTGAGCTTGGAATGTAGTTTCAACTGAACGAAGGATGAATTCGTAGCGCACCCCCGCAGTGCCTCAAGGCAATATGCTTGCGAAAACCGGACCGCATGACTCACCTATAATGCTCGCGAAATCTCTGAGAAACCCGTGCCTACCTGATTGATGGCAGTCAGCGCCATGGCCGCGGTTGTTGTCTTCTGGTGGCGCAGGAAAGACAAACAAGAACAGGCTGCGTTGAAGAAAGAAGACATCCTGAGCGGTGTTAATGCGGTTTAGGCTACAGCTTTCGTAGGGGACTCAGAACACCAAAAATGGGGTGTTCTCATCAGCAACGATCATCGGACACCGGTGACAAATGTGCGCGTGGAGTTCAACGGAAACCGCCACTCTAAGCAACTCGCTCATCCTAATGTTCAGCTAGGTCAAAACTTCTTCGAGTCACTTTCACAAGTAGAACGTGGACGCTCATGGGCGTTGCCGACGACAAACTTTGACAGCCGAGATTTCATTACTGGCAGTCAAAAATATGAAACCAAGAAGATAAGTTTAAGATTTGGCGGCAAGGACTACTCAAAAGACATCACAGAGTGAGTTCTAAACAAAAGCTGCTGACACGCTTTGGCGATGCTCGCTGGCCGCATAGGTGCCAAGGATCTTGATCTCCCACGTGAAGAATTCGAGCTCTTCTAAGGCAAGACGTACCGGCAAGTCTTCGGGATGACCTTCGACATCGATCATGAAAGTCGTCGCAGCGAAAGATGAACCGACCATGTAGCTTTCAAGCCGCGTAATGTTCACGCCATTGGTCGCGAAGCCACCCAGTGCCTTGTACAAAGCACTAGGTACGTTGCGCACTTTGAAAACCAACGTGGTCACTGCAGACTCGGGAAGCGCAGAACGCGATGGCAATTCCTGGTTGCGGGCAAGCACCACGAAGCGAGTAGTGTTTGTCGGATCATCTTCCACACCCGAGGCAAGCACTTCGAGTCCGTACAATTCTGCAGCCAGTGGGGGAGCGAGGGAAAGTTTCTTCGGGTCATTCCAGTCCCGTACTTCACGTGCCGAACCTGCGGTATCGCCTGCAATCACCGGGGTCAACTGGTGTTCTCTAATGATCTTGCGGCACTGACCCAATGCATGAACATGGCTATGTACTTCGGTGGCTTCCGTAACGGTACTACCTGGCAGTCCCAAGAGATCAAAACGGATCCGTAGGTAGTGTTCGCCAACGATCTGTAGATTCGATTCGGGCAACAGCACGTGGATATCTGCGACGCGTCCGGCCAAGGAGTTTTCGATGGGGATCATCGCCAAATCCGCTTCACCGTTTTCTACCATGGCGAAGGCAACCTCGAAGCTGGCGCAAGGGACGGCCTGCATATCGGGGAATCGTTGAGTGCAGGCCATATTGGAGTTGGACCCTGCTTCGCCTTGGTAAGAAATCTTGTTGCTCATCGTTTTAAGGTATCGCTATTCCACATGCAGGGCGTTGTTGGTGCCGATTCATGACAAACACCGCGACATCCCGGCAGTAAGCGGGGGCATCGCGGTGTTCGGTTGGTTTCTAAGCCGAACTAGCCTTAGCTCGTTGAATAGTGCGCGCGCAGCTTGGCGATGCCTTCATCGATGCTCACCACTGGCTTCCAATCCAAAACCTTGTGAGTCTCACGCTGGTCAAACCAGTGGGCGGTGGACAATTGTTCCGCCAAGAAGCGAGTCATGGGCGGTTCATCATGAACGAGCCCCTTGGATCCGGCGGCGAGCCAGACTTTTTCAATGACGGAGCCCGCGCCACGAGCTAACCAACCTGGCACGTTGAGTTTCGGGGCTGGGGCGCCACCGGCCTGGCAGATCCCTGCAATCAGCTCACCTACAGGCCTCGGCTCGCCGTTAGTTACGACCAAGGCACGTCCGTGGGCGTGATCCATGCGTTCTAATCCACGGACAATCGCTGAAGCAGCATTATCGATGTAGGTAGTGTCGATCAAGGCCGCACCATGATCTAGCAATGGAAGACGTCCTGCCTTAGCACGCTGGATAACGCGTTCCACGAGCTGGGTATCACCCGGCCCCCACACCACATGCGGGCGGATGGCGGTGACCCGGAAGTCCTCGGAATCCGCGGCCAAAGCATCAAGTTCGGCTGCCGCTTTAGAACGGGCATAGTGACCGTGAGCCAACTGCGGGTTAGCGGTTCCTGCTTCAGCTCCGGCTAACGCATCCCCGAAATGGGCCACCGACGGAGAAGAAACAAAAACGAAGTCTCTAATGCCTGCGCTTCGTGCAGCGGTGAGTAAATTATTGGTACCGGTGATGTTGGTATCAACAAACTCTTGCCAGTGACCGGTAAAGGACACCTTGGCGGCAAGATGGATGACCGCGTCCATGGACTCAACGGCTCGTGCTACAGCTTCTTGATTAGTCAGCGAGCCTTGAACCTCGTCGCTGGCACCGGTGGAGGCACGGCGCTGAAAAGTGCGAACATGGTGGCCCTTGTCGCGAAGGAGCTGAGCCACTGCACCGCCGAGCATGCCGCTGGCACCGGTGACAAGAACCCTACGCGCGGTTAGTGAGTCTTCAGTTGTGCTCATGGTGTGCGGATCCTTCCACCGGCAAGCGTTGAACTGGCCCACTGCGCTAGAGCTGCACGGTCAATCTTCGAGTTATGGCGAATATCGGTGGGTAGGCTCTTCACCACCAGCACGGCTGCTACCTCAATGCCGGTGGCTGCGACGGCCGAGCGGACTAAACTCGTCAGTTCACCTGACGCCGGACCTGCTTTGGGGGCAGCCGGAACAGTTTCCATGACCACTACTGCAGCTTGTGTGCCTGCCGGGCCGACACCTACCAGGGCAGCACGCCCTGCACCTTTAACTGACTGCACTGCGTGTTCCGCTGCCACCGGAGTCACGGCGCCCTGAGCCATGGACAATACGTGGCCCAGCCGGCCTTCAACCCACAGACGTCCCTCGCCATCGAAATGACCGACGTCGCCGGTACGGTGCCATCCAGTGATAGAACTGCTGGCCTGCTCGGTGACCCACAAGCGGTCATAGCGGTCCTTAACGTGCGCAGCACGGACCAAAATTTCGCCGGTGACATTGGGGGTGAATTCTGGCTGATCGCCAGCAACCCCCAGGTCATCGATCGGTGCGATAGCGATGGTGGCACCGGCAACGGCGGTGCCAACGCACACGCCATTGCCCTGTCCTGCCTCACGGATACCATCAAGGTCAATGTCGGTGACTGGCAGCGCTTCGGTCATCCCGTAGGGGGTATGCACTTTGGCATTGGGTACAAGCTGTTGCACCTTGTCCAAAAGCGGTTCAGGAATCGGGGCGCCGGCTGA
This sequence comes from Arthrobacter sp. NIO-1057, assembly GCF_900094805.1. Taxonomy (GTDB): domain Bacteria; phylum Actinomycetota; class Actinomycetes; order Actinomycetales; family Micrococcaceae; genus Glutamicibacter. The sequence goes on along the minus strand of NZ_FMAT01000002.1, from coordinate 98,740 downwards.
GAGCATCAGTTCAACATTGGAAAGTGTTTTACGCTGCGCAGTGTTCAGCTCGGCCTTGGTCGCAAGCACATTAGCTAGCGCTGCGGGGGAGGCAAAGACCGTAGTTGCATTGACCGCGACGGCGGCATCAGCCAGGGCGCTGGCCGTGAGCGTACGCGGAGCGGTGACATCCATATCTGGGGTTACCGAGGTTGCGCCGAGCGCCGGGCCGAGCAAAGCGAACGGTGCGAAGCCAGCAACCAGTGAGGAACCAGCCTTCAAATGGTAGGTTTCACGCAGGGTATCGCGCATGGCGGAGAGCTGTCGGTGCGTGTACACAACGCCCTTGGCCGGTCCGGTGGAACCAGAAGTGAACAGCACCGCCGCATCCGCATCGGGGTCAGAGGCAGTAAAGCTACCTGCTGTGGCCCCGGTTGAACTTCCGGCCTCCAGCAATTCGTCCAGGGTGTGTTCCACGCCCAGTACCTTGCGCTTGGCGGAGGAAAGTTCCTCAACAGCAATCTTGGTGCCGGGCCAGCCCATGACTCGTGCACCGGTCAGTGCACGGTTAATGCCCACAAGGAAACTGGGACCAGCACCCTTGATGGCCCGGCCCAGACCCTTGGTGCCTAATCCTGCATCTGCCACAACAATCACTGCGCCCAAACGCAGGCAGGCATAAATCAGTGAGGTCAGCTCGATGCCAGGTGGTACCAATAGGTTTACCCGGTCTCCTGACTTCACGCCGATCTGTTGCAATCCGGAAGCTAGCGCATTAACGCGCTGTCCAAGCTCAGCCCATGACAAGGAACGCGGTGGATGGATATCAACCACCGCTGCGCTTGGATCATCCTGACGAGAGTCCAACTCGGCGAGCATGGGAAGGTATGCATCTTCGCTTTGGACGCGTGCGGAGTGCGCAGAATCTGGCGTGCTATCCAACCATTCAAAAATTGGGGTAGCAATATCGCGGTCCTCACCCACCAGGTGGCTGGCACCTTCAAAACGGTGCACCTGAGCCTGCGGCAGACGGCTCATTAGATCGCGCAAATAACGATCGGAGAACACCGGATCTTTGGGACCCCAAAGCATCAGTGCAGGAACCTTCAAGGAACGTACTGCTTCAGAGATCTCATCCAAGGCGCCCCGGCTTGGATGCTCGGGAAGGAACGGGATGTCGGCGACAAAATTGGCTACGCCTTCACGTTTTTGGGCACTGGTGTAGGGAGCCATGAACGCCTGACGCACCTGTGGGTCTAAGGCAGGCTGCGCTAGAGAATGAGTGACCTGAAGGAAAGCTCGGGTGGACTTGGTGCCCCAGCCGTGAACGGCGGGGTGGGTCGCTATTTTCAGGGCAGCGGGTAGTTCAAAGCCGGCTGGGTGAACTGCGGTATTGGTCAGAACAACATTATTCAGTCTCTCCTGATGAGCTACGGCCCAACCTAGAGAGATGATCCCGCCCCAGTCATGACCGACGGTGGTGACGTTATTGCCGAGATCCAAGGCGTCAATGACATCGCCGAGGTCATTAACACGCTCAGCCAGACGACGGAATTTTCCGGTACGTTCTGAAAGTCCCATATCCAGATGGTCAACAGCGACGATTCGCCAGGCCAACTGGTGATCGGAGACGTGGTTGAACAGGCTGCGCCATAGATAGGACCACGTAGGATTTCCGTGGACACAAACAAGTGTGCCTACCGGGGTGATGCCGCGCTGTGTTAGTTCTTCCTGATTATCCAGCACGTGCCAGCGGTAGGAAGTGCCTTGAGCATCAATCGCGGAGGTCGATGGAACGCTCAGGTATTTTGAGTAGATTTCCTTGACGCCGGGGAAAATCTCGGTCACCAGACAATCTCCATCATCGCTGTGTTTAGTCCGGAGCCCACACCCATGCACAGCACACGATCGCCACGCTTGAGTGTTTCAGCTTCTTGGGACAGCGTCATTGGTAGCGAGGCCGGGCCAACATTGCCCCACTTCGAGAAGGTGATGGGCACGCGATCCTTGATCAAGCCCACGGCCTTAATGATGGCGTTGGTGTAGGACTTGGAGACCTGGTGGGTGACGTAGCGGTCCATGCTCTTCCAGTTCCAACCAGAATGGTGCGCTTCGTCCCAAGCATTAACCACGAGGTCCAGCCCGTTATCCAATAGGCCCTTGGTATCGGTGTACATTCCATCCGGGCCACCAACACACAGTTCATGATGCTGGGTTCCGGCGCGGGAGACACCTCCGAGAATGCGGTGCGCATCTGGATGAGCATCGGCTGGGCCGATGACAGCGGCGGCGGCACCGGAGCCGAGAGTCAGGGTAGCGAATTCGCGCATGTAGTCATCGCGGGTCGAGGTTTCGGCGTTCAGGCGCTCGAAGGTGGTCTCCTGGGTTGCCTTGGCATCTTCGCCGGCGACGATCAGTGCGTATTTAATCTGTCCGGAGTCGATCATGTTCGCTGCCAGGCTCATGCCGTTCACGAAGCCGAGGCAGGCGTTGGCCACGTCGAAGTTCATTGCTGAGGAAGGCAGGCCCAGCCCGTTGTGGACCTTGGACGCGACGGACGGTTCAAGGTTACGTCGGGTCACCGAAGTATTGATAAGTAGACCAATTTGGCTCGCGTCGACGCCAGCTTGGTCGAGGGCTTTCTTGCCGGCGAGGATGGCGGCATCATCGAATTCGACACCATCGGACCACCAGCGGCGTTCCTTGACCCCAGAAACACGCTCGAGGAGCTTTTTGGAAAGGCGCAGTCGTTTCAAACTTGGAGCCAGCCGCTCATCAAATTCTGCTGAGCTCACCACCTCTGGTGCGAGGACGCTGTTCACTGATAAAAGCGCAACGTTATGGTGTTTAAAGGTGGCATTGCCGTTCAAAGTGTTGCCTTCGTTTCTGCTGGACTATCTGTGCGGTGCATACTGCGATGAAACGTCTTTACCGACAGACACCCATGGTGCTGACGGCATGTTTGCTCTTCTTACATTATTCCTTGACCCGCTGTGAGAAGAACTTGAACAGCCAATTTCAGCCGAGGGCAAGAAACGGAACTAACGCAGACTAAATCGATCCTACAGAGATGACCTTTGAGATTCATGGAAAGATCCGTATTTGTTATCCGAAAATCTTGCTGAATTTGTGGACGCAAGAGCTGTGAGGCAGCGCTCGTGGAATGGTGGTGCACTGATTGTTGAGAAGTATGGATCACTGACCACAAGCATTATTGGGTAGTTTTCGGATGACTTCACCATCGAAGGTAGGCGCATCGCGGTTTACTTTTGATCAGTTTCCGCGCTCCTACCCTAGACGGCGTGTGTTGTTGCAGGGGAGCGGAAAAACACGGTGATGTTGTCGGGGGTGCCCTTATGTTATAAGTCAAGCACCTACACGAGCACCAATGTTCCCGAGCGAGACATGGGCGCACGGGAACATATATCCACTTTCCCCAGAGGCCTTGGGCGTGGAACTCGCATGCAAGGTGAGGGAGGGAGGGGAATCGACATACCGAGAGTCAGCATGCACCCTCCTACAAAAGTATGATTTAGACCCTTGCTTACCAGTGGGTAGACTTCACCTTATGTGATTTAGTCATTTTGTTAGCTAACAAAAAACAAGTCAACTGTCATGTTTGAAAATATATACAAATTTGCAGGCATTCAGGCTGACTCATCACACATAGCGGGCACCCCATTCATAGGGGACTTTCCGCCAGAGTGAGAACCTACCATCAGGCCTAAGACAAGGTCTACCCATCCTTGTTTTTACGGTTATGACGGTACCGCCCGTAAGAAGCACACGCGGCAACAAACGCCAGCCCAAAAAGGAGCGCCAACAAATACTCAATTCCCATTGCTCTCTCGATCCTTCAATACAAAATATAGATGAATAATAATGAAATCCCATTACAGGATCACTGCAATTCTTGCAGTCTCAACGATATTCCTCAGTGGTACCGTAGCAAACGCTGGTGACAATTCAATAAAAATTGACGACCTTCTCACCTCTGCCCCAGGAAATAGCCGCGTCCTCACCTCAACAACCTCCACGCCAGCAAGGGGAACTATCTCACTACCAAGTGAAGATGCAGGTCAGATCGAACTGAAGCACCCTGATGGAACCTGGCTCACCGTAGGCTTGCCACAAAACGCAGACCTCAGTAGTCCAAGCGATCAGCTAAATCGCAGCGCAGGCGCAGCAATCGTCACCGAGCCCATGCAATCCTCCACCAGCGCACAAGACTCTGATACCCAATCCTCACTATCAGCTCGCGCAATCGTTGCCGTCCCCGACGCCAATTCCGACCGATCCTACAACTTCGACCTGAACTACCCCGACGGAATCGTCCCACAACTAGAAAAAGACGGCAGCGTAAAGTTCATCCTCGACCCCAAACTAGGCAACTCACGTCCCGAAGTAGAAGCTGAAGATACCTTCGGCGAAATCAAAACCCCCTGGGCAATCGACGCCAAAGGCAAAAAAGTCCCCACCAAGTTCACACTCAAAGGCAACACCCTCACCCAAACCATCACCCCCACCAAAGACACCACCTACGCAGTAATCCTTGACCCCGAAGCTGAATGGAAAGGCTTCTACGGACGACTAACCTACAGTCGCGCCGAAACCAGAAACATGCGCGACGAAGGCGTCGTCATTGCCGGCCTCCTCACCGGAAGCGCAGGCATCGCAGCAATGTTCGGCCCCGGAGCCCCCATTGTCGGAGCCGCGCTCGCAGCAGGATCTGCCGCCGCAGTAGGCATCATCGCCACCACCGCCTCCAACGCCACCGCCGATGGACGCTGCCTCCAAGTCGACGTCCCACCACTAGTCACCCCACGCATCGTCAACTGCCGCTCCTAACCCCACACCCCAACAGCAAAGGCCGGAGGCCTACCAGCTTCCGGCCCTACCACCCCCACCTGCAGCAACACACAACGAGGCGCTCTCCGTGCACCCCAACCATCGAGGAGCGCGGCGAGTGCCTCCACTTTTCACTCCCACCAAGATCGACGATGCCCAGCAAGGAGCACCTAGGGCTACTGTGACCCCTGGCACTAATGGGGCAGTAAATAATATGGTGCTACCTCACACCTCTTTAACAAACCTCGATGCGTCGGTTTATTCACGGATTAACATGTCACGTGAGAATGTGAAAAAATAAGGTATGGACAAAAAGCTCGGCAAGTCTGCCCGGGTTGGCATTCGAGATGTTGCCGCCGCTGCAGGGGTATCTCCCACCACGGTTTCGCATGCATTAAGCGGAGCACGCGCTATTAATCCGGCAACTCGAGCGCGGGTCTTAGAAGTGGCGCAAGAGCTGGGATATTCACCGGATTTGCGTGCTCGAGGGCTGAGGAGCTCTCGGACTTTCACCGTCGGCCTGCTCAGCGACACCATTGCGGTCACTCCTTATGCAGGACTAATTATCAGCGGAGCTCAGGATGCGGCTGCCGAACATCAGAGCGTCGTTCTTGCCCTTGACTCCACCGGGGACCCTCAACGCGAGTTACTTGGCATTCGTACCTTGCTTGACCATCGGGTTGACGGTTTGGTTTACGCGCGAATGTCGCATCAATCGGTCAACGTACCAAAAGAGCTTGATGAAATTCCGGTGGTGTTGGCCAATGCCTCCAGTCCTGATTTGAAATTTTCTTCAGTAGTTCCTGATGAAAATCAGATTGGTCTTGATGCCACGGCTCATTTGCTCAGCTTTGGTCATGAGCGGGTTGGTTTTGCAACGGTTAACGAAAACGTCCCTTCCGCTCTTGGGCGCGAAGAAGGATATCGTTCGGCCATGCGGGCTGCCGGGATTGCCGTGAATGAAGCGTGGGTTTGTGCGAAAACTGGTGACGCTGCCGGCGGCCGTGAAGCAGGACGACTCATTCTGGATCGGGAAGACCGGCCTACTGCCATCTTCTGTTTTAACGATGAAATAGCCATGGGCGTTTATCAGGCAGCCAATGACCTTGGACTGAGAATCCCAGAAGACCTGTCGGTGATTGGCGTTGATGATCTTCAACTGATCACCCAAGCATTGGTTCCAACACTTAGCACTATAGCCTTGCCTCATTATCAGATGGGGCATTGGGCGGTGTCACAGCTTTTTACCCAGGCAACGGCACAGAACGGCGCTCGCATCGCCGAGAGGCTTCGATGCCATTTGGTTCAACGTGAATCGGTCAAAGCACCACGGTCATAAGAAATTACTGACGTTGAGTTTCAGCTACCGCCAGTGGCGTAGTTTGTGATTCACGCACATCGGTGGTTCCGCCCAGAGACTTGAGGGTCACTTCGTGCCCCCCTGGGGTTAGGAAGGCAGTGGAACTCAATGACACCTCTCCGTCTTGTGCGAAGACCTCAACAGATGTCGTATCTACAACAATGTCTAAGGCAAGCTGCCCATCGTGCACCGGAAGCTGTTCGCTACGAATCTCCCGGTAAAGATCGGGCATGGATCCTGCGATCTTGTCCTCACCTCGGTTTAGGAACAGTTTCTGCTCATTGAAGTTGTAGCCAACGGTGACTTTAGCTCCGTGGGCATCATTGAGTTCAACGAGAGTTTCTTCGCTGGGAGCGTTTTTATCTTGGCTCAGATCGATATGAAGTCGATAAGCATCGGAAGTTGCCTTGCCTAGGGAAGCGCTTTGATCTGCGGTCACAGACTGCGGATCCGAGGTTTCTGGTTGGCCTGCGAGTTCGTTGAGGGCAGGGATTGGTTCCGAGAATAATTGCGCCTGTCCATCGACGTCGCGCAGCGAAAGCTGGCGTACCGTGGACATTGTTCCGCCGGACCAATCGCTCAGTGGCAGCTCGCCTGCGTAGGCCCAGTTATTCATCCAGCCCATGGCGTAGCGATGTGTCAATTGGTCTTGCGCTTGGGGGTCATCCCAGGTGACTGCTGCATAAAAGTCGGATCCAGCATCGAGCCAACGCGGATCATTCTGGTCAGCGGAGAAGTTCTTGCCGTCGAAAGATCCGGTCCAATAGGTGTATCCGGTGGTGCGTCCTGACTCAGCTCCGTTGGCACTGATTCCCAGCACCCACGTGGTTCGTTCAGGGTCTCCGTCTACGGTGATCTGGAACAGATCGGGGCATTCGACAATTCCAAGGCCGGTGGTTTCAAAACCTGATTGGTAGTTCCAAGACTTTAGATCGCTAGACGTGTAGAACCCGACTTTGCTTCCTTCGGCCAGGAGCATGAGCCACTGATTGCGTTCCTTGTCCCATACGATCTTCGGATCTCGCCAAGCTTCGACACCTGGGTTGTCCATGACCGGGTTGCCTTCGTAGGAAGTAAAAGAGTAACCGCCGTCTGTTGAGTAGAACAGGGACTGGCGCTGCACGCCATCAACCTGTTGGGTTACCAAAGAGACGACAGCATTTTTGCCAAAACCGGCAGTGTTCTCGGTGTCGACTACGGCACTGCCGGTCCAGATGTCACCGAGACCGTTTTTGTACTTCTCGATAGCAACGCCTTCATCCTTCCAATGAATGAAGTCAGTTGACGTTGCGTGATACCACTCAGTGCCGTTACCTTCCGGGTAATCAGCGTTGTAAAGGTAGTAAAAATGCCACACGCCATCAAGGAAAAAGGGCCGCTGCGGATCGTTCATCCAATTTGAATTGGGAGTGAGATGTGTTGCCGGACGGTACTCAGACCAGCTCGCGGAACGTTGAAACGTTAAGCCGTCCTGAGGTGGTTGAGTCTCTTCAGGAACAGATGCTTGCGGCGTGGATTGCAAAATTTGCCATGACACCACAGTTCCGAGCACCAATGCGCAGAGTACTGCTATCGCTATAAGCTTTTTGGTTTTCTTTGGCTGTGGTTCTGTCATCGGTCTTTCCAATAGTTGGGGTTCAAAACGCCAGACTAGTTGGACGGCGCAGAAGCGTCGTCGCAGAGATTTTGGGGGAGAGATCGTGCATCACTACGAGTGACCGCTAATCACGCTAACGAACATCCAAAACGGTTTGCAAACAATGTGACGGAGATTTCTTTATGAATCCTAAAAAATGTGATCCTGATTCCAAAACGTTTTGGATGGATTGACACAAGCTATGCGAATCCTTAGATTCGACTGTGGAGAGAACGTGTATCACGGTCAGAGCGATTGTCCGATTCCATATCGAACAAAGGCAAACAATCGTGAACAAACAACGTACGAAGCGTGGCATTCTTGCTGCCGCACTGAGCATCGGGGCACTTGGTGCTACCTTGATCTCGGGGCCAGCTGTAGCTGCCACCGACGCAGTACCTGGCTTCCCACAGCCAACCGAGCACACTCAGAAGGCTTACAGCCCAACCGACAATTTCACCTCGCGTTGGACTCGTGCTGATGCAAAGCAGCTCAAGGCCATGTCTGATCCAGATGCCGGTTCGCGTGAAAATTCCATGCCTACGGAATACACCATGCCGACCGTTTCTCAGGATTTCCCTGACATGTCCAACGAAAAGGTTTGGGTCTGGGATACCTGGCCACTGATCGACGAAAACGCTAACCAGTACAGCGTCAACGGTCAGGAAATCATCTTCTCGTTGGTTGCCGACCGCAAGTTGGGCTTCGATGAGCGTCACCAGTACGCACGCATCGGCTACTTCTACCGCCCAGCAGGAATCCCTGCTGACGAACGTCCCGAAGATGGCGGCTGGACCTACGGCGGACAGGTCTTCGACGAAGGCGTGACCGGGAAGATCTTTGACGATCAGTCTTTCACCCACCAGACCCAGTGGTCGGGCTCCGCACGCGTTAGCAAGAACGGTGAAATTAAGCTCTTCTTCACCGACGTTGCTTTCTACCGCGACAAGGACGGCCAGGACGTCAAGCCTTATGACTCACGCATCGCATTGAGCGTTGGTCACGTCCACTCGAACAAAAAGGGCGTTAAGCTGACCGGCTTCAACAAGGTCAAGGAATTGCTGCAGGCAGACGGTAAGAACTACCAGAATGCTGCGCAGAACCCCTACTACAACTTCCGCGATCCATTCACCTTTGTAGACCCAGCGCACCCAGGCGAGACCTACATGGTCTTTGAAGGCAACTCGGCCATGGATCGCGACGATGCCAAGTGCACCGCTGAAGATCTTGGTTACCGCGAAGGCGAAACCAACGGTGAAACCGTTGAGCAAGTCAACAACTCCGGTGCAACCTACCAGATCGGTAACGTTGGACTGGCTCGTGCGAAGAACAAGGCACTGACTGAATGGGAATTCCTGCCACCAATCTTGTCGGCTAACTGCGTTACCGACCAGACTGAGCGTCCGCAGATCTACATGCAGGATGGCAAGTACTACCTGTTCACCATTAGCCACCGTTCGACTTTCGCCACCGGCATTGACGGTCCAGAAGGCGTCTACGGATTTGTTGGTAACGGCATCCGCAGTGACTACCAGCCACTGAACCGTGGATCGGGTCTGGCACTTGGCAGCCCAACGAACCTGAACTTCGCAGCAGGTACCCCATTCGCACCTGACTACAACCAGCACCCAGGCCAGTTCCAGGCATACTCGCACTACGTGATGCCAGGCGGTCTAGTTCAGTCCTTCATCGATACCATTGGCACCAAGGACAACTTTGTTCGCGGTGGCACCTTGGGCCCAACCGTTAAGCTCAACATCAAGGGCGACTCGGCAACTGTCGACTACAGCTATGGCAACAACGGACTTGGCGGATGGGCAGACATCCCAGCCAACCGTGAGCTGAAGAACAAAAAGAAGTAGCTCGAATACTTCATCAACGACTGTCATATCGCTAGGGGCAATATCCCAAGCGAACTGCGGTTGAACAACAGCGGCTTCCCCAACTTTGGTTGGGGAAGCCGCTGTTGTCTGCCCACGAGCATACTTAGTCGGCGAAGCGAATTCTAACCGTGGCGGCCTCGACGACGTACGGAAATGGCGATAGCACCCACTGCAATTAGGCCCAGTGCCAGGCCACCTGCAAGCAGTAAGCCAGAGCTAGCTCCGGTCTCTGCAAGCCTGTCGTCCTTGTGGTTCTCATCCTCGGATGTTTCCCGTTCATGATTTGAAGAAGACGGACTGACAGTAGCGCTCTGTGACGGTGTGCTTTCATCGTCTGACGGCTCAGAGGTTGGATCATCGGAAGGCACATTGGAAGGATCTTCCGATGGCTCGACTGTTGGGTTCTCGGTTGGCTCAGTCGTAGGCTCTGGAGCTGAAGCAAACAGCCCAAACCAGGTGGAAACGGTTGCTGAATCCTCAGCCGCTACACGTGACTTTGCACCAGTAGCATCATCTTCGGAACCGGAAGTCGTCTTCTTCGTTCCCTTCAGATAGTACGTTCCGGCAGTTAGCTCGGGCGTTCGAGAATCGTTTATGACCAGAGACCTATCGTTGACAGTGAAGTCGACTGAGTTGAGCGCCGTAGGTTCGCCATCCGACGTGACGTACTGCAACTCGAAGTCGTAGTTGTCATCAGTGATCTGTGGGAACTCATTTGGAATCTTGAAAGTAAGTTCCTTTGGGCCGGTTTCAGCCAGTAGGACGCCGAGTCGGCTATCTACGATCTTCGAGTCCAGCGACAAAGCGCTTGAACCGGCGACAAGTGCAGAGATTACATGCCCGTTTGAGTCCTCAACGGAAACCAGTAACTGGTTATGGTCTTTGAGGCTACTGGCGAAAGAATCATCAGCAGTGATGGTTAGCTTGCCGTCTTTGACTGACCCGTTAATGATTTGTGGATTCGCCTCAGGAGAGGTTCGGTAGGTGACAGCAACGTCGCCGTCGTTGACATGCGTATTCGTATTGAATACGTAAGTTCCTTCGGCAACAGACGAAGACTCACTGTCGTAGGAAAGATTCTCTTCTCCCGGCGCGACGTGGTCGCCTGACTCCGGATCTTGAGCTTCAGGAACTTCGGTTGGTTCTGCTGTTGGTTCCGTGGTTTCGGTAGGTTCTGCTGTTGGTTCGGTGGTTGGTTCCGAAGTTTCAGTGGGTTCTGCCGTTGGTTCGGTTGGTTCTGCTGTTGGTTCCGTGGTTTCGGTAGGTTCTACTGTTGGTTCGGTGGTTGGTTCCGAAGTTTCAGTGGGTTCTGCCGTTGGTTCGGTTGGTTCTGCTGTTGGTTCCGAAGTTTCGGTAGGTACTACTGTTGGTTCGGTGGTTGGTTCCGAAGTCTCAGTAGGTTCTGCAGTTGGTTCCGGCGACTTGTCGTACAGTCCTACATAGCTCGTTGCGTAGTCCTTGCCATTGGCTCCTTTGAGTCTCACGAAGTAGCCGTCACCTTCGGTGAGTTGTGGAAGTCGGCCGTCTTTAAGAACAACTTGATTATTGACAAGCGCGATATCTTCAACTTCTAAATCAACAAATCCACCAGTCTCTTCAGCTGCGGGATCTTTCGAATAGTAAGAAATTGTGGCGGTGGCTCCGGTTAGGGAGAAGAAGTCATCTGGTACATCAAATTTCCAAGATGCAGATCCTGTCTCAACCAGAGGTGTGCCTGAAAGCTTTTCTATGGACCCTGTCACTAGGCGGAGCCCGTCGGCAGGCTTGTTGATCGCGCCACCAAGATATGTGCGCTCCGCATTTTCTAGGTTGAATCCGTAACTGACCTGCCGGGTAATGTAACCCTCATCGTCCGGGGCACTGGGATTGGGATTTGGATCAATGGTGATCGTCACTTGATCATTGGCAACAGAAACGTTGTCGTAGGACTCACCGGAGTTTGGGAACACACTCGCACTGCCTGAGATAGGAGTCCCATCCTTGATGAGTCCGGGAAGAGTGTCAAAAACAATCTTTCCGGCCTTGAAATCAGTTGCTGCGTAGTTGTATTTGAAGTTTTCCTCCCCGTTGTTCACGGCGGTCACGGGATGAAGATTGTAAATTGGCGGGGCATCGCTGGCTGGATTTGCTACAGAAATAGATGCTTTTGATGCTGCTTCTGCAGGAGTGGAAGATGCGACTCCAACGGCTATTCCGCTAATAGCTAGCGATCCTGCGGTGATAACGGCGAGCGGTAGGCGCGCGGAGCGAGTGTGCTTGCGAGTGATGCGGTTCATTGAACGTAACCTTCAGCTTCAGTGCAGTAGGGGCAGAACTAGTTCCACCAAGACTTCACCAGCGAAACTTCGACCAGTAGATCACAATTTGATAACGGGTTCAACAACCGATTTGATATGCAATCTTGTTGACTGCTCGAATTACCTAGTCAGGAAGGACTTTATTTGATTGCTGAAACGTAGTTTTTTTAGAGTGGATTCGCCTGCGCGGATTCAAAGTCCAATTCCCGATGCACCCATTTCATTAACCGTTGGCGAAATGCGGTCCTGGTTTCATGGCTAGCTCTGGTTTCGATCTGAGCTGATCTCAAAAGCTTAGATGCAAACCTACGACGGTAACGTCCTATTGAAACGTCCTAACGGAGAATTTCCTTGAACATCGGCAGCGTTCTCAGACTCGCAGGGCAGCTATCGCTGTGTAGGGCAGTTAGTTCGCCGTCGCTCGCTATAGATTGAGGGTGCGGGCTATTTCCTATGGTTCAAACTTCACTGGTTCCTGCACGTCTACGGAATGGCGGACTCCACGCGTGCCTAGTCCATCAAGGTCGATGGCTAAGTACCAAGGTCCTGAACGCGGAACCTTGATTCTGTACGGTGCTCGCCGGGCGAGACCACCATGAAATTTATGCTGTTCACCATCTTGGTAGGCAGCAAAATTCTCTGGATCCATCAAGCGAAGATTTGCCGGCCCGCTGAGGGTCACCACTAGAACACTGCCACGCTCAAGAAAATCCCATGCGTATTCGACGAAACTCTTCTCGCTCAAGTCCCTGACCTCCTAAGTAGTCCGCTAGTACGAGAATGTACGAAAGGCGTGTGGCCCAACAACATTGAGCTGTTGGGTCACACGCCTCAAACAATAAGAAACTAGGCCATCGTTGCGGTGTCAATGACGAAGCGGTAGCGAACATCCGACTTCAAAACGCGTTCGTATGCCTCGTTGATCTTGTCTGCAGAAATTACTTCAATTTCTGCACCGATGCCGTGCTCACCACAGAAGTCCAGCATGTCCTGAGTCTCCTTGATGCCGCCAATGTTGGAACCAGCGAATGAACGGCGGCCACCAATCAGAGCGAAAGCGTTCACCGGAAGTGGCTCGGCTGGTGCACCAACGTTGACCAAGGTGCCGTCAACGCGAAGAAGCTGCAGGAACGCACTGATGTTGATCGATGCACTGACGGTGTTGATGATCAGGTCGAACGTCTTGTGCAGGTCCTTGAAAGTAGCCTCGTCGCTGGTGGCGCGGTAGTCGCTGGCACCAAGCTTCAGACCGTCTTCCTTCTTCTTCAGCGACTGCGATAAGACAGTTACCTCGGCACCCATGGCACTGGCAATCTTGACCGCCATGTGGCCCAGACCGCCAAGACCGACAACGGCAACCTTCTTTCCCGGACCTGCATTCCAGTGATGCAGTGGGGAGTAGGTGGTAATGCCTGCGCACAGTAGGGGAGCAGCAACATCAAGTTCAATGCTGTCAGGAATGCTCAGCACGAACTTCTCGGTGACGACGACATTGGTGGTGTATCCACCCTGGGTGACGGTTCCGTCGCGATCAATAGCGCCATAGGTGCCCACCATGCCTTCAACACAGAACTGTTCGAGGTCATCGAGGCAGTATTCGCACTTGCCACAAGAATTAACCATGCAGCCGACGCCGACTCGGTCGCCGACCTTGTGCTTGGTGACTTCGGAGCCAACTTCTGCCACGATGCCGGCAATTTCGTGACCTGGAGCCAGCGGGTAAGACTGTGGGCCCCAATCGCCACGAACCGTGTGGATGTCTGAGTGGCAGATGCCAGCGTACTTGATGTCGATCCGGACATCGTGTGGTCCGACTTCGCGTCGTTCGATCTGGATGGGAGCCAGCGGCTCGGTTGCTGACGGGGCTGCGTATGCGTTGGCCATAGTAGTCATAGGAGTGTTCTTCCTTTGTTTATCTGTTTACGTGTTTCCGTCAGCCGGTGTCGGCTCGCGGAGGTATTCAGTTACTTGCGAATCCAGATTTTCGCGCATTGTCGCTATCACTTCGTGTGAGAAATGATGCTTAGTAGGAAAGTTGTGACTCGTTCCCTCTAAAGACAACTTCAATCGATCCGTAAATAATCCCGACTGGACGAGATTTTTTATCCCTATTTGCGAGGGGCTTGGTAGGAGTAGGGCTATACGTTGTGCGCTAGTTCTTGGTGGGCGGAACGCTTCGCAAGAACTGAGAGCGTGATCACCGGGATCAATGTCAGCGCCGCAACACACGCGCCGAGCACGACTGGTCCGGTCGTGCCTAACGCGGATTCTAGTGACTTACTACCGGCCCACGAAGCAACAACCGTGCCTGCATTGAAACCGGCGACAGTTAATGATGAGGCCAGCGTTGGAGCTTTATTGCCGTAGTTGATAGCCAGAGAAGCGAGGATCGGGTTGGCACCGAGGCCAAAGAATCCGAGCAAAGCAACCAAAGCGATCATTGGCAGTTTCACCTCTGAGAGCAGACAAATAGCCAGCAAGATCAGGGTTGAGGTGGCCGGGGCAATGACAGTGAGCAAGTGTGGATATGCATCGCCGAGTCTTCCGCCAACTAGGGAACCAATCAAGGAACCGACACCAAAGCTGATCAGTACTAGAGGTATAACCGTCTCACTGAACCCTGTCCCGTCGATGAGTAACGGAGAAATATAGGAGTAGGTCGCCAAAACCCCACCGGTGGTAGTGGCGCAAGCGGCAAGGGTGAGCCATAACCGCGTTGAGCGAAGCCCAGCAAGTTCGCCGCGTATCGATACATTGGAATGCTGCGACAAATTGTTCGGAACATGACGAGCAATGAGCAAAGCAGAGATCACCGCAAGCACTGCAAGGCCCCAGAACGATCCGCGCCATCCAAAGTACTGGGAAGCGAACGCACCGAGCGGCACTCCGAGCACTGTGGCTAGCATGCCGCCTGCATTAATAATTCCCAATGCCCGCGACGCCATGCCCGGTCCTGCACTCTTGGCAGCTACGACCCCGGCAATGGCCCAGAAAGCGCCGGTGGCTAATGCCGTGAAGAATCGAGCAATCATTAATAAGGTGAAGTCGGAGCCCAGAGCAACCACCACATGGCCGACAGCAAAGACAGTCAAAGCCAAGATCAGGGTCATTCGTTGAGGCAGACGCAGTGTTAACAGTGCCATCAGTGGAGCACCGATCACCATGCCTGCTGCGAAAACGGTGATCAAAAGGCCCGCTTGGGCGACACTAATATCAAGTTCGGCAGCCAGTTGGGTCAGAATTCCGGCCACGATGAACTCAGTGGTGAGCATCGTGAAAGTGCCAACTGCAAGCACGTATACACCCAAAGGGATAGTAGGGCTACCGCCCTTGCGTGTTGTGGCGGTGCTAGGCGCCGCTTTCACGCATGGTTCGTCAACGTTCATTAACGTCCGTTCTATTAAGTAGGAATCCTTCAATATCTATTAGACCCGGACAATCAAGGCGGAGGAAGAGCATGTCTATACCGGTACTGGCCGTACCCCTTAGAAGATTTAACCTCGACATGTGATCAGGCAGACGGAAAGGCAAGCGTCAATGGCCAAGAGGTAGTTTTTGAAAAACTTCACGCAATATCTAGACCCGGTGCGGCTGCTCCCCACGCATGAGCACGGAAATTTGGCGATTTGTCCCAACGTAATTTGAAGGGACAAATATTGAATGACGAGCCGAGTACTTGAAAGGGTTGTTCGAGCCCTTGGGGCAAAAAATCGCATCCGTCAATGGAGGTTCAGTTGAACATCAAGAGGAAACTAGCTAGCACGCTGATGGCCATGGCGCTTATTGCTGGTGGTACAGTCATCGCGCCAGCCGCGCAGGCCGGAGAACACATCAGCTCCACCCGCAATGGCGCAACCGGAGTCACCTACAAGTTTAATCACTGGACCAATAAGTTCTGTATCAAGCAGAACATCGGCAAGAAGTATCAGGGGATCGCTACTTTCTACGGCTCCCACGACACCTCTTATCTACAAACAAACGGCTATCGTAAATGGAGCTGCCTGAACTTGGTCAAGGGCACAAGCTCTGGGATTTGGAACGGGGACACCATTCGTTTCTGTCTGAAGAGTCGAATTGTGGGCGGTTTGAATACACATCCTCCTGTCTCCTGCGGATACGTCAAGATCTAACGGCCTGTAGGAAGACGTGGCCCGTGCGTGGTGCAGATCCCGGGAATTCACCTAAAGGTGGCAAGTCGGGATCTGCACCATTGGGCAATTCCCGGTAGGCTAGTTACAGGGTCTGCATGTTCTGTGCCGGCCCCGTAAGAAAATAACTCTCAGGGCTGACTGACCGTTGGTCCCGACCGCCAGTTTCGCGGTCCTCGGTAGTGACTTTCGCTAGGACTATTAAAGGTCTCAGCGCGGGTCTCGATCGAAGACCAGATCTGGGTAGGGCCACGCGGTTCGCTCATCCACCTAGCTGGGAGCGATCGAAAGGAGCACCCCCTTAATGGAGGGTCCAGAAATCCAATTCGCCGAAGCGCAGATCGACAACGGTCGCTACGGTACCCGTACCATCCGCTTCGAAACCGGACGCCTTGCCAAGCAGGCTGCTGGTTCGGCCATGGTCTACATCGATGACGAGACCGCACTGCTCTCGGCAACCACCGCAGGCAAGCACCCACGCGAGGGGTTCGACTTCTTCCCACTGACCGTGGACGTCGAAGAGCGCATGTACGCTGCTGGCCGCATCCCAGGTAGCTTCTTCCGCCGAGAAGGCCGCCCATCGACCGAAGCCATCCTGGCTTGCCGTCTGATGGACCGCCCGCTGCGCCCAGCGTTCGTCAAGGGCCTGCGCAACGAGGTTCAGGTGGTTGTCACCGTACTGTCCATCGAACCAGATGAACTGTACGACGTCGTAGCAATCAACGCTTCCTCGATGTCCACCCAGCTTTCGGGTCTGCCATTCTCCGGCCCAATCGGCGGCGTTCGCGTTGCACTGGTTGATGACGGAAACGGTGCCCAGTGGGTTGCTTTCCCTAAGCACTCCGAACTGAAGAACGCCGTATTCAACATGGTGGTTGCCGGCCGCATTGCTGGCGACGACGTTGCCATCATGATGGTGGAAGCTGAAGCTACCGACAACGCTTGGGAACTGATCAAGGACCGCGGCGCTGTTGCCCCAACCGAAGAGGTTGTTGCAGAAGGCCTTGAAGCTGCCAAGCCATTCATCAAGGTACTGTGCGAGGCCCAGGCTGACCTGGCTGCTCGCGCTGCCAAGGAAACCGTTGAATTCCCAGTCTTCCGCGATTACGAAGAAGACGCCTTCGCTGCTGTCGAGGCTGCCGCTTCGACCCGCCTGGCTGAGATCTACACCATCGCTGACAAGCAGGAGCGCGACAACGCTGCCAGCGCCTACAAGGACGAAGTCCTGGCATCGCTGGCCGGCGAAGGCAACACCTTCGAAGGCCGCGAGGGTGAAATCTCCAAGGCCTTCGGCGCTGTCACCAAGCACATCGTTCGCCAGCGCATCTTGACCGATCAGATCCGTATCGACGGACGTGGACTGGCTGACATCCGCCAGCTCTCCGCCGAGGTCGAGGTTCTGCCTCGCGTTCACGGTTCGGCAATCTTCGAACGTGGCGAAACCCAGATCATGGGCGTGACCACCTTGAACATGCTGAAGATGGAACAGCAGATCGACTCGCTGTCCCCAGTGAAGTCCAAGCGCTACATGCACAACTACAACTTCCCTCCATACTCGACCGGTGAGACCGGCCGCGTAGGTTCGCCAAAGCGCCGCGAAATCGGCCACGGCGCACTGGCTGAGCGCGCACTGGTTCCAGTGCTGCCAAGCCGCGAGGAATTCCCATACGCAATCCGTCAGGTCTCCGAGGCACTGGGCTCCAACGGCTCGACCTCCATGGGCTCGGTTTGCGCCTCGACCCTGTCGCTGCTGAACGCTGGTGTGCCACTGCGTGCACCAGTTGCCGGTATCGCCATGGGTCTGGTTTCGGACACCGTTGACGGCGAAACCCGTTACGCTGCCCTGACCGATATCCTCGGTGCTGAAGATGCCATGGGTGACATGGACTTCAAGGTTGCCGGTACTTCCGAGTTCGTCACCGCTATCCAGCTGGACACCAAGCTGGACGGTATTCCAGCTTCGGTTCTGGCTGCTGCGCTAACCCAGGCTCGTGAAGCTCGCCTGCACATCCTGAACGTGCTGAACCAGGCAATCGACACCCCAGATGAGCTGAACGTTAACGCGCCACGCATCATCTCGGTGAAGATCCCAGTGGATAAGATCGGCGAGGTCATCGGCCCTAAGGGCAAGATGATCAACCAGATCCAGGAAGACACCGGCGCTGACATCTCGATCGAAGATGACGGCACCGTGCTGATCGGCGCAACCGGCGGCGAAGCTGCTGAAGCTGCCCGCTCGGCCATCAACGCCATTGCTAACCCTCAGGTTCCTGAGGTTGGCGAGCGTTACCTGGGTACCGTCGTGAAGCTGACCACCTTCGGTGCGTTCGTTTCGCTGACCCCTGGCAAGGACGGTCTGCTGCACATTTCCGAGCTGCGTAAGATCAACGATGGCAAGCGCGTTGAGGACGTTGAAGACGTCGTCGGCGTCGGCCAGAAGCTACAGGTTGAAATCACCAAGATTGATGACCGTGGCAAGCTGTCGCTGGCTCCAGTGATCGACGAAGCTGAAGAAGAAGCTGCTGCTGAGTAGTCTTTAGACTCCGCAACGAAACCCCGGCCCACCTGTGGTGGACCGGGGTTTTCGCTACCCTGGGCGTCAAGTGAGCGCTGTCCGCTGCGTGCCCGAAGTAGCCTGTCGTGTCCCTGCCCTCGACGCTGTAGAAACCAAACGCCTGATCGAAGAACGATCAGGCGTTTGGCAGTGGCTTCAGCACAGGATCAAAGGGTGATCCGTTGTTAGCTCAGATGCTTGTCAAAGAACTCGCGCAGCTGGACACTCTTCTGCTTGGCAATGTCGTCCCATGCATCGATCGAAATTGAATCGTCGGCGTAGTCGGAAGGGATCTTGAAGATCTGCAATGGAACGTTAAAACGCTGGCAAATACTGGCGTAGGCGTAGCCTTCCATGTCCACTAGGGAAGCCCCGAGCTCCTTGACATGATTACGCTGCTTCTCGTCTGAGACGAAAACGTCGCCAGTAGCCATCGTTGCCTGAGTCTCGAGCACGATGTCGCCGGTCGTCTCCACGGTGTCCGAGGGCAATGGGAAGTCGTGTTGAATGAGCTTCGTGACCTGATATATGGTATCCAGGCTTGGGCGGTCCTCGCCCGCGTGTCCAACGACCCCTGCGGTGCCCAACACGATCACGTTTTTGATATTTCCGTCGGCAATAGCGCCGGCCAAAGCCACAGATGCGTTGACCTTGCCTACACCTGAAATCAGGTGGTCAACATCTGCAAAAGCTACCGCTTCATCCGAATGTGCGAAGACGAGTAAGGACTTCTGTTCCGACATTAATTTCCCCTCTAAAGAAGTCAGTTCGGGAAGTCTACTGTGCCCGAACGTCCTAAGAAGTCTACCGGTTACGGCGCATGAACAATGGTTCAGGCGCCATTGACCCAACCGATACACTTTATTTATGAGTGATATCGAACTTGCAGAAGTTGAAAGCTTTGCCTTAGACCACACCAAGGTCAAGGCACCATATGTACGCAAGATTGGTGTGGAGCGTGGTCCCAAGGGCGATGCCATCACTAACTACGACATTCGTTTCGTGCAGCCCAACCACGGTGAAATTCCAACGGCAGGTTTGCATACCATCGAACATACGATGGCCGGTCTGTTGCGCACCCGCATTGACGGCTTGATTGACTTCTCCCCATTTGGTTGCCGTACGGGCTTCCACATGATTTTGTGGGGCGAACCAGAGCCTGCCGAGGTCGCGGCCGCAGTGAAAAGCTCACTAGAAGATATTGCGGAGCGGATTACCTGGGAGGACGTGCCGGGTACCGAAGCCAAGAGCTGCGGTAATTACCGTGACCACTCGCTACATTCTGCCCGTGAATGGGCCAAGGTCATCTTGGAGCAGGGCATTAGCCTTGATGCTTTTAAACGATCCAGGATTGCGTAACAAACTTTCGAGTTCAAAAGATCCCGCACTTCAGCATTGAAGTGCGGGATTTTTTGGTTCCTGAATTCCTCGAGTCGAAGCTACGATGTCGGACTCAGCAAAACCATATCTGCTCTGGGTAGCATGGTTGATATGCGCAAAGTTCTTTCTTCAGCCGCCGTACTTGCCTTCATTGTTTTTTCAGCCAGCGGATGTGCTGATCTGGAGTCAGCGCGAACAACCACCATCAGTGACGCATGCCAACAGGCCATTCAACAGCAAAACGAGGCCTGGTCGGATCACGATGCTTCAGAATCAAAAATTCAAGAAGCGGAATCCAAAGGGCTTCAAGCTTGCAAGGATTTGGACGAATGGAGTACCGCGGTTTCCTATAACCCCGGTTCCGTCGGCTATGACGAGCTAAGCCTTGAAGAAGCAGCAAACTCAGTCTATTTGGCTTGCTCTTCAGTGGATTCTGAAAACAAAACTCCCGTATGTATCGATGCCGGTAAACGCGGCTACCTCGACGAGTCTTAAGGTCTGCGATCAACTAGGTGGGTAACTAGTAGGGGTAACTGACCGAGAGATCTCAAGATCTTCAAGAACTTCGGATGTTGCGATCGGGTCGAAGTTCAGCATCTACAGTGTGGATTGTGACCGGCTATCCGAAATTTTAATATGATGAGTGACACAAATTTTGCTCACCTTTACTCGCTTTTCATCATGGCGTGATCCGCACAAAAAGTCCGAGATTTCAGTAGTTCCTGGCACTACTGTGACCGTCGTCTTGTAATAACGGATAATTTTGATCTTCCAAACTATTAATCCGTATGAGGGTTGGAGCACCTTCGAGGCCCTAGAGTGAGTCCGGTAACAAATGAGCTTTGAGAAACACGGGAAGCCAAAAGTCACCTTAAGAGCAGTGACTGTCTCGATATGACTTCCCGCAGTGCCCGAGGGCCAAGGCTGATCTTCACCTCTTGGAAAGCGGAGACCGACCAACATGCCAAACACTGAACTCGATCAGCAACAGCTGAAATCGGAGTCTGTTCAAGCGCGCCTGGAAACAGCTGATAACGGGGACAAGCCCCGCGTTCCACGCGGAGTAGGAACGCTCGCTTTTACCGAATTCTGGGAGCGCTTCTCCTTTTACGGCCTCAATGGCATATTGACTTTTTACCTTCTGTACACAGCAGCAGAAGGTGGGCTAGGCATTGATGCTGCTTCCGCCTCCGGCATTGTTGGTGCCTATGGTGGCTCGGTATACCTTGCCCAGCTACTGGGTTCTTGGATGGGCGAACGAGTTATTAGCCCCAAGTGGATGGTCTTTATTGGTGGCGTGATCATCGCCATCGGACACGTGGCTTTGGCGTTCATTCCGGGCATGTCGGGCTTGGCTGTCGGATTGGGCCTTATCATTTTGGGCACCGGCGCACTCAAAACGAATATCACTAACATCGTCGGCCTGGCAGTTGAGGGCCAAGATGAAGGACGTCGCGATGTCGGGTTCGCCTATTTCTACCTAGCCATCAATATGGGCGCAGTGACTGGTCCGTTAGCTTCTGGTTTTGCTCAGAATGAGTGGGGATTCCACGTTGGTTTCGGTTTGGCCGCCGTAGGTATGCTCATTTCTTTGGGCGTGTACGTTGCATCTATGCCAAATCTCCCGGCTAAGGGCGCAGTTGTTGAGCGCCCAATTGAAAAAGCTCAGCTAATTCGCTTGAGCATCATCGCGGTTGTTGTCCTCTTGGCAATCATCTTTGCGCTGTCTTCCAACTTGCTTCCAGCTGCTTCCTTGTCAGCGATTACCACTGTCCTCATTTTGGCCAGTGCCGCGTGGTACTTCATCATGATGCTCAGCAGCAAGGAAGTAACGTCTGACGAGAAGCACCGTGTTGGTGCCTACCTTCCACTGTTCTTAGCTGGCGGTCTATTCTTTGGTCTGTTGTTCCAGCAGTCAACCACTATTGCGATTCTCATTTCAGAACGTGTGGACCTGGTGATTGCTGGGTGGAGCGTACCGGTCGCGTGGATCACCATGCTGGCACAGTTTGCAGCCGTACTGATCACTCCCTTTGTGACCTACTTCTGGGGCAAGTCTGGAAACGACGGACCCGGCGCGCCATCCAAGTTTGCTGTGGGTATGTTCCACATGGGCTGCGCTTACATCATCATGCTGTTCATCCTCAAAATCTATGAGGGTGCGCTCATCCCACTGCTGCTCATTGTTCTGGTCATGATGGCTGCCGGAGCCTCGGAAGTCTTTGTTGGCCCGGTAAGCCTATCGCTGGCAACTCGAATCGGTCCTGAACGTTTCCGCTCGCAGATGGTGGGCCTGAACTTCTTGACGCTATCTTTAGGGTCAGCGTTCTCTGGACTCTTCGGCCAGTTGTATACGGTGATTAACGATTACGCGTATTTCATCTGCATCATTGCTTCAGGCGTTATTGTCGGCATTTTGTTGTGGGTCTTCCGTCGTAAGCTTCAGCGGAATCTCTACGCAGGTCTCTAGAAATCGAAGCCCGCTGGATCAGTTGATCCAGCGGGCTTCGCCGCACCCAGCACTCGTCGAGGTGAACAAGTACACAAGTATTTTTCTCCAAGATCCATCCCACACGAGAGTACGGTTTAATCCATGATTCTTGATCCGATGCGTCGCCTCAGCTGGTGCCTGAGCTCCAGAGGGGAGCTGTAGACATGAAAATTTCGGACTTGCTCGACATGGAAGCAGCCGGGTGTCGAATCATTGCCGGAGCCGGGGGAATGGACCGGGAAATTCTCTGGGCCCACAGCTGCGAATTGCCAGATCCCTACCGGTGGCTTGGGCAGAACGAATTACTCATGACCATCGGTCACTGCTTACCTGCAGACCCCGCAGAACATGTCGACTTTATTCGTCGCTTGGAGCGGGCAGGGCTCAGCGGCATGGTGATGGAAGACAGCGAAAAGCTACCCAATCTTCACCCCGACGCATTGCTCGCCGCTGACCGCCTGGCCTTACCGGTGATACTGATGAAGCGTGCGATTCCATTCGCAAGTATCGCGCGAATAGTAGCGGCGGCGAACGATAGCAACCAAGCACAGCAACTGATGACACTAAATCAGCTCTATCGTGCCGTGTTAGGGAACTTTGATGACCCGCTCGGTTTCAAACGACAGCTTGAGGGCGTCTTTAAAGTAGCAATGACCACCGTGGATCTCTTGACTGGCGTGGAAATTCTCCCAGGGACATTAAGCCTACACAGCGAGGAAATCAAGCAGCTGGCTAATGGGGCATTGCCGTATGGGAAAGCCATGATCAACCGCATGGGCTCGTTGAGAGCAGGCGAACTTTCAGCCTGGAGCCTGCCCACCCAACGCCCCACAGCGCTATTGGTGGAAGAGAGCCCCGGTTCAATGCTCGACTCATTCACCATGACTCACTTGAGCCAAGTAGTTGCCGGTGAAGCTAACCGACGAACCCACACGACACTGGGTTTAGCTCACCAACGTAGCCATCTGCTGACCGATGCCTTGGATAGCAGCATCGTTCAAGAACGACTGCTGCGTGATGCAGCGCAGCTACAGCAGCCAATCCACGACCTCACCGTGGCAGTCACCTCGATACAGAATGAAGAGCTGCTGTTCACTGCTCTGAGTCTGGCGGGAATTGCACATGCCAGCCACGGACACAATGGGCATTACGTTTCGTTAGTAAGCACCAAAGACGTCCAGGCTTTGGCGAAGCTGGCCGAATATCACCACCTCGGAATCGGTGTTTCTCCTACCATCGCCAACTTGGAAGGAGTCCGGGACGGATTACTGCGTGCGCAATTAGCGTATGAGTCTTGGGATGGTTCCAGTGGGGAAATTGTTAGCTATGAAGATGTGGGATTCTCTATCGCGCCACGTTCTGAGAGCGAAGCCAGGGAGATTGTGGAACGAGTATTGGGGCCACTTCGGCAAGCGGGTGCTTCGGAACAAACGCTGGTCGATACGCTCTGCGCATATCTAGATGAAGACCGGAACTGGAACGCTACCTCGGCTCGGCTTGGTATTCACCGGCAAACCCTTGGCTATCGTATTGGACGGATCGAGCAGTTGACGGGCCGAAACCTAAAGTCAAGCAAGGATCTGGCTGAACTGTGGGTGGCACGAACTGCGCTGAAGCGAAGCTAAGGAAGTTGCAGTGATCCTAAAACTACAGTGCCCGTTGGGGCTGCCGGAGAATTGCTGAGAGGTACCGGTCTTGTGGGAGAATAGGGGCACTGTTCCGAGCCCTGAAGGGTTCATTAGTCAAGATCGAAGGACGTAATTCGTGGCCATGATTCCGTTGCCGTTACATTCGGTGCAGACGACTCAGTTCTCTCCGATCGACCCGGCAGATCCTACCTTGGTTCACCGCGGCGAAGGCGGTTCTGAGGTCAGGCGCAGTATCTTGCCAGGCGGTGTACGGGTCCTGACCGAAGCTATGCCGGGACAGCGTTCCACGACCGTTGGATTCTGGATTCCGGTAGGTTCCCGAGACGAAGAAGCCGGGCACTACGGCTCCACTCACTTCCTTGAACACCTGTTGTTCAAGGGCACCAAAAACCGTTCCGCCTTGGAAATTGCGCAGTCCTTTGATGCGGTCGGTGGCGAATCGAACGCTGCAACCGCTAAAGAGTCAACCTGCTACTACGCTCGTGTTCTGGATACCGACCTGCCGATGGCCCTGGAAGTTATCGCAGATATGGTGACTTCAGCGACGATCGATCCTCAAGAGCTGGAACAAGAACGTGGCGTCATCATCGAAGAGCTCGCGATGGATGCGGACGATGCGACCGACGTCGCCCATGAACGGTTTGTTGCCCGCGTCTTGGGAGATCACCCATTGGGGCGCCCTATCGGTGGCACTCCAGATGAAATCAATAAGATCAGCCGCGAAGCAGTCATGGAACACTACCGGGAGCACTATCGGCCGAACGAACTGATCATCACGGCGGCCGGTTCTCTGGAACACGACAAATTGTGCTCGATGGTTCTCAACGCTCTGTCCGAAGCCGGGTGGGAGCTAGATCCTCTGGCTGTGCCTGAACCGCGACGTGGCGAAGAACCAGCCCAGATTGTCTCGAAGGCTGGTGTTGAAGTCATTAATCGCCCGGTTGAACAGGCGAATATCATCATGGGCTGTGCCGGAATTACGGGACATGATGACCGCCGTCAAATTCTCGCTGTACTTAACGCAGTGCTCGGCGGTGGGATGAGCTCGCGTTTGTTCCAAGAGATTCGAGAGAAGCGTGGACTGGTGTACTCCACCTATTCCTTCTCCGCCGCCTACACGGACGCCGGTTACTTCGGCATGTATGCCGGATGCGCGCCAGCAAAAGCCGCCGAAGTCATTACCCTGCTCGGTGCTGAGCTTGACCGTCTTGCCAGTGACGGTATTACCGAACAAGAATTGGTTCAGGCCAAGGGACAACTAGCCGGAGGCACCGTCCTGGCCCTTGAAGACCCAGGAAGCCGCATGTCCCGATTGGGACGGGCTGAAATGGTGACCGGAGAATTCCAAGATATCGATGAGGCCCTTGACCGTGTCAACGCCGTGACGGCCAAGCAGGTTCAAGAACTTGCTCAAGAATTGGCGGGCCGAGATCGAGTGATCACTGTCGTTGGTCCGTTCGAAAACGAAGAAGCGCTTGGTTTATAGCCCAAAACGAATGGTCGTGGCCTGACTGGAAAGTCAGGCCACGACCATTCGTTTAAGAAGCTTCAACGGCTAGCTCGCAGCGTCAATCAGATCAGCGAGTTCTGGGGCATGCGAAAAATTGAATCCATGAGCGCCCTTATTCATGACGGTGAGCTTGGCATGCTCAATTCCAGCCACGAGGCGAAGCCCAAATTCGGGAGGGGATAGCGGGTCTTGCGTCCCGCAGACCACGTCAATGGGGCAACGAACTGTCTTGAGTAAGTCAATGGTGGAGTAGTTCAACATTTGTTCACAGCTCTTGGCCCACCAAGGGATGCCACAACGAAGGTAGTCGACGAGCAGAATAGATTTCACCGAGTTCCGTTCGTTGGGAAAATCTTGAATCAAACGACGTCCCTGTCGAAACAATGTTGCCTCACGGTCGTTAACTGCCGGAGCGACGATCATGAGGTGTTTCACCAAATTTGGCCAGGTTCGTGCCAATTCAATGGATACTTGGGCACCCATCGAATGACCCAAGACGATGGCGTTGTCCGCCTTGAGCTCGCGTAGCGCTAGGGCAACCTCATGAGCAAACCGAGGAACTGTGACCGGACGCCCGTCGTCGAGGTTCTTACCGTGTCCAGGAAGTTCGGGAACGATCACTCGATACTTTTTCGCCAGAATATTGGCCAGCGGAGTGAAATAACGGCTTGATGCGCCCAATCCATGGATGAGAACCACGTCAGGCCCTTGGCCCGCCACGCGTACAGATAGACGAGTTTTTAAAGTCTCGGGTAAATGCCCGAAATATTCGTGGCGCACGGTGGCCTTTCCCTGCGCCAAACGTGCGCTCAAACGATAGGTAGTGTCGGATCTCAGAATGAGAAAATGTCAGTGCAGAACGTTCGCTAGTCCTATTTGGCTAAGCCGGTCGTGTGCTGGCTAATTGCGGAGCGAAGATCTTCGGGGAAGAGCTCCTCGATGTCCTTCTGATAGTTTTTGCCTTCTTCGGGACGGCGTAGATCTTGGCCGTCAAGGCGGAACGGGAAGGCGTCCACTTGAGTTGCCGTGCCCGAAGCATCTTCGTTGGTAGGAGCACAGGTGGCCCAGCCGTAGGTAGTGGATCCCTCGATACGGAAGACTTCGACTTGGCAGGAAGCCGAATCAAGAACTGTCCCTTGGTCTTGGACCACCTTGACTACATCAGCCAATTCTTGGTCGGAAAGCGAAAGTGGCTCGTTGTCTGAACCACACGACGTCACCGCAAAACTAATGGCCAGCACGACGCTGATGCCTAGACTTAAACGCCCAAATTTCTGACCCATGGCCCTGCTAACTACTTGGAGACTCCTGATACACATTTTTCCCCGTGTCGTAGGGCAATACAAGCTGGACTGGCCGAAGTACCATGACCGATTCAAATAAATTGCTTCATTATCGGCACAAACCATCGTCAAACGGACGCGATTGCACGTCATCGTTGGCAAAGCAGGGCCCCAGAAAACGATAGGCTTGAGTTCATGAGTGCACAGATCAAGGTGGCCGTGCTCGGTGCGGCCGGACGAATGGGAGCCGAAGCTGTAAAAGCTGTTTCTGAAGCTTCCGACATGGAATTGGTAGCGAGCCTGGGGCGTGGCGACGAGCTGTCCCAGATTCTTGAAGCAGGAGCAACCCATGTGGTTGATCTTTCTGTTCCGGCGGCCACAGAAGCAAACGTCCGATTTGCCGTAGAAAACGGGCTTCACGCGGTGGTGGGAACAACCGGTTGGGACGATGACCGCCGCGCTGAACTGGAGTCGTTACTCAACGAACACCGTGAAGTCGGTGTCTTGATTGCCCCGAATTTCGCTTTGGGGTCCGTACTCACCAGTGCATTTGCCGCAACTGCTGCAAAGTACTTTGAGTCGGTCGAAATTATCGAATTGCACCACCCAAACAAGGTCGATGCGCCCAGTGGTACTGCCGTACGTACCGCAGAACTTGTCGCCAAATCGCGGGAAGAGGCCGGTGTACCAGCCAGCCCTGACGCAACTGAAACTCAGTTAGATGGTGCCCGCGGATCTGTTGTTGATGGAATTCATGTTCACTCCGTGCGACTTCGTGGTCTGGTCGCTCACCAGGAAGTCTTGCTTGGAGGCCCTGGTGAACAGTTGACCTTGCGCCATGATTCATTTGACCGCGCATCATTCATGCCAGGTGTCCTATTGGGCCTGCGCACCGTAGCAACGCGTCCGGGCCTGACCTATGGTTTGGACGGGTACCTGGAGCTTGGCCAGTGAAGACCAAACTCTGGGTAGGAGGAATCCTTCTGCTCTTCGCCCTGTATATCGGCATGACCTTCACCCAAGCGGCGCGTTTCCTGAGCACCGGAACCTTGATTGCTCAGATCATGGGCGTAGCCATTTTGGTAATTCCAGCCTTCTGCACGTGGATCTTGATTCGTGAAGTTCTCTTTGGACTACGTACCGAAAAGATGGGCAAATCCCTAGCTGCGTCGGGTGAGCTCCCGATGGATCTGCCACGCACTCCCTCTGGACGCTTTGTGCGTTCAGCCGCTGACGAAGACTTTCCTAAGCATCAGCGTGATGTGGAGGAGAACCCCGAGTCTTGGAAGTCTTGGTACCGACTGGCCTTGGCTTATGAAGCTTGCGGAGATAAAACACGGGCGCGTAAGTCCATGCGTACCGCGATTGGGTACTGGCTCCAAGAAGAAAAAGTTAACAACTAGTTTTTCCCTCAGCCAGCAGCCTGAAATGGCGCTGTCCAAGGTTTGAACGGTGAGGCCGTGTCTGCTCACCCATGGGTGAGCAGACACGGCCTTCCCCGTTTAAAGATCCATTGCTGCCATAGATGCTGGGCAACCAGCCTCGATTGCTCGCATCAACCGTTTAGGTGGCTATTCGCCTTTGGCCAGATCGTTGGATGTTGGTGTGGAATCGGCTCCGCTCAGTACCCTGACACCAAATTCGAGTGGGCCCGGTGACTTGGTGAAGCTTAGCCATAGACCGCAACAAGCGGTGGCAGCACACAAGATCCACCAGATAGTTACTGGTTCTAATACCTGTTGTAGGAAAGGGAGCAGAATCAGGTGGCCCACGTACAACGTGAGCGGGGCACGCCCAGCGGCCGCAAGAACCTGACCCACCCGGCCAAGTAGCGGGACGGTCAAGAGCAATAAGCCAATGATTGCTACCGCGCAGCTGGCCCCGTGCACGGTGGCCAGTAGCCCGTTGCTGTGCCCTGTCGGCAACCAGAGATATGCGGTGTTGGCCAGGTAGGGGTCCAGAGATTTCCCGGGTAACCGGCCGGCGGTAATGAGCGTCGGAAACTGCGAAAGAGGGACGTTGGCGGCTGTCGAAATCTGTTCGGCGGCTCCTAGGCTTAGAACACGTCCAACAATGTAGCTCACGGCGGCGATGGCCCCACCAACAATGGTGAGTAGCGAAGCAGTCTTTCGGCTCGTTAGATTACATTTGCTCAACGCCACGCCCAGCAAACCGTATCCAAACCATACTAAAAGTGGATAGTAACCGGTGACGGTGAGGTCTTGGATCAGAAGTCCTGGGGTTAGTAGGTCCATAAGGCTTGGATTGTGCCCCAGCGTCTGCCCTAATGTGTCGGCAGCCAGCGGACGCCAAATCACCGGTGCGAGGAGTAGCCAAAGCACCGAGACTACCCAAATGGTTGCTCTTGAGGGCCTGAGGGCCAGAGGAAGCAACAGAAAAAGTAGCCCATAGTGGACAAGAATGACTGCAACACGTTCATTTAACGTCCCAATTCCCATTCCGAGCACGGCAATAATTAATGCTCTCCGGGCAAGGACTGAGTAAATCTTAGGGTGAGAAAAGCCTTTTCGAGCCAGTGAATTACTCAGCAGAGATAGCGACAATCCGGCAAGTACCATGAACAACACCGAGGCTCTTCCCGAGGCTACAGCCCCGGTGAACGTTGGGGAGTAGGCCTCTGGGCCGGTGTATTTATACAGTGAAAAAACATGCGCTGCGAACATCCCGAGGATGGCCACGAGGCGCGCTACATCGACCGCGATAATGCGACGTGGCTTACCCAAAATGTTCATGGAATCATCGCACCACGACTCCGGGTGCGGATGCCATTGCAACATGCGCGAGTGTAGATTTAAAGCCATGGCTACAAGTGCAATTGATAATCAGGCATACCCATTTGGTACCGTGCTCACTGCAATGGTCACCCCCTTTACCGAAACCGGGGAAGTTGACTATGCGCTCGCAGCTAAGCTGGCCCAGAAACTCGTCGACGACGGATGCGACGGTCTAGTTGTTACCGGTACCACCGGCGAGACCTCGACTCTGAGCGATGACGAAAACATTCAGATGTTCCGCACCGTAGTTGAAGCCGTCGGTGACCGCGCAGCGGTACTGGCCGGTTCGACGACCAACGACACCCGTCACTCGATCAAGCTTTCGCTCGCAGCCAAGGAAGCGGGCGTTGACGGTGTGCTGTTGACCACCCCGTACTACAACAAGCCAAGCCAGGCTGGCGTCATCGCGCACGTGAAAGCCATTGCCGAAGCCGTTGAGCTGCCCATCATGCTCTACGACATCCCAGGCCGTACCGGAATCTCGCTGGCACCAGAAACAATTATTGAACTTGCCCAGATTCCACAGGTCATCGCACTCAAGGACGCTAAAGCCGATTACCAGTCCACCACCACCGTGCTAGCCAATACCGACCTGCACGTCTACTCGGGTGACGACGGACTGACTTTGCCGCTCATGGCAGCTGGTGCTGTCGGCGTGGTTTCGGTCACTGCTCACGTTGCAGCCGGGAAGTACCGTACGCTTGTTAATGCAATGCATGCAGGTGATTTGGCCACCGCACGCACCACACACTTTGAGCTGAACGCGATCCAGCGCGGCATCATGGGCCACATTCAGGGCGCTGTAGCCGCAAAATATGGACTTCACTGGCAGGGTGTCCTGCCGAACACCGTCGTCCGACTGCCGCTTGTGGCACCGTCGGACGCAGAGCTCGATGCCATCCGCGCGGACCTACGTGAAGGTGGATGGGATCTGTAACGAAAGGGACTAACTACATATGACTGAGAGTTCAGTAGGCAAAGCCGATTCTGCACGCATGCAGACTCCGGCCCGGCTGAAGAAGGGAACAATGCGCATTGTTCCCCTCGGAGGCTTGGGTGAGGTCGGACGCAACATGACCGTCTTCGAACTCAACGGGAAACTGTTGATCGTTGACTGCGGTGTGCTCTTCCCCGAAGAACACCAGCCTGGCGTGGATCTGATCCTGCCGGACTTCTCGTACATCAAGGACCGCTTGGACGATGTGGTGGGCGTTGTGCTCACCCACGGCCACGAGGACCACATTGGTGCTGTCCCTTACCTGTTGCGCCTGCGCGAAGACATCCCACTGTACGGGTCAAAGCTGACCCTGGCCTTCGTTGAAGCAAAACTGGCAGAACACCGGATCAAGGCCAACACCAACATTGTGGTGGAAGGCGAGATCGCACAGATCGGCAACTTCGAATGTGAATTCGTAGCCGTGAACCACTCGATCCCGGATGCTTTGGCCGTGTTCCTGCGCACCGAAGCCGGTACCGTATTGCACACCGGTGACTTCAAGATGGATCAGCTGCCACTTGATGGTCGCATCACCGACCTGCGTCACTTCGCACGACTGGGTGAAGAAGGCGTGGACCTGTTCCTGCCAGACTCCACCAACGCTGAAGTCCCCGGATTCACCGTGGCAGAACGCGAAATCGGCCCGGTCCTTGAGGCCAAGTTTGCGCGCGCCCGTCGCCGCATCATCGTTGCTTCGTTCTCCTCGCACGTGCACCGCGTGCAGCAGGTGCTCGATGCTGCAGCCATGCACGGCCGCAAGGTGGCCTTCATCGGCCGCTCGATGGTGCGCAACATGGGCATCGCGGAGCGCTTGGGCTACCTCGATATCCCACAGGGTGTCCTCGTGGACCTGAAGCAGATCGACACCCTGCCAGATCACAAGGTTGTGCTCATGTCCACCGGTTCGCAGGGCGAGCCGATGGCAGCGCTATCCCGCATGGCCAATGGTGAGCACAAGGTCCAGATCAACCCGGGTGACACCGTCATCCTGGCCTCCAGCCTGATTCCAGGTAACGAGAACTCGGTCTTCCGCGTGATCAACGGACTGATGCGCTTGGGCGCTGAGGTCATTCACAAGGGCATGGCCAAGGTGCACGTTTCCGGTCACGCCTCGGCCGGTGAGTTGCTGTACTGCTACAACATCTTGCGTCCAAAGAACGTACTTCCGGTCCATGGCGAAACCCGCCACCTGATCGCCAACGGCCGTTTGGCTGCGCAGTCCGGCGTCCCGGAAGAAAATGTCTTGCTGGCCGAAGACGGTTCCGTCATTGATATGAAGGACGGCGTCGCTCAGCTGGTTGGCCAGGTTGAATGTGGTTACGTCTACGTTGATGGTTCCAAGGTTGGCACCATTACCGATGATGACCTCAAGGACCGTGTCACCCTGGGTGAAGAAGGTTTCATTTCGGTGATCACCGTGATCAACCGACAAAATGGCACCATCATTTCCGGCCCAGACATCCACGCACGTGGTGTGGCTGAAGAAGACTCGGTCTTCAACGAAATCAAGCCGAAGATCGCTGCTGCCATTGTGGAGGCGGTTTCGAATAACCCGAACCACACAACGCACCAGTTACAGCAGATCACTCGTCGTGTGATCGGTTCATGGGTATCGCGCAAGCTGCGTCGCCGCCCAATGATCGTTCCGGTCGTGCTCGAAGCTTAGGCCCCATACAAGTATTGCCCCAAACCAATTTCTGGTTTGGGGCAATACTTTTGCCTGAACTCCTGATCCGGCGGGCTAAAACCTATTGCAATCCCAATAGCGTCGCGAGCTTAGCAGGTGCGATGAGAGCCGGACCCACCTTCTGGCCGACGCAGGCCTCAGGTGTGCTGGCATCCTGCCATGGGTCGCATTCAGTGATCTGTTGGATCCGTCCTGTTCCTGCTTCCATTTCAACAATGGAATCCCACTGCGATGGAACCGATTCGCTCAGGATCTTACCCGTGGTGACCTCTTGGACGATGATTGAATTTACCTCGTCCGAGGGCGCCGGAAAACTAACGCTGGCCGAAGCCGGCGTCGCCACCGCCAATGCTGCCGTGAGTAATAAGGCCGGGGCCACCAGTAGGGTGCGAAGCTTCATGCTGGTCCTTCTAAAAATTGATGACAATAACTTGATCCTAGCGTTGACCAGCGAGTTATTCTTCCGCTGCATAGCGTGGCGATTGGCGTGTTGACCTTCCGATTTGTATCGTGAAGCGCATTTATGGGGCAGAATAACCTCAGAGCAATCTTGAGGAGTCGAGCAGTGATCGAATTCGAAAATATTTCCAAGCACTATCCTGATGGCACCAAAGCGGTCAGCGACTTCAGCCTGCAAATTCCTGCGCACAGCTCTACCGTTTTTGTCGGATCATCTGGGTGTGGCAAAACGACCCTGCTTCGAATGATCAACCGCATGGTTGACCCCAGCGCAGGTACCGTACGCATTGACGGCGAAGATATCTCGACCAAGAACGCTGTCGAATTGCGTCGCAGTATTGGCTACGTCATGCAGAATTCGGGACTTCTTCCACACTTTAGCGTGGCCGATAACATCGCTACGGTGCCACGACTGATGGGGGAGTCCAGAAAGACTTCACGCCGGCGGGCGCTGGAACTGATGGATACTGTCGGACTATCAGCCACTATGGCAGATCGATATCCGCATCAATTATCTGGTGGGCAGCAACAACGTGTAGGTGTGGCCCGCGGCTTGGCATCTGATCCGAATATCCTGCTCATGGATGAGCCATTTGGCGCGGTGGATCCAATCGTGCGAGCAGAGCTGCAAAATGAGCTGCTGAGACTTCAAAAGGAACTGGACAAGACTATCGTTTTTGTCACCCACGACATCGATGAAGCGTTCTTGTTGGGGGACCAGGTCGTAATCCTAGCCGCCGGTGCTCAAAAGCTTCAGGTAGGCAGTCCCAGCGAGATCATCGAGAATCCCGCCAATGACTTTGTTGCATCCTTTATTGGCGCCCAGCGAGGCTCCCGCGCCCTTAGCGTCAAGCAGACGGCTCACGGTCCAGTCTTGGTTGACGCCCAGGGCCGAACCCAGGGCCGGCTCGTTGAAGACAGGCTGAATCCATGACCTGGATTTCAGATAATCTGGCGCTGATTGCTTCCCTATCGGTCGAACACCTGAGGCAGTCGCTGATAGCAATCCTTATCGGCTTTGTGCTCTCCATTCCCTTGGGCTGGGTCGCCTGGCGCTACAAGCTAGTGGGCGGCCCAATAGTCACCCTTACGGGGCTGTTGTACACCATTCCGTCATTGGCTTTGTTGATGATTCTTCCGGTGATTACCGGAATGAGTGCGATTAGCGAAGCCAACTTGATTGTTGCTCTGAGCATCTATGCGGTGGCCATCATGGTTCGAGGCGTGGTTGATGGACTTAATTCTGTGGATCCGGCAGCCCGTTCTGCCGCCACAGCGATGGGCTATGGAAACACGCGTCGTTTTTTCGCTGTAGACCTTCCCTTGGCTGGGCCGGTGATCCTGGCTGGGCTTCGAGTCACTGCTGTGAGTACCATCGCGCTGGCCACAGTGGGGATCCTGGTTGGTGTCACCAATCTGGGCTATCTCTTCACCAACGGGCTCCAGCGACGCATCATCGTCGAAGTATTTTCGGGTTTGGTGGCCGTAGCAATCATCGCTTTGCTGATCGATGTTCTGTTGGTCTTACTCGGGCGTTGGCTCATGCCATGGAGCCGTAAAGACCGGAAGCAGAAGTCAGCCGACCTGACTCAGAGCGTCCAGGCGGTGGCACCGTGAACTTGATCAGTGACGCAATCGCATGGCTTTTTGCTCCGGAGCAATGGGAAGGCAAAGACGGGCTTCAAACATTACTGGGAGAGCATTTGCTCTTCACAGTGCTGTCCGTGCTGATTGCCGGAGTCATTGCTATTCCGGCCGGCTGGGCCATCGGGCACACAGGGAAGGGGCGCGAAATAGCGGTGGCTGCTGCGGGAATCGCTCGTGCGGTGCCATCCTTCGGCCTACTGATTCTTCTGGTGCTGCTATTTGGGGTTACCCATAAGCCTGCAGCCGCGCTTGTTTCCTTTGTGGTGCTGGCCATCCCATCACTGCTTGCCGGGGCCTATACCGGGTTTGAAGCGATTGATCGCAAAACGATTGATGCAGCACGAGCCATGGGAATGACTGAATGGCAAGTCTTGTTGAAAGTTGAGATCCCCTTAGGGCTTTCATTATTAGTGGGAGGACTCCGGGCGGCCACCTTACAGGTTGTTGCCACGGTGACCATCGCCGCCTATGTAAATCTTGGGGGACTGGGACTACCGATTATCACCGGATTGAACCTTCGACGCTTTGACATGGTGCTCGGCGGCTCGTTGATGGTTGCGGTTCTAGCCCTGCTATTGGATTTGGTGCTAGCTATCGTGCAGAAAGCTTCGGTCCCTCGCGGGCTAGTCCACAGAAGAACTACAACTAAAAATCACGATGCAGATCACTTACCAGTACAAGATGAGGAACTGACATGAGAATCAAACAGGCACTTCGAGTAGCGGCAGTGGTGACGGCAGGAACCCTGGCTTTGGCTGGTTGCTCAAGCTCTGATCCCTTAGCGACGCAGAGCAATTCCGAAAAATCGGGATCAGAGAAAATCGTGGTTGGCTCTCAGGCCTACTATT
The DNA here is from genome assembly GCF_900094805.1 of Arthrobacter sp. NIO-1057. Classification (GTDB taxonomy): domain Bacteria; phylum Actinomycetota; class Actinomycetes; order Actinomycetales; family Micrococcaceae; genus Glutamicibacter. The sequence goes on along the minus strand of NZ_FMAT01000002.1, from coordinate 63,289 downwards.
CCAACGAGATCGTTGCCGAGATTTATGCGCAGGCCCTAGAAAACTCGGGACTGGAAGTTGAGCGCCAATTTAACATCGGGCAGCGCGACGCATACATGCCCCAGCTGGAAAACGGCAGTATCAACGTTTTCCCGGAATACACCGGTAACTTGTTGCAGTTCTTCAAGGAAGACACCGAAGCCCGCTCAGCGACCGACGTCTATCAAGAACTGGAAAAAGAACTTCCTGATTCTTTGGCTGTCTTGAACGAAGCGGAAGCATCGGATCAAGACTCTTACACGGTGACTCGCAAGTTCGCCGAGGACAACGACCTGAAGAGCATCGCGGACCTGTCCAAGTTCAAAGATCAGCTGACCCTTGGCGGCCCGCCAGAACTTGCCGAACGCCCCTACGGCCCGAAAGGCCTGGAGAGCACCTATGGCGTGAAGACCGAGTTCTCGGCAACGGGGGATACCACGGTGGAAGATCTTGTTGCTGGAACGGTCAACGTGGCTAACGTTTTCACCGCGGACCCACGCATTAAGACCGAAGATCTTGTTGTTCTTCAGGATCCGAAGTCGCTGTTCCTTGCATCCAATGTGGTGCCGGTAGTGTCCGCCGATCAGTCTGAGAAATTGGGCGGGATCTTGAATCCAGTGAGTGAGAAATTGTCGGCTGAGGCACTCGTGGATCTAAATGTGCAGAGCACGGTTGATAAGAAATCGGCAGCCGACATTGCCAAGACGTGGCTGTCAGATCAAGGTCTGTAGGCCTCTTACACCCACCTCGACGCAATAGTTTGTTCAACGGTTAGTAACTGGTCGAATCATCAGTTACTAACCGTTGGACTGCGTCAAGAACAACTTAAGATACGTTGAATTTTTTCCTCAGTGATAGCCTCCGATAAGGGTCAATAGTCACCGTGAAAGGGACACACCAAAGATGACTTCCAATTCCGTTTCGGTAGATCAGCACTATGATCTGATTATTCTCGGCACAGGTTCGGGTAACTCTATCCCTGGCCCCGAATTTGATGACAAATCAATTGCCATCATCGAAAAGGGTGCCTTCGGCGGTACCTGCCTGAACGTGGGTTGCATCCCCACCAAAATGTATGTTTACGCTGCAGATTTGGCGTTGGAAACTCGAGAGTCTTCACGATTGGGAATTGACGCTCAAGTGAATTCAGTGGATTGGCCCGGTATCGTCAATCGAGTCTTTGACCAGCGTATCGACCTCATCGCAAAGGGCGGGGAAGAATATCGCCGCGGTGATCAGACCCCGAACATCGACGTTTATGATCAGCATGCCCGTTTTGTCGCGCCTCGCACCTTGCAAACCGGACAAGGTGCGCAGACGAAGACTATTAGCGCGGATCAAATCGTACTGGCGGCTGGATCCCGTCCGTTTATTCCTGAGGTCATCGCAGAGTCTGGTGTCCATTTCCACACCAACGAAGACATCATGCGCTTGGCTCGGCAGCCGAAGTCGATCGTCATTATTGGTGGCGGCTACATTGCTATGGAATTTGCGCATGTGTTTGAAGCTCTAGGCACCAAGGTCAGCATCATTGCCCGTTCAGAACTGCTTCGGCACCTAGATACTGACCTGCGTGAGCCTTTTAATGAGCTGGCTGACCAACGCTACGATATGCATCGCGGGCGAAATATCACTGCAGTGAGCCAGAACGAACAAGAAGTGAGCGTGACGCTTGATGATGGAAGTATCGTCAGCGCAGAAGTCATGCTGGTCGCTACTGGCCGCATTCCCAATGGGGATGAACTGGATTTCGAGCTGGGCGGCATCGAGGCAACTAACGGGCGCGTCAGTGTTGATGAATTTGGGCGGTCCACTTCGGCGCAAGGCGTTTGGGCGCTGGGCGATATTTCCTCGCCATACTTGCTTAAGCACGTGGCTAACGCGGAGATGCGCGCTGTTCGCCACAATCTCTTGAACCCAGAAAACATGAAGAAGATGCCGCACGAGCATGTTCCTGCAGCGGTCTTCACGCACCCACAAATTGCTTACGTCGGCATGACTGAGCAAGAAGCTCGGGAAGCTGGGCATGACATCACGGTCAAGGTGCAGAAGTATGGTGATGTGGCCTATGGGTGGGCGATGGAAGACCAAAGTGGTATTGCCAAGCTGGTTGCCGATAAGAACACCGGCAAACTGCTAGGTGCTCATTACATGGGACCTCAAGCCTCAACGCTGATTCAGCAGATGATCACGGTGATGGCCTTCGGCCTTGATGTCCGAGATGTTGCCACGGAACAATACTGGATCCATCCTGCGCTGCCTGAGGTCACCGAGAACGCCCTGCTTGGCTTGGACTTCTCTTAATCCTCAGAGGGTGTCAACGTTTGAATTGATCCTTAGTCCTCCTAGAGTTGAGCCATGAATCAGAAACTAGCAAGGTTCTTGTCTTCAACGCTCGCGCGGATGCTCCTGGTCTCGGCGTTCTTGGGAACGTACCTGGGAATGCTGGCAACCCTGTTGATGTTTTGGCCGCTTGCTGAAGATGGCCATGGCACCGGTCCGTACGATCTCGCGCTGCCCTTAACCTATGGGGCAATGGCAGGATTGCTGATGGGAATTTTGTGCGGTACCGGTGCCTACATCGGCCTCTGGATCCAAAACATCAAAGATTGGGAGCCTTCCGCTCAGAGCCAAGCAACCGTCGCTGGATTCGGCTCAATGCTCGCAGCACTTGTTCCGGCGCTCCCGATTGTCGTCGCTGGACTCGGTGAAGCCAGCCCGGCTAGGTTCATCGCTGTTGCCATGGGGCTTTTGGCCCTAAGCTTCGCCTCGGGATTCGCTGTAGTGGCCTGGCTTAATCGGCGCAATTGCGTCGACTCAGTTACTTCGGGATACGGTATTAAGGGCTAGTTGCTAGGCTGAGATTTGCTCGTTGCATGCTAAAGCCTGGCTGACTTTGCTCAACAGATCCAAAGACTAAAGTACTGATCCCACAGTGGGCGAGGAGGAAAAGCGAAGTTCAAACGCCACCTTGCAGCGTGTGCCACGGCCGGAATCTTGGCCGCAGGAATGGGCCTGGTTGCCGTTCCGGCAGCCCAAGCAAGTAGCAAGACCTACACACAGGATGTGGCGAGCGCCGGCACGTGCGCAAAAATGGAGAAGGCCACGGTCCAAGCATTTAAATCTTCGGGCTACAAGGTCAAAAGCCATGCATGCCTCAAAAGTTCTGGAACCTATACCCTGATGATCAGTTACTCAAAGTAACTCACCAGCCCACGACGTGATCATTCTCTAGCACCTGCCAAACCCCGTGCAGACGTGTAAATTCGGGGCGCATACAGCTGATGGCGATACCCTTGAAGTATGGCCCCACGTACTCAGTCTCAGGGGACAAAGAAGCCAACGACGCGTAAACCCAAGGCGTCCAGCTCTTCGTCCTCCAAGAAAACGCCCGAGAATCCGGATGCGGAACTCGCTCTACCTTTGCGCGTCCTGCGCAGCGTATGGATGGGCATTGCTCGGATTTTTGGTGGCGCCTTCCGTCGCATTGGCGGAACGGTCAGCCCTGACTACGAACTGCGCCGTGACGGCACAGGCCTCTTCCTTGCCCTGATCGCAATTACTGTTGCCATCATTGAATGGTGGGGCTTGCGGGAATCAGGTTGGTTCGGACAGGGCGTCCATGCCGTTGTAGGTGGCACCCTGGGCTTTATGGCAGTGCTCCTGCCAGTCATCCTCTTTATCGGGGCCTTCCGACTCTTCCGCTACCCGGAAGCAGTCACCGCCAACAACCGCATCGGCATCGGCCTATTGATCATGACGCTTTCGGGCTCATCTATCGCTTCATTGGCTCAAGGTTCTCCTTCGGTTACCGACGACTTTGAGGTTCTGTGGAACGCCGGTGGCATGGCTGGTTCTATTCTTGGGACACCGTTAGGTCTGTTGATCACGGTTCCAGGCGCCATGGCGGTCTTTATTTTCTTGGCCTTCATGTCCATCTTGATTGTTACCGCAACGCCAGTGATGCAGATTCCTCAGCGGATCCGTGCCGGTTACAACCGTCTTTTGGGTCAAGATCCTCAGGCTCCTAAGCCAACGCGTTCCTCGGCTAAGTCCGAACTGGATCCACATCGTGAAGAACACGACCAGTCCTACCTCTACCCAGAGGAAGAACCTGTCGCACCAGCTCCAAAAAAGAAGAAGCCTGGCTTCTTCGAACGCCGTGCAGCCGCTGCTCGTCAGGTGACTGAAGTCTATGACGTGGACGGTCACGAAAGTGGCGAGCGTTCCGGCGACGTCGCCTATGACAAGGCAGTGATTGATCAAGAAGATGCCTCGGAAGCCTCGACTACCGCGCTTCCGGTGTCTAACCGTAACTCCGGTAAGATCTTCGACGCCGATGAAGCAGCCACTCAGGCTATCGCCCGGCCGAACTTTGAAGACCAGGATGCGACCGAGGCTGCCACCCAGGCGATCCCGGCCGCCTCGATCCCTCAACCTGCTGGGCCACCTCCTGGGGTGAAGCGTCCTACCAAGGCCGAAAGTGAAATGGCCGAGATCATGGCCAATATTGGTCTGAAGTCTGAACCAGAGGCAGCAACTTCTGCCATGGACCAGGTTTCCTCGCGTGCAGCTGGTTTATCTTCCAGCCCACAGGCCCCGATTCCTGCCCGTAGCGAGCAGCTGCAACTTTCAGGTGACGTCACCTATACCTTGCCGGAAGATCATTATCTGCCAGCTGGTCCGCCAGCCAAGGAAGCTTCTGAAGCTAACCAGGTAGTGGTTGACGCGCTGACTAACACCCTGCAGCAGTTCAAGGTTGATGCCCAAGTTACCGGTTTCTCTCGCGGTCCAACGGTGACCCGCTACGAAATCGAGCTGTCCCCGGGCACCAAGGTGGAAAAGGTCACCGCGCTGGCCAAGAACATCTCCTATGCGGTTGCGTCTTCCGACGTTCGTATCCTTTCGCCAATTCCTGGCAAGTCCGCCATCGGTATTGAGATTCCCAATACCGATAAGGAAGTTGTTGCCCTGGGCGACGTGCTGCGCAGCAACAATGCACGTAAGACCGAACACCCCATGGTGATGGGTGTGGGCAAGGACGTTGAGGGCGGCTTTGTTGTTGCCAACTTGGCGAAGATGCCGCACCTTTTGGTGGCCGGTGCTACCGGTGCAGGTAAGTCCTCGTTTGTGAACTCCATGATCACTTCGATCTTGATGCGCGCGACCCCGGATGAAGTACGCATGGTCATGGTTGACCCGAAGCGTGTGGAACTGACCGCCTATGAAGGCGTGCCGCATCTGATCACTCCGATCATTACCAACCCCAAAAAGGCTGCCGAAGCCTTGCAGTGGGTAGTGCGCGAAATGGACACCCGCTACGACGACTTGGCGAACTTCGGTTTTAAGCACATCGATGACTTCAATAAGGCTGTTAAGGCCGGCAAGGTGCACCCACCGGAAGGTTCCCAGCGGGTGCTCAAGCCTTACCCATACCTGTTGGTGATTGTGGACGAGCTGGCCGACTTGATGATGGTGGCCCCACGCGATGTCGAAGAGTCGATTGTTCGTATCACCCAGTTGGCACGTGCGGCAGGTATTCACCTGGTGCTGGCGACCCAGCGTCCTTCGGTGGATGTTGTTACCGGTTTGATCAAGGCCAACGTGCCTTCACGTATGGCCTTCGCGACCTCCTCGGTCACCGACTCCCGCGTGGTCCTCGACCAGCCCGGTGCGGAGAAACTGCTTGGTCAGGGTGACGCGCTGTTCCTGCCAATGGGTACTTCCAAGCCGATGCGTGTACAGGGTGCTTGGGTGACCGAATCTGAAATCCAACGCGTGGTTGAACACGTGAAGACCCAGTTGGCCCCAGAATACCGAGAAGACGTCATCCCGGCCGCCGAGAAGAAGAAGCAGATCGACGAGGACATCGGAGACGATCTGGACCTGTTGTTGCAGGCCACCGAATTAGTGGTCACCAGCCAGTTTGGTTCCACCTCGATGTTGCAACGTAAACTGCGCGTGGGCTTTGCCAAGGCAGGGCGTTTGATGGACTTGATGGAATCGCGCGGAGTGGTGGGTCCTTCCGAGGGCTCCAAGGCCCGCGACGTTCTCATTCAGCCAGATGACCTACCAATGGTCTTGGCGGCTATGCGCGGAGATGACCCGGCAACCACCGCGCCATCGGCCACTGAGGCGGCCCTGGTGCAAGAAGCCAACGTGAATCATGCTGAGCCGGTCACCGAATATGCTGAGGACCTGGTGGCCAAGGATCTGGATGATCGCCCGCAAGCCGTTGACTACTTCGACGGCTCCGACGAACCCGGGGAAGACGCCTGGGACCTGACAGGAAGAAACTAGAACCCATGAGCGAGCAAGCTGGCCACGGCGCCCAGCCACCGGTACCGACGCTGAACATCGCCAATGTGCTCACGACCATCCGCATCATCATGGTGCCCTTCTTCGTCTGGGCGCTGCTGGCCGATAATAGCGAACAGGGCCTGTGGCGTTGGGTAGCCTTGGTGCTCTTCGTCTTGGCTATGTACACCGACAAGCTGGATGGGGACCTGGCGCGCAGCCGCGGGCTGATCACCAACTTCGGCAAGATCGCCGACCCGATCGCCGATAAGCTGCTCACCGGATCCGCGCTCGTCTGCTTTTCCATCTTGGCGGAACTGCCATGGTGGGTCACGATCGTGATCCTGGTTCGCGAATGGGGCATCACGCTCTTGCGGGTTGTGGTGATTCGCTACGGGGTGATCGCCGCCAATATGGGTGGAAAAATCAAGACTGTGCTGCAGTCCGTAGTGATCGGGCTCTACCTGCTTCCTTACACTCACACCATTGAATGGCTACATACCGTCGCTTGGTGGCTGATGCTGTTGACCGTTGCTGTCACCGTAGTGACGGGCGTCGAGTACCTCATCAAGGCCGGCCAGTTGGTTGCCAGTTCCAAGAAGCAAAAGTAGGCTCTTGCTCATGATGAAATCTCCGGCTCCTTCGGTGATCGCTGCGGCCATCGCGCAAGGAGTGCAGCTGGCCACGGCGGAATCGTTGACTGCAGGCATGATCGCTGCTCGCTTGGCAGAAGTATCCGGCGCCTCGGCCGTACTGCGCGGGGGAGTCGTTAGCTACTCCTCGGACGTGAAACGAGAACTACTCAACGTCGATGCTGATTTGCTTGAAACCCATGGTTCCGTTGATCCTGAGGTCGCTCGGCAGATGGCCCTAGGAGCATTGCAGGCTTGTGGTGCGGACCTGGCGGTTTCAGCAACGGGCGTGGCCGGCCCAGAGGCTCATGATGGCAAGAGCGTCGGCACCGTCTTCATCGGCTGGGCTCGTGGCGAAGAGTCGGGGTCCAAGAAACATCACTTTGTTGGCGACCGCGCCCAGATTCGGGAGCAGAGTACGCAAGCAGCCCTTCAACAGTTGGCTGTCATACTGAATAAAGCTTCTTCACAGTAAGACGCGTAAGACTATTTCTCCCGAGACATTACGCAAAAATCGATCTTTATGTGGCATGTATCGCATTTTTCAGATTAGGCTGAAGATCGGGGAACAAAATCGTATGACCCACCGTTGTACGAATTACAGGGTCGCAAGGTTGGCCCCCGTATTAAACAGATCTTCGAGATGGACCTAGGAGCAAAGGCTAAATTTATGGTCAAGCAACCCGTTACTGTCAATGGTGTTGTCCGTTGGCGCGATATGGGAGAAGCCCATACGGTCCAGCCCGAGAAGGAGGAGCACAAAATGGTAGTACTCCGTCATGAAATCGGCGATGTTCTGCGTGACGTCCGTCAGCGCCAGGGACGCACACTTCGCGAGGTTTCACATAGTGCCCGAGTTTCCCTCGGATATCTTTCCGAAGTTGAACGCGGTCAGAAAGAAGCATCTTCAGAGTTGCTTTCCTCGATCTGCGTGGCGCTGGAAATTCCACTGTCCCTAATGCTTCGTGAGGTATCCGAACGCGTAGCTCTGGCAGAAGGTATCGCCATCCCTGATACCGTGCCTACGGACATGGCTAACGAATTCGCTGACAAGGCCACCGGTAAGCCACTGGCTTCCGTCTAATTTCAAAAAAATCTTTTGGTGTCCGCTACTCAGTAATCGAGTTTTCCGGAGCCGCTCAAGGAGTCCACGCTTAATGCGTGGGCTCCTTGCCTATGTCATGGGAGAATGATTAGGTGAAAATCAGCGATTTTTGGCGCAATATGGAGGCTGAGTTCGGGGCAAGATATTCTCATGTTCTTGCTGACTCAATGGCATTGACCGAGCTTGATAGCCTCACACCTTCCGAAGCCCTGAAAAAGGGCATTAAACCCAAGCAAATCTGGGAGGCCCTGTGCCGTGCCCAGGATGTTCCCGTTGAGCGTTGGCTTGGCGTGGATATTGAACCCAAGGATTCCTGAACGGCGAATTCGAAGTCTGTATTTTCGATACTTAGGAAACGGCGTGTTGGATTTCGAACATCTGTTCGGATATGATTATTCTAGAAACGTCGCAGGAAACTGCACTAAAAAACTTAAGCACTGAGAATGTCCACACTGGCGGGCTATCAGGGTCCAAAGTGTCGGTGGGCGAGCATACTGTCTACAGCAGGACATAAATCATGAGCAAGTCATTACCGACTTGCACGAGCAAAAGGTGAACCATGGCAGCAAATAATGATCGAGAAAAAGCACTAGAGGCTGTCCTCGGCCAAATTGACAAGGCCTATGGCAAGGGCTCGGTTATGCGCCTGGGTGATGAAACTCGTGCACCCATTGAAGTCATTCCTACTGGTTCGGTCGCATTGGACGTCGCTCTGGGAATTGGCGGACTGCCACGCGGACGTGTCGTGGAAATCTATGGTCCAGAATCCTCGGGTAAGACCACTGTCGCACTGCATGCTGTTGCCAGCGCACAGAAGGCTGGTGGCGTTGCAGCATTCATTGACGCCGAGCACGCTTTGGATCCTGAATACGCGAAGAAGCTTGGTGTAGATACCGATGCTCTTCTCGTCTCGCAGCCAGATACTGGTGAGCAGGCTCTGGAGATCATGGACATGCTCGTAGGCTCCGGTGCGTTGGACATCATCGTCATTGACTCCGTGGCAGCACTGGTACCACGTGCCGAAATTGAAGGCGAAATGGGCGACAGCCACGTCGGCCTGCAAGCTCGTCTGATGTCGCAGGCTCTGCGAAAGATTACCGGACGTTTGTCGGCTTCCAAGACTACGGCCATCTTCATCAACCAGCTGCGTGAGAAGATCGGTGTCTTCTTCGGCAGTCCTGAAACCACCACCGGTGGTAAAGCACTGAAGTTCTATGCCTCGGTTCGTATCGATATCCGCCGTATCGAGACTTTGAAGGAGGGAACCAACCCGGTCGGTAACCGTACCCGTTGCAAGGTCGTCAAGAACAAGATGGCTCCTCCCTTCAAGCAGGCTGAATTCGACATCCTGTACGGCCACGGAATCTCCCGTGAAGGTTCCTTGATCGATATGGGTGTTGAGCACAACTTGGTCAAGAAGTCCGGTGCTTGGTTCACTTACGATGGTGATCAGCTGGGCCAGGGTAAAGAAAATGCCCGTCGATTCCTTCGTGATAACCCAGATCTGGCCGACGAGCTTGAGCGCCAGATCTTGCAGAAGCTCGGCGTCCTACCAAAGGACGAAGTTGAAGAAGACGAGACAGAACTGCGAGTTGTCGAGGGCGACAAGTAGTGTCTTCAAACTTCAAACGACGTAGCGTCCGACCCGGATACAATACCGGGTCGGACGCTACGTCCGTTTCACAAGAGTTTCAAGGGGACCTTGATGACATGCCGGATTGGGCAAAGCCAGATCCGACGGAAACAAGGGCCGATGCGGATGAAAATGTCGGCAGCTCTTTAGAATCGGACCGTCCCGAACGAGGACGCCAACCGATCATCATTCCGGTTTCACGTAAAAGTAAACAACCCCAGAGTGTTGAAGAATTGCGTGCCGCCATGGCGCGCATTGAGGCCACACCACCACCGCCGGCACCGACGAAAAAGGAGCGGCGTGAGGCACGGGAAGCTCGTAAAGTCGCGCGTGAGTCGGGGGCGCCAGAAGAACTCACGGATGATCAATGGCATGAGAAAGCACGTGGAATCTTGCTCCGTCAGCTCACTGCCAGTGACAAAACGGCAAAGCAGCTCAAAGACAAGCTGATTGAAAAGGAATGTCCGGAGGATATTGCTGAGGAAGTTATCGAGCGGTACGCCGAGATTAATCTCGTGGACGACGAACGCTTCGCTAAGTCCTGGACTGTCGCTCGAGCCCGTTCAAAGGGGCTGGCTCGTGGCGCCATCAAACATGAACTACGTTCCAAAGGCATTGACGATGAACTCGTCGCTGAAGCCTTAGAGCAGATTGACGATGAAGCAGAAGAACAACGCGCCAGAGAGCTAGTCCGTGTAAAACTTCGCCCGGAATCCATGGGAGTTGACCGGGACAGGGCCTTGCGTCGACTCGTTGGCATGTTGGGCCGCAAGGGCTATAACGGGTCAATGGCGTTCAAAGTTGCCCGCGAAGAATGGAATGACCGATTTGGGGCTTAGTGCTAGCGCTTGTTGTGCCGAATAGGTGCGCCACTGCTCCAACGGGAAAACCAGTCTTCTACTGCTGTGCACACCCAGACAATGATCATAGAAACTCCCAACAACACCGAGATCAACCCGATCTGGAACAAAAGATCATCAGTCTTGTCATCTATTGGCGGAATCACGCCGATAATGACCGGAATCCCAATGACGAACAGTGCGGTGAGCGATGCCATCCACCAATGGAAAGTCTTCATCCCGCGTGACATCCTCGATGGACGTGGCTTTGAACTTTCTGATGGCTGATTATTGGGCAAGTGATTTATCGTCCTGTTTGTGGGTTTAAGAGTAGTCAGTGGATGAAGCTACATGATCCTATCGGTAACCTCTGTGCCGTTGCTCCGATGTTTCTTCAGGCTGAAGCTCAAGCGACAGACCATGTTCCCTAGGTTCACCTACATTTCAGCTGTATCGAAACTTCGGTAATCTTGAAGGGTGACTGAGCAACATATCGTGAGCAACCCGGACACTGAAGAAACCTCACGTACCTACGAGGTGCGTACTTTCGGTTGCCAAATGAATGTCCATGATTCCGAACGACTTTCAGGTCTTTTGGAAGACGCTGGTTTAAACCGCAAGCCTGAAGATCTCAAGGACGAGGTCGCCGACGTCGTCGTGTTCAATACTTGTGCAGTGCGCGAAAACGCGGACAACAAGCTTTACGGAAACCTAGGCATTCTCAAGGCTATTAAGGCAGAACGCCCTAACATGCAGATTGCCGTCGGCGGTTGCTTGGCTCAAAAGGACCGAGACACCATTTTGAAGAAGGCCCCATGGGTCGATGTCGTCTTCGGTACCCACAACATTGGATCGTTGCCTACCCTGCTGGCCCGTTCGGAGCACAACAAGCAGGCAGAACTCGAGATCTTAGAATCCCTCGATGTCTTCCCATCGACATTGCCCACCCGCCGTGAGTCCGTCTACGCCGGATGGGTCTCGATCTCCGTTGGCTGCAACAACACCTGTACTTTCTGCATCGTTCCGTCACTACGCGGTAAAGAACGTGACCGTAGGCCCGGTGAAATCCTGGCTGAAATCCAAGCGCTGGTAGATGACGGCGCCATTGAGGTCACCTTGCTGGGCCAAAATGTTAACTCATACGGTGTCGAATTCGGAGATCGATTGGCCTTCGGCAAGCTTCTGCGTGCTTGTGGCGAAATTGAAGGGCTCGAACGCGTTCGCTTTACCAGCCCGCACCCGGCTGCGTTCACCGATGATGTCATCGAAGCCATGGCTGAAACACCAAACGTGATGCCACAGCTGCACATGCCACTACAGTCTGGATCCGACAGGGTCCTCAAAGACATGCGTCGCTCCTACCGTTCCAAGAAATTCCTTGGCATCCTCGATAAGGTCCGCGAACGCATTCCACACGCTGCGATTACCACCGACATCATTGTCGGGTTCCCGGGAGAAACCGAAGAAGATTTCCAAGCAACTTTGGATGTCGTAGAAGCTTCGCGCTTTTCCTCGGCCTTCACCTTCCAATACTCGAAGCGCCCGGGCACACCGGCAGCTACCCTAGACGACCAGCTGCCCAAGGCAGTCGTTCAAGAACGCTACGAGCGTTTGACCGCGCTTCAAGATCGCATTGCCAAGGAAGAAAACGCTAAACAGCTGGGCCGAACCGTTGAGGTAATGGTGACCGAGCAATCAGGTCGCAAAGCTGAGGAAACTCACCGACTTGCTGGCCGTGCCCAGGACCAACGCCTCGTGCACTTCTCGGTGCCACCGACAGCTGAAGTGCCACGCCCCGGCGATCTGGTGACCCTGCCGATTACCGAGGTCGCAGCGTTCCACCTGATTTCTGATCCAGAGCTCGAACAATACTCGTTGCGTCGTTCGCGGGCAGGTGACGCATGGGATCGCTCCCAAGCAGAAAGCTGCAGCGTACCGACTCCTGGAACGTCGAGTTCGCCGGGCCGCACAAGTCTGGGTATGCCAACACTCAAGGTTCGTAGCTAACCCGATGACCGAAACTAATTTGCCGGTGATCGCAATCGTTGGACCTACCGGTACCGGCAAATCAGATTTGGCGATTGCCCTAGCCCAAGAGCTGGGCGGTGAAATCGTCAATTCTGATGCTTTGCAGTTCTATCGCGGAATGGATATCGGGACGGCAAAATTGCCGGTATCTGAACGTGGTGGAATCGAACATCACTTGTTGGATACCTTATCCATCACCGAAGAAGCATCGGTGGCCGCATTCCAAGAGCAGGCCCGCGAACAGTTCTCGCGGATTCGTGCTCGCGGTAAGGTCCCGGTGATGGTGGGAGGCTCTGGGCTTTATGTCCGAGCAGCCCTCGACGTGATCGATTTCCCGCCCACGGATCCAGACGTCAGAAAACGACTGGAAGCAGAAGTCCAGGAACATGGCGATGGTGATTTACGTCGTCGATTGGCCAGTGTGGATCCGGTGTCGGCTGAACGTAACCTAGATCTGCGACGGGCTATCAGGGCAATGGAAGTCTACGAGATCTCGCAGCGTCCGTTTAGCTCCTACATGCCACATCGAGAGTACGTGGCCCCGGCGCTTCAAATCGGACTAAACTACGATCGTACAGCGTTACATGAGGCACTAGAAACTCGTGTGCAGAAAATGGACGCCATGGGATTGGCTGCCGAAGTTGCTGGACTCTTGGAGCAAGGATTACGCGAGGGGAAGACATCTTCGCGCGCGATCGGCTACCAGCAATACACCGATTATCTTGACGGCAAGATCACTCGGGCTGAAGCCATTGATCAGACGGTAATTGCCACCAGAAAATTTGCTCGACGACAGATTACTTGGTTCAATGCTGACCCCCGGGTCAGCTGGCTGAACCCCACCGAGCCGAATCTTATTGGCAAGGCTCTCTCCCTTGTCGGCAAGTCATAAGACGCACCAATACGCTAGGAGCATCGATGTACAGCACTGAACTAGGTCAATTGGCGGGGCAGTCCTTCGCCAAGGGGCACGCCACGGGTAATGACTTTGTTTTAATCGCTGATCCGAACGCAGAAATTGATCTCAGTGCCGAGCAGGTTGCCGCGCTGTGCCATCGACGTTTTGGTATCGGCGGAGACGGGATGATCCGCGCAGTTCCCACATCGAAGATGCCGGGATACGAGCAACAAGTAGATCAAAATCCTGACGCTTACTGGTTTATGGATTATCGAAATTCCGACGGGTCAATTGCAGAGATGTGTGGAAATGGCGTGCGTGCCTTCGCCCACTTCCTGATTGCTGAAGGCTTGATAGATCTTCTTGTCGGTCAAAGCTTCTACATTGGCAGCCGTGCTGGGATCAAGAGGATCACCAGGATCGCCGACGGCTACGCGGTGAATCTTGGTCCGTGGGGACTGATCTTTGAAGATAAAGCTGAAGCAGATTCCATTGATTCGCTGGTTAAGCCTCGTGGATGGGACCAAGCTCTACCGGCCTTGAGCATCACTATGGGCAACCCGCATACGGTCGTGGCCCTTCCAGATGGTGGCATGCTCGATGCTCTTGATCTGTTTGAAGAACCAGAAGTTGCTCCAAAGCCTGAGCATGGCACCAACGTGGAGTTTGTTGTTCCCAACGAGCCCCTGATTGAAGAAGACGGCGTAGCTCAGGTAAAGATGCGCGTTCACGAACGCGGGGTAGGGGAGACGCTGTCGTGCGGGACCGGGGCCTGCGCAGCCGCCGCCGCAGTACGATACTGGGCTCGTGGTACAGCGCTTATCAATCAGTGGGCCGTGACGGTGCCTGGTGGTGTTGTCGGGGTTGAATTCCGTGCCAACGAAGCAGGTGGCGAGGACACGATTCTCTCAGGGCCAGCCGAATTGGTTGCACGAGGAGTAATCGGCGCTAAGTAGTCGACAGCGCAAAAACTGCAGGCATCTTGTTCAATGAACAAGATGCCTGCAATTTTTTAATGGTTGTCCTAAGCGGGACGGGAAACTTTTAATACTCGGAAGGCTTTGGCTGTGGCTTCGCGGGTGACCGACCAGGTGGCAGGAAGCTGCTCGATGAGCCACTTTTGCAGAGAATCACTTCCCAGATTCTTTTGTACAACTAACCAAGCATCTCCACCAGCAGCCAAACGCGGTAGCCAGAGCATCAGCAATTCGTGTAGTGCTTCTTTTCCGATGCGGATCGGTGGGTTGGACCAGATCGTATCGAACTCAAGCGTCGGATCCACGGCTTCAGGGGTTCCGACCACCACGTTGCTCAATGACAACTTTTGCGCGTTTAGTCGTGTTAGTTCAATCGAACGCTCGTTAACGTCTACGCCATACACGGTAGATTCCGGTGACTGTGCAGCAGCGGTCAGCGTGATAGGTCCCCAGCCGCAACCGATGTCCAGTACGCGGCCGCGGGGCGCTGGAACGTACTGCAACAACACTGCGGTGCCCTTATCTAAACCAGCAGGCGAGAAGATGCCTGCGGCGGTTTGAACCTTGCGCACCTTGCCGTTGAGTTCGACTTCAATGGTGCGTCGCTCATCTGCGGAGGCAGGGGTGGCCGTGAAGTAGTGATCCGAGGTCATAGCCAAAGTTTATCCTTGTGTATCCCGAGGCCAAAGACCAGCGCAATCAACGTGAGCAAAGCTATATAGGCAACCGGATCAATGACTGGTAGAGTTTTCCCTATGACTTTCGTTTTCGTCTAATACGTAACCGCAGTGGTTACCCCGCGATCAGATATATCCACGCGTGCGTTTCGAGCGCGCGGATATTGAAATCAGCAGGCAGCGAAGTCATTTTTTGTTTTCCGCACGTTGTGTATCACACACCTGCCATTCGCCTTTGCTCCTTGGTAACCGCGCATTCACCTGCCTCACTAATGTTTCGAGCGCTCTGAAAAGGACCGCGAATGTTTAATGAACCGACTGAATCCTCACGCGCCACGTCGCGAAGTGGGGATCACCCGCACTATTCTGGAATGCGAAGTACTTCTAAGGAGACCATGACTAACTCCGAGTCACACGAGCACGATTCGGCATCAATGGATGATGCCCAGATCCAGGCCGCCATCGACCGGATCCTCGAAGCCGACGATGCCCAGAGCCCACAAGTCCAACACTTCGGCGAAGAAGAAAACTCAATCTTCTCCGGACAGGCCACTGCGCTCAATCGCTTTTCGTCAGGCTTAAGCCAATATGACGGGGACCAAGACGACCTCGCTGAGCGTCGCGCTTTGCGCCGTGTAGCTGGCCTGTCCACTGAGCTCGAAGATGTTACCGAAGTCGAGTATCGCCAGCTTCGCCTTGAGCGAGTTGTTTTGGCCGGTATTTGGAGCGAGGGAACCGTCAACGACGCCGAAAATTCCTTACGTGAACTTGCGGCTCTAGCTGAGACCGCAGGTTCCGAAGTTTTGGACGGGGTCGTCCAACGACGCAATAAGCCGGATCCTTCGACGTTCCTCGGCTCAGGCAAGGCTGAGGAACTGCGCGGGATCGTGGCATCCACCGGTGCCGATACCGTGGTGGTTGACGCCGAACTGGCTCCTTCGCAGCGCCGTGCGCTCGAAGATATCGTGAAGGTCAAGGTTATTGACCGCACGAGCCTGATCTTGGACATCTTTGCCCAACACGCGAAGTCCCGAGAAGGTAAAGCACAGGTCGAATTGGCCCAACTGGAATACCTCTTGCCGCGTCTGCGCGGTTGGGGCGAATCCATGTCGCGTCAGGCTGGTGGTCGTGTAGGTGCGGCCGGTGGCGGTATCGGCTCACGTGGTCCCGGTGAAACCAAGATCGAAATGGACCGTCGTCGAATTCGTGACCGCATGGCGAAACTCCGCCGCGAGATCAAAGCGATGAAGCCTGCACGTGAAGCCAAACGAGCGAACCGAAAGCGCAATGAAGTGCCGGCAGTAGCAATCGCTGGGTACACCAACGCTGGAAAGTCTTCGTTGCTCAATCGCCTGACTAACGCCGGCGTGCTGGTTGAGAACGCGCTGTTCGCCACCTTGGATCCGACCGTACGCCAGTCAGCGACCGAAGACGGACTGACTTACACACTGGCCGATACTGTGGGCTTCGTATCGAACCTGCCCACACAGTTGGTCGAGGCCTTCCGTTCGACTTTGGAAGAAATCGCGGATTCAGATCTGATCTTGCATGTCGTTGATGCTTCTCACCCGGACCCAGAAGGACAGATTCAGGCTGTTCGTACGGTCCTCGGAGAAGTTGATGCGTTGAATATTCCGGAAATCATCGTCCTAAATAAGGCTGATGTTGCTGATCCATTCGTTATTGAACGAATCAGAAACCGTGAATCGAATACTTCGGTTGTTTCGGCTCACACCGGCGAGGGCATTGACCAGCTCCTAGAAAAGATCAGCACCTCAATCCCGCGTCCCGGTATCCAGCTTGAAGTTCTTATTCCTTACGAGCGTGGGGATCTGATTGCTAAGTTGCACCAGAGTGAGTCCGAAATCTTGGAAAGCGAACACCTAGAAAATGGCACGCGGATGATCGTGAAGGTACGAGATTCCCTCGCTGCAGAGTTGGAGACGTTCAACATTCATGGATAAGCAAGAGCAGGCCCTTGAGCTACTCGAGGCCGCGGTAACTTCCATGGGTGGCGCCATGCGTATTGGCCAGCAGGAAATGGTCAAACACGTGGTGACTGCTTTAGAAGACGAAGAACACTTACTGGTTCAAGCAGGTACTGGTACGGGAAAGTCGATGGGCTATCTCATTCCGGCACTAGCTCACGCGCAAACCAGCGCTAAACCAGTGATTGTTTCTACCGCAACACTCGCGCTGCAGTCGCAAATTGTTGGTCGCGATGTGCCGCGATTACTTGAGTCGCTCAAGGGCAAGCTCTCCCGTCCGATGGATGTTGCCCTACTCAAAGGTCGTTCTAACTATCTGTGCCAGTACAAACTCGGTGGGGGATACCCCGACGACGAAGGCACCCTGTTCTCGATGGACGAACCGGCGGTACCTGCGGGAACAACCTATTCACCACTTGCCAGTGAAGTGATGAAACTTCGGGACTGGGCTGAACGCACCGACACAGGTGACAGGGACGAATTGGTTCCTGGCGTCAGTGATAAAGCGTGGAAACAAGTCTCCGTTTCTGCGATGGAGTGTCTGGGCTCCCAAAAGTGTCCGATGGCCGATGAATGCTTCTCGGAAATGGCACGAGCACGAGCCTCCGAATCTGACGTGGTCATCACCAACCACGCGCTGCTAGCGGTTTCAGCCTTTGAAGGTCTGTCGGTATTGCCTGACTTTGATGTGGCCATCATCGATGAGGCCCACGAATTGCAAGACCGTGTCACTAGTTCGGTCTCTGGCGCGCTATCTGCACGCATGGTGATGACCGCTGCCGGCGGAGCGAAGCGTCATTGCGGCGTGAACGTTGACGAAATGGTCAAGGCTGCCAATCGCTTGGAAAAGTCCCTCACCGGGATTCCAACTGGTCTCTTGGAGCAAGGCCTGCGCGAGGATATGGGCATTGCCCTCAACGACATTGTTGAGCAGGCGCGTCTCGCATTGGCACTATCTAAACCAGAGGCTAATGCACCCGCTGATGGCGGTCGTCAGACCGCACGGTCTCAGCTTCAGGCGGTCATGGATGACGCGATTCGTATGCTTGAATCCGAGGAACGACGCGAAGTGCTTTACACAACGCGTCCAAGGGAGTTTGTCGAAGGCCGCGGCTATGTCGAGGCGGAAGAATCACAACCAGCGACTTTGAACGTTGCGCCGCTGTCGGTTGCAGGCAAGCTTCGTGAAGGCCTCTTCGATGGGCGCACCGTGGTACTAACGAGTGCAACGTTGGCCATTGGTTCGCAATTTGATGCTGTCGCAGGCTCTCTAGGCCTGATGGGAGCCGGTGCACCCTCTTGGACGGGTGTTGATGTGGGCAGTCCCTTTGATTACCCCAAGCAGGGCATTTTGTATGTGGCCAAGCATTTGCCAAAACCGGGCCGACAACTAGCCGCAGAAACCTTGGACGAGATCGAAGATCTTATCAAGGCCTCCGGCGGTGGGGCCTTGGCCCTGTTTACTTCAAAACGCTCTGCGGAAGAAGCTGCCAGCATCTTGCGCGAACGGTTGGACGTTGACATTTTGTGTCAGGGTGAAGCCAGCATGAAATCCTTGGTGGAGCAGTTCGCAACGGAACGCGACACTTGTCTGTTCGGCACGATGACGCTGTGGCAGGGAGTTGATGTCCCTGGCGATTCTTGCCGCTTAGTCATCATCGATAAGATTCCTTTTCCGCGGCCCGATGACCCGATATCGAAGGCACGAACCGAGGACGTTGCTAAACACGGTGGCAATGGCTTTATGCAGGTTTCGGCTACGCATGCTGCCATTCGGCTAGCACAGGGTGCAGGTAGATTGATTCGATCTGTTAATGACCGAGGTGTTGTTGCCATTTTGGATTCGCGCATGGCGACGGCACGTTACGGAAGCTTCTTGAAAGCAACGTTGCCTCCTATGTGGCCTACGGTCGACAAGAAAGTTATTTCCGGCGTTCTAGAGCGTTTGAAGCCCACCAAGAAGTAGACCGAACAGCACTCCAGACCACTTTATGGTCTATGCACAATGGCTTGAACTGACTCCGTGCCATGGCGGATACGTGGAGTGTCAAGTAAGACCAAATGCCAAGAAGGGTGTTGATGTACATGCATCAACACCCTTCTTGGCATTACGTGGTTAGAGCGAGCGCATCACCGAAACGACACGGCCCATAATCGTCGCTGCGTCGCCCAGAATTGGCTCGTAGCGCGAATTCTGGGGTAACAACCACGTGTGGCCGTCTCGTTGGCGGAAAGTTTTGACGGTGGCTTCTTCGTCAAGCAAGGCGGCGACAATGTCACCGTTTTCTGCGTTCTGCTGACGTCGGACTACCACCCAGTCGCCATCGCAAATTGCGGCATCGACCATTGAATCGCCAGAAACCTTGAGCATGAACAATTCTCCGTGCCCGACCAGTTGTCGGGGCAACGAGAAAACATCCTCAACGGACTGATCGGCCAAGATTGGCCCGCCTGCTGCGATTCGTCCGACCAATGGAACCATTGTTGTGTCGGCCGAGGTGCTGAGCTCAATAACCATGGCATCTTCGCTGGTCTTAGCGTCAGCGCTCTCAGACTGCGTCGCGTTTTCTGCATCATCTGTCAGTTGCAGAGGCAACAAGATTTCCATCGCGCGCGGACGGCGTGGATCTCGACGAATGTATCCGAGCTTTTCTAGCTGGCTCAACTGATGCGTGACGCTAGAGAGGCTCTTGAGTCCCACCGAGTCGCCAATCTCACGCATGGATGGTGGATAACCGTTCTTGCCAATGGCACGCTGGATGGTTTCCAGAATCTTCTTTTGGCGAATCGTCAGCGAGCGTGCATTCGATCGGGGAGTGCGTTGTGAAGCTGACATGAGATTTTGCCTTCCCTAGCGTTCTGTCGAAAGTTCGATAGTCCAAACTGTCGGAGCCAGATGATGTGATGTTTTCATTGCTCGTCTAATTCGAAATCTTAGTCGATAGTGGAGCTTCTTTCAAAGATTTGTTCGAAAACTTCTGGACAAGTCGGACGAAGCTCTGTTAGAACAGATGTACTAGATTCGAACACTGTTTCGAAACACTAGTGTCGAACACACCTTCGCTTCGCTCACCAATCTTGAGGAGATAAAGTCATGGCAACCATCGCACTTGACTCAAATCAAAGCCAGACACCCATGAAGATCCGCATCAACCGTCGAGGCTGGGCCATCTTGGTAGGTGTCCCCGTTTTTGTACTCACCGTGATTGCCGCATTCCTGGTCTCCATGTTCGCTTCTGACGCGCACGCCTCATCCGACCTTCCGACAGGAGTCGAAACGGTTGACGTTACAGTCATCCCGGGGGACACCGTGTGGAGCCTGGCCAAAGAATATGCTCATGGCTACGACATCACTTCTGCCGTGAACCACATCTCTGAATTGAACTCCCTCAGCGGAAGCGAAATCCGCGTCGGCGATTCACTGTCCATTCCAGTGCTAGCTGAATAGCAACACCAACGAGTCTAGGATTGTTACCTTGGCTCGTAGCGGATTCACCCGCCGAGCTGGTCCACACGTAGACTTGACACGTGAATGACCGCAGTGAACTTTTGAGTCAGCTGCCCTTGCGTGAGAATCTCCGCGGGCTATCTCCATACGGCGCACCTCAAATCGATGTGCCCATTCAGCTGAACGTCAACGAGAACACCCATCCGCTTCCTCCTACGGTGGTAGAAGCGATCGCGCAAGAAGTCGCGAAAGCAGCAACAAACCTCAACAGGTATCCAGATCGCGAATTCACTGAATTGCGCGAGCTACTAGCCGACTACCTGGGCCACGGTCTAACTTCTGAGAATATTTGGGCCGCCAACGGATCCAATGAAATCCTTCAGCAAATCCTGCAGGCCTTCGGTGGACCAGGGCGAAGCCTCATGAGCTTCGGGCCAACTTATTCCATGTATCCACTGCTCGCTAGTGGCACCGACACAAAGTATGTGCCAGGAGTGCGCGCAGACGACTTCACGCTGTCTGCAGAATCTGCTGCTCAGCAGGTTCGCGAACACCAGCCGGACATTGTTTTTCTGTGTTCCCCCAACAACCCTACGGGCACCGCACTTGGCCTTGACGTGATCACCGCCGTTTATGATGCCATGAGTGAACACAACGGCATGGTGATCGTTGACGAGGCCTATGCCGAATTTTCCCTCTCCAGTACCAAATCGGCACTGACTCTGCTTGAAGGGCGTCAGCGACTGATTGTCTCGCGCACGATGTCGAAGGCTTTCGGCCTGGCAGGTGCCCGAGTTGGCTATCTTGCCGCTGCGCCCGAAGTTACCGATGCCATTCGCTTGGTGAGATTGCCGTACCACCTCTCTGCGGTGACACAAGCTACCGCTGTAGCAGCGTTGAAGAACATCGAATTGCTCTTAGCCCAGGTCGAAGACATCAAAACGCAACGCGACCGAATCGTTTCCCGCTTGAAAGAGCTGGGCCTCCAGCCATCGGTCTCTGATTCCAACTTCGTCTTTTTCGGCGGGCTCGATAACCCACATGCGGTGTGGGAAGGACTGCTAGAAGCAGGCATTATTGTCCGCGACAATGGAATCCCAGGTACATTGCGCGTGACTGCCGGAACAGAATCAGAAACTACCGCGTTTTTGGACCGTCTTGCCGAGCTACTCGGCGCTGAAAAATAAGCAAGAATAAGTGAAGGAAGACATGTCTGCCGAATTGATTGGCGCACGCCGCGCCCGTATGGAACGCGTCACCAGCGAATCGTCTGTATTTGTCGAGCTCGATCTCGATGGCACGGGCGTGTCAGAGATCAGCACCTCAGTGCCTTTTTACGACCACATGCTCACCGCATTATCCAAGCACTCGCTGATTGACCTAACGGTAAGAGCCACTGGTGACACCCATATCGACGTGCACCATACGGTGGAAGACACTGCGATCACCATTGGTGAAGTACTGCGAGTAGCACTGGGCAACAAGGCTGGCATTCGACGCTTTGGCACTGCCTACGCCCCTTTGGATGAAGCACTCTCACGCTCTGTCGTTGATGTCTCTGGACGCCCATATCTGGTCCACTCAGGCGAGCCAGCTGGTCAGGAATACCACCTCATTGGTGGACACTTCACCGGTTCTATGACCCGCCACGTATTCGAAGCGATTACCTTCCACGCCCAGATTTGTGCCCATATCGAAGTCCTTTCGGGCCGCGATCCACACCATATCGTCGAAGCTCAGTTCAAATCCTTTGCACGTGCACTACGTGAAGCTGTCGAATTAGATGCACGCATGGGCGACAAGATTCCATCCACGAAGGGTGCACTGTAAGTGGAAAAGAAGAATGTAGTTGTTCTGGATTACGGTTCGGGGAATGTTCGTTCCGCTGTCCGAGCACTTGAAGCCGCAGGAGCTTCAGTTGAACTGACGGCAGATCCTGAAAAAGTCATGAATGCCGACGGACTGGTTGTGCCTGGCGTAGGTGCCTACGCCTCTGTGATGGAACAACTCACCAAAATCGGAGCATTGCGCTGGATCGGACGCCGTATTGCTGGTGGACAACCAGTGCTCGGAATTTGTGTCGGTCACCAGGTCTTCTTTGAAGAAGGCGTTGAGCACGGGGTGAAGACCGCTGGTATCGGAGAATGGCCAGGGAAGGTCGAGCGGCTCCAGTCCGATGTTATTCCGCACATGGGGTGGAATACCGTACAGCCTCCCGAGGGAAGCAAACTCTTTGCCGGTGTCGAGAACGAACGCTTCTACTTCGTCCACTCCTACGCAGTGCAGAAGTGGGAATTCGATGTAACCCAGCCAGCGATGACTCCGCCACAAGTCACCTGGAGTACTCACGGCTCGCCGTTTATCGCTGCCGTAGAAAACGGTCCACTCTCTGCTGTCCAATTCCACCCGGAAAAGTCGGGCGAAGCCGGTGCACAACTACTGCGTAACTGGCTGGGCACCCTGTAAGTATGTGGACTATCGTACTTGGATTCGTTGGTGCATTTCTGGCTGGGGGAGCGATCTCGCTCAAAAGCCAGAAGGCCCATATTTCTTGGATCATCGCGCTATGGGTGCTCGCCGTCATGAGCATCGTTGCCGCGTGGGTATTGACCCTCTAAAAATTATTACTTCACTAAGGACATCATGAGCGAGCAACCAATTCTCGAACTACTGCCTGCAGTAGACATCGCCGGGGGACAAGCAGTTCGTCTGGTTCAGGGCGAAGCTGGGTCCGAGACCGGCTACGGCGACCCACTAGAAGCAGCACTCTCCTGGCAGAACGCCGGTGCACAATGGCTGCACCTAGTCGACTTGGACGCCGCGTTTGACCGAGGTAGCAACGTTGATATCGTGCAGCGTATTGCCAAGGAACTGAACATTAAGGTCGAACTCTCCGGCGGTATCCGCGACGACGCCTCCTTGGATCGTGCCTTGGAATTCGGTGCCACCCGCGTTAATTTGGGGACCGCAGCACTGGAAAATCCAGAATGGACCAAACAAGCCATCGCCCGACACGGCGACAAAATCGCAGTCGGCATGGATGTTCGTGGAACCACGCTATCGGGCCACGGTTGGACCAAAGACGGCGGAGACCTGTGGGAGGTCCTTGCACGATTGGAAGACGCAGGCTGTGCCCGATACGTCGTCACCGACGTGACGAAGGACGGTACCTTGCGTGGACCCAACGTTGAACTACTTCGAGAAATCGCCGCAAAGACCAACAAACCGGTTGTAGCTTCCGGCGGAATTTCTTCGCTGGAAGACCTACGCGTACTTCGCGAGCTGGTTCCGGAGGGCATTGAGGGTGCCATCATGGGCAAGGCCCTCTACTCAGGACAGTTCACCTTGCAAGAAGCCCTGGACGTAGCAGGACGAAGCTAAGTCCAGCACTGCCCCTGTGAATACGACGGCTTGAAAGCTCCATTGCTTTCAAGCCGTCGTTTGTTTTCTGAAGTGGGCAAGGGAATCAGCTTCCGGGTGCACGGTCCTTTCCCACGAAACGACACAAAAAAGATCTGAAGCAACTTTCTGGTGGTGTTCAAGCTCATGAGAGAAGATTCCGCTCTTGCCTCCAACAGAAGCAAATCCACCGATAGCATGGAGTTATGAGTACGGAGCATTCTGAATCAGCGCCTCAACGCCACCTGCCTGGACATATTGTCGCTGCGCTGGCTCAGGCCGGTTCATCTGCCGACTCTGCGGGGCAGAGTTGGGAAGGGCGAGACCTCAGCGGTGAGGGGAACCCACTACATAACTTCGACAAAGACGATGGCAGCGCCGACGCTAAAACCATGAAAGCATTGGCGCAACTGCGTGCGGGCGAAGGCTCGGAATCCGAAGTACATAAGGCCTTGGCCACCGCCCGAGTTTTTGTTGCCGTGGTTGCGCAACTGGGCGAGGAAGCGATGACCGATCACGGTTTCGCCTCGGATAAAGAAGCCGACATGGCGTTGGTGAAGATCAAAGCACCTGACGGACGCATGGCACTGCCTGTCTTCACCACGGTGGAGCGCCTGCAAGCGTGGCATAAGGATGCCCGACCGGTAGCTGTATTTGCTCCGCGCGCGGCACTCTCTGCAGTCAGCGAAGAATGTCAGCTACTGGTTCTTGACCCTGGTAGCGACTTTACGTTCGTGCTTCGACGACCGGGCGTATGGAACCTTGCCAAACAGGTCGACTGGATTCCGAGCTATCTGAATCAGCAGATCGCCAACCTTGTGCAGGACGCCACCGAAGGCTTTAGCCAACTACAGACCGTGAAGCTGGCTCCCGGAAGAGGAGTAGGCTCAAGATCCCGAGATGGCCAAATGGTCCCCGGCGGTGGCTCAGGACCAGAACTTAATTTGCAGTTTGTTTTCGCACCGGGAACAAGCCAAAACCAAGCGCAGGAAATTGCCGGCGCTATTCAGGGACGGTTGTCCCAGAACACACAATTCACTGAAGCAGTGGATTCCCTAGAACTCAGTTTGCACAGCGCGCCAAGTTAAACTCGGCGGGCTCCTTGGAAAAGTAAGGAACACTTCGGGCATGAAAAGCTATTGGCAGATTTTGCGTCAACCGCAGATTGCGATGTTGCTGCTCATTGGCATGATTGCCCGACTTCCTCACTCAGCGCTGAGCATGCTCTTGCTGCTGCACCTGGTCAATAATCTCGACCAGAGCTGGGTATCAGCCGGTTTGGTGACCGCGTTGATGACTCTGGGCATCGCTATCGGTGCCCCATGGCGCGGCGCACGCGTGGACATGTGGGGACTACGCCGGGCCATGTTGCCCTCGGTAATAGTGGAAACTGCTGTATGGTGCACTGTCCCGCACGTACCACTGGTGTGGGTCTATCTGCTGGCGTTTATCGGCGGACTGTTCGCCCTCCCGGTATTTTCTGTGGTCCGTACAGCGCTGGGCATCATGACCACTGGTGAACAGCGTCGAACCGCTTTCGCCCTGGACGCGACCGCCACTGAACTGGTATTCATTGTCGGTCCTGCCACCGCTGGTATCGTAGCTACCCAAATCAGTAGCGTGATTGGCCTGAGCGTCATTGGGTTGACTGCCTCAATGGCCGGCCTAGCATTGATGCTACTTAATCCACCTACACGAAGTGATGATCCCAAGGCTATCGGCATGCAGGCCAATGCTCATGAGGAGCGCTTGGGCGCTGAAGCTAGCTTTATCGCGGCCGCACCGATGGGTGTGCCAGAGGTTGAAGGCGAGCTCATCGTTGCTGGTTGGAAGTCAGCACGGGCCAGAATCAAGAAACGCGGACGCGCCTTCAAGAGCCGTTTCAACTGGATCAGCGCCTCAGTACTGGCAGTCTTCATTGCCTCGGCCGGTGCGGGCATGTTGCTGACCGGAACCGAGGTGGCCATCGTGGCCGAACTTGATGCTGCGATGCAAAGCCACCGTCTTGGGTTGGTCTTCTTCTTCTGGTGTGGTGCCTCACTGATCGGTGGTTTGATCTACGGCTCCATGAAGCGCGTGATTTCACCACTACTGTTGCTGCTGTTTATGGCGATTTTGACCATTCCAATGTTCTTCGCTTGGGATACGTGGTCATTGGCTTTGTTCTCGGCATTGCCAGGGTTCTTGTGCGCGCCCACCCTGTCGGCAGCCTCAGAATGGCTTACGGATCTGGTGGCTGAAAAGCGCCGTGGTGAAGCCATGGGTTGGTATGGCTCCGCGATGACTGCCGGTACTGCCTTGGGTTCGCCGGTGACCGGTCTCTTTGTTGACAGCATTGGTCCGTCCTACGCGTTCGTAGGCATCGGTATTATGGCTGCCATTGTGGTTTTCGCTGCCCTGATCGCCCAGCAGATTCGGCGGCGCCTGCGCCGCAGTCGCAGGCAGCGTTGGGAAACTACGGCTTAATCCTTGAGGGTAGGGGCTATCCGCGAGTACATATACAGGTCTTTGGCTTCGCCGCCGATAATTTCCCAGCTGCGAAGTAAACCTTCACGCTGAAATCCGCAGCGTTCGGCAGCTCGCCAGGAACCTTCATTCCATGGTTCGACGTAGAGCTCAACGCGGTGGATGCCCGGGTAGCTTAATCCCCAATCACTTATTGTCTTCAGCGCAGTGCTGGCAACACCCCTGTGCTGGTGCTGGGGAGATACCCAATAGCCAATACTCGCCCGCCCGCGATCCGCATTGCGTAGCCAAAGGCCGATTTGTCCGACTGCAATGTTGGTCGCTGACTGAGCGATGGCAAAAGAGTAACCAGTGCCATCGGCGGTCCTCTGGCGCTGACGCTCAATGAAGTCCAAACACTGCTGGCGTGATCCCTGAAAAGGGACGGTGGTGATCTGCGCGATGTACAGATCCTTTGAAGCCCCGTGGATCAGATCGAGGTCCGAATCTTGAAATGGGCGCAAGAGAAAGGTGCCGGCATTGAGCACAGGTTGCTCGATCAATTCCATGGCACCAACACTAACCCGAGGACGCGGCCTCGTGCGGCTTGTACGATTCTAGTGATTTAAGCAACGATGGGCTCGCTTCCCAAAGAAGCGAGCCCATGATGTTAATCTCTTAAAAATGCCAGAATATTTGCTTAGTTAACAGCTCCGGTGTACTTCTCGCCCGGACCCTTGCCTGGTGCGTCTGGGATCAAGGAGGCCTCGCGGAAGGCTAGCTGCAGGCTGCGCAGACCATCGCGCAGTGGGGCCGCGTGCTGCGAACCGATCTCCGGTGCACCTGCGGTGACTAGGCCAGCAAGGGCGGTGATGAGCTTGCGTGCTTCGTCCAGATCCTTCAGCTCAGTGGCGTCTTCGCCCTCAGCCAGACCACATTTAACTGCTGCTGCACTCATCAAGTGAACGGCTGCAGTGGTGATGATTTCTACTGCCGGAACTTCGGCGATATCGCGCACCTGCTGGTCGACGAGGTGCTGATGCGAGTTGGTGTCTTCGGTACTCATACTGCTAAGCTTGTCACAGACCGACTCGATGCCGGTACTTCTCATGACGTTCAGTTAGCTCTGAATGGGGATTCGTACTAGTATTGAGCCATGCAAGTGGAGGCCAACTCCCACCCGCCGTCGCCGTTTCAAGGCTTCCGGGTTTTTCGGCAGGATCGCATTTATGCAATCCCAAGATGTAGGCGCAATTCTTTGCGCCCTTCGTCATGTCGTTCACTTTGGCCTTCGCCTGCAATCGCAGACGGGGGCCTTCTTCGTTTGTGGTTATGGATTACGAATTTCAGGAGTGACACATCAGCGATCCACGCATTAATGAGCGCATTCGCGTGCCAGAGGTACGTCTCGTCGGCCCCAATGGTGAGCAGGTAGGCATCGTCCGCATCGAGGACGCGCTTCGTTTAGCTCACGAGTCCGATCTGGACTTGGTCGAGGTGGCACCCAACGCCAAGCCTCCAGTGTGCAAACTGATGGACTTCGGCAAGTACAAGTACGAAGCCGCTGTCAAGGCTCGCGAAGCTCGTAAGAACCAGACCAACACGGTCTTGAAGGAAGTTCGCTTCCGCCTAAAGATTGATACTCACGACTACGAGACCAAGGTTGGGCATGCATTGCGCTTCCTGGGCGCTGGCGACAAGGTGAAAGCCATGATCCAGTTCCGCGGTCGTGAACAGCAGCGACCAGAGATGGGTATTCGCTTGCTGGAAAAGTTTGCAGCAGACGTAGCTGAGGCCGGAATCATTGAATCCAGCCCACGCATCGATGGCCGAAATATGGTTATGGTTGTTGGTCCGCTGAAGAACAAGGCAGAGGCTCGCCGCGAACAGCAGCAGAAGTCGGGTGGCCGTAACTCGGCCAAGCGTAAGATTCGCACCGACGCTCCAGCTGAGACCGAGGGCCAGAACGTTGCAGCAGCTATGGATGACGAAGCCCGCGCCAAATTGGAGCAGGCACGCCAAGCAGCTGAAGGCGACGCCTAGCCAAGCCTGTTGGGCTTTCGAGCCCGTCACCGTTTACGGTGAAGGATCTTGCCTCTTGGCAGGATCCAACTACAAGAGAACAACAGCGGTCACCATAAAAAGGGGCCCGCTTCGGATGATCCCCACGCGGTAATTTCACCGTGTGGAGCACGTAAGGAGAACGGCAGCTATGCCGAAGTTCAAGACTCACAGTGGCGCCAAGAAGCGCTTCAAGCTCACCGGTAGCGGTAAGCTCGCTCGCCAGCAGGCCAACCGTCGCCACTACCTGGAGCACAAGTCCTCGCGCGTTACCCGTCGCCTGGCTTCTGACCAGATCGTCGCTAAGGCCGATGTAAAGACCATCAAGCGGATGCTGGGCCTCTAAGCTCTCCCTTTCGCATTTCGGGGAAGCAATACCCCACCACCCATAGATTTCTCCCATCCCGCAATACCGTGGGCACAAGGGAACTGACTTGAAGGAGTACACACGTGGCACGTGTGAAGCGGGCAGTAAACGCCCACAAGAAGCGTCGCGTCGTTCTGGAACGCGCAAAGGGTTACCGCGGTCAGCGTTCGCGCCTGTACCGTAAGGCCAAGGAGCAGCTGCTCCACTCGTTCGTTTACAGCTTCAACGACCGCCGTAAGCGTAAGGGTGACTTCCGTCGCCTCTGGATCCAGCGCATCAACGCTGCATCCCGCGCCAACGGCATGACCTACAACCGTCTGATCCAGGGCCTGAAGGCTGCTGAGATCGAGGTTGATCGTCGCATGCTGGCCGAGCTGGCTGTATCGGACTCCAACGCATTCGCAACCCTGGTTAAGGTTGCTAAGGAAGCACTGCCAGCTGACGTCAACGCTCCACGCGCTGCCGCTGAGACTGCTGCTCCAAAGGCTCCTAAGGCTGCTGCTGCAAAGTCCGTTGAGGGCGAAGGCGTTATCAAGGCTGTTGAAGGCGAAGACGCTCCTGAGGGCTTCGTTATCAAGGGCAACGCTGGCTCGAACAAGTACCACGTTCCAGGTTCGACCTGGTACGAGCAGACCGAAGCTGAATTCTGGTTCAACTCGGTTGAAGCTGCTAAGGCTGCAGGCTTCGAACCAGCTGGTGGAGAATCCCGCCAGCAGATGAAGTAAATCTTTCCCCCTTTGAGCTGAAGCTCAGGTAGGACAGATCACACCGATGGGTGGGTATCGCGCAAGGCGCGAACCCACCCATTAGTGTTTCTACCGGTATTCTCGAAGTATGAGCAGTTTTTCCCCTGAAGTGATGTCCAATCCGCGCGCCGAACGAGTCAAGTCGGTCGCTCGCCTTGCCAACCGCAAAGGACGTGAAGCCACAGGGGAATTCCTCGTTGAAGGTCCCCAAGCGGTGCGTGAAGCCCTTAAAGCGCACTTACTAGATGACAACCTAGTACAGGCCGTATATGTCGTCGGCGGATTCCTTGAAAGCCATGAAGAATTCGCTCAGCTGCTCGAACAAGCGCAGATCCATCCCCGGATTGTTACCGGCGAGGTTCTCCACGCCATGGCTGACACACAGACGCCACAGGGCATTCTTGCCGTTGCTGCGATTTCGCAGCCACAGCTGAGCGAAGTGCTTAGCTCCAAGCCAAAACTCATCGCGGTACTGTGCAGAGTTCAAGATCCGGGCAACGCCGGAACCGTGCTACGAGCAGCCGACGCCGCCGGAGCTGACGCCGTAATCCTCACCAAGGGCAGCGTCGATATTTACAACCCGAAGGCAGTACGCTCCACCGTAGGTTCAGTGTTCCACCTGCCGGTACTCAACAACATCGAATTTGACCACCTGATCGAAGCCGCAAGAACCACCGGTAGCCAAGTATTGGCAGCTGATGGCTACGGTGCGCTGAATCTCGATGCACTACAGGACGCCGCTGTGCTGCGCGCCCACCAAGCGGGGGATAGCAAACAGGAAAGTGACGGCCAGCCAGAACTCGAAGCCCCTACGCTGTGGCTCTTTGGCAATGAAGGACAAGGCCTCGATGAGCATGAAAAACAGTCTGCCGACCATGCTGTTGCCGTCCCGCTCTATGGTGTCGCCGAATCGCTGAATGTCGGAACCGCAGCAACCGTATGCCTGTATGCATCAGCCCGCGCCCAGCACACTTCTCAGCGGAGCTAAGACGTGGAGCAAACACCACTGTTGAAGCAGATTGTTGCGGTCGCCATCGTTGACGATTTGGCAGCACCAGGCAAACTTTTGGTTGCCCGGCGCAACCGCCCCGAATCCCTGGCCGGGCTGTGGGAATTCCCCGGAGGAAAAGTTGAGCCAGGGGAGAGCGAAGTTGAGGCGGTGCACCGTGAACTACGCGAAGAGCTAGGCGTCGAAATCCGACTCGGCGCATCAATTCCAGGACCGCATCCGCAAGGATGGCAATTGAATGAAAAGGCTGCCATGCGCATGTGGTTCGCGCAGATTATTGACGGTGAGCCAGACACCCTCGATGGGCATGATCAGTTGGCTTGGCTGACCCTTGATAACACCTTGCATAACGCAGTTCAGTGGATTCCCGCGGACGCACCTATTGTT
The DNA here is from genome assembly GCF_900094805.1 of Arthrobacter sp. NIO-1057. GTDB lineage: Bacteria > Actinomycetota > Actinomycetes > Actinomycetales > Micrococcaceae > Glutamicibacter. The sequence goes on along the minus strand of NZ_FMAT01000002.1, from coordinate 32,335 downwards.
TCGGCGTGCCTAGAACAAGTACGTGCAAGTGTGAGCAAATAAAGACGCGTAAACTTGAAGTAGCGCCCTTCGTGGCATTGCACGAATTCTGAACCCCAACTTTTTGAGGAGCCCTTTTCCGTGAAGAGACTTTTGAGCGTGATCGCGCTGGTCTTTACCGCTGTCCTAGCATTGTCCGGCTGCGTCAACATGAACGCAGAAGTCAACGTTCAGGGTCAAAATAAGACGACCGGCGTCGTTGAAGTGACCTTGAACAAGGAAAACCTTCAGGGCATGAGCCTGGACGAGCTTCTGGCAACTCAGGTTGACACCGAAGCCATGGAAAAGGAGCTTGACGGTAAGTGGACTTACTCCAAGATCAATGAAGGTGAGAACGTCGGCCTGCGCTTCGAAACCGATGGCGTCAAGACCTACACCCAGCTCAAGGACGCGTTTAAGGTCTTCGGATTTGATATCAACCTTGCCGATGATGGACAGGAAGTTACCTTCTCCATGCCAGGGGACAAAGCCACCGTTGATTCTTCCTTCACCGAAGCTAACCTCCTGGTGAACTTCCCCGGTGAAGTCACCTCGCACACTCCGGGCGAAGTTGAGCACCACACCGTCACCTTTGACATGATCAAGGGCGCTCAGGTCTACCAGGCCACCGGCAAGTTTGACCACTCACTGTTCTACTCGTCGATTTTCGGTGGAGCATTGCTGGTATTGACCCTCGTCTTCGTGCTGGCCTTCGCACCTAAGGGTGTTAAGGAAACGCACTAAGTAGCAAAACTCTAGCTTCGAGGTAAGAAGCTTCACGCCAAGGGCCCGTCATCGGTGAAACGATCACGGGCCCTTGGCAATAGAATGGAACCAAAGTGTTCTACGCGTAAGTACAAGATAAGAGTAAGGATCGATCGATCCCATGTCTGATCAGACAACTGGACAAGCTCCCGACGGGGAGTCCAACGTTCCGCACCCAACCGATGAAGCAGGAATCCAAGCCGCCGTTGAGGCCGCATTGGCTGCCATCGAGGCTGCTGGCGACCTTAACGAACTAAAAGAAGCCCGCCTGGCGCATACTGGTGAAAAGTCAGCCCTGTCCCTGGCAAACCGCCAGATCGGCAAGCTCGACAAGTCAGAAAAGGCCGTGGCCGGCAAACTTGTTGGTTCCGCCCGCGGACGGGTCAACAAGGCCCTTGCTGCTCGCACCACCGTGCTCGAAGAAGCCGAAGCTGCCCGCATCCTCATCGAAGAGACCGTTGACGTTACCGCAGCAGCACGCCGCCGCTCGGTCGGCGCACGCCACCCACTCTCGGTCCTGCAGGACCGCGTTGCCGACATCTTCGTTGGTATGGGATGGGAAATCGCCGAAGGCCCAGAAGTAGAATCCGAATGGTTCAACTTCGACGCGCTGAACTTCAAGCCAGATCACCCGGCCCGCGAAATGCAAGATACGTTCTTCATCGAGCCAGCCGACGCCCACTTGGTCTTGCGCACCCACACCTCACCGGTACAGGTCCGCTCCATGCTCGAACGTGAGGTGCCAGTCTACGTACTGTGCCCAGGACGCACCTTCCGCACCGATGAGCTGGATGCCACCCACACCCCGGTCTTCCACCAGTTCGAAGGTCTGGCCGTAGATAAGGGCCTGACCATGGCTGACCTGCGTGGCACCCTGGAGCACTTTGCCCGTCAAATGTTTGGCGAAGAAGCACAGATCCGCCTGCGCCCAGCGTACTTCCCGTTCACCGAGCCTTCGGCTGAGCTGGATATCTGGCACCCAGGTGCCAAGGGCGGACCGCGTTGGATCGAATGGGGTGGTTGTGGCATGGTCAACCCGAACGTGCTGCGCGCGGCAGGCATCGACCCGGAAGAGTACTCCGGCTTTGCCTTCGGTATGGGCATCGAGCGTACGCTCATGTTCCGCAACGACGTCCCTGACATGCACGACATGATCGAAGGCGACGTCCGTTTCAGCCAGCACTTCGGGATGGAGATCTAAGTAATGCGTATTCCACTATCTTGGTTGCGCGAGTACGCGCAGGTACCAGCCGAAGCAACGGCTGAGGACGTCATGGCAGACCTGGTCAAGGTTGGCTTGGAAGAAGAAGACGTTCACCGCCCCACCGACGAGCTTTCTGGCCCGATTGTGGTCGGCCAGGTACTCTCGCTCGAAAAGGAAGTAGCCTCGAACGGCAAAACCATCAACTGGTGCCAAGTTCGCGTGGTTCCAGAAGGTGCCGAGCAGACCCTGACCGGCAAGGGCATTGACCCCTCCGGTGTCCAGGGCATTGTCTGTGGTGCCCACAACTTCGTAGAAGGCGACAAGGTTGTTGTCACCTTGCCAGGAGCCGTGCTGCCTGGAGACTTCAAGATCTCCCCACGTAAAACCTACGGCCACACCTCGGCAGGTATGATCGCTTCCTCCCGTGAGCTGGGCATCGGCGATGACCACGACGGCATCATCGTCCTATCAAACTACGGGTTGGATCCGGAACTGGGCACCGACGTGTTCGAGCTGTTCGGCCTGAACGACCAAGCCGCTGAAATCAACGTCACCCCGGACCGCGGTTACTGCTTCTCCATCCGTGGCGTGGCGCGCGAATACGCACTGGCTACCGGTACGTCCTTTACCGACCCAGCAACCACCGTTGCCGTGAGTGAAGCCAGCGAAGCTGGACACGATGTCGTGCTGGCCGATCAGGCACCGATTTACGGTGTTCCAGGTTGCACCCGCTTCGTCACCCGTGAAGTCACCGGCATCAACCCTTCGCTGCCAACTCCACGATGGATGGCTTCGCGCCTGCAGCTTGCTGGCATGCGTTCCATCTCCTTGCCGGTGGACATCTCCAACTATGTGATGCTTGAACTCGGTGCACCATTGCACTTCTACGATGCTGACAAGCTCAACGGAGCGATCACCGTGCGCCGCGCTGAAGCTGGCGAGAAGTTGACGACCCTGGATGAAAAGGAGCGTGAACTCTCGGTTGAAGACCTCCTGATCACCGATGAGTCAGGTGCCCTCGGTATCGCAGGTGTCATGGGTGGGGCTTCGACTGAAGTCTCGGAGACGACCTCACGCGTTTTGATTGAGGCAGCGCACTTTGATGCGGTCTCCATCGGCCGTTCGCGTCGCCGCCACAAGCTACCTTCTGAGGCTTCCAAGCGCTTCGAGCGTGGCGTTGATCCGCAGATCATGCAGATTGCAGCCCAGCGAGCAGTGAACCTGTTGGTTGAACTTGCCGGTGGTACTGAAACCACTCAGATCACCGACGTCGGGGCACAGCCTGCACCTACGCAGATTCAGTTGCCGGCAGGATTCGCTAGCGCACTGATCGGCGTGGATTACACCGATGAGCAGACCGTTGCTTCCTTGGAAGGCATCGGGGCCAGCGTAGAGCAAAACAGCACCGGATTCCTGGTCACCGCCCCTAGCTGGCGCCCAGACCTAGCAATCAAGGAAGACCTGGTTGAGGAAGTAGCCCGAGTCGTGGGCTATGACAAGATTCCAGCAACCCTGCCGGTAGCACCTCCAGGCCGTGGCCTGACCCGCGCCCAGTCGCAGCGTCGCCGTGTACTGCAGGGCCTCGCAGATGCTGGTCTGACTGAGGTTCTGACCTACCCATTCGTTTCTGAGCTACAGAACAACACCTTTGGAGCGGCTCAGGCCGGAACCACGGTGAAGGCCATTTCCTTGGCGAACCCGATCTCCAAGGAATTCCGCTTCCTGCGCACCAGCTTGCTGCCGGGTCTGCTTGATACTGCGCGCCGTAACATCGGCCGTGGCTTCCGCGACCTTGCCTTGTACGAGGGCGGCTTGGTGTTCCTACCAGGCGAACAGCTCGGCTCCACCGTACTTCCTCCACTGGGCGCCAAGCCAAGTGATGAAGTACTCGCCGAATTGTTCAATGGCGTGCCAAACCAGCCATGGCATCTTGCCGCGGTTCTGACCGGCCATGAGGCTTCAGCTTCGGCAGGCTTCGCACCACGCGCGTGGGACTGGGCTGACGCCTTGGACGCTGCGCAGAGTGTTGCCGGCATTCTCGGTGTCCAGCTCGAAGTGGCTCAGGGTAGCCACCAGGGCTTCCACCCGGGACGTGCAGCGCAGCTTTCGGTGGCCGGTGAAGTCATCGGTTATGCCGGTGAATTGCACCCGCAGTTGCTCAAGGATTGGGACCTGCCAGCACGCACCGTTGCCATGGAATTGAACGCTGCTGCCCTGATGGAAGCTGCACCTGCAGTGGTCGTCGCCGAGCACCTGTCCACCCAGCCACTAGCCACCCAGGACGTGGCCTTGGTTGTGGATCAGGATGTTGTCGCAGGCGACGTGCTGGCTGCACTACGTGAGGGTGCAGGGGAGTTGCTCGAAGACATCGCACTGTTCGACGTCTACCAGGGCAAGGGCATTGAAGAAGGCAAGAAGTCCTTGGCCTTCGGCCTTCGCTTCCGTGCTACCGACCGTACCCTGACCGCTGATGAGGCGTCCGAGGCTCGCGCTGCAGCAGTGGCTGTGGCTACCGAGAAGTTCGGGGCTACCCAGCGCTAGTCACGCCTTAAACGATGCCCCGGTGCTTGTTCGGATTTTTCGACCAAGCACCGGGGCATTGCTGTTTATCGCGGTGAACTAGTGGCAAGAAGGCGACTACACTTATTCTGGGAAACCTCTGAAAATTTGAGCTTCAAGGAAGTGATGGGTCGTGAAGGGACTGCGTTCTTGCGGTGCCGTGCTGTTGGTGTTGTTCCTCGGCCTAGTAGCTGTTGCAGTGCTGATCGCAGCTGGCTGGGGCGTGGTCGTCTTTATCGAACGTGGAGCCGGTGCACACCTGCAAGATGAGCCGACACCCACCTATCAGCCTGAAGAAGAAGCACCAGATCCTATGCGACCAACGAGCTTCGGCCTGCTCCAAGAGCCGGCAACCGTCTAAAGTTCTGGTGTTGCCTTGGTGAGGGTGATTATCGAATCATCCTGACTTTGAGCAATAAAACCGTGGCGTTCCAAGATCTTGAGTGACGCCAGATTTTCCGGAGCTACCCTCGCGATCAAATCGGTGCATCCCATTTCGTGGAGTTCCTCGATGCCGCGGGAGACTAAAAGTTTGGCCAATCCTTGGCCCCAAAAATCGGGTGCTAGCCAATACCCGATTTCTGTCGCGTGAGTTCTCCGCGTCGCAGTGAATAGTCCGAGGCGCACATGATCTTGCCACACAATAAACCATGAAATGTCCGTGCTCTGCATGGCTAGGGTGACACGTTGTGTTGAATATTCTCGGCTCCAAGGCTTGCCGTCGCCAATGTCTGCGGTCACTCGGGGGTCTGCCCCGAGCTTCACTATGAAATCCGTGTCGGTTTCAGTAATTTTTTGTAGCTTCAATGAAGAACCCATGCCCCCAGCGTATGGCAGGAGCAATGGGGCAAGAAAAGCAGGTTAAACAAAAGCAGGGAACGAGTCATATCGTTCCCTGCTGTGTGCACTACTTTGCGGTTGCGGTCACTGGTGGCATATCCGACCAAGGGAAGGTAATCCACTTGTCGGTGCGTCGCCATTCGTAGTCTGGAACCATGATGGTGCGTGGCTTGGTGTAGAGGCACACGGTCTTGACATTGGCGCCCCATGCCGAAACAAGATCAACGACCTTTTCCAAGGTACGGCCCGAGTCAGAAACATCGTCAACGATCAGGATCTTCTTGTCGCGCAAATGGCCATCGTCCAACATCGGTGGAAGAACTACTGGCTCAGGGAGAACGGTGCCGATGCCAGTGTAGAACTCGACATTCAGGGCACCGCAGGCCTTGACGCCCAGTGCGTAGGAGATTGAGCCGGCCAAGAGCAGGCCGCCACGTGCTACCGCCAAGACAATTTCAGGCTCGAAGCCACTATCAACAATGGTCTGTGCAAGTTCGCGGGAGGCTTCACCGAAGGTATCCCAGGTGAGGATTTCGCGTTCTGGTTCTGAAAGGACGGATGCCCCGGAATCGTCAATGCTAGTCATTCTGCAATTTTACCGCCGTTTTCGATTCGACGGTGCAGTCATTAGTGCTCCAGCCAAATTTTCGATCACTACGCCGATGCTCTTTTGCTGATTGACAAGGTAAAAAGCGAAGATCGAACGCAGGTTCTGAGCAATGCATCACGCGGTAGGGTAGTAGCCTTAGGAAATCTCCTAGCGAGCCGGGAGAAGCTTGAACTACCTCGTGCTACTAAGCCTATCCGGCACGTCAGATGCAACTGCGACAAAAAATCCCCTTTGATCGATAAACTACTATGAGTGGTCGTTCACTAACCATCCAGAACAGGTCTTGAGGAGAAGCGAACATGGTACGAAGCATTCTAAATAAACGAGTGGTTAGCGCCTTAGCGGTTCTCTCCTTCGGCTTGCTCAGCGTGGTGACCCCGGCTCACGCTGTAACTGGCGTACAAATTCGTGCCGGTGAAAATCTGGGTACGGTAAGCATCGATGACACTGCCGGAGTCATCAATCGCGATCGACTCCTAGATGCCTTGGACGATGTTGATTTTTATGAGCCAACCAACGTTGCTGTATACACGCGCGAAGGTGAATACTCCGATGACATCAATACCAAAACACTGGAATACGCTCGAGAACATCATCCCGATTGGATTTCTGCCAAGGCTGAAGACTACGGGGATTACTGGGCCGATGGACTGTTGATCATCACTCTGTCGGTTGAGGGCTCTGGTGATGGACAAATTGGTACGTACTTTGGTGAAGACCGAAAAGTCTCAACCGGCCAAATGGACAGCATTCATGAAGCCGGCTACGACGATTTCAACCTATCGAGGTGGACCGACGGCGTGATCGCAGTAGCCACCAAGGCCTCGAGCATCATGAACCGTCCGTGGTACAAGAGCCCAGCGCTCTGGTGGACCGTGGCCGCCGGTGGTGGTGGCACGGGAATCGTTGTCGCCAGCGTAGCTGCAGTGCGTTCCTCACGTCGCAAGAGCTTCGCTGAGGAACTTCAGAGCGGAACAACGCATCTGACCAACGTGACCATGGACCTCGACGAAACCGAACTCGCTGCCAAGACCCTACCTACCGGGTCCAGCCATGCCGCAGAACTTGAACGCCGTTTTGCTGACTTCATGGCGAGCTACCGCCAGTCCTTCGACGCGCAAGCCAAACTTGATGCTGCGGATAAGAAGTACCGGTCTTCGAGTGAAGGCGTAGAGGAAACCAAGAAATTCAAGACGGATGCACAAAACCTGGACCGCACCGACGACGCGATCATTGCTGCTGCCGCGTTATACACTCGCTCGGCCTCGTGGGAAGAGGCCTGGCGCGCACAAACTCAGCCATTAGAAGACGACCTCACCCAGATTTCGACTCTCATTGATAACGTCGAACCGGAACTGCAGGCCAGCGCAGCAGCTTTAGCTTCTTACCGCGGGGATGCAACCGCCACGTTGGCCTCGCTCAGCACCAAGCTCAAGACCGAAGAAATCGATGTTGACCAAGCTCTGGACCAGCTTTCGGATCTTCGCAAAGAACTAACGCAGCGGCTCGACGAATTTGCTAAGGCTCAGATTGACGCCTTCGCCGAGAACGAAGACGAGAAGGAACAAATGCGAGAAGCGATGGAACGCTCTCGCCAGTCAACGGATTATCACGGCTCACGCGGTGGAACGATCCTCGACGTGCTAAATCCAGGAGCACTGTTTTGGAGCGTCAACAGTTATAACGCCGGATATTCTTCAGGCACCAGCTCCGTGGCTCAAGCCCGTGAATCCGCTAGTTCTTCTGGATCGATTTCGACAGGATATTCCGGAGGCGGCAGTTTCTCCGGTTCCGGCGGATCGTCTCGTTTCTAACCGCGAATCATGCAGATTTTTCACAGGCTGTTACCCGAGTCCATACGTGTAGTTGAAACGCGTTCAGAATTGGATCATGGGCAACGATATTGGCAAGAAGAGCAGTACGTCGCCTCCGCTGTAGAGTCTCGCCAACAAGAATTTCGCACCGTGAGGATTTGCGCGCGAGAGGCCTTGGCGGACTTTGGGTATGGGGACCACATTCTGGTGCCTGATGCGCATAGGGCACCAGTATGGCCTGCCAATATTGTGGGCAGTATGACGCACTGTCCTGGCTTGCGCGCGGCTGCGGTGGCCAGCTCCAGTGCGTTCGGCGGCATCGGAATTGATGCTGAACCGCACGAGGTGTTGCCACCAGAAGCGGTCGAGCTGATCCTCTTGCCTGCTGAACAGCAGGCGGTGGCGCAGTTAGAGGCTGAAGATCCGAGCATCGCCTGGCACAAACTGATCTTCAGCGCCAAAGAAAGCGTCTTTAAGACCTGGTTCCCGTTAGCGAGGAAATGGTTAGATTTTCTCGAATGTGAAATCACGATAGACCAGCAGGCGAGAACATTCTCAGCGCACCTACTGCGCACCGATACCCTTCACCAAGGCGTTGACCTGTCCCAGATTACTGGGACCTGGATGGCCGAAGGGCCGGTGGGTCAGGGCCTGCTGGCTACCGCGATCACCGTGCGATCAAACTGAAACTTCTCAGAATTCTTCGCCGTGGGTAATGACCTTTGCCGCACGCCCCACAATGTGTGGGTCGGGCGAGCCGACCAATTCGTGGTCCTTGCCTTTGTAATCAAAGAGGTTCAGCACATGACGCATTGCATGCAGGCGAGCACGCTTTTTGTCATTGGACTTCACCACAGTCCACGGAGCATGATCGGTATCCGTCTTGAGGAACATTTCCTTTTTAGCTTCCGTGTACTTGTCCCACTTATCTAGGGACTCTAGGTCCATAGGGGAGAGCTTCCACTGTCGTACCGGGTCGATACGTCGAATGGTGAAGCGGGTGAACTGTTCGCCAGCAGAGACCGAGAACCAGAACTTGATCAGATCAATGCCTTCGTCCACCACAAGCTTCTCAAACAGTGGGGTTTGATTCAGGAAATGATCTACCTGTTCAGGGGTGCTAAATCCCATGACGCGTTCCACGCCGGCACGGTTGTACCAAGAACGGTCAAAGAGCACGATCTCGCCGGCTGACGGGAAATGCTGCACATAGCGCTGGTAGTACCACTGGGTGGACTCACGCTCGCTGGGCTTCTCCAAAGCAACAACTCGGGAACCACGTGGATTCAGGTGCTCGGTGAAGCGTTTGATGGTTCCGCCCTTGCCAGCGGCGTCACGGCCCTCAAAAACGATCATGATGCGTCGGCCGTTGGCCTTGGCCCACTTCTGAAGTTTCAGCAGCTCAATCTGCAGTGCGCGCTTTTCAACCTCATAGGTGTCGCGGTCAAGCTTTTCATCGTAAGGGTAGTCCTCGCGCCAGGTATCAACAACGCTGCCATCGGCGCGGAGCAACAATGGATCGTCATCATCGTCATCAAGTACCGTGAATCCGCGAAACGCGTCGTCGAGGAGGGGCATTTCTATACTCATAGGATAAGCCTAATTTTTATGGATGAACGGTTTTTGAACGGTTCCTGAACGCGTACGCGAGCTTGGAAGGACTTTAAGCTGGGAAGTCCGGCAGGGGTAGCTCGTTGAGCCAAGCTTGCAAGATCTGATCAACATCAACACCGGTTGCATGCTTTTTCAGATGCTCAGTGAATTTCGGCGTATCGACACTGCCATGCTGATAAGTGCCCGTCCAATCGCGCAGCATCTCGTAGAACTTCATCTCACCAAGAGCTACATACAAGGCATACAGCGTCAGGGCACCACGCTTGTAGACACGATCATCGAACATGTCCTTCGGGCCCGGGTCCCCGATCTGCAGATCCTGGGGCAGGGACTTGAGCTTCTCCCAGGCCGCGCGGGCACGCTGCTCGATCGGCATGACCTCGGCGTGCTCCGAGTACACCCACTCGCTGAAGCAGGCGAAGCCTTCGTTCAGCCAGATGTCCTTCCACCGCGAGGGAGTCAGCGAATTGCCGAACCACTGGTGCGCGAACTCGTGGGCGATCAGGCGCTGGGCTTCCCACTCCAGCGAAAGGTGATTGCGCCCGAAAATGCTCATTCCCTGGGCTTCCAAGGGAATCTCGAGTTCGTCGTCGGCCACGACGATCTTGTAATTCTCGAATGGGTAGGGGCCGAATTTGCGCTCGAAGATCTCGGCCATCTGGCTTTGCTTCGCGAAGGCTCCGCGCAACGGAAGATCATTGCCTGGAACCGAGTAGGCCAGCAGATGGTGCCCGCGGTCAAAGGCGATTTCGATGTAGCGCCCGATCTGCAAGGTCGCCAGATAGGTGGCCATGGGCTCGCGTTGTTCGTACACCCAGGTATTGCGGCTGGCCGAGCGGCTGTGCGAGATCAAATCGCCATTGGCCACCACGCGGTAGCCCGCATCGGTGGACACCTCAAAACGGTAGGAGGACTTGTGGCTTGGATGGTCATTGCAGGGGAACCAGGTCGAAGCTCCCACCGGCTGGCCGGAAACGAGGATGCCGTCGGTGAGCTCTTCCCAGCCCACCTCGCCCCATTGCCCGTTATCGACGCTGGGGTTTCCGCCATAGCGCAGATTCAATTCGATATGATCCCCGGCTTTGATCCGGCTCGGGGTGGAGATGACCACGCGGTGGTGCTTTTTGCTGACCGAGACCTTGCGTCCCTGGCAAGTGGCCTTGATGATCTTCAGCCCGTTGAGGTTCAACGGAATCTCGTTGATATCTTCGAGTGCGCGAATGCGCAGCATGGCTCGGCCGTCGAGGTGGTTGCTCGCGAGCTTCACCACGAGGTTCACATCGTAATGTTCCACGGTGTAGGTTCCGGAGCCGTAGTGCTTGGTGTACTCATCTAAAATGCGATGGTGCATCGGTGGGTTGCCTCAGGCTTCCTGTGGTACTGGCTGTGATTCTTGCGTTTCGGCGGTAGTGTTCCAGCGTACAGCGGGATTACCTCGCCAGTAGGTATTGGCAGGCAAGACTTCACCGCGCAGGATCAAGCTGGCAGGCCCGGTGGTCGTACCCTCAGAAATCTGGGCGGCTGGCAGAATCACACTGTGTGGGCCTAGGGTTGCACCGGCTCCCAAGGTGACCGCGTCAATGGACATGATGCGATCGTGGAAGAGGTGGGTTTGCAGTACGGAGCCACGATTCACCGTGGCGTGATCTTCCAGGGTCACCAGATCCGCTTCGGGGAACCAGTAGCTTTCGCACCAGACGCCGTGGCCGATCTTGGCGCCCTGTGCACGCAAGAACCAGACCAGTGCCGGGGTTCCTGACGCCAGGCGTGCGAACCACTGAGCACAGACCAATTCGGTGAAGGAATCGACCATTTCGGTGCGCCAGATAAATGAGCTCCACAGGGTGTGCTCACCGGAACGGATCGGACCAACAACCAGCCACTTAGCTACCACGGCAACTGCAGCGGCCACGGCCCCAGCAAGTACCAGAACAGCTCCAGAAAGCAGCATGCTGACCCAAATGTTGGTGACGTTAGCCATGGCGGCCAGCGCCCAGAGCACTCCACCGGCAATCGCCGCAGTGGTGAAGACCGCCAAGGAACGGGTCAGTTCCCAGAACGAACGCATGATCTTCAGCTTCAGACCAGGACGGTAGGTACGTTCGGATTCAGCTTCCACCGTGGTGCGGCGCAACTTATTAGGTGGCGAACCGATCCAGGAGGTACCGGCTTTCATCTTCTTCGGGGTCGCCGAGAGCACCGCGATCAAGGAACGCTTCGGGACTCGACGACCAGCATGCAAAATGCCCGAGTTACCCAGGAAGGCCTTCTTGCCCACACGGACCGGGGCGATATGCATCCAGCCACCACCAAGCTCATAGGAGGCGACCATGGTGTCGTCGGCCAAGAACGCTCCCGAAGAGATGGTCGTCATCTTCGGGATCAACAGGACGGTCGAGATTTCCACGTCGCGTCCCACCTTGGCTCCCAAGAGACGCAGCCAGATGGGGGTGAACAGCGAGGCATAAAGCGGGAAGAGCTGATCGCGGGCGGTATCCAAGACACGTTCGGTGGCCCATGCCTGCCAGCCCACGCGTGAGGTGACCGGGTGCCACCCTTCGACCAAGCCGATGGACAGCAGGCGCACGATGAGGATGGTCAGCACCATGCTGGACAGGAACCACACGAGTGCTGCCAGAAGGACGGCAGGGATGAAACGCCAACCAATGTCGGCCAGTGAATGTACCGGGCGAAGAATCGGGGTGACGGCGAAGAACGCCAGCACCACAGGGATCCACTGCCACAGATTCAATACGATGGAACCAAGACCTGCCAGAACACGTGGCAGCTTGCGGTAGACCGGTACGGCCTCTGGCCATTTTGGCTTGGCCTTGGACTGACGGGTGGCCGGGGAACCGGCATAGCGCGAATTATCGCGGGTGCTGCCGTACACGGCGGAACCAGCATCGACAATGGTGTGGGCGCCGATCACTGCCCCGGGGACCAAAGTGCTGCGTGCACCGATGGAGGCGTGGGCACCGACCTCGATGGCACCAACGTGCAGCTTATCGCCGTCGATCCAGTAACCACTGACATCGACCTCGGGTTCGATGGTCGCGCCGGGACCCACGGTGAGCATACCGGTCACCGGTGGCAGGCTGTGCAAGGTGGCGGTCTTGTCGATCTTCGCACCGAGCATGCGGGCATACCACGGCAGAAGTGGTGCGCTGGACAGTGAAATTGGATCCACCACATCAGCGACATGCTGCGCTAACCAGAGTCGCAGGTGCACCGAACCGGAACGCGGATACACGCCGGGTGTTAGGCCGTGCAACAACAACTTATTGGCCACGATGGATAGGACCATTCGTCCGATCGGCGTGACAAAGACCAGCCACAGTCCGGCGATCACGTACCACGGGGTGGATAGGGCTTCTTCAAAGACTCCCAAGGCAACAAGGGCTGCGTGGCCGATGAGTAGGTAGGTGAACCAACGTAGGCCTGAAAGGATAAAGAGCGGGAAGGAGACCAGAGTCTGCGCCAGCTGCGTCATGCGTTTGGTACGACGCACGGTGCGTGGTTCTACCGGTTCACTGCTCACCTGTTGCCCGCCGAGGTATTCCACCAGGGCACCAAAGCGTGGGTAGTCATAGAGCTCTGCCACCGTCATATCCGGGTAGCGAACGCGCAACGCGGAGACTAATTGGGCTGCCGAGAGCGATCCGCCACCGGCAGCAAAGAAGTCCGCATCAAAACCGGACACCGAAGCACCTAAAGCACCTTGCCAGGCTTCGGCAATGAATTCACCGACTTCATCAAGCTGTGGGAGTTCCCCGGAAGAGTCATTGCTTTCGGCTCCCGGCAAAGGCCAAGGCAAGGCGTTGCGGTCGACCTTGCCACTGGTTTTCATCGGCAGGTGATCCATGACCGCCAGGATGGGCACCATGGGTGCTGGCAAATCTTCGAGCAGTGCGGTGCGGGCCGCAGAAAGATCATAGTCCTCGGGTGCTTGGAGGTAACCGACGAGGATCTTGTTGCCGGTCGCGGTTTCACGCACGGCCACCGCGGCGGAGGAGACACAGACCAAGGAATTCAGGGCCGCATCAATTTCGCCGAGTTCGATGCGGCGTCCACCGATTTTCACCTGGTCATCCACGCGTCCGATGAAGATCAGACCCAGCGGGTCGTTGACCACCATGTCGCCGGAGCGGTAGGCGCGTTCCCAGCCCAGGGTGGGCATCGGCGCATACTTTTCGGCGTCCTTTTCCGGATCAAGGTAACGAGCTAGTCCTACGCCGCCGATGATCAGTTCACCGGATTCGCCCTCGGCCACAGGGATTCCCTGCGGGTCGACGACCGCCAGATCCCAACCGGCTAGTGGCAGGCCGATGCGTACCGGCAGGCTGCCATCCATGGTGGCGCCACATGCTACTACCGTGGCTTCGGTCGGGCCGTAGGTGTTCCAGACTTCACGTCCGTCGGTGGCCAAACGTCCGGCCAGTTCCGGTGGGCAGGCTTCGCCACCAAAAATCAGCAGACGTACCGAATCCAATGCTTGAGCAGGCCACAGGGCTGCCAAGGTGGGGACGGTGGAGACCGCGGTGATCGAACGTGAAATTAGCCAAGGGCCTAGGTCCATGCCGCTGCGAACCAGGGCGCGCGGGGCCGGGACCAGGCAGGCTCCATTACGCCAGGCGATCCACATTTCTTCACAGGAAGCGTCGAAGGCTACCGAGAGTCCGGCGAGCACGCGGTCGGTGGTGTTCAGCGGGTCAGCAGGAAGGAACATCTGCGCTTCGGCGTCGACGAAGGCTGCCGCCGAACGGTGTGATACGGCCACACCCTTAGGCTTGCCGGTGGAACCGGAAGTGAAAATAATCCAGGCATCGTCTTCAAGCCCGGGTAGCCGAGGGGAAGCAAAAGGCTTGGGTCTCTGGGCGTTGACCACGATGGTATCGGTGCCTTTGACGATGCCGGCGACCTCGGCCTCGGTGAAGACCGTTTTGGCTCGTTCGTCCGGATCGTCGGCATCTACTGGTACGTAGGCGGCGCCGACCCAAAGGATCGCGAGGATCCATTCGTAGAGGTGGCGGGTGCCCGATTCAACACGCACACCAATGCGGTCACCGGCTCCTAGGCCTTGCTCATGCAGGCGCAGGGCCTTGGCTTTGACCTCATCAAGTAGCTCGGCATAACTCTCGGTCCGTTCGCCATCATCGATGGCCGGCGCATCAGGGTGTTGTTGTGCGGTGGCCTGGAGGATGTCGATGAGGGTCCGGGGAGCCGGGGCTAGGGCACCGGAAGGAAACTGGGGGGCGTAGATTTCTTGATCCGGCGCAGGAGTTTGATCGTTGTTCATTATGAACGGATCCATCCCTTCATTTAACTGCTTAAGTGGAATCGGAACACTGGGGGAGAGCGTTCCAACAATGAAATGGATCCTGGAGGGGTGGATCGAAGATCCAGCAACTATCTAATACGATTTAGGTAAGCGTTATGGCGTAATCAAGCTGAACTGTCAGCTAAGTCTCATTGGTTTCGCTTCTACTACGAAGCAAGCCCGGGACATTTGACGGTACATTGTGCCCCGGGCTCAAAACTGGTACTTACGGTAACAAGATGACCTTTCCGGTGGTCGCGCGCGATTCCAGTGCCGTGTGTGCAGCTCCCGCTTCAGAAAGCGGATACCGGGCTCCGATGCGTACATCGATCTTGCCGGTGGCCACCCAGCCGACCATGTCGCCAAAGCGCCAGTGCATCTCCTGCTGTGAGGTGAGGAAGTCTGCGAGCTTGGGGCGAGTGACGGTCAAGGATCCGCCGGCGTTTAGGCGTTGTAGGTCAAAGGCCGGGACCTGACCGCTGGCCCCGCCAAAGAGCACCAAGGTTCCACGGCGTCGTAATGCTGCCAGCGAGGTATCAAAGGTGTCCTTGCCGATCCCGTCGTACACCGCATGAACACCTTGGCCATCGGTGACCTTGTCGACGGTATCGGCGACCTGGTCATAGTCCACCACGTAGTCGGCGCCAGCGGCCTTGGCCAGGTCCTTCTTTTCCTGGGTGGATGCGGTGGTGATCACGGTGGCGCCCTTGAGCTTGAGCAGCTGGGTGAGGATTAGTCCCACACCGCCGGCGCCAGCATAGGTGAGGATGACATCGCCCTCGTGGACCATATAGCTGGAGTGGACCAGGTAGTGCGCGGTCATTCCCTGTAGCGGCAGTGCCGCAGCGATATGTAGGTCAACTGCGTCGGGGACCTTGGCTGTCAAATCCGCAGGGACCAGAGCGTATTGCGAATACCCGGCGATGCCCGAGGCGGTGGCAACCCGGTCGCCGAGCGCGAAGTTTTGTACGCCTTCGCCGATTTGCTCTACCACGCCGGAGAATTCAGAGCCCGGGACAAAGGGGTAGTCAACGGTGTACACGCCACTGCGCTGATAGGTTTCAATAAAGTTCACGCCAGTGGCTGCGACCTTGATCAGTAGCTCACCGGCGCCCGGGGTAGGAACCGGGATTTGGGTTTGCTGCAATCCAGTGGCGTCGGTTGGCTCGTTAACCACGATGGCTTGTTGCTGCATGCTGTGGTGCTCCTCAAATGCGCGGTGTCCCGGGGGGATTTTTGGTCGGTCTCTATGGTCAGTTTAGGACTTTGCTTGGTGTGGTGGGGGTAGGTTTTGCGGATGTCGCGGTAGGTGACGAAGTATTTTATGAATATTTATTAGCGTCCATGCATAATTCGCGATAGAATCTGGTCATGACGATTTCAGTAGCTGTCTCCGGCGCCAGCGGATATGCCGGTGGCGAGGTCCTTCGCATTCTTGCGGCCCATCCAGAAGTAGAGATCGGTGCCATCACCGCGCACTCTCAAGCCGGACAACGACTTGGTTCGATCGCACCCCACCTGCACGCGCTCGCCGACCGCGTCCTAGTTGATACCACGGTAGAAAACCTCGCCGGGCACGACGTCGTATTTTTGGCGCTACCCCACGGCGCCTCGGCCGCCGTTGCCGCAGCCCTTCCAGAAAGTACCCTGGTCATCGATGCGGGGGCTGATCACCGCCTCGAATCGGCCGCCGCCTGGGAGAAGTTCTACGGATCCGAGCATGCCGGCTTCTGGCCCTACGGACTGCCCGAACTTCCCGGACAGCGCGAAAAACTTGTCGGAACCAAACGCGTGGCCGTGCCAGGGTGTTACCCCACCGGTGGACAGCTGGCCCTCGCCCCAGGTTTTGGCGCCGGTTTACTAGAATCCGATGATGTTGTGATCGTCTCGGCCTCCGGAACCTCCGGCGCAGGCAAGTCACTGAAGCCGAATCTGCTCGGTAGCGAAGTCATGGGCTCGATGAGCACCTACGGCGTGGGCGGCATTCACCGCCACATTCCAGAAATGGAACAGGGCTTCTCCAAGCTGGCAGGTGAAGAAGTGACCGTCTCCTTCACCCCTACCTTGGCCCCGATGCCCCGTGGCATCCTGACCACCGCCACCGCCAAGGTTAAGGCCGGGGTCAGCGAAACCCAATTGCGTACCGCTTGGGAACAGGCCTACGCCAACGAAGAATTTGTGCACCTACTTCCCGAAGGCCAGTGGCCCACCACCGGTGCGGTCCAAGGATCCAATCACGTCCAACTGCAGCTAGCCTTCGACACCCACGCCAACCGCGTGATCGTCACCGCTGCCTTGGATAACCTCACCAAGGGCACCGCAGGTGCCGCCGTCCAGTCCATGAATATTGCCCTGGGCCTGCCCGAAAACACCGGATTGCTCATGCAAGGAGTCGCACCGTGAGCCTCGCCCACACCAATACCCATCCCTCAGCCACTGCCACCGGAGTGACCGCTCCGGCCGGTTTTAGTGCCGCAGGGGTCCCAGCTGGCCTGAAATCCACCGGCAAAAACGATGTGGTCTTGGTCCAGAACCACGGCCCTAACTTCACCGCAGCCGGGGTTTTCACCTCCAATCGTGTGGCAGCAGCCCCGGTGCACTGGTCCAAGCAGGTGCTGGGCGACGGCCGCATTGACGCGGTTCTGCTGAATTCCGGCGGTGCCAATGCCTGCACCGGCGCCGAAGGCTTTGGCAATACCCACCGCAGTGCCGAATACGTCGCCGAGCTGCTATCCTTGTCCGCGTCAGATGTGGCCGTGGCCTCCACCGGGTTGATCGGCGTACAACTGCCCATGGATAAGTTGTTGCCCGGGGTTAAGGCTGCCGCCGCGGCCCTGGCTACCGATCAGGGTGCCTCCGATGAGGCAGCCGCCGGCATCATGACCACCGACACCGTGCCAAAACTGGTCTCACGTCTCGTGGGCCCGGCTGGTTCCACCCAGATCACGATCGGCGGCATGGCCAAGGGGGCTGGCATGCTGGCCCCAGCCCTGGCCACGATGCTCGTGGTGTTGACCACCGACGCGGTACTCACCAGTGAACAGGCCGATACCGCCCTGCGCGCTGCCACCGCCATGAGCTTTGACCGGGCCGACTCCGATGGCTGCATGTCCACCAACGACACCGTGCTGCTCCTGGCCTCCGGCGCCTCGGGCACCACGCCTGACATGGCTGAATTCACTGCCGCGCTGACCGACGCCTGCTGCGAACTGGCAGCGAAGCTGATCGAAGACGCCGAAGGGGCCGATCACACGATCGCCATCCGCACCTACAATGCCGCGACTGAGGCCGACGCATTAGAAGTCTCCAAGGCCGTCTCGCGCTCCAACCTGGTCAAGACCGCCGTCTTCGGCAAGGACCCGAACTGGGGACGGGTGCTCTCCGAAGTCGGCACCACCAAGGCGGCCTTCGAACCAGACGAGCTGAACGTCTCGATTAACGGCGTGATGGTCTGCAAAAACGGCGGGGTCGGCGAGGACCGCAACCTGGTCAGCCTCGAAGAACGCAATGTGTCGATCGAGATCGATCTGAATGCCGGCACGGCCGAAGCCACGGTGCTGACCAACGACCTGACCCACGACTACGTTCACGAAAACTCCGCCTACTCCAGCTAGGAACGATCCACATGGCTCAAAGCATCCGCACCAATCTGGATTCAGCCCAGTCCAAAGCCGAAGCGCTCATCGAGGCACTGCCCTGGATCCAGCGTTTCGCCGGAACCACCATGGTCATCAAATACGGTGGCAACGCCATGGTCAACGATGAACTGCGTCGCGCCTTCGCCGAAGACATCGTGTTCCTGCGCCACGCCGGGGTCAACCCGGTGGTCGTGCACGGCGGCGGACCCCAGATTAATAAGATGCTCGACACCCTCGGGATCGAATCCGAATTCCGTGGCGGACTGCGCGTGACCACACCCGAAGCCATGGACGTGGTCCGCATGGTGCTCACCGGTCAAGTGCAACGTGACCTGGTGGGCCTGATCAACTCGCACGGCCCCTACTCGGTGGGCATGTCCGGTGAAGATGGAGCTACCTTGCAAGCGGTACGCACCGGAACCATCGTCGATGGCCTCCCGGTAGATTTGGGTCTGGTCGGCGAGGTCACCCGAGTGCGCACCGATCAGGTGGACTCGCTGGTGGATGCCGGAATGATCCCGGTGATCTCCACGGTCGCCCCGGAATTTGATGAAGCCGGCGAACCCACCGGTGCGGTGCTCAACGTTAACGCCGACACCGCAGCGGCCGCCCTGGCCAGTGCCCTGGGCGCCACCAAATTGGTGATCCTCACCGACGTGGAGGGACTGTACGCGGCGTGGCCGGATAAGTCCTCGCTGATTAGTTCGATCACCAACGACGAGCTGCGCGAAATGCTGCCCAGCCTCGAATCCGGCATGATCCCCAAAATGGGGGCGTGCCTCAAAGCCGTCGACGAGGGCGTGGGCCAAGCCCACATCGTTGATGGCCGAGCCCCGCATTCAATGCTGCTAGAAATCTTCACCACCGCCGGCGTGGGCACTCAGGTGCTCCCGGCCTCCCATCACAACTTTAAGGAAAACCAGTGAGCGAGTCAGCGACGCACACACCCAAGACCACTGATCTGGCCGCCGATTTGGCCAGCGACGAGGTCCATGAGCTCTCCCAGCTTTCCTCATCGGCCCTCTCACAGCGCTACCAGCAGTCCCTGCTCGGTGTTTTTGGCACCCCGCAGCGGGTGTTGGTACGAGGGGCAGGCTGCCATGTGTGGGATGCCGACGGTAAGCAGTACCTCGATCTGCTCGGCGGCATTGCGGTCAACACCCTGGGACATGCCAACCCGTTGCTGACCAGTGTGATCACCAGCCAATTGGCGACCTTGGGGCATGTGTCCAACTTCTTCACCTCCCCAAGCCAGATCGCCCTGGCCGAGAAACTGCTCGAAATCTCCGGCGCCCCGACCGGCTCCAAGGTGTTCTTCGCGAACTCCGGCACCGAAGCCAATGAGGCCGCACTGAAGCTGACTCGACGCAACACCGGTACCCCTGAAGCACCGCGCACCAAGGTGATCGCCCTAGAACAGGCCTTCCACGGCCGCACCCTCGGCGCCCTGTCCCTGACGCATAAGGAAAAGTACCGCGCACCCTTCGCCCCGCTGCCCGAAAACGTCACCTGGATCCCGGCCGGGGACATCGAAGCCCTGCGCGCTGCGGTCGATGAGAGCGTTGCTGCCGTGTTCATCGAGCCGATCCAGGGCGAAGCCGGAGTGAAAATGCTCTCGGCACAGTACCTTCAGGCGGCCCGCGAGATCACCCGTGAGGCCGGAGCCCTGCTGGTCTTCGACGAGGTACAAACCGGCATGGGCCGCACCGGCGCCTTCTTCGCCTCCACCCCGGTCATTCCCGATGTGATGACCCTGGCCAAGGGGTTGGGCGGTGGCTTCCCGATCGGCGCGATGATCGTCTTCGGGGAAGAGAACTGTGCGCGATTGACCCCCGGCGATCACGGCACCACCTTTGGCGGCAACCCGATGGCCTGCGCCGCCGGGCTTGCGGTCATTCACACCATCGAATCCCAGAACTTGCTCGAAGCGGTGAAAACCAACGGGACCTGGCTGCGCGAACAGCTCTCACAGATCCCCGGGATCAGCCAGGTTCGCGGGGCAGGACTGCTCACGGCCTTTGAACTGGCCGAAGCCAATGCGCCCAAGCTGGTGTCGGTGGCGCTGGATGCCGGGTTCATCATCAACGCCACCGACGAGAACACCATCCGCCTGGCCCCACCACTGGTGATCACCCAAGAGCAGCTGGAAACTTTCCTCACCGCCCTGCCACAGCTGATCGCCAACGCCTAAAAATTCGCGGCCACCGAATGCGACCGTGACGTACGAAAAGGAACACCCACGATGAGCGTTACCCGCCACTTTTTGACCGACCTGGATTTCACCGCCGACGAGCAGTCCAAGGTGCTCGATCTGGCCGCCAAGATGAAGGCCGACAAATACGGCTACCAGCCCTTCGCCGGGCCGCAAACCGTCGCGGTCTTCTTCGACAAAACTTCCACCCGCACCCGCGTTTCCTTCCATGCCGGCATTGCCGAACTGGGCGGCTCCCCGCTGGTCATCAACTCCGGTGAATCCCAGCTGGGCCATAAGGAGTCCATCGCCGACTCCGCGAAGGTGCTCGAACGCATGGTCTCCACCATCGTGTGGCGCACCTACGCCCAGTCCGGGCTCGAAGAGATGGCCGCGAACTCATCGGTGCCGGTGATTAACGCGCTCTCCGATGACTACCACCCGTGCCAGTTGATCGCCGATCTGCTCACCGTGCGCGAGCACAAGGGGGCCACGCAAGGGTTGACCATGAGCTACCTGGGGGACGCGGCGAATAACATGGCCAACTCCTACCTGCTGGCCGGGGTCACCGCCGGAATGCACGTGCGCATTGCCGGCCCCGAAGGCTACCTGCCCGCCGATTCGATCATCACCGCCGCCCAGGAACGTGCGAAGCTCACCGGGGGATCGGTCACCATCACCACCGATGCCACCGCCGCGCTGAAGGATGCCGACGTGGTAGTCACCGACACCTGGGTCTCCATGGGGCAAGAAGATGAAAAGGAAGCACGCCTGAAGCTGTTCACCGACTACTCGGTCACCAGCGAAGCGATGAAGCTGGCCAAGGAGGACGCGATCGTGCTGCACTGCCTGCCGGCCTACCGCGGCTACGAAATCGACGCCGAGGTGATCGATGGGCCACAGTCGGTGGTCTTCGATGAGGCCGAAAACCGCGTGCACGCCCAAAAAGCCATCATGACCTGGCTGATGGTCGCCTCGGGGTTGGCCGAAGATCCGCGAGTGGAGCTCTAAGATGTCCAGCCAGCCAAGTACCAAAACCGCCCGGCAGGCCCGCATCCGCGCCTTTTTGGGAAACAACTCCGTCAAGTCCCAGGCCGAGCTGCTCGGGTTGCTCAAAGACGACGGTCTTGAAGTCACCCAGGCCACGCTCTCTCGGGACCTGGTGGAAATTGGCGCGGTGCGCATCCGCGACCATTCCGGTCAGCTGATCTACGCGGTGCGCCAGGAAGGCGGGGACCGCTCCCCGCAGACCGCCATCACCCAGGAAGTGCTCGACGCGCGACTGGCGAAGATCTGTGCCGAACAGCTGGTCACCGCCGAAGCCTCCGGGAATATCGTGGTGCTGCGTACCCCGCCGGGCGCGGCGAACCTGCTGGCTCTGGCCATCGACCACTCGCAGATGCCCTCGATCCTAGGCTGCATCGCGGGGGATGACACCATCATGGTCACCACCCGCCAGGTGGACGGCGGCGCAGAAGTCGCCGCCCGCTTCCTGCAATTGGCCGAACCGCGCTAGTACGCACTGATCCGCTGCGCACTTATCCGCCACGCACTTATCCACAGTGCGTGGCGGTGTGCTGTTTAACCGGTCGAATCCGCTGCACTATCGACCCATGGATCTCTTGCAGCTCTCGCACCGGCTCACCGAGCTGGCCACCGACGTGGCCCAGCGCGCCGGTCAGCGCCCGGAACTGGACGCGTCAGAGCTGAACGCGCCAGAACTGCTGCACGCTCAATCCCTCTGCCTGCAACTGCTGAATCAACTGTCCGCCCAGGCCGAGCACCTGAATGATCCGCGAGCCGCGTTGGCCTATGCCCATTTCGCGCAGGCTTTTAGCTACCAAGCCACCCGTTCGAACATCATCGCCGCCAGCTTGGTTGAAACCACCGCCGCGCACGGCCTGGACCTGGATGAATTTGACGATCTGCACGCTGGTCGCACCGACTTCAGCGCAGAACCGCGCTTCGCCGCCGGCCGCACGGTTTATCAAGACGCTGCCAGTGTGCTCTCCAACCTGCTGGACATGAACTATTTTGAGGCCGCACGCCGGGTGAAGGATGCGCATTTGCTTCACGCACGACGCGATCAGAATGCTGTGCCCTGTGCCCCGCGCTTCCAGCTCTTGGCCGAGCATTTCGCCACCGGCGCGCAACCATCGCCGGAGGATGATGCTCCAACTGACGTTTCGGCTTCTTCATCCGATTCCGCATCCGCGCCGTGGAGTCCACCAGACCTGCACTACCTGCGCGACCCACGTGAAGTGCTCAAAGCCGCGCGAGCATTAGATAGGTTCGAACCCGAAGACACCACCTTTGACGGCCTGCCGACCACGGCTACCGCTACCGGGCCCGACGGCGTACTACTTGAAGAACACGCCAGCGAAATGCTGCATGAACCCTCGGTGCGCAGCCGGCAAAAGCACCTGAACACTCTCATTAAGGATTACAAGGACCTGCACCAAGAGACTCAAACACCAGCATTGGGGCTTTTCCGAGGCAAGGTCATCAACGGTGTCCACGAATTCATCGTTCGCGTAACTTCCCTGGATGCCGAACTGTGGAACTCGCTGATCGCTCAGGCCGATAACAAGCGCACCCAAGCTGGAGCAGCCGCCCGCCAAACGGAGCAAAACTCCCAGTCCGAAGCATCCGATCAGGCCGAACAAACTGAACAAACTTCTGCAGCAACCGCAGAGCAAGACACCCCAGCGCAAGGTACCGCAGAGGCCGATCCTCAGGTCGACGAACTCTGGCATAGCGATCAGCCAATTCCTCAGTGGGCGCGCGGAGCACAAACTCCTGCCGACCCCGCAGCATCGTCCGATGCTTCGCTGCCCGCAAGCCCTGCGCCCACAATGCCAAGCACCTGCACCGTGGCTCAGCGGAGAATGAACGCGCTGAACGCGGTGCTACGCAATATCGATCCGGAAAATAGTACAAAACGCATCACTCCGGAAATTGTGGTGCATGCCAGCTATCAAGACCTGGCCGATCTGGGCTCGCTGAGTGGTGTCACCGCGCACGGGTGAAACTCAGCGCCTGCGAACTGCGCACCATGCTGTGTGAAGCGAAGGTCTTAAGTCCGATCTATAACGCCGATGGGGTCATCATGGACATCGGTCGAGACGCCCGGCTCTTCCCACGATGGATGAAGCTGGCCGCTCGTGACCGAGACGGTGGCTGTTTGGTCCCCGGTTGTACTGAGGAGCCAGCACTCTTGGACTACCACCACTTCAAACCCTGGTCCAAAGGCGGGCATACGCGCCTGCAGGATTGCTGTCCGTTGTGTAGGAGCCATCACGTGATGGTCCATAACGGCTATTTGAGACTCGTGAAGGTCAAGGGATTGCCCTACGTCATACTGCCCAAGCATCTCGACCCCGATCAGCAACCGCGGCGCAATACCTATTTCTCCCGCGCTGGATAGCACGCCACCTTTTTTGAGCGCACGCGTTTGACTGCACGCGCTGACTAACTTCCGCACGGCATCACGCCGTCTGGAGGCAGAAAATTGCCGCGCCCTTTCTTAGCGAAGGGGCGCGGCAACACTTGTGTCTAGAGCATTCCGAACATCAGGCCGCCACTTCTTCAATGGCGTCTAAACCAAAGGCCCGCTCGAAAGCTGCCTGAACTTCATCGGTGTGCGCGACCAACACAATTTTGTGGATCGGCGAAATATGCTTGTTGGTGTCGATCCACCGTTCAATGGCTTCATGAGCAATGTCGGCAACCTGCTGTGGTTCCCAGCCGAAAGCCCCGGCCCCGATTGCGGGGAACGCGATCGAATGGGCATCGTGGCGTGCGGCCACGTACAGCGAGTTCACAAAGCAATCGCTGAGGATTTTTGGGTTCGGCTTGATGAGCGCCAAATTAGGTGCGGCCGTATGGATGACCCATTTCGCGTCCAAGGCCCCGGCCTTCGTGGCCACAGCAATTCCTGAGGGGATACCGTCCGGATAGCGCTGTGCACGAACTTCGCGGCAGGCAGCCAACAAGCTAGGACCAGCTGCTTCATGAATTGCTCCGTCAACACCGCCACCGCCTAGCAATGAAGGATTTGCGGCGTTCACGATGGCATCAACGTGCAGGGTGGTGATGTCACCCCGGTACAACTGGATTTCCATTTCGTACCTCCGAAGTTAGTTCCGATTCGGTTATGGCAACACCATACGCCCGGGTGCTGTGGACTGGAAGAGGTTAAACATCGAGTTTCCTGCGTGTCGCGACGGAAAGAAAAATTGCATGAATCAGCAACCCAGTGAATATTTATGAGCAACATTGCATAAACCTTTGCTAGAGTAGGGTGCAGTGCAAATTTTTTACCGGCAGAAAGGAACGGGCCATGGCCTCGTCAACAAATGAAGGATCGCTGTGGGGCGGTCGCTTCTCCGGCGGCCCTGCGGATGCAATGGCTGCGCTGAGCAAGTCAACCCACTTCGATTGGCGACTGGCCAGCTACGACATCGCCGGTTCCCGCGCCCATGCCAGGGTCCTGAACCGTGCTGGGCTGCTGAGCGATGTTGAGCTCGCCGACATGATTGCCGCCCTGGATAAGCTCGAAGACGATGTGAAGTCCGGCGCCTACGTTGCTGCCGAAACGGACGAGGACGTGCACGGTTCGCTAGAACGCGGACTGCTAGAGCGTGCGGGCACCGCGTTGGGCGGCAAATTGCGTGCCGGTCGTTCGCGCAACGATCAGATCGCCACTTTGGGCCGGATGTTTTTGCGCGATCATGCCCGCATCATTGCCCGTGGCGTGATCGACACCCTCGATGCCATGGTGGACCAGGTCAAGGCTCACCCTTATGTGCCCATGCCTGGACGCACGCACCTGCAACACGCGCAACCGATTCTGCTCTCGCACTTGTTGCTGGCCTACTCCTGGCCGCTACTGCGAGACGTGCAGCGCCTGATCGATTGGGACAAGCGCGCGGCAATTTCGCCGTATGGTTCCGGCGCACTCGCCGGGCAGACCCTGGGGCTGGACCCGAATTTCGTCGCAGCAGAGCTGGGATTCGACTCGGCCGTGCATAACTCGATCGACGGGACCGCAGCCCGTGATGTCTTTGCTGAATTCTCCTGGATTGCCGCGATGATTGGCGTCGATCTTTCGCGGGTCTCCGAGGAAGTTATCCTATGGGCGACCAAGGAATTTAGCTTCGTGAAGCTCCACGATTCCTTCTCTACTGGTTCCTCGATCATGCCGCAGAAGAAGAATCCGGATATCGCTGAACTTGCTCGCGGTAAAGCAGGGCGTTTGATCGGCGATCTCACCGGCTTGCTGGCCACTCTCAAAGCACTACCGCTGGCCTACAACCGCGATCTGCAGGAGGACAAGGAACCGGTGTTCGACGCCGCGGATACCCTGGAAATTCTTCTGCCGGCCGTTGCCGGAATGATGGGCACTTTGACGTTTAATACCGAACGCATGGCCGAACTCGCCCCGCAGGGTTTCGCCCTGGCAACGGACATTGCCGAATGGCTGGTCCGTCAGGGCGTGCCGTTCCGCGATGCACATGAACTCTCCGGAGCTGCCGTGCAGCTGGCCGAATCGCGCGACGTGGAACTGTGGGACTTGACCGACGAAGACTACGCCAGCATTTCCGAACATTTGACCCCAGAAGTTCGCGAAGTGCTCTCCACACAAGGATCGCTGAATGCGCGCAATGGCCAGGGCGGCACCGCCCCAAGCGCTGTAGCAGCCCAGCTTGCAGAATTCGAGCGTCAGCTCGCCGACATCAAATCCTGGGCGCAGTAAACACTACTTCGGGCGCTTCGCCTGAGTTTAGCGGCCATCGTGCAAAGACTTTTGTGCGGTGGCCGCTTGCTTATTACCCGACCACCCACGCTAAAGTGTGTCCTATGGCACAACTTCTGGCTCCCGCTGACCTCATTGCACAAGTCACCACCGCATTGGACGAACTTTCTGATCAGCTGCGCGAGCTGGCGCTCACCGACTACTCCAAGCCCAGCTCATTGCCGGGATGGAACACGGCTCAGCTCATTGCCCATCTGGCGTCCTTTGCCAAGGCCGCAGTGCGTCAATTTGACAGCGCCGGGCAGCAAGAATTGCCGCCGATGTACGACGGGGGAGCCGAGGGACGGATCGAAGCTATCAATATGACAGCGTTAATGCGCCCCGAGTCTTTACAGGCTTTAGCGCTCGATGCTCTGAGCCAACTGCGCTTGAAGCTACCGTCGGCACAACAGAAATGGGACGCTGCTGTGGGCTATCGTCCGGGAGCGCAAGTGGCCGACTTGGTTTACGCGACCTGGCGAGAAATGCTCATCCACGCCACCGATCTGGATCATATGGTGCGCCCTGCAGCCTCGTGGCCTGCTGAATTTTGCGCTCACCTGTTCCGGGCGCTTGAAGCGCGCGTGCCTCAAAGCATGCGTCTGGTTCTGCAACCTCATGGGAAAACCCGGATTGTCTTGGGCGAAGGGGAGAAATCCTGGGTGCTTTCAGGAACCGATTTCGATCTGGCGGCCTGGCTCGCAGGTCGAGAATTGCCAGGCTCAATCCGCGTCACGGCCGCGGCCGACGGGGCTGCCGATCCAGAATTATTACCTTGGCCCAGCGACCGATTGATGCAACGTTAACCACTCGATTGCATGAGGTGGACTCAAAGTGTGCTCATGATTATGCACTCTGACGCATCATCAGCGGCGCAAAAGGACTAAAATTTCTAGGCGTGACTACTTCTGAGAACATTAGCGACCTGCTGGACCGACTAAGCAAGATCGTCCCGGACTACCCACAGCCCGGAATCTCCTTCAAGGATCTGACTCCGGTCTTCGCTGATCCGGTGGGTTTGCGTCGCATGGTGGATGAACTGATTGCTCCTTTTGAAGGACAGTTCGATATTGTCGCGGGCCTCGAAGCCCGCGGGTTCGTTTTGGCTGCGGCCGCGGCCTACGCTTCGGGCAGGGGCATGCTGACCATCCGCAAAGCCGGCAAGCTACCGCGCGAGGTGTACCGCGATGAGTACACCCTCGAATATGGCACCAGCTGCCTCGAAGTTCACAAAGACGAAATCGCCCCAGGAACCCGGGTACTGATCCTCGACGACGTGCTGGCTACCGGGGGAACCGTGGGTTCATCGTTGCGCTTGATCGAAAAGACCGGCGCCACCGTCGCTGGGATCGGCGTGGTGCTAGAGCTCGACGGTCTGGACGGTCGCGGCAAGCTAGAAGGCCACCGCGTGCATTCACTGCAGGTCGTACACTCCTAAAACTAGTGCCGAACCCGGTAATAGTGCGCAGTGTTTCACGCCTCTGGCGAACAACCTGCGACCACGAGTGGAACACGGAACGAACATTCCTCGACCCAGTGGCGCTCAATGGGCGAGCAACAGGCTGAAGTCAGGCCAACCGCCGGTGTCTCAGGCTTATCTGCTCGGTGCGGGTGCGGTAGGTAGATTACCGGACAGCGATTAAAGGCGCGTATCATTATCTGTCCTGTGATTTTGCGCAGGAGCAGATTGTGAGCGCGAGGGGAACTAGGTTGACCGAGACGATCGAACGCGACTTGTTAGCTGAATCCGAATATGTGGGGCGCTTGTACGAGCGTCTAGATGAGTTGCGCGCCGAAAAGGTTGAGCAGCTGGAACGTACCCGCGCCCAGGGGGCGATCGGAACCTTCCAGAATATGTCCGAACGTGATTCCTTCGCCACCCTCTATGAGGACAGGATCGCCCAATTCGATGCGGTCCAGGACCGGCTGGTTTTTGGACGACTCGACATGGGTGGGGCCGCCAAAGAGCAAGGTCCACGCTACATCGGGCGCATCGGCCTGTCCGATGAGGACCTGAACCGGTTGATGATCGACTGGCGAGCCACCGAAGCCGCACCGTTCTACCAAGCCACCGCGTTGAACCCGCGTGGGGTGCGCCGCCGTCGCCACCTGATGCTCAAAGGCCGATCCGTGGCCGGGATCGAAGACGACGTGCTCGATGAAACCTGGCTGGATGAGGGGCATACCCATCACGGTGAGGGCGCCCTGATGGCCGCGCTACGCGAAAAGCGCACCGGACGCATGGGCGATATTGTCGGCACCATTCAAGCCGAACAGGATGCGATCATCCGTGCTGAACTTCCCGGAGCGGTGGTCGTCCAAGGTGGTCCGGGTACTGGTAAAACGGCGGTGGCCCTGCACCGTGCGGCGTTCTTGCTCTACGAATACCGCGAGCGGCTCAAAAACGCCGGCGTGCTGATCGTCGGCCCGTCAAATTCTTTTATGCGCTATATCGAACGCGTGCTGCCATCCCTGGGCGAAACCGGCGTCGTAATGTCCTCGGTGGGCGAGCTGTACCACGGGGTGTACGCGGTGCCAGAAACCAACCGCACGGTGGCTCGGCTCAAGGGTCAACTTTCGATGGCCAAGGTCATCGCTAACGCGGTGCGCAATCGCCAGCGGCTGATCCCGGAAGACCGGATCGTCGTGGTGGAGGGCACCCGCCTGACGGTGACCCCAAAAATGGTCAAAAATGCCCGCGAACGCGCCCGCCATACCCACAAGCCGTATAACGAGGCTCGCGAAACCTTCGTGAAAGTACTCGTGGGTGACCTGGCCGAACAGCTACGTCGCAAACTCGAAGAATCTGCCGGGCAGTCTTCGACCACCGATCGTTCATATTTGCCGCAGGAAGTTCGTGAATCCTACGACGTGCGCGTGCTGCTGAACCTGTGCTGGATGCCGATGACCCCGCAACAACTGGTCACCGAGCTCTTGGCCGCCCCGCACCTTTTGGCGGCCGCCGCCCCGCAGCTCAAAGAGTCCGAGCGTGACGCACTGTACCGACGCAGGACCGAGCCGTTCACCGAGGCGGACGTGCCCCTGCTTGATGAGGCGGCACAATTGCTCGGTGATTTCGCCGATCCGCACGCGGCGGCCCACACCGCGCAGTACGAGGCAGATGTTGAAAACGCCAAGGCTGCATTGAACAATATGCACACCATGTTGGAAAACGCCGGGATCGACGGGGTCGTTACCGCCGAGCAGGTGGCCGGCGTGAACCAGGAAACAGCTGCTGTACTGACCTCCGCCGAACGCGCGGTCGCCGATCGCACCTGGGCGTACGGGCATATCGTCGTTGATGAAGCGCAGGAGCTTTCGCCCATGCAGTGGCGCCTGTTGGTGCGTCGTTGCCCGATGAAGTCTTTCACCATTGTGGGGGATATTGCGCAGACCTCTGCGGTTTCGGGCGCTAGTAGCTGGGCCCAAGCCCTGGAACCCTTTTTTGGCGACCGTTTTGAACTAGAAGAATTGACGGTCAATTACCGTACGCCGGCGCAGATCGCCGATGCTGCGGTTCGCGTAGCGCAGGCTGCTGGCTTGCGCATCACCACCCCGCAGGCGGTGCGCGAAGGGGATTGGCCACCGGTCATCACCAAAACTACGCCGGACAATCTGGAAGCAACGGTCCTTGAAGCGCTGGCAACTGAGCTGGAATATTCAGCCGGTGGCCTGCAGGCGGTCATTGTTCCGCAGCACGAGCTTGCCCGGATTCGATCGGCGGTTACCGACGTTTATGGCGATCGTGTGGGAAGCGGTTCGGGCGGTATGAGCCAGGACATTGTGGTGATTTCCGCGCGCGAATCAAAGGGCCTGGAATTTGATGGAGTGTTGATTCTCGAACCGGCAGCCCTGGTCGCTGAAGTTGATGGTGGTGTGGGTGATTTGTATGTGGCCATGACGCGAACCACCCAGCGGCTTCATGTGGTGCACAGCCAAGAGTTGCCGCAGGGAATGAACTGAACACCCACATGTGACCAAGGGCTGAGACCGGTAACTGGAACTTGCCTAGGGCCACGGGATAATCTGGAAACTGCGCGCCGATGAGGCAACCCCAACTTTCGGCGCACCAGCAGATGCGTGTGAGCTGATCACGCGCATGAGGGGCAGATCGAAGACAGAAAATGGTCACAGTGAGCATGTCTGATACCAAGCAGAACCCCGTGATTGCGGGACAGAGTAACGACGCATCTTTTCCGAACGTCTGGCAGGAACTGAAGTGGCGCGGCCTCGTGCACGTTTCTACCGATGAGACCGAGCTGGAACGAGCCCTGTCCGAAGAGACTGTGACCTACTATTGCGGGTTCGATCCGACTGCGCCTTCCCTGCACCTAGGCAATCTCGTGCAGTTGTTGAACATGCGTCGCCTGCAGCTGGCCGGCCACAAGCCACTGGCTCTGGTCGGCGGTTCCACCGGTCTGATTGGCGATCCACGCCAAACCGCAGAGCGCACCTTGAACACCAAGGAGACCGTGAACGAATGGGTCGCCAAGCTTCAGTCCCAGGTTTCCCGCTTCCTCTCCGCTGAGGGGGAGAACGCAGTGCGCCTGGTGAACAACCTAGATTGGACCGCGCAGCTTTCGGCTCTGGATTTCCTGCGCGATGTTGGCAAGTACTTCCGTGTGGGCACCATGGTCAAGAAGGAGATCGTTGCCGCCCGCCTGAACTCCGACGAAGGTATCAGCTACACCGAGTTCTCCTACCAGGTGCTGCAAGGCTACGACTTCTTGGAGCTGAACCGCCAGTACGGTTGTACTTTGCAGACCGGCGGTTCGGACCAGTGGGGCAACCTGACCAGTGGCACCGATCTGATCCGCAAGGTCCAGGGCAACTCCGTACATGCTTATGGCACCCCGCTGATCACCAACTCGGATGGCACCAAGTTTGGTAAGTCCGAGGGTAATGCCATCTGGCTTGATGCTGATATGTGCAGCCCGTACACCTTCTACCAGTTCTGGTTGAACACTGCCGATGCCGATGTGATCGACCGCTTGAAGGTCTTCACGTTCCTGACCCGGGAGCAGATTGCCGAACTGGAGACCGAGGTCGCCGAGCGTCCGTTCAAGCGCGTTGCCCAGCGCACCCTGGCTTGGGAAGTGACTTCCTTGGTTCACGGTGAGCAGGCGACCGAGCAGGTTATCGCTGCCTCCGCAGCGGTATTCGGCAATGGTGATTTGAGCGCCATCGACCTGCCAACCTTGGAATCGGTCATTGCTGAATTGCCAACGGCAAAGGTCACCGTCGAGGATCTTGGCATCTTGAACGTGCTGCAGTCTTCGGGTCTGAGCAAGTCGCAGTCTGAGGCTCGACGTACTGTCACCGAGGGCGGCGCCTACTTGAACAACGAAAAGGTTGACGGCATCGACACCGTTCTGAGCGAATCGGATTTCCTGCACGGCCGATATGCAATCCTGCGTCGCGGTAAGAAGAACATGGCAGTGGTCGAGCTAGCTCAATAGCCATAAAAACCGAGGCACTACACGAAACCACCAAAAAATGTTGTGAACCAGCACACTTTTTTGGTGGTTTTGTTGTATCCGGTAACGAAAACTCCAAGTCAACCACGGAATTACCGTGAATTTGCGACACGTTTGCCGATTTTGCCTCTGGTGGGAATCCGTGTACAGTTATATCTCGCGCCGCTGATCCGGACGGGCCGAAATGGTCTGAAGGAAACAGTGGGGTGAACGAGCTGGAAACGTCGAGTTGACTTTGGTTGACGCGGTGGTAAGCTTGAAAAGTTGCTCCGGAGCGAAGCAGTCACTGGTTTTGTGGTGGTTGTGGTGTCGAGAGTGTTTGTTGTTTGAGAACTCAATAGTGTGCCAAGTTTGTTGATACCGAATTATTTTTATTTGGTGAATACATAACATTTGCTTGAGGCATTACACCCCCGTGTAGTGTTCTTGAGTGTTTTTATTCGCCAGGATTTTTTCATTGATTCTCCCTTATTTTCCGAGGGGTTTCG
>NZ_FMAT01000001.1:816195-1380186 GCF_900094805.1 Arthrobacter sp. NIO-1057 | reverse complement strand
AGGATCGACGGTTGGTTCCGTTGGTTCTGTAGGGTCAACAGTCGGCTCAGTCGGCTCAGTCGGCTCAGTCGGGTCAACGGTTGGTTCCGATGGATCCACAGTCGGCTCAGTCGGCTCAGTCGGCTCAACGGTTGGCTCGGTTGGTTCCGTCGGGTCAACAGTCGGTTCCGTCGGGTCAACAGTCGGTTCCGTCGGGTCAACAGTCGGTTCCGTCGGGTCTACAACTGGTTCCTCACCGCACGGGAGATTTCCCATAAACGCGTGGTGGTGGATCTCTCCGCCGCCGGCTGAAGTGATGTCTCCACCTGCGAACCACTGACCATTGGTAGTGATGCCGGAGTTGAAGTGCAGGCTTGCGTTTGGAGCCCATATAGCACCCAGTGCGAAACCGTCGATCGTCACGTCACCGGAGACATCCGACATGTCAAGCATGATGTACCGTGCAAGCGACTGCTGCGCACCAGCTTGAGGCGACCAGCCCTCGAAATTCAGCTGGCCAATGCTTGTGGTGCCCTGTGCAACTCGGATTACAAGAGGCGCGTCAGCATTGGGGACGTAGCCGCCGGCGTTGTCCATCTTGATGATCTTGCCTGCGACATCGGCGTAGTTGATCACATTCGGACGATCGGCCGCAAAACCACTTGGGAAGACCATGCCGCCTTGGTCATTCAGTTCAACTGCGTGAGCCAAATCGAGCTCCGGGTTGTACATGGCAGCAAGACATTGGTTCGTCTGTGCTACGTGTGATTCGATGTCAGGGAAATATGCGGCGATCGACGATTCAGCAGTCTTGTAGTCGGAAACATCTGAGCCTGCAAACGAAACGTTCTTGAGATCAATATTTCCACCCTCGGTGTTGGTCATGCGCAGAAAACCACTGCGGTCGGATCCCTGGAGCCCGCTAGTGTTCACGAATTTGGTGACGGCGTTCATTTCAGGTGAAGTGGAACCGATCGAGCCAGAATCGTCACGGTTAGATACTTCGAAAGAACCGTAACCAGTGAAAATATCGGCCAAGATTCTTGTTGGTGATCCATCGATGGTTGGAACGGTATAGCCCGGTTCGCCTGCGGCGTTGTGGATGACCGCATAGCCATTCTGGTTCCCGCTAGATGCACTACCAAATGCCGCGACCGAGCCCTCAATCTCACCATTGTTGAGAATGACATCTCCCTGGGCAAGGACGGTGAAACCGTTGTTGATGTCGAACGGATTGAACGTCGCAGGAGCTGCAACCGCAGTAGAAGCGGCACCACTCACGATGCTGCCAGCGATCAGGGCTGAGGCCCCTACTCCGAACAGAGCCCGCTTCCATTTTGTGAGGTAGGACGGGCGTGATGATCTTGCCATTAAAATTCCCTCTTGAGGTGCTAGGAGCGCGTAAAGAGCGCCCAAGAAGTACACCTCATGACTCCGTAGACGCTCGTTTACTAGACGTTAGTCGAGATTTGACATGAGGCACAACCCGCTTCCCGGCGAGTGAGGGCGTTCGGGGTGTTAAACGTGCGCGTTAAGGACGACCTATGGGTGAAGTATCTGCAAAGCGTATTCACAAATGATCAGTGGGTAATAATAAAAGTCTGGTCAAGTCAGGGAAAGCTGGTGTAATGACAATTGCTTCCTTGTGGCAGTTTGACTCAGCGTCAAACCTCTATGGCATTGAACACAATCCACAATACTAGTTGCCGTTCCAGCTGCGACGCTCCATTTATGGAGGCTCTTTGGCTGCAAAAGCAAGAAAGAGGGTGTAGGGCAGGCAGCATGTTTCGGGTCTGTTTGAAAAGAAGCATGGTGCTAGCAAGCCCAGCTCTCATTTTGCCCTTGAGCTTTGGAAAGGTATTCAGGCGCGGGTGCCGAATGTTATCCGCTGTGCCTATTGCGGGATCTATTCAATAGGTATCGCAGTATGCGCGATGCGATTCCAATATTAACGCACTACCCCTCTCGGACGTAGTCTTTTGCGACTTGAATGCCTGCGGGAGAAGTGGTGATCTTTTCTTTCGCATCAAGATCAAAAAATTTTTGAAAATGGTGCTCTGAGTGGAATAAGATAGCTACGTACAGAGTTGAGTTAAGTGCACTCAAGTTTATGGGTTCACCCAGTAAGAGAAAGGATGCGCGTGGACACCAAACTCACCACCAAGAGCCAGGAGGCCCTCTCAGCTTCCGGTATGAACGCCTCGACAGCAGGTAATCCGCAGATCGAACCTGCGCATCTACTCAAGGCTCTACTGGATCAGCGGGACTCCGTAGCTGTTGCCCTGCTGAAAACGGCTGGGCTTGATGTTGATGCACTTTCCGTCAAGGCAAGCGCAGCAATCAACTCATTGCCTTCAACCTCAGGTAACTCTGTAGCTCAGGCACAGTTCTCCCGTCAGTTGTTGCAGGTCGTCAGCAACGCTCAGGAAACTGCGACAGAAATGGGCGACACCTATGTTTCGACCGAACACCTCTTGATTGCTCTCGCTGCAGACCAGACGAAGGCCGGCGAAGCGATGCGAGAGTTCGGAGCAACGCGGGAACTACTTGTCGGCACCCTGCCAACCATTCGTGGCGACCGCAAGGTAGATCATCCCAACCCCGAGGCCACTTTCCAGTCCCTGGAAAAGTTTGGCACCGACATGACCGCGCTCGCCCGTGCTGGCAAGCTGGACCCCGTCATTGGACGTGACCGCGAAATTCGACGCGTAGTACAGGTGCTCTCTCGCCGTACCAAAAACAATCCAGTGCTCATCGGTGAACCAGGCGTTGGTAAGACTGCCGTCGTTGAAGGTCTGGCCCAGCGAA
This sequence comes from Arthrobacter sp. NIO-1057, assembly GCF_900094805.1. Taxonomy (GTDB): domain Bacteria; phylum Actinomycetota; class Actinomycetes; order Actinomycetales; family Micrococcaceae; genus Glutamicibacter. The sequence continues at coordinate 1,377,399 of NZ_FMAT01000001.1, read as the reverse complement.
TGATCGCCGGTGACGTTCCGGAGTCTTTGCGTGGCAAGACGTTGATCTCCTTGGATCTGGGTGCCATGGTCGCAGGCGCTAAGTACCGCGGTGAATTCGAAGAGCGTTTAAAGGCAGTCTTGGAAGAGATCAAGTCCTCGGATGGTCAGATCGTGACCTTCATTGACGAGATCCACACCGTCGTTGGGGCCGGTGCATCCGAAGGTGCTATGGACGCGGGCAATATGCTCAAGCCCATGCTGGCGCGTGGTGAGCTGCGGTTGATCGGTGCAACCACCCTGGATGAGTACAGGGAGAACATCGAGAAGGACCCAGCGCTGGAACGTCGTTTTGCGCAGGTCTACGTGGGGGAGCCAAGTGTTGATGACACTATCGCCATCCTGCGTGGGCTGAAGGAACGCTACGAAGCTCACCACAAGGTGTCCATCGCTGACTCCGCCTTGGTAGCTGCTGCCTCCCTGTCTAATCGCTACATCTCGGGACGGCAACTACCAGATAAGGCCATCGACCTTGTTGATGAAGCCGCCAGCCGACTGCGCATGGAGATTGACTCCGCACCGGAAGAAATCGACGAGCTGCGCCGTGAAGTGGACCGACTGACGATGGAAGAACTGGCACTGTCCGATGAGACAGATCCAGCCTCCGTGGAACGTCTAGAGGCCCTGCGCAAGGACATGGCCGACAAGAAGGAAAAGCTCGATGCGATGAATTCGCAGTGGGAATCCGAGAAGGCTGGCCTGAACCGTGTTGGTGATCTAAAGGTCAAGCTCGATGAACTTCGTGGGCAGGCAGAGAAGGCTCAACGTGAAGGTGACCTAGAGAAAGCTTCCCGGTTGCTCTACGGCGAGATCCCCGCTCTGCAGAAGGAGCTAGACGCTGCTGCTGCAGCTGAGGCAGATCGCTCTGCTCAACCGAGCATGGTTGCCGAGGAAGTTACCGCGGATGACATTGCTGAAGTGATTTCGGCCTGGACCGGCATCCCAGCTGGGCGCATGTTGCAGGGTGAAAGCCAGAAGCTGCTGGATATGGAAGAGATCATCGGTCAACGACTGATGGGCCAGAAGCAGGCTGTGGCTGCCGTCTCTGATGCAGTGCGTCGAACTCGAGCTGGAATCGCGGATCCGAACCGACCCACCGGTTCATTCCTCTTCCTAGGACCTACCGGCGTAGGTAAAACCGAGCTGGCGAAGTCCTTGGCTGACTTCTTGTTTGATGACCCCCGGGCCATGGTGCGTATCGACATGTCGGAATACTCCGAGAAGCACGCGGTCTCTCGACTGGTCGGTGCCCCTCCGGGATACGTCGGATATGAAGAGGGCGGACAGCTCACCGAGGCCGTGCGTCGTCGCCCATACTCGGTGATCTTGCTCGACGAGGTCGAAAAGGCTCATCCAGAGGTCTTCGACATCTTGCTACAGGTGCTCGATGATGGACGCCTCACCGACGGTCAAGGTCGCACGGTGGACTTCAGGAACACAATCCTGATCCTCACCTCGAACCTGGGCTCGCAGTTCTTGGTGGATCCAACGCTGGACGACGATGCTAAGAAGAGTTCGGTGATGAATGTCGTCAATGCGTCATTCAAACCGGAATTCTTGAATCGTCTGGACGAGGTGATCCTCTTTGATCCGTTGAGCATTGAGGAGCTGGGCAACATCGTCAAGCTTCAGATCGATTTTCTCTCCGAACGCCTGGCAGAACGACGGCTGACCCTGGACGTGGATCAGGCCGCCAGTGAATGGCTGGCTCTGACCGGCTACGACCCAGCCTACGGTGCTCGACCGCTGCGTCGTCTTGTGCAGCGCGAGATCGGAGACCGGCTGGCCAAGGAGATCCTTGCCGGCGCGGTACAGGACGGGGATACCGTTCAAGTCTCGCTGGATGAACTCGGCGACCAGCTGAAGGTTCAAAGGAAGGGCTAGTTACGCGAAAGGAGGGCATGAACAGAAACCTGTTCATGCCCTCCTTTTCCTATAGTGAGACCTAATTAGCTCTCGGTTGTTTCCTCGGCCTTTGAACTTTCTTCATCAGAAGTCTCATCTTTAGATTTCGTAGCATCGTCATTTGATGCGTCATCTGACGCATCTGCAGGCAAAAGTGACGTACGAACATTTCCCTCAGACAGGCTCAAGAAGCAAGAAACAGCACGGTCACCCTGTCCCCAGGTGCTCTCTGAAGGGCGTGAGAAATGGTAAGTCCAAGTGGAATCCAACCCCGCGCTCGGGTCCAAGGAGACTGACTTGCATAGGTCTTCTGACTGGGTCAGCAGTTCGCTAGCGCCAGGGTAATTAGTACCCGAAACTTCAAAAGAACCGATCATCTGAGCGTTATGTGCCGAGTCGCAGGTGACCACAGTCTGGGTATCTAGAGGCGAAGTAAAGCCGCGCAGGCAATCACCCAGCTGCAACTGAGCAGGGGGCATTTCGGTGGCAATAATCCCATCCAGCCCGGGGTTTTCGTTGCGTTCAACGTTGTTCGCAACGGGCGAAGCCGGGGGATCTATGATGCGCAACACCACGAAGACCACGGCGGCGGCCAGTGCCAAGACAGCAATGATCAATAAGGCCCATTGGCCTCCACGCCGCTTGGGCTTTTCTGGTTCGGGCTGCAACGGCGGTAAAGCCGCCTGCGGCTCGGGCAGATTTTCTTCCACCACCTGCTGAGCTCCTTCAGAGTCGGGGCGTTCATTTTTTAGCCAGCTCAATACATAGTCGTTGGACTAATTGACAGTCTAGCGGTATCGGCGGGTGTTGCGTTCAGCGCTCGCCGGTGAATCATGTTAACCTTTAATTACGAAAGAACTGATCACATATTCGGGGGCCTTCATCTAATTAGATGGACCACCTCCCGACTCTACTGAAAAGAGGGGGTCACGCCATGGGGCGCGGCCGTCAAAAGGCTAAAGCACAGCGTCAGGCGCGAGACATTAAGTACTACTCGCCGTCTACCGACCTTTCGGCACTCGAACGCGAGTTGGGCGTTCGGTCCGAACATCATGCTCAGAACACCGAGCGTAATGATTCATCGTATGACGAAGAATATTCGGAATACGACGAGCTGACTAAGAAGTACTCGCGAGACGACGACGAGGATTAATTTCCTTTTCTGAGGCCGGGAGTTTTTGGCTCGGAGTGCCACACCTAGGTAACGAAGTGGTACAGCTCTTCAGTACATTTTGCGACATGCCGCAACGACTAAGCTAAATTAGCTTTTAGTCGTTGCGGCCTTTGTCGTGTCCAACAAGCATGAGGTGGAACGTGAGTAGCAAAGAAGAGTTAGCCATCCAGATGGCGCATCACTCGGCGATTCGCTCAATGCAACGCATCGTGGAGCAACAAGCTCCGGCTTCGCCAGAGGACGAAGCACGTGCTGGGGTGCAACAACTACTTGATGCGGGCGATGTACTGGTGGTCACCGGTGCCGGCGTCTCTACGGACTCCGGAATCCCGGACTACCGAGGACCCAACGGTTCCTTGCAACGCCACCGTCCCATGACCTACCAAGAATTCCGCTACCGACCTGAGGCGCGCCAGCGCTACTGGGCTCGTGGCTACGTTGGCTGGCGCCACATGGATAAAGCTGAGCCTAACCAGATTCATCGACGCCTGGTGCAGTGGGAGCAAGAAGGCAAGATCACCGGGATCATCACGCAGAATGTCGATGGTCTACATCAGCAGGCGGGGTCGAAGCAGGTTATCCCAGTTCATGGGGATCTATCTACTGTTCGCTGTCTGAACTGTGGTTACAGTGAAGACCGTCGCGACTTCGACATCCGCCTTGAAGCAGCTAATAAGGGTTATCTTGAAGCGGTCGAAATTGATCCTTCAGCGGTGAACCCGGATGGTGACGTGGAGTTGCCACAACACTTGATTGACCAGTTCGTGATGGTTCGTTGCTTGAACTGTGGTTCCTACGCGCTGAAACCCGACGTGGTGTACTTCGGGGAAAGCGTTCCAGCGGAGCGTAAAGAGCTCATGGCTGTGCTCGAAGCCGAGTCGAAGGCACTGCTAGTCCTTGGATCATCCTTGGCTGTCATGAGCGGCTATAAAGTCCTGCTGAACTTCGTTAAGCGTGAATTGCCGGTTGCCCTGATCACCAATGGTCACGTGAGGGGCGAGCAAAAAGCTACCTGGCGCTGGCGAGTTCCGTTGGAGACCGCGCTGAGTCAACTGGACTAGAGCCATTGGTGTGCGACCATGTTGCTTAGCCGAGAACTAGTCCAGCTTCCCGAACGGACCTATCTCATCTGAGGAGACCTTGACTGGTCTAGATGAAACCGTGAGAAGCACAATTCCAGCAACAAAAACGGCCAGAGCAAAACCTAACAGTGTGCTGTCACGAGAAGTTGCTGGGCACCCTGCAGAGCTATCATCAATTCCTGGGCAACTACGCCATGGCTGTAGAAGCATGACAACGCTTCCAAGGCCGCCGGCGCAGATCAGCACAAGCCCTAGGTAGAGCTGAATCGTCTTTTTGGAAAAGCTCATGGTTCATTCATACCTGATCATCAACAACGCAAGGATTGTGCTAATTAAATGACAACTGCGTCGCACCGAGGCTCGGTGCGACGCAGTTGTGATATCTGCAGGTGCGGTGACTACTTGGCGTAAGCTCCGGTCAGCAGCACAGCGCCACCGTCCACGCCCTTGGCGCCCTGAACGAAGTCCAGACCAGCCTCGGAAGCCGATGGATCCAGGCTCTCAACCTGACCCATGACCCAAGCGCCCATGCCAGCCTTGTTCAGTAGCTGCACAGCACGATCAGCAACTTCCTGATCAACGATGGCTACCATGCCAACACCGAGGTTCAAGGTGCGCTCAAGGTCTGGCTGTGGAACATTGCCCAACTGCGCGATGGTGGAGAATACTGCAGGCAGTGCCCAAGTGGAACGATCCACGCGAGCCATCAATCCCTGTGGCAACACTCGAGCCAGGTTGGCGGCCAAGCCACCACCGGTGACGTGGCTGAAGCCGTGCACACCGAAGTTCCCGCCGTCATTCAGATCATCAATCAGATCCAAGCAAGCGCTGGTATAAATGCGGGTCGGAACCAAGAGTTCCTCGCCCAAAGTCTTGCCGAACTCAGCAACCTCGCGGTCCAGTTCCCACTTGGCGTGAGCAATCACGCGACGCACCAGCGAGTAACCGTTGGAGTGAATGCCCGAGGAAGCCATGCCGATCACGACATCGCCAGCCTTGACGCGTTCTGGGCCCAGCAGCTGATCTGCCTCGATGACACCGGTGGCAGCACCGGCAACATCGTATTCGTCTTCCGCCAACAGGCCTGGGTGCTCAGCGGTCTCGCCGCCGACCAGTGCGGTGCCAGCGAGCTTGCAACCCTCGGCGATACCGCGCACGATGTCCGCGATACGCTCAGGGACAACCTTGCCGGTGGCGATGTAGTCGGTCATGAACAGTGGCTTGGCACCCACTACGACGATGTCATCAACCACCATGCCGACCAGGTCCTGGCCGATGGTGTCGTGGATATCAAGCTTCTGGGCGATAGCTACCTTGGTGCCCACACCGTCGGTGGAGGTGGCCAAGTACGGCTTCTTGTAACCGGTCAGGAAGGAGACATCAAAAAGCCCGGCGAAACCGCCAACGCCACCGACGACGCCCGAAGTATGCGTGGCCTTGATCGCGCCCTTCATCAATTCAACGGCACGGTCACCGGCCTCAACGTCAACGCCGGCACCGGCATAAGTGATGGAAGTTGGCTGATCATTGCCGCTCATGGCAGAGGGTTCCTTTTCTGTCGTGAGCACCGGTTCTCCGGTGCCGCTTGCAACGAGGTAAGTGGGGTGGAGGGTCGGTTTAGCTGACGTTTTCGAATTCGGAATCTGGACCGGGCTCGCAACCTGGCTGGTTGCTACGCTCCAGCAGGTTCTTGCCGCGACGTTCCTCATTAGGCAGTGCGATCGGGTAGTCACCGGTGAAGCACGCGGTGCACAGGCGTTCGCGTGGCTGACGGGTGGCTTCAATCATGCCGTCTTCGGAGATGTAGGCCAGGGAGTCTGCACCAATGGAGGTGGCAATCTCATCCACTGCGGCACCGTTGGCGATCAGCTCGGCGCGCGAGGCGAAGTCGATGCCGTAGAAGCATGGCCACTTCACCGGTGGGGAGGAGATCTTCACGTGGACCTCGGCCGCACCGGCTTCACGCAACATGCGCACTACGGCGCGCTGGGTATTACCGCGCACGATGGAGTCATCTACTACGACAACACGCTTGCCGCGCAACACCGTTTCCAGGGCGTTGAGCTTGAGCTTGATACCCAGCTGGCGCAGCGTCTGTGATGGCTGAATGAAGGTACGACCCACATAGGCGTTCTTCACAAAACCATGGGTGAACGGAATGCCGGATTCTTCGGCGTAGCCGATGGCTGCTGGGGTGCCGGATTCTGGCACCGGGATGACAATGTCAGCTTCCGCGATATTCTCGCGGGCCAGCTGGCGGCCCATCTCCACACGGGATTCGTAAACCGAACGGCCAGCGATGGCAGCATCCGGACGAGCGAGGTAAACATACTCGAAGACACAACCCTTAGGGGTTGATTCTGCAAAGTGAGTGGAGCGAACGCCGTTTTCATCGATGGCGATCATTTCGCCTGGCTCGATTTCACGAATAAACGATGCGCCCACGGTAGCTAGTGCAGGCTGCTCGGAGGCAACAACCCAGCCACGGTTCAAACGGCCCAGCACCAGAGGGCGAACGCCGTGTGGATCGCGTGCAGCATAGAGGGTGTCTTCATTCATGAACACGAAGCAGAAAGCGCCCTGGATCTTTGGAAGCAGTTCCATGGCGGTCTCTTCCAACGACTGGCCTTCAACACCGGCCAGCAGTGCGGTGACCAAGGCGGTGTCGGTGGTGTTGCCCTGAGCAATTTCGCCTCGGACCTTGCCACCTTCGGCCTGTTGCTTAGATGCGACCATGTCGGCCAGGTCAGCGGAGTTGGTGAGGTTACCGTTGTGTGCCAGGGCGACGGTGCCGGTCTGGGTTGGACCCAAGGTTGGCTGCGCGTTGGCCCAGTGGCTGGCACCAGTGGTGGAGTAACGGCAGTGGCCAACAGCCAACTGTCCGTGCATGGAGTTCAGGGTGTTCTCATCGAATACCTGAGAGACCAGGCCCATGTCCTTGTAGACATTGATGCGGGCGCCATCGCTGGTAGCGATACCAGCTGATTCCTGTCCGCGGTGCTGAAGTGCGTAGAGTCCGTAATAGGTGAGTTTTGCAACCTCTTCGCCAGGAGCCCAAACGCCGAAAACGCCGCATTCATCCTGCGGCCCCTTCTCGCCTGGAAGCAGGTCGTGATTTAAGAGTCCGTCGCCACGCGCCATGTCAGTTATTCTCTCATGTTCTGGATTGGTCGACACCGACCGTTTGTGTGGTGGTGGCGGCCAGGTGCGCGGCCGCCCGCTTTTCAGGGGAAGGGAAAAGCTGCCTAGCCTTGTTGTCCGCTGGAGTCAGTATCCTCGGCCAGAGGAACTGCCAGATGTTTGGTGGATTTACGTGAGGTGAAGCGATCGATGATCACGAACACCAACGCGCCGATACCCACCCCTAGTCCAGCACCGAACATTGCAAAGAATCCGGAAGCTGATGCACGGGTGTACTCCTGCGAGGGTTCGCCAAGTAAACCAATGACCAATCCAATCAGTGCGCCGAGTACGGCGAAGGTCAAAATGAATGGCCAAAACTTGGGTGCCGAGTGAATTTGCACTTCGACACTTTGATCTGCAGATGTCGGGGTAGCGGGGTGTTGCTCCATACCCTTAAGGGTACTCAATAAGTGGTAGGTGCGCGGACAAGTCTGCCCTAAGTCCGGAGGCATGCAATTGCCCAGTTTGTAATGCTTCGGGCCACGAGGTTCGCCCTGTAGCTAGCGAAAGCCAGAGTTCAGCAGGCATTTCGACCACATTTGGTGGGGTGCCGCGGGTATGTCGTGGCCCAGCTATGCACTGAGTCACACCAAAGGGAGGGACACGAACTTCAACCGAATTACCTTCGGCATGAGAAGCTAATTCCTCCAGCAAGTAGCGAACTGCCATCGCCATGACGGGACGAGCTATTTTTCCTTGTCCTTGCGTGGTTCCAGCCCACTCGCGCACCGCTGCACGCCCACTGGTTTCATCGACGCGTCGCTTGATTGCCATTCGGTGATGTATCTCTTTCTTTCGATGACATAAAACTGTCATATTCGACTGAAATCGTGTTTGGAAGCCGACCTATAAGATTCAGAAATCTATCCCAGTCAACTGTAGTTCAGCCGCGCGTGCCCCAATGCTCGTTCCCTGAGGTTGAGACTGCTGGCGTAAATCAAAATAGTCAGCGTCATTGATGGCTGAAAATTTATGCAATAAGGATAGTGCTAGAAGATCGGTTCCGCGCGAAGATCCGTCGAGCATCTTGATGGCCACTGTTACCGAGTTGGGAGCGGCCATGACAAGCACGCCTTCAGCGCCAAGCTTGGCGATAGCACCGGTTTGTTTGATGACTTCGGTATTGGGATGTCCCTGTCCGCGAACCGCCCAAGGGTGTAGTCGCATTGCGCAGACGACTCGCTGTGCTGCTGGCTCTTGAGAAATGATCAACTGCTGGAATCCGTGAGCAAGACTCATCAACGACATCTGAACCGCTGGCGCACCACAACCATCAACACCGGTGAACGGAAGCGGACCACAATATTCTTCGAGGACTTGACTCGCCATCTTTTGAACCGGGTGTTCTGGATCTAGATAGTTTGAGGTGCGCTCACCCATGGCTTTCGCTGCCAGCAGGAACCCTGCATGCTTTCCCGAACAATTAAAAGCCAAGGTGGACTTCGGCAGGTTCTCAAGCGTCATTTGAGTTCGGGTCGCTGAATCAACCGGCCACGATTCTGGGCACTGTAGGTCAGATGAGCTTAGTCCTACCGAGTCGAGCATTCGCCTGGCCACGTCTTGGTGAGCGAAGGTGCCAACGTGGCTGGCGCAGGCCAAAGCCACCTGTTCATCGTCCAGTACAGCGCCACAGCGTATTGAGGCGATGGCTTGAAATGGTTTCACCGCAGAGCGAGGGAAAACTAGAGCATCGGGGTTGCCCAGTGATAAGAGCGGAGACCCGTCTGTGCCCAGAACTATGGCGATGCCGTAGTGCCGCGACTCAGTGATGCCGTTTCGACGCACCTGCACTAGCTGCGCGCAATCAGAAATATCCAGTGGCCGATCCATCTCATCAGTTTATTCACGACAACCGAACATTGGCCTGTTTCAGCGGCAAGTTGAGTCACTGATGCAGTCAAAACCACATGTTCTGGCGATGTCATAGACACGATTGACCATCGAGTTCTCCGGTAAACTCGGGCGAGTGAAGGTACTGGTTATTGGCCCAGGCGGCCGTGAGCATGCAATTGTCCGAGCACTCAGTGCAGATCCCTACGTCAAAGAAGTCCATTGTGCACCCGGCAACGCCGGCATCGCACAAGACGTCACGACCCACAACATCGACGCGCAGGATCCTGCCGCTGTTCTCGAACTCGCTCGCGAACTGGCCAGTGAACTCGTCGTTGTTGGTCCCGAAGCCCCACTAGCAGCCGGTGTCGCCGATGCCCTGATTGAAGCGGGTATTCCAGTCTTTGGTCCAACCAAGGCTGCTGCGCAACTTGAAGCCTCAAAGGCGTTTGCCAAGAACGTCATGGCTGCCGCAGAAGTGCCTACCGCGATGGCCCACGTGGCCACCAATCGTGACGAGGCAGCCAGCGCTCTGGATGACTTTGGTGCACCTTATGTGGTGAAAGACGACGGCCTGGCCGCTGGTAAGGGCGTCGTAGTGACCTCTGACCGCGATGAAGCACTGGAGCACGCTGAAGCCTGCTTCGCAGCCGGAGGCACCGTAGTCATCGAAGAATTCCTCGATGGCCCAGAAGTTTCGTTGTTCGTTATTTGTGATGGCAAGCACGCCGTTCCGCTCTCTCCTGCCCAGGACTTCAAGCGCATCTTCGATAATGACGAAGGTCCCAACACCGGCGGCATGGGCGCCTACTCACCGCTTGAGTGGCTCCCAGAGAACTTTGTCGAAGAAGTCATGGATCGTGTTGCCTACCCAACCCTGCGTGAAATGGAAAAGCGTGGCACCCCATTCACCGGTGTGCTGTACTGCGGTCTGGCGGTCACCAAGCGCGGTATCCGCGTTATTGAATTCAATGCTCGCTTTGGTGACCCAGAAACCCAGGCAGTACTGGCTCGACTCAAGACCCCATTGGGTGGCATTTTGCTGGCTGCTGCTAAGGGGCAGCTGGATGATGCAGAACAGTTGAATTGGTCGCCACAGACCGCAGTGGATGTAGTCATCGCCGCCGAGAACTACCCAGACACCCCAGTGAAGGGCGCGGTGATCTCCGGGTTGGAAGCAGCGAACGCACTGGAAGGCGTTCACGTGATGCACGCTGGCACCTCAGCCGATGCTGACAGCAACGTAATCGTTTCTGGCGGACGAGTATTGGCCGTGGTTGGTCTGGGAGATGACCTCGCAGCAGCTCGCAAGGCAGCCTATGCAGGTGTCGCCGAGATCAGCTGGGATGGTGCACAGTCGCGCACCGACATCGCGTTGAAGGCCGAACGCGGCGAAATTGTCGTCGCTGACCAAAGCAAGTAGAGGACGAAATAGTTATGGCAGGATTCCAGACCGAAGTACTTGACCTTGAAGGTTGGGACCACTTCTACTCCGGCAAGGTTCGTGACCTCTACGTGCCAGCTGGCATGAACTTCGAGGAAACCGACAGAGTACTTGTTGTCGCTTCGGACCGCATCAGCGCCTTCGACTTTGTGCTCACCAGCGAGATCCCGGACAAGGGTAAGGTCCTGACTCAGCTGAGCCTGTGGTGGTTTGAACAGCTTGGCGACTTCGCCAATCACGTGATCTCCACCGACGTTCCAGCCGCCGTGGCCGGCCGTGCGATGGTCTGCAAGAAGCTGGAAATGTACCCGATTGAGTGCATCGCTCGTGGCTACCTCACCGGCTCGGGCTTGGCCGAGTACAAGGTCTCCAAGACCGTATGCAGCCTGCCATTGCCCGACGGCTTGGTAGATGGATCCCGCCTAGAACCAGCGTTGTTCACCCCCTCGGCTAAGGCCGAGGTAGGGGAGCACGACGAGAACATCACCTACGAACAGACCGTTGAGCGCGTCGGCAACGATGTGGCTGAAGCCCTACGCGAGAAGACCGTTGCGCTTTATGAGCAGGCAGAACAGATTGCTCGTGCTCGCGGCATCATTCTGGCCGACACCAAGGTCGAATTCGGTGCTGATCCTGCCACCGGCGAAATCACCTTAGGCGATGAAGTGCTGACCCCAGACTCTTCACGCTTCTGGGACGCCGCTGCTTATGAGCCAGGACAGGCCCAGCCAAGCTTCGACAAGCAGTTTGTGCGTGACTGGCTGACCAGCGACGCCTCGGGCTGGGATAAGAACTCTGGTGAACAGCCACCACAGCTACCAGCCGAGATCGTGGAGAAGACTCGCGCACGGTACATTGAAGCCTACGAGCGTCTCACCGGAGAAAGCTTCACCGCGTAGAACTCTTCGGTAGTGCCATAACTGCCTCTGTTGACTCAAGAAATTCTTGAATCAACAGGGGCAGTTGTATTTTTATGGTGCCTATACTAGGGAGTCTTTCCACGCCTTATGCAAGGCAGCGAAGCGACCGTCGCTTGCAATCAGTTGTTGTGGTGTCCCATCCTCAGTGATCTTGCCATCATGGACTACCAATACTCTGTCAGCGATCTGAACTGTCGATAGACGGTGGGCGATGATCAACGCCGTACGGTTGCCTAACAAGGTCTGCAATCCACGTTGAACCGCGCGTTCTGAGGGGATGTCCAGTGAACTCGTCGCCTCATCCAGAATCAGTACCGCCGGATCCGCTAAGAATGCGCGGGCAAAGGAGATCAATTGCCGCTGTCCAGCGGAGACTCGACCGCCTCGTTTGTTGACGTCGGTGTCGTAGCCCTCGGGCAGGTTCAGAATGAACTCGTGGGCTCCTACCGCACGAGCAGCCTCCTGAATTTGTTCAAGGGAGGCACCAGGCCTTCCCAGTGCAATGTTCTCGGCCACTGATCCGGAGAAGAGGAACGCCTCCTGGGTGACCATGACTACGTGCCGACGTAGTTCCTTATTCGAAAGCTCATTGATGGGCACAGAATCCAGTGTCAACGTGCCCGAACGTAGGTCGTAGAAACGGGCAATGAGCTTGGCTAGCGTCGACTTGCCGGCGCCGGTTTGTCCCACAACGGCTACCGTCTGTCCTGAGGGAATGTGCAGATCAAACTTATCCATGATGACCGGACCATCACCATAACCAAAGACCGCATCTTTGAATTCAAGATCACCTGCAACCTTAGCGATGCTCTGAGGCTGTCCTGGCTCACGGACCGTGGGTTCTTCCTCAAGGAGTCCGGAGACCTTCTCCAGGGCCGCTGTTGCAGACTGGAGCGAGGAATAGAACATGGCGATGTGCTCGACCGGCTGGAAGAGCCGCTTGGAAGCCAAGAGAATGGCAACCATGGCACCGACCTCCATGGAGCCGTTGATGATGCGGAAACCGCCGTAGGCCAGAAGGGCAGCAACGGTCAGGTTGCCAATGAGGACAAGACCGGGTTGCAAGATCCCGAAGAGATTGAACGAACGCACCGAGTTATCTCGGTATTTCTCGGCGATTTGTTGGTAGTTCTCATCATTAGCGCCCTCACGACGGAAAGCCTTCACCGCACGAATTCCGGTCATGGTTTCTACGAAAGTCGAGATGACCTTGGCCGAGACTACACGAGATTCTCGATACAAAACTTCAGAACGGCGCTGATACCAGAAGAAGAGCAACGCTACCGGTACGGCTGCGAGGCAGACGACGAGTCCGCTTTGCCAGTCCAAGAAGAAAATCGAAATCAACGTGAAAATGATGAATACGCAGGAGGACGCCAGTTCAGAGACACCCTGATCTAAGAGCTCACGAAGGGTTTCCAGATCTGAAGTCTGTCGGGAAATGATGCGACCAGAGGTGTAGTTCTCATGGAATTCTAGACTTAGACGCTGGGTGTGACGGAAGACCTGTTGGCGAAGATCTAACAGCATTGCTTGGGATATTTTTGCCGCGGAGTTGATGTACCAAGCCAGTAAAACACCGCTGAGAATTGCACAAACAATGTAGCCGGCACCAGTCATCCCGAGGGCCGCCCAGTTTCCTTCGCGAACCTGCGGCAAAGTCCAGTCGATGGCGAACGCAATGATCACGGGCAACATCACTCGGGCAGCGTTCGAGACCAAAACTAGTACAACCGTGAGGATGAAGAGCTTCTTCTGTGGCAAGGCGAGGGCCGCCAACAGCCGAAAGGAGCGTTGGCGTACGACCTTGCGTTCAGCGCCTGAGAGCTTGATGGAGTCCTCGTTGGCAACACCTAATAGTTTACTCATCTTGAGGCCTCCCCGGCGGTTGTAAGTTCCTCGTCATCTAGGCTGGCAATGACAAAACGGTAATGCTCATTAGTGCTCAACAGGTGGGTATGACTACCTACCGCATCAATGCGTCCATCGCGCAGCAGCGCTACTCGATCTGCCAGCATCACCGTGGATGGGCGGTGCGCCACGATCAACGTGGTGGTTCCCGTAAGCACTTCCCGAAGCTTTTCGGTCACGAGTTCCTCGGTGCGAACGTCCAGTGCGGAGAGCGGGTCATCAAGTACTAACACGCTGGGCCGAGCTGCGATGGCTCGGGCCAGGGCAATGCGCTGTCGCTGGCCGCCTGAGAGGGAGAGTCCTTCCTCGCCGATGAGCGTATCTACGCCCTGTGGTAGCGAATATGCGAAGTGCGCCTGGGCCACATCGAGCGCTTCGCCCAGCAACGCTTGTCGTTCATCTTCAGTGAGGGAAGCGGGCGCACCAAGCAAGACATTGTCTCGGATGGTGGTGGAGAACAAGGTGGTGTCTTCAAAAGCGACGGCAATTTCCGTGCGTAACTGATCAAGATCCCAATCTTTGACGTTCTGTCCATGCACTAAAACTTCTCCTGCGGTGGTTTCGTGCAGGCGTGGAATCAGGTTGAGGAGTGTTGATTTTCCTGAACCAGTGATACCGACTAAAGCCATAGTTTCACCGGGTCGAATCTGAAGATTGATATCGGCTAGGATCGGTCGGTGCGTTCCAGCGGTGTCGGGGTAGGCAAAGCGGACATGATGCAGTTCTACGCTGCCATCGCGATGTTCTGGGCTGCTTGGATCTTCGGGGGAGACGATGTCATTGGTCGCGTCCATGACCTCAAAATGACGGTCTAGGGCGGTCTTGGTACTTAGGGTCATGCCCAACAGCATGCCCATTCCTTCGACCGGCCCAGCAATCACTGCGGCAATCGCGAAGTAGGCAACTAAAGCTCCGACGCTGAGTGTCCCGTTGGCGACTTGCGCGATGCCGATAATAAGACCAAGGCCCAAAATTGTTTCTGGCACAGCGACCACGGTGAGCAAGAAACTGGCCAGCGTCTTAGCCTTGGCGATTTCGGTTTCCTGCAAGGACTTAGCCTGGGAATTAAAACCTTCGTAAATATGTGGCCCGCGACCAAACGCCTTGATCACGCGAATGCCATGGACCGATTCTTCAACGGCGGTGGCCAAGTCGCCGGCTTGATCTTGGCTGAGTCGGCTGGCTGCGCGGTATTCATTGCGGAATCGGTAGGCCTTAATGGCAATGGGGATGGAACCTAAAAGGTACAGCAGGCCTAAGATCCACGAGTGCGTGAACATGAGGACTAAACCGGTGATGACGGTGACGGTTTCCACGACGAGCATCATGGCACCGAAGGCCAGCCAGCGCCGTAGTAGCGAGAGATCTGACATAGAGCGGGAGAGTAGCTGGCCGGAGCCCCAACGTTCGTGGAAGGCGACTGGCAGGCGCTGAAGATGCTTATAGAACCGGATGCGCATCTTGGTTTCCAGCCCCGCTGCGGGGGTGAGTACAAATTGTCGACGCATGAAGATTAAGAATGCTTCAACGAATCCCAACGCAGCCACGATGGCAACGGAAATCCAGACCTCGGATGAGACACCGTCGCGGTGTAGTACGGAGTTCACTAGCCAGGCCAAAACCTGTGGGATGACTAGAGCTACGATGCCAGCACCAAGGGCGCACAAAAAACCGCAGAACAGTCGGGGGAGAATCGGCTTCACAAACGGATAGAGGCGTTTCAACGTTGCGGAAAGCGGAACAGGATCTTCGGAATCGACCTTTTGTGCTTGCGCCACGGTACCCCGCATTCATCCAGAAGTTAGACAGAGCTTCAGCTTACCGTTAGTGGTTGAGAGAATTCAATCGATTTTCGGATATGGGAAAGAAATGCTTCAGATGAGGTCAAAGTGAATCCCGGTATCTCACGAGGATTCGTGAGATACCGGGATTCAAAAGGTGAGAGAGTGAACCTAGTTGCGTCCGGTTAGTGTCACCAAGATGGCTTCTGGTGGGCAAGCGAAGCGGATAGGTGCAAAACGCGATGTGCCCAAACCGGCCGATACGTTCAGTGGCACAGAGTTTCCAGCGTATTCCCAATCGCTCAGACCGCGGGCACGCCAGGTTGGTAGGTCGCAATTGGAGACCAGCGCGCCATAGCCAGGGATACACACCTGCCCGCCATGGGTGTGGCCGGCGAAAATGACATCTGCCTTCGCTTCTGTGAACTGGTCCAGCACGCGCTGGTACGGAGCATGGGTCAGGGCGATACGAACGTGAGGGGCCTGATTGCTGGTTGAAGAGCCACGTGGCCAGCCCGCGAAATGGTCTCGGTCAATGTGCGGATCATCCACGCCGGTCAAGTCCAAGCGGAGTCCGTTGAGCACCGTGGAATGTGAGCGGTTAGACATGTTGACCCAGCCGGCAGCACCGAATGCCCTGTGCATGACTTCAAAAGCGAGTAGATCCCGTGAGGCAGGATTTGGAATGCCATTGGTGCGTGCAAAGTACTTGAACGGATTCTTGAGTTTTGGCGCGTAATAGCAGTTAGAACCTGGAACGAAGGCCCCAGGGAAAGCCATCAGTGGTTCTAAGGCTCTCAGGAGCGGTGGGATCCCGTCGCGATGGCTGAGGTTATCTCCGGTGTTGATAACAAAATCAGGCTTCAGGTCTGCAAGTTCGCGCAGCCATTGGATCTTGACTTCTTGGCCAGGAATCATGTGGATATCCGAAAGGTGCAGCACCTTAATATCGGCTGCGCCTCGGGGCAGGATGTTCAAGGTTTCGCGACGAAGCCCAAACTTCTGCGTCTCAAGCATGCCGTAGCCAACTAACGCACCGCCAAGGGCCAATGCACCACCGGCAGCGAGAGCAGTAGTGCCAGCCGCATGACGCAGTGCTGCAGCAAATGTTTTGTGTTCAACCATGACCTGTCTGCCATCGTCCTTTCATGCCCTGAAGCAATCATTGGTGAAGTCCGCTATTGCCAATCTAGACCGAAGGCCGCGTTCAACCAAAGTTGAACGCGGCCTTCGTTGGAACTTAGCTAGCCGTCGGATTTCTTACCGTTGCCATTACCGTTTCCGTTGTTCTTATTCGAATTGCTGCTATTGCTGCTATTGCTGCTCTTCGAATCGGACTTTTGATCGGTTGATTCCTTAGTGGAAGTAGTTGACTCACTCTTGGAATCAGATTCCTTCTTCGAATCCTCCGAATCGGACTTTGAGTCGCTGGACGAGGAAGAAGAGGATTCCTTGGTGGTCTCCTTCTTGACTGCTGGTTTGCTGCGAGCTGAGCCGAAGCTGCTGCGATCGTATTCGAGCACTGCTTCTTCCATGAAGTCCACCCAGAGTGGAGCTGCATAGGTCGAAGAGTCAACCATCGCTGGAGCCTGCTTGTCGTTAATGATGGCACCGTGCAAGGTGGTTTCTTTGTTACCGGTCTTGCCGTTCAGACGGCCAACCCAGGCAGCGGTCGAAATACCAGTGGTGTAACCAACGAACCAGGTCGACGTGGCGTAGTTGTTCGTTCCAGTCTTACCCGCGATAGGACCTGCGACTCTTCCCTTAGAAACTCGTTTGGTCGCGATTTTCTTTAGAGTGCCATTGAGGTCGGCGACATAGGTCGGGTCAATTTCTTGTGAACACGATTCCTGAGGAACCTTGTACTCATTGCCGTCCTTGTCCGAAACGCTGGTCATCGCACGTGGCTGGCAGAACTCGCCCTTGTTGGCGAAGGTTGCAAAAGCTGCAGCCTGCGACAGTGGGGTGATGTTGGCCGAACCAATGATGAACGATGGGTTCGCTGGGCTGATTGGGCCAGGCTGACCGTTATCCGCGTCCTGATCCAATACGCCTAGGCGCTTGGTGTAATCAGCGATGGTGCACAAGTCGGTCTTGTAGGCTTCCTGAACTGTTGCCGAGTTAATCGACCAGTACAAACCGGTATCAACGGTCATGCGACGGTAGAAACCAGCCGAAGCGTTCTTCGGTTCCCACTTGGAGGTGTAAGTGGTTCCACCTGGCAGACAGGAAGCACGCCATTTATTCGCAGAGGTGAAGTTCTGCTTCTTCGCGTTGATGGTGTCGTACATGTGGTTGCCCTCGGTGAGCCAGGCAAGCGTGGTGTACGGCTTCATGGTCGAACCGCCCTGGAAGCCGCCGGCGCCACCCTTCGAACGTTCAACAGCGAAGTTGTAGTACGTACTTGCGCCAGAGTCTTTGCTCTCTGGACCGTAAGTGGTGTTCTGCGCCATGGTCAGGATGTTTCCGGTACCTGGCTCCACCGAGACGATCGAGGAGTAGATGTCCTTGTTGGACTTAGCGTTTGGATCGATAGCGTTGCGAGCGTCGGCGGCAGCCTTCTTGTTCAGCGTGCTATTCAACGTGGTTTTGATCGTTAGACCGCCGCGGTACAGCAGGCCTTCGCGATCTTCCTTGGTTTTGCCGAAGGTATCATCGCTGAGAATCAGGTTAGTGACGTAGTCGCAGAAGTACGCGTTGTCACCAGCAGCCGAGCAGCCCGATGGGGAAGTGCTTGGCTTGAGTTCGAGATCCGACTTAACTGCGGTGTCGTATTCCTTCTTCGTAATCGCGCCGGTGCGGTACATGTTGCCCAGGACCTTGTTGCGTCGATCAAGAGAACGTTCTGGGTTGTTGATTGGGTTATAAACGTTCGGCAACTGAACCATGCCAGCAAGCATGGCAGACTGCTGGACGTTCAAGTCCTTAGCGTCAATGGAGTAGAAGCGCTGAGCTGCAGCTTGAACACCGTACTCACGACCGGAGAAGAGCACCAGGTTCAGGTAGCCTTCAAGGATTTCGTCCTTGGACATTTCCTTTTCGATAGCTACCGCGTATTTGAGCTCGCGGATCTTTGCTGCGTAATCCTTTTGACCAGAAATGGTCGTTTCCTCGGAACCGGTGAGTTCCTGATTGTTCACCAGCAAGTTATTCACGTACTGCTGGGTCAGGGTAGAAGCGCCTGAACGTGAAGTGGAGGTCAAGTTGCCCACGATGGCTCGCGCGATGCCCTTAGGATCGACACCGTTGTGCTCGTAGAAGCGTTCATCTTCCACGGAGACGATGGCCTTACGCATATAAGGCGAGATGTCATCAAGTTTCACGGGTTCACGATTTTGTTGATAGAAAGTCGCGATGGTTTTTCCGTCGGCGTCGAGGATCGTTGAAGGCTCCGAAATGGGGAGCTTTTCAAACGAGCTCGGAAGCGCGCTGACAATGTTGTTACCGGTGGTCAAACCGGTTTTAGCGATTGCAGCGACGGGCACGAGCATGCCTGCTGCGAGCACACCACACAGGGCGCTGATTCCGAAGAATGCAACGACTTTTCCCAGGGTGGTGGCGGTATCAAAAAAGGGGGACTTCTTGGCTGCCATACCCACTAGTTTACAAGGACGCGATAACGTATCCAGTATGACTAAATGGGAATACGCCACTTTGCCACTCTTGATTCACGCAACAAAGCAGATTTTGGACCAATGGGGGGATGATGGTTGGGAGCTTGTCACTGTAGTTCCTGGCCCTAATGGTTCATCGCCAGTGGCCTACATGAAGCGTCCAAAAGAGTAAACAAAACACACTTCCTTAAGGAGAGAAAGCCCATGCAAGAAGCGACTTCCTCGCGTGTTGAAGCGCGCCTGAACGAACTGGGTTTCACCCTGCCAGGCGTAGCAAAGCCCGTCGCTGCCTACCTGCCAGCGGTCACCACCGGCAACTATGTTTACACCTCAGGTCAGCTTCCGCTGATTAATGGTGAACTCTCAGTTGTGGGAAAGGTCGGTGCCGAGGTTTCGGCCGAGGACGCTAAGGCTCAGGCGCAGGTTGCTGCGCTGAACGCCCTGGCTGCCATCAAAGCTGAAATTGGTGACCTAGATCGCATCAAGAGAATTGTGAAGGTCGTCGGATTCGTGTCGTCGGCACCAGAGTTCACCGGGCAGCCTGGAGTCATCAATGGCGCCTCCGAATTCTTCGGTGAAGTACTCGGAGATGCGGGCCTGCATTCACGTTCAGCAGTCGGTGTCGCCGTGCTGCCATTGAATGCACCCGTTGAGGTTGAGGTCATCGCTGAATTTGAGTAGTTCATTTCAGCGACCTTCTGCGCGGCCCGCCAAGGCTTTTCCTTGCGGGCCACGCAGTGGCATGGTGCGCAGAATCTTTGATCTGCCACCGCACCAGATCCCTACGGCCGAAAATTGGTTCAGCTTTGGCTCCCGCACTCCGCGAAGCCCACGCCGCGCCTCCTCCGTGTGCCTCGTGAGGGACTGTTCCCAAGGTGTGGAGACATACCTGACCTTTCGGCCCGGCGGCTCGCCACTAGGCAACGTAGCCTTTCCTGGCGGAAGCCATGAGGCCAGCGACCGAGCTACCTACCAATGGTTTGGTCCTAGCTTGTCCCAATGGTCCAAACGCATGGACGTGCTTGACCAGCAGTTGGTCCAGGCGCATATTGTCTGTGCCATTCGTGAGCTCTTTGAAGAAACCGGGATCTTACTGGCCGGCACCGATGAACAATCAATCATTGAAATGGCTGATCCTGAAGAGTGGATGAGCGCTCGCGAAGCGATTGCAGGCCAAGACCTTTCCTTTGACGAGTTTCTACGCCGTCGCGGTCTAGGGCTGCGCACCGATCTATTACGTCCTGTTGCGCACTGGCTCAATCCGAACTTTGCACTACGCAGGTTTGATACCTGGTACTTCGCAGCGACGGTACCCAACCGACAAGAAGCTTCATTACTTCGAGGCAAGGGCAAATGGGGGCGCTGGCAAGTAGCCAGTCAGGTGCTGGCGCAACGAAATACCACTGAGCTTGGTGACCTAGTGGGCCAGCCCAACACGGTGGGCCTTAACCTCTCACACATCAGTTATCCGGCAGTGGAAATGATGTTGGAAGCCATGGCAGACGCCAATGGCGTTGTAGCGTATTTGTCTCGCTCTCGGTCTTTGGATTTGAAACATCCGGACTTATTGGTGCGCGACGGTATTTATTATTTAGAAGTTTTGGGCTCAATGAGCGCCGAATCATCTCGACCGTGGCAAGCAACAGCGGGACATTAAAATACTGAGCTAATAATCGCTGAGCTAAACAACTTAAAAATAGCGTGGGCCGAATATCCAATTGGATACTCGGCCCACGCTATTTTGCTGGGGTTAGCGTGAACGCTGACGCAGGCGCTGGATGTCAAGGATCACGACGGCGCGTGCTTCCAGACGTAGCCAGCCGCGCTGAACGAATTCAGCCAAAGCCTTGTTTACGGTTTCACGCGATGCGCCAACCAGCTGAGCCAGCTCTTCCTGAGTCAGCTCGTGAGCTACCAAGATGCCATCGGTTGCTGGGCGGCCGAAGCGGTCAGCAAGATCAAGCAGAGCCTTGGCAACACGGCCAGGAACATCGGAGAAGACCAAGTCCGCGAGGGACTCGTTGGTGCGACGTAGACGGGCAGCCAGAGCCTGCAGCAACTGGATCGAGACCTCAGGGGAGTTCAGGATCGCCTTGCGCATGTTCTCGTGACTCAAGCCTGCCAGTCGGGTTTCCGACACGGCGGTGGCCGTCGCGTTGCGTGGGTGTGGATCGAATAGGGCCATCTCGCCAAACAGTTCGCCTGGGCCAAGAACAGCAATCAGGTTTTCGCGACCATCCGAGGAGGTGCGACCCAGCTTAATCTTGCCCGAAACGATGAAGTACAGACGGTCGCCCTGATCGCCTTCACGGAACACCGATGCACCGCGGGACAGATCAACCTCGGTCAATTCTTCGGTGAGCGCGGCGAATACTTCATCACCAAGCGACGCAAACAGTGGCGCGCGACGCAGTACCTCGATATCCATTAAATCTCCTGTCAACAGTAGTAGGCGCTTACTTCATTGTGCCGTATTCAGTAACAATGTGACAGTTTCCACACGTGGTTTTACCGAGAAAATGTTGAACGTCACGCTCATTCGGCCAAAACTCGCGAATATGCTCGCAGAAATCCATCAGCTTCTAAGGGTACCTTGGGTTAATACAAAGTACTTGAACGCATTGGAGTCTTGGTGCTCGGAATTTTCAGCTGGCTCGACGTAGTCATCTGCGCTGTTTTGCTGACCTTTTTCATCATCGGGCTTCGACGCGGTTTTCTTTTGACCGTCGGCGACATGGTGGGTCTCATCCTTGGAGGCATTGCCGCGTTCTTTGCCATCCCGTTGGTTTCCACCTTCGCGAATAATCCGTGGTGGCGCGTCGCACTGATGGTCGCCACCGCGGCGGTGCTGATCATCCTGGGCCAAGCCCTTGGACGAGTCATTGCCACCCGCATCCGTCACTGGATGAACGTTGACTTTTTACGCTCGGCAGACCGTATCGCCGGTGGTGTTCTATCGGTCCTGATTAGCGCCACAATCATTGGCGCGCTGGCGTTTTCGACCTCCAGCATGGGTATTCCACGACTGTCCTTGGAGATTGGTAAGTCCACCATGATCCAAGCCATTCGTAACGCCACCCCATCCTTTGTGAACTCAGCAATTTCTACGGCACGTTCCAAGGTCATCGCCGAAACCCTCCCGGCCTTTTTGGAGCCTTTTGCGCCTTCCGTGGACCAGCCGGTGGACACCGATTGGGAAGCCACCGACCTACAACGCGCCGCGGCCCAATCGGCAGCAAAAGTCTCCGGCACCGCGGTCCAATGCGGCGTTAACCTGACCGGTTCCGGGTTCGTGGTGGCACCAGAAATGGTGATGACTAATGCCCACGTGGTGGCCGGTTTAGGGTCCGCCACCATAGAGACCGGTCGTGATGAAGTTCACCGCGGAAAAGTGGTTTACTTCGATCCCGAGACCGATATTGCTCTGCTGTACGTAGAGGGCTTAGAGACTCCGGCCATTGAACTTGCCGACCATGACCTGACCCGCGGCGACGCCGCAGCGTTTATCGGTTACCCGGCTGGCGGACCACAACAAATTCGCAGTGCCTTGATTGCTTCGCGAGCCAATGTCTCGATTGCCAACATTTACGGCACCGACCCAACACGCATTTCCGTCTATCAGCTCACCGCCGAGGTCGCTCAAGGAAACTCCGGGGGACCGTTGTTAGACGAGAGAGGCGAGGCCGTCGGGCTGATTTTTGCTAAGTCCCGTAGCGATGATCAGGTCGGATTCGCCCTGAGCCTCGAAGAAATGGAGCACGCCTTGGAGCTCGGCGGTTCGCAGCGCACCTCGGTGAAGACCGGGGACTGCATCGCCGACTAGCCGGGAACGCGAGCTACTTATTGAGCAGGTAGGCGAGTTGTTCTACCGCTAGCTTGTATCCGTTCACTCCGGCACCGACGATGATCGAGCTGGCCACCGGAGAAATGTACGAGTGGTGACGGAACGCTTCACGCTGGTGCACATTGGAGATGTGAACTTCAATCAATGGCAATTGCACACCGCTGACCGCATCAGCTAATGCGACCGAGGTGTGGGTGAAGGCTCCCGGGTTCATCACGATTCCTACCGCGCTGGTGCGGGCCTCATGAATCGCGTCAATGAGTACCCCCTCGTGGTTGGACTGTAGGGCACGTAGCTCAAAACCGTGGGCCGCGGCGGTGTCGCGGGCGAGCTGTTCAACATCGGCCAAGGTGTCATGACCATAAATCTGCGGCTCCCGGGTTCCCAAGAGATTCAGGTTTGGGCCGTTCAGGAGCAAAATGGTGCGTGATGAGTTCTCAGTCATGGACTCAAATCTAGTGCAAAGCATCGGTAAGAGTCGGGATTCTTTATTGATGAACGAGAAAACGCTGCCGTGGGGTAGAACGCTTTTAGCGTTCTACCCCACGGCAGCGTCGTGATTCCAGAGAAGTGGCTACTTGCCCATGGACTGAGCGATCTGGCTCATCACTGTTGAATCCGAAAGCGTGGTTGCGTCACCAACTTCTCGTCCTTCGGCCACATCCTTGAGCAGACGGCGCATGATCTTGCCCGAACGGGTCTTTGGCAGTTCAGGAACCACCAGCACATGCTTTGGCTTGGCGATTGGACCGATGTCCTTACCCACGTGGTTGCGTAGGGTCGCAATGACGTCCTCGCCTTCCGCAGGCTCGCTCTGCAAGATGACGAAGGCGACCACTGCTTCACCGGTGGTCTCATCCTTAGCACCGACCACAGCGGCCTCGGCCACGTACGGGTGCGCCACTAGGGAGGACTCAATTTCGGTGGTGGACAGGCGGTGACCTGACACATTCATCACGTCATCAACGCGGCCCAACAGCCACAGGTCACCATCGGCGTCTTTCTTCGCACCGTCACCGGCGAAGTACATATTCTCGAAGCGCGACCAGTAGGTTTCCTTGTAGCGTTCCATATCGCCCCAGATGCCCCGAAGCATGGCAGGCCATGGATCACGGATGACCAAGAAGCCACCCTCGCCGTCGGCCACCGAATTGCCAGCCTCGTCGACCACATCCACGCTGATACCTGGTACGGCGACCTGCGCCGAGCCTGGCTTGGTGTGGGTGACACCAGGTAGCGGAGCGATCATATGGGCGCCGGTTTCGGTCTGCCACCAGGTGTCGACAATGGGGGTGGGGTTCTCTTTGCGTTCCCCGTTTTTGCCATTGTTGGTGCCAATAACATCGCGGTACCACATCCACGCCTCAGGGTTGATGGGTTCACCCACGGAGCCCAGCACGCGCAGGCTGGACAGATCGTAGCCATCGGGGATCTGCCGACCCCACTTCATGAAGGTACGGATGGCGGTAGGGGCGGTGTACAAAATGGAGACGCCGTACTTTTCCACCAGTTCCCACCAGCGACCCTGGTGCGGGGTATCCGGGGTGCCTTCGTACATCAGCTGGGTGGCACCATTGATCAACGGCGCGTAGGTGACGTACGAGTGTCCGGTAATCCAGCCGATGTCGGCGGTGCACCAATACACGTCGGTCTCCGGGTGCAGGTCGAAGGTATCGCGGTGGGTCACCGCACCCTGGGTGAGGAAGCCGCCGGTAGTGTGCACGATGCCCTTAGGCTTTCCAGTGGTGCCCGAGGTGTACAGCACAAAGAGTGGGTGTTCAGAGTCGTGAGCGACCGCGGTGTGCTCGGTGGAAGCGTCGTCCACTACGTCGTGCCACCACTTATCCAAAGGACCGAATTCTACTGGCTGGGCGTTGCGCTTGACGACCAAAACATTTTCCACGGTGTGACCCGGTGCCGCCAGAGCTTCATCCACGGCAGCCTTCAGTGGTGACGGCTTGCCACGACGCCAGGTGCCATCGGCGGTGACCACAAGCTTGGCATCGGCATCATCAATGCGGCTACGCAACGCATCGGCGGAGAAACCGCCGAAGACTACCGAATGGATCGCTCCGATGCGGGCGCAGGCGAGCATGGTGATGACGGCTTCTGGGATCATTGGCAGGTAGACGGCCACGCGGTCACCCTTGGCTACGCCCAGGGATTCGAAGGAGTTAGCTGCTCTCTTAACCTCTTCGGTGAGCTGGGCATAGGTGTAGGAACGTGAATCGCCTGGTTCGCCTTCGAAGTAGATCGCCACGCGATCACCCAGTCCGTTTTCAACGTGTCGATCTAGCGCGTTATAGGCTGCGTTGAGTTTTCCACCGACAAACCACTTTGAAACCGGTGCTTGCGACCAATCCAAGGTCTGGGTGAAATCGGTATCCCAGGTCAGGACCTTGCGGGCCTGCTCTGCCCAGTATCCCAACCGGTCAGCTTCGGCTGCTTCGTAGCTGGCTGCGCTAGCGACGGCCTGGTCCCTGAATTCCTTGCTCGGGGCAAAGGAACGGGTTTCATTCGACAGGTTATCTAAGGTCTTCGAATCGCTCACGGGCTTCGCGTCCTTCCGCGTAGTCACAAATATTCTCTGTGATCAAAGTTACATGCTTTGCCGTCGCTGATTGTGGTTTGTGTCACGATCAATGGGGATTTAGGGTAAATTCTGCGCCCAACGGTCAGCTCGCTGCGACGAATAGCATTCACTGCTGGTGTCTGAAGATGAAAAGTGAGCGTACCCATGACACGATCAATGCGTGGCGAATAAAGCAAAACTGGAAACCGAACTGGGTCTGAAGAGACGGGCCCGCAAGATCAATAGGGTACTGGCCGAAACCTATCCTTATGCGGTTCCCGAATTAGATTTTGAGAACCCCTTTGAACTGTTGGTTGCCACGGTGCTCTCTGCACAGACGACCGACGTGCGGGTTAACGCGATCACCCCGGCGCTGTTCGCTCACTTCCCCGATGCCCTGGCCATGAGCCAAGGTGTACGCAGTCAGATCGAAGAACTCATTCGTCCCACCGGATTCTTTCGCGCCAAAACCGACTCATTGCTCGGGCTTTCCGCTGCCCTGGTGGAACGTCATGACGGCCAGGTTCCAGCAAAACTTGAAGAACTGGTTAAGCTCCCGGGTGTAGGACGCAAAACTGCCAATGTAGTGCTAGGCAATGCCTTTGGGGTTCCCGGCATCACCGTTGACACACACTTTGGGCGCCTGGCGAACCGCTTTGGTTGGACCGACGAAACCGACCCGGTGAAAATCGAACATGCGGTGGGGGAGCTCTTTGAAAAGCGCGACTGGACTATGCTCAGCCATCGCGTGGTCTTCCACGGACGGCGGATCTGCCACGCCCGCAAACCAGCGTGTGGCGTCTGTCCGGTAGCTAAGCTCTGCCCCTCGAATGGAATCGGCGAGGAAATACCTGCCAAGGCAAAACAGTTACTTAAGTATGAGCTTGCTCCCGGGCGAGAAGAACTACTGGCAAAAATGCGGGCCGGTGCGACCCGGAGGCAACTAAGAGCTGAAGGGTATGGATTAGACGCATGAGCGCACGCAGCCAGCTGCAACAAGTGATTGCCAAACACCGGGTGAGCGCAGGGGCAACCCAGAAACTGCCCAAAGAGTGGATCAGCATGAACGTGGAATCTAATGCTGTGCGCAAGGCTGCGGTGCTGATCCTCTTTGGTTCGGCCGGGGACACTGCGCTCGCCGATGGCGCTCAGGCTCAAGACCTTGACCTGCTCTTTGTTGAACGAGCCACCACCTTGCGCAAGCACGCCGGACAAATCGCCTTCCCCGGTGGCGGCATTGATGAAGAAGACTCTAGCGTGGCTGCGGCTGCACTGCGTGAAGCTTGGGAAGAAACCGGGGTGGATACCACCGGAATTGAGGTGCTCGGGCATTTGAGTGAAACCGAATTGCCGGTGTCCAATTTCTTAGTCACGCCGGTATTAGGTTGGTGGCACACCGAATCGAAGGTCCATGCCGTTGACCCGGCCGAAAGTGCCGGGGTGTTTCGTGCACCGGTAGCGCAACTACTGGATCCCAAGAATCGACTCACCGGGGTAGTACAGCGTAATCAGCAGAAGTTCACCTCGCCGGCCTTCGAATTTGGAGACCGAATCATTTGGGGCTTTACCGCCATTGTGCTTGACCGGCTTTTCACTGAGCTTGGCTGGACCCGACCATGGAACACTCACCGGGAACTGCAAATGGTCTAAGGCCCTTGTTCCTATTTAGCATCGGCAT
The DNA here is from genome assembly GCF_900094805.1 of Arthrobacter sp. NIO-1057. Taxonomy (GTDB): domain Bacteria; phylum Actinomycetota; class Actinomycetes; order Actinomycetales; family Micrococcaceae; genus Glutamicibacter. The sequence goes on along the minus strand of NZ_FMAT01000001.1, from coordinate 1,350,423 downwards.
AATTTGAGGAAATGGCGACGCTTACCGGGAAGTGTGGTGAAGCAGCGCCAAAGAGGGTGCGGCCGGCAAGCAACGCCGCGTGCGCGATGAGTCGTTGGAGCTGATCGGCTAATTCGTTGGGGCATTCAAAGACAATTTCGTCATGCACAAAAAATACCTGCCGGCATACCTCGCTCCACCCGGCCTGATGGATCAGGTGGCGGGCATGGCCCATCCATACCAAAGCCCATTCGGCAGCCGTAGACTGCACGACAAAATTCCGGGTGAAACGCCCGCGCGCCCGAGCAGCAGCATCGGCAGCTCGCTGGCTTGCCTCATCCGCGGTATCCCGTTGAGCTCTCATCCACTGCTCGTCAGCAGGAGGACAACCTCGTCCTAAAAAGCTACGAACGCCTTCGCCTTGTTGACCAGCCAGGGCCGCCTGCTCCACAAAGCGCATCGCGGTTGGAAAGCTTTTGGTGAGTGCAGCTCCCACCGCACCACTGGCACCTCCGCCACCGCCATAAATCACGGAGAGCATTCCCAGCTTGGCTTCTTGTCGGGTCGAAACCAACTTGGCGTCCAAGAGCCACTGGTACAGATCATCCTGCGCTCCGGCTTGTTGCAACTGCTGATCATCGGAAATTGCGGCAAGAATTCTTGGTTCCAGCTGTCGCCCATCGGCCACGACAAAGGTTCGGCCAGGCCCGGTACGCACCACCTGACGGATGGCATGAGGTAACTGCAAGGCGCCACCACCTGAAGCTGCCCAACGCCCGGAAACCACCGTGCCCAAAACATAATGCGGGTGAAAACGAGAATCTTTGACCCATTGATCCAGCCAGACATCACCGTGTGCACTGGCCAAACGCGAGAGTTTCTTGTACTCCAAGACTTGCTTGATCAGTGGATGATTGATCTGCTCTAGCTCCCAAGCCCGGACCGAACGCACCGCAAAACCAGCCTTCTGTAAGGCCTTGAGCAGTTCTTGCGGGGAATCAGGATTCAAACCAGGGGTGTTTAACGTTGTAGCTAGCTCTTGGGCTTTGAGCGCCAACTTCGGTGGGCGAGCATATTCAGAGACTCGTTCACCGAGCTGTTCTCGGAGCAAGGCCCGATGCCCTGCCTCATCCCAGGAAAGCCCCACATGTTCCATTTCGCAGGCGATCAGCGCGCCCACCGATTCGGCATGAATCAGCAATTCAAGGCGTTTGCGGGCCATCGGATCTTGTGGCAATGCCTGACGCTGCTGCGTGTACAGCTGGATCAGGTCTTCTAATGACTCCCCGAAAGTTGGGGCGTCAAAGAGGGCATCTTGGTTGAAATGCTCTGTGGTTGTCTCAGAATGTTCAAGATCAAAATCGGGTACTTGCTCCGCGGCCAATGGTGAGCGGTGCATGATCCGTTGTGCAAGGGAGAGCACATGTGCTTTGGCGATAAACACACCTGCCGTGAGCAACGGCTGCATCCAAGGGCTGGTGCGAAGCATGGCCCAGCGAGGACTAAATTCAGCTTCGATTAGGGCAACCGTCGGCGCAAAATTATCGCGTGAGACTGGTAGGACGGGCTGTAGCGACTGCCCCGAGAGGCTGTCACGCAGGTCGATTAGTGCATAGCCATCGGGATCAGTTGCGAGGAAGGCAATGGCACTCATAAGTACATTGTGCCGTGTCCAGGGCAGATATCCCCATTCGGTCCTGCCCTAATCCTCGACCCAGTGCAGTGATGCCACGCTCGATAAATGAAATGGCTAACTGACACTGCGGCGACAACCGAGCCGAAGAAGAACACTCGTTTTGTGATGACGGCCCTAGATGACCTCAGGGCTGGCTTGCCGACGGAACAAATCAGCAGGCCCGAGAACGGATCTGTTGATGAACCCCTGTGCACTATTGTCAGCAGTGATCCGCGAATCATTGAATTGTGTGCCGCTATTGCTGTGGGCGCAGCTGTACGCATCATCCAATGTACTGACCCCGAAACTCTGCACACCGGTACCACCGGACCTGTGCTGTGGGGCAGCGATATGGCTGGACTGGCAGATAACGACAGGCACCGGGTTGATGTATTGATCGGGCTCGAATCGGCAGCTAGCGGGTTGTGGTCTTTGGCCAGCAGATTCCCCAAAACTCGAGTGGCATTATTGCCGTCCGCCGGGCAATGGCTTGGGGAGTACCTTGGGTTGTGGGCCATGCGCGCTGGACATGGTCACACCCTAGCCTTGGGTGCCACGGCAGGCGGGTTGGGCACGAGCACGCTGGCATTATTGCTGGCCCACGCCGGAACACTCAGTGGAATGCGCAGCATTGTGATTGACATGGATCCGCACTCTCGTAGCTTGTGGCCTAGGGCTACGAGTCGACCGCCAACAGGAATTGGCTGGGAGGAATTACAACTTTCCGGGGGCCGACTCGCTGCGCATCAATTAGCCGAGACCATGCCACAGTTGCGGAGCACCTCTGTGTTGACATGGTCTGAATCCAAAGAACACGAATTAATTGATGAACAACTGATGATTCGTTTATTGGCTGCAGCGCGTCAAGGCTTTGACCTGGTGATTCTAGATACCGGACGTTACCCGCATCCGCGACAAACAGTGATTAATCAATTCATTGACCGGCGGGTGCTCACTGCAAATAGTTCCGCCCCTCCACACCACGGCGAGGTGGTGCTCTGTGGGGAACAACGAGCGCGTTATGAAGCAAGTAGTGGCGCAGAAATACTCGGATCATTCCCAATTTCTTCTCGCATCATCAAGGCGGATCATCGCGGTGACCTATTCGATTGCTTCAAATCTCGCGGTCTACGACAGTCACTGGCCAACCTCTGCCTGCTTCCGCAAGTCCAAGGCCAAATCTCATGAGCACCGCACGACACAGCAAAGACAGTAGTGCGATCTCCATAGGGCACCCGCTCAACGCGAAAATTTTGGAGTCTGTGCGAGAACGAGCACTGCAATCGGGAGGTCAACTCGACGCGATCGCCTTGGCCGGTGCGGTACACGATTCTGGCGCGACACTGGGATCGCAGGGTGCCGCCGAATCCTTGGAGACATTACAAAACGAAGTTGCAGGGCTATCAGTCCTAGAACGCTTCGCGAGAATCCCAGACGTCACCGATGTCCTTGTGGATGGTCTAGGGCAAGTTTGGACGGATTCTCCGCGCGGTTTGGAGCTGATGGATTTTAAATTCGCATCGGCTGAACGGGTAAGAGAATTGGCGGTTCACTTGGCAACACTGGCAGGCCGACGCCTTGATGCAGCCAGTCCTTTCATGGACATGAGTCTGAAAAACTATCGCGTACATGCGGTGCTTCCGCCCATAGCAACCCAGGGACCACTGATTTCGATTCGCGTAAAACATGCAAGTCGACTCAACCTTGAAGAGGTCTTACAGTTTTCACTTCCGTTTTGGAACCTACTTTTGAACGCCGTAATTCAAAAGCAAATGAACTTTTTGGTGACCGGAGGAACCGGCAGTGGAAAAACAACGCTACTTCAAGCAATGCTGGCGCAATGCGATGCCCAACAACGACTCGTGGTGGTAGAAGACTCGCAGGAACTCCAAATCAATCACCCACACTCGGTCTCCTTACAAACCCGTTCAGCGAACGTGGAAGCTGCCGGACTCGTACAACTGAAAGACCTCGTCATCCAGGCCCTACGCATGCGCCCAGACCGGCTCATCGTCGGCGAGTGCCGTGGGGAAGAAATTAGAGACTTTTTAGCAGCGATGAATACGGGCCATCAGGGCGCCGCCGGAACACTGCATGCAAATAACCCGTCATCAGTGCCCGCGAGACTTGCTGCGCTGGGCGCTTTGGCCGGCTGGAGTGTTCAAGCAACTTCCTTACAAGCTTCTAGTGCGTTGGACCTTGTGATTCATATGAGTCGTGGCGAGCACGGAAATCGTGGACCAGTAGCTTTGGGCTGTCTAGAAACCGATGGGTCGGGACATATGGCCATGCGAACGCTCATTGACTTGAAAGGATCAGAGCCGTTGACGGTTCAGGGCCAGCCGATTCTGGAACGCAAATTTGGTTCCGATTTAGTTGCGGAACTTCTGGCTCAGGTAGCTGGCCTCAACAGTGCAGGAGAGCCCTCATGATGATTCTGTTGTTCAGTGCCGTCGCCCTCTACCTCTGGCTTCCTAATGCTCGGAGTGTGAGGAATTTGTCGACGATCAGTTGGAAGAGCTGGCGAGATATTCATAGACCCGCGCATCAGGAGAATCATTCCTTGAGTGAGGACGCACGAGTTATTCGCGAGCTCTCCGCCTTACTTCGCAGTGGCCTGAGCTTTCACCCTGCGGTGGATGCCCTGCTAGAGGTAGAAAACGATTCAGGAAATATCGTTCAGGCACTCAAAGATCTCCGAGCAACACAAAGACTGAATAACCAGAACGGATACCAGGACACAGACGAGGTCCTGGCCGAGCACTCAGCCGTGCAGCGATTGCACTGGTGTCTACGGATCTCACAGCGAAGTGGCGCAAGCCTGGCCGAAGTCCTCGAACGTCTCGCAGAAGACTTGGAATCAGCCTTAGTCGCACAGCAGTCTTTTGATGCTGCGATGGCAGGGCCGAAAGCCACAACAAAACTGCTCACCTGGTTGCCACTGGTAGGTTTTGGGTTTGGCCTTCTTGTTGGGATCGACGTACTCGGTACGTTGGCTTCCTCATGGGCCGCGCAGCTGAGCGTCGCAGTTGGAACCACGCTCTGGGTCGCTAATAGGGTCTGGTGTCGACGACTGATGCTTTCAACCTCAGCACAGGCCTTGTCATGATCCTCCTGATCCTTCTATGCGCTGCGCTCGCAGGAGCATTAGCGGTCGGTGCTGGATCATCTGTTCGAGCTTCACGACGCACTATCGGGGCTCAACAGAAAGGTAAGCATCAGCCCCAACCCATTGAATTGGTGCTTGACTTGAGCGCTAGTCTTTTGGATTCAGGCATGCCAATAACAGAAATTCTCGACTTGCTGGGCAGCAGTATCGAACAGTGCCGGGTATTACGTAGTGTCGCCCGCTGTTTGGAAATGAACCTGTCGTGGGAAAAGGCATGGGAGGCAGCACCGTCGTGGTTGGCCCCATTGCAGAAAGCATTACTTTTTGCCCATACTACCGGTGCTCCTGCGGCGGCTCTCTTGCGTAATACTGCCGCCTTGCAGCGCCGAGAACACACTCAAAAAATTGCTCGGCTTGGCGCGCAGTTCGGTACGCGGCTTGTTCTTCCCTTAGGTGCTTGTGCTTTGCCAGCGTTTATCGCGCTGGGGGTTGTACCGCTGATTATTGCGTTGTTCCCCAGCATGTAATGGGCAGCTGTTTGGTCTCAAAGGGTTATACCCAGATCGCAATGAAAGACAGCTGAAAGAACCATAGGTGCTCGACAGTGAAGATACCCCGTCAATGGCACTGGCGCCACTGACAAAATTTCGAGAAAGGTCAAAACAATGAACCGACAATTCCGCGAGATCATGGACCAGCTGTCCGAAGAGCAAGGTTCAACTACCGCCGAATTCGCAATGGTTACCCTAGCTGCCGTGGCATTCGCCGGGCTTCTGATCAGCATCCTATCCAGCGGCGATGTACGTGGAATGCTGATGGGCCTGATCACCAAAGCTTTGTCGCTGTAGGTCATGAAGCTCAGTGATGAGAAGGGCAGCAGCACCGCAGAATTTGCGGTTCTGCTGCCCGCGGTCGCATTGATGCTCTCACTCTTGTTGTGCTTCGGAGCGCTAGGGATTCAACAGATACAGGTACAACAAGCCGCAGGAGCTATGGCTAGGGAGCTGGCTCGAGGTGAAGACCATGCGACCGCACGAGCCAGTGGAGTGAGGCTAGCAGGAAACAAAGCCAACTTCGCCATCGCCAATGGAGGCGGATTTTCAAAAGTTACCGTCCGCAAATCGGTTCAATTACCGATTGTTGGAAGCATCCAAATTCGTGGCGAAGCGAGCGTGGCAGTCGAATGAATCAAAAGATATCGCTACTCAAGTCAGAGCGAGGCAGCGGTACTGTGGTTACCACCGCCATAGTGATCGTTGCTTTGTTACTGGTTGGAGCGTTACTTGCATGGGTCGCAGCCGTACACGCGGCGATGAATGCTGCGTCCGCGGCCGATTTGGCAGCATTGGCTGGCGCAGATACGGCACGCGGGCTGCGTGAGGGAAATCCTTGCGAGGTCGCAGCGTCCTTGGCTCAAGCGAACAACGCGACGCTCGAGTCCTGTCTAGTGGAAGCCGACGGCCAGACGGTAATAGTGTCGGCCAGGGTTCCCATATCTTTCCACGCCTTAGGGCTGGAACTGTATGCGGCGACGGCCAAAGCCCGTGCTGGGGCACCACCGCTGGATCAGACCGAGCCCAGTGGGCTGGAGGAATGAATCTAGCGGTGGTGGCGAGGTTCTACATCGTCCAAGACGGCGCTGAGCAACAAAATCGCGCCCGCCTTATCCAAGGGATTATTGCGGTTGCCGCATTTTGGAGATTGAACGCAACTCGGACAACCACTTTGACACTCGCAGGATTCGATAGCGTCCCTGGTCGCTCGCACCCAGTCAGTGAAGCGTTCGAATCCTCGCTCGGCAAATCCAGCTCCACCAGGCTGAGCATCGTAGACAAAGATCGTTGGGTGCCCGGTGTCCATATGCAAAGCGGTGGAAACACCACCAATGTCCCAACGGTCACTGGTTGCTACCAAGGGCAATAATCCGATCATTGCGTGTTCAGCGGCATGCAAGGCACCGGGAAACTGATCCACAGTAAGGCCGGCTCGGATAAGGCGTTGCTCGCTCATGGTGAACCAGATGGATTTGGTATTCAGATCGCGGGCTTCAAGTTCCAGTGGTTCCTCTGAAAGCACCTCATTGGAAGCAAGAGACTTTCGTTGGAAGGACACGACCTGGGTAGTGACGGTCACTTCACCGAAATGTATATTCAGTTCGCGGTGGTTGCTTTCTCGTTCCTCGGCGACGACCGCCACGGTGGTTAGATCTCGTGCGGTGGTGTAGTAGTCGGGATTGACGCGTGTAACTAGTACTACGTGGTTTTGTTCATCGAGTTCTTCCACGTGATAGCTGGCACCCTGATGAACGTAGATCGCTCCGGGATGAGCTTGGTAATGGGTTTGTGGTGAATCCATAGTGCCTAGCAGAGCACCAGTTTCTGCATCGATAATATCGACAGGACCACCCCCGTCAGCGCGGATGGAGAACATCGCTGCGGCATGTTGCGGGTGGGTCCAGAACCATCCGGCTGGACGTCGACGCAAATAGCCTCGCTGCACGAGTGATTCCAACAGTTCTTCGGTGTGTGGTCCGAAGTGCTCAAGCTCGTCTGGCCGCAGTGGAGATTCTTGGGCCGCTGCGCAGAGATGGCCACTGAGCACATATTTATTGTGAGGATCAAACACTGTAGCTTCGACACCCAAATCAAAAATGGCTTCTGGGTGATGGGCAAGGTAGGTGTCTAGTGGGTCTTCGGCAGCGACAAATATTGCCAATGCGTCCTGACCAGAACGCCCTGCACGACCAATTTGCTGGAAGAAGGAGGCGCGAGTTCCGGGCCACCCTGCCACAACGACAGCGTCCAAGCCGGCGATGTCGATGCCCAATTCCAAGGCGGAGGTGGAAGTAACGCCAAGTAGCTCCCCGCTACGTAGCTGCCGTTCCACCTCTCTGCGTTCATTGGGTAGGTAGCCAGAGCGATAAGCAGCTAGTCGTACAGAGAGTTCCGGTGCGAAACGTTCAAGATGTTTCCGAGTCAGGGAAGCGATGGTTTCGGCGCCACGACGCGACTTGATGAACACAATGGTCCGCGTGTGGTCCGCCACAAGATCGGTAAGGATCGAAGCGCTTTCTGCGATGGCAGTGCGTCGGATCGGTGCCCCGTTTTCCCCTCGATGTTCTGTCAGAGGAGGTTCCCATAAGCCGATGACAAGTTCACCACTGGCCGAAAAGTCGTGGGTAACTGCCTTCGCCGGGGCACCGATGAGACGGCCGAATGATTCTTCCGGGTCTGAGCTGGTGGCGGAGGCCCCGATAAAAATGGGGGAGTTGCCGTAGTGGGCACAAATTCTGCGCAAGCGCCGCATCAGGTTAGCTACGTGAGCTCCAAAGACGCCTCGGTATGAGTGGGCTTCATCAATGATGATGTAGCGCAGCCGTTTGAAGAATCGTGACCAAGCCGGATGGTTCGGCATGATTCCACGATGCAGCATGTCCGGATTGGTGAATACGAAATTCGCGTGCTGGCGAACCCATGTTCTGGTTGCTTGATCGGTATCACCATCGTAGGCAGCAGCACGCACCCCGGGGACATCCAGCGCTTGCACCGCGGAGAGCTGATCTGCAGCGAGCGCTTTGGTTGGGCAGATATATAGCACCGAGGCGGCCGCGTCTGCATCGTTAAATCCACTATCGCGAGACTTGTACAGGACGTCCAAACTCGGCATCAAATACGCCATCGATTTCCCTGATGCCGTGCCAGTGGCGACGATGGTGTGTTGGCCCTCATGAATGAGATTGGCAGCTTGGGACTGATGTAGCCATGGACGCTGAATACCCAGCCCTTGAAAAGTCTGTACTAGTTCACTGCTTAGCCATTGTGGCCAGTCGCTGGTGATCTCATCCTTGGCGGGCCGAGAGCGCCGGTGTATGACAGCATCTGGATCATTGCTACGGTCATACGGATCCAATAGAGAACGCACTGACTTCACGTGGACGCCTTTCGGAACCATGAATTGCTGAAGTTAAAGACTATCGCCGTACCCGACGGTTTGTAGCGTTGGGTACGGCGATAGAGAAAATTCGAAAGGCTAGGCCTTGAACATCACGACTTTACCGAGCGAAGTCCAGCCCAATGATGCGTACAACTGCTGCCCATCTACAGAGGCGATCAGCAGTCCTTCATCAACGTCGTGTTCCTGCGCCAAAGAAGCCAAAGCACGCATGATCAGAGTGCCTAGGCCGCGACGGCGGAAATCTGCCCCGGTGATGATCCGATCAAAAATGGCGAAACCATCTACTGCGGAAACATGTCCTGAAGCTGCAACAACCTCTTGGTTATCCTCAGGGTGAAGCGAAACATATGCGTGGGTGCCATCGCGTTCAATCTGGAAGACAAAACCATCTGCTGGCAGTGGGACCTCGACGTCATGCACCGCCAATTCGGTGACCATGAGTGCTTCATCATCGGCCGTGACCTGCAAGCCAACTTCGTTGGCAATTGAGACTAGGTTTTCTGCCGAATCGTCGAAAGCAGTAAGTCGACGGTTAGGGTGCTTTTTGAGGGTCTCGGCGACCGCTGCTAGCTCCTCTTTTGACGGGCCGTAAATAACGTATTCCCAGTCTTCAGTGGTGTCGTGACGCAGGGCAGCATGGACTCGTCCCTCATTGCGAGTTTCATAGCCACGGGCTCCTGCCCAGCCGGTTACCCAGGTGCCGATCAGTTCATCGCTTGCGTTTGATGCCATATTTTGACCCTACCTTGTCTTTCCTAGGAATTTGCTGACATTGAACTAATCGTTGCCTAGTTGAAACTCTTGGACAACCGGAGTACCGGAAAATTCGGGAGAAATCAGTGTGACGTTGCTCTTTTACTCGGCGTTTCGCGCCCAAAAGCTACTAACATTGTATGGTGGCCATTCATCGCATTGTTCTGTATTACGCATTTACTCCGCTCCCAGACCCGGAAGCTATTCGCTTGTGGCAGCGTTCATTATTGGAACGCTGGGGACTGCGCGGACGAATCATCATCTCCAAAGACGGCATCAACGGTACCGTCGGTGGCGAAATCTCAGCCGTCAAAGCTTACGTCAAAGCTACGCGCGAGCTACCTGCCTTCAAAAAGATGGATATCAAGTGGTCCGAAGGATCCGCTGAAGACTTCCCTCGTATCTCCGTCAAGGTTCGCGATGAGATTGTTACCTTCGGCGCACCAGGCGAACTTGAAGTTGATGAGAACGGTGTAGTCGGTGGCGGTACGCACCTGCGTCCCGAAGAACTGCATGAATTGGTAGACACCAAGAAGAAGTCCGGCGAAAAAGTTCACTTCTTTGACGGACGCAATGCTTTTGAAGCTCAGATCGGTAAGTTCAAGGACGCTATCGTCCCTGACGTTGACACCACGCGTGATTTCGTCGCAGAGCTCGATTCAGGAAAGTACGACCACCTCAAAGACCAGCCAGTGGTTACCTATTGCACCGGAGGCATCCGCTGCGAGGTGCTTTCTGCATTGATGGTTAAGCGTGGCTTCCAAGAGGTTTACCAGATGCAAGGCGGCATCGTCCGCTACGGCGAAAAGTATGGTGACGAAGGCTTGTGGGAGGGTTCCCTCTACGTCTTCGACAAGCGCATGCACACCGAGTTCTCCGACAAGGCAGAGACCATCGGCAAGTGCGTCGGGTGCGAAGGCCCAACGAACAAGTTTGAGAACTGTTCGAACCCAACATGCCGTAACCTACGACTTTTCTGCGAGGACTGCGCGAAGGACGAAACCCTTCGTCGTTGCCCAGATTGCAGCAGCATCGACGCCTAAATAGGCGCTGAGTACTTAGCTCGGCATCACCCTTCAAAGAGGGTGGTGCCGAGCTTTTTTGCGCTATGTAGTCGGCTGTGGCCACAATCCCTCGGAAGCATCACGCACTTGAGAATCTTCGACTTCGGTGCGGTAGATTTTCAGGCCTCGGGCTTGATAATTCGGCAAGGCCGCCGGCCCGTCAAGGGAACAGGTATGGAGCCACACACGAGCCACGGCTGGCAGCTGTGGCCACCGAGAGTGTAGTTCCCACGCTCGTTGAAGCGCTTCGGTGAGCATTACTGCTCCCAGGCCACGACCGGTAGCTTCTGGGAAGAGGCCAAAGTAGAAAATTTCTACGTCGCTCGCGGTAGCTGTGGAGGCAGTGACCAGCTCAAAATAGCCCTTGGGCGAGCCATCGATATACAGAACCCAAGTTTCTGATCCAGGACGTCGCAGAACTTCGTCCCATTGAGCGCGTGTTGAATCCAACCGATCCGCCCAATTTAATTCACTGCCAACGCTTTGGTAGAGGAACCGAGAAAACTCGGGGCTAATCTCGGCAGCTAGCTCAATACGGGCATTGCTTGGCAAAGACCTATTAGAAGGGATGACTTCGCTGGGGCTTAGCTGCTGAAGATAGTTAACCGTCACTTGACTCATGTCCATATCCTAATCTCGGCTATGCACCCTGGCCTATCTGTTGACGGTTGCGTGACTAGGTAGAATTGGGAATGTGAATGCTGCTGAATTTTCTGCCCTGGATCAGACCCCGCAAAGTGCCGACCAACTGTCGCTTGACCAGCTTGAGAAGGACTTGAGCAATGTTGGCTACCGCTACGACAACGTCGCCCAGTTACTAGGCGAAGAAGCAGCTGCTGCCTTTGCACGGGATCAGATCTACCCGGCCTTGCGCATTCTTGACCGGCAAAAACCAGACACCCCGTTGGTCACCGTAGTTCGCCTATTTCAATTGGGCCAGACTGTAGCCAAGTCAGCCATAAATCTTGCGTTTAGTGAGCTGAAAACCGAAGGCCTGCTGAAGCTCGGATTGATTGAGGCATGGGCCGATGGATTCCGTGCGACTGTGGCCTTGGCGCTGCACTCATCTGACGCCGACGGAGAACTTTGGGTTGCCCATGACCTCGGTGCGCACCAGCGACCAGGGGTGCTGCGAACAGATCACGTGTTGGGTATCGGGCAAGCATCGCTGACTTTGGCACAGTTGACGATCCGTGCCGAGGTTGACCGCGCCTTGGACCTTGGCACCGGTTGCGGCATTCAGCTCTTTCACTTGCTGTCCCATGCCCAGCATGTGACCGCCACGGACCTGTCCAAGCGGGCCTTGGGATTTGCGCGTTTTAACCTCTTGTTGAACCACCGCGTACTCAAGCTGGATCCGGAAAATCTTGAGTCTCGTGTCACGTTGTTACAGGGCAGCCTATTTGAACCGGTCGCCGGTGAACGCTTTGACTTGATTGCCAGTAACCCTCCGTTCGTGATAACTCCGCGAAGTTCCACCGAGCGCGCAAAAGATCGCTTCACTTACCGTGATGGTGGGATGGCAGGGGATCGCCTAGTTAGTACGATCATCGAGCAGGCTCCGGAATTCTTGAATCCCGGCGGTTCGATGCAAATGCTCTCCAACTGGGAGATTCCTCGCCTAGAGGATGATTCGAACACTGCATGGGATGCACGGGTTCGCCAGTGGTTCGGCGATGAGCTTGATGTCTGGGTCATTGAACGTGAGCAGACTACCCCCAGCGGATATGCCGAAACGTGGCTTCGTGATTCCTCGCAGACCGAAGACCAAAATTCCTATGTTGCTGCGTACAACGCATATTTAGACGATTTTGAATCCAGGAATGTGGCAGCTGTCGGCTTTGGACTGGTGTATTTCCGTCGCCCTGTGGGACAGGAGCCGGTGATCCAAAGCTACGAACAAATCACGCACCCCGTTGAACAGCCTCTGGCACCCACCCTGCAGCGAGATATCGCTATGGCTGACGAGCTGGCCCGGGCGGGAGAAGAATTCAAACAATGGCATCTGCTCGTTGCCGATGATGTCACCGAAGAACGCCATCAGCGTCCCGGGGCAGAGCACCCTGGTGTGATTCTGTTGCGGCAGGGTGCAGGGCTGCGCAGGACCGAAATACTTGATACTGCACAAGCAGGATTCGTTTCTGCTTGCGACGGTGATTTGTCCGTGTTTCATCTAGTCAATGCGCTAGAATCGTTGATCGGAGAAGAGCAAGAAGACTTCGCAGATCGGCTTTATGAAGCGGTGAAGCGTCTCTTGCTACATGGCATGCTTCGTAAAATGTGAAACAAGCGCTAAAGTTTTTGCCTATGACACGCAACACAATTGAGGAACAGGCTGAAGGTGCCTCGACGATGGAGATCGATATTCCGCAGGTCGTCTCCATCACTGACCCACAAGCCATTCGAGCGTTGGCCCACGACGCTCGGCTGATCGTCTTGGATGAACTTTTTGCATCCCAGACCACACGCACCGCAACGGAGCTCGCCTCGTTGTGTGCGCTGACACCCAGTGCTATGAGCTACCACCTGAGAGCTCTCGAGAAATACGGGTACGTGATTCGTGCGGCCAGCGAAGGCGACGCACGTGAACGCAGGTGGCGAGCTGCCGGCGAACGTTTGGAATTGAACACTCAAATCGATTCCACCAACGCAAAAACCGCGTATCTCAACGTGCAATTAAACGCATTTAGAACGCGACTGAACGCAGAAGTGCAACGACGCGAAGCTGAGGCTAAGGCCGGGATTACTCCGGATCCGGATCGCCCACCCATGCTCACTAGTGGCTTAGTGTTCCTTTCTGAAGAGAAACAGCGTGAGTTCAACCGCAGAATGTTGGACCTTGTCTATGAGTACGAGGCCACAGCGACAGCAGAAGAACGCAGTATTGACTCTCGTCGTATGTTCTACTTAATCTCGTTGCTTCCCGAATATCAGACCTCCGGGGAGAGAACTACATAGAATGCCTCACTCAAACCGCAGCAATTCTTCGGTGTAAGATCATCGGGAAATGTGGCTATAGAGTGGGCACATAGAACGAAGCTGTGATGTCGGATTTGATACGGGTCGCACAAAGGCCCTAAAAATCCGTACTGTATAAAGGAGTGCTGTGCCCCCCAAGGCCAAGGAAAAGACTGGTAAGAAACTCGTAATTGTGGAGTCTCCTGCCAAGGTGAAGTCTATCGCCAAGTATTTGGGCGAGGGCTTCGACGTTGACGCTTCGGTGGGGCATATCCGCGACCTTCCACAGCCCTCGGAACTTCCTACCGAGCTCAAGAAAACCTCGGTGGGTAAATTCGCCGTGGATCTGGATAACGACTTTGAACCGTATTACATGGTCTACCCAGATAAGAAGAAGCGTGTTTCTGAGCTGAAGGCTAAGCTTAAAGAAGCCGACGAACTCTACCTCGCAACCGATGCGGACCGCGAAGGCGAAGCCATCGCGTGGCACCTGTTGCAGGTCCTGAAGCCCAAGGTCCCAGTTCGTCGTTTGGCCTTCACCGAAATTACCAAGGAAGGTATTGCTCGCGCACTGGATAACATGCGCGAACTGGATACCGACCTCGTTGATGCTCAGGAAACCCGCCGCGTGCTTGACCGACTTTACGGTTATGAAATCTCGCCGGTGCTCTGGCGTAAGGTCGCCCGTGGTCTCTCTGCAGGTCGCGTGCAGTCCGTAGCTACCCGCCTGGTGGTTGAGCGCGAACGTGAACGTATGGCTTTCATCCCGGCAGGATACTGGGATGTTAAGGGTGATTTTGCTACTGCTGAGGGTGAAAGTTTCTCCGCGAAGCTTTCCTCCGTAGACGGTGCACGCGTCGCTTCGGGCCGTGACTTTGATGACCGTGGACAGCTCAAGAGCTCGCGCACCAAGTTGGCGCATCTTGATCAGGAATCAGCGCAGTCGCTGGTAGCGAATCTCTCGGATACTGACTTCGCTGTCACTTCCGTTGAAGACAAGCCTTACACCCGTCGCCCAGCAGCTCCTTTCACTACCTCAACGCTGCAGCAGGAAGCTTCTCGCAAATTGCGTTGGAGCTCGAAGATTACCATGCAGATCGCTCAGCGACTGTATGAAAACGGCTACATCACCTATATGCGTACCGACTCGGTCTTCCTCTCCCAGGAAGCCACTACCGCGGCACGCAAGCAGGCTACGGAACTCTATGGTGCAGACTCTGTGCCGGCTAAGCCTCGCGTGTACAAGGCCAAGTCTGATGCTGCGCAGGAGGCCCACGAGGCAATTCGTCCCGCCGGTGATATGTTCCGTCGCCCCAAGGACGTGCGCTCCTCACTGTCCAAGGATGAGTACGCACTCTACGAATTGATCTGGAAGCGCACCGTTGCCTCTCAGATGGCCGACGCCAAGGGCTTTACCGCAACTATCAAGTTGCAGGGCACTGCCAGTGATCAGCGAGTTGCTGAATTCTCGGCCTCCGGCACCGTGATCACTTTCCGTGGCTTCCTCTCTGCCTACGAAGAAGGCAAGGACGAGCAAGCTCTGGAAGCAGCCGCTCAAGACGCAGAAGCCCGTTTGCCACAGCTGTCAGTCGGCCAGCACCTCGCTGGTGATGAGCTGCAGGCTCTGGGACACGAAACGACCCCTCCTGCTCGTTACACCGAAGCTTCGATCGTTGCCGAGCTGGAAAAGCGCGAGATCGGTCGTCCATCGACCTACGCGCCAACCATTTCCACCATCATGGATCGTGGCTATGTGACCAAGCGTGGCGGCGCACTGGTGCCTAGCTGGATTGCCTTCTCGGTAATTCGTCTCCTCGAAGAGCACTTTGCCAAGTACGTTGACTATGACTTCACGGCTCGCTTGGAAGATGACCTCGACGAAATCGCCAAGGGTCACCGTGCACGTACCGACTGGTTGAACCTGTTCTACTTTGGTAAGGGTGCGGATTCCGAGACTGAAGGCCTGAAGCATGTGGTCGATAACCTCGGCGACATTGATGCCCGCGCGATCAACTCGATTCGCGTTACCGACGACATCACCTTGCGAGTAGGCAAGTTTGGTCCATACCTAGAACGTGCCATCCCTGAGGGTGCTGAAGAAGGTACCGAGCCTCAGCGCGCCAATGTGCCAGAAGATTTAGCCCCCGATGAGCTGACTGCGGCGAAGGCTGAAGAGCTCTTTGCTACGTCGCAGGTCGCCGAAAAGGAACTGGGCAATGACCCAGAAACTGGTCGAAAGATCGTGGCCAAAGATGGTCGGTACGGTGCGTATGTCACCGAGATCATTCCAGAGCCAACAGCCGAGGAATTAGCTGCCCTGCCTGTTGAGTACTACAAGAACGGCAAGCCGAAGCCACCAAAGAAGCCTGCCAAGATCAAGCCACGAACCGCCTCGTTGTTCAAATCGATGAGCGTGGAAACGGTGACTTTGGAGGATGCGCTTAAGCTGATGAGCTTGCCACGCGTCGTGGGGGCTGATGCTGAAGGCGAAGAAATCACGGTTCAGAACGGTCGTTTTGGTCCGTACCTGAAGAAGGGCAGCGATTCGCGATCCATCGAAAGCGAAGAGCAGATCTTCACGATTACCTTGGATGAAGCCCTGGAAATTTACTCCCAGCCGAAGCAGCGTGGCCGTCGTGCTGCGGTGCCACCACTGGCGGAGTTCGGAGTGGATCCAACCAGCGAGAAGAACATCGTGGTCAAGGATGGTCGTTTCGGTCCATACATCACCGATGGGGTCACCAACATTACTGTTCCGCGTGGAACGTCGTTGGAGGAGCTGACTCGCGAGCGGGCCATCGAGCTGTTGGCTGATAAGCGTGCGCGTGGCCCGGTCAAGCGCACCGCGAAAAAGGCACCGGCTAAGAAGGCTCCGGCCAAAAAAGCCCCAGCCAAGAAGACCACAGCAAAAACGACCACCGCAAAGAAAACTGACTAACAGTTCTTGCACGGCCTAATGAGGAGCGCACCATGAGACTAGGTGTCCTGGACATCGGTTCCAATACCGTTCACCTTTTGCTCGTCGATGCATACCCTGGAGCCCGTCCGGTTCCCTACGCGTCGCACAAGCGCCCACTGTCCTTGGTGCGCTACCTCAATGAATACGGTGCAATCACCGATGAGGGCCAGCGGGAACTGATCTCATTTATCAATGAGGCGGTAAAGTTCGCCGGTAGCCATCAGGTGGAAGACTTTATGGCTTTCTGTACCTCGGCAATTCGTGAATCTTCTAATGGCGCCAGCGTGCTGGACCGGGTGAAAAGCGAGACCGGCGTAAGCCTGATGGAGCTGACCGGTGAAGAAGAAGCCGGGATGACTTTCTACTCGGTGCGTCGCTGGTTCGGGTGGTCCTCGGAATCAATCCTCAACCTTGACATGGGTGGCGGTTCGCTAGAGCTTGCTTGGGGGACCGATGAATTTCCGCAGACGGCCTACTCGGTTCCACTGGGGGCTGGTCGCTTGACTCGCGAATGGCTGCCCAATGACTTGCCTTCCATCAAGGAAGTCAAAGAAATGCGCCTGTACGTCCGTGACGTACTCAACGATCCGACGACTGAACTGCGCCAGTATGGAAAACCAACATTGGCAACTGCGACGTCAAAAACCTTCCGTTCGTTGGCCCGCATCACCGGTGCAGCACCCAGTGATGAAGGACCCTACGTCAAGCGTGTTCTCAACCGCGAGGCTCTGAAAATTTGGACTAACCGTCTGACGGCCATGAGCTGGTCAGAACGGGCGGAATTACCGGGTGTCTCCGAAATTCGTGCCCCCCAACTATTGGCTGGAGCCATCGTTGCGCATGAAGCAATGAGCGCCTTGAAACTGAAATCGTTGCGCATCTGCCCTTGGGCTATTCGTGAAGGTTTGATGTTGCGACGTTTTGATCACGTGATGTTTGACTCTGCGACACCGCTCAGTAGTAGCGTTGGAGTGGGAGAGGTTGCCTTGGCTCATGAGAAACATCAGTTTCTGTCTGAGCCGAGTAACTAAACTTTCTCGGTGATACAGGTGTCCCGCTGAAAATGGGTCGCGGTAACAGGAGGCAAGGCATGGAAGACCAGAAAAGTTCTTATAAGGTGCCGGTCACATTATCCAGCGCGTCAGTTTATCCGCTGAGCGTTCATGATGCCTTCGCAATGGCCAAAGACGTTGGATACGACGGTCTCGAAGTTTTAGTGACCGGAAATGCTGCGAGTCAGTCGGCAGGTGCACTCAAAGAATTGATGGACAAGTACCAGTTGCCCATCATGGCTATTCACGCGCCAACCTTGTTGCTCACCCAGCAAGTCTGGGGTTCTGCATGGGCCAAAGTTGAACGTTCGGTGATCCTGGCACAGGCTGTGGGGGCAAGCGTTGTTGTGGCACACCCGCCCTTTAGATGGCAAGGATCCTATGCCGAAGGATTTGGTGAGGGCGTGCAACGCCTCATCGATACCACCGGTATGAAAATTGCCGTAGAAAACATGTATCCGTGGCGTGCTCGAGGCCGTGAAGCCAAGATGTATCTTCCACACTGGAACCCGGTTCCTGAGCCATACCAACACGTGACCTGGGACTTCTCCCATGCGGCCATCGCCAACATGGACTCTCGACAGGCGGTCGAGGATCTTGGTGATCGACTGGCACACGTACACCTATGCGATGGTTTGGATAACGGAAAAGACGAACACCTCGTACCCGGTTTGGGAACCCAGCGGGTGGCAGAATCCTTGCAATATTTACGTGATGTTGCTTGGAAGGGAACCATGGCCGTGGAAGTTTCCACGCGAAAGGCCAAAAACGCGGGCCAAAAAGAAGAATGGCTGGGAAAGACCCTCGAATTTGCACGAGAGCACTTATCTACCAGCTCTGAGCGCGATCCAATGAAACAATGAACTTATGAGTGAAGCAACAAAAAACCTGAAACTGTCCTTCCTCGGCGCCGGTTCAATGAATGGTGCCATCCTTCGTGGCATTGTCGCTTCGGGCCATGACCCGAAGCTGATCACTGCCACGCTTCGTAGCGATAAGCGTGCCGCAGAGCTTCGCGAACTTGGAATCAACGTACTGGTCAGCGATCAAGATGCGGAAGCCAACGCCAAAGCGGTGGCACAAACAGACATCGTCTTCCTTGGCGTGAAGCCAGTGGGGATCACCGATCTCTGCGATGAGATCTCAAGCGCATTGAGCCCAGATAAGGTGGTTGTGTCTGTCGCAGCAGCCATCACCCTCGAAAGTATGCAGGCGCACCTACCTGCTAACCAGCCGGTCATTCGTTCCATGCCGAACACCCCGTTGATGGTTGGTGCTGGCGTTGTTGGCTTGAGCCCGGCACGAAGCGTCAGCGAGGAACAGACGCGACTAGTCACCGAGCTGCTTTCTGGCTCCGGCGACGTTCACGTCATCGATGAAGACCAGCAGAACGCTCTGTCAGCGATCTCCGGTTCAGGACCTGCCTACGCTTTCTACTTGGCTGAAGCGATGGCTAATGCCGGTGTGGCCATGGGTCTAGACGAAAAGCTAGCGATCGATTTGGCACGTGCTACCGTCGCTGGCGCGGGCAAGATGCTCTCTGACCCACAGGCTGTCCCAGGCGAGCTGCGTAAGGCCGTTACGAGCCCTAAGGGGACTACAGAACAGGCCATCAAGACCTTCGATGAGCAGGGCATTCCGAAGATCATTGCAGCCGGCACGCAGGCAGCTGCCGCCCGGGCAGCACAGCTAAGCGAAGAGCTTGGCTAAAGCCTCTCAACGCAGTTAACTAGACAATCGTGGTCGGTACCCACTTCTTGAACGAAGGGGTACCGGCCACGATTGTCTTCTGTGCAGAAATTAAGGCCGAGCGGCAAAACGCTCGAGTAGATCCACGTGCCCCGAAACGATCAAAACGTCTCGGCGAGTCACGATGGTGTCAGGCACTGCGTAGGTGAAGTCTTCACCGGGGGACTTCACGCCAACGACGGTCACGCCATACTTTGAACGGACCTGGGACTGGGCCAGGGTGAAGCCTTGAGTTTCCTTGGGTGGATACATTTTGACGATGGCGAATCCGTCGTCAAATTCGATGAAGTCCAGCATTCGTCCGCCAACTAGGTGCGCAGCACGCACACCGGCATCCGCCTCGGGGTAGATCACGTGATTGGCACCAATGCGGGTCAGGATCTTGCCATGCGAGGGGGTGATGGCCTTGACCCACAAGTGCTCAATACCAAGATCCACAAGATTCACCGTGATCAGCACGGAGGACTCGATCGAGGTACCCACACCAACAACAGCAGAAGAGAACTCCTGGGCACCCAGCTGACGCAGGGCATCAATGTTCGTTGCGTCTGCTGCTACGACGTGGGTTAGGGTGCTAGCCCATTGCTGAACCAATTCGGGGCTACGCTCAATGGCTAGGACTTCTCGTCCTTGCTTGACTAGTGTTTCAGCCACCGAGGCCCCGAACCGACCCAGACCAATGACCAGGACTGGGGCATTGTGATCAATATTCTTGTCAGCCAATGAGTGGCCTTTCTTCTGGAAGTTTGAATAGTGAATTGCGGTGTCGCATGGTCAAGGCGCTGGCTAGGGTAATACTGCCGATACGACCGGCAAACATGAGGATACTGAGCACATATTTACCTGCGGGAGGCATCTCCTGGGAAACGCCGGAGCTCAAGCCCACGGTGGCGAATGCTGAGATGGATTCAAAAAGTGCCCGAGAGAATCCCACCGATTCATCGATGGTGACCAAGGCACCAGTTGCCACCATGACAAGGGAAGCACCCATGGCAACCACAGAGATCGCAACACGCATGGTTCCTTGGGGAATCTGGCGTCCGAAGGCCTTCACATCGGTATCGCCTCGAACCTCTGCCAGGATGGCCAAGAACATCACGGCGATGGTGGTGACTTTGATACCACCCGCGGTCGAAGCCGAACCGCCACCGGCGAACATGAGTGCGTCGGTCAGCAATACCGTGACCTGATGAATATCGTTCTGATCAACAAGATTGAAGCCGCCAGAACGTGTCATGGTCGAAGCGAATAATGCATGAATGACCTTGTCGCTCACGGACATCTCACCAAGAGTCCGTGGGTTAGACCATTCAAAAATGAGCCACAAGAAGGCACCAGCGAAGAGCAAGATCGTGGTGACCAGCATGGTCAGCTTGGTATGCAGGTTCCATTTCTTGACGTTGAACTTATGGGCCAACAGAACCATGATCACCGGGAAACCCAGCGAGCCAATAAAAACTCCGCCCATCAAGGGGATGAGGATCCACAGGTCAGTTTCATAGGGGACCAGACCATCGGAGTGCGGGGTAAAGCCAGCATTGTTGAATGCCGACACTGCGTAAAAGATGCCGTGCCAAATGGAAGACAGGACGCTTTCGCCCAAAATGTAGAAGCGGGGGATGAGCAAGAGAGCGATAAGCCCCTGCAGGCTGATGGCAGTCAGGATGACAATGCGCAGCAGCGAACTAACCTCGCCCAGCGCGGAAGCCCCGGAACTATCCATGGACTTTTGAGCCATGAGCTTGGCACGAACGCCAAGCTTTCGAGAGACTGCCAGCGACATGATGGAGGCCAAAGTCAAAATACCCAGACCACCCATGAACGTAGCAATAAGCATGATCAACTGGCCGAGGAATGACCAATGGGCAGCGGTCGAAACCGTTGTGAGACCAGTGACGCAGACGGCCGATACTGCGGTAAATAGTGCATCGTGCAGTGGCGTGGCGTCTCCCGACGCCGAGGAAAACGGGGCAGCGAGCAATGACGTGAAGATCGTGATGGCCAGAACGAACACGCCGAGGGTTAAGCGTGCGGGGGAGCGCACTGTGAAGTCAGCAATGGACATGCGGAACTTTAGCCATCTTTTACGACGTCGTTCGCGCAGTTCAGCTGCCTGAGCCCTAGGGCCTAGATCACTGGCAGTGCTCATCTGTAACTCGCTGTTTCTTCGGGACAGTTGGATAACAAGGGTGGAAGTTGAAGTCCTCCTAGTAATTTACGCGTTTCCTGCGCCAAACGCTTGCCTTCTGACTTTAGAGAATCGCTACGTCGTCAAATGAACCATGAATTCATGAGTTGCATCACTATCGGGTAGCCTGAAAAAGTGTTAGATCCACAACAGGCCCCACGACCAACGATGGTCATGTGGGATGAAGAGTATCTGAAATATAAATTCAGCGACTGGCATCCCATGCACCCTTCCCGACTTGAACTGACGCATCGGCTCAGCGCAGAACTGGGAGTACTGAGCGCCGACAACGTGAGCATGCATGTGCCCGAGATTGCCAGTGTTGCAGTGCTTAGGACAGTTCACGAGCAGGACTTTATCGATCAGGTGCGGCGTGTTAGCGATGATCCATCACTCATAGCTGAAGAATACGGTCTTGGCACCGAAGATGATCCGGTGTTTGCTGGAATGCACGACGCGGCTAGCCGCATCGTTGGCGGTTCGGTGATCGCTGCCCAGGCAATTATGGATCAGAGCACGGTACGGGCCGTGAACTTCGCCGGAGGAATGCATCATGCCGCCAAGAAAAAGGCGAGCGGCTTCTGCATTTACAACGACGCGGCCGCGGCAATCCAACGAATGCTGGATAACGGTGCCCAGCGGGTGGTCTACATTGACGTTGACGCTCATCATGGGGATGGCACTGAATCTATTTTTTGGGATGACGAACGAGTCCTGACGATTTCATTGCATGAGTCCGGGCTATCCCTGTTCCCGGGAACGGGATTTGCCAATGAAATTGGCGGACCGAATGCCCAGGGCAGTGCAGTGAATGTTGCCTTGCCTGCGATGACCGGAGATTCGGGATGGATGCGTGCCTTCCATGCGATAGTTCCGCAATTGGTTCATGCCTTCAAACCGGAAATCATTGTGTCTCAGCATGGTTGTGATGCCCATCGAGATGATGACATGACCAATTTGAAGTTATCGGTTGATGCGCAGCGCCAAGTCGCACTCGATATCGCCCAACTGGCTGACGACTTGTGCGAAGGACGATGGCTCGCCACCGGTGGCGGTGGATATAACGTCACCGCAGTGGTGCCGCGAACTTGGACTCATCTAACAGCCATCGTCGCCGGAAAGCCTGTACCTCTTCGCACGTATGTGCCCGAGACCTTCCGCCGATACGTTCTGGAGCGCTACGGCCGGGCCATGCCATATCTGATGGGTGAAGACGCGCAACTGTGGTGGCGCAATTGGGAAGTTGGTTATGACCCTGCTGACCCTGTAGACCGAACGATTATTGCTACGCGCAAGGAAGTCTTTCCACTCTTCGGTCTTGACCCATGGTTTGACTAAGCGCAGATAAGTCAGCCGAAATTACTCGACGGTTGAATTTCATGACAGAACGGGCCACGTAATCAATGGCCAGATGGTCATATGCCGTTAGGGTTATGTATGTGGCAATTGATGAAGTTTTTTCGGCGTTGGCAGAGCCAACCCGTCGCAAGATAATCGAAGCGCTCAAGAATGAGCCTAAAGCCGTAGGCACTCTGGTGACTGAACTGGAGATTTCTCAGCCTACGGTCTCCAAGCATTTAAAGGTGTTGCGTGAAGCGCAGCTGGTCAGCATGGCGGCCGCCGGCCAACGCCGTATCTACAGCATTGACACTGCGGCTTTGGAAGATCTCGTACATTGGTGCGCTGATTTAGTGCCGGCCCCAGAAGTCGACGAGCAGATCGATGTTCAGACTTCGAATTCGAGTGCTCAAATTTCCCCTGCCAACCCGACCGCCCAGCAAATCAGTCGAAGCGTTGGGCGAGGGTTGGAGCAAGTTACTGGTCGTGCGCAAGAATTCTTGGAGCGGCTTCCTCGTTTTGGACGACGTCGTTAGTCAATTGTTCAACTGACGCGGGCACGGTCAGGCAATATGGTCAGTGATTTACGTTACGACCATATTTCTGATTTATAACAGAAAATTTTTCTTCACGGTGCTCCGCGTGGCATTCTCGTGTGCGGGGCAGTGTCGTCGGGTGTGAGGTTCCCCGGACGCTTGTTCCTGTCCCGCATGATGAGGAGAGAAACTTGGATAAGCACTTAGCTACGATTCGCGACGAAGTGTTCCGTCGCAATCCTGGAGAAGCAGAATTCCACCAGGCAGTCACCGAAGTATTCGAAAGTCTTGAAGCTGTTTCGCTTAAGCACCCTGAATACGCCGAGGCCGCCATTCTGCAGCGCTTGTGCGAACCCGAGCGACAGATTATTTTCCGCGTCCCTTGGGTGGACGACGAGGGACGGGTCCAGATCAACCGTGGTTTCCGCGTTGAATTCAATTCGGCACTGGGCCCATACAAGGGCGGTCTACGATTCCACCCTTCGGTTTACCTGGGCATCGTTAAGTTCCTAGGCTTTGAACAGATTTTCAAGAACTCTCTGACCGGGATGCCAATCGGCGGCGGTAAGGGTGGCTCGGACTTTGACCCACGCGGCAAGTCTGACGGAGAAGTAATGCGTTTCTGCCAGTCCTTCATGACTGAGCTTTACCGCCACATTGGTGAGTACACCGACGTTCCTGCAGGTGACATTGGTGTAGGTGGCCGAGAAATCGGTTACCTCTTCGGCCAGTACAAGCGCATCACCAACCGCTACGAATCCGGAGTTCTTACCGGTAAGGGCCTCAGCTGGGGCGGTTCATTGGTTCGCCCAGAAGCTACCGGCTATGGCGCTGTTATCTTTACCGAAGAAATGCTTAAGACTCGTGGCCAATCCTTCGACGGCCAGCGCGTCATTGTTTCGGGTTCGGGAAATGTGGCAATCCACGCCATCGAAAAGGCGCAGGGCCTCGGCGCTAAGGTAGTTACCGCCTCGGACTCCGCTGGATTCATCGTTGATGAGGGTGGCATCGATCTCGAATTGTTGCGCCAGATCAAGGAAGTTGAACGCGGACGCATTTCTGAGTACGCAGAACGTCGTGGCACTAGCAAGGTCAAGTACGTTGCTGGCGGCAGTGTATGGGACATTGCGGGCACTGTCGCGTTGCCTTGTGCTACGCAGAATGAGCTGGACGAAGAGGCAGCCAAGAAGATGGTTGCCGCGGGCACCATCGCTGTTGCAGAGGGCGCCAACATGCCAACTACTGCGCAGGCAACCTCCATCTTCCAGGACGCTGGCGTGCTATTTGGCCCAGGTAAGGCTGCTAACGCCGGTGGCGTTGCAACCTCCGCCTTGGAAATGCAGCAGAACGCCAGCCGTGACTCGTGGAGCTTCGAGCATACTGAGCGCCGTCTGAGCGAGATCATGGTCGGTATTCACGACAGCTGCGCTGCTACTGCCGATGAGTACGGTATTCCAGGTAACTACGTCGCCGGCGCGAACATCGCAGGCTTCGTCAAGGTTGCCGATGCCATGCTCGCCCAGGGTGTCATCTAAGAAAAAGTTTGCGTCTCAATCCGTGCGTCACTCCTCATTGAGTTGAGGTTTGGCGTGCGGATTGTCTCGTTTAAGCAACAAAGTTCTGATTCTGAAGAGTCCTGAAGTGTTTCGTGATGCAAAAGTTACTAAAGTGCGATTAGACTAGGACAAAGCGAACGTGAACCAGATCGCCGATGTTGATCCAAAGTCGTGTAAGTTCACCTTCGCTAATAACGCGACGAAATAGAGATCAGCGTCAGGAGAATATCCCGCATGACGGATAAACAGAATTTTGCAGGAGCCCGTTTCATGACGGTGGCCGAAGTGGCTGACATGATGCGTGTTTCCAAAATGACGGTTTATCGGCTGATTCACGCAGGCGATCTGCCTGCCGTTCAGTTCGGCCGCTCCTATCGCGTTCCAGAGAACGCTGTGGAATCTTACCTCAGCGCTGCGGCCATTGATCCGCAGCACGGTACCGGTTCATACGGTCGATAGTCCGCACGATGGTCAGAGCATGGCCGAAAAGCGGGTAATCTATTAAGGAACGTTTAACGTCCGGTCAACCTTGCCCTCTTGCTTTAGTGCAAGCGGATGCTTTAGGTTGACGCATTTAATTAGTTTGTGAGGAACCATTATGGGCTCTGTTATCAAGAAGCGCCGCAAGCGTATGTCCAAGAAGAAGCACCGCAAATTGCTTCGTAAGACTCGCCACCAGCGTCGCAATAAGAAGTAAATATACTTCGAGCACGTTGCCGCTAGGCAATCATCGCCACCGATTCGCAGTTCACTTGCAAACGGTGGCGATTGCTTTATCCCTAAGGCCTTGTATAACCCGCTAGGAGCCGGAACGGCGCAGGATTGAGCGTCTAGCGGCCCACAGTGCTCCAAACACGCCAGCGGCCCGTAGGCCGAATTTTGCGGCGCGTTGGCCGGTGCGGAAGTCGTAAACCTGCCAGCCACGACGCTTGGCGTAGGAACGCAGACGCGCATCTGGATTAATGCAGACCGGGTGGCCTACTGCCTCCAGTAACGGAACATCGTTATAAGAATCCGAGTACGCCCAGGAACGCGAGAGTGAGATCCCGCGGGCTTTGGCCAGCGACCTTACTGCCTGCGCTTTTTCTGCGGCATGCAGGATGGGGCTCGCCAACGCCCCGGTGTATAAACCATCGCGACTTTCCACCACAGTGCCCAGAGCACCGGAAAGTTCGAGACGATTTGAAATGACATTCGCCACTTCTAGGGGAGTGGCCGTGACCAGCCATACCTCCCGACCCACGCGTAAATGTTGCCGGGCAATGGCCACGGTTCCGGACCACAGCTTCGGTTCAATGTATTCGTCATAGATTTCATTGCCGATTTTTTCAATATCGGCAACCGGGATTCCACGCACCATCATCAAAGCGCGGTCGCGAATCTGATGAATATCGCCCAAATGTTCACCGCGCGCGGCGAAACGCAACTGCTTCAACGCGAACCAGAGAATCTCTCGGAACTGAAAGAAACGATGCTCATGAAGCTTCCGCGCGAGCAAATACAGCGAAGCACCACGAACCAGGGTGTTGTCCACGTCAAAAAAGGCGGCAACGGTTCCTTGGGCCTGAGTCGAGGCCTGCGAGGTGTTGTTATCGATGGAAGGCATTTGATCCAGTTTATTTCATCATAAAGTTCAAGTGAGGTTACGGCTCGTGAGATTATAGTCAGGTGAGTACATTGCATCAGATTCAGCTGTTAGTTCGTAAAGATTGTCATCTTTGTCATGCTGCACGAGCAACGGTTGCTGAGGTAACGAGCCGCCTGAACATGGAATTTTCGGAACTTGATATTGACGAGCACCCAGAACTTCTTAGCAAACACCACGAAGAGGTACCAGTGCTGTTCATCGATGGGCAGGTTCGAGATTTCTGGACCATCGATCCGCAACGGCTAGAACGTCTGCTGAGCAACTAGCCACCGCAGTAAAGATGATGACGTGTTGTGCTCGAATAGCCCATTGGAAAGTGCAGGAGAATCAAGATGTCTGAGCTTGAAGCTCGTGTCCTGCCCGAAGCCACATTGGCTCGACTCACACAATATCTACGTGCTCTGAATGCTTTAGAAGCCCAAGGCTTAGAGCGCACCAGTTCCGGAGTGCTGGCTAAAGAAGCCGGCGTGAACCCATCGATTCTACGCAAAGACCTCTCATGGCTAGGCTCCTACGGCACCCGCGGCGTCGGCTACGTTGTGCGTGAACTAGCTGAACACATCAGCAGAACCCTGGGTTTGAATCAAGACTGGAAAGTCGCCATCCTCGGCGCAGGTAACCTCGGACGTGCGCTCAGTGGCTACGCTGGATTCACCTCACGAGGCTTTAACGTCAAGGCCATCTTGGACGTGGACACAGCTCTCATCGGTGAGCCTGTCGGCGCACTGCGTGTTGAACCCATCAGCGAACTCGCCATGGTGGTGGCTCGCGAAGAAATCAATATCGCAGTACTCGCGGTCCCAGGCGATGCGGCCCAAGACTTGGTGGACTCACTAGCGGACCTGTCGGTGCGTTCAGTACTGTCCTTCGCTCCTAAGCCACTGAAAGTTCCAACTGGTATGAACCTGCGCAGGGTCGATCTGTCAACAGAACTTCAGATCTTGGCCTACCTAGCGGTTCAAGGCTAAATTCAGGCAGTTAAACCAATAGCGTTGTTCTTTCGTCAAAACTGACGAAAGAACAACGCTATTTTCTGGCTATGGACGCGCTATCGGTTTAGCGGTAGCCAGCGCGACGTGCCATACGACGCTGTGCAATGTATTCCGATGAAGGACGCAACCACGCGAAGACTACACCGGCAATGCCGAGCAAGATCCCGATGATGAAGACCGCGTTCAGGGCACCGGCCTCGCTGTCTGCATACATGCTGATCATCGGCACCGTGGAGAACAGACCGAAGAGCGAGAGTACAGCCAAGATTGTGGCGATGATACGCATGGCTCCGACACCGCGGCCAACGAAGAAACCAACCAAGAAGTACAGGATGACCGAAATAACGGCCCCCACCAAGGCAAAGCTGGACAACATGGTGTTGGCCTGTGAAATGAAGGCCTCAGGGCTGCTCATCATCTGCTGCAAGGTTGGGTCCTGAGCCATTTCAGGCGTGGATTGCATCTGTGATTGTAATTCTGGCTCAATCAATGACCACTGCGTGGAGATCATGTTGCCAAACATATTGGAAGTAGAAATCATCCAGCTGGCGATCGCGCCCACAACGCCAGAAAGCAGGATCAGCAAGAAGGAAATCTGCAGAGTTTTCGGACGCTCTTTGGGTGCCTGAACTGCAGCGTAGCCACCTTGGTTTGGGTACTGGTTAAAACCCGGAGCCATAGGGGACTGCCCGTAGGGGTTCTGCTGGTACGAGGAAGGCTGTTGAGCGTAGGGGTTTTCACCGTACGGGTTCGGGGTCGGGTTCTGAGCACCTGATTCCGGGTTGTAGGGCTGGCCCGGTTGGTTCGGATCGTAGTTGCTCATGATTCATCATCCTTTGGGTCGAATTACCTTTATTACTAAGACTAGTGGCACAGCTTTGTGAGCAAGCCCTCCGAAAGGATGGTTTTTCCATATGGGAATCCCATGCATGCGCTGTGAATAGTTGATGGTGGACACAATATGGCGGTTTCGCACTGAATCTTTGAGACACTGGACTCATGCCTTTAACGACCGTCCATTTGTTGCGCCATGGGGAAGTTTTCAACCCTGACCGTATCCTCTACGGACGGATCCCCGGTTTCGGGCTCTCGGAGCTGGGTTTCAAGATGGCTGATGCTGCTGGTGAATTCTTCGCACAGCGTCAGGCCGAGGGAGCCAATGTGGTCCGGCTCGTGGCTTCTCCATTGATCCGTGCGCAGCAGACTGCGGCACCGACAAGCCAAGCTTTGAACCTTCCGATTCATTCTGATGACCGTGTCATTGAAGCCGGCAACAAACTTCAGGGGCTCTCCAAGGTTGCTGACCATCTACGCCAGCCGAAATATTGGCCGCTATTGGTGAATCCACTCAAGCCTTCATGGGGTGAGCCCTATGCACAGCAGGTGCAGCGCATGCGTGAAGCGATGGATGATCACCGCCGTACTGCCGTTGCCGAACACGGTGCTGATGCTGAGGTCATCATCGTGAGCCACCAGTTGCCAATCTGGGTGACTCGCCGGGATGCGGAAAATAAGCCGTTGTGGCACGATCCGCGTCAACGTGAATGCACCCTTGCCTCTATTACCAGCTTTGATTTCGACGGGGACGAATTAGTTTCCGTGCGGTACACCGAACCATGCCCCGAGCTATTGGCCGGTGCCGCAAATATTCCAGGAGCCTAAGGAAATGACTAGTCCTGTGCCTAATCCTCGTGATCTGAGCCGACGCACCATTCTGCGTTCGCTGATGGTAGCTGCCGCCATCGTCCCTTTGGCAGCATGCAGTGGCAAGGAAGATACCTTGACCACACAAGCTAATAGTGGCGATGGTAAAAACTACATCGCAGGCGATGGCGCCGTTGAAGAATACGAAGTTGCCAAACGCAGTGATCCTGTAGAGCTCAAGTCAAAGACATATCACGGTACTGACGTTGATTTCAGTGATTGGCAGGGCAAGCCAATTGTGATGAACTTCTGGTACGCCGCCTGTGCACCTTGCCGGATTGAAGCACCGGATCTGAAGAAGTTGGCCAACGACTTTGGCGATAAGGTCGAATTCATTGGTATCAATGTTCGTGACGAAGCTGAAGCCGCGAAGGCCTTCGAACGAACCTTTGATCTTCCTTACGAATCAATTCAGGACACCAACGGTGATGTGCAGCTGGCCATGACCAAGTACGTGCCACTGCAGGCCGTTCCTTCCACTCTGGTTCTGGACCGTGAGGGGCGCGTTCGTGCGCGTATCATTGGCGCCGTTGAACCTGGCACCTTGAAGTCGCTGATTGACACCGCTTTGACCGAGAAGTTGTGATTTAAGCGGTGACTTCTAATCCATTTGCTGACATCGTCCTAGACGGGTCGCTCCTGCTTGCTGCGCCCGTGGCGCTATTGGCGGGTTTGGTTTCTTTCCTTTCTCCCTGCGTCCTGCCATTGGTGCCCGGCTATCTCGGATACGTCACCGGATTGACCGGTGCCGATTTGAAAGAGCACCGCAAAGGTCGCGTCATCTTGGGGATCTTGCTCTTTGTTTTGGGCTTCTCCGTGGTCTTTATTGCCGCAGGTGTCCTCTTTAGCCAAGCGACTGCTTGGTTGAGGTTTAACGGTTCCTGGGTCACCCAAATTTTGGGACTGGTTGTTGTGTTCATGGGCATTGTGTTCATGGGCGGATTCTCCTGGATGCAGCGAGATCGTAAGATTCACAAAAAACCACCTGCGGGTCTATGGGGAGCACCGGTACTTGGCCTGACCTTTGGTCTTGGCTGGGCCCCGTGTATCGGTCCAACCTTGAGCGCCGTGTTGATTATGTCCACGGGAACTGATGCCAATGTGGCCCGAGGCACCCTTCTGACGATGTTCTATTGCCTGGGACTCGGTCTGCCGTTCATCCTCATTGCAGTGGGATTGCAACGTGGAATGCAAGCACTGGCGTTCTTCCGAAAACACCAGTTGTTCATCATGCGTTTTGGCGGCGCATTGCTCATCGCACTCGGCGTGGTCATGATGACCGGCCTGTGGGGATCATGGGTTTCGGAACTGCAAAACTGGTTTGCCAATGAAGTGAGGTTGCCAATTTAATGGCGAAACAACAACGGAAAATCAAAGGGCACCAGGACGCCCCAGCGCTAGGATTCGTAGGGTTCATGCGCTGGATCTGGACCCAGCTGACCTCGATGCCAACAGCATTGTTCTTGCTGCTGTTGCTGGCCGTTGCCGCAGTACCGGGTTCAATTTTCCCGCAGCGCGCATCAAATCCAGAGACGGTCGTGCAGTATCTGGATCAGCACCCTGTCGCCGGTCCTTGGCTTGACCGATTCCAGATGTTTGAGGTGTATTCCTCCGTCTGGTTCTCCGCCATTTACATCCTTCTCTTTATCTCCCTGGTCGGTTGTATTGTTCCGCGCGTGAAGAAGCACGCGCAGGCCTTGCGGACCCCGCCACCACGCACTCCGGCACGGCTGGACAGGCTGCCACAGTACGCGTCCAATGAAATCCTTGAAGGTGAGTCGGACACTCCCGACGATGACGCGATCATTGATGACTCATTCAAGATTCTGAAAAAACGCGGCTACCGGGTGGAACGTCGTGAAGATGCCAGCGGCCGCTCGGTCTCGGCAGAACGCGGATACACCCGTGAAATCGGCAACTTGGTGTTCCACATTTCCCTGATCGGTGTCCTCGTTTCTGCCGCAGTCGGTGGCGCCTTTGGATACACCGGGCAGCGTGTACTGGTCGAAGGGGAGACCTTCGTCAACTCGCTGGTTGCCTACGATTCATTCACCCCTGGCACGACTTTTAACGCCGATAAGTTGCCAGGTTATTCGGTGAAGCTGGACAAGTTCGACATTGTTTTTGACCGTGAATCCGAATCACACTTTGGCCAGCCACTAGACTTCACGGCGCATGTTGAGGTCCGCAAGACCGCACAGTCTGAGCCGGAAAAGCAGGACCTGAAGGTCAACCACCCACTGCGCATCAACGGCGCTGACGTGTACCTGGTGGGTAATGGATACGCACCGGTGATTACTGTGCGCGATGGTAAAGGCAATATCGCTTACTCCGGTCCGGCAGTATCAGTTCCACAGGACTCGGTTTACACCTCGATGTTCGTACTGAAGGTTCCCGACGCCGTCCCGGACCAGCTGGGCTTCCAGGGCTTCTTGCTGCCAACCGCGTTGGTTGACGAAAACGGTTTCGGTATTTCCGGTGACCCTAACGCCATTAACCCGCAGTTGCACCTAAACTCCTTCTACGGCGATTTGGGTCTGGATAGCGGCAATCCACAGAACGTGTTTGTGCTTGATACCGACAAGATGACCAAGCTGAACAGTCGTGAACTCGATACGGGCGGAATCATCCTCGAAGCTGGACAAACCTATGAACTGCCGGACGGTAAAGGTAGCATCAGCTTTGACGATCTCAAGCGCTACGTGGCCTTGGACGTGAACTATGATCCAGGCAAACTTCCTATCGGTATCTTTGCGGCTCTGGCCTTGCTCGGATTGGGAGTTTCGTTGTTCACTCCACGTCGTCGAGTTTGGGTCAAGCTGAAGCACGAAGACGGCAAGCGTAAGATCGAATATGCATTGTTGGCACGTGGCGAAGATCCGCGCCTGGAACGCGAAGCAGCAGAACTACAGAAGATCTTTGACAAGGCTTGGCCACTGGCAAGCCAGGAGCAGAACCAAGGAGCAGTAAATGGGTAACGCTGGGGCATTAGCACCAATTAATGAATCGCTGGGTGAATACAGCCAGCTATTCATGCTGCTGGCAGCCATGGTCTATGGAGTGGTCTTCATCGTCTTTGCCTTGGACCTGGCAAAAACCAACAAGTCGATCTCCGAAATGGATTCCGCAGCGCTCAAGCGCGACGAAGAATTACTTGTTGGAGCTAACGGTGCCGTTGCAGGCTCGGGACGCAAACGTCGCGGTGTTGCTGAACGTGCCGATAACATCAGTGACGACATCGTTTCCGACAAGATGACCTACACCAAGTTTTCATCCAAGCGTCAGATGGCTCGTATAGCCGTTGTCCTCATGTGGCTGGCGGTGGCACTCCATGGCTTTGCTGTGGTCTCACGTGCCCTAGCGGCTCACCGCGTGCCCTGGGGCAACATGTACGAGTTCTTGACCACCGGTGCTTTCCTGGTGGCTCTGGTGTACCTGGTGGTGCTGATCTTCAAGGATCTGCGCTTTATGGGAACATTCATTTCTGGTCTCGTGACCTTGATGCTGTGTGCTGCAACCATCGGATTCCCAACTCCCGTTGGTCACCTGGTTCCTGCCCTGCAGTCGCCATGGATCGTCATCCACGTATCCATTGCCGTGCTGGCCTCATCGCTGTTTGCCATTAGCTTTGCCATGAACGTACTTCAGCTGATGCAGCACTCGCGTATGAACCGCCTCTCCGCTGGACTCAACGACAGGCTACCGTTCATGCGTGTTGTTCCCGGCGCTGGCGCATTGGAAAACTTCGCTTACCGCATCAACACCATCGCGTTCGTTATGTGGACCTTCACCGTGATGGCTGGAGCTATCTGGGCTGAAGCTGCCTGGGGCCGCTACTGGGGCTGGGACCCGAAGGAAGTTTGGTCCTTCGTCATCTGGGTTGTTTACGCAGGATACTTGCACGCCCGCGCCACTGGTGGTTGGACTGGCCCGCGTTCAGCATGGCTGTCGATTGTCGGCTTCCTGTGTGTCGTCTTCAACTTCACCATCGTGAACATCTACTTCAATGGCCTGCACTCCTACGCCGGTGTCTAGACTTTAGGCATAGCTTAAAAGACAATGAGCGATACCCCGCCAAGGGGTATCGCTCATTGGGCTTAATCAATGTTCTTCACACGGTAGTTACACGGCAGAATATCGGAACACTTCTGGTTTCAAAGACTAATCGTGACTTCCTGAAACGAGCAGCTTGGTTAAGACATCAAGGAAAGGATCAAGGGCAGGCTCGGGGGACAGTATGAGATACGATCAGGAGCCGCTAAAGCTAGTTCCTAGGCCTTTGTATCCGGGGAGTCACTGTCAGTGTCCTCCGACTTGTCGGAGGGCTTCTCAGCGCCAGGGGCACGGTTGGATTCTGGCTTGGTTACAGAATCATCATTCTTCTTATTCTTGGACTGAGAATTGAGTTCTTGCTCACGAGCCTTGGACTCTGCTTCGCGCTGTTGCTGGCGACGCCAGACTTCTAGCTGGCGTAAGAAATCCTCATCGTCATCGGGAGCCGTTTGCTGCGCGCTTGACTGATTGGCGGTGCTTACAGGTCGCCCCAGAATGAACCATAAGACTGCGCCGACCAGTGGCAGGACAATGATCACTGCGAACCATGCTGACTTCGGCAAGGAACGCACGAGATGCTTCGGCGCACGGCTGCATTCGATCAACGTGTAAATCATCAATGCGACCGAAACTACTGCTGCAAATATAAAGAAGCGGACCATGATTCCATTCTAGTGATAATCCTGTTCACAGCTTCATCGGTAGACTTGAAGCTATGCAGTTTCTGAAATATACAGTTCTTCGTCTAGGCATATTCTGCGTGGTGTTCCTAGGTCTGTTCCTTGGCCTGCACTGGCCAATCTTCGTCTCCGGAATTATTGGCCTGATTTTTGCCTTTGCTGTTGCCTACTTGTTCTTCAACAAGCTACGCCTCAAGGCAAGTGAAGACGTGCGTAAGGCCTTCAACAAGACCTCCGCGAATAAGACCTCCAAGCAGCTGGCTGAAGAGGCGATCGAGGACGAATACGACGAAGCACGTCGAAAGATGCAGCCACCTGCTCAGTAGATCCCGTTTGGTGCCTGAACAGTGTGAACGAGGAAGCCAGCACTGCAGAGACCAAAGGAAAAAGCCGTGGCTTCTTAGTCTCGAAATGGACTGAGAAGCCAAGGCTTTTTGCGTGGGAGCACTTGACGCTAGTTAGAAC
This sequence comes from Arthrobacter sp. NIO-1057, assembly GCF_900094805.1. Taxonomy (GTDB): domain Bacteria; phylum Actinomycetota; class Actinomycetes; order Actinomycetales; family Micrococcaceae; genus Glutamicibacter. The sequence goes on along the minus strand of NZ_FMAT01000001.1, from coordinate 1,316,011 downwards.
CAAACATCAAGAACGATTGCTAACGCAAAGAGAACTGCATACACCATGTTCAGAATTCCGGTCTGCTTCAGCACCAGAACAAGTTTTGGAAGTTCCGCTTCACGCAGCATCAGCATAGAAGGAGCGATGGCAGGGACGAACGTAATTAGTACCAGCCATAGCCAGGGGAAAGTTCCAGTGGATAACAGTGGCAACAAGATCGCTATTGCAAGCATCAGAACGTAGCTGAGCCGAGCATTGTTTTCCCCGAGGCGAACTGCAAGAGTAATCTTCCCAACTTCTTTGTCAGTGGGAATATCACGCACGTTATTAGCCATCAGCAGTGCGCAACCAATCAGACCCGTACCAATCGCACCCCATAGAGAGGTCAGCGTCAGCTCATTGATCTGGGTGAACGTTGTACCCAAGGTTGCGACGAGGCCGAAGAAGATGAAGACATAAATATCGCCGAGTCCTCGGTAACCGTACGGGTTCTTGCCTCCGGTGTACCCCCATGCGGCGAAAATTGCAGCCACGCCGACGAGTAACAGTGGCCACGATGCCGAAATGATGACCAGAGCCAAACCGAACACTGCGGCAAGACCAAAGCAACCAAAGGCTACGTTTCGCACATTTTTCGGGTCGGTGAGTTTGGAACCGGTCAGACGCAGCGGCCCAACGCGCTCATCGTCAGTACCGCGGATGCCGTCGGAATAGTCGTTGGAGTAGTTCACTCCAATTTGCAGTAGCAGTCCGACTAGCAAGGCAAGAACAAAACGCAACCAATGAATGGTTCCTGTTTCACCCAATGCGGCCGCGGTGCCGATAACAACCGGAGCGATGACGATAGGCAAGGTGCGCAGTCGTGCACCCGAAACCCATTGGGAAAGTGTGGCCACTTTCAGTCCTTTCAGGGCAAAAGAAAAATCGTACCCTCTAGTTTCCCGCGATTATGCAGGCAAGGCGAATCGAGACTACTCGTGAACCGCTAATTCATCAATGATCAAGCGGCGGTCGAACTTACCGTTAGGAAGCAGGGGCAAGCCTTGTGGGTAGTGGCGCACATGTTTGGGGACAGCTTCTCTGCCCAAGGTTCGGCGTACCGCGTCGAAGGCATCGTCCGTTTTAGTAGGGCCCGAATAGGCCAGGCCGACACTCTGGCCCCACTGCGGATCCGGTACTGAAACGACAAGTGTTTGGGTGAAGAATTCTTCGAGCAACCCTTCAATCTTGGACGCTGAAAGCTTGACCCCGCCGGTATTGATGACGTCATCAACCCGTCCCACGATACTTAATCTTTGCCCGTCGACGGTGCCCAGATCATCGGTCACGTACCAGCGACGTCCTTCGCTATGGACAAAGTGTTCGGCCGTGGCTTCGGGAGCATTGGCATAACCGTCGGCCAGCATCGGGCCAGAAACCCAAATGCGTGAGTCATGTTCTGCCAGTTGCACTCCAGGAAGCGCAGTGCCGTTATAAACCAGCCCACCCGAAGTTTCCGAAGACCCATAGGTTTGGAAGATCTTCAGCCCGTGGTGGCGTGCGCGTATCAGCAAGTCCTTGCTGGCGCGGGCGCCACCAAGCAGGATGGCATCAAAACGCTTGAGTGCCTGAAGAGTTTCCGGGTCTGGGCTATCAAGCAGGCGAGCCAACTGGGTGGGGACCAGTGAAGTCAGCCGATGGGTTTCCACCATTTCGTTGGCAGCTTGGGTGAACGCCGAAGCTGAGAAACTGCCGTTGAGGTCCATGATCACTGGTTTGGTTCCGGCGAACAGGGAGCGCGTGAGCACACTGAGCCCGGCGACATAATGCACCGGAAGTGCCAGTAACCATTGGCCTTCAAATCCAAGGAATTCTGCGGTGGCTTGGGCGCTAGAAGCTAATGCCTGAACGCTCAAGACGGTGCGTTTTGCTCGGCCGGTGGATCCTGAGGTGTGTACCACGACCATGGGTTTCTCGAACCCGGGGAGATCTTGGTCGTGAAGATACTCAATGCGCCAGCCTGCGCTGGTGGTGTCATCGGCAATAACTTCCAGTGCCGGGCCGTTGTCATTGGCGACGTTAGCCAATGCGGCAAGCAGTTCTTGATGCAGTGCGTCCATAGAGTCGTCCTTGTGCCGGCGCCGTCGCTTAGAAGTAGTAAGGGTAGTCGGACCAGTCAGGGTCGCGTTTGCCTAAGAACGCGTCACGTCCTTCTACCGCTTCATCGGTCATATAGGCCATGCGAGTGGCTTCACCGGCGAAGACCTGCTGTCCAGCGAGCCCATCATCGGCCAGATTGAAGGCGAACTTCAGCATACGAATGGCCTGTGGGGACTGCTTGGCGATGTCCTCTGCGTATTCCAAGGCAACTTCTTCAAGCCGCTCGTGGTCCACCGATTCGTTGACAGCGCCCATGCGGACCATATCGTCTGCGGAGTACTCACGGGCGAGGAAGAAGATCTCACGAGCAGTCTTCTGTCCCACCTGGCGGGCCAGCAGCGCGGAGCCGTAACCGGCATCAAAAGAACCTACGGTGGCGTCGGTCTGCTTGAACTTTCCGTGTTCCTTGGAAGCGATCGTTAGGTCGGAAACCACGTGCAAGGAGTGTCCACCGCCAGCGGCCCAACCGTTGACGACGCACAAGACGACCTTCGGCATGGTGCGCATCAGGCGCTGTACTTCAAGAATGTGCAGTCGTCCGGCGCGGGCAGGATCGATCGATTCGCGGGTCTCACCCTCGGCATATCGGTAGCCGTCGCGCCCGCGAATACGCTGGTCTCCTCCTGAGCAGAACGCGTGTCCGCCATCTTTGGGTGAAGGACCATTGCCGGTGAGTAGCACCGTGGCAACATTGCTCGTCATGCGCGCATGATCCATGGCTCGATAAAGCTCATCCACGGTATGTGGGCGGAATGCGTTGCGTACCTCGGGGCGGTCAAAGGCGATGCGCACCGTTGGTAGATCACGCAGGATATTGCCTTGGGCATCACGTTCTACCTGGCGGTGGTAGGTGATGTCGGAGAAATCGAATCCTTCAACCACGCGCCAACGCACGGGATCAAAGACATCGGAAACCTTCTGGGGCACTGCGGAATTATTCTGGCTACTCACCCTATGAATGCTAGTCGGTTTCCGCCCGATCTCTAAGAATCTGAAAATTCCTGTAGTCTTCGACTTTATTATTGAACGAATGGTCGGTAAGTTTAGGTGTTGAGGATCACTGAACAGTTTTGGCCAAAGGAGCACAAATGACTGAAGCATATCTCGTCGGCGGGACCCGTACCCCGGTAGGACGCTACGGTGGAGCGCTCAGTGCGGTGCGCCCCGATGACCTAGCCGCGCTGACCATTCGGACTCTCATCGAAGAATCTGGTATCGATCCGTCAGCGGTTGATGAAGTCATTCTCGGTAATGCCAACGGCGCTGGTGAAGAGAATCGCAATGTGGCTCGCATGGCTTCATTGCTGGCCGGTCTGCCGGTGAGCGTGCCGGGCATTACCGTCAATCGTTTGTGCGCCTCTGGAATGAGTGCCATTACGATGGCTAGCCACATGATCAAGGCCGGAGCTGCTGACGTAGTGATCGCAGGTGGCGTGGAGTCGATGTCTCGTGCCCCGTGGGTCATGGAAAAACCGGACAAGGCTTTTGCCAAGCCCGGAGCAGTATTCGATACCTCCATTGGCTGGCGCTTCACCAATCCACAATTCCTCTCCGGTGAGCTCTCCCGCGATGGCAAAGCGACCTTCTCCATGCCCGAGACGGCCGAAGAAGTAGCCCGCGTTTACGGAATCTCCCGCGAAGACTGCGACCGGTTTGCGGTTGATTCTCACGCCAAAGCCATTGCTGCCATCGAGGCCGGACAGTTCAAAGATGAAATTGTGCCGGTGACAGTTAAGCACCGAAAGGGCGAAACCATCGTAGATACCGACGAAGGACCCCGTCCGGGAACCAGCATGGATGTGCTCTCCGGTCTGCGTCCAGTCGTCCGTGGCGGTGAAGTCGTCACTGCCGGGAACGCGTCCTCGCTCAATGACGGGGCTTCGGCCATCCTGGTGGTCTCCGAACGAGCATTGAAGAAGTACTCCTTGAACGCTCGCGCCCGAATTATTGATGGACAGACTGCAGGTCTGGAACCAGAGATCATGGGTATGGGGCCGGTGCCGGCCACTAACAAGGTTCTTGATCGTGCCGGGCTAAAGATCGGTGAGCTCGGAGCTATGGAGATCAATGAAGCCTTTGCAAGCCAATCCCTGGCCAGCATCCGTGAACTTGGGGTGGACCCACAGATCGTGAACCGCGACGGTGGAGCGATTGCGCTAGGACATCCTTTGGGATCAAGCGGCTCCCGAATTGTCATTACGCTGCTGGGCCGGATGGAACGTGAGCTGGCAACGGTAGAGCGTAAGCTCGGCGTGGCTACCATGTGTGTTGGCGTTGGGCAGGGATCTGCCATCTTGCTGGAAGGGGCCTAAAGATGGCGAGTTTCGAGACCGAGTTCCAAACGCTTCTTGCCAGTGAAACCGAGGACCGGCTGTGGATTCGGTTGCATCGTCCCGAGGTGCGAAATGCCATAGACCAATCCATGGTCGATGAGCTGCATGCCGTATGTAGTTATCTAGAAAAGAATCCGAAAATTCTGATCTTGGCAGGGACTGCCAGCCAAGCACCCAGCGATCAGAATCCAAAGGGCGCTAAGGGAATCTTTGCCTCCGGAGCGGATATTTCACAGTTACGTGAGCGTCGCCGTGATGACGCGCTCGCCGGAATCAATTCCGGGATTTTTGACCGTATCGCCAAACTACCTATGCCGGTGATCGCAGCTCTCGACGGGTTCGCTCTGGGTGGTGGTGCCGAGCTGGCTTACGCGGCAGACTTCCGTATTGGTACCCCAGAATTGCGCATGGGTAACCCCGAAACCAACCTGGGCATCATGGCGGCAGCTGGGGCAACCTGGAGGCTCAAAGAGCTCGTGGGTGAGCCCTTGGCCAAGGAAATCCTCTTGGCTGGCAAGGTGCTCACCGGTGAACAGTGCTTGGCAGCAAACCTGATTACCGAGTTGCATCCTGCGGCAGAACTAGAACAGGCTGCGAATGCGTTGGCAGATCGCATCGCGTCACAAGATCCATTGGCCGTTCGGATCACCAAATCGGTATTCCATACCCCGCGCGAAGTCCATCCGGTGATCGACACCCTTGCGCAAGGAATGCTCTTTGAATCGCAGGCTAAGTTTGACCGCATGCAAGATTTTCTTGACCGAAAGAAGAAGTAACTATGAATGCAAGTGACAGCATCGCATCAGGTCAACTTCCGCAGAATAGTGGTGTGCTCGGCGGTGGCCGCATGGGTGCCGGCATCGCCCACGCGCTACTCATCAGTGGCAGTACCGTTGTGGTCGTTGAACGAGACGAAGCCTCCGCACAAGCTGCGTACGAGCGCGTTTCTGAGTCCGTGGACAAGTCCATCGCGCGTGCCGTGGTCAGCGAGTCCAAAGATCAGCTGATGCAGCGTTTCTCGGTCAGTATGGATTACGCGCAGTTCGCTACCGCGCAACTGGTGATTGAAGCAGTGCCAGAAATTTGGGAGCTGAAAGTTTCCTCGCTTCAGGCCGTAGAAAAGGTGCTGGATCCCGATGCTGTGCTGGCATCAAATACTTCCTCACTCTCGGTCAGCGGGTTGGCTAAAGAATTAACGCGACCGGGTAAGTTCCTAGGACTGCATTTCTTCAACCCGGTGCCGGCGTCAACGCTTATTGAAGTGGTTATCGGTGAACAGACCGACGAAAACCTGGTCGAAGCATCGCGCGGTTGGGTTCAGGCCTTAGGCAAAACCGCTGTGGTGGTTAACGATGCTCCAGGCTTTGCTTCTTCGCGTTTGGGGGTGGCTATCGCATTGGAAGCCATGCGCATGGTGGAAGAAGGTGTCGCCTCGGCTGAAGATATCGATAACGCCATGGTGCTCGGATATAAGCATCCGACAGGCCCACTGAAAACCACCGATATTGTCGGATTAGATGTGCGTCTGGGAATTGCCGAATATCTTCATGAGACCTTGGGGGATCGGTTCGCACCACCACAGATCCTCAAAGACATGGTGGCCCAAGGCGAATTAGGCCGTAAGAGCGGTCAAGGGTTCTACTCCTGGTAAATCGCAGGTAGCCTGCCACCAATATGGCAGTCCCCGTCGGGGCAAAGGTTCCGACGGGGACTGTCCTGCGTTGAGCTACAAGAACAGGTGCCCTAGAAGGTAAGCAAAGAGCTCATCAGGATCGTTGGATAGCCCCTTGGAGGCGAACCAATCACACAGGTTCACACAATCGCGATGAAGGAAGTCCATTCCTTGCGGGTTGCCGGCCAGATCGACACACTGCGGTACATCAATGACGACCAAGCGCTCGCCGGAAACCAAAAGGTTGTAGGCAGAGAGGTCACCGTGCGCCACACCCAAGCGAGCGAACTTTTCCAAGGCTTCGATGAGCTGTTCCCACAGTGACGGTAGGCGTGGGTCAAAGCGCGAGAGCTGTTGAAGGCGTGGCGCTGCGGTTAATGGATTATCCGGGTCAGCAATGAACTCCATCAAGATTTCGGTGCCATCAATCTGCACCGGGTACGGGACGGGAATGCCCGCGGCGTAACACCGCAACAGGTACGTCCATTCCGCATTGGCCCACTGGAGCGCGGCGATGTCCCGACCATACGTGGAATTATTGCGGATAGCTCGATTATCGCGGGATCGCCGGGCCGAGCGACCATCACTATAGGCTTGCGAGCGGCTAAATTGTAGATGCTCGCGAGAACGATAGCGTTTGGCGGCCAGTAGGCTCTTGCGTTCGGCAGTGGCCCGCTCAAGCAAAAAGACATCGCCCTCTTTGCCCGTCTTGAGGATGCCTAACTCGGTGTCAATGGCCGCTGCATCCTCGATCAACCACACCGGGTAGGGTTGCGGACCGCGCAAACCTTTCTCTACGAATGGCCAGGTGGAGTACCGTTGGCCGGCAGAAGGCTCATCGGGAGCAGACTCTTTCCAAACCGGCTTACGCTTGAGGAATTTGAGTTGACTGTCGTTGTCAGCGAAGTCAGAAGTGATCAGCTGTGCGCTGGTGGATTTTTCTCCAGCTGGAAAATGCATTGGGGGAAGTCCTTTGAAAGGGAGATACGTGACTGGGAACGGCGGTAAACATTCATCGTTACCCCTCCTTCAATAGACTGATTGACATTTGCCAATGGCTGTAACTCTACATTAGAGAATTGGTGTGTTGCAATGGGTCTATGGGCCAAATGGTGAACTATCAAAAGCAATCCGGAGACTTGTCGTGGGCAGGGGCTGTCAACGCACGACATATCTGCGGCGCTTTTTACCGCATGGGCCGTCATGAATGGGTCAGCGCTTCAGGCTGGGAGCGCATGCGCGAGGACGGTATTACCAAGGTGGTTGACCTACGTAACCCTCAGGAGATTCGCCGGCGCGAATATGACCCTGCGGTACCCGCAGTCAGCTTGGCTGGCATAGAGCTGGTTAACCTTCCGCTGGAAACCGCTGGTAATCCACGATTTGAAGCTATCGCGGTGCCTTATATGAACCACACGGGCATGTACCAACTGGTTTGTGAGGAGTTCGGCGGGCACGTGCGTGCAGTATTTGAGAACTTAGCGGACTCCCAAGGCTCTACTGTCATCCACTGCTCCGCAGGGCGCGATCGCTCCGGGCTCATTGCCACACTCTTACTTGACCTTGCTGGACGTAGGGATCAGATCTTGGCGCATGACGAGTTGGCCGTGCGGGGCATTAACGAATGGCACCGAGTTTCGCCACGAAAGCATCCCTACGAGAGTTACCAGCAGGAGGATGAGCTGCAGGCAATTATTTGCGATCGTGCCGCGGCGCTTGGGGAATTTTGCGACTGGATCGGAACAGCGAGTTCGTACCTGCTAGGCCAGGGGATGAGTGAGCATGCCATTGAGCGGTTGCGTTCGCTGACCAAGAGTAGTTGATGTATTCCTGCCCTATCTCCATAACTTTTGAATGGCGCTAGGCGCGAAAATTACGCTGGGGAAGGTTTGGGTGTCCTCCGTCACGATCTTGCTGATAAGGTTAACGGTAATACTGACCGACCGTTCAGGAAGGAATTGTGTCAATGTCGACAAAACAGATCAGCGTAGTCCCAAGCTTCATCGCAGGACAATGGTGGACCCCCGCCACCGAGGGCGGAACAGAAGTCCGAGATGCTAATACCGGCGAACTACTTGCCACAGTTACTAGCGACAAATTAGATGTCGCGGCCGCCGTGAACTATGGCCGAAGCACCGGGCAACAAGAACTAGCTAAGCTTTCATTGCATGAGCGTGCGCTCAAGCTCAAGGAGCTAGCGCTGTATCTGAATGAACGACGCAAAGATCTCTACGAGATCTCTTTCAAGACTGGCGCTACCAAAATCGACTCCATGGTGGATATTGATGGTGGCATCGGCGTGCTATTCACTTTTTCTTCCAAAGGTCGTCGCGAACTACCCAATAGCAATGTCATCCTCGATGGACCCAGTGAGCCATTGAGCAAGGACGGCTCATTTGTGGGCACCCACATCTACACCGCAATGAGTGGTGTTGTGGTTCAGGTCAACGCTTTTAACTTCCCTGTCTGGGGCATGCTCGAAAAATTTGCCCCAGCCTTTATTGCCGGCGTACCAACCATCGTGAAGCCGGCTACTCCAACGGGCTACCTCACCGAGGCTACCGTCCGACTCATGCTTGAATCTGGAATTCTTCCAGAGGGGTCCTTGCAGTTACTTTCCGGCTCTGCCCGAGACCTCATGGATCACCTGGACTATCGCGACATGTTCGCCTTTACGGGTTCGGCCGCCACCGCCAGTAAGCTCAAGTCTCATCCAAACGTCATTGATGGGGGAGTGAATTTCGCGGCAGAAACTGACTCGCTCAACGCTGCAATTCTGGCACCGGACGCCGTGGAAGGCAGCCCAGAATTTGAGGCCTTCGTCAAAGTCGTGGTGACCGAGATGACCTCTAAAGCTGGCCAGAAATGTACTGCTATCCGTCGAAATATCGTCCCTGCTGAGCTGGTTGAGCCAGTCATCGCTGCTATCGGAAAACGCCTTGACGAGCGAGTAGTCATTGGTGATCCACGTGTTGATGGCGTAAACATGGGTGCGCTGGCATCTTTGGAACAACTGGCGGATGTACGCTCGGCGGTTCAAGACATGATCGAAGCCGGTGGCGAGCTGGCCTATGGTCGTCTGGATGCCCCTGCGGTACGCGTGGCTCCTGAAAAAGACGCCGTGGCGGAGTCAGGCGCGTTTATGTCTCCCGTTGTTCTTCGCTGGGCAGATGCACGTAATCCACTCGTGCACTCCCGCGAAGCCTTCGGACCAGTCAGTTCCGTGATCGGTTACGCGAACCTTGAGGAAGCAGTGGAACTTGCCGCAATGGGCTCCGGTTCATTGGTCGCCACCGTGTGCAGTAATAACGCTGAAAGCGTGCGCGAGCTCTCCTTGGGTATTGCTGCCCACCATGGTCGCGTGCACATCCTCAATCGAGAGACCGCTCGTTCGACGACCGGTCATGGCTCGCCGGTGCCTCATCTGGTCCATGGCGGTCCAGGTCGAGCCGGCGGTGGTGAAGAACTAGGCGGAATTCGATCGGTTAAGCACCACATGCAGCGAACCGCCGTGCAGGGCTCACCCAACATGTTGACGGCGCTCAGCGGGGTTTGGCATACGGGGGCCGAGCAGCGTTTGGCAGGTTGCGAAGAATTCGGTGGAGAAGCGCAATACACTCACCCATTCCGGAAGCCACTGGCCGAATTGCGTGTGGGCGATGGCTATGCCTCGGACTTACGTACTGTGAATCTGGAGGACATCAGCGAATTCGCACAGAAGACCGGTGATACGTTCTATGCGCATACCGATGCTAAGGCCGCAGAAGCTAATCCGTTCTTCCCTGGTATCGTTGCTCACGGCTACCTCTTGGTGTCTTGGGCAGCTGGCCTGTTCGTTGAGCCAGCTCCGGGGCCGGTCTTGGCCAACTATGGTTTAGAGTCCTTGCGCTTCATAACTCCTGTGGCCGCAGGAGACTCGATTCGCGTGACACTCACGGCCAAGAAGATCACGCCTCGTGTCACCGACGAGTATGGTGAAGTCGCTTGGGATGCCATCTTGCATAACCAGCATGGCGAGACTGTTGCAACCTATGATGTCTTGACCCTGGTGGAGAAAGAGGACATCACCTACGCCAACTTTCAGAGCTAATCGATAGTCCTTTCGAGGGTGGATACCGCATGCGGTATCCACCCTTTCTTATGTTCCGAGCAGCATTTCTTCTCATCAAAACATGATGGAAGCGTTTCCATTTCTGTCGCGTTTTTCGAGATTTCGAAAATTATTTCGTTGATATAGACGTGTAGATTCGCGGATTCAAAGTATTTACAGAAATTTACTTGTTGGCTTGCCCTAAGAAAGCGTTTACAGTTATGTCGCAGGTCACACGTTAATGGGGAGCGTGTGGTTGAGCGATATCGACGCAGTCGCGTCGTTCGATCGCAACCCAATCATCACATCGAAGGAGATTTTTTGTGGGACTCTTGTCATCGCGTGCTAACCCAACACAACGACGAAAAGGTACAAGGATTGCCAAACCGGCCGCAGCTTTGGGAGCCTCCCTGGCTTTGCTTGCGGCCCCGCTGTTCTCTGCACCAGCCCAGGCTGCCACTCCGTCCAATGACGGGAAAGACGTTATCCTCAATCTATTCCAGTGGAACTGGAATTCAGTTGCGCAAGAGTGTAAGTCCTCCATCGCGCCCGCAGGCTATGGGTACGTGCAGGTTTCCCCTCCGGCCGAGCACTTGCGCGGCACAGCATGGTGGACCTCGTACCAACCGGTCAGCTACAAGATTGATTCAAAGCTGGGTAACCGTGAAGAGTTCTCCGCCATGGTCAAAAGCTGCAATGATGCAGGGGTCAAGGTCATCGCTGACGCAGTGGTCAACCACATGACCGGTGCTGGACAGTCGGGAACCGGAACCGCTGGCTCACCTTTTTCAGATGACAATTTTCCAGAGTATTCGGCACAAGACTTTAACGACTGCCGCACCAACATTTCCAACTATTCTGACCGTTGGCAGGTGCAGAACTGCCGTCTCGTGGGCCTACAGGACCTCAAGACCTCAAGCAGCTACGTTCAACAGAACATCGCCGATTACCTGGATGATCTCGTTTCGCTCGGAGTCTCAGGATTCCGCATCGATGCTTCAAAACACATTCCAGCAACGGATCTCGAAGCCATCAAGTCCAAGATGAAAAACCCGGGCGTCTTCTGGGTGCATGAAGTGATCGGAGCGTCCGGAGAACCAATCCAAGAAACCGAATATCTTGGCAGTGGTGACTCGCATGAGTTCGACTATGCCCGCCAGCTCAAGCATGATTTTGACGCGCAGATCGCCAACCTACGCTTTATCGCTGACGGCAAACTCGCCAGCGACCGTGCCGGGGTCTTTGTGACCAACCACGACACCGAACGTAATGGCGAGTCCATGAATTATAAATGGGGTGCCAAGTACCTGTTGGCCAACGTCTTTATGCTCTCGTGGCCATATGGGTCGCCCACCGTGTACTCAGGCTTCACCTTCACCGACAAGGAAGCCGGTGCACCTGGTGCGAGCGATGCTTTCGTGCCAAACGCAAACTGCGATTCTTCCTCATGGACCTGCGAGCAGCGCCAGGACGAAATTACCGGCATGGTTGGATTCAATAATGCTGTAGGAGATGCCGCGGTTGGCAACTGGTGGGATGACGGGAGCAACCAAATCGCCTACGGCCGAGGAAATAAGGGATTCGTAGCCATCAATAACACTGGGTCTGCCACCACCCACGAATACACCAGCTCCCTGGCGGCAGGAACCTATTGCGATGTGGTTGCTGATGGGGATTGCTCGAAGACTATTACCGTCGGTGCCGACGGAAAATTCACCGCGACCCTGCCAGCCTACGGTGCTCTTGCATTACACGTCGGCGCTCTCTCCGATGGCTCCGGTGGTGGGACGGAAACTCCGGATCCGACTGATGACTCAGCCGATGTTAGCGTGGCAGTGACCGCTGAAACCGTCATGGGGCAGAACATCCGCATCGTTGGCAATCAGCCAGAACTTGGAAGTTGGAATCCAGCTAAGGCAGTTCAGTTATCTGCCAAGAATTACCCCAGCTGGACTGGGACGGTTGATCTGCCGGCCGGAACCCAATTTGAATACAAGTACGTCAAATATGACCAAAGCGGCAACACCGTGTGGGAATCGGGAAGCAATCGCACCGCCACAGTGAAAGCCGATGGATCGCTCAAGTTGGCTGACAGCTGGCGTAACTAGGCAACAAAAAAGTGTTCCCGGCACAATGTCGGGAACACTTTTTGCACTGAATTAGTTTTCGGTTTTGGTGTTCAACTTATCCAAGGTTGCCTGCTTAGCTTTTTGCAGTGCCAGCTCTTCCTCGCTCAGCTCTACTTCTTCGATTTCGCTTCCTGCCACCGGCAAATTGCGCCACAGGAAGTAGCCGTAGAGCGCGGACAAAGCAATAAAGACATACAGGCCCAGCATGCCAAGCATTGGTGAAATCAGAAAGTAAACCACCAAATCGGCGATGGCTGCCACAGCCAGTAGCAACCAGCCTTCGCGAACGCCGCGGGCAACCATGACGAAGGAAGCAAAAATGGCTGCGTCCGCAAAGTACATGACCCAGACTTCAGGCGTTGCGGAGAGGAAACCAGAGTTGAACAGGAATGGGCCAAAGCGAAGGGCGACAAGCAAGATCAAACCCACGACCATGCCGATTCCAGACCAAAGGGTCACAGATGTTTTGGTCACCTCACGGGTGAACTTGCCGCGAAGTTTGAACTGCGAGAACCGCCAAAGCCCAAATATAGGGAGCAACAACAGTGGGATCGCGTAGATCAAACCCATCAGATCGTACTGCAAGGCCGAGATCATCGGGCCGACAAATACCGAGAGGATCAGAGTCCACCAGCCCAGATCATTGCGATGCGCAAGCAAAATTGCGGAGACGAAAACTAACAACATGCTAGCGGCAGACAGCAGGATCTGAACGTAGGAACTACCGCCGTCCGCAGTAGCCATGAACAGGGTTTCTAAGATGGAATCCACGGTGCTCTTCACTCGATTGATTGGCAACGACAGGTGCACAAGGCACCCCTTAGATGCTAGCGGTGAAACCTGTGAGTACGTGAATTCCCCAAGGTTGCATGCACCACATGGTGTTAGATATTTATCGGTTGAAGACCAATGGGCTCTCTGTTCATCGAACAGAGGGCCCATCAGTGACTATCTAAGATTTCCTACTTCGCTACGGTATGCAGACCATCAAAGAGTAGCGATACCGCCTGGTTTTCCAGCGACGAAGCTTCGATCGGGCCATCAACACGATACCAATCCACCACCGAGTTGATCATGCCGAACAGCAAACGAGCGGTCGAGCGCGGTTCTAGGTCGTCTCGCAGTTTGCCGTCGCTTTGCGCGGCAGTGACCAATTCCGCCAGCTGACGGTCCATCGCACGACGGCGTTGCAACGCATCGCGTTCCAACTCGGTATTACCGCGCAGGCGCAACAACAAGGTCACATAAGGGCGCTTGTCGATCAGAATGCGGATGGTCGAACGTAAGAAAAATTCCAAACGTTCATCGGCACTACCTGCGTGTGTGCGTACTTCGCTAATGACCGCTTCCAGTGGAAACAGTGCTTCATCTAAGGCCAGACGTAGTAAATCCTCTTTTGAAGGAACATGGTGATAAATCGCGGACTTGCTAATGCCCAATCGGTCGGCGAGCTTGCCCATTGAGGTCGCGTCGTAGCCGTATTCATTAAAAGCCTCGACGGCAATTCTTAGTACGGTTTCCTGATCGTACCCGGGGCGCCCGCGTTTTACTGGGCGACTAGCAATGTCGGTTGTGTCCATGATGAATCGATTATTCCATGTCCCTGAGGATATTACTGGTTACGTAGGTCATAGATGCGCTTGAGTTTACCCATGGAACGTTCGAGTGACTCTGGCTCTACAACATCGATGGCGCAGGAAGAACCAATGTGGATCTTGATCAGTTTGGCCAATTCCTTGCCGGCACGTGCTGCCTGCTCAGCGGTAGCATCCGAACGTCGCTCAACCTTTACTGCCAACTGGTCCATGCGGTCTGGACGCGTGAGAATCAGCTGGAAGTGAGGGGAGAGGCCTGGAACCTTCAAGATGAGTTCTTCGATCTGGCTAGGGAAGAGGTTAACTCCGCGCAGAATGATCATGTCATCACTGCGTCCGGTAATACGTCCCATACGACGGTGGCCCGGTCGAACACTGCCAGGCAGGAGACGAGTCAAGTCGTGGGTGCGGTAACGGATAATCGGTAGAGCCTGCTTGGTCAACGAGGTGAAGACCAGCTCTCCGTGTTCACCGTCGCCCAATACCTTGCTGGAGTCAAAGGCATCAATGATTTCTGGGCGGAAATGATCTTCCCAGATGTGGCTACCGTCTTTGCGCTCGTTAGATTCACCAGCAACGCCTGGGCCCATGACCTCTGAGAGACCATAAATGTCGCAGGCATCGATGTTGAACATCTCTTCGAGCTCGTGACGCATTTCCTCGGTCCACGGTTCAGCGCCTAGGACTGCGACCTTCAGCGAGGTGCTGCGCGGATCTAATCCTTTACGCTGCATCGCATCTCCGATGGTCAACAGGTAGGTAGGCGTGCACAGAATCGCATCCGGTGCGAAGTCTTGGATCAGTGAAATCTGCTTATCCGTTTGGCCTCCGGACATCGGGATCACCGTGGCTCCTAAACGCTCGGCGGCCGCGTGGGCACCCAGACCTCCAGTGAAGAGCCCGTAGCCGTAGGCATTGTGAACTTTCCAGCCTGGCTTCACTCCAGATAGGCGCAAGCATCTTGCTCCGAGCTTGGCCCAGTCTGCCAAGTCCTGCTGGGTATAGCCCACGACTGTTGGCTGTCCGGTAGTGCCTGAAGACGCGTGGATCCTTGAGATTTCATGCTGGGGGACAGCGAACATTCCGAAGGGGTAGTTCTTACGCAGGTCTTCTTTGTCGGTGAAGGGGAAGAGAGCAAGGTCGCTCAGTTCCTTCAGGTCCTGTGGGTGAACCCCAGCAGCATCGTATTTTTCTTTGTAATACGGAACGTTGGTGTAGGCGTGGTGCAGAGTTTCCTTGAGCCGTTCAAGCTGAATAGCTTCGATCTGATCACGACTCATGGTCTCTTCGGGATCAAGCGGATTAGGAAGGGAATCGCGGCTGGAAGTCTGGGACATGGTGAAACTTTCGTGTGGAGTGAACTGAAGAGTAGGCGCTACTGGGGCTTGGGAACGGTGCGGGATCGGCCGCGGAATTCAGCCACGACTTCGGTGGTGCCCTCGGGTGATTCTTGGGTCACGGTAATGTCATAAACCCCGCTACGTCCTTGTTGCGAGACTCGTTTACCGGTGGCGGTGAGCGTTCGTCCTGGAATTGCCGGCCGTAGGAAGTTGATGTCTGCGCCGGAGGCGACGGTGATGTTCTGCTCGGAACCTTCTACTGGATTGCAACTTAACGCGAAGGCGGTATCGGCGAGGGCGAAGATCATTCCGCCGTGTCCAATGCCGAAACCGTTGAGCATTTCGGGGCGCAGCTCCATGGTGATGACAGCGTGCCCGTCACGTACTTCGATGACATTGATGCCCATCCACTGGGTGGCGTAGTCATTACGGAGAATGGCGTGCGGTACTGGTTCTTCTACTTGTGCTTTGGTCATCATTGTCCTTCGCCGATTTATTTACCGAACGATCATTAGGTAATAACATAATGTGAGCTAAGTCAAGTTTTGAAATGCTAAACAACACTCTGTTGCGAAGAAGAAGTGCAGACTAGTGGCCGAAGAGCTTTCGGTGCAGCTGAAGAATGAAGGGTTCCTTGACCCGGTTGTAATCCATGACGAGACCATCTTCGCCCTGCTCACGTAATAACTGGGCGGCTGCATGACGCTTGATACGGGCATACGCCATACGATCTGCAGCGTCGGTACGTAGGTGCTCGCGAAAGAGCATCATGCGTAAATATTCTGGGCTACCAACCGAAAACACATGGATATTGGCATCCATACGATCATGCTCAGCCCGTGGCTTGAACATGCGATGTGCATACCAACCGGGCTCGCGATGCCAAAACACTAGCCCCGATTTTTCCAGTGCGGGAACGTAGCTGGCTTCGTCGTTGGCATCTAGTACCAGTAAGGCAATATCAATAATGGGTTTGGCTGCAAGACCGGGGACTGAGGTGGAACCAGTATGCTCGATGGCCATGGCGGCCGGGCCAAGTGCAGCCCTGATCGTTTCTGCGAGCAAGTTGAACTCCTGTGGCCAGCTCTCAGAAGGATCCTCAAGGATAATTTTTCCCCGCATCAGTTGACCACCAACTGCCTCATACTCGGGATCTTCGTCCGGCTGGCTGGTCAATAATGGAAGATAGGGCAGCGTGCACAGATAACGTGAAATTCCGGGCCACCGTGGATCTTCGGGGCCAGATGAGATGACGCAGCCCAAGGAGCGATAAAAATCGATGGCATCATCGTCCGTGGTGGCCCACACGCTTTTGCGGTGCACCGTGCGTAATTCGTTGACCAAGGCACGTCCCAAGCCCCGCTGCTGGAATTCAGGAAGTACTGCAAGATACTCCAGACAGAGCGAATATCGGTCGTTGGGCCGAAAAGCGGCCAGGGCCGTGATGGATTCATCCTCGGTGAAATGAGCCAGTACCTGAAGGTTCTGACATTCATCGAGCAGGTCTTCGAGTCCTTGGATGCCCACAGGATCGGCGGCCAGCACCAATAACTGGCGTACCGACGGATCGTTACGGTAGTCCTTGATATTGATGTGGCGCATGGCCGCTCCTCCTGTTTTCGGCTAAATGAGTTTGGTGCAGCCCAAAGCATCTAAGGCAAAGGCGTAATCCCACGCCCGTGACTTCCACGATTCGTAGCGGCCTGAAGCTCCACCGTGGCCACCGTCCATCTCGGTCTTGAGCACAATCGGCGCATTCCCGGTGCCCACTTCGCGCAGCTTGGCCACCCACTTGGCTGGCTCGACATAGAGCACGCGAGTGTCATTCAATGAAGTCACCGCAGCGATCTTGGGGTAGGCCTGGGCCGTGACATTCTCATAAGGAGAGTAGGACTTCATGTAGTCATAGACTTCCTTGCTTTCAATGGGATTACCCCATTCTTCCCATTCCAAGGCGGATAGGGGAAGCTCAGGATCCAAGATTGACGTCAGTGCGTCAACGAAGGGAACCTGGGCGATGATCGCGGTGTACAGCTGCGGTGCCATATTCGCGATGGCGCCCATCAGTAGTCCACCGGCAGATCCGCCAAGAGCAACAATGCGGTGTGGATCAGCCCATCCGGCGTCAATCAAATACTGGGTGGAATCGATGAAATCGGTGAAAGTGTTTTTCTTGTGCAGCTTCTTGCCCTGTAGGTACCAGTCGCGGCCCAATTCGCCGCCACCGCGCACATGCGCAATCACAAACACCACACCACGATCCAGCACGCTCAAACGAGGAATGCCGAAGCCCGGATCCATTGAAGCTTCGTAGGAACCATATCCGTAAATCAAGACCGGTTGTGGCACCGAGGTATCCAGATCCGCACGGCGCATGATGGTCAGAGGAATCTTGGTCCCATCGGCGGCCGTGGCCCATTCGCGGGTAGACACGTACTTCGACGCATCGTAATCGTTGACTGGCGTTTGCTTGCGTAGCACCAATGACTGATCTTCCAACCACAGGTCGTAGACGCGAGCTGGCGTGAAGTCCGCGGTGTAGCTAATGCGGATCAGTGGTGCATCAGGTTCAGCGAAGGTAGGTGAAGCGGTGAACAGCTCATCATCAAACTCTGGCTCGATGACCGAAGCCTGCTGCTCCGTGCCCAACCCTTCAAGTGGCAGTATCTGGACGCGTTCGCAGGTGTCTCGACGGACCGAAAGGATCACGTGGGAACCGCTGAGCACGGTGCCTTCAACCTTGACGGTGTTTTCATGGGCCACCACCGTCTTCCACTGTTCGGGTGTGGTGTGCTGCCCTAGCTGATTCAAGGAGGCCAGCGAAACCATGTTGTTCGGTGCCTGGTAATCGTGGGTAATGAGCGCTTGATCGGTCCCCGGCATGAGGTCAATACCGTGCAACACTCGCAAAGTACGGGGAACCAACAGGGTTACTTCAGCGTCTTGCGCCACCAGATCGAGCATGCTGGATTCTGAGTATTCAGAGTTGCCGCTGGATATCATCAAAGCCTTGCGGTCCGGACTCAGCTCGAAGCCCAACCACATTCCGGGGTCGTTTTCTTCAAAGACCAGTTGATCCTGGGAAGCATCGGTACCGAGGCGGTGCGCGCGAATCTGATGTGGGCGCCAGGTCTCGTCGACAACTGTATAGAAAACAGTCGATGAATCAGGGGAGAAGGCAAGCCCATAAAAAACGCCTTCAATGACATCAGGTAATAGTTCCCCGGTGTTCAAATCCTTGATGTACAGGGTGAAGCGTTCGTCGCCGGCGTTGTCCACACAGTAGGCCAGCAGGTTCGCTTCTTCGTTCAGCGCCATGCCACCCAAAGAGAAGAATGGTTGGCCCTCGGCCAGTGCATTTCCATCGAGCAAAACTTCTTCGGCAGGCAAGCTGTGTTCCGGGTCGATGACCGGTGGGGTCCAATCGGCCACCAGATCCGAGGAATCGCTTGCTTTGACTCGGCACTGCACCGTATAGGGTTTGCCCTCGGCAGAACGGGTGAAATACCACCAGCCACGGCGACGTACTGGAACCGACAGATCGGTCTCTACTGTACGTTTCTTGATCTCGTTGAAAAGTTCATCGCGCAAGGGTTGCTGGTTGGCGGTGACTGCATCGGTGAACTCATTTTCGGCTTTAAGATGGTCGATCACCTCAGGGCTGGACTTTTCGCGGAGCCACTCATAGTTGTCGATGAAATCATCATCATGGAAGCTGCGAGTAGTCGGACGCTGCACGGCGCGCGGTGGATTAGCGGTCAACGATGGTTCAGTCATAACCCTATTCAATCTCACCTCTGAAGCTATTGGGCACAAGCTATGCTCAGCGCGGACAGATTCGCCAGATCCAAAACTGAAAACCTGTGGCAACGAGGGACAAAGGGTTCCGGCTAGACTTTATTGCGCTTAGGCTTGCTGGAATAGGAACCTATCTGCAGCTTGGGCCACTCGCCCTTCAGCACGAGAAAGCGATCATCAGTGGAAAAGAAACAAAGAGTTGCCCCCACCGGGCGCCTGAGGCGATGGGTTGCCGCCGCAGCCATTGGCCTGATGGCCCTGGTTGTTGGCGCACCATCTGCAATGGCCCAAGGCAGTGAAAGCGTCGAAGGTCAGACCTACGTTATTGGTACCGATACCACCTTCGCCCCCTTCGAATTCCGCAAGGATGGGGAACTGACCGGTATCGACATGGATATTCTGAACGCGATTGCCGAAGATCAGGGTTTCAAGGTTGAAGTCCGCTCGCTCGGTTTTAGCGCTGCCCTGGCTGCCTTGTCGGCTAACCAGGTGGACGGCGTGATCGCAGGCATGTCGATCACCGATGAACGTAAAACAATTTATGATTTCTCCGAGCCTTACTTCGAGTCCGGCGTTCAGATGGCCGTGGCCCAAAATAATGAGGACGTCAAAAGCTATGAAGATCTTGATGGCAAGACGGTAGTAGCTAAAACTGGCTCCGAAGGTGAAACCTACGCGAAGTCCATTTCTAAGGAATATGGGTTCACTGTCAAGTCGCTAGATCAGTCGGCAACGATGTACGAGTCAGTCAAGGCCGGTTCAGCCGTGGCAGTATTCGATGACTATCCGGTGCTGGCCTATGGCATTGCGCAGGGCAATGGGCTGAAGACCGTGACCGATAAGGTTCCCGGCGGATCCTACGGCTTTGCAGTCAATAAGGGCGAAAATACTGCTCTGCTGGCGGCTTTTAATGACGGCCTAGCCGAGTTGAAGGCAAGCGGCGAGTATCAGAAGATCCTCGATGAGTATCTCGCAGATCCAAGCGCTGCAGTACCGAGTAACTTCTTTGACCTCGTAGTGAAGTCCTTCCCAGCGTTGATGAGCGGTTTGTGGCACACCCTGCTAGTCACCGCGATCTCCTTTGCCATTGCTATGGTCTTGGGCTTGCTCTTCGGCTTCATGAAGATCTCCAGCAACATCGTATTGCGCGGTATTGCTACGACCTTCGTGAACATCTTCCGCGGTACCCCATTGCTGCTGTGGGCGTTCATGTTCTACTTCGGCCTGCCACAGCTGTTGCACGTTGATATCAGCGTGTGGACCGCGGGTGTTTTGACCCTGTCACTGAACGCTGGCGCCTATGTTGCCGAAATTGTGCGCGGTGGTATCCAGTCGGTGGATCCAGGACAGCTTGAAGCTTCGCGCTCGCTGGGTCTGGGCTACGGAAAGTCGATGCAGAAGGTCGTGGTTCCTCAGGCCTTCAAGATGATGACTCCGTCGCTGATCAACCAGTTGATCATCAGCCTGAAAGACTCGTCGCTTCTATTGGCCATCGGCTTTGGCGAACTGCTCTACCAAGGTCAGCAGATCTACGCAGCGAACTTCCGCGTCACCGAAACCCTGCTTATTGTGGGTGTCATTTACTTCATCGCCATCATGGCCCTAACCAAGCTGGCTAACTACGCCGATCGGAGGTTCAACAAATGAGCACTGAAACTGTCAAAAGCTCCGAGGTGAAAATTCAGGTCAAAGACCTGCACAAGTCATTCGGCTCCAATAACGTCCTCAAGGGTATTGATATCGATATCCGTGAAGGCGAAGTGGTATGTGTGATCGGGCCTTCGGGATCCGGTAAATCCACCCTGTTGCGGTGCCTGAACAAGTTGGAAGATATCACCTCCGGCAAGGTGGTCGTTGACGGTTTTGATGTCACCGACCCCAAGGTGGATATCAATGAAGTCCGTCGTCACGTGGGCATGGTGTTCCAGCACTTTAACCTCTTCCCACACATGTCCGTCGCCGAGAACATCATGCTCGCCCCGGTGGAACTAAAGAAGATGAACAAGGCTCAGGCCCGTGAACGTGCCCTAGAGCTGCTGGAGCGCGTTGGCCTGCGCGATAAAGCAGATGCTCGGCCGGTCTCATTGTCCGGTGGCCAGAAACAACGCGTGGCGATTGCCCGTGCCTTGGCTATGGCTCCTGGCATCATGCTCTTTGATGAGGCCACCAGTGCTCTTGACCCGGAGATGGTCGGTGAGGTGCTGCAGGTTATTAAGGAGTTGGCCGAGTCCGGCATGACCATGGTCCTGGTGACTCACGAAATGGGCTTTGCTCGTGAAGTAGGGGATCGCGTGATCTTTATGGCTGATGGTGTCGTCTGCGAGCAGGGGGAGCCTGAGCAACTCTTTGGTAACCCTCAGCAAGAACGCACCCGTGACTTCCTTTCCAAGGTCCTCTAGCCTCTAACTTCAGTTTTTCTTAAGCCGTACTGTCCGTTCCAGGGTTTTCTGGGCACGGGCAGTACGGCTTTTTGCGTGAGGAAGCTTACTGACTTTTGACGTCAATGTGCTTGAAGGTTCAAGTTAATGTGAATAGTGTGGGGTAGGAAAACGAGCTGGAACCCCTGGCCGGAAGTCTCTATTTAGGAGCTAGACCATGACCACGTTGGAAAATAATCACCGTTTGCTTGCCTCGGCGCAGATCGTCTTGCGCCTGGCAATCGGTTTCCTTTTCGCAGCTCACGGATGGCAGAAATTCTCACAATTCACCATTGCGGGAACCGCTGCCAGCTTCACCGAGATGGGTGTCCCGGTGGCAAACCTTGCCGCGCCTGTCGTAGCAACCTTGGAACTCGTTGGTGGTATTGCGTTGATTCTTGGTATCGCAACTCGAATCTTCGGAGCTCTCTTGGCTCTGGATATGTTTGGCGCCATTGTTTTGGTTCACGCCCAAGGCGGCGTTTTTGTTGCTGAGGGCGGTTTTGAACTAGTCCTCGCACTGGGTGCAGGTGCGGCTGCCCTGGCATTGATGGGTCCAGGTGACTGGGCATTGGATCGTTTGTTTGTTCGCCGAAAGGGCGCGCAGCGCGATTCAGTTAACGCCTAGTTGATAGTGCTTTAGGCAAAACCCCAAGGAATCTTCCTTGGGGTTTTGCTTTACCCGGGCAAGCCATGTTGACGTGATGGAGCGCACTCTGACATACTGAACGAACGGTCAGTATGTAATTTGTAATCGATGAGGTGAACCCATGGCTCCGACCACACCGCAGGAACCGGGACTAAGTGCCGTCCCGAGCTACGAAGAAGAGCAGTCTAAAGCTCGCTTTGATGCCTTGATTGATCAGGACTCCCGCGTTGAACCACGCGACTGGATGCCTGAGCCCTACCGTAAGACTCTGACCCGTCAGGTCTCCCAGCATGCCCACTCTGAAATTATTGGCATGCAGCCAGAAGCTAACTGGATTACCCGTGCTCCATCGTTGAAGCGCAAATCCATTTTGATGGCCAAGGTGCAGGATGAAGCAGGACACGGGCTATACCTGTACTCCGCAGCAGAAACCTTAGGTACCAGTCGCGACGAGCTCAACGAGCAACTACTGACCGGCCGCGCAAAGTACTCTTCAATCTTTAATTACCCGGCTCGTTCCTGGGCTGATATGGGTGCCATTGGATGGTTAGTCGACGGCGCAGCCATCGCAAACCAGGTACCACTGTGCCGTGCATCCTATGGACCGTATGGCCGTGCAATGGTACGCATCTGCAAGGAAGAATCTTTCCACCAGCGCCAAGGCTTTGAAATCCTGCTTTCCTTGTCCCGGGGAACTGAGGTGCAGAAGAAGATGGCCCAAGACGCCATCAATCGTTTTTACGAGCCATCGCTGATGATGTTTGGGCCACCAGATGACCAGTCGCCTAACTCCCAGCAGTCCATGGCTTGGAACATCAAGCGATTCTCCAACGATGAACTGCGCCAGCGCTTCGTGGGCATGATTGCAGAACAGGTCAAGGTTCTGGGGATGACCCTGCCAGATCCAGAACTGCACTATGACGAAGAGAAGAAGCAGTGGATCCACAAGGATTTGAACTGGGATGAGTTCATGGCAGTGATCAAGGGTAATGGCCCGGTGAACTCCCAGCGTCTAGAACGTCGCCGTGAGGCACACCGCGAAGGCGCATGGGTCAGGGAAGCAGCATCGGCGTACGCCGCAAAACAAGCACAGAGCGAGGTCGCCTAATTATGAGCCAGTCAAACAATTGGCCCCTATGGGAAGTTTTTGTCCGTTCCTCCCGAGGTCTCTCGCATGTTCATGCTGGATCCTTACATGCACCAGATGAACAGATGGCAGTGCGCAACGCCCGTGACCTGTACACCAGGCGCAACGAGGGAGTCTCCCTCTGGGTAGTGAAGTCCTCTGACATCATCAGCTCTGACCCCGATGAAAAGGACTCGTTCTTTGAGTCCCCTCAGGGCAAAGATTATCGCCATGCCACATACTACAAAGCCAGTGAAGGGGTGAAGCACCTGTGAAGCACGAAGAACTAGATGCCGCCCTGGACAGCTTCGGCGATGCGCTGGCATCAGCCACCCGCGTTACCCCCGGCAACGCATTGCGCCCGGAAGACATTGCGGTTGACGGCGTTGCACCGAGTGACGAGGTTGCGCAGTATGCGCTGACCCTGGGCGATGACGCACTGATCCTGGCCCAGCGGTTGGCACATTGGATTTCACGAGCACCGGAACTAGAAGAAGACGTTGCACTGGGCAATATTGCCCTAGACATCCTCGGTCACGCCCGCTCTTTCCTTACCTATGCCGGACTGGCCTGGGATAAGAGTGAAGACGACTTGGCGTACTGGCGTGAGGAAGAAGAATTCACATCACTGTGGATCGTCGAACAGCCCAACGGACACTTCGGCGTCACAATTATTCGGCAGCTCATCGTTTCCATCTACCAGCACCTGCTTTATCAAAAGCTGGCTACTTCCCAGGATGAAACCCTCGCAGCCATCGCGGCCAAGGCAGTCAAAGAAGTGGACTACCACCGTGATCATGCGATCCAGTGGACCATTCGCTTAGGTCAAGGCACCGAAGAATCAGCCCAGAAGATGCGCCATGCGTTAGAAATTCTCTGGCCTTATGTTGATGAAATGTTCCGCGACGAACCGGTTCATCAGAATCTGGAATCAATTGCAGTTCTCCCATCGTCTTTGAAAGACGCTTGGCAGGAAGAAATCTCCGCCGTATTAGCCGAGGCCGGTTTGGAGATTCCAGCAACCGGTCAAGCTATGGCTTTTGGCCGTCGCGGAGAGCACTCCGAGCACCTTGGCTATTTGTTAGCTGAGATGCAGGTACTTGCCCGCAAACATCCCGGCGCTAGCTGGTAACCACACATTAAGCCCAAGAGGGGGAGCAGTCTTGAGCAAACTGATCGCTGACACCACAAAGCTGTTCGCCATCGCTGCGAAGGTTAACGACCCAGAAATTCCCGTGCTGTCCATTGCGGATCTCGGGATTCTGCGAGAGGTCAATCTTGGCGACGATGGACAGGTGCAGGTTGTCATCACGCCCACGTATTCCGGATGCCCTGCCATGGACGTGATCACCGAAGATCTGCACCGGGTATTTGAGCAAGCCGGATACAACAAGGTGGACATCAAGCTCGTGCTGACGCCGGCCTGGTCGACTGACTGGATGAGCGAGGAAGGCAAAAAGAAGCTCGAAGAATACGGTATTGCTCCGCCGACCGGGCGGGGCCATGCCGGGCGCATCACCCTAGGTATGAGCGTGAAGTGTCCGCGGTGCCACTCGCTCAATACCCGTGAACTAGCCCGCTTCGCATCGACTTCTTGTAAAGCGCTCTATACCTGCAAAGATTGCTTGGAACCCTTCGACTACTTCAAGGTGCTCTCATGACCGAACAACAAACTTCCACACGCCGTAGGGCCTCATTTCATCGCCTCACCGTTTCGAACGTGCGCCGACTGACCAAAGATTCCATCGAAGTAACCTTTGATATTCCCGACGCACTCAGCGATGAATATGACTATGTAGCCGGCCAATACGTGGCGTTACGCAAAGAACTGCCCAACGCGGAAGGTGAACTCGTAGAGCTGCGTCGCTCTTACTCGATCTGTGCCGCACCGACCGGCGATGAAATCAAGGTTGCCATCAAGCGCGACCTTGGTGGTCTCTTCTCCACCTGGGCAAACGAAGAACTCACCGCTGGTGATCAGATTGATGTGATGAGCCCTGCTGGTGCATTTATTTCCAAGCACACGCTCACCGAGATCAACGATCCAACGAAGATCAATACGACCAGCCAGGACCGATTTGTAGCGGTTGCCGCAGGATCGGGTATTACCCCTGTGTTGGCCATTGCCCGCACGATTCTTGAAGCTAATGACCATTCTCGCTTTGATCTGATCTATGCGAATAAAGCGGCTATGGACGTCATGTTCCTGGAAGAGCTGGCGGATCTCAAAGACCGTTATCCGTCCCGACTGGCATTGCACCACGTGCTCAGCCGAGAACAGCGCATCTCTCCTTTGCTTTCGGGACGCATTGACGCGGAAAAGCTGAGCACACTACTGACCAATGTTGTGCAGGCTCCCACCGTTGATGAGTGGTTCCTCTGTGGACCTTTCGAACTCGTTCAGCTGGTGCGCGACCAACTCGCGGCCTTGGAAGTACCGGCCGAGAAGGTCCGCTTCGAACTCTTCACTACGGGTGAGCCAAACAAGCCACAGGGGCATATTGGGCGCCCAGTGACGGTGGATGAAAACGAGGAAAGCTATGAGATTAGTTTTAACCTCGATGGGCTCAAGGGTGAAGTGAAATCCCCAGTTAGCGCTAACGAAACGGTGCTGAACGCCGCTTTGCGAGTGCGTCCGGATGTTCCTTTTGCCTGTGCCGGTGGAGTGTGTGGTACCTGCCGTGCCAAGGTGACATGTGGTTCTGTGACGATGGCCGAAAACTATGCGTTGGAACCAGAAGAAGTCGAAGCCGGCTACGTGCTGACCTGTCAGTCTCATCCAACCAGTGAAAAGCTCACCGTCGATTTTGACGCCTAGGAAGGTCCACGAACACTCATGATCGAATTGACGATTGCTGACTCAATTGCGCGCGTGGTGCTTAACGCACCACACAAGATGAATTCCTTGGACGAGGCAGCACTAGCCGAGCTATCTGAAGCCTATGACACTGCGGCTGCTGGAGTTGCCGATGGAAGCGTTCGCGCGTTGATACTTACCGGCGAAGGCCGGGGATTTTGTGCAGGACGAGATATCTCTGGCGTGAATCCGGCAGATGATGACGTCATCGGCTATTTGGAAGGTAAGGTACAACCCTTACTTGAGAAGATGTCGACCTTTCCGGCACCAACCTTTGCCTTGGTACAGGGAGCTTGTCTGGGCGTCGGACTGGGTCTAGCGATCGCCACCGACGTGGTCTATGTCGCCGAGAATGCAAAAATTGGTTCACCCTTTGCCAATCTTGGGGCAACCCTCGACTCCGGCGGACATTGGTTGCTGACCGAGCGCCTGGGGGCCCACCGCACCTTGGACATGATCTACACCGCCGAATTGATTTCTGGTGCTGAAGCCGTGCGCTCGGGCCTGTTTTCACGGGCGTTCCCTGCGGAGGAACTTGTGAGTCGTTCTGAAGCATTGATCGGAAAAGTCGCTCAGGGAGCAACCCAAGCCTTTGTTGCGTCAAAGCAGCTAGTGCAAGAAATCCGTAACCAACGTGTTGGGCTCTGGGCTTCTATGGCTAACGAAAATCGTGCTCAAGCTGCCCTATGCGACACGGCAGACTATGCCGAAGGATTTAAGTCTTTCCAGGAGAAACGACAGCCAGTATTCACTGGCAAGAAGTAAACCCAGAGAATTCAGTTCTCAAATACAACATGAAGCTGCTCCCAAGGCCGATGGTTCTCTGCGAACCTATGGTCGGGGGAGCAGCTTCTTGTGTTCCTCGGTCTAGCGAGTATCGGTGTCCTCGAAGATCAAATGAGTCTGTGTGTCGAGCACAGTGGGAAGTGCCTGTAGCTCTTCGAAAACTACGCGCCGTAAATCGAGATTATCTTTAGCACGCACCAAAAGAATCACGTCAAAGTTTCCACCGACCAGACCAATGTGCTGGACCTCCGGGATCGAGGCAAGGTGATTGCGTAGCTCTCTCCACGAGTGTTGGCGAAGCTTCAACGTGACGTAGGCGCTGGCCTTGAGCCCAGCTTTGACTGGGTCAACCACAGCCGTATAACGCGTGATCACCCCGGCATCTTGTAACTTGGCGATCCGTGAATAGGCATGGGCACGTGACACGTGAACTTTTTGCGCCACCGTTGTTACCGACTGGCGCCCGTCACGGGTTAATTCTGCCAATATGGCCCGGTCAACATCGTCAAGTTTAAGATCCGCTTCCGCGGCCATAGCTCCCCTTTTCAATGTGTCTGACGTCTCAGCGGTAAACACAATTTAATACAACGTTTCGTCCACAAGTATACGTATCTGATTCTCAACTTTCCATGATTTCCGACCCGACTGGATACAGAATGCAATCTCTACGCATAATTGATTGCAAATGATGTTCAGGTGAACTGAGTCACAAGGGTGTGTACCCGTGGACTGAGCCCAAAAGATGGAAGGTGGGGGAGATGAGCGCGGACGCAACCTCGGATCGAATTTCTGAAGTCAGCAAAAAGTTCGGCATTAGCCCAGAAGACTACATGCTGCCAGCGAGGCACATGATCAACCTGTTGAACCCGGATGGAACGCTACGCCCGGAGAATGAACAGGGCACCGAACCAGGTCACGAGTATCCACTGCCTTCTCCAGCCCGACTCATGGAAGCCTACGCCGCACTCGTTACCGGCCGCCGGGTCAACGACCAGAACTCGGCACTAGTCCGCCAGGGCCGCATGGCCGTATACCCATCTAGCCACGGGCAAGAAGCATGCCAGATCGCAGCAGCACTTTGCCTTGAAGAAAACGACTGGCTCTTCCCTACGTATCGCGACACGGTAGCAGTGCTGACCAAGGGCGTTGCGCCGATGGAAGTGATGACTAGCTTCCGTGGCGAATGGCATTGCGGTTATGACCCTAAAGCCTACAAATGTGCGCCGATGTCCACCCCACTGACCACTCAGCTCTTGCACGCGGTGGGAGTTGCACACGCAGCCAAACTACGCGGTGAAAATACCGTAGTTGTCGCGATGTGCGGTGACGGTGCAACCAGTGAAGGCGACTTCCACGAAGCACTGAATTTTGCTGCCGTGTTCAATCTGCCGGTGATCTTCTTTGTGCAGAACAACAAGTACGCCATCTCTGTTCCACTCTCTCAGCAGAGCGCAGCCCCATCACTCGCACACAAGGCTGTGGGCTACGGCATGGCCGGCGAGCGCGTGGATGGCAACGACTTGATGGCTCTGATGGCCATCATGACACGTGCCGTTCGTATGGCCCGCGAAGGTAACGGACCACTCTTGATTGAAGCCCACACCTACCGTATGCAAGCGCATACCAACGCGGATGATGACAAGCGATACCGCGAAGACTCCGAAGTTCAGGCGTGGATTGCCAAAGACCCGGTAACACGAATGAAAGCCTACCTCGAAGATGCCGGTCTGCTCACCGATGAAGCCGCTGACAGAATCGCGCAGGATGCCGAAGAAGTTGCCAAGACGCTGCGCGATGGCATGAATCAGGATGCCAATACGGATCCTCGTGAACTGTTTGAACATGTCTATTCCACCAAGAGCACTCAGCTCGTAGAACAGCAAGCACTACTTGCTGACGAACTAGACCGTGAGGAGGCCTAAATTGACTGCCACGACATCGAGCGTGAATCCGAACGTGAGCGCCGCTACCGCCCGAGCGGCTGCAAAAGCTGCCAACGAAAACCAGCCGGTGACCTTCGGCAAGGCCTTGAACACGGCGCTCGCCGACGCATTGGTTGCCGATGACTCAGTTGTCATTTTTGGTGAAGACGTAGGAACTCTCGGCGGTGTCTTCCGTATTACCGACGGTCTTACAGCGCGCTTTGGGTCGGAGCGTTGCTTTGATACTCCATTGGCCGAGTCGGGAATTGTTGGCATGGCCGTAGGCATGGCCATTAACGGTATGCGCCCAGTCATCGAGATGCAGTTTGACGCTTTCGCATACCCGGCCTTTGAACAGGTTGCATCGCATGTGGCCAAGATGCGCAACCGTACTCAGGGCAAATTGTCCTTGCCAATGGTGATCCGCATTCCGTACGCCGGTGGAGTCGGCGGCGTGGAGCACCACTGCGATTCTTCGGAAGCTTACTACGCCCATACGCCAGGACTAAAAGTGTTCACGCCATCCTGCGTTGAGGACGCTTACCTGATGTTGCGTGAAGCCATTGATTCGGATGATCCAGTGGTCTTCTTTGAACCGAAAAAGCTGTATTGGTCCAAGGAGCAGGTAGACCTTGAAGATCTAGCGCGCTCCTACGAAGCGCAAAAGAGCGCACGAACCGAAGGGCGTGCACGTATTGCTCGCTCCGGTAGTGATGCCACGTTGATTACCTATGGGCCAAGCGTCTCTACTGCCTTGGACGCAGCCAAGATGGCCGCCGAAGAAGGCATCAGCTTGGAAGTTATCGACATCCGTAGCATCGTCCCCTTTGACGATGAGACTGTGAGCGCCTCGGTGCGTAAGACTGGCCGTGCCATTGTGGTGGCCGAGGCACAAGGGTTTGCTTCCGTGGCCAGCGAAATCGTTGCACGAGTGCAGGAACGTTGCTTCCATTCACTGGCTGCTCCGGTCTTGCGTGTGACCGGATTTGATATTCCGTACCCAGCTCCCACACTGGAGAAATTCCACCTGCCTAGCGCAGAACGCATCCTCGATGCCGTCGACCAGCTTCAATGGGAGGCATAAATGACTGTCAAAACTTTTCTGCTGCCTGACCTTGGTGAGGGACTGACCGAGGCAGAGCTTGTACGTTGGATGGTTGCAGCGGGTGATGCTGTCGCAGTGGATCAGCCGATTGCTGAAGTTGAAACTGCCAAATCATTGGTTGAGATTCCTTGCCCTTTTGAGGGCGTTGTATCGACCCTGCACGGTGAAGCCGGTCAGATGATGTTGGTTGATGAGCCTTTTATCTCTGTAAATACTGGTGGGGGACAAGCCTCAACTACTCCAGAGGCTCCTAGCGAGCGAGCTCAGTCTTATCGCGAAGAAGAACTGGCAGGAACTCAGGCTCCGTCCGAAGAAACCGAGGGCGATTCTGAAGCAGATGAGGGCAGCGGCAATGTGCTCATCGGATACGGAACTGGTTCGGCGCAGCGTAAGACTAGTCGTCGACGCAAGCCACGGACCGCGGCCGGTGGGGCCAGAGCAGCCGTTCAGGAACCGAGCGAAGCAGTTCGCGTGATCAATCCGTTGGTCCGCAAGCTGGCACGCGAGAATTCACTAGATATCAATTCGGTGAAGGGAAGCGGTCCGCAGGGACTGATCCTGCGTTCTGATGTTGAAGCTGCGCTGGCAGGTTCTAATGCCGAGACCTCTACGAGTGCACCTGTGACCGAGAGTGCTACGCAGCACGAGGCTCCCGTAACGGCGGCACGCCCGGAGCAGGTAGCAGCAATGGGCGAGGCGGATTCCCGTACTGGTCTGCCAGTGGCTTCATCACAGGTTCTTTCCGGTGTTCGCAAGACTATTGCTAACGCCATGAGCACTTCGCGTCGCGAGATCCCTGAGGCTACCGTGTGGGTCGATGTGGACGTGACCAAGCTGCTGAAACTGCGGTCTAAGATCAAGGAAGCTGATGGCCGGGCGCCGAGCGTCATGGCCTTGATTTCACGGTTCGCCGTGGCTGGACTGCAACGCTTCCCAGAACTTAATAGCCGAATTGATGCCGAGGCTAATGGCGCCCTACGCCATACCCTTTTTGACGGGGTCAATCTTGGTTTCGCTGCGCAAACCGACCGTGGTTTGGTGGTACCAAATGTACGCGATGCTCATAAGCTCAATGCTCAAGAGCTATCTGCTGAGTTCGCTCGCCTCGCCACGGTTGCTCGTGAAGGCAAGGCCTCAGTGGCTGATCTTTCCGGAAGCACCTTCACCATCAACAATTATGGTGTGTTTAATGTTGACGGTTCGGCAGCCATCATTAATTATCCTGAGGCAGCCATTCTTGGCATCGGGCGCATCATCGACAAGCCATGGGTGGTCAACGGGCGACTCAAAGTCCGTTCCATCTGCGAGCTAACGTTGAGCTTTGATCATCGGGTTTGTGATGGCGGGACTGCTGCTGGGTTCCTGCGCTACATTGCGGACGCGATGACTGACCCTAAACGAGCCTTAGCGACTCTCTAACAAGAGCTGAAGATATCTTGATCCTTTATCAAGAATTGCTGATGCCCGTCAAACCAATCTGGTTTGGCGGGCATCATTCTTAATGCTGATATTTCCGCACAAGTTGAACTTTTATTCCCACGTCAAGTTAGTGTGGGTGAAGGGCTGGCGGGCTTGTATCGCGATACACATGCCTGTGTGCGGCTGTTCTAGAAGCCGCTTGCGAGGTTGGAGATTAGGGGAGTAGGACTGAAATGGCGGTGGCTGGGCACACAGTGAAGAATCGACTATGGGTATACGTTCTGTTGATTCTGCCGGTCTTCGTAGTGCTAGGCATCTACATTCCCTTGGCAGATCAGTTGCCGGAAGTTATTGCCACGCATTGGTCGTCCACCTATCCGGATGGATTCACCCGCACGGAGCTCTTCGTGCCAACTTGCATTGGGCTGAGCATTCTCGGGACCATCATTTCTTTAATTTCTGTAGCTCAACATCGTAAGCCTGCCCTACTGCTCACGCTCATGTTTATTGGTTCCCTTCTTTCATGGACCACGGTAGGGGTCTTCATAGGTTCAGCTGTGCCGACCGTGCTGGCAGAGTCACCTGAAACAGCCGTCATTGGGTACTGGATTATTCCAACGGTGGCTTGCACACTTGTAGCCTTAACTCCACTGTGGATTTGTGGGGTCTATCAGACCTATTCGAAACAACTGCAGGATCAGCGGCAAGCTCGCATTGCGGCGGGACAAAGTCTTGCAGTGCCCCCATCGCAGGCTCCCGAAATTCTTGAAGACTCGGAATTTAGCGAAACCATGAAAGGTCCATGGTGGTTATGGGCGCTTGGGTTGATTATTGCTGTCACCGGGGTTTATGTATTCGTAGAAATGCTCGTGCAACCAGACTCAATCAATTGGACATCAGCCGTCATCGGCCTGGCGACATGTTTCATCGTTACTCCGCTCGTGCTGGGATTGTGCATGATTCGAGTAACCATCACTGACCAACGAACTAGGGTGAGTTCAGCAATCTTGGGATTCCCCCTGCGCACCATCAGCTTGGACGACATTCAGTCGGTGACTCATGCTGAGATCAATCCCATGGCTTGGGGCGGATGGGGATGGCGCTTCTTCCCGGGCGGATCTGCAGTGGTCCTGAGACGAGCCGAAGGACTGGCCTTTGAGCTGAAGAACTCTTCGCGATTTGCAGTCACCATTCCCCACGCCCAACGTGGCGCTGAAAAACTCAACACATTATTGTCCCAGCGCGAAACCTGAATTACGTGATGCGACTGGAACCTGAAAATCTAGTTCGCGAAAGTGCGCGTCGGGCCTATGACTACCGAACGCAAGACTAAAGAAGAGATCAGCGAAGCGGCCACAACGTGGAGAATCCCTAGCCCCGCGTAAACCAACTGCAAAGTATCCGGAATCTTTTGGATGTGCGGGTGTGGCAGGAAAAACGACAAGCCAATAATGACGGCCCAAACGATCAAGTTAGTAACCCCAAGGCTTCTGGACCAGCTGGTCTTCGGCGTCTCCTGACTCAACGGCTGAATGCGCTGCAAGATGGCACTGGCTAGCACCATCCAAAAGGCCGCCACCAGGAAACCTGCTGCGATATCGCTGGGACGGTGCCAGCCACACACCAAGGTGGCTACACCAGTGATCGTGGCAAACAACCACGCAATGGGTTGAACTACCGGACGCAACTTCGGCGGGGAAATGACATACATGAGCCCCATAGCCGCAGCAGCGGCCGTGGTATGTCCGGAAGGAAACGAATTGCCTGTGGTCCCAAAATTGAAGTCTGGGCGGATCAAGACGCCGTGCTTCAATAACTGTGTGCTAGCCAAGGCGGCCGCGCAAGCCAAGATCGCAACAACCGCACGCAGGAAATGACGATCTCTAATCACCCTGTAAAGCAAAAAGATCGCAGCGATGACACCACAAATAACTGGAAGCAAGTCCAGGAATTGTCGTACCGGATCCAATAATTCGGTACGTGGCCACCATTGGGACCAAGCCATGAAGCCAGCTTGATCGGCCCATTGACCTGAGCGCAGAAGTACGAAGAAAAAGTACTCGACGCAGAAGAAATTCACCAACAACAATGAAGCCAACCACCAGCGAAGGTGGTGTGGGCGTGTCGTTGCTGAATGTCGAGGCATATCTCTAGCCTTACACAACTTTTAGGTCAAACGTCAGTCAATGAGACTGTAACTATGCCCACGCTCGCTAGGCTTAGACCATGAGTACTGAACTTCCACCGCTTGATGAGCTGCTAGCAAATAGCTTTGTGGTCCGCCTTCCCATGAGGGTTAAATTCAGAGGAATCACCCAGCGAGAAGCATTACTCATCAAAGGTCCAGAAGGATGGGGCGAATTTTCTGCATTTACCGAATACGCACCTGCAGAGGCGTCACGCTGGCTAGCTGCTGGGATCGAAGCTGCCTACCAGACTTTCCCAGAACCTCTTCGTACTTCCATACCAGTTAATGCAACCCTGCCCGCGGTGCCTGCAAACCAAGTGGGGACGGTGCTGGAGAAATACGATGCGCCACACACCATTAAGATCAAAGTCGCCGAGCAAGGCCAAAGCTTTGATGATGACATGGCTCGAGTTGCCGAAGCCCGACGTTTATACCCACAGGCAGCATTACGCGTAGATGCCAACATGGGTTGGGACGTTGATCAAGCGGTGGAAGCCTTAAAGGCCCTGAGTGAATTTGATCTGCAATACGCTGAACAGCCTGTGCCCGGAATAACGGGGCTGGCCCAGGTGCGAGAGAAATTGCGCAACACCGGAGTTGATCTGAAGATTGCTGCTGATGAGGCAGTGCGCAAACATACCGACCCTTTGGAAGTCTCCCGACTGGGTGCCGCTGACCTCATGGTGATCAAAGCCCAACCACTGGGGGGAATCCAAGCCGTCCTCGACATCGCTGAACAAGCAGAACTCGACGTTGTGGTCTCAAGCGCCCTAGACACGTCAGTAGGGCTGGCCCAGGCCGCTGCGTTGGCCAGCGCACTTCCAGATCTTCCTTTCGCTTGTGGGCTATCTACGGGGACGCTCTTTGCTGATGATGTTTCACACGAGCCCTTGCTGGCTACAGCAGGTTTTCTTCCCGTACGACGTGTTGATGCTGATCTTGAAAAACTAGCGCGGCTATCGCCAGAGCAACAGCGCGTTGACTGGTGGCGACACCGAGTTGAGGAATGTTATCAATACCTAGTCAAGGCCTAGTTTCTACCATCGATCTATTTCCCTGCAGTTAACTTTGGCGTTGCAATTTGCACACTTAGGGGTGAAAACCTCGTATGGCGTCGTTCCCCTGACAGCGAGCCCTAACTGAGGATGTGATGGATCATGAATCCGACCCGTACCCTTTTGCCAATGCTAGGCCACACCCGAGGCGGACGTTCCGCAGCTACCTGCCACTTCAAGTGTGGAGATGCCTGCGTTAAGCCGGATTGCAACACCTCGAACAATAGCTACTTCAAAGACGTTGCAGACAAAGCCCTTTCCCGCCGCAGCATGCTCGGCCTTGGCGCCGTCGGTGCTTCCGCATTGGTTGTCGGACCGCAGTTCTTCGGTGCACCCGATGCCAACGCAGCAGCATTTGTGCCAACGAAGAACGGCAATAACTCCGGTGGCCACCTGTCCTTCGACGCCATTGAGCCGGTGTCGCGTTCAGTAGATGACCTCACCGTTCCTGAAGGCTATGACTGGAATGCCATCATCCGCTGGGGCGATCCACTATTCAAGAACACTGCAAAGTTTGATGCCACCAAGCAAAGTGCGCGCAAGCAGGCTGAACAGTTCGGTTACAACTGCGATTACTTGGACATCATCGTTGACAAGTACTCAGGCCGCACCGGTGTGCTGGTAGCAAACCATGAATACACCAACGAAGACATGATGTTTGACGCTGACTGGTTCGAAGCGAACAAAGACGAAGCCCGTCGCATCGCCATGAACGCTCACGGTTTCAGTGTCGTCGAGGTCAAGCGCAAAAAGAAAGACAAGAAGTGGACCTATGTGCAAGGTGGCGAGCGTAACCGCCGTATCACCGCGCAGACTGAATTCACCGTTGACGGTCCAGCGGCCGGAAGTGACCTGCTCAAGACTGTCGCGGATCCAACCGGTACCAAGGTCCTAGGCACCTTGAACAACTGCTCCGGTGGCACCACCCCATGGGGCACCATCCTCTCCGGTGAGGAAAACATCGACCAGTACTTCAGCGGTAAGGGCACCGCTGAAGAAGCTCGCTACGGCATCGCTACCGGTGCCACTGAACGCGGTTGGGAGGACACTGATCCACGCTTCGGTTTGAACAACGAAGGCTACGAAAACGAAGCCAACCGTTTCGGCTGGGTTATCGAAATCGACCCACAGGATCCAAAGTCAACCCCGGTCAAGCACACCAACCTGGGCCGCTTTAAGCACGAAGGCGCCAACGTGCGCATCGCCAAGAATGGCAAGGCCGTAGCCTACTCCGGTGACGACTCACGCTTTGAGTACCTGTACAAGTTCATTTCCAAGAACACCTACTCCAAGCATGACCGCAAGAAGAACATGAAGCTGCTCTCCGAGGGTGACCTCTACGTCGCTAAGTTCGCTGGCAACTCGCCTGAAAGCGAAATTGACGGTAGCGGTAAGGTTCCATCTGACGGTGCGTTCGATGGTACCGGCACCTGGTTGCCACTGCTCAAGGGCGGTGTCTCCATGGTTGCGGGCATGAGCGTTGAAGAAGTTTTGGTCTACACCCGTCTGGCCGCCGACAAGGTTGGCGCCACCAAGATGGACCGCCCAGAAGACGTTGAGCCAAGCCCAATCTCCGGCAAGCTCTACGTGGCACTGACCAATAACACAGACCGCGGCAAGGCTGGCAAAGAAGGCGCCACCGAAACCAACCCACGCATCTCCAACCGTGACGGCCACATCGTTGAGCTGACCGAAGCCGGAAACGACGCAACCAGCACCAAGTTCACTTGGAACATCTTGTTAGTTGCCGGTGATCCAAAGGTCAACGGGTCCACCTACTTCTCCGGATACCCAACCGATAAGGTCTCACCAATTTCCTGCCCAGATAACTTGGCTTTCGACTCCAAGGGCAACTTGTGGATTTCCACCGACGGTGCACCAAGCACCATCGGATACTCGGATGCTTTGCACAAAGTCACTTTGACTGGCAAGAACCGTGGCCGTGTAGAACAGTTCCTGGCTGTACCAACCGGCGCAGAGACCTGTGGCCCGCTGGTCCACGACAAGGACAACTCTGTATTTGTCGCCGTTCAGCACCCAGGTGAAGGTGGAACTTACGCTGCTCCTACCTCACTGTTCCCGGATTTCTTGAAGAACCCGGCAGCTGCTTCGGCTGGCCAGTTCTACGGCCCACGCCCAACCGTGGTTCAGGTCTTCAAGGAAGGCTCGAACTCAGGTAATGGCAAGGGCAAGGGTAACGGAAAGGGCAATGGCAAAGGCAACAACAAGTAGCCTCTAGCTTTTTCGTCACCAAGGCGCCGGTGTTATCAGGAAACTGATGACATCGGCGCCTTGGTGCATCACCATGCGTTCTGAAACAAGACCAAGGCATAGACTGGGAGAACTGCCTTAGCTTAGGAATCGAAGGAGCCACATCGCGTGGGATTGCAACAACAAGATCAACAACTTGCTATCACCACCGCACGCCAGGTGCTCGGAACACTGATTCAATCAGGTATCCGTGACTTGGTTATTTCTCCTGGCTCACGCAGCGCACCCTTGGCCTATGCTGCGGCCGAAGCCGAATATGCCGGACTACTTCGCATTCACGTGCGCATCGATGAACGCTCGGCCGCGTTCATGGCGCTTGGCCTTGCCCAGAGTACCCAGAGGCCGGTGGCAGTAGCTGCCACCAGTGGCACGGCCATCGGTCAGATGCTTCCGGCAGTGATGGAAGCAAACCATACAGCCACTCCACTGCTAGTTCTTTCTGCGGACCGACCGGATGAGCTCCACGGGACCGGAGCTAGCCAGAGCACCAAACAGAAAACGCTGTTTGGTGAACATGTTCGCGTGGCGCTCAACGTTCCAGCCGGAGTTGAGCCCATCGAAGCCCTTGAACAAGCACTGCTTAACCTGCAGGGCACCCAGCTGGTTCCAGCCGGTCCAGTCCAGCTCAATGTACAGTTCCGGGATCCTTTGATTCCGTCAGACAGTGAGAGTATCAAGAATCAATTTTGGACTGAGATTCGGCCAGGCGTATGGCCTGATACTGTCCATGCTCAGAGTGCTTCTGACGAGGTTCAAGCTGAAAACTTGCCACTAAGACGCACGGTCGTCGTGGCTGGGCACGGGGCCGAGGAGCAGGCCCAAATATTTGCACGTCAATTGGGGTTGCCACTGTTCGCTGAACCATCGTCTAACGCACGCTACTCAGAACACGCGATCGCTCACTATCGGCCACTGATTTCGGTGGGTCTGGAGCGCATCGAACGGGTAGTGCTATTTGGGCGTCCCACCCTGAGCCGCCCTGTCGCTAAACTCTTGGCTGATCCCCGGATCGAATCGGCGATCTGGCAACCCGGGCCTGTGGCTTGGTATGAAGCAGGGCGTAGACCCGAGACTCCCATCGGTAAGTGGCAGGAGCTTCAAGAGTTTGCTGGTACTGCTCCTCACGGATGGCTGGAGGCCTGGCAAGAACTAGACTCTCAGGCACAACGCATTCGCAGTAGCCAGGAAAATGAATCCAGTATTAATGGGTTGGATGTTGCGCAAGTGATATGGGGGCAACAGCCCAAGGTTTTGCTGTTGGGCTCCTCGAATATCGTGCGAGATTTTGACCTTGCAGGCACACCAGCTGGGGACCATGAAAGCACAGTGTTTGCTAACCGTGGCTTAGCGGGTATCGACGGCACCATCTCCACCGCATTAGGCCTGGCCGTTGGAAGCCAGCAACGAACGGTGGCGGTGATGGGAGATATTACTTTCGCACATGATGCTAGTGCATTGTCGTGGACGCCGGGGGAGCCGCAACCTGAACTGGATGTCGTGGTGTACAACGACGCGGGTGGCGCGATTTTCTCCACCTTGGAACACGGGGCCGTAGATGATTCCGGGCGGTACGCCGATGCAGTGGAGCGCTTGTTCGCAACACCTCAAAAGTTTGATATTCAGTACTTGGCCAAGGCTTATGGATGGCAGTATGAACGGGCCACGACGAAGTCAGACCTAAAAAATATTCTTGAACACACCGGAGATACAAAGTTACGTTTGATCGAAGTCGTTGCCTCTAGAGAAAACCTACGTGCCGACA
The DNA here is from genome assembly GCF_900094805.1 of Arthrobacter sp. NIO-1057. Classification (GTDB taxonomy): domain Bacteria; phylum Actinomycetota; class Actinomycetes; order Actinomycetales; family Micrococcaceae; genus Glutamicibacter. The sequence continues at coordinate 1,277,376 of NZ_FMAT01000001.1, read as the reverse complement.
ACCAGAACCTGAACCAGTCGATTGGGCAGCTTTCGTGGCCCGGCGCAGGCGGGTAAAAAGATCTTAAAATGACGCATCCCTTGCACTGAGAACCTCCTGGTTCTTAGTGCAAGGGATGCGGTTTATTGACAATGACTAGATGTCCACGTGAGTCGGATCCAAGACTCGACGCAAGAAGTCCTGAGTACGCGGCTGTTGAGGATTACCGATAACTTCAGCGGCCTTTCCTTCTTCCACCACGACGCCACCGTCCATGAAGATCACACGATCAGCGACTTCCTTGGCGAAAGCCATTTCGTGAGTCACAACCAACATGGTCATACCAGCCTGAGCCAGGCTCTTCATAATGGCCAGAACTTCACCAACGGTCTCAGGGTCCAAAGCACTCGTTGGCTCGTCAAAGAGCATCAAGGTTGGTTCCATAGACAACGCGCGGGCAATGGCCACACGCTGCTGCTGACCACCAGAGAGCTGATCAGGGTAGCGCTCGCCGAAATCGCCCAAACCGACACGATCCAAATGGCCCTTCGCGACCTTTTGAGCATCTACCTTTTTGCGCTTAAGCACTTTGATCGGTGCCACGGTGCAATTTTCCAGCACCGTCAGATGCGGGAAGAGATTGAACTGTTGGAAAACCATTCCAACCTTTTGGCGCATCTGGTCCAGATTAACCTCAGGGTCAGTGGCGTTAAAACCGCCGACTAGGATTGTTCCGCCGTTGGGCTTCTCCAGCAGATTCACGCAACGTAGGAGAGTGGATTTTCCTGATCCCGAAGGGCCGATAAGGCAGACAACTTCGCCTGGCTTGACGCTCAGGTCAATGCCTTTGAGTACCTCGTTATCCCCGTAGGATTTTCGCAGGCCGGAAATCTCCACGCCAGCGGCATGGACTGAAAGTGCATTTGTGTCATTCGACATTCTCAGGTCCTAACTATCGCTTGGTCTTCGCAGCGCGGGATTCAAATTTACGGGCTACCAGACTCAGCGGAATGGTGATCACCAGGTAGAACAAGCCGGCAACAACCAGCGGGGTGATACCTGCGTCCAACTGGGAAATTCCATCACGGCCAAATTTGGTCATCTCGTACTGAGCCACGGCTGCACCGAGGATGAACGCCAGGGACGTGTCCTTGGTGAGCAAGATGATTTCATTAGTCATCGGAGGAAGAACGATTTTGAAGGCCTGCGGAATCACGATGGTGACCATCGCGCGCCATGCTGGCATGCCCAGTGAGCGTGCAGCTTCTGTTTGTCCCTTGGGAACTGCTTGCAAACCAGCACGCAGCGTTTCAGCGATGTAAGCCGCTGAAACTAGTCCTAAAGCAATCATCACGTTGACTGGCTGCGGCCACTGTGTGCCAAAGGCCTGTGGCAAACCGAAACCGAAAGCCAACAGCACCAAGATGGCGGGGATGCCACGGAAGAACTCAATGAACGCGGTGGCGAACCATCGATATGGCGCGAAGGAAGCCATCTTCATGAGAGCTAGGAGCAACCCCAATACCAGGCCAAAGGCGAACGAAATGATGGTGTAGAAGACGGTGTTTTTCAGACCAACGAGGATCATGTCCGGGAACATCGGGCCGAGCTTATCGAAAGAGAAGAAAGCGTAAGACGCTTTTTTCCAGTCAACTATCGCGATGAGGGCGATGATGATGACAAAGAAGAGCACAATCTGCACGGTTTTGCTCGTCCGGGCACGCTGACGGGTAGTCATTGCCATGGGGTTTGTACCTCTCGTAAAGGTAGCGAGGGTTCGTGTAGCGACGAATTTTGATGGCATTCATTGCGTGGCGAACCCTCGCCTGGTAGATCAGTGCGTGTTCAGCTCAGAATTACTTCTCGCCGAACCACTTCACGGTCAGTTCTTCCATGGTGCCGGCATCGGTCAGACGCTTGAGCGTACCGTTGACCAAGTCCAAGGTTTGTGCCTTGTCCTTAGGGACGGCGACACCGAGCTGCTCGCCCGTCTTGAAGTTAGCAACGGCCTTGTAATCAGGCTTGTCCTTCACTGCATAGCCGAGGACTGACTGGTTACCCAGTACCGCGTCAACCTGGTTTGCAAGCAGAGCCTGGGTTTGGAGGCCAGCGTCCTCGTAACCTACGAGGTTTTCCAGACCATTTTCTTTGCCGTACTTTTCGCCGGTGGTCGCCTGCTGAACGCCCACCTTCTTGTCCTTGGCAGTTTCCAAATCGGTTATGCCAGAATCGTTTCGAGCGATCAACACTAGGTCGTCATCCATGTAAGGAGTGGAGAAATCCATCTTGGCTTTACGCGCGTCGGTGATGGAGATCGATGAGATAGCGATATCGCACTGGGTGCTGAACAGACCCGATTCAATGGAGTCGAAGCTAGCGTCAATGACGTTCAGGTCCAGGCTGGCGTCCTTGGCGATTTCCGCGGCGATGTCCATATCGAAGCCGACAATTTTGTCGCCTTCTTTGAATTCGAATGGTTCGTAGGGGATATCCGAGCAAACGGTGAGCTTGCCCTTGTTCAGCTCGAAGGATGAGTCGCTCGACTCGGTGCTGGAGCTGCTATCGGAACCGCAAGCGGTCATGGCCAATAGTGCTACGGAGCTGAGTGCGATTGCAGCTACGAACTTATTCTTGGGGCTACGCATAAGATCAAGAACCTACTTCCGGGTTAATGCGAGTGGATCACTGCGATGCCCCCATCATAACCGCGCTAACACCAGCGCGAGACACAGTTCACACAAGTGTCATTGAGGGTAAGAAAAATTTACGCTCGTGAAACATCTACCCGACACATAACCCCGGACGGGTTGCCGAAAGTACTACTCGGCTCCGAGAGCTTGGCGCATGGGACGCATTTTGGCCCACGACTCTGCCAACTCATCTTCCGGAACCGACCCCGGAACGATGCCGCAACCTGCATAGAGGCGCATCAGCTTCTCATCTTCTAAGATTCCACCGCGTAGTGCGATGCCGAACTCCCCGTCGCCTCGGCTATCGACCCAACCCACGGGGCCAGCGTAGGGACCACGATCCATGCCTTCCAATTCGCGCAAAAGCACACCGGCTTTTTTGGTCGGTGTTCCACACACTGCTGCCGTCGGATGAAAAATTTCGGCAACATCCAATGCAGAAGGAAGTGCGCCGGTGGCGTCCGCCCGCAATTGTGCCCGCACGTCGCTGGCCAAATGCCACACATTAGGCAACTGCAAGATGAAGGGCTCATCTGGCGCGCTCATACCGTGGGAAATTGGATTCAGCGAATCGGTCAATGAATCAATGGCCAGCTGGTGTTCATTGCGTTGTTTAGGATCTTCGAAGAGATGATGCTGGGCAAAGTCTGGCTCATCGGCACCCTGCGATGCCCGGTCCAAAGTTCCAGCCAGAACCCTAGCTTCGGCCAAACCGTCGGTGACCCGAACCAACATCTCAGGTGTTGCTCCGACTAAACCGTCAACGCTGTAGGTCCAACAATTGCCATAGCGTTCGGTGAGCGCGTGCACGATATTGGACAAATCAATGGGAGTACTGCTGTGGGCGAGCACATCGCGAGCAAGAACCAACTTAGAAATCCCACGCTCATCAAAATGACCCAATGCCTTCTTGACGGCTTGGACGTAGGAACCTGCGGTTAGCTGCCCACTGGTTAACTTGATGCTCCCGGTCGGACTATCCGCCGTTGCTGCGTCCGCCATGGCTTTCTTGGCACGCTCTAAAGCGTGTTCGAAAGTGACCCCGTCTAGCTCTTCAGCGGTGCCGGTCAGAGTGATCCAGGCGGTCTGCTCGTCGCGCCCAATGACCAGCTGCGGAATGATCATGCGAGATTCAAAGACGCTGGTAAAGGAGAAAGCGAAAGACCCGAAGCTGACCAAGCCGGTGCCAGGGCGATTCAGGGTGTCAGTGATTTGAGCATTCTTGATGAGTTGAGCAAACCACGCGCGAGCCCGCGCAAAACGTTCTTCACCGTGGGTGTGTAAACGTGCTGCAGTGCCAAATCCAAGCAGCCCGTGGCCGTTGCGGGTCCACACGAGGCTTCGGTGACGCAATGAGTCGTCAAGCAATGTTAGCGGAGCATCAACATATTCGAAGGTGATGCTGGTGAGGCTAGGAGCCGACGGCTGATGAGCGCTGGCGCTGAGAACGGGCGAATCTGCAGACATGATAAGGCTAAGCCTACCGCGCGATGCCGGGGAAAATGCCCTGCAGGTGTCCCCAGTCACGCATGTGAGATGTGGCGGGTCTGGTGATAAGTACTGGCTCAAGCCGGTAAACTCTAGAACGAACTGCTAGGTCTCTAGCCGCAAGGCCCTCGTGTCTTGTGCCGTGCCAGCAACCAGTGGTGGACCGCATCGGTTAGAGTGAAGAGATGTTTGTCTGCATGATGCAGACTTAATGTCTTCGCATACCGCGATGGCCACCCCGATGAAAGATAAGTAAGCCGTAGAACAGTGACTGATTCGAAGAGCAACTGGACCGCAGCCGGACACGAAGTGTCTGACTCGATTGAGCTGAATCCTGAAACCGCTGCATTAGCTGCGGCTATCAATCTTCCCTCGGGCTTTGCGCTGCTTGCCGAGGACCCGGACTTTGGTCCGGCGATTTCCATGGGCATGGCGAAGGTTGAGAAGCTGCTGCGCGATGCGCTTGCCAATTCCGATCCATTGATTGATGCCTCCAGCCGGCACCTTGTCGAAGCTGGTGGCAAACGTGTTCGCCCACTGCTGGTGCTACTGACCTCTCTGCTCGGTCACGGCGTAAGCGATGAAGTGATCAAGGCTGCAGCCATCGTGGAACTCACGCACCTTGCAACTTTGTACCACGATGACGTCATGGACTCCGCTCCACTGCGTCGTGGCGCACCCACCGCTCACGAGGTCTGGGGCAACTCAGTGGCCATTTTGGCTGGTGACCTGATCTTTGCCCGTGCTTCGGTATACGGTGCAGACCTTGGTCCGGAAGCCGTGATGTGGCAGTCGCGTACCTTTGAACGCTTGTGCCTGGGACAACTGCACGAATCCATTGGCCCGCGTGAAGGCGACGATGAGATCGAGCACCACTTGCAGGTCATTAGCGACAAGACCGCATCCCTGCTCTCCACCTCCGGTGCCTTCGGTGCCCGCTTCGGTGGCGCACCACAATACATCGATGTGTTGCGCGAGTACGGCGAAAAGGTTGGCGTGGCCTTCCAAGTGGCAGATGACGTGATTGACCTTGCCTCGGAAAAGGCTGACTCGGGCAAGACCCCAGGCACCGATTTGCGTGAAGGCGTCCCGACCCTACCGGTCTTGCTACTGCGCCAGGCTGCTGCCAACGGGGACGGGCAAGCAGCTGAAGCCGTTGCTTTGGTGGACGCAGATCTTTCCACCGATGAGGCACTAGCCCAGGCCGTAGAAGCTGTTCGTGGGCACGAGGCCGTACATGATGCATGGAAGGTCGCACGCCAGTGGGCAGACGACGCGATCCAGTCGCTAGCTCCGTTGCCGGAAGGCACCGTGAAGCAAGCCTTGATTTCCTTCGCTGACGCCGTGGTCACCCGCGACGCCTAGAAGAAGCATCAAAGAAATATCTAAAAAGGGCAATGTGCGAAGACTTCAATAGAAGTCTTCGCACATTGCCCTTTTACGTTGTTGCGAAGCTATTAACGCACCAGGTCTGAAGCCTGAAGTGGTTCTGGATGCTTGGGGGAGAACAGTGCACGGCGTAGCTCTTGCGCCTTCCGCGCCCGGTCTTCAACAGAAACTCGGTGACGTAACTGTTGATATAACTGGTCGTCGTGGTAGCGGGGGAAGACATGCTGATGGTAATGCCACACATGCTGATTTCCCGCAGGCTCATTGTGCTGTCGGGTGCTGGTCCCCTCCGGGTTCCACGCTAGCTTCATGGCCAGGGCCACGCGTTTGGTTTCTTTCATGATGGCTGCCCCGGTGGCATCATCAAGATCATAGAGTGCTTCCAAATGAGCAGTGGGGATGATCATCGCATGCCCACCGTAGTTTCCAAACCCATCGCAGGCCATAATCGCTGCCACCATTTCAGTCTGATAAATCAGATCAGTGGGCGCGCAAAGATTATCCTGACTAAACGGCAGACCTTGGACCAGTTCACAAAACGGGCACTGGTAATCTGCCGGCTGATGGGAGCGGTGAAGCACTAGTCCTCCAGTTCGGCGGCCAATTCGTCAAAGACCCACGCGAACATGTCCAGCGTGAACTCGCTAAACGTGCCTTCTTCGCTGGTCCAAGTTCCCTTGGCATTGTTACGGCGGTAAACGATGGGATCAGGAACATCCACTTGCGAGGCCTTGAAAGCCCAGACGAATTTTTCTTCTTCGTCCTCTAGGAACAGTAGGTGTCCGTCTTCGATTTCCAGCTCTTCGGGATCAAAGAAGTAGTGGTAGGCCTCCATGAAATCTTCATTGTTGCCTAGTGCAAGGTAGAACTCTTCGAGTACGAAGGGAATGGATACTTTGGACTGGGCTAAGGCTTCACGCAGTTCTTCACTGTTTAACCCGTCGGCTTCACTCCACTGGTCATCCAAGTACTTGGGGACCAAGGAACGGAACTTCTCTAGAAACATGTCAGCCATATGTTAATCCTATTCGAGATTAGCCAAGCTCAAGTGCGCTCAACGCGATCCACAGCTGGACTCGGTCGCTTGTCACATTTGGGTCGTAGCCCGAGAGCTCGGAAATCTGCTGCATCCGGTAGCGCACCGTGTTTCGATGTAGGCCCAAGGCTTCGGCAACCGCACCTACCGAACCGTCGCGGTTGAGGTATTCGCGAAGTGTTAAAAGCAGATCCGAATCGTGGGTGGAATCAAAGTCCTGTAGCGGTCCAAGCGCTTCAGCCGCGAGATCTTGCAGTGGAACATCACGGGCTGCCAAGAGCAAAGAAGTCAACGAAAGTTTGGTGGGGACATTGATCCGCTCGCCGTGGCGCAGAGATTCGAGGGCTTCGAAGTAGCTCCAACGGATCCCGGTGGTATTTGAATAACGGCCACCGTAGCCAACGCGGGCCGAGATCCCGGCAGCTTCCAGATACTCATCAAGATGTTTGATGGACAGCTGAACTTTGCTGTGCGCGACAATCACCGCCAAGCGGCCTTCCATGATGGCCGAAACCTGCGAGGAGAGATCCGCCGGTAGCGGCAGGGTCTGCAGGCGCTCGGCCTGGGAAGAAGCCTGCACCAAAATCACCGAGTGCTCGCGTTGCGGATTTAATCCCAGCGCACCAAGTCGCCCGGCGGCGTCGGCGCCGACCAGGGTCCCCGCCGCGAGGTCGGCGAGAACCTGCCCATTGGCTTGGCGCTGTGAGGCGCGCAGCCGGGACTTGTTGGCCATTTCCAGACCAATCAGTGATTGCGCGTAGTCCACTACGGGGTCATGAACGTAGGGTTCGGCTAGGTGCAGGATGCATTTATCCCGTAGTCCGGTGGCCACTGGTAGCTCGTGCCAGATGCCTTCAGGTTCATAGTCTCCGCTGATCACTTCACCGTGAAGACTCAAGGCGACGCTGGTACCGAGCATTCGAGAAAGCTCGTCGAGCATGCTGTCCAAATCCGAGGAGAGCAAAGACCGGGCAAGCTTTTGGTGTGACTTGAGTAGATTTTCCACACGCTTGAGGTGGTCTGCATTCATGGCTTCGGCGATGAGTCGAGTGATGGCAGCGAAAGGGATCTGGTAGGGGACTTCAAAGACGGGGAGCCCAACTTCGCGGGCGGCGGTGATGGTGGCTTCGGGAACCGAAGCGTGTTCCAAACCGGTACCAAAGCCTAGGGCTACCGCATCGTTGGCAGCCAAAACACGGACAAATTCTCGTTGTGCAGCTTTAGTTTTCTGGCGAACACCGGTGGTCAAGACGATTTCGCGTCCGGTGAGGAATTTCGAGGGATCGAGCAACTCGGTGATGGCTGACCAGGTGATGACCATGTCATCGCGGTGGGTGTGTTCGGTCATCGGGCGGAGGTCGAGTTCGTCATGCTCCAGAAGTCCGCGTAAACTAATTGCCATGGAGCCATTCTAGTTGGGAGGCGGAAAGTTCCCATTTCAGCAAAATGCTCAAATAATGGACACACGTTACCCAAAATTGACCAGAATGTGAACTTTTTGCAGTAGCTTAGACACATGAGCTCTCCATCTTCAAAACAGGGCGCTCCACTCGCATCGGAAAAGCGTGAGACTTTCAGTTCACGAAAGCTCTTCATTCTTTCTGCGGTTGGTTCGGCCGTTGGACTGGGAAATATTTGGCGTTTCCCCTACGTCGCCTACGAGAACGGTGGCGGTGCATTCCTGATCCCTTACCTCGTAGCCATTCTCTGCGCAGGTATTCCACTGCTCTTCCTCGACTATTCGATCGGCCACCGCTATCGCGGTTCGGCCCCGCTGGCTTACCGTCGGGCCAACCGCAAGACCGAAATGCTCGGTTGGTGGCAGGTGCTGATCTGCTTCGTGATCGCCATTTACTACGCGGCCATCGTCGCGTGGGCGGCCATGTACTGCTGGTTCTCCATCACCAAGGCCTGGGAGTCTAACCCAGAGGGCGCCTCCGGCTTCTTTATGCAGGACTTCCTCAAGGTTTCGGACGACGTCAACGTCTCCTTCGACTTTGTTGGTCGCATCTTCGTACCAATGCTGATTGTTTGGTTGATTACCATGATCATCATGGTTGCAGGTGTGAACAAGGGTATTTCCCGTGCCAACGCAGTGTTCATGCCACTGCTGATCGTGATGTTCATGATCCTCGTCGTTCAGTCGGTCTTCCTGCCCGGTGCAGTTGACGGCTTGAATGCCTTCTTCACACCGAACTTTGAAGCACTACAGGATCCCGCAGTGTGGGCGGCGGCCTTTGGACACATCTTCTTCTCACTGTCCGTGGCCTTCGGCATCATGGTCACCTACTCTTCCTACATGAAGCGTAAGAGTGATCTGACCGGCTCGGGCTACGTTGTGGCATTCGCGAACTCTGGCTTCGAGCTGCTGGCTGGTATTGGTGTCTTCGCTGCCTTGGGCTTCATGGCACACAATGCAGGATCAAGTGTTGACGAAGTGGCCACCAGCGGTATTGGTCTGGCCTTCATTGCTTTCCCAACCATTGTGTCGCAGGCACCGTTGGGCGGATTGATCGGCGTACTATTCTTCGGTTCTCTTGTCTTCGCTGGTCTGACTTCGTTGATCTCCATCCTCGAGGTCATCGTGGCGGCGTTCCAGGACAAGCTGGGTTGGAAGCGTACCCCGGCCACCTTGGTGGTTGTGCTTCCCGTGGCGTGTATTTCATTGATCCTTTTCCCAACCACCACGGGTCTCTACCTGTTGGACACCATGGATGCCTTCGTCAACCAGTTCGGCATCCTGGCATGTGCACTGGTATTGGTGATCGTCTTTGGTGCAGGCCTTGGCATGCTGCCGAAGCTGGCCAAGCACTTGAACCGACACAGCTCCATCAAGCTGGGTACTGGTTGGAAGGTCCTGGTTGGTGGCATTGGCCCAGCGGCGCTGGGTTACATGCTGATCAACGAAGTCCAGTCCAAGATCAACGAGTCATACTCTGGCTACCCACTGTGGTTCAACGGAGTCTTCGGATGGGGCATGGCAGGAGCCCTCATCGTCGGGGCAGTGATACTGTCCTTCGTTCCGTGGAGCAAGAACTCGAAGATCAATGACCCCGAGTTCGAAGAGCATCAACAGAACGTTGAGGCCGAAGAACTTCCGGATCCAGTCGGAAAGGAATACTAGCCATGAGCGGCGTTGCTATTGTCTTCATGATCATTTCTATGCTGACCATCTGGGGCGGTCTCGTCCTAGCCTTGATCAACCTCTCGCGTCACCCTGAAAAAGACGACGATGACGTTATCGAAACCGCTGGCGCTACAGGAAATAACAGCCTGTAATATTGGTGCTTAGCTACAAATACCTCCTCGCCTCGGGTAGCCCCGGAGTGAGGAGGTATTTTTCTGTGCAGATGCACTACTGACCCCGGAGGTGGTTGTGCCACTTCTGGTAGTGGCAGAGGGCCACGAAGAATATTCTTCTAATAAGAACACGTCGAGCCGCGAGCTCGTAAAACATCAATGAAAGGACAAGCAGGTGGACGTTAGCTACCGCATTGAACAAAAGCGTAAAATCAACGGGCCATTCCCCGGCCCAAAGTCGGAAGAACTTGCCGCACGCCGCGCCAAGGCAGTGGCCGCTGGCGTAGCTTCCAGCCTGCCAGTCTACGCAGCAGACGTTGACGGCGGCATCATCGTTGATGTTGACGGTAACCAGCTCATCGATCTCGGCTCGGGCATTGCAGTGACCACCGTTGGTGCCTCCAACGCAGCAGTCGCCAAGGCCGTCGCCGAGCAGGCACAGCGCTTCACCCACACCTGCTTCATGGTTGCTCCTTACGAGAGCTACGTAGCACTGGCTGAGAAGCTTGCCTCGATCACCCCAGGTAACTTTGAGAAGCGTGCAGTCTTCTTCAACTCGGGCTCTGAAGCAGTAGAGAACGCCATCAAGGTTGCTCGTATTGCCACCGGCCGTCAGGCAGTTGTGGCCTTCGATCACGCATACCACGGCCGCACCAACCTGACCATGGGTCTGACCGCAAAGGCAGCTCCATACAAGCGCGGCTTCGGCCCACTGGCACCGGAGATCTACCGCATGCCAATGAGCTACCCATTCCGTGAAGAGAACCCAAACATCTCCGGCAAGGAAGCTGCTGAGCGCGCCATCTTGGCCATGGAGAAGCAGATCGGTGGCGATCAGATCGCTGCTATCATCATCGAGCCAATTCAGGGCGAGGGCGGTTTCATCGTTCCTGCCACCGGCTTCCTGCCACGCATCGCCGAGTGGGCCAAGGAAAACGGCATTGTCTTTGTTGCTGACGAAGTTCAGGCCGGCTTCGCACGTTCCGGTGCATGGTTCGCTTCGGACATTGAACAGATCGAACCAGATATCATCACCGTCGCTAAGGGCATCGCCGGTGGTATGCCACTGTCGGGCATCGTCGGACGTGCAGAGCTGTTGGACTCGGTACACGGTGGCGGCCTTGGCGGCACCTACGGTGGTAACCCAGTGGCTGTTGCTGCAGCCTTGGAAACCATCAAGTTCATGGAAGAGCAGGATCTGCCAGCTCGTGCCCGCGAGATCGAAGAGAAGTTCTTCACTCGTTTCACCGCGTTGCAGTCCGCTTTCCCAGCCATCGGTGAAGTTCGTGGCCGCGGTGCCATGATTGCCCTTGAGTTCGTCAAGGCCGGCGGCAAGGAGCCAGATGCTGATCTGACCAAGGCTATCGCTGCCGAGTGCTTGGCCCAGGGTGTTGTCATCCTGACCTGTGGTACCTACGGCAACGTTATTCGCCTGCTGCCACCACTGGTCATCGGCGACGAGCTGCTCAACGATGCATTCGACGTTCTCGAATCTGCCATCCGCAAGCTGGCTGCCTAGTATCTAGACTCTGGTCCCCAGAACAGATAAAGCTTCGGTTTCTCACTGATTCAGTGGGAAACCGAAGCTTTACTCGTTAATGCCTGACCTCTTCGCGGTTACTAACCAACTTTCTTCGGCTCCGGAATACGCCCTGCCCTGGGAGCGCCAAGCATGTCAATCAGGACAAAGATCACCGCGATCCAGACCAAGATGAAGCCCATCCAACGTTCAAAGGGCATGTGCTCGCCAAAGACTAGGATCCCAAGGATGAACTGGAGCAGGGGAGCGATGAACTGTAAGGAACCCACGGTGCTCAATGGCAGGCGACGGGCCGCACCGCCAAAGAGCAAGAGGGGGACAGCGGTGATAATGCCACTGGAAGCAAGCAACAAAATCCCAGCCCAATTGCTATTGAATAGGGTGGATCCGGTGGTCTGCGAGAGCCAAATGAGGTAGATAATCGCCAGCGGAGTCAACCAAAGGGTCTCAATGGTCAACGCGCCGAGGGCGCTGCCTTTTGAACCGACCTTATTCTTGACCAGTCCGTAGAACCCAAAGGAGAAGGCCAAGCCCAATGAAATCCAAGGCACTCGTCCTAGTCCCACGGTCAGCACAATCACTGCGACGGTAGCTAGTGCGACAGCGGCCCACTGCAACGGGCGCAGTTTCTCCTTGAGCACGATGACACCGAGCAAAATGGCAACGATGGGATTAATAAAGTAACCCAGGGAGGCTTCAAGCACGTGCCCGGTCAGCACCGCTAATGCGTAAAGCACCCAGTTGCCGGCGATCAGGATGCTTGCCAACGCCAGCTGTCCCATGGTTTTGGTATCACGGAACATCGCTGCAAACGCGCGGATCTGTGAGGTGGCAGCAAGCAAGATGAAGCAGAAGATCAGAGAGAAAAGAACGCGTACGGCAACGAACTCAACGGCAGAGATCTTCGGAAGCAACAGGAAATAGGCTGGTAGCAAACCCCAAATGAGGTAGGCCGAGGTGCCTTGGATGAGACCATAGCTGTGCTCAGAGCGGACTGGTGTGGTGGTGCTTGATGACATTCAGAATGTACGCTTTCGAGCTAAAGTGATTCAAAAAGGTGGTCCATGGGTGCGAAAATTGCACTTTGCAACTAATAGCTACAACGTCGCAGTCAGCGCATTATTCCCCGCTGAGCTTAAAGTTCACGATACGTTCAGTTCCTTACATCACAGTGAGCACTTGAAGTTCAGAAAATCGGAACCCACGGTGACTTCCATACGTTGACTAGACTAGGAATCACCATCGTGGTCATTGTCATTTAGGGGAGTGCGTTCAGGTGCATGGACATAACAACGGACTGAAAACAGCATTGTTGCTCGGCGGTATGTTCGCCTTGCTCTTGACTATCGGTTCGCTACTTTCTGCCGGAACCGGCCGGTCAATGTTCATCTGGGTTTTCGCGCTGATTGGTCTGGGAACTACAGCGTACGGTTACTGGAACAGTGACAAACTCGCGTTGCGTTCCATGCATGCCTATCCGGTGAGTGAAGCCGAGAATCCCATGATGTACCGCATTGTGCGTGAGCTGTCGATGAACGCTCAGCAGCCGATGCCACGCCTGTACATTTCTCCAACGTCCTCGCCCAATGCCTTCGCTACCGGACGAAACCCCCAGAACTCTGCAGTGTGCTGCACCGAAGGTATTTTGCAGCTGCTGAATGAACGCGAATTACGTGGAGTACTGGGCCATGAACTGATGCACGTGTATAACCGTGACATCCTGACCTCATCGGTAGCCGCGGCCATTGCCGGTGTCATCACGTCCATTGCCCAGTTCTTGATGTTCTTCGGCGGCGGTGGAAACAACGATAACCGCAACGTGAACCCCATCGCGCTGATCGCCTTGTCGTTGCTGGCACCATTTGCGGCCTCCGTCATCCAGATGGCCGTAAGCCGTACCCGTGAATACGATGCTGATGAAGATGGCGCCAAGCTGACTAACGATCCTTTGGCCCTTGCCAGCGCACTGCGCAAACTAGAATCGGGAATTTCGCAGGCACCTTTGGCTTCAAACGACCAGAAGCTGGTCAACAGCTCGCACCTGATGATCGCCAACCCATTCGGTTCACGCCTAAAGCAGATGTTCTCCACCCACCCGCCAATGGACCAGCGCATCGCCCGTCTGGAAGCTATGGCAGGCGGACGCGGATACTAAGCCAATAAAGGGCCGCACCTCGTTGCACTAGAAGTGCACGCTCTAGAAGACAGTCGAGGCGGCTTTCCCATCATTGGGAAAGCCGCCTCGACTGTTATTGGCATAAAAGATGCCGATGTTACTTCTAGCGGAAATTCACAAACTGGAGATCTGCTTCTTCGAAGTCGCGCAGCAGAGCCATCGTGGCCTGCAGGTCATCGCGAGACTTGGAAGAGACGCGTAGCTCGTCGCCCTGGATGGTGGACTTAACACCCTTGGGAGCTTCGTCGCGGATCAACTTGTTGATCTTCTTTGCGACATCCTGTGCGATGCCTTCCTTGATGCTCGCCTCAATGCGGTATTCCTTGCCGGAAGCAAATGGCTCGCCAGCGTCCAAAGACTTTAGGGAAACGCCACGCTTGATTAGCTTGGACTGGAAGACATCCAGAACCGCGTTGACGCGTTCTTCCGAGTTCGCCTTCATCAAGATTTTTTCACCGCTGAAATCGATCTCAGCGCCGATGCCCTTGAAATCGTAGCGCTGGGCGATTTCCTTCTGAGACTGGTTCATCGCGTTCGCGACTTCCTGGCTATCAACTTTGCTGACAACGTCGAATGTGGAATCACTAGCCATGTGAATACTCCTAGCTGTAACGGTTCTGATTCGCTACATAGCCTACCGGTTTTAAGCCCCAAAATCGGGCTGTGATCAGGCTTACAGCAAAAAGAGCCCCCTCGATTTCACTTCACTGTAAATCTCCTGTAGAGTTATTTCTCGTTCCGATAAGAACAAATGTTCTTGAAAGAGCAAACTCGGCAGATTACCCGAGCGGCCAAAGGGGGCTGACTGTAAATCAGCTGGCTATGCCTTCACTGGTTCGAATCCAGTATCTGCCACAAATAACTCCCGGATCTTTGATCCGGGAGTTTTTTGCATCTCGGAAGTAGTTTCATTGTGATTCGGATCTATTCCCACTGCCAATGAAGATCACCTTTCTACGTATTTCATCTGAAATTCGGCTACCGTATAGGCATGGCAACTAGAAATGTGAGCGAAGACGACTTCGCGAAGTTGATTGAAGACAATGACATCGTCCTCGTGGACTTCTGGGCTGATTGGTGTGGACCGTGCAAGCAGTTTGCGCCGGTTTATGATCAGACTTCGGACAAGTTCACCGATGTTGTTTTTGCCAAGGTAGATACCGAAGCCGAGCAGGGCTTGGCGCGAGCAGCCAACGTTACCTCGATTCCTACCATCATGGCGTTCCGCGAACAGGTTCTTGTTTTCTCGCAGGCTGGTGCTTTGAATCAGTCACAGCTCGAAGACTTGGTCACCGCAGTCAAGGGTATTGATATGAGTGAAGTACACAAGCAGATCGCTGAGGAAGCCGCACAGGCAAACTCCTAAGGTCACTTGTGGGCTTCGGGCCCTACCTCTGCCGATGATCCAGCGGAGCGTAGCGGGGCCCGAAGCTCTGTTTCTTTTCTCCTGAAAGACCCAAAAGTCGGATCACACGCTGCCGATGCGGGGCAAAAGGAGCCATGAGCTCCAACATTTGCTGATCGGTAATTCGACGCCCCGTCAGTACTTGGCCGACAAAATCCGCCAAATGAAAATCTCCCACAGAGATGTGGTCAGCTGACCCATGAGAACGCTGTAGCGTTTCGGCAATAGTCCACGGGCCAATGCCTGCAATTGAACCCATCGCGGCCTCAAGAGTTCCCGGTGCTTTCGCTGTCGGTTTTACCTGATCCAAGTCCTTGTCCGCCCACCAGTTGAGGGCACCGGCGACCTGGACAAATCTTCTGATAGTTTCAGCGCGCTGTCCTTCAACGCGGGCAGCCTGCCAATCCCAGCGGCG
This sequence comes from Arthrobacter sp. NIO-1057, assembly GCF_900094805.1. Taxonomy (GTDB): domain Bacteria; phylum Actinomycetota; class Actinomycetes; order Actinomycetales; family Micrococcaceae; genus Glutamicibacter. Next base: position 1,261,958 of record NZ_FMAT01000001.1, on the reverse strand, counting down.
CAATTGAGCGAGCTGATGCGCCGTAGGAAAAATTCTCAATCCCTCTGGCGCCGGTCCCGGGGCAGGTTGTCCATGGTGCCGGATCAGCCAGCGCCATGCATAGTTCGCTTCAATGCCAGTGACCCGTTGTTCCAAAATGGCGCCTAGAGCGTGTTCAAAGATCCTCCCCGTTTTTGGAAAAACGAGATCTGGATTTTCGGAACGGGCACGCACGATGATTTCTGGAAATTCTCCGTAGCGTAACTTCTCGTCGAACTCCGTCCAGTCATCGTCGGCTCCCAACAAATTAGGTGCGTGATCAAGGGCCCATTGGCCGCCCAAACCCCACGCTTCTAGTTGTATTGCTCCGTCGCCCTGCTGTTTCAAAATGTGCAAGGTTGCCGGCCCGTCCACTGTAGTGAAAGCGAACCAGGCTTCGGTGGCTGTAAGCCGGATCGTTGGATCGCCTAGTCCACGTCGCAAGATCCCCAATGACTTCATCAGTGACACTGGTCGTTGCGGGCGGTAGCTGGCGCTCCAAGATTTCTGCATATTTCGCATCCTATAGCTCGGCCCCGACATGAACGTAGCGGTGAGCCTCTATCATCGTTGAAAAGATCACGTCCACTGCATGACGTTTCGCTACGTTCCAGAACGACATGTATGACGTACGCCGGTAAAGTTCTTGACATGAAGTATGCGTCCACAGTTTTAGATCTGATCGGCAATACCCCGCTGGTGAAGCTCAACCGCGTTACCGATGGGGTCAAAGCCACGGTACTGCTCAAACTTGAATACCTGAACCCTGGTGGTTCCATCAAAGACCGCATAGCGTTGAAGATGATTGAGCGCGCTGAAGAAAGCGGTCAGCTCAAGCCCGGGGGAACCATCGTGGAACCAACCAGCGGTAACACCGGTGTTGGTTTGGCCATGGTCGGTCAGCTCAAAGGCTACAAGACGATTTTTGTCACCCCGGATAAAGTCGGCGAAGAAAAACGAGACGTGCTTCGTGCATACGGTGCGAAAGTTGTTGTCACCCCCACAGCTGTCGCACCTGATTCTCCGGAGTCCTACTACGGGGTTTCCGACCGACTAGTCACCGAAATTGATGGTGCCTACAAGCCTGATCAGTTTTCCAACCCTGGCGCACCGGATAGCCACTTTGAAACCACCGGACCGGAAATCTGGAACGATACCGACGGCAAGATCACCCACGCAGTGATTAGCGCCGGTACCGGTGGAACCATCACGGGCACGGGCCGTTACCTTAAGCAGATTTCTGCTGACCGTGCTTCAGGACCAGTGAAGATCATTGCTGCCGACCCAGATGGTTCGGTCTACTCAGGTGGTACCGGACGCCCGTACTTTGTTGAGGGCGTCGGCGAGGACATGTGGCCAGGTAACTATGACCCATCGGTGCCTGACCAGGTTGAGGCCGTCACCGATGCTGAAGCCTTTGAGATGACCCGTCGCCTTGCTAACGAGGAAGGCCTACTACTTGGCGGGTCCTCGGGCATGGCAGTGGTCGCAGCTCTGCGCGCCGCACGTGAGTTGAGCGAAGATGACGTAGTGGTAGTCATTGCCCCAGATGGTGGCCGCGGATACCTTGCAAAGATCTTCAACGATAGCTGGATGCTGCAGCAGGGCTTCACCACCGATGAATACTCCGCCTTGGACTTCATTGGTTCAGCCTTGTCTAAGCAGGGCCCGGAAACCATTAGTGAAGATGCCACCTTGCTTCAGGCAGCGAAGGCATTGCGTGAGCAGGGTGCCGATGCGCTGGTTGTTTCAGCGGCCACCCTGCCGGCACGTATCGGCGAGGTACGCGGAGTTATTGGTGCTAACACTTTGACTGACGCGTTGCTTTCCGGTGCCGATCCAACCACCACGATCAAAGAACTAGGGAGCCTGCCCATGCCCCTGATTGGTGTGGCGGACACCCTTGATAATGCTCAAGAATTGCTTAAGTCTCATCCTGCGGTTTTGGTGACGAAGGCCGGCGAGGTTATTGCCGCCGCCACCGCAGCAGATTTGCTGGCCTACTCAACTCGCTAAAGAATTCAATTAAGGACTGATTTTGATGACTGAAAACGCTCAGGGATCTAACACTCGATTTGTCCACGCAGGACAGGAATTTGAGCCACGCACCGGTGCTGTGGTGCCACCATTGCACTTCTCATCGACCTACGCGCAGGACGGCATTGGCAATCTGCGTAGCGGCTACGAGTACGGCCGGGGTGGCAACCCAACCCGTGATGCCTTGCAGGCCCAGCTGGCTGGTGCCGAATTCGGCACTCACGCCTTCTCTTTCGGCTCGGGCCTTGCCGCCGAAGACTCCCTGATCCGCGCAATCCTGCGTCCGGGGGACCACATTGTCCTAGGAAACGACGCCTACGGTGGAACTTTCCGCCTGATTGATCGCGTGCTCGGGGACTGGGGCATTGGCAATACTCCGGTGAACATGGCTGATGAAGCTGCTTTGGCGGCAGCCATCGAGAAGAACAAAGCCAAATTGGTTTGGGTGGAGACCCCGTCGAACCCAATGATGACCATTACCGACATCGCCAAGGTTGCTCAGATCGCTCACGCGGCCGGAGCCCTGCTGGTAGTTGATAACACCTTCGCTAGCCCATTCCTGCAGCAGCCCCTGACCTTGGGTGCAGACATCGTGGTGCATTCAACCACCAAGTACATCGGCGGACACTCGGATGTGGTTGGCGGCGCCGTGATCGTCAAGGACGAGGCTCTGGCTGAGAAGATCGGTTTCATCCAGTTTGCTGTGGGTGCGGTTTCCGGCCCGATGGATGCCTTCTTGACCACTCGTGGTCTGAAGACCCTGGGCGTACGCATGCGGGCTCACTCGGAGAATGCTGCCCAGGTGGCTCAGTGGCTGCGTGAACGCAGCGAGGTTGAGCGTGTGCTGTACCCAGGTTTCGAAGATCACCCGGGCCACGATATCGCTAAGAAGCAGATGAGCGGTTTTGGCGGTATGGTCTCGGTGCAGTTCAAGGGTGGTGAAGCAGTGGCCCGTAAGATCGCTGAAAGCACCAAACTCTTCACCCTGGCCGAATCTTTGGGCGGTATTGAATCCTTGATGAACTACCCATCGGAAATGACCCACGCCTCGGTGAAGGGTACCGAGCTGGCAGTTCCAGTGAACCTATTGCGCCTCTCGGTAGGAATTGAAGATCCTGCAGATCTGATCGAAGACCTGGATAGGGCCTTCACCAACCTCTAAGGGGTTGAACTAAAAGGACGTGGGGAGCAGTTCATATGAACTGCTCCCCACGTCCTTTTCATTGTGCGTGGTCTCGCTGCGTGTTACCGGCGGCGAGTTTTTGCTGGCTTGGGCGAGACCACTTTGAAGTAGCGATTGCTGCTCGGTGTCCACATGAGGACCACGCTGAACATGACGATGGCTGCCAGTAAGGAGTAACGACCAAACCGCAGCAACAACGGTAGGGCCATGATCACACCGAGCCAGGTGAGGTTGGTGCGGGCCGAGCGTTCACCAATGAACAGGCGGTAACCGAGCACCGCGCAGGCGCAGCCAGCCACCGCAAAAAGCAGTGCCAAGGCGATGGCTCCAAAGTTTATTGCCGCTTCACCACTGTGCTCATAAATGAGGAAGCCTCCAAAGCCGAGAAATAGCACTCCGGCTAGGAGCCAAAGGAACTGGGCAATGAGCAGCCCCCCGGGAACCGGCTCATTAGGGCGTCGCGCCAAAAGAGGTTTTTTCACATCATTAACACTACGTGCTTTGTCGCGGTGCCCGATCTCACACGGCCTGAGCACTGACAATTACAGGGGTTACACGTTAGTGTTAAGTGTTCGCGAACATCAGGGTATCCCTTGCATCCAGCCCAATTTTTGAGGCCGGAGCCTTCTCGTGTTGTATTTCCGCAAAGTGTGTGCGGTTTCTTATGTCATAGGGGAGCGCTTGGTGAGCGTGACTTGTATCTGACTGTGCAGCCTATACGTCGTTTCTTTGGGGACGGCCAAGGCCCTTCCCCAACGAATGAGGTAATTCTTCGTGTCTTCTGACATGCCCGTAAACACTAACGACAACCAGAACCCAGAAGAACCAACGGTTCTTTTCAGCGAACTTGGTCTGGATGCCCGTGTGCTTGCTGCTCTAGCTGACCTGGGCTATGAAAAGCCATCGCCAATTCAGGCAGCTACCATCCCAATGCTTCTCGAAGGCCGCGACGTGGTTGGTCTGGCTCAGACCGGTACCGGTAAGACCGCTGCCTTCGCACTTCCTGCCCTCTCCCGCATGGCAGAGCTGGCTGACACCAATGGTCCAGCCCGCACCCCACAGATCCTGGTACTTGCTCCAACTCGCGAGCTGGCCCTCCAGGTAGCTGAGGCTTTCACTTCTTACGCAAAGTACCTGCCGGACTTCACCGTTCTTCCGGTCTACGGTGGTTCCCCTTACGGCCCACAGCTCAACGGTCTTCGCCGCGGTGCTCAGGTTGTTGTTGGTACCCCAGGTCGCGTTATCGACCACATCAACAAGGGTTCCTTGGACCTGTCCAACCTGCAGTACGTTGTCCTCGACGAGGCCGACGAAATGCTGCGCATGGGCTTCGCAGAAGAGGTCGACAAGATCTTGGAAGCAACCCCAGAAGAGAAGCAAGTTGCCCTGTTCTCGGCCACCATGCCACGCACCATCCGTCGCATTGCCTCGGAATACCTGCGTGATCCGCAGGAAGTTGCGGTAAAGTCCAAGCAGTCCACCGGCACCAACATCACCCAGCGTTACCTGCAGGTGATGGGTGCCCACAAGCTGGACGCCATGACTCGCATCCTCGAATCCGAAGAATTCGACGGCGTGATCACCTTCGTACGTACCAAGATGGCTACCGAAGACTTGGCTGACAAGTTGAAGGCTCGTGGCTTCACCGCCGCTGCCATCAACGGTGACATCCCACAGCAGCAGCGTGAGCGCACCGTTGAGAACCTGCGCTCGGGCAAGATCGACATCTTGGTTGCTACCGACGTGGCAGCCCGTGGTTTGGACGTGGAACGAATCAGCCACGTTATCAACTTCGATATTCCACATGACACCGAGTCCTACGTGCACCGTATTGGCCGTACCGGCCGTGCAGGTCGTTCGGGTGACGCGATCTTGTTCATGACCCCACGCGAAAAGTACTTGCTGCGTGCCATCGAGAAGGCAACCCGCCAGCCGGTGACCCAGATGCAGCTGCCTTCCTTGGATTCGGTTAACAACCGTCGTATCCAGAAGTTCACCGATCGCATCGATCAGACCATCAGCGGTCAGGACCTGACTACCTTCCGCGAAATCGTCGAGAAGTTTGCAGCTGACCACGAAGATCTGGACCAGCTGGAAATTGCTGCTGCTCTGGCCTTGATGGCCCAGGGTGGACGCCCACTGCTGATGACCGAACCAGTGATCCCTCCTTCGAAGAAGGCTCGTATGGATCGCGACCGCGCAGATCGTGGCGAACGCGGTCCTCGTGCCCGCAAGACCGCTGCTGAGGGCAACGCTATGTACCGTCTGGCCATCGGCCGTCGCAACCGCGTACAGCCAGGCTCGATCGTTGGCGCTTTGGCTAACGAAGGTGGCTTCAACTCCTCCGAAATCGGTGGCATTGAAATCCGTTCGGACCACACCTTGGTTGAATTGCCAGCAGAGCTGAGCAAGGATCAGTGGCGTGCACTGTCCAAGACCCGCATCGGCGGCGAACTGATCAGCATGGAGCTGGACTCCGGCCGTAAGCCACGTCGTGACGACGATGGCGACCGCGGTGGTTACCGTGGAGGACGCGGTGGCGATCGTGGAGGCTTCCGTGGCGGCCGTGGCGGTGGCTTCAACGACCGTCGTGGTGGCGGCGAGAAGCGCTTCGGTGGCCGTGGTGGCAAGGATCGCTTCAGCGATTCGGGTCGCAGTGGTGGCCGTCGCGACTACTAAGCTAGTCGTCTGCGCAACTAACTAGTTTGCACAGCACAACGCCCCTGGTTCAAGCTTTTCAGCTTGAACCAGGGGCGTTGTCTGCTTTCATGGCAGTCCGAATCAGTAAGCTGCTATGACGCCGTGCTACCTACCGGAATCTCATCACCGAGATAAACTTTTCCGCCGCTTTCAATAAACTCTCGGCTCTTCTGTGCCATCCCTGCGAGAGCAGCCTGAGCTTCGGCTGAACCATATTCATCACGAATATCTTGCGAGATGCGCATAGAACAGAACTTGGGGCCGCACATGGAGCAGAAGTGTGCCGTCTTTGCTGGTTCCGCAGGTAACGTCTCATCATGGAATTCCTGCGCAGTTACAGGATCTAGGCTCAATGAGAATTGATCATTCCAACGGAACTCGAAACGTGCCTTGCTCAGAGCATCATCACGGGCACTAGCCCCGGGGTGGCCCTTGGCCAGATCTGCCGCATGCGCTGCAATCTTGTAGGTGATCACACCGGTTTTGACATCGTCGCGGTTAGGCAATCCAAGATGTTCTTTAGGAGTGACATAACACAGCATGGCCGTGCCATACCGGGCGATCTCTGTGGCTCCAATGGCGCTGGTGATGTGATCATAGCCCGGAGCAACGTCGGTGACTAAGGGACCCAGCGTGTAGAACGGCGCCCCGTCACACAGCTCCTGCTGACGCTCTACATTCTCTCGGACCAAGTGGAAAGGAATGTGCCCAGGTCCTTCGACCATGACCTGCACGTCGTACTTCCACGCACGCTTCGTCAATTCAGCAAGGGTATCTAGCTCAGCGAATTGGGCTGCATCATTGGCATCCGCGATAGACCCTGGGCGCAATCCGTCGCCTAAGGAGAAAGCGACATCGTATTGGGCAAAAATTTCACACAGTTCATCAAAGTGCGTGTAGAGAAAATTCTCTTGATGGTGAGCTAAGCACCATCCGGCCATAATCGACCCACCGCGCGAAACGATGCCGGTAACTCGGTTGGCGGTCAGCGGGACATAACGCAAGAGCACCCCGGCATGGATGGTCATGTAGTCCACGCCCTGTTCGCACTGCTCGATGACGGTGTCGCGGAAAATCTCCCAGGTCAGTGCGTTTGCTTCACCATCGACTTTTTCTAGAGCCTGGTAGATCGGTACGGTGCCGATGGGCACTGGAGAGTTACGGATAATCCATTCGCGAGTGGTGTGGATGTCATCTCCGGTAGATAGATCCATGACCGTGTCTGCGCCCCATTTGGTGGCCCACTGCAATTTGGAGACTTCTTCGGCAATCGAGCTCGTCACCGCCGAGTTACCGATGTTCGCGTTGATCTTTACCAAGAACGCTTTGCCAATGATCATTGGCTCGGACTCCGGATGATTGATATTCGAAGGAATAATCGCTCTTCCGGCAGCGAGTTCGCTACGCACCAGTTCCACATCGCATTCTTCGCGCAGTGCAACGTAACGCATTTCGGGCGTGATGATGCCAGCACGTGCGTAGTGCATTTGAGTCACCGTAGCCCCATTAGCGGCCCGCAACGGGGGAGCGGCTCTTCCAGCCCATTCCTCGCTTGCGGTACCGCGTCGGACCGCTGAGCGACCGTCGTCATGCAGGTTTCGTTCGCGCCCCGCATAGGTTTCAACATCGTCTCGGTCAAGAATCCAAGATTCTCGAAAAGGTCTCAGCCCCTGTGTTGGTTCGCTGCCCGGACCGCTGGTGCGATATACCTGCACCGGTTCGTTGGGCTGGCCATTGGGGGAGTCCGCAAGAGAAATTTGCGTGACCGGAACTGAAATACCCTCGGATTCGCGGAACGCGAGAGAGTGGGCGGAATGCTGTTCAAATTGTTCCATTAAGAAACTCACTTCCTTCGCCGGCATTACCCGGACAGGTTCAACGGTCGCGGACGGCTGCAGTCCGATCTCAGCCCCTGCCAAGGGGCTCCCGTGTGGTCGCAGACGACACTAGCATGAAAATTTCTGCCTGAGTCAAATGCCCGTCCCAAAATGACGAACGCTCTGCGAAGAGTATCTTGTGAAAAATGAAGAAAATCCGCTCAGATGCGGGGAAGAATAATGGCTTCGTGAAAACGAAAAGAGAGACAATCTGAATTCAGATTGTCTCTCTTATTTCGAGCCCCCTGCCGGAATCGATCCGGCGACCTCGTTCTTACCAAGAACGCGCTCTACCACTGAGCTAAGGGGGCAACGAGTAAATACTCTACACAGGTTTTTGGAGTTTTCAAAATCCTGAAAGCGTTTGTTGTTGAGGTCACAAGATTCCTACTCAAGCCGAGAATAAAGAGTGAGGTGCGGTCGTGCGTCGGGGTGCATGAGTGGGCCTTGCGGAGGGGGAATTTGATGTTCATGAATTGGCAATGACGAAACCAAAAGTGTTGGACCGCACGAGATACCGGTGGTATTTGTTGGTCAGCTTCGGGAGTCACGTAGTGGTCTTGAAGGATTTACTGGCTGGGGGCACGCTGGGTGCTGGGAAAATTTAGTCATGAACTGAAAGTAGGAATAATCGGGGATTGACCAGCGAATTCCCATCAGTGAGCATCGTCACCCAAGCACTTTTGTGCCACTGATCGTCCCGCGCAGGAATAGAAAATGTCATTAGTGGTGCTTGACTAGGTACTATTCGAATTTCGTGTGTTGTTTTGAGCCCCGAGCGCCGATTTTTGTTTGTGCGTGAATCCGTGTAGAGTATTTACTCGTTGCCCCCTTAGCTCAGTGGTAGAGCGCGTTCTTGGTAAGAACGAGGTCGCCGGATCGATTCCGGCAGGGGGCTCTGAGTGAGAAGCCTTCTTGGCTTCTACTGGATAGCTTCTCACTTGTGGCGGCGTAGCTCAGCTGGTTAGAGCGCACGACTCATAATCGTGAGGTCCCGGGATCGAGTCCCGGCGCCGCTACAGATTCAGTCCCGAAATCCTTACGGATTTCGGGACTTTTCATTTTCAAAAGTATGTCGAATGAAGACAGCCTCCGAGCGCGTTGATGTGATGCTCAGAGACTGTTTGCGGATTAAACCCAGGGCTTACTTCGACTCATTCTTCTCGTGATGATCCTTGCCTGAGGATGCCTCCTTGGCGAGCATGAAGAGTCCTTGAATGATATCGGCATCTACTTCTTGACCGTGAGCGTTTTCGTGATTGGCGTCGTGGCCGTGCACTTCGGTGTGTAGGCGTTGCATTTGCATATCAAGCTTGGTGGCAACCGCTGCTGCCTCAGCCAGTTCCGAAGCCAAGTGCGCTGGAACTTCGCCCTCATACTTGTAGAAAATCTTGTGTTCCAAGCTGGCCCAAAAGTCTTGAGCAATAGTACGAATCTGTAGCTCAACAACGACATTTACCGGTCCATCTGAGAGGAAGACCGGGATTTCAACGATGGCATGCACACTCTTGTAACCGCTGGGTTTCGGATTCTTGATGTAATCCTTGATCTGGATAACGCGGATGTCATTCTGCGCCGTCAAAGTATTGAGAACTTTGTAGATATCCTTCACAAAACTACAAGTAATGCGAACACCAGCGATGTCACTGATGTTCTCCCTAATGGCTGTGAGTGACGGATGAATGTTTCTCTGGCTCATCTTGCGCATGATGCTCTCCGGAGTCTTCACTCGGGAGGTGATGTGCTCAATGGGATTGTATTTGTGTAAGTAGAGAAACTCTTCGCGAAGAATTGAGACCTTCGTCAGAATCTCGTCGACGGCAAACTGATACTCCATCATGAATCGCTGGAACTCAAGTCTGAATGCCTGAGTCATTTCTTGTAGTTCGGCTGGACTCGGACTTGCCGCAGACGGTAGCGGGATAACACCACTGTTGTCTTCTGGATATGGAATAGAAATCCTAAATCACCTCTACAGGTTGGGGCGATGTCAACAGACATGATCGCTCTATAAATTTTAGAGTAGGTCATCCGTCTAAGAATTAGGTCAGAACAAGACGTGAATCCATCGGGTAAAACACATACCGTCGCGGTTGACTAGTCTGAACAGCTGACTTCGCCACCCATATTTCTTCATGAGAGACAAGAACAGTAGGTGAAGTGTGCTGAGAGAAGCGGCAAGCCGATCGTCTATGGTTGGAAGGGAAACTTCAGGAAGGCATTGATGGATCTCGCTAGCGTTTCTCGGCAACTCTGCCACGGCATCAGCTTCTCACAACACGAGCCAGCGCCAATGCTCCGGCTACGCACAGGGGAGAACTGGAATACCGAATACCTAGAGCTGAATCGCAGCCTGAACTTAGAAGTCGGCGACCTAAAGTTCTGCCTGGGCTACATCACCATGAACCGCGATGGTTCACGCAACGTATTGCCATGCCCCAAAAATAAGGCCTTACGCACCGGAACCCAGTGTGAGAGTTGCCGTAGGCTGGACCATTCCAAATTCATGCATCACTTCCACAAGACCGGTGAAGCACCTGAAGGTATGCGTAAATATTTGGAGCAGCCACACTTCTTGTACATTGCCAGCTTCGCCCACGGTGCCACCAAGGTGGGAACGACCTCTACCCAGAGTCAATGGACTCGCTTGGCACAACAAGGAGCGGTTATTGCCCGCTACATTGCTCGCGCTAATGATGGTACGGCCATCCGTGTACTGGAAGATTTAGTGACCGAGCATGTTGGACTCAGCCAGCAGGTGCGACAAAAATCTAAGATCAAGGGACTAGTGGGCTGGGAATTGGACTACCAACAACTAGATACCATCAACGAACAGGCAGCCAATCAGACTCGCGATTTTTTGGCGACCCAACGAGGCCTGGAAAACTATGGTGTTCAGCTACTTGATCAGCTCTGGGAACAGCCAAGCTTCGCCCGCCCAGTCATCGACGCATGGAACACCCGCAGTCTGCATGCTTGGTCCTCGACCGTGGCTGGATCCCGACAGAAGCTATGTATTCGCGGCGTGCTAGGGCAAAGCGTCATGGCCGATAGCGGGGAAGGTACGACCCTGCGCCTGCTTGATGCGGCCGAACTTAAAACCCGCGAAGTGGAACTAAGCGAAGAACGCGGAGAGTTTCAAGAAGAACAATCCGCGTTGTTCTAAAAGTAGCGTTGGTGCGCTGTCAGTGGAGTCACGAGGAAATACCGGCTGATCAATGAGCCCAAAAGCAGTAGCTGAACTAGACTTGATCTATGACCAACACTCCTTGGGAAGCTGCCTCACCACGCTATAAGAAGCTCGTCTTCACGGCCATGGCCATCATGGGAACCGGCATTATTCTGGCGATCATTGGCGCCAATATCCCGTCCCTACCCACGGTTTACACCGCCATCGGCATCATGATTGTCGGCATGCTTTGCCACATCGCCGGCATGGTGGTTCGGGCCAAGGACGCTCGCCAGTGGCGCATTGACAACGGGCTCGCAGCCCCACGTGCCTCCAAGCGTTCAGGCAACGACGCACAGTAAGTACTAGCTAGAACAACACAGCAGATGGCGTCTTGGGTAAGTGTCTCTTAGAGCACCGCGTCATTTTCAGTTACATCAACGTTCAGGAGAATCAATGGGCATCAATCCCGAACTGGTAGGGCGCGTATTCCCTGCCAACCAGTCCTATCAAGTAGGACGCGAAAAGATCCGCGAATTCGCTCAGGCAATCAAAGCCACCTCGCCAGCTCACTTCGACGTACAGGCTGCCAAAGAGCTGGGTTACAGTGACGTGGTGGCACCGCCAACCTTCGCCATCATTGTCGCTCAGCGCGCCGATGCACAGCTCATCGCCGACCCAGCTTCTGGCATCGATTTCTCCCGCGTGGTCCACGCCGACCAGCGCTTCACCCACCACCGTCCGATTGTGGCAGGTGACGAACTAGTGGCCGAATTACATGTGGATCAGGTTCGCGAAATGGGTGCCGGTGCCATGATCACCACCCGCGCAGAAATTGCAACCGTGGACGGCGAAAAGGTCGCCACCGCCATTTCATCTTTACTGGTAAGGGCTGAGGACTAAACATGATCGATTTCGAGACACTTGAAAAGGGAACTGTCATCGGTTCCCACACGGTTCAGGTCAACCGTGCAGACCTTGTCCGATACGCTGGCGCATCGGGGGACTTCAACCCTATTCACTGGAATGAGCGCTTCGCCAAGGAAGTAGAACTTCCTTCAGTGATCGCCCACGGTATGTTCACCATGGGCTCTGTCATTGACTTGGTTTCTACTTGGGTAGGCAACCCTGGGGCCGTCATCGACTATCAGACCCGCTTCACCAAGCCCGTCGTTGTAGAAGACCCTGAAGGTAGCAATCCCAGTGAGGCTGAAGGCACCAGCATCTTTGTCGAAGGCAAAGTTGGAGCACTAGACAGCGAAAAGCGTACCGCTCGCATTGACTTGGCTGTCACCGCCAATGACAGCAAGGTATTGCTCAAGTGCCAGGCAGTGGTGCAACTCTAACGATGCGGCCTACCGGTAATGCGCAACCGTCAGTAATCCACTGGCGCAACGCGTTGATGGCTGCCTATCTGGCCAGCGGTCTACTGATTTCCGCGTTGGTCTCGCGCCTGCCCGCGGTGCGCGACGCACTTGAACTAGACCATGCGAAGGTAGGTTTACTCCTACTGTGCATGAGCGCAGGTTCTTTCCTGTCGGTCTCCATCTCGGGCCAATTGGTGTTGCGTCTGGGTGCAGCAAACGTGATGCGCATTGCCGCAACCATTGGTGGTGGCTCCTTACTCCTGGTTGGAGTCAGCACCGGGGTTCTGGGTAATACCCTCGCCTGCGGAATCTTCTTGTTTACTCAAGGACTAGGGACAGCTTCTTGGAACGTGGCATCTAACGTTCAGGGAGCGGCCATGGAACGCGCACTGGGCAAGAGCATCATGCCTGCCCTGCACGGATTCTTTTCCATCGGAACCGTCATTGGCGCGGGCATCGGAGCACTGGCAGCAGCCAATGGTATGCCGTTGCAATACCACTATGGACTCGTCGGCCTGATCATCATTGGTACCGTGCTTTATAGTTCCCGTTACTTCGGCGAGGACTTCAGCCGCACTTCCAGTAACTCCCGTACCTCCAATGGCCCATCACTTAAGCGTGCCTGGACCGAACCACAGACAGTGCTCCTCGGCGTCCTGGTCTTGGGCATGGCGCTCGCGGAAGGCGCAGCAGGAGACTGGGTCGCCTTGGCACTGGCTGATGGCTATCAGACCACCGAAGCTACCGGCGCAATCGGTTATGGCGTATTTGTTACTGCCATGACCCTGACGAGACTGTTCTCTGGTGATCTGATTTTGCGTCTAGGACGAGTCACCATGATCCGGGCTAGTGCGATTTCTGCTTTCATCGGTGTCCTGCTTTTTGCCTTTGGCCACAGTTTGCCATTGGCTTTCGTCGCACTGGCAATTTGGGGTATGGGCGTCGCTTTGACCTTCCCGCTGGCCATGAGCGCTGCCTCCGATGATCCAATTCATGCTGCTACACGAGTAGCCGTGGTTTCTACCATCGGTTATGGAGCGTTCTTGGGCGGGCCACCATTATTAGGGCTGTTGGCTCAAGCGATTGGTCTATTGCCGGCCCTGGGATCAATTTCCCTACTGATCGTTGTAGCGTTTATTCTTTCGTCGAATACCGCTGGATATCCGCAAGAAGAGTCACCTAACGACAACTAAACTGTTAACCTAGCTGAACGTTATGGCCTGACATGAAAGTATCTTGAACTAATGCTGAAGAATCTGACGACAACCCGCGTTGGCGGCCCAGCGCAGCAGCTGGTCACCGCAACGAGTGAAGCTGAACTGGCCCAAGCAGTGGCTTCCGCAGATCAAGGCGGCCAGAATGTTCTGCTGATCGGCGGTGGCTCCAACCTCGTCATCAACGATGAAGGATATCCGGGGGTAGCAATTCAAATCGCTACTCGAGGACTGCACCTGAGCGAACAGCCTTCCGGTAGTGTTCTGCTTCGGGCAGCAGCCGGCGAAAGCTGGGACACCACCGTTGAATACAGCCTTGTTCAAGGATTGAGCGGTCTCGAAGCCCTCTCCGGCATCCCCGGGTGCACCGGTGCAACGCCAGTACAGAACGTGGGCGCTTATGGGGCAGATGTTTCCCAGAGTTTGGCATGGGTGCGGGTCTATGACCGGCAAACCAGCCAGGTGCTCAAAATGGATAACGCTCAATTGGAATTCGCTTACCGCGATTCGATCATCAAACGAACCAGTACCAACGGTTCACCGCGCTATGTGGTGCTGGAGGTAGCTTTCCTCCTTGAACGCGATAGCCTATCTGCACCGATCCGATACGCGGAACTTGCCCGACGCTTAGGAGTGGAAGCGGGGGAGCGCGCTGATGCGCACCTGGTACGTCAGAACGTGCTTGAGCTTCGCCGCTCCAAGGGCATGGTGTTTGATCCGAAGGATGCCGATTCACATTCCACAGGATCTTTCTTCACCAACCCGATCGTTGAGGCTTCAGTACTTGAGCGCCTCCCGGAAAATGCTCCAAACTACCCGGTGGCTGAACAAGGCATGGTGAAGCTGTCTGCCGCCTGGCTTATTGATCAAGCTGGATTCGGCAAGGGCTACGGACTTGAAGGCACCGCTGGCTACGAAGTGGCAGAGGGCCGTGCTTCACTATCCACCAAGCACACCCTGGCTATTACTAATCGCGGTGATGCCACGGCTGATGATATCGTCGCGATTGCTCGCGCAGTGCGTGCCGGAGTGCAGGAACGGTTTGGAATTACACTGGTCAATGAGCCGCTCTTGATCGGCCTGTCGCTCTAGGAACGCAGCTTTATGGAAGTCTGCACGCAGAAAGGGGTAAGCGCGGTGCAAGAACTCTCCCTACACAAACTGCGTCACTCGGACATCGACTTATTCGAGGAAAATTTCCAGTCACGTGTTGGCGCCAGCGAATACCAATGGTTCGGGTTTTGGGATACCAACAAATTACGTACGCGTCTGGACCAGGACCAATTCATTGGAAGCCACGATGGTGCCTTGGCCGTACACCTAGGGGAGCAGACCATCGGTAAAGTGGACTGGTTCACCGTGAATAGTTGGGGCCGTTCCAACACCTCGGCATGCTGGGAAATTGCCATTGGACTCTTTGCGAAGCACCGCGGTCAAGGCTATGGAACTGTGGCTCAGCGGTTGCTGGTTGAATATCTTTTCACGCACTACCCGCGTCACCGGATTCAGGCAACGACAGCTGCAGAAAACCTTGCCGAGAACCGTGTCTTGGAGAAGCTCGGCTTCAGCCGTGAAGGCGTGATCAGGCAGTCACAGTGGCGTGACGGTGCGTGGCATGATCAAGTGATCTACTCGATACTCCGTCACGAATTCTCCGATGAGACGTAATCACATACTTTGACCCATACTGTGACAAAGTAAAAGCTCGGCCCGGAACAGAAATCTGTTCCGGGCCGAGCGCTTACCTAGGGCACTGACTGATGTTTAGAGGCGGCCCTGCGCGATAGCCAGCATGCGGCGTAGCGGCTCAGCAGCTCCCCACAGCAGCTGGTCTCCCACGGTGAAGGCCGAGATGTATTCTGGGCCCATTTCGAGCTTGCGGATGCGGCCTACCGGGATGTCCAGGGTGCCGGAAGCAGCAACCGGAGTCAGCTGATCCATGGTCGCTTCCTTCTCGTTAGGAATGACTTTGGCCCACTCGTTATCAGAGGCAAGAATCGACTCAATCTCCGAAACAGGCAAATCTTCTTTCAACTTAAGAGTCAAAGCCTGAGAGTGCGAGCGCATGGCACCGATACGGACACACAGTCCATCCATGATGATGTGGTTCTCGCCGGAGGTCTGCAGGATCTTGTTGGTCTCCATGCCGGCCTTCCACTCTTCGCGGGACTGACCATTGCCTAGGTCTGCGTCGATCCATGGGATCAACGAACCGCCGAGCGGAACACCAAACTGCGTGGCATCGAGGTTGCCGCGCTGAGTTTCAAGCACCTTGCGATCAATGTCCAAGATGGCGCTAGCAGGATCAGCCAGTTCGGAAGCCACCGATGCGTTGATATCGCCAAACTGGGTGAGCAGCTCACGCATGTGGCGTGCTCCGCCGCCGGAAGCAGCCTGATAGGTCATAGCGGTGCCCCACTCGATCAGGTTGTTCTTGAACAACCCTCCCAGACCCATGAGCATGCATGACACGGTGCAGTTACCGCCGACAAAGTCTTTGACGCCAGATTCAAGGGACTGGTCGATAACCTTGCGGTTCACTGGGTCTAGAACGATGACCGAGTCATCGTTCATGCGTAGTGTGGAAGCCGCATCGATCCATAGGCCATCCCAGCCGGACTTACGAAGTTCTGAATGAACCTTGGTGGTGTAGTCTCCGCCCTGAGCGGTAACAATAATAGGCAGCTTGGACAGCGTTTGGATGTCGTAAGCATCCTCTAGAGCGCCAGCGCCCTGCGCGAAAGAAGGGGCCTGTCCGCCCGCATTAGAAGTGGAGAAAAATACCGGATCGATCTGCGCAAAATCGCCCTCGTCGAGCATTCGCTGCATTAGCACGGAGCCAACCATGCCACGGTAACCTACAAAACCAACAGATGAAGTCATATTTCCATGGTAGGGGCGAACCGGGCGTGAAGCCCGGTTCGTTACAGCAGTTAAAGCAGAATCACACCCAAGCCCCAGCAGGGCTCAGGTGTGATTCGATACAGCGCAAGTTTTACTTTTCCTCAAGCAGTCGCTTGCGGTTGTTAATGGCCCACACCGCGGCAAAGATGAAGATTTGGGCAGGGACCAAAAGCAAGATCAAACCGAAGATCTTGTGACCACCGAGCACCATGAAGAACCCGAGGACAGCGACAGCTAACGCGAGCAATGGAAAAAGCATGTAGCCGAGCACGAAGAGTGCCTCTGGATGCTCCTTGAGCTCACCGATGTATTTTTTCATGTTCGTATTAGTCCTTTTGGCGCAGCCAGGTTTCAAAACGGTAGCGAGTACCAGTGGAGGAGACATGCCAATTAGCATCATCTGAATCTAGTGAAGGATCAGTCGCACCGATAACAAAGTCTTCAGACAGTTGCGGCGCAGAAGTGTCCCCGGCAGGTTCCAGATCCAATTTGGTGATCACGGCGACGTCCAGCAAATCCAGCGCTTGCGCGTAAACCTTGCCACCACCGATGATCCAGACCTCTTCGCCGCCATCAGCCTTGCGCGCCAACGCTAGTGCTTCGTCCAAAGTTGACGCCGGAACCGCGCCGTCCCTACGCAACTGATCGTGGAGATCAGACTGGGCGGTGAGGACCACATTGGTACGTCCTGGAAGGGGGCGGAACTTTTCCGGGAAGGAATTCCATGTAGCGCGTCCCATAATGACAGGATGGCCTGCTGTGATGCGCTTGAAGTGAGCCAAGTCTTCGGGGACATGCCATGGCATAGACCCTTGGGCACCGATGATTCCGTTATTCGCTTGAGCCCAAATGGCTCCGAGTAGCGGTTCCAGCCGCTCGGCATGGCGCGGTGCTTCGGTCATACGGCGACAGTTCCCTTGATGGTTGGGTGATGCTGGTAATCATTGATGCTGAAGTCCTCCAGCGTGTAGTCAAAGATCGACTCAGGCTTGGACGTGAAGCTCAACGTTGGGTACGGGTAAGGATCGCGGCTGAGCTGTTCCTTAACCTGTTCTAGGTGGTTGGTGTAGATGTGCACGTCGCCGCCGGTCCAAATGAATTCACCGGGCTCAAGATCCAGCTGTTGTGCCAGCATCATGGTCAGCAGAGCGTAGGAAGCGATGTTGAAAGGCACACCCAGGAACATGTCTGCGCTGCGCTGATAAAGCTGGCAGGAGAGTTTGCCATCGGCTACATAAAACTGGAAGAAAACGTGGCATGGGGGCAAAGCCATGTTTTGAATTTCCGAGACATTCCAGGCCGAGACGATGTGACGACGGGAGTCGGGGTTATTTTTGAGGGACTCAACCAGCTGAGAAATCTGATCGATGTGGCCACCGTCTGGGGTTGGCCAGCTACGCCACTGCACGCCGTAGACGGGGCCGAGTTCTCCGTCTTCATCGGCCCACTCATTCCAGATACGCACGCCCTGATCCTGCAGCCACTTCACATTGGATTCACCACGCAAGAACCACAGCAGTTCAGCGGCGACCGACTTGAAGTGCACCCGCTTCGTGGTGATCAACGGGAAGGAATCTTGAAGATCAAAGCGGATTTGGCGCCCGAAGACGGAGATAGTTCCGGTTCCGGTGCGGTCTTCTTTGGAGGTACCGTTTTCCAGCACATCCTTGAGCAAGTCTTCATAAGGCGTCGCAATGTTCACGCAACCAAGTTTAGTTCACCCGCACTTTGCAAAGAACACCTGATCGAGATGACTCTTCTCGCATGAAACGAATTTAGTTGGGTTTGACGACCATGGAGTTGTATTCAGGATAGCGACGCAGATAATCCTGAACATAGCTGCATTCAGGAATGATCTTCAGTCCTTCATTATTAAAGCGATCCAGTACCAAAGTTACTAAGGCACGTGCGTATCCACGGCGACCAAATTCCTCATTGATGATGGTGTGCTGGATCGTTACCACGTCGCCTTCTTGGTAGTAGCCCAAGAAACCGACAAATGTAGAACCATGCCACAGCGAAAAGCGTCCGCGACTTTCATCATGGTCAAGGCGCAGACCCTGATGCACAACTTTATCCACTGGTTGGTGCGGTTGTTGAGCATTCATGGCTATCCCTCGATTGACGATCGAATATATCTGTTGAATACAGTCTTATCCCTAATCGGAGCCGAATGCAACGGGTGTGGACAGTTCAAGAGCATAAAGCAAGACCCCGCCACGAGGCGGGGTCTTGCTGGTAGTTAGTCGTGGAATGGGGCGTGGACTTCAAAGGAAACAATCCGAGGTTTTGCACCTTGAACTTGCTGCGCGACAATTAGCGAACCGGGTTCAAGGTAGGGGTCTACCTTAGGTAAGCAATCGGCTAATTTAGGTGAGGAGTTTTTCGCCAGAACTTCCAGTACTAAGGGGAGGACTGGTCGGTGTGTACAGATGGCCTGAGAACGATATTTATCAAAAAGCTTCTGAACGGCGCGACGGGCTCTCTCCGGATGCCTCTTGGCCGAATGCTCGGTGATTGCCCTGACATTCTTCATTTTCATGGCATGCAAATTGGCATAAGGCGCCAAAGTCTGGACACAACGCAACCACGGGGATGAAGCGATATGGGCCGGTTGCCATGCCTCGAGCATCCGTGAAACTGCCTGCGCCTGACGACGTCCGGTAGCTGCCAAAGGACGCTCGCCCTCGGCACGAGTCCAATTGCCACGTGGCTTCGCCTTGGCATGCCGGACAATCAAAACCGGAACTGCATTGAGCGTCCCATTCTTGTGTGCCTTGATGAGGTCCGCAAGAGGCTGTGCATCGGTGGGGTTGGTTAAGAGCTGGCCAGCCTTTTTGGCACTCACCCACTGTGTGGTGTCGCATTCTGCGCCATCTGGGTCAATCTGCGTACGATGGTCGGTTTTGGCCGCCCAGTAGTACACTACCTTCGACTTTTGCTTGACTGAATAAGCTGTCGCCGAGAGCGGGATACCGAGCGTAATGCGCAATCCGACTTCTTCACGCACTTCACGCACGGCGCACTCAGCTATGGACTCACCAGGATCCAGCTTGCCCTTGGGCCAAGACCAATCGTCATACTTGGGACGATGGATCAGAAGAACTTGCAGTTTGTTGTCAACAATGCGCCACGGGATGGCACCAGCTGCGATGATGTCGAAGTCACCAAGGGTGATTTCCTCGGCATCTACCGAGCGAACGATTTCACGAACTCGCAAAGCGGCTTCGTGTAGTTGAGGCTCAGACACTAGCTGTTACGTCCACTGTTTCGTCGGCGGGCATGGTCATCGATGAGCCAGAACTGAATGTCGGTGAGCGGATTACCTTCTTCGTCCTGGGAGTGGCGAGTCCATTCCCCATCCGGGTTCAGATGCCACGATGCAGTTGTGTCAGCCATGTACAGATTCAACTGGTTGATCATGTCCTCAACGTCCTCAGGATTACGCAAGGAGACCAGTGCTTCAACTCGACGGTCCAAGTTACGGTGCATCATGTCCGCAGAGCCGATGTAAACCAGCGGTTCCCCACCATTGGCAAACATGAACACGCGACTGTGCTCCAAGAAACGACCCAAGATTGAACGTACTTCGATATTTTCGCTCAGCCCCGGTACTCCCGGACGCAGGGCGCAGATACCGCGGACGATGACCTCAACCTTGACGCCGGCCTGGCTAGCTCGATACAGCGCGTCGATGATGGCTTCATCAACGATGGAGTTGACCTTGATGACAACCTTGGCTTCGATACCGGATTTTGCGTTGGCAATTTCCTTCTCGATATGTGCCAACAAGCCCGTGCGTACCGAACGGGGTGCAACAAGCAGACGGCTGTAGGTGGAGCGTGGTGCATATCCCGAGAGCTGGTTGAAGAGCTTAGAAACATCCTCGCCGACGGTGTCATCGCAAGTGAGCAAACCGAAGTCTTCGTAGTACCGTGCGGTGCGTGGGTGGTAGTTACCGGTACCGATGTGGCAGTATCGGCGCAATTTGTCGCCTTCGCGGCGGACCACCAATGACAGCTTGGAGTGCGTCTTGAGGCCCACGATGCCGTAGACCACGTGGACGCCGGCCTGCTCCAGTTTCCTAGCCCAAGAGATATTGGCCTGCTCATCAAAGCGTGCCTTGATTTCGACGAGTGCCAAAACCTGCTTGCCTGCTTCAGCAGCATCAATCAGAGCATCAACAATCGGGGAGTCACCACTGGTGCGGTACAGGGTCTGCTTGATTGCCATGACTTTAGGGTCCGCGGCAGCCTGCTCCAAGAACGCCTGAACGCTCGTTGAGAAGGAATCGTAAGGGTGATGCAACAAGATGTCGCGGCGACGAACGGCAGCAAAGACGTTGGCGGCCTTAGCAGTTTCTGACTCGTTCAGGTGGCTTGAGGTGTGGCCGACATGCTTTGGATAGTGCAATTCAGCACGGTCCAAGGAAGCGATGACACCGAGGCCACGTAGATCCAGGGGCGCTGGGAGCTTGAAAACTTCGTCTTCGTCTACGCCCAGTTCTCTGGTGAGCAAATCCATGATTTCAGGATTGATGTCATCCGCAACTTCAAGACGCACCGGAGGGCCGAAGCGGCGACGCAACAGTTCCTTCTCCAATGCCTGGAGCAGGTTTTCTGCGTCGTCTTCTTCTACTTCCAAGTCCTCGTTACGGGTAACGCGGAAGAAGTGGTGTTCAACGATTTCCATGCCTGGGAACAGCAACTCAAGGTGTACTGCGATCAGTGCTTCAAGAGGAATGAAACGTGCGGTGCGATGTGAAGAATGCGCAGCTCGCGTTCCGTCGATGCTGATCAGGCGAGCAATGGTATCGGGCACCTTGAGTCGAGCAAAGAGTTGCTTGCCAGTGAGTGGGTTACGGACAACAACCGCCAGGTTTAGCGACAAACCTGAAATGTAAGGGAATGGGTGTGCCGGATCCACGGCAAGTGGAGTGAGTACAGGGAAGACCTGTGCAACAAACCACTTGGAAAGCACGTCGCGTTCGCTGGCTGAGAGGTCTTCCCAGGTTGTAATACGGATACCCTGTTCGGCTAGGTCAGGGGCAACCGATTCGGAAAAGACGTTTGCGTGGCGGGTCTGCAACGAGTGAGCTGAAGACAGTAGCAGTTCCAGCTGATCCACCGGGTTCATCCCGTTGGCTGCTGGAACTGCCAAGCCGGCGGCAATACGCCGCTTAAGCCCCGCAACTCGAACCATGAAGAATTCGTCGAGGTTCGAAGCGAAAATTGATAAGAAGTTCACACGTTCCAGCAAGGGAAGGTTGGTGTCTTCTGCTAGTTCTAGAACGCGAGCATTGAAGTGCAACCAGCTCAGTTCACGATCGAGAAAACGTTCGTTTTGAAATTCTCCCTCAGGATGTAAATCCGGGAGTGAATCAGCAGGCTCTATTCTGTCTTCATTGACTTTAGAAGAGGGAACGTCGCGTAATTGAGAAGTAGTTTCCTGGGGGGAGCTAGTCATCTGCTGAACTCATTTCTTCCTGCGAGGAGATGCCAAAACACCTCGTGAGCGCGGTCCTATTAGTACATGAAACCGCTGATACTTCTAGTCTATCGTTTTCGGACCATACATAATGTCAGCGTCCCAAAGTGTGAAGCCCAATGAGCGATAGAGCTTGACAGCGGGTTCATTCTCAGCATCGACGTAGAGGATGACGGGGTCGACTCCGAGCTCCAACAGGTAGTTGATACCAGTGATGGTCAAAGACCGTCCCAAGCCCAATCCTTGTGCTTCGGGAACAACACCAACTACATAGACTTCACCGCTGGGGCGAACAGCGTCACCGGAAGCTGGGTGAATCTTGGTCCAGTGGTAGGCCAACAGATTTTGCTCGGCATCAAAGGCCAGGAAGAAACCTGAGGGGTCAAACCAGTCCTCGGCCATACGGGAATCGAGATCAGAGAGGGTCAGGGAACCCTGCTCCGGATGGTGTGCAAAGGCCTTGGAATTAGCCTCAAGCCAAGCAGGCTCATCTTCGCCCACACGGAAACTGCGGATCGAGATACGACGATCTGCCGGAGCTTCCTCAATGTAGTCGGTACCTTCACGACGCATGCGGTACAGCTCGCGGACTCGGCTCAGACCAGTCTTCTCAGCGAGCTTCTTGGCTGCTTCGTGGTCACCGTGGGCCCATGCTTGTACTTTGGTCAGATCAACAATCTCATTGAGCTTGTTCAACAGCGCACGGCCGATACCGGCCTGTCGGTGATTGGGGTGAACCACGAGTTCCAGTACCCATGGCTGATCTTGTGCCTCTCGCACAAGAACTGCGATGCCCGCCAGAACGGCATCGGAGCCTTCACCAACTTCAGCGAGCAACGTGATGATGTTCTCATCTGTTTCATCGGCTGCTAAAGCGACTAGCGTTTGGTCGCTCAGTGGGGGATTACCGTCGACATCCTGGGCTTGTGTAGCTAAGCGACGGACATCGCTCAGGGTGCGCTCATCAAGCTCCGCGGGCACGTGGTGAATCGATACTGTGGTCTGCGGTAGTTCACTCATGTCTTTCACGATAGTGGGTGAATGAATGAACTGGCCATAAATTAGCTGAAAGTTATGCTTCGGTATGGAAACGGTAACCGACGTTACGAACTGTTCCGATGAGTTGTTCGTGGTCAGTGCCTAGCTTGGCACGTAAACGACGGACGTGAACATCAACGGTGCGAGTGCCACCGTAATAGTCGTAACCCCAGACTTCATGCAATAACTGTTCACGGGTGAACACTCGACCTGGGTACTGAGCTAGATACTTCAAAAGCTCAAATTCTTTGTAGGTAAGATCCAGCATGCGGCTATCAATGCGAGCGGTGTAGCTCAGTTCATCAATGCGCAATCCTGAAGTGTTCTCTGCTGGTTCTGGAGCAGGCGCGACGACGGGGCTAGCTGCGAGCATCAAACGGATACGCGCGTCAAGTTCTGCCGGTATGGCCGAGGGCAAGAGAAAATCAGCTGCGTGCCACTCAGAATTCAAGATCCCCAACGCACCTTCGCTAACAACTAGCAATAGCGGCAAGTTAAGATTCGTGTGGAGGATTTGTGCCAAAGACCGAGCTGGAATTAGGTCCGTACGCGCATCTAGGATGATGGCGTCACATTCAGGAACCTGATTCAGTGATTCGGTGCTGGCCGGGAGAAAAGAAATCTCATGCAGTAGTAATTCGAGTGCTGGAAGAACTTCGGCAGCATTTTCGGCATGATTGCTAAGTAGCAGTAGGTGGGCCAATAGCTCGTCCTCCTGCCAAGTGGTTGCGAATTAATCATCTTTACGTGTCACAGTATAAGGAATGAATTCGTTGAATCATGCATGTGAACACGCAGATGCAGACACATTACCGTCAGGAAACATAGATTGAGAATCAAAGTTTTATTGTGCGGGCTAGTTGCTGTCGCCCTAATAACCGGGGCTGCAAGCCTCTCAGAACTGACATGGCCCATGGGTATGGTCACCGCAATATTACAGCTGGTTTTTGCCTACACTTGGCCGCGAATGGTCCGCTCTGATGCCCCATGGCCAATCACCATTATTCTGGCCCTAAGCTCACTAGTTGCAACTGCCGCAACAGTATTTATGCCCGGTTCCTCGGTCATGTCACATAGCGTAGAAGTTATCGCCGTCGGAGTGCTGTTGGTATTCATCTCGCAAGTTTTGCGCGGAGCTGCAGCAGAAGGCCGACTGGCCGGCGTCGTCTCTGGCGTTACCGGTATGGTGTTGGGCGTCCTAGGTTCAGCATGGGTCGCCAGCGCGCAAGTCGGCTATGGGTTTGGGCTCACCATCACCACAGTTATTTCTTTGCTTGGTGCCGGGGCAGTCGTTGTTACCCGCTTGCC
Source organism: Arthrobacter sp. NIO-1057 (assembly GCF_900094805.1). Lineage (GTDB taxonomy): Bacteria > Actinomycetota > Actinomycetes > Actinomycetales > Micrococcaceae > Glutamicibacter. The sequence continues at coordinate 1,237,656 of NZ_FMAT01000001.1, read as the reverse complement.
CAACAGAATGACCATGATCTTGGCACCACTTATAGCTGTTGCTTTAGGCGCGGCCGCCAGTGCATTGCCCATAGATATCCTGTGGTTCCAGGGTGCAGTCATTGGCCTGCTTGTTGGGCTACTTGTCGGGTCATTACGTGCGCTGGCACTGGCTAGCCGAAGCGTTCGGAATATCAGCGGAATTCTTGGTCTTTCCTGCGGAATTATTCTGATCAGCGGTGCCGCAAGCTGGTATGCCATGGAGGTTCTGGCGTTTATTTAGCGCAACATGATGCGCGGTACGTCACGTGTGTCGAAGTTATGCTTCGTCTCGCGCTAAGATGAAGCCATGAATGAAAATTATCTTGCACTCGAAATTTTCTTCCAGGCACTAGTTGTTATCGCCGGTCTAGGCATGGCGGGCTTCGCAGGCTTGGTAGTCAAGCGCCTCTTCCAGGGTCAGAAGTAAAAACAGCGCACACAACAACGTGTGCGCTGTTTTTCATTTCTCTACTGACGAATTTAGGAGCGAGTAGTCCATGGCATTTGATCTCCCTACGGACCTCACCCCGGAACTAGTACCTTTCGCATGGCTCATCGGCACTTGGGAAGGTGCTGGTCGACTTGGCGAAGGCGAAGCCGAGGACGAGTACTTTTGGCAGCAAGTCACTTTCCGTGACGTTGGCGGCCCTTATCTTGAATACCGCAGCGAAGCGTGGCTTACCGAGGCCGACGGAACGAAGTTGCGGATCCTTGCCGTTGAAAACGGTTTCTGGTCTCTAGACCGACAACAACAAGACGCTGACGCTGGCCCGGGTATGACTCCGGGTGACATCTTCCCGGTGCTGCGTTCAGCTGACGATGTGCAGAAGCTTCACACCGAAGAAGGTTTTAAGATTCAAGCGCACATCGTCCATCCTGGTGGCCTGTCTGAGCTCTATTACGGACTGATCGACGGACCACGAATCCAGTTAGCAACTGAAGGTCTGTTACGCAGCAAAAACGCGAAGGCGTATGCTTCTTCAACGCGTATTTACGGTTTGGTCAACGGCGAACTGTTCTGGCGCTGGGATGTTTCCCAAGGCAACCTCGATCTGCAAGCACACGCCTCAGCTGCGCTTAAGCGAGTTGTCGCCGAAGACTCGGTGAACTAACCATGAGCACTGGATACCAGTCGCCGCTTCTACAGCGTGCAGGCGCAGTGGAAGCTGGCGGCGTTGATGCTGGCGTGGCCGCGCACTACGGTGCCCCGACTCGTGAGGCACGGAAACTGGCTGAAGGTCAGGCCATTGCGGACTTGAGCCATTTTGATGTGCTGGAGATCAGTGGTGAAGATCGCCAGAGCTGGCTTGATACGCTGAGCACCCAACGCATTAATACGCTGAAGCCTTCACAGAGCACTCAAACGTTGTTGCTCTCGGTCCAGGGACGCATCGAGCACGAGATGAAGGTGCTTGTTGATGAAGACCGCCTAGTTCTCATCGTGGAACCAGGTGCGGCAGCTGCACTGGAAGAGTTCTTGAACTCCATGCGTTTTATGTTGCGCGTCGAGGTCAACAACTTGTCTCAGACTCACGGTGTGTTGGCGGCAACCCGCCCCATTCCAAGTGCCGGAACATTGATCTGGACCGATCCTTGGCCGGGTGTCACTCCGGGCGGGTGGGCTTATTCGCGTGAAGATCACCCAGGTTCGGAACGTCCTTGGCTATTGCATGTGGTGGCACTAGATGATCTGATCTCCGCCGTAGCTGACGAAGAACTCGCCGGAATGATGGCAGTTGAAGCGTTGCGCATTGCCGCGTGGGAACCACGCTTCGGCGCGGAAATCGACGAGAAGACCATCCCACATGAGCTGGACTGGTTGCGTACCGCAGTGCATCTGGAAAAGGGCTGCTATAAGGGTCAGGAAACGATTGCTCGTGTGCATAACATCGGGCATCCGCCTCGCCGGGTAGTGTTCCTTGACCTTGATGGTTCAATGCACACCCTCCCTGCCCCTGGCTCTGAGGTTAAGTTGGGGGAGCGGACAGTTGGCCGTGTCACCTCAGCAACGCTGCACTATGAAGCTGGACCGATCGCCTTGGCCGTGGTTAAACGCAATGTCGATCCAGAAACTGTTTTGAGTGTTGTTGACGGTGAAACCAGCTATCCTGCGTCGCAGGAGGTCATCGTGGCTCCCGACGCTGGTCAGGTTGCAGGACGCTTTACCGGATTCCTTCGTACGCCGCCTCAAGGCTAGGTCAGCGCTCAGAAGGTATCGTTTATTGAACTAAGGGGTGGGTCGACAATGCTTAGCATTGTCGACCCACCCCTTAGTTTGTTTCGAGGACTATCCGAAGAGAATCGCAGCTTCCTCGTAGCGGTTCATTGGAACACGCTTGAGGTTATTGAGCGCGGCACGCAACGGCACCCGCAAAACCTTAGTTCCGTGCAGGGCAACCATCGTGCCCCAAGCGTTTTCATTGACCGAGTTCACGGCGGCCATGCCCAAACGGGTGGCCAATACACGGTCGAATGCCGTCGGAACGCCACCACGCTGGATGTGTCCCAGCACGGTTGCACGAGTCTCAATGCCGGTGCGCTCTTCAAGTAATGGAGCGAGCATTTCACCAATGCCACCGAGTCGTGCACGACCAAAGGTATCCACGCCACGTACCGAGAAGGCTTCTTCCATACCCTCAGGGACAAAGCCCTCGGCTACTACTACCAATGGTGCACGACCACGCTCATGCGCTTCGGTGACCCACTCGCAGATCTGTTCCATGGGGGTGGACACCTCTGGGATCAAGATTGCGTGGGCGCCTGAAGCCATACCAGCGTGCATCGCAATCCAGCCAACGTGGCGACCCATGACTTCGGCAACCATGCAACGGTGATGCGAGTCGCCAGTGGTGCGCAGGCGGTCGATGGCTTCCACAGCAATTTGGTTGGCCGTGTCGAACCCGAAGGTGTAATCGGTAGCGTCAAGGTCATTGTCAATGGTCTTGGGAACACCAACAATCGGCAGCCCTTCGGCACACAAACGCTGCGCACCGGCCAGGGTACCTTCGCCACCAATGGCAATCAGCGCGTCAATGTTGTTGTCCTTCAGGACACGGGAGATGTTTTCTGCACCGCCGAGCTCACCTTCAAAGGCGTTGGTACGCGAGGTACCAAGAATAGTTCCACCCTGCTTAGCGATGCCTCGAACAGCGGTACGTGGCAGCTCAAAGAAGTCTCCTTCTTTGACACCCCGCCAACCGTCACGGAAGCCAACGAATTCATAGTCGTAGCTTTTGATACCGTTCAGGACGGCACCTCGGATGACGGCATTCAGGCCTGGGCAGTCTCCGCCTGAGGTCATGATTCCAACGCGCATTGGGCCTCGCTTTGTAAACGTGGAAAGCCTTGTGCAGTAGAGATGGTGCAATTTTCAGGGCAACAGCACTAGTGCGACGAAGATTTCCATTCGGATGTCAATTAATTTCCGCGCGCCATTGAGCATCAATTCTGCATGACAGTCTACGTGCTTAAAGCCACAAGGGCGAGTTGCAGGTCACCGAAGTAACCGCATCTCGCCCTGAATTGGGACCTAGCTTGGTGAATTCAGCGAAACATTACGGAAATCTTGAGATCCTAAAACTTTCGAATCCAGTCTTGCAAAATGATGCTGTTGTCCTGAGCTGGAATCAGAATCCACGCAACGATGTAGGCCCCGATTCCGAAGACTGGAAGTAGGAAGGAAAGTAGCAACGCGATTCGGACGATGGTGACATCCCAACCGAACTTGTCAGCGATGCCTCCAGCGACGCCGCCAGCAATACGAGCTGGCCCGCGGCGGAGTGGCATTTTACGTAGGGAGTTGAAGAACTGGTCCATGGTGAAGCTCCTTGTGCTTGATACGGCTAGAAGGCAGGGATTAGAGGTTTGGGTCGGTGGGGGCTGGGATTTCGGACTCGCTTCGGCGGCGTTTGCCGGCTGCGGAGAGGCCGGAGATGATCATTGCTACGCCGGCAAAAGCGACAACAATGATCAAAAACAGTGGCATGTCAAAGCTCCAGTGGAAGAAGGTCCGGCTCATTGTCGCCAATGACACCACAATCAGGATGAGGCCGAATACCAACGTTCCGGTAGGGAACTTTTTGGGTTGAAGAGAATCATTGTCCATGGTGCTCAGTCCTTAGAATTCCGGGGTGATTACGGCAGGAGTGCTGGTAGTGGCTACCTCTGTCTCGAAGGAGGAGAATAGGCCGTCAACTTTGATCGTCAGCAACGGTGCATTCTCAGGTACCTGTCCTTGATCCTGTGGCAGCTCAAGATCCGACTGGGAGTTGAAGACACCGTCGGTGATTACCTTGACTGGCACATTCGGCGGGAGTTTGAGGTCCAACCGGGAGAAGACTGAATCAACTTCCACTGTAGTCGGCGTTGAGATCGAGTTGAGGTAGGTCAGATCGATAGTCGAGCGACTGAAGACAGCGCTGTAAGCATTAGAATCTGACTCGGAACGGACAACCTGACGGTCTTGGGTTCCCAATGAACTGCCGGAGAAAATCAGCGTCAGGACAAGCAATGGAATTCCCAAGCCCAACAACCCACCACTGGTGCGCCGTACCAGGGACGCCAGCACAATGGCCACCCCAGTGACAAGTAGTCCGGCTGCCAGGGCGACGCTCCAACCAGCTCCGGGCAAATCGAGAATGTGAAGGTAGTCGGCACACAATACTGCGGCCATCACCAGAACACTCAAACCGACGATTGTTGTGGCCAGGCACCCTGGAACGGGTTCGCCTAACTGAGCCTTTCGGGAAGCCTTGCTCTGATAGGCATCTTTGTCATAAGGCCGTGTGTATTTGGGATCAGGAGTATACGAGTAGTCGTAACCGCTGCTCTGTTGCCTTGGATCTGGTCCTTGCGAAGCCATGGTTTCCTCCTGATCAAAGTAGTTCGTGCTGGACGTCGGTGCTTTTGGGGGAACGCTGGAGCTAAAGCTCGTAGAATCTTTGCGCCAGGTTTTTTCCATCGTCGTGCTGTGAGTCGTACTGTCAGTTTTGCTTGCAGCCGTTGGTGTGCCCTTATAAGGCTTGGCCGCACGAGGCCTTTCGAACTTGGTGTTCTTCCGGCTGAAAACAATGAAGATGACCGCTGCCACGATGGCTATTGGCCACAGCACCGGAGTCACCGAATCCAAGATCCATTGGGCCGGGAAGATGCCCAAGAAAACGAGTAGTACCGATCCGGTCATACCGCTGCTCCACTCTTTGTTCAGTGCACGTTCCAGATGGATACGTCCCTGTTCGTCAGGCAGTAGTGCCCACGCCAGACCGTAAAGAATGAGACCTAAGCCGCCGAGAAAGCTCAGTACGACAACAATGCCACGCGCCAGAATCACGTCGATTTTGAAATAATCGGCTATACCTGTGGCGACACCACCAAGCCACCGCGACTCTTTGCGGATGATTGGTGATTTGCTTAGCTGAAGGAAAAAGCCTCGACGCTCGGCCCCTGAAGTGTTCATGCTTCAATGTTCTCGTGATTATGGGTGCCACCGCTATGAGGGGATACCCTGAACTTCCCCTAGGGGTGCCCCTAGAAGTAGTGATCAAGCACCAAAAATTCTTCATAACGTGTTTGACTTAGAAGCATGGAAAGCCCTGAACGAAGCCTCTTGGTGCGCAGCGAACATCGCATGATCGCCGGCGTCAGTGGCGGTTTGGCTGCGCATCTGGGAATCCCGCTGAATTATGTACGCCTAGGATTTATCGCGTTGAGCGCCCTCGGCGGCATCGGGATCCTGCTTTATGCGTGGCTTTGGGTTTTTGTTCCTAGCGCGGAAGAAGCCCAGGCGGATGAAATCCGATCGTGGGGCACTCGGACACGTAGCCTTGCCGAAGAGATGAATCGGGTTCAACAAGGCTTCTTCCGATCCAGAGAAGGCTGGGAGAAGAACTCCTCTTGGCGTGAAATGCTCATCGGTTGTGGGCTGCTGCTCCTTGCCGTCCTGGCCTTGGCACAATGGGCCGGATGGAATATTCGCTGGGATCTTATCTGGCCCTCCTTAGGGATCATCGCCGGTGTTCTTGTGGCATGGCTACAACTAGACGCTCAAGTCATCAAACCGGGGGCGAAGAAATCAGCTCCACTGTTGATCCGCCTTGGGCTGGGGTTGGTCTTGGTGATTGGTGGTCTGCTCGCCATTCTTAGTGGCTCCGTGGGCGTGGCAGATTTGCTTGGCGGCATGTGGGCAGCCTTGGCGATCATTGTCGGTGCCGTGGTCGTTCTCTTGCCGTGGGGTACACGGCTGTGGCGAGACTTCCTTGCTGAGCGAAGCTCTAGACAAGCAGCGGCCCAACGCGCAGAGTTCGCCGCACACCTTCACGACTCGGTCTTGCAGACCTTAGCGGTCATACAAAAACGTAGTGAAGACCCAGCGGCCGTGCGGACCCTGGCCCGCATTCAAGAGCGCGAGTTGCGTCAGTGGCTCTATGGGAATCAAGACCTAGACGATGAAGATGTAGCTGTTGAGGTGCAACGTGAGGCCAGCGACATAGAGCAATTGCTCCTAAAGGACGTAGAAGTCATTGCGGTGGGCAATGCCCAAGGCTTTGACGGTCAGCAGGCATTGGTCGCCGCCACTAGGGAAGCGATGATGAATGCTGCAAAACATGCGCCGGGCAAAATTTCTGTTTATCTTGAATGCTCTGAGCAGCTAGTAGAAGTTTTCATCCGTGACCGTGGGACTGGTTTTGAGCTCGCGGATATCCCAGAAGACCGGCATGGTGTGCGGGAATCGATTATTGGGCGCATGCAGCGAGCTGGTGGGAAGGCCGAGATTAGAAGCAGCGAAACTGGCACCGAAATACAGCTGAGCATGCCTCGAACGACAACGCAGGAAGAGACACATTCGTGAGTACTGAAAATAATGCCAAAAGTTATCGTGTAGTCCTGGTTGATGACCATGCGATTTTTCGTTCCGGCCTCAAAGCGGATCTGGCTAGCGACATGCATATTGTAGGGGAGGCTGGGACCGTTGAAGAAGCTATCGCGGTGATTACCGAGCAAAAACCGGATGTGGTGTTGCTGGATGTGCACTTGCCGGGCGGTCGGGCCGGCGGCGGCGCAGAAGTATTGAAGAACTGCACCCAGTTGTTGGGGTCAACTAAATTCTTGGCGCTGAGCGTTTCTGACGCAGCACAAGACGTGGTCACGGTAATTCGGGCTGGGGCACGAGGATATGTCACCAAGAGCATTTCCGGCGAGGAAATCTCAGATGCAGTACGTCGAGTGGCAGCCGGCGATGCGGTATTTTCACCGCGCCTTGCAGGATTTGTGCTTGATGCTTTCGGTGGAAGTAGCGCTGTCTCTGAGATTGATGAAGAACTAGATTTGCTCTCAGACCGCGAATTGCAGGTCATGCGACTGATTGCCCGTGGCTACAGTTACAAGGAAGTAGCTACAGAGTTGTTCATCTCGGTGAAAACCGTAGAATCCCACGTCTCCAGCGTTTTGCGCAAACTGCAATTATCTAACCGTCATGAACTGACCCGGTGGGCTGTTGATCGTAAGATCCTCTAAACATTCCGTGACATAAAAAGCCTGCGGGTGACCCAAGAAAATTCTTGGGTCACCCGCAGGCTTTTCAGAACTTTGACTACTTTGCTTCGTCGAGCAAATTAGCGATACGAGCTACGCCCTCTGCAAGATCAGCATCGCCCAGTGCATAGGACATGCGGATGTAGCCGGATGGACCGAAAGCTTCACCAGGAACAACGGCTACTTCAGCCTGCTCCAGGATGAAAGCAGCCAGCTCTGCGCTGGTGTTGTTCACGACGCCACGGATTTCACGTCCGAGCAGTCCGCGCACATCCGAGTAGGCGTAGAAGGCGCCCTCCGGGGTAGGGCAGTGCAGACCATCAATGGCGTTCAGGCCCTCAACGATAGCTAGGCGTCGACGGTTGAAAGCGGTCTTCATCTCGTTCACCGCATCCAAAGGACCGGCAACTGCAGCTAAAGCGGCGCGCTGGGAAACATTGGCGACGTTCGAGGTGGCATGCGATTGCAGGTTGGTTGCCGCCTTGATGACATCGGCAGGACCAGCCATCCATCCCACACGCCAACCGGTCATGGCGTAGGTCTTAGCTACACCGTTGAGCACCACGACGCGGTCTTCGAGTTCTGGTGCCAGGGTAGCGATGGAACTGAAGGATGCATCACCATAGGTCAGGTGTTCGTAGATCTCGTCGGTGACAACCCAGAGGCCCTTGGACGCAGCCCATTGTCCGATTTCGCGAACCTGTTCTGCTGAGTACACAGCACCGGTGGGGTTGGACGGGGAGACAAACAGCAAGACCTTGGTGCGTTCGGTCAGCACCGATTCGAGCTGCTCCACCGTGACCTTGTAACCCTGTTCTGGGCCAGCAAAGATCGACACCGGCTTGCCACCTGCTAACTGAATTGCTTCAGGATAGGTGGTCCAATAAGGAGCCGGAACGATCACCTCGTCACCTGGATCAAGCAAGGTAGCGAAGGTGTTGTAAACAGCCTGCTTGCCACCGTTCGTGACCAAGACCTGGGATGCGGAAATCTCATAGCCAGAATCGCGCAAGGTTTTCGCTGCAATGGCTTCACGCAGTTCTGGAAGGCCAGCGGCAGGGGAGTAGCGGTGATTCTTTGGATCACGGGCAGCTTCAAGCGCAGCCTCAACAATGTAGTCAGGCGTTGGGAAGTCAGGCTCACCGGCACCGAACCCGATGACTGGGCGACCTGCGGCTTTCAGAGCCTTAGCCTTGGCGTCGACTGCGAGAGTGGCGGATTCGGAGATTGCGCCGATACGGCGAGAAATTCGAGACATGTGAGAATTCGTCCTGAAGTTTATGGGGTCAGCTGTTAGTTCTCAGTTTAGTTCCCAGTCCTTTAGAACACCTGAGGATGAGTAAAAATGACATTAACGCGGCTATAAATGGGCTGATCTATGCGTTCTGCGCCACACCGAGGGTTGTCAGTTCGACAATTGCCATTTCGTTGCGTACAGTTATTTCTCGTTGCCGAGACATTGCAACGGAAGAAACTTCATGTCTTCATCCGATAAGATGTTCTAGGTGGGAGCGAAAAATGCTCCGAAGGGTAGTGGCGCAATTGGTAGCGCAGCGGTCTCCAAAACCGCAGGTTGCAGGTTCGAGTCCTGTCTGCCCTGCGCAGTAGCGATTTATCGCTTAGCGAATTATCTTACGTCACGGTGTGTTGTTGTCGATCAGGCTACGACGCACCGTGATTGTTTCAACTGGCCAAAAAAATTGAAACGAGGAAGATCATGACCGAGTCTGCTCTTAGCTCTGGTAAGGGTAAGCAGAAGAAGGGCTTTTTTGCCCAGATCATGCTATTTTTCCGTCAGGTAATCGCGGAACTTAAAAAGGTAGTCACCCCGACCCGTAGCGAGCTGATCAACTACTTCTTAGTAGTCGTCGGATTTGTTGTCGTGGTGATGCTGATCGTGACGGCCCTAGATTTTGTCTTCGGACAGGGTTCGATCCTCCTGTTCACCAAACAGGTAGAACAGTAAGTTTAGTTGCCTCGGAGGTATAATCTCTCCGAGGCAATTTCAGTGTCATTCAGTCAAAGAGAGCAGGAGCTGCAGTGTCCGACAAGGAACTCGAACCGCAGATTAATGACGAGGTCGAAAACGAGTTCGTTGAAGCCGACAGCGATCAGGTAGATGCCACCGTCGAGGCTGACATCGACTCGAACGAAGCCCCAGCCGTAGAAGCTGAAGATGCTCAGGTTGCTGAAACCGAAGCAGAGGTAGCGCAGGACGAAGCTGAGGAATCTGGCGAGGACAAGGTTGCTCGCCTCAAGGAAGAATTCCGTTCCAAGCTACGCCGCCTGCCAGGTGACTGGTTTGTCATTCACACTTACGCCGGCTACGAAAACCGCGTCAAGGTGAACCTCGAAACCCGTATCCAGACTCAGGATATGGAAGATTTCATCTACGACATCCAGGTGCCGATGGAAGAAGTCGTTGAGGTCAAGAACACTCAGCGTAAGATCGTTCGCCGCGTGCGCATCCCAGGCTACGTTCTGGTTCGTATGGAACTCACCGACGCTTCGTGGGGTGTTGTTCGACACACTCCAGGTGTCACTGGCTTCGTTGGAAACGCCCACGATCCAAACCCACTGAACCTTGATGAAGTGTTCTCCATGCTCGAGCACACTGTCGTTGACCCAGTAGAGCAGCCATCGGCTTCGAAGCCAGGGCGTGCACCAATTACTGAGGTCACCGTGGACTTTGAAGTTGGAGAATCGGTCATCGTCAACGATGGTCCATTCGAAACGATGCCTGCGACCATCTCCGAAATTAAGCTGGAAGCAGCTCAGCTGGTGGTACTGGTTTCCATCTTCGAGCGTGAAACCCCGGTGACCTTGAACTTCAACCAGGTCACCAAGATCCAGTAGTATTAAGTCTTCGTGCCCCATACTGATCGCTTATCGGTGTGAGGGCGCGTTTGGCTGTCGCGCCACGATAGCCAGATCCCCGTACCACGCTCCTGTGCTGCGGGAACCGCAAGAGTAAGAAGGACCCGACATGGCCCCAAAGAAAAAGGTCACCGGACTCATCAAGCTGCAGATCCAGGCAGGTGCTGCTAACCCAGCTCCTCCAATTGGTCCAGCGCTTGGTCAGCACGGCGTCAACATCATGGAATTCTGCAAGGCTTACAACGCAGCGACCGAGTCGCAGCGCGGTAACGTTGTTCCAGTTGAGATCACCGTATACGAAGACCGTTCGTTCACTTTCATCACCAAGACTCCTCCTGCAGCTGAGCTGATCAAGAAGGCTGCTGGCGTTGCTAAGGGTTCCGGCACTCCTCAGTCCCTGAAGGTTGCAAACCTGACCCAGGCACAGGTTGAGGAAATCGCCACCACCAAGATGGCTGACCTGAACGCTAACGATCTGGCTGCCGCAGCTAAGATCATCGCCGGTACCGCTCGCTCCATGGGTGTCACCGTAGAAGGCTAATTCCGTCTTCCGCTGTTCACCTAGTGAAGAGCACCAAAGAATTTAATCTAAGGCGGAACGATCACCTGATCGATTCGCCCGTGGCAGGACCGCGCGCGGTCCATATGACCACGACTGCATAAGGAGAAAACGCAGATGGCAAAGCGCAGCAAAGCATACGTAGCCGCCGCGGCTAAGATCGATGCCGACAACAACGTCTACAGCCCAGCTGAGGCAATCGCCTTGGCAAAGGAGACCGCAGGCGAGAAGACCAACTCGACCGTTGAGGTTGCTTTCCGCTTGGGTGTTGACCCACGTAAGGCTGACCAGATGGTTCGCGGTACCGTAAACCTTCCACACGGCACCGGTAAGACCGCTCGTGTTGTTGTTTTCGCTAACGGTGACAAGGCAGAAGCAGCTCGTGAAGCTGGCGCCGATTTCGTTGGCTCGGACGACCTGATCGAAAAGATCCAGGGCGGCTGGACCGACTTCGACGCAGCAGTTGCAACCCCTGACCTGATGGGTAAGGTTGGCCGCTTGGGTAAGGTACTGGGTCCACGTAACCTGATGCCAAACCCTAAGACCGGCACCGTCACCATGGATGTTGCTAAAGCTGTTAACGACATCAAGGGCGGCAAGATCGACTTCCGCGTCGACAAGCACTCGAACCTGCACTTCATCATTGGCAAGGTTTCGTTCGACGCCAAGCAGCTGACCGAGAACTACGCAGCAGCTCTTGACGAGGTATTGCGCCTGAAGCCTTCGGCTTCGAAGGGTCGCTACATCTCGAAGGCTACCCTCGCAACCACCTTCGGTCCAGGTATCCCTGTTGACCCGAACGTAACTCGCGTCGAGGCCTAAGCTCAGTAGCTTAACTCAGCAAGGGAGCATGCCGACTAGTCGGCATGCTCCCTTGCCTTTTAACCAGCCAAACGCAATGTATCCCACAAAATCCGTGTGCGGGTAGGAAAGTATTATTGCCGGTGATAGGCTTTGAATGCCGAGATTCTCGGTCGCCTGTGTATGGAACCCCCAAGTTCATACACCGGTGAGGTCTAGAAGTTCCCCAAGCTTCTAGATCCGGCGGGACTTTTTGCCCGCGTTCCCCAAGCGCCGGTAAAAAGTCCCGTCACTTCAAACTTCTTTTACGTGATCAGAATCATGGGCCGATTCATGGCTTCGATTTGCCGTGTTCCACTGATCTAACTTAGACTAGAAATACCGAAGACCGTCGGTTGAACTTTTGGTTTCCAAATGTTCCTAAAGGTCCGCAAGGACAACCAACGCAGGTTACATAGATTTGCTTTGACTTGAATGAGTTAAACTGCCCTGTGCTCCTGCGCGGGGCTATTTTTATGGCCTCGCCGGTTTTGAAACGGTACCGAACAAATCCCCGGAAGGAGTGTTATGGCAACCCCGAGCAAGACTGCAGCGATTGAAGAAATCACTGCGGACTTTAACGAATCAACCGCGGCTGTCTTGACCGAATACCGTGGGCTTACCGTTGCACAGCTCAAGGATCTACGCCGCTCGCTTGGTCAGGAGACCAAGTACGCAGTTGTGAAGAACACCTTGACCGCAATCGCAGCTAAGAACGCTGGCATCGATGCATTCGATGAGCAGCTTTCCGGCCCAACCGCTATCGCCTTTGTTAAGGGCGACGCTGTTGCTGCTGCTAAGAGCCTCACGGAATTCGCCAAGACTAACGACAAGCTGGTTATCAAGACCGGCTGGTTCGAAGGTAAGGCGCTGGATCAGAGTGGCATCGCTGCTCTGGCCGCACTGGAATCCCGCGAAACCCAGCTCGCTCGCGTTGCTGCAGTACTGCAGGCTCCGGCCTCCGCTGCTGCTCGCGTGGTCGACGCACTGCGTGCAAAGCTCGAAGAGAACGGTGGCGCAGCTGCCGAGGAAGCTCCGGCAGAAGCCTAAGCTTTCGCGATCTCTCGCAACGTAATCCCAAATTCATTAGGCCTTCGGGCCAAAACCGAAAGGACGCCGACCATGGCGAAGCTCAGCAACGAAGAGCTGCTTTCCGCATTCAAGGAAATGACCATCATCGAACTTTCCGAGTTCGTTAAGGAATTCGAAGAGACCTTCGACGTAACCGCTGCTGCTGTTGCAGTTGCCGGTCCTGCGGCTGGCGGCGAAGCTGCTGCTGAAGAGAAGACCGAATTCGACGTTATCCTTGAGTCGGCTGGCGACAAGAAGATCGCAGTGATCAAGGAAGTTCGTGGCATCACCTCCCTGGGTCTGAAGGAAGCTAAGGAGCTCGTTGACGGCGCTCCAAAGGCTCTGCTTGAGGGTGTTGCAAAGGACGCTGCCGAGAAGGCTAAGGAAGCTCTGGAAGCTGCCGGCGCTACCGTCACCGTTAAGTAAGTTCCGCGGTCACTCGCAACTTATTGTTAAGGGGTCCACAGGCGAAAGCCTGTGGGCCCCTTAGCCGTTAACTGGTACTTTCATCTGAATTGTTTTATAACGTTTCTATTAACAGCGTTTATTCAAGTTCATTGCATACGCTAATTGGGTGTCGAATTCATTAGCTCCACGGCCCCCCGCATCTGCGCCGAGACTTGGTCTATTAGACGCGTTGCGAATCACCGCCGCTCTCTTCGTGGTGTTTTACCACTACACAGCCTGGGGGCATGAGCACTGGGGGAGTAAAGCTCCCGAATTCTGGCCAGTGCTTTCTGAATTTACCCGGTACGGGCAATTAGGCGTGCAGCTATTCTTCCTGATTTCAGGGTTCGTCATCCTCATGTCCCTGCAAGGGAAAAACATCGTCGGCTTTATCGGTTCACGAGTTGGACGGCTCTATCCAGCCTATTGGGTCGCCGTTATTGCCGCTGCCGTTCTGTCGTTGGTGATTTGGCCTGAAGGTAATGGTGGTCGTGCAGCCAGCGATATCCTTCCGAACCTCACCATGTTCCAGGGAGCCTTCGGTGTCCAGAACCTCGACGGGGTCTATTGGACCCTGTGGGTTGAGCTCCGGTTCTATCTCTTATTGGGACTGCTTCTTGCCTTGAAACTGACCAAGGTCAAGCACATCATGGTGCTCTGCACACTCTGGCCAGCTCTTGGCCTCTACTTACACTTCACCAATCTTAATCAGCTGCAGGACAAGGTGGCCGGCGAGTACGCGGCACTCTTCGCCGCAGGCATGGTGCTGTACCTGATCTACCAAAACGGTCATACCCTGATGCGTTGGATCCTAGTCGCCGGCAATACTGCTGTCGCAGCGTTCTTTACCGGGATCAAGGGACAACAGGATGCCAGCGAATTATCCGGACTTGATGTCCCAGCCTGGCATTTTCAAGTCCTGGCAGTACTTTGCGTTGCGCTCTTGGCAGTGTGCACATTGACCCCGCTTAAGCACATTCAAGCCAAATGGCTGGCTGTCGCCGGCTCCTTGACCTTCCCGCTGTACCTATTCCACCAACTGTGGGGCTGGTGGATTATTGAAGAACTGCACGGCGTCGTAAACAAATACGTGCTGCTCTTCGGACTGATTGGTGCGATGCTCGGATTCGCTTATCTGGTGGCACGCTTTGTAGAGAAGCCGCTGGGCTTGCCATTGCGCAACGCCACCATCAAGACCCTCACCGTCTCCACAGCGTGGGTCAAGAAGGTGATGACCCGCCCAGTGCCGGCTATATCGAAGCCGAAATATCAGCAATCGTGGCATCAAACCCGGTGACAAGATCCTGCGGGCGTACCAATAAGCCGTGTCCTCGATCTCCACTTCCCAGACCGATATGCTCGGGTACCGGTTCTTCGAATACGCTGGCATCGATAAACACTGGCAACACAGTGTGCGAGCCAAATGGTGTGATCGTTCCACTTTCGTAGTGAGTGACATCCCAAGCGATGTCTGCATCCGGTAGGGAGAGCTTGTTGACGCCTATTTCGCCTCGCAACTTGGCCCAGTCCAGCTTGCGTCCACCCGGAATCAGCGCAAAAACGAAAGTGTCGTCGGACTTCTTAATTACTAAAGACTTGAGCAGGTGTGCGGGTTTGATCCCTAAAGCCTCTGCTGCTTCTTCCAGAGAGTTCACCTTGTCGCGGGGCACCAGCTCAATGGGGATATTTCGGCGTGACGCGTCGAGGGTAACGCGGGTCAATGCTTCATCGGACTGTAACTTGTTCACTTGATCTCCGTTCCTTCGATGTTTGCCCCAGCATAGTCACAAGGGCATGAAGTTTCCATGAAGCGACCTGCAGCGTCACACACGAATTTGGAAGGAGCAAGAATCAAAGGTGGGGGAACAGATCTTCTGGGCGCAGCGTTCTGATGGACAAGGAATTCTTTTGAAAGAAGTTTCTTGTCGGAGTCGTAAGACCTTATTTGACGAGAAAACTTGACCGATGTGACAAAACGCATAGGTGTTCATATTTGCGCATACAAACTCCGGCCACCGTGCGAATCGTCAGTGGCTCACTGAATGCGGTATTCCGGGAAATAATGGTGTCAATAGGCTAAATGCACAGCGGAACGGAAGGGTTCGAAAGCACTGTGTCAGTGAGTGAAGACAGCCAGGCGCTGTATTCGGAATTTAGGGGACGAAAACTATAGCACGAATTTGGGCACCGAGTATCGACAACCGCAAATTCCTCCGGTAGAGTAGAAATTTGCGCCTTACTGTATGCGCGCGCGACCTTCATATAGCGGTGGGTTCGTGCGGTCCAAAAAGAGGAACTGTCCTACGGCAGGTACCTTAGCACGGTAAGCGTTCGGAAACCTGACGGTCTTTGGAAGGATCCATCTTGGTCGCCTCGAGCAACCCTAACAACCAAACCGCTAGTTCGGCTCGCGATGCTGCATACGCTGGCCGACTTTCTTTTGCAAAGATTCACGAACCACTTGAAGTGCCTAACCTGTTGGCATTGCAGACCGAGAGCTTTGACCGCCTCGTCGGCAATCAGAACTGGGTAGAGCGTCTTGCCAAGGCTGAAGCCGCTGGTGACACCAGCGTGCCAAAAACCTCGGGCTTGGCTGAAATCTTCGAGGAAATCTCCCCAATTGAGGACTTCCAGGACACCATGTCCTTGAGCTTCTCGGAGCCGGAGTTCGCTGATCCTAAGTACTCAATCGCAGAGTGCAAGGACCGCGACGCCACTTACGCGGCACCGCT
The DNA here is from genome assembly GCF_900094805.1 of Arthrobacter sp. NIO-1057. Lineage (GTDB taxonomy): Bacteria > Actinomycetota > Actinomycetes > Actinomycetales > Micrococcaceae > Glutamicibacter. Next base: position 1,221,579 of record NZ_FMAT01000001.1, on the reverse strand, counting down.
GTACGTCAAGGCCGAATTCATGAACAATGAAACCGGCGAAATCAAGCAGCAGACCGTGTTCATGGGCGATTTCCCGCTGATGACCGAAAAGGGCACCTTCATCATCAACGGCACTGAGCGTGTCGTTGTTTCCCAGCTGGTGCGCTCCCCAGGTGCATACTTCGAGTCCGCACCGGACAAGACCAGTGACAAGACGATCTACTCGGCACGTATCATCCCATCGCGTGGTGCATGGTTCGAGCTGGAAATCGACAAGCGTGACCAGATCGGCGTACGCCTTGACCGTAAGCGTAAGCAGTCGGTCACCGTGCTGCTTAAGGCTCTGGGCTGGAGCGAAGAACAGATCCTGTCTGAATTCGGCCAGTACGATTCGATGCGCGCTACCTTGGAAAAGGACAGCATCAAGGATCAGGACGAAGCGCTGCTGGATATCTACCGCAAGCTGCGTCCAGGCGAGCCTCCAACGGTTGAAGCTGCTCAGGCACTGTTGAAGAACATGTACTTCGAGCCTAAGCGTTACGATCTGGCGAAGGTTGGCCGTTACAAGCTGAACCGTAAGCTCGGTGTCGAGACTCCGGTTAACGCTGAGAACGCTTCGGTACTGGCACTCGATGACCTCGTCGCCATGATCCGTTACCTCGTTGCACTTCACGCAGGCGAGAAGACCGTTCAGGGTACCCGCAAGGGCGAGATCGTTGACATCCCAGTGAACATCGACGATATCGACCACTTCGGTAACCGTCGTATCCGCGCTGTTGGCGAACTGATCGAGAACCAGGTCCGCACCGGTTTGTCCCGTATGGAGCGTGTTGTGCGTGAACGCATGACCACCCAGGACGTCGAGGCCATCACCCCGCAGACCCTGATCAACATCCGCCCTGTGGTTGCTGCCATCAAGGAGTTCTTCGGAACCTCGCAGCTCTCGCAGTTCATGGACCAGAACAACCCACTGGCCGGTCTGACCCACAAGCGTCGTCTTTCGGCGCTGGGCCCAGGTGGTCTGTCCCGTGACCGTGCAGGCATGGAAGTTCGAGACGTTCACCCGTCGCACTACGGACGTATGTGCCCGATTGAAACTCCCGAAGGTCCAAACATTGGTCTGATCGGTTCGTTGGCAACCTATGGTCGTATTAACGCCTTTGGTTTCATCGAAACCCCATACCGTCGTGTGTCCAACGGTGTTGTCTCCAACGAGGTTGACTACCTGACCGCAGACGACGAGCTGCAGCACTACATCGCTCAGGCTAACGCGCCTTTGGATGAGAACGGTCGCTTCGTAGAAGACACCGTACTGGTCCGTGAAAAGGGCGGTGGCGGTGAGCCTGTGATCGTGGGCTCCGATGAAGTGACCTTCATGGACGTTTCGCCTCGCCAGATGGTGTCAGTGGCAACCGCCCTGATTCCATTCCTCGAGCACGACGATGCCAACCGCGCACTGATGGGTGCCAACATGCAGCGCCAGGCTGTGCCGCTGCTCAAGAGTGAGCGCCCACTGGTTGGTACCGGCATGGAGAAGTTCGCGGCAGTTGACGCCGGCGACTCCGTAGTTGCTTCCAAGCCAGGTGTGGTCACCGAGGTTTCCGCTGATCTGGTTGTTGTCATGAACGATGACGGCACCGAGTCGATGTACCCAATCATGAAGTTCGCTCGCTCGAACCAGGGCAACGCTTACAACCAGCGCGTGCGCGTCTCCGAAGGCGATCGTCTGGAATACCAGTCGATCATCGCCGACGGTCCGTCCACCGACTCCGGTGAGCTGTCCCTGGGTAAGAACCTGTTGGTGGCCTTCATGTCTTGGGAAGGTTACAACTACGAGGATGCGATCATCCTCTCCCAGCGCATGATCTTCGACGACGTGCTCACCTCGATTCACATCGAAGAGCACGAGGTTGATGCCCGCGACACCAAGCTTGGTGCCGAGGAAATCACCCGCGACATCCCGAATGTTTCGGAAGACATCCTCTCCCAGCTTGATGACCGTGGCATCGTCTACATCGGTGCTGAAGTTGAAGCCGGCGACGTGCTGGTAGGCCGTGTCACCCCTAAGGGTGAAACCGAGCTGACCCCAGAAGAGCGCCTGCTGCGTGCCATCTTCGGTGAGAAGTCCCGCGAAGTTCGCGATACCTCCCTGAAGGTTCCACACGGCGAGTCCGGCACCGTAATCGGTGTTCGTATCTTCGACCGCGACAACGACGATGACCTTTCACCTGGTGTGAACCAGCTGGTGCGCGTCTACGTTGCTCAGAAGCGTAAGATCTCGATCGGTGACAAGCTTGCAGGTCGTCACGGTAACAAGGGTGTCATCTCGCGCATCATGCCGCTTGAAGACATGCCATTCCTGGAAGACGGCACCCCGCTGGACGTCATCCTGAACCCACTGGGTGTGCCAGGCCGTATGAACGTCGGTCAGGTTATGGAAATCCACCTGGGTTGGGCTGCCAAGCAGGGTTGGAAGATCGAAGGCGAGCCTGAATGGGTTCGCGATCTGCCTAACCTGCCACGCGAGTCGGGTTCCACCACCGTGGCAACCCCAGTGTTCGATGGTGCTTCGGAAGAAGAAATCCGTGGCATCCTGGATTCGACCAACAAGACCCGTGATGGTGTGCGCCTGATTGGCAACTCCGGTAAGGCGAAACTGTTTGACGGTCGTTCCGGCGATCCGTTGCCAGATCCAGTCTCCGTGGGCTACATGTACATCTTGAAGCTTCACCACCTGGTGGACGACAAGATTCACGCCCGTTCCACCGGTCCATACTCCATGATCACCCAGCAGCCACTGGGTGGTAAGGCCCAGTTCGGTGGCCAGCGCTTCGGTGAAATGGAAGTTTGGGCACTGGAAGCATACGGTGCCGCTTACACGCTGCAGGAAATCTTGACCATCAAGTCGGATGATATCCACGGTCGCGTGAAGGTCTACGAAGCAATCGTCAAGGGCGAGAACGTTCCAGAACCTGGTGTTCCAGAATCGTTCAAGGTGCTTATCAAGGAAATGCAGTCGCTGTGCTTGAACGTTGAGGTACTTGGTACCGACGGCAACACAATCGAAATGCGTGAGTCGGACGAGGAATCGTTCCGCGCCGCTGAAGAGCTGGGCATCGACCTTTCCCGGTCGGAGCCAAACTCCGTAGAGGAAGTTTAATTTGACGCCCTGCCTGCAGTAGCCCTGCAGGCAGCGGCCGAAAATTCAACCCTCATTCGTATCGACTTCAGACACCACAGAAGAGAGAAAAGGACCATATGTCCAGCGATTCCTCATTCGGCCTTATGCGAATCAACCTCGCCACCGCGGAAGAAATCCGTGGATGGAGCTACGGCGAGGTCAAGAAGCCGGAAACCATCAACTACCGCACCCTCAAGCCGGAGAAGGACGGTCTTTTCTGCGAAAAGATCTTCGGCCCTTCCCGCGACTGGGAATGCTACTGCGGTAAGTACAAGCGCGTGCGCTTCAAGGGCATCATCTGCGAGCGTTGTGGCGTTGAGGTGACTCGCGCGAACGTTCGTCGTGAGCGCATGGGCCACATCGAGCTTGCTGCTCCGGTGACCCACATCTGGTACTTCAAGGGCGTTCCTTCGCGCTTGGGCTACCTGCTTGATCTGGCTCCGAAGGACCTGGAAAAGGTCATCTACTTCGCTGCCTACATGATCACCAGCGTTAACGAAGAGCGTCGCCACGCTGAAATGCCTAACCTGCAGGCCCAGCACGATCTGGAACTGCGTCAGTTGGCTACCAACGCCGAAGCTGACAAGAAGGCTGTTGCAGCCGAATTGGAAGCAGAGCTGGAGAAGCTGGAAGCAGACGGCGCGAAGAACGCTGAGCTGAACAAGGCTCGTACCCTGGCCGAGAAGACTGTGCTGCAGATCGACAAGCGTGCCAAGGCTGAAGCTGAGCGCCTGCGTGCAGTATGGGAACGCTTCAAGAACCTGAAGGTCGCTGACCTCGAAGGTGATGAAGGCCTGTACCGCACCATGCGTGAGAAGTACGGACTGTACTTCGAAGGCTCCATGGGTGCAGAAGCAATCCAGAAGCGTCTGGAAAACTTCGATTTGGCTGGCGAAGCTGAAGAGCTGAAGACCGTCATTGAGAACGGCAAGGGCCAGAAGAAGGCTCGTGCACTCAAGCGCCTGAAGGTTATTAACGCATTCTTGGCTAATGGCAACTCGCCAAAGGGCATGGTGCTCGACGCCGTTCCAGTGATCCCGCCAGAACTGCGCCCAATGGTTCAGCTCGACGGTGGCCGTTTCGCTACCTCGGACCTGAACGACCTGTACCGCCGAGTGATCAACCGCAACAACCGCCTTAAGCGTCTGCTGGATCTTGGTGCACCTGAGATCATCGTGAACAACGAAAAGCGCATGATGCAGGAAGCTGTTGACTCGCTGTTCGACAACGGCCGCCGTGGCCGTCCGGTCACCGGTCCAGGTAACCGTCCGCTGAAGTCCCTGAGCGACATGCTCAAGGGTAAGCAGGGTCGTTTCCGTCAGAACCTGCTCGGTAAGCGCGTTGACTACTCGGGCCGTTCGGTTATCGTGGTTGGCCCGCAGCTGAAGCTGCACCAGTGTGGTCTGCCTAAGCAGATGGCTCTGGAGCTCTTCAAGCCTTTCGTGATGAAGCGCCTGGTTGACCTCAACCACGCACAGAACATCAAGTCGGCTAAGCGTATGGTCGAGCGTTACCGTCCACAGGTTTGGGACGTTCTCGAAGAGATCATCACCGAGCACCCGGTACTGCTCAACCGTGCACCAACCCTGCACCGATTGGGTATCCAGGCCTTCGAACCACAGCTCATTGAAGGTAAGGCTCTGCAGCTGCACCCATTGGTTTGTGGCGCGTTCAACGCTGACTTCGACGGTGACCAGATGGCAGTCCACCTGCCGCTGAGCCCAGAAGCACAGGCTGAAGCTCGCATCTTGATGCTGTCCTCGCACAATATCTTGAAGCCTTCCGATGGTCGCCCAGTGGCACAGCCTTCGCAGGATATGATCATCGGTCTGCACCACTTGACCACCAAGCGTGCTCATGAGGTTGGCGCTGGCCGCGTGTTCTCGACCGTTTCTGAAGCCATCATGGCCAAGGACCTGGGCGAACTGCACCTGAACGCACCGATCAAGGTCCGCGTGGAGAACTTTGTTCCTTCCGCAGACCAGCCAGCCCCTGAGGGCTGGGAGCCAGGTACCCCAGCACTGCTGGACACCTCGCTGGGTCAGGTACTGTTCAACGACACCCTGCCTGCGGACTACCCATGGGTAGCCACCGTTGCCGGTAAGGATGCACTCTCGGAGATCGTCAACGATCTGGCAGAGCGCTACCCGAAGGTCATTGCTGCAGCCACCTTGGATAACCTGAAGGACGCCGGTTTCTACTGGTCGACCCGCTCGGGTGTCACCGTGGCAATCTCGGACATTACCTCGAACATGGACAAGGCCGCGATCCTTGCACCATACGAGGAACGTGCCGCGAAGGTGCAGGCTTCCTACGACAAGGGTCTGATTGCAGATACCGAACGTCGTCAGGACCTGATCGACATTTGGACCAAGGCTACCGACGAGGTTGCCGAGGCCATGAAGAACGGCATGGAAGAACTGAACACCATTAACCGCATGGTGACTTCCAAGGCTCGTGGTAACTACCTGCAATTGCGTCAGATTGCCGGTATTCGTGGTCTGGTGTCCAACCCTAAGGGTGAAATTATTCCTCGCCCGATCAAGTCTTCCTACCGTGAAGGCCTGTCGGTTCTGGAGTACTTCATCGCTACCCACGGTGCCCGTAAGGGTCTGGCCGATACCGCACTGAAGACCGCAAACTCGGGTTACCTGACCCGTCGTCTGGTTGACGTTTCGCAGGACGTTATCGTCCGCGAAGAGGACTGCGGTACCAAGCGCGGCTTGACCGTTGCTATTGCTGATAACTCAGCTGGCATCCGTGTGAAGCACGAAACCGTTGAGAACTCGGCTTACACCCGTACGCTGGCTGCAGACGTCAAGAACGCTGAAGGCACCGTATTGGCTACCGCCGGTTCGGATGTAGGCGACGTACTGATCGACGAACTGTACGCTGCAGGCGTGGATGAAATCCGCGTTCGCTCCGTACTGACCTGTGACTCGGCAGTGGGAACCTGTGCACTGTGCTACGGCCGTTCGCTGGCCAGCGGCAAGACCGTGGACATTGGTGAGGCTGTAGGCATTATCGCTGCACAGTCCATCGGTGAGCCTGGTACCCAGCTGACCATGCGTACCTTCCACACCGGTGGTGTGGCATCGGCTGACGATATCACCCAGGGTCTGCCTCGTATTCAGGAACTCTTCGAAGCCCGTACCCCTAAGGGTGTGGCTCCGATGTCCGAGGTCACCGGTCGCGTGTCGATCGAGGACGACGAGAAGCAGCTGCGCGTTGTGGTGACCCCAGACAACGGCGACGAGAAGCAGGCCTACCCGGTTCTGCGTCGTGCTCGCCTGTTGGTTGAGGAAGGCCAGAACATCGTTGCCGGTACCCAGCTCACCTCCGGTACCTTGGATCCGAAGCAGGTTCTTCGAGTCCTCGGCCCACGTGAAGCACAGAAGTTCCTGGTCCGCGAGGTTCAGGATGTGTACCAGTCTCAGGGTGTAGGCATCCACGATAAGCACGTGGAAGTTATCGTCCGCCAGATGCTGCGTCGCGTCACCGTGATCGAGTCCGGCGAAACTGACTTGCTGCCAGGCGAGTTGGCCGACCGTTCGCGCTTCACCGCTGCGAACCGCAAGGCTGTCTCGGAAGGCAAGCGTCCAGCTGCCGGCCGTGACGAGATGATGGGTATTACCAAGGCCTCGCTGGCTACCGATTCATGGCTGTCGGCTGCTTCCTTCCAGGAAACCACCCGCGTCCTGACTCAGGCTGCGATGGAAGGTAAGGAAGATCCGCTGCGCGGTCTGAAGGAGAACGTGATCATCGGTAAGCTGATCCCGGCCGGTACCGGTCTGGATCGCTACACCCAGGTCGCCGTCGAGCCAACCGATGAAGCAAAGGCAACTTTGTTCACCGGCACCTCGGCCTTCTCCTCGGGTCTGTACGACGATGCACTGGAAGGCGGGCTATCGCCTGAATTCCGTGCCATCTCGATGGACGACTACGACCACGGTTCGGACTTCCGCTAAAACCGGAACGAACGCCGTTAGGTAGTTGACCCAACGCCTGCCCACACACTTGTGTGGGCAGGCGTTGGGCGTTTAACCACTAATCCTCCGCATGATCATTACTAGATGAATACTCTCCTGAGAGATAAAACAACTAGAAGCTTAGTCGTGATCGTTATGTACGTTGGGGGAGTGGCGACACCCCACAGGTTCAGGTGCCAGTCATCTTAGTGTTGGACCCCGTTCAGCAATGCGCGATAGCGTCAAGGGGCGAGATCGTTTAGCCAACATTGCGAAGGGTGAGCCCGGGCATCAACGGTGATTTCGGTTACTGGAGATGGTGGGTCGGCGGATTAATGCTAGACTGAAAGTAATTGTTTTATGTGTGGCAAAATGGACACAGTCCGGGTTGCGGGTAGGTTGCGCAACGAATGCCACACTTTCGCACGCCTAGGGACTTTTAGATTCTAGTAGAGCGGTAAAGCAAGCAGCTAGCTCCATGATCGAAGCACCGAAACTCTACTAGGCAACAGTGCTTATGACGTGGTGCCGACAAACTTAGACAATGGAAGGACACGAAAGTGCCTACTATTCAGCAGCTGGTCCGTAAGGGCCGCTCGCCTAAGGTCGTCAAGACCAAGGCCCCTGCCCTGAAGGGCAACCCAATGCGCCGTGGCGTATGCACCCGTGTGTACACCACCACCCCAAAGAAGCCAAACTCGGCTCTGCGTAAGGTCGCACGTGTGCGCCTTGCCGGTGGCGTCGAAGTTACCGCTTACATTCCAGGTGTCGGACACAACCTGCAGGAACACTCCATCGTGCTCGTTCGCGGTGGTCGTGTAAAGGACCTTCCAGGTGTTCGCTACAAGATTGTACGTGGTGCTCTGGATACCCAGGGTGTGAAGGATCGTAAGCAGGCTCGTTCCCGCTACGGTGCAAAGAAGGATGGTAAGTAATGCCTCGTAAGGGTCCGGCGCCAAAGCGCCCACTAGTTTCTGATCCAGTCTTCGAATCCCCATTGGTCACCCAGCTGATCAACAAGGTTCTCGTCGACGGCAAGAAGTCCACTGCAGAGCGCATTGTTTACGGTGCACTCGAAGGTGCCGCTGCAAAGTCCGGTACCGACGCTGTATCGACCCTCAAGAAGGCTATGGACAACATCCGTCCAGCCCTTGAGGTTCGTTCCCGCCGTGTCGGTGGCGCGACCTACCAGGTTCCTGTAGAGGTAAAGCCAGGCCGTGCAACCGCACTGGCTCTGCGCTGGTTGGTTGGCTACTCGAAGGCTCGCCGCGAGAAGACCATGATCGAACGTTTGATGAACGAGATCTTGGATGCATCGAACGGTCTGGGTGCCGCTGTGAAGCGTCGCGAAGACACTCACAAGATGGCCGAGTCCAACAAGGCCTTCGCACACTACCGCTGGTAAGAAATGCTCGGACATGCTGGGCATCAACCGATGCCCAGCATTCCCTGCCTCACCTTTTAGGGAGACAACGTGGCACAGGACGTGCTTACTGACCTGAACAAGGTCCGCAATATCGGTATCATGGCCCACATTGATGCCGGTAAGACCACTACTACTGAGCGCATCCTTTTCTACACGGGTGTGAACCACAAGCTCGGTGAGACCCACGATGGTGCGTCGACCACCGACTGGATGGAGCAGGAAAAGGAACGCGGTATCACCATTACCTCCGCGGCCGTGACTTGCTTCTGGAACAAGAACCAGATCAACATCATCGACACCCCCGGCCACGTTGACTTCACCGTTGAGGTGGAGCGCTCGCTGCGCGTGCTCGATGGCGCCGTTGCTGTATTCGACGGCAAGGAAGGCGTTGAGCCTCAGTCTGAGACCGTTTGGCGCCAGGCTGACAAGTACAACGTTCCTCGTATCTGCTTCGTCAACAAGATGGACAAGCTGGGCGCTGACTTCTACTTCACCGTAGACACCATCATCAAGCGCCTTGGTGCCAAGCCGCTGGTTATGCAGCTGCCAATCGGCTCCGAGTCCGAGTTCACCGGCGTTGTAGACCTGCTGAGCATGAAGGCATTCGTTTGGGAAGGCGACGCCAAGGGCGACGTCACCATGGGTGCTGCTTACGAAACCCGCGAAATCCCTGCCGACTTGGTTGAGCGTGCTGAAGAGTACCGCGCCAAGCTGGTTGAAGATGTTGCCGAGGCTTCCGAAGAGCTCATGGAAAAGTACCTCGAAGGTGAAGAAATCACCATCGACGAACTCAAGGCTGGCATCCGCAAGCTGACCGTGAACTCCGAAGCTTACCCAGTATTCTGTGGTTCGGCCTTCAAGAACCGCGGCGTGCAGCCAATGCTCGACGCTGTGATTGAATACCTGCCATCCCCACTGGATGTTGGCGCTATGGTCGGTCACGATCCAAAGAACGAAGAAATCGAGCTCACCCGCGAGCCTTCCGAGGATGCACCATTCTCGGCACTGGCTTTCAAGATTGCTGCTCACCCATTCTTCGGTCAGCTCAACTTCATCCGCGTTTACTCCGGCAAGGTAGAGTCCGGCGCTCAGCTGCTGAACTCCACCAAGCAGAAGAAGGAACGCGTTGGCAAGCTCTTCCAGATGCACTCCAACAAGGAGAATCCGGTAGAAGAGATCCACGCAGGTCACATCTACGCTGTCATCGGCCTGAAGGACACCACCACCGGTGACACCCTGTGCGATCCAGCGAACCCAATCGTTCTTGAGTCGATGAGCTTCCCAGATCCAGTGATCTTCGTGGCTATCGAACCAAAGACCAAGGGTGACCAGGAGAAGCTGTCGACCGCTATTCAGAAGCTGTCTGCAGAAGATCCAACCTTCACCGTTTCGTTGAACGAAGACACCGGCCAGACCGAAATCGGCGGCATGGGCGAGCTTCACCTCGACATCCTGGTTGACCGCATGAAGCGCGAATTCCGCGTGGAAGCAAACGTTGGTAAGCCACAGGTTGCTTACCGCGAAACCATCAAGAAGGCTGTGGAGAAGGTTGACTTCACCCACAAGAAGCAGACCGGTGGTTCGGGTCAGTTCGCAAAGGTCCAGGTCTCGTTCGAGCCTCTGGAAGTTGTCGATGGCGTAACCTACGAGTTCAAGAACGCCGTTACCGGTGGTCGTGTGCCTCGTGAATACATCCCATCCGTTGACGCAGGTATCCAGGAAGCAATGCAGTACGGCATCTTGGCTGGTTACCCACTGGTCGGCGTGAAGGCAACCCTCATCGATGGTGCTTACCACGACGTTGACTCCTCGGAAATGGCCTTCAAGATCGCTGGTTCCCAGGTATTCAAGGAAGGCGCACGCCGCGCTAACCCTGTTCTGCTTGAACCACTGATGAGCGTTGAAGTTCGCACCCCGGAAGAGTACATGGGCGACGTTATCGGCGACCTGAACTCCCGCCGCGGTTCGATCACCGAGATGTCCGATGCCGCAGGCGTCAAGGTCATCAAGGCTGGCGTTCCACTGTCCGAGATGTTTGGTTACATTGGTGACCTGCGTTCGAAGACTCAGGGTCGTGCAGTTTACTCGATGACCTTCGACAGCTACTCTGAGGTCCCGAAGGCAGTTGCCGACGAGATCGTCCAGAAGTCCCGCGGCGAGTAATCGCTTCGGAACAACAAACTTGGCCGTGACCCCCATTGTGGGGAAGTGGCCGATCGCGGAGCCAGCTTCAACGCCATTGAGGCTGGCCCCGCAAACGGCCAACGAGGGATTTGCATCACATGCAGGCCCGCAGAGGACCGAAATTTCCAAAATTATCCACGCCCCCAGTAGACTAATTGAAGTTCGTTTGCGAACCGCGCAGACGAAAAAAGTCTTCTGTAAATGTTTCTAGGAGGAACTTGTGGCAAAGGCAAAGTTCGAGCGCAACAAGCCGCACGTCAACATCGGTACCATCGGTCACGTTGACCACGGTAAGACCACTCTGACTGCAGCGATCTCCAAGGTTCTGGCTGACAAGTACCCAGACCTGAACGAGCAGCGCGACTTCGCTAACATCGACTCGGCTCCAGAAGAGCGCCAGCGCGGTATTACCATCAATATCTCGCACATCGAGTACCAGACCGAGAAGCGTCACTACGCACACGTTGACGCTCCAGGTCACGCTGACTATGTCAAGAACATGATCACCGGTGCTGCTCAGATGGACGGCGCAATCCTCGTGGTTGCTGCTACCGATGGTCCAATGGCTCAGACCCGCGAGCACGTTCTGCTGGCCCGCCAGGTTGGTGTTCCTACCCTGATGGTCGCACTGAACAAGTCCGACATGGTTGAGGACGAAGAGCTGCTCGAGCTCGTGGAGATGGAAGTTCGCGAACTTCTGTCCTCCCAGGGCTTCGATGGCGACGACGCACCAGTGATCCGCGTTTCGGGCCTGAAGGCTCTGGAAGGCGACGCAAAGTGGGTTGCAGCTGTTGAGGAACTGATGGACGCTGCTGACAGCTTCATCCCAGACCCAGTACGTGACCGTGACAAGCCATTCTTGATGCCAATCGAGGACGTCTTCACCATCACCGGTCGCGGTACCGTTGTTACCGGTCGCGCCGAGCGTGGCACCCTTGCCATCAACTCGGAAGTTGAGATTGTTGGTATCCGCCCAATCCAGAAGACCACCGTTACCGGTATCGAGATGTTCCACAAGCAGCTCGACGAAGCATGGGCAGGCGAGAACTGTGGTCTGCTGCTTCGCGGTCTGAAGCGCGACGACGTTGAGCGTGGCCAGGTTGTTGTAGCCCCAGGCTCCATCACCCCACACACCAACTTCGAAGCTAACGTCTACATCCTGTCGAAGGACGAAGGCGGACGTCACAACCCGTTCTACTCGAACTACCGTCCGCAGTTCTACTTCCGCACCACCGACGTTACCGGCGTTATCACCCTCCCAGAGGGCACCGAAATGGTTATGCCAGGCGACAACACCGAAATGTCGGTTGAGCTGATCCAGCCAATCGCTATGGAAGAGGGCCTCGGCTTCGCAATTCGCGAAGGCGGCCGCACCGTTGGTTCGGGCAAGGTCACCTCGATCACCAAGTAGTCATTACTTGATGATTTAGATCCGTAGAGATCAAAGAATTCCCCCCAGTAGTTATGTGCTGGGGGGATTTTTTTTGCTTAATAACGAACTTGAACTAGTGAATATTTCTAGAAGCTGGTCTAATTGGAGGGCGCACTAAAAATTCATTAGGGGAGTGGGCTCAATGATCGGTTGGATTGTGCTGGTAATCGTACTGGCCCTTGCTGGATACTTCTTTGGACGCTCCCGCGGACGCAAACTCGCACAACAGCAAGCAGAGCCATCGTCACAACGCTTGCGCGAAGCATGGCAAGAAGGCTACGAAGCGGCCAATGACTATTTACGTCGCACCGGCCAACTGACGCACGCTCCACCCGGCGAGCTAGGGAGGGTACCACTTCAAGAGTCATCGGGAGCCGACGCCAGCAACATCGCCGGAGCGCCGTCGGCGCAGCCTCCGGTTATTGGTGTACCACAGCAGGCTAACCCAGCATCGCGACCCGAAACTCAAGCGAAACCAGTCAAGGTACTGACAAAGCGGGAACGCGAACTTCGCAATATCAACATCACGCTCTACGTGGCCGCCTTGATGATCGTTGCTGCCGGGGCGCTCTTCCTAAGTTTCGCGCTACCACCGGTGGCCAAGTTGGTAGCGTTCTTCCTCCTTGCCGTGGCGTTCTACCTCGGGGGTCTAATCACCTACGCGGTGAAGCCATCCCTCAGGCCGGCCGGAGCGGCCTTTGCCGGTACCGGGCTAGCTCTATTGCCGCTGTGCGCCATCGCTACCTACAACACCTTGAACATCTCTGGGCCAAGCACTTGGCTGATCTTCTCCGTGATTGGGACGGTGGCCGTCGGCTATGCCACCGTCAAACTGAAATCACGAGTCCTATCTTGGGTGGCTGTGTTGATTCTGGTCAGTACAGGCTTGGCATCAGCAACCACGATGCAGCGCGGAGTCTTGAACTACATGCTGGTCTTGCTTTTACTCTCCGTGGTGCTCATGCTCTTGGCAGTGCGAAGCAAGAAAATCCAAGACTCGATTTTCTTCCAGGCTATTCTCGGCACCGCACAATTGCTGCCCGCTTTTGTCGTAGTTCTTTCGTTGATACTCTTCGAGTCTCTGCGAAGCCGCGACTACTTTTGGATCTTCGCATTACTCACCGCTCAGCTCTTGCTCACCTTGAGGCTGTTGAGCAATCTACGGCTACTTCGATTCTTCGCGGCCCGCCTCACCTTCTTACTTATGGTGTTAGCGGCCTGCAACTACCTCGCATTGTCTAACACCACGACCGCACTGATCTTCGCTTTCGTCTTTGGATTGCAGGCGGTCGCCGTGCTGTTCTATTCCGAGGGCTATCGGAAACGGATGCCATTGACGCGAGGACACCTGCAAATAGAGCGTTCAGTGCTCTGGGGATTGGCACTAGTCTCCGTGGTTATCGCGTGCTTCTTCGCTAACGAGACCACATCAACTGTCCTGCGATTACTCGTGCTTCCTATTTTTGCCTTGCTGTGCCTGCCTGGGCTCCTACGGGTAGCCAAGGCAGAAGTGGTGGTTATCTCCGCACTGCCATTGGTGGTTCTGGTCGGCAGGGAGCAGCACGGCTGGCAGCCCTTGGTGCTCTTTGTCCTAGCGATCATTGGATTGAGCCTTGCGCATCACCGCGCTGATGGCCTGTTCCGGCAGATCTGTGGACATGTTCGTTGGGCATTGTTGTTGATTACCGCCGGTGTGCTCGGTGGGGCAATCCACGAGTCGTTCCCGGCATTGTCCACGGGTAGCGAGTTGGGCGCACGACTGATCACGGTTCTTCTGGTGCTACAAATTCTCTGGGTCATTGTCCTGCTGAACTCCAACCTGGCTAGCGACGGAGTGAAACGGATTCATACGTTGTGGCGGATCGCCGCCTCGGTCGTGATAGCCATCGGGATCGTGGGATACCTGCAGTTCTCGGTCATCGCGGCGCGCGGCACCTATGATCGCCTCGATTACCTGACGCTGAATTCCCTACCGTGGTTTGTCATCACGCTGAGCATCACGACCTTGTTGGTGATCCTCAGTGGATGGCGCCTGCACTCGCCCGAGCATCAGTCTGGGCGCACTGCGCAAAGTATCAAGGTGGTCGAAGCATCGGCGCTGTTGGTACTCTATGCGCTCAGCTTTGAAAGAGATGCATGGGTGTTCGCGTTAGTTATTGGTACTGGCGCGCTCGCGCATTTGTTGGTTCATGTGCGCCGAAGCAATGATCAGAATTGGAAGATTATCTACGCGAGCCTTGCCCAGGTGCTCTTTAGCTCGATGATGTGGTGGTTTGCGCGGTCCATGGAGTTTGACATTCACGGACGCTTCGCCTTACTGCTCGTCTCGCTGAGTATCCCTCAGCTAACTCGACTGCTCATCAATATTCGACAGCACAAACCACTAAGACAAGAATTGCGCTGGGTCGCTATCGGCCTATTGATCGGTATCCCTGTTGCAGTGTTGGGCTACGGATGGCTTGCAGGCTGGGCTGACCGTGGTGTGATTCTCTTAGCTGCCGTGTGCATCGGCACCCACGGGTGCGCAGCTTTCATTGCAGAGCGCACAGGTCTGGCACACCGGGCGCAGTATTATCTCTTCGCACCGATCATGGCGATCATCGTGGTGATTACCGTGCAAGCATCGGTGATGTCGGATCAGAGCGGATGGCTGCGATCTCGTTGGTGGAACGAGCAGGTTGCCGCCGTACTCTTACTCGTTATGGCGCTTCTCGCGATCGCGGCCGAATGGCGCTGGCGTTCTCAGCGGCACATCTCTAGTGCCATTGCCCTGGCCATCTTCCTGCCAGCGCTGGTCACGGGATGGTGGCAGAATGAAACTTGGTGGGCGGTGGCGGCCAACGCTATCCTGGCCGTGGCTTTGACCCTGCTGGTGATCACTCGCAAGAGTGCTTGGTATGCTCTCGGTTCGGTCATCATGCTTACCGCGACTCTCGTGCAAGCGGTGATCAAGCTTCGCGATGGTGATTCACTACGTGTACTGGATTCCATGGATATCTCGTGGGCACTTATCGCTACAGGCGCCGTGCTCTACCTGTTGGCCATGGCTCATGGGCGCATGAAAGAACCAGCCCCGGACTATCCGCCAGCGAATTACCGACATGCTGATCCACTCGGCGCCGCGTCAAGGATCTACTTCGCCGGCATGCTCTTGGCTTTGCTGATCGCCGGTGCCCTAGCGCACGTAGATGGTGTTGCCAGCTGGAGCATTATTGGGGGAGCGGTCCTGATCTTTGGTGTGGGGGTACTGGTGTGCTTCTTCGAACTACCGGACTGGGCCAAAGCCTATATGGTGGACGGGCTGATTGTGCTGGGCGCCGTGCTGGCTCTCAGCTCTTATTCGCGGATCAGTGGCAAACCAGAATTTAGCAGCATCATGGCCTACTGCTGCTTGGCTGCGGTAGTGCTGGTCATCTGGCGCAACCTCAAGGCTCATCCTTCCCTGGAGAGGGCGTATCTCATCGCAGGATCCATCGCGGCCAACATGACGCTCTTTGCTGCCCTGGCCGAATCCAACACCATCGCGCAGATCATCGGGTTGCTCTTCTTTGGATGCCTGATCGCCTGGGGACTGAAATTAGGGCAGCGACTGTTTATCTGGTGGGGCGCCATTGCCCTGACCTTGAGCGTGATGTGGTTCTTGCGTGAATTGGTGTTCTTGTGGCTGGTGCTGATTGGTCTGGGGTTGATCATTGCAGCGGTCTACAAGCTAGTGAAGGTTGATCGGGCGGGCCCATCAACCGCGCAACCACCAGTTGATCAATCAGCGGCTAACTTGCCATCTGCGCCACGACTGCCTTGGGGCCAGCCTGCGCAGCATCCTGCACAGGGGCCCGATTCTTCCAAGGATTCAGGAGCGCAGGATCCTGAACAGCGGTAGAAGTGGGACCTTGGCACGCGGTGAGGTCAAGATCACGGGGCTATAAGGCCATAAAAGATTTGCGCGATCGTTGCCAACCTGTCAGACTAGATAAGTTGCTTGAGTGCAACTCGATCCCCATTATTGGGGTAATCGATACTGATTTGAACAACCGGGATCGGCTCTCACGCAGGATAATGCCTGTGGTTCGGGAACGATACAACTGTTTCAAATTATCAGGCCCTCGATAAAGTGAAAACTTAGCGGTCTTGTCGTGACTGAAAATTTTACGACACGCCCGAGTTCGGGGGTCGGAGCCTCCTGCGGGTGAGGAACCCGGATCTGATCCGGATTCAGTCGCAGAGTAAGGCGTGCCGGTTCGCAAGAACCCGTATATAGGCACAGCAATTTTAGATAGTGCTAACAGAAAGAGGCATGACGCCATGGCGGGACAGAAAATCCGCATCCGGCTGAAGTCGTATGACCACGAGGTCATTGACGTTTCGGCCCGGAAGATCGTTGAGACGGTCACGCGCGCAGGCGCAACCGTAGTCGGCCCAGTGCCGCTGCCAACGGAGAAGAACGTGTACTGCGTTATCCGTTCGCCACACAAGTACAAGGACAGCCGCGAGCACTTCGAAATGCGCACGCACAAGCGTCTGATCGACATCGTTGATCCGACCCCGAAGGCCGTTGATTCGCTGATGCGTCTCGACCTGCCAGCGGATGTCAACATCGAAATCAAGCTTTAAGGGGAGGTGGCGAGAAAACTATGACCGCAACCCGTAATTTCAAGGGCCTGTTGGGCACGAAGCTCGGCATGACCCAGGTTTGGGATTCGAACAACAACCTGATCCCTGTCACCGTCGTGCAGGCTGATAGCAACGTTGTCACCAAGCTCATCAACGAAGAGCGCGATGGCTACACCGCAGTTCAGATCGGCTACGGCCAGATCGATCCTCGCAAGGTCACCAAGCCACTGGCTGGTCACTTCGAGGCTGCAGGCGTCACCCCACGTCGTCACTTGGTAGAACTGCGCACCGCAGACGCTGCTGAGTACACCCCGGGCCAGGAACTTTCCGTGGAGCTTTTCGAAGCCGGCCAGAAGGTCGACGTCGTTGGCACCTCCAAGGGTAAGGGCTTCGCCGGTGTGATGAAGCGCCACAACTTCTCTGGTGTTGGCGCATCGCACGGTGCTCACAAGAACCACCGTAAGCCAGGTTCCATCGGCGGCGCATCGACCCCAGGTCGCGTTTTCCGTGGACAGAAGATGGCTGGTCGTATGGGTGCTGAGCGTGTAACCACTCAGAACCTGACCATTCACGCTATCGACGTTGAGAAGAACCTCCTGCTGATCAAGGGTGCCGTTCCAGGTGCCCGCGGCCGCGTCGTTCTCGTACGCAACGCCGTGAAGGGAGCATAAGTAAATGACTAAGGCACTTAACGTCGAACTGCCTGCAGCAATCTTCGACGTACAGACCAACGTCCCGCTGCTGCACCAGGTTGTCGTTGCACAGCTTGCTGCTGCCCGCCAGGGTACCCACAAGACCAAGGACCGCTCCGAGGTTTCGGGTGCAGGTCGCAAGCCGTTCAAGCAGAAGGGTACCGGCCGTGCTCGTCAGGGTTCGATCCGTGCTCCTCACATGACCGGCGGTGGCATTGTCCACGGTCCAACCCCACGTGATTACGCACAGCGCACCCCGAAGAAGATGAAGGCTGCTGCACTGCGCGGCGCTTTGTCCGATCGTGCACGCTTCGGTCGCGTTCACGTGATTGAGAACTTGGTTGCAGGGGAAACCCCATCGACCAAGGAAGCTCTGGCTACCTTGCGTTCGCTCACCGAGCGCAAGAACCTGCTTGTCGTCATCGAGCGCGCCAACGATGTTGCAGCCCTTTCGGTTCGCAACCTCGACGCTGTGCACGTTCTGTACGTCGACCAGCTGAACACCTACGATGTTCTGGTTTCGGATGACGTAGTCTTCACCAAGGCTGCCTTCGATGCCCTGGTCCAGAAGGAGGAAGCCAAGTGAGCATCAACTCCAAGGCTCCACACGACGTGGTCATCGCACCAGTCGTATCGGAAAAGAGCTACGGTCTGATCGACCAAGGTCAGTACACCTTCGAGGTGGCACCAAGCTCCAACAAGACGGAAATCAAGTACGCCGTTGAAGCTATCTTCAACGTCAAGGTTGACTCCGTAAACACCATCAACCGAGCCGGTAAGCGCAAGCGCACCCGCTTCGGGTGGGGTGCACGCAAGAACACCAAGCGTGCCATCATCACCCTGAAGGAAGGCTCGATTGACATCTTCGGCGGTCCGCTTTCCTAAGCGGAGACCACTTTAACGAGGAATATAAATAATGGGAATTCGTAAGTACAAGCCGACTACCCCGGGCCTTCGCGGCTCGTCGGTAGCCGACTTCGCAGAAATCACCCGATCGACTCCGGAAAAGTCGCTGGTTCGTCCACTCACCAAGACTGGCGGCCGTAACAACTCCGGTAAGATCACCACCCGACACAAGGGTGGCGGACACAAGCGCGCTTACCGTGTTATCGACTTCCGTCGTCACGATAAGGACGGCGTTCCGGCCAAGGTCGCTCACATTGAGTACGACCCAAACCGTACCGCTCGTATCGCTCTGCTCCACTACGTGGACGGCACCAAGCGCTACATCATCGCACCGAACAACCTCAAGCAGGGTGACCAGATTGAGGCCGGCGCAAACGCTGACATCAAGCCAGGTAACAACCTGCCACTGCGTAACATCCCGGTTGGTACCGTGATCCACGCTGTGGAGCTTCGCCCAGGTGGCGGCGCTAAGATGGCTCGTTCCGCAGGTGCTTCGATCCAGCTGGTAGCCCGTGAGGGTCGCTTCGCTCAGCTGCGTTTGCCTTCGGGCGAAATCCGCAACGTTGATGTGCGCTGCCGCGCAACCATCGGCGAAGTTGGTAACGCTGAGCAGATCAACATCAACTGGGGTAAGGCCGGCCGTATGCGCTGGAAGGGCGTTCGCCCAACCGTTCGTGGCGTTGTCATGAACCCAGTTGACCACCCACACGGTGGTGGTGAAGGTAAGACCTCCGGTGGTCGTCACCCGGTCAACCCTAACGGTAAGCGTGAAGGACGCACCCGTCGTCCGAACAAGGAAAGCGACAAGCTCATTGTGCGTCGTCGCAAGACCGGCAAGAACAAGCGATAGGAGCCTGGAAACATGCCACGCAGCCTGAAGAAAGGCCCCTTCGTCGATCAGCACCTGTTCCTGAAGGTCGTTGCTGAAAACGAAAAGGGCACCAAGAACGTCATCAAGACGTGGTCCCGCCGTTCGATGATCATCCCGGACATGCTGGGACACACCATCGCCGTACACGACGGTCGCAAGCACATTCCTGTGTTCGTTACCGAATCGATGGTTGGACACAAGCTCGGAGAGTTTGCCCCAACCCGTACGTTCCGTGGCCACGTAAAGGACGACAAGAAGGGCAAGCGCCGCTAGGCCCCGCAAGGGAACTAGTATCGCTTAGCACTTCTTCGATAGACGAGAGAAGGATAGCAATGGAAGCCAAGGCAATTGCGCGTCACATCCGCGTAACGCCTATGAAGGCCCGGCGCGTCGTCAACCTTGTTCGTGGTCTGCAGACCAACGAGGCACTGGCCATCTTGAAGTTTGCCCCACAGGCAGCTTCGGAGCCGGTATACAAGGTTGTCGCATCGGCAGTGGCTAACGCCCGTGCCGCCGCGGACCGCGCAGGTGAAGCATTCAATGAGGACGAGCTGATTATCAGCGAAGCGTTTGTTGATGAAGGTCCGACCATGAAGCGGTTCCAGCCGCGTGCACAGGGTCGCGCATTCCAGATCAAGAAGCGCACCAGCCACGTGACTGTGGTTGTTTCAACCCAGAAGGGTGGGGAGAACTAAATGGGACAGAAGGTAAATCCGAACGGTTTCCGTCTCGGCATCACCACTGACCACGTCTCGCACTGGTTCGCTGATTCCAGCAAGCCAGGTCAGCGTTACGCGGACTACGTAAAAGAAGACGTACAGATCCGTGCACTGCTCTCCAAGGGCATGGACCGCGCAGGTATCGCCCGCGTAGAGATCGAACGTACCCGTGACCGCGTACGTGTGGACATCCACACTGCACGTCCAGGTATCGTTATCGGTCGCCGTGGTGCAGAAGCCGACCGCATTCGTGGCGAGCTGGAAAAGCTCACCAAGAAGCAGGTTCAGCTGAACATCCTCGAGGTCAAGAACCCTGACATGGAGGCCCAGTTGGTCGCCCAGGGCATCGCCGAGCAGCTTGCTTCCCGCGTGGCTTTCCGCCGTGCGATGAAGAAGGCAATGCAGTCGGCAATGCGCGCAGGTGCCAAGGGCATCCGCGTTCAGTGCTCCGGTCGTCTTGGCGGTGCAGAAATGTCCCGCAAGGAGTTCTACCGCGAAGGTCGTGTGCCACTGCACACCCTGCGCGCGAACATCGACTTCGGCAAGTTCGAAGCCAAGACCACCTTCGGCCGTATCGGTGTGAAGGTTTGGATCTACAAGGGTGACGTCACCGCCAAGGAACTGGCTGCACAGCAGGCTGCTGCTGCTCCAGCTCGTGGCGGCCGCGGCGGCAACGATCGTCCACGTGGTGGCGAGCGTCGTCGTCGTAACGACCGTAACAAGGGCGCTGCAGCTCCGGCTGCGGAAGGAGGAGAGGCTTAAATGCTTATCCCACGTCGAGTTAAGTTCCGTAAGCAGCACCACCCAAAGCGTTCGGGTGCTGCCAAGGGCGGAACCACCGTTGCATTCGGTGAGTTCGGTATTCAGGCGTTGACCCCGGCTTACGTGACTAACCGTCAGATCGAAGCCGCTCGTATCGCTATGACCCGTTACATCAAGCGTGGCGGTAAGGTGTGGATCAACATCTACCCAGACCGTCCGCTGACCAAGAAGCCTGCTGAAACCCGTATGGGTTCCGGTAAGGGTTCACCTGAATGGTGGGTCGCCAACGTCAAGCCAGGACGAGTCATGTTTGAACTCGGTGGCGTCAGTGAAGAGGTAGCTAAAGAGGCATTGCGTCTTGCAATCCACAAGCTGCCAATGAAGGCACGCATCGTGCGTCGTGAAGGTGGTGAATAGGGATGTCTATCGGTTCTAAGGACCTTAGCATTGAGTCCCTGGACGGCTTCGATACCGCTCGTTTGAACGAGGAATTGAAGAAGGCCAAGGCAGAACTGTTCAACCTGCGTTTCCAGTCGGCTACCGGCCAGTTGGAGAGCAACGCGAACCTGAAGGCAATCAAGCGCGATATCGCCCGCATCTACACTGTGCTGCGCGAGCGCGAGCTGGGCATTCGTCAGGATGTCGTCGTTCCGGTTGAAGAAACCAAGAAGGAATCCAAGTAATGAGCGAGAAGGAGAACGGTGTGGATAACGCTACCGAGCGTAACTACCGCAAGACCCTCCGTGGTTACGTGGTATCCGACAAGATGCAGAAGACCATCGTCGTTGACGTTGAGGACCGTGTAAAGCACGCCCTCTACGGCAAGGTTATGCGTCGCAACAAGAACGTCAAGGCTCATGATGAGAACAACGAAGCCGGCATCGGCGACTTGGTTGTTATCGCTGAGACCCGCCCGCTGTCTGCTGACAAGCGCTGGCGTCTCGTTGAGATCGTAGAGAAGGCTAAGTAAGCTTCCCCACGATTTCACGGATCTCGTGATTGAAGAACGCCCCGAACACTTCGAAAGAAGAGTTCGGGGCGTTTCTGCGTTTCGGAACTCCTCGACCATGAAAGACAGGCCGAGCCAGTACAAGGCCATATAGAATTTTAGGTTCAATGAGAAAACGGCTGTCGCTCCGAGCGGCTGAAAGGTGAGTTTCGGTTTTGAAGAAACCTGACAAGGTTCTTGTACAACGAGTGGGGCTCTACCTCACTATCGCAATTGCTGGTCTTGCTTTGTTGCTAGGCGCGTATTGCCTGATCGCCCACCGTTCGGTTCTTTCGGTAATCCAGAACCTCTGGATCGCGCTCGTGTTCGCATTGATTGCTTCGGTTTCAACAGCTGTGCGTGATCATCGGGCAGATGCTGAATAGAAGGTCCTCAAGACCGTGCCTGCGTCTTCGTTATCGAAGATGAGACTCGCCCGCTGTCTGCTGACAAACACTGGCTTCTCGTTAAGAACGTAAGGAAAGCTAAGTGGGCTTTCCCCACGATTACACGGATCTCGTGTATGGTGAATTCGCCTTACACTTCGGAAGAAGAGTTCGTGGCTTTCCCTCGAAGGGGAAGATCCAGGCAGAAAGTCTGCGATAGCCAACTTTTGATATTTGTTTGCAGCTGACGAACATTATTCTATTTGCGAGCTGGAATCGACAGGGAAATAGGTCATTGAGTTCAAGGTCAAACAGGGATCTTTCTTACCTCAGCTCTGTGCGTGTACACTGTGTACACATGCAGACATTGTGAGGAGGATCCGATGACAAACTCGGCGCATTATCCAACGCTTAGGGCGGCGCGCGAACACCTAAAAGATGTTATGGATGTCGCTATGAACGGACTTCCAGTGTCCGTGACACGTGGGGGAGATCAATTCTCTGCCATCGATACCAAGCGCCTGCTGAAATTTCTCCTCGAAACAGTCCCATCAGATGCTCAGGTCGTTCCTGAAGCTGACGGTTGGAGTGTTTTTCTTCCCCGATACCCAATTTCTGCCGACGGTGCGACCTATGATGAGGCCCTCGACGAAATGGTCCTCGCGCTTCGAGACTATGCTCAAGCTTGGACAGAGCGATTACGTCTTGCATCGAACCATGAGAATAATTGGGGCCTTGTTCAACTTATCGATATTGCCTCGGACGACCAGCTGAAGGCATGGTTGGCTTAGCCATGAAGTATCCACCGGCGACCAGAGTTGATCACGAGAAGTTCTGTCTAACTGAACAGTGGACGAGGCGTAAGACGTCAACGGGCAAGACCGGAACACAACACCACAACTATGAGCTTGGCTTGCCGGACGGAAGAGTCCTGCTGACACGTATTAGTCATCCGATTAATCGCGAGGATTACGGCGTTGCGTTGTGGAACCACATTCTTCGAGGCCAGCTCGAAGTAACGAACGAGGATTTTTGGAACTGCGTCAAAAGCAAGATTCTTCCTGATCGCGGTTTCGCCCAGAAAGATGTCGCCAACGCAATACCCAGTGATGTCGTTAATATCTTGGTAAATAAGTTCCATGTTGCCGAACAAGAGGTTCGAAGAATTACTGCGATTGAAGCGGTGACGCTTATGTCGAATCTGTTCGCAGAAGAAATCAGCAAGAGAACTGATAATTCAGGGCAGTGAACTGTACTTCACGAATTTGGGTCGTCGGAGTCAGCTCACTCTTCAAAAGGCCATCTAGCAGTGTTGGCGCTTGTTGCGATAACTGAAACAACTAGCTGCTTCGGTAATCGCTGGGAGAGTAGCCGAGAACCTTCTTGAAGTCTGTAGACAAGTGCGCCTGATCTGTGTAGCCAAGCTCCGTGGCCAGAGCGGCCATCGAGGCTTGCGGATGTTCACGTAGCTGTAGTGCTGCCTCCTGCAGGCGGTAGCGTCGGATCACAGCCAGGGGAGAGAGCCCCAAATATTTTAGGGACAGCCGTTGCAAGCTACGTACCGTCAGATGCAAGTGTTTTGCCACCTGGTCGACCCGAAGCGCTGCGCTATTACTGGATACATAATCTAAGAATTCGTTGGCTACGTTCGCGGACCGTGTGATGGGCGGGAGACGTTCCTCAAGCCATAAAGAGAGTTGATGAGCGCATCGCTCGTTGAGCTGTCGCCCGTCAGTGATCAGATGTTCTTCCTTGAGACCACGGTGGAGGTCTACTGCGTCCAGTGAAACTTCTTGATTCAAAAGCAATTGCGGACTACTAGCTACTTGGGAAGCAAAGAATGGTGCCGCCGCAGGGCGAAGCAGGGCTGCGACTGCCCAGCCGATGCCATGTAGGTCCCTATGCGAGGCTCCACTACTTGGTCCGGAGATACTCACACCTTCAGGTTGCACAACGAGATTCATTAGCGGGAACGGCAAAAGTTGCTGGCGCGAAACTCTGCCTGGCGCAATATCCCAGCGGGAAATCCAGTACCAACTTACGTGCTGTTGTAAGTGCTCTGGCGGAACAATGCGTTGGAATTCCGGGAGCCTCGATGGGTATAGAACGCCTCGACCGTCGTGAATGTCGGTCATCGGTGAGCACCTCAAATTCGTCGCAAATTTACAAGCTCCAGCATGGCACACGGGCGTAGTCTCTAGGCATGCAAAATGAAAACGAAAAGGTGCACGGTGTCACCGGAAAGTACACCACCGCTGGCGTTCCACAGGGAGTAACATCGCTGACTCCTTTTCTTGCTGTACCTAATGCTGCGCAAGCATTGGATTTCTACAAAGATGTGTATGGCGCACGAATCATTGATGCTACAGAAATCGGTGGGATGGTCGTTCATGCGGAGATCGATTTCGGTCAGGGGCACCTGCAAATTGGAGAGCCGAGCCCCGACTATGGGTTGGTTCCACCACCGCAGGCGCCAAATGCTTGCTACTCGCTCGGACTGTACTGTGCAGATGTGGACTTGGTCTTGGCCAAAGCCATCGAGGCAGGGGCGACGGTGAGGGAATCGGCGACTAATTTTGTCTCCGGGGACAGGTTCGCCTCCATCCTTGATCCGTTTGGAATCAGATGGACGATCATGAGCAGGGTTGAAGACCTGAGCGAAGAAGAAAGCGCGCAACGGGTGGCGGCCTGGGCTGCCCAGCAGTCCTAGTCCGCATCGAATTGAGTGATGACCTGAAGTTACTGAACTAAGCTAAGGGCATGACGAAGAATCGCCCAAGACCACCTTTTACGTATCTATGGGCGATTCTTATTCTGCTCAGCTGTGCTGTGGGCGCGCTACCTTATATTCCCTGGCTAGCTTCTGGGTGGACCCCACGTCTTCAAGCTTTTCAACCTTGGGCATTAATCGCTGTAACCTTCGTAGTCATATTTGCACTCATGAGACGGCGCTGGATCGCCGCAGTGATCGTTGCTGTGCTGCTGATTGCAGGTGTGGTGCCGAATCTGGCTATGTCTAGCAAACAGCAGACATCGGCAGCAGACCCCGCTGCAATGATCACCGTCTTTTCATTCAACGCACTTAAAGCCGGTGCTGATTCAAAAGAACTGGCGACAAACATCAATACGGCAAATCCTGATGTGCTGGTCCTTGTCGAAACGAGCGAGTCCTTACATGACCGGTTACGTGCCCAAGGTGCACTTGTCTCGTTGAAATACCGCAGCTCTCAAGTAACCGCCGGTGGAGAGCGCGATACCGTGGTTTTTTCGCGCTATCCGCTCGAAGAACGCGATGCGGCGCTTGGTCCGCAGGCCACCGATTGGTACGGGATGCCTGTGGTTGACATTGCTTCGCCGTTGGGGGATTTCACTGTTGTCGGAGTTCACGTCTATCCGCCTTTGGGTAGCGCTACACGCTGGGGCACCGGATTGGATGCCTTAAAGCAGTTTTTGGATCAGCAAACAGGTAAACCGGTGATTTTGGCGGGGGATTACAATTCGACGAGGACGCACCCGCAATTTAGGAAACTCACGTCTGTCATTGACGAAGAGCCTTCGCTGTTTCCTCTATCAACCTGGCCGGCAGACCGGAATGTACCTGCACTCGTCGGTATTGATCACGTTTTGTCGCGCGGCTTTGACTCATTGGGACAAGAAACGTTGCGTATCCAGGGATCCGACCACTTGGCAATTAAGGCCACCTTCAGTCAACGTCCATGAATGGTAAATGAGCGCTAGCTATACCGACCTGAAAGTGAATTAAGCGAGAGCGTCCCAAAGTTGCGCTTGGAACCGCTAACTTAATGCCGAGATAGAGCTACCGCACCAAGACTTTCAATTGCTTGCACAGATGTCTGCAATCTTAACTTTAGGACGCGTATATTGGCAGCAAAGAATCAAATCGATAAAAACCGATTTAGCTGCTTGAGGTTTTGCCTCCGTAGAAGATTTTCAACTTCGCATTCAATATCATGTGAAATCGGCGATTGATCGCGTTTACCTAGTGCGCTAATTATTGTGAGTGACAAAAGTCCAGTCAGCAACTTGTCTGCCAGTGAATAGATAATATTTGTATGGAATACCGAAATTGCCAAAGAGTTTGTTTTCGCCAGTAATGTGTTCATTGTGACCTCAGAACCATGGCCGGTGCCTCCCCCAAAAATTAAAACTAGCAATACACTAGCGAGCAATGAGCAAACTATCGCCACCAATACGTTCAATATTACAAATTTACACAGATAGTTGTTTTTTCTGATTTTCATGGCGCCGTAGCCCCATACCAAGGCGCCTGCGATATTTACTAGGCTGAAGGCCGCCGAACTTCCATCAGTGATACCTAGGCCGATGAGGTTTGTTGATAGCCCTATGCCGGCGCCTATCCATGGGCCATAGAGAATGGCTGCAACGGCAGTACCAATCATGTCCAGGTAGAGCGGGATCCCTGTCTGCGAGACCGTCCAGAAACCCAGAACATTAATAGCAAGGCAGAGAATTAACGTTCTATAGTCCAGCCGTGCCTTAGAGCGACCCTTAGGTAATTCATCGATCGTTGGTGGGGCTACGAGCGGAGCGTTCTGTGCTGGGAGGGCAGCAACCGGGGTTTCTGGCGTCAGTTGCTTGATGGTGGCCAAGGAACGCACTTCGATGCACCGGCGTTTCCATGCTTGGGCTTCCGCCTCAGTGCAGCCTAAGGCTAATACGATTTCGCCGACCAAGGTGACATTTACTCTGCTTCTACCGGGTCTAAAAGCGTCATAAACGGTTGTTCGCGCAGGCTTTGATACCGCAGGATCCATTCCTTTTGCTTCGCGGATCTTGGCAATCCGTCGAACGATTTCTGCGTAAGAAATTTCGCCGGCTTTCAGCCGAAGTAACTGAAGATCGCCGACAACTGCATCCAAGCTGTCTCGTGTCGCCGACGCATCCAGCCGTTCCTCCATTTGGTGCACCCTCACAATTCCATAAGCCGTATTGCTTGTAGCTCTAGCTTACTGGGGAGGGCCGATGTAGCTTCGTTGATGACTTGGGCGAAGGCTTTTCATCCGTTCGGAGTTGTTCGGAAAGCTGTTGGACAGTGGTGTCTATCCTATTTTCGGTACCGAACGAACTAGCTTCGAAGGCGGAGGGTCGAGAATAATGTCGGAGTAAACCGAAGGAACTTCATGAGTATGTGTAGAAGAAAATAGGCGGAGGACCTATTTCGATTAGCGCTGACGTCCGTGGCTTCGACCCCATAATCCTCGTGTAAGCACGGCAGGTGATGCCCGAGGGTTCCGCTCCACGTACGGATGTCCTGTCTTCGCTCTCTTGGTGGGAGATAAGCACTCTGGAGTCACAGAGGACGGTCTGAGCACTCACTTTGGTTTAGGCAAGGTTCGCGTAGGCACTGAAGTCGTTGTTTCGGCGACTCAACGGTGTACTAGTCAAGGCAGAGGTGAATCAAACTTCAGTCGGTACTGTAATCGCTGACCCGAGTAGTAGCCGTTGCTCGGACGTAGTGGAAAGCATGTCGATATCTTGGCGGCGGTTAGCCTACCAAGTTCATGGTCTTGGTGAGCAGGATGATTCCTGAAAAACGACTCAAGGGCGCAGTGTATTAATCATGGAAGACAGTCATAAATTCGTCAGAGCCGTGCGTCAATAAGGTTACTCGTTCTTACCTGAAGTCTCATTATTTGCGACTTGAATGTCTCCGCTCAAAGTTAAATTCCGGCTACTAAACACAAGATCTCAAAATATCGAATCAAGCATTAGTCAACGACAAAAGTCTTTCGGGATCTGCTAATTCACCTTCCAGCCTCTCATCGAGAGGACGAGAGCAGATTCTTAGATCGTCCTATCCCAGTAATCTGGAATATCCGTGGAACGCACGCCAACGGGCAGAGTCCAGTTCTCATTTGTGCAATCGGGGAGCATGCTATTCGCCACGTGGCCAAAGGGCACTTGGCCAATAACTAGAGATATGAAATCGACCGTACAGGTTAACTAGTGCAGTGTTTGGTTTTGTTCGGACTTGACCGGATATGGCCGGTGGATGATTTATCAAGGACTATTCACTAGTGCGCGATGAATAATAAGAAAAACGGGCAAGATGATTGAATCTGGCGTAAATCGATTGCAGGGCACAGACAAATAAAGGATTCGGATTGGTACGGCTGAGCAGTTTGTCTACTGCGGAATCGGCGACCAGCCCGGCAGTTGGCACGTGGAGTTCAAATCTGCCAATGAAGACGTTAGATGGGGATACCGAATCCTGAATAGTTGATGAAGGGATGCTGTGACCACCTGTGTTCAGAAGAGTTCGCGGCCGATCTCATCAAGACGCACGTATCAGTCTTTGTATTTTGAGCACCTGTGGCATTCTTTTCCAGCGCATAATTTGGCTGGGAATTCGTGCAGATCAATTCAGTAGAAATTTGGGAGTGACCTTATGGCAGAAGTTTTTTCCGGAATAGCGCCAATAATTGCCCTTATCGGAGGAATAGTGCTGTTCGTTGCCTTATTTACGCCAAAACGGTTCACAGCTAAACGACCGGCACGCTTCGTGTTGGGCTGGGGTCTGCTGATGCTCTCTGGGGGCATGTGGTTTTACGGTTCGCAGTTTGCTGTCTAAACACCATCAGAGGACACTTAAAGAATTTCGTTGGAGACTCGAAGAATATGAATTATGTAGCAAGGAATTCACTTTTGAAGAAGGTCTTTAAGGCCTTACCCATTGTCACCGGCCTCGCCACAACCTTCGCTTGGGGGATAATCGGTCAGAGCGCGTGGACTTTCCCTGGAATTATTGCAGGATCAATATTGACTTGGAGACTGCTCGACTCCAAGGGTAGGTCAACTCTCAGAGCGGGCATATTTCTTGGGTATGCGTTTGTCTGTATTTCCGGGTTCTTTGCTCTCATGGAAGTACAACGCTTTGAAGCCGTCGCGGCGATT
This sequence comes from Arthrobacter sp. NIO-1057, assembly GCF_900094805.1. Taxonomy (GTDB): domain Bacteria; phylum Actinomycetota; class Actinomycetes; order Actinomycetales; family Micrococcaceae; genus Glutamicibacter. The sequence continues at coordinate 1,192,538 of NZ_FMAT01000001.1, read as the reverse complement.
CAGTTTCTTTGGGGGACTTCATTCCTTGTATCAATGATCTCTTTACCGATTCTTGACTCAGCAACGGGCCGAGCGCAGGAAAAGGACTTGAACGTCAAGCGTGAAAAGCAGAGACTTGAGCAAATCGCTAAAGTACGTTCAGCGGAAATGGAGCACGCGCAGAGGATTAACCGTCAAAGGAAATGGGCGGATACGGCTTCTGGCCCAGGGTACGTAACTGGATTCGAACCAAAGAATCTCGAAAATATAGACCTTGTCAGCCATCCGCTAATGCACGGTACGCCAGGTCTTGGGCTGGACGCATCTGGTTTTGGCCAACAGCAAGTTCAGCTAGGAAAGATAGGCGAAGTAAATTTTGCGCGAGCACTGCAAAGCCAAGGTATCCTGGCGCGATTCGCATCTTTCTGGTCTGTACAAATGCCCGATGAAAAAATTGGAGCCAGTACAAAGTTCAATACTGACATCGATTGCGTATTGATTTCGAAGAATTCACTTTGGTTGGTAGACGTCAAAAATTATGTGCAAGGCAGTGTTTCTTGGCGTCGAGAGATGCACAAAGATGAAAAAGATGGTCGCGTTCGCCCTCATATTATTGCTGTCGACGATCATACCGGCGGTTATGTCGGAAGGCCACGGGCCATGTCAGAGAACATGAAGATGGCTACTGAACGCCTTATGAATCGTTTGTCCAGGGCTGGAATTAACTTTCAAGTAGTTCCAATCGTTGTCATGATGCCACGAAACGACGGGCTCGGAAAACTAGTCGATGTGCAGTGGCCCGAAAACATTCCTGCTGTTGGTCTTCCTGAATTCTTGTCGCGTTTTAGTCACGAAGGTTCGTTCGATTCACGACAACCCGATTCGGAGATTCTTGTCGGGATGATGAGTTCTCTCCTAAAGGGAACAGATGGGTCGGCACTCGGACTAGGGCAACGCCCAGAATCTACAAAAAATACGCGGCCGAGTGCAAACCATTTGCCTAAGAAACATTCACGAGGATCAGGCCCCAGCGTTGCAACAAATTCCGGGGATGCTGTTGTGCCCTCGCGTGACCAACTGACATCGAATACTCAGGCAGAGAATAAGCCGGAGGCAGCAAAGAAATGTGCTGAGTGCAGTGCTGAAGTTCAAGTCGATGCAGGATTCTGCTTTGACTGCGGCGCACCATTTTGATTTGAAAATCGGAAATTATGCTGGAGGGTAAACGATGACTACGTGGATTTGCGAAGTCATGATCAAAGACTTGATCGATGGGCTAAGGAAGATAGACGTAGGTAGATCCACCGATCACCATTCCCTCTTGAATGGCGTATTTTTCCATTACTTGAATCTGAGCAGTTCGAACGGGCAGATCCACCTGATCGGGTCAGATGGTCCGACTCGTGGCGCAGTTCATCACCAGTATGTCAAGAGTCTGTCAGGGACTGAATCCCTTCGATGTCTGTTGCCTGGCGACGTACAAGACCACTTGTCAGCAAACCTTAATGATACAGATCTAGTCAAGATCGGCTCGGATGAGTCGCAACTCGTGGTTGTAGGTGTTCTCTCTGGTGTAGAGCTAATTTTCCCCACTCACGAAGGCTGGGGGGAAAGCGGTCTTGCCTGCTTTCCAGATTCCTCATTTGAACTAGTAGAGAAGAACAAGTACTGGGTCAAAGGCGGAGTGCAACCGATACTTACTGAACGTGCCAATGCGTATTCATCTCGGAAGGCCTCAAGTCAAGAAATCTTTGAAGAGGACGATTTTGATCTGGACGATGAGCTCGAGCTTGTGTTTGAGGCGGAGCAACGCGCACTTCATATAGAGCAGGAATTAGAAAATAATCGAGCGGTTCTGAATGAGAACTTACTCGCAACCGAACTTCATGAGCAGCCGCATTGTTTTGAGGAGATCTTGATAAGCGATGAAGTTCCAGAGCATTTTGTGTTGCCGACGCCACCAGTGGCGCAAGAAACTCTAATTTCGAAAGAGTCAAGCAAGGATAGACATCGCCCGCTAAGAAATGGCTAGACGTAATCAGTCGGGCAGCCCTCGACATGCCCACTAGATCAGTATGAAACATATTTAAAGGGAGAAGAAATATGGCCGGCCAGGAGGCAATTGAATCCATTTCGCTCGGAACTTTTCGAGTCGATGAGTTTTTGGCCGCACTAGATTTGGTTAAGTTCGCGCGAAGCCGAGATGGTTTGGACTACGCTTTTACAGGCACTCTGGTGAATTTTCGACTGAACTCTTTGTTCCTCGTAGCAAGTGACTCCCGAGGGCTTGCCTACACGACTATGAGTGTAGATGGTGTCGAAGACACGAATCTTTGGGCCGCCATCCCTGCAGGCCTTGCCGATGCTCTTGACCTCTTTGTAGCTGAAGAAAAAGCAAGTTTCATTCAACGAGTCGTCGATGACGCCATTGTTCTTGAAGTGCAATCATTGAATCAGCAGCCACTTTTCGAGTTGGACCTTTGGGATCCCTCGCAGATGCTGGAGAACTATAAGCAGTTCACGACTGCAGGACTGAGCACAAAGGCTGTTCTCCAGAACGACGACTTGCAGAACCTTGGTCGGACTGGGGAAACGGAAGAGTTTTTCATTGCGGTTACACCTAGCTCTGTGATCTTCCGAAATGACAAGGGTAAGCTAGGTAGTCCTTTGACTGCTCAGGTTCTTGGCATACCGGCCCTAATCCCAGTAGACAGCCGCTGGACCGTTGGGGCTGCGTTCGTGGCAAGCTCTATGTACCAGGAATTTGGGAATCCGAGTATTGGCGTGTCGGAAGACTCCAAGATCCTTCGCCTTACGCGAAGTTCTGGCAAAAACGGATATGTGGGCTACTGTCACCGATATTGGGGCAGCTCGTCTTCAATTACCATCTATCAACAAAGAATCTCTGCATCAGCACGGAAGTTGGCTCGTTCGAAGCCACAGAAGAGCGACGTTTTGGCGAAACTAGAAGAGTTCACTGGGCAAGCATCGGTTAAGAACCAAGTCGAACGTATAGTGCGACAGGTCGAGCTTGCCAAGCACCGTGCTGAGCTTGGGCTAAAAGGCAGTAGTCTTACCAAGAATTTCATTTTTAGCGGCCCTCCAGGCACGGGAAAAACATCCGTAGCCCGACTTCTTGCGGAGCTATTTTATGCCCTCGATATCCTGCCGACTGACAAACTGATCGAAGTGGATCGAACTAAGCTCGTTGCTTCGCACATCGGTGGTACGGAGGAAAAAACGCAGGCCGCGATTGAAGAAGCGTTGGGTGGTGTTCTATTCATTGATGAAGCTTATAGTCTCGCATCTGGGGGACAGAATGATTTTGGCCCGCAAGCGATAGACACGCTTCTCAAGGGCATTGAGGACAACCAGGGGCAGATCGTCTGCATCGCGGCAGGCTATACGGACGAAATGGATGGATTCCTGAAATCAAATCCAGGAATCCCATCCAGATTCTCCTCGTTTATAGAATTTGAATCATATTCTCCCGAAGAACTTGTAGATATTGCGCAAATCATGTCTAGGAAGAACGATAATAGTCTGAGTGAAACTGCCGAAGTCCTTCTGCTGCAACGGCTCACCGAAGAGGAACTACGCGGTGGATTTGATAAAAGTGACTGGGGCAATGCCCGCACTATGCGTAATCTAATGTCAAAATCTTCTGAATATCGAGACTTGAGAGTAAGCGATGCTCAAACTTTAGATCTTGACTCACTGTCTACGATTTCTGAAGAAGACGTTTTAGCAGCGTGCGACGATATGGGCATCGGACGCCGCGGAACGACAACTGAGCGTGTCGAAGACGTTCTGGCTGAGCTTGATGCCAAGGTTGGGCAGCCGAAGCTAAAGGCTCAGGTACGCTCCCTGTGTGCAAGCGTTGAAGCGATGCAACGCCGTGCCGAGCTAGGCCAAGGCCCTATCGCTATTGATTTGCCGCATTTGCTGTTCACGGGTCCCCCCGGCACAGGTAAAACGACAATTGCCAGGTTGCTGGCTCGCTTGTATCGCGCTTTGGGTCTTCTACCTAGCGGCCACGTGATTGAAGTGGACAGGTCAGGCCTTGTTTCCGGTTATGTAGGACAGACCGGGCCAAAAACGAATGAGCAAATTGATAAGGCTATGGGCGGAATTCTATTTATCGACGAAGCCTACACTCTAAAGGATGATTCATCGAATAATCCTGGCGTAGAAGCCGTCAATACGTTGATGAAACGGATGAGTGATGACAAAGGAAGATTCCTCGTTATTGCAGCAGGGTATGTTGAACCGATCCAAGACTTCTTGACGATGAATGCGGGTTTACCACGGCGCTTCCCAACCACTATTAATTTTGTTCCGTATTCGGCTGTTGAACTCCTTCAGATTGCTGAGCAGATGATCGCTACGCGAGGCGGACATTTAGACGAAGAAGCGCGGGGGTATTTGGAAGAACGCTTATTGAAGTCCGAAAAAACCGGTGCATTCAAAAGCAAGACATGGGGAAACGCAGGGTCCATTGAGAATATGGTGGCGCATGCCGAGCGTCTACGGGACCAACGGGTAGTTTCAGTCTCAGAGCAGCGACCAAATCTTGAAGTTCTCAACACCTTAAAGATCGAAGATATCGAACCAGCTCTTAATGAGCTTTTCGGTGGACAATCCGAAGGCTCTGAGAGCGTTGAAGATGTTCTAGCTGAGCTTGACGCTAAGGTCGGGCAGCCGCAATTGAAGGCACAGGTGAAGTCTTTGCGTCTTGGCGTTGAAGCGATGCAACGTCGGGCCGAACTAGGGCAGGGTCCAATGGAGATTGATCTGCCGCATTTGCTATTCACGGGCCCTCCTGGAACGGGCAAGACGACTATTGCCAGATTGCTGGCTCGGTTGTATCGCGCCTTAGGTCTTCTACATAGCGGACACGTGATCGAGGTCGATAGATCAGGGCTGGTTGCGGGCTATGTCGGTCAGACGGCAATCAAGACTAATGAAGCAGTTGATAGGGCGATGGGCGGTGTGCTCTTTATCGATGAGGCTTATACGTTGAAGAACCGATCAGAGTCTGATTTCGGCCAAGAAGCAGTTGAAACACTCATGAAAAGGATGAGCGATGATGCCGGGAAATTCTTGGTTATAGCGGCGGGCTATGCAGGGCCGATGCAGGATTTCTTGAAGATGAATTTTGGATTGCAACGTCGTTTCCCAACGACTATTAGTTTCTCTCCCTATTCGGCTCTTGAGCTTCATCAGATTGCAGAACAGATGCTGGGCGCACGGGGTGGACGATTCGAGGTTGAAGCGGGAAAGCACCTCGAACGTCGTTTGGTCAGTGCTGAGAAGTCTGGAATTTTTGATTCATCTGAATGGGGAAACGCTGGTTCTATTCAGAATTTGGTTTCCCACGCATCCCGATTGCGCGATCAGCGTGTGCTACAAGATCCTGCGAATCCTCGGCTGGATAAAGACCTGAATACTCTGACAGTCGCAGACATTGAACCGGCGCTCAAAGAGTTGCTCGGTGGGAACTCCGAAGTCGATGAGAGCGTCGAAGATGTCTTAGCCGAGCTCGACGCCAAGGTTGGACAACCGGAGCTGAAAGCACAGGTTAGAGCGCTACGCCTTGGTGTTGAAGCCAAGCTACGACGCACAGAGCTAGGGATCGAACAAGCTAGCGAACGGCTTCCACATTTGCTATTTGTAGGACCCCCGGGAACGGGCAAGACGACCATCGCCCGGCTGCTGGCTCGCTTATATCGGGCGTTAGGTTTGCTTCCTAGCGGACACGTGGTCGAAGTCGATAGGTCCGGGTTGGTATCAGGTTATGTTGGCCAAACTGCGATTAAAACCAATGAAGTTATTGATAGCGCGATGGGCGGTGTTCTATTTGTCGACGAGGCTTACACACTTAAAGGACGTTCGGAAAACGATCCGGGCGTTGAAGCCGTCGAAGCTTTAATGAAGAGGATGAGTGACGATGCAGGAAAGTTCTTGGTCATCGCTGCGGGCTATGCCGGACCGATGCAAGACTTCTTGGCATTGAACGACGGCCTGGCACGCCGTTTCGAGACAACCATTGAATTCTTCCCTTATTCAGCGCTTGAACTCGTTCAGATTGCGGAACAGATGCTAGCCGCACAGGGAGGATATCTGGATAACGATGCGTTAGTGCTGCTCAAGAACAGACTTACCTGCGCAGAAAACAACGGTGTCTTCGCGTCAAAATCATGGGGAAATGCAGGTTCGATAGGCAATCTGGTTGCTCATGCTGCTCGGCTCCGCGATCAACGAGTCTTCGAGATTTCTGGTTATCAACCAACGGCTAAGGAGCTCACGGAGGTTCTAAGCTGCGATCTCAAACCTGCACTTGAAGAGTTGATAGGAAGAGAACCGAAAACTTTTCAAGAACTTGCTGAAAAAAATCAGGATTCAAGAGAGGTACCGCATTATGACAGCGATATCTCGCCAGATTTCGCCGAACCTTTCGAACCAGAGCAGGATAGCATCGATTTAGTAGCAGGATATTCGCAAGCAATTTCCCAGGTCCGAGTCGACGAACACCCAATGAGTCGATCGGAACTGCCGTCTATAGTCGAAGCCGGTGAAGCGGATTTAGTAGACGAACTCGTCGCTGGCGAATTCGTCATGAAGCCCGCCGAAAATAGCACGGAAGCTGAATCTGCTGAAACCGTCGAGCGGCTCGTGGAAGAATTAGAAAACCACGTAGGACAAGAGCCTCTGAAGGCAACGATCTCGGAATGGCTAGCTGAAGCACGAGCGCATCAGACTAGACGTGCATTGGGACTTCGTGCGGAAGAAAATGTGGCGGAGTTCTTGCTCTTCAGTGGCGAAGCAGGTACAGGTAAGAAGACCATTGCACGACTGTTGGGTCGCCTCTACTGCGCGCTTGGGCTACTACCTAGCAATAAATTCGAGTATGCAGCGCTAGATGAGCTAACGGACATAAGCAACGATGGTTTCAAAAAATGGGTTGTTGAGATAGTAAGTAGTTCTACAGGCGGAGTTCTTTATCTCGACAGCAGAGGCCAACGACTATCAGACGCATTCGTTAAGGAGTTCGCTTCAGAAGCCAAGGAAATCCTAGTCAAGAGCGGGCTGTACTCGGCAATTATTTTTGCTGGTGAAGATTATGATTTGAACCGGTTCGTTGAAGCCGGAAGCACCAATGAAGTCTTCACATTCAAAAAGCTGAGTTTCGAACCGTACGACAATAATGAACTAGTCGGGATTTTCCACGCAATGGCGATGTCTAGGCAGGAAATACTGGACGAGGATGTATTACCGGAATTGGCATTACGTTTGGACTACGCGATGGAGCGCCGAGACGTGCGTGAATCAGGCAAGACCAACGCAAACGATATGGGTTATCTTCTTGCCTCCGCCGAGAAGCATAGGAATGGACGAATTTTCTCAGACCTTCTTGTTACGCCTGGTCGTGAAGAACTCAACAGGATTTCTATCGTCGACCTTGTCGCGGCTTGTGAAGGAGCCGAACTTATTGCTCCAAGGGGGAATGAAACTTCGAATCTAACGGTTGTGCCTAGATCGACCTTGCCCGCATCCAAAGTATTCCGCGAAGAAATAAGTGGTCAAGAACGTGAACGTCGACGTACGGCTGTACGCGAACAAGTCGGCAATGCAGCCCAAGAACTGGCTCCAGGGATCGTTCGCGGATCCAGTGCGCCTGCAGGTCCAGAGCTCATGGCTCTCGGAATCCAAGAAGTTTACTGGCAGGGAGGGCACAGTATGGGCATGCAATTGCGTTTCATTCCTGGAAACAAGTCAAAGATGTATTACTTCGCAGGCGGTAGCAATGGGGATTTGCCGGCAACCTCAGGCTATAGAGGTGATAGCGTTACCCCGGAAGCTGAAATCATAACGACTGAGGAATATCCGTTACAGACAGTTCAAGATTGGCAGGAATCGCATCTAAGTCTCACTAGAGCGATCCTTGATTCCGTACGCCGTGTGCTAGCAACCAAAGACGTAATCACTGAATCAGGTGCCTAGTACTTTTGTTCAAGATTTTCAACTAGGAAATGTTCGCCTAATCCCAGAGACTAGGCGGGCATTTCTGGCTATACGGGGATCTTCGCCAGAAATATGGGACTAATGGTTAAATTCACTTCGAATCCCAAAGTGAATGGCAGAACTTGGGTTTTGCGCTAGATCAGCCGAGGCGGTCAACTAGGCCTTCACGCCGGGTTACTACCCGAACCTATGGCATGCGTTGTCGGCCTTTCTAGTTGTAATTTCTGCAGTTTCCTCGGTGAACTCTTTTAAAAACCGAAGAGAGCGCGAATACAGCCGATGCCGCTCCAGTTAGAAAGCACATCAGTCGAACGACATCACGATTTTTTATCACTGGGTGTTGATGACCGCGGATTGCAATAGCGAAATTTCTGCTCGGTAAATTCGTCAACATTGTATCGACGTTGAGACTTGGAAGTTCGAGCTGCACGGGCGAAATAACTGTCAGATCATCACTTTCTCTCGGAAAAGAAGCCGTCAGAGAGCCGAGAGATTCTATGTAATTCCGCGGAAGTTCACGGAAGTACATGTGACGAACAACGCCTTATTTGCGCATACCACACCATTTCGGTTTTGCGCCACTCTGCGCTAGACTTAAGAATCTGTGCGCATCGTGTTCGGGGACTATCCACCTTCGGCGCGATGCAGTGCGGCCTAAATCAGTTTAGACGCACAAGTACAGCCTCGATATTTTACGCCTCGGCCCTGCCGCCATTTGGGATCAGCATTCGGTGCGCCCGCGTCGGTGGGGGTAAGCGATACGTATCGTGGAGACCATATCCGTTCCGCAAGGCTCGTTAGAGAACCAGCGAGACGACAGGAGTAAGAAGTGATTCAGCAGGAGTCGCGACTCAAGGTTGCCGATAACACCGGTGCTAAGGAAATCCTTACCATTCGTGTTCTTGGTGGCTCGAAGCGTCGCTACGCAAGCATTGGCGACACCATTGTCGCTACCGTCAAGGATGCAATTCCTGGCGGCAACGTGAAGAAGGGCGACGTCGTAAAGGCAGTCGTCGTTCGCACTAAGAAGGAAATCCGTCGTGCAGACGGTTCCTACATCAAGTTCGACGAGAACGCAGCTGTGATCTTGAAGAACGAAGGTGAACCACGCGGTACCCGTATTTTCGGCCCAGTGGGTCGTGAGCTTCGTGACAAGAAGTTCATGAAGATCGTTTCCCTGGCTCCGGAGGTGCTGTAACCATGGGCGCAAAGATCAAGAAGGGTGACCTGGTTCAGGTCATCTCAGGCAAGGATCGTGGCTTGCAGGGCAAGGTCCTGAAGGTCATCACCGAGTCCAACCGCGTGCTGGTTGAAGGCGTAAACCGCGTCACCAAGCACACCAAGGCTGGTCAGAACGAGAACGGTTCCACCACCGGCGGCATCGAGGTTGTTGAGGCTCCAGTGCACGTTTCCAACGTTGCAGTGGTTGACCCAGAAACCAAGAAGCCAACCCGCGTCGGCTTCCGCGAGGAAACCGTAGAAAAGAACGGCGTGTCCAAGACTGTACGCGTTCGTTTCGCCAAGGCTTCCGGAAAGGATCTGTAATGACTGAAGCAGCCACCAAGATCCAGCCACGTCTGAAGGCAAAGTACAACGCAGAGATCCGCCCTGCATTGCAGGAGCAGTTCAACTACGCAAACCCAATGCAGGTACCATCCCTGACCAAGGTTGTAGTGAACATGGGTGTCGGCGAAGCCGCCAAGGACTCGAAGCTCATTGAAGGTGCCGTCAAGGACCTGACCGCTATTACCGGTCAGAAGCCAGTGATCACCCGTGCTCGCAAGTCCATCGCACAGTTCAAGCTGCGCGAAGGCATGCCAATCGGTACGCACACCACCCTGCGTAACGATCGCATGTGGGAATTCGTTGATCGCCTGATCACCCTGGCACTGCCTCGTATCCGCGACTTCCGCGGCCTGAGCGACCGCCAGTTCGATGGCAATGGTAACTACACCTTCGGTCTGACCGAACAGTCGATGTTCCATGAAATCGATCAGGACAAGATCGATCGCGTGCGCGGTATGGACATCACTGTGGTGACCACCGCCAAGACTGATGACGAAGGCCGTGCCTTGCTTAAGGCTCTGGGCTTCCCATTCAAGACCAACAACTAATCTCACTACGTTACAGGTCCGCTAAGGAAACCGTAACGAGGAAGGGCTGAAGCCCACATGTCTATGACAGATCCAGTCGCAGATATGCTGACTCGTCTGCGTAACGCTAACTCGGCACACCACGACACCGTGTCGATGCCATCGAGCAAGCTCAAGGTACGCATCGCTAACATCCTGAAGGAACAGGGCTACATTGCCTCCTTCGAGGAAGTTGCAGCTGAAGTCGGCAAGACTCTGACTATCACTTTGAAGTACGGCCCAACTCGCGAGCGTTCGATCGCTGGCGTACGTCGTATCTCCAAGCCAGGTCTTCGCGTTTACGCAAAGTCCACCAACCTGCCTCACGTGCTCGGTGGTCTTGGCATCGCGATCCTGTCCACCTCCTCCGGTCTGCTTACTGACCGTCAGGCTGCAAAGAAGGGCGTGGGTGGGGAAGTCCTCGCCTACGTCTGGTAACAGGAAGGAAGAAACAGACAATGTCACGTATTGGACGTCTTCCGATCACCGTTCCTGCCAACGTTGAACTGAACATCGACGGCCAGCAGGTCGCCGTAAAGGGCCCAAAGGGTGAGCTTTCGCTGACCGTTTCGGCTCCGATCACCGTTGCTAAGAACGAGAACGATGTTACCGTCTCCCGTCCGAACGATTCCCGCGAGGCTCGTTCGCTGCACGGTCTGACCCGCACCCTGATCAACAACATGATCATCGGTGTCACCGAGGGCTACGAGAAGAAGCTCGAAATCCACGGTACCGGTTACCGCGTACAGGCCAAGGGCGCTGACCTGGAGCTTGCTCTGGGTTACTCGCACCCAGTGAAGGTTGAAGCTGTAGAAGGCATCACCTACACGGTCGAGGGCAACAACAAGATCACCGTTGCTGGTATTGATAAGCAGCACGTCGGTGAAGTTGCCGCCAACATCCGCAAGCTGCGTAAGACCGAGCCTTATAAGGGCAAGGGTATCCGTTACGCTGGCGAGATCATCCGCCGCAAGGTCGGAAAGGCTGGTAAGTAATTATGGCTATCGGAATCAAGGGCAAGAGCAAGTCCGCTCAGCGCGGTCGTCGTCACCAGCGTGTGCGCAAGCACATCGTTGGCACCGCCGCTCGTCCACGCCTGGTTGTCAACCGCTCGGCTCGCCACATCTTCGTACAGATTGTGGACGACTCGCGGGGTATCACCCTGGCCAGCGCGTCGACCATGGAAGCAGATCTTCGCAATAGCGATGCCGACAAGACCGCAAAGTCCAAGCAGATTGGTCAGCTCGTTGCAGAGCGCGCCAAGGCAGCTGGCATCGAAGCAGTTGTCTTCGACCGCGGTGGCAACAAGTACCACGGTCGCGTGGCTGCTGTTGCTGACGGCGCACGTGAAGGTGGGCTGGCACTGTGAGCGAAGCTACTAACAAGAAGGAAACTCAGGTGTCTGAAGCTACTGAAGCAGTCGAGACTGCATCGGCTCCCGCTACCGAGAACGCTGGATCCCGTCGCGGCGAAGGCCGCGGTCGTGGTGAAGGTCGTGGACGTGGCGAAGGCCGCGGCCGTGGCCGTGACCAGAAGGATAACCGCAACGAAGACAAGGACAAGTTCCTTGAGCGCGTTGTAGCTATCAACCGCGTCTCCAAGGTCGTCAAGGGTGGTCGTCGCTTCAGCTTCACCGCACTTGTCGTTGTTGGTGACGGCAACGGTCTGGTAGGCGTTGGCTACGGTAAGGCCAAGGAAGTTCCTGCTGCTATCGCTAAGGGCGTTGAAGAGGCTAAGAAGTCCTTCTTCCGCGTTCCACGCGTTGGCACCACCATCCCACACCTGGTCAAGGGTGAGGCCGCCGCTGGCGTTGTCTTGCTCCGCCCAGCTGCTCCTGGTACCGGTGTTATCGCCGGTGGTCCAGTGCGCGCCGTGTTGGAATGTGCAGGCATCCACGACATCCTGTCGAAGTCGATGGGTTCGCAGAACCAGATCAACATCGTTCAGGGCACCATTGCTGCACTGAAGGCTCTGGAAGAGCCACAGGCTGTTGCAGCTCGCCGCGGTCTTCCGCTGGACGAGGTTGCACCAGCAGCAATGCTGCGTCACATCCAGAGCCAGAAGGCAGGTGCTTAATCAATGGCTAAGAACATTGTTCCAAGCGACGCCAAGCTGGAAATCACCCAGATCAAGTCCATCATCGGTGGTAACCAGTCCCAGCGCGACGTTGTTCGCTCGTTGGGCCTGAAGCGCATCGGACAGACCGTTGTCCGCTCCGCTGACCCTGTGACTGTTGGTATGGTCAACAAGGTTCCACACCTGTTGAAGGTTGAGGAGGCGAAGTAAAGATGGCTGAAGAAAAAGCACTGAAGATTCACCACCTGCGCCCAGCAGAAGGTGCAAAGACCGCCAAGACCCGCGTTGGTCGTGGTGAAGGTTCTAAGGGTAAGACCGCAGGTCGCGGTACCAAGGGTACCAAGGCTCGTTACCAGGTGAAGGCAGGCTTCGCAGGTGGACAGCTTCCGCTGCACATGCGTCTGCCAAAGCTGCGCGGCTTCAAGAACCCATTCCGCGTCGAGTTCCAGGTTGTAAACCTGGACAAGATCTCGGAATTGTTCCCAGAAGGTGGCGAAGTCACCGTAGAGGCACTGGTTGCCAAGGGCGCTGTTCGCAAGAACCAGCCTGTTAAGGTCCTGGGCACCGGCGAGATCACGGTTAAGGTTGACGTGAAGGTTGACGCCTTCTCGACTTCCGCTTCCGAGAAGATCGCTGCTGCTGGCGGCTCGGCAAACACCCTCTAAATCAGGGTTAGCCTTTGAATGGCCCCGGTTCACGTTGAGTCATCAACGTGAACCGGGGCCATTCTGCTCTCGGCGAGAAAACTTTCCAAGAACCTATTCAAAGCTTGGTTGATTAGGTCATAAACATTCCTATCCGTAAATATTTGCGTCTAATTCGTGTGGCGTATTTGGCAGGATGGTACTGTTCACGGCTAGAATCGTTAGGTCATAGGAAGAATCTCTTCCTAGGCTCAAGCACATACTTCAGGAGGACGCTTGTTCAGCGCCATAGCCCGAGTTTTTCGGACGCCTGATCTGCGCAACAAGTTGCTGTTCACGCTTGGGATCATCGCGATCTATCGTGTCGGTGTATTCATTCCCGCTCCGGGCATTGATTACAGCAACGTTCAGCAGTGTCTGGCAATGGGTGAAACCACCGGTGGACTTTATTCTTTCGTGAACCTGTTCAGTGGCGGCGCCCTGTTGCAGGTCTCCATCTTCGCAATGGGAATCATGCCGTACATTACGGCGTCCATCATCACCCAGTTGCTGCGTGTGGTGATCCCGCACTTCGAGACCTTGCATAAGGAAGGCCAAGCCGGCCAGGCGAAGCTCACGCAGTACACGCGTTACCTCACCATCGCCCTTGCTCTCTTGCAGGGCACCACTCTGGTGACTCTGGCTCGTACCGGTAGCTTGTTCCCAAGCTGTTCTCTGCCGCTGGTTCCAGATGATTCACTGATCGTGATCCTATTGATGGTCATCACTCTCACTGCGGGCACTGGCCTGATCATGTGGATGGGTGAGTTGATCACCGAACGCGGTATCGGTAACGGCATGTCCATCCTGATCTTCATTTCCATTGCTTCAGGCTTCCCATCCGCAATGGGTTCGATCATGCAGGCACAGGGCATCATGACCTTTATCGGTGTGCTGCTGGTTGGTTTGCTGATTGTGGCCTTGGTGGTATTTGTGGAGCAGTCCCAGCGTCGTGTTCCAGTGCAGTACGCCAAGCGCACCGTGGGCCGTCGCACCGTGGGTGGTACTTCCACCTACATTCCTTTGAAGCTGAACATGGCGAACGTGATCCCAGTGATCTTCGCCAGCTCCATCTTGGCCCTGCCTCAGATGCTGGTGCAGTTCAACCAGAATGATGATGGCACGCTGCCACAGTGGGCAATGTGGTTGCAGGAGCACTCCTCAACCTCCTCGCCGTGGTACATGCTGGTCTACACGCTGATGATCATCGGCTTCGCTTACTTCTATGTTGCAATTACCTTCAACCCGGTTGAGGTAGCAGACAACATGAAGAAGTACGGTGGATTCATTCCAGGCATTCGTGCTGGACGTCCAACCGCTGAGTACCTTCAGTATGTGATTTCTCGAATTACTTTCCCGGGCGCGCTGTACCTGGCGTTCGTTGCGTTGATCCCACTAATTGCCTTCGTGCTGTTCAACGCTGATCAGAGCTTCCCATTTGGTGGTACATCGATCCTCATTATGGTTGGTGTGGGATTGGAAACCGTCAAACAAATCAATGCTCAAATGCAGCAACGAAACTATGAAGGGCTACTGCGATGAGTCGACTGCTAATTATTGGACCTCCCGGTGCCGGCAAAGGTACCCAGGCCGTAAAGATCTCCGAGCGTCTGAACATTGTTGCCATCTCCACCGGTGACATCTTCCGTGCCAACGTCAAGGGTGGCACCCCGCTAGGAATCGAAGCAAGCAAGTACATTGACAACGGTGACTTTGTACCTGATTCGGTAACCAACAACATGGTCGAAGACCGTCTGAACCAGGACGACGTCGCTCACGGCTTCCTGCTCGATGGCTACCCACGCACCAGCGCACAGGTAGACGCACTGGACGCAATGCTGGCAAACAAGGGCATCGCCCTAGACGCTGTTCTGCAGCTGACCGCCGATGATGATGAACTGGTCGCCCGTCTGCTCAAGCGTGCAGAGATCGAAGGCCGTGCAGATGATACCGAAGAGGTCATCCGTCACCGCCTGAGCCTCTACAACGAGGAGACTCGCGTTGTTGTGGATCGCTACGAGGAACGCGGCATCGTGCGTAAGGTCGACGGCCTGGGAGCGATTGACGAAGTAACCGAGCGTGTACTGGCAGCGTTGAACGTCAACGCCTAAGGTACAAAGAAGAACATCACGCAGGGATCGCGCAGCAACAATGAACGTTGCAGCTCGGTCCCTGCGTACTTTTCATGGATCGCTCTTTTGACGGATCCACTCTCAAGCTAGGGGAAACACATTGGCTTTTGGACAGCCGAAAATTGAGTACAAATCCAACTCCGAAATCCTGAAGATGCGTCAGGCCGGCCTCGTGCTGGCAGAAGCATTGGACGAAGCAGTGGCCATGGCTCGCCCTGGCGTGACCACCGAAGCAATTAACAAGGTCTTCGGCAAGGTCCTCGAGCGCAACAATGCCACCAGCAACTTCTTGGGCTACCACGGCTTCCCAGCGAACATCTGCGCATCGGTGAACCACGAAGTAGTACATGGCTTCCCATCAGATTATGAACTCAAAGATGGTGACGTGCTCAAGATTGACGGTGGAGCCATCGTTGACGGGTGGCATTCCGACTCAGCACGCACCGTGCTGGTGGGGAAGAACATCGACCCAGCTGACCAACGCCTCAGTGACATCACCGAGCAGGCCATGTGGGCAGGTATCGCTGCCGCGGCTAATGCCCGCTTCATCGGCCAGATCGGTCAGGCCATCGATGAGTTCGTCACCAGCCAGCCAGGAGATGAGCTAGGAATCCTAGAAGACTACTGCGGCCACGGCATCGGTTCGGCCATGCACATGGCGCCGGATGTCCTGAACTACAACTCCGGTCACCGTGGTCCGCGCATCAAGCCGGGCATGGCCCTAGCTATTGAGCCAATGCTGGTTCGTGGCGGGATTGAAACCTCGGTGCTGGAAGATGACTGGACTGTGGTCACCAACGATAAGTCCAATGCTTCGCAGTGGGAACACACCGTAGCTTTCCACCTCGGTGGCATCTGGGTGCTCTCGGCACACGATGGGGGAGAGTCCGGTCTGGCTCCCTTCGGCGTGACTCCGTCACCGATCAAGGCATAACTTAGACTTGAAAATCAATAGATCCAGCACGCACTGAACGAGTTGCGTGCTGGATCTAACATTATTTTGCTCAGTGAACGATTGGCACTCATCGGGTGAATAGCGTATCGTTGACTGTTGGTTCCCGAATTAAGTGTGCCCAAAATTCTATGTTTTGAAATCACTGTTCGAGAACTAGAACCAATTACTTGTTGGTGAAAACTACCAACAAAAAAAGTTAGCGGGGAAAATGGGCAAGAAGGAAGGCGTCATCCAGGTAGAGGGCACCGTCTCGGAGGCACTGCCGAACGCGATGTTCCGCGTGGAGCTGCCAAATGGACACGTAGTGCTCGCCACTATCTCGGGTAAGATGCGTCAGCACTACATTCGAATCCTCCCAGAGGACCGAGTGCAGGTTGAAATGAGCCCATACGATCTCAACCGGGGTCGTATCGTTTACCGCTACAAGTAAATCTGCAGACCTAAGACTTTCTGTGCGAACAATTTGATCGAAAGATCAAGCTGTTCGCTCAATGATTGTCCTTGGGCAAGCTTTTTACTGCTCCACAATTAACTGCAACCGCAAGAGGAGTAAACCCTTGAAGGTTAACCCTAGCGTGAAGCCGATCTGCGACAAGTGCAAGGTAATCCGCCGCAATGGTCGCGTCATGGTGATCTGCGAGAACCCACGCCACAAGCAGCGTCAGGGCTAATTCCGTATTTACGGGATTCCCACGCGTAGTCGAAATAGGCAGTATCAGCTAGGACGTAAGTCCTGGTGTACCCCCGGATTCGGAGGCCGGGGCCGTGAGAAATCACGGATGGTACTGCTCCAGACCTCCGTTCGTTGAAAGGTAGCCACTTGGCTCGTTTAGCAGGCGTGGATATTCCACGCGAGAAGCGCGTAATCATCGCGCTGACTTACATCTACGGCGTGGGCAAGACCCGTGCAGAAGAGACCATCGCAGCGACCGGTATCAACCCGGACACTCGCGTTAAGGATCTCACCGATGATCAGCTCGTGCAGCTGCGCGACTTCGTCGAAGGCACTTACAAGGTAGAAGGTGACCTGCGCCGTGAGGTTCAGGCTGACATCCGCCGTAAGGTCGAGATCGGATCCTACGAAGGTATTCGTCACCGTAAGGGCCTGCCGGTCCGCGGTCAGCGCACCAAGACCAACGCACGTACCCGTAAGGGACCAAAGCGTACCGTCGCCGGTAAGAAGAAGACTCGCTAAATCTTAGCGATCTAACTCAAATACTTTTTTCGTAGGAGAAGAAATGCCCCCAAAGACTCGTGGAGCGGTACGTAAGCCGCGTCGCAAGGACAAAAAGAATATTGCGCAGGGACAGGCGCATATCAAGAGCACCTTCAACAACACCATTGTTTCGATCACCGATCCAACTGGTGCTGTTATCTCGTGGGCTTCGGCTGGCGAGGTAGGCATGAAGGGTTCGCGTAAGTCGACCCCATACGCTGCCCAGATGGCTGCTGAAGCTGCTGCAAAGCGCGCTCAGGAGCACGGCATGCGCAAGGTTGACGTTTTCGTCAAGGGCCCAGGCTCGGGACGCGAAACCGCGATCCGTTCGCTGCAGGCTGCTGGCCTTGAGGTTGGATCCATCCAGGATGTTTCCCCAAGCGCTCACAACGGTTGCCGCCCATCAAAGCGTCGCCGCGTCTAATTGATTCGCTAGGCTAGGCCTAAGAAGTCACCGAAGCATTCGCAAGAGTGCTCCGGTGACTATCTTGGACTCATTCGCCTGCAAAAGACGAACGGCCACCTTTGGCTACCGTCGTTTCCACCCCCGTGAAGCGTCATATAGCGGACGCTCGCTGAAAGGAAATGTAAGTGCTCATTACGCAGCGCCCAACCCTGACCGAAGAAGTAGTTGCCGAAAACCGCTCCCGGTTCGTCATTGAACCACTGGAGCCAGGCTTTGGTTACACCCTAGGTAATTCGCTTCGCCGTACCCTGCTTTCCTCGATCCCTGGTGCATCTGTTACCAGTGTTCGAATTGACGGAGTACTGCACGAGTTCACCACCGTAGCCGGTGTCAAGGAAGACGTCACCGAACTGGTCTTGAACATCAAGAACCTGTCGGTCTCTTCTGAGCACGACGAGCCAGTCGTTGCCTACCTGCGCAAGCAGGGCCCAGGCATCGTTACTGCAGCGGACATCACCCCGCCAGCCGGTGTGGAGTTCCACAACCCTGATCTGCACATCGCCACCTTGAACGCCAATGGCAAGTTCGATATGGAACTGACCATTGAGCGCGGCCGTGGCTACGTGTCGGCAGCTCAGAACAAGAACGTTGACGGCGAGATCGGTCGCATCCCTGTGGATTCGATCTACTCCCCAGTTCTGAAGGTGACCTTCCGCGTGGAGGCTACCCGTGTTGAGCAGCGCACCGACTTCGATCGTTTGATCGTTGACGTGGAGACCAAGGAATCGATCGCCCCGCGTGATGCAGTTGCATCCGCAGGTACCACCCTGGTTGAACTGTTCGGCTTGTTCCGCGAACTGAACACTGCAGCTGAAGGTATCGAAATCGGCCCGTCGCCAACGGACGCAGCTATGGCTGCGGACATGGCACTGCCGATCGAGGATCTGGAACTGACCGTTCGTTCGTACAACTGCTTGAAGCGTGAGGGCATCCACTCTGTGGGTGAACTCGTTACCCGCTCCGAGGCCGACTTGATGGACATCCGTAACTTCGGTGCCAAGTCCATTGACGAAGTCAAGGCCAAGCTGGTTGAACTGGGTCTGGCCCTGAAGGATTCCCCTCCAGGCTTTGATCTGGCCGCTCGTAGCGCCCTCGAAGATGGCGACGAATACGACGAAGGTCTGTAAAGACCCGCGTCTAGCGACACACTACTTCATCCGCCGGCACGAGAAGATCGTTCCGGACGGGTTATTCATCTAGGAGAACCACCATGCCTACCCCTACCAAGGGTCCGCGTCTCGGCGGCAGTGCAGCACATGAGCGACTGATTTTCGCTAACATGTCGGCACAGCTCTTCGAGAACAAGAAGATCACCACCACCCTGACCCGCGCAAAGCGTCTGCGTCCACACGCAGAGCGCCTGATCACCTTCGCAAAGCGCGGAGACCTGGCTTCGCGTCGTCGCGTTCAGGCTGTCATCGCTTCGCGTTCGCGCACCAACAAGTCGATCGTTCACGAACTGTTCGAGAACATCGCACCAGCAATGGCAAACCGCGAGGGTGGCTACACCCGCATCACCAAGATTGGTAACCGCAAGGGCGACAACGCTCCTATGGCAGTTATCGAGCTCGTGATGGAGCCAGTTTCGCCAAAGCAGGCTGTCGTCAAGGAAGCCACCAAGGCTACCGAGAAGGCTGCTGAAGCACCTGAGGCAGAGGCTACCGAAGAGGCGTAAGTCCCCTTTGAGCTGAAGCTCTCACCCTAAGCGGTGATAAAAAGATTCCCGTTGAATCCGAAAGGAGACAACGGGAATCTTTTTGCTTTAAACAGCTACATCCGGGGGAGTTACAAGCTAAACCAAGGGTTAGCTGAAGCTGGCCATATCCGGGCAGGACTCATCCAAATAGGCGGTAGCTTCAGACGCTTCATCAGTTTCTAACGCGGCGATCTTCTCAGAGATTTCAGTGACGTTCTCACTCGTGCCCTGGGCCATCAGTTCGGCAACCTCATGGTTCTGCGTCGAAGCCTCATTAAGAGCAGCAACAAGCTTCTTATCTTTACTCCTCGAGGCAGCTTCCGTAAGGATCGCCTCGAACTCATGCATGATTTTCGCGTATTCTTTGGTGTCACCGGCGAAAACTTGCTCACTGACATCGTCGGCCTTCTGCTCAAGATTCTTCTCGGCCACCTGACCATTGATGAAGTTGCAGGTTTCTTGGGTACTTAGCTTCCCCGATGAGCAACTTGCCAGAGATACGGTGAGAAGCGCCAGCGCGGCGGTACTGGCCGCAACCTTTTTGAGCATGAATTTCCTTGCGTAGAGATCTTCGGTTGATCAGAAGATTTTGATTCCCTTGTCAACGTTGTTTTAAGCCTACACAAGTTGTGTTCTCTTCGAACCAACACGTCACGGAGTCCATTCCTCACGGGAAGACTCTGGCATTCACAACATGCTATGGACTGTCGCTCGAAGGATTCACAATTGAACCAGGACACGATTCTTGTATGTACGGCATGGCATCGAGGTTAAGCCGATTTTTAACGTCTTGAACTGCTGTTGACAGTGACGGATCATCACTTGAGTGATCCCCAATGACTTTTTTGATCAACTGGTAATTACGGACCTGCGCGTACAGCGCATTTCGCATGTTGTCATCACTTGCGCGGCTGGCCACTTCGTCAAATATGAGTATGCTCGTCGCTTGAAAATCAATCATTGGCTGCGTATTTTTTGCCAGGAGAGCTATGTCTGCCAACGCACGCTCTTCTTCAACGTTATGTTTCACTGCCAAGTCATCGATCAAATCGCAGGTCTCACTGATGGATAACTTTGTCTCGACGATAGACGCTCCCGGCTCGCCGAGAGGAACTTCTGCTGATGAACAAGCAACTAGACAGGCCAAGCAAGCAAGTAAGTGGAAGGACGATTGTGGTGGCGGCTTTCCTCAACATACTGATTCCTTCACATAGGCTCGATACTTCGCTTGTTCAGAGGGGAATCCTCGGAATGCACTCAGAGTACAAGCGATGGAAGCTATCGGTTTTTGAGCTTGTGGAAAAGTACGTGAGACGAAGCACCTGATTCGACGGTTGAGCAGATTTAGGGTTCTGTTCGTGCCGACTTCTTTGCCAACATATTGATCAGCGGTGAAAAGAGTAGATATCCCAGAGTTGCTGTAACGGACGCGATAAGTGCCGCACGGTAATCGGTCATGACCAGTCGATAGCAGCCGAGCATGACAACAAAGGACAGAAGCGTCTGTAAGGTCTGGGTGGCGGCTCGGCTTGCGCTGTTGAACACCCTGAGTACGAGTCGGTCGGATATTTCCCCTAGAACAAGGATGATCAGGACAAAAACAACTGTCAGAAATGGCGACCAGAGCAGTATGCCGTTTTTCGGTTCACCGACTTGCGAGGACCATAGAGGCACGAAAAAACCTAACAAGACTGGTGCGCCTGCTAAAAGAGTGACGAGCGCTAGGTATAGTCCGAATCCGAATTTTTCTGATGGTTTCAATTTGTTCATACGTGCCTATCGCAGTTGGTTTGTTCCTGGCCCTACGAAGAAGAGAAGCAGTGGGCTAATCACGGTGGTGGCGTCGGGTCTATGTGAAACACCCTGAACCCAATAAAGACTTTGCTTCCGGAGTATTTAGGTTCCTCATTCGAAACCTGCTGTACTGCTATGTCATTGAGACTAGAACCGGGATATGAGCTAACGATGTCTCCGGCGCCTAGTACTTTTGTCGCATGCGATCTACACTTTGTGGCCGGTCCAACGTTGCGGTGTCAGTGAGGACGACCACGGACAAGCAGGAGCTCAGATTTGAATTCAATGATCCTGCATGACCTTCAGAGTTCTGATTCAACGAGCGATGATAAGCCAGCGGTTGAAGATCGGTGTCGGCCTCGTAGGCCAAAGGGCAAACAGTGTGGTTGTGACTAGTTGCCCAATTCGTCTAGCTCTGGACAAGCCGTACTCACATAGGCCATTTTCTCGGTATCTTCTACCGTGTTCGATTGAGTCTTGGAGATCTTGTCAGCCAGACTCAGATCTTTGTCGGACAAGAGGTCAACCATTTGATTGTTTTGCTTAATCGAGACCTGCAGAGCTTCTGCTAGTTTCTGATCTTTCGTTTTATCGGCAGCTTCTTGCAAGAACGCAGTAACCTCATTTATCGCAGCTGTGAAACTCTCGTCATCTCCGGCAAGAATATCCTGTACGGCACTCTCCGTTTTATTGGCGAGGTCCAGCTCTTTGGCCTTCTCGGTCAGCAGTGTGCATGTCTCTTCGGTCGAGAGCTTTCCCGATGAACAACCGGTCAGCATTGAGAGTCCAAGTGCAATAACTGCGGCGCTCACGACAATTTTCTTGTGCATGTGTTCCTCACGTAGCGATGATTTCAGGCCAACTTATGTGGACTGCGTTGGTAACTAATCTTTAGTCTACATGCGGTAATTAACAAGGAGGTATGTATTAGCGTTGTTGAGTTGGACTTATGTCGGTAGGTTCGATGAGGTAGGCGGCATGGAGTAGCAAATTCTGGGAGCGCCGTGCAGATTCGCCTGCGCTAAGGAGAATTGGCTTAGGCAGTACGCAAGCACGCATAATTGAAGACATGAGCACGCAGCCTGACATCATCGATCCACTGGGGACTTCCGCACTAGGAAGTACTGAAACTCCCGCGTGGGTCCGGATGCAAATGGTGCTCAGTTACGATGGCGCCGCCTACAGTGGCTGGGCGCGGCAACCCAATGTTATTGGTGTTCAGCAATTGGTTGAAGACGCATTGGAAATGTTGGTTCGCCGTCGAGTCCGTGTTGTTGTTGCGGGTCGCACCGACGCAGGAGTGCACGCGCGCCGACAGGTGGTGCACTTTGACCTCACTGAAGCTGAGTACGATGGTCTGCCACGTAAAGCGCCCTTAGATCCAGGTCCAGCATTGGTCCGTCGTATCAACGGCATTCTTGGCCGAGACGACGGAGCCATATGGGTTCACGAAGCTCACCGCGCACCCGAAGGGTTTGATGCTCGTTTCTCGGCACTGGCCCGCCGATACTCCTACCGAATTGCTGATGGACAGCATCGTTGGGATCCACTGACCCGCCACTTGACCACGTGGCACCGAGAAGAGCTCGATGTTGAAGCCATGAACCGGGAAGCGCAGACTGTGCTGGGACGCCACGACTTCCTGACCTACTGCAAGCCTCGACCGCATGCGACAACTATTCGTACATTGCAGGAGTTCACCTTCACCCGCGGTGAAGACGGTTTGATCCTCGCGCATCTGAAAGCCGATGCATTCTGCCACAATATGGTCCGTGCGCTCATTGGTGCCGCCATGATGGTGGGCGACGGGCGCGAACAGCCAGGATTCATGGCAGCGCGACTGGAAGAAATGGTGCGCGACTCCAGGACCAAGCTTTCACACCCTCGCGCCCTGGTGCTTGAGGAAGTCTATTATCCTGAAGCTGAACAGCTAGCAGCCCGGGCCTTGCAGACTCGCGCGCTACGCAGCGATGATGAAGTCAAAGACGCCTCTGCGGAAGGCTGAAGGCCTAATAATCCCCGTGATCTTAAGGGTGTTATTGCTCACGACCGTGATGCTTTTTTGGCCGGAAACACTTTAATCCGCTAAACTTTTATGAGTTGTGTATGTCCACGTTCGACACTACACGCCCAAGCGTGACGGCTTAGTTGCATAGTCGCTGGTCTGCTGGGTGTGCGAACACTATATGGACGGCCGGTTATCATCAGTCCTCACCTGACGTACTGGTCTAAACACAAGAACAACACGACAGTGCCTGACACTGAGGGATCTCACCGCCTTCAGCCAAGCAACTGTTTGACCAGAAACGAATCAACGTAAGGCAATTACTGTGCGTACGTACACCCCAAAGCCGGCTGACCAGACTCGTCAGTGGTATGTCATTGACGCCACCGATGTAGTACTCGGCCGTCTCGCCGTCCAGGCCGCAACCCTGCTGCGCGGCAAGCACAAGCCAACCTTCGCTGCACACATGGACATGGGCGACCATGTCATCATCATCAATGCAGAAAAGGTTGCACTGACCGGTAAGAAGCTTGAGAACAAGCGCGCTTACCGCCACTCCGGTT
The DNA here is from genome assembly GCF_900094805.1 of Arthrobacter sp. NIO-1057. Classification (GTDB taxonomy): domain Bacteria; phylum Actinomycetota; class Actinomycetes; order Actinomycetales; family Micrococcaceae; genus Glutamicibacter. The sequence goes on along the minus strand of NZ_FMAT01000001.1, from coordinate 1,168,816 downwards.
TCCCAGGTGGCTTGAAGAGCGTCAACTATGCAGACCTGCTGGAGAAGAACCCAGTTTTGGCTGTAGAGAAGGCAATCAAGGGCATGCTGCCTAAGAACAAGCTGTCTGCTGCTCAGCTCTCGAAGCTGAAGGTATACCGCGGCGCCGAGCACCCACACGCTGCTCAGTCGCCAAAGGCACTGGAAATCACCCAGGTCGCTCAGTAGTCCTGGCCCCGAGAAGAAATACTTAATAGGAGATTATCGTGGCTCAGAACGCTGAAGAAACCACTGAATTCGAAGGCGAGACCCCTTCGACCTACACCACCGAGACCTCTGCTTCCGCTGCAGTTGCTGAAACCGAACGCGCTCCATTGACCGTTCCAGGTGCAGCAGTTGGCCGTCGCAAGCAGGCTATCGCCCGCGTTCGCCTGGTACCAGGCTCCGGCAAGTGGACCGTTAACGGTCGCGAGCTGGACAACTTCTTCCCAAACAAGCTGCACCAGCAGGATGTTAACGAGCCTTTCAAGGTTCTGGGTCTGGAAGGCGCATACGACGTTATCGCACGCATCAACGGCGGCGGCATCTCCGGTCAGGCTGGCGCACTGCGCCTGGGCATCGCCCGTGCACTGAACGAGATCGACCGCGACGCTAACCGCGCTACCCTGAAGAAGGCCGGTTACCTGACCCGTGACGCACGCGTCATCGAGCGTAAGAAGGCTGGTCTGAAGAAGGCACGTAAGGCTTCGCAGTTCTCGAAGCGCTAAACCTTACTTCAAGGTCTTATCCGAAGGCTCCAACTCCCCGCAAGGGAAGTTGGGGCCTTCGGCCTTTAAGTAAGAACTTGCCTAAGTCACTATTAATCTTTTCTCATTCCGTACCCTTTACATTGCCTCAACGAGGATAAATCGAAGCAGAGGGCATATGATTGGATGCGATGGCAAGATTATTTGGGACCGATGGGGTCCGAGGAAAAGCAAACGAACTGTTAACTCCCGAGTTAGCGTTGGAACTGGCGCAGGCAGCTTCTGTGGTGCTGGGTCTAAGCCAACCAGAAGATGGGCGTAAGCCTGTCGCAGTGGTGGCCAAGGACCCACGGATCAGTGGCGACTTCCTGTCCGCAGCAATCGAAGCTGGCCTAGCCGCTTCAGGCGTGGACGTCATGGATGCAGGAACGCTGCCAACTCCCGCAGCAGCCTTCCTGGTTGGGGACCTGAACGCCGACTTTGGCGTGATGATCTCCGCGTCGCACAACGCAGCTCCAGATAACGGTATTAAGTTCTTGGCCCGCGGTGGCAAGAAGCTTGATGACTCTCTGGAAGACGCCATTGAAGCGTGCCTGAAGATGCCCAAGCCTCGCCCAACCGGTGGCGAAGTAGGACGCGTGGCACGATTCGCTGACGCCGAAGACCGTTACATCATGCATCTGCTCCAGGCGCTGCCTAACCGCCTCGACGGTCTAAAGGTCGTCTTGGACTGCGCCCACGGTGCAGCTTCGGGCTGTTCCCCAGAAGTATTTAAGGCAGCAGGCGCAGAAGCAATCGTCATCGGCGCAGATCCAGATGGCATCAACATCAATGATGGCTACGGATCTACCCACCTGGAGAAGCTGCAGGCTGCCGTGCTGGAGCACAATGCAGACCTAGGCATCGCTCACGACGGTGACGCAGACCGTTGCCTTGCCGTAGACCACGAAGGCACCGTCGTCGATGGTGACCAGATCATGGCCATCATGGCACTGGACATGAAGGACCGCGGTGAGCTGAAGGATGACACCCTCGTAGCTACCGTGATGAGCAACCTTGGCTTGAAGCTGGCCATGGAAGCAGCCGGTATTACCCTGAAGCAGACCGGTGTTGGTGACCGTTACGTTCTAGAAGGAATGCACGAAGGAAACTACTCGCTTGGCGGCGAGCAGTCAGGCCACGTAATCTTCTCCAAGCATGCAACCACCGGTGACGGCGTACTTACCGGTCTAATGATCGCAGCCCGTGTGAAAGCTACCGGAAAGTCGTTGAAGGATCTTGCTTCGGTGCTCACGGTCCTGCCACAGGTACTGATCAACGTACGTGGCGTGGACAAGGCTGCCGCACCAGAGTGCGAGCCACTGCTAAACGACATCGTTGCTGCGGAAGCACGTCTTGGCTCCACCGGCCGAGTCCTCTTGCGTCCATCGGGCACCGAGCCTGTAGTCCGTGTGATGGTTGAAGCTGCCACGCATGACCAGGCTCAGGCTGAAGCCGAGGCACTGGCAGCCTCGGTCAAGGAACACCTTTCCCTGTAACCCAGCAGTCGTTCAGCAACTAATACGTAAATATCGAGAAAACTCACACCCCCATACGGTGTTCTGCACAAGAACCGCCTATGGGGGTGTGGCATGCTAACTAGTAGAAACTGACATCGGTTCGTGTTCTCGGAGAGAAGGACTTTTGTGACTCTACGCATCAGCGTGATCGGCACCGGCTACCTCGGTGCAACCCATGCCGCCTGCATGGCAGAACTGGGCTATGAAGTCATTGGCGTGGACGTGGACAAGGCAAAGCTAGAGGCCCTGGCGGCTGGCATCCTGCCGTTCCACGAACCAGGCCTTCCGGAATTATTACGTAAGCACGTTTCATCCGGACGCCTACGCTTCACTGACGACTACGCAGACGTAGCCGCCAATGCAGATATTCACTTTATTACCGTAGGAACGCCTCAGCGATCGGACTCACAGTCAGCTGACATGTCCTACGTTGACGGTGCCGTTGATTCACTACTGGAACACATCACCGGCGATGCGTTGATTGTTGGTAAGTCGACCGTACCAGTGGGCACAGCACGCCGACTGAGCCAGAAGGTTGCCCAAGACGCTAAGCTAGGAAGCTCAATCGCCCTGGCATGGAATCCTGAATTCCTACGTGAAGGTTTCGCAGTGAATGACACCCTGCGTCCCGACCGTTTGGTTTATGGCCTAGACAACGAGCATGGATTGGAACTGTTGCGTGAAGTGTACGCTCCAGTACTTGCCCAAGATGTCCCTGAAATTGTTACGGATCTTGAAACCGCAGAACTGGTCAAGGTCGCAGCGAATGCTTTCCTTGCCACCAAGATCTCTTTCATCAATGCCTTCGCAGAGGTGACGGAAACGGTAGGCGGTGACATCAAGACTCTGGCTGACGCTATCGGTCACGATAAGCGCATTGGACGCCGTTTCCTGAACGCTGGCGTGGGTTTCGGTGGCGGATGCCTACCGAAGGACATCAGAGCCCTCCAGGCGCGTGTAAGCGAGCTTGGCTTGTCTCAGACCATGGGATTCTTGGCAGAAGTTGATCAGATCAATCTTCGCCGCCGGGACCGTGTGGTGTCTTTGGCCTCCAGCATGCTGGGCAATGAGCTGGCCGGAAAGCATATCAGCGTACTCGGTGTAACTTTCAAGCCTGACAGCGATGACGTGCGTGACTCACCAGCCTTGGACATTGCGGTACGCCTGTACAACGCGGGTGCCGAGGTCTCGGTTTATGATCCCGAGGGCAACGCGAATGCGGCCGTGCGCTTCCCACGTTTGAACTACGTGGACACCTATCAGGAAGCAGCTCGTAACGCAGACCTGACGCTGGTACTGACCGAGTGGCAAGAATTCCGCGACCTAGATCCAAACGAGTTGGGCGAAGTCGTCGCATCCAAGATGCTTATCGATGGCCGCAACGTATTGGACCGTCCGGCCTGGCGTGAACAGGGCTGGGTGATGACCGGTCCAGGCGAGTACTTCGAGCTGGGTAACAACAATGTTCTAACTGCGCCGGTACCGGTTCAGTAAGAACACCCTCTAACGCACAAACGCGGTTGTCTTTCGACAACCGCGTTTGTGCGTTTTACTCCAGTTGTTTAGAAGCCGAAGCGCTTCATCACCTTTGGCAGGTTATCGATCAGACGCGAAGCGCTGACCGTACCTTCTTCTGCAGTGACGCGTCCAAGGCGACCATGAATGATTGCCGCGCAGGCCGTTAGCTCCATAATGCGACGATTAGGAACGGGACGTAGGCCTTGAGTACCAGTGAGTGATCCGTCCGAGAGCAGGTAGCCAAGAATGCCCGTGAGTACGTCGCCACTACCAGCGGTAGCCAATTGAGGCGATGAATGGGTAACCACGAGGCTACTGCCGTTCGGAGCAACAATGTAGTTGGTAGGACCCTTCAAAAGAACCACAGCGTTATAGGCCAAAGCTGCCCAACGGGTCCAACGAATCGGGTCCTGAGCAATCTCATCAGGAGTCACTTTGACGCCGGCACGGTTCAAGAGCATACGTAGTTCTTTGGAATGCGGTGTGAGGACTCGTGGCTGCTCGCTCGGGCCAGTAGGCACAACTTCCAAACCTGAAGCATCAATGACGGCCGGCTGACGGCTAGCGAAGACTTCCGCGATAACACCCGTTGGGGGAGTACGTCCGTCAAGACCAGGGCCGATGGCCCATGCCGAAATCTTTGCGCCCTTGCCGTGAAGGTGACGACGCGAGGAAGACAAGGCTTCCTTGATCTGCTGATCATCCAGCGGTACCGACTCCGGAACTGAAACCGCAAGCAACGGCTGAATGGATTCCGGCACGTGGGTGCGTAGCAAACCAATACCGCAGTTCACAGCAGCCTTTGCAGTGAGCTGTGCTGCGCCAGGGTAGAGGTCAGAACCTGCGATGAGGCCCAACACGCCACGCTGATACTTGTGGCGTCCGGCATCTCGCCACGAACGGTATTGGTTCAAAAGCTCTACTGCCGCAGCTTCATCGACCATCAGAGTCTCAGGTGAAACTGATGAAAAATCAAAATCAAGATCGGCAACGGAGATTTCTCCTGTGACCAGTGGAGCGTCAATGGTAAGGAGTCCGGACTTCATCGCCCCGAAGGTGACGGTGCGATCAGCGCGCAGGACGTTGTCTTCAGCGACACCGGTTTCAGGATTGAGACCTGAAGGTACATCGCAGGCCAGAACATAGCTCTGTGCAGGGACAGAAGGCAATTGGGAACCTGCGCGGTACCCCAAGCCGTAGAGCGCATCGATGATCAATGATGCGCCAAGCAGTTCATTTTGACCGTCAGCAAAATCGGTCAGGGTTCCGCCTGCCTTTTGGTAAGCTGCAGAAGCCTCAGCATGAACCTGGTCCGCGTATTGCAAGGCAAGAGTAGAGATTCCCTGCTGTTGCAGCTGAGCAAGGGCATACAAGCCATCGCCACCGTTATTGCCGGGTCCGATGAGGCCGATAACAAAGGCAGGTTCCGTGCCGGGTCTGTCAGCCAACATAGTGACTGCAACTGAAGCCAATTCTGCGGCGGCTTGCTTCATCAAGCTTGCTTCGCCACGCTTGGAAATCTCCTGGGCCTCAACCGCACGAATCTGCGCAACACTGTAGACAGGGATCATAAATCAAACAATACTCAACGCTGTCGTTTGATGTCCTATTTAATGCCAAACGTGTCGCTTATTCTTTTTGAACAGCGAGAACTAGCGTTCGGCGACAACCATTGCGATGGCCATGTCACCATCATGAGACATGGTCAGATGCCAAGAGGAAATGCCACGAAGTTCACTGGCCTTTGCCACGGAACCAGTGTTGTGAATTTGTGGGTCTCCGGCCTCATCTTTACGGATGGTGCAGTCTTGCCAATTCATTCCAACTGGACCGCCAAGAGCTTTGGCGATTGCTTCTTTTGCCGCAAAGCGAGCAGCCAATGAGCGTAGTGGAAGGTCGCGCTCTTCCTCTGTGAAGAGTCGTTCGCGCAGGCGCGGGGTCTTTTCAAGCTGGCGGCCAAATCGTGGCACGTCAACAATGTCCACTCCAATTCCTGCAATCATGCCTTCCAGTTTATCGAGCCTTGTGCATGCAAAAAAATTAGATGGGTTCTTCTGCGCGATTCTTAATGGACGCCGCGCAATAGGTAGTTTTTTCGGCACAAAAGATCGAAGGGCGTCACTCATCAAAAATGAGTGACGCCCTTCGATCTTGATGGTGATAAGTGGATTACTCTACGGTCACCGACTTGGCCAGGTTACGAGGCTGGTCAACGTCGTAGCCCTTAGCCGAAGCCAATTCGCAAGCGAAGATCTGCAGCGGCACGGTAGCCAGCAGTGGCATCAACAGGGTTGGGGTTTCAGGAACGAAGAAAACCCACTCAGCGAAGTCCTTCACTGCGTTGTCGCCGTCTTCAGCGATCACCAGAGTCTTAGCGCCACGAGCGCGGACTTCCTGGATGTTCGAGACAACCTTGGAGTGCAGCGAGTCGCGTCCGCGCTGGGATGGGACAACAACGAAGACCGGCTGGCCATCATCAATCAGAGCGATTGGACCGTGCTTCAGCTCGCCAGCAGCGAAGCCTTCAGCGTGGATGTAGGCGATTTCCTTGAGCTTCAAGGCGCCTTCCATAGCTACTGGGTAGCCAACGTGACGGCCCAAGAACAAGACCGAGTTAGCATCGGCCATCGAGCGAGCCAGCTCCTTGATCTCGCCCGCGCGATCCAGAACGTCCTGAATCTTGGAGGGGATCTTGCCTAGGTCAGCAAGGATGTCCTTGATCTGTCCCTGGAAGAGGTTGCCACGCAACTGAGCCAGGTATAGGCCCAGCAGGTAGGTAGCGGTGATCTGAGCCAAGAATGCCTTGGTGGAAGCCACCGCGATTTCTGGACCGGCGTGGGTGTAAAGGACGGCATCTGATTCACGCGGAATGGTGGACCCATTGGTGTTGCAGATGGACATCGTCTTTGCGCCCTGCTCCTTGGCGTAACGCACAGCCATCAAGGTGTCCATGGTCTCGCCGGACTGGGAGATAGAAACGATCAGAGTCTTTTCGTCCACGATTGGTTCGCGGTAACGGAACTCGTGGGACAGCTCAACCTCAACCGGAATACGGCACCAGGATTCAATGGCGTACTTGGCAACGGAGCCAGCGTAAGCACTGGTGCCGCAAGCAAGAACGACAATCTTGGAAATTTCTGCCAACTCTTCTGGAGCGATACGCAGTTCATCGAGGGTCAGACGGCCATCAGCGTCTGAACGTCCCAAGAGGGTATCTGCGACAGCTGCCGGCTGGTCAAAGATTTCTTTTTCCATGAAGGACGGGAAGCCGCCCTTTTCAGCACTTGCTGCATCCCAGTCAACGGTGAATTCTTTACCTTCAGCAGGATTGCCGTTGAAGTCAGTAATGGAGTGAGTATCAGGGGTAATGGTGACAATCTGGTCCTGGCCCAGTTCCACGGCGCGACGGGTGAAGTCGATGAAGCCGGAAACATCTGAGCCGAGGAAGTTTTCGCCCTCGCCCAAACCAAGAACCAATGGGGAGTTGCGGCGCGCAGCCACAACGACACCTGGGTGGTCCTGGTGAACAGCCAACAGGGTGAAAGCACCTTCAAGACGCTGAACAGCCAACTGCATAGCTGCGGTCAAGTCACCGTTCGCTTCGGTGCTGTAGAGCCTGCCCAGCAGGGCAGCAGCTACTTCGGTATCAGTTTCTGAAAGGAAAGAAACGCCATCGGCAAGCAATTCAGCCTTGATGCCAGCGAAGTTCTCAATAATTCCGTTGTGGATCATGGCAAGCTTGCCACCATCGGCTAGGTGTGGGTGGGCGTTGCCATCACTCGGCCCACCATGGGTTGCCCAACGGGTGTGTCCAATGCCGGTCATTGACTCTGGCAATGGAGCGTCAGCAATTTCATTTTCGAGATTGACCAGCTTGCCGGCCTTCTTTCGAGAATGAACAGCGCCATCAGCAACAACAGCGACGCCAGCCGAGTCGTAGCCACGGTATTCCAACCGGCGCAAACCTTCAATCAGAACGTCGAGGGCGCCGTGGTCGGCGACTCGGCTCGAGGTTCCTGCATATCCAACAATTCCGCACATGTGCAAAATCCTACCGGCTCAAACCCCATCGATGGGAATAATCGTGCTTCACCCCTCAATTATTGCTATGTAGTAGCTCACTTCTGTGGCCCTCTATGAGGGGGAGGGAATGCTTCCGCGATCAGGTTAATTGGGTTGTGGAGCATATTCTTGGCAGAATTTGACCTCGTGGAACCACACGGAACACTTGAAACACCGATCTCGCCTTTTGTTGATCTTGAGCGCGATACTTGGGCGCGGCTCTCTGATCAAATGGAACAGCCGCTGAACATCTCTGACATTGAACGGCTACGTGGCCTAGGGGACGGACTGGACTTACAAGAGGTCCGGGACGTCTACCTGCCACTGAGCCGCCTGTTGTATCTCTATGTCGAAGGCGCCGGAGCGACACATCAGGCAACCACCACCTTCCTGGGGGAACAAACCACTCGAACGCCATTTGTTATTGGTGTGGCGGGCTCCGTTGCTGTTGGCAAATCAACAACAGCACGTGTGTTGCAGGAAATGCTACGCCGCTGGCCACAAACTCCGGACGTTCAGCTGATCACCACTGACGGCTTCTTGTACCCCAACGCTGAGCTTGAGCGGCGAGGAATCATGCACCGTAAGGGTTTCCCGGAATCATATGATCGACGCGCACTGTTGCGCTTCGTTTCCGCAGTGAAATCTGGTGCCCCGGAAGTAAGTACCCCGGTGTACTCCCACCTGACTTATGACATCGTCCCGGGGGAGAGGACAGTGGTTCGTCGCCCGCAGGTATTGATTGTGGAAGGTCTCAACGTCCTACAGCCAGCACGTACACGTTCCGATGGAACAGTCGGCTTGGCCTTGAGCGATTTCTTTGATTTCTCGGTTTATGTTGATGCTCGCACCAGCGACATTGAAGAGTGGTACATCAGCCGATTTATGCGATTGCGCTCCGGCGCTTTCGCTGACCCAGCAAGCTATTTCCACCGGTATTCACAATTGACGGATGAAGAAGCGCGCGAAACGGCACACGGAATCTGGAAGAGAATCAACGAGCCAAATCTGAAAGAAAACGTGTTGCCCACGCGCGGGCGTGCCCAATTGGTATTGAGAAAATCCGCGGATCACTCGGTACGACGCATGCTTCTGAGGAAGATCTAACCTGAAATTTAAGGTTCGGTAACTGATCAGGAAGGAAACGTAAGCTGATAATTTGCCGAACTTATCGATTTCATTTGGAGATTTGTACTTGATCCTGTGATCTGCCTGTGTATGCTCTAAACATGCTTAAAGGTTTCCGCGATTTTATTATGAAGGGCAACGTTGTCGATCTGGCCGTTGCCGTTGTGATCGGTGCTGCCTTCGGCGCCGTAGTTACCGCCCTTGTTGACAACATCTTGATGCCACTGATCGCCGCATTGGTGGGTTCCCCAAACTTCGACAGCTTCCTGCTGATGAACATCAACGGCGTAGACATCAAGTTCGGTGTGTTCTTGACCGCCCTTGTTAACTTCCTGCTGATCGCTGCAGCTGTTTACTTCGCACTGGTACTGCCAATGCAGAAGCTGAACGAAAACCTTGCAGCTCGCCGTGGCCTCACCGAGGAAGAGGCTGAGGAAGAGCCAGATCCACAGCTGGCCCTGCTGGAACAGATCCGCGACGAACTGAAGAACCTGCGATAGACGCACCTATCAACCGTCGCCTAAGGGGCGGGCCGAGACATCGAAAGATGTTCTGGTCCGTCCCTTCTAGCGTTAAAGTGCAGATGTGCTATACAGCGCAAGTCGCGACACAGCAAGAGTTAGGGAAAAGTGGGAAGATGATTAGGTGAACTCTGAAGCGCTTGAAGAAAGCAACGTGACAACTAGTACCAGCGGCGCACAGGGCAGCGGATTTGAGCGGCGTGCAGTGATCGATCTGTCGGCCATCCGCAACAACGTCAAGCAAATTTCTGACGTGGTAGCCCCCGCTGCAGTAATGGCCGTCGTCAAAGCAGACGCCTACGGCCATGGTGCTATCCCAGTAGCCAAAGCGGCAGTAGAAGGTGGCGCCAGCTGGCTCGGCTGTGCCCACGTGACTGAAGCGCTAGCCTTAAGAGAAGCAGGCATCCAGACTCCGATGCTGGCTTGGCTCCATACTGAAGACACTCCATTTGAGGCTGCCATTGACGCCAGCCTTGATCTTGGCGTGTCCGGATGGGAACTTGAGCGCGTTGCCGCTGCTGCTCGTGCGGTGCAGACCCCAGCACGTATTCATCTGAAGATTGATACCGGGCTGGGACGAAACGGTTCCACCATGGATGATTTCCCTGACTTGCTGAATCGTGCCAGTGCTTTCCAAGAAGAGGGCCTACTGCGAGTGGTTGGTTTGTTCTCTCACCTTGCTGTGGCGGATGAACCAGAACGTCCAGAAACCGATGAGCAATTGGCCTTGTTCTCCAAAGCTATTGAATTGGTGGAGGCCGCAGGATTCCATTTGGAAGTTCGCCATATTGCCAACACCCCAGCAATTCTCTCGCGTCCAGACGCCCACCACGACATGGTTCGCTTAGGCCTCGGACTCTACGGTCAGAGCCCTTTCGAGAATGAAACGCCAGAAAGCTTTGGGCTACGTCCGGCAATGAAGCTGGTGACCCGGGTAGCCAACGTGAAAAAAGTGCACGCCGGTCAAGGTGTTTCCTACGGTTTGAACTACAAGACCGAAGGCGAAACCTACCTGGGGCTCATTCCTATGGGCTATGCAGATGGACTACCTCGTATCGCTACCGGTGCACCAGTGACCGTGAATGGACGAAGCTACCCAGTGCGTGGACGCATTGCAATGGACCAGTGCGTCATTGACCTTGGCCCTGAGATTTCACCAGAAGACTATTTGGGTGCAGAAGCCATCATCTTTGGTGAGGGCGGACAATCCGTGAATACCTGGGCACATGCTGCCAACACCATCAACTATGAAGTGGTGACAAGAATTTCGCCACGAGTGCCTCGCCACTACGTCGAAGGAAGCTGGGGAGAAGCCGGTGAATGAAGCTAGCCAAGAGTTCACTTGCCAGCTCACGGACCTCACACAAACTGAAGCGCTCGGCGAAGCATTGGGTGCACAGCTAGAAGCGGGGGATCTGGTGATTCTCACCGGTGCGCTTGGCGCCGGAAAGACTACGATGACTCAATCACTGGGCGTGGGACTGAATGTGCGAGAAGGGATTATCTCACCGACATTTGTTCTGGCTCGCCAGCACCCATCTCTGGCAGACGGGCCCACCCTGATTCACGTCGACGCCTACCGTCTAAAAGATCAGAATGATGTGGACACCCTTGACCTAGAATCTACGTTGACTGAATCAGTTACGGTGGTCGAGTGGGGTTTAGGGAAGGTCGAACACCTCTCGGATTCACGACTTGAAATCACCCTAGACCGTGAGGTCAACGCAATAGCAGTAGAAAATCCTTGGGAAGAATCCGAAGAAGAATTGGATGAGCCCAGAGAATTCACGCTCAAAGCTATTGGTCCACGCTGGGACTCACAGAGCTTTGCTCAGCTGAAAGACAACCTGCGCTCTGCCATTACTGCACAGCCCACCGGAGAGAAGCATGCCTAACTACCTGTCCATCGACACTTCGGCACATGCCTCGGTAGCACTGGTCGACTACACCACTGGTTCAGTTATCGCCCAAAAGACATCCCCTAAGGGAAATGACCAGACAGAGACTTTGGCCAGCTACGTCAGGGACTTACTGGAAGAAAACAACGAGCAAGGTAAAAACCTCGCTGGCATTTTTGTTGGTGTCGGCCCAGGGCCATTCACTGGTCTGCGCGTTGGTCTGGTGGCGGCACGCACCTTCGGTTTTGTATGGAATGTCCCGGTCTATGGGGTGATGTCCCTTCATGCGCTCGCCGAACGTGTACTTCGTTCTGGGGAGGGCTCAGGGGAATTCGTTGTTGCTTCGGATGCGCGACGCAAAGAGCTGTACTGGGCACGCTATGACAGTGAAGGAAAACTGTTGGACGGCCCGCATGTCTCGTCTGCCACTGAGCTGCCTGCCTTGCCCGTCTATGGCGTGGGGGCCGGACTGTACGTCGAAGAACTAGAATCTGTTGGCGCTAAGCCATGGGCGCGGTCTTTCGATTGGGTTGTGGACGCAGCGCATCTGGCCGATCGTGGAATGGATGATCTGTTGGCGGGCAAAGACCTATCCGACACAGCCCCGCAGTACCTTCGCGAGTCTGACGCTCAAGTTCCAGCATTCATGAAGCAGGCCAAAGCATGAGCGTGACCTTACGCGAGATGACCGTGGATGATATCCCTGCGGTTCATCAACTAGAGACTGAACTCTTCCCAGAAGACGCATGGCCTGTAGCTGCCTTCGAATCGGAACTGGCGCAGAACGAAACTCGGAATTACTGGGTGTACGAGAACGATGGCCAGATCATCGGCTATGCCGGACTGTGCACCGTCTTGCCTATCAGCGATGTTCAAACCATCGCCATTAATCCTGAATTCCAGGGCCAAGGGCTAGGGCGCAAACTACTGACACTTTTGGTTGAGACTGCCAAACAGCGCAACGCGCTAGATGTCATGCTGGAAGTCCGTTTTGATAATCCTACGGCCATTAGCCTGTATGAATCGATGGGCTTCATTACGATCCATCGACGCGTTGGTTACTACAAAGGCGGCGTTGACGCCTTGATCATGAGACTGCAATTGGATGCCCCGCAGGGACAAGAGGAAGCACGCAAAGTATGAGCACTACTGAACCCATTGTTCTCGGCATTGAATCTTCGTGCGATGAAACCGGTGTGGGCATTGTGCGTGGCAATCGACTCTTGGCCAACGCGGTATCGAGCTCCATGGATGAGCATGTTCGCTTCGGCGGGGTCATTCCTGAGATTGCTGCCCGTGCACACCTTGAGGCCTTTGTCCCAACCCTGCAATCTGCTCTAGACACCGCAGAACTGACCCTGGATGATATTGATGCCATAGCAGTGACCAGCGGTCCGGGCCTGGCTGGAGCACTCATGGTCGGCGTCTCGGCAGCCAAAGCACTGGCCCTAGCTACCGGTAAACCGCTGTACGGTATCAACCACCTCGTGGCTCATGTTGGTGTAGGAGTCCTTGAAGGAACAATTCTTCCACCGACCTTTGGCGCATTGCTGGTCTCTGGCGGGCACACCGAAATCTTGAAAGTCACTTCACTGACCCACGACGTGCAACTGCTGGGCTCCACCATTGACGACGCTGCCGGCGAAGCTTATGACAAGACCGCACGACTTCTCGGACTGGGGTATCCTGGCGGGCCGGCCATCGATAAGGCTGCCAAGAACGGTGACCGTAAAGCCTTCCGTTTCCCTCGTGGACTGACCCTGCCTAAATTTGTGGGCAACGAGGAGAACCCTGGCAAGCACCGTCATAACTTCTCCTTCTCCGGGCTGAAGACCGCCGTGGCGCGCTGCGTGGAACACTTCGAAGCCAATGGGGAAGAAATCCCTGTGGCTGATATTGCCGCTTCATTCCAGGAAGCTGTAGTGGACGTCATTACCTCTAAGGCCGTTCGAGCCATGCAGGAGCATGGTTTGAAGACCGTGCTGCTTGGTGGGGGAGTCGCAGCTAATACTCGACTGCGTGAACTCCTCGCTGCACGATGCGCTTCGGCGGGAATCTCAGTGGTCGTTCCACCATTTAGCTTGTGCACTGACAACGGTGGCATGGTTGCTGCCCTAGGTGCACAGCTCGTTGCTGACGGCGTGGCTCCCTCTGGGTTGGACTTCGCGACAGATTCGTCGCAGCCAGTAACCAACATTGTTCTGAGCTAAACCTCTTCGCTTCTTTCGTCTCGCGAAGTTCGTGGTTTACCCACGAAAATAATCATCATTGCCACCTGGCTTGCGTCCTTAGATACAAGCCAGGTGGCATTTTTGCGTCTTGTCTAAGTTCTAGGGAATCGATACGAATTTATCGGATGACCATCATTCCTACCTCCTCGTCCCGGTGATCGGTACAGCGTTTACCCGCCGCGAGTGTCCACGAAACGACAACTTGTCGTTGGAATGTTGGCCCTCTTGTTGGGCTGCCTAGCGCTTTTTTGACCTTCAAAAAAATTCTCAAGAAAAGTTTGCTTAACCGATTGACCGTATGTGATTCGCGCCACTAAGGTTGTTGCTAAACCGGTTAACCTCATAGAACGGGCAAGCAATGACTGCACAAGGTTTCTACCAACCCAACGGTGCGTGGGTAGGCGATGTCATTCCCTGGCAGGAGGATGGAGTCTTCCATCTCTTCTACCTTCACGAAGACCGCGGAGTCTCCGGAGGCGGAATGCCATGGCATCGCATCGTGACCAAAGACGTAGTGAACTTCGAAGAAACCGGGGAAGCAATTGCTTCCGGCGGGGCCACGGCAGATGACTACAACATCTACACCGGAAGCATCGTGGTGGACGCTGAAGGTACGCACCACGCGTTCTACACCGGCCAGAATCCAAACCATCTCGGAGCAGACGGGCGTGCACTACAGCTGGTCATGCACGCAACGAGCCACGACGGCATGGAAACCTGGCAACGCCACCCCGAAGACACCTTCGGTGCCAGTGCAGGTTTTGAGACCGGTGACTGGCGAGACCCATACGTCTTCTGGGATGCGGAATCAAAACTGTGGCGCATGCTCATTACCGCTCGCCACAATACTGGTGCAGAACGACGCCGCGGCGTCATGGCTCAGTGCACCTCCGCTGACCTAACCACGTGGGAACCGGTAGAACCTTTCTGGGATCCACGCCGCTACATCGCCCACGAATGCCCCGAAGTTTTCCAATGGGGAGACTGGTGGTACCTGGTCTACTCGGAATTCAGCGATGCCTTCACCACCAGATATCGCATGTCGCGCAGCCTCAACGGACCATGGATTGTTCCAGAATTCGACACCTTCGACGGGCGAGCATACTACGCCTCCAAATCGGCAGAACGAGACGGACGCAGGTTCTTCTTTGGTTGGATTGCTTCTAAAGAAAACTCATGCGATGCCGGTGCCTGGCAATGGGCAGGAACCCTCTCGGTTCTTGAAGCGGAGCAACGTGAGGACGGAACCCTAGCGTTCCACCCACCAGCCGAGTTCCGATCAACCTTCCAAGAGTCAGAAGATGTACTACCTGCTCAAACCCGTTTGGTAGCTAACGACGGTTATGCCGATCTGCTCACCGAAGAAGACACCCCAACTTCCTTCCGACTGCGTGCTCACTTTGAGATTGAAGAAGGAACCCGTGAGGTAGGCGTCCTGTTGCGGGCTAGCGCTGACGGGGATGAGGGCTATGCATTGCGCCTCGAACCACAACGCAATCGCCTCGTTTTGGACCGGTGGCCACGCAGAGTTCCAGGTACCGAACAATGGCACATCGATGGAGACGTGCCCTTTGCGATTGAACTTGAGCGACCAGCAGTCATTGGAGCAGGTCCTCACGAGCTAGACATCATTGTCGACGGTGATTTGTGCGTTGCCACCCTGGATGATGCAACGGTGCTGAGCACCCGACTTTATGACAGGCCGACCGGTCGTGCCGGTGCCTTTGTCGGTGAGGGAGCAGTCACCATCTCACAATTCACCATAGCAACACGCGATATCGAAACCACTACTGAAGCACCTCAGGAAAGCCTGGCTTTCACTCCATCGGTATAACCGACCTTCGTTTTCAGAATTCCACTTGCACTTCGACTTCAATGGAGAAACTCATCATGTCTAAGACAACTCGCCGCACCAAATTCCTGCCCATCCTCGCAGCAGCAGCCCTCGCGCTCTCTAGCTGTGGAGGAGGAGCGGGAGCAGACCCATCCAACGTGAACCCAGAAGGGGAGATCAAGCCCCGCGAAATTTCTTGGTTGCTCTCACGACCCGCTGACGGCGGAGTGATCAAGACGATGGAACAGATCGCTGACGAATACGCGGAAACTCACCCAGGATTCTCCCTGAACCTCGTCACCACACCAGACCGTCCTTCTTACATTCAGAAGTACGAAACCCTAGCCGCCGCGAACAAGCTTCCAGAGCTCTTCGACACTGATGCCACCCCTTTCGCTCAGAAGTTGGCCAGCAAGGGGCAGATGATTGATGTTGACAAGCTGCTCACAGATCTTGGCTTGAGCGATGAATACCGTGAGGCGGCACTGAACTACCAGCGCTTCGATGACGGCTCTCTGTACATGGTTCCCTTCGAGTTCCAGCTGGAATTCTTCTGGTACAACAAAGATGTCTTCAAGAAAGCAGGCGTTGAAGTCCCAGCTTCGCTCGATGATTTCCCAGCTATGTGCGAGGCATTAAAAGACGAAGGCGTCACTCCGATCGCACTGGATGGCAAAGACCAGTGGCCGCTGGAACGCTACATGTCTTACTACCCATTCCGCATGTCCGGGCCGGAGTACGTACAAAAGTTGAAGACCGGTGAAGCGAGTTTCTCAGATCCAGAAGGCAAGGCTGCAGCCCAGTGGCTCTCAGATCTGGGTAAGGCAGGATGCTTCCAGAAGGGCTTCTCTTCCGCTGGCTACTCGGATGCACAGGGACTATTCACCAGTGGCAAGGCCGGCGTCTACAACATTGGTACTTGGGAGCTAGGCAACTTGGCTACCGATACCTTGGACGCTAAGGTCCGCGACGACGTTGACTACTTCACCCTGCCAACCATTGATGGTTCTGCCACCGCGGAGAACGAATACGTCACCCCTTCAGGCATCGGTATGGCCGTGAACGCTCAAACCTATGACCCGCTAGTACGCGACTTCCTGGCCTTCGCCCTGGAACGCTACCCAGAGCTCTACGCTTCCACCGGTGCACTATCACCAACCACCGGAGCGAAGACCACCGTGCCTAAGACCGCCACCAAGCTATACGACCAGGCCATCAAGCAAGCTGATGAAGTTGGCAGCGCCATAGCGATGCCTTGGGACACCCAGCTAGATCCAGCAACCAATACCCGACTGCAGCAGGAACTGACCCTGCTGGTCCAAGGTGATATCACTCCAGATGAGTTCGTCACCACCATGGACGCCGCTCTGAAGGAGAACGTCGGTGACTAGCGTTCTAGACACTGCCCCAGCAGCTCAGCCGGCGCGCGCTCGCCGGCTGAGACGGAAGGCACCAACATCAATGTTGCCTCGTCGTTCCAAGCTATCGGTGGCGGTATTTCTTCTGCCACCGCTGGTTATCTACGGCGTTGCCGTACTACTTCCTATCATTCAGTCCCTGGTCCTGAGCTTCTTTAGCTGGGACGGCATTACCGACATGGACTTTGTCGGTCTTGATAACTACGTAAAAATGCTCTCTCGTGATGATGTCTTTTGGACCGCGTTTATCAATGCGGTGGGATACCTCATCATCTGCTTGGTCCTCCAACTTGGGGGAGCTCTAATAGTTTCCAGCTTGCTCACGGCTTTGCCTAAGGCGCGCGAACTGGTCAAGACCCTGTACTTGTTGCCTGCAGTGATCTCCACTGTGGCCATCGCCTTCTTGTTCCTGCGGGTGTACTCGCTGGAGCCAGTAGGTATGTTGAACCAGCTACTTGAATGGGTTGGCCTTGGTCAATTGCAAACTGCTTGGCTGTCCAATGTTCAGACCGTCCTTGCAGCAGTATCCATTCCTGAAGGATGGCGCTACACCGGCCTATACATGCTGATCATCTACGCAGCGCTGATCTCGGTTCCTCGCGAACTTGAAGAAGCCGCCCGTTTGGATGGCGCCTCGTGGTGGCAAGTTTTCTGGAACGTACGCTTCCCACATATTCGTCCGGTGTGGACCACGACAACCATCATGGCAACCACCTTTGCCTTGCGTGGATTCGATATCCCGTACCTGCTGACCAACGGTGGCCCAGGGCAATCCTCGGAACTGCTCACCACCTACATGTATAAGACGGCCTTTGTGCACACAGACTATGGCTATGCCAGTGCAATCTCGGTCTTCATTGTGATCGAGTGCCTCGTAGCCGTTGGCCTGATCCTTCTAATGCTGCGACGAAAGGAAGACTCGTGAGCACGACAGTTGAAGCTAAGCCTGAGGAAGCCATGATTGAGCCGCGTGTCACCAAGAAGCCACAACCTTCGCAGGGGAGGCCACGAAAGCTCAAAATACAGCGCACTCTACTGACCGTGACCATCGTGCTCATCGTCATCGTGCAGGTCTACCCACTGTTGTGGCTGTTCTTGACCAGTTTCCGCACAGCAGCTGATTTTGCTGGTGGCAATGCCTTCTCCTGGCCCAGCGAATTCACCTTGGAGAATTATTCGCGAGCATTTGAGACCGGAAATCTCGGCCTCAATATCGTCAATAGTTTGATTGTCACTCTTGGAGCCAGCGCACTGATCGTTGTCGCAGGCATGATGGCAGCCTACGCATTGGAAGTCCTAGGTTTTCGACTCAGTCCGCTGGTCAGAGCGCTGTTCATGCTGGGCATCATCGTTCCAGTGCAGATTGCCCTGGTGCCGTTGTTCATTGACTATTCGAAAGTCGGGTTGCTCGATACCCACCTGTCGATGATCGTTCCGTTGGCTGCCTTCTCGCTACCGATGTCCATTTATCTGTTCTCGTCGTTCTACGGATTCATTCCGCGAGAGACTTACGAAGCAGCTTCTCTTGATGGCGCCGGACCGTACCGCATCTTTGCCCAGATCACTCTTCCGCTGTCGTTGAATACCATCGTCACGGTGGTGCTGGTTAACAGCATTTTCATTTGGAATGATTTCATCTTCGCCAATACCTTTGTGCTTTCTGATGGGCTGAAAACCATTCCACTTGGCCTGCAGAACTACATTGGCGCCATGGGAAATACGGACTGGACAGCCACCTTTGCAGCTGTGTGTGTTTCGGTCACGCCACTACTCTTGGTATTCCTCGTGCTGAACAAGGCGATGATTCAAGGCTTGGAGAGCGGAGCAACTAAGGGATGAGGACAGAGAGACACAGTAAACACGGTGCTCCTGTCACCATGCGAGACATTGCCAAGGAAGCCGGCGTATCGGTGGCAACTGTCTCGCATGTAGTCAACAACAAACAGGGTGCACGCATTGGTGAGGAGACTCGCCAACGCGTGCACGAGGCCATCGATCTTCTGGGCTATCGAACCAACGCTTTGGCGAAAACCCTCTCGGTTGGATCCTCACGGTTTATTGGATTAGTTGCTGACGCCATCGCAACCACGCCCTTCGCAGGTCAGATCATTCACGGTGCTCAAGATGAGGCATGGAAACACGGCTATGTGTTGTTGGTGGCCAACACCGATGGCAATAAAGCCGCTGAAAATGATGCCATCGCCATGATGCTTGAACATCAAGTGCGCGGCATCCTGTACTCCACCTGGTACCACCGCGAAATTGAAGTCCCGGAATCATTACACCAAACCGACACCGTATTGGTTGACTGTTTCTCCACCGGAAGCGGCCTTCCAGCGGTGGTTCCTGATGAAGTGCAAGGAGGTAAGGCAGCAACGCAAGAACTCATTGATGCAGGCCACCGACGAATAGCGTTTATTAATACAACTACCCCTTCACCGGCATTGACCGGCCGCTTAGCTGGCTATCGCTCAGCACTTGAATCCTCAGGGCTCGAATTCGATGAGTCCCTTGTCATCTCGGCCGTACCTGAACAAGAGGGAGGCTATGAGGTAACTAGCGCGATTATCGCTTCTGGTGCGAGCGCTGTCTTCTGTCACAACGACCGAGTGGCTATGGGCCTCTATGACGGACTGAGGGTTCGAGGTCTAGATGTCCCTAAAGACATTGCCGTGGTGGGATTTGATAATCAGGAAGTCATCGCGGCCCACCTAAGGCCACCACTGACCACGGTGGCCTTGCCACACTACGAGATTGGAGCCGCCGGAATACGAGTTCTCTTAGGTCTGGAACGTGAACAAGACAATGCGTTATATCTGATCAATTGTCCGGCTATTAAACGCCAGTCCGTTTAGTAGCTACATAATTCTTCAGGCACATTCAGAAGCCTGATTCTCCATAATTTTCTACCGGCAGTGCTGCCGGATTTCTCAAACTATTCCTCTCCCAACTATGCATAGACGCACACGGGGGGATAACAGGAAGGAACGCGCAATGATGCACGAAATTTCTCGACGTAGTTTGTTTCAAATTGCTGGTGTTGGTGCACTCGGACTGTATGCCGCTGGTGCCCTACCGGCAACAGCCCGAGCGCAAAGCTCGCAACGGGCTTTTTATCACATGACGCCACCCAAAGGCTGGCTGTGTGACCCGCAACGTCCGGTATATCTCAACGGCACTTACCATCTTTACTATCTTCATTCCGGGGTGAACAACGGCAACGGCGACTGGGACCACGCGACAACTGCGGATGGGGTTTCATTCACTCATCACGGAGTCGCAATTGCACAAAAACCAGACTTTCCCGTGTGGACCGGATCAACGGTAATTGATGAAGATGATACGGCAGGGTTTGGGCCAGGAACCCTCATCGCATTGGCTACCCAGCCCACCGATGGCATCCGCAAATACCAGGAGCAATACCTGTATTGGTCAACCGATGGTGGCTATACCTTCCAGGGCCTGCCAGACCCGGTAATCGTCAACACCGATGGCCGTAGTGCCACAACGCAGGCTGAGATTGAAAACGCTGAATGGTGCCGTGATCCGAAAATTCACTGGGACTCGGCTCGCAATGAATGGGTTTGTGTCATAGGGCGAGCCAGGTACGCAGCGTTTTACACCTCAACCAATCTGCGTGACTGGCAGCTGAAGCGGAACTTCGATTTTCCGAATCATGACCTGGGGGGCATCGAATGCCCAGATCTCTTCGAAATGACCGCGGATGACGGGACTAAGCACTGGGTCCTTGGCGCCAGCATGGATGCCTACAGTGTTGACCTGCCAATGACCTACGCGTATTGGACAGGGGAGTGGGACGGCGAACAGTTTAACGCTGATGACCTAGAACCGCAGTGGCTTGACTGGGGGTGGGATTGGTATGGAGCTGTCTCCTGGCCTTCTGCCCAGAACCCAGAAACTCGGCGACTGGCGATCGGTTGGATGAATAACTGGAAATACGCGAATCGTGATGTCCCTACCGACGCCACAGATAACTACAACGGGCAAAATTCCATCGTGCGCGAACTACAACTAGCGGCACAAGCAGATGGGAAGTACTCCTTGCTTAGTAGTCCGGTGAGGGCGCTGTCTTCGTATGCCACGTCGACGGTCCCCTTTGAGGATCAGAATGTTGACGGCAGTTTCGTCCTTCCTTGGAATGGACGCGCCTACGAACTTGAACTCGACATTAGTTGGGACTCTGCAGCGAATGTCGGTGTTTCTGTAGGACGTTCGGCGGACGGGAAGCGGCATACAAATATCGGCAAATATGGAAGCGATCTCTATGTGGATCGTGGGCCATCAGATCTGGACGGCTATTCATTGAGCCCCTATTCAAGGGCTGCCGCGCCTATCGATGCTGGTGCACGGTCGGTGCACATAAGAATCTTTGTAGATATGCAAAGCGTCGAAGTGTTCGTCAATGATGGTCACACTGTGATTTCGCAGCAGGTGCACTTCACGGAAGGAGATACCGGTATCTCTTTCTACACTGACGGTGGCCCGGCAACATTCTCAGGGATCAGCATCAAGGAGTTTGCTGAGCGGATCTGAGATGCAGATACTGCTTGCTGCTGTTTGAGATACATGGATAGAGTCTCCGGTCCGAATGAAACATTTCGGGCTGGAGACTCCGAAAATTAGACAGTGAGAATTCGATTTCACATTAAATCCGGGAAAGCTCGACCTTAGGGCATCAAGGTCGAGCTTTCCATACGTCAACAAGGACTTTCGAACTATGGTCCTATGCGTCGACAGACAACTTCGAATGGCGTAGGAACGGATCACCATCTACTTGCTGATCATCTTTCTTCAGGGCAAAGAAGCCGTAGATACCGGCAACCAATACCACCGCTGAAATAGTGATGAATGTTTGCTGGTAGCCCAGACGGTCGTGGAGTGCACCCAGGGGAGTGGAAAGAATAACGTTGCCAATCTGTGCCGAGACCTGGAAACCAACCATGTACAAGGTGGCCGACAAAGCTGGGTTGAAGTGCAAGGTGAAGTAACGGAACACCGGCAAAATAAACAGCGGAGTTTCAATGGCGTGGAGCATCTTGATCGCTGATACCCACAGCGGATCATCCACCAACGCGCATCCAAGAATACGAATGAACATGATCGAGACACCAATGAGCAACGACGTACGCACGCCAACACGACGCATGACGATAGGAACGATGCCCAACATGGCTGCTTCTACGAAGACCTGAACCGAGTTCAAGATGCCGTAGACTTGCTGGCCAATCTCTGGTGTTTCAAAAAGCCCGGTGTAGTAGTCAGGGAACATCTGCTGGTCAAAGACAGTGTAGAAAGTCCAAGACAACATGACGAAGAGAATGATCAGCCAGAGGCTTGGCAAGCGGAATAGCCTGAACATATCGCGCAAGGTTGGGGTGGAAGCTGGCGACAAGATTCCGTCAACCGGAGCTTTCTTGATGACTGGTGGCTCACCGTTGCGGGAGAAAATCAGCAACAGGAGATGGATCAGACCAAGTGCGGATCCAATCCAGAAGTTCAGTGCAGGGTTGATGGTGAATAGGAAGCCGGCAGCCAGCGCAACAATGGCGTAGCCGAAGGATCCCCACATACGTGCCTGCCCGTATTCAAAGTTGAATCGACGGCTGAAGCGTTCGGTGAGGGCTTCAAAAAGGCCAACTCCTGCAAGGAAACCGACAGACAGCACGATGGCACCCAAAACGACGCCGGTCATGAAGTGCGACTGTAGCAGTGGCTGGTAGACCCAAGTACAGAATGGGCCAATCAAGGCGGTCACAGCTGCGAGAACTATTGCCAGATGTTTTCTGATGCCGAGTCGATCCTGGATGGCACCGTAGGCAAACATCAGCACCAATGTAGCCAGCGAGTTCACCGAGTAGACCGTGCCCACCTGGGCACCGCTCAAAGCTAGTCCAGCGGATTCGCTGGTGAGCCAGATTTGGAAGAAGGACCACCAAATGCCCCACGATGCGAAGAATAAGAGCATCGAGAAAGAGCTTTGGAGGTAGGTAGGATTTTTCAGAGAAGTCGTAAAGCCAGCCATCTTTGTCCTGGATTCTTTCGTTAATGCTGTGAAGCGTAGTTATTGATAGCGAGGGAGAAGTCTTCAATCCAAGGGGGATTGGCTCCGGCTTGTGCCACTGTCAGTGCTGCCGAGGTTAACGCATGACGAAGTGCTTCTTCAACATCCTCTGACTCGGCGGTGACTCCATTACGCAGCGCTTGTGCCAATTCTGGCTTGGCAAGCACGCCAAAGAGCAGACCGGACATGAATGCGTCCCCGGCGCCAATGGTGTCAACCAGCTTGGTGGGGGAAGCGGCGACGTCGAAACGGCGTCCTGAGGACAGCGCCAGGCAACCGTCTCCGCCTTGGGTCATCACTGCCAACGCTGGGCCGAGGCTGGCTACATGCTCCAGCACTTCCCACGGCTCCATTCCTGGGTAGAGCCATTGACCATCAACGTCGCTGAGCTTCACAACGTGACTCAGGGTCATGAGCAGCTCAATGCGCTGCAAGGCTGAGTTCCTGTCCTCGACCAGGTCTGGACGGAGGTTCGGGTCGTAGCTGCGCAGTGAACTCTCTGAAGCATTCTGGAATGCATCAACGATTCCTCGGCCAGAGGGTTCAATCCAGGCGGCAATGGAACCGGTATGGTGCAATTCGCTGGAATCATCGGCTGGAACAGCAGGAATCTGCTGGTGGATGTCGAAGGTGTAGTGAGCATTTGAATGCTCATCCATCTCTACCTGTGCCACCGACGTAGAGCGTTCAGTTACTGAGCCTTCGACAACGTGCACGCCTGCCTGATCGAGGTGTTCTGCGATTTGGGTGCCGTAGGTGTCTTGTCCGAATTCCGTGTAGAACTGGACGTCATGGCCCAACCGGGCCAGGCCCACGGCGACATTCAACGGCGATCCGCCAGGATGCGCCGTTTCTCCGACAACGTCGACGAGGGATTCACCCATTACACTGATGCGGCTCATGCGTTGAGCTCCAATGCGTTATCCGAGAAAGCCTGAACTTTGACAGACACGTTTGCGCCCGCAGCTACCCGCAAGGTGGCGTAGGCAGGGGCTGATTCGCCGGTAAGCTGGTCCGTGAGGGAACGCAGGCCATTGGCTGCAAGGATTTCGATAGAGCCGTGGTCTACGAGAACTTTGACGTCCAGCCCACTTGAACCAGCTGGCAGCGGCATGCGCTGGTTGGACGCGTAGAGCTCGTGATCCACCTTGCCTGCTTCGCGGCGGTGCTGAATCAATCCCGCTTCAGCGGTGAGTTCACTGATGAGGGTTCCATCAGCGCGGAACAGGGAAAGAACTGCTGGGGCGGTAGCCTCTGCATCGACAGTCAGTTCAAGCAGTGCGGGGGAGCCCAGCTCAATACGGCTCTCGCCAGCAGGGACGGCGGTTTGGGCTACGGCGGCTGCTGGCAAACCGAGAATGCGATGGCGGATCTCGAACTTGCCGTCTAGATTCTTCACCAGGTCGAGGCGACGAGCGGTGCTCATGGAACCGCGCCATCCGTCCTCTGGAAGTTCGCGTGCATAATCCCAGTTGCTCATCCAGGCGATGATGGTTTGCTGCCCAACTGGCAGGCTATGGAAGCTGACGCCAGCATAGAAGTCCCGGCCCCAATCCAGCCATCTGCCCTGCTTCAAGGACTCGTACTCGAGGCTATCCCAACCTTCCTGAACTTCGTCAGGGCTGAAAGTCGTGCCATCGAATTCACCAATGAAGTACTGGGTGCCGGAGCCTCCAGCCACGCCGCCTGGATTCAATGAAACAATCAGAATCCACTTGAGCTGGTCGGTGCCGGCTACTGGCAGCTGGAATAGGTCTGGGCATTCCCAGATTCCGGCGATGGCGGCCTGCGGGCCGAAGCTGGATAGCTCGGTCCAGTCCTTGAGGTTCTCCGAGCGGTAGATCAGCACCCGGCGTTCAATGGCTTCAACTGCCACCATGACCCAGTAGGAACCCTGCTCGGATTCGTAGCGGAAAACCTTGGGGTCACGGAAGTTCTTGGAGCCTCGGTCCAGTACCGGGTTCTGTTCGTACTTGGCGAAGGTGGTGCCGCCATCCAGCGAGTAGGCGATGGCCTGGGACTGATTGGTGTCGTCCTTGGCTGCCGCCGTGTAGATGGCAATGACCGGTGCGACTGTGCCGTCGCCGAAGCCAGTGGTGTTTTCGTGATCCACCACGATGGAGCCGGAGAAGATGTCAGCGACATCGCCGTGCAGAATCGCGACAGGCAGTTCTTCCCAGCTCACCAGGTCGGTGCTGACTGCATGGCCCCATGACATGTAGCCATGGCCAACGCCGTTGGGGTTGTACTGGAAATAGAGATGGTACTGCTTCCCGTCAAAGAACAAACCGTTGGGATCATTGATCCAGTTTTTCTTTGCAGTGAAATGTAACTGTGGTCGCTTCACCGCGACCTGCTGTGCTTCGGGCAACGCTGCCATCCTTCAATAAGAAAGTGCTAAATCCATTTAGCACAAGACTCTAACAGCGTGAATCGATCCCTGCAATAGGCTAGGCTCGAATAATTGCATGTAAGACTGTCGCAAGAGGGAATCGTGGAAACGCACAAAGCAAAGCGGGTAACACTAGCTGACGTGGCAAAGGCCTCGGGAATGTCTAAAGCGGCAGTCAGTCTCATCTTGAATAACAAAGAAGGAGCCCGGCTATCGGCGGAAGCGAAAGAACGCGTTCGTGAAGTCGCCAAGGAATTGGGCTACCGCCCCAACGCTGCCGCCCAGTCTTTGCGAAGCGGCAAGACGCGCACCCTCGGCTTCATCTCTGATCAAGTCACAGTGACTCGCTTTGCCTCCGAAATGATCACCGGCATCCTTCGCGCGGCTGAGGCGCGCGACCATACAGTGCTCATCGCTGAAACCTTCGGCAAGCCAGACCAGATTGCTGAAGCCATTACCCAGATGACGGACCGCGATGTAGACGGCCTCATTCTTGGATTCATGGATTCTCGTCAACGCGACTTGAAGATTCCACATACCGGATTGCCTACTGTGCTGGTCAATGGCATTGATGACAGTCCCTGTACTGCGGTACTACCCAACGAATGGGAATCAGGTGCCAAGGCGGTGCAGCGTGTGATTGAATCCGGGGCACGCAGTGTCGCAGTCATCGGTGAACTGGCGAACGCTGAAAAAGATCCACGGACGTACCCCAGTATTTCCCGTCGGTTCAGTTCATTGCGCGGCACCCTGGCCGAAACGAAACTCGAAGTCCTTGGCCACTGGGTGCTAGATGACTGGAACCCTACTGATGGTTATGAAGCCACCACGCAGTTACTTGCTGAAGGACACAGCCCGGATGCCATCATTTGCGCCAATGACCGTGTAGCCATGGGTGTCTTCCAGGCGCTCGCCGAACAAGGGCTGACCCCGGGCAAGGATCTATCTGTGCTGTCTTTCGATGATGAAATCATTGCCAGTTATCTTCGACCCCAGCTGAGCTCGATTCGTCTTCCTTATGAAGAAATGGGTTCGCTCGCTGTTGATCTGCTGCTGGATGGAAATCTAAAGCCTGGCGAGCACCAGATTGATATGCCGCTTATCGAGCGCGACTCAATGATGGCTCATTAGCCGGATCTACTTGGAAACTGGCGGGAATTAGACTCTTGATCTCCCAGAAAGTCCCACTAGTGGGTTCGTGAGCTGTTCCGCCAGGCCGCTCCTGTTCTTGACTTGCCGTGGTCCCTTGGGCCATGCGGCAAATGACCGCATCAAGGGCAAATAACGCTCGGAATGCCGGCACGCCTACCGCTTTTTACTCACGTGCTTTCCTTGTGGCGCGCTCTCACGACCTCCCGAAAAATTCTTTCTTGACACTCGCAAGTGATGTGAGTTACATTATTTCTCAGCGTAGTAACGCGCGTTACTGAATCGTGTTAGCAAAACGTTTGCACGTCAGTACACGCACTGATCTCAAAGGGGAGGAGGGGGCATGCCACCACAATCTGTGACCATGGCAGACGTTGCCAAAGCGGCCGGCGTCAGCCGAACAACGGTTTCGTTTGTACTCAACGGACGGATGGAATCGAGCATCCCCGAGTCCACGCGAGAGAGAATCAACCAGGCAGCTCGCGAGCTGGGCTACCGCCCCAACGCGGCTGCACGTACCCTGGCTAGCAAACGCAGCTCATGGTTCGGCCTGGTTACCGAAATTGCCACTTCTCCCTTTGCTACCGACGTGATCAAAGGAGCACAGCAGGCAGCATGGAAAGACGGCAATTTTCTGCTCGTCGCGCCAAGCGAAGATGATCCGGGCATGGAACAACTCGCCGTGGAAAAGCTACTGGAGCAACAAGTCGGCGGACTGATCATCGCAACCACGTGGCACCGTGAAATCACAGTGCCGGAGAACGCGAAATCGGTTCCCTGCGTTTTGGTCAATTGCTTTGACGCTGAGAGAGAATTCCCCTCAATTGTTCCTGATGAGATCGGTGGCGGTTACGCCGCGGCCGAAATTCTCGCAGAGGCGGGACATACCAACATCGGGCACATTACCCTCAAAACAGGAATCCCTGCACAAATCGGGCGCCAAACCGGTATGAAGCAGGCCTTGTTGGATCATGGGATCGAGCCGGACGATTCAAAAATCGTCCCTGGCGATGGAACCGCGGACAGCGGCTATCACGGGACGCAAACGTTGCTAAGCCAATCAGATCCGCCGACCGCAATTTTTTGCGGTAATGACCGGATCGCCATGGGCGCCTATGACGCAATCAAAGAACGTGGTTTGCGTGTAGGAGAAGACATTTCAATCGTCGGATTTGACGATCAAGAAATCCTGGCTCCGCATATGCGACCAAAACTGACAACGATTGCCCTGCCCTTTGAAGAATTGGGTATGGCAGGAGTAGCTCTACTCAACCAAATGGTAGAGGGCTCACCGATTGAGAATCGCCAAATTACCATCGGCTGCCCTCCACGCATTCGTTCATCTGTGGCCATGCACGGCCGTAGATGAGCTTCCCCTCCGCTACACATCACATGAATGGATGAGGAACTTCAATGATAATCAAATACCTACGTCGTGCGCACCTTGCTGCGGCTGCCACCGCAGTGGTGGGTGCTCTCGCCTTGAGTGGATGCGTTGCATCTAATCCTGGCGTAACTGAAAATGGCAACGGATCAGCAAGCGCTGCGTTCCTCACCATCCCACGTGAAGATATGGGCACTTTCTCCCGAAACTTCAACCCATTCTCACCAAACGCCGCGCCAATGACCGGCCAGTCCATCTATGAATCCATGCTGGTTTACAACCCGGCAAACGGTGACACAGTTCCTTGGCTTGCCACCGAATGGAGCGCAGGCAAAGACGGCAAGTCCTTGACCTTCAACCTTCGTAAAAACGTGAAATTCTCGGATGGCACACCGCTGACTTCCAAGGACGTCAAGCTTTCGGTTGAACTGCAGAAGAAACTGCTCGGCGGATTCGACTACGTGAAGTCCATCAAAACCCCGGACGACTTGACCGTGGAGTTCACCTTCAAGAAAGCTTTCACCCCTGCCTTGTATGAACTGGGCCAGCAAGTAATCGTTCCTGCTCATATCTGGTCCAAGTTCAAGAAGCCAGGTAACGAAGAGAACCCTAAGCCTGTTGGCACCGGCCCTTACACCGAGGTCGGCAACTTCCAAGCGCAGTCCTTCGAATTGGGCAAGAACCCGAACTACTGGCAAGCAGACAAGCAAAAGCTTGGCGGCATCCGTATGCTCGCATTCGCAGGCAACGACGGCGCCAACTTGGCAGCTATCTCCGGTGATGTCGACTGGACCCAGACCTACATGCCGGATATCCAGACCACCTACGTGGACAAGGATCCTGAGCACCGCCACTTCTGGTTCCCGACCACCGGTGCAGAAATCAACTGGCAGCTTAACACCACCAAGAAGGACTTCTCGGATGTGCGCGTGCGCAAGGCGCTGAGCATGGCCGTTGATCGTGACCAGGTCACCAAGGTCGGCATGTCCGGCTACGCCAAACCAGCTGACTGCACCGGCCTGTCCAACAACTACGACAAGTGGCGCGATACTGCGGTAGTAGAGAAGTGCGACTGGACCAAGCGCGATGTTGAAGGCGCCAAGAAGCTTCTGGACGAAGCCGGCTACAAGGAAAATGCCCAGGGCCAGCGCACCACGCCTGCGGGCAAGCCATTCACCTTTGATATCTCCGTCGGTTCCAGCTCCACCGACTGGCTGTCGGTGGCGAACATCATTGCCCAGAATCTCCAAGACGTAGGCATCAAAGCCACTGTCGATTCACCTGACTGGGCTTCGGTTACCGCAGGATACGAGACCGGAGAATTTGATACCGGCATCGTGTGGACTGCCAATGCGCCAACCCCGTACCAGTACTACCTGAACCTCATGGGCAGCCAGAACGTGAAGCCAGTGGGCAAGCAGACCTTCGATAACTACCACCGCTTCAGCGACAAGAAAGCCGATGAGCTGCTGAACAAGTTTGTTTCCACCAGTGATGAAGGCGAACAGAAGCAGATTGCTAATGACCTGCAGGCACGGTACAGCGAACTGGCACCAGTAGTGCCGCTATTTGCCGGCCCAGAGTGGGGCGCCTACACCACCGAGAACTTCGTTGGCTGGCCTACCGAAGAGAACCCCTACGCGACTCTGAGCAACCGAGCACCGACCACGGTTTTGGTTCTCACCAGCCTAGAGCCTGCAAACTAGCAATATTTTCCCCCGTAGTGGGCGGATTACATCCGCCCACTACGTTGCGATCCTTAGTCAAGGACACACACCATGAGTTTCCTCTTACGACGCTTGGGCTTTTATCTCTTGGCCTTCTGGGCGTCCATCACACTGAATTTCCTGCTGCCGCGGCTGATGCCAGGTGATCCTGTCACCCGCATGCTTTCACGTTCGCAGCAACGCCTTGAACCTCAACAGGTCGAGGCACTGCGTACGCTGATGGGTGTTGATGGCGGCCCCATCATCCCCGAATACTTTGCCTATCTCGGTCGGATCTTGACCGGTGATTTTGGGATGTCGATTTCCCGTTTCCCCACCCCGGTCTCCGAAGTTATCGCCTCGCAGCTTCCGTGGACTTTGCTGCTCGGATTAACTTCACTGATCATCGCAGTGATTCTCGGCAACCTGCTCGGCATCCTGGCCGCATGGCGCCGCGGAGGTTTCCTGGACTCCATTGCTCCGCCGTTGCTGGTATTTATCGGGTCCTTCCCGTACTTCTGGCTTGCCATGGGCGCGTTGTATATCTTTGGCATCAGCATGGGCGTAGCCCCGATGCGCCACGCTTTCTCCGTAGGGTTGGTTCCTGGATTCAACCTTGTTTTCATTCTGGATGTGGCAGCGCACCTGATCCTGCCGGCATTGACCATCGTCCTGGTTTCATTGGGCGGTTGGATGCTGGGCATGCGTAACACCATGATTGCCACCAACTCGGAAGACTACATCTTGATGGCAGAAGCCAAGGGGCTTCGACCTCACCGCATCATGCTGAACTATGCAGCACGCAACGCCATGCTGCCATCGGTCACCAGCATGGGCATGAGCATCGGGTTCATAGTCGGCGGCGCGCTGCTGACCGAAGTAGTGTTCGCCTACCCGGGCGTTGGCTACCAGCTGCTCGGTGCGGTTCAAGGTCTCGACTACCCGCTGATGCAGGGCATGTTCTTGACCATTACCGCGGCAGTGCTGATTGCCAACTTCCTCGTAGACCTGGTCTACGTACGACTTGACCCTCGCGTGCGGAAGGGCTGAATCAAATGAGCCAGAATGCAATTGATCCCCAGACACTCATGGCTGAAGAGCCACTCGACGAAAGCACGGTCAATCGTGCGCGAGTAAGCGCAACGCGCCTGTTGCGCACTTTGCTTCGCAATGGCAAGGCAATGGCCGGACTGAGCATTATCCTTGTCTTCATCATCTTGGCCTTGTTAGCTCCATTGCTGTTCCCGGGGGACCCGGCACGTATCACTTCGGCCGGCGCTAGCACCCCGAGCTTGCAGCACCTGCTGGGGACCACGACTAAAGGGCAAGACGTCCTGGGACTGACACTGTGGGGAGCCCGCTCCTCGCTCTTCGTCGGTTTTGCCGCCGGCATTTTTTCTACCGTTATAGGCGTCCTCGTCGGTCTGAGCGGAGCCTACTTCGGACGTGGCCTGGACGAGGTGCTTTCCCTGGTGACCAACGTCTTTCTACTGGTACCGGGTCTGCCGTTGCTGGTGATCTTGGCGGCCTTCATGCCTCCGGGACTTGGCACGGTCATTGTCGTCTTGGTGATTACCGGTTGGGCTGGCAGCGCGCGCGTCATGCGTTCCCAGGCAATGTCCATTCGGGGCAAGGACTATGTGGCCGCAGCGCTGGTGTCCGGAGAACGCCCGCTGCGCATCATGATTCGCGAGATCCTGCCCAACATGGCCTCGGTCGTCATGACCACGCTCTTGGGCTGCATCATCGGATCCATCGGCGCTCAAGCTGGCCTCGAATTCCTGGGCCTGGGCGACGTGAACACGATCTCTTGGGGAACCAATCTCTTCTGGGCTACCAGCGATGGTTCTCTCATGCTCGGCCAATGGTGGATTTTTGTGCCATCGGGTCTGGCCATCGCCTTGGTCGCATTCGCGTTGGCACTGTGCAACTACGCGGTAGATGAAATCACCAACCCGCGCCTGCGCCGTCCAAAGCACGCAACGAAGAGCACCGCGGCGACCACCGTGGCGCGAAAGGAAGAAAAATGAGCGTCCCGGTACTGGAAGTCCAGGAACTGACGGTCGAATACGTCAGCGATGAACGCGCAGTGCGCGGCGCCGACCGCGTCAGCTTCACCATCCACGCCGGTGAGATTTTTGGCCTGGCGGGGGAGTCGGGCTGCGGCAAGTCAACCATCGCCAACTCGATCATGCGTTTGTTGAAGGATCCTGCCCGGATCACGCACGGCAAGATTCTTTTTGATGGCAAGGATGTTTTGGGGATGGACGAGGCGGAACTGCGTGCGTGGCGTTGGAACAACGTCGCCATGGTGTTCCAATCGGCGATGAATTCTTTGAATCCGGTCACCAGAATCGGCGAGCAATTTGTTGACGTGATCCGCACCCATCGTGGCGGCACCCGTGCCACAGCCATGCAGCGTGCTGAAGAGCTTCTCAAGATGGTCAGGATTGATCCTGCACGTTTGCGCGCCTATCCGCATCAGTTATCTGGCGGGCAGCGCCAGCGCATTGTTATCGCCATGGCCTGTGCGTTGAACCCGAGGTTGTTGATCCTTGATGAACCAACCACGGCACTGGACGTAGTGGTACAGCAAGAAATTCTGGAGCAGATCCGCGATCTGCAAAATGAATTGGGCTTTGCCATCTTGTTCATCACTCACGACATGTCACTGATGCTTGAACTCTCCAACCGTATTGGCATCATGTATGGCGGCCGCATTGTGGAGCTTGCGCCATCACGGATCCTCCACCACGACTCCCGCCACCCGTACACGCAAGCTCTTCTCGGTGCGTTCCCACCGCTGCACGGCCCCAAGGTCAAGCTCACAGGGCTGGCCGAGGGCGTCAAATTCACCAATGTTCAGGACCTGGAAGACCACGGAGACGGCCATTGGGTTGCACCGACTGATCAGCCCGTACTGTCGCAAGGAGAAGCGTTATGACTTCAAGGACAGCAGAGAAGACCGCTCTTAGCCCGGCGGTGAGCATTCGTTCACTGAGCAAGTCGTACAAGAGCTCTTCGCTCTTCAATCGCAAGACGGTTCCTGCGTTGAAGAATATTGATCTGGAGATTCAGCGCGGTGAAATCGTTGCGCTCGTGGGTGAATCTGGATCCGGCAAATCCACGCTGGCACGATGCTTGGCCCTGCTTGAGACGCCAGATGCCGGTGAAGTCCTGGTTAATGGGCAGGACATCGCTGGACTCAAGGGTGCAGCAGTACGCGAATACCGCAGCGAAGTGCAGATGGTCTTCCAGGATCCTTTTGGATCGTTGAATCCGACCTTTCGCGTGGAGCACATTTTGGAACGGGCTTTGGCTATTCACCAGCCGCAGATCAAGTCCAAGCGCAGCGAGATGGCTCGGCTGGTCAGCACCGTGGGGCTGAGCCCTGAAGTGCTTTCCTCCTTCCCGCATGAGCTCTCCGGCGGACAACGCCAGCGTATTGCTATCGCCCGAGTGCTGGCCGCCAAGCCGAGCGTAATCTTGGCCGATGAACCAACCTCCATGTTGGACGTATCCGTGCGTATTGGCGTGCTGAATCTGCTCCATAAGCTTCGCGACGAACACGGGATCACCATCCTGTACGTGACGCACGACTTGGCTTCAGCACGTTACCTGTCGGATCGTATCGCCGTGCTCAACGAAGGACGAATCGTTGAATCCGGGGAATCCGTTCAGTTGCTGGATAACCCCGTGCATCCCTACACGCAGCTTCTCGTGGGCGCCGTGCCCAATCCGGAACGCGACAACAGCCTCGACGCGTCCAAGCGCTCGACTCTACGTGAGCAAATCGCGCGCTGGTCAACCAGCACCAACCTGCAAAAACACGTCATCGACGAAGCCAACCAGCACTGGGTATTGGCTGACGAAAGTGAAATGATTTGAGTCTGAATACAAAAAACGTGGCCAATGCCGGCCCGTCACGTCGAAGCATTGTTGCTACTACGGCCTCGGCGACAGCCTTAGGCTTGACCGGTCTTAGCGCAAGCGCAGCCAACGCGGTACCGCTGAGGCCACGAACAGAAACCGAGAACAGTGGGTCCAGCGCGATGAGTTACCGTCCTAGCTACCACTTCAGTGTTCCGGACAACTGGAAAAATGATCCGCAGCGTCCCATCTATTTGGATGGAGAATACCTGTATTACTACCTGTACAACGAGGACTACATTCGCGGTGGCACCGGCACGAGCTGGCGATTGACCACAACAACCGATCATGTGAATTTCACTGATCACGGGGTCGCCATCAGCAAGCACGATAGCCCAAATGGCGACTGCTGGTCCGGATCAATTGTCATTGATGAGAACAACACGGCGGGCTACGGGAAGAACGCTCTAATCGCGCTGGTAACCCAGGCCCCGAATAACGAGCAAGCACAGTTCCTTTGGTACTCAACGGACAAGGGACGCACATTCAAACCCGGCGGCACGAAGCCGGTGCTTCCCAACCCAGGTCAAGAAGCATTCCGCGATCCGAAGGTCATCTGGCACGAGCCAACCTCACGCTGGGTCATGCTCAATGCTGAAGGCGACCGTATTGGAATCTACGTTTCCCGGAACCTGAAACAGTGGAAGCACACCAGTGAATTCGTGCGGACTACCTTAGGCATTCTCGAGTGTCCGGATTTGTTCCAGATGCAAGCCGCGGATGGGACCAAGCAATGGGTGCTGGGCACCAGCGCCAATGGAAAGCCTCGCGACTTGCCGGCCACGTACGCGTATTGGCTAGGTGAGTTTGACGGTAAGACTTTCACGACCGCGGAAGACGACCCGCAATGGCTGGACTGGGGTTTCGACTTCTACGGGGCCGTGACTTATCCAGACCACGATGAGGACGGGAGCGTCAATCCCGCCTTGCGTCGTGCCATTGGCTGGAATAACTTCTGGGACTATCCGCACAACGCTCCGAGTATGGCTACCGATGGCTATAACGGCGATGACATGATTGTGCGTGAAATCCGTTTGATTGCCGGCGAAGAAGGTTACTACTTTGCTTCAGTTCCTGTGGCAGAACTGGAACAACTGGCGGGGCCAAGCAAGCTGCTCGGCAGCCCAACCGTTTCCGGAGAGCAGATACTGGATTTCTCCAGCAGCGCGTATGAGTTGGAGTGCGAGCTGACCTGGGATGCTGCCAATCCTCCGGAGAATGTTGGATTTGAGCTGTGCAGGGCCAAAACCGGAACGCGCCACGTTGCCACGGGACTCTTCTTGGCTGGGGGATTCGCTTATGTAAATCGCAAGCCAAGTTTTCACCCGGGGGACAAGAGCGAGACGAAGAGCCCACTGGATGTGCCGAGCGGCAAGATCAGGATGCGCATCCTGGTTGACCGATCCAGCGTTGAAGTGTTCTTCGGGGATGGGCGCATAGTTCATTCGCATCGTGTGTTCCCGCTGGCGTCGGATTCAGGGATAAAGTTGTTCGTGTCCGGCGGTACGGCAACTTATAAGAATCTCACGGTGCGCAACCTGAGCTTCGCCTAGCAGCGCAGGGATGGGCCGAAGGAAACCAATTCCTCAGCCCATCCCTATTTAGGTTTTCAAATAATTGTCTAGCTGGCCTGAATGACGGGGTTTTTCAGCTCCCCGATGCCTTCTATCTTGCAAATGACCTCGTCGCCCACCGCGATTGGCCGTGACTTGGCGGGGAAACCAGTCAGGATGAGGTCTCCAGGCTGCAAGGTCATGAAGCCGCTGAGATAAACCAAGATCTCTTCAACACCCCACCCCAGATTCTGAGTGGTCGAGGTTTCCAGCGCCTCGCCATTGTGCACGATGCCGACTTCTAATTCGCTATCGTCGAGGCCGACAACAATCCAGGGACCTGCGGGGGTGAAAGTGTCGGGACTTTTGGCGCTGATCCACAGGTCATCTGATTTTTGAGCATCTCGGTCCGTCACGTCGTTGCCAATGGTCATGCCCAGAACTGCCTTACGGGCGTTTTCCAAAGTCAGGTTCTTGGCCGCCTGGCTGATAACGATGGTCAGCTCGGCTTCCGGATCTACGCGTGCACCGTTATCCGTCAACTTGATTGGTGCAGCTGGGCCAATTACGGAACTTGCCGCTTTGTGGAAAGCCTGCGGTGGTAAAGCGCGTCCCGGAGCGCCGGTGTTATGCGCCATGCCGAAAACATTGAGTGGGTTGCTTGGCGCTAGGAAAGTGAATTCCTCTTGGGTGACAACGTCGTTGATATTCCAACCATTACGTGCGGGACTATTTTGATTTGCCCGCGACGTAGTAAAAGGCGAGTCGATTACCCGCCAAGCTTTTCCGTCGGGCGATTCAAAATCTACGGCGTCATTGCGCACGAAAAACTGTTCTTCAATTTGTGAAGGTTCGGCGTCGAGGGGCTGTACACGAGCGATTCTGTATGTAGCTGCTGGCATGAGGTCATCCTACCTTTGAAACATGAAGTGAACTGCGGGATTTCGCGAAGTTACGCCAAGACAGAAAAAGCTGATTCATATATTAAGAGTCAAAGTTCTCCAGAAGAAATTTGGCAATTTATATTTTGTCGGACCTCGGTTGTAGGTTGATGGAATTGGGGAAATAACTTGATATTGATTGGGGATTAGAATGCGCGCGAAAAACCATCGAGTTAGCCTTGTGTTCTTTTGTCGTTTTCGACATGAACAGTCTTTGTGCTTGTCCATTTCACGAGAAGTGCCGCGTGATTTGAGGTGTACACCAGCCTTCGGGGAGCACGATGGGCCGAGCATGGGCGGGTACTGCCCGTTGCCAGTTGATCTTGTGGCGCAAGTCGAAGTTCAATTGCGAGATAACCTCCTCGAATGGAAGCGCAAAGGGCACGTTCGCATCAGCGAATAGTCGCCGGTGTAATCAGTCGGGGGACGGGTGTGGCTGCTTGGTGGATTTGGGGATCACCGAGCAGCCACTTCAATTTGGCGCGCGGTGTTCCGCGCCCAGGAGATCCAGTGTGATCTTGGGAACAAATCGGCGATTATTACTACTCAGTAAGCAATGGTGCGGACGCTATCGAAGCCCCGAATCACGCCGATGCATAGCTGGATGATGCAATTTGGCGACCGGATTGTCCGCCAAAAAAGAAGTTGACAGTTCTCAACTGTTTTCGAGATGGTTGAGTAATGTCAACTTCTGCCCCGCCTTTAGAATCCGAGGCAAAACCTAAAACGGCTATGAAGCCGTCGCAGGTCATGCTCTCCATTTCAGGTCTGATGGCTGCGATGTTTACCGTGTTGGTGTCATCGACAGTTATCGCGACCCCGATGCCAATTATCGTTGCCGACCTCCACGGCACGAACACCCAATACACTTGGGTACTGGTTGCGGCCTTCCTTTCCATGACCGTCTCCACCCCGATCTGGGGCAAGCTCTCAGACATCTTCAACCGCAAGCTGATGCTACAACTCGGCTTGATCATCTTCGTTGTTGGTACCGTTGCGGCTGGTTTCTCCAGCCAGATCGGTGGCGACACTCATGAAGGTGCCATGTCATGGCTCATCGGCTGGCGTCTGGTTCAGTCGGTAGGTACTGGTGGCCTGATGGCACTGGTACAGGTGGTTATCGCCGACATCATCTCGCCTCGTGAACGTGGCAAGTACATGGGCATTATGGGTGCGGTCATGGCCGTGGGACAGATTGGCGGCCCTTTGCTCGGTGGCGTTATTGCCGATAGCTGGGGCTGGGAATGGTGCTTCTTCGTCTGTGTCCCATTCGCCGTAGGCGCATTGATCTTGATTCAGTCGACCCTGCACATCAAACATGTACGTGGCAATGCGAAGATTGACTTCCTCGGCTCTGCACTGATCATCGCAGGCATCAGCTTGCTGCTGATTTGGATCAGCCTGGGCGGTAAGACCCCGGACTCCGGTGGATTTGCTTGGGACTCCTCGCAGAGCATCACCATGGCTGTAGTTGCCGGTGTGCTGATCATCGCCACCGTGTTCTGGGAACTACACGTCAAAGAACCCATCATCCCGATTCGTCTTTTCGCCCAGCGCACCTTCGCACTGGCATCCATTGCTTCGGTGGCCGTTGGTGTCACCATGTTCGGTACTGCAGTCTTCCTGAGTCAGTACCTGCAACTGGCCCGCGGTTTCACCCCTACCCACGCAGGTCTACAAACACTGCCGATGGTTCTTGGCTCCATGTTCGGTGCCATAGTTGTCGGTCAGCTGATCTCTCGTACCGGACGTTGGAAGATGTACGTCGTTGGTGGCGCCGTGGTACTGACCGCTGGTTTGTACCTGATGTCGCTCATCGATTATGACACCCCGCTGTGGTTCGTAGATCTTGGCATGTTCCTGCTCGGTTTGGGTTCGGGTGTGCTGATGCAGAACTTGGTACTCGTCACCCAGAACTCCCTGCCACCGCGCATGATTGGTGCCGGTTCCGGTGCTATTGCCTTCTTCCGCAGCTTGGGCGGCACCATCGGTGTGTCCGTTCTGGGCTCGGTGCTGGGAACTCAGGTAGCCGACAAGATGAAGGACGGAATGTCCAACGTCGTAGCAGAGATCAATAAGGCTGCTGGTGTCCCACAGCTCTTGGTTGATCACCCCGACTGTGCAGACAGCCTGGAGTCTTTGACCAGCGGCAAAGTCCCAGCGATCAATGATCTGTGTGAACCAGTACGTGCCGTCGTGGAAAGTTCCTATGGTCAATCCATCGCCTTCCTGTTCTTGCTGGTTGTGCCACTAGCTATCGTGACCTTGATCTGCGCCATCTTCCTGCCAAATAAACCATTGTCCAAGAAGTCTGCTTCGGAACAGATTGAAGAAGAACTGGGCGCTGAGCTTTCCTCGTTGGAGCCTGCAGAACGTGGCGGCCGTGGATACGAAGAACTCGTTGCTACCGGTGCCATTACCTTGCCAACGGACGAAGAGCTGGAAGAAGCGCGTCGTCAAAACCGTGAGGCTCGACGAATGGATGAGCGTGGGTTAGTTGAGCAAGTGATGCGCAACCGTTCAGCACAGGCCAACGCTGCCTTAGATCCAAAACTTCCACTGAAGCAACGAATGGAAGCCGCAGAAGCGGATGCCCACCATGAATCAGCACGAGTTGGTGCCATGGTGGAGGAATTGCAGTCCAGTTTGGAATGTGCACGTGCTGCTCACGCCCAGATTGAGGATCAAGTCGCAAATACCGTCAATGCTTTGAAGACCTACGATAACCGTTTGAACGTTCTGGGGGAGCGAGTCGATGAGACTGAGCGTGCGCAGCGTGAACTGCGAGACCAAGCTCGTGAAGATCGCAAGGCAGTGAGTCGTGCACAGGGCCGTCATGCGGCTCAGGTAAGTTCCAGTGAGCCGGAGGTTACCGAAAGTGCGCCAATACAGTCATCTGCCGACGAGGAATCAACGGGTGGTGCAACAAAGCAATCCCGGAGCGAAGGGTCGTGAGTAACATCAATGGCTCGGCGCTTGATGACATCGAGGCTGCCTTTGCTCGGTTGGCTCCGGCGGTCAAAGGGCGCATGGCGGCGAACGCCAGGTCGTTCCATCCCGAACTGCGCGGAGCTGGGTTCTCGATATTAAGAGCGGTGATACTCAGTGCGGTGCGCCGTCCAGATCAGGAACTGACGGTTACTGAATTGGGCGCTGGCTGCCACATGGATAAGTCGGTTGTTTCTCGTCAGCTCAAGGACCTGAAGC
Source organism: Arthrobacter sp. NIO-1057 (assembly GCF_900094805.1). Lineage (GTDB taxonomy): Bacteria > Actinomycetota > Actinomycetes > Actinomycetales > Micrococcaceae > Glutamicibacter. The sequence continues at coordinate 1,129,579 of NZ_FMAT01000001.1, read as the reverse complement.
AGTGGGGGCTGATTCAGGTGGAGCGCTCGGAACACGATGCGCGAGTCTATTTGGTGAGTCCTACTGAAATCGCCATGCAGCGGTTTCGGGAAATTAAAAAGAGCGCTCGTGAGGAGTATTGGGATTTGTTCGCCGAGTGGGATCCAAAGGATGTCTCTGAATTAGCTTCACTGCTCTTACGCTTTTCGGAGCAAGTCGAGGAACGCTTCCGAGACTGAGCATTGACAGGGCAGAAGAAAAGTCGGTGGGCGGTAACTGATCTTTTGATCAGTTACCGCCCACCAACTTTTTACTATCTGGATTGACGTGTCTTTTCGCCGTTTAGACAGCCTTCATGCGCGCTACGTTATCGCGAACTACAGCTTGGAAGTCTCCACCTGAGGAAGCGAAGACTTTACGCTGGCGCTGGTATTCGGCGCCGGATTCAATAAGACGAATAATGCCCTGAAGTTCTTCGGAGCAGCCCAACTGTTCTGCTACAGGGGCAAGTCGCTTGACCTCATCGCGTAAGTGATCAGTGACGAGCATTTCATCGCCTTGAGCGTTCAGGATGATAATGGCATCTAATCCGTAGCGGGCAGCACGCCACTTGTTTTCAACACGGAACCAGGCCGGCATCACTGGAATCTTGTAACCAGCTTCGATAGACATCGACATGTCGTGAACCAAGCACTGGGTCAATGCGGTAATCGCAGCGATGTCCTCTAGAGAACTGAGACCATCACAAATGCGCATCTCTACGGTGCCCAAGCGTGGAACCGGGCGGACATCCCAACGAATTTCCGAAACATCATCAATCACCCCGGTGTGCATCATGTCTGCCACGTGTGCTTCGTATTCAGACCAGGAGCCAAAATGGAAGGGAATACCAGCAGCTGGCAGTTGCTGGAACATCAACGAGCGTTGCGAGGCATAACCGGTGTCTTCGCCGCCCCAGTAAGGGCTTGAAGCGCTTAGCGCCTGAAAGTGTGGTTGGTAGTTGATCAGTCCATCGGTGATCGGTAGCGCTTTGTCGCGGCTATCCAAGCCAACGTGAACATGCACACCGTAAATCACCATTTGGCGACCCCACCACTGGGTGCGGTCAATCAGCTTTGCGTAACGGTCTTTATCAGTTACCGGTTGCAGAGTCGGCGCCGCAAATGGGTGGGACCCTGCTGAGTAAAGGTCTACTCCATGATCACCGGCGACATCGTTGAGCATGCGCACATTGCTACGCAGTTCATCCGCAGCGTTGGCAACAGTGTTGTGCACTCCAGTGACAACTTCAACGGTATTCATAAGTAGTTCAGGTTTTACCGTTGGATGCTCATCCTCGTGGCCGAGGCCTGCGTCATCCTTGAGTTGATCAAGTACTTTTTCGGCAACCGAGCACAAGTCCGCACTTTCGCGATTGACCAAAGCGATTTCCCATTCGACACCAATGGTGGATTGGGGAGATTGGGCGAACTCGATTTTTTGCACTGGGCTCCTAATGATGACGTCTCGGACGGAGGGCTCCGGAGCCGAACAAACAGCGGATGAAGACGCACCGAATAAGATGTTTCTCCATCCCTATTCTATATATGAGAAAACTGCGGTGGGGATACCGAACTCATAGGAGGTGTATCACCATAGATTAGTGAGGAGATACCTCGAATGCCACTCGTTTTTCTCCAATACGGGCCAACATCAAAGTGGCTCGATTCTTGGCACTCTTTGGAACACCGGCCAGCAAGATTTTTCGGAGTTCTTCTGGAGTCGCATCGACTCCACGTTTCTTGATGTCGAGAGTACCGATGCCATTGGCCTTGACCCAGCTACGAAGCTTCTTCACGTTGTAATCATGAACCGCTAGAACCTTGTATCCACGGGCGAAGGGAGTTGAGATTTGCTCCGCGTGAGTAAAGTACGCGATGTGGTCATCTAATAAATGTCCTCCAGTGGATTCCAAGAGCGTAGAAATCAGGTGTGAGCGGATGACCGCTCCATCGGGCTCGTAGATATGCGCTTCGAGTTCCCCTACCTTGGCTGCGGAATCTTCCTTGGCTGCTACCGGGCTTGTCAGTTCGTGCGCACCATCCTTATCGATAACCAGTGCTGCCCGGACTATGTCCTGACGCTTGAGCTTGCCAAACCATAGGCATGCTTCAATCACCGAGCCATGATCTGAAATCCACACGGACTCTGCATTAGCAGGAATAGCTTCATGCGGCAGACCCGGGCCGAGCTTCACACCCACATCGAGCCCTGAGTCCACGAGCTTCTCAACAAAAGACAGGGGAGGGGAGAAGGCTTCTGGGTCAAAGAGTCGGCGCGTGCTGCCTGAAATATCCGTGCGACGTGCTGGATCAAGCCAGACACCATCCACTCCGGTGAGATCGGCATCTTCTGCACCCCCATGAACTACGGTGGCATTCTCAAAGGGCATGAGGTTCAAGGTGGTGGCTGCCGCGGTGGTCTCGTCCTTCTCTACCGCGGTGACTTGCAGACCGGCACTGGCTAGCGCGATGGAGTCGGTGCCGATACCGCAACCGAGGTCTGCCACGTGCGTCGCGCCGGCCTTAGTAAAGCGCTGAGCATGCAACCCCGCAATGGTTAACCGGGTTGCCTGTTCCAGACCGGCCGGGGTGAAGACCAGCGAATCAGCGAAAGGACCAAACTTCACTCGTGCCTTGTAACGAAGCTCTGATTGCGCAATGACGGCGCGGACGACCTGAGGATCGTGTCCTTCTTTGCGGAGTTTCTCGTTCAGCGTCCACGCCGCATCTTTGGAAGAAACCATGGATGGGTCAATGGTGGAAAGCAATTGCCAGCCCTCAGTAGAGAGTAGAGCCGCGAATTGTTCGTTGAGCGTTGAGTCGTTAGAAGCCTGAGCCATGATTCAAGCCTATCGTTGATCGATTGCGCGGTTGATCGCTCAAGGTCTCGACGTTAGCCAAGTGGTGTGACCTATGTGACAGATCTGCGTCACATTCAGATTCTTTTGATCGTCATGAATAGTGGCGTTGCACGGACGCGTCGCTATATGGGGAGCGTAAATGTAGCTGTGGGCGAGAAGTAAGCATGAAGCGAGCACACCCCTTGAGTTAGCAATGCTGTTTCATGGGGTAGCAATTGTTTAGAAAGCGTAATCCTTTTCGGAAACCTTCAAAACTTGCTGGTGAGTAAAGGTGCCACTGTTTTAGAGTCTGCCACTCGATTCGTTTGCTCAAGTGCTGGTCATACTTGCTTTGCCTAGGTCGAGGTGAGTTCGCTAAGAAAAACTGAAGTGACTCAGGTCGCATTTGAGTCGCCTTTGGTGTTCCATGGCACCTGTGAAGAAATCTATGCAGCGAACGACAATGGCGTCGAGTGATCAAACCCCAACGGGAATCCAAGCAAGCAATAGCACTCCTGAAGCGATGCAGAACCAACTCAAGCGTGGCATGAGTAGCCGCCATCTGCAGATGATTGCCATCGGTGGATCCATTGGAACTGGCTTGTTTGTGGCCTCGGGTGGAACTATCGCGCAGGCGGGTCCTGGCGGTGCTCTGGTGGCTTATGCCGCGGTTGGACTCATGGTTTATCTGTTGATGCAATCGCTGGGAGAGATGACGGCCAAGATTCCGGTAGCGGGTTCTTTCCAAACCTTCGCCACCCGCTTTGTCTCTCCTTCCTTCGGGTTTGCCATTGGCTGGAACTATTGGTTCAACTGGGCCATCACCGTTGCTGCAGAACTGGTGGCCGCGGGTATCGTCATGAGCTTCTGGTTGCCCGATGTCCCCGGCTGGGTCTGGGCAGGGCTCTTTCTTGCAGCTTTGACCGCTTTGAATGCACTTTCCGCTAAGGCTTTTGGTGAAGGTGAATTCTGGTTGGCGCTCATCAAGGTGGTCACCGTGATTGCCTTCCTAGCGGCCGGTGTTCTGATGATCTTCGGCGTCTTAGGATCTCAAAGTGACCCACTAGCCAACTGGAAGGAAGGCAAGGATGTATTCCATGGTGGTTGGCTATCGATTATCTCTGTTTTCATGATTGCCGGCTTCTCATTCCAGGGTACCGAGTTGGTTGGTGTGGCCGCCGGAGAAGCTAAAGACCCTCGCCGCGAAGTTCCCAAAGCGATCCGCCGAGTCTTCTGGCGCATCATGCTCTTCTATATCGGTGCCATCTTCATCATTGGCTGCTTAATTCCGTTCACCGACCCAAGCTTGCTAGCCAGTGGCGAAGCCGATGTTGCCTCCTCACCATTCACCCTGGTCTTTGAACGAGCTGGTATCGCCTTTGCGGCGGCTGCCATGAATGCAGTCATCCTCACGGCAATTCTTTCTGCCGGCAATTCGGGGCTCTACGCCTCAACCCGCATGCTTTACTCGATGGCCCATGATGGCAAGGCGCCCAAGATCTTCGGAACGACCAATTCCCGTGGTGTTCCCGTCATGGCTTTGTTGGCCACCGCTGCCGTAGGGCTCTTTGGTTTCCTTACCGCTCTGGTGGGTCAGGGTGCCGCCTACACTTGGCTGCTCAACGTTTCTGGTTTGTGTGGCTTTATCGTTTGGGTGGGCATCGCTGCCTCGCACTATCGCTTCCGTCGCGGCTACCTAGCCCAGGGTTACAGCGTCAAAGATCTGCCGTACCGCGCGCCGTTCTTCCCGCTCGGTCCCATTGTGGCGTTCCTGATGCTCATCGCGGTCATTGTTGGCCAGAACTATCAGGCGGTCCTCGCTGGACATGCCCTGGAGGTGCTCTCCGCCTACATCGGCTTGCCGCTGTTCCTAGGCTTATGGTTGGTGCACCGAATGATCACCAAATCCAAGATGGTCAAATATTCCGAGATGGATCTGAGTGCTCCAGAAGACATTGAAGAGTCGGCTGCTGTGCGCTCTGCGCGAACCGGTATGACGAACTAAGGGCTTTGATTAGCACTCGCCTTGACCGAGTGCTAAAGCTCGTCCTAAAGTCAGTGTTGGAAGTTCTATAGCCTTTGGGCTGTAGAACCACCGCCTGACTGGATACCACCAACTGGCACCGCGACGACGGTTGGTCCAATGCCATAGGGCGCACCCCTACCACCATTGGTTCATACACGAAAAGGAGAGACCATGTCTGTCTCCATCAAGCCGCTCGAAGACCGCATTGTCATCAAGCAGGTCGAAGCCGTAACCACCACCGCTTCGGGCCTGGTCATCCCAGACTCCGCTAAGGAAAAGCCACAGGAAGGCACCGTTGTTGCAGTAGGCCCAGGCCGCATCGACGACAAGGGTAACCGCGTTCCTGTAGACGTTGCTGAAGGTGACGTAGTTCTGTACTCGAAGTACGGCGGAACCGAGGTCAAGGTCGGCAACGAAGAGTACCTAGTGCTTTCGGCTCGCGACGTACTGGCAGTCGTCGTAAAGTAACGCCAACCTCGCTAACTTTTCAGGAGAAAATGCATGGCTAAGCAGCTAGCATTCAACGAGGAAGCGCGACGCGCACTCGAAGCGGGCATCGATAAGCTCGCTAACACGGTGAAGGTCACCCTCGGCCCACGCGGCCGTAACGTGGTGCTTGCCAAGACTTGGGGCGCCCCGACCATCACCAACGACGGTGTCACCATTGCGCGTGATATCGATCTGGAAGATCCATACGAAAACCTTGGCGCACAGCTGGCCAAGGAAGTAGCCACCAAGACCAATGACGTAGCAGGCGACGGCACCACCACCGCCACCGTGCTCGCTCAGGCACTGGTTAAGGAAGGCCTGAAGAACGTCGCCGCTGGCGCAGCCCCAGGCGATGTTCGTAAGGGCATCGAACTGGCCACCGAGGTTGTCTCCGAGGCACTGGCCGCGAACGCAGTGGAGGTTGCCGACAAGGTCGCCAACGTTGCAGCCATCTCGGCTCAGTCCGATGAAATTGGCGAACTGCTCGCTGAGGCCTTCAAGACCGTGGGCACCGACGGTGTCATCACCATCGAAGAGTCCTCGACCACCGCTACCGAATTGGTAGTGACCGAGGGTATGCAGTTCGACAAGGGCTACCTCTCGCCACAGTTCATCACCGACCAGGAACGCCAGGAAGTTGTCCTGGAAGACGCCCTGATCCTGATCAACCCTTCCAAGATCTCCACCGTGGCAGAATTCCTGCCACTGCTGGAAAAGGTTCTTGAAGCTAAGAAGCCACTGCTGATCATTGCCGAGGATGTTGAGGGCGAAGCCCTGTCCACCTTGGTGGTCAACAAGCTGCGTGGCCTGCTGAACGTGGTTGCCGTCAAGGCTCCAGGCTTCGGCGACCGCCGCAAGGCCATGATGCAGGACCTGGCTATCCTTACCGGTGCTCAGGTAGTCTCCCCAGAACTAGGCCTTGCCCTGGATCAGGTAGGCACCGAGGTACTTGGTTCGGCACGCCGCGTCACCATCACCAAGGATTCCACCACCATCGTCGATGGTGCTGGAACCGATGAGGATGTTGCAGAGCGCGTAGCCCAGCTTAAGGCTGAGCTGAACCGCACCGATTCGGAGTGGGACCGCGAGAAGCTCTCCGAGCGTCTTGCCAAGCTTGCTGGTGGCATTGGTGTCATCAAGGTGGGCGCCTCCACCGAGGTTGAGCTCAAGGAACGCAAGCACCGCATCGAAGACGCTGTGTCCTCCACCCGTGCGGCACTTGAAGAAGGCATCGTTGCCGGTGGCGGTACCGCCCTGGTCGACGCACTGAGCTCGCTGGATTCTGACGCACGCGTTGCAGGTCTGGAAGGCGACGTTGCAGCAGGTGTGGCCATCGTGCGCCGCGCACTGGTGCAGCCACTGTTCTGGATCGCTACCAATGCCGGCTTTGACGGCGCGGTTGTTGCTTCCAAGGTGGCAGAGTCCCCAGCTAATGAGGGTTTCAACGCCAAGTCCGGTGTTTACGAGAACCTGCTGCACGCAGGTGTCATCGACCCGGTCAAGGTCACCCGTTCGGCACTGCGCAACGCAGCGTCGATCGCAGCCCTGGTGCTGACCACCGAAACCTTGGTAGCCGAAAAGGCTGACGAGGAAGCGGAAGAAGCGCACAGCCACTAAGTCGCTGTAAAGGCTTTGAAGCCGCCGCCGGACCAAGCGTGATCTTGGGCCAGCGGCGGCTTCTTCGTGAACTACCGCTCAGAGTGTTTCGATATTGCCTAGGAAGTTTGTGAAGTTGCCTTTAGGTCAAGTGTCATCCATCTGTTTTGTCAGCAACAACTAGAGTTTTTCTTCCTAATCCGGATGGGAGGCATCGTCCCGTCTTCCAGCGGCAACGGCATCACCACCAAGGTGCTGAGCCTTGCAAGACATTATGCAAGTTTTCGAAATCCATTATTCAAGTACTTAGGTCGACCCAGTGTGAATTAGGTGCAATCGGGCGACGTGGATTGTGGCCTATTTAGAACGGATGACCACAGGGCAAGATCTATCGGCGAATTGGCGGTCTACGTTTTCAAATCTTTGGCGCCACCTCTGAGTGGGAAGGTGTATGACGGCGATGCTTCGAAGGTTAAGTGATCGGCGCGACAACTTAGTCATTTTTATATAACTATATGGCTTGTGAGATGGACATATTATGTTTTCAGGTACGCTAAACATGCGTTATTGTACAGCGCATTGTTTGTGTAGGGCAAAAATATGAGAATCAAAACTTACGCAACGGCTTTACTGGTGGGTGTATTGGCCGTACTTCCATTGTCGCCAGCTGGAGCCGCAGAAACACCGAATGGCGCCACGTCGGCTGTAAAGCCTGTGGTGATTAACGTCGACGAAATTGGGACGAAAGGGGTATTGGAGTTCCCCTCGGCGTCAACAAATCCGATAAATGGCGATTCGTCGGTGGCCACACCGGCTCTGCTTGGACCCATGGATAGCATCAATTGCAACATATCCCACAACTCGAATTGGAACATCACCTCGTACTCAGCCAGAAGTTTTAGCTCATTTGGTGGCGGTAAAATAAACCTCAAGTGCGGGAATACAGCTGCTGGTTATGTCCATATCAAACAGCGGCATGCGTCAGAGTGGGCCAAGAGGATTGCATCGGTCGGTGGGCTGGGGCGTTGGGACGACTTCATGAGCTATGCGACGAAGAGCGCGCTGAACAACCCTTCGCTAATTCGTCACGCTGGTGCAGGCAAGCTTTGCTACAGCACTCCAATTGTGTTGACCAACTCATCGCGTACAAAAAAGGTAACTTTTAGCCCAACTGTCGTCGTATCTCAGACAACCAAGACCTTGATCACCTCCTACCCAACGGGAGCCCCCAATTGTCGTTAGAAGAGCCGCTATGAAAAGAACATTATTTATCGTGCCTCAGTGGGTCGATATTGTTCCGGTGATTGATCCGGATAATCCGCAGTACTTTACTGGTGATCCACTGCCAATGATCCCGCACGACATTGAACTCAGGCTTCGTAGCTGGAACCAGCGATTCATCGATAACTTTGATGAGGTTTCAGGATGGAAACACAACGGTATGGGCTCGACACATCGAATTGAGGCTGAAGAATTGCAGCAAGCACTCAAGGATGCCGTAGGTGATGAATTCGAGGTAGAGATAGACGGGTCGTTCTGGTAAAGACCAGGGTATAGGTAGAGCCGGGCAAGATACTTTCGGTCTTGCCCGGCTCTCCGTTCCATCTTGAATTGTTAGAGTCATGCTGAATCGCAGGTCGAGAGACTGGCTTTGGTGGCGCGCCGAAAATTACTGATCTTGTTCGCGTCGAAACACAGATATTCATGCGCAAGTCAGTGCAATACAGTCCATGAATTTAATTGAAGTATGAGGATTGCTGACTATTAGTCTGTGAACGCTTCTCAGGCACTCTTGATAAGATCGCTGGTTGTCTGACGTGTCAAAGATCTGTAACGCGGAGGACCCGCCCGAGTTCCCGACGGAAGCTTTACCTGTGACTCCCACCCTCAATCAGCCTCGAAAAAGCACTGACAGTGCCAACTTCCGGGTCGACCTGCAGGGTCTTCGAGCCCTCGCAGTGCTGTTGGTGATGTGCTACCACATCTGGTTCTCCAAGGTTTCCGGGGGAGTGGACATCTTCTTGATGCTCTCCGCATTCTTCCTTACCTCTTCCACCGCTCGGCGAATTTCTCGTGGTGAACGTCCACCACTAATCACCGGATGGTTGCACCGCTTCTCGCGGCTGATACCCCAAGCTGCAGTAGTCATTATTAGCGTCGTGGTGGCCGCCTGGATCCTCTTGCCAAGTAACCGTTGGCTGGAGTTAATCGATCAGTCCACGGCTTCGCTGTTCTACAAACAGAACTGGTATCTGGCCAATCATCAGGTCGACTACTACGACTTCAACACCTCATCGGCGTCACCCCTCCAACACTTCTGGTCCCTCTCCGTTCAAGGTCAGATCTTCATCCTTTGGCCCGTGGTGCTCGCCGTCAGTGCTCTGGTGTGGAAGCTATTCTTCAAGCGCATCAATTTTGCTTGGGTGGCCTCAGCCTTCTTTGCAGTCATCTTTGTCTGCTCGCTAGTTTTCTCTATCAACATCACCGCCAATGATCAGCAGGTCGCCTACTTCCATACCGGCGCACGACTGTGGGAATTTGCCCTCGGCTCGTTACTTGCCCTGGCTTTGCCGTGGATTTCGACCCTGCCAGAGAAGATCCGACGCATCGCTGGTTGGGCCGGGATGCTCACCATTATCGGTAGTGGCGCGGTCTTGGATGTCCAAGGACAGTTCCCTGGATTCATGGCTCTGATCCCTACTGTCGCTGCAGCCTTGATCATTGCAGCTCCGGCACGCCGCGCTTGGGCTAACCCCTCGGGAGTCTTGTCGCTGAAACCGCTGGTGAAGCTCGGCGACCTGTCCTACGGTATGTACCTGTGGCACTGGCCAATGCTGGTCTTCTATCTTGAGCTCACCAAAAAGGAACATGCATCATTCCTTGCTGGATCTCTGCTCATTGCGGCCGCGATCTTCGCCTCGTGGTGCACCACCAAGTTCATCGAGAAACCCGTCATTGCGTGGCAACAGAGTTTTGGATTCCCCCGTTGGATGCCTCAAGCCGGACTGAAAGCCATCAGCCAAATCGCAGTGGTAGCCATTGGCCTGGGAATCGCGAGCCTGGCGGTCACCGCCTGGGAAAACAATGTGGAGCACCGTCGCGCCCTAGCGGCCTCACAAACTGTCACCGATAACCCCGGCGCAACCGTCAGCGATGATTGGGATCCTTCACCCGCAGCGCTGACCCTACCATTGGGCACGGAGCTCGAAGATGAATGGCAAATGCCCGGCAACTCCTGTGCCGGATCGAATGATCCGCAGGACGATCGGATCATGTTCTGTGAGCAGGGCGGAAACTTTGATGGTTCCCCGGACTTGGTCATGCTCGGCGATTCGCATATGCAGCATTGGTCTTCAGCGGCCGCTGCAGCCATTGAAGAATCTGGTGGTAGCTGGATCCTCGTGTACCACCCGGGGTGCCGATACGGCTACACCGTTGACGCCGAAAATCCCGAATGTGCTGATTTCCAAGAAGCAGCCGAAGAATATATCACCAACTTGGCGCCCAAGATGCTGCTGACGAACGCCAGCAAAACGGTGGCGGATCCGGATGAGTACCTGCGTAGCCCGGGGGAGCAGGAAGTCATGGTGGATAACTATGCGCAGGCGATTCAGCCGTTCCTAGATGAGGGTAGCCAGGTGATCGCGATGCGTGACACCCCGCGCTTCACCTATTCCATTCCCGAGTGCGTGGACTCGAACGCCAATAATCTTCAAGCATGTGATGCCCCCGCGCATGAGCTGTTGGCACAGGTTAACCCGGTTCAAGAGTTCCTAGCGGACCACGATTACGGGAACCAAGTGGTGTCATTAGACATGACGGGCTTGCTCTGCCCGCAAGGGGTCTGCAAAGCTGTGATCGGTAATGTATCGGTGTACTTAGATGACACTCATCTATCCAAGACGTTTGTGCTCAGCGCTAAGCGTCAGTTCGCGGATGCATTTAGAGAGGCCACTGGCTGGAAATAAGTCCCGCTGGAGACCTGGTGTGGCATGAGCTTGGACACAGTGTCCCGCAAGGGAATAACTGCAAGGCCAAAAGGGCTCTACCATTTAATCAACCTCCGTTCTCGCCCCGAAAGGTTCCTACGTGACTGAGTTCAACCCCTTTGCATTTGAAGGACTCACCTACGACGACGTATTGCTGTTGCCTGGCCCGACGGATGTGATCCCTTCGGAAGCTGACACCACCACCCGCTTCACCAAGCGCATCAACATTCAGGTGCCAATCAGCTCGGCAGCGATGGACACTGTCACCGAGGCTCCTATGGCTATCGCTCTGGCACGCCAGGGCGGCATCGGCGTGATCCACCGCAACCTTTCGATCGAAGACCAGGCCAAGCAGGTTGACCAGGTTAAGCGCAGCGAGTCGGGCATGATCACCGACCCTGTCACCGTGAACCCAGGGGCGACCTTGGCTGAATGGGATGAGCTGTGCGCTCAGTACCGTGTTTCCGGTCTGCCAGTGGTTGATGAGAACCGAAAGCTGTTGGGTATTATCACCAACCGCGACACCCGCTTTGTTCCTCGCGAACAGTACATGACCACCAAGGTCTACGAAGTCATGACCGGCATGCCATTGGTGACTGCCCAGGAGGGCGTCGCTCCAGAAAAGGTCATCGAACTATTGTCCAAGAACCGTATCGAGAAGCTCCCGCTGATTGATGACGAGGGCAAGCTGACCGGCCTGATCACCGTAAAGGACTTCGACAAGGCTGAGCAGTACCCACTGGCCACCAAGGACGACGAAGGCCGTCTGCGCGTAGCGGCAGCCGTTGGCTTCTTCGGCGAAGGCTACGAGCGCGCCATGACTCTGATCGACGCTGGCGTTGACGCACTGGTGGTTGATACCGCTAACGGTCACTCCCAGGGCGTATTGGACATGATCGCTCGCCTGAAGAAGGATCCTGCTGCTGCCCACGTAGATGTAATCGGTGGACAGGCAGCAACCTTTGAGGGTGCCAAGGCCATCATCGATGCCGGTGCTGACGCGATCAAGGTTGGCGTGGGCCCAGGCTCCATCTGCACCACCCGCATCGTTGCCGGTGTTGGCGTTCCACAGGTGACCGCGATCTACGAAGCAGCTAAGGCTGCCATCCCAGCTGGCGTGCCAGTTATCGCCGATGGCGGTTTGCAGCACTCGGGCGATATCGGCAAGGCACTGGTTGCCGGCGCTGACTCGGTTATGCTCGGCTCCCTGCTGGCAGGTACCGCAGAGTCCCCAGGCGACCTGGTGTTCATGGGTGGCAAGCAGTTCAAGGCTTACCGTGGCATGGGCTCGCTGGGCGCTATGGAAACCCGTGGCAAGAACACTTCCTACTCCAAGGACCGTTACTTCCAGGCAGATGCTCCTTCCAACGAGAAGCTGATCCCAGAAGGCATCGAAGGTCAGGTTCCTTACCGCGGCCCACTGTCCGCAGTAACCCACCAGTTGGTCGGTGGCCTGCGTCAGACTATGTTCTACGTTGGCGGTCGCACCGTTCCTGAACTGAAGGCTCGCGGCAAATTTGTTCGCATCACCGCAGCCGGTCTGAAGGAATCGCACCCACACGACATCATGATGACTGTCGAAGCACCGAACTACCGTTCGCGCTAAACGCATCTGAAAATTTCCCGTCCGGAATAACGCTTAGGCGTTATTCCGGACGGGACTTTTGTCTTAAACGAGAAACCTTCAAACGTGGGGGCCTTGAGACTGTCTGTCACGGAGCTTGCAGATCCACAGCGCCTAGCGCCCCTGACGCTTAAGTGAGACAATGGCACTGCGTTTCAGAGATGGAGCGTCGTGGGATTCGGTGGCACCAAATCCTTCGTAGCCACCTCTAAATGGGGCGGAGCCCAGTGCTCCTGCACTGAACTCCGTGGCCGTATGGTGAACCATTTAGAGGAATTCAATAATGCGCCTCAAGAGGGTCACGATAAGTCTCGAAACACTGGTGAGCGTTTGGACTTTCGTGGCCTTTGGCTTGCAGTCGCAAGTCTTGGGGCACTTCTTGCGCTTCTTCATGGATCATCACCTACCTTTCCGCTCGCGCGACGAGCGCGATACCCATGAGCTGAGCCTCGCAAGGGTGGCTCATGGATGACGCGCCCACCGACGGCTTGGGGAACGGAAGGAGTCAGCAATACCGGAGGCTAAGGCCGATTGCTGCCCGTGAACAGAGTAAGCGTGGTGCAAAAGCTGTCACAGCAACTACCGCGAATTCTGAATATCGATATCCGCTAGCGCTGAGAAATCTTCCTTACGACTAGCCAGAGACCCGCGCCAAGGCAGGCTCCCAACGTATTGGCTACGACGTCCGTGGGGGTGGCATAGCGGTTGGGTAGGAAAAAGAGCTGTCCAAGTTCAATGAGGGCAGAAGTGGCAAGCCCCAGCGCGCAAGCAAACCAAAAGCGGTGTAGTGCGAAGCTCAAAATGAGCCCTAATGGCATGAAGAAAATGACGTTGGCAGCGAACTCGACAAATTCGTAATTTACAAACGCTGGGATTCCATGAGCGTGGAGCCAACTCAATGCCGACGCTAGCTGAGACCCGGCAGCAGAATCGACCGGGACTGGCCAGAAGGCGATGGATGCCATGGCCAGCACATAAACCAACGGCAGCAGCCAAAACCCACGAGACCGGTGGCGAAACAAAGTTCTCAGTGAATTCCTTAGCGACTGGTATCGGCCGAGGTTACGCGGGGCTCTCTGCAATGGCTCCGCTCCTTCGCTAAATTCTAATGGGCGTTTGTTGGGCATCGACCCGACGATTTAGTCGCTCATTGAATAGTATTCCAAGGATCGCTAAGACGAGTACAAAGACCGGGAAGATCCATAGCCCCACCCACTGGGAGACAATTCCGAACAGTGGTGGCATCAGCGTCGAACCAACGTAGGCAGAAGCCATCTGAATACCAATAATTGCTTGCGAATTGTTGCGTCCAAAGTTGGTCGGCGTGGAGTGAATGATCGCCGGGTAGATTGGTGCGGCACCTAAGCCAGCAATAGCTAGCCCGGCGAGCGCCACGGCATTAGTTCCCAGTGGTAACAAGATCATGACGCCCGCGACCCCCACCAAAACGAAACCGCCGCGGATGAGATTCCTGTCGCCAATACGGTCGGCAACGATTCCAGCGAGGAATCGTCCAAGGGTGATGCCTATGAGGAAGAAAGAAGCAAAAGCGGCCGCGGTAGCAGGGGATACGCCGCGGGCACTCACGAGGTAAGTGGATGACCACAAGATGGAAGTGCTCTCCAAAGCGCAGTAGGCGAAGAATGTTGTCAGGATGAGGATGACACCAGGGATCTTGAGCGCTTTGGCCAGCGGAACATGGCCGGACGCTGGTGGTTGTGATGGAACAGCCTGGCTATCTGTGCTCACCTCGGTGAGCTGGTGTTCCTTGGATCGCAGGGTATTGACCTTGCCCCACAGTGGCAGGGTGAAGAGCAGAGCTGCGGTCAAGACAGCTTGGATAATTCCCACAATGTTGTAGGCTCCTGGCCATCCTATCCCTGAGGTTAGGGCATGGCTCATGATCAAGGGGCTAATCGATGCACCTACACCCCAGAAACTATGCAACCAGTTCATGTGGCGCGCCGCATAATGTAGGGCGACATAGTTATTCAGGGCTGCATCAACCGCGCCAGCCCCAACGCCGTATGGAATCGCCCATAGGCAGAGCATCCAAAACTGGTCAGAGAATGAGAAACCAAATAATGCGGTGGCGGTCAGTCCGACGCTGATTGCCGTGACCAATCCTGCGCCGAATCGGCGAGTCAGGCGTTCGGAAGCCAGGCTGGAAAGGATGGTGCCGATGGCGATGACCATCGTGATTATCCCGGCGAAGGATTGCGGGACATCTAAGTCTTTATGCATGGCCGGCCAGCCGGCGCCAACTAACGAGTCCGGTAGTCCGAGGCTGATGAAGGCGATATAGATGATGGTCAAGAGGATTGAGTACATAAAGTGCTGGCGTCCTTCACGGAACCTCGAAGATGATGGGAATCGTCACCGTCTGGACGACCTCTCCAAGTATATGTACGAACGTACTCAAATGTCGTGTATATTTTCTGGCATGACTGAGAAATATTTTGAAGGTGACCCGAGAAGCAACCGAGAAAGAATGCTCGCAGGGGATCTTTATATTTCTGATGATCCCGAAAATGCCAGACTCCAGCAACGTGGGGTTCAGCTAGCTGATGCCTACCACCGTGCCGTAGTTGCTGCAGATCCACAGGCACGCGAAATCCTCAAGGAGCTTGTCGGAACTTTAGGCGAAGAAGCACACGTCAACTCGCCGCTTTTCGTGGATTACGGTGAAAACCTACACATCGGCGCGCGAACCTTCATCAATTTCAACCTCACCGCATTAGACGTTGCCACCATTACTATCGGTGAGGACTGCCAGATTGGACCGAACGTTCAACTGCTAACCCCCACCCACCCCATTGATCCACAGCCTCGGCGTGACAAATTAGAAGCTGCCCAGCCGATCACTATCGGAGACAATGTCTGGCTCGGCGGTGGTGCGATTGTGTGCCCTGGCGTGAGTATCGGTGAGAACTCAGTGATCGGTGCCGGTGCTGTTGTCACCAAGGACATTCCAGCAAATGTCATTGCTGTCGGTAATCCAGCTCGAGTTATCAGGACAATTGGATAAGTAGATGTCCTCTCAACATCCGCCCACCGGATCACGACTCGGGCGCCGTAATGATCCTGAACGCCGCGACAAAATTATCGATGCCTGTCTGATAGTTATTGCACAGTCCGGAGTGACCGGCACTTCACATCGAAAAGTTGCGGCTCAGGCAGGTGTCCCACTTGGTGCCATGACTTACTACTTTGACGGAATGCAAGACCTCTTGCACAGTGCGTTTACCAACCTGGCAATTCGAGTGAGCGGTGAATTCGAACGTTCCATGGCTACAGCGACTGACAAACAATCAGCGTGTGAAAAAGTTTTCGAGAGAATCCTTCAAGCAAGTAGCGGTGATGACGATGAGTTGATCCTGTCCCATGAGCTCTATACCCTAGCCACGCGTGACACCACTTTTCGTTCCATCACTAGTGAATGGATGAGACGCAGTCGTATTGCGCTCGAGCTTCACTTTGATCCACTGACCGCCCGCTTACTGGACGCGATGATTGAAGGAGTCACCATCCATCGGGCACTTGATTCAGAGCCGCGCGACCCACAGGAAATCAGGGCTGCGATTGCCCGTATCACGGGAAATCCTAGCTTTGATTCTTAGTGAGCTAGTTCGACCCTGAATCTAACTATTCTGGCGTCGGTGCGCGGCTCAAGATTCTATTGATATAAATCAGAGTGAGGGGAAGGATGACTCTGCAGGTTTCGGGCGGGTCGCACTTTGTAGGTTTATTACCCGCCAACTATGCGACACCCTCCTGCCTCCTTCGACTACGTGACCAATCCCTTGATCTCGGGGTCAGCTCTTCCAGCTCTGAAGATCTTCTTTCTGCTGCAACAGCTCGGGCTCATCACCGAAGAACTCGATGAGAATGTCTAATGCCTCCAACGCACGAACGCGCCCGGCTTCATCGATCTGACCAGTAAGTCGAAGCAAGGTGAACGCGGCCGCAACGACGAAAGTCGCGTCCTCGTACCATTCTTCTGCTGATGGGGTTTTGCCCCATTCGCCCGATATGGGGCTTCGGTGATTTCCAGAACATCCGCCACAGTAGAACCGCTGTTTAGCTCATTGCGGTTTTCGGTAGCCTCTTGAAGGGTATCCCAGCCCTCGTCGGAACCGAACGGGGCAAACTCGCAGGACTCGTCTTCGTAGAATGTTGCGGTGAAGTGGCGCATGAAATTCTCGTGGGCTCGTGGCAGTTCCTCTTCGTTCATCATTCTCTCCGAAATGGTATAGGCGGAACGCAAAGCGTTCACTGACATGGCACTAAGAATAGTTGAGCCTTGGCACTCGTCAATTTCAAGCGGCCTTGTGAGAACTCCTACCAAGGGCTGTGACCGGTTAAGTTGAGAGGTTGTTAGCGTACTGGCCATCGACATTCTCCGTGGTCTCCCGGTTACTCACCTAGAACGTGAACCGAACGATGCCGGGATTGTGCCTACCTTGCACGAAGCGACCGACGAAGCGTTGTCCGAGTAAAAGGTGCAGGATGACCGATAGAGAAGTAAGGGCAAATCTGTCGGTACGGCCGAACAGGCAGACATATACCCCCTCGGAGTATTCGCACTTTCGAGCGATGCTTCCGTTTCCAAAACGTTCTCTAATGAGCGCCGGGGTGAACATATGGAGTTTTTGCCTGATATTTATCACGATATTTAGAGACCAGAGAGTCTGCCGCTCCCGCGTAGAATAAGGCACAGACAGCACCGACCGGCGCGGGAACTAACCGACTGTGCGCGACCGCAGATAAAGGACATTATTTTGGGCCAGCCAGCCAACCTGAAGAAGCAAGCACGCGAACGCATGGCGCGCACGGGGGAGAGCTACACCACCGCGCGTAAGAACATCCTCACCGGCAAACCAGAAAGCCCCAAGGCTGCCCGTGCCGCTGCCGCTCGCGACTATGCCAAGGAAGCTCGCGAAGCCAAGGCCAAGGGCAAAGCTGCCAGGCCAGCCCAGCCTGCTGCTCCAGCACCTCAAGATGAGCTGCCGGAGTACCCAGCTCCCGAGGATGTCATCCAATACGATGCTGCACTCTGGAATCGCGTTCTCGTTCAGGCCGGCGTGACCAACCCTGTTACCGGGGCTCCGTTGAGCCAGGCGCTACTGGCAGGTCTTGCTGGTGGCATCGGCTTCATGGTTTTCACGTTTGAATACGAAGAAACCACCACCGCCACTCTGGTCACCCGTGCTCACCCGGAGCCATACACGCAAAACCTGCTGGCTCGCTGCGGTGCCAAAATCAACGAACGCACCACGGGCTCTGCACAGAAAGCAGTCGAATACATGGACGCGGCGTTAGACGCTGGTCGCGCCGTTGTTGTCCGGGTTGCCATCAACGCTCTGCCATGGATTGATGGCAACGAGGTGGACGAAGCCGAAACGATTGATCTTGCGGTCGTTGGAGACCATGAAGATGATCTGCTGGTAGATGACGGTTCGGGAATGCTGAATGTTATCAGCCCGGCAGACCTGGCTTTCGCCCGTGCCAAGCGCAAGAAGGAAAAGCACTGGCAAGCTTGGGTGCCATCTACGCGCTCGCCGAAGGTGGAAGTTCTGGTAGCCAATACGTTAGAAACTATTGAAGAAACTACCTCCCGTCTTCTTGGAACTCGTGAACTATCAGGGATTCCGGCGCACTTCGCCAAGAACTTTGGAATCGCTGGTATGCGTACCTTTGCAGAACGCTTGCGTGATACGACTACCAAAACTGGGTGGACTCGCATGTTTGCCGAACCTGCACGGTTGGCTGGTGGCATGAATCAGCTTTCCGGATTCCTTACCGACACTCGTTTTGGTGGGGAGGGCGCGCTGCGCGGACTCTACGCAGAATTCCTTGATGAAGTTTCGGGCCTGCCCGGCCTCTCAGCCCTAGGTGAGCATAGTGCAGATTACGTGAAGCTAGCCCAGCAGTGGGATGACTTTGCAGAACTGGTTGATCCAGAGGTCACCGTTGATGAGCGTAGCGCAATGTTTGCTCGAATGGCCGATGCGATTGAACGAATCGCCCAGGCTGAAGAGAAGGCTGCAATTGCTTTGGCAGACACCGTTAAATCCTTGGCTACGCAGGCTTAGGTCATTCAAGTTCAGACTCTTCAAACCCTGCCTCATGATGTGTAAGAACATCATGAGGCAGGGTTTTACGTCATGCCCGGTGCCGCTGGCTCCATGAAAATCAGGAAATCGCCTCAGAGTTGGTAACCTAGTTAGGTGAGTAACGAGATTGAGATCGGCCGCGGCAAGCGGGCACATAAGGCATATTCCCTGGACGACGTAGCGATCGTACCGAATCGCCGTACTCGTGATCCGAAGGACGTTTCGGTGTCCTGGCAGATTGACGCATTCCAGTTTGAAACCCCTATCCTGGGCGCACCAATGGACTCAGTGACTTCACCAGCCACTGCCATTGCCCTCGGTAAGCTGGGCGGTTTGGGTGTACTAAACCTCGAAGGTCTGTGGACCCGTTATGAGAACCCAGAAACCGTCTTGGCTGAAATCGCTGGTCTGAAGTCGGAAGCTTCTACGCGAAATGATCCTAAGATCACCGCTAAGCTGCAGGAACTGTACTCGGCACCAATCCAGCCAGAACTGATTACCTCGCGCATTTCTGAGATTCGCGATTCCGGTGTTGTGGTTGCTGGTTCGTTGACTCCGCAGCGCACCCAGGAGCACTACAAGACCGTAGTGGCAGCTGGCGTTGATATCTTTGTCATTCGTGGCACCACTGTTTCGGCCGAGCACGTCTCGAAGACCACTGAACCATTGAACCTCAAGCAGTTCATCTATGAACTCGACGTCCCGGTGATCGTGGGTGGCGCGGCTGGTTATACCCCAGCAATGCACCTGATGCGCACCGGTGCTGCCGGTGTTCTGGTGGGCTTCGGCGGCGGAGCTTCCTCGACGACCCGTCGCACTCTCGGCATCCACGCACCAATGGCTACTGCTATTGCTGATGTTGCTGCTGCACGTCGTGACTACATCGAAGAATCCGGTGGACGCTACGTTCATGTCATCGCTGATGGAGGCATGGGCAACTCCGGCGACATCGTTAAGGCTATCGCCATGGGTGCCGACGCAGTCATGCTTGGCACCGCACTAGCACGTGCCGAAGAAGCTCCGGGCGCCGGATACCACTGGGGCATGGAAGCAGTGCACGAGGCTAGCCCACGTGGCGATCGCGCCGAGGTTGGCACCGTTGGTTCCTTGGAGAAGGTTCTCTACGGTCCATCGCATGAAACCAACGGCACTTCGAACCTTGTCGGTGCCCTGCGCCGTTCGATGGCAACCACCGGTTACTCGAACCTGAAGGAATTCCAGCGTGTAGACGTTGTAATGTCTCCATACGAGTCTGACCGTTTTCGAGCCTAAATAAGCGACTGATTTTTTGCGTCAAGGCCTGTTCCTCCATTTCCCGTGGAGGAGCAGGCCTTATCTGTACATGTCGCATGGCAACGGCCGTTCAGAGCCAATTATGTGCAACTAAGTAGATACGTTCTCCTCACGCCACGGAATCTTAATGAAAAAATATCGCTAGAATCAGTGGATTGCTTGTGAAATAAAAGCCATTTGCTTTGATTAAGTACCCTTAATTGCGCCACGTCAATGCTAGTCTGATGCTTCTGAGGAAGTGCTGCTGAGCTAGAAATAGGGAATGATCTTGGCAGAACAGCTGGCGCAATTTCACCCGAAATCGCTGACGGCGCTCAATGTCGACGAGGCAATTAAGGGCTCGAATGCTATGCGCGTTTTTGTTCCGAGAGGAATTGCTGGATTCAGGCGTGCGGCAAAGAAGGCGTTGCTCGGAAGAGTCACCAGACATTAGAACAGAGGCTATAGATGTCACTATCGGCTACAACGAAATCGCCCAACAAGAAAACGGGGCTACTCATTTCTGTCGTGGTCTTGGCAGTAACAGTCATTGCTGGCGCTCTGTACCTATCAGGAGGGCTAGGGCGTAATCAAACGAGTAACTTGCAGGACGTTCTCGCGGGTAGTGAGTCCCTTAGCCCGCAAGAAAACACTAAAGAATTGTGTTCAACTGACCAATGTGTTGAAGGATGGTCGACTTCAAATGGAAACTTCCTCCAATTTGCATCTCAAGGTGCCGCTGAGCAGTTCGCAACCTATCTTGGAGACGACGGGCGACGCTGGAGAAATATTGTGCTCGACATGAGTGGCAAGGAACTGAGCTTTGAGCAGAAGAAAGAAGTCATTGACACCCTATTTGCTAGTCACGTCTGGTCTTAAGCGGTTTGTGTAATGTGGCTAGGATCTGACAATGGAATCGGTCAGATTCTAGCCACTCGTGTATTACGGCGCAGGGCATTGCGAAGCCTTTTGCATCAAAGAATATGCTAGGTCCCAACGACTGGGGTTCATGGATGGTTCCCCTCTCGATGAAAGTTGCCTGCTAGGCCAATCTCACCCCTCACCATTTCGAGTTCTACGGCAAATAGAAGTACGGTTAAGGGGTGTTTAAAACCGCTCTGAAGCTTAAGTGGATCGGCGCCCTCCTAGCGGCGCTCGCCATCGCCACCGGATTTGTTGCCCTCTCCGGATGGCAGTTTGGTGCCTCTGAGAGTGAACCCATCGTCAAGGTTGATAAGACCGAGAAGCCGGTGGAGCTGACAAAACACCAAGACATCGGCACCGAACTTCTTGGTACCAAAGCGGACCAAATCGTCACCTTTACCGGTGAATTCGTTCCCGGGACAGACCAGCTCATCGCTGACCGAATCGAAGACGGCAATAAGGGCGTCTGGGTCATCAGCGAGTTCAAGGTTGAGGGTGCCAAACAAGACGCTGGCATTGCTGTCGTCCGAGGCTGGCAGCCAGAAGAAACCACGCCATCTGCAGCACCCACGGGTGAACTGCAAATCACCGGACGATTGCTACCTAGCGAGGGACCGGAAAACGAACACGACTTACGTAGTAAAACTCTTCCCACGATTGCATCAGCACAGCTGGCAAACATCTGGGATTCAGTACTGTACGACGGCTTCATCTCGGCTCACGAAATCAAAACCGTCAAGGGTGAGAGTGTCCAACAGCCTGGTATCGACATGATCTATGTTGGACCGCAGCCACAGGAAGCTCAGATCAACTGGCTCAACGTCTTTTACGGAATTGAATGGGTCGTCTTTGCAGGCTTCGCGATCTTCCTTTGGTACCGAATGGTGAAAGACGATTATCAGCGGGATCTGGATGAGGTTGCCCAGCGCGCCGCCCAAGCCCGCCAAGCAGGACCCGAGCAAACCCCACCGGGAAACAGCAACAACTAGCATCACGCACACCGACCTCTTTCATGACTCGGAAGGAATCACCAGCCATGTCCAGCACCGCTCCCGCACCAAAGCCTCGGAAATTTGGTGGCACACCAGCGCAGATCCGCGGCGCCGCAAAGTTCTATAAGGTCTTTGCCTACATTACCGGTGTGATGCTGTTGCTACTGGTGGTTGAGATGATCTTCAAATACTTCTGGTCACTCGAACTCTTTGTCGGTGGCACTCTTGTCGATGGCACCGCTAACTCTGTGGGCCTATTCAACCGTGCAGAAATCACCGGGGGAGCGAACCTCTCCTTGGGCATACTCATTGCGCATGGCTGGTTGTACGTGGTTTACCTCTTCTCTGATTTCCGACTGTGGTCACTGATGCGTTGGCCATTCATGCGCTTCGTGACCATCGCTTTGGGTGGTGTGGTTCCATTCCTGTCCTTCTATACCGAGTCCAAGGTGCATGCAGAAGTAGACCGCGAATTGGCCGCCCATCCGAAGGCCGCCAAGCGGTACTAGCCGGGTCATAAAAATACTGCCAGCGGGCGAACTAAAACTCTTGGTTCGCCCGCTGTTTGTGTCATTGCCTTGGATTTGAGGCGATGACTTGCCACTAGGTGACGCTGATGACAGCGCTCCGACTGTTTCACATGCGATGAACCGCGTAGACTGTAACGGTGACTACTGCTCCCCTCAATCCAGAACATAAGCCGGTTCTGGTCGTCGACTACGGGGCCCAATACGCGCAGCTTATCGCTCGTCGTGTACGTGAGGCCCGTGTGTACTCGGAGATCGTTCCGCACACCCTGTCCACCGAAGCCATCCTGGCCAAGAACCCTGCAGCGATCATCCTATCCGGTGGTCCTTCCAGCGTTTACGCCGATGGTGCCCCATCCGTTGGGGCCGACCTGTTTGAAGCCGGCGTGCCGGTCTTGGGCATCTGCTACGGCTTCCAGGCCATGGCTAACGCCTTGGGCGGTACCGTTGCAGAAACTGGCCTGCGCGAGTACGGCCGCACCGCAACTACCTTTGAGGGCGAAGCCCGTTCGATCCTGGCTGGCGCCGCACAGGCCCCAACCGTATGGATGAGCCACGGCGACGCTGTCTCGGTAGCCCCAGAAGGTTTCGAAGTGCTGGCCACCACCGCCGGTGCTCCGGTAGCTGCATTCGCTAACGAGGCCAAGCGCCTCTACGGTGTGCAGTGGCACCCAGAAGTTAAGCACTGCGAGTTCGGTCAGGACGTTCTAGAGAACTTCTTGTACAACGGTGCAGGGCTGAATGGCGACTGGACCGCGGACAACATCGCTGATGAGCAGATCGAGCGCATCCGTGCTCAGGTCGGCACCGGTAAGGCTATCTGTGGTCTGTCCGGCGGCGTGGATTCGGCTGTTGCTGCAGCACTGGTTCAGCGCGCCATTGGCGACCAGCTGACCTGTGTCTTCGTCAATCACGGCCTGCTGCGCGAAGGCGAAGCTGAGCAGGTTGAGAAGGACTTTGTCGCTTCCACCGGCGCAAAGCTCTACATCGCTGACGAACGCGAACGCTTCCTGTCGGCACTGGACGGTGTCACCGACCCAGAAACCAAGCGCAAGATCATCGGTCGCGAATTCATCCGTGCTTTCGAAGCAGCTGAAGCGGCGATCATCGCTGAAGCTGCCTCCGAGGGTGAACCAGTGAAGTTCTTGGTTCAGGGCACCCTGTACCCAGACATCGTGGAATCCGGTGGCGGCGAAGGTACCTCCAACATCAAGAGCCACCACAACGTCGGCGGCCTGCCAGAGGACCTGCAGTTCGAACTGGTTGAACCACTGCGCACCCTGTTCAAGGATGAGGTTCGCGCCGTAGGCCGCGAGCTAGGTCTGCCAGAGGAAATTGTTGGCCGTCAGCCATTCCCTGGCCCAGGCTTGGGTATCCGCATCATCGGTGCAGTCAACGAAGAACGCCTCTCCATCCTGCGCAAGGCCGACGCGATTGCTCGCGCCGAGCTGACCGCTGCAGGATTGGACGAGGAAGTCTGGCAGATGCCAGTTGTGCTTCTTGCCGACGTTCGCTCGGTAGGCGTGCAGGGTGATCACCGTACCTACGGCCACCCAATCGTGCTACGTCCGGTGTCCTCCGAGGATGCTATGACCGCCGACTGGTCGCACCTTCCTTATGATCTGCTCTCGAAGATCTCCAACCGCATCACCAATGAGGTCGACGGGGTTAACCGAGTCGTTCTGGACGTGACTTCCAAGCCACCAGGAACCATCGAGTGGGAGTAATCCCATAGCTTGAAATTCCCCTGTTTTTCGCTACCTTCGTGGCGAAGAGCAGGGGAATTTTTTTATCGTCTTTGTCGCGAACAATGCGTTGCCTAGTACCCTTGCGGAGTCATGAGATGCCAAATCAGTAGCTCTGGATAGGGAATATTTACCCCAAATGATAATGAGAAAATTATCGCCAGTAGCCATCTCGATTACTTTATTTTGGGTCTGGGAGCTTGCGGTGGTGGCAAGATGATTCAGGATGGATCTCTATCCTTTGGTCCGTCGGACGAGGAGAACGGGAACACTGACTGCGGTCTGGGTGGGCGTGAAACTACGGTGGTGGAGGTATCTCAACTGCGCATCAGATACACGACAGACCTGAACTCTGCGAACAGTGTCGCTGTGCTTGGGGATATCCGCTACCTGTAGAAAACCGACTCCTGAAAGTAGTGCGCGGATAAGTTCTCGAAAACGCGGTAAAGAGCGCCCGCTGATTGCGCAAAACGACATCGAATAGCCCAATCTAGCTTTGTGGCACGTGAACGCCAACACAAAGAGCAAACGGTTGCGCTTCTCCCAGTTAAAACGTGTTTCGCACCCCTGATCTTCAGGGCTTGTGCACTACGTTAGAAAGAGGCGTATCTGCACCGTAGTGCGCCTGAAAGTGGTCGGTTCAGTGAAGGGAATGACTGTCGTGGCTAGTGGACAGAATGCTGCCGCCGAGCGGGTAGCAACCTGGGTGAAATCCCTAGGACAAAGTGCGGGTGCCGATACCACCTTGCGGTTTGCTCCCTCGACGTCCAACAGCATTGACATCACCCACGCCAACCCTTCGGGGCTGGCGCAATTTCTTGCCGGACGACGTACCCGTCTATCCACCCTGCTTCATGACGCAGAACAGTATGCGACAGCACGTCGCACTGCTCGTGCCCTCGCATCAAAGATCAGTGAGCTCTGGGATGAGCGTGGCATCGATGTCGGCTACCTAGCCGCCGGTGTCGCCAACTGGCGTGCGGTCCACGATGGCAAGAGCGAGCCGGTATCCGCTCCGATCATGCTGGGTCGTATCACCCTGACTAAGCACGTGGATGCCGATGACTACGACCTGCAGTTAGTTGGTCGTGCCACCGTATCCCCAGCATTCGTGCGCCAGTTCGAAGCAGATCACGATGCCAAGGTCGATGTTAATGCGGTAGATGCTGCTGCCTATTCCATTGCTCGCTTTGATCCGGTGCGTGGCATGGATGCCCTGCGCCATCAGATGTCTGAGGTCCCCGGCGTTGTCGTCGGGCACCGTCTACTACTGTCTACTTTCTCCGAGTTGATGGATCCTGCCGATCCGGCCAAGCTCACTGGCTCGCACCCGGTGATTGAAGCACTGATTCGTCAAGATTTGAACGAACAGCAGGCCAAGAATGCTGCTGATTCCAAGACTTCCGAAGCGCTTGCGAAGCTTGTGGCTGCCAAGCCGGGCAACGACGCAGCGACGAAATCGGATCAAGAGAAATCTTCCGATGCAGCCAGCGACGAGAACTCCAAAGCAGATGGCTCAAAGTCGGAGGAGTCCAAGGCTCCGGAAGAGGGCGGCTCGCGCCTGCGTCGGGTGCGCAACATCCTCAAGGACAGCACCCGCCCACGTAAACAAGCGGGGAATGCTGACGAACCTTCAACTCGCAAGGTGCACACCGGAAGCACCACGCTGGCCAAATCCTCGGATGAGCGCGACCCAGAAGAAGAGCTGTACCTGCTGGACGCTGATGAATCCCAGTCGAAGATGCTGGACTACATTGCGGCCGGCGAATCCGTAGCCATCAATGCTGCTGCCGGTACCGGTGCAACCCAAACTGCACTGAACGCCGCCGCACTACTGGCCGCTCAGGGCAAGCGTGTCCTCGTGATAGCCGAACAGCGCTCTGCCGCCGAAGAATTTGTGCAGCGTTTCAACCAGCAAGTAGATGCCGCCAGCCTACTTTTGGAACCGAACGAAGATCCGGAAGCACTGCGCACCTTGCTGACCAAGGCCATTTTGCGCAATGAAAAGGCCACAGAACCGCAGCTGGGTTCAATGTTCAAGCGCCTGCGCGAATCGCGTCATGCACTGCACGAACACGTCAAGTCCCTGCACTCGGTCCGTAGCCGTTGGGGTTGCTCGCCCTACCAGGCCATGCAGGAGTTGGCACGCCTCTCCGCACTGGAACCAGCACCATCAACAACCGTCCGCCTGAAGCGTTCGGTCCTAGACTCCATGGGACAGCGTGGACATGTTGCCGCGCAGCTCAAGCGAGCGGCACAGCTTGGCGCCTACTCCAAGGCACACACCACCAGCCCATGGCACGGTGCACCTCTACGCAATGCTGAAGCAACCGAACAAGCTTTGAACCTAGCCAGCGGTCTGGGACGTGACTTGCCGATCCTTCATGAACACATGGAGAAGATTGCCAAGCAGTCGCAGATCCGTCTAGAAGATAGCTACGACAAGTGGGGCGACCAGCTGCAGCTGTTGGTCGCCGTACGTGGCTCGTTGGACAAGTTTGAATCCGACATCTTCGAAGGCGACATCGATGATTTGATCGCTGCCACCGCAACCAGTGCATGGCGTCGCGAACACGGTGTCGAAATGGGCTCTATTGTTCGTTCCCGCCTACGCAAGATTGCCAAGGAGTACGTCCGCCCGGGCATGCATGTCGCTGATCTTCAAGCAGCTCTGCAGGCAGTGTCTGTGCAGCGTGACGCTTGGCGTGCCATCGCTACTAGCCAGCGTAACCCGCAGGTTCCCGGCGGATTGTTGGATGTTGAAGCCGGCTATCACGACGCTGGAGCCCGCATCGACAAGCTATCCAGCATGCTCCCACCAGCCTTGGGCTCGCGCTTGCGCGAAATGCCTATCGCTGAACTGCTCGATACCATCGCCGCCTTGGTGGATCGTCGCGAAGACTTGGGTGAGCTGCCTGAGCGTACGCTGATCTCTGAACAGCTCACCGAAGCTGGTTTAGGCGATTTGCTCGATGACTTTGCCGAGCGTGAGATCGATGCTGATGCTGTTGACAGTGAACTAGAACTGGCATGGTGGCAGTCCGTCCTGGATGCCATGATTTCCGGCGATGACTTCCTGGCCATGAACGACGGCTCCAAACTGGAGAAAATCGAGGCTGATTACCGTCTGACCGATGGTGCGCACATCGCTGCCGGTCCGCAGCGCATCCGCTGGGCCCTGTCTCGCAATTGGAAAGCTGCTCTGGCAGATCATCGGGCCGGCTCGCGGACCCTGCGCGACATGCTGAAGTCTGGTGCCCCAAGCATTGCTGGACTCTTGCAGCTAGGCGCACCGCTTGCTAACTCGTTGACCCCGGTCATCGTTTCAGCTCCGCTGCTGTTAGGTAGCGCCCTTCCAGAAGACGCCGAATTTGATGCGGTCATCCTCCTAGAGGCTAACTACCTGGCATTGCGTGAAGTCCTTGATGCGCTACGTCGCTCCAGTCAGGTCATTGCTATCGGTGATGAGATGCTGGGTGGTCCAAAGCACTTCGAAGTTTCTGTTGACCCCACCGCCCGTGCGGTGGAGCGCAAGCAGGAACGCTCTGCGCTTTCGGCACTCAACAAGGTACTGGTCTCTGGTTCACTGTCCACCGTATACCGGGGGATTGACGAGGGACTGGTGGAACAACTGTCCACCACTTATTACGATTCCAGCATTTCGCGCTTGCCGATGGCCGTGAACATCAGTGGAAATTCACCACTGCTGCGTAGCGTATACGTGCCTGATGCCACCGGATCACTGGCCAATAGCGAAGACGGCGTGCAGACCACTGCTGCCGAAGTGGCTCGCGTCGTTGACCTAGTCTTTGAACACTTCAAGAACCAGGGACGCGAGTCCCTGGCTGTCATCGCCTCGAACCGTAGCCATGCGGCAGCCATTGCCGAAGCGATTCGTGTTCAACTGCCAAATCACAAGTACGCCATGGAGTACCTGCGTTCTAAGCAAGAACCGTTCGTGGTGACCACCATGGACCGATTGATTGGCTTGCGCCGAGATGCGGTGATCTTCGCTTGGGGCTACGGCCGCACGCCACACGGCAAGACGCTGCATGAATTTGGTGCTTTGTCTCGTGAAGGTGGCGAGCAGCTCTTCGTTGCTGCGATGACGCGTTCACGTAGCCGTATGACCCTAGTTTCCAGTCTGTTGCCGGGCGATGTGGATCTGAACCGCGTCTACCGTGGAGCCCGTCAGTTCTTTGAACTCTTTGGACGCGTTGAGGCTGGTGACTCAGGAGTCAGCGCCATGCGAAACCCACGCTTTGATCCATTGGTTTCTGATCTGGCCCGCCGCCTACGCGAACGCGGAGCTATCGTCGCAGAAGATTATCGCGGCGTCCTAGATCTCTCAGCCCACGTCTTTGAATCAGAAAACAGTGGTATTCGCCCACTGGCCGTGGTTTACGACGGTACCGAACACTACGCTGAGCTTACTGTTCGTGAACGTAGCCGACTGCGTCCTGAATTCTTCGAAAAGCACGGCTGGCGTTATGTTCCATTGTGGACCATTGATGTCTTCACCGACCCAGGATCGGTGACCGAAAGACTGGCTAAGGCCCTGCAGCTGCAGCCGTCCACCAGCGCAGCACCCGCCGAAGACTCATCTTCGCGTAGCGCTGTGGCAGCGGCCCGACCAGTTTCGGCTCGGGATGTCACGACTGAGCCAGCCCCAAAGGAAAAGACCGGACTGCTCAAGTCCGCGAAGTCCAAGTTGGATCCTAAGCCTGAGGCGCAGTCAAAAGCGACAAATGACAATGTCGCCGTGGGCAACGAAGCAAAGGATTCTAAGGCGGTAGTTGAAGAGCCGAAGCCGGCCACCCCGGCTCCGGTACCAGCAAGCCAAAATGCTGAACAATCGGAGTCCAAGAAGTAATGACCTCTGGATCAGAACCAACGCGCGGTCGTCGTAAGCGACCGCGCGTTGTCGCACCGCCACAGCATCTGGAACAACGCGTGCAACTCACTGGTAGTTACACGCCTGTTCCGCACTCAGCATCGGTGGACCGAGCCCTGGCTGAGCCACAATCAGCTGATGGTACGATTTCCGCTGCTACTGGCAACAAGTCACAACGTAGTACGGATCCTTTGGCCGAGTTTGTTGCGAAGGACCAAGACCCCCGACAGTGGGGCGATGCGACCGAAGACCTAGCCGAGCTCATGAAACGCGAGAAACCCCCGCACTGGGGGTAGCAGGTCGTTCAATTAACTAGGACCGCTGAAACTTTCCCGCGTGACACGGCACCGGAAAGATCATCCGAGAGACTGCTAGCCGCAGCAACGACGATGATTCCTTCGCCGCTGGGGGAGGCGCTATTGAGCATGCCAAATTCTGAATTGGAGGCACTTTGTGGCACCCAGAGCACGGGCACTGACTTGGCAATGGTGCTGGAGGAAATCTCACGGTCAAAACCGTCACCAGTGGTCAAGACAATATCCACGAGTTGGCCTGGATGAAGCAGGGTCACCGTGGCTGGATCGCTGAGGCGTAAGGGAACAGCAACCGTTCCGTTGATGGTGCCAGCCAGTAGTTGTTCACCGACCAACGCATACTTACGAATCACCGTCCCTGCGCTGAGTCCGACAGCGATACGCTGACCAACCAATTGCTCAGGCGAATCAAATACTTCGTTATCCTCTGGGTCTAGGCGTACCGTTTGAACCGATAGATGATTGGCAGCAATTTCGCTTCCCGCCGGAATATCACTAGAGACAACGACCACATCACGTTGGGTTAATTGGCCTGAAGAGAAAACGTTGAGAACCCCAGCCAGTGCTAGGAGAGCAAAGGCTATCGCGAGAGGTTTTCGGTAACGCCTCAGTAGTTCACTGCGAGTACGTACCGGACGAATCTTTGGTTTCGGAATAGCGGGTGGTCTGGGTGCTGTGGAGGTTTTAAAGAATAAGCTCATGACACCATGCAAGCTGTGTCTCGCGCGCTCGCGGGTTCATTAGCCACGAATTGTGTGTAAGGCTTGGGGAGCTTGGCGGCGTGGAAACCTAAAGGATTTGGTGAACTTTTTCCGGTGTGAACACCAAGTCCACGGGCTGGTCATGTTCCGCGACAGCGAATGTTCCCGCCGGAACGAATTCATTCTCGTACACAACGGCCGCGACTCTCACTGGTGAATCCGCGATCAATGGTAGGAACCGGTCGTAGTAACCACCGCCTTGTCCCAAACGGAGCCCCTGCTCGTCGATGGCCAAGGCTGGGATGATCAAGGTATTGATGTCGTCAAAGAGTTCGGTGCCAAACCGTGGACCGACTGGTTCCATCACTGGAGCCAATGAACTGCGCTGGAACTCGACGCCCGGGGCGTAGGCGGCCCATGATAATGCGAATTCTGGTTCGCACACCGGTAGGAAGACTTCGATGCCTTCATCTACCAAAGCATCGAGTAGTTTCAGGGTTTCCGGTTCGCCGGGGGAGGACATGTAAGCTGCGACCTTGCGAACGATCCCGGTGCTTTGTCTTAGATAGCCAAGAACTGTGTCGGCCAGTTTTTCTCCTAATTCAGTGCGCGACCGAGCCTCGATCCGATCTCTGGCCGCGCGGATTGATGCACGTACAGCCTTCTTTTGGGAGTCGTGATTCTTCGCAGGGTTCACAGTCATGACACCAGCTTACGCATAACGCAACGAATTGCACCTGGCCTGCAACGCAATGCGTTTAAATGGTGGAAGAGTATTACGATGTGCTCATGTTCTTCTCTCGTCGTGCCACACAGCTGGTCCCCGAATTGAGGTCGGACCGATTGTTGTTGCGTCAGTTGACCATGCGTGATGAGAACGAATGGATCACCCTGCGCTACGCCAATGCGCAATGGTTGCAGCCCTGGGATCCCACCAATCCGATGGGGCCACCTGAATCGATTACCTTTCGACAAATGATCACGGGCAAAGATCAAGCAGCTCGCGAGGGCACCGGTTACTCATGGGCCATCGCCCTGCCACAATTGCATCAATCCAACCCACCGTTGATTGGTCAGGTGTCATTGTCCTCAGTCCATTATGGTGCCGCGCGCACCGCATCCATCGGTTATTGGATTGACCGTAATCATGCCGGATATGGCCTCATGCCAGAAGCTTGTGCGCTGGTGATTGATCATTGTTTTACTGATCTTCAGTTGCATCGACTGGAGATCAACATCCGTCCGGAAAATGGGCCCAGTTTGAGGGTGGTCGAAAAGTTAGGGTTCCGTGACGAGGGAGTGCGCCGTGCCTTCTTGCATATCGACGGAGCATGGCGTGATCATCGAACCTTTGCCTTGAATCGGGAAGAGCTTTCTAGCACCATGCTCGAACGCATCTACGAACGCTGAGTCCAAAAGCGTGTTGCTTCACTCCAACAGTCCGCAAAACGTTGAAAGTAGTGCCGAAAACTTATAGACACACCGACATATGTGCGTGTCACCGCAAGAAAGGTTGCATAGGGTTGATTTGAAAGAGCCGTACTCGGTTCTATGAGATTTGACCGACTCAATCGGTGATGGAGGACGCACATGGCTGGCACGTCACAGAGCGCTTCGCAGGAAGTTGCTGCGACCAAACTCAAAATACGTGTGCGTTATGGCCGATTGTCCGTCGCACTAGTCGGCGCGCTGGCTGTCGTTGCGACTGTAATCGGTGTCGTTCTGGCCCCATTCACTGCACTATCTTTCGGTACTGTTGGTATCTTCGCCCTAGTTGCTGTGCTGTCCTTTGCTACCTTGCGTATGCTCGCTGTGCGTGACCGCAACCGCAAGCTGTTAGAGCACCTAGAAGCTACCCGGCATAAAGCCTTGCAGACCCCTGCCTTTGAAGATTCTGCTAATCAGGTTATCAACCGTAAGCGTGAGGCAGATGAAGTCTTTGATGCTCGTCCGGGATCTTCTCGCCGTGCACCAGCCATCACCGCCGAGGAACTTCGTGCCGAAGCATTGCGTGTGGCGCATGGTCATGGTGGCGTGAAGCAGCCCGACACTTGGGCTCCAACCCGGGTGCCGAAGCCAACCTATGTTGAAGCATCTGAGCGTATCGCCAAGGCAACAAAGAATGCTGATGAAACTGTTGCTCCTCGTGTCAAGAAGGCTCCACTTCCAG
The DNA here is from genome assembly GCF_900094805.1 of Arthrobacter sp. NIO-1057. GTDB lineage: Bacteria > Actinomycetota > Actinomycetes > Actinomycetales > Micrococcaceae > Glutamicibacter. The sequence continues at coordinate 1,097,340 of NZ_FMAT01000001.1, read as the reverse complement.
CTGAAGAGCCACTGCGTCCAAGTAAGCAGATCAGCCTGAAAGCTTCAGAAGATGCCAAGCGTTTGGCTTCTGAGGTTTCCGCGGAAGAGCGTGCAGCCGTGACTTCAGTAGCGGCCAAGCGTGCCGAGAGCGTCAAGGAAGCCGCTCCCAAGGAGCCTGAAGCGCCAGCTGCGGAGACCGTCGCACCAGTGACCGGAACTCTGCCTGCAGCTGATTTGTCAGTTTCAAACACCAAGCCACGTTTGAACTTAGATGCCGTGATGCAGCGCCGTCGCGCCTAAAACATTGACTCGCATGCAGGGAAGGCCCTCACTGAAAATCAGTGAGGGCCTTCCCTGCATCTAATGCTTTTGGTGAGAAACGCTAACTAACTCATCGAGTCTTCAGAAGGTAGCGGCCCGCGGTTTCCATGGTGGTGAGCAAAGACCAGTGTTGTTTCGGTATGGCCCACCGATTCATCGGTTGCTAGGTTATCGAGCACCCAATCGCGCAAGTGATCCGTAGAACCCACCGCAATATGCAGAAGATAGTCAGTGCCACCTGAAACGTGGAACATTGACAGGACCTCGGGAAGGCGAGGAATGCGTTCGACGAAAGTGTCGATCTTCTCACGGTCATGAGCACGAAGCTTCACCGAGATCAATGCCTGAACTGTGCGCCCCACCGCTCCAAGGTCCACTTCAGCGTGGTAACCGGTGAGAATGCCACGCTCAACCAAGGAACGCGTGCGCAGCAAAGCGGTGGAAGGAGCAATGCCAGCCCGCTGAGCGAGCGTTGCATTGGAGATACGCGCATTGGCTACCAATTCGTCGATGATGATTCGATCGATTTCATCTAGAGCGACGTTTGAATAATTCTCTGAGTGCTGGGACATAAGAATATTTCATCACATCCGGGAGACTTCAGTGGGATATTTGGCGAATAAGCTAGCTCACGGCCTAACTGATGGGGAAAATAACGGTGAACAAACCGATATATTGGGGATATGACACGACGTTCAGAGCACACCGGTGAATTCTTCGATACCAGACTCGCAGCCTACTGCTTGGTGGAACACGATGGAAAGATCCTATTGACGCTCTGGGACATGCGCCATCGCGATCCGAAGTTCATCCCTCGCTGGTCCTTGCCTGGTGGAGGCATCGATCTAGGCGAACCTATTATCGAGGGTGCCAAACGTGAAGTCTATGAAGAGACTGGCTATGCAGTGGGGGACCTTACCCTTCTAGATGTCACCACTGGGGTGATACCGGGAGCCAAACGCTATTCGGGTGAAGGGCACCCCATGCAAACTGTGGCGGTGACCTATCGTGCGACGCTCACCGGTGGCGAATTACGTCATGAGGTCAACGGCTCTACCAGCCAGGCTGCGTGGTTCACCCGTGAAGAAATTCAGCAGTTGAATTGTATTGAGCGGGTGGAGAACATTCTGCGACTGACCGCACCTCGCGATTAGCCGTTGAATCAAAAGACCCTGCCATAGAATCAATAGGGATATGAACTTGCGAAAAACCTCCCGCCTTGCTGTCCTCAGCGTTGCCCTATTGTTGCCTCTAACTGCCTGCACTGACCAAGACCAGAGCACTGATGGTTCTTCGGACCAGAATGTGGTTTTGAAGTTGGCGCGCGGTGACCAGCCGGTGGAACAGGCCCTGGGTGAAGTTTATAGAAACGCGCTGAAGGCCAAGGGGTTCGAGGTTCAAATCAACAAGTCCATGGATGATCCGTACCAGCAAGTACTTGATGGTGAAGCTGATATCGCTGTGGACTACGCTGGAGAAGCGCTGAGCATGGCCAAGGATGCGTCAAGCATCACAGGCGAAGACGGTGTACTTTCAGTCGATGAGCTAAAGAACCTGCGTTCGGAAATCAACGACTCGAACGATTCCATCGAAGCCCTGGACCTCAGTAACGCGGATTCAGGAAAAGTCCTGGTGATGAGCTCGGCCGAGGCTGAAACCCATAGCGTTGATTCCTTGTCGTCGCTAGCTTCAGCATGCGAAAAGCTCACCATCATTACCGACGATTCCGAAACCGCAAACTTGGAAAGCGGTTTGAAAATTGCAGGCTGCCAGAAGCCTCAGCTTTCCGTGGTTCAAAGTGATGACCTGGCGACCCAACTGCGTGCCTCCGTGGACCGAGCCGTTGCGATGAGCGCGGGCAACGCGATGATATCCGATGAAGGATTCAAGAGCATCTCCGATACCGCCAAACTTTTTGACTCGCAGCCAATCATGCTGCTGGCCAGCAACAATGTTAATAACAAAGCGCGTGGAGAATTGAACAAAATTACTGGGCAGCTATCTCAGCAGACCCTAGTGGAACTAAACCGAATGGTCAACGCGCCAGGGGCGATGAAGCCCGCGCAGGCGGCGAACCGCTGGGAATGGATTATCGAGTAGCAGGACTTGGCACTGCTCTAGTAATTCGACCCCCAAGGATTTCGGCCGCACCCGACGGCGGTCGAGTAATAAGGTGTGTTCTGCACACCTGACATGAGAAAGTGTAATCATGGCAGAATTCAAGCAATCGACGAAACTGCACAACGTGCTGTACGACATCCGTGGCCCGCTCTTGGAGCACGCCCAGCGTATGGAGTCCGAAGGGCACCGTATCCTGAAGCTGAACATTGGCAATCCCGCGCCGTTCGGCTTTGAAGCGCCTGACGCGGTGCTTGTCGACATGATTCGCAACCTGCCTAACGCCCAAGGCTACTCTGATTCTCGGGGCATCCTCTCGGCCCGTACCGCAGTATCGCAGTACTACCAGACCCGCGGTATCCAGACCATCGGTGTGGATGACATCTACCTCGGCAATGGCGTTTCCGAGCTCATCACGCTGTCGTTGAACGCACTGCTGAACAACGGGGACGAGATCCTGATTCCTGCCCCAGACTACCCGCTGTGGACCGCATCGGTTTCGCTAGCTGGTGGCACCCCGGTGCACTACTTGAACACTGAAGAAGAGGGCTGGCTTCCTGATCTCGAAGATATGGAAGCTAAGATCACTGATCGCACTAAGGGCATCGTGATCATTAATCCGAATAACCCCACCGGTGCAGTGTACCCAAAGGATACCCTTGAGGGCATCCTGGAACTGGCACGCAAGCACGGACTCATTGTGTATTCGGACGAGATCTACGAAAAGATTCTCTACGATGATGCCGAGCACATCAACACCGCTTCTTTGGCCGATGACGTGCTGATCCTGACTTTCTCCGGTTTGTCCAAGGCCTACCGTGTCTGCGGTTTCCGTGCCGGGTGGATGGCGATCTCCGGTCCAAAGCACCAGGCCGCGGATTACATCGAAGGCATCAACCTGCTGACCAACATGCGCCTGTGCGCCAATGTGCCAGCACAGCATGCCATCCAGACCGCATTGGGCGGGTACCAGTCCATCAACGACTTGATCCTGCCTGGCGGACGCCTGCTCGAACAGCGCGATGCCGCCTATGACCTGCTCACCGCCATCCCTGGTGTCTCGGTGCAGAAGGCCAAGGGATCGCTGTACATGTTCCCGAAGCTGGACCCAGAAGTTTATCCGATGCATGACGATGAGGTGTTCGCCCTTGAATTGCTCAAGGCGCAGAAGATCCTGATTACCCAGGGCACCGCATTCAACTGGGTGCGCCCAGATCACTTCCGTTTGGTAACCCTGCCGAATGTGCGGGACCTGACCGATGCTGTAGGTCGTATCGGACAGTTCCTCGAAGACTGGCGAGCCCGCGCTTAGCCTCAGTGGAAGACACCATCGTGCGACTCACTTAGAGTCGTTCGGTGGTGTTTTTCTTTGTCACGGCATGGCCTTTTGACCGGCACGCGGATTTCTTTGAGACAGCGCCAGCTATTGCCAGAACGCTGGCAATTACCTAGATTCACAGTAGTGAAGTCCATAGAAGGAGTCGGTTGTGAGCTCATACCCTGCGAACCTGATTGAAGCCCTGCGCGCCGAGCCAGGTCTGAAGCTTTCCGAGAGGGCAACCAAGAATCCTGACTGGTGGCCCAAGGACGCGCCGCAGGATAAGAAGACCACGCAGAAGCGCATGGAGGAGATCGCCCAGCCGCTCTCGGATCTGCAAGAGCGCCTGTTCGCCGCTTCGGTCCAGGGCCAGGAAGCCCCGTCGGTGCTGCTGATCCTGCAGGGCATGGACACCTCGGGCAAGGGAGGAATAGTTCGCCACGTCCTTGGCATGCTGGATCCCCAAGGCGTCGAGCACCACGCGTTCAAAGCGCCAACGGCAGAAGAATCCGCCCATGATTTCTTGTGGCGCATCACCAAGCACTTGCCAGGCAGGGGAAAAGTCGGAGTCTTCGACCGCTCCCACTATGAAGATGTCCTGATTGCCCGCGTCAAGCAATTAGCCAGCCCGGAGATCCTGGACTCCCGATATACCAAGATCGTGGACTTCGAGAAGCAACTGGTAGAGCAGAATATCCACCCCATCAAGGTGATGCTGCATATCAGCAAGGATGAGCAATATGAGCGGCTCGCCGAACGCCTGGACCGTCCCGACAAGCACTGGAAGTACTCGCCCGGGGATATCGACGACCGACTGCTGTGGGCGGACTACCAGCAGGCGTACGAGATCGCCGTGAACCGGACCGATAACAAGACCGCACCGTGGCATGTGGTTCCAGCCGACCAGAAATGGCGGGCACGCCTGTGCGTTGCTGAACTGCTATTGGATACTTTGCAGCGAATCACTGTGCCGTGGCCCGAGGCTGACTTCGACGTGGCCGCTGAAAAGGCCCGGCTGGAAGCTACCAAGTAGCCGCCGCTACGAGGTCATTCGCCGTCCGCGCCAACCTGCTTGGCGCGGGCCTGTTCCAGGCGCTGCGACACTCCGTTGAGCCAATTTTCGCAGTGCGCCGCAAGCGCTTCGCCGCGTTCCCACAAAGCCAGCGAGGCTTCCAAGGCTACTCCGCCGGTTTCCAATTGGTTGACTACGGTGAGCAGTTCTTCGCGGGCCTGCTCGTAGGAGAGCTTGGCGATATCTTCGGGGATTTGTGCAGTCATGATGGCTCCAGAGTGTATCGAGTTAGTTCGCGGCATCGCCGGCGGGAATGGATTCGGTGGTTCGCGCGGCCAGCTGGCCGGAGGCTAACCGGATGAAAACATCGGTGTTGACCGGCGCATCGGCGGCTTCGCGCACAATGCTTCCATCGGCCAATTGCGTCACCGAATAGCCCCGGTCCAAGGTTTGCTGCGGCGAAAGCGCGCGGACCTGCGACTTCAAATGGGTGATCTCGTCGCGGGCGCGCTGCACCCGGTAATGCAGCAGGTCGGTGGACCGCTGGCGGTACCTGGCCAGGTCTTCGGCGCGCGTGGTCACCATGACCTGCGGATTGGCCAGTACCGGCCGTTCGCGGACGGCTGCCAGCAATTGGGCTTCGCGTTCCAGCAGGTTGTTGATGGAGCGCTCAAGCCGATTGCGGGCCAGCTGCAGGCCGGTGAATTCCTCGTTGAGGTCAGGCACGATGCGTTTGGCCGCATCCGTGGGGGTGGAGGCGCGCAAATCCGCCACGTCATCGAGGATGGGCCGGTCGGCCTCGTGCCCGATGGCCGAAACCACCGGAGTCTGCGCGGCGAAGACCGCGCGGACCAGGTCTTCGTTGGAGAAGGGCAGAAGATCCTCCAGTGCACCGCCACCGCGGGCAATAACGATCACATCAACATTCGGGTCATTATCGAGCTCCTTGAGCGCCGCCATGACCTGGTTGGCTGCGTCCACACCCTGCACCGCGGTATTGATGACCCTGAATTGCGCCGAGGGCCAGCGCAGCGTGGCATTGCGCAGCACGTCCTTCTCGGCATCCGAGTCGCGTCCGGTGATCAAGCCGATGCGGCCAGGCAGCACCGGGAGCGCGCGCTTGTGCTCGGGGGAGAACAGACCTTCGGCGCCCAGGGCTTGGCGAAGGCGTTCCAGGCGTACGAGCAGTTCACCCAAGCCGACTGGCCGCAGATCCGTTGCGTTCAGCGACAGCCGTCCGGTCTTCGCATAGAAGCTTGGCTTCACCTGCGCGACCACGCGGGAACCAACCTGTGGCGTGGTATCCAGCTTGCGCATGGTTGAGGCCCAGATGGTGACGGAGAAAGAGAAATCGGCGTCCACATCGCGCAGGGTGAGGTAGGCATGTCCGTTGCGGACATTTGCTTCCAGCAACTGGCCTTCCACCCAGACCACCGGGGAATTCTCGATATGGATCTTGAGCTTTTCCGAAAGGATGCGTAACGGCCAAGGATTCTCCGCCGTGGTCTGCCCGGCGGTGCTTGGCAAGCTCGCTGGTGTTTGGGGCTCCATCCGGGCCGCTCCTTGGGAATCGAAACATGGCACCAGCAGGCGCGATTGCTGCTGCACAAGTGAGACTACCGCATGGCACCGACAGATCAGGGAATTACGGGGGAGGGCCGGGGAAGCGGAAAGTGGAGCGATGGTGACGGAACGGGTGAAGTTTGTGGTCATTTTCCGCGCCAATGACCACCGCGCAAGGTATTTCCAACAATTTGGTTAAGTCTTGATATTGCTCTTGCCCGGCGTCGAGCGTGCGCGGACACTGATGAGCATTGGGGAAGCATTTCAGAAGGACGCAGTGCCATGTTTGGGGAAACATTTAATCGCACCACCGCACGATCTGTGGGCTCGGTGGCCCTGGCCGTGGGACTAATGATCGGATCGGTTCCATTGGCCGCGTCGGCCATGCCCGCGGGCAACGTAGCGCCGGTGGCCCAGCCAGCAAGTGTCGCGGTGGCCCCCGAGCTTTCCATCGACCTGCCGGCCCGGGCGCGCACCACCGATAACCTGAACCTGCGCACTGGACCTTCCACCTCGTATTCGGTTCTGGTGAACATGCCCAAAGGCACCTCGGTCCCGGTGCTGGGCCGGGCATCAAATGGCTGGTACAAGGTCAGCTATGACGGGCGCACCGGATACGTCAGCGATTACTACGTCGTGGCGGCCACGGTGCGAACCCTTGACAGCCTGAATACGCGCACCGGCACCTCCACCAGCTACCGGATCCTGGTCACCATCCCGAAGGGGAGCCCTGTGCCGGCCTATGCCCGCGCCTCGAATGGCTGGTATCGGGTCAGCTATGGGGGATACACCGGCTGGGTCAGTGGCACCTATGTCACCACCTATCCGAAGCCCCCCTCGGCTCCGCTGTACAGCGGACCAAACCGGACTTCCCGGGTGGTGCTGACCTTTGATGATTGCCCGCGCACCCTGAGCGAATACCGTTCGGCTATCGATTACGCGGCTAGTGCCAATATCGGCCTGGTGCTCGCTCCCACGGGCGACTGCCTGTCTTCCTACAAGTCCCGCTACGGGGTGGATCTGGCCAGCCTGGCCCGCGCCAAGGGCCAGTGGGTGATCAACCATTCGGTCAGCCACCCTGATCTGCGCCCACTGAGCTGCCAGCAAGTAGGGGCGCAGCTGAGCGGTTCCGGCGTGCACACGAATTTCGGGCGCCCGCCCTACGGTGCCGTGGATGCCTCGGTACGCTGCGGGTACGACAGCCGAGGCATGGCCATGTGGATCTGGACCCGGGATACCGAAGACTGGGAAGTGAAATCCAAGTCCATCACCATTTCCAGGGCCTCCGCCGCCTCGCCCGGCGACACCGTCTTGATGCACATGCAGTGGTACGGCTTCTCGCCGGATTCGCTGCGGCAGATCAAAGCCAATCTGGCCAACCGGGGCATCGGGGTCTGCCGGGCCTACCGGGGCAGTGATTCGGCCGGCTCGATTCTCACCACCAGCGTCAAGCTGCCCAGCTCGCTGCCGTGCTGAGCGGTGGGAAGCGGCGGTGGAGGTGGAACTCACAGGGCACAAAGGGTGGCGCGCATCATATGAGCATGGGCTAACTTGCATGCAGTTCGTAGACTAGAGGTATGGCTACTTCCACTTCCATTCCGGTATCGCTGCCAGTCCCACGGATCCCACGCGTTCGCCGTACTCCGGCCGAGATCGCAGCCGCCTCCCCGCAGGTATCCGAGCGCAAGGTCCTGCTCGCGGCCCCGCGTGGCTACTGCGCCGGCGTGGACCGTGCAGTAGTGGCCGTCGAAAAGGCCCTGGAGCACTACGGCCCTCCGGTTTACGTGCGCAAGCAGATCGTGCACAACCTGCACGTGGTTTCCGAACTGGAGTCCCGCGGAGCGATCTTCGTGGAAGAAAACGAAGAGGTGCCGGAAGGCGCCCTGGTGGTCTTCTCCGCCCACGGTGTCTCCCCGGCAGTGGTCCAGTCCGCAGCCGATCGCAACCTGCAGACCATCGACGCCACCTGCCCGCTGGTGACCAAGGTGCACCGCGAAGCCGTGCGCTTCGCCAAGAACGACTACGAGATCCTGCTGATCGGCCACGAAGGCCATGAAGAAGTGGAAGGCACCTACGGCGAAGCTCCGGAAGTGACCACCATCGTGAACAACCCGGAAGAAGCCGACACCGTCCAGGTGAAGGATCCGGACAAGCTGATCTGGCTTTCGCAGACCACGCTGAGCGTGGACGAGACCATGGAAACCGTGCGCCGATTGCGCGAGCGCTTCCCGAACCTGCAGGATCCGCCCAGCGACGACATCTGCTACGCCACCACCAACCGCCAGGCAGCGATCAAGAACATAGCGCCGCAGTCGGATCTGGTGATCGTGGTCGGGTCGGCGAACTCCTCGAACTCGGTGCGCCTGGTCGAGGTGGCGCTGGACCACGGCGCCAAGGCCGCCTACCGGGTGGACTTCGCCAATGAGGTGGACGAGGCCTGGTTCGAGGGCGTCTCCACCGTCGGCGTGACCTCCGGCGCCTCGGTGCCCGAGGTGCTGGTCCGTGAGGTCGTGGCGCTGCTGGCAGAGTACGGCTTCACCGACGTTTCCGAGGTCACCACCGCGCAGGAAGACATCATCTTCTCGCTGCCCAAGGAAATCCGCGGCAAGCTCAAGGAAACCGGGGACGAGGATCGTGCCCTGGGCGGCCACGCTCGCCCGCAGGCCTGACTTCACCCTAAGAATTCAAGCGCCAGTACACCATTGCGCGCTCATCACTAGTAAAAGGTAGAATTTTCTCCCGTGGCTCTTACTATCGGAATCGTCGGACTGCCCAACGTCGGCAAGTCCACCATGTTTAACGCGCTGACCCGTGCCCAGGTGCTGGCAGCCAACTACCCGTTCGCAACCATTGAACCCAACGTGGGTGTCGTGCCGTTGCCCGACGAGCGCCTGAAGGTGCTCGCCGGAATCTTCAACTCGGAGCGCATCCTGCCGGCAACCGTGTCCTTCGTGGACATCGCCGGCATCGTCAAGGGCGCCTCGGAGGGCGAAGGCCTGGGCAACAAGTTCCTCGCGAACATCCGCGAAGCCGACGCCATCTGCCAGGTGACCCGCGCGTTCGTGAACGATGACGTGATCCACGTGAACGGCAAGGTCGATCCGGAGTCGGACATTGAGACCATCGCCACCGAGCTGATCCTCGCCGACCTGCAGACCATCGAGAACCAATTGCCGCGCCTGGAGAAGGAGTTGCGCAGCAAGAAGATCGAGAAGTCCTTCATCGACAACCTGCTGGCAGCCCAGAAGGTGCTCGAGGACGGCAAGACCCTGTTTGCCGCGGGCAAGGCCGCCGGCATCGACATGGACGAGCTGGCACCGATGCAGCTGATGACCACCAAGCCGTTCATCTACGTCTTCAACACCGACGAGGCAGGCCTGGCCGACAAGGACATGCAGGCCAAGCTCTCCGAGCTGGTGGCCCCTGCCGAGGCGATCTTCCTGGACGCCCAGTTCGAGGCCGAGCTGGCCGAGCTGGAAGAAGACGAAGCCGCCGAGATGCTGGAAGATGCCGGCATCGAGGAATCCGGCCTGGACAAGCTGGCCCGCGTCGGCTTCGACACCCTGGGACTGCAGACCTACCTGACCGCAGGTCCGAAGGAATCGCGTGCCTGGACCGTCCGCAAGGGCGCCACCGCCCCCGAGGCTGCCGGCGTCATCCACACCGACTTCCAGCGTGGCTTCATCAAGGCCGAGGTCATCGGCTTCGATGACTTGGTCGCCGCAGGTTCGGTGGCCAACGCCAAGTCCGCCGGCAAGGCCCGCATTGAAGGCAAGGACTACATCATGAAGGACGGCGACGTCGTTGAGTTCAGGTTTAACGTCTAGCGTTATTGACGGGCTCCGTCATCCGCTGGAGTCCTGATCAGATCGTTGGGCAGCAAGGACACCGAGCGCATCTGGCATGAGCAGTACGTCAAGCGTGTTGACCGGACTATGCAACGGGCTACCCTGCGGAAGCTTGAGCTGATCCATGCCGCGAAGGACATCGAAGACCTCCGGATCCCGCCAGGGAATCGTCTGGAGCAACTGGCCGGCGACCGTCACGGTCAGCACAGCATCCGAGTGAACGCGCAATGGCGTCTCTGCTTCGTCTGGAGAGATGGAGATGCAGAAGATGTCGAACTCGTCGACTACCACTGAGACCGATCTGATTGAGCCGATCCATCCGGGGGAGATCCTGATGGAAGACTTCATCGAGGGCTTCGGGATCACGCAGAACAAGCTTGCCGTGTCCATCGGTGTGCCGCCGCGCCGGATCAACGAGATCGTGCACGGCAAGCGGGGAATCACCGCAGACACGGCGATCCGCCTGGCACGGTTCTTCGGGACGTCCGAGGAGTTTTGGATGAACCTTCAGTCGAACTACGAGCTTCGGCTTGAGCGCCGCGCGCTGAGGGACAAGGTCGCCGCTATTACTCCGCTGCAGGTCGCGTGACCGGGCATCTCATCATGATCTCCGGCCTTCCCGGGGTGGGGAAGACGACGGTCGCTGAGATCATCGCTGCCCGCACGGGGTCGGTCCACCTGTCCATCGACGCCGTCGAGGAGTCGCTCCTTGCATGCGGTCTGCCGGCAGGTTGGGAAGTAGGTGTCGCGGCGTACGAGGCGGCGCGTGCAATGGCGGAGCAGAATCTGCGTCTCGGTCACGATGTCGTCGTTGATGCGGTCAACGACAATGACGAGGCTCGGCAGACATGGCGGACGGCGGCCTCGCGAACAGGTGCACGCATCGAGTTCGTGTACCTCATGATCTCCGATGCGCGGGAGCATGAGCGAAGGCTCCGCGGCAGGGATCGCGGACTCGCACACGTCGGCGAGCCGACCTGGTCGGACGTGCAGCGCCGTGGAGCTGATTACGCAGCGTGGTCCGATGAGGTCGTGGAGTTCGATACGGCTGCGCGGACTTCGGACGAGGTCGCAGACGCACTCTTAGCGCGACTCGGGGCGAGTTGAGGGCACGTTGGTGCTGATGGTTCTCCGTGTCGGGAGTCGGCCGAGTGCAAATTCAATTTGCAGTCGCGTCTTGATGTGGCGTCTAGTCAGGGCGTGGCTTGGGCGACCTGCACCAGGTGGCCGTCCGGGTCCTGAGCCCAAGCGATCAGCAGACGATCGAGCCAAGGCTCTGGTGGCTTGATGGGCGTTGCGCCGAGGCTGATGAGCATCTCGTAGCCTGAAGTAACGTCGTCAGTCCACAGGATCACTGCCGCACGTTGGCCGTCGGCGATAGGGTCGAGGCCGTGGTCTTCACGAGTGCTGGTCTCAGTGGCTAGACCGAGACGGTAGCCGTCCAGGACGAGGTCTACATGGATGGGTGTGCCTGCACGTGGTGTGCGGAACGCCTCGTCGAAACCGCGCGCGCCGTAGAACGAGACAGCGCGGTTGATGTCGAGAGTGAACAGAACAACCTGAGGAGTCCGAAAGTGGCCCATCCCTCAAGTCTGGTATCGATTGTCTCTCGGTGCAACGGTCGGTGCCGACGACGCGGACACGGCCCTGCCACGGCGGACACCGCCCGCGCATGAACAGAAGTTGCTACGTGCCGGAACTCGGTGGAATTCCGCTTAAACGTATAAGTCCGCGCTAGTCTTGGCTGTAAGAAAGTCAGGAATGTTTTTCATTCCTGACTTTCTTATGCCCCGCTAGGCGCCAAAGCAGAACGGCGCTTTCACAATCGAGAGAACAACTGATCCGTCTTCAAGAGATTTTCGCCTCCGCTTGCTGCCACCATCATGTCGAAGTGAGCTCCATGGCCTTGAATGTCGAAAAACTGTTTGAACAATCTGAGAAAGTCTTTAGTGCGCCCTGTATCGATCGTCTGGTCCAGGTCGTCCGCAATTGTGTGCGATCCCGAATTGGCCCAGATATGAAATTGGGAGATCATTCTCTCTTCGGCCGGAGAAACAGTTTCGATCCGATCAAAATCCTTTACGTTTCCTATTGTTTTGAAGTAGCCTTCGAGAATTCGTCTGACGATGTTGAATACTCCAACCCGTACCAAATCTGACTCGTCTTCGGTTCGTGCAGCTTCGACGACCGAATGCCAGAGTAGGGCGTAGCTGCCACGGATCTTGGATTCGTTTTTGTCGTCACGGACTGTGGTATACTCGGTCAGATCCTTCACAAGCCTGAAATAACGGCGTTCTTTCGAATTCCGTTCTGTGGTGTAGGCCGCCTCATGATGAAATTGTGTGTTGTGTGTAAAGACAATGAGCTGACGGAGATTAGTATTTCCCTTTAGTGCTAGATTTGCGGCGTCGCGGATATACGCAGCGATCATGAAAAGTGCGTCACTGTCTAGACTTGAGATCGGATCATCGATTACAGCCACAACGTCTTCCGGTAAACCACTGGCGACTTCGCTACCGAAGAGCGATTCCCAGTAGTAGGCAAAGCTGATGAAGGTCTTCTCACCTTCAGAGAGAGAATCAAATGCCGGCGTGCCATTTTCGCGAACTATTCGATAACTGCCACCGAATTCATCAGCGTTGCTAAGGCGGAAGCGGTGGAACCCCATGGCTGAGAGTAAGTTGTTGATTCTATCGGCGACATCGGTCGTGTTGGAAATCGACCTTTGAAGTTCGTCTAATTTCGTATTTGCCAGGCTATCCTCTTGCTCGCTTTCCGAAATTTTGGTCCGGAGCCCAGTGATAACCTTTTGCTACCTTGTCTCAAACCCGTTGAACTTTTTCATCTCAATGCTTACGGCGGTGCCAGACAAAAAGGCTATCCACCCGTCATTGATTAGTTTGGTGCGCTCGACGCCCACATTTCTAACGATCTGGTTGTGTTGCTCAATCCTTTCGTTCTCAGCATCAATGAGCTTTACAAGTTCAGATAGAACAACATCCACATCAGAAACCTCGATCGGCTGTGTTGGATGGGAGCTTCTCTCTCGCAATTCAGAGAGGAGGAGTTTCACGGCTTCGCGAACATGCGATATTGCAGGGGCGAAATCATCTTCGATGACTTCTATATCTTGGCTCAACGCAACTTCTAACGTAGAGATCTCATCTTCGAGCTTTACTGCGAGAACTTTTACAGCGTCTTCAATCTTGATGGAACGCTGAAGGGCGGAATCGAAACCACCTTCGAAATACTGAGTTAGGTCTTGTTCGAGATTTGCAGGTGCCTGGTTCTGACAAAAGGGACACTTGCCTTGTGCATCATCTACGTAGTCTCGGCCCTTGCTTACCCAGTCTTCGTTCTTGAGATGCTGTATAAGTTCTGCGAACTTTCCGTCCTGACCGTGGAAGCTCTTGCTGGCGACTTCAGCGATATCGCCTGCAGATATCAAATTGACAGTCCTAATTTCGGGCAGTTTCACACGTGTTTTTTTGCCCTTACTCAAACTTCGTGCGCGGGTCTTGAGCGTCTCCCAATCAACATCTGAGTTCGAAGTCTCCATCTCGCCGAAACGTTTGCGCGCCTCGTCAAATAACTTGTCTTGGCTGCCTCGATATCCCTCGAAAACGATAGGAATTAGGGATTCGTCAATATTTTTGTGAGCACTGAAGATCTCTTTGCGAGCCGCAAGCCGGTAGCTTTCTATCTCTCCAAGCAGGCCTATCGGGTTATTCTCGTCGGGGCCCGGACCAATTTCTTGCCGCCACTTGTCGCGATTTGTCGTCCGATCCCTGATTTCCTTCTTTACGGCGAGGATTTGGTCATTGATCGTTGTTGAGGTTTCCCCAATGGTGAATATGCCATTGACACGCTCGGTGAGGACTCGTGATCGGTAAGCTTCATTGAACACTCGAATCGGAAGGTTCGTACGCGCGACGTCCCAAGTCTCTCTTTGGTTCGCGTCGGCAGGTTGGCGAGCCAGCATGTTTGAAATTGTTGACTTGCCTGCACCATTCGGAGCGAAAATGAAGTTAACCTTCTTGAGACCATCGAGACGTAACGGTTGCACTCCGAAACAGTAGTCGGCCCGGACGGCGATTGACTCGATTTCCACGATTTCCCCTTTGATAATCTTGCAGCGACGGTCGATATCACAACTGGACTGAATCAGTGCTTTGAAGGTACAGCACACTAAAGGACACTATAGGGTCGGCTACCTTACGCAGGAATATGTGTCTGAGTTCGTTGGCTCGATGCGGTTTAAGACATTCGGGTGAAGTACGGGTTTAGCGAGTTTTCTTGACGCACAAGTCAGCAGTGCGTTTCCTTCGCTGAGGATATTTAAAGCGCGCGCGTTGTTTTTCGTAACGGCGTGTTTCGATGGTTTTTGACCCATTCTTTGTTCAGAGGCGGATGAATACGAAGGTCACTAAAGGTGAAGTTTCTCTGTGGCGGACCTCGGCCGAGTTCCTCGTTGACGTGTGGAGTTTACGATAATGACCACCTTGTCTTTCGCCGAGCAATCGGCATGGATGCAGTCGCTGCGGTCGAAGACTGCTCGCATCGAGTTCGTGTTCAACAACGGAGACGAGAAACATCGGCTGCTCGAACTCCTGGCGGATCTTGTTTCGCTGAGAACGATCGGCGTCGAGGTCGGCAATGGTTATTACGGGAGGGGCCGATCGAACGTCGTGAAGCGGTCCTATCCGTACATTCGCGACATCATTCGGGCGATTCTGAGCCTATGAGGCTTTTTCCCTAGCACGAAAGCAAAGGGCAGTGGACCGACTTGGGCGATGTCGATGTGATCTTTCTCGACGAGAACGGCAGGTTGCACGGGGTCACGGTGACTCACTCGGGAATGATCATTACGCCGGAGGATGATAGGTCATTACTTGTTGAGTGTGACGATTCTATCCGTGGCGACGTGGTTGAATCCAAATTCAACGTGTAGCCGCATGTGGCAATAACACTTTTGCGCAAGCGCCGGGTCCCACTGTGGGGTCCGGCACTTGCGCTTCGTTAGGCTCCAAGGGCTGGAATGATGCTCTAGAGAAAAGGTGCTCACAGAGATTAGTTCGCTTTTTTGGAATATCGTACTATTGGAGTATGGAAAGTGATCTTGAAGACCTCCGACTGAGACTTACTGAACTGACCGAACGAATAGAGCGGCTAGAATCTGAGCGGGAGGTCAAACAGCCACCCTTGGTTTCGGATTCTGTGTTAGATGAAGAGCAATTTTGGGCACTGCACGGACTGCGGGCACGACGTGAAAACCACCCCAATACGGTCGGTGGAGCGGTCATGATTGTGGGCAGTCTTAATTTGCCAGACGGCGCACCTGTTGCGTGGCAGCAGAGTGCTGGTACTGACGGTTTACTTGAAACCGACTGGTCAGATTTTGCCGGATCGTTCAGCGCGCTGGGACATCCTGGACGCTTAGAACTTATCCGCCAAATCCTCTCGGGCGTGCATACAACCGCGGAACTTTCTGAAATCGCGTCGCTTGGAACTACTGGGAAACTGCACCATCACCTGCGGCAACTTGTCACAGCAGGTTGGGTACGGCAGAGCGGACGAGGGAGCTACGAGGTTCCAGCAGCCCGTGTTGTTCCGTTGCTTGCATGTCTAACGGGTGCCGGACAATGATGCGCATAGTGTTGGCGATCTATCGCGTGCGCGGGGCGCTCTACTTTGTGGCGGCCGGGGTTCTTATTGGCAATGCGCTTTTTGGACGGCTTGTCACTGCCGACGGGGCGCTGCCATACCGGAACGTGGTGGTATGGGTCGCGATGGCACTTGCTGCACTCTGTGTCGTGCTGACTTACTTGGTTCCACGCCTTCTGCCGCAACAATCTTCACGATCGGTACTTGCCCCGGTTGTTGGGCGTTGGCAGGCATTGAATAGTCCGGCGTCCGCAGTTCCGAGCCATGGTGTTCGGGCGTACGGACAAGCTTATGCAATCGACCTCGTATACGACGATAGCCAAGCGCCTCGTCCCGAATTTGGTCAGACCATGATGAGTAACCCGAACAAGTACCCCGCATTTGGACAACCGGTGTACGCCATGATCCATGGCACTGTCGTGCGAGCTTCCGATTGGCGCAGGGACCACCGCACTCGATCGAACGTGTGGGGAATCGTGTACATGGTGATCGAAGGTGCGCTTCGGGAGCTGGGCGGCCCTGGGTTCGTGATTGGAAATCACGTTGTTATCCGTGGTGACGACGGAGTCTTTGCTGTCGTTGCGCACTTGAAGCGGGGGTCGGTAACGGTGTCAGTCGGGCAACGGATCGGTGCGGGCGCATTGGTGGGATACTGCGGCAACTCGGGCAATAGCAGTGAGCCACACGTGCACGCCCAGCTCATGGATCGCTCGTCGTTTTGGACAGGGCAAGGAATTCCGATGGGTTTTTCGAACATCGCCAATGGTGACGAAACTACGGCCACAAGCACGGAATTGCCAGAAAACGGTGAACATCTCATTGCGCGACGACCGAGAACTGCCACAGAGAATTGATGCTGAGTCACGCGTACCTGTATGTGGCTGGAGCATTCGGTGGTGCGACGGGAAATCGGTTTATCGTCTAGCTTCGAAGGTCACTCGGTGGATGGTCGTCTAATCGTCGTATGTGGAGACGCAATGCGTTTGCGGCGAACGTTGCTGCTTGCGCGGTTCCGAACGCGACATGGAAATCGGGGTTCGTCTCGTATTGATCGGCGAGACCTCGGATCATGTCGATGGACTTCGCGGTATCGCCTGCATGCGTCGGAGTTCCTGGGATCTCTTTGAACCACTCCAGATGAATGGCCGCGTGGTCTTGCGCTGCGGTGGAGTCCGTTGTGGCCCCTCCTTCCTGAAGCTCACGCCATTGGGTGAGCAGAGCGTCAGCTCTGGCTTTCCATTGCCTTTGCTGACTGACCGATTTCCCGTGCCACCACTGATTCGAGGCTTCGAATGCCTCGCGGCCCCAATTCTCGATGACCTCGGTTTCATATCGGTCGTTGAATCCCGCGAGCATCACATCCATACTTGGTTCGCGGCCCTGACTGCGCATGGACAAGGTGTGCTCTACCGCATTGATGCGTCGATTCAGTGATTCACGCTCGCTCGCCAGATGCGCCAAGTGTTCAGTGAGTGCTTCGACTTCCACCTCGGGCGTTGTCGGCGCACTCAATACGTTCGCGATATCCGTCAGTGGCATGCCCGTCTCTCGTAATAATAAGATTCGCTGCAGACGGGAGACCGCGTTGAGCCCGTAATAGCGGTAGCCGTTGGACCCTACACGGTCTGGTTCGAGTAACCCGATCTGATGATAGTGGCGCAATGTGCGCCCACTGATGCCAGCGCGCTCTGCTAGCTCCTGCACGGTCCACTCCACGGATTGCTTCCTATTCTCTTGCCTTGGATCTCAGTCTTCCAAACTGAGGGGCAAGTCCAGTACAGGCGCGGCGACTCGTAGAATCTCGTCCGCAGGCGTGGCAAAACTTTGCGCTGCAGTGGATCCCGTGGCCTCGAGATATGCACGTACCAGCCGGATGCCAGCGGCGTAGCCGGCCCCTGTAGGCAGTCCAACTGGCTCTGCGCCCAACAGCCTTGCGCTAGCGTCACCATGCACCCAAGCAGTGAAGTTCTGCATTCCTGTGATGTGTAGCCCACTAGCGACCTTAGCAAGGACGTTGTCATCATTATGCGTGCTCGCGCTGACGAAATGCGTGAACCCACTGTCGCCGAACAGGTCAGCAGCGAACACATCCGCAAGCCCTTCGGAGATCACCTGTTCACCTACGGTGACGGTCGCCGGATCCCACACGACTCCGCCCGGTGAGTAGCGCACATTGTGGTGGAGCTCATGAACGGCAATCGCTTCGAGCCTTTCCAGCACTTGGGGTGTGGGCCAGACGGTGATGGTGATGTAGCCACTGATTCCTCCGAATGCAGACAATCCCTGGATCTCGTCAACGAAGTGTATGTTCGAGGGATCGCCCAACACGAGGAGAACCTGCAAATCGGGAACCTCGATGCCAGGGGTGGGCGACCGCAGTGCTGCGGTTCCGGACTCGAGCGCGCATGCGATGCGGTTCCAGGCATCTGCCTTGACGAGACGTTCGAGGCCCTCTTGAATGGGTTCGACAGCGGCTTCCCAATCGAAGCCGAAATTCTGGCGGTGCACGGTGGCCATGTCCACCCCGCCCGGGATGAAGTGGTACATCCCAGCCAAAGGTGACCACATCTCACGGATTAAGGCAGTTCGGTCGGAGGGCCTCGCTGAGAGTACCCGGCGCATGCTAGTTGCGCTGTCAATCACTGAAATAGTCATAGCAAGAGACGGTAAACCTTGCCGTTACGTCAAAGTCAAACCTCGGAAGCAATAAGCATCCCGCAAGGTAAATTCCTGCCGCAACTCAGCGGCACTTCGTTGTACGGTTTTACCTGTTGATGAATATGCAGTTGAACGGCGTCATTCCTTCTCGATTAGAGTGATCGTGTAGTCCTCTGGCGAAGGTAGTGCAACATGGTCGTCTCCGAAGGGCATGTAATTGACAGAGTGCAAGCGTTTATCGACGACCCAGAGCTCAAGGAATCCGAGCGTTCCATTTCCATCGGATACTTCAGCGAAGCTGAAAGGTCCACCATCATGCGCGATGGAACGAATACCGCCTGTAGGCCTAACATCGATGAGAAAGCAATCGCATCCATCGTGCTCGTAGCCTCCCCAGCTCGCTTTTCCCAACTGTTCTCGCGCAATCGAAGCCTCGGTGTCAGTGCCACTACAGAGGATATGGAGCAGCGCGTCTTCTAGGAGGTTGAAGCTCTCACCGACGGTTCGGGTGGTCCTGGGTTTCATGGTGCTCCGGTCTTCGATGAATGGGCAGCTGGTGGGTTAGTAGCCGGCTATGCGGTTGAGAGTAGTCACCAAATTCTGAAACGTGCGCCTACCCTCTGGCGTAAGCCGTACGAGCGTCGCCCCATACCGGTTCTTGCGTTCCTTCGAGATCTCGACCAAGCTTCGTTCCTCGAGACCTCGTAGAATCCGTGACAGGTCTGACGTTGAGAGCCCTGTGGAGTCCTGAAGTGCTGGGTAGTCAGCCTGTTCGACTTGGCTGAGGTGAGAGAGGGTGACGAATCTCTTGGGGGCGACCAAATGGGGGTCGATGTCGGTATATGCCATGAGCGTTAGCGGCGGAGGAGAAGAACGAGGTAGAGCACGAGCCACGCCGCCGGCGCAAGTCCGGCAAAGATCAACGCCTCGGGGAAAGGGATCGTCTCGCCATGAACAAGCCCACGCCAGATGGGGATTAGGAGCCAGATCGTAAACGCCGTCGCGACGAAGACTCCTTTGAGGCGGGGCTCATTGGGGCGATCCAGCCTACTTTTGATCCATCCGTGCGCGATGACGATCGCCCCTAGCGCCAAGGGAGCTGCCCACCACGGATGCCCGGCCAAAGCGATGACTCCAGCGGTGAAAGAGAGAATCACTGTAGCTGCAGCGCTGATGTGATCACGGCTTGTGAAGATGCGCCGGGGTCTGCGCGGCATCGAACCGAGCAGGTCACGTGCCTGCTCGGGGGACAGCAGGGGGTCATTGCGAGACTCTTCAGAAGTCATAACGCTCACGATAGCAAGTAGTTTCAAAATTTGAAAGTAGTGATGTGTCCCAATGCTGATATGCCTTTAGAGGTAGCACGAATCAAGAGGTCGAAATCTGTGGCGATGTCGTAGAGTACCGGTTTAAGGTTTGATTTTTCGACCTAGGCCTGATCACATTTAGACCATGCAAGGTCGAGACTGGTACGCGAGAAATATCCCGATAGCCGACGACCTGTACGACGACCACCTGCGCAGATTGAAAGGAGACTGATCGAGATGGCCAAGTCACTGAAGGACTTCGTCGCCACGCATCCCGTGGATCGGGAGCAAGTCGACGCACACAAAGAGCGGATGCTCGCTGAGGTGCGCGCCTATCGTCTCCGCGAGCTACGAAAAGCCGCCGGACTGACTCTGGCGCAGCTGGCCGAACGCATCGGAGTGGGTCAGCGTCAGGTCTCCAAGATCGAGCATGGTGACCTCGAAAATGCGAAGATCGGTACGATTCGCAGTTACCTCAAGGCAGTCGGAGGCGGGCTGCCGATCGAGTATGTGTTGGGCGACCAGCGCATACGGGTAGCTTGACCCCTGAGGCTCGCTCACCGCGGCGACGCGAAGCAGTTCCGGTGTAGCATCTGACCCTTCAACGGGTCTACCGCGACGTCAGTGGTAGGGATGATAATGACGGGTATGAATTCGATACAACGACTTCGCCCTGCGGGGCTGGTCTCAAGCCCTGCCTTCAGCCACGTCGCGATTGTTCCGCCGGGCGCGACGACGATATACATCGGTGGGCAGAACTCAGTAGATGCTGACGGCGCACTGGTCGGTGCTGATGAGATGGCTGCGCAGTCGCGTCGTGCTCTATCGAACGCGAGAACGGCATTGGAAGCGGCCGGTGCGACGATCGACGATGTTGTGCAGTGGACAGTTCTCTTCGTCGATGGTGCAGATCTTGCTGCCGCGTATGGAGCGATCGCTTCCGACCTCGCATCCGATGAACCGCCACTGGTGACCGGTGCGCAAGTTGCGGGTCTAGGCGTTCCTGGCTCGCTTGTTGAGATCGGGGCGGTCGCCGCTCTCATACGATGATCGTCGAACCAATGGGCGCACGATGAAGTCGCACCTATGCTCAGAATGGGCGAGTGTACTTCGAAACGGAGGGCATGGGAAGGCTTGGCGAGTATCCTAGGGCTTCGTCTCCAGCGCCTCACTGATGCTAAATTTGCCGTGAGGACCCGATAAATCTGCAGGGCGAAGTTGAGACTCCATCATGTGCAAGTTTTCATGCCACGCGGGCGTGAGGATGAAGCTCGGCGTTTCTACAGTGAGGCTCCCGGTCTCCAAGAAGTTAAGAAGCCGCCGTCCCTAGCAGGGCGGGGTGGCTGCTGGTGCCGAGCCTTCGACGGTGAAAACATCATTGCTGAGATCCATCTCGGAGTTGAAGAGCCATTTCATGCTGCAGGGAAATCACACCCAGGGCTGGTTTGCGAGTCGCTGAAGGAACTGGAAGAACTTGCCTCACGCATCGAGTGCAACGGGTATGAACTGTCGTGGGCAGAACGGGGATACATTTAAAGGGTACGTGCGCTTTAATGCGCGTGACGTATTCGGAAATCGTATAGAGGTCATGACCCCTATGGAGTTGTAGATTCCATTTGGTTGTTCAGCGTCAAAGGCAAGTAATGTCAGTTTTGTGGTTGATCACTCGGGTGAGAATCCAATGGAGGCTGTCATCGCGCGTTTTGGATCTTCCGAAGACTTAACAGATGGGTGGGGCGCATGAACATGGGTAAAGAATTACTGGTGGGCACCGTTCAAGGCACTTTCTATCGTGCGATTGATCCCGAGTACCGCGAGTTCGCGATTGCTGGGTCACGCTCACCGGGCCGGTACTCACGGCAGGATGAGCCAACCCTTTACTTGAGTTCCTCAATTGAGGGAGCCGGCG
Source organism: Arthrobacter sp. NIO-1057 (assembly GCF_900094805.1). Classification (GTDB taxonomy): domain Bacteria; phylum Actinomycetota; class Actinomycetes; order Actinomycetales; family Micrococcaceae; genus Glutamicibacter. The sequence goes on along the minus strand of NZ_FMAT01000001.1, from coordinate 1,075,641 downwards.
CCGCGATGATCGCCCATAAGGGTGCCAGATCGGCGGCGCTTGAGATCATTGAGATCGAGGTTCAGGCCCCTGGGATTGTCGACTTCCGTAATCCAGACGCGTTGGATCAGGCTGGTATTGATTTGAGTGATGCGATCGCGCCGTGGCAGGACGTTGTAGCCTCGGGCGGTACACCTTCATCGTGGCTGGTCCGCGACCGGCTTCTGGCCGTCGGCGCCAACGGAATAATAGACCCTTCGCGGAAACGGCCCGGCCTATGGCACCTAGTGCTGTTCCGTTGGAATGAGGCTAATGCACCGACCGTCCGGGTTGTGCAGAACGTGCCGACAGAGCTGCGCTAACTTTCGCAGTGTGTACGGGTAGGTTTCGTCATTCCTGGTGTTGCCGTGCCGTGCCTAAAGCGCTTGAATGCCAATAGTCCGAGGCGGCTCTCCAACATGCTCGATAGTTCTGTTGGCCTCTGACAGCAGTCCGGATCGGGCCATCAGGGCTGACACGGTTGAGCTTTAGGCATAGCCTGAAGGTATGCGCGAATGGAAGCCAGCTTCGTACCCGTCGATCAGCCCCTATTTGATCTGTCGCAATGCTGAAGATGTGATCACGTTCCTTGAGGCAACCTTCGACGGGATCCTGTTGCGTCGGTTCGACCGCCCCGATGGGTCGTTGATGCATGCCGAGGTCAGAATCGATGACAGCGTGGTGATGATCGGCGGTGGCGCGACCGAGGCAGTCTCGGCTCCGGCGCATGTGCACCTTTATGTCCAGGATGCGCAATCCTCCTTCGCCCGGGCCATCGAGGCGGGAGCGTCCGCCGTCCAGGCACCTGCCCGCAAGACCGAGGACGACGACTTGCGCGGTGGGGTCATGGATACTTCGGGCAACATTTGGTGGATCGCGACGCAATAAACGACTCGAAGAAGTCCTGCTGGCCATAACTTCGAATCGATTACCGCCCAAGTGGCAGTAGGATCGGCTTATGGGTGCAGAGCAGTTGGTTGAGGAGATCTACTTGGCAGGCGGCTGCCTCTGGGGTGTACAGGCCTTCACTGAAACGCTGCCCGGGGTGATTCTCACCGAGGCCGGAAGGGCCAACGGAACCAGCCAACGCCTCGATGGCCCCTACGATGGGTATGCCGAATGCGTGCGCACACAATTTGATCCGAGACTCGTTAGTGTCGAGCAACTCATGGCGTACCTCTTCGAAATCATCGACCCCTACAGCGTGAATAGGCAAGGACCTGATGTGGGGCAGAAGTACCGTACCGGTGTCTACTCCACCAAACCGGCTCACCTCGAAGCGGCTCGTTCTTTCATTGCTTCCAGAGATGACGCCCACCGCATCGCCGTCGAGGTGCGGCCACTGGTCAATTATGTGCGAAGCGCCGAAGAGCACCAGCATCGTCTCGCTCGTTGCCCCGAAGATTCATGTCATCTATCGGCGGACCTGCTGACCAAGTATCGGACGGATGTCGATGTTGTGGGTCGTGCGTGATTGCCATGTTACTGAAGGAATTCCTTCCCGAGCATCCTGTGAACCGGGAGCCTATCGGAGTTGAATAGCGACACTGGTCCAAATTCGAGTATAGCGACCTCGACAATGTGCCGGCGGTCATGACTGGAGCTCTCTGTAGGAGTCGGACGAGAATTGATGGCGAAGTCATTGACCTTGGCGTCGCGGTGTAATTGACTTCTTCTGCATGCTTGGCAGCGAACCCTTGACCTACCAAAATTGGTATGTAGCTACGTACCGACTTATGGAGGTGGAAACCGTGACGATGATGAGCACACGCGAGTTCAACTGCGATGTCAGCGCAGCTAAACGGGCGGCCGATCGACAGCCGGTGGTGATCACCGACCGGGGTGAGCCTGCCAACGTCCAGCTGTCTTTCGATGAGTACAGGCGGATGGGCGAGCGAGGGACTTCGCCCGATGATCGGCTGTGCATGGAAGATGATCTCGATATCGAGTTCGAAACTGCACACATCAATCTAGGGGTACCTGAGCTGTGAGTCATCTGCCCGATACAAGCGTCGTCAGCGAACTACGAAAGTCCGCCGGTCGGGCAGATCCGCGAGTGCGAGCGTCGGTTCCATCCCTGATTCTTAATAATTCAATGCCCTCGGTTTTGTTCATTACCGGGGGCATTGTCTTGGTGTCACGGGGAGGAGAAGGTCCGTATCTTTATCCGAGGTGGTTTAGCGGATGGCGAGGTCGACACTGGCGATCAGCGGTGCCATCGTGACTACAAGGATGAAGGCACGCTCGGCGATGCCGAAAGTACGGCGGCGCAGCGGGCGCATAACAAGCGAGATCACCAAAGCCGCGAGGGCGATCGCCGCAACTGTGTCTAGTGTGCCCATTAGTTGGTGCGAGGAAGGGCTCAAGAGTAGGCCCATAGGTCCAATAGTTGCGTAGGCGAGCGTAAACCAAGCGATAGCGAAGAGCAGATGTACTCGTCCACGCAACGTGGTCTGCGAGCCCGACCTATCGGTGGGTATTAGCGGCATGACCGCTAATAACACGCCAAGAATCAGGAGCCAGAAGCCGACACCGCGTCCCGCATCACCGGTCACCGTGTTCAGCAGAACCGTAAGCCCCAAGCTGATCCAAGCCAAGGCTGCCGACCAAGATGCGGCTGTAGCCAGTACACGAGTTCTTTTCTCCTCGGCGACGGCATAATCACTGAACGGCTCGCGTACAGGGTCGACTCCACCTGGTACAAAATGCAATGTCACAAGTAAAAGCAGTCGGACTAGAAACAGTACTGCAGGTATGACGAAGAGTGTGCTGGCCATTAGGGAACCTTCCGACAGTTGCTGGGGGCTGGTTCAAACTCTAAAGATTCAAGTACCTTTAAGGTCAAGAGGGGAGATTCAATGAAAATCAGTGAAGTCGCACGCCTCACCGGACTTGCCCCATCGGCCATCCGCTACTACGAGCAACAGGACATGTTTAGCCCTGGCCAGGTAGAGCGAACGTCCAACGGCTACCGTAACTACACCACAGGCGCACTGCGTCGCCTCGAACTCCTACAAGCTGGACGAGATGCAGGATTTACGCTTGCTGAAATGAAGAATCGCATGCGTGACTGGGATACCCTGCCGGATGAGAAACGGGCCGAGATCTTAAAAACGCAGTTGGACGTAATCGACGAAAAAATTGAACGACTTTCCGAAAGCCGTCGCCAGGTGCACGAGTCGCTGCAAACACTTCAGGAGCGACTCGGGTCTACCGGCCAGTAGCTTAACGCTGGTGCACCCAAACAATGACGATGGGATACCTGAATCGTCTGGTCATAGAAATCGGATGAGCACAAACAAAGTGTGAGCGAGTTTGCGCCGTCTTAGGAGATGGCCACACGCTTTTCGCAATCGGACAATGACGGCCAACACTATGCTCAGCTATTCCCGCTCGTCGGGCTTCGAGTCCTGAGCAAAGCGTTTGGCCTTGGATTCTTCCGAGGAGAATTTATTGCGCAAAGCAGCCCAACGTGTGCCGCGGTCGCCACCAATCACATGGTCGCGACCACTAAAGAGGGCTTCCACGCCCAGTTTCGCAACGAGCTCGGGATCGTTTTTCCACGAGTTATCTCCGAACTTCGTCTGCTGCATGCCAGCTCGGTCATGGAATTCGGTCGCCGTGGCTCCCGGCAACAGCGCAGTCACGCTGACGCCGTGCTCGCGAAGTTCCTCGCGCAAGCCCTGAGCAAAGCTGTACATAAATGACCGGGTAGGGCCATAAATGGATTCATAGGGCGTAGGTGTGGTCGCGGAGAGGGAAGCCCTACGTGTCAGGGTTGAACGGTACCAACGCCTCACAGCAAACCCACCCCAGCGCGTAGGGCAAGAACCAGGAAGCCAACACCCGTGTCGAGTCCAGCCGTACCTCAAATGGGACATGATAGTCCTATGACTAATCCCGGACCCCGTGCCGGTGGCCCGTCCCGACGCAGGACGTTCACCCCCCACCGAGAAACTAGACCTACTGTCCTGTTACGAGGAAGCCATCGCCGAGCAAAAGGGTTGCGCCTACCTCCGCAAAAATGGCGTCTACTCCTCGCAAATCACCGAATGGCGAAATCTACGCGACGCAGGAGTCCTCGAAGGAAAAACAGCTGGAGCTCGTATCGGCAAGCTTAGCGCCGAGCAAGCTGAAATTGCCCGTCTTCGCCGCCAGTTAGAGGTGAGCGAGGGAAAGCGGAAGAAAACTGGGGATGCCCTAGACATCATGGGAAAACTCTCGGCGTTCTTCGAGAACGCCATCAACGAGTCGCAGGACGAGCTGAAGTCCAAGAAGAAATGAAGCGAGCCTACCACCATTTGCTGGTGATCAAGATCCCGCAACGTAAAGCCGCTGACATGGTTGGTGTTTCACGCACCACGATGAACCGCACACCGAGCAAACTGCAGGACGCTGCGCGTCCGGCGCCGCCGAACAAGCTCAGCACCGTTGAGCGGGCTGCGATTCTCGACGTTTTGAACAGTCCTGAGTGCGTGGATTTGGTCCCGATGCAGTTCTATGCAGAGTTACTCGATGACGGTGTGTATTTGGGTTCTTTATCGACGTTTTACCGGGTTCTCAGTGAGAATCGGCTGGTCAAGGAAGGTCGCCGATTGGCGAAGCGTAAGCTTCGTTCGATCCCCGAGCTGGAAGCCACCGCTCCTGGTGAGGTTCTCAGTTGGGATATCACGAAACTGGCAGGCCCTGTGAAAGGCAAGTACTTCGACTGCTATTTGATGGTCGATATTTATTCACGGTATATCGTTGGCGCGCACGTGCACGCCGAGTCTGGCCAGTTGGCTGTGGAGATGATGAGAGAGATCTTCGGCGTCCATGGAATTCCACGGGTGGTCCACGCGGACCGCGGAACGAGTATGACGTTGAAGACGGTCGCGGCTTTACTCTCTGATTTGGAAGTGACTAGGTCGCATTCGAGACCTCGGGTGAGTAATGATAACCCCTATTCAGAGTCGTTGTTCAAGACTTTGAAGTATGTTCCGCAGTTCCCTGAGCGTTTCTCTTCGTTGGGTGATGCACGGGCGTTTAGGAGTGAATTCGTTCAGTGGTACAACCATGCCCATCAGCATTCGGGCATCGGGTTGCATACGCCGGCGGACGTTCATTTTGGGTTGGCTGATTCAGTAGCTGCGAAACGTTCACAGACGTTGGCAGCTGCGCGTGCGCGGTATCCTGAACGTTTTGGTACGTCGCGGGATCCGAAGATTTTGGCGATGCCTGAAGCTGCGTGGATTAGCAATCCGAGGAATCGGGTAGTTCAGGCCGCTTGATAGTTATTTAGACTTGCGTTGGTACCGTTTGACTTGAAAAATTCCGTGACGGATATGCCGCCGGCGATTACGTGACGCTCGAAAAGCCGATCGGTGAGGCCGGGGCTCTTTTCAGCAAGTTCGATGGCCGGGTCATCCACGGCATTCATGGCGCCTACGGTCCAACGAGCGTGGACAAAGCAATATTCAGCATGTGGGGACAAGGAGTCGGCGCAGAAATCATGGGCCGCCGCAAATTCGGTCCGCAAACCGGGCAGTGGCCCGACGATGGCTGGGAAGGATGGTGGGGAGATGAACCTCCCTTCCTCACACCGTGCTTCATCCTGACCCATTACCCGCGCGAGGCCATTGAGTTCACAAATGGCACCAGTTTCCACTTCGTAGATGCTTCTCCACAAGAGGCACTGCGTCTTGCAAGGGATGCGGCGGGCGGGCAGGATGTGCGGATCGGTGGCGGGCCGTCGACCGTGAGCCAATTCCTGCATGCGGATCTCATTGACTTCCTGCACATTGCCATCGTGTCCGTTGTGCTCGGCACTGGCGTGCGGATCTGGGATCATCTGGCTGGATTGGAAGACCGGTTCACCGTCGAATCGGTCAGCACCGCCAGCGGCCTGACGCATCAGCTGTGGAACCGTAAGGCTCGTGCGTAGGCAATTCAAACCTGGTGCTGAAATTGGTGCTGACCGAATGTCGGAGGGATCGCGTCTACCTGATATCAGGAATCGGCGTGAAGAAGTTGATTAGATTTCCGTCGGGATCTTTCAACAGTAGTGAGCGATTGCCCCATGGCATGTCGGTCGGTTCATTGACAAAATCTGTAACTACGCTTTGTAGCGCTAGGTAGGTAGCGTCGACATCAGCAACGCGAAAATCGAGGATCACGCTGTGATTCGCGCCAGCTTTCGCAATGCCTTCTCTCATTAATGGCACCGTCGCGGTGCTGGCAATGGCGAGCGTCCCGGCGGGAGTTCGAAGCTCAGCAAACATCGGATGAAGTCGCGCTGCAGTGATTCCGGTCAGGGCTTCATAGAACGCGACGAGAGTATCGACATTGTCGGTGAAAATTCGGGTGGCTGCCAATTGCATTGCTATCTCCTCTGGTCGTGAATGAGGCCTGTGAACCTGGCCGCAGATTTGACGTTATTACCGATACCGGTCAGATTCTGGCCTGTATGTGGCGGATGTGGTGCACTCGCCATGTCCGGTAGCGACAAGACTAGATTGGCAGTTGTATTGACGTGAGATATATGGATAACAGCAGGGAAGTGTTGCGCATGCGGTCGATTATTGTTCGGGGACTCGATGGGTCATCAAGGAGTTGCAAGTTGCGCAGGCCAAACGCCATGGACGGTTGATAGTGGCCGAAGTCTGGGACATCTTGAGATCCCCCCTGCATCGACCGAACATCGCAGTCGCTTTGTTGAACGCTGTTGAAAGTTTTGGTGGAATTGATGAGCTGTTGATCCCCCAACGCTCAGATAGTGCCAGGGCGGTCGACTTCGATTGAAAATGTGATGGGTGACGAACGCGTGAGGATCGCATGAAACTAGAGCGCTATTACACTGCCGAGTGGGAATGGGGATGCTGTGGCGATCCTCTTCGAATTGGTGATATCGCGGAATTGGACGTTCAATACGACACCGAGTATGCCCAAACTATGCGTTCAGAGCTATCCTCTGTGCTTCCTAAACCCATTGCCGGCGTGGAAACTCACCACGATGACGAAACAGTCGTTCGGCAAGGTCGCATCGTTGCGCTCGATGCCGTCATCGCAGATATGAAGTGGACGGTGACGCCTCGGACAACGCCGGACCCGCCGTTGCAGGATCTTGGTGGCGGAGTCTTCGTGAGCTTTGGCAACACTGAGCCCGGGGAAGCCGAAGGTGAAAGGCAGACAGGAACGAGCCGTCTCAAACCTGTCTCGGTAGTTCCTGATCCTGACGCGCAGCCTGAAGGGGCAGGGCCAGACCACACGGTGTTCGGGGAGCAAATTAGCCCGGAGATTTCCGGGTACCTGATCACACTTGAAGTGGACTAGGAGCCTCGTGAATACCCACTTTATTCAGCGTCCTGATGGAGTCTCGGCTGCGGTCGACGAGATAGGTTCCGACGGCCCGGTCGTCGTGTTGCTTCATGGGCTCGCGGGTAGCTCCAGGGAGATGATACCGACTGCCCGTGCACTGTCAGATCATCGTGTCCTTATGGTGGACCAGAGAGGACATGGCCGGACTACCCGTCGACCTGAAGACCTATCACGCGCAGCGTTTGTCTGTGACGTCATCGCAGTGATCGAAGAATTGTCTCAGGGGCAGCGAGTGACGCTGGTGGGCCAATCCATGGGAGCACATACTGCCTTTCTCGTTGCTGCTACACGCCCGGACTTAGTCGACGGACTGGTCATGTTGGAAGGTCATGTCGCCGGCAACGAAGATCCTGAAGAAGCCGCCGGTCTGGGTAGGTACTTCGCATCGTGGCCAGCGCCATTTGCAGACGAAAAAACTGCACGTGAGTTCTTAGGTGATGAAGCGATTGTTGACGCATGGGTGGCTGACTTAAAGACAACACCAACAGGGCTAGTCCCACGTTTCGACGCAGATATCATGCAACGGACTATCGAAGCCGTGCACGAGCCGTCTTGGGAGCAATGGCAGAAGTTGAGTGTTCCCACGGTCGCAATTTTTGCAAAAAATGGGATGTTCAGTGAAGCTGAAAAATCGGAGTTGATCCGACGTCGGCCAGATACCCACAGAGTGGATCTCTCTAGAGGTAGTCACGATGCCCATTTGGACAATTTTGAAGAGTGGATTGGAGTTCTCCAACTTTGGATGTCCCGTGAAGGCACAAGAGGTACTACCTCGCCCGAGCGCTGATCCAAGCCACAGTGGGAACATCCTGGCGTAACCGTAGTCTGATCATTTCAGCGACTGCACTACTTGCACGAGATGGCCATCCGGGTCTTCGACCCAGGCGATGAGCAGGTTTTCCAGCCATCTCTCGGGTGGCTTAATAGCATTGGCGCCAAGCTCGACAAGTCCGGCGTAGGCAACAGGAACATCGTCTGTCCACAGGAGCAGTCAATCACGAATTGGCGCCATACCTTTCGCTGCTGGCACTGGATGGGGAACTGTGCCTGCTCGGATACCTCGGCGACGTATCGCTAGCAGCCACCGACCTGCTGATCGGACACAAGAAGCTATCATCAGCGGGAAGCGGCGGCCGCCGACGGACTGCGGAACTGCTGGAATTCTGTGCTGAACACCAGGTGGTTGCGGACGTCGAGGTACTGCCTTCCACGCAAGTCGAAGAGGCGCTTGAACGCTTGGCCCGCGGCGACGTCCGGTATCGCTTCGTGCTGGATATGTCTGATCTCGACGACTAGGGCGAAGTGCGTGTTATTAGCCGGTCATGGCGACATTCCACGGCCGGATGCGTACGTCGAACAACCCGGATGTCACGGACTCATCGGCGCGAGCCAGCGTTGAAATCTTTTGAATGCCCACAGAATGGGGTCCGCGAACGACGGTCATTCCCTCGCCATCAGCGTCGCTAAAAGAACCGGCCGCGACGAGCCAGCCTTCCTGCGCCAGCGAGCGGAGGAAGGCCAGATGCTTCACGAAGCGGGGATCCTTAGACATCGGGCTTGTCGCGGTCGGACCCGGCGTGTGGATCAGAGCGACCCACACCAGCGCATCAGCCTTGCCGTCAGTGCTCGTCATAAGCTCATGTTAACAAGGCCCAAGGGCATGCAGAAGAGGAAAGACCTAGCCTTTCAGGATCTGCGCAATCCATTGGCTACGGGTGGAAATCATCTTCTTGCCCAACACGGAATCCGGAGCGCTCATGTCAAAGCCGTGGTAGCCGCCGGGCCACACATGAAGCTCAGCTTGGACGCCGCTCTGCCAGAGCAATGTCGCTTAGGCGACGTCCTCATCCAGGAACACTTCGGCCGAACCACAATCGATATAGGCCGGAGGCAGACCAGACAAATCCGTCGCGCGCGCCGGTGCGGCATAGGTGGACACCTCGTCGGTGCCCTTGCGCTCGCCGAGCAGTGCGCTCCAGCCCATGATGTTGCTGCCCCGGTCCCAAATCCCTTCTCCATCAATCTGCACTGTAGAGACCGTAGCGTCCCGGTCATCAAGCATCGGATAGATGAGCACCTGGCGTGCCAGTGCTGGGCCATTGCGGTCCCTGGCTAGCAGAGCGATGCCCGCAGCCAATCCGACGCATGCACTGGCGCCGGCAACAATGAGGCGGTCGGGATCGATGCCGAGCTCCTCGCCATGCTCACTGGTCCACAGCAAGCCGGCGTAGGCGTCTTCGACAGGATAGGGGTCGGGGAATTCGGGAGCCAGGCGATATTCGACGGTGATTGCCACCGCGTCGTTTTCGATGACCCATGGCAGGAACTGGCTCAACCCTGCCCATCGGTCGCCGATGACCATCCCGCCGCCATGGGTGTAATAGATTCCAGGTCCGCGCCCTGTGCGCCCTTCACGCTGCAAAACCGATATCTCGATCTCTGCGCCCTCGAAACCTGGGATCGTGACATCGCGGCGAACGATGCCCGTCCCAGCCAGCGCTTCCTCCGGTGGAACCTCGACAGGATTGGCTTGTCGAAGCAGCGGAATCATCTCTGCCGTCAGCGTTGGCGGAAGCTGGGCTTCGGCAGAAGAAAGAATTGCTTCTAATTCTGGATCGAAGGGCGGTCGCGGATGGGCGAGTGGCATTAAAAATCCCTCTTCCTCGGGGGTGCCCCTATGTATAAAGTCAAGCGATTTTCAGTTCCGGAACATCATAAAGTGAGCCATCCCGGATCATCGCAAACAGGACCGTCAGCCGACGGTGCGCCAACGCGATGAGCGCCTGGTTATGGCGTTTACCTTGAGCTCGTTTCCGGTCGTAATATTCCCGGCTGGCTGGATCGAAACGGATAGGCGCGAACGCCGAAAGGAAGAGCGCACGTTTCAATCGTTTATTGCCTGAATGACTGACTCGCTCAGACTTGATCGATGTTCCTGACTGACGCGTGGTCGGTGCCAAACCAGCGTAGGAGGACAATGCTGCGGCGCTGGTGAAGGTCTTGCCGGAGGTCTCGGCGATGATGATCGCGGCGGTCCTGACGGCGACCCCTGGCATGGATGTCAGGACCGGGTAAAGAGGGTGGGCCTCCACCATGGTTTCCAAGTGCGTGGCCACATCTACCCGCTGGGCGTGCAACGAGATTAGTTGTCGTGCTAGGTGAGGGATGACCAAGCCTGCGGCGTCGGTGCCGACCACGATGACGCTCTGTTCACCCAAGGCGTCGATGACGGTTGAAGCCCAGACGGTGTGCCGGCGAGCTCCGTATTTCTTCAGCTTCGCATCGATCCTGGCTTTGCCTGCGTGCTTCAGTTGCGCTGGGGTGGGCCAGGTGGCGAGGACTTCCAGCACCGCGTCGTGTTCCAGCCAAGGTCCGATTACTCGTTCTAGTGGCGGGTGGATCTGGGTGAACAGCCCGCGGATCCTGTTGCTGGTCTGAGTGATCTGACGGGCCAGATCCAAGTCGAAACCGGTGAGCATGCCCAGGGTGGCTTCCTCTTCGTCGGAGACCTGGATGCTACGCAAGGTATGCGGCATGGTACGGGCTGCATCAGCGATGATAAAGGCATCTTTTTCGTCTGTTTTCGCCGTCCCGGGATACATGTCTGCGATACGCCGCATCGAGAGCCCAGGCAGGTATGCCACCGGAATGCCGAGGTGCTGAGCAACCGCGACGGCCAGGGCGCCGATGGTGGCAAGTTGGTCCACGACCACCAAGACATGTCCTTGAGCTAAAAGCTTCTGATACACGGCGGTGAGTTTGGCTTCGTCGTTGGGCAGGGTCTTGTTCCAGACTTTGGTGCCGTCCTTGGCGACGGCGCAGGCCCAGTGGTCGGTTTTCCCTACGTCGACTCCGAGGAAAATCTCGATGTCCGTGGTGATCATGGCTAGTGCTCCTTTGAACTAGTTTTTGTTCAAGGTCGGCCAACCGTCGGTAGCGAAGTCTTACATCCACGTTATGACAGGCGTCCAGTGTTCTGGCGCCGCGCCCCTAATTAGCAATCACCATGCTGCCATCCCAATCTCGGTGGCAACACCCCCCGGACTATTGGATAAGCAGGGGCAGGACACCATGCCGAGATTGGTCGGCCGACAGCTCCTATATTCCTCGGAGTCAAGGAGCTGTCAACAACATAACGGGCACGACAGCGGCGTATGTGTCAGGCTACTCCGAAAGCAGTGGTCAGACAGCGAGTTTCAGCAACTCCTCGCGCTGAATTGTGAGTGCGGGATCATGTGCGGGGGACCGCTGGAAACTAGGGCTTGGTCGCGATGCCATCGAGCCACAAAGTATCCGACTCGTCGCTGTGCGTGCCGCCACTGCCGACATGTTTACTGCTGATCGTTGGGCCCTTTTGGATGACATGCACTAGCGCCATGCCGTGCCCGCGACCCAGTTCGTAGTCGTCCTTCAACCAAGCCAAGATCTCGGATGCTTTGGTCCCGGGCGCATCGAGCCCCTTCTCATGGGCGATGGCTATGAGCTGTCGCGGAGTCAGGCCGGTCTTTTTCTCGATAGTGTCCAAATACGCTTGGAAGGACATGGGGTCACCTGTCGATGATAGGAGAGGGCGCCGAGCGGCGCTTAGACAGTAGACTACCTTCCGATTTTGACGCTGGGCAAGGCTTTTCCTCGACCGGTACTTTGGCAACGAGCGAGCTTGGGGGCCTCGTGGAGGTGCTGGATTCGTGGCAGTATGCATTGCATGACTAAGCCCGTATCAGCATTGCCCGTTCCAACTTTGCAGACTGCGCGCCTGAGGCTGCGGGGTTTTGCCGAATCGGATGGCTCCAATCTCTACGCGTTGCAGAGTAACGCAAAGGTGCTGCGCTACTGGGATTCTCCGCCTTGGAGCGATCAGTCGTCGATCGCCAGATTCATGGAAGGCAACGCGCGAATGGCCGATGAAGGAACAGGAACCCGGCTGGTCATTGAACGCCAATCGGACTCCGCGTTCCTGGGATGGTGCACCTTCAATTCGTGGAACCCGGAATTCCGTAGTGCGTCCGTAGGCTATTGCCTCAGCGAAGCATCCTGGGGCCGGGGATATGCCACTGAAGCGGTCGAGGCCTTGCTGGGCTGGGCCTATCAAACTGTTGATCTAAACCGAGTCCAAGCTGAAGCGGATACGCGCAATATTGCCTCGGCCAGAGTCCTGGAAAAACTCGGATTTCGGCTTGAAGGCACCCTGCGCCAGGACTGCACCGTCAACGGAGATACTTCGGATTCCTGGGTCTATGGATTGCTTCGCCAGGACTGGGAGGAGCGACTTGATTACCAAGGCGCCAAGAAAGCCCGCATAGCTCGCCTAGATGAACCAGTTCCGAAGGATGTGGAACGATTGTTGGCCACGGTGCCCGAATGGTTTGGCCAGCCGGAATCGAACAAAGAGTACATCGAAGCTGCTCAAGCCAAGGAGACTTGGACAGTCCGCGATGAGTCAGGAGCTGTTCTCGGCGTGACGCTTGTTGACCGGCACTTCCGGCACGTTGCCGAAATCCACTTGATGCTCGTGGACCGCCAGGCGCACGGAACCGGCGTCGGCACCGCGATGATGACAGCCATCGAGGCTGATGCTCGTGCCAGAGGTGCACGCCTTTTGGAAGTCAAGACTCTCGGCCCATCGCACCCAGATGCTGGATATGCCAAGACACGCCATTTTTATGAGGGTTGCGGTTTTCTCGCCCTGGAGGAAGCTGATCTCTGGGGACCTGAAACGCCGTGCTTGATCATGGTCAAGCCGTTGTGAGCGCAGGGGAGTACTGCGCCGCGTGCACCATTAAGCCTCGATTCATTGCGGGCCGCACTTCGATGGGAGCTAGCTTGCAGCCGTCACCGCTCCGGCAACATAAGCAGCCTGGCCAATGTGCTGAGTGGCGTCATCGACGATGGAAACCAGACGCACGCCACGGGTCACTGGTGTCTCCCAGCTGGTGTCGATAACCTCATCTAGATCGGTTTCGGTCAACACATTGATGTAGTCCGCGAGTGCTCGAAGGCAGGCTTCCACGTAGTCCACCAAAAGCTGTCGATCTGAAACCTGAATCTTGCGGGCCTGCTCAGTGGTGTGCCCATAACCCACGGAATCGCCAAGTTCACCCATATCAAAACGTTCGCGGAAGGACTCCCAGACCTCGGGCTTGCCGTAGAGGTGGGATAGCTGGACATCAATTTCGCGGCCGGTGTGCCACAGCAACCAAGCAATAGAATTCGGATGATTCTCTGGATGCGCATTCAGCTGTTCGCCGGTTAGCTCCGGGAGGAGATGAGCTGCATCGATAGGACGTTGGATAAAGTCTGCAAATATTGCGTGGGCATTCATAGTTCCATTGTGCCTGTTGGATCTCGAAGTTGAATATGACCGGCCGGAATAGATGCAGGTGCGACTGCGGGGGCGGCTACGCTGTAGACGGTTGGAGGACGGACTATCCGCCTTGGGGCAGAAAGCGGGAATGCCATGTACGTGGATCAGCTATTTGCTTTGCGTTCGGGTGTGTTCAGGCTTCCTGACGGGCAACCGGGAAGATTCAAAGCGCACGAACTCGGAGAACTGCATATCCGCTCGGGCATAGCGGCCGTATGCGATCCGCTGTTGTTGCAGACACCTGGGATGATTAACGGGTCACGAGAACAGCAAGAGTCGGTTTCAGAGGGCGGGGGAGATCGGGTCCGTGTAGCAGGCGCAAGAAAATAATGGTTCCCATGGACAGCCAGTAGAAACCGCCGACAGCGATGGCCCTGACGGCCAGGGAAGGGAATCCTGCCGCGGTCAGAGTCATGCTGGCGATGAAAGGGCCGGCGATGACGGGCAGGGAATAGCCCGGATGGATGTGTTCCAGTTGCATCTCGCCGCTGAACCACACGGCCAGCAGTCGGGCGCATACCAGAGACAGCAATGCGATGAAACCGAGGCTGAGTGCTGATTGGGCGGTTGATCCCAGATGTGGCCCGTAATGGCTTGTCAACAGGAGCGCAATGATCGGAATGTAGGCCAGGAGCGGTCCGTCGGAAGGATTGCGGAAGTCGTCGCGCAGGTAAGCGAAGCGGCGGGGCGTCAAAGGCGCGCGAGCCGCGGTGACGATAAGCCACCACAGCGCGCTGGCGCCGAACAGGATTTCCGAAATAAATGCGGGTGCTCCGAAATACAGATGGGCCAGGCTCCAGGCGCTTCCGGCTCCGCCAAATCCAAGGGAGATCCCTAGGGTTGAGTGCCGCAGCCTTCGCGAGTCGCCCGCCGAATGGCGTGCTCGCTCAATGGTAGCTTGTGTTGCAGGGGTCATTTGGCCGCGGCTCCTCGGCGCACGATCTTGCCGAAAGTCTGTACCGCCAAGCGGCCTGACTGCCAACCAGAAATGAGGCCTATGTGAACGACTACGACCCGCGGATCGTCGCGCTCTACGACGCCGATAACCCAGACGGCCCGGATCACGACTATTACCGCTCGCGAGCCGATCAAATAGGTGCACGGCGAATTATCGACGTCGGCTGCGGCACCGGAATTCTCACCGTCACCTTTGCCGGCAAAGACCGGGGAGTCCTCGGCCTTGATCCATCGACAGCCATGCTCGAGTATGCGCGGGTACGCCCAGGTGCAGAACGAGTGCAATGGATTGAAGGCGATTGCCGTGTGCTCAACCATAGGTCATTCGACTATGCCGTGATGTCGGGCAACGTCGCCCAGCACATTCCGGATCCACTGTGGCAACAAACCTTAGAAGACTTGAGAAGGAATCTAGCGATCGATTCGTTGCTGTGCTTTGAAAGCCGGAACCCATTACGTCGCGCATGGGAAACCTGGGCAAAGGAAGAGCCAACCACAAGGATGACTCCCTTCGGTTTGCAGACCGAGTGGTGCCAGACAAGGGAACTGGGCGACGGGAAGGTTCTGCTCGAATCATTCGCTCGATTCGAAGACAGTGGCGAGATAGTGCAAGACGATGTGGTGCTGGTTTTCCGTACGGACCAGCAAATTACCTCGCAATTGGAGGCGGCGGGCTTCGTTGTTGAACATATTTGGGGGACCTGGGACCGGACACCATTCGATGGCAGCCAAGCAGTCATGATTTTTGAGGCCCGGGCAAGATGAACAGGTTCAAACCAGTCGAATTGGGTGACGCGCCAGCCTTGCAGCGGCTGATGGAAACCAACGCAGGCTATACGTTCAGGATTTCAGGAAGTGAAGTCGAACCTCGTGCAGCGCAGGATGCACTGACGGCTTTGCCGCCCAGCGTATCAGCAGAGCAAAAACGCGGGCTCGGGTTGTGGGACGGAGGTCTTCTGGTGGCGTTCTGTGATGTCATCATTGGTTGGCCTGAACCCTGCACGGCGCATATCGGCCTGCTGATGACGGACTCACTTCGAGCCCGCCAAGGACTGGGGCATGAACTGCATGAAGCCATGGTCTCGGAATTGCTCAAGATCGATGTGCTCCAGGACCTGAGGCTGGCTATCGTGGACTCAAACGCTGGGGCTGCAGAACCTTTCTGGAAAAGCCTAGGCTACAAGCCCACAGGTGAAGTTGCCGCCTATCGAAGGGGAACAGTGGAATCCCGCTCACGCATCTGGCGCCGTACGCTGCGGGGTAAAGCAGGCACAAAGCGGTACCCCTGCTCAGAATAGTGGCCAGGGCACCGCTGGCATGTCCCCGCTCGGGCCAGGGAAGCGGGCGTCCTGGCGCAGCTGCAGGCAGCGATGGTGCAGGGCTTCGAGCTCCACTTCGCTGAGCAACTGGCCAAGTTCCACGCCCAGCGTGGAATTCAAGGCTTCGCTGACACGATCAATGCCATCTAGCTCCTCCTCGGATAAGGGCTCGCCAATCCAGCCCCACAACACCGTGCGCAACTTGTGCTCATCATGGAAACTCAACCCGTGGTCGACGCCGAACCGGTGCCCATCGGACATAGCCAATACATGATCGCCCTTGCGGTCCGCATTATTGACCAGCACATCAAAGACAGCCATCCGGCGCAACGCCACGCTATCTTCGTGTAGCAAGCTCACCTGCTGCCCGTCTTCATCCTGCCCGTTCAGGACCGTCTTCCATCCCTGCGTCGGGACGCTGTGGGTCGCCATGAGATTCACGGCCTGTTGCCCCGGATCCACCTCTTGCCACAGCTGCACCATGCCTTCGCCAAATCGGCCTTCCCGGAGCCAGGTTTGCGGCACGAGATTCCAGCCTAAAGACTCGGAAAGCAGATAGGCAGCGACTTCGCGGTGGGCCAGGGTATGTTCCGGGAAATCCCAGAGCGGTTTTTCACCGGCAATCGGCTTGTAGACCACACTGACGGAGTCAATGGTGCCGACAAACGTGGCGTTGGAAGCCGTGGTGATGCGCCCGGTGAGTTCGAGTTCACCGTTGATCAGGTCCGCTTGGGTCATGAAAGTTCGGGTCCCTGGCACGTGTGGCCGTCTGGATCAATCGGGTAACCGCACGAAGAACAGACCGGGCGTCCGGCGGCGACTACCTCGTGGGTGCGCATGGCGAAGGCACGAGCGGTTCCCACCGGCATTCGCACCTGCATCACGGCATCGGAACCGTCATCAGGGCGTTCCTCGTCAAAGGAGAACGCCTCCAAGACGACCTGCGCCACGGTGGCATCCCAGCCTAGGTTCATCGAACCGACCCTGAAAGCTTCGACAACATCTTCCAAAGGTTCGTTATCGACCAACTCCACGGGTGTGTGGGTCGGAACGCTAAACGGGTTCCCTGCAACGGTGGAAACCTGATCGAGGATCTCGTCGATCATCTCGGCAACAACAGCTGCCTGTTGCTTCTCCAAAGCGATGCTGGTCAAACTCGACCCGGCACGAGCCTGCAAATAAAATGTGCGGGAGCCGGGTTCACCGACGGTGCCAATGACAACGCGATCTGGCCAATTGAACTCGTGGACTTCTGTCGTCATATCTACTTCCTTAGTTTCCTGCTCCGCCGCCCACCGGGGCGTCAGCCGTTTTGATTCCGGGGGCCAGCCAGGACAGATCCCCTTCCTCGGTATTGACCGAGTGCACGCTTGGGGAACCGGAGCCGTAGTGGATAATCGACGCGGAGGCCGGTCCCACGTTCACGCGTTGGAACAAATCCAGATGCATGCCCAACGCATCAGCGACTACGGATTTGATGATATCGCCGTGGCTCACAGCAACCCAGACCGCACTGCTTCCAAGTTCAGCTTCAAAGGCTGCATCGAGCCGGCGGATTTCTGCGACCGCACGGGCCTGCATGCCAGCCATGGATTCGCCGTCCGGGAATGTCACGGCTGAGGGATTCGCCTGGACTTTCGACCATAGTGCCTGAACCGACAGGTCGCTGAGCTTGCTACCTTGCCAGCTGCCGTAATCGCATTCGGTGAGGTCCGCGGAAAACTGAAGTTCCAGGGCATTCTTCTGCGCCCGGACAATGAATTGTGCTGTTTGCTGGCAGCGTTCCAATGGGCTGGAAACTATGCCTGCCAGAGGCACAGCCGCCAACCGCGAAGCGGTCCGCTCAGCTTGGGCCTTGCCGGTATCGTCGAGGCTGACGCCAGGCGCCCGTCCGGCCAAGATGCCAGAAGCATTGGCAGTGGTGCGGCCATGCCGCACTAGAATTACAGTGGCCATTTACCCAGCCTAGTCACCCGGTGTAAACCGCGCGACATTTTGGTGGCAATCCGTTTCCTTGAGATGGGACACACCCAACAGCCCAGGATGAGAGGCAGGTGAATTCAACGGTTAGATTCGCGTTAGTATCAACACTAATCACTACGCCGAGGCGCGCATAAGACGGTGGGTGACACCGCGAGGGAGCACATATGTCTAATGGCCAATGGCACAAGGTTGCTGAAGACGTCTTTCACCGCCGATATGAACCACTGGACGTTTCCATCGGATTGGTGCTCGGGCCTACCGGCTCAACCATCATCGATACCCGCAATAATCCGGCCGAAGCCGAGGAAATCATCATGGATGTCGCCCAGTGCTTTGGACAGGAAATTGTCGCGGTCATCAATACGCACGCCCACTATGACCACACCTTCGGCAATCAGGTTTTCAAGGCTGCGGGAATCCCGATCTACGGGCATTACCTCGTTCCCGATCACTTTGAGAGATACGAAAAACCGCATCTAGCTCGTGTGAAAAGCCATCCGGCGGCGGAACCGGACAAGTCCTGGCAGGACGTCATTCTCACCCCGCCAACAGTTCTGATTGAAGAACGAGAGCTCATCAGCGTCGGCGGCCGTGACATTGAACTGATCCCCTTAGCCGCGGGCCACACGGATTCCGACTTGGCAATCCACATTCCTGACGCCGGCGTGTGGTTCCTCGGAGACATCATTGAGGAATCGGGCCCGCCGATGTTTGGTTCCGGAGCCCATCCGCTGGGCTGGCCGGGAATGCTCACGTCACTGCTGGACGACATCAGCGACTCGCACGTGATCATTCCAGGACACGGCCGGCCCGTGGAACGTTCCTTCGTCATTGAGCAATTGAAGGATTTCCAGTTGCTGGCCCAAGAGATTCGAAGCGCGCATACGGCAAGGATTCCCGCGGAGCGAATCGATTTTTCTGTTCGGCTTCTTCATGTTTGGCCCGAAGAATTTTTGCGCGAGGCAGCCAAGGACGGATATCGGGAAATAGGGGATTAGTACTCGCCCTTGATCACAAAGTAGGACCCGCGAATCGTTCCAGCCAGCTTGGACTTCTGGCGAGCAAACTTGAATTTGTCAGCCAGTTCTTCCGGCACCTCCATGCCGTCGGAGAGCTTGAATCCGACGGCCCGTTTGTCACCGTCCGCAATACCGTAGAGAACATTGATGGACAGTCCCGACTCGTAGAAAACGTAGGCGCGCTTGGCACCATCGGCTTCAAAGACACAGGCCTGCAACGGGCGGGAAGCTATATGCAGGTCACGTTCCTGGGCCAGGATATTGTGAATCCAGGCAACAACGTCCTCTGCCTCTGACGCGTCCATAACCACAAAATCATGGTCGAATTTATTCTTCAGGTACCGGGCTTCATTAGCCCGCAAACCTGCCAGAGCGTCAGCTACAGGAGAGGTTTCCAAACCAACGGTGGAGACCTCTTTGAAATCAACGACAGACGACATGATTAGTCCTTCGATTCAGAAATTCGGCAGCTAATGCTCATCGTAATTCATCAGCGCATTAATACTCAGCCGAAGGCACTAAGGCCCGTGAGGTCACGGCCCAAGATCAGCGCCTGGATCGACTCGGTTCCTTCGTAGGTATGAAGAGCTTCGATATCCCCAACATGGCGAATCACGTGATTCTCCAAGAGGATCCCGTTGCCACCGAGCATGTCTCGTGCCGTAGCGGCCACCCGCCGGGCAGCACGCGTGTTGTGATATTTCAACAGGGAAGCTTGCGCTGGTCGAAGCCGTCCGGCTGCCTGTTCCGAGGCGACCGCGGCGCACTGCAACTGCATGTTGCTCAGCTCCGCGAGCATTTGTGCAAGACGCTCTTGCACCATTTGATGGGCACCTAGCGGCTTGCCGAACTGTTCTCGCTGTTTCGAGTACTGAAGTGCGGCTTCAAAGACGAACAGGGCATGGCCAAGCGCTGACCAACCGACATTGACTCGTGTATCAACGAGCGCCTGCGAGACATCCTTGAATGACTGCGCCCGAGCCAGCAAGGCCGAATCGGGCACTCGCACGTTGTGAAGCCTGATCTTGGCTTGTTCGATGGCCCTGAGCACGCCCTTGCCGCGAACCGGTGTGGCTTCATAGCCAGCAGCTTGCTGATCGACGATAAAGCCCTTGATTTGCCCGTCGCCTTCATCCCGGGCCCACACAATGGTGATGCCTCCGGCGGCCCCATTGCCAATCCATTTTTTGCTGCCGTTGAGCATCCAGGTCTTGCCGTCGAAGCGGGCGCTCGTCTCCAAGCTGACGGAGTCGGAACCGTGGTGCGGTTCGGTGAGGGCAAACCCGCCAAGCAGCGTTCCGGTGGCGATCGGTTCTAGATATTGGTCTTGTTGTTCGGCAGTTCCGAAGAGCTTCAAGCTCCTGAGGACCAGCCCGCCTTGGACCGCCGCCGCGGCAGCCATTGACCCGTCGGCACGGGAGATCTCCATGGTGACAAGACCGGCCGCGAGGGGAGAGAAGACTGCGTGGCCGCCAATCTCCAGTCCATCGGTGAGCAGATCAAGTTCACCCATGCGGCGGACGAGGTCCACAGGATAAAACGCGTTCTCCCAATGCTGATTGATGACCGGGAAAACCTCCTGGGCAAATTGGCGTGCTCTCTGCCAATGGTAACGATCCGCTGTCGTGGCACTTGCGAAAGCCGAGAGATAGTCGGTGTCCAGCGGCTGGCTCAGATCGTAGGTCTTCCACGGATCAGCGCTCACGGTTTCTCCTTGCTCAGAAAATCTATCTTTTGCCCATCTCGATTTGGTTCTAAGCTACAGGCGCTCAATGATGGTGACATTTGCTTGCCCGCCGCCTTCGCACATCGTTTGCAGTCCCCAACGGCTGTCGCTGCGTTCAAGCTCGTGGAGCAATGATGTCATCAAACGGGCTCCGGTAGCGCCAATGGGGTGGCCAAGGGCGATCGCGCCACCATTGATGTTGACCTTGGACATATCCGCGCCGGTTTCCTTCTGCCAGGCCAAGACCACGGCTGCGAAAGCTTCGTTGATCTCGAGGCGGTCCATATCTTGGAGGGACATTCCTGTGCGTTCCAATGCGTACTTTGTGGCGCGGATTGGTGCAGAGAGCATCATGATGGGGTCATCTCCTCGGGCAGAGACGTGGTGAATGCGCGCCCGTGGCTTCAGGCCGTAGCGCTTGACTGCAGCTTCGGAGGCAATGAGCAACATGGCCGCACCGTCAGACATTTGCGAGGCGGTGGCCGCGGTGTGCAATCCGCCATCGGTTATGGGCGCGAGGCTGGCCATCTTGGCGCGATCCGGGGTCCTTGGCCCTTCATCAACGGCCAACTCATCCATCGCCAGGATTTCGCGGTCAAAGTATCCTTGTGCCTGGGCAGTCAAGGCCCGCTCGTGGGAGGTCATGGCAAAGTCCTCCAGCTGCTCTCGCGTGAATCCCCAGCGTTGGGCCATCATCTCGGCGCCACGGAACTGCGAAATCTCTTCGCCTGCATAACGTGCTGCCCACAGCTTGGAACCATGATAGGGATCGGGGAAGCCGAAGTCCTTCGCCGCCGCGTTCGAGTAGGACAGCGGAATGCTGGACATGGATTGCACGCCGCCGGCCACGACGAGATCGCTGCTGCCACTCATCACTGCCTGCGCTGCATAGGAAACAGCTTGCTGGCCGGAGCCGCATTGGCGTTCCACAGTGGTTCCAGGGACATGCTCGGACAGACCGGCCGCGAGCCACGCATTACGAGCGATATCCATGGCTTGGGGTCCCACCTGGTCGATGCACCCGAGAATGATTTCGTCGTATTCTCCTGAGTCGACGTTATTGCGTCGAACCAGTTCGGCTAGTGGCGTTGCTGCCAAATCAAGTGGGTGCACACCGGCTAATGACTTTCCGCGCCTCCCTACAGCAGTGCGCAGTGCATCGATGATGTAGGCCTCGCCCATGAGGTGCCTCCCGAAAGTGCTCAAGTCAATTGACGGTCTTTGACCAACAATGCCCAAGTCCCAGGTCATTGTCTAGGGTTGTGATTCCACTTTGGCCCCAGTTACCGGCTTCCTCCCAGATCCAGCATCGCGCCGGCCACTTCTGCGATGTTCGAAGCAGGGATTGCTGTTGAAGCGCTTTCAAGCACGAGGAGCTGTGCATTGGGGATCTCGTGGGCTAATGCTTGGCCATTGCCCAGCGGAAAGAAGGGATCCTTGCGGCCATGGACTACTAGCGTCGGCAGAGTGATGTCGCCTAGGCGTTCACGCCAACGGGGCGTGCAATCAAGTTTGGAAAACACCATTCCGAGCTGATTCGCCATATGCACAGGTGCTGACGCATCTGGAGTCCTGTCCCAGACGCGAGCCGCTAGCTGACGCGCATTCTCCGGGCTGTTGCCAAGAATGCTGGCGCCTTCAGCTGCGTAGCTGGCGACGGCCTCGCGGTCAGCCCAGTCTGGCATTGATCGTGAAAACAATTGACCCAGTGTTGATTGATCATGATCTGGCAGGTCTGGATCAACCGGTCCTGGAGCTACCGGGCGGGAGCCAATAAGCGTGAGTTCTGAGAATGCTTGCGGATAGTCCAAGGTGGCGACCTGGGCGACCATGGCGCCAACTCCAATGCCTGCTAAGTGAGCCGGTCTAGGGTCTATGGACACGGCGAGGGCTGCAGCGTCTGCTGCTAGATCGCGCAACGTATAGTCCGGATTAAGTGGATCAATGGTGGTGGATTCTCCGCTATCACGCAAATCGAAACGGACTACATGACGGCCGCCTCGCGTCAGAGCGTGACAAAGTTCGTCGGGCCAAGAAAGCATCGTGGTGCTGCCGATGCACAACAACAGGGGATCCGCGAGATCCCCAAAGCTTTGAACCCCTAGTTCTACGCCGTTAGCTTCGCAAGTTGCCATGACTGGCACACTCCATTGGTTGAAATAGACCTTACAAAAGTGATTGCCATCTTGTGCCATATCGCGTCCACCGTCAACCATCGGCGTCAAACACCGGAATAGCCGGCTGGGCAGTTGTCCCCAGGCGGACCCTCGGTGTGTGGGAGAACTGGCTCAATGAGCTGGGCGTGGGAAACTACGTTCAACAGAAATGAACGGAGGGGCGCAGCATCAATGAGTCGTTCACCAGAAAATATTCTGTTGTATCTGGACGATCCAGAAGAGCAACAGATCAGGGAAATCTTTGACGAGTTGGCACTCAAGGGGTTTCCGGTGCAGAACCAGACTCCACACATCAGCATCACCTTCGCGCACAGCCTGGCTGACGTGGTTATCCAGCGCGCTTCTGAGGTACTTCCTTCTGTAGTGCCGGCGAAGCTTAGCCGCGTAGGCACAGTGGTTTTCGGCACTGGACGCAAGCAAACCGTTGCCTGGCTGCTGGAAACTACTGACGAGCTGGAATGTGCGGCACGGGAAATCAGTGTCGAGAACACTGAAGGAAGAGGCCCTCGTTGGACACCTCACCTGACGATGGGGCTGAGGCTGCCGCGAGAAATAGTTCCGGACTATATTCGGGCACTGGATGAGTTGGCAGCTGGACGCTGCCACGAACTGACAGCAGTTCGTGCGGCATTCTGGCAACCACGCAGCCAAGAGCTTGCGGTGCTCGCGGGGGAGTAGCCCGATTGCTCACCTGGGGTAAAGCTCCTGGGTGTCGCTTGAACAGGCCTTTGGCATGCCAAGACCAATCTCTTGCTTGTCGACCTAGGACTCTTGTTGTTTTTGGATGTTTCGCTTGATGAAAATGCTCGCGAGGGGTTGTAGAGCAAAACCCGCTATGGCAAGACCCAGCCACAGGCTCAGGTTCCCTTCGGAAGCTGGACTTCCGAACAAATCGCTCCCCATCCATATCCCGAGTCCTACGATCAGAAACAGGATTGCGAAACCGACTAGGTGCCCAGAAGGTCTGTCCATGGTGAATCCGATGAGGGATAAATTGGACCAAAAGTACGATGCGCAAACAAATGCGGCAGCCAGGGCAAAGGCCTTCGGATTTGAAAGGTACTCAGCCATGACAGGAGTCCCAAAGAGTTCTTGCTTAACAGAGATGGGCCAGCTGGCCATGAATAGCAAAAGAACGGCAACCGCGCACAAGGTTGAAGACATGAGCAATCGGGTCAGGCCGACGGCGGGCAACCCAGAGCCGCTGCGACGAAAGTCGACCACAAGCACGATGAATACCATGGCGCATGCTGCAGCAACGGTTCCCGCGAAGCTACCGTCCGGGTCAATCTTATTAATCTGATTGGTCGTCATCTGGCCGGTGCCGGACAGAAGAACCCAAATCGTCATGAAGACGGCAACAAAAATACTTTTGAACAGCATGCTACGAAATTGCGTGGACCACGGTCGCACGGATGAATAAGCACGATCGGCATTGTAGGGGCTACCCGGATGAAAATTTGCCATAAGCAGTTGCGGAACTTCTACTCTCGTTGGGGCCAAACAAATCGTTCGGGCATTACCCTGCTGTCTCTCCAAAACTATCAGCGGCACAAACTTAAAGCCGTGCAACTGATCGCTTCAGCTATTGATTGTCGGATTCAGCCGGTACCCCTGGTTCTTTCTTTGCCTGGCCACGCATGAATTGGAAGTAGCCGTACCCAACTACGATATGTAGCAACGTCCCTGCCGATAAGACAAAGATTCCCGGTACATAAAGGAACACAAACTGTTCAATGCGGCCCACCGCCACACATGCCAACCCCAGCATCATCAGAGCAGTTCTAATTTTTCCGAGCCACGTTGAAGCCGGCGGTTGCGATAAGCGCAGGAAAAAATAGGTGCCCAGCAATAACAAATCGACACAGAAGATCACGAGGCCGACCCACAACGGAATCAACCCGGCAACTACCAAAGCAACCGCAATGGCCACGATCCCCAGTCGATCCGCAATGGGATCAAGCAAAACTCCAAGCTTGGACACCTGAGAAAACTTGCGTGCAATGAAGCCGTCAACCCAGTCACTTAATCCAAAGGCCAAGAGCAGTAGAGCCGTTAGCGTGGGGTGGGTTCCAGAGACGACGTAGTTGCATATTGGTATTACCAGCAAAAACCGGAGCACCGTGATCGCATTGGGAATGGTGGCCCATTCCTTGCGACTTTCTGTTTCCGCGTCCATGCGCGCTCCTTTGCGACTCAATTGAACGATCTCCCACGAAAGCGAGAATTACAAGAGAAGCACCCGACGAAAAAACACCAATTTGTTGGGAAGGCCCAGCCCCAGTCGTGGAACTGCAGTTACTGAGGATCCTCCACGGCGTCAGCCAGCAGTTCGAAATCAACGCTGTCCGTGGGCTTTCCATTGACCTGTAAGGCTACCGAATGGATTCCTGGGTAATAGCGCCGTGTGGTGATCGCCCTGAACGAATGCGAGCGGTCAATCTTCAACGTTTCACCCGGGGCGAGGGTGCGCGTAGTGAGTTTGAAGACTTTGGCTGTGGTGAGTCCATTGGCCTTACGGTGATGCAGCACGTAATCAATGGCCAGCGGCATCGGTTCGCTCCCGGTATTGAGCACTGAGGCGGTGAAGTTCACGGAGTCACCCCAAACCACATGGCGTTGTTCAATGTGAGGTCCGTCGATCTTTACCGTAGGGGTGCCGAATCCAAGCAGTGCCAGAGCCTCTGGATTCCCGCGCTTGATAAGGGTGCGCAGCCCGTGCTTAATCACAGCCAAGGTGGTGGGTTCCGTAGCCTTCAGCCAGCGTTGCGCAGTTTCAATGACGAGCTCAGGTTCATTGCGACTGAGGTCATTGAGATGGTTCGCTACAGAACGGCGAACGTAGTCGCTCGGGTCGCGGTAAAGGGCATCCAGGATTGGGATGGTGCAGGCAGGATCTTCCAGGATCTGCGGGACGCGAATAGCCCATGGAAGATAAGGGCGCGTGCCTTCGCTGGCCAATCGCCGTACATGCTCGTTGGGCGAGCCGGTCCATTCTTGGGCGAATGCCAAGGCCTTCTCAAGATCATGTTGGAGCAACACGCGAATGGCGAACTCTGAACTCAGGCGAGGGGTCAACAAAGCCATCATGCCCATGGCGTTCTCGAAAGCGGAACCTGTATTTTCATCGGCCGCACGCGTTGCCAACGCCGAGGTGACCGGCCAGATCATCCAGCCAGTAAAGGACTGCGAGTACTCTGCAGCCTTCTTGATGGCATCCGCTAACTCCGCATAGGACTGCGGATAGTCAGCCAGCAGCCCATCACGCAGGGCATCGGAGCGTTCACGCAAGCTCAACGGTTCCAACGCTTGTGTTGCGCTGCTGAGGTTTGCCAGCGAACGCTGCGGGTCGACGGCTTGTAGTTCATGCACGAGGCGTTCAGCGACGTCCACGCCGATGAGTTGATCAGCAAAAGGCATACAGCCATTCTTTACCGCATCGGCACTATCTGCGAATCTGGCCGATGCCCACTGTGTCGCCAAGAATAAGAGACAACGAGAGCCACCTAGTAAAGGTGGCTCTCGATGGAAGTCTATGGGGTAGGGGCAGAACTATTAGTTCTGAACCAAGATCTGGAAGCTGACGCCTCCCTGCTCATCAACGGCGGCGTCCAATACCTTGTCATCCAGCTCGTCAGCAACGAGCTCGTCGAGGTATACGGGGCTGCCTTCACCGGAAATCACGGTGTCGGTTTCCTCCGGCTGGGGAACGATCTGGATGGCGAAGGCCGCTTCTTCAGGAGCGTTGGTCTTGTCGGCCTGGTGAATGCGCAGTCCTGCGTTCTCGGCCTCGGACTGGTTGGTGACAATAGCGGTCACGATGGATGCTGCTTGATCGGTCAGTGCGAGCACGATGGCTCTCCTTCCGGTTGCGGACATACCAAGGTCAGGGCATGTGGGTTCCACGATTCCAAAAACAGGAAAGAATCTCAACCCCGCTTAACAGCTCCGAAATATCCTCACGGGTATGCTGTGGAATCAGATATGGTTTGTGCCTAAAATTCGAAACAGCTTTACGCGCCCCTTCCACAAAGGCTACCGAAACGAAGGGAAAGCGCCATCAACACCAAGACTTCGGAGCAGAGCGAGTCGCGACAAATCATCGTTACCGGTCCAAGAGTCGATCTAGCCAGTTTTCAACTCAGCGACCTTGAAGCAGTACACACCTTCACCTCAAATCCTGAGGTTTGTCGCTATTCCCTGTGGGGGCCAAATAGTCTGGCTGAAACCGAAGCGTTCCTCACCGATGCGATGGATGCGCGAGAAGGGCGCGTAATGGCAGCGGTACTGTTCTCCGGGAAAGTCATTGGCTCGGCCTCAATTTGGGTCACCGACGAGATCCACGGCGTAGGGGAGTTGGGATATACCCTGAACCCCGAGTATTGGGGACAAGGTCTTGCCACCGAGGTGGCCCATTTGCTGATTACAGTGGGCAAAGAAAGACTCGAACTCAACACGGTAGAAGCAACCTGCGATCCCAGAAATACTGCCTCCATTCGCGTACTGGAAAAATCTGGATTTGTGTTTGCTGAACGCAGAGCACTGGTCGGGGAACCAATCAGGGGAAGAAACGAATCTCTGGTCTATGTCTTGAACCCTCTGGGCACGAACGAAAATCGAGACGCTTCATTCGACCATCAGAATATGGAGACTCTCTAGATGACTGCCAAAGACTTCATGGCCCATCGAGAAGCGCCCCTGCCAGACGAGATTGCCATGCTCATAGCTAGTGTGCCGGAGTGGTTTGCACAGCCCGAATCTAACGAGGAGTACATACAGTCAGCTCGGAGCATGGAAACTTGGGCCGTAAGAGACAGCTGAAATCATGTTCTCGGGGTGGGCTTGATTGACCGTCATTATCCCTGGGCCGTTGAAATTCACCTGCTTGTCGTGGAACGGAGTCAGCATGGAAAAGGAGTCGGCAGCGAACTAATCTCAGCAATCGAGGGTGCGGCGCTCGCCGAGGGCGTGAAACTCATGCAGGTGAAAACACTCGGTCCCTCACATCCTGATACCGGCTATGAAAAAACGAGGAAATTTTACGAAAAAGTGGGATTCCTAGCCATGGAAGAGACCGAACTATGGGGAGAAGGGACACCCTGCTTGATCATGGTCAAGGCGCTGACTGAATAGAAGCCCCCGGATGTACGCTGAAAATTATTGAGGGGTCTATCGGCAGGCGGACCGGACTTCGTAGACTGGGCTCGAACCACTTACTTCAGGAGGCAACTTTGTCGCTTTATCAAGCACGCGCCCAACTACTGGCGAAGCAGCACGAATCCGGAGATCTTTTGGTGATGCCCACAGTCTGGGATACCTTCAGCGCATCTTTGGCAGCTGACGCTGGATTCGCGAGTCTGACAATCGGAAGCCACCCTGTGGCTGACTCCATTGGAAGTGCGGATGGGGAAAACATGGAATTCTCTGATTACCTTGCCGTCGTACAGCGCATCACCTCTACCGTAGAGGTCCCAGTAAGTGCGGATGTTGAATCCGGATATGGCCTTAGCCCTCAGGAGTTGTTTGAACGAGTCTTCGCTGCCGGGGCAGTTGGCGTCAATATCGAAGATGTGGTGCACAAGGAAGGCGGGCGAGTACGAGATCGTCAGGAACACGCAGACTACATCCATGGAGTGCGCGAAGCGGCTGATGCGGCCGGAGTGGACTTTGTGATCAACGGACGTACCGACGCCATTAAACTGACGGATCATTTTGCAGATCCGTTGGCCGAGACTATCGCTCGAATCAAGTTGCTTGAAGAAGCTGGAGCACGCAGTGTCTATCCTGTGGCCCTCTCTACCTCTGACCAAGTCCAGCAAGTCGTTCAGGCAGTCACGGTTCCGGTGAATGTCACGGCCCACCCGGTCACGGCTCACCCGGCAGGGGACTTATCGGCCTTGCGTGAACTTGGAGTGCGGCGGGTTAGTTTTGGCCCATTGTGGCAAAAATGGTTGGCCGAAGTCTCCACCCAACAGTTGGCTGCTTGGCGGCAGAAGTAGCTGCAAGAACTTTTCACACACGAAGAACCCACCACGTTGTTAGGGGGTGTGGTGGGTTCTTACTTCGATTGAAGAGCGACTGCTGACGACGAACAACGAGAACGAGGATAGATGTTCTGGGAGAATCTGGTCTTTGATGCCAAAATGCCACACGAGCACGGCAAATATTGGGAAAAATTATTAAGTTCTGAAACCCTCACTGACAACGAAGGCGGATTTGAAACCAGACTGCGGTTCTCCACGGAACGGTATTTAGATCTTTGTTTTCCCTTGGTCAGTAACCCCGAACCGCATGCGCAACGCGTATTTCCACTACTCAGTACGGCTGACAAAAGTGTCGCACTAGAAGTCGAAGGTGCGAAGCTGGCCCGAGAAGCGAGCGTGGACATTGCCGGCAGAGGATACTTCACATCCAGTGACCCAGCCCAAACACCGGAAACAACATGGCTGACTGCTGTGGAATTACACAGCGCGGAACCGGAACGCGACGCGAAATTTTGGGCCATGCTCACTGGTTTTCACAGATCGAATTCCGTGCCAACAATTATTACGCATCCTCGTGGTATTGGCCCAGCGATCATGCTGGTTCACGAAACAACTCCCAAATCGGCAGCGAAATCATCAGTCCATCTTGATCTTCGGCTGGAAGCGGGAGATGACATCAATCAGATAGTGAATCTCATACAAGAGCACGGCGGAAGCGAACTAAAACATGAATGGGGCACAGTTCCTTGGCGCGTGTTTCTGGATCCCTCAGGCAATGAATTTTGCATCTTGCCTGCACTCGCAGGAGATATCTAGGATCCAAAATGCAGCAGAGTCGTGGTCGAAATCTGCTGTGCTTATTCACATTTTCAAGTTAGACCAGCCGATGAGCGTATGCACGGAGCGAAATAGAATCCTTGCTCCCACTATTTTTGAAGACGGAATTGAGCACCACAAATGAACCTGACCCGTGGAAGCGGCTTGCCACTCTTGATGATTCACGGCAACGGCGTTGATCACCGAATTCTGCTGCCGTTAGACACAGCGCTTGGCGAAAAGGACGTCTTTGAAAGGCATTACATCGACTTACCTGGGTTCGGGGATCGAGAACCGCTTTCGAATGCTGGCGGACTGCCCGAGATAGCTGATTGGCTGGAGAATGAAATCCGCTCCATCGTCGGTGAGCGACCATTCGCGTTATTGGGCAATTCGATGGGAGGGCTGTTGTGCCAAGAGATGGCTGACAGATTCGCCCCGGCAGTTCGAGGGATGTTCCTTATTGCTCCGGTCGTGTACGCCGGGAGTGAGCAACGGACATTACCTAGACAATCAGTGTCAGTCAGAGATCAAGAATTGTTGAGTTCGTTGAGTAAGCGAGAGCGCGAACTTTTCACTGATGTTTCCGTGATTCAATCGTGGTGGGCCTGGGAAGAATTCTCGCGGTGGGTTTTGCCCGGTCTCTTATCTGCAAATCTGAGGGCGATGGCTAAATTATCCAAGCGCTATTTTCTGGAACCGTTGCCGGTGCACCGAAAAGAACAATTGATGTTTCCAGTGACAGTGGTTTGTGGTCGAAATGATCATGTCACCGGATTCAAGGATCCAGAGCAGCTTCAACCGCGCTATCCGAACCTACATTTTAAGGTTATTGAAGATGCCGGTCACAACGTACACATTGAACAGCGGGAAATTGTCGAGCGTGAACTCCGTGCTTGGGCCAACGAGTTAGCTGTTTTCGGGAGCGAGACTAGCTAGCAGGCAGAGCGCGCTCCACATTTGGATATCTGGTGGAGTCCTGAAAATCGTAGTTGGGTAAACTCTGTCTTCAGGCTAGTAACCCATCGAAGGCAGACGATGGTTGTTGGAAAGCAGGAAACAACATATGGAAGATCGAGTTGTTCTTCGTGAGTGGACCAGCATTGATGAAGTTCCAGACCTATTAGATGTTTGGCGAAGCTCAGTTGAGGGTGGTTTGGACTTCTTGTCTGCCGCTGACTTGGACGCTGTGGCCACAGCCCTGGAAGCAGTGTACTCACAGTCGTTGCAGGTGCGTATTGCTGAGCAAGGCAAGCGGATTCTGGGGTTTTCGGCTTGGGACAATTCGGAAATCAGAATCCTTTGGGTGCGACATGAGGCTCGTAATCGGGGCGTGGGCAGAGAGCTGCTCAAACACATCACTGAACACAGCCCAGAGATTAGTATTCAGTTAGATACTCAACGTTTACTTGCCATTGAATTTTTCCAAACTTGCGGATTCTTGAAGGATAGAAACACCCTTGAAGATTCTTCTCGACGGCTCGTAATGCGCCATCGCCACTCATCGGCGCGTAACGTGGCACGATAGTTTCATGAGTGAAAATAGCCGAGAAATTCGCGAAGTTAGTGTTCAGCGCACTGAATCACGGAAGTACGCAGCCACTAGTCTCGCAACTGGGGCCAGCATCGAATTTGGCCAGGGCGAGGGATTGATGACGCCAGTGGAGCTATTGCTCGCTGCCATTGCAGGTTGTTCTTCTATTGATGTTGATGTCGCGACCACACGTCGCAGTGAACCTGAGAAATTTGATGTACGCGCTAGCGGATACAAACTTTCGGAGGATGGCGCCAGCCGGATGGATGACATTCACCTCGGGTTTGATTTGAAGTTCCCAGATACTGAAGAAGGACGCAAGGCCGCCAGCATGGTCGAGCGTATTGTGAAGCTTTCACATGATAAGTACTGCACGGTTTCACGCACGGTTGAGCTTGGCGCATCGGTTGTCAGCGAAGTAATTGAATAAAGAGTTACAACTTCGTCTTGAGCACTCTGAGTAGCGTTGAAATGTGGAAAGTACAAGTCATTCCAAGGGAATTCACGGAATTGACGGCTTGTGAACTTTCAAAATATTTTGCGATTCAGTAGTGTTTATGCGAGCTTTCTTTGGTTTTCGTTGAATAGCTAACTCAGGACAACGGTTTTCGTAGTTGGAGCTGTTTATCTCCAATGAATCAGCCCGGCAAACCAACTCTTTGCCCTAGTCAGTGCCGTTCCTTCATCGTAGGGTCGAGTTGTCCCTACGTTGAAGGAGCAGACATGCAAACTGAGAACGTGTTAGGCAACATCGACTGGGCGTCAATGCTACAAAAAGTAGCTATTGCGCTAGTCATTCTCATCATTACGTGGCTTGTAGCGCGCATCGTTCGCTGGGCTGCAGCCAAACTAGTGACCAGAGTGAAGTTCCTGCAGAAACAGGGAAATGACGGAGCTCAAATTGGTGAGTCTCTGGGCAAGGTTGCCGGGCTGATAGTTTGGCTCTTTGGCCTCGTTGCTATCCTTCAAGTTTTTGCGCTTTCAGAAGTTCTTTCGCCGGTTCAGGGTCTACTCGGCGGCGTCATGTCGTTCATTCCGAACCTCATCGGCGCAGGCTTCATCTTCTTCATTGGCTACGTCATCGCCAACATTGTTCGTCAGTTGCTGACTACGGGTTTGAGCACTGTCGACTTTAGCGCTCTGGTACGCAAGCTGACACCAGGGGACGAACCAGTAGACGAAGTGCAGTCTCGCGAAACCCAGGCGAAGATCGTAGACATCATCGCAAACATTGTTTTTGCTCTGATCCTGCTTGTGGTCGCAATTTCTGCGCTACAGGTCTTGGGCATCGCTGCCATTTCGCAGCCTGCCGAGCAGATGCTGCAGCTGGTCTTCACGGCCATCCCACAGGTCATCATGGCTCTGGTCTTGTTGGCAGTTGGTTTCCTTATCGCCAAGTTTGTTGGACAGCTGCTGGAATCCACCTTGCACGGAGTTGGAACTGATCGTGTTGTGGCTAGCTGGGGCGTTGTTCCAGAAGGTAAGAGCGCATCAGGCATCATTGCCGGCATCGTGAAGATTGCGATCGTACTTTTCTTTGGTGTGATGGCAGCTCAGATGCTGAACTTCCCAGCAATCACCAATATCCTCAATGAGATTTTGGCGCTGGGTGGCAAGATCCTTTTTGGTGCAGCAATCATCGCCGCTGGCTTTGTCGTTGCCAATGTGATCGGCAAGTTCATGGGTGACACCACTGCTTCGAAGATCATCCGCTACACGGCCATTGCGCTGTTCGTGGCAATGGGTTTGAAGTACATGGGAATCGCCGACTCCATTATCAATATGGCCTTTGGTGCAATCGTTATTGGTGCCGCCCTTGCGGCAGCACTTGCATTCGGTCTTGGCGGTCGCGACGCCGCAGCTCGCGCACTGAACAAGATCGATACCGACAAGCTGAGCTCGGACGGTCCGGATTCGGCACCTCCAGCTCCGCCGACGTCATCAGGTATCTAACCATTTCGAACAGAACCTTAGGGACATAAGAAACGTCGCGGAATCCTTTCAGGATTCCGCGACGTTTCTCTATTTAGACTCAGAATTCTCCTCGCCGTAAGGGCAAAGGGATTGTTTGGCTCGGTGGATCGGTTCTTAGGCGGGCGTAGGCGTAAACATCGACTCTCGTGCCGTCTATTAGGAACTTGCCACGTTCAATTCCCTCGCGTTGAAAACCATTGTTTTCGGCCACATGCCGTGAACCAGGGTTATTTGCACGTAGGCCCAGTTCCAATCGGTAAAAGTCACGCACTTCAAAGAGATAGTTCACCATCGTGGCCAGAGCTCTGGTGGTAAAGGAACGACCGCGGTACTCATAGTGCATCCAGTACCAGAGCCAGGCATTAGAGTTTGAAGAGTCCAAGGTTGCACAAACTAATCCCACTAATTTGTCATTGATGGTGATGGCCAGTGGGCACTGCGTCTTTTCATTGTTGACCAGAGTAGCCACATAAGATTGTGCCTTTTCGATGGTATCTGCATCTCCTTGACGTCGCATATCTGGATGAGAAATGAACGCCTCATATACTTCTTGCGTATCTGAGATTCGCAGTTTTCTGACTGTACATTCTTGAACCAGATCGTGAGTCGTTGTCGTCTCGTGTTGCTTCGGCTCAGCTTGAATGGGGATTGTCAGCGTGCCTTGATGGAAAAGCATTCTCCATCGATCTTGATTGCGTAACCATAATGAACTGCGCAAGGCAGGACACGGCCCACCAGTTCTCCAACGTACTTGGACTAGGTCCGTTGCTAATTGGATCACTGCTGGATCAGTAACGTGCAACTTCGCAGTAGTGGGTTCCTCGCGGGCGAGCAATTCAATGACTTGGTCTCTGGTGTAAGTATTTCCGCTGGCACCAATCTCCCGAAAATTTTCATGTAAGAGAGCAAGGAGAAGCTTCTCGTTGCTGCGTACCGAAACGTCCAGCAGTTGCTGTTCAAGACCTACAACTTCGCGGAAAAGTTGAGAACCTGTAGGCAAGTATGCGGGAAAGGTCTGATGCTCCATGCCAGCAAGTACATCACAGAAGATGACGAGACTAAGTCAACTGCAGTTGGCTTTTATGTGATGCATCATGCTTATAATCGCAATTACTCCGCGGGAGCCTGAACCGACCAGGCTGAGAGGGCACTGAGCCGACCGCTACACCTGATGCGGGTCATGCCGCCGTAGGAAGGAAGCGTGCCCCCAGTGCATGTGAACATTGTTGGTGCCGGAATCATCGGTCTATCTATCGCGTTTGAGCTCAGCTCGCGTGGTCATACCCTCACCATCATTGACCCAGCCCCAGGGCAAGGTGCCACTCACGCGGCAGCAGGAATGCTGGCACCAGCTGCAGAGACAGTCTGGGGCCAAGGGCCACTACATCAGCTACTTGCGACATCGAATTCGTTGTACCCGCAATTCGTTGACCGCATTGCGTCAATCACTGGTCACCGACCGGATTACTTGCAATCTTCAACTCTTGTTGTTGCTGCAGAAGCTGCTGATCGCGAAGCCCTCCACGAACTGATTGAACTGCAGAATTCGATAGGTCTAGCTACCGAAAAATTGCTCCCTAGCCAAGCCAGATCATTAGAGCCGGCGCTAGCCAGCAATATTGCCGGAGCTGTGCTCTGCCCGGATGATCACCAAATCGATCCACGCTCTGTAGTGCGTATCCTGCTTGAATACTTTCAAGAGAATCTCGTCTACGAACGTGTCGAAGAAGTAATTACCGACCACCCGAACACTAGCGCCGTGCGCACGAGTTCTGGACAACTGCACGCTGCCGATCAAACTATTATCGCGACAGCCTTGGGGGTCGTCGGGGGAGTGCAGAAGCCTCCGCTACGTCCTGTGTACGGAGATATTCTGAGAATCCAAGCGCCAGCCGGCCCGGCACTTCTAAACCGCATCGTTCGTGGCATCGTTCATCGCCAACACGTGTATCTGGTCCCACGTAAGGATCGGAGCTTGGTGCTTGGTGCCAGTGTGCGAGAAGACCACAACCCAGAAGTGCATGTCGGCGCAATGTATAACTTGCTCGACAATGCCCGAAGGCTCGTGCCTGGTATTAGTGACTGCTTGCTGAATGAAGTCATTGCCAGAGCACGTCCAGCCACGGCAGATGACCGCCCACTGATTGGTCGAATAAACCCAAACGTGGTGCTTTCAACTGGGTACTCGCGCCACGGCGTCTTACTCAGCCCCTTGGGTTCTGCCCTCACCGCTGATCTCACCGAAAACATCACTACCAACCCCATGCTGAATGACGTTGATCCGCAACGTTTTTCAACCCTTTCTTCACCTCTGCCTATGGAGCAACACCAATGACATCGATCAACATCACCTTCAACTCACAACAAGTTCAAGTACAGACAGGAACCAGCCTCCGAGAATTTGTTAGCACCCAAATCGGCAAGGACCTCGATGCCGAGTCGAGGGCTGTCGATGGGAGCAAACTCGGGGTAGCTGCGGCCGTGAATGGTGGAGTCATTCCGCGTAGCGCCTGGAATGCCACAGTGCTTGAAAACGGGTACAGCGTAGAACTCGTCACCGCAGCTCAAGGAGGCTAACGATGGAAAATAACGAAGTCACCGAACTCGATGTGAACACTGATCCCTTCGTTGTTGCAGGGCGTACCTTATCGTCACGACTTATTCTGGGCACCGGTGGCGCCACCTCGTTAAGCACCCTGGAGCGCGCGCTCACCATTTCAGGTACGGAACTAACTACCGTGGCCATCCGACACTTTTCTGCAGCCGGTGCAGGCAATGTTTACGAACTTCTGCAACGCAATAACGTCATTGCCTTGCCGAACACCGCAGGATGCTTCACCGCTCGAGATGCCATACTGACTGCTCAGCTGGCGCGTGAAGCGTTGGCGACTGACTGGATCAAACTTGAGGTCATTGCCGATGAACACACGCTCCTGCCAGATCCATTGGAACTGTATTCAGCCACGGAACAACTGGTAGCCGACGGCTTCAATGTCTTCGCCTACACGAACGATGACCCAGCACTGGCTCAACGGTTACAAGACGCCGGAGTCGCTGCGATCATGCCTGCCGGCGCCCCGATTGGTTCTGGACTAGGTATTTTGAACCCACATAATATTTCCACCATCGTTGCCCGTGCGCAGGTCCCAGTGATCTTGGATGCTGGTGTCGGTACAGCCTCGGATGCGGCGCTGGCCATGGAATTAGGCTGTGACGCGGTATTGCTCGCCAGTGCGGTCACTCGTGCACACAACGCACCGCTGATGGCAGCCGCCATGCGCGATGCGGTTCGTGCAGGTCGTGCTGCTCGTCTGGCTGGTCGAATTCCACGCAGGGACACGGCACTTGCTTCCTCGCCGAGCGAGGGCATGATGCAAACCTTGGTTGGTGAATTCTGATGTCTCGCCTACCGCTGTGTGAGCCGGCGACGGGAATTCTTGCACGTCAACTGGCCCGGTATTCACGTCACCTGACCCTGCCTGGTGTGGGTGAAATAGGGCAACGACGCATCATTAATGCCAAAGTCCTGATCATTGGTGCCGGCGGGCTCGGTAGCCCGATTGCCAGCTACCTTATTGCTGCTGGTGTTGGTGAGCTGGCGGTTCTGGATGATGACACAGTCGAACTCTCGAATCTGCAACGTCAGATCATGCACCGCGAATCTGATGTTGGTTTGCCCAAAGTGGACTCTGTTCAAAGATTGGCCCAAGAACATAACACCACGGTCAACGTTACGAAGTTGAACCAACGGTTGAGCGAAGACAACGCACTAGAACTTTTCGCATCTTATGACCTGGTCATAGATGGTAGTGACAACTTCGCCACAAGGTATCTGGCATCAGATGCCGCCGAAATTACCGGCACTCCACTGGTGTGGGGCACGCTCTTTCAATTCTCGGGCCAGGTCTCAGTCTTTGACCCCCGCACCGGTCCGATGTTGCGCGATATTTTCCCCGACGTCCCGGACGCCGATTCGGTACCAAGCTGTGCCGAAGGAGGCGTCTTTGGAGCTTTGTGTGGTGTGGTCGGATCGATGATGGCTACCGAAGCATTGAAGCTGATCACTGGAGTAGGGAGCACGCTCAGCGGAAAACTCTGGTTGTACGACGCGTTGAATGCCAGCGTGCGATCCTTGGAATTTAGTGCCGACCCGCAACGAGAAAAAGTGACTGAATTGGGGCAATACCGGTCGGTTGCTTGCGTGATCGATGAAAGTTTTTCAACCCTGAGCGTTGCAGAATTGAAGGCTCTGGAACAGGACCATGACGTACTCGTTGTTGATGTCCGAGAGCAATGGGAGAGGGAAATTGCCTCGATTCCGCACAGCGTTCACGTGCCATTGAATGAATTGTTGGCTGGCCGGCACGAAAAAATTCCTGCCACGACTGGAACCACCGTGATGGTCTGCAAGAGCGGTGCACGTTCACAACAAGCAGCTCAATATTTGACTGAGCAACAAGGACACGCCGGAAAAGTATTCAGCCTCGACGGCGGAACGATACGGTGGTTTGTCGAAGTCCAGGGCCAACACATCGACTATTAGATGGTGATGATCCTGCGAGTGCCATGTGATGCAAGAATAGTTTCATGAGCCTCAACCCATCCCTAGAATTTCGTGAACTGACTAGTCAAGATGAACAACAGGCCATCGACGCGCATCAGAGTATGGTGGCCGATGACTTTGAATTCTTGCCTACGTGGTCGATGGCCGAGTCTTGGGACAACTACATCTACCGGATGAGCGCCGGTCGCCGTGGGGAGCATATTCCTGATGGATGGGTGCGCTCGGCACTCTTTGGTGCCTTTGATGATGGTGAACTTGTGGGTCGTGTTTCGGTGCGATACGAACTGAACGACTTTCTGCGGCAAAATGGTGGGCACATTGGTTATGGAGTCCTGCCTGAACACCGTCGCCGTGGCGTGGCGGTGGCACTGTGCCAGTTTGGCCTAACCGAAGTCGGACACGCGGGAGTGGACAGGGCGCTGCTCACCTGTGACAGTATGAACGCTGGATCCATTGCCACCATCCTTCGGTGTGGGGGAGCGCTGGATCCGCAACTTCCATCTCTGGAGGCGGCCGACGGTTCCATGACACTTCGCTATTGGATTTCCACCCAATCCAACCACTGATTTTCCGCGACTTTACTTGAAATTCTTGTATGTTCTGACACAGATCACCGGAGTATTTGCGAGAACAGCGTAAACTGGATTGTTGGGTCGACTGTGGCCCCGACTCCTTAGACCCAAAAACCTCGAGCGGAAGTGAGCCTTCACGCATGTCAGCTAACACCATTAGTCGCGATGAACTTCGCAACGTAGCCATCGTTGCGCACGTTGACCACGGCAAGACCACCTTGGTCAACGCAATGCTCCAGCAGACTGGTGCATTCGCTAGCCATGGTGAAACCGAAGATCGCGTCATGGACTCCGGCGAGCTGGAACGCGAGAAGGGCATCACCATCCTTGCTAAGAACACCACCGTGTTCTACAGCGGCCCAGCTGCTGAAGGCAAGAACATGACCATCAACGTCATCGACACCCCGGGTCACGCTGACTTCGGTGGCGAGGTCGAGCGCGGCCTTTCCATGGTTGACGGTGTGGTTCTGCTGGTTGACGCATCTGAAGGCCCACTGCCTCAGACCCGTTTCGTGCTGCGTAAGGCACTGGGCGCCAACCTGCCAGTAATCATCGTGGTCAACAAGACCGACCGTCCGGACTCCCGCATCGACGGCGTTATCTCCGACTCCATGGACCTGCTGCTGGGCTTGGCTTCTGACCTAGCTGATGAAGCACCAGATCTGGACCTTGACGCCATCTTGAACGTTCCTGTTGTCTTCGCTTCGGGCAAGGCCGGTTACGCTTCGATGAACCAGCCAGCAGATGGCACCCTGCCAGACAATGAAGATCTGGAACCACTGTTCGAGACCATCATCAAGCACGTTCCTGCTCCGACCTACACCGAAGGTGAAGTTCTGCAGGCACACGTCACCAACCTTGACGCATCACCATTCCTTGGCCGTCTGGCTCTGCTGCGCATGATCAACGGCACCCTGCGTAAGGGCCAGCAGGTTAACTGGGCCCGCCAGGATGGCACCATGAAGCAGGTGAAGATCACCGAGCTTCTTGCTACCAAGGGTCTGCAGCGTGTTCCAGCTGAAGAAGCTGGTCCAGGCGAGATCGTCGCAGTTGCAGGTATCGAAGACATCATGATTGGTGAAACCCTCACCGATCTGGAGAACCCAAAGCCACTGCCACTGATCACCGTTGATCCACCTGCGATCTCCATGACCATCGGTATCAACACCTCGCCACTGGCTGGCAAGGTCAAGGGTGCCAAGGTCACCGCACGCCAGGTGAAGGATCGCCTGGACAAGGAACTGATCGGTAACGTATCGCTGAACATCCTGCCTACCGAGCGTCCAGACGCTTGGGAAGTTCAGGGCCGTGGCGAATTGGCTCTGGCCATCCTCGTTGAGCAGATGCGACGCGAAGGCTTCGAGCTGACCGTTGGTAAGCCACAGGTTGTCACCAAGGTCATTGACGGCAAGGTTCACGAGCCAATGGAACGCATGACCATTGACGTGCCAGAAGAGTACCTGGGTGCTATCACCCAGCTGATGGCATCGCGCAAGGGTCGCATGACCGATATGGCTAACCACGGCACCGGCTGGGTTCGCATGGAATTCATGGTTCCTGCCCGTGGCCTGATCGGCTTCCGTACCCGTTTCATGACCGAAACCCGTGGCGCTGGTATCGCCGCCTCGCTGGCCGAAGGTTACGAGCCATGGGCAGGTCCGATCGAATACCGTATCAACGGTTCGATCGTTGCCGACCGTGCTGGTGTGGTCACCCCATTCGCGATGATCAACCTGCAGGAACGCATGAGCTTCTTCGTGAAGCCAACCGAAGAGGTTTACGAGGGCATGATCGTGGGCGAGAACTCCCGCGCCGACGACATGGACGTGAACATCACCAAGGAAAAGAAGCTCACCAACATGCGTGCAGCTTCCTCGGATAGCTTCGAGAACCTGACCCCACCACAGACTCTGACCCTGGAAGAGTCGCTGGAATTCGCTCGCGAAGACGAGTGCGTTGAGGTTACCCCAGAGGCTATTCGTATCCGTAAGGTGCTGCTGAACGCCAACGACCGTGCCAAGGCAACCCGTGCACGCGCTCGCTCCTAATAGTCAGCGTAAATCCCACGGTAGCAACCTCTCTGCGCTCTGGCGCGGGGTTGTTGCTGCCGTGGTAGCAGGACTTTTCGGTACTGCAATCCATGCCTCCATCACCTACGTCGGTAACGATGTGCCGCTGGTGTGGGGAGTAGGGGTAGCTTGGCTACTTCTTGGCTTACTGGTGTACTGGGCGGCAGTGTCCTCAGGGAAACTGTGGTCTGGCGCCTTGGCACTCATTGGCTGCTATGTCTGTGTGGGACTCATTTCCTATGTCGGCAATGACCAGCTGATCTTGGGTATGCAGTACTACCAATATCTACCCGGCCCTGCATTAGCTTCGGCCCTGTGGATGTACGGAATGATCGTTCCTGCGATCATTGGCCTGCTGTTGGCCCTGCGGGTCATTCGCAAACAACACCGCCAGAACTAAACAGTGAAGGTGCCCCATCCGCTTTGCGGGTAGGGCACCTTCAGTGTTTAACGCTACGAAATTTGATCTTTGGGCAGGGCTCTAACCCTGGTCGCTCTGAACGCCGGTGATGTCTAAGTGATGGGCCATGAACAGCGAGGTAGCGATACCTCCTTCTTCAGGCTCACGCATTGCGTAATCTTCAATGACCGCGCGGAGTCGGGACATCATCTCTTGACGAGACTCATCGCTCAGTTTGAGGCCCACCCGAATAATCTGAATTTCTTGAGGATCCAGACCATCGATTTCCTGTAGGAAAGTATCAACCAGCATTGGGGCGGCATCAGGGATACGTGTGCCCCACGATTGTTTGGTGCTTCGGTACGGGACCTCTTTTGCCCCGCGGTTTCCACGTCGGGCCTCTTCGGGGGCCAGATACCCATTGTTCACCAAGGTCCGTACGTGGTGCAGGGACGTGGCTGGATTCAGATCAAGTATGTCCGCGATTTCCTTATTGGTTCGCGACTCATGGAGGCACAAACGCAGGATACGAAGCCTCAGCGGAGAGCTGAGTGCACGTGCTCGCGATTGGACAAGTTTGTCAGAAGGCATAAAAACAGCATACGGGAAAATCGGTGAGTGATTGGCAGAATCAAATCACATGTCGTCGAACGGCGGGTTTTACAAAGTGTTGAACGTGCAGAACGCTAGTTCCTAGGCGTCCGCGGCCTGCGTCGCTCCGGTGCCGGCGGAACCCTTTTCGCGTGCGTGATTAAAGAGCGGGGGATGGTGAGCAATTCAGATCGGGTCTGGACGGTAATTGAATCGTCGGTGACTTCTTGCAAATGACCTAACGCATCACTAAACCGTTCACCCGATGTTTTAGCTTCCATAGACAGGCGGTAGCGAACAACAATCCGTTCACCGGGAGTCACATCACCAAAACTAAGCATTAATCCGCGTCATCTTTTCGTAAGAAGAATTCATCTAAACCCTCAGAGGCTGAAATGTGAATGGTCGGTTACGTCACAGCTGGCCCTCGGGCGCATCGATGTATTGATATCAGGACTAGACTGTAGTTTGAGTTGGTCAGGGATTCAAAGAGCATCCAGGAATCCGACTGGCTCGTGTTGAAACCACCAAGTGCAAGGAAAGGTCTCGGCCCTCGTGACTTACATCATCGCTCAGCCGTGCGTCGACGTGAAAGACAAGGCGTGCGTCGAAGAGTGCCCGGTAGATTGTATTTATGAAGGCGAACGCTCGCTGTACATTCACCCGGATGAATGCGTAGACTGCGGCGCTTGCGAACCAGTCTGCCCCGTTGAAGCCATCTACTACGAAGACGATGTGCCAGACGAGTGGGCTGACTATTACAAAGCAAACGTCGACTTTTTCGATGAACTTGGTTCCCCGGGTGGCGCCGCTAAGATTGGTAATACCGGTACTGATCACCCATTCATCAGTGCCTTGCCACCTCAGAACCAAGGCTAGGTTTTACTTTTATGCTTGAGCTCCCCGATTACCCCTGGAACCAGCTAGCTCCATACCGTGAGCAAGCAGCGAAGCACCCAGGGGGAGTCGTGGACTTGTCG
This sequence comes from Arthrobacter sp. NIO-1057, assembly GCF_900094805.1. Taxonomy (GTDB): domain Bacteria; phylum Actinomycetota; class Actinomycetes; order Actinomycetales; family Micrococcaceae; genus Glutamicibacter. The sequence continues at coordinate 1,033,238 of NZ_FMAT01000001.1, read as the reverse complement.
ATCGGCACGCCGGTTGACGACACCCCACAGCTCATTCAGGACGCGTTGACCGACGGTGCGAACTCCCATGGTTACCCCACCACACACGGAACCGTAGAAGTTCGTCAGGCCATCGTGGACTGGTTCGCCCGCCGTCGCCAGGTCACCGGCTTGAGCGTCAAAGATGTCATGCCAACCGTAGGCTCCAAAGAAATGGTGGCCTGGTTGCCACTATTCCTCGGCATCGGCGCCCAAGACATTGTGGTGCGCCCAAAAATTGCGTACCCAACCTATGACATTGGTGCACAGCTCGTCGGGGCGAAACCCATCGCGACCGACGACCTTGATGAACTATCTGCTGAAGAACTTTCGCGGGTCAAGCTCATCTGGGTTAACTCCCCAGGTAACCCCACCGGCAAGGTCACCAGCGCACAACAGCTGCAAAAAATCGTTGAGAAGGCTCGCGAAATTGGTGCTGTAGTAGCCTCGGATGAGTGCTATGCGGAACTGGGCTGGGAAGAATTTGAAGGCCGCGTGCAGAGCATTTTGGACCCGCAGGTCAATGGCGGCAACCTCGATAACTTACTAGCGCTGTATTCGCTGTCTAAGCAGTCGAATCTTGCCGGTTACCGTGCCGCTTTTGTTGCCGGTGCGCCGAACCTCATGCCGACGCTGATCAACAGCCGCAAGCACACCGGAATGATTGTGCCTGGTCCCATTCAGCACGCCATGGTGGTGGCGCTCAATGATGATGAGCATGTAGCCACACAACGTGAGCTGTACCGGGCGCGACGCGAAGCCTTGCGTCCGGCTCTTGAAAACTTTGGCCTGAGAATCGAAGATTCGGTGGCCGGCCTGTACTTGTGGTGCACGCAGGATCGTCCAAGCTTCGAAACCATCGGCGCCCTCGCCGAGCTGGGAATCGTCGCTGGACCCGGTGCTTTTTATGGAACTGCAGGAGAACGCCACGTCCGCGTGGCATTGACCGCTTCCGATGAACGGATTGCGGCCGCTGTTGAACGGCTGAATTCTTCCGCCAATCGGTGAAGATGACAGTCTGATTAGCGGGATAGGGTCAAATCGCGGTATGTTCTACGGTGACGACTGACCTTTCGGAACTACACGCTTTCCGGTTAGGAGAAGCAATGACAGATACTACATCTGCACAGCTACATTTTGGAGAATCCAATCTTGAGCTTCCGGTAATTCCGGCTGCTGAAGGCAACGACGGATTCAGCGTAGCCCCACTATTGAAGACCACTGGGAACGTGACCTACGATCCTGGCTTCATGAACACCGCGGCCACCAAATCTGCGATCACCTACATCGACGGAGATGCAGGCATCCTGCGTTACCGCGGTTACCCCATCGAACAGTTGGCCGAGAAGTCCAGCTTCATCGAGGTAACCTACCTGCTCATCTACGGCGAACTGCCAACCGCCCAACAGCTGGCAGATTTCGACAACTCGCTGCGCCGCCACACCCTGCTGCACGAAGAGCTCAAGGGCTTCTTCGGTGGCTTCCCACGCGACGCACACCCAATGCCAGTGCTTTCCTCGGCTGTTTCGGCCCTGTCGACCTGGTACCAGGATTCCTTGGATCCTAAGGATGACGCACAGGTTGAGCGCTCGACCTTGCGCCTGTTGGCTAAGCTTCCAGTACTGGCTGCTTATTCCCACAAGAAGTCCATCGGTCAGGCTCTGCTCTACCCGGATAACTCGATGAACATGGTCGAGAACTTCCTGCGCCTGTGCTTCGGTACCGCCGCTGAGCCTTACGAGCTGGATCCCGACGTGGTCAAGGCCCTTGACCTGTTGCTGATCCTTCACGCAGACCACGAGCAGAACTGCTCAACCTCCACCGTGCGCCTGGTTGGTTCTTCGGAAGCAAACATGTTCGCTTCGGTTTCTGCAGGTATCCACGCACTGTCCGGCCCAGCTCACGGTGGCGCCAACGAAGCTGTGTTGAAGATGCTGCGCGAGATCCAGTCCTCTGGTATCTCTCCAGAAGACTTCATGCAGAAGGTCAAGAACAAGGAAGATGGCGTACGCCTGATGGGCTTCGGCCACCGCGTGTACAAGAACTACGATCCACGCGCCAAGATCATCAAGAAGACCGCTCACGACCTGCTGGCAAAGCAGGGCAAGAACGAGCTGCTTGACATCGCCATGAAGCTGGAAGAGACCGCGCTGAACGATGAGTACTTCATCTCACGCAAGCTCTACCCGAACGTAGACTTCTACACCGGCCTGATCTACACCGCTATGGGCTTCCCTGAAAAGATGTTCACCGTTCTGTTCGCGATCGGACGCCTGCCAGGCTGGATCGCACAGTGGCGCGAAATGATCAAGGACCCTGAACTGAAGATCGGTCGCCCACGTCAGTTGTACATGGGTGAAACCGCTCGTAACTACCCAGGCCTCTAAGCCACACGGTATATACAGCGTTCACTGACAAGGAGCTTTTCACCATTGATTTGGTGGCAAGCTCCTTGTCTGTTTTAACCACGAGGACGGGAGTATCCTTTGAGTCTAAGACCGCGGGGGTATGCCTAAAAGTCAGGTGGTATGCATGTACTTTCGTCGTGGAAATAATTGGTCTTTGGCGGTAAAAACCAATCAGACGATGTTGATGGCCCTGTACTTACGTGAGCTTGGCGGGGTTGACCCCGCTGAGGCAGGGCCGAACTGTCGACTCACCTCGGTGATTAAAAATCGCAACGGCGCCGACACTTCGCACGGGCAATTCAAACAGGAATGGAGTGCTTGGTGGGGTGCGTTGACCTCGGGGGAGATCGATGCTGAGACTGCTCCTGAGCAAACCTTGCATGAGCATCTGGATCTGGAAGGATTTCCGGCGCTGGCTAAATTGGCCAAGGCTCACTATGGGCAAGCGACCGTGTTCGCCCAGCAGCATGCCGAGGAGTTCATCGAAAAGAGCGTGGACTATGTGCCACGTCGCCTCGATGAATTAGAGAGAATTTTGTTGGATCACGGAGTGGATCACGATACACAAGCCCAAGAGCAACAGATCCAACTCATCGACATGCCTTTAGACGAGCCTCGTGCGTGGCTGACGGGCCGGTCGACGATTGTTGCCAGTACGTCTCTCTTGCAGGATTCTAAGGCGTTCCACGGCTTTATTCAGCCGATGGTCACCATCATTTTCCCGAGTGCCTAGATGGGTGCTTAAAAGCGTGAGGGCCAGCCGAAGAGTTTTTCTCTTCGGCTGGCCCTCACCTGAGTTTAGTTAGCGTGCAGTGCGCTGTTCAATTCCACGGTTTGGCCGGCGCGAGCTAGGGCCTCAACGGCACCGGAAATCGAATTGCGGCGGAACAGTAGGTTAGGGACACCGGAAAGCTCCAGAGCCTTGACCTGCTGATCGCCCAAGAGCACACGGGTTCCGGCCGTCACATAGAGGCCGGCTTCTACTACCGAGTCGTCACCGATGGAAATTCCAACACCAGCATTGGCACCGAGCAATACGCGCTCACCAATAACGATGCGTTCACGCCCGCCACCAGAGAGCGTACCCATGATCGAAGCGCCGCCACCAACATCGGAACCGTTACCGACAACTACCGAAGCCGAAATGCGGCCCTCGACCATGGAGGTACCCAGTGTGCCAGCGTTGAAGTTCACGAAGCCTTCGTGCATGACCGTGGTGCCTTCGGCAAGGTGTGCGCCCAGTCGAACGCGGTCAGCATCGGCGATGCGAACGCCAGAAGGTACAACGTAGTCGACCATGCGAGGGAACTTGTCGACACCGTAAACGGTGACGGCACCGCGGGCACGCAGCTTCAGGCGGGTCACCTTAAAACCATCAACCTGGCATGGGCCGAAGTTGGTCCATACGACGTTAGCCAGGTGGCCGAAAATTCCGTCAAGGTTGATGGAGTTTGGCTGCACCAGGCGGTGCGAAAGCAGATGCAAGCGGAGCCACACATCGGCGGTGTCGGCAGGGGCAACATCAAGATCGATGGTTAGTGAGAGAACCTTCTGGGTGGTTCCTCGGGCAGCGTCGTCTTGGGCTGCAGCGGCTAGTTCGCCGGAGAGTTCTTCGGCCAGCGCGAGTTCGCCAAGAACAGGAGCTGGGTACCACACGTCGAGGATGGTTCCATCGGCGGCAATGGTGGCCAGACCGTGGCCCGAGGCCAAACGGACGGCGGAGTCACTGGATGAAGTCACAGATTCTGAAGTCATACACTGATCGTATCCTCGATACCCCGGGTAACGTTGATAGATGACAGGCTAGTGAAGCTAGAGACGTAGGACGATGGATAACGTGAACGAATTGGACCTGCTACAGGACGTTGCAGTACTGACCGAACAGATCATGAATATTGAATCTGTTTCTGGGAATGAACGCGAAATTGCTGATCAGGTGCATCAGGCATTGCTGAAGCTGGAACATTTAGAGGTTCATCGGGACCAGGACGCGATTGTTGCCCGCACTAATTTCGGCCGTGAACGCCGAGTAGTGCTGGCCGGGCACTTGGATACCGTCCCTTTGCCACGTACTGAGGGTGCAAAGGGCACAGTACCTGCCCAGGTCATCGACGGGGTGCTTTATGGCCGCGGTGCCACCGACATGAAGGGTGGAGTTGCGGTGCAGCTCGCTCTTGCTGCAGAACTAAAAGACGCCAAATACGATGTCACCTACGTCTTCTATGACCACGAGGAAGTTGAAGCAGCGAAGTCTGGGCTCGGACGCCTGGCCAAGAACTCCCCAGAATTACTTGAAGCAGATTTTGCGATTCTGCTCGAACCAACCAATGGAACGGTTGAAGGCGGGTGCAACGGTACCAGCCGATTCGTGATTAGAACTCACGGTAAGGCGGCACACTCCGGACGTGCGTGGATGGGCCACAACGCAATTCATGATGCAGCACAGATCCTGCAACGTTTAGCCGATTACCAACCGCAGACCATTACCGTTCAGGGATTGGACTACCGCGAAGGAATGAACGCGGTGCGCATCAGCGGAGGCATCGCCGGAAACGTGATCCCTGATTACTGTGAAGTCGAAGTCAATTACCGTTTCGCCCCGGATAAGACCCTGGCACAGGCTGAGGCGCTGGTTTTTGAACTCTTTGAAGGTTTTGAAATTGAACGCACTGATGGTGCTGAAGGGGCTAAACCAGGTTTAGATCAGGAGATCGCTGCGGATCTCATTAGGATTCTGGGCCAGGAACCTAAACCAAAATATGGGTGGACCGATGTCTCCCGTTTCTCGGCCCTTGGCGTATCGGCCGTGAACTTCGGCCCGGGCGATGCCTTGCTGGCCCACAGCGATGATGAACATGTGGCGCAGGAAGATATTCGCACCTGTTTGAACTCGCTGCGTGCCTGGCTGAGTTAACCTGCGGGAAATCCAAATAACGAAGCTGCGCTCCAAGCCTCGGGCTTGGAGCGCAGCTTTGTTCTCACATGAATCACTGTTCAGAACATGAAATTATTGTTCTTTTGCATCATCCTTGGTGCCTGTCTCAGCGAAGGTCGCCGCGGTAGTACCAACCACTGCAGGTGCATTCTTGGCCTTCTTGACTCGGGTGCTCAAGCGCTTAGAAACCTGCTCTGCAATCTTGCTCAAGGTGAAGTTGATCAAGATGAAGATCACTGCGGTAACAATCAGCGCCTGCAAGACGTTGCCGTTAGGCGATGAGTAAGTTCTAGCGAAGAACAGCAGCTCGTTGAAGCTGATGATGTAACCCAACGCGGAGTCCTTCAAGATGACCACAAACTGACCGATCAATGCCGGCAACATGGCAACTAATGCCTGCGGAATCTCGATATAGCGCAGGGACATACCACGCGTTAGACCGATAGCGATACCGGCTTCTCGTTGACCCTTCGGCAAGTTGTGAACGCCTGACCGAACCAATTCGGCGACGACAGAACCGTTGTAGAAGATCAAAGCAGCTACAACGGCCCACAGGGCGGTATCCCCGGGCAGTTCTAGTGAACGGGAGAAGAACACGTTGAAGAACACGATCATCAACAGCACTGGAACCGCACGGAAGAATTCCACGATCACCGTCGAGAATCCATTGATGAGTTTGTTCTGTGACAATCGACCGATACCGAAGACCAAACCAAAAATCACCGAACCGATGATGCCTAGAATGGCCGCCTTGACGGTGTTCAGCAGGCCAGGAAGAAGGTAGTTCTTCCAGGTGCTGGCTTGGATGAAGTCATCCCACTGCTCTGGCTGCATTTGTCCCTTGGCTGCGAGGCCAAAGAAGATCCAAGCAACAATGCCCACGGCGATTAGTGCACCGACGATATTGATGATCAGAATTCGGCGACGGGCTTTGGGACCGGGAGTATCAAAAAGAATTGAAGCGCTCATCGTGCCACCGCCAGTTTCTTAGACAGCCACGTAGTCAAGAGACCCACAGGAATCACGATGATCACGAAGCCAATAGCAAAGGTCAAGAAGATAGGGATGACAATGTCGGAACGGAACTCAATCATTGTCTTCATCACCGAGGAAGATTCGGTTGCTACCGAACCCACCGCGGCAACGGTGGAATTCTTGATCAACGCAATCAGGGTATTGCCTAGTGGAACAATGGCGCCCCGGAAAGCTTGAGGAAGAATGATCAAGCGGGCCGCGGGCATGAAACCCAAACCGATGGCTCGTGCTGCTTCAGCCTGACCCAGCGGAACGGTGTTCACGCCTGAACGGATGGCCTCACACACAAATGCTGCGTGATACACCGCGAGGCCCAAAACTGACAGGCGGAAGAAGTTCGCTTGGAAATCGCCGCCCAGGGTGAAGCCAAGTTGGCCATAGAGCGCCAAGACGGCGAACAAGATGATGATGGTCAGTGGGGTATTTCGAACCAGGTTAACGTAACTGGCACCAATAGCCTGGAAGCTAGCCACAGGGGAGATGCGAAGCAACGCCAAAATTGTGCCCAGCACCAGCGCGCCGATGGCAGCCCAGAACGTCAGTTGGATGTTGACCCAGAATGCTCCGGGGATGTCGTACTCAGTGAATATGGATAAATAATTCTCCACTGCAAGCCTCTGTCTCGATGGCCAAGGTGAGGGCCAAGCGGCTACGGGATCGATGAACAAAAATTAGTTCATCGGGAAAATAAGAATGCCGCGGGGGCCAAGAACACTGCTTGACCCCCGCCGCATCGAAAAAGGGTTAAGCGCAGGTATCTGACAGCTTTGGTGGGTTGGTTTTCGAGTTAGGCGTGTAGCCGGTACCCTCAGTGTTCTTGTCCAACGCTGCCTGCCAATCGCCGGAATCGATCATCTTGGTGATCGCTTCGTTGATGGCCTTGCACTTGTCGGTGCCGTCTGGCAGACCTACACCGTAGTTTTCTTCGGTGAATGGCTTGCCAACAACCTTGAACTTGCCCTTGTAAGCAGGCTGAGCTGCCAGGCCAGCAAGGATGATGTCATCGGTGGTGACCGCGTCGATGGTGCCACCACTCATCTGGGTGACACACTCTGCGTAGCCCGGAAGCTCCTGCAGGTTGGTGCCTTCAGCGTAGTTGTCCTTAACCTTTTGCGCCGAGGTCGAGCCGGTGACCGAGCACAGGTTCTTACCATTGAGGTCTTCTGGACCGGTAATATCCGAGTCCGCAGCCACGAGCAGGTCCTGACCAGCAACAAAGTATGGTCCAGCGAAGTCGATGACCTTGTTACGCTCATCGGTGATCGAGTAGGTAGCGAAGATCATGTCGACCTGGTTGTTCTGCAACATCGTCTCGCGGTTAGCCGACGGTGCCGAAACGAACTCGATCTTATCCTCGGAGTAACCCAACTCATTGGCAACGTACTTGGCTACATCCACATCGAAGCCGGTGTAGTTATCCCCGTCTTTGAAGCCCAAGCCTGGCTGATCAAACTTGATACCAATACGAATCTTGTCTCCGTCAGCGGAGCTGTCCGAGCCGCCACATGAAGTCAGGGCCAGCGCGGCGACTGCTGCCATTGCAGCGATGGTGCCAAAACGATTCTTACGCATAATTCCTCCTGTTGGATGCGTGGTGATGAAATCAGTGGTTGGTAATGAGCTTGCCGAGGAAGTCCTTGGCACGGTCAGATTGCGGGTTAGTGAAGAACTGTTCTGGAGTTGCCTGCTCAACGATTTGTCCATCGGCCATGAAGATCACTCGGTCTGCGGCTTTGCGCGCGAAACCCATTTCGTGGGTGACCACGAGCATCGTCATGCCTTCCTTGGCTAGTCCCACCATGGTGTCGAGCACTTCGTTGATCATTTCTGGATCCAACGCGCTGGTGGGCTCGTCAAAGAGCATGACCTTGGGTTTCATGGCTAGGGCCCGGGCGATGGCAACACGTTGCTGCTGACCGCCGGAAAGCTGGGCTGGAAGCTTGTCGGCCTGATTGGCCACGCCCACTCGCTCCAGAAGCTTCATCGCCAAGTCCTTGGCTTCCTGCTTTTTCATACCCTTGACCTTGATTGGCCCTAGGGTCACATTCTCCAAAATGGATTTGTGCGCAAACAGGTTGAAGGATTGGAAAACCATGCCGACGTCGGCACGCAACTTGGCTAGCGCTTTTCCTTCGGAAGGAAGCGTGTTGCCGTCAATTTTGATGGTGCCTTCGTCGATAGTTTCGAGTCGGTTGATGGCACGGCACAAGGTTGATTTACCTGAACCCGATGGACCCAAGATCACCACAACCTCGCCCTTGGTGACCTCGAGGTTGATGTTGTTGAGTACATGCAGGGCACCGTAGTGCTTATTGACCCCAGCCAGTTGGACGATGGGGCCAGCTGGAGAAGCCTGAGCCTGATGATCGTTGTTCATGCAATAGACATTACTGGATGTGACGCTCACTACGCGTGACATCGAACAAGTCACACACAGTTGTTACATAACTGTCACTTTAAGCGTGGCGCGACACAGTCGGGATCGTAGAGAAATAACCGATAGAGTGAAGTCATGGTTCATCAGCGAAAGAGCGAAGAGAATGCCCGTCAGGGGCAACGGCACGTTGAAGCCAGCTGGCCTGGCAAACGTCCCGAAGACCAGCTCGACCACTTTTTATTGGAGAGCCCACAGGAAGACGTGACGCACACCGATGTGTGGCGTGTCTTGCGCATCCAATCTGAATTCGTTAACGGGTTTGGAACATTGGCCGGCACTGGACCGGCAATTGCTGTGTTCGGCTCAGCCCGTACGGACCCAAAGAGCCCGTATTACAGGATGGCTCACCACATTGGAACGCGATTGGCAGAGGCCGGAATCACCACCATTACCGGTGGTGGGCCTGGAGCCATGGAAGCGGCCAACAAGGGAGCGGCCGATAAAGACGGCATCTCGGTGGGGCTAGGCATTGAGCTGCCATTCGAGACCGGGCTGAACGCTTCGGTTAATAAGGGACTGAACTTCCGGTACTTCTTTGTCCGCAAGACCATGTTTGTGAAGTACTCACAAGGTTTCATTGTTCTCCCGGGTGGCTTCGGAACCCTCGATGAACTTTTTGAGGCTTTGACCCTCGTGCAAACCCAAAAGATCACTAGCTTCCCGATTGTTCTGGTCGGTAAGTCCTATTGGGGCGGTCTAGTGGATTGGCTGACCAATACAGTCGCAGCTGAACGCGCCATCTCCCCGAAGGACCTGAACCTGTTTATGGTCACTGATGATCCGGACGAGGCAGTGGACTTTGTGCTGGGCGCCAATGATAAGAAACCTGAAACAGAAGAAGCCATGTAGGGGAATTCATGCCTTTTTTGCTGATCTTGATTGCCATCCTGCTCATTGGTGCAGTGGCGCTATTGCTTTCTGGCCAACGAAAAAAGCTGGGCGTTGGGCGACATTTCGAAGCTCCGAATGAACCAATCGTTGGGCTGGTGGAACACCAAGCATCCCTACCACCGGTGTTGTTGCCCGAAAACCCACGTGCCGAACATATCGATAAAGTGCGTTTTTCGTTGGGCCTGCGTGGTTACCGTTGTGATCAGGTTGATGAAGTTTTGGATGTGCTCGCTGCGGAAATTACTAGTCTGGAAAATACGATTCGTGACCTTGAATCACGGCGTGTGATTAGCGACACGAGCGAAAATTAGTAATAATAGAAGATAAGAGTCCCAACTCAGCCGGGAATCTGGGCAGATGATGGACAAGGCATTCGGTTGTGCGCAGCGCAGTTAAGGTTGCGCGCGTTAGCCACAGACGAAGGGAACAGCTTAATGGCTGCTATGAAGCCACGCACTGGTGATGGGCCAATGGAAGTCGTTAAAGAGGGCCGCAGCCTGATCCTGAGGTTGCCAATCGACGGCGGTGGACGACTCGTCGTTGAGTTAAATGACGCCGAAGCGACCGAATTGCGCGACTGCCTTCTGAAGGTCACCGACTAATGTTGCTTGTCGCAACACAGCGATAAAAGGACCGACAATAATGAACTGGGTCCCGAAAGTTGGACTCACTAAATAATAGTCCTGCTCAGGCTGCAAGGGTATGACACCGATATTCCATCGGAGTCATACCCTTCAGTCGTTCCTGACGACGACTGCTGTTATACCAATCGATATACGCTTCAATCTCCACCTTGAGCTCCGCAAAATCCGCGAAATGCTCTCCATGAAACATCTCTGACTTGAGATGTCCAAAGAAGTTCTCCATGACCGAGTTGTCGAAACAATTGCCCTTACGAGACATGGACTGCACCGCGCCATGCTCCTCCAACAATCGTTTCCACGATTGATGCTGATACTGGAAACCTTGATCCGTGTGGACCAACAGTTTCTTGTTGAAGTCCCGGGAACCTCAAGCCAGTGCCAAGCTTTCGTTGGTGAACGCCGTGGTCGGTGACGAGGCGATCGTGTAGCTCAGGATGCTGTGGTCAAACAGATCCATAATCGGTGACAGATACAGTTTTCTCTGATCAACCCGAAACTCCGTCACGTCACTGACGTAAACAGTGTCCGGTGCTTCCACGTCAAACTGTCGTTGCAGCAGGTTTTCAGCGATCTTGCTCTGCTCACCCTGATATGAGTTGTAACGTCGCTTCGGGCGTGCTTTGGATTGGAATCCGAGGATCCGCATGAGCTTACGGACCAGCTTCCTACTAACATTCCAGCCTTCAGCGCGAAGATCCATGTGAACCCTTCTATACCCGTAGCGTCGCTTACTGTTCTCAAACGAGGTGGTGATGGCTGCTTTGAGTTCCGCATACGGATCCGCCTGGTCCATCAGTTTCAAGTGGTAGTAATAGGTTGACCTGGCCAATCCTGCCGCGGCAAGCAGGTCTGTGAGGTCGTGCTCTGACTTGAGAGTGACAATCGCCTTGGTTTTTAGCGATGCCCCTGAGCCCTCAAGTCCCGCAATTTTTTCAAGTAGGCTACCTCGGCGAGCAGTCTCTTGTTCTCCCGACGAAGCTTCTCTTCTTCGCTCAAAGGTTCAGTCTCAGCGGCGTCTTTAGGCCGCTCTTTGGGCTTGGGCATGAGCGCTTCGTCCCCACCTTGACGCCATGTTCGCGCCCAAGTCTGCACCAATCCCTTTGAACTCAAATGAAACTCGGCCGCGAGATCCATACCAGTTTCACCGGCGAGGTACCGGTCAACGACTTCCTTCTTGGTTTCGAAGGAATACTGCGTTTTGGTTGGCTTTTCCATAAGACAAAGCCTGCCATGTAATCGCCACCGAGCGTAAAGCTTCTCCGTGGCGTAGTAACGAACGTTCAGTTCGCTGGCAGCAACTGCCGCTCCCATGCCGGCTTCAAAGAGATCAACGAGTCGTTCTCGTTGGACCTCGGTTAATGTGCTGCGTGTTCGCATGAAAATGCTCCCCAGAAGTAGTTCTGATTTCTCAGTCCAACTTTTGGGGAGCAGTTCAATAACTTGTCGGTCCTTTTGTTTACTACCTTGCTTTTTGTGCCACCGGCGGCAGCACCGTGGCCACGAACAATCCTTGTTCGGTGGGGAACAGGTGTGTCTGTAGTCGTGGATCTTCGCGTAGCATTCGCAACGCATCTCGGGCCATCACTGTCGATATCCTACGCACCGCAGGTTTGGCCAAGCGGTGCTCGTCGAAAGCGTTGTTCAAGATAATGACGCCACCAACCCCGACAATACGCTTGGCCTCAGCAACATACTCAAGTAACAGTTCGGCACCGGCGTCAATCAACACGAGATCATAAGCGTGGTCGGCCAGACGTGAAAGAACATTTTCGGCGCGTTCGTTGATAATCCTTGCCCGGGCCGAGGGGATATTTGATTCACGTAAGCCCTGCCGCATCGCATTCGCGTGTTCCAAGTCGGACTCAATAGCAGTCAAGGTCAATGATGGCCCGACAGCTTCAAGCATGGCCAGCGAGGCGACACCGACACCAGAACCAATCTCTACCGCATTGCGGGGACGGCGCAGGGTACAGAGCAGCTGCAGCATGGACCGTCCTGCCGGGTCGATGCACCGTACGCCCAGATCTTCCGCACGTTCGCGGGCTTGGGCAACATGCTCAGGCTCGCTGATGTGGTTCTGAGAGTAGGTCCAGCTCGCGAAGAGTTCTGGATTCATCGATGGCATGGGTGGTGATCCTCAATTACGTTGTTGGTCGGCGGGCATTACCAATCGTACCCAGCGTAGGAAGCGATGTTGTTCAACTTGATAGTTCCCCCGTAGGGGATTCTTAGCTTCAGCTCAGCTTCCCAACTCATACTTGAAGAGTGAACAATGCACCAAGTGAATCAGTTTCTGCCGTTGCGGCTCCGGAAACCACTACGCCTTCGTGGGACCAGATGGTCCAAGAACACGGCGAACAGGTCTTCCGACTGGCTTACCGTTTAACTGGCAACCGCCAAGACGCGGAGGACCTCTCCCAAGAAGCATTCGTTCGCGCCTTCAAAGCCTTGGACAGCTACACCCCCGGGACAATGGGTGGTTGGTTGCACCGCATCACCACCAACATCTTCCTGGATCAGGCTCGTCGCAAGAGCAAAATTCGCTTTGATGGTTTCGCTGACGGTGCCGAAGACCGCTTGCCCGGCAATGTGATAACTCCTGAACGTTATTTCGAATTCAACAATCTGGATATCGATGTGCAAGAGGCATTGCGGGCGCTGTCTCCAGAATTCCGTGCCGCTATCGTCTTGTGCGATATGGAAGGCTTCTCTTATGAAGAAGTCTCTAGAATCCTTGATGTGAAGCTTGGAACGGTACGTTCAAGAATTCACCGTGGTCGTGCCATGTTGCGTGATGCTCTGGCTCACCGCAATCCGGCCAATCGTCCGGCCAAAACTATGTCACTGCCGCGACTTCCTTTGGGGCTGCGGGCTGCTAATTAATGAGCGAAGAGCCGTGTTGCAGGTTTCTCTGTGGCGCGGTGACTTCGTGAGTTCGTGTGGAACAAGGTAATCTTTTTACGTGGATCTTTTTGGAATTAACGGTAGCGAGTTCATTGTTCTCGCAGTGCTCGCGGTCGTCATTCTCGGGCCCGAAAAGTTGCCTGAATACGCCAAAAAGTTAGCGAATCTCGTCAAAGAAGTTCGACGTATGGCCAACGGTGCCAAGGAACAGTTGCGCGAAGAAGTCGGCGATGAAGTCGCCGACATTGACTGGCGAAAACTTGATCCTCGGCAATATGACCCTCGCCGGATCATCAAAGAGGCCCTGGTTGACGAGTTTGATGACGCCATCAATGTAGCCAAGGCTTCCCCAGAAACTTCGGCGGCACCGGTGCGCACTGCGATTGCTCCGGAAACTCAGAAGCAGAAACAGCTTGAAGCTAACGAAGCAGCTCCCTTCGACTCCGAAGCTACCTAAAAATACAGAAGTTTAGAACGACATCGGCAGCGATCGCCCGGCAAGTCCGCGCGGTCGCTGTACTAGTTTCTCGACTAATTCCTGCAGCGCAGTGGCGGCCGGGGACTGAGAATCGCTGAGTACGACCGGGGTGCCCTGATCTGAGCCGATACGTACGGATTCTTCCAAAGGGATCTGGGCTAATAGGTTGACCGGATAGCCGAGCTGTTCTGTTAACGACTCGCTGAGCTTTGCACCGCCACCGGAGCCGAAGACCTCCATGCGGGTCCCGTCCGGTAGCTGTAAGAAGCTCATATTCTCCACGACCCCGATGACCTTTTGATCGGTCTGCAGAGCAATGGTCCCAGCACGTTCCGCAACTTCGGTTGCCGTGGATTGTGGGGTGGTGATCACCAGAAGTTCGCTATTGGGCAGGAGCTGGGAAACGGAGATCGCCATATCTCCCGTGCCAGGTGGCAAATCGAGGAACAGATAGTCCAGATCCCCGAAATACACGTCGGAGAGGAACTGTTCCAACGCCCGATGCAGCATGGGGCCGCGCCAAATCACCGGCTGGTTCGAATCTAGGAACATGCCAATGGAAATCACCTTCACGCCATGGGCTACCGGTGGCAGAATCATGTCGTCCATACGGGTGGGATTCTGTGTGATCCCCATCAGGGAAGGGATAGAGAATCCGTGAACATCCGCGTCAATCAGGCCGACTTTCAAGCCTTGAGATGCAAGATGAGTGGCGAGATTGGCAGTAATGGAAGACTTACCGACGCCGCCCTTACCGCTGGCCACGGCGATGACCCGGGTCAGGGAATTCGGATCTGAAAATGGCGTACGGCGACTAGCCAGTCGTTCACGCAACGCAGCGCGTTGCTCAGGATCCATCACGCCGAGAGCCACCTCGACGTTTTCTACCCCGGCAACGCCCATCAGCGCTGCCGTAACGTCTGCTTCAATGGTGGATTGCATAGGACAACCTGCGATTGTCAGCAGGACGTTTACGCGGGCGGTCGTGCCATCCAGCTGCGCCGATTCCACCATGTCCAGCTCGGTAATCGGCCGGCGCAGTTCAGGATCATTAACTGTTTTTAGTGCATCAAGGAGGACTTGCGAATTGCTCACTTGCTCTTGTTCTTCCGCTGCTTTGACTGCTGAGGGGCGATAGTTTCAATGACCCCGGTCTGCGGGGAAGAGTTCTTAGAACCACTCTTTTTCTTTGCACGCAGGTGGAGCTCTTCACCTTCAGAGGTCTCCAACAGCTCTTCAAGCACGTTGCGCAATTCGGAACGGACGTAGTCACGAGTTGCGACATCGCGCAGTGCTAAACGCAACGAGGCCAATTCGCGGGTGAGGTATTCGGTGTCGTAAAGGTTGCGCTCAGCACGGGCGCGGTCTTCAGACAACGAAACACGGTCACGGTCGTCCTGACGGTTCTGGGCTAAGAGCAAAAGTGGTGCAGCGTAGGAAGCCTGTAGCGAGAGCATCAACGTCAGAGCTGTGAAGCCGATGGTGGCATCGTCAAAACGCCAGCTCATGGGCGCCACGGAATTCCAAATGAGCCAGAAGGCACAGAACACTGTCATGTACAACAAGAACTGGGGAGTGCCCATAAAGCGGGCGAATTTCTCCGTTGCTGAACCAAAGAGGTCAGGGTTGGGGGAGAATCGCGGCCAGAACCGTTGTCGTGCTGCCAGTGGGGTGTCCAGGCCATTCGTCTTACGCTGCTCAGCCATAGCTGGAACTCCTCTGCTGCTGATCTATCTAAAGGTGGGGCTTGTTTAGTCCTGAGAGCGCCAATCATCGGGAAGAATGTGGTCTAGCACGTCATCGACGGTAATGGCTCCGACAAGCCGACCTTCTTTGTTCGTCACGCCCACACTGGTGAGGTTATAGGTTGCTAGATGCCTGACAACTTCTGAAATGTCGGCCAGATCAGACATCGGCTCCAGCTCGGTATCAAGAATGTCACCCAAGGGTTCGGGTGGCGCGGCACGAAGCAGTGCCTGAATATGTACCTGACCGAGATAACGTCCAGTGGGCGTTTCTAGTGGCGGGCGAACCACATAGACGGTGGAGGCCAGTGCCGGACTTAGCTCTTCTAAACGCACTGATGCTAATGCTTCGGCCACGGTTGACTCGGGCGTGAGGATCACCGGTACCGGGGTCATCACCGAACCGGCAGTGCCCTCAGGATAGGCCAGCAGACGGCGAACGTCCTTGGCTTCTTCCTCATTCATCAAATCCAGTAGCTGATGCTTGGTTTCTTCACCAATTCCAGCCAGAAGGTCCGCGGCATCGTCCGGATCCATTTCTTCGAGCACATCCGCGGCGCGCTCAAGACCCAGGGCAGAAAGAATCTGGACCTGTTCACGGTCAGGCAGCTCCTGAAGCACGTCAGCCAGACGTTCATCTTGCAGGTGGGCTGCAATTTCCAGACGGCGCTTTTCATTCATTTCATGAAGCGCGTCGGCGAAGTCAGCTGGTTTCATTTCATCGTGGGTCGCCACGAAAGTATCGGCTGACTGTGGCTCATTTTGAGAGCCATGGCGAAGATCCTGCCACGACACCAACACCTTGTCGCGGCGGCGCGAACGCAAGCCAAGAAGTGACGAGGAAGGTACGCCTCGTTGCACATAGTATTCGTTGATTTCCCAGTCGCCGCGACGGGTCTGAATCAGACCAACGTCTTCAATAATTCCGCGGCCTGAACCATCAACAAACGTGATGGGACGGTCAAACATTTCGGCGACAACCAAGATTTCTTGACCACGCTGTTGGAAACGGCGCATGTTCACCAAGCCGGAACAGATCACTTGGTTAGCTTCCATGGACTGAATACGCGTCATCGGTACAAAGACCCGGCGTTTGCCAGGGACCTCGACGACCAAACCCACACAAGCTGCAGGTTTTTGCGGACCACGGGAAACGACAACAACGTCGCGTAAACGGCCTAGACGGTCGCCCAAGGGGTCGAAGACATCAAGCCCGAGAAGTCGGGCGACGAAGATTTTAGACACTTGTGCGCTCACCTCTCTAGACTATCGCGTCCCACCGTTCGTTGCGGTGTGCAAAGACACAAGCAACCACTGTTTCTTTCACCCTCAGCGATAGTTACTTCACAACTAGGCAGGCTCACAGTAATCACGTGCACAATATAGATATGACCTCGCCTCATGGAGTAAATTCGATCAGCCCCAACGGTTTGCCTCGCGGAGAACTGCTTGGACGTTACACCAGTTACCTCGACGCGCAGAAACTCGTCGATTACTTAGCAGATAATGACTTTCCCGTTGCCTCGGTAAGCATTGTTGGTAATGACGTACGCACTGTGGAGCGAGTCACGGCAAAACTTTCGTACCCAAAGGTGGCACTGGCTGGTGCCGCTCAGGGTGGCATGATGGGCCTGTTCGTTGGCCTACTACTTTCGCTCTTTGGTGGTGGCGGTAACGGCCTGTACCAGATCCTGTCTGCCATCGGTTTGGGTATGGCCATCTGGATGATTGCTGGCGTGGTCAGCTATTCGACACGACGTGGCAAGCGTGACTTCGCTTCCTCGAGCCAGTTCGTGGCCACCAGCTTTGACGTGGTTGTGGACTTTGAGCATGCACAGGCCGCACGAACCCTTGCCGCTAAACTTCCAATGCGTCCGCATCCAGGTGCAGCACAACCTGCACCAACCCAGGCGCAGGCACAGGCTCCTGCAGCTGCTCCCGCCGCACCGGCGACGGCACCAGCTGCAGCCCCAGAAACAGCGAGCTCAAGCGAAGCATCGGATTCTTCCCGCGGTCAGTTCCCTGATCTTCCCGATGGTCGTCCACGTTACGGTGTGCGAGTCAACGATTCGAAGCCAGCTTCTCAGGCAACGCCAGAGCCACAAGCGCAACCAGAGCCTTCGGCCCAGACGCAGCAGCAAGACACCGCTTCGCAGGATGCGCCGACAGAGTCGGCACCGGAACAAGATCTTTCTACGGTTGAGCCGAAGGTCAATCCTTCGAATACTTCCGAGCAGCAGCCCAAGGACAACGACTCCGAGGCCTAAAGCGCAGTTAAACCTTGAGGGTCTCGGTTCAGTTACCAACGGTAACTGAACCGAGACCCTCTCTGTTTAAGCCTTAGCTATTGATGCTAGCCGCGCAGCTTAGCCATCCACGCCTCAACCTCATCAGGGTTGCGTGGTAGCGCAGCACTCAGGTTTTCCGCACCATTGGCAGTGACAAGGATGTCATCTTCGATGCGCACGCCTAAGCCGCGGTACTCTTCGGGAATTGCTAGATCCTCATCCTTGAAGTACAAGCCTGGCTCAATGGTGAAGACCATGCCTTCCTTCAGTTCTGCATCCAAGTACAGTTCAGCTCGCGCCTGCGCACAGTCGTGCACGTCGAGGCCCAAGTGGTGACTGGTACCGTGTGGCATCCAACGACGGTGGTGCTGGCCCTCTGGATCCATGGCTTCTTCGACCGAGACCGGCAAGATGCCCCACTCGGACAGGCGCTCAGCAAGCACGCGAGTTGCGATGAGGTGAAGGTCGCGGAACTTCAGTCCTGGCTTCACCGCAGCAAAGGCGGCATCGGCAGCGTCGAGGACAGCCTGGTAGACCTTGCGCTGAACATCGGTGTACTTACCGGAGACCGGCAGGGAACGGGTAATGTCTGCGGTGTACAGAGAGTCAGCTTCAACGCCTGCATCGAGGAGCAGGACCTCGCCATCGTTCACGGAACCGGTGTTGCGGATCCAGTGCAGGATGGTCGCGTTATTGCCCGAGGCGGCGATCGTGTCGTAGCCCAGCTCGTTGCCTTCTAAACGGGCACGAGCAAAGAAAGCGCCCTCAACCACACGTTCACCACGCTGGTGTTCCAAGGCCTTGTCCAAGCTACGCACTACGTCTTCGAAACCGTTGATGGTTGCGGCTACAGACTTACGCAATTCGGCGATTTCGTACTCGTCCTTCACCAAACGAATTTCCGAAACAAACTCGGAGAGTTCGGTATCCAGCGAGTCGCTAGCTTCCAGGTCCTGGCCGGTGTTGATGCGCGAGGTATCAACCAAGGCATCCATGTTCAGATCAACTTCACGCACGAGGCGGATACGAAGCCCACCCAAGGCCTGAGGACCGGAGTTCTTGGTGATCGCCATTTCCAACTGATCCAAAGAATCTGTTGGCAACCCGGTGCGGGCTGCAAGCGACGACAGGGTTGGACGAGGGCCGACCCAGAATTCACCGGAACGCGAGTTGAGGTAGAAATCGGTGCTGTCGCGCCCCGCCATTGGAGCGAAATACAGTGTCGATACGTGGTTGCTACCCTTTTCGCCAGCACCATCATCGGTTGGTTCCATGACCAGCACGGCATCTGGTTCATGGTCTACGCCCAGACCGGTCAGGTGTGCGAACGCCGAATGCGGGCGGAAACGGTAGTCCGTGTCGTTGGAACGAACTTTGAGTGGACCGGCAGGAATAACGAGGCGTTCGCCCACGAAATTCTCGGAGAGTTTTGCACGACGGGCCGCTGCATAGCTTGCAGCTTCATCCTGTTCTGGCAATTCAGAAGTATCAGTAGCCCACGATGAAGCCATGAATTCTTGGAATGCTTTGGACGTTGGACGCTGGGAACGGTTGTTCACTCGGTCTTCCAACGGCTGATCTGTGCCTTGTGCAGTTGAATCTTGATTGGTCATAGTCCAAGTGTGTCACCATCACGGGCATCCCAGCAAAGAATCAGCGCAAGGGATAATCTAGGCATATGCGAATTGACCTGCACACCCACTCAAATGTGTCCGACGGAACGGAAAGTCCTTCCGCGCTGATACGATCGGCGGTCGACGCTGGGCTAGATGTGGTGGCGCTGACTGATCATGATCAGACCAGCGGGTGGGCTGCTGCTGCTGCAACTGCCCAAGAAGTGGGTATCGGTTTTATTCCAGGCATGGAGATCACTTGCCAGGATTCACAGGGGATTAGTGTTCACTTGTTGAGTTACCTTCATGATCCCAATTATCAGCCGTTACTCGACGAACTTGATCTGGCATTGAACGCGCGCATCATTCGTGCTCAGCGAATCGTTGAGCGGCTTGCTGAAGACTACCCGATCAATTGGGATTTGGTGCGTGAGCATTGCCAACCTGGTTCCACCGTGGGCCGGCCTCATATTGCTGACGCACTGGTGGCTGCCGGGATTGTCGAGAACCGCAATGAAGCTTTTGCCAACGTGCTGTCCTTCCGTTCTCGCTACTATGTCTCTCACCCAGCGGTGGATCCGGCCACAGCGGTGCAATTAGTTCGCGAGGCTGGGGGAGTGCCAGTTTTTGCTCACCCCAAGGCTTCGGCACGTGGACGTGTTGTAGCGGATAGAACTTTTTACGACATGATCGATGCCGGTTTGGCCGGAGTCGAGGTGTATCACCGGGATAACAGTGAAGAAGGCAAACGATGGTTGCTGAAATTAGCAACCGAACACGACCTGATCATCACTGGTTCCTCGGACTATCACGGCACCGGAAAACTGAACCGGCTCGGTGAGAATCTCACCGAGCCGGAAATGCTACAACGTATTATTCAAGAAGGAACCGGATCTCAGTCCTTGGTATAGGTCGTGGATTCTGGAAGCCGTGCACGCATCACGTCGATAGCTTCAGGATTCTGATCCACTAAGACAAACTGTCGGCCCAACTTTGCTGCCACGGCTCCGGTAGTTCCGGAACCTGCAAAGAAGTCCAATACCCAGTCGCCTGGACGTGAAGACGCCGTGATGATCCGACGCAAAATCCCTTCAGGCTTTTGGGTCGGGTAGCCGGTCTTTTCCTTGCCGGTGGGCGAAACAATAGTGTGCCACCAGACGTCGGTGGGAAGTTTGCCCAGCGCGCGCTTCTCCGGGGTTACCAGACCGGGAGCCATATAAGGTTCACGGTCAACCTCGGAAGAATCAAAGTGATAGCGCTTCGGATTCTTCACATACACCAAGATGGTGTCATGCTTGGAAGGCCAGCGGTTCTTTGCACGAGCACCGTAGTCATAAGCCCAGATCAACTCATTGAGGAAACTGTCGCGCCCGAAAATTTCGTCGAGCAGTACCTTGACGTAGTGCACCTCTCGATAATCAAGGTGCACGTACAAGGTGCCATCTTCAGCGAGTAACCGGTGTGCTTCACGTAGCCGAGGCTCAATGAAGCTGAGGTAATCATCAAAGGTGTCGTGATAGGAACGCGCAGTTCCTAGCTCGGTATTGTAGGCGCGCCCCTGGAAACCGGTGCGGTCACCTTCGCCCTCGGCCGCACGCACCATGGTGCGCTGAGCACGAGTTTGTTTTCGACCGGTGTTAAACGGTGGATCCACGTAGATTAACGTGAAACTCTGCTCCGGCAGAGCCGCGAGAACACTGAGATTATCCCCGTGATACACGGTATTGTCTGACGCCGGACCAGCGGATGCTACTGCATCGGTTGGTCCGGTTTCAGGTATTGCTGATTCTTCGGGTTGTGCAAGCACCGCTGGCTGAGGTTCCTTTCGGAATAACGAACTGACGAGGGGACTAGAAACTAGTCCTGCCCGCCTGCATCGGTGCTGCGAGTACGACGGCGAGGACGGCGACGACGTGCCTGGGCTGGAGCCTGTGCAGTGCCTTCGCCTTCGCCACCGGCCTGCTGAGTCTGGCGATGACGCTCGTTCTCGCGGGCCGGACGATCCTGCTTGCCCTTGGAGTGTCCGTGACGCGAACCCTCCTGCTCAGCGCCCTCGCCCTGGGCGGCACGCTTTTCGGTGCGCTGTCCATTGACGGTACGTGTGCGTGAACGAGTGTTGCTGCGACGACGTGGGGTCCGTGGGGAATACTCGCTCCGGGCTGATCCTTCACCCTCGGCACCGTTAGCCTTCTTGGCACGTGGCAAGCGGCCCTTGGTTCCCTTCGGGATATCAAGGTCAGTGAAGAAGTGAGGTGAAGAAGAATAGGTTTCCACCGGTTCAGGAACATTCAGGCCCAGGGCCTTGTTGATCAGAGACCAGCGAGGCACCGAATCCCAGTCCACAAAGGTGACTGCAGTACCGGTGTTGCCGGCACGGCCGGTACGGCCAACACGGTGCAGGTAGGTGTTTTCATCATCAGGGCACTGCAAGTTAACCACGTGGGTGACATCATCCACGTCGATACCGCGGGCAGCCACGTCGGTGGCGACCAAGATATCAACCTTGCCGGAGCGGAAAGCCTTCAAAGCCTGTTCACGGGCTCCCTGACCCAAATCGCCGTGCAAGGACCCGGCGTTAAAGCCGCGGTCCACCAGTTCATCGGTGAGCTTGGCAGCCGAACGCTTGGTTTGGGTGAAGATGATGGTCTTGCCACGGCCCTCAGCCTGCAGCAAACGAGCAACCATCTCGTCTTTATCCATGTTGTGTGCACGGTAGACCAGCTGGCGGATGTTGCGCTTGGTCAGTGACTCGTCATCGCCTGGATCCTGCGCACGAATGTGAGTAGGACGGGACATGTAGCGGCGAGCCATGGTGATTACGGCGCCTGGCATGGTGGCCGAAAACAGCATAGCCTGGCGGACTGGCGGAAGGGCTGCCAAGATACGTTCTACATCGGGCAGGAAGCCCAGGTCCAACATCTCGTCTGCTTCATCCAGAACCACGGTGCGCACCTGCTTGAGGTTCAGCACGCGCTGACGGTTCAAGTCGATCAGTCGTCCGGGGGTTCCGACGATGACATCGGTACCGGCCTTCAGTGCAGCAATCTGCTCTTCGTACGGGCGACCACCGTAGATGGTGGTGATTGAAATATTTGAGTGTTTGGAAGCCTGGGCCAAATCGGCGCCGACCTGGATGGCTAATTCACGCGTAGGTGCGACAATCAGTGCCTGTGGTGCGCCCGGGAAGGCAAGGTCTTCATAGCCGTGGTCACCTTCGCGGATGACTCGCTGCAAGGCAGGGATGCCAAAGCCCAAGGTTTTACCGGTACCGGTTTTTGCCTGACCAATGATGTCGTTGCCACCCAAGGCTACTGGCAGGGTCATTGCCTGAATGGGGAAGGGGAAGATGATCCCTGCTTCAGAAAGGGATGCGACAATGTCTTCCCGCACGTTCAGATCAGCAAAACTCTGCCGGACTGGCTCAGAAGTATTTGAATTGTCTTGTGGCTCGACAGCCTCTGCTGTCAAAGTCGTGTCACTCACGATATTAATGTTCTCGTTTCATGTGGGCGTAGCTTCTGCTCATCTCATGCCTAAATCTCAGTATGAGGTGCTCGGTGCTACACAATTCCAGCGGAGCCGATCGCTTGTTTCACTTAGGGACTTCATCTGCCCTAGGGAATGGTGACCGCTGGGAAGCCACCAAGATACTGTTTAATTTCTCAGCCCATTGCGATCGGGCATCCTATTTTCTAATAGCCCTAGCATAACTGGTTTTGCCCAAAAACCCCGGTTTAGGAGGTTTATGCCACGATGTCAAAGTTAATCTGACGTTGCTGCGGATCAGCATGGACAAGTTTCACGGTGGCAATCGACCCCGGGTCACCAGCCCCGGTAAAGCTTCCCGTCACCGGCAGATCAATGAGCTGCAGTAGTCCCGATGATTCCTTGCCATCCTTATTGCTTCCACCTTGCAAGATGATGGCTTGGAACTGTTCGCCGACCCTGCTTTGAAGGACGAAGGCTTCCATGAGATCTAATGCCGCGCGACTGACTCGATTCGCTGCTGTGGAGCTCTCCCGCATCAGGCTCGGTAACTGCTCTAGGGCATCTTTTAGCTCGTCAGGGATGCTTTCCCCGGTGGTGATTAGGTGGCAGGTCAGTAAGACGAACCGGTCAACCAGCCGGCGCAGGGGAGCGGTGGTATGTGAGTAGGGTGCAGCCAATGCTGCTTGTATTAGCTCATCTTCGGGCTGACCATCGATGAGACGATAGTCGGCTCCCCGGAATAAGGAAGCAGCGCGATGCATGATGACCAGCTGCTTTGGATCACTGACATCTAAGCCGTGAAGATACTCACCGTAGCTGATCTCATCATTCCACGGGTGACCCAAAAGTTGAGTCTGAGCTCGAAATTCTTGCAACCTTTTCTCTTCGGGCTGTGGCATAGTTCTCAAGATGCCAACCCCTGCATTTAGCATGAACCGTGCGGCTGCAATGCCGGTGAGTAAAGAGATTTGGGCGTTGTGCTCTTCCAAAGCCAAAGGCACTCGGCTGACGAGACGATATCCATTACCGTCTTCCTCAATTTCCTGATCCGGAAGATTGAGGGAGGCCCCACCGCGCAGTCTTTCCTGCTCGATGCGCAGGGCACCGATTTCAGCTAGTAGCTTGAGCTGTTCGTTCTCTGAACCCTTGTCCAGCTCCTGCTGGGCGGAGGCGTAGTCCAATTGAGCGCGAGACTTGATCATCACGCGTTTTAATTCGACCGTTCCTAATGAGCCTGCTTGGTCAAGAGATATCTTCCAGTGAAATGCAGGACGGATCTGGTTGGGGAGTAGGGAACCCTGGTCTTCTGAAATCACCGGTGGATGAAGAGTGATCTTTCGATGCGGGAGATAAAAAGTTTGTCCACGCTCACGGGCCACCTGATCTAATGCGCCGTTAAGTTCAACGAAGGCTGGCACATCTGCGATGGCGTAATTAACGATGTAGCCTTCGGCCGTCTTTTCCAGATACATAGCCTGATCTAGGTCGGTGGCACCTTCTGGATCAATGGTGAAGAACGGGATGTAGGTGGCATCCGCACTGGGCAACTCTAGGTTGGCCACCGCATTTTCTGCTGCCTCTAGCGTCGCCTCGTCAAAGGGCTCAGGTACTTCGAACTCGGCTTCGAGCCCTAATAAGAGCTGGGCGAGATCGCTGGAAGGAACGGGGCGGGGGCTACGGATTCGTCGATCACTCACCCTTTAGCACTACCACAGTTTCGTGAACGAAATCACTATTTAGACAAAGAATGGCTGGTTTCCTTGGAAGAGGAAACCAGCCATACCTTGGTGGCACTAGGTGCCAGAAGTGGTGCAAAAACTACTGTGCGAAGCCCACGCGACGGACCTCTTCTGGGCCGATCTCTACGTATGCGATGCCTGCAGCCGGGATAAGTACCTCACGACCCTTTGGGTCTTTGAGCGCAAGGCTTGTTCCATCGGCGATTGCCTTTGAAACCAGATCGTTGACTTCTGAGTTGCTGAGCTCGGATTCAAGTACAACTTCGCGGGCTACATTCTGAATGCCAATCCGGATTTCCATGATTGTCGCTGATCCTCTCGAACGAATTAGGTGTCCCGTATGGGTCCTCTGAGGACTAATTTATCTAGTTTTCCTTCGGGAACTGCGAAATTCCGCGCCAAGCTAAACGTGAAATCAGATCTACCGCAGTGGCTTGGTCCACGACCTCGTCTGTGGACGCCCAATAACGAGCCGAGACCTGGCTCAGTCCGGCCAGTGCACGGCCTGCCAGCAGACCTTCAGCCTCAGTTAAGTCAGTGTCTTGAACGACTACACGAGCTATGGACGCTGCGAGCGTATTGTTGAACTTTTCAATACGGCCGGCAATAAGAGCGTCAGAGAGCACGTCTGATTCAAAAATCAGTCGGTAGGCTTGGGATTCGCCCTTGATGTAACTGTAGTAAGCGTTAATGGTCGCGAAGACACGCTGGCGGTTGTCGGTGTTCGAGTCAATCGCTTCATCGAGTTGCCGGCTGAAATCGGCAAGGTGCGAGTCGAGTAAAGCGAGATAAAGTTCGCGCTTGCCGGGGAAATGCTGGTACAGCACTGGTTTGGAGACTAGCGCGACTTCAGCAATTTCATCCATTGAGGCGCCGTGGTAGCCATGAGCAACAAAAACCTGATGCGCGGCCTGCAAAAGTTGACGGCGGCGAGCCTCGCGAGGCATGCGCTGTGAACGGGCGCTTTTGATGTTTTCAAGTTCCGTCATGGTAATTCCGGCCTTTCCAGCTACTGCCTGATCAACTCCCGTGTTCACCACGAGTTAGGAGGGAAGTGATCTACTTGACAGTAGTATTCCATGCTTTGACTTGGAATGCAGAACCGAAAATCAACAGTTATGGAATTGCTAAGCCGATTTTGGTTCAGGAATCACGGGGCAGCTAGCTGCAGGGGTTGAAGCCTGAGCCTCAGATGGCTGTGGTTTGGCTGCCTGAGTTTCCGGCTCGGAAAGCTCTAAACCGTAGAGGGTTTCAAGGGCTGCAACATATTCGTCGGTGCGGCCTTCACCAGCCAGTTCGCGGGCGCGAACCGTAGGGATATGCAAGAGCTGACGTACCATGCGTCGCATGGCTAGTTCAACTTCTTCGGCAGCGGCGGAACAACCGTGCTGCGCGCGCACCTTGGCAATTTCAGCTTCCAAAACTGTCTTGGTGTGCTCACGCAGGGCGACAATGGCGAAATCTGCTTCACGCTCACGTTGCGCAGCCGAAAACTCAGCGGTGGCTTTTTTCACGATGCGGCTCGCGGCATGAACGGCCATGGCCTGCTCGGTAGGTGCAGCCATGCGCACTGACTCAAGGGTGATCAACTCAGCGTCCGGCAATTCAACCAGCGTGGGATCAAAGTCGTGGGTCAACGCCATATCGATGGCGATCAGTGGGTGATTCTTGACGCGCAGTGCTTCGAGCTTACTTCGTGAGATTTGATGTCCACCACCGGAGCAACCAACAATCACGTCTGCTTCATGCAAGGCCTGTGGCAAGAGGTCCTCGTTGAGCGGGAAACCGCCACGCTTGGAAGTGAAGTCTGTGGCACGTCCTGAATGGGAGTACACAGAAATGCGCTTGACTCCGCGTTCCTTGAGTAGTGCCATGGTGGCACCGGCATAGGAGCCAGTACCGAACAGAACAACATCCTGCTCGGACCAAGCGCGGTCACCAGCCATCAGTTCTTCAGCCAAGTCCAAAGCAACCGAGACAACCGACTTGCCCTGCAGACCCAGATCGGTATTCGAGCCGACGTCCTTAGCGGCGCGCGTGGCGTTCTGGAATAAACGGGTGAGGTTGCTGGTCGTGGTTTTTTCCTGCTGTGCTTGGGTAAGCGCGCGACGAACCTGCCCGGCGATTTCGCGTTCTCCCACGACAGCCGAGTCCAATCCGGCACCAACAGAGAAGAGGTGCTCAATGACCGGCTCACCCTCAAGCGTGGTCAGGCGCTTAGCCAAGAAGTCTCGGGAAAGGTCGGTGGAATCCGCCAGGGTATTGACTAGGTGCTCGGTGGCATCGTCTACTTGTTCAACGTCCGCATACACCTCGAATCGGTTGCACGTAGCAAGTACGACGGCACCATTGATGGCCGCCGAGCCGTTAACGGAGGCAGCTGCCAGCCCGTCGGCCGAGGCGCTAATTTGCGCGACGGTCTCAAGATCGAGCTGCGAATGCGAAGCGACAAGAGATAAGAAAACCACAGTGCCCCTAGAATAAGCCGGAATGAAAAGGCAAACAACGCAGGTTTGCCTAAATACGGGCCTCTTTGGTGGGTTAGGTTGCTCACCTTCAGCTTCTGGTGAACCTCTACAATGAGCATTTAAACTCAAGAATTGGCATCATTGGAC
Organism: Arthrobacter sp. NIO-1057; assembly: GCF_900094805.1. Taxonomy (GTDB): domain Bacteria; phylum Actinomycetota; class Actinomycetes; order Actinomycetales; family Micrococcaceae; genus Glutamicibacter. Next base: position 1,005,999 of record NZ_FMAT01000001.1, on the reverse strand, counting down.
TATGACCCTGTCGCAGAACCATCCGATGCTTGATGGACGTACCCAAGATTCCGCTTTGATCCAAGCTTTGACTGGCAAGACGCCGTCGCACCACCCAGTGTGGTTCATGCGTCAGGCCGGGCGCTCCTTGCCTGAGTACCTGAAGCTTCGCGAAGGCGTGAGCATGCTGGACTCCTGCTTAGATCCAGCGATGGCCAGCGAAATCACCTTGCAGCCGGTACGTCGTCACAAGGTTGATGCTGGCATCTTCTTCTCCGACATTGTGATCCCACTTCGTTTAGCTGGGATCGGTGTGGACATTGTTCCTGGTGTGGGCCCGGTACTGGATACCCCGATTCGTACCGCCGAGCAGGTCGCTGCGCTGCCAGAGGTGACCGAGCAGTCGCTGGAACCCATTCGTGAAGCAGTGAAGCTCACCGTGGCTGAACTGGGTAAGACCCCACTGATCGGTTTTGCCGGAGCACCTTTTACCGTGGCCGCCTACATGGTTGAGGGTAAACCAAGCCGCGACCACCTCGGCCCGCGCACCATGATGTACAGTGAACCAGAAGTTTGGGACGGCCTGATGAAGTGGGCTGCTAAGGCCTCGGGTCTGTTCCTGCGCGCACAGGTGGAAGCCGGCGCCTCTGCCGCTCAGCTCTTCGATTCCTGGGCCGGTTCACTCTCGCTGCCTGACTACGAAAAGTACGTGGCACCATATTCCAATCTGGCATTGGATCACGTGCGGGATCTTGGCGTGCCGATGATCCATTTCGGCACTGGAACCGGCGAATTGCTCACCGCCATGCGCGATATCGGCGTAGACACGGTGGGCGTTGACTACCGGATTCCACTGGAAACCGCCATCGAACGCCTCGGCCAGGATGTTTCGGTTCAGGGCAACATCGATCCAGCCTTGCTTTCGGCTCCATGGGAAGTACTGGAAGCACATGTGCGCGAAGTAGTAGAAGCAGGCAAGAAGGCGCGCGGGCATGTAGTGAACTTGGGCCATGGTGTTCCACCAACCACTGACCCGGACGTACTGAGCAAAGTGGTGGAGCTCATTCACTCGCTGTAATCCATCGGGTCTAAGCTGGAAGTAATGCCTTGGGTGGGCTCGGGCAATTTTCTGCCCAAGCCACCCATCGCAATCTGTGAAGGTAGAAGGTGCTAATTAGGTGAGCAAGGAATCAACGCCGGCAACTGCTGCACGTCGGGAGAAGTCAACACAAGCCCCTGCACATGCTTTACGCCTGCTTGAAAAGGTCCGCAAAGCCAGCGAGGCCCGACTCGCAAAGCAAGCTCCCAGCCAAACGGACAAGCCCCAAGCCCCACATGCGGTCATTATTGGTGGCGGCATTGCAGGGTTAGTCGCTGCCCGTGATCTACGCCAGAGCGGACATGAGGTCACCGTCCTAGAAGCTACCGACAGCTTTGGTGGTTGCCTGCGCACCACCGAGGTGGCCGGACTGAAAATTGACGCGGGGGCCGAATCTTTCGCACTACGTCAAGGTACGGTAGCCAATTACCTTGACGAACTGGATCTTGCCGGCGAAATCGCGAAAACTTCTGGCCAGAGTGCATGGCTCATTCAGGGTGCCGAAGAAGAGATCCTGGCCCACCCGATGCCTGCTACTTCCTTGATGGGTATTCCGGCCGATGTCCGCACCGATGAGGTGCGCAATATTATTGGCCGTGCCGCCACGGTACGCGCCGCAGCTGACCTAATCACCCCCATGAGTAAGAAGTGGGCGACCGAAAAGCTCTCGGTGGCTGAAGTGGTTCGCAGCCGTATGGGACAGGCCGTCTTGGACCAGCTGGTCGCCCCAGTGATCAATGGTGTTTACTCCACCGACCCAGCCAAGATTTCTATTGACGCGGTAGCGCCTGGACTGCGCCAAGCCATGCAGGAAACTGGGTCCCTGGCTAAGGCCGTAGCCCGACTGCAGGCCTCGGCCCCTGCCGGTTCGCGAGTCGCAGGACTTAACGGCGGCATGTTCACCATGGTGGATACCTTGGTGCGTCAGCTCAAGGAAGATCAAGCAGCCCTCGTACGCAATTCACCGGTCACCGCGATCAGCTACGACGCACAGGCTGAAGTTCCCTATACGGTCACTACCCTTGGCGAGCAGATTACTGCGGACCGTGTCATCATCGCGACCCCGGCTGCCCAGGCACTAGAACTGATTAATCCACTGCTCGATGAGCCGGCACGGATCGGCAGTGAAAGTACCGCCAACGCCATCGCGCTGGCTATTTTGGTGGTCGACAAGCCAGAACTTGATGACGCGCCGCGTGGCTCAGGGGTGCTCGTTGCCAAGCAAGCACCACTAACCGCCAAGGCTTTGACTCACTCGAGCGCCAAATGGCCTTGGCTAGCTAATGAAGCCGGACCTGGCACCCACGTGCTGCGCCTGTCCTTTGGGCGCATTGGTGAACAGGATGCCTTGGTGGAATCCGGGGATGACCAGCAATTGATCGACTTGGCGATCAAAGACGCTTCAAAGATTCTCGGTGTTCAATTGCATCAGGATGATGTCTTGGGCAGTGCCGTGTCGCGTTTCAGCGATATGGTGCCGCTGCAAGGAGAAGCCGCCGTGGAACGCCGAAAACAACTGGAGACGGCACTAGCAGATTTTGATGGACTTGCCGTGGTTGGTGCCTGGATTTCGGGTACCGGCTTGGCGCGGGTGATTGGTCAGGCGCGCCGCGCTGTGGCCATCAGTGCCCGCTAAGAACGTAGCAGAATATTTTCGATCCTCAGATCAAGGAGAACATCACGTGAGTAACGCACCGGAGCACAATTCGCCAGTCATCAATGAGCGGGCGAATGCGGGGGAGAACCCGACCTTCTTCTACACTCTCTGGACCATTTTTAAGCGTTCCGAAACCATTGATCGCAGCCAGGATGCTGCCACCGAATTCGACACCTTGATCGAGCAGCTGGCTGATGAGGGCGCGACCGTGCGTGGCATCTATGATGTCTCCGCCATGCGTGAAGACGCCGATTTGATGGTGTGGATCCACGGACCAAAGGCAGAACTGCTGCAGGCGTCAATGCGCAAGATCCGCCGCGCGGCACTGCTCGAAGGAACGCAGATCGTGTACTCGACCATGGCCGTGCACCGCGAAGCCGAATTCGCAAAGAACCACTCGCCAGCCTTCGCCCGCGGCATCCGCGCCAAGGAATGGATGACCGTCTACCCATTCGTGCGCTCCACCGACTGGTACACCATGGATCCTGCGTTGCGCGGCAAGATGCTGCGAGACCACGGCATCCTGGGTCGTGAATTCCCTAACGTGTTGGCCAACACCGTGGCAGCCTTCTCCTTCAGCGACTACGAATGGCAGATCTGCCTCGAAGCCGACGACATGATCGACCTGGTCGACATGATGCGTCACCTGCGCTACACCGAAGCCCGCCACCACGTGCGTGAAGAGACCCCGTTCTACACCGGACGGAAGATCACTGCCGCCCAGGCACTTGAGGTCCTGAAGTGAGCCAGAGTTTTGACCCACGCCAAGGGTATGACCAGAACGGCCGCATGATCCCCAAAGCGTACGATGCCCTGTTGCTTGCCTCCTTCGGTGGTCCAGAAGGCCAAGACGATGTGTTGCCCTTCCTGCGCAATGTCACCGGTGGGCGAGGCATCCCTGACGAACGCCTCGAAGAGGTGGCCGTGCACTACCGCAAGAACGGTGGAGTTTCACCGATCAACGAGCAGAATCGTGCACTGAAAGCCGCATTGGAAGCCGAACTGGCATCCCGTGGCATCAACTTGCCGATCTACTGGGGCAACCGCAACTGGCATCCCTTCATCAACGACTCCCTGCAGCAGCTGGCTGATGACGGCCACCGCAAGGTGCTGATGTTGGGCACCGGCGCTTACTCGGGTTATTCGGCCTGCCGCCAGTATCGTGAAGATCTGGGTATGGGGCTGCTCGCCACCGGCCTTGACGGTGTGGTGGAAGTAGATAAGCTGCGCCAGTTCTTTGACACCCCAGCCTTCGTTCAGCCATTTGTTCAGGGACTGCGTCAGTCCTTGGCGAACGTGCGTGCCCAGCTTCAAGAAGCTGGCAAGGGCGATGGAGCAATCAAGATTGTCTTTGTTACCCACTCCATTCCACTAAGCGATGCCAACGTGGCCGGCCCCCAAGCCATCCGCGACACCCTGAGCGAAAACCTTTACACCACGCAGCACCGTGCAGTGGCCGAGTACATCCTCTCGCAGGTTGAAGAAGCCGCTGGCTTGGAGCACTCTCTGGTGTACCAGTCGCGTTCCGGTGCGCCCGGGACCCCATGGCTGGAACCAGATATCAATGATGCGCTGGAAGAAGATGCGGCCGCTGGTGTGGCTGGTGTTGTTGTGGTGCCTATCGGTTTCATTTCTGATCACATGGAAGTTCTGTGGGATCTGGATACCGAAGCGAAGGATACCTGTGCCGAACTGGGACTGGCCTTTGACCGTGTGGCAACACCCGGCACTCATGAGGCGTTTGTCTCTGGCCTGGTGGATCTGATTGAAGAGCGCCTGCTTGGGGCCGACGGTAAGGCGATGCGTGAAGGTCGCACCTCAGTGGTTGAGGGTGGCCCATGGTTTGATGTGTGCCGTCCGGGCTGTTGTGAAAAGCGTGCCCTGGATGGAACCTTGCGTCCAACGATTGCTGCGGTCGACTCTCAAGTGGGTGTGCCCCAGTCATGAGTGAAACTTTCCGTGTAGGAACCCGAGGCAGTGCTTTGGCTACCACCCAAACCGGATGGGCAGCACAAAAGCTGTCCGAGATTTCTGGGTTGAGTGTAGAAACCGTCCTGGTGAAGACCGAAGGCGATGTGGTGACTGGGTCACTGGCCACCTTAGGTGGTACCGGTGTTTTTGCTGCAGCATTGCGTCAGCATCTCTTGGATTCCGGTTGTGACCTAGCGGTGCATTCACTCAAGGACCTGCCGACCGCACAACCTGAAGGCTTAGTGCTCTCGTGCATTCCTGCCCGTGAAGATGTGCGTGATGCCCTGTGCTCCCATGATGGACTGGGCTTAGCCGATCTGCCACAGGGCGCCAAAGTTGGTACCGGTTCACCACGGCGTGGTGCGCAGCTGCTGGCCCACCGCCCGGACCTTGAGATCGTGGATATTCGTGGCAATGTGCCCACCCGTCTGGGACGGGTAAAAGGCATCGGCGAGACCCTGGATGATGGCAGTGTCGGTCGTGGCACCCAAGGGGATCTTGACGCGGTGATCTTGGCCGCGGCCGGGATGCGCCGGTTGGGCTTGGAAAAGTACATTACCGAGTACCTGGATCCTTCCATCATGCTCCCTGCTCCTGGTCAGGGGGCCTTGGCCTTGGAAACACGGACCGCCGGATCAGGGCATGCCGCCTTGGATCAGGCACTGGCTGACTTTGACGATGAAGCCACACGCCTGCAGGTAGTGGCCGAACGATCCTTGCTCTCCACCCTGGAAGCCGGCTGCGCAGCTCCGATCGGTGCTCTGGCGCACCTCGAAGGTGACGAGCTGGTGTTGGAAGCTGTGGCGTGTAATCCCGATGGTTCACAGACCATGCGCCGCAGTGCCCGCACCGTCACTGCAGGTATTAGCTCTGCCCAGCAGCTCGGACGTGATCTGGCCACTGCCATGATCGCCGACGGTGCTGCCGTGATTGCAGGATTGGCCTAGACCTTTAGCCCATGGCCTACAACGCATTGATCCTGCGCAACCCGGCGCGAGCCGAGGCGACCGTCGCAGAATTCGAGAAGCTGGGCATCACCAGTTGGTGTGCCCAGCTGATCGAAACCATCTGGCCTGAAGAGCTGCACGGCTTAGAAGCAATGGTTCAGCGGCTTGTGGCCGGTGAGTACTCTTGGCTTGTGCTGACCTCGGTGAATACCGTTGTGGTGTTAGAAAAGTTGTTGGCCTCGTACCAACTACCAGCATCATTGCGTATTGCTTCGGTAGGTGAAAAAACCAGTGACGCTATCACAGCGAAACTGGGACGCAGCGTTGATTTCCAGCCCGAAATTCAATCGGCTTCAGGAATGCTGGATAAGTGGCAATTAACACCGGGCACACGGATCTGTTACCCGCACGGTGACCTTGCAAAACCTACACTCTCAGCAGGATTGCTGAACCGGGGCATGGTGGTGGACGAGGTCATCGCTTATCAGACGGTCAGCACACCGTGCACCGGCACCGTGGTGGATCCGGTAACCGCCACGAAGACCCTGAACGTACTGCAGCCTGAAGCGATCAGTGCGAAACTAGAACAGATGGATCTGCTCGTCTTTTCGGCGCCCAGCGTCGTGCGAAGATTCAGGCAGCTGATCGAGGCTGGGCTACCGGCAAGCACCCGCACCATCGCGATCGGGCAGCCCACCGCCAAGGCCCTGAGAGCAGCCGATCTACCGGTGCACGCCATTGCAGCAGAACCAACTCCGCAGGGCCTAGCCCGAGCGGCCAAAGATTTGCTTCAGCTTCACGGCTTGGCCGTAGTTGAAGAAACCAAGTAGTCACGACAGAAAGAAAAGCCATGGCCTTCCCCCAGCATCGCCCACGTCGTTTGCGTCAGAATCCAGCCATTCGCCGCCTGGTTGCCGATAATGAGCTCTCGGCCCGCCAGCTGATCCTTCCGGCGTTTGTGCGTGAAGGATTGAGCCAGCCCAATGAGATCATCTCCATGCCCGGGGTCTTCCAGCACTCCATGGATTCGCTGAAGGCTGCTGCCAATGATGCGGTAGAACGTGGAGTTGGTGGCATCATGCTCTTCGGCATCCCGGAAGAACGTGACGAAACTGGTTCCGCAAGTCTCGATCCAGAAGGCATCCTGAACCAGGGCATCGCTGCGGTGCGCGCCGAGGTAGGAGACGATCTTGTGGTCATGTCCGATGTTTGCCTTGATGAGTTCACCTCGCACGGCCACTGCGGTGTGCTTGATGCCAATGGCACCGTGGACAATGATGCCACCCTAGAAATCTACGGACAGATGGCAGTGGCTCAGGCTGAAGCCGGCGCACACATGCTGGGCCCATCGGGCATGATGGACGGACAGATCGGCGTCATTCGTCAGGCGCTAGATGCTGCCGGACGTCAAGACGTGTCGCTGCTGGCCTACAGCGCAAAGTACGCCAGTGCTTTCTACGGTCCATTCCGTGAAGCCGTTGACTCCCAGCTACAGGGGGATCGACGCACCTACCAGATGGATGCGGCCAACCGCAGCGAAGCGGTAGTTGAAGCCGAGCTGGATATTGCTGAGGGCGCCGACATGATCATGGTCAAGCCTGCCATGAGCTACCTAGACATCGTGCGCGATATTGCTGATTTCTCCCCGGTCCCTGTCTCTGCATACCAGATTTCGGGTGAATACTCGATGATCGAAGCTGCCAGTGCCAACGGTTGGATTGACCGTAAGGCTTCCGTGCTGGAGTCGCTGCTGTCCATCAAGCGAGCCGGAGCCCAGCAAATTCTCACATACTACGCAGCCGAAGTTGCCGGCTGGCTTAAGGAAGGTAAGTAAGACACATGTCTAACTCTGAACAGCTCTTTGCTGAGGCCCGCGAAATCATGCCCGGTGGCGTGAACTCGCCAGTACGCGCTTTCGGTTCAGTGGGCGGTATTCCACCATTCATGGTCGGTGCCAAGGGCGCTTACCTCACCGATGCCGACGGCAAGGAATATGTTGACCTGGTCTGCTCTTGGGGACCGGCACTGCTGGGACACGCGCATCCTGAAATTCAGGCTGCAGTTCATGCAGCGGTGGATCGTGGTCTGTCATTTGGTGCATCAACTCCAGATGAAGCCAAGCTCGGTGCGCTGATCAAGTCCCGCATTGGTGGGGTAGAGCGTGTGCGTATGGTCTCCACCGGTACCGAAGCCACCATGACCGCCGTGCGTTTGGCTCGTGGATTCACCGGCCGTGAACTGATCATCAAGTTTTCTGGTTGCTACCACGGACACCTCGACGGATTGCTAGCTGATGCAGGTTCCGGTGTTGCGACGCTGGCCCTTCCAGGTTCGGCAGGTGTTACCGCAGCTACGGCCGCCGAGACCCTGGTGCTTCCATACAATGATCGAGCCGCGATTGAAGCTGCCTTCGCTGAACATGGTGCCAACATTGCCGCGGTTATCACCGAGTCGGCTCCTTGCAACATGGGTGTGGTGACTCCTGAAGAAGGCTTTAACAAGTTCCTGAAGGAAACCACGTCCAAGCACGGTGCCCTGTTGATTGTCGATGAGGTACTCACCGGATTCCGAGCATCAGCCTCGGGCTACTGGGGTTTGACCGGTAAGGTCGAGGGTTGGGAAGCAGATCTCTACACCTTCGGTAAGGTGATCGGTGGTGGCCTGCCAACCGCAGCCTTGGGCGGTCGCGCCGAGGTCATGGATTATCTGGCACCACTGGGTCCCGTGTACCAGGCAGGTACCCTCTCCGGTAACCCTGTAGCTATGGCTGCAGGTATTGCACAGCTGACCCACGCCACCGATGAAGTTTACGCTCACCTGAGCAAGCAGTCACAGGCCCTGCAGGACGCAATCACTGAGTCCTTCAACGCTGCTGGATTGGATCACTCCATCCAGCGTGCCGGTACCCTCTTCTCGGTTGCCTTTGGCACTTCCGAGAAGGGCGTGCACAACTACGCCGATGCACAGGCACAGGAGGGCTTCCGCTACGCTCCGTTCTTCCACTCCATGCTTGATTCCGGCATCTACTTGCCACCGAGTGTGTTCGAAGCATGGTTCGTCTCTGCAGCGCATGATGATGCCGCCATGGAGAAGATCTTCGCAGCCTTGCCTGCAGCTGCACGGGCCGCTGCTGCCGCTGAGGCCTAAGCTGAGGTACTAAGCTTTTAGATCTGAACAGGGAGCGTTGGAGCCAATTTGTTTGGTACCAACGCTCCCTGTTTTTGTGTGTTTTCAATTGAACTAAAAACACTGACTACAAAATCAAACTGCCCGAGTTCCTAATGGAACTCGGGCAATGAGAAGTCATCTCCCGGATTTCTACGGGAATGAAGTCGAGATTAGAACGCTGGGATGACGCTTCCGTCGGTCCAGGTCTCTTCGATGTAGCTACGAACCTCGTCCGAGTGAAGCAGCTCTTCAAGCTTCTTGATTGCAGCGGTCTCTTCGCCGTCGCGCCAGGTCAGGAAGTTTGCGTTAGGGTTGTTTTCGCCGGACTCCTGGGCCAGGATTTCGTCCTTGTTCAGCTTGGCCTGAACGATGAAGTTACCGTTGATCACCGCAACGCCGATGGACTTGTCGTTCTTGTAGTACTGAACTACCTGCTCAGCGTTAGCATCCTTGAGCTGCAGGGACAGTGGGTTCTTGTCCTTGTCGTCCTGAACGCTCAGGATGGAATCATCATCAGCAAGGTTCTGCAGCAGGCCAGCCTGCTCCAGAACGCGCATGCCACGGATCTGGTTCACTGGGTCGTTGTTCAGCAGAACAGTGGTGCCTTCGGTAACGTCCTTAGGATCATTGAAAGTCTTCGAGAAGACAGTCATTGGCTCCACGTGGATGCCAGCGCCGTGGGCGAACTTGTAGCCCTTTTCTTCGGTTTCAGTCTTCAGGTAAGCCTCGGTCTGGAAGTAGTTAGCATCCAGGGTGCCGTCCTGCAGCGAAGTATTTGGGGTGACGTAGTCATCGATCTCGACGACGTCCAGGTCGATGCCTGCATCCTTGGCAAGGTTCTCATCGATGTAGTTAAGGATCTGAGCCTGTGGGACAGGGCTTGCGCCAACCTTGATGGTGACAGGGTTAGCCGGGTCCAAAGTTGCGTCAGCGTCAGCCGATGGCGAGCTGCTACCGCAAGCAGTCAGGGCGAGAGCGGTCGCGATACCGGTGATTGCAAGTGTGAGCTTTTTACGCATGACTTGTCTTCCTTTTCTCGGAGCCGTGGGGCTCTGTTGCGAGTGAGATTTGCCGTGTTTGACATAGTCCACGGCTCCATCAGAGGACTGATGGAAATCTTGAAATTTTTAGCGGTGATCGATCTTGCGGGCGATGATGTCGCCGATGATCTGTACAAGTTGGACCAAGAGCACGATGATGATGATCGTGGTGATCATGATGGGCATGTTGTAGCGGGTGTAACCGTAGGTGTAAGCCATACGTCCCAGTCCGCCGCCACCAACAAGACCAGCCATTGCTGAGTAACCGATCAGGGTTACAACCGTCGTGGTTACTGCGGCAATAATGCCAGGCATAGCTTCAGGTACAAGCACCTTACGGATGGTCTGCATCTTGGTGGAACCCATGACTAGTGCAGCGTCAACCTTGCCTGCGGAAACATCACGAAGGGCCGTTTCAACGAGTCGTGCGAAGAAAGGAATCGTACCGATGGTCAAGGAAACCGATGCTGCGATGGGACCAAGTGAGGTACCAACTACCAGCGCGGAGAATGGGATCAGCGCGACCATCAAAATTGCGAAGGGAATTGAGCGCGTGATGTTCACGATGATGGCCGAAAGGATGACGTTAAACCAGCGAACCGGTGTCAGGCCACCTTTACCGGTGACGTGGAGCAGAATTCCGAGTATTAATCCAATGACAACCGTGATAATTCCAGAAATAACAACCATCTGAAGGGTTTCAACAGTGGCGGTTCCCATTGCCTTGAGAACAGTTGGAGTAAAGAAATCCATAATCTACTTGGCTCCCTTCACGGTCACGGCGATGCCGTTAGAGATCAAATGATTCACAATGGCATCTACATCTGCATCAGCGTTTAGCTGCAAACGCAGGTGCGCATACTGCTGCTCACCAAGCTGTTCGACAGATCCGGCCAAGACGTTGACATCGGTATTGAACTGGCGAGCTACGGAGGAAATTACTGGCTCGGTTGCCTGTTGTCCGGTGTAGAGCAGATCAAGAATAGGGCCGGAGCCCTCTGCACGCGGTGCGTCGCCAGGAAGCGGAAGCAGCGTAGAAGCCAAGCGGCCTGACGCATTGGTGACTACTGTTTCGATTTCGCCGGTCTCGACGATCTTGCCACCCTCAAGTAGCGACACGGAATCACATACCTGCTTCACTACATGCATTTCGTGGGTGATGATCAGCACCGTGATGTTCAGGCGATTGCGGAGTTCTTTGACGAGATCAAGAATCTCATCCGTAGTCTTTGGATCGAGCGCACTGGTTGGCTCATCACAAAGCAAGATATCTGGATCGGTGGTCAGTGCTCGGGCGATACCGACGCGTTGACGCTGCCCGCCCGAAAGCTGAGAAGGATATGCCTTAGCGAACTGCGAGAGACCAACGAGTTCCAAAAGCTCAGCAACCTTGCTGGCAATCTGATCTTTCGGAGTGCCTACCAGTTCCAGTGGGTAGGCAACGTTCTGCTCAGTCGTCCGAGAATCGAAAAGGTTGGCGTGTTGGAACACCATTCCAATGCGGCGACGAGCATTGCGTAGCTCGGCAGCATTGACATTTGTCAGCTCTTTACCGTTGACAGCTACGGTGCCGGAAGTCGGCTGGTCAAGCAGGGTCAAGCAACGAACCAGAGTCGACTTACCGGCTCCTGAATGTCCGACGATGCCATGAATTTTCCCGGTGGGGACTTCAAGGCTGACACCATCAAGGGCAACAACATCCTTGTTGCCCTGTTGGTAGACCTTGCGCAGGTCACTAACTGTGATCACTAGGCGTGTTCCTTCAGTTCTCAAAAGGGTATAGAGAGTACCCTCCATTGAACCATTATCGAACAAAATCGCCCGAATGAGCCTGAAAATCGAGTTAAGATTCTTAGCTTCGAGTCTTAAAGCAGTCCTTCTCGAAGAATATTCTTCGATTTGTGACAGAACATGAACTATTGACTTCCCCGGAATTCCGCACGAGTGATTAGGCTGCCTATGACATCCAACACAGATGCTTGTTTGCTTGTGAGCTATCCCTCCATGATCGGCCAGGCACCGTCAACAACGGCATCTGGTTTCGTCTTCCGAAGATAGGTTTGGAAGCTTTCGGCCTGTTCGCGGGCCCAGCCAATTTGCCAGCCATGTAGCACCTGCGGATCCACCTGTAACTGCGGGTACCGTTCACCAATTTGTCGTGCGACGGCCACGCAGGCGATCGCATCAGCCAAGGAAGTATGGGCGTTTTCTAGAACAACACCATAGAACTCGCATGCGGCAGCCAGGGTGCGCTTGCCCTTGCGGAACTTGTCGACCTGCTTGTCAATGATGAAAGGATCAATGACGTTGCCTGGGAAGAATGGAGGTAGGTCATAACGAACCGCCTCATGGTAAAGCACAGAGAAATCGTAGGACGCGTTAAACGCCACGATTGGTGATTGCTCAGAGGCGAACATCAACAGCTGCAAGATTTCTTGCACAGACTGCTTAGCTGGGGCTCCCTCGGCGCGGGCCTTCTCCGTGGATATTCCATGTACAGCAGTAGCAGCTTCAGGGATCTCAACCTCGGGATTTACCAACCACTCGCGGCGATTCACGACGTTACCGTGTTCATCTAGGAGTACCACTGATGCGGTCACAATCCGTGCTGTCGAAGTGTCGACGCCGGTAGTTTCCAAGTCAAAGCCAACTGCGAGGCCCTTGTGCCATTCATTCATAGGTACAACGCTACAGGCAGGTTAAGACGCTATCTGTGCCTGACGCGCCCTTTGTGGATCAACCTGTAGTCCTTGGCAGAATAGAAATATGACAGATGCATCAGGGCCAAGACAGCTCGACTATGCACAGGCAGTGCATCAACTCGCCCAACTGGTTCCTGCTGGCGCCGTCATCAGTTATGGCGATGTGGCTGAACTTCTGGGCAGCGGAGGTCCGCGCCAAGTCGGCAAAGCCATGACCACCGCTGAAGTGGGCATTCCATGGTGGCGTGTCCTCAGGGCCGACGGCAACATCGCAGAACCACTCTTGCCTAGGGCTCGTGAACATTGGGAACGCGAAAAACTGGCTCGCCCGGGCAAGCGCGTAGATATCAAAAACCTGCGCTGGAATCCTACGCCTAAACAATGGGAAGCGATCGATATCCTCAGGCTGTCACTGGGGAACCCCAAAATGTCTGAATTGGATGATGAACTATAACCATGGATGAAACGCAAGCTGAGGTACGTGCGGATTCTCAGGACATAGTTGGTCAGCTCCAGAAGAGCAACGGTCCTGTACTTATTACCGGGGCGCCGGGAACAGGTAAGACCAATATGTTGGTCGACACCGCGGTTGCGCGCCTTGAAGCGGGCCTAGATCCACAGTCATTACTAATCATTGCTCCCACACGACTGACGGCTGCCTCCATTCGCGATGACCTCAGTCGTCGCGCTGAACGGACTTTTACCGAACCCGTGGTACGCACGTGGTCTGCCTACGCCTTTGACCTCATTCGTCGAGCTCGTGTCGAAGGTCTTCTACCGTTCCTGGAACGATCCCCACGACTGCTTTCCGGTCCGGAACAAGATACGCTGATCGGCAACCTGCTAGAGGGACATGCTTCGGGTCTGACAATTGGACCTCAATGGCCCTGCGAATTGGAACTAGCGATCGAAACCCGTGGTTTCCGCAAAGAGATCCGCGAATTTTTTGACCGAGTTTCTGAGCTCGGGCTGGAGCCGGCGGACATTGAAGAGCTTGGCGAGCAAGCTGCTAAACCCGAATGGGTGGCCGCGGCCCACTTCTATCAGGAATATCGTGATCTACTAGATCTGGGCAGTGCTGAAGCGTTTGACCCTGCCGGGCTCATTACTCGCGCTGCAGAACTACTAGAAGAACACCCAGAATTCCTCCACGCAGAGCAAGACCGCCTGGACCTGGTCATGGTCGATGATCTCCAAGAAGCAACATTGTCGCAGCATCGACTCTTGGCGCTGTTGACCAAGGACCGATCACTCATTGCTTTTGCTGCCCCAGACAGTGTGGTGCAAGGATTCCGTGGAGCCCGGGCCGATCAGCTACACCGCTTTGGACAGAACTACGCTCATGCGAGCGAACCGACATTTCTTGAACTCACTCATGGTTATCGGATGCCGGGACAGATCACCGAAGCCTGGCAACGTATTGTGCGTCGGGTTCCTTTAGCCGCAGGACTTCGCGGACGAAAAATTGAGTCAAGAAATGCTGGAAACGACGAATCCTGTCAAGCACTGACTTTCGAGAACTCAACTCTCGAAGAACGATTCATTGCCCAGCGCATTGTCCACCTGAGCCTTTTTAAAAACCGGAGTCTTTCCGAAATGGCCATCGTGGTTCGCAATGGATCACAAGTTCGCTCCTACAGCCGATTCCTTGAAGGGCAGGGGATCGCGGTGCAGGTACCTCCAGCGGAAATCCCGCTCAAAGATGAGGGCGCTGTTCGCCCCCTACTCGACCTGCTCGAATTGGCCTTCAATGACTCAGTTGCCGAAGATCCGTTACTGATGCAGAACCTACTGCTATCGCGTTATGGAATGAGTACCGCACTTGAGATTCGGCGCCTGCGTCAGCTGTTGCGTCAACAGGAGGCAGCCCAAGGCGGTCGTCGCTCCAGTCAAGAACTGCTCGAAACCTGCCTTCGTGAACCAGAACTAGCCCAAGACCTAGGTAAGCCGGCCTTTGGACTGCAACGCCTACTGAAAATGTACGGTGCACTCAAAACCGAACTTGCCAGCGGAACAGCCACACCTGAAACCGCACTGTGGGCCATGTGGGAAGCCTCGGGGCGGGCCCAAGCATGGCGGGAAGAGGCCCTCGGCGCAGGAACTTCAGCACGTCGCGCGGACCACGATTTAGATGCAGTTCTCTCACTGTTCCAAGCCGCGGAGCGCTTCGTTGACCAGTTGCCTGGCGCTAGCGTGTCTCAGTTCATTGAACATATCCTCAACCAAGAACTGCCGATGGACTCGTTAGCAACTCGGGCCGCTGGCGGACATATGGTCACGGTGCTGACCACGGCGGCTGCCGCAGGCAAAGAATGGCCAATAGTTTTCATCCCAGGATTGCAAGAAGGCTCGTGGCCAAACCTGCGATTGCGTGGTGAGTTACTCGGTTCAAATGCCTTAGCTGACGTTGTCGAACATGGCATTAGTTTCCTTGCTACGAGGACACCAACACACTTGGTACGACAGATCAGAAATGACGAGCTCCGTAGCTTCAGCAATGCTGTATCGAGAGCCAGCGAACAATTGATCTGTACGGCAGTGGACAATGAGGATCAACAGCCATCTTCATTCCTAGACCTCGTAGAACCCCCAAGCACTGAAGGTCGAACGACAACTTCAGTGCCGCGCATCCGGTCCCTGCCCACACTCGTGGCACAACTGCGCAAAACAGCTGAACTGAGCAAAGCAGCACAACTCGATGCAATACAGCTACCGGAGGGCATCAACCCAGCCGAGCAATATCAAGATTCAGTGCATGTGCTAGGTCAACTCGCGCACAGCCACCCTCCAGTTCGTGGTGCCCATCCGCACCAATGGTGGGGCCTTCGCCCACTGTCGTCCACCGATCCAGTCGTGCCCGAAGACCAACCCCGCAGAATTTCACCGTCCAAAGTCGAGACTCTGGTGAAGTCTCCGTTGAATTGGTTTGTGCAAAATGCCGGAGGAACGGCAGCCCATGACTTTGCAGCTTCTCTGGGGACATTGATTCACTCCATCGCAGAAGAACATCCGGATGCCAGCGGATCCGAGTACCAACAGATTTTGGAACAGCGCTGGCCAGAACTGGAAAAAATGGATAACTGGGAGGGACAGCGTGACTTTGACCGAGCCACACTGATGCTCAAGAAGTTTGCTCAATATTGCATTGCGATGAGGCAAGAAGGTCGCGAGTTAGTTGCTCGCGAGTTACCTTTCGAAATTGAGGTGCCAACAACCGACGGCACCAAGGTTCAATTACGAGGCATCATTGACCGTGTCGAAGCCGATGCACAGGGCAAAGTCACCGTAGTCGATCTGAAAACGGGGTCGACTGCTCCGAGCAAGAATGACACCCTCGAACACCCCCAGCTCGGTGTCTACCAGACGGCCATCCAATTAGGAGCATTGCAGGAGCGAGACGAAACCGCCGAGTATTCCACCGAACCCGCTGGCGCATCACTTGTCTACGTTGGCACGAACACCAAGAGCCCCACCATAAGGGAACAGCCCTCCCTAGGAGAAGAGGACTGGGCACGGACCCTGATCTTGGAAGCAGCCAGTTTGATGGGTCAAAAAGAATTCATTACCCGCCATCTCGCGGGTGCCTCCGGAATTCTCGGCAATTGCACCCTGCCAGAAATTTGCCCACTTTGCGCCGAAGGACGACAGGTCACCGAACGATGAGCACCATCAAATACAGCCCGCAGGAACTCTCCGAGGCACTGGGCGAAAAGTTCCCTCCCACGGAACAACAAGCAGAGATTATCGCTGCACCGCTTGAACCAATGCTCGTTATTGCCGGGGCCGGTTCTGGTAAAACCAAAACCATGGCGGACAAGGTTGTCTGGCTAGTAGCCAACCAACAGGTACGACCCGAGCAAATCCTCGGCGTCACGTTCACCCGTAAAGCAGCCGGAGAACTGTCCATAAGGATCAGGGCAAAAATTGCGCAGTTGGCAGCTACCGGATTACTTAGCGAAGAAGAAACTCGCGACTTCCTCGACCCTGCCGTTTCCACCTACCACTCCTACGCAAACACCCTGGTTCAAGATCATGGTCTTCGACTGGGACTAGAAGAAGACAGCGCCCTACTTGGTGCGGCACAATCGTGGCAGCTCGGTCATTCGGTATTAGAGAAATACACGGGGGACTATCAGCACCTCAATAGCGCCAGCAGTACCCTTATCGACGCTATCGTCTCCTTCAGCTCCGAAGCGTCAGAGCACCTAGTAACCGCCCCTGAAGCACACCAGTGGATTGATGCGCTTGTGGCCAAACTTCAGACACTGCCTATGGACGCGGAAAAAGACAAGGCGCCCACGCAAGCTGCCTTAAAGCTCATCGACAAATTGGCTTCACGAGCAACTATCGCCGAACTGGCTGAGGAATACACTCGAGAGAAAAAACGACTTGGTGTCATGGATTATGGCGACCTCGTCGCCCATGCAGCGAGGATTGCCCAAGAAGTTCCCGCAGCCGCGCTCGCCGAACGCGCTAACCATCAGGTAGTGCTACTGGACGAATTTCAAGATACCTCCCACGCCCAAATGGTGTTGTTTTCTCAGCTCTATGGGCAAGGCCATCCGGTAACCGCTGTCGGTGACCCAAACCAATCAATCTATGGCTTCCGAGGAGCTAGTGCCGGCCAGTTGTTCCGTTTCCCCGAAACTTTCCCCATCGTTCGAGGCGAACAGCGAGAAATCGCGCACGTTAAACATCTGACCATCGCCTGGCGCAACACCGTCAACGTGCTCTCGGCGGCCAACAACATCACGGCGCAAGCAGCAACCAGCACCGGGCCGGTTACCGTGAAACCGCTGGAACCATCAGCGTTTGCCCAACCCGGTCGAGTCGTACTCAACCGTTGCACTACGGTTCGTCAAGAAGCCGAGGCTATCGCGGACCTCATTGTGACCGAACATCAAAAGAGTCCAGAAGCCGGGCTCACTAGCGCCGTGCTCTCGCGAAATCGTAGCCAGCTAAGCATCATGGGTGAAGTGCTCTCAGAACGCGGAATCCGCTACCAATTAGTGGGTCTGTCCGGGCTCTTGAGCACACCGGAGGTAACAGACCTTGTTGCGTGCCTCCATGTCCTTGTGGATCCACTACGCTCAGATAAACTCATGCGTCTGCTGGCCGGAGCACGGTGGCGCATTGGTGCCGCGGATCTCACCGCATTTGCTGACTGGTCGCGCCAGTTGGAACGACGTCGTTCCCGTGGGCTACGCGCCGAGGACAGCGAACGTCACGAGGGACCTGACACCGAAGCCATCGAACTTGCCAGGGCTGAGCTAAATGACGCAGCGAGCCTGATTGAAGCATTGGACTATTTACCTCCAGAAAACTGGAGCAGTTCCGAGGGCCGAAGCCTCAGCGAAGAAGGCAGGACTCGCCTGACTGCGCTCAAAGATGAGTTAGCCACGCTCAGGCTCATGGCCAACGACGACTTGGAAACGTTGATCCGCGAAGTCGAGCGGGCGATGAACCTGGATATTGAAGTCGCCGTTAGACCTTGGGTACAAAATGATGCTTCCCGGGCGAATCTTGACGCCTTTGCGGATGTTGTCCGTGAATACTGCCGCAACGCCCCTCGTGTTGAATTAGCGGGGTTCTTGATGTGGTTGGAACAAGCCGCCGAAAAAGAAAAGGGGCTACCGCTTCCCAGCGAAGATGCTGACCCGCAGGCGGTGCAACTGCTCACGGTGCACGCCTCAAAGGGTCTGGAATGGGACATCGTCGCTGTCATGTCATTGAACGACGGTGTTTTCCCGGGGTCCCAGTCGGACCGTTGGACCAGTGGCGATAAAGCACTGCCGTGGCCATTGCGCGGTGACGCCAACGATTTACCTCAATGGGATACCGACCAACCGGCTCTTAAGGAGCTGTTGGAAGCCGAGTCACTGTTCAAAGATCACGTTGAAGACCATCATGTTGCCGAAGAACGTCGGTTGGCCTATGTCGCTGTCACGCGGGCTAAATCATTGCTCATTTGCAGCAGTAGCATTTGGACTGCCACCCGTAGCAAACCCACCGAAGTTTCAGAGTTCTTTAACGCTTTGGTGCCTCTGAGCCAGGGGCCAGCACCACAAGCCGAAATTGGTGTGTGGGTTGCAGATGAAGACGCGCCAGAACAAAACCCAAGTCGACTAACACCGCTGGAAGCATTATGGCCCTACGACCCTTTGGACGGGCCACAGATCACCGGGGGAGCGAATCGTCAGGAATTCGCCTATTCTCGACGCTCAGTCATTCAAGAAATTGCCGACGACGTACTGAACGCCGATGCGAACTATCAACCGGTAACTCCCGAAGGACAACAGTGGGCTGAAGAAGCACAAAAGCTTCTTGCACAGCGCGATTTTTTGAGCAATCGAGAACGTGCCGTGGAAGCCCCAGAACATGTGCGCGCCTCCCTGTTTGTCGAATTAGCCGAGGACCCGGTGTCAGTTTTGGAAAACCTTCGTCGGCCCGTACCCCGGCGTCCAGGCCTTGCAGCACGACGCGGTACCGCCTTCCACGCCTGGATCGAGGAGTTCTATGAAAAAACTTCGATGCTGGATCTGGGGGACCTTGTCGAGCCCGCCGACAGTTATCTTGATGAGGCCCTCGACCTAGAATCGATGAAGGAAGCCTTCCTAGCCAGTGAATGGGCTCAGCTTCAACCGGCATACGTGGAAGTCCCTCTTGAAACCCGTGTCGGACCCGTAGCTGTACGCGGCAGGATTGACGCTGTCTTCCAAATGGAGGATGGCACCTGGCTGTTGCTCGACTGGAAAACCGGTCGAGTTCCACACGGCAAGGATCTGAAAAGCAAGCTTGTCCAGCTCGCGGTGTATCGCTTGGGGTGGTCACGCCTGCACGGAATTCCCCTTGAAGAGATTAAGGCAGCGTTCTATTACGTTTCTGCCGGCGTAACGATTCGCGCGGAACACCTTTCCAATGAAGCAGCGCTAGAGGCTATGATCTCTAGTGCTTTTGAACAGCTTGATAGCTAACTTCGGCGGTACCGAAAATAACCCAAAAGGCTAGTTTTCGGTACCGTCCTGCTTGCTTTCGTGGCTCTGTGAACCGGACTCGTCGTCCGAGTCTTTAGGCTCTTCTGTCAGCTTTGGTGCTGCGTTCTTTTCATCCTGCTCAGAACCGGACTGCGAAACCGACGAGTCTTTGGTCTTGGCATCCGTCGCGGACTCGTTGGTCTGCTCAGTATCCGAGGGCTTCACTGCAACGTCACTGCTTTGATCCTTGGAATCGGTTTGCGCTGACGATGCAGCTGCCGAATCCTTCTGTGTTGTAGCTGGATCAGGTAAGGCCGTGACCTTGGCCGTATTGATTCGTGGCGCAGCCGAAGTAGCGGATGGCAACGGAGCGGGCTTTTCCTCGTCTGAGGAGTGCTTATCCTCCTGATCAGAGTTCTGCGACGATGCCGAATTCTGAGCTGCCAAGGGGCGAGGCGCTTCAACAACGGAGAGCGGTTGACCTCCATATTCAGCAATGTTGTGATCAAGTTCCTGAAGCATTTCATCGGCTTCGGCAATGCGCTGTGGATCCTTTGAATCCAATGACTTTACAAGCCACTGTGCCAAAGCAAATTCTGCAGCGAGCGCTGCTCGCCGCATGATGTGTGGATCTGCAGCCTTGCCACGTGCCTCCACATATGACGCAAAAACGCGGTCAGTAAATTGCTGGTCTTCAATAGCAGATAGCCAAGCAAAATCGTCCGCGGGATCGCCAACATGCAAGTCGGTCCAACCCTTAACGGCCGTAATGCTGGAATGAGAAATCTGTAGCTGCTCTTCGTCGAAGTCACCATGAACTACGGCTGCGTTGAAACGCCACAGGGCAACATCTTCCATGGCATGTTCCCAACGACGTAGCAGTCGGCTAGGGACCTTGCCGGTAGCCGCGGCAGTATCGAGTTCGTTGAGCTTGCGCTGACGAACTTCATCTGCCGAATAGGTTGGCAAGCCGGCTACTTCCACGGCCTCATCAGGAATCTGGTGGATGGTTGCCATGCATTGGCCCAAGGCCTTGGCTAGATTACTGCCCTCGTCAACCAACTCATCTAGCGATGGGACGTGTCCAGGCATGTCTTTATACACAAAGGTGCGCAGTGAACCCTGACGGACAGTTCCTGCCACAGAAGGAAGAGCAAACGGCAACGATGCACGTACCTTTGCCGAAAAAGCGCGCAGCGCAGATAGTTCAGCCTCCAGTCGCATGCTTGCTTCATCATGCCGAGGCGAACGAACGCGCCACCGGTGCTTAAGCGCATCAACAATCAATGCTGAATCAAAATCTTCTGCGTCGTCTGACAGTGCCGCAAAACCAACCGGGGCTAATCCGGGGACGGCGGCGGTGGCAATTGCGGCGAGTTCCATGGCAGAGCGTTTCACATGTTCCACCGTATGCGAGATCGTGACCTTAGCCGATGAATGACGCACAGAATATGGTGGGATTCACCGGCAATGTTCAGTCTGAGCGCGAAATCCCTTACGTGGCTATCCACACCCTGCTCGAAACAGGGGAGCAGAGGGCTTGGTGCACTAGGTTAGTAGTATGGCTTTGGCAGAGAAATATCAAACTTCAATTACGGGGCTACCTTTTGCGCAGGCTCGTATCGAGCGCCCGTTGACAGAACGACCAAATCCGGAGTTGCTCAACGAAAAACTGTCCCGGAGTTCGACCAAAGTCATGCTGATTTCTGAACTTGGAACTGCTTCTACAGGAACTGAACTGTTTTTTATTGACGGCCCAAGTTACACGACAAGAGACGGTGAACGTCAGGTTTATCTTGGTTCCTGTGATTCAAAGGATTACGTCTTAGCGATTGTTGCCTCAGTTCAGTATTCGCACTTGAATATCCAGCGATGGATTTCTTTGCGCGAGGCCTTCGCGGTCCTCCCAGAACTTCAGACCGAGCTGATTATCGAAGCTCAAGCGATCTCCAATTGGATCCGTACAGAGCGTTTTTGTCCGCAATGTGGCTCAGAGGTCAGAGCATCAACTTTTGGTTGGGGTCAGCGATGCGTGGAGAACGAACACGAACTATTTCCGCGTACCGACCCGGCAATCATTGCATCCGTGATTGATCAACAAGATCGAATCTTGCTCGGCGCGAACGCGAATTTCAGATCAGATATGTATTCGGTGCTCGCCGGATTCGTCGAAGCCGGTGAATCTTTGGAATCAGCGGTTAGACGCGAAATCTTTGAAGAGTCTGGCGTGCACATTGGCGAGGTTGCCTACCGAGGTTCGCAACCCTGGCCATTGCCACGCTCCTTGATGTTAGGTTTTGCGGCCGAAGCCCTTAGCGAAGACCTGATTCCCGATGGTGCTGAGATCAAGGATCTGCGTTGGTTCAGTCGGGACGAACTGCGTGACGCATTGGAATCGGGAACAATAGAGATACCGCGTGGCGTTTCAATAGCACATGCATTAATCCGTAGTTGGTACGGAGAATCCCTTCCGGAGGCCCTAAACAAGTGACAGAACACGATGCTCCACCAGTGCAGGACTTACTGGCGGGACTGGACGCTGAACAACGTCAGGCTGCTGAAACGCTCAGTGGTCCATTGTGTATTCTGGCCGGTGCAGGAACTGGTAAGACTAGGGCAATTACCCATCGCATTGCGCATGGGGTGCATACGGGAATTTACAATCCCACCAGTGTCTTAGCGCTCACTTTTACAACGCGTGCGGCCGCCGAGATGCGAACTCGACTGCGACAGCTAGGTGCGCCTGGCGTGCAGGCTAGAACATTCCACGCGGCTGCATTGCGTCAGCTACAGTATTTTTGGCCGCAAGCCATTGGTGGCACCCTGCCAAATCTCGTTGAGCATAAGGCTCCGCTGATTGCAGAAGCTGCTCGTCGGCTTCGCATTGCCAGTGATCGTGCCATGGTGCGAGACTTGGCTGCAGAAATCGAGTGGGCCAAGGTTTCGATGCACACTCCAGAAAGCTACGCCAAAATTGCTTCAACCCGCGAAATGCCCAATGGTCTAGAACCAGTAAGTATGGCGAGGATCTTCCAAACTTACGAAGAGCTCAAAGATGACCGTAGCGTCATTGATTTTGAAGACGTCCTGCTGCTGACGATCGCCATTCTTGAAGACAATGAGAAGGTAGCCGCGCACGTCCGTCAGCAATATCGTCATTTTGTCGTTGATGAGTATCAGGACGTTTCACCCCTACAGCAACGACTCTTGGATCTGTGGTTAGGGCAACGCAATGAACTGTGCGTTGTTGGCGATGCGTCGCAGACTATTTACTCCTTCACCGGGGCACGGCCTGACTTCCTACTAAATTTCGGTACGCGTTTTCCGGAAGCCAAAGTAGTCAAGCTGGTGCGTGACTATCGTTCCACCCCTGAAGTGGTGAACCTGGCCAACAAGGTACTGGCAACCAGGCGGATAGAATCGAATGTTCCTGATAGGAACGTAACCTGGCCCGAACCGTTGGAACTGATTGCACAACGCGAGCACGGTCCAAGTCCTGAATTTTTCGAGACCAAAGACGACGAGAACGAAGCAGAAGAAGTAGCCCAGCGCATTAAGAAGTTACTTGCCGAGGGGCAAGATATCTCAGAGATAGCGATTCTCTATCGTACTAATGGGCAGTCGCAGTCTTTTGAACAAGCGTTTTCCGCGCACTCCATTCCTTATGTCATGCGTGGAGCGGAACGATTCTTCTCTCGTCGAGAAGTCAAAGAGGGCATGCTTGCATTGAGGGCTGCCTTAAGCGTTGCTGCCGAGACATCAGTTCCTCAATTGGTCCGTGACGTACTTTCCTCGCATGGTTATTCGACAAATGCGCCCAGCGGTGGCACCGGTGCAGTGCGGCAGCGGTGGGAGTCCCTGTCGGCGCTGGTGCGTTTGGCCGATGAAGTTGTTGCTCTTAAGGAGGAGCAAGGCACGGAAGCGACCTTGCATGATGTGGTCAAAGAGTTAGAAGACCGTGCTGCGATCCAGCATGCCCCGACTCTAGACGGTGTCACCCTCGCCTCCTTCCACGCAGCGAAGGGCCTGGAATGGGATGCTGTTTTTCTCGTTGGACTTAGCGAAGGTCTAGTGCCTATTTCCTACGCTAAGGATCAAGCTGGTTTTGATGAAGAACGACGTCTGCTCTACGTGGGGATCACGCGTGCTCGCAAGCACCTCTTCCTTTCATGGTCGCTAGCCCGTACTCCTGGAGGACGCGCTCATCGATACCCCTCGCGGTTCTTGGACGGAATAAAGTCAGTTTGTCAGGCCAGCAGCCGCCAACAGACAACGTATAAGAGACGTGAACAGAAACTGATTCCGGCGGTCTGCTCCAACTGTGGAACGTTTTTGACAAGCGCTAAGGAGCGTAAGCTGAAGCGTTGCGCGTCCTGCCCAGCTGCTTACGACGAGGCATTATTCGATAGCTTGCGTAATTGGCGTTCAGAGATCGCTCGATCCAATTCGGTTCCGGCCTTCGTGATTTTCACAGATGCCACACTGATGTCCATCGCTGAGCACCAGCCAGAGTCGATACAGGGACTGTCTAAGATCGCGGGAGTCGGTCGAAACAAGCTCGACCGTTACGGTGAGGCCGTACTGGCGGTTCTTGGAGCACATCGGAACTAGCAGTAATTCACATACTGCGAGGCAGGAGATATCGATCTTCCGTCGTTGTCGTAGCCTCGGGGAAGAAGTACTTTCCTCACCGTCAAGACTGAACTTTGCCGATAAGCGTGTGTAAGGACCAATCGCAATGCCTGTTTCCCCCAGAATTTTCGAATTTGTGTCTCCGGATGATATTCCGGTACGGGTGGAACGATCTACCAAAAGACGAAAGACGATCTCTTCACAATGGCGCGATGAAACCCTGATTATTCAGGTTCCGGCAGCGCTAGATGAGAGAACTGAACGATCATTTATTGAGGAGATGCTCAAAAAATATCGGAATGGGCGACAACGGCGCGATGCGAGGCATACCGACAGTGCTTTAGAACGCAGAGCCCATGAACTGGATCAGCACTACTTTGATGGTTCTGCCTCTCCAACGACGGTACGCTGGGTTACCAATCAAAATAAACGTTGGGGTTCAGCCTCGTACCAGCAACGAAGCATTAGACTCTCATCAAAGCTCCAGCAGATGCCAACGTGGGTTCGTGACTATGTCTTAGTTCATGAATTGGCACATTTAGCTTCGCCTCGCACTGGACATGGTCCTGAGTTTCAGAGACTGCTTAATAAGTTTGAACGACGCAGTGAGGCAGATCTGTATCTTGAGGCGTTTCATGCAGGCTATAGCTCCTATGCCAAAGAGCAGGGTCGGCCAGCTGATGAACTTGAAGGTTTCGGCGACGACGTTGAATAGAGACATCGGATAGCACAGTGGGGAGGAACGCTATAGCGTTCCTCCCCACTGTTGAGATCCGGCGGTTATTTCTCGGGATCTTCGGGTGAATTCGGATCTGTTGGCTTGCCGGAATCGTCGCCGTCTGTCAGAGGATCAACATTGTCGAAGTCTCCTGATAGAAGTTTGTCTAGTGCTGCATCGAAGTCATCAAATTCGGTATCAGCCAATTCACGACGTTCAGTGAAAGTGGTTGGATTCTCGAGGTCTTCACCGGTCGGCATGAGATCTGGGTGATCCCAAACGGCGTCGCGTCCATCGATCCCGCGTTCCTCGTATAGGTGTTGCCACAAAGCAGCTGCCTCACGAAGTTTGCGTGGTCGCAGATCTAAGCCAACCAGCGAAGCAAATGCCGATTCCGCGGGACCGCCTGATGCTCGGCGCCGGCGCATGGTTTCACGCAGGTGAGCAGCAAAAGGTAGGTTTGCCGCTGCTAAAGAAACCACGTGATCTACCCAGCCTTCAATGAGGGCAAGGGTCAGCTCGAGATTTTCTAGTGCTTTCTCCTGCTGGGCCGTACGTTGTGGCGCGAACAGGCCCTCGCCCAGCATGGATTGCAGGGCTTCTGGATTAGATGGGTCGATGTCGCGTACGGCTTCTTCGATTCGAGACATATCAATATGAATGCCACGAGCGTAAGACTCGACCGCACCAATCAGCTTGGAACTCAACCAGGGTACGCGAGCAAACAGACGAGCATGAGCGTTTTCACGAAGGATGATGTAGAGCAGAACTTCCTGTTCTGGGATTTCTAGCCCTTCACCAAACTTAGATACGTTCGTGGCAATGATTCCTGGTGTGCTTCCGGCCAAGGGGAGTCCGATGTCGGTTCCGCCAAGAACATCCGTGGCCAATCCGCCCAGAGCGGTGCCCAACTGCATGCCAAACATGCTGGCTCCGAGATTACGGAACATGCCGTCGGAGTTGCCCAGCATTCCCTTCATTTCTTCAGGGATTTGTTCTTTCATGGCGGAGGTGATCGCGGATGCCACCGATTCAGCAACTGGTTCGGTGACTTGTTTCCACGTGCCCAAGGTCTTGTCGTACCAACGCTTGCGAGTCCAGGCCTCGGTAACTTGGCCATTGGATTCGAATGCTGTTGAGTTGTTCAACCACAGGTCAGCCAGATTCGATGCATCTCTGATTGCACTCTGTCGTGATTCTGATACGGCGGGATCATCACTGGCGTAGGCCTGCAACGCGGTATCAGATGCCAACTTCCAATTCACTGGACCTGATGAAGCGTTGTTGCTCATCATGGCGGACATCATGGCCTGAGCTTGTTGCATCATTTTCTGCATCGCTTCAGGGTCGCCCTGAGCTCCGAGTGCATCACGAAGCTGCGGAGGAAGATTATTGGGATCAAATCCGCCACCGAAGAGCTGACCAAACATGGCAGAAAAAGGATCCTGCTGATTGTTATCGTCGTCGTCGCCGTTGGGGCGGTTATTCGGGGGGTTCTGTGCCATATCTTTAAAACTACCGTGCCGAGCTATTAGTTCCCATGAATCTTGGCTACAGTTCGCTTTCGGCACACTGAATACGCCTTCTTGCTGATGCCTTTAGCGTAGAAGCTTCAGTAGGCTAAGAGTGGTGAGGTTTGCAGGAACGGATCCACCTCTTTTTTGATAGTTGGCGGGAGCAAGAGCAGTGCACAAACGGGAACCACAAGACTCGACAAAAGCGCCTGGAGAATTTGGCCGAGCGTCACAAGGTTCCAAAGGTATTAAACGAACCAGTGCTGGTGTTATCGCACTGCTGCTCATTGGCATCATGATGTTCTTACCCACCAATTTCATGATTCGTTCTCCGGGCCCAGTTTTTAACACTTTGGGAAAAGATGCAGATAACGGTAAAGACGTTATTTCTATTGAGGGAGAGAAGACCTATCCCTCGCAGAGCGAACTGGATCTTTTGACCATTTATGTTCAAGGCGGAGGACAGAACAGAGTCACTATTCCAGTAGTTCTAGAAGCGCTTCTGGACCCGAATAAAGACGTTGTCCCTGAAGAAACAATTATTTCTCATGACACGTCTTCTCAACAGCAAAGTGAACAGAATGATCAGATGATGACCTCATCGCAGGATCAGGCAATTGCCGCAGCGCTCACGGAACTGGGTTATGACTTCAAGACCTGGCTGACCGTCGCAGATTTTTCTTCCGAAACCAATAGCAAGTCTTTGGAAAAAGGAGACCGACTGCTCAAGTACAACGGGCAGGATATTAGTTCGCTTGAAGAGCTGAAAAAGTCTCTAAATGCCAACGGAGACAAAGCTGCCGAACTTACCGTCGGACGTAAAGACCAGCAGGGCAACTACAAAGACGTTGTTGTTTCGGTAAAAACTGATGAAGTTGATGGTGAACGCCAGCTCGGAATCTATCTGACTACCGAACATCAGTTCCCGATTGACGTTGAATTCGGATTGCAAAATGTCGGCGGACCTAGTGCCGGCATGATGTTTGCCCTGGGAATCATTGATCGTCTTACAGAAGGATCGTTGGCAGGAGATTATCACGTCGCAGGCACGGGGGAGATTTCAGCCGACGGTACGGTCGGTCCGATTGGCGGCATCGCCCAGAAAATGATTGCCGCAAAAAAAGCTGGTGCAACAGTTTTCTTGGCACCAGCCGACAACTGCAGCGAGGTGGTGGGCAGGGTGCCGGATGGCTTGAATGTGCTGAAGATTTCAACCTTGTCCCAAGCTCGAACGGCGCTAACGAAAATTGCTGACGGCGAAGATCCTGCGAGTTTCGAGACATGTGAATAGGTTTAGCCCAGCGTCAGGGGAAGAATGTGATGCAAGGATCATAACTTTTCAATCGCTCATCTAAGAATTAGGTACACGAGTTCAGCCGCTGGAATCAGCAGCGAGAACCCAAGGTAAGGAATAGATAGTGTCAAACGGATCGGATAGTCCGTTCGGAGGCCCGCAGAGGCCTCGTGAACCGCAAAGGCCTTCCAGCCCATCTGGTAAGAAAGTGTCACCGCTGACATTGACCATCTTCGCGGTGGTCATTCTGGTTGCAGTTTTCGTTTTCTTGTCCAATTTCTACGCAGACATCCTCTGGTTTAACCAGCTGGGGTTCTCGCAGGTCTACTGGACTGAACGCATCGCCAAGTTAGTGATCTTCCTGATTGCATTGGTGCTGATGGCTGTGCCTATGTGGTTTTCTATGCGCAGTGCTTACAAGCACCGCCCAGTGTATGCGCCAAATGCGAATCAGACTGATTCCATGTCACGCTACCAATCCCAGCTGGAACCAATCCGTCGTTTCCTGATGGTTGGCATTCCGTTGGTGGTTGGTATCTTCGCCGCAGTGGCCGTTGCTGGCCAATGGCAGACCGTTCTGCTTTTCTTCAACCAGACCCCATTTGGCAGCAATGATCCTCAATTCAATATGGACTTGAGCTTCTTCATCTTCTCGTTGCCATTTATCGCACTCATCATCGGCTTCCTTGTGTCAGTGGTGCTCTTGAGCGGGGTTGCTGGACTGCTGACTCACTACCTCTACGGTGGAATCCGTGTTGAAGAACGCGGTGGCATCACCGTCGGGAAAGCGGCAAGGGTTCATACCGCTATCGTTGTTGCCGTATTCCTCGTGCTTCAAGCAGTGAATTTCTGGATCGGCCAGTACGAGACGTTGACCGACCAATCAGGTCGAGTAGCAGGTGCGCTCTATAAAGATGTGCATGCAGTTATCCCTGCTCAGATGATTCTGGCAATTATTGCCATCCTGATTGCCATCACCTTCGCTATCGCCGCGTTTACTGGACGTTGGAGAATTCCTCTGATTGGTACAGCGATGCTGGTTGTCACGATGATCGTGGTCAGTGGTGTGTACCCGTTCTTGGTGCAGCAGTACCAGGTCGTTCCTTCGCAGCGAGAACTCGAACGCGACTACATTGACCGAAACATCGAGATGACTCGTTTGGCCTACGGTCTGGATGACGTTGAAGTCACAGACTACGATGCGAAGATCTCTACCGAGAAAAATGCTCTGGCTGAGGAAACGGCAACTACTGCCAACATTCGTTTGCTAGACCCTAACCTGGTTTCCACTGCCTTTGCTCAGCTGCAGCAGTTCCGCGGTTACTACACGTTCCCTAAGAACTTGAACGTCGACCGTTATGAAATCGATGGCAAGGTTGAAGACACTGTCATTGCTGCTCGTGAAGTTAACGTTGATCAGTCCGATACCTGGGTCAACCAGCACATTAACTACACTCACGGTTACGGGCTTGTCGCTGCTTACGGCAACCGCGTTGCTGCAGGTGGGCGTCCAGACTTCATGCTGGGCGGTATTCCAACTTCAGGTGATCTGATCACCGATAAGGAATATGAGCCACGCATTTACTTCGGTGAGAATTCCCCAGAATACTCTGTGGTTGGTGGGCCAGATGAAGGCTGGACTGATCAGGAACTCGACCGTCCAGGTACTGGCGGAGAGAACCAGGATACGCGCTACACGTTCACCGGCAACGGTGGTCCGAACGTCGGCAACATGTTCAACCGTTTGGTCTACGCGCTGAAATTCGCGTCAACGGATCTTCTGTTGTCTCAACAGGTCAACTCCGAATCGCAAATTCTCTATGATCGTGACCCACGAGACCGTGTGAGCAAGGTAGCCCCATATCTCACTTTGGACTCCAGCGCGTACCCAGCAATCGTTGATGGACGCGTCCAGTGGATCGTTGATGCCTACACCACGTCGAACGACTTCCCATACGCGCAGCAGAAGCAACTGGATTCGGCTGTTACTGATTCGTTGACTAACGCGCAAGATCTGTCGATGACTGGCCGGGTCAACTACATTCGGAACTCAGTCAAGGCAACGGTTGATGCTTACGACGGTTCGGTCAAGCTGTATGCCTGGGATACGGAAGATCCGATTCTGAAGTCGTGGCAGAAGGTTTTCCCTTCCTCCTACAAACCGTTGTCGGATATGTCTGCTGACCTGATTGAGCATGTTCGTTACCCAGAGGACATGTTCAAAGTACAGCGTGAGGTCCTTACGACTTACCACGTGGATAACCCGGATGCCTTCTACGAGGCCAATGACGCGTGGGCCGTTCCAGACGACCCAACTTCCTCGACAGCCGGCGTGAAGCAGCCACCGTACTTCATGTCTCTAAAGATGCCGACCCAAGATGAAGCCTCCTTCTCTTTGACATCGACATTTATTCCTGCTGCCGCTTCGAATGGGCAGCAGCGAAATGTGTTGTTTGGTTTCCTCTCGGCCTCGGCTGATGCTGGTTCGGAAGCCGGAGTGAAGTCCGAGGACTACGGCAAGCTCAGGCTGTTAGAACTTCCGCGAGACACCGCAGTTCCTGGCCCTGGTCAGGCACAGCAAAACTTCGATACCAATACTCGTGTGACCCAGGAGCTGAACCTGCTCAGGCAGGGTGCTTCACAGGTCAAGAACGGTAACCTACTGTCCTTGCCTGTCGGTGGCGGTATCCTCTACGTCCAGCCGGTATATGTTCAGTCCTCAGGCCAAACAAGCTACCCAACGCTGCGTAAGGTCCTGGTCTCCTTCGGTGATCAGGTTGGCTTCGCCGATACATTGGCTGAAGCACTCGACGAAGTGTTTGGTGGTAACTCGGGCGCTGTGACCGGTGAAACCGAAGGGGTGTCCCCAGATGACACTTCTGATGGGGATAAGACGCCAGCGCAGTCGAATGAGCAAAAACTCTCGACGGCTCTTTCGGATGCTAATGCGGCAATCAAGAAGGGCCAGGAGGCACTGGCTAATAACGACTTCGCTGCCTATGGCGAAGCGCAGAAGCAGTTGCAAAGTGCACTGGACCGCGCAATGGAAGCTGATGCTGCGATTAATGGCACCACGGTTGACGGGGAAGTGAAGCTGGATGAAAACGGTGCCACCGAGTCACCGCAGCCTTCGGCTCCCAGCGAAGGCACCGAAGGGTAAGCAGACACGAGCCGTCCGATTTGCTTTCACTCCGCGATGATGCAAGAATTATCTAGTCATCGCGGGGTGGAGCAGTTCGGTAGCTCGCCGGGCTCATAACCCGGAGGTCAGAGGTTCAAATCCTCTCCCCGCCACGAAAGCCGAAAATGGAGATCCGAGAGGGTCTCCATTTTTGCTTATCTGGCCTCATTCGGATGTTCCCAATGTTTCACAGAATAGAAGGTAACTCCGGACGGAACCCCATCAACGTTTGCGTTGGGGCATCTTCTCGATAAGAAAGTGGGGGTAGGTAAATGACCTATCCCCACCGTTTCACGAACCTACTTGCGAGCAATTAGTCGTTAGATACATCTGGAAGACACTGCGTTGCCGTCGAGCGTGTAGTAGAACCGCATTGTTTTATTGTCATTAGCGCAAGCTAGGCCTTCGAGCTGCGGAGTTATATTCGAGCCCAAAATTGGAAGGGCTGCAATCGCAAACGGCCCCATAAGAGCCCCTATCGAGGCCAGAATCAAGGCGCTGCCACCATTGATAAAAGATCGCTGGTCGGCTGGAGACATGTCTATGTAGAAGCCATTCGAGTCTTGCCCAGCACTAAGGGCCGGGTTAGCAACGTCAATAGGAGCCTTAGCATCTTGAACGATGGTTAGAGTCGAGTTTTTCGAAAATTCGTAGTCCTGCTCAACCGTGGATGAATTCTTCCTTACAGCTGCAGGTTCTTTAGTCTGTAATACATAGTTCAAACCGGCTTTAGTTTCTTCGCTCAGTTTTTCTGAAACTTCCGAGGTGGATTGATCTGAAGGTTTGGGCTCAGTTGGGTTTGCAAAAGTCGTTCCCGCAGAGCTGACTGCGAGGGCTACCGTGACAAGAATGGCAATAGTTTGCTTTACCTAAGAGTTTCATCGTGCGCCCTTCAAGAGGTGGAGTGTTTCTTCTTACGTCGGCGATCGAGCAGTAGGCCACCTCCGCAGAGCACCACGAAAGCGACTGCGGTTGTTAGGGAAGCGAGGAGAGAGGGATTCTCTGAAGAGTCCCAGAGGTACGGACTACCAAAAGCAATGGTGAGGGCGAGTACGAGTCCGATAACTAAGTACATCGGATAGCCTTCCAGTCGTGATTATTTTGAGTTTACGCAGAAGGTACTTCTACTTGGGGTTAGATACGGAACTTCTTGCTGAAACTCAATTTTAATTGCCGTAAAAAGATCGATCCTTGAGGTAAATCATCCTTTAGTAGGAAGGCCGTCGCGGAGGTAGAAGGTAATCTCTGACGCACGGTGAAGGATGTCATTTGACACTTACGGTGATGTATCAGTTCCTTGTTTCCAGCCCGGTCTAGGCGAGTGGTGTTGCTGAGAAGATGCGGTCTGGCGTGACTCAGACAGGCAAGGTGGTCGCGAAGGCCACACATGGCCGAGGCGTGCCATTAGAAGCTACGAGATTCGAACTTCTGTACGTTTTCTGCCCTTGATCAGTCTGACGTCATGCAGAAAACTTCAGTGCTTTATTACGTATGCGACGCATAAGTGTCCATGAAATTTGAAGGTGAGCCCCTTGCGATCAAGGTCACTCTCCTCAATTGGATATTGAGTTCATCAGTTGGTAATGTTGTATTTACCGACGCGGGGTGGAGCAGTTCGGTAGCTCGCCGGGCTCATAACCCGGAGGTCAGAGGTTCAAATCCTCTCCCCGCCACGAAAGTGGAAGTGGAGATCCGAGAGGGTCTCCATTTTTGTATATAAGGATATTTCAGTTGTGGCACTCGCGCCGGCATCGTGAACCTTTCCGACAGTCTTACCCGAACGGGCCGGGTGATAAAGGACACTGTCTCTCAATTAGCCAAGTCATTCACTGATTGGTAGTGTTGTATTTACCGACGCGGGGTGGAGCAGTTCGGTAGCTCGCCGGGCTCATAACCCGGAGGTCAGAGGTTCAAATCCTCTCCCCGCCACGAAAGTGGAAATGGAGATCCGAAAGGATCTCCATTTTTTGTTTAACACTTTAAACAATCGGTGGTGTGCCGGCGCTCTGCGCCAACACACCACCGAAAGATACGAACTACGAGCCCACTGCTCTAGCCTTCGATTGCTCCAGCCTGCTTGGACTTCAAAGCAGCAAGGCGAGCTTCAACCTCGGTCTGCTCGCCTAGGTCTTCCAAAGACTCAAACTGGGCATCCAAGCTTGAAGAAGCGAGCTCAGCAGCTCCTCGTACCCGAGCTTCTTCGCGTCGCACCTTTTCCTCGAAGCGTCCAATCTCGCTGGAAGGGTCCATGATGTTCACGGCCTTGACAGCTTCATTGACCTGGTTTTGTGCGTGCGCTGCCTTCGAACGGGCGATCAGTTCATCGCGCTTGCTTGCCAGCTCCGTGCGCTTTTCCTTCATCTGGTTCAGGCCGGTCTTCAGCTTGTCCACGATTTCGCGCTGGGAGGCAAGAGTCGGCTCCGCGGACTTCATCTCGGATTCAGCCTGCATCTGACGCTGGATGGCAACCTTGGCCAAATTATCAAACTTGGCGGCATCATCGGTCTTGCCAGCGGAGCGGAACTCATCGGCCTTGTTTGACGCGGCGAGGGCCTTGTTACTCCATTCAGCGACGGCTTGTTCGTCTTCACGGTAGTCGTCTTCCAGCATGCGCAGGTTACCGATAGTCTGGGCGATGGCCTGTTCGGCTTCAGCAATGTTGTCGTTGTAGTCGCGCACCATCTGATCCATCATTTTTTGCGGATCCTCTGCTGAGTCCAGCAGGGCATTGATGTTTGCTTTGGCTAGTTGTGAGATACGTCCGAAGATTGATTGCTTGGTCATGATTGGACCTTTCTGTTAGTCAAAATATCGCTGATAGTGCAAGAACTGCTGGTCAATCTATATCGACGGGTTAGAAGTTACCTCCGTCGCCTCCACCGAAGTCACCTCCTCCAAATCCGCCACCGCCACCGCCGAAGCCACCGAAGCCGCCACCGCCGAAGAAGCCGTCGTTGCCTCCAGAATGGCCGCCACCGTGATGACCACCGCCGAGGATCGTGTTGATGAGAATGCCACCAAGGACAGCACCACCTACCCCGTCGAATACGCCGCCACGACCTCGGCCGTAACCACCCATTCCGGGGCCGTTACCGAAGCCATCGAAGCCGCTGACATCGTTCTCGGCCATTTGCGCGGCCTGATCCGCTAACTGAATGGAGCGTTGTGCTGCAGCAACTGCACGAGCAGGGTCCGAGTTTGCAAAGGAATGTGCTTCGTCCAAAGTTCGTTGGGCTTCGGCCAGACGCGTACGTGCCGATGCTCGGACGCCACCTCGACGTGCACGGATGTAGTCATCGGTGCCGTTGATACGGGAAGTCGCAGTGTGCAAGAGCGACTGCAACTGATTGCGGGCTGCCTGAGCCTGTTGGGCACGGTCTCGCAAGCCTGTCAGAGCTTGAGATAGGGGAGTGGTTGCCTCGTCCAGCAGTGTGATCAGGGCCAGAGGATTGTATTTGCCGCTAGCGGTAGCCTGCCGTGCAGTCCCGAGGGCACTTTCAACCCCTGCGATAGGACCTGCAAGGTCCGAACCGGTGCCGGATGCGAAAGTGGCTTTTGCTTGCGCAAGATCACGTTCGGCCAAAGCGATGGCTGCTCGAAGATCTTGTTCTGCTTGTTGCAATGACTCGTCTGCTTTTTTGATGGCTTCCAGTAGCACATCGACTTGGTCCTGTGCTTCTTCGGCATTCTGTATCAATACTGCGGCGTCCGACCGGTTAGTCGCAAGTTTTTCTGACGCTTGCTGCAGGGCCGAGGCAGCAAAGGTTAGGCGTTCACCGGCTTGTTGCGCGTTGTCCTTGATTTGGCTTACGGCGCTTGGATCGTATTTATTCGACAACTGCTCCAAGTCAGCTACGCGGGCAGACAGTCTCTGATTTAGTGGCTCTTGATTTGCTTTGATTTCAGCGATTCGCGCTTCGGCATTCTGTTCGAGCTGTCGCAGTGCCTTGAATTCGTCGGCGTGGGACTGCAAGGTCTGATTGACTTCTTGGCAACGGTTGATGATTTCGTTGAGCCATGTACGCTGGTCTGCTTCAGTATCAGGAATGTCGTCGTCCAACTGTTGCTGCAATCGGAACGACTCCGTGAGGTGTTCTTTGGCCTTAGACAGATCTTGGACAAAGACGGCAACTGATTCTTTTCCATATTGAGCTTCAGCAAAACCCAGTTCTTGCTGCGAAGAACGAATGGAATCGTCGGCAGCAACAAGTAGCTGATCGGCCTGCAAGCGAAGCTGATCCAAGGGGATCAGAGGTTGCTGTGGTGCAGGGCTTCCCGGCATGCCTGGGTAGCCATTTTGCTGCGGTGGGAACGGCCGAGTATTTTTCCGGCTTCGACGTGAGAGCAGGAAGTATCCGCCAACGGCCAGGGCAGCAATCACCAACAGAATAGTCACGAAGCTTCCTCCACCAGACGAACTTCCGGTTGCGCTGCCACTTTCGGCATTTCTGATCCCTTCAATAGCCCCATCGGCTGCTCCAACCCAGTCACTATTGCCGAGCGCTGGGCTGATAAGTGATTGGTAAATCTTCGAGTCTTCATCTTTTAGCGATCCCTTGTCCGAGGCCGCAAAGTACGCCTGGCGGGTCTGGGTAGCAACCGTGAGAATGACATCAGATTTCCCTAGACCCTTCTTCTCTGCGACAGCTTGGGTCCATTCATCTGATTTCGTTGGGTTGGAGAATTCATCAACGTAGACAAGGAATAGGCTGAAGCCAGTATCGTTGCGAAGTTCCTTGATTTCCTGTTCGAGTCGAGCTTCGTCAGAGCTGAGCACACCGGAATTGTCGATAACGAAGTCGCCCGGCGGGATGGTAACCGGTGACTCGGCCAACGCTGGTGAAGCTACCCCTAGAGAAATCGCCGAGGCTACTAATGCACCGGTCAAGAATTTGCGAGTCTTCATTCCCATGTCGTGTTCCCGCCTGAAAAGCTAAGTCAAACTAAAATCAGGATGTACCCGATCTGGTGTATCCAGAGATTGGATTCACACTTAGAATTGATTCTATTTGGCCTAATGAAGCTCGTCTACGACATTCAGCTGCCAGAATAGTTAACTCACAGGGGATGCAAAGTCACCACAATTCGATGCCACAGACCAAACCTGAATAATTAATCACAAGAGATTCGACAGTTCGAAAGAGGGCATGAAATGAGCCAGACCCCGAATGAGCCACGTGAAGAAAACTTGGGTGATTCTGCACTGCCATCAAACAACGAGAACACTCCTGCTGGCGGTTCCAATGAACCAACAGCACGCTACCCTCGACTGAACCAAGCGCAGGGCAACGGACAGCCCGCCGGAGATAACTACGCTTCGTCGCCACGCACTGAGCCAATCAACTCATCGACTCAGCAAGCCGGAGTTTCTCAGCCGGCAGCTTCGTACCAGTCGCAGCACAGTGCCTCTCATGTCAGTCAGTCCAACTCTCCATACGGCGCACCATATGCTGGCGGAACTACCACACAGACAACCTATCCGGTGCCTCCAGAGAAGCAGCCTAAAGGGACGAAGCGTTTTGCCGGAAGCACTCTGATTGCTGGCATGGTTGCCGCAGCGCTCATCGGCGGTGCCACCGCAGCCGGAACTACCTACTTGCTAAACGATGGCAGCAGCACCACCGCCTCGGGAAGCTCAACCACGCAGCAAGGCGTGGTGATCAACAACCCGGATAAGGTCACCGAAGTCACCGCAGCAGCAGCTAAGGCAAGTCCGAGCGTGGTCACCATCGAAGTATCGGGCAACGGTAGTAGCGGATCTGGTTCGGGAATTGTGCTAGATGACAAGGGAAACATCCTGACCAATACCCACGTTGTTACCCTCGGTGGCGAGGTTGCTGACCCTACGATTACCGTTCAGATGAATGACGGTACCGTGCACTCGGCCAAGGTTGTAGGAACTGACCCGCTGTCGGATCTTGCAGTTATCAACATCCAAGCTGATGGACTTGTTCCGGCAACCTTAGGCTCTTCTGCTGACTTGAACGTCGGCGATACGGCAGTAGCGATTGGTGCACCACTAGGCCTGAGCGGAACGGTTACCGATGGCATCATCTCGACGCTGAATCGAACGATTTCCATCGCTTCATCTGCTGTTCCTGATAGTAGCGACCAATCCAATGGCGATAATGGAAGCCAATTCAACTTCCAGTTCCCAGGTCAAGAAGAGCAACAGCAGCAACAGCAAACCCAGTCCAGCGGTTCTATCTACGTCAATGTCATCCAGACTGACGCAGCAATCAACCACGGTAACTCGGGTGGTGCGCTAGTGAACGCTAGCGGAGAAATCATTGGTGTGAACGTAGCAATCGCATCTTCAGGTTCCAGTTCGAGTTCCAGCGATGAAGGTGGATCAATCGGTGTCGGATTCGCGATCCCGATTGACTACGCAAAGCGCGTGGCTGAGGAATTGATTGCCAATGGTTCAGCAACTCACGGCCTGCTCGGAGCTACGGTCACTGCTCAGGGTGCCGAGGACAACGGCCAACAAAGCACTTCATCCTTCTCGGTTGGTGCCAAAGTTGTTGAAGTGAGCTCCGGCTCGGCAGCTGAAAAGGCTGGTTTGAAGTCCGGTGACGTGATCACCGGGGTCAACGGACGGACAGTGAGTGATTCGCAAACCGTGACCGCGGCTATTCGTGAAATTGCGGCCGGCGGCCAAGCCGAAATTCGTTACCTGCGTAATGGTAAAGAAGAAACTGCGACGGTCACCGTAGGGACGATGTCAAATGACTAAATAAGTCTTCATAATGACGCAGTGAAGTGAGTGACGCAGGCTGGTGATGAACCAGCCTGCGTCACTTCTTGCACTTTCGGCGATAAAGAACGAGTGAATCGTGATGTGTCGATACGATAGAGAGTGAATAAAAAGTCTGGCAGTGCCCAAGTGCCGCTGGATATGAAAGTTCGTAGGAAGGCTCGAATGACCGAGGAAACCACAGCGCCGCTAAAAATATTGGTGTTGGTAAAACATGTTCCAGATGTCCAATTTGATCGTCACATCGATTCTGACACTCTGCGTCTTGACCGTTCGGAATCCGTTCTCTCAGAACTGGACGAATATGCGGTAGAAGCGGCCGTTGCCCTTGTCGAGTCACAGGGCGGGTTCGCGGCTGGGCATGAGGTCATTGCAGCAACAATGGGCGGCAAGAGCGCAAGCAATTCAGTAAAGAAAGCCTTGCAGATGGGCGCAAGCTCAGGAATCCATCTTAATGACGATGCTCTGGCGGGGTCAGACACAGTAGCCACTTCTAAGGCACTGGCTGCTCTTATTGAGCATGTTGGCGCGGTTGATCTTGTTGTTACTGGCATGTCGTCTACGGACGCTGAGACGTCTGTTGTTCCAGCGCAGCTGGCTGAACGTCTGAATTTTGCCCAGCTGACTCACGCTTTGGCGATCGAATTTGATGGTGCCAGCCGAGAGCTAACCATTCGACGAGACCATGCTGAACGCACCTTGAGCATGGCAGCAACTTTGCCAGCAGTTTTGTCGGTGACAGATCAGGCTAATGAGCCTCGGTACCCGAACTTCAAAGCGATCATGGCAGCGAAGAAAAAGAGCATCACTGAAGTCAGCTTGGCAGACATCAGTCTGAGCGCTGCTGAAGTCGGCACTGCAGGCTCCCGAACCTCCGTCCTCAACGCAACTGCGCGACCAGCCCGTGAAGCCGGAACAGTCATAAACGACAGCGGCCAGGCTGGAATTGCCCTGGTCGATTTCTTGGCCGAACAGAAGCTGATCTAAGGAATATCAAACATGCCTTCAGCACTAGTATTTTTCAATGAACTTTCCGATGTTCCTTCCAAGGCACAACGAGAACTGCTCACCCTTGCTTCGCGTTTTGATCAGTCCACGTTGGCTGTCGCATCTGAGGTTTCGCAGGATGCCCAGAACGTCGTCGCTAATTACGGGTTGAGCAAGCTTTTCGTTGCACCAAGTCAAGGCGACGTATTTGTTGATCACGCACTTTCAGTTCTTGAAGCTTCAGTGAAGCAGAGCGCTGCCGACGTAGTCTTAGTGGCTAACGATAATTTCAACCGAGAAGTCGCTGCTCGTATTGCGGTACGTCTTGATGGCGCAGTGATCACGGACGCCATCGATGTTGCGACTGATCTTGTCGTGACGAAAGATGAATTGGCTGGTAGCTACAGCGCTCAGGCGCAGTCAACGGGTGGAACGTTATTTGTCTCGGTGAAACCGAACAGTATTGACGACGAACCACAAAGCTCCGGCCAGCAGCTAGAAGTCCAGACTTTAGAAATTCAGTCCGCTACGGCAGCACAAGTTCGCGTCGTTGCCACCGAAGCGAAAGCCGTTTCTGATCGACCGAAATTGACCGAAGCGCGCGTCGTAGTTGCCGGCGGTCGTGGCGTTAACGGGGACTTCGGCCCAGTCGAGGACCTTGCAGACGCACTGGCAGGTGCCGTTGGTGCATCACGTGCGGCGACAGATGCTGGGTGGATCACCCATGACGCCCAGATCGGCCAGACCGGCGTCACGGTTTCACCACAGTTGTTCATCTCTGCAGGTATCTCGGGGGCGATCCAACAGAAAGCTGGCATGCAGACCAGTAAGTGCATCGTGGCCATCAATAAAGACGTTGACGCTCCCGTTTTCGAAATTGCTGATTTTGGTATTGTTGGCGACTTATCCAAGGTTCTTCCGCAGGCTGCAGAAGAGATTCGACGCCGCCAAGCATGATCAACACAGTTGAATTTTTCGGTGAAAAAACCGAACGAGTCCTCGCTTTTGGCGCGCATCCAGATGATCTGGACTTCGGCGCTGCCGGTACTATTGCTGCATTTACGGCCGCTGGTATCGAGGTGCAGTATTGCATCATGACCGATGGTGATGCCGGTGGTTTTGATGATAGGGACCCACAAGAAACCGCCCTTTTACGTCATGCTGAGCAGGAGCAGGCTGCGCTAAAGGTAGGTGTGAAAACCGTACACTTCTTAGGAGAACGCGACGGTTATCTAGAGCCTAGCCACGACGTCATTCGAAAAGTTGTCCGGTTGATCCGTGAGGTGAAGCCGAGCATCGTGATGGCGATGCATCCAGAACGAAATTGGGACCGTATTCAACGTTCGCATCCAGATCACTTAGCTTGTGGTGAGGCAGTAACGCGCGCAATTTATCCGGCGGTGGAGAACCCGTTCGCTTACCCGGAACTTCTTCGTGAAGAAGGCCTGGAAGCGTACAAGGTGCCTTGGCTATGGCTCTACGGGGCGCCACGGGAACGCGAAAACGGTTTCGTTGACATCACGGATTACTTCGGTCAAAAAATTGATGCCTTGCGTGCACACTTCACCCAACATCCTGATGTCGCTGCTATGGAGCGGTTCGTACACCAACAGTGCTCTGTTAACGGGCAACGTGCTCAGTTTGCTGAACACCGTTTGGCTGAAGCGTTCCATCTCGTTGCGGTGAATGCTGACGATACTATCGCGGGATTCTGACGGCGTTTTACTTGAAACTCAAAAGGTGCCTGTGACCATAGAGGAAATTTTCCTCTATGGTCACAGGCACCTTTATTGTTGTGAATCGAATGTTCAGCTATGAGCCTTGGCTAGGTTCCGCGCTGGAATCCTTGTTCAGCGGTAGGTCTACCGAAGCTTCTGTATCTTCGGAAGGAGCCGCAGGAGTATTTGAACTTTCGACGGTGATGTGAATGGCAATAATGTCATCGGCAGGTGAGTACCCTGCCGAAGCATCCTCGCCATTGGTCTTGGTAATAACCGTCACGGATCCCGATTCGTGGATGGCCCAGGCAACATACTGCTCAGATTCTTCCAACTGTGGCAAAGAAGTTAGTTCTACGCCTATGGCGTTTTCTGACTTCGAGCTACTGAGGCTAGCGTGGCCGCCACTCTTGAGATCAACGACTTCTGTGACAGCGTCGCTGGCTTTCGAAGCCTTGGATGCCTTGGTTCCGCCATTGAGCAGGGAGACGATGACTAAAGCCAGAATGGCGATGATGACAACGCCTACGACAGCGAAAATCCAGCGTCGTGGTCTGCTTTTTCGTTCAGCTCGAGAACTGCTGGCCACATGGCTCACCAGATCTAGTCCCAGGTCTTCGTCCTGAGGCTCGTCGTGGTGCTGGGAATGGCTACCGTTCATTGTCTTGGATTCTCCCGAAAGGTCGTCGGCATAGTTCAATACCCGTAGAAACACGGGCACAGTAACGAGCTTACTTTATAAAGATTAGGTAAAGCTGTATACGGGGCAGTTGAATGCTGGTACTTTATGCGCCCGCAAATCCGTGTTGGCGCCAAGCCTCGTAAGTAACGATCGATGCAGTATTCGCTAGATTCAATGATCGCCTTCCTTCGAGCATGGGCAGTCGTACCAAGTTGGTGACTCGTGGATGCTTCTTGTCTTCGGGGCTCAGTCCGACTGACTCTTTACCGAACAGGAAGATATCGCTGGGCTCATAGCTAAGGTCCGAGTAGAGTTTTTTACCTTCAGAAGTAAAGGCAAAGACTCGGCCCTCGCCCAGCGCTTCAAAGGCGGCATCCAGATTTTCATGGACCGTGACGTTAGCTAAGTCATGATAGTCCAACCCCGCGCGACGCAGGTTCGCATCTTCGAAATTGAAGCCTAGCGGTTTGACCAGATGTAGCTCGGCACCGGTAATGGCCGATAGTCGAATGGCGTTTCCGGAATTACCCGGGATCTCTGGGGCGTTGAATACGATACGAAACACTTAATTAGTTTAAGCCTTGATCGGACGCTTTCTGGCCATTGAACTCAGTACATCGCCTCACGTAGACGAGCAATCGCCATGCGGTCGACAACATTAGGTGTAGGACCGGAGCCTAAGAACAACTTGAGCTCTCTGACGAGGCCAGCAGCATTCAAGACGTTGGGTGTCGTTTCAAGAGTTGGATTGGCATTGCGGTGATAGTCGATCACTGGCTCGTGTCGGTTGCCATTGGGAGACAAGACTAAGGTGAATGCAACGACATTCATTTGCATGTAGCTTCTTTGGAGGGCTGAAATGGAGAAAGCAGGAGGTTGAGTCATCTTGTTTCCATGACGCAAAACATTGCCGTCGAAAGAGTAGTAGCCCTCTGGCAACGCCATCGTATTGATTACCGCCATGCGATATCCGGCAACAAGCACATGGTCGTAGTGGCCTCCATGCGGTGACACGAGTCCGTTGAGCAGACGAGCAGCGGGCAGGACGTTGAGCACGTTCTTACTGAGCAAATTGATGGTGTTTGCTTCACGTACCAGTCGTGCCCTGTTAGAAAAGAAGCCACGTTTACGAGGTTCTCCATGGATCTTTTGTGCAGAGAGCTCCTTGCTCAGTGCCGTGAAGGAGGCATCAGACAATGGCGGGACGTATTCCGTGGACATTTGAGCTTTTGGCTGCTGGGGCGATTTCCGCAGTCGTTCATCAAATGGGCGGGCCGAGAAGCCAGCTCGTGGCGCGTCTCCCGGCCGTTGGAAAGTCTGGTCATGTTCTAAGGGATTCGCCAGATCACTAAGGTCCTGGAAGGCCTGCTGAACTTGCCGAAATTTTTCCTCACTACCGCCTAGATCAGGATGTGTTGCCCTAGCAGCTCGGCGATAGGCAATTTTGATCTCTTCCATACTGGCTGATGAAGAAACACCAAGGATTTCGTACGGGCTCGGTGTGCTCATAGTCCAGATAGGTCCTCTCGGAAGTGAAGGCAGTGTGCCAGTGCATTCCAGTTTAGCTAATAGAGCCTGACAAATAATTGGGATGTGCGCTCCACCTCAGTAATCTCTATTCTCATGATGACCTTTGAACAGGGCGGGAAAGTCCGCATTGTTTTCCATCCGTTGGCCGGACGCGGCGTCGGTCGACAGCGCGCCCAAGACTTGGCTTCATCGCTGTCTGCGGTAGGTGTGGACAGCGAATTGATAGACGCCTCAAACCCTATTGAGAAGGATCACCAGAGAACACCAGTGGGGTGTCGGGCAATCGTTGTTGTGGGCGGAGATGGGCTGATCCACCGGACTCTTCCATATATCGTCGGTACAAGAATTCCAGTTGGAATACTGCCGGCGGGAAGCGGCAATGACCTTTGGAGGATGCTGGGACATCAAAATCGAGCCGAGACTTTTGAAAGGATCGTTAGCTACTGTCGCCATGGTGGAAACACCGTGAAGGTTGATGTACTGGAATTACGCTTCGAGGACTCGGCGTACTCAGCGAAATACGCCATTGGCGCAGTTTCTT
Organism: Arthrobacter sp. NIO-1057; assembly: GCF_900094805.1. Lineage (GTDB taxonomy): Bacteria > Actinomycetota > Actinomycetes > Actinomycetales > Micrococcaceae > Glutamicibacter. The sequence goes on along the minus strand of NZ_FMAT01000001.1, from coordinate 962,908 downwards.
GGGGCGCCGAGGCAAAGATTAATGCCGCCGCTAACAAATTGCCAAGGCAACTCGGAGCGCTCAGATATATTGTCGGACTGCTGCTTTCACTGCCAAAATTGAAAAGTTTCTACAGTACGGTAACCACCGAGACACTGACATTTGAAGGTCAGGCTTTGGCGGCAACCATTGCAAATATCCAAACTTTAGGCGGTGGAATTCGACTCTTTCCGAAATCCAACTTTATGGACGGAACTGTGGAACTGAGCATGGTCAAAGGCACGAGAGTACTTCCTGTGCTGCCATCACTCGGGAAAATCTTGCGTGGAGATTCTCACCGTTGGAAGGTTAGCCAGCAGTTGTCCGCAGCGCGCGTGAAAACCCAACAAGACAGTTACTCAGACGGCGAATATGTGGGGACGGGCAACTTTGATGTTCGAGTGCTCCCGGGAGCAATTGAACTTATTGATTGATCCGATAGTCGCAGAAAAGCATACTCTCTTCCTCCAACAACGAATTCAAGGTAAAGCGTTGGAAGGTCTGCTGGCTATACGCTGAAATGCGCATTCCCTCGCCAGCTACGAGAACAGGTGAGTAACTAAGACAAGCTGAGTCCACCATGCCTGCAGCAGCAAACTGTCCGAAAATATGCGGTCCACCCTCACAATGAATGAAACCCAAACCACGACGGGTTAGCTGCTCAACAATCTCCTTGGGATCGCATCCTTCTTCCAACGACCCAACTTGAATAAACTCGACGTTTTTTCCATAGGAATCACGTCTCTCATCAGAAAGATCAACGGTGGTAAAGACCATGACTGGGACTGCAGACTGTTTGAAGATTTCTGCAGTTGGTTCCAAATGAAGACCAGCAGAGATTAATGCCAAAGCAGGATGAGCGGTTCGTCCATGAGCGAGGCGCCATTGCTGGTCTTGTTCTGAAACCAGGTCTCCCTCATAGCCCTCAGCACGAACAGTGCCGGCACCAACGACGATGACATCAGCCAGGCGACGAAGCAGGGCGAAAATTCGCTGATCTCCCTCGGAACCTAATTTTGCGGACAAACCATCGGCTTGGGCGCTGCCATCGATTGAGCTGACAAAATTGAAGCGTACAAACGGTCGTTGGGCACTGTTGTAGCGATCCAGTAATTGCTCGTCGGTAACGTCAATACTTGATTCTGGCAGTAGTGCGCGCATCGGTATCGTTCCTTTTACTTGCTAGGTTCTCGCTCGGGATGAGCAGGAGGATTCACATCACCCATATTGTGGATCTGGTAGGCAGGTTCGCGCCACCCCTGGGTGGCTTCCATCAATCGAACGGTTTGCAATGACTCGGGGATGTTGTGCATACGCAGAATACGAGCGCCATTCATGGCACAAATCGTGGCAGCCACCATGGAACCCAGCGTGCGTTCAGCCTTGGGCAGATTCAAGGTTTCGCCGATGAAATCTTTATTTGAAACGGCGGCAAGCGCGGGGAAACCTAAATCAGCGAAGGCCTGAAAGTTTTTAGTGATCTCAAGTGTGTGTCGTGTGTTCTTGTTTAGATCATGGCCCGGGTCCACGATGATTTTCGACGGCGAAATGCCAGCAGCCATAGCCACTTGAACCTTGTCCTGCAAATACTGTCGAATTTCCGCAACGACGTCCTCGTAGTGTGGTCGTGGATAAATCGTTCGGGGCTTTGCCAGAGAATGAGTAATCACCAGATGCACGTTATTTTTGGCAACCACTTCCGCCAATTCAGGGTAGGCCAGACCCGTCGTGTCATTGATGACATCTGCGCCTGCCTCAATGGCTGCTTGTGCCACCTGTGGCTGGAAAGTATCTGCGGAAATAATTGCGTTGCTGCGTTCGCGGACCGCTCTGATCACCGGCACGATTCGCTCAGCCTCGTCCTGCCATGCCAGTTCTGGGCCGGGGGAGAAGGGGACTCCGCCAATATCAACCCAGTCGGCGCCGTCTTCGATGGCTTGTAACGCAGCGTTCACTGCCTCATCGAGTCCGAAAGTCGAGCCAGCATCGTAGAAAGAATCGGGGGTGCGGTTGATCACCGCCATGATGGCAATTCTTCGGGAGAAATCGATGGTTTGCCGAGAAAACTCATGGATGGGTTCTAATAGCTCAGGCATGAACATCGATGAAAACTCCCTTTGCAATTAAACGTCGCGGGTCACGAAGTATTTATTCATTCATACCACCGACCACACATCCAAAGCAGATTTCGTTCCGAGACCTCGATAGGCTAAGAGCATGCAGTTTTCACATATCTCAGCCGAACAGGGTCAATGGATCGCTTCGGCATGCTCATCGGCGGATCCTTCGACCGTGGTGGCTCAGGTACCAGTAGGTTACGAACGTTACGTCCGGATTCTGCACCCGGCACTGGATGAAAACGATCAATTGGTCAGCTGGGGCACTGTTGCCAAGAGCCGCAACCACATCATCACTGCTGCCGATCTGTTTGAAACTGTGGCTGGTTTGGACGCGCAAGGTGACCCGGTAGAAGAGGACGCCTGGGTTGATACAGATTTGCCGTTGGACCAACTTCCGGAAGATCAATGGCAATCGCTGATTGATACCCTCACTGTCGACGAGACAGAAGACCAGAAGTACGTTGTCGGCCTCTGGGCTGGGTATGCGTTCATTGAGGGCGGCGAAAGAATCCAGATTGAGCAAGAACCGGATCCGACATTGAGCGATGAAGAGAACCGTGAGGCGTACGAAACTGCTTTGGCCCACGCCCAGAAACCAGCCTTTGGCCCCGAAGTTTTGAACTCTGCTCCACTGGAACTTGGCGGAGGCTACCGGAACTATCACTTGTTCGAGGCGGATGCGCAGTTCTTGGCAGAACCGCTGTGGGCCCAAACAGCGGATGGCGCACAACGTCAGCGGCCGGCATTGGCGTTTAGCGCGGATCATCGTTGGATGCTTTCCACCGAGCCATATGATGACTGCACGATCCTTGGCGGACCAGCATCCCTCATCGAGGCAGTACTGAAAAACCCCAATCTTGAAACCATTGAGGTTGGCCAATTCACACGTATTGGCCATTCAAACGAGTGACTGTAAAGCCGTACCATTAAAGAGCTATGAATACTTCCGCCGTTTATTTAGATCACGCGGCAACCACAGATCTGAACCCTGCAGCTTTGGCTGCCATCACCGAGCAGTATGCGCTGACCGGAAATCCTTCGTCTTTGCATGGTGCCGGACGTCGCGCCAACCGAGTCGTAGATGATGCCCGACTCGCCGTTGCCCAGGCTGCTGGCGCGCACCTGAGCGAACTGATTTTCACTTCGGGTGGCACTGAATCTGACAATTTGGCTCTCAAGGGCCTGTTCTGGAACCGTGTTGCAACTAACTACCAGGCACGTACCATCGCGCTCACCGGAATCGAGCACCACGCAGTTTTGGATACTGCAATGTGGCTCGAAGAACACGAAAACGCAACGTTGCTCTGGCTCCCGGTCGATCATGACGGAGTCATCGATCTTGAAGCTACGGCATCGCTGCTGGAACAACATCACGAGCAAATTGCGCTGGCCACCTTGATGTGGGCCAATAATGAAGTTGGCACGGTGCAACCGGTAGCCGAGTTTGCTGCATTAGCATCCCAATACGGTATTCCCGTGCACTCGGACGCGGTACAGGCCTTCGGTGCGGTGGACGTGAATTTTGCTGATTCCAACCTTGCCACCATGGCTATCAGTGCCCATAAAATCGGTGGGCCGGTTGGAATTGGTGGATTGCTGGTGCGTCGAGACATTGTGCTTACCCCCGTGCAACACGGTGGTGGGCATGAGCGGAAATTACGTTCGGGGACATTGAACGCTGCAAGTGCCGCTGGTTTTGCTGCCGCTGCCACAGCTGTTAGTGCACAACTGAGCGAGGAAGCTTCTCGATTGAGTGAGCTTCGTGAATATGCGGTGCAACGCATTACCCAGTTAATTCCTGAAGCAGTGTTCAACGGTCCACGCGATGCAGCCAATGAAGGGAAACGACTTCCCGGGAATCTTCATTTCACATTCCCAGAATGTGAAGGCGACTCCTTACTCTTCCTCTTGGATATGTTTGGCATTGCTTCATCAACTGGCTCCGCATGCACTGCTGGCGTTCCCCAACCGTCACATGTTTTGCTGGCTATGGGGCGTGATGCAAGAAGTGCAAGAAGTGTGCAACGCTTCACATTGGGGCATACGTCGACGCGTTCTGACGTTGACACATTAATAGACGCTTTGCCCGAAGCATATGCAAGGGCAAAGAAGGCTGGCATGGCAGCCGATGAAAGCAGCATCCACACGGCAGGAACAGGTTTTACACGATGAAGGTACTAGCAGCGATGTCCGGAGGCGTGGACTCGGCGGTAGCCGCAGCCCGCGCAGTAGAAGCCGGCCACGATGTCGTCGGCGTACACCTGGCACTCTCGCGCATGCCAGGCACCCTGCGTACAGGTTCGCGTGGCTGCTGCACGGTGGAAGACTCCAACGACGCGTGGCGCGCCTGCGACAAGCTGGGTATCCCGTTCTACGTGTGGGACTTCTCCGACCGCTTTGCCGAAGACGTCGTCCAGGACTTCGTTGACGAATACGAAGCCGGCCGAACCCCAAATCCTTGCATGCGTTGCAACGAGAAGATCAAGTTCTCGGCCCTTCTGGAGAAGGCCCTGGCCTTGGGCTTCGATGCCGTATGCACCGGGCACTACGCCAAGGTCCTGCGTGACGAGAATGGCGCGCCTGAATTGCACCGTGCTGCCGACTGGGCCAAGGACCAGTCCTACGTTCTGGGTGTGCTGACCCACGAGCAGCTGGAGCACTGCATGTTCCCGCTGGCTGAAACTCCATCGAAGGCTGAAGTGCGTGCCGAAGCCGCAGCTCGCGGACTGACCGTTGCCAACAAGCCGGACAGCTACGACATCTGCTTCATCCCTGACGGCGACACCCGCGGCTGGCTCGCAGAGCGCATCGAGATGAAGCCAGGCGAAATCGTTGACCACGAGGGCAACCAGCTAGGCGAGCATGAAGGCGCTCAGGCCTTCACCGTGGGACAGCGCAAGGGACTGCGTTTGGGCCGTCCAGCCGCCGATGGCAAGCCGCGCTTCGTGCTGGAAATCCGTCCCAAGGAAAACAAGGTCATCGTCGGGCCAGAAGCATTGCTGGCCGTTGACCAGTTGCGCGGTATCCGCATTTCCTGGGCCGGTGTTCCGATCGCAGAAGTTTTCACCGGAGACAAGTTCGACTGCATGGTGCAGGTGCGGGCTCACGGCGATCCTGTCGAGGCTGTGGCGCATATGGAACGCTCCGCCGAAGGGCGCGACGAGCTGGTCGTGAACCTGCCAGAAGGCATGCGAGGCGTGGCGCCGGGCCAAACCATGGTGGTCTACAAGGGCAGCCGTGTGCTTGGCCAGGCGACCATTGATTCTGCCCGATCCAGCGCGTGGGACTCGGAAAAGGTCCGCTAGATAAGCAAAATACCTCAGGGTTCAGTTCAATCTGATCCCTGAGGTATTTTCATGCCCTTTTGCGCCTTGCTGGCACCAAGCGGTTGTTGGCTAGTCCTCGTCGACGATGCCGAACATGTGCGCTGAAATATCTTGGTACTCAACACGGGTCTTCCCGGGCGCAAGCTTTGGCAGCTGGGCCGGGGAGTGGCTGTGGCAGTGCACGAAGTCGAAGGCCGGCCACCACTTCTTGGGGCGCTCGTATTCGCTGAACCCGCAGACTTCGCACACCAGGTGGACCCACACCGGACGCTTGCCGGTGCGATTGGCCCGCGACTGGACTAGCCATGCCGGCGGGTTGGTGTTCAGTTCCCGGAACTCCGCTTCAGACATGCGGGAAGGTACGCCATGGCGCTTGGCCATCTCTACAGGGATATCTAACGCGATTGCCGCGTCTCTACGAGTCATCATTGTCATCTAGCTTATGCCACCGGGGATCAGGTGCGGCAAGAATTTTTCAACGGGCCCGGCAGGCCCGATTTTCCGCGTGGCGCCAAGCACAACATGGTGCGGTCAACAGCACAGTTTTTGCCGATAATCGCGATTACTGTTCGTCACAAGTGCAGTGCATCACTTAGGATATGTGAAACATGTGTTAATCATCACCACACATGCGTGTATCTAGAAAAGGATGATTCATGACTCGCACAAAGAACGGACTGCGACTCGCAGCAGCCGTTGTGGGCATCTCTGCCCTGGCTCTGACCGGCTGCACCTCAGCGGCAGAAGACAGCAACTCGGGTGGCTCGGGGGATTCCAGCGCCCCGATCACCTTGGGTACCACCGACAAGGTCACCTCGCTAGACCCAGCTGGCTCCTATGACAATGGTTCGTTCATGGTGATGAACCAGATTTTCCCATTCCTGCTGAATTCCGAACCGGGCAGCCCCGAGCCATCGATGAGCTTGGCGGAATCGGCGGAATTCACCACCCCTACCGAATACACGGTCAAGCTCAAGAGCGGACTGAAGTGGGCCAACGGACACGACCTCGACTCCAAAGACGTGAAGTTCACCTTCGACCGTCAGCTCAAGATCGCAGACCCGAACGGCCCATCTTCCTTGCTAGGCAACGTGGAGTCCATCGAGGCACCCGATGCCAGCACCGTAGTCTTCAAACTGAAGGTCGCCAATGACCAGACCTTCCCACAGGTACTCACCTCACCAGTTGGCCCCATCGTTGATGACGAAGTCTTCCCAGCCGATGAACTCCTGGACGATCAGAAAATCGTCGAAGGCAAGGCGTTCGGCGGACAGTACGTCATCGATTCCTACAACAAGAACAACCTGATCTCCTTCAGCGCCAATGATTCCTACGCTGGCGTGCTCGGAAAGCCAGCCAACACCAAGGCTGCAATCAAGTACTACGCGGATGCCAATAACCTCAAGCTTGAGGTTCAAGAAGGCAAAATTGATGTCGCATGGCGCTCACTGACACCAACGGACATTGAAGACTTGGGCAAGGACGAGAACCTGGCCGTTCATAAGGGCCCAGGTGGCGAACTGCGCTACATCGTCTTCAACTTCGACACCATGCCATATGGTGCCAAGACCTCGGATGCAGACGAAGCCAAGGCGCTCGCCGTCCGTCAGACCGCAGCCAATCTCGTGGATCGCGAAGCGATCGCAAAGAATGTCTACAAGGACACCTACACCCCGGCCTACTCCTATGTTCCTCAAGGGTTCACCGGAGCCGCTGAACCTCTGAAGGACCTGTACGGCACCGATGGTAAGCCAGATGCTGCCAAGGCCAAGAAGGTTCTAGAAGACGCTGGTGTTGACACCCCGGTCAAACTTGCGCTGCAGTACAACCCGGATCACTACGGTCCAAACTCAGGGGACGAATACGCCTTGGTTGAAAAACAGCTGGAAGCCGGTGGTCTGTTCGACGTTGACCTGAAGTCGACTGAATGGGTGACCTACCAGAAGCAGCGCGTCACTGACTACCCGGCCTACCAGTTGGGTTGGTTCCCGGATTACTCGGATGCTGATAACTACCTCTCGCCGTTCTTCGCCAAGGACAACTTCCTGTCGAATAACTACGACAACCCAGAGGTCGACAAGCTGATTGCTGACCAGCGCGGCATGACCGACGCCGGTGAGCGCACCGCAGCCATTGAAAAACTGCAGAGCATGGTCGCCGAGGATCTCTCCACGCTGCCGCTGCTGCAGGGCGCGCAGGTTGCTGTCGCAGGTAAGGACGTGAAGGACGTTGACAAGACCTTGGACGCATCGTTCAAGTTCCGCCTTGGCGTACTGAGTAAGTAAGTCGGCCCCGCCTGCACTGATCAAATCAAAGGGGATCTGACGTGCGTCATCATACGGGCGCACGACGGATCCCCTTGGCATGCGCCAGCACAGCAAACTGCGCTGGCGCAACGCCATGCATCCTGAACCATAAGGACTGACGATGACCATCACGTCACCACCGGGCCAAGAAACCAGCCCGATTGCAGCACCCAAAGCCAAAAATCAAGGCGGCGGGTTCCTGCGCTACTTGATCACACGATTTTTGCTGATCATCCCCACTGTCTTCATCCTCATCACAGTGGTGTTCTTCCTCATGCGTGTGACCGGAGATCCGATCACCGCAGCCATGGGCGGACGTCTGACTCCTGACCAATTGGCCGCCCGCATCCACGAAGCGGGCTATGACCGGCCCATCCTCGTTCAATACTTTGAATATCTGGGGCAGGTGTTCACCGGTAACTTGGGCAGAACCCTCAGTGATAACCGCGCGGTCACCGAAGTACTGAGCACCTATGGTGCAGCGACTTTGGAACTGGCCATCAATTCTGTGATCGTCGCACTACTGGTGGGTATCCCACTGGGTCTCGTGGCTGCAAAATTCCGCGACCGCTATCCAGATGCCATCCTGCGCATCTTGGCCATTCTGGGTTATGCCACCCCGGTCTTCTTTGCTGGATTGATCCTCAAACTCGTGTTTGGTGTGTGGCTCGGCTGGTTGCCGATTAGCGGACGCGCGGACTGGCAAACCGAACTAGAACTTACCGGTCTACAGAGCCCGTCGGGTATCTACTGGCTCGATGCCCTGCGTAGCGGGAACATGGAAGCATTCTGGAATGTCACCGAGCACGCCTTACTTCCGGCTCTGGCCTTGGGCTTACTGACCGGTGGTGTGTTCTTGCGACTGGTGCGAACCAACGCCATTGGAACTCTGGGACGCGAATATGTCGAAGCAGGACGCTCGCGCGGTGTCAGCGAATTCCGACTGACCACCAAGCATGCCTACCGTCCGGCACTGATCCCTATTATCACCGTGATGGGCCTGCAAATTGCCATGCTGCTCGGCGGAGCCGTGCTAACCGAGACCACCTTTGAATGGTCAGGTCTTGGATTCAAGCTTGCCGAATACCTCACGGCCCGCGACTTCGTTGCCGTCCAGGGCATCGTGGTGCTGCTGGCCATCATCGTTGCCGTTACGAACTTCATCGTTGACGTGCTGGCAGCTTTGATCGATCCGAGAGTCAGGTACTAATCATGACTACCCAAACCTTGCCAAGCGCTAACACTTCGTGGCTCAAGCAACTGCCGGTGATTTCGCATTTGCGCATGTCCTCTGGATTGCAACGCGGCATGCTCGTAGCTGGCCTTGTACTCTCGGTCCTCTTTTTCCTCTGTGCACTCTTCGCACCGCTGATTGCACCCTTTGATTTTGCGCAGTCATCAGATGCTTCGGGGGACTTCCCGCGGCAGGCTGCCCCCGATGCAAAGTTCATTTGGGGCACCACTGCCACCGGTTACGACGTCTTCTCCCGAACGCTCTATGGAGCTCAAACTGCCATCTGGGTCATCGTTGCTGCGGTGGTGATGTCACTATTCGTCGGGGTGCTTCTAGGTCTTATTTCCGGATATCTCGGTGGCTGGTTTGACCGCATTATGGTGGTCCTGGCCGACGCGATCTATGCTTTCCCTTCGTTGCTGCTGGCCATTGTCATGTCGATTGTGATTTCCCAGGGTCAATCATCGCTTTTTGGCGGCATCATGGCTGCGGCCATTTCCATTACCGTGGTCTTTATCCCGCAGTACTTCCGGGTGGTGAGAGCCGAAGTGATGCGCCTAAAAGCAGAGCCATTTGTTGAATCCGCTCAGGTCATTGGCGCGAGCCCATGGAGAGTGATGTTCACGCACCTGCTGCGCAACTCCACCCGAACCCTGCCGTTGATCTTTACCCTTAACGCCACCGAAGCTCTGCTCACCCTGGCAGGCCTCGGCTTCTTGGGCTTTGGTATTGAACCCACCGCCGCTTCGGAATGGGGTTATGACCTGAACCGTGCCATGTCGGATGCCACCAGTGGTATTTGGTGGACCGGATTGTTCCCGGGCCTGGCCATCGTGCTCACCGTCATGGGACTGACCCTGGTTGGTGAATCCATGAATGACCTGAACGATCCACGACTGCGTCGCTTCAGCCGAAAGAAAGCCAAGCGAATCACTCAGTCCACGCAGAGGGGAGCAACCCAGTGAAGCACAGTTCAACCGATACTCGGCACCCGAACGATGCTCCGGAACAGGTCCTTCGCATCGAAGGATTGAACATCGACTTCGTCACCGATGCCGGCGCGATCCCAGCAGTACGCGGCGTTGACCTCGAGGTCAAAGCCGGGGAGATTTTGGCGATTGTTGGTGAATCGGGTTCCGGTAAGTCAGTCACCGCCCGCACCGCCCTAGGAATTCTTGCCGAGAACGGAGCCGCGCACGGCGGGGTCTACCTCAATGGCAAAAATATGCTCACACTGCATGGGGCACAATTACGTGAAGTGCGTGGCCGCGATGTGGCCATGGTGTTCCAGGAACCATCCACCGCTCTGAATCCAGTCTTCACCGTGGGATGGCAGATCATGGAGGGGATTCGCACTCACAGCAAGATCTCCAAAAAGGAAGCCAAGGCACGCGCTATTGAAGCCATGCGCCAGGTCGGCATTCCCCACCCGGAACAACGTGTGAATTACTACCCACACCAATTCTCCGGCGGGCAAAAACAGCGTGTGGTCATCGCAGCTGCACTGGCGCTGAAACCACGGCTGATCGTGGCTGATGAACCAACCACCGCTTTGGATGTGACGGTACAGGCCGAAATTCTGTCGCTCTTGCGCGAATTACGGGCCGAGTTGGGCACTGCCATCGTGATCATCACCCACAATATGGGCGTGGTTGCGGATATCGCCGATCGCGTGGTCGTGATGAATCAGGGTCAGATCGTCGAACAGGCACCCGCCTTGGAACTCTTCGAACGTCCACAACAGGACTACACCAAGTCTCTGCTTGCTGCCGTACCACACCTTGGCCGCGAGAGTGCCTCCGCGTCTCTTAGCGAACGTCCGCACACCGACGCCTCAGTATTGGTGGAAGCCAAAGGGCTCGGAGTCCATTTTCCTGGACGCCTAGGATCAGCCGGCTTTACCGCAGTGAAAGATGTTGACCTGAAGATTCACGCCGGAGAAGTTTACGGTTTGGTGGGTGAGTCAGGCTCTGGCAAGACCACCATTGGGCGCAGTATCGCTGGGCTGAATCGCATCACCTCGGGATCGCTGAAAGTACTCGGTTACGAGATGGCGGCATTCAAAGAGCGTAGCTTCAAACCTCTGCGCGAACAGATTGGCTTCGTATTCCAAGATCCAGCTGCGAGCTTCAACCCCCATCTGACCGTGGGGGAGTGTGTTGCTGAGCCATTGGCGGTGCACCGCGAGCTGAACCCGGCACAAACCCGGGCCAAAGTGAGCGAACTTTTGGAAGCCGTTCAACTTCCGGCTGGTTTCGCCCAGCGTTACCCGCACGAGCTCTCAGGCGGTCAGCGACAGCGTGCCTCGCTGGCCCGTGCCCTGGCTCTCGATCCGAAATTGCTCATCGCCGATGAACCAACAAGCGCCTTGGACGTGTCGGTACAGGCTAAGGTGCTAGAACTCTTCCGGGAACTACAAACCGAACTCGGATTTGCGGCGTTGTTTGTTTCCCACGACTTGGCCGTGGTTGATCAACTAGCTACCTGGGTGGGGGTTCTCTACCGTGGAAACCTCGTCGAGGAAGGACTGGGATCCAAGGTACTAGCAAAACCGCAACACACTTACACTCAGCGACTGATTGCCTCCCTGCCGGTCCCGGACCCTCGGGAGCAAGCCCAACGACGAGCACTCATCGAAGAGCTCAATCAGGGATAACTGACAAGCTATGTGCCAAATGACGTGCCCCAGCTACGCTACCCGCGTAGCTGGGGCACGTCACTTTGTGCGAGATTTGAGTGGTGAACCCGTAAACTTAACACCATGAACGAGCCGAAAAACACTGCACTGAACGAGTCATTCGACCCGCACGCCAGCTCGTTGCAGGGTGAGGTCCAAAATGAAGTGCTTGAGGAGCTCTACGCCATCCGCGGGAGCATCGACAACTTTGACGCACAGCTTGTCTACCTTTTGGCCGAGCGCTTCAAAGCGACTCAGCGGGTAGGCCACCTCAAAGCCAAGCACAAACTCCCACCGAGCGATCCAAACCGCGAGAAGGCCCAGATTGAACGCTTGCGTGCCCTAGCGCACGAGGCTCATCTTGATCCAGAGTTTGCGGAGAAGTTCTTGAATTTTGTGATCTCTGAAGTGATCCGCCACCATCAACATATTTCTGACACGCACAAGAATGCCTAATAACTTCCAAGAGCTAGAACGCAGTGACGTGTACGCCACTGCGTTTTGCCATTTTCCCGGTACTGACCCGCTACAGATTCACGAGATCGTTCGCGGGGAATTGGGGGAACCCAACCTTGCCCTGCTTCCGCAGCTGGCCGACCGCGGGGTCGGAGCCGACAAAGTTGGACGAAGTGCCACAATGCTGGCCGAGCTAGGTTTTGACTTACAACCGCACGGCTGGCGAGTCGGAGTAAATGATGGGATAGATGCCCGCCGGGCCCGCAGCATCCTGCGAAGCGATGAAAACTTACTCGCCGATGTGCTCGGTGCGGAACGTAAACCCGCCCAACGGCTCAAGCTGACAGTGCTCGGACCCTGGAGTCTAGCTGCCCGGCTGTTCCTCGCTAATGGCGAGCGCACGATCAGTGATCACGGCGCTCGCCGAGACATCATTGCGGCTTATGCCCATGGGCTTAGAGAACACCTTGACCGACTCGCGCGGATCACCAGCGTGCGTTCCTTTAGCGTGCAACTCGATGAGCCACTGTTTGCTGATGTGCTTGATGGCAGCATCAAAACCTCTAGCGGTTACCGAACTCTGCGCTCCATCCCACGTTCGGAAGTACGCGGCAGTTATGAAGAATTCTTTAAAGTACTTCACGACGACGAGCAGGCGTACCAGAGCCAGACAATAATAAACTTGCCGACCAGCCAGGCGCGGTGGGTCGAACGCGTGGACCTGTTAGTTCAGGCAGGTGCCACAGCATTGGTCATTGACCCGCAGGGAATGGATCATCACCAGTGGGAACGGGTGGCCGGCCTCATTGAAAGTAGTGGCCGCGTCTTCTTGCAGGTGTTAACCCCAGGACTACGCGCACCGGGAGTAGTTGAAGGTGTCAATACCATCTTGCGCCCGTGGCGCCAGCTTGGTCTGGGCGATGGACAACTTGGTGCGATGACACTGATGCCTCGTGGCGATTTCACTCGGTGCACCAGTGCTGAAGCGGTGGCGACCCTGCAACAACTTTCCGCCTATGCCCAAGCGTTGGAGCAAACTCGCGTCGATGCATAACGGTTTGGCTTATTCGTGCCGGTCACAGCCAGAATATGGCAACTGATCATGTATCTTAGGAATAGTGGGCTAGCTGATATGCCCGGTTTGACCAGACGGTTGGAACCTGAGACCCACGGTTACAGGGGGACATGGGATGAAAGCACGGATTTTAGTCGTTGACGACGATGAAGCATTGTCGGAAATGATTGGAATTGTCCTGCAAAATGATGGCTTCGAAGCTTCATTTTGTTATGAAGGATCTGGCGCTCTAGCTGCCTTCCGTGAGTTTAATCCTGACCTAGTGCTCTTGGACCTGATGCTCCCGGGCATAGACGGCATCGAAGTCTGTAAGCAGATCCGTGCCGAGTCTGATGTTCCCGTGGTGATGCTCACCGCCAAGTCTGATACTGCGGACGTGGTGCGTGGTCTGGAGTCGGGTGCCGATGATTATGTTCCCAAGCCGTTCAAGCCGGCCGAACTCGTCGCTCGCGTTCGTGCACGCCTGCGTCCAAATGAAACCCATGCGGCAGAAACTCTGCAGGTCGGTGAAGTTTCTATTGACGTTGCCGGACACCAGGTGACGCGTGGCAATCAGCCTGTTTCATTAACCCCGCTGGAGTTCGACCTACTGGTGACTATGGCTCGCAAGCCGTGGCAAGTCTTCAGCCGTGAGCAGCTGCTCGAAGCTGTCTGGGGTTACCGGCATGCGGCCGATACCCGACTGGTAAACGTGCATGTTCAGCGACTGCGTTCCAAGATCGAGATTGACCCGGAGAAGCCACAGATTATCCAAACCGTACGCGGAGTGGGCTACAAAGCAGGTACGGCAAGTTGAGCTCCCACACGTCGACCGGCAAAGAGTTAGTTCCGCTCGACGTGTCTGTCCAACCTCATCCGAAGCGGTTCTCCATAGCCAATTTGCGCAATTGGTTCAAGCGTCCATTGGTGACCATCAGGCATCGTTGGCAACGGTATTTGATCTACCGCACGGTGATCTCCACACTGCTGTTCACCACCCTAGCGATGCTGGCAGCGGGCGCTTTCTTGTCCAACCAGATCGCCTCGACGCTCTATGAAGAGCGCGTAAACCAGATCTCCAAGGAATCTGAACGGGGTCTTACTCAGGCGCGTTCAATCTTAGAATCTGCGTCAACCACTGACCGTGCGTCAACACAGGCACTGGTAAATTCCACCCTCGCCTCCCTTGAAGGCGATGGCGCAACGGTGGTGCGAGATTTTGTTCTGATGCCCATTGCGGGTGATCAGAGTCTGTACGTCGGTCCCATGGCGTCGGGTAACTTAACTACCCGAGTGATTCCCAATGATTTGGCCGAACGGGTTGCCGGAGAACAGGGCATTTATTGGCGTTCGGTGGAGTTGGGCAATGCTGATCAGGCCCAACCAGGTCTGGTCGTTGGCACCAAGGTCTTGATACCACCTGGTCGAGAATATGGGCTGTACCTTGTCTATGACCTGTCCAGCGTGCAATCCACCTTGGAATTCATTAACCGGGCGCTGGCATTCACCGGCCTAATTCTGCTGGCAGTTGTTGGTTTTGTTGCGTGGTCTGTGGCTCGTACCGTGGTCCGTCCGGTCGCCGATGCAGCCTATGTATCAGAGCGCATTGCCGCAGGCGATTTAGACCGACGTATGAAGGTCGCTGGCAAGGATGAAGTGGCTCGTTTGGGCACCGCCTTTAACCACATGGCGCACTCCTTGCAAGAACAGATCACCCAGCTAAATAACCTCTCCGCGATGCAACAACGCTTCGTCTCTGATGTTTCACACGAACTGCGAACCCCTTTGACGACGGTACGGATGGCCGCCGAAGTCATCCACGATGCGCGAGAAGATTTTGATCCGCTCACCGCACGCTCCGCCGAGCTCATGTACAACCAGATCGAGCGTTTCCAGCACCTACTTAACGACCTGCTTGAAGTCTCCCGATTTGATGCCGGGGTGGCGGTCTTGGATCTCGAATCTACTGACTTGAACGCCATTGCTCGAAAAGTAATAGAGACCGCTACGCCGGTAGCCGACGAGTACGGTTCAATCATTCGACTGAATGCACCGAGTGATGGTTGCGTGGCAGAAGTCGATCCACGTCGCGTTGAACGCATCATACGTAACTTGGTGCTTAACGCCGTGGAACACGGCGAAAGTAAACCTATCGACATCACCATCGCCGCGAACCAAAGCGCGGTGGCAGTATCAGTTCGTGACTACGGCATTGGCATGTCCCAAGAAGCATGCGAGCATGTCTTTGACAGGTTCTGGCGCGCCGATCCGGCCCGCGCTCGAACGACCGGTGGGTCCGGACTTGGCTTGTCGATTTCTATGGAAGATACCCGGTTGCACGAAGGACGTTTGGAAGCATGGGGCAAGCCTCAGATAGGTTCAGTGTTCCGTTTGACGCTGCCCAAATCTGAAAATCAGGAAATTGATTCCTCCCCACTGCCATTGGAACCAGCCGTGCCCGAGAACATCTTGCCGCCGGTGGGCGACAGCTTCCCGCTGACCGGTGAGGTGCCCAAGATTGGCTATACGCCATTGATCCTCGGCTTAGATGATGCACCGATTGATGATGATGTGACTGATCCAAGCACGGTGAGCAGTGAAACGAAGAAGGAGGAGAACCAGTGACCAAAAGACTCAAGGTCCTGCTCTCCTCACTGCTCGTAGGGTTATTGGTCCTCTCTGGATGTGCTTCGATTCCACGCTCATCAAGTGTGCAACAAATTGAAGCCGGGTCCGATGACAGTGGAGCCGAAACCTATAGTTACGCGGCGGAAGGTCCCACGGACGGCGCCGATGCTCGTGCCATCGTTGAAGGATTTGTTGAGGCCGGTCGTTCTGTCTCCGAGGACTACGCAGTTGCTCGCGAGTACATGAACGCGGAACTGAAAAACTCTTGGCGTGGTGACACTCAGACCCTGATTTATGAAGCCTTCAACGTGGTCAACGGGTCCGACACCAACCAGTACACCATCCAATTGGAGATTACTGGAGAAGTCGACGCGCAAGGGGTGCGCACCACTTATCCGGATCATTCGACTAGAGCCGTGGATGTCAAGGTCGCGAAGGAAGACGATCAGTGGCGCATTGTTGATGCCCCCGATGGCATCATGTTGGAAGCTTCGACCTTCACCAAGATTTTTGCAGCGCAAACCCTGTACTTCTATGACGCTAGCTACGCATACCTTGTCCCGGATATTCGCTGGTTCACTTCTGGGTCGGGGACAACCACGTCGATGGTCGAAGCGTTGCTCAAGGGCCCGGCACCGTACTTGGAAAATGCTGTCGTTTCCGCTTTTTCCTCCGCCAGTAAACTAGTTCGATCTGCAGTACCTGTGCGTGACAGGGAAGCGACGATTGACCTGAACTCGGATTCTTTCACCGATACCACTGACCAGACGCTGCTTTTGATGAAACAGCAGTTGGAGGCTTCGCTGACCGGACTTTCTTCGGTGGACTCGGTCAAGATGCTCCGTGAAGAAAACGAAGTGAACCTGGCATCGGATGATTCAAAGATTGAGCCCGCGGAAATCAATCCAAGCACGCAAGACACGCTGATAGGAATTTCCGACCAAGATTTGGTGTACGTCAAGGGACGCTCAATCATTCCGGTGGGTGGGCTTCCTGACGTATCAAGCTACGATCCACGAGATCCTGCCATGTCTCCAGTTGGCAACAGCTACGCCTTCCTCAACGGACGCCGCACACAGTTGTTGAGAATTGACGACTCTGGAAAGCTTCATCTGGCCCTAGAAGGTAAGGATTTGATCCAGCCGTCTATGGACGTTGCTGGTTGGACTTGGACTGCTGACAATGGAGCAGAAACTCCAATTATGGCCATCCCAGCGGAAACTGCATCCAAGGGTGA
The DNA here is from genome assembly GCF_900094805.1 of Arthrobacter sp. NIO-1057. GTDB lineage: Bacteria > Actinomycetota > Actinomycetes > Actinomycetales > Micrococcaceae > Glutamicibacter. Next base: position 945,852 of record NZ_FMAT01000001.1, on the reverse strand, counting down.
GGCGCGACCGATCGATGTTGCGTGGCTCAAGGGAGCAGACATTGACTCGTTGAGGATTTCACGTGACGGCGCTCGTGCCCTCATCGTGGCCACCAAGGGTTCTACAACGTCATTGTATGTAGCTGGCGTCATTCGCGATGCCGAAGGTGTGCCCCGTGGCCTGACCGACTCTCCGATGCGCTTATACCCTGAGGTACCGGTCAACACCGCGCTCTGGGATTCAGATAGTTCGATCATCGTGGCGGCGTTGGATGATTCTGAAGTTGTTGAAGCAGCGCAGATGACCTTTGAAGGCGGCAGCGAGCATTTGCAGCTGCTACTCGGGATGGTCGGTATTGCCACCGGCGTGGGAGACCGGCGTGAGGTTTATGCCGAAACCAAGGAGAAGCTCTACACCCGGGTTGGTAATTCCTGGCACGAACTGGATGATTTCGCCCAAGACGTCGCTTATCCCGGATAGGACCACGTTCTTCACAACTGGTTGGTCCTTGGAGTCCGTTCCAGAGGAAGCCAAGGCATCCTTGGTAGATGAGAATTCCTGCTCAGTGGCTTGATGCTCTCGATACCTTGATCCAACGGCGAACCGTGCGATGGATCAGTTTTGGGTTACGAGAACTGACCAATTTTCTGGTTCCCACAAGTTGTGCCGTGTGTTCCAGGGCAGACTTTCGCCTTTGTCCCGAGTGTCGAAGTGAAATTCAGAAACAGCTTTCCCTACCTCCGCTACCGGACGGACACCACCACTACGTTGAGCTTCCACTGCTAGCTCAGCAGTTATCGGTGAGTTCTTGCGGCATCTATGGCAAAGAACTGGCCCGCTCGATGCTGGCATTCAAAAACAAGCAACGATATTTTCTTGGATCGGTGTTTGCTCCCTATGTGGCAGCGGCGATCAACTCCAGTTGTGTCCCGCAACCTGATGCTATGACCACCTATATTGTTCCGGTTCCCAGTTCTTTGAAAGCTGTTGGAAAGCGGGGGTATTCGCCAGTAGCAACAATGCTTGAGCGCGGTATGAACAGAGGGCTATATGCAAGTCATCTGAGCATCAGACCGGTCCTGCATTACCGTGTACGCCATGTATTTGCCGGAGCACAGAAACTCAAGAGCGGTTCTGCTCGGCGTAGCGGCAAGGAGCATTTCGTGGCCGAGCAGGCTGATACGCCGGGACGTCAGGTGATCTTAGTAGATGATGTCCTCACTACCGGTTCTACACTCAGACAAGCAGCGATGGCCTGCCAGAAAGCTGGATATAGCGTAAGCGTGGGTGTTGTATTGGCTTTGACTAAGCCCCCTAATCAGGGCCCTGAACAGTGATTTCGCTAAGCGCGATAGGAAAACTGCCTCAGGAGACTTGTTTCTTTGCTGTGGTGGCCTAAGGTGAAGTATGGGTTGCATCACAGATGCAGCGAAAAGCCCATCTTCAGTCCGAAAGGATGGAAAATTCGGACTGTTGTGTCACCCGACTCTCTATTGGAGGACACCATGGAGCTGAACTACAGCGGACGCAATATCACCATTTCGGATCGTTTCCGTGAGTACGTAGATGAAAAAATAACCAAGGTTGACCAGTTGGCGACCAAAGTTCAACGCATCGACGTCAAGGTCCTCAAAGAATCACATGCCCGTGACCAGAGCACGGCGCTGTCCGTTGAATTGACCGTTGTTGGCCGCGGCCCAGCAATCCGAGCTGAAGCACGTGGGGCAGATAAGTTTGCTGCCTTCGACGTTGCCTTCGCGAAACTTCTGGAACGGCTGCGTAAAGCTCGTGACAAGCGCAAAGTTCACCGTGGCAACCACACCCCTGTAGCAGTGCATGAAGCCACCAGCGCTCTTCCAACTGTTTCCAGCGACAAATCACTGGTGGAATCGACTCTCGAAGCTCAGAAGGCAGCGGAGGCTGCCCAGGCTGAAGAAGAGGCCGATTACTCGCCAGTGGTTATTCGTCGCAAGTCCTTCCCAGCGGAAGTGATGAGTGTTGATGATGCAGTCGATCGCATGGAACTAGTTGGCCACCCGTTCTACCTGTTCATCGATGAAGCTACCGGAGAGCACGCTGTGGTCTACGGCAGAACTCAGTACCAGTACGGTGTTATCTCGCTGGATCCATCATTGAATTCCAATGAAGAATCCACCACCGAAACTCGCGGTTACCGCGACAAGTCACTAGTCACCGAGGGCTAAATATCAACGCGGAAACTACATTGGGCGGTCAACGTGTCATGAGCCTTAAACAGGCTCGGCGGCTCGCGTTGGCCGCCCAAGGTCTGTCTCGAAGCCGCAACGATCAGGCCGTGACCCCTCGGAAAATGACTAATGCTGTCCAAGCAATCTCGCAGTTGCAAGTCGACTCGGTCAACGTGGTCCGTCGCGCGCACTACATGCCAATTTTCGCCCGGCTCGGTGCCTACGACATCACCGCTCTAGACAAGGTTCTTGCGACCCCCGGAAGTGCCTTGACCGAGTACTGGGCTCATGAAGCGAGCATCGTGAGCGCAGAGCTTGTCCCAGATTTATTGTTGTGGCAACGGCGCACCTGGATCGACAAGTCACACCTGTTTACTGATGAGCAGCAAGAACTGTCTCACCGGATTATCAACTATCTGGAAGCGAATCCCGGGTCTAGCGCCCGCGAAATTAGTGCTGCCCTAGATGTTGAACCGGTGACGTCCAAAGAACATTGGGGTTGGAACTGGAACGACACAAAATACGTCACGGAATCACTGTTCGCTAGAGCACAGATTCTCACTTTAGGTAGGAATTCACAGTTTGAACGCCGTTACGCGCTGACCCACCATGTATTGGGAGAGCCCTTGGAAGCCGACGATGCACATCGGCAGGAGGCACTCGAACGATTGGTTAATCGTTCACTGGCCGCCCAGGGCGTTGCGACAGCTCACTGTGTCGCCGAATATTTTCGGCTGCCAATTCGGGAAGTAAAAGCACAACTGGCTCAACAAGCTGATGCAGGTCGCATAGAACAGGTACAAGTCACAGGAATCAATGAACCTTGCTACATGCCGTTAGAAACAACCATTCCACGCAAGGTGAGCAAGGACCTGCGACTGTTATCGCCCTTTGATTCTATGGTTTTCAACCGTCGACGCTTAGAACGGTTCTTTGACTTTGAATATCGGATAGAGATCTATGTGCCGGAGGCAAAACGACGCTACGGCTACTACGTCTTTCCTATGCTTTACGGCGATGAATTCGTTGGCAGAGTGGATCTAAAAGCTGACCGTGCCCGAGGGGTGCTACACGCTAAAAGTATTCATTTTGAATCAGGATGGGAGACCGAAGTTCACGCACCGTTGCAAAGTGAGTTGGAACGCATGGCGGCCTGGTTGGGTCTTGATTCCGTGCAAGTGGGCTGTGAACCACCTGTCCGACGTATTGTTGTTCGCTAGAAGAACAGTCATCAACCGCGGGGATTTACCAGATGCGCAGAATTCCTCACGTAGACTAAAGACGCCAGAAAATACTGTGCTTGAGATATTGGGAGCTACCACGTGGCATCATTGCTAGAACGTATTTTGCGTACCGGCGACAAGAAGACGCTAAAAACTCTTCGTAAGTACGCCGACACAATCAATACGTTGGAAGTCGAAATTCGCGAACTTTCAGACGAAGAGCTCAAGGGTGAAACCGACAAGTTCCGCGAACGTTTGGCTGACGGTGAAACGTTGGACGATTTGCTCCCTGAAGCTTTTGCCGTGGTCCGAGAAGCTTCGGACCGTGTGCTTGGCATGCGTCACTTCGATGTTCAGCTCATGGGTGGTGCCGCATTACACCTGGGCAATATCGCTGAAATGCGTACCGGTGAAGGTAAAACCTTGGTAGCTACGGCTCCGGCCTACCTCAACGCCCTCACCGGCAAGGGTGTTCACGTGATCACCACTAATGACTTCCTCGCGCAGTACCAGTCTGACTTGATGGGCCGTGTATTCCGTTTCCTCGGTCTGAGCTGTGGTTGCATCCTGTCTAATATGAAGCCCGAAGAGCGTCGTAAGCAATACGAAGCTGATATTACTTACGGTACGAACAATGAGTTCGGTTTCGATTACCTGCGCGACAACATGGCGTGGAGCAAGGACGAGCTGGTTCAGCGCGGCCACCACTTTGTCATCGTCGATGAGGTTGACTCGATTTTGATCGACGAAGCCCGTACCCCACTGATTATCTCGGGTCAGGCTTCCGGCGATGTCAATCGCTGGTACACCGAATTCTCGAAGATCGTTTCACGTCTTACGCGCGAGGACGACTACGAAGTTGATGAAAAGAAGCGCACCATTGGTGTATTGGAATCCGGGATCGAGAAGGTTGAGGACTACCTCGGCATCGATAACCTGTATGAAGCCAATAACACCCCGCTGATTGGTTTCTTGAATAACGCCATCAAGGCCAAAGAACTGTTCAAAAAGGACAAGGACTACGTTGTTGTTAACGGCGAAGTCATGATCGTTGATGAGCACACCGGCCGTGCCCTGCAGGGGCGCCGCTATTCCGAGGGTATGCACCAGGCTATTGAAGCCAAAGAGAGTGTGACCATCAAGGCCGAGAACCAGACGCTCGCAACGATCACCTTGCAGAACTACTTCCGTATGTACGAGAAGATCTCGGGCATGACCGGTACCGCGCAGACCGAAGCTGCGGAGTTCATGAGCACCTACAAGCTGGGTGTTGTCGAGATTCCGACGAATAGGCCGGCGATCCGCAATGACCAGCCGGACTACATTTACAAGAACGAAGTCTCCAAGTTCAACGCCGTAGTCGAAGACATCGCTGAACGCCACGCTACGGGACAGCCAATTCTGGTTGGTACCACCAGCGTGGAGAAGAGTGAGTACCTTTCGCGTCTGCTGTCCAAGAAGGGCATTCGCCACGAGGTGCTCAACGCTAAGCAGCACGCACGTGAAGCTGCGGTTGTTGCTATGGCGGGTCGTAAAAACGGCGTGACTGTTTCGACAAACATGGCCGGTCGCGGTACTGACATCATGCTCGGTGGTAACGCTGAATTCTTGGCTGTCGCGGAAATGGAACGTCGCGGACTGGATGCTGAGAAGCACCCTGAAGAGTACAACAAGGTTTGGGACGAGGTTTTCGCTAAGGCCAAAGAAACCGTGGCCAAGGAAGCTAAGGAAGTCGCCGAGCTCGGTGGTCTGTATGTGCTTGGTACCGAGCGTCACGAGTCACGCCGCATCGATAATCAGTTGCGTGGTCGTGCAGGCCGCCAGGGCGACCCGGGTGAGTCGCGCTTCTACCTGTCGATGACCGACGATTTGATGCGTCGCTTTAATTCGGGCATGGCTGAACGCATCATGAACAACCCCTCAATGCCAGATGATGTGGCTTTGGAGTCCAAGATGGTCTCCCGAGCCATCGAATCGGCTCAGGCCCAGGTGGAAGGTGTTAACGCCGAACAGCGCAAGAATGTGCTGAAGTACGATGACGTGATGAATCGTCAGCGTGAGGCAATTTATGCTGACCGCCGTGCCATCTTGGAAGGTGGTGACCTTGAGGAAAAGGTCGGTCATTTCCTAGAAGACGTCGTCAAGGCGATGGTTTTGGAAGCTACTCAGGTGGGCAACCCAGACGAGTGGGAGCTCAAGCAGCTCTGGACTAACCTCAAGCAGCTTTACCCAATCGGTATCACCCTGGATGAGGTTGTAGAGGAAGCTGGAGGAGTTGGACATCTCTCCTCGCAGTTCCTGGAACGAGAAATTCTTTCTGACGCTCAGTACCAGTATGAAGAACGCGAAAAACTCGTTGGGTCATCCACCATGCGTGATTTGGAACGGCGCGTGGTCCTCTCGACCATCGGACGTAAGTGGCAAGAACACCTGTACGAGATGGACTACCTCAAAGAAGGTATCGGGCTACGTGCAATGGCTCAGCGCGATCCACTGGTGGAATACCAGCGCGAAGGCTACACGATGTTCCAAACCATGATGGAAAGCATTCGTGAAGAGAGCATCGGTGCACTGTTCAACTTGGACATCCCAACAGGTACTGCCGCTGCTGCTGATGCGCCAGTGATCGATGAATCAGCTAAGCCAAAGAACCTGCAGTTCACGGGCCCGGACGAAGACGGTGAAGCCAGCACTACCCGTGCACAGGCTGCGACCAATAAAAAGAAAAAGAAGTCCAAGCGAAACTAAATAAGTTCCACATCGGTCACTTGCCAGCGTCCGTGCCATGGCTCAATTTTGAGAGCTACGGCGCGGACGCGTTTTTTAAATCCGAGTATGGCTGTGCATTCCCACGCTCCGGAGAAGCAATGGTCCAAATGCAAAGAGAGAATTTGTCCATGGGCCGTGCCTGGCTCTGGCTCCACGGAGTATTGGCCAGTTTCTAATAGGGCGCGCCGCTGTAGTTTGGCAATGCAGGTGGGTTCCATGACAAAAGCTAATTGGCTGACGCTGCGGTACCCGGCAACAACTTCGAAAACAGCCCGTGCCACTGAGTGAGTAATTTCCACGATGGCCCGATGTTCGGTCCGACACAAGTCGGTGCGATGAAAAATGTGGTCCAGCGCTCTGCGCAGATGCGCAGGTGCATCGGCTGGTGTATCAAGAGCGCTCGAATTCGGCGTTAGGGAGTCGACTGGTTGGGCCGCTGGTGTAGTGGCGCGTGCGCTTATGGTGATGGTACTCATGATTGCTCCTTGATGTGGTGCTGAGTGAAAAATGAGGATGACTATTGCCTGTGCGGGAGGACCAAGACCGTTCCAACCTCTAAGACATTGGGGTCGGAACCGATTACTTGCCGGTTAGCTTGATATACCTGTGGCCAATACGCTGAGATTTCTTCCACTGTTGCTTGCGGTCCGAGGTGCGTGGCAGCAATGCTCCATAAGTTCTCGCCTTGCGCGACGACAACCTCGGTGATGGTTTTTTCTGTCTTGTGTTTTGGTTGTGCTCCCGATGAGATGAGCCGGTTCAGGGGCACGGAAATTTGCTCTGGGAACCATTGCGCGTTGGGGACACTGCGCTGACTTGATTCCACTGATTCGGGCAAGCTCTTGCTCTCGGCATGGGGAGTGCTTGAAAGATTTTGCACCGGAATAACTGTGCCAGCGTTAGCAGCCACTGCAGTTGACAGTGCAATTGACGTGCCAAGGGCAGAACTCAGAACCCGGCGACTGAATCGAGGTGCGACCCGTTGGAAAAAGTTGAGTACGCGTCGATGTTCATGCTTTGCGGCCCAAATAATGAGCCATTTGACCGCCAATCTCAGAAGTGCAAAGGCTGCAAGAACGAACGCCGAAACGATGATGAGGAATTGGATGCGCCGTGCTGGCTCAAGAGGCATCGATGCGTTGGAGGGGAAGTCCATGATCAACCTCAAGCCCACGAAGATCAGGACATAACCCGCAGCGCTAAACAGGGAAAAGATAACCAGCGTTCGTATCTTCATCATCGAAAACACTTCCTTGGATGCCATTTAATGGCATTTGATGCTATTTGATAAAGATAATGACACTTCGATGCGCTTTTGTGAAGACCTGTCGAAACATTTGTTTGTCTCGTACAGTTGGCACATGCGATGGGATTCACTCTTTGACGATCTTGAGGCTCAGCTAGCCGAACAAAGTCGCGCTCAACTGCGTGATGAAATCGCCGAGAACACCCGAATTGAACGGGCGACGGCCCAGCTGAGCGATGTCCTGTCTCAATACCGCGGCAGCGAAATCAGCGTCATGGTGATTAGTCATACCGAGATTCGTGCGCGACTTGGCCCCTGCGCCACTGATTACTTTTGCCTAGAAACCGAAGCGAGCCAATGGATTATTCGCTACCAAGTCGTCGAATCAATTGCCTTGCCAAGCGAAAGACGGGCAGCTCCTTTGACAAGTCAAAGCGGGAAGGCCATCAGGTTTTCAGCAGTACTTCGTGGCATGTTGCGCGATCGGTCTAGGTGCCAAATCTACGGAACTCACGGATCGCTCATTGCCGAAGGAACCTTGGGGCAGGTAGCCAAGGATTTCCTGCTCATTTCAATGCACCAACGCGATGAATATGTTCGCTCAAGCAATCCCGCGGCCCAAGTCATGATCCCGCTGGAGTCCATCGGATGGGTCGTATCCACGACGCTAAATTAATCCACACCATGTAAATGGGTCTTTCATACGGAAGAAACTTGTCGTAGGCTCACCATCCATAAGCACATTCTCCGGTGGAAGGTCGAGCCTCGATGAGTGAACAAGTGGCCCAGGGGGCACGAGCAGCAAAAGCCGCGAGAATCAAACGTCCTGGTTGGAAAGATCCACGGTTGGCCTTGGGCGCGGTTCTTGTTGTGGCATCCGTAGCAGGCACGATGTACCTAGTCGGTGAAATGCACGAGACCACCACCGTGTATGTGGCACGCTCCAATATCACCCTTGGTGAGCAACTAACGGCCGAGAATATGAAAACCCAAGAAGTACAACTGGGTGAGACGGCTGGCCGTTACCTTGATCCGGGAGCAGACATTGTCGACTTGGCTCGTGCCAACACCTTCATTAGTGCTGGGGAACTGATCCCAGTGACATCCGTGACGCATAGTGAGCTTGGATCTCGTCGACCCATCAATATTGAACTGCCAGCAGACCTGAGCTCTTCGATTGCGCCGGGCAGCTTTGTGGACGTTTGGATCGCAGAGCGCGCGCCGGGAGGAAATACTTACGGCGTGCCAGAAAAACTCTCGTCGATGGTCGAGGTTGCTGCGCGTGTTGAAAGCGGTGGCGGTCTGGTGGACCGACAAGGCACAAATCTTGAACTATTGGTGGAACCCAACCAACTAGAGCCACTCCTGCAAGCACTGGCCAACGATTCACGAATTATCGTCATTTACAATCCAGCCGGAGCTGAGTAATGAGTATCTCCGTTGTTGTCTTGGGTGATAAGGAAAGTATTGTTCGAGAAATCGAGAGCTATCAAGGTGAATTGATCGTCACGCGAGTCTGTTCCGAAACCGCTGAAGCGATCGCTGCCTGTCTCACTGCCATCGCCGATGTTCTATTGGTCGCGGATGCCCAGCAAGTTCCGCCCATGGAACAGATCGAGGAACTGATGGGCAACGGAACAGCAGTAGTCTACTTACTTGAAAACTCCACTGAGCTTAGCCCCTTGCCCGATGTTCTCCAGCTTCCCGTAGATATTGCGATGTCTGACCTAGAAGAGCGCATTACAGCAACGGTTCACTCTTTGAAGATTCCCGAATCCTCTCCAATAGATGACCAACGCTCCGCGGGAAAATCTGAACCAAGTACTCAGGGAAAGATTGTTTGTTTCTGGAGTGCTCCGGGTTCACCGGGACGAAGCACCCTCGCCTTGAATTATGCTGTTGAAGCAGCGGTCACTGGTAAGTCCGTTGTTTTGTTAGATGCAGACACCTACGCTGCTTCGATTTCGATCCAATTGGGACTGATGGATGAATCAGCATCAGTTGCACAGATCTGCCGCATTATGGACTCGGGCAGCACCGATATTAATCGTCTTAACGCAGCCTGCTCGCTCGTCCAGGTGGGGGACACCACCGTTCGCGTGGGAACCGGGATTCCACGATCAAGTCGCTGGCCAGAGGTACGTGCTTCAGCTCTGCGACGAGCCGCACTGGTCTTCAGAGAACACTATGACTTTGTAGTCCTAGATATTGCGCCACATATCGCCATGGATGAACAGCTGAGCTTTGATACGCAAGCACCCCAACGCAATGCTGTAACGGTGGAAGTGCTGCGCTGCTCGGACGAAATTTTTATGGTGGTTCAATCAGACAGTATCGGTATTCCTCGTGCCATCCGAGCCATTGATGAGCTGGAGGAAAACCACCCTGAACTTCGTCCCAAAATCATCTTCAACCGGGTCAGTGTTTCCAGTAGTGGTCGAAGCCCAAAGCGTCGATTGTCCGAAGCCTGGGACCGTTTTGGTCCAATGCACGATGTCGTTGGTTTCTTGCCTAATGACAGCGCAGTCTGCAGTGCGTCAGTGTTAGCAGGAAGCCCTTTACTCGAGATAGCGCCTAAAAGTTCATTGCGTACTGAAATACGGTCTTTGGCCGGCATAAAATCTACGGATTTACCCATGAATCGGATTACTCGTCGATTTAGCAAGTCTGCATGAACTGAAGGCGTGAAAAACGGGTAGGGTTGATTAGACTAGAGACCCGCAAAGGCGCGGGTACATCGAACTTTGTTCTTGGAGGCGTTCAGTTGAACTCGTCGGAATCCAGCATGTCAGAATCATTCATGGATGCGACTCTCACCCCAAAATTGGTGAGCGAGTACTATAGCCAAATTGCGACTGAGGACGTGGCAGCCTACCGGCCAGACGAACTCGAATCTCGCGTGGCTGCACACCTAGAAATCGGCTACGAACGCGAAGCGGAAACCCCCAACGTCGCCATCACACGAAACAACGGAGTCTCGGTGGTCCATATCGTCACCGACGATATGCCGTTCTTAGTTGATTCGGTTACCGCAGCATTAGTTCAGCTTAATTCACCCATCCAGTTGGTCGTGCACCCAACATTTGTGGTTTCACGCAAGTCCGAGACTGGCGAAATCGTCAAGATCAGCCACACCGGGCAGCAGCATGTGGCCAGTGGTGACACAGCGGCTCTTTCAGATCTGAGTACACTCATTTCGGCAGGGACGGATACACGCGTTGAGTCATGGATTTCTGTTGAGCTGGCCCGTGAACTCAGTGACGAGCAGGCAGAAGAATTTGTTGAGCGACTCTACAGCGTGCTCGCGGATGTGCGTATCTCTGTCAAGGATTGGCCGGCCATGCTTGACCGTGCCAAAGACATCGCCCAGACCCTGCCGCAGACTGCTCACGCGGAACAGATTGCTGAGCTTCCACAAGCTGCCGAATTGCTGGATTGGATGGCCAACGGCAAATTCACCTTCCTCGGCTACCGCGAATATGACCTAGAAACGGTCAATGGTGAAGATGTTTTGGTCGCCCGATCCGGTAGTGGTCTTGGACTTATGCGCGAGTTGGAGTCGCAGGGTCCACAGCACTTGACCAAGCGTGGCCGTATTACCGCTCGTGATAAGAGCGCCCTGATCATCACCAAAGCCAACGCCCGTTCAACCGTGCACCGTGGCGTGTACTTGGACTACGTCGGCGTCAAAAGCTTTGATGCCAACGGCGAAGTTAACGGTGAGCGCCGATTCATCGGTTTGTTTTCTTCGAGCGTTTACACCTCTAGCGTGAAAACTGTTCCAGTTGTCCGCGACAAGGTCCAAGCCGTGCTCAAGAGCACCGGATTTGCTGCTAACTCTCACTCCGGTAAAGACATCACCACCATTCTGGAAAACTACCCTCGAGATGAGATGTTCCAGATCAGCGTTGATGACCTGACCAAGACTGCGTTGGGTATCTTGCGTTTACAAGAACGCCGTCGAACCTCCGTCTTCCTGCGGACCGACGAGTATGGCCGTTTTGTGACGGCCATGGTGTTCTTGCCTCGTGATCGTTTCTCCACCGGTGTCCGTCTGCGCGTTGAAAAAGAACTCAAAGATAGTTTCAACGCAGAGTCCGTCGAATATGAAGCTCAGCTCGGCGCTGGTGCATTGGTGCGTTTGTTCTACCGTCTGCGCCTGCAACGTCATGGCCTGATCCCGGTTGTTGACCGCACTGCTTTGGAAAATCGTATTGCCAAGGCAGTTCGTTCATGGTCTGACGCCATTGTGGATACGGCCCGCGAAAGTCTTGAGCTGGGCGACGCGAATACGCTGTCCAACGCTTGGTCAGAGGCATTCCCTGCATCCTACAAGGTTCAGTTTGAGATCGAAGATGCGCTCAAGGACATTGACCTGCTCTCAACCTTGAATGAGTCTGCTCAGAGCGGGCCGATCGTTTCCTTCTACGATCCCTCACCGGTGGATGAAGATTCGCCAGTGTCTAAGCGCATGAAGATCTTCGTGACTCAGCCTCTATTGCTCTCACGCATTTTGCCGGTCCTGCAAGATTTGGGACTGGACGTTGTTGATGAACGTCCTTACGAGCTGAACCCTGAAGGTGTTGGCCAGCGTTACATCTATGACATGGGTCTGAAGTTTGACCAAGATGTTGATTTTGGTGAAGTTGAAAGCAAGCTGGCTGAAGCTTATAGCGCTGTCATTCGTAATGACGCAGAATCAGACAGCCTCAACGCCCTGGTGCTTCGTGAAGGCCTGTCCTGGGAACAGGTAGCGATGTTGCGTGCCTACGCGCACTACTTGCTGCAGCTAGGTGTTCCGAACTCCACCGGGTTCATCGCCAACACCTTGGTCGGTAATGCCACGGTCACCCACAGCATCGTTGAGCTGTTCCAAGCAACCTTTGACCCTTCGCTGGGCGCTGAGGCATCCGAAGCAGCCCGTGAAGAAGCCAAAAACAAGATCTCTGAGGCGCTGGAAGCTGTCCCGACCTTGGACGCTGACACGCTCTTGCGTCGTTTCGTAAAGGTCATCGAAGCGACCAAGCGAACCAATTACTTCACCGAGCACCAGGCCCTGGCCTTCAAGCTCGCACCGGAAGAAATTGACTTTGCTCCATTCCCACGCCCGAAGCATGAACTGTGGGTTTACTCGCCACGCGTTGAAGGCACGCACTTCCGCTTTGGTGCGGTGGCTCGTGGTGGCTTGCGCTGGTCGGACCGTCGTGAAGATTTCCGTACCGAAGTTCTTGGACTGGTCAAGGCCCAGATGGTGAAGAACTCGGTCATCGTCCCTACCGGTGCTAAGGGTGGCTTCTACGCGAAGCAACTACCGAACCCTGCACAGGATCGGGCCGCATGGATGGAAGAAGGCAAGAGCGCCTACAAGATCTTCATTGGTACGCTCCTGCAGCTGACGGACAATATGGTCACCGATTCGACCGGTGAGCACATCGTGGCTCCTGAAAACGTAGTTCGTCGCGATGGCGATGACTCCTACTTGGTTGTCGCAGCAGATAAGGGCACCGCCAGCTTCTCTGACATTGCCAACTCGCTGTCCGCACAGAAGGGCCACTGGTTGGGCGACGCGTTCGCCTCGGGCGGTTCCGTGGGCTACGACCACAAGGGCATGGGCATCACCGCTCGTGGCGCGTGGGAATCGGTAAAGCGTCACTTCTTCGAGCTGGGCATTGATACCCAGAGTGAAGAATTCACCGCTGTAGGTGTAGGCGATATGTCCGGTGACGTGTTTGGTAACGGCCTGCGCCGTACCCCGACCGTCAAACTGGTTGCTGCCTTTGATCACCGTGATATTTTCCTTGATCCGAATCCAGACGCACAGGTTGCCTTTGATGAGCGTCAGCGCCTTTATGACCTGCCTCGTTCCAGCTGGGCAGATTACAACAAGGAGCTGATCTCTGCCGGAGGTGGCGTGTATTCGCGAAGCCTGAAGTCGATTCCTATCAGCCCGGAAGTTCGTGCGGTACTTGGCCTAGCCGAGAGCACGCTCAAGTTGAGCCCTAACGAATTGCTCAAGGCAATCCTGTCTGCCCCCGTAGACCTGCTGTACAACGGCGGCATTGGCACCTATATTAAGGCATCGAGCGAGACTCATGGCCAGGTTGGCGACCGTGCCAACGATGCCATTCGCATCGACGGGAAGGACCTGAGGGTCAAGGTCATCGGCGAGGGCGGTAACCTCGGCATGACGCAGCTTGGTCGTATCGAAGCTGCCCGTCAGGGTGTTCTGCTCAATTCGGATGCTATCGATAACTCGGCTGGTGTGGACACCTCGGACCGTGAAGTTAATATCAAGATCTTCGTGGACCGTCAGATCTCCGCAGGCCACCTCACCGCAGATGAACGCACAGACTTCCTGCTATCGATGACCGATAACGTGGGCGACCTGGTGCTGAAAACCAACTTTGAGCAAAACGTCCTGTTGCTCAATGAAAAGCATGCTGCACTCACCTGGGCACCAGCCTACGAGCGACTCATGCAGTGGCTGGAATCCGCCGCGGACCTGAACCGTGAACTCGAGTTCCTTCCAAGCACCGCGGAGCTAGAAGAACGACGTGCTTCCGGCGGAGCGATGACGACTCCGGAGCTGTCAGTATTGGCTGCTTACTCCAAGATTCAGCTGGCCAATGCACTAACTGAATCCGACCTAGCAGATGACCCATACTTTGCGGAAACGCTGCGACGTTACTTCCCAGAACAGCTTGTAGAGCGCTTTGGAGATCAGCTGGATAGCCATCCGCTACGCCGAGAAATCATTGCAACAGTGATTGCCAACGACATTGTGAACGTTGGTGGCATTACCTATGTCTTCCGTGCAATGGAAGAGACAGGTGCTAGCGAAGTTCAAATCGCCAAGGTCTTCTGTACACTGCGTGAGGTCTACGGGTTTGATCGTCAGTTTGATGCGATCAACGCCCAGCCTGCCGGGACCAGCCTGAAACACTGGGGACGCCAGCATCATGACATGCGTCGTCTGTTGGATCGTGCCACTCGCTGGTTCATTAACCGTGTTGATGAGCAGCTACTGGTCTCAGAAGCGGTCACTCGTTTCCAAGACACCGTTACCGAATTGCGCAAGGCTTTGCCAACGATTATTCGCGGCAACGACCTGGAACGCTTCAACGACTGGCGCGACGAAGCCCTGGGCTTCGGCATTCCTGAGTTGCGAGCTAGCATGTGGGCCACGCAGTTCGAGTCCTACGCGCTGTTGGACATCGCTGAGTATGTGCACCGTACCTCGACTACGGCGTCCAAGGTCGCTGAGACTTACTTCGTGCTCTATGATCTCTTCGGTGTCGATAGCCTGTTGAACCGGATCACCAAGTTGCCACGTTCGGATCGCTGGCAGGCACTGGCTCGTGCCGCCATGCGTGATGATTTGTACACGACGATTATCGACCTGACCGGTAACATCTTGGATGCTCACGGCGATATTGCGGACCCAGCAGAGCGTGTTGCTGCGTGGGAAGAAGCAAACGCGGCTAACCTAGATCGTGCGAAGAGTATGTTTGAGGAAGTAAATAGCCTCGAACGTGACGACATGGCTTCATTGTCCGTGGCACTTCGCCTGTTGCGTTCCATCGTAAGAAGGTAAACACCGCTAATGGCCCTCATCACCGAAGAACTACGTCAACGTGCTGCACTAGGACCCGGTGATGAGGACTGGCTTCATCTCCTAGTGGGGGACTGGCAGTTGGTCTCGGACCTAGCCTTCTCAGACCTTGTACTCTGGTTCCCCACGGGAGATGGTTCATACGTTGCTCTTGCACACGTACGACCATCAACTTCCCACACAGCGTTCCATGGTGATTTCGTTGGCGAGCGGATCCGCAAGGATCTGCGAATCATGGTTGACCGTGCCTGGGAAACATTGCAGATCCAACGCTCCGCAGAGCAGGTGGGCACCGACCTGATCTTGGGACTGACAACGGTTCAGGCGATTCCGCTAGTTCGGCAGAATCGCCCAGTAGCTGTGATCACCTCTCACTTTGATCCTAACCAGTCCCGTACACCTTCGAATCTGGAACTGGTCTACCGTCAGAGCGCTGATGACCTGCTGCAAATGGGTACTCAAGGATTGTGGCCAGAGTTTTCCAGTCCAACCGGTTCCCGAAGAGGTGCTCCTCGCGTAGGTGACGGATTTATCCGTCTGAGCGTAGATGGAGCCGTAGAATTCGCCAGCCCCAACGCCGTCTCAGGATTCCGCCGCTTAGGAGCTGCGGACGTACTCCAGGGCCAACCTTTGGCTGATCTGACCATGGCACTGGTCAGCGACCGCCGCGTCGTGGATGAGACACTTCCACTGGTGCTTCAAGGCAAGATGCCGTGGCGTACGGAAGTTGAACACCGCGGAGTCACCCTATCCTTGCGAGCTATTCCATTACGCAATGAATCAAAGCGTTGGGGTGCTTTGGTGCTGTGCCGCGATGTGACTGAATTGCGTCGACGAGAGAAAGAGCTTGTCACCAAGGATGCCACCATTCGCGAAATTCACCATCGGGTCAAGAACAACCTGCAAACCGTTGCAGCTCTCTTGCGCATGCAGTCCCGACGGATGCAATCAGAAGACGGCAAACAAGGTCTTGAACAGGCCATGCGTCGCGTCTCAACTATCGCTTCTGTCCATGATTTCCTGTCCAAGGGACTGAACGAGACGGTGAAGTTTGATGATCTGATGGACCGTCAATTCCGTCTCATCGTTGAAATCGCTTCACCTGAGCAACGAGTCTCCACACGCCGTGAGGGTGAATTTGGCATGCTCGACGCAGATCTGGCCACTCCACTTTCCTTGGTTATCAATGAACTAGTGACCAATGCCGTTGAGCATGGACTGGCACAACGTGATGGTGAAGTGTCTTTGTTGGCTGAACGGTATCACGGGGCAGACCGCACTAATTGGTTGCGTGTAGTCATTGAAGATGATGGACATGGTTTGCCTGATGAACCGCGTCGAGAAGGATTGGGGCTCCAGATTGTACGTACTTTGGTGACCAGTGAACTCTCGGGAGAAATTCGCTGGGAGGCCGGTCAGACTGCCGGGACAAGAGTAGTTATTGATATGCCATTGGATCTCGAGCGACGAGCTTCCTAGATTTTCACGCTTACTCTGTAAATAATATAAGTCTGGTCCGGGACCCAGCTGAAACTGGGTCCCGGACCAGACTTATATTTGACGCCTTAGCGGTAGTTCTTCATGTGCGCTTTGATGCTCGCAACATATCGCTTGGTATCTTCGTACATACCATTCTTGTTGACGCCTGCAAGTCCCTGGTAGTAGGCAGCGATTGCAGTGTCCAGGTCATCGGTATTGTCCAGGTTGTAGGCAATTACCGCGACACCAGCGGTGACGTTGTCCTGTGGGTTGAGTACGTTGAGGTTCTGGCCGATACGTGAAGCGATCCAGTCGCTCGTGCTTGGGAGAACCTGCATGACACCGACAGCGTTAGCGGGGGAGACCGCACGCATGTTGAATCCAGACTCCTGGTAGGCATGAGCCAAAGCCAAGGCTGGGTCTACGCCCATCCTCTGCGCGGTCGAACGAATGAGCGACTGCATTTCCGAACGTCCTGGAACGTCAATGGAGTCTAGGTAGTCCTTGTTGGCGTTAGCATCTCGGACAACATGATCCTTGTAGGTACGGCCTTCAAAGGTGTTGCCAATCTTGTCCTTCTTGGTGTCGCTGGTTGGAGCAACTGAAGAACCTGAAACCTTAAGCTTGGCACCGACCTTCAACGGAGTGCTGGCACTGAATTCAGGGTTTAGATTCAGCAGGGACTTCAAGGACATGTCGTGCTTGGCAGCGATGCCGCCAAGAGTATCCCCAGACTTGACGGTGTAGGTCGAAGTCGTAGTCTTCGGCTTACTCGTAGTCTGTGGCTTGGAGGACGACGAGGAGGAACCACCGGAAACCTTGATCTTATCTCCAGGGTAAATGCGCTTGCTCGTAGAGATGTTGTTGATCTTCAGCAGTTCCGACAGGCTCATATCGTGCTTGGCTGCGATCGCGCTGAGGGTGTCGCCGGACTTCACGGTGTAGCTGGAGGTCTTCGACGATGAAGTCTTCTTCTCAGAAGACTTGGATTCGTTCTTGGAAGTAGAACCGTTGATCTTCAGCTTGTCTCCGGGGAAGATCACCTTGCTTGCCGAGATGTTGTTCTTACTCAGCAACGAGGACAGGCTCATGTTGTGCTTGACAGCGATGCTGCCCAGCGTGTCGCCTGACTTCACCGTGTACGTTGCGGAGCTTGAGGAAGTGCTCTTGCTCTTGGAGTTCGAGCCAGATTCCTTCTTGTCCGAGCTGCTCTCGGCGCCATTTACTTTGAGCTTGTTGCCAGGGTAAATGACCTTGCTTGCTGAGATGTTGTTCTTGCTCAGTAGCGCGGACAGGCTCATATTGTGCTTGCTGGCAATCGCGCTGAGCGTGTCGCCGTTCTTCACCGTATAAGTTTTGGTTTCCGTCGACGATTTCTTAGAAGAATCGCTCTTGGTTGACTTTGCCGTTGATGTCTTGCCGGAGACTTTGAGGGTCTTGCCTGCAATGATGACATCGCTCTTCAAGCCGTTGAGCTTCTTAAGCTCGGAAACGGAAGTGTCATATTCAACCGCGATACTCGACAAGGTGGCGCCAGCCGGAATCTTAATTTCCTTGACGTCACGCTTCGCGGGGAGCCCGAGGGTCGAAATGCGGGAGGCAATCAAGTGAGCCTTGATCTGATCTTCTGCGACCTTGATTGACTCTGGGGTGACCGCTTTTGCCAGGCTGCCTGAGGTTTTGGGGAGGGATACGGGTGTTGCCTGCGCGGCTGGTGCCAACGCCAGGCTACCAATGACCGCGGCTGGGATGGCCGCGCCTGCTACTACGCCTAACGCATGCTTAGAGACATGTTTGGATTCGTGGGGCATGGAGTCGATCCTCATAGGTACGGTGAAAATAACGGACATTGCGTCGCAGGTGACATTAGAGACTTACGTTCCTAATGTTGTCCGTGATGCAATTGTTATCAAAGTGATACAAGGAAATTTACACTACTCCTGTGGCGCATGGAAACTACTGAGGTGCGTTTTTCTAAAGTTTCTGCGGAGTTTGCGAATTTGTGGGAACCTTAAGGGGTGAAGGAATACGTAGAACTCGTCGGCCAGTGGCTGACCCTGCCGGACGTGGCAGAAGAATTAGATGTCGATATTCGTCGCGTACACCGCTTGCTTGACGAACGTGCAATTATCTCGGTGCGAATCGGAGAACGCAATGTTCGATCCATTCCTGCTGATTTTCTCCAAGACGGCATCGTAGTCGAAAGTCTAAAGGGAACCTTGTCCGTACTTATGGATGCAGGCTATTCCGATGAAGAAGCAATCACGTGGTTATTCACTGAAGATGATTCGCTGCCAGGCACTCCAATGAACGCCTTGCGTTCAGGACGTAAAACTGAAATTAGACGACGGGCACAAGCTCTAGCCTGGTAGTCGGCTCAAGCTTTAAACCTGTTGTTCAAAAGACAACAAAAGGGTCTCGGTTCTCCAACGTTTTTGGAGGACCGAGACCCTTTGTTATGAACTGGTGACCTTTGCTATTACTTTGAGCGCTTAATGACAGCGTCGCTGAGCTGCTGAAGGCCAGCATGAGCGCGCGGACTAATCGGCAGTTCTTTGAGTGCGCGGCGAGACTGATCTGACAGTTCGCTAATACTGTTTTCAGTGGCCTTGAGTGCACCGCTATCTCGAAGAATATTGCTCAGGCGGCTGACTTCTTCTGCAGACATATCGACGGCCCCAAGGCGCGATTGGATGAACTTTCGTTCTTCGTCCGTTGATAGAAGCAAGGCATGTGCGATGAGCTCCGTTCGCTTACCTTCTAATAGGTCTCCGCCGGTTGGCTTACCGGTAACTTCGGCATCGCCAAACACACCTAGAACATCGTCGCGAAGTTGGAAAGCTTCGCCCAGCGGTAACGCGAAAGCTGAGTAACTCTCAAGGAGTTCTCCATTAGCGCCGGCAAGCGCACCGCCAAGCAAGAATGGGTTTTCTGTGGAGTACTTCGCGGACTTGAAACGAACGATGGTACGTGCACGCTTCACAGCTTCCGTGGGATCATAGGAGGGTCCAGCAGAC
This sequence comes from Arthrobacter sp. NIO-1057, assembly GCF_900094805.1. GTDB lineage: Bacteria > Actinomycetota > Actinomycetes > Actinomycetales > Micrococcaceae > Glutamicibacter. The sequence continues at coordinate 926,319 of NZ_FMAT01000001.1, read as the reverse complement.
TCCTCAAGTACGTCCAAATACTGACCGGCCATCACCTGCGTGCGCATTCGGTTAAAGATCACGCGCGCTTCTTTGGGAAGGTTCTCTATTTCCGAGAAGCATTCTTCACTTAAAGATAGACAAAGGTCGCCAGCCAAGATTGCACTTGCACTACCGTATGCCGCTGCACTACCTGCCAAGCCCAACTTTTGGTGTTGAGCTTCGAATCGTTTGTGGACGCTTTGCTGCCCGCGACGTGTATCGGAGTTGTCGATAATATCGTCGTGAATCAACGCTGCGGCCTGGAATAGTTCCAGAGCAACGCCGAGGCGAACGATGCCGGTGGAGTCCTTCGCGCCGCCAGCACCCAGAAAACCCCAAAAAGCAAACAGTGGGCGTAGTCGTTTACCACCCTTGGTCAATGAAGTAATCGCATTGACGATTTCAACTGCACTGGTAGTGATTTGACCAACTTCACCGCTCTTGGCGGCCAGGAATTCCTCAAGCAACCGTGCAACTTCGGCGGTGTACGTTTGGCTAAGTTCCAAAGCCTCGGCTTCGAGGGACGGAAGAGAATCAGGCAGCGACATGCAAAATCATTTCTTTGGGTAACTACGGCTGGTTGCATACAACTCTACCGGTGATTTTTGGGGGATAGGGACCACGGGCCCACAATCGCTAGTATAGTAAAAACCGAACATATATTCGAGTATGATTGAGTGATTACTTCAGCTGACGCAGGGGGTGAGAATGGTGAGTCGCGCTGTTTTGCACGTCGACATGGACGCCTTTTTCGTTTCTGTTGAATTGCGTGATCGTCCTGAGCTGGTTGGCAAGCCGGTCATTGTCGGGTTCCCAGGAGGCAGGAGCGTCGTGCTCTCTGCTTCGTATGACTGCCGTGCCAGGGGGATACATTCGGCGATGCCGATGAGCCAGGCAATTCCCCTCATGCCTGAAGCAACGGTCGTCGAACCGAGTCACCACAAATACGCGCTAGCCTCTGAGGCAATCATGTCGTATTTCCGCACGCTCACTCCCTTGGTTGAACAGGTCAGCGTTGATGAAGCGTTTCTTGATGTCACCGGAAGCATGCGAAGGCTAGGTGGTCCGGTAGAAATTGGCCGGAACATCCGCAGTCATATTCGAGACAATATGGGGTTGCCGGCCAGCGTGGGTATTGCAAAAAATAAATTCATCGCGAAGCTGGCCTCCACCTACGCGAAACCTGATGGGATGGCAGTGATTGCTCCCGAGCGTACGGGGGAGTTTTTGGAAGATCTCCCCGTGGCCAAGATGTGGGGTGTCGGTAAGCGAACCGCACAACAATTACATGCCCTGGGTATCGAAACAGTGGGTCAACTCTCTCGCGAGCCTGAAGAACGACTGGTTGCCCGAATGGGGGAACATGGTCGTTCGCTGTTTCTATTATCAAAGGGCATCGATAACCGTCCTGTGGAAGTAACTCGCGAGGAAAAGAGCATCTCGGCCGAGCACACCTTCGCTGCAGACATTAGTGACCTGCAAATTCTAGAAGAAGAGCTACTTCGACTGAGCCATCGAGTTGCAAGGCGGTTACGCGATAACGGCAAGGCTGCAGGTGGGGTTGGTCTGAAGATCAAGTATCGGGACTTTACTGGCCTGACCCGTTCTAAAGCACTCAGCGCGGCTTCTGATTCCTCGGCCACCATCAGTGAAGCTGCTGGGTTGCTTTTTAAGAAGTTGATCCCGTTGACCCAGCCGGTACGTTTGATTGGTGTTCGAGCGGAACGGCTCGAAGATCCGGACTTTGGATTGCAACTTAGCCTTGACCCAAAAGATGAGAAAGTGAGGGAGGCGGAACGAGTGGCCGACCTCATTGGACAGAAATTTCCGCAGTCGATGGTGACACCGGCACGTTTTTTGCGACCGCGAGATTAAAAGTATTCTGTGAGCCCGGTGGGTATACAAGGTCAGTGGCGAAGATCAACTGGCAGGCTGAGCACAAAAGAGACTATCCTAGGAGTAAGGCTCATTAAGAATCAGGGAACTTTTATCTCTGACTCGGCGTTGAACCTAACGACGGTAAACGACCGTTGAGTTTGCCTTTGGAAGGAGAAGACGATGCCGCTATCGGAACACGAGCAGCGTTTGTTGGAGCAGCTTGAAAAGCAGTTGCATGAAGACCGTCGCTTCGCTTCTAATATGAAGGCGCCGGCAAGTGCCGGGCGTCTTTCAACGCGAAACATTGCGCTGGGCGTTCTTTTGGTCATCGTTGGCTTGGCTGGTCTGATCTTTGGTATTTCGCAGCACATCATCATCGTTGGTGTAATTGGGTTTGCTGTCATGTTTGGCGGTGTTCTGCTGGCCCTCACCAAGTCGGCCAATGGGAAACTTGGCCGTCCTGCAGGTGGCAGTCCAAAATCTGCGGCAAAGAACAATTCCCAGTTCATGTCGAGTCTCGAAGAGCGATGGAATCAGCGCAAACGGGATCAGTCCGACAGCTGATACGCAAGCATAGATATTGAGGTGTAGCCCCTGGCTGCACCTCTTTTTTGTTTAACCTGTTTTGTTTGGCCTCGGCTGAAGGTGAATCGGGAATCAAGTGTCGTTCGTCTTCTCGTTATGTGACTGTCATTAGCTTCTGTGCGAGGCTTCCCTGATCGGGTTTACCTCGCACCGCATAGCGCGAGCATTAGGTAGTGGCATGGCGTGCATACGACACGCCTTGTTTTGAGAATTTGAATTCCCGGCAGATTCCAAGATTCAGGTTTCCTCTACCTCCTAAGCGCTGCCCCCACTTTCCTCCCTGAGCTCCTCCACTTCCCACCACTGGGCATAGATTCGCCTAGATTCCGCAGTATTTTCCGCGAAAATCTCTGAAGCGTGGAGCCCTGCTAGCTAGGCCCTCCATTTTCCCTCCACCTAGATGTGGTGCAACAATCCGCTAAATTTAGCCAATTTTTAACTCCAGACCCTCGCCAAATCAATGAAATCGCATTGACAGTGGGGGGTAGTGGAGTAAAGTGGAGGCAAGTAGAGAAGAGTGGGGCTTCTAGCCACTTCGCGGAAAGGCGGTGTGCATGTTCCTGGGAACGTACACGCCGAAACTGGACGAGAAGGGACGCCTGATTCTTCCTGCTAAATATCGTGATGAATTGTCTTACGGCCTGGTGCTAACGCGTGGTCAAGAACGTTGTATTTACGTTTTTAGCCAGCGAGAGTTCGAGAAGCAGCATGAGCAGTTGGCACAGGCGTCATTGACCTCACGACGAGCACGCGACTATGCACGTGTGTTCCTCTCGGGGGCATCTGACGAAGTACCGGATAAGCAGGGACGTGTCACGATTCCGCAAGTGCTGCGCACTTACGGCGGCCTTGACCGGGAAGTCACAGTCATCGGTGCGGGTAATCGCATCGAAATCTGGGATACAGAGTCATGGCAACAGTATCTGGACGAACAAGAGGATGTTTTCTCAGATACCGATGAGGGCTGAAGTTCTCAGAACAAAATTCAATCCAACAACACCAGATGTTGAGATGAGATCTCCAGCCACCTTGCGGGGAAAATCGTCTGGCTTCACTTCCCCGGAGCCAGAAGATAGACCACCACTTGGTTGGAGGGGGATCTGATCTCAACAACATACCGAACATCGAAAGGGGGAGCAGTGCCAAATCAGGATTCCCCGCGACCAGCATCCGAACGCCACGTTCCAGTACTTCTGGACCGTTGCGTCAACCTCCTCGCACCAGGTATCGAGCGAGCAAATGCTGAAGACCGTCGGGCAATCGTTGTGGACTGCACCCTCGGGATGGGCGGACACTCAGAAGCAATTCTGAAGCGGTTCGAAAACCTTCACTTGATCGGACTTGACCGCGACGAGCAGGCTCATGAGCTCGCTGGCGCGCGACTCAAGCCATTCGAAGATCGCATTGATCTTGTTCACGCTGTCTATGACGAAATTGCTGACGTTGTCGAAGACTTGGGGTTCCCAGGCGTTGACGGTGTCCTCTTCGACCTCGGTGTCTCGTCATTGCAACTCGACGAACGTGAACGTGGTTTCGCCTACTCCTATGACGCTCCGCTGGACATGCGCATGGATACCTCTGTGGGTCCAACCGCAGAAGATCTCGTCAATGACTTGGATCGCGACGAGCTATTGCGCATCATTCGCCAGTGGGGCGAAGAGAAGTTTGCTGGACGTATTTCGACGGCCATCATCGAGGCACGAGCAAAAGCACGAATCACGACTACCGCAGAACTCGTGGAAATCATTCGAGGCGTAGTCCCTGCGGCGGCTGCTAGAAATAGTGGCCACCCAGCCAAACGCACCTTCCAAGCCCTGCGAATTGCGGTCAACGAGGAACTCGACGTGCTGGAGCGCGCGATTCCTGCGGCCATGGGCGCACTGAATGTCGGTGGCCGAGTCGTCGTAATGAGCTACCACTCATTAGAAGACAAGATCACCAAGAGGCACTTCGTGCAGGGTGCAACCTCCTCGGCTCCACCAGGATTCCCGGTAGAGCTAGAGGAACATAAGGCTGAATACAAGGTCCTGACCAAGGGCACTGAAAAGCCAAGCGACCAGGAAATTGAAGAAAATTCCCGTGCAGCCTCAGCTCGCTTGCGAGCTGTGGAGCGAGTGTTGAAGAGGAGCTAAGGATGAGCCAACGAGCCCCGCGTCGCGTGCAGAAGATTGCAGCCGTGAACAACCAACCAGTTGTTGACGGCAGTGCTGCACGAGCCTTACGCCCAGAGCCCGTGCTTGCCAGTCAGCTACCTAAAGGTGAACCTCGCCAGCGAGTGACCCTTTCTCTAGTTCCACGAATCAAGGAATCGAACCGACGCTCCATGGTCACGATGTCCGTGATTCTCGTGTTGCTGGCCTTCAGCGTCATCGTCACCTTGGTACTGCTCAACACCTCCGTTGCTCAGCGTCAGTACGACATTGTTTCCCTGCGCAACCAGGAACGTGCCCTGTCTCAAGAGAACCAAGCCTTGCTCAAGGAAGCCCAGTCGCTGGGAGCCCCGCAGGCCCTAGCCGCCAAGGCTAAAGACCTCGGCCTCGTTTCGCCAGGTGCACCTGGCCTGATTAGCCTCTCTGAAGGCAAAATCACTCAGGAAGCCGAAGATGCTGTCAAGGCCAAGGACAATAAGCAGGAATACGGAACCCTGCCATTGCCTGGCGACAGCGTCACTGAAGGCGAGGGCACCCAAGACAAGGTGAAGTCCGAAGAGTCCTCGACTCCGAAAACCACTGTGGGCAAGACCTCAACTGATGCAGATGCTGCCAGCGCCTCGACTTCGGATTCCAAAGACGCCGAAGTGAAGTCCACTAAGAGCCAGCGCGAAGTCGCCGAAGACGGCCGCCCAGTCTTCCAAGACTCCGAACTTAACGGCGGCACGATCCCGGCGCCAAGCATGAAATCCCCGGCAAAGTAGCGAGATCTTTCTAAGCTAGAACTGAACTAGCTGTTACTGCTGGACACCACGCTGAGGGAAAGTTAGGTTCATTGTGAGCTCGACGGCAATCGACACTGCGAAAAAGCGGATGCGCTTTGTACTGATCCTCTCAGTAACCCTGTTGGTGATTATCTTGGCCCGCCTCGTCTGGGTCCAAGGTATCAATGCAGCTACTGTCGCCAATGCGGCCCAAGCGAGCCGTGAACGCGAAGAAGTCATCGCCCCAACCCGTGGTTCCATTGAAGACCGCAATGGAACCACGCTGGCTGTGTCTGTCGACCGTTACGACTTGGCCATCGACCAGCGCGAACAAGACGACGACATTCGTCGTGCCAAGCGCGACGGCTCAAACGGCCACGAACGCATCAGCTGGGATCAGGCCATCAAAGAACTAGCCGAGGCCTTGGACCAAGATCCCGAAGAACTGGCCAAAAAGGTCCAGCCGCAAGGCGACGCGAAGCCTAAGGGCTACGTGGTCATTGCCAAGAGCGTGACCCCAGAAGTCCGTAACGAAGTCCGCGAAATTGGTATTCCTCGCCTCACAACAACTTTGAGTAGTGAACGCCAATATCCGCAGGGCGTTATTGCTGGTCCGTTGCTTGGATTTGTGAAAAACAACGAAGATCAGACCAATGTCGTCGGTGCCGAAGGCCTTGAACTAAGCCAAGAAGAACACTTGGCCGGAACTGCTGGTAGCCGCAAATATGAAGTCAGCGCCGACGGCGTGCGTATTCCTGTCACCGAAACCGAAGAAACTCCGGCGGTCAATGGGCAAGATGTCCTGTTGACCATCGACTCCGACATTAACTATGTGGCTCAGCGTGCTGCCGAAAAGAAGCAAGCAGAGTTTAACGCTGAATGGGTCTCCGTCGTCGTCCAGGAGGTTAAGACCGGCAAGATCCTGGCCATCGGTGATTCTGCCGAATTGGATCCGAACGACCCTGGAGCCACGGATCCAGAGTTCCGTCACTCGACCTCTATTACGCGTGCCTTTGAGCCTGGCTCCACCGGCAAAGCCCCGATATTCGCAGCGGCCTTGGACCAAGGCGTGGTCAAGGCCACCGATGAGTTCACGGTGCCACACAAGAAGACCTTTACCAAGGAAACCATCAACGACTCCTTGGAACACGCCACCTACGACATGACCGTCGCAGGTATCTTCGCGCGTTCATACAACACCGGTACCGTGATGGTCGGTAGCAAGATGAGCAAGCAGACCCGCTACGACTACATGAGGGCCTTTGGCCTGGGTTCCCCAATTCAGATTGGCCTGAACGGTGCTAGCGCTGGCCAGTTGGCAAAACCAGAGAACTGGGACCGTCGCCAGCAGTACACGACAATGTTTGGTCAGGGCTACTCACAAACTGTGTTGCACACTGCTTCGATCTTCCAGACCATCGCCAATGGTGGTGTTCGCGTGGCTCCTAGCTTGATTGAGGGCTATCGAAATGAAGACGGTTCGATCACCAAAACCGAAGAACCTGAGCAAACGCGTGTCATCAAGGAATCGACTTCCAAAGAGATGCTGAAGATCATGGAATCCGTGGTCGACTATGGAACTGGTTACAAGGAAGCCATTCCTGGTTACCGTGTTGGTGGTAAGACCGGTACCGGACAGGCCGCCAGTGCCAAGGGTTACGACGGTTATACTTATTCCTTTGCGGGTGTAGCTCCGCTGGAAGATCCACAGTTCGTGGTTGTTGCCACGATGTACCGTCCACAGGGTAACTGGAAAGACTTCTCGGTGGCTGACACGTTTACCGACGTTATGAGCCACACGCTGAACACATTCAATGTGCCACCGAGCACGACAAAGTCAGAGGCGTACGACGTCTTTGTAGGTAAGGAACAAAAGAAATCTTGGTAGTCCAGAAACCCGGAACTCCGCGTGAGTTGGAACGGTACCTTCGTCCAGAGAATATGGCAGGCGTGGGCTTTGACCAGGTATGCGCGGCGGCAGGCGCAGTACGTACCGGAACGCTATTCAACGCGACTCCACAGATCCTCGGCGTCAGCATGAACCCCCAGATCGTGCAACCAGGAGATGTTTTCTTGGGCATCTGCGGTGCCAAGCGCCATGGGGCAGAATTTGTGGACACTGCCATCTCTAACGGTGCCGTCGCCCTGATCACCGATACTGCTGGTCTGGAATTCCTCCCGGATGAATTTTCGATTCCGGTGGCTGTGGTCGCCGATGTACGTAAGGCGGCAGCTAAAGTAGCCCAAGCTGTCTACGGTACCAACGAGCACTGCCCACAGCTCTTCGCCGTCACCGGTACCAATGGCAAGACCACCACGACCTTCATGATTCGAGCAATTCTTGAAGCCCTGGGCGAAGAAACCGGACTGATCGGCACCATCGAGATGTCTGCCCGCGGACAGATCATCCCCAGCGTGCTGACCACTCCAGAATCGACGCAACTTCACGGAGTGCTGGCACGGATGGCGCAACAAAGCGTGAATTCTGTAGCCATGGAAGTCTCCAGCCATTCTTTGAGTTATGGCCGCGTTGATGCTTTGAACTTTGCGGTATCCGGCTACACCAACCTGACGCAGGATCACCTAGACCTGCACGGAACGATGGAAGATTACTTCCAGACCAAAGCCCAGTTGTTCACCCCGGAACACAGCTCGGCGGCTGTGGTCATTCTCGATGACCCTTATGGTGCCCGCCTGGTTGAACAAGCACAGATTCCGACCGAGTCGTTGAGTCTGGACGAGAATCACGGGCACGCTGATTGGCGCGTCACCGAACTGGAGCACTCCGGACTGGGGCACCGTTTCACACTTAAGCACCGTGACGGTCGACAGTTGCGCACTCGTACCGCACTGCCAGGCATGTTTAATGTCGCCAACGCAGCATTGGCCACGCTCATGGTTCTTGCCAGCGGTGTTGAACTTCAGCGGTTGCAGCAGGCACTTGACGCCAAGGACCCTTTGTCGGTGGCCGTTCCAGGGCGTATGCAGGTGGTAGCAGAATCGCCAGTGGCCGTCGTGGACTTCGCCCACAACTCCGATGCACTTGCCAAGGCTTTGGACTCAGTACGACCCGGAGACCAAGGGCGCAGGATTGTAGTCTTCGGTGCTACCGGAGAACGAGATAAAACCAAACGCCCGGACATGGGTGCGGTGGCCGCACGACATGCAGACATCGTGATCGTCACCGACGATGACCCACACGGTGAAGCGCCCGAGCCGATTCGTGAGCAGGTAGCAACCGGTGCACAACAGGCTATCGACTCCGAAGGGCTTCAAACTCAGCTTTACAACGTCGCGCCACGCGCTAAAGCCGTGGAATTTGCTGTGAGTTTAGCGCAGGAGCAGGACGCGATTCTGGTCGCCGGACGCGGACACGAAGTAAGCCAAGACGTTGCGGGAATGGACGTTGAACTCGATGACCGCGTTGAACTGGCGAACGCGCTAAATCTTCATGGATTTGTGACCAATTCCTAGAGGGAATACGACCATGATCATCACCGCTCAAGTGTAAAGTCCTTAATGCCATGATTGAACTGTCTTTGACTGACCTTTTGAAGATCACCGGGGGAGAAGCGAGCGCAACAGCCGCCTCCGACACGGTGGTTACTTCGGTGACCACGGATTCACGTGAAGTCACTGCCGGCTGCCTGTTCGTAGCCAAACCCGGAGAATTCTCCGATGGACACGCCTTCATCGATAAGGCTTTGGCCGCCGGTGCCGTATTGGCATTGGCCGAACGCCTCACCTATGACGATGCCCGCGCGGTGCACCCGGCGATCATCGTCGAGGACGCGGTGGAAGCCATGGGCAAGATTGCCGCTCACATCGTCGAGTACCTCAAAGCTAAAAACGATGCCAAGGTCGTGGGCATCACTGGCTCAGCTGGTAAAACCACCACCAAGGATCTGCTGGCGGGCATCCTTTCGAAGGTCGCGCCAACCGTTTCACCGATCGGTTCCTACAACGGAGAGGTCGGCGTTCCGCTCACCGTCTTCAACGCAACCGAAGACACGAAGTTCTTCGTTATCGAGATGGGTGCAACCGGGGTAGGCCACCTGACCTACCTCACCGATATGGTGCACCCACACGTAGGCGTCGTGCTCTGTGTTGGTACCGCACACGCTGGCGAATTCGGTGGTGTTGAAAACATCGAAAAGGCCAAGGGCGAACTCGTCGAAGCCTTGGACACCGATGGTATTGCCATCTTGAACGCGGAAGATGCCCGCGTGGCACGCATGGACTCCCGCGCCAAGGCCGAAGTGCGATTCTTCGGAAGCGGGGCACAAAAACCAGAACGTGCCGGAGTCTGGGCCACCGATGTAGTAGTCAATAGCTCCGGTCAGCCTGAATTGACCCTGGAATTCCCTAACGGATTTAGCCAGCGGATCACCTCTGGCTTGTTGGGACGCCACCACGTCAGCAACATTTTGGCTGCCGCGAATGCTGCCTATGCTTTGGACGTTGACCCAAAGGTCATCGTCGATAACCTCAATGGCCAGGCCGCGGGAAGTCGCTGGCGAATGGAACGCATTGAGCGAGCTGACGGCGTGAGCATCATCAACGACGCTTACAACGCTAACCCTGAATCCATGCGCGCCGCCTTGGTTACTCTGGCAGAGCTGGGCCTGGGTGAGGATGGGGCTCCGGGACGCCGAACTTGGGCGGTCTTGGGCGAGATGCTTGAACTTGGGGATGAGAGCATCCACCAGCATGATCTACTCGGACGCATGGCTGTTCGAATGAACATCAAGAAACTTGTGGTGGTAGGCCGCGGTGCTAAACCGGCCTACAACTCCGCCGTGCTTGAAGGTAGCTGGGGCGATGAAGCCTACTATGTTCCAAGCGTGGATGAAGCCCGCGAGCTATTGCAAAAAGAACTCCAGCCAGGCGATATTGCCTTGTTCAAGTCCTCTAATGGGGCCGGTCTGCGCTTCCTCGGCGACGACATCGCAGCATTCGTGAAGGAAGGCGAAGACGCGTGATCGCATTGATCTTGGGGGCAGGCATTGCCCTCGTACTGACCATGGTGGCAATGCCGCTCTATATTCAGCTGCTGACCAAGAAGCAATACGGCCAGGTCGTTCGTGATGATGGGCCAAACTCGCACGCTGTGAAGTCCGGTACGCCAACGATGGGCGGTGTGGTCTTTGTCCTGGCGGTTTTTGTCGCCTACTTCGCCACGCACGGCATCCTCGCGCTCATGGGACGTTCTTCAGCGGGCATTACTGCCACCGGCCTCCTGGTCTTGCTGCTCTTCGGTGGCATGGGCTTGGTCGGATTCCTCGATGACTTCATCAAGATTTTCAAGAAGCGTTCGCTGGGTCTGCGCGCCTGGCAAAAGATCGTTCTACAGGCAATTATCGGTATCAGCTTTGCCGTACTAGCACTGCAGTTCCCTGATGAACGTGGCCTGACCCCCGGCTCCACTGCGATCTCTTTCCTGCGCGATAGCAATATTGATCTCGCCTTTGCAGGTCCTATGGTGGGTCTGATCCTGTTTGTCATCTGGGCCAACTTCATCGTTACCGGTACCACCAACGCCGTGAACCTCACCGATGGCCTGGATGGGCTAGCCACCGGCGCCTCGATCATGGTCTTTGGCGCCTACACCCTGATGGGTATCTGGCAGCAGAATCAGGCTTGCTCCAACAGCAACTCCATGGATGTCTGCTACTCGGTGCGCGACCCTCAGGATCTGGCCCTACTGGGCGCTACTCTCTCTGGCGCGCTCATTGCTTTCCTCTGGTTCAATGCAAAGCCAGCGAAGATTTTCATGGGCGACACCGGCTCACTTGCCATCGGTGGCGCAGTAGCTGCCTTCGCGATCCTTTCACGCACTCAGCTGTTGCTGGTTGTCATCGCTGGCCTCTTCGTGATCATCTCCCTGTCGGTGATCATCCAAGTGGGCTACTTCAAACTCTCCGGTGGAAAGCGCGTGTTCAAGATGGCACCGTTGCAGCACCACTTCGAGCTCTCGGGATGGTCCGAGGAAAATGTTGTTATTCGCTTCTGGATCCTAGCTGGCCTCTTCGTGGCCGCTGGCCTAGGACTCTTCTACTCTGAATGGGTTGTCGCACTGTGAGCGCAGATGCCAAGAATGTATTGGAATCACTGACCAGTTGGGATGCTGACTGGAAAGGTCTGCGCGTTGTCGTCGCCGGGCTAGGACTTTCTGGCTTCTCCGCCGCAGACACACTGATCGAACTCGGCGCCGTCGTCACTGTGATTGACGGTAAAAACGATGAGCTGAACCAGCAGCGGGCCGAAACCTTGAAGATTGTCGGGGCACACGATGTTCTACTTGGTGCCGAGAATGTTCAGGCCCTGCCTTTGGTTGATGGCCAAGCGGCTCAGCTAGTCATGGTTTCTCCTGGATGGAACCCACGCAACCCAGTGATTGCACAAGCCGCCGAGGCTGGCATTGCGATCTGGAGTGACATTGAGCTGGCCTGGCGCGTACAGAACCGTGCAGGACATACGGCCCCGAAATGGTTGGCGATCACTGGAACCAACGGCAAAACCACCACCGTGGGCATGACCGAAGCCATCTTGCAGGCAGCGGACTTGAAGGCCATCGCGGTGGGCAACGTCGGAACCCCGATTTTGGATGCCGTACGTGAGCCAGTGGACTACGACGTTTTTGCCGTAGAGCTCTCCAGCTTCCAACTGCACTACACCCACAGCATTTCTCCGCTGGCCTCCGTGGTACTGAACATCGCCGAGGACCATGTGGACTGGCATGACGGTTTTGATAACTATCAGGCAGCCAAAGCCAAGATCTACGAGCGCACTCAGGTCGCTGCGATCTTTAATGCCGAAGATGAAGTCACCATTAACATGGTAGAAAATGCTGATGTGGTTGAAGGTTGCCGTGCCATCGGTTTCACCACTGATTCACCTGCCGTGTCCATGATTGGTGTCGTTGAAAACCTCTTAGTCGATCGCGCCTACATCGAAGACCGTAAGACCAACGCGGTGGAACTGATTCCGTTGAACCAGATCGGTGAGATCGTTCCGCGACACACCGCTGCCAATGCGGCCGCCGCAGCTGCACTGACCCGCGCTTATGGTGTTGAGCCCGAGGCCATCGCTGCCGGGCTTAGCGGATTTGATTCGGGCGCCCATCGCATTCAAGCGGTGGCCCGCAAGAATGACATTCTGTGGATTAACGACTCCAAGGCGACCAACCCGCACGCTGCCGATGCGTCACTGGCTTCATTTACCCGCGTCGTGTGGATTGCCGGCGGCCTGTCCAAGGGTGTGGAGTACGAGGATCTCATCTCCAAACATGCGCATCGCCTAGCCAAGGTTCTGCTCATTGGCACCGATACCGCAGGGTTAGTTGCGGCCTTAGCAGCCAAGGCGCCGGATGTTGAAGTTATCAACATTACCGCGCAGGCCAAGGAAACTGACGCTACTGACCCTTCGGGCACCCAGGTGATGACCCGCGCCGTATACAAGGCAGCCGAGCTAGCACAGCCCGGGGACACCGTGCTCATGGCACCTGCAGCAGCTTCCATGGATCAATTCAGCTCCTATGCCCAGCGTGGCAACGCATTTATCAGCGCCGTCAGTGATCTGATGGATAAAGCTGACGAAGGCAACTAAGCAAGCATTCACCGAGTAGACGACACCGAGGCAGGAGGCACCGATGGCGACCAAGCAACAACGACCGTCCACTGGCGCCAAACAGAAGACACCTTGGTTCGCCAAGCTGATCGGTGGCGTAGAAAACGCTAGCGGACGCATGGCCTCGATGGACTACTGGTTGGTGGTTGTCGTCTCCGTCGTGCTCGCCGTCTTCGGCGTGTTGATGGTGCAGTCCTCCGCATCGGTGGAAGCGATTGCCAAAGGCAAGGACGGATTTACCGTCGCACTATCGCAAGCAACGTTTGCTGGTATCGGCATAGTTTGCATGCTTGGGATGCAGTTCATTAAACCGACAACTCTCAAGCGACTGGCCTGGCCATCGGCTATCGGCGCTTTCTTGCTTCTCTTCTTAGTCGCATTCACTCCCTTGGGACGTGAGGTGCTTGGTAACCGAAACTGGATCAAGATCGGGCCATTGGGCCTGCAGCCAAGTGAGTTTGCCAAATTAGCGCTAGCTATTTTTGCCGCTTTCATGCTCGAGAAAAAGCAAGATCTTCTTCACGACATCAAACACCTGACTATCCCAGTAGTAGCACCGGTGGGTATTGGCATCGTGGGCCTGGTTGTGCTGGGTAAAGACGTGGGTACCGCCTTGGTTCTGCTGATGATCATTGCTGCTGCGATGTTCCTTGGTGGCATCAAAATGAAATGGCTTGCCGGTTTTGGTGCCGTTGGACTCGTCGGCTTGGCCGTGGCGGTCATGGGCTCGTCCAACCGACGCCAGCGTGTGTTGGCGTGGCTTGATACCGACTGTGGTCCTAGCGATCAGCTGTGCTATCAGGCGAGCATGGGCCTGCATGCCTTCGCTTCGGGTGGATGGTTCGGTGTTGGAGCCGGCCAATCACGTATGAAGTGGTCCTACGTTCCTGAAGCGCAAAATGACTTTATCTTCTCCATCCTGGGTGAAGAATTTGGTTTCATTGGTGTGCTCTTCGTTCTAGTGATGTTCGTGCTCTTGGCCTTGGCCATGTACCGCATCGCATTGCGTGCCAGTGACTTGTACACCAAGATCCTGATGGGCTGCCTGATGTCATGGGTAATCGGTCAGACCTTCGTGAACCTTGGTACCGTCACCGGTGTGCTGCCAGTGATTGGTGTGCCGTTGCCGTTTATCTCCTCCGGTGGTTCGGCCATGCTGGCCATCATGTTGGCCATGGGGTATGTGCTCTCCTCGGCCAGGGCTCAAAAACTTGCCTTTGATTCTTCGGCAGCGAAGAAAATCGCTAAACCACAAGACGCCAAATAGCGTGTGATTCTTACTCGTAAAAATGAAGTAGTAGCTCTTCGACTCGACGACGTGGGGCACTAATCCCGTATGAACGGGACGAAGGAGCAGAAGACCAGATGACTCAAGCAATGCGACTTGTTGTTGCCGGTGGCGGCACAGCAGGACACATCTCACCGATGCTAGCGATTGCCGACGCCGTCAAAGACGAACACAACGATGTGGAGATCACCGCACTGGGTTCACCTGGCGGATTGGAAACCAAACTGGTTCCAGAAGCTGGCTACCAACTTGAGCTCATCCCTAAAGCACCCATGCCGCGCAGCATCAATCTTGATCTGATCAAGTTCCCGTTCCGATTCGTAAAAGCGCTGAATCAGGCCAAACGAATCTTGAAACAGACCGGTGCCGAGGCAGTTCTCGGTGTCGGAGGCTATGTGTGCACGCCAGCTTATCTGGCGGCAAAACAACTTAAGCTTCCGATTTTTGTTCACGAGGCCAACTCGGTCGCAGGAATGGCTAATAAGCTTGGCGCAAAAAATGCTGCCTTTGTCGGAACCACGTTCAGCAACACCGGTTTGCCAGGTGAGGTACAGGTAGGAATGCCGATGCGTTCCAACGTGGCCCAAATGGATCGGTCGGCACTGCGTGATGAGGCCCGGGCCTACTTCGGTGTCACCGATGAGAAACCGATTCTTCTGGTCACTGGCGGATCCTCAGGAGCACAAAGCATCAATACGGCGATTGCTGATTCCTTGGCTGAGCTCAATGCCGCCGGTGTACATACCGTGCACATTACTGGACGTGGCAAGCAGATTCTGGACGCTGAAGGCCAGCTCCTCACTCATGAGGGATACACGCAACTCGAATACGTGGACCGTATGGACTACGCCTACGCGGTGGCGGACTTGATGGTGTGCCGTTCCGGAGCTGGAACGGTATGCGAATTAGCAGTGGCTGGAACCGCCGCAGTCTTGGTTCCGCTGCCGATCGGTAACGGTGAGCAGAAGCTCAACGCCCGTGAGCTGGTTGGCGCCGGAGGAGCCGTGCTGGTCTCGGATGATGAATTCACCAAGTCTTACATCACCGAAAATGTCATTAGTTTGCTCGGCGATCAGCATAAACTTGAACAGATGTCTCAGAAGGCTGCTTCTCTAGGGAAGCGCGACGCTGCACAAATCATGGCGCGTCGAATTATTAAAGAAGTTTCAACCCGTCGTCGTGCGGGTCAGGAAGGCTAGAACAATGGCATTGCGCGCCACCGAACTGCACGCTGAACTCGGCAAAGTACACCTCATGGGCGTTGGCGGTGTAGGTGTTTCGGCAGTAGCTCGATTGCTGCTGGACTACGGGCTGGAAGTCTCCGGCACGGATGCCAAGGACCTTCCAGTGTTGGAGAGTTTGCGTGAGCGAGGCGCCCGCATTGAGGTTGGATACGACCCAGCCAATCTGGGCGACGCGCAAACCGTGGTGATCTCTTCGATTATCAAACCGGGCAATCCAGAATACGATGAGGCAGTTCGCCGCGGGTTGAAGATCTTGCACCGCTCCGAAGGCCTTGAAGCCACCATGCGTGGCCACGAAAAAATTGTCACCATCGCTGGTACCCACGGTAAAACCACCACTACTTCGCTGACTGCTCATATGCTCAAGGCCGTCGGTGCACGCCCAAGCTTCGCCGTAGGTGCCAACATTCCGAGCCTAGGGACGAATGCCGAGCTCGGCGAGGGCGGCTACTTCGTTGCCGAGGCTGACGAGTCTGATGCCTCGTTCCTGAACTATCGCCCCGACGTTATCATCGTGACCAACGTTGAAGCCGATCACCTCGATCACTATGGCACCGAGGAGGCTGTACATCAGGCATTCGTTGACTTCGCGCGTCTGCTCCCAACAGACGGTCTGCTCATTTGCTGTGCCGATGATCCAGGAGCTAACGACCTGGCTCGAAAGATGCGCGAGGAACGTAGCGATCTGAGAGTCGTGACTTATGGTTTCAGTGAGTATGCTGACCGCCGACTGTCCCAAGCTCAATCTACCGATGACGGGCGCTTTAGTGCTCTGGTTCAGTTGGATGGCTCAGAAAGCCACACCCTTGATTTGTCGGTGCCTGGCCAGCACAATCTGCTCAACGCGACCGCAGCGCTGTCGGTGGGTATCGACGCGGGGCTTGAGATTGACGAAGCATTAAAGGCACTTGCGAGTTTCTCCGGTGCAGCCCGCCGGTTTGAGCTCAAGGGAAACATCGACAACGTTCGTGTTTATGACGACTACGCTCATCACCCCACCGAAGTTCTAGCCGCCCTTTCAGCCGGACGGACGGTCGCAGGGGAAGGCCACCTACACGTGGTCTTCCAACCACACCTGTTCAGTCGCACCAAGGAGTTCTACCGCGAATTCGCTAAAGCGCTCTCGTTGGCTGACTCTGTCGCCGTCTTGGATATTTATCCTGCACGAGAAGAACCAATCGAGGGTGTCACCAGCGAATTGATTGCTTCCCGTGTCGAGGTTCCAACTCATGTGTTGAGTCCCGCTGCTGCGGTGGCTCACGTAGTGGAACAAGCCGAACCGGGAGACGTCGTGATGACCATTGGTGCTGGCGACGTCACTGCACTGGGTCCGCAGATTGTGGCCTCCCTGAGCTAGCCTCAACTCGAAAATGTCGTAGACCACTGACGTTGGTCGTTTCAACCAAACAAGGTGTTCCATGGGTGAAGAAGCAAAAGTCGTAGAACTTCCCGCAAGTCCTGAGAAGAAGCGACGCAAGCTCTTAATCATTATTGCCGCGAGCATCGTCGTCTTGAGTCTCGTCGCGGTCTTGATTCTCAGTTTCTCGCCTTTATTGGCGGCGAAGAACATCGAAGTAACTGGAACCAAATTGGTGAACTCCACGAAACTGACTGAGTCGTTGGAACCTTTGAAGGGAACTCCGCTTCCGAGGATTTCAGAATCAAAGGTGCAGGAGCTTTTGGGCAACCAGCCTGCCATAGAACAAATCGTTGTCAAGGCTCAGATGCCAGACACGTTGGTAGTTGAAGTCATCGAAGCGGTGCCTGTGGCAATTCTCGTGGACGGTGACAAAGAATATTTGGTCTCCGAGAACGGGAAGAAGCTTCGTACTTTAGGAAAAGATGACAAGACTAAACTTCCTAAGGTCAAGGCCAGCGATGAAACCAAGGATCCAGAGAAGTTTAAACTTCTTACCGGCATTTTGAGCACCGTCGATGAATCCGTGCTTCAGGAAGTCTCAACTGCGTCACTGTCCAAGGCAGGGTTTGCGGAGTTGTCATTGCCGAAGAAGCGGACATTGATTTGGGGCGATGCTTCAAAGTCTGCACTGAAAAATGAGGTGGCCAAGATCTTTGTCAAAAACTTAAGTGACAAATATGCGGCCAAGACCACCATTGACGTGACTAACCCAGAGAATCCAGTGGTTTATTAAGTCGTGATCCTCTGGGCGCGGGAAGACCAATAAGCCAAGAAATTCTGGAAAGATAGTTTTGAACAAGCGACACGCCTAGGCGGTCGTTGCACAAAGACCACACGACTCATAGCGTTTCTAATAACGACAACTTGACAGAACCTAAACCTTAAGGCTAAAGGTGAAGGTTTCAGGTTGGGTCGTGATTCATGTAGCACATCTAACAAGGGAAGCGGGACGTGGCAGCTCCACAGAATTACCTCGCGGTCATTAAAGTCGTCGGTATCGGCGGTGGCGGTGTAAACGCAGTCAATCGAATGATCGAAGTCGGTCTCAAGGGCGTTGAGTTCATCGCCATTAACACCGATGCTCAGGCTCTGCTTATGAGTGATGCCGACGTCAAACTCGACGTGGGACGCGAACTTACTCGTGGCCTCGGCGCTGGCGCCAACCCAGATGTGGGACGCCAGGCAGCGGAAGATCATGTCGAAGAAATTGAAGACGTCCTTCGTGGCGCCGATATGGTCTTCGTTACCGCCGGTGAAGGCGGTGGCACCGGTACCGGTGGCGCTCCGGTAGTAGCACGTATCGCACGCTCCCTTGGCGCACTGACCATCGGTGTCGTTACCCGTCCATTCACTTTTGAAGGTCGCCGTCGCGCTAACTCCGCCGAGTCGGGCATCGAAGCCCTGCGCGACGAAGTTGACACCTTGATCGTCATTCCAAATGACCGACTGCTTTCCATCTCGGATCGCAACGTTTCGGTTCTTGACGCCTTCCGCCAGGCAGACCAGGTTCTGCTGTCCGGTGTCCAGGGCATCACCGACTTGATCACCACTTCCGGTCTGATCAACTTGGACTTCGCGGACGTTAAGTCCGTCATGCAGGGTGCGGGTTCAGCACTCATGGGCATCGGCTCAGCACGGGGCGAAGACCGCGCAGTTAAGGCTGCAGAGTTGGCCATCGCATCGCCACTTCTGGAAGCCTCAATTGACGGTGCGCACGGCGTGCTGCTGTCCATTCAGGGTGGCTCCGACCTCGGCCTGTTCGAAATCAACGAAGCTGCTCGCCTGGTCCAGGAAGTAGCTCACCCAGAAGCCAACATCATTTTCGGTGCCGTCATTGACGACGCCCTGGGTGATGAAGCACGCGTTACCGTGATTGCTGCCGGCTTCGACGAGCCAGATGTCACCAGCAAGCCAATGACCCCAGTAGCAGCAAAGCCAGCTGTAGCTTCGCGTCCAGTTGAGCCGGTACCTGCAACAGCGCCTGAAACGCAGTCGCAGACAGCATCGGAAGCTGCTAAGCCAGCACCGGTAGCTGAGGAAAAGCCTGCTGCTGAAAGCAAGGGCTCGTTCCAGGAACTTCCTGACGTTGTCGATTCGGACCTCAACGGTTCCAACGACGACCTTGATGTTCCTGACTTCCTGAAGTAAAAACAGCGAGAAGCTGAGCAGTGCTACATTTCACGTCGGACCTTGATCCGAGAATTCATCTGGCATTCACTTCGCAGCAAGAGGGAAACCTCGCCCTGCATGTGAACGATGATCCTCAGCGCGTGGCTGAGAATCGAAGCCGGTTAGAAGACTCGATCGGGGTCCGACGTTTCTCGCTTAACTTCATGAACCAAGTTCATTCTGCGGATGTTTTCAATGTGCAACAGGTTGAACGAGTCTCATGGTTGGAGCCAGCGTCCCCGACCTGCGATGGGCTTGTTGATCCGACCGGAACGCAGGCGCTGGCCGTCATGGTCGCCGATTGCCTTCCGGTGCTTTTCGTCGGCCGAAGCAAAGAACAAGAGCAAACTCTCACTGCAGCCACCCACGCCGGACGTCGGGGACTGCTGGACGGGATCCTTAGCCGTACCGTTGAGCAATTACGGATCTCGGGCGCAGATGAAATCGAAGCACTTATCGGTCCATCAATCTGTGGCTCTTGCTATGAAGTCTCACCGGAAATGGCCGAAGAATCTGAAAACCTCCGAGCAGGGATTCGGTCGCAAACTCGATGGGGGACTACGGGGCTGAACTTGCCTAGCTCAGCCGAAAAAGAGCTAGTCCAGCTGGGAGTTCAAGTGCGACAAAGTAACGTATGCACTTTGGAAGACGAAAATTACTTTTCCTACCGCCGTTCAAGTGATGCTGGACGACTGGCTGGGCTCATCTGGTCCGTGGACTAGGCGTGCGCGACACACCGCGCAAAATAGACCGAATGAACGTTATCTGCCGAAAATAGTACGGTAGCGTCGAAGTAGCGGAAGCATGCACTGGGGTTGCATGCAAGGGATGAACAAGGAGAAACATCGTGGCTGACGGACTGCGGAAAGCAATGGTATATCTCGGTTTGGCGGATGCCGTCGAGCAAGAAGAAACCCAAGCAACACAAGCCGAGCCCAAGAGCCAAGTGCGTGTCGTTGAAGAAGTTGCTTCTCAGCGCCCTTCTGAAGCCCCACGCCCGCAGG
Organism: Arthrobacter sp. NIO-1057; assembly: GCF_900094805.1. Taxonomy (GTDB): domain Bacteria; phylum Actinomycetota; class Actinomycetes; order Actinomycetales; family Micrococcaceae; genus Glutamicibacter. The sequence continues at coordinate 906,167 of NZ_FMAT01000001.1, read as the reverse complement.
CTGTCGCTCGGCCGGCTGCGCCGCAATCACCAGCTAGAGAACCAGAGACGGAATACCGTGCTCCGGTCACCCCGATCAAGCGTGCCCCTTCAGTACGGGATGAGGATTCCGAATTGCGTCAGATTACAACCGTTCACCCACGTTCTTACAACGATGCCAAGATCATCGGTGAGAACTTCCGTGACGGAATCCCAGTGATTATGAATGTCACTGATATGGGAGAGACCGATGCCAAGAGGCTCGTAGATTTCTCCGCCGGGCTCGTTTTTGCCCTGCATGGCTCCATCGAACGAGTCACCAACAAGGTCTTCCTGCTATCTCCAGCGACTGTTGAGGTCCTTGGAGAAGATCGTAAGCAGTCTGAAGCCCAAGCCACATTCTTTAACCAGAGCTAAGACACCAGGAGCACAAACGCAAAATGGTGTTCGGGATCATCTATCTCGCGTTAGCTATCCTGCAAATTCTGCTTTTAATGCGAATTGTGCTGGATATTACTGAAAGCTTTGCTCGCCACTGGCGTCCCAAAGGCATCGCACTTATCGCAGCGACAGCGATTGTGTCGATAACCGATCCTCCTCTGCGGTGGTTACGTAGAAGGATCAAACCCCTAGATCTCGGCGGAATCCGCCTTGACCTGTCGTTTTTGCTGCTATTTATTGTTGTAATGCTTCTCAAAGCTGTGGTAAATAGTTTAGGTAGTACTACAGGGATCTGATTAGGCGATTTTCGCCTAAAGCGGGGATTGTTCTAAGAGTTCAAACCCTGTAGATTCAAAGAATATGAGACACGGGCTAACGCTCGATTTCGTATTTAGTGTCCGAATCGTTATATCCTTTAGGAAATGGTGCTCCGACTTCACCGGTCGCGACACTGACAACAACGGTAAGTGTTTCGCAAGGCATGACATGGTCGTGCGGAAATGATCCCAGTATTGAGGTGACCCAATGGCTTTGACGCCAGAAGACGTAGTCAATAAGCGGTTTCAGCCGACCAAGTTCCGTGAAGGCTACGACCAAGACGAGGTAGATGACTTCCTCGACGAGATCGTAGTGGAACTGCGTCGCCTGACCGGTGAGAACGAGGCTCTTCGTAGTCGACTTGCCGAACTTGGTGAGGATGCCGGTTCGGTATCGAAGGAGCAGGCTGTACCTGCACCTGTTTCGGCTGCCCCAGCTGCTAAGCCAGCCGAGGAAAAGAAGCCTGAGACTAAGCCAGCTGAGCCAGCCAAGGCTGCGACCCCAGCTCCGAAGCCAGCCGAGGAGAAGAAGGCCGAAGCAAAGCCTGCCGCCGAGAAGCCAGCTGCAGCTCCGGCTGCCGCTCCAGCAACTCCGGCTGCTCCGGCAGCTGCCGCCGCTCCTGCTGCAGCACCACGTACCGAGTCCGCAGAGTCTGCAGCCAACGTGCTGTCCATGGCTCAGCGCTTGCACGACGAGTACGTTGCTGCCGGTGTCGAACAGCGCGACAAGATCATCTCGGAAGCAAAGACCGAGGCGAACTCGCTGGTTACCTCTGCTGAGGAAAAGAGCCGGAAGACTCTCTCCGCCCTTGAGCAGCAGAAGTCCGTCCTTGAGCGTAAGCTTGAGCAGCTGCGCGGATTCGAGCGCGATTACCGTGCTCGCCTGAAGACCTACATTGAAGGTCAGCTGCGCGACCTCGAGTCCCAGGGCTCGATCGACGCAGACGCAAGCAAGTCGAACTAGTCGCTGACAGGTAATAACCTGATCTAGCTTTCTAGTAAGATCAACGGTGGTGCACGGAGAGAATCCGGCACCACCGTTGACGTTTAAGAGGAACAAAAAAGGTATCACTGTGGACGCAGTTCAAGCTGGGGGAAAGTCTCCATCACCAAAGAAATATCTAGGCATGGGTCTAGCTATCGCGCTGGTCGCTTTAGTTATCGACCAAGTCGTGAAAATTTTGGTGGAACGGAACATGCGACTCGGCGAGTCGATTGAAGTTATCCCTGGGATCTTCAACATTCACTACATACTCAACCCCGGTGCCGCCTTCTCGATCGGTGAAAACTTCACGATCGTCTTCGCCATCCTCCAAGCCGCAGTGGCCATCTTCGTGATTTATCTCTTGGCTCGCAAAGTATCGGTCCGTAGCTGGACTATCGCCCTGGGATGTTTGCTCGGTGGTGTCCTAGGCAACCTAGGCGACCGAATCTTCCGAGAACCAGCTTTTGGTTTCGGTCATGTCGTGGACATGTTCTCCGTAACGCACTTCGCCATCTTCAACGTCGCCGATTCATTTATTGTGTGCTCCATGATCGCGGTGGCTTTCATGCTGATTCGTGGACGCAACCTTGACGGCACTATCGGTGACACGACGCCAAAGAAAAAAGCTGCCGAGGGTGAAACGGAACCTAAAGAATGATTTCCGATGAAACTGTCATCCACGAATTGCTCGTCGAGTCTGATGATGCAGGAAGTCGGCTGGATACATTTCTAGCCAGAAGTCTGGATATTCCTCGGACCCTGGCATCGAGCCTGTGCAAAGATTCTCATGTTCAAATGAACGGCAGAACCATCGCCAAATCCCTGAAGCTCAAAGCTGGGGATCGTTTACACGTCACGATTCCACCACAGCGAGATCCGTTAGAAATTAAGGTTGAGAAAGTGGAAGAGCTGAAGATCATCGCGGACGATGATGATTACGTTGTCATCGACAAGCCAGTAGGCGTAGCCGCCCACCCGTCGCCCGGCTGGGTGGGCCCCACTGTCGTTGGCGCTTTGATGGCCGAAGGCTACAACATCACGACCTCTGGAGCTGCAGAGCGCCAGGGAATCGTTCACCGTCTGGACGTCGGCACCAGCGGCCTGATGGTCGTTGCCAAGACTGAGCGCGCCTACACCGCGTTGAAGCGTGCCTTCAAAGAACGTACCCCCACAAAGATCTATCACGCTGTCGTTCAAGGCCTGCCTGATCCGCTGGAAGGTACCATCGATGCACCCATCGGCCGCCACCCAGGACACGATTGGAAATTCGCAGTTCTCGAAGGCGGGCGTCAATCGGTGACCCACTACAAAGTCATTGAAGCTTTCGGCCGTGCCTCGCTGGTGGAGGTGCACCTAGAAACTGGTCGAACGCACCAGATTCGTGTCCATTTCTCGGCTTTTGGCCACCCTTGTGCCGGTGACCAAACGTATGGCGCTGATCCTAAACTTGGCGCGGCCCTAGGGCTGACACGCCAATGGTTGCATGCCAAGAAGCTTGGGTTTAATCATCCGGTGTCCGGCCAGTGGGTCGAATACGAAAGCCAGTACCCATCAGACCTTGAAGGTGCCGTCGAACTGCTACGTAACGGCGAGTACTAGACCCTAGAAGTCTTCGGTGGATGGGTTGTCAGAATTAGCACATCCACCATTCGAGGTCGGCTGAACCCAAGGTTTGCAATCAATCGTTAGACTGGATGGGTGAGTGCAACACGCGACGGATTCGTACATCTTCATACCCACACCGAGTATTCAATGCTGGACGGTGCTGCCCGCCTTGGCGAACTTTTCGCCGAGGCCAACCGTCAAGGCATGGAGGCCCTGGCGATCACAGACCACGGTTATCTTTTTGGTGCCTTCGACTTCTGGCGTCAAGCAACCGGGGCAGGCGTCAAACCGATCATCGGTGTTGAAGCCTATGTCACCCCAGGCACTGCCCGCGACGACAAGACCCGCGTTAAATGGCGTACGGACGAATCGCAAAAAGGCGATGACGTCTCCGGTGGTGGCCTCTATAACCATATGACCCTGTTGTCCTATAACAACGTGGGCATGAACAACCTGTTTAAGGGCTCCTCCCGGGCGTCGCTGGACTCAGTTTTCGGCAAATACCCTCGTTGGGATCGCGAACTACTTAACGATCACCACGAAGGCATCATCGCCACGACCGGTTGCCCTTCGGGAGAAGTCCAGACCAAACTGCGCTTGGGACAGTACGACGCAGCCAAGGCAGCCGCAGCCGAATTGCAGGATCTGTTTGGCAAGGAAAACTACTACTGCGAGATCATGGACCATGGTCTGGAAATTGAACGACGGATCACCAAGGACCTGCTGCGACTGGCCAAGGAACTAAATATTCCACTGGTCGCCACCAACGACTTGCACTACACGCATGAGGCGGATGCCAAGGCGCACGAAGCCCTTTTGGCGATCAACTCCGGGTCCACCCTTGACGAGCCAACCTATGACCAGGGCGGAAGCCGTTTCGCTTTCTCGGGTACCGGTTATTACTTGAAGAGCGCTCGCGAAATGCGCGAACTCTTCAAAGAATTCCCTGAGGCATGTGACAACACGCTAGCTATTGCTGACCGAGTCGAGGTTTCCTTCGACACCAACGCCAACTACATGCCAAAGTTCCCTTGCCCGCCCGGTGAAGATGAAACTAGCTGGCTGATCAAGGAAGTCGACAAGGGACTGCATTACCGTTACCCCGATGGGATTCCAGAAGAGTCGCGCAAACAGGCCGACTACGAGCTCGATGTCATCATCAAGATGGGTTTCCCTGGCTACTTCCTCGTGGTGGCCGACTTCATCAACTGGTCTAAGGACCACGGAATTCGTGTAGGCCCCGGACGTGGTTCGGGTGCAGGCTCCATGGTTGCTTACGCCATGCGTATTACTGACTTGGATCCACTGAAGCACGGCTTGATTTTCGAACGTTTCTTGAACCCGGAACGTGTTTCCATGCCCGACTTTGACGTCGACTTCGATGATCGTCGCCGTTCTGAGGTCATCAAATACGTGACCGAAAAGTATGGCGACGAACGCGTGTCCATGATTGTGACCTATGGTTCCATCAAGACCAAGCAGGCCTTGAAGGACTCCTCCCGCGTACTGGGCTACCCCTTCTCGATGGGTGAATCTCTGACCAAGGCCTTGCCACCGGCTGTCATGGCCAAGGATATTCCACTCAACGACATTGAAAACCCCGACTCCAAGCGATACTCGGAAGCGGGAGATTTCCGCAACCTCGTTGCCAATGACCCAGAAGCGGCCCGCGTCTTTGAAACCGCCAAGGGACTTGAAGGCCTCAAGCGCCAATGGGGTGTGCACGCAGCAGGCGTCATCATGAGTTCCGACCCGATCATTGATGTCGTGCCTATTATGCGCCGTATCCAGGACGGTCAGGTTATTACCCAGTTCGATTACCCCACCTGTGAAGGTCTGGGGCTGATCAAGATGGACTTCTTGGGGCTTCGAAACCTCACCATCATCTCGGACGCGTTGGAAAACATCCGGTACAACACCGGTGACGAGATTGACCTGGAAACGCTGACCATCGAGGACCCCGAAGCCTATAACCTTCTGGCTCGTGGCGATACCTTGGGCGTGTTCCAGCTCGACGGCGGTCCGATGCGTTCGTTGCTGAAAATGATGCGCCCGGATAACTTCGAAGACATCTCCGCAGTGATCGCCTTGTACCGTCCGGGCCCGATGGGTGCTAACTCGCACACCAACTACGCGTTGCGTAAGACGGGTCTGCAAGAAGTGACCCCGATTCACCCCGAGCTCGAAGTGCCGCTAGCTGAAATTCTTGGCGGTACCTACGGCCTGATCGTGTACCAAGAGCAGGTTATGGCTATTGCGCAGAAGCTGGCCGGCTACTCCTTGGGCCAGGCAGATATTTTGCGCCGTGCCATGGGTAAAAAGAAGAAAGCCGAACTGGATAAACAGTTCGCTGGCTTCAAACAGGGTATGAACGATAACGGATACTCCGACGCTGCCGTGCAGACGTTGTGGGATATTCTGTTGCCCTTCTCCGACTACGCATTCAATAAGGCGCACTCCGCTGCTTATGGTGTGGTTTCGTACTGGACTGCCTACCTTAAGGCGCACTATCCCGCCGAATACATGGCCGCCCTATTGACCTCAGTTGGCGATGACAAAGACAAACTGGCTTTGTACCTCAATGAGTGTCGACATATCGGTATTACCGTGTTGCCACCGGATGTCAACGAATCGGCGTTGAACTTCACCCCTGTTGGCAAGGACATTCGTTTTGGTATGGGCGCTATTCGCAACGTCGGTACCAATGCGGTGGCTGGAATTGTTGAAGCCCGTCAAGAACGAGGGCATTACAACGACTTCAGTGACTTCTTGGGTAAGGTACCTGCAGTGGTCTGCAACAAGCGAACCATTGAATCACTGATCAAGGCTGGCGCCTTCGACTCGCTGAAGCACCCACGCCGAGCATTGGTGGCTATTCACGAAGAAGCTGTCGATTCGGTTATTCAAGTGAAGCGCAATGAAGCAGCCAACCAGTTTGACCTATTTAGCGCGTTGGGATCCGAAGAAGCTTCGGAATCGATGAACGTGGCCATTCCTGATCTACCTGACTGGGACAAAAAGGAAAAGCTTGCTTACGAACGCGACATGCTGGGACTCTACGTGTCTGACCACCCGTTGCAGGGACTTGGCTCAGCACTAGACCAGTATGCCGATATGCCAGTGACCCATGTGCTTTCAGATGATGGACCACAAGATGGGCACATCATTTCGATTGCGGGCATGATCTCCGGTTTGCAACGGCGTATTGCCAAGAAGAGCGGCAATCCTTATGCGCGTTGTGAGATCGAAGACCTCTCCGGTTCCATGGAAGTGATGTTCTTCGGCCAGGCTTACCAGCCAATTGCTGAAATCCTCGCCGATGACCTGATTGTGGTCATCAAGGGACGAGTACAGCGACGTGACGATGGTTCCATTACGTTGAATGCTCAGGAAATGATGATTCCTGAAATTTCCGAGGATGCCAATGGTGGTCCCGTGGTCATCGGTATTCCGACGCATAAGGCCACCGAATCACTAGTGCAGAAATTGGGCGACGTATTGCGTACCCATAGCGGAAACACTGAAGTGCGTGTCAAACTCACCGGTAGCCGCGGGACCTCGCTGATGCGTTTGGGAATGAACTTCCGGGTTAATCCGAACCCAGCGCTCTTTGGCGATTTGAAAGTATTGCTCGGCCCACATTGTCTGGACGTGTAGCTTTCGGAATCAACTAACTTGGTAGTCTAACTACTCAAGCAAAAGTGGCTTTAGTGACCGGGTGAGGTAATCAATAAAACCTCACCCGGTCTTCGGCGTTAAACTATAGGTGTGAGCACTATTCCAGATACAGATTTTTCAGACCTCGCCACCATCGACTGGCGCAACGAATCCTTGAGCTATGCACAGCTCAAGGCACATCTGCCACGCCCTGAAATGAACACGCAGACTGCGAGCCAGACGGTGCAGGAGATCATTGATGATGTTCGTGCCCGTGGTATGCAGACCCTTACGGAACTTGCCAAGCGATTTGATCATGTGGATCTGGACCATACCCGAGTACCAGCTCATGAACTGGATCGGGCCCTTGAAGAACTTGATCCGCAAGTTCGTAGTGCTCTTGAAGAATCCATCGACCGTGCCCGTGTTTTTGCCTCAGCTCAACGTCCGCAAGACACGCAGGTGAACTATGCCAATGGTGCCACTGTCACCCAGCGTTGGGTTCCGGTGCGACGAGTCGGTTTGTACGTTCCAGGTGGCCTGGCGGTATACCCTTCTTCGGTCATTATGAATACTGTTCCAGCCCAAGCCGCGGGCGTCACATCCCTTGCTCTGGCAAGTCCACCGCAGAAAGAATTTGGGGGACTGCCACACCCAACCATTCTGGCTGCAGCCAAGCTGTTGGGCATCGACGAAGTCCACGCTATGGGAGGTGCTCAAGCTGTAGCGGCCTTCGCCTATGGTGTGGAAGTGGCCGATGACGAACGTGGCGGCATTGACCCGGTTGACGTGATCTCTGGACCCGGCAATGTTTTTGTCGCAACCGCTAAGCGCTTGGTTAAAGGCGTTGTCGGCATTGACGCTGAAGCTGGCCCCACCGAAATTGCGATCCTTGCTGACCAGACGGCAGATCCAAGCTTCGTAGCCGCCGACATGATTTCCCAGGCAGAACACGACGTCAACGCTGCCGCGGTGTTGGTCACCGACTCACTTGAACTAGCTACCGCTGTACGCAGTGAACTGGTCAAGCAGGTAGCTGCAACTAAGCACTCCGAACGGGTGCATGCAGCGCTGTCGGGCACGCAGTCCGCCATCATTTTGGTCAAGGATCTGCAGCAGGGCATCGAGGTATGTAACGCCTATGCCGCTGAGCATTTGGAAATCATGGTTAGCGATCCAGAGACCACCGCCTCACGTATCACCGCGGCTGGTGCGATTTTTGTCGGCCCGTATGCCCCTGTATCCCTTGGAGACTACTGTGCAGGGTCAAACCACGTCTTGCCTACCAACGGCACAGCATTGCACGCCTCTGGCCTGAACGTGAATACGTTCCTGAAAGCAATTCAGGTCATTAATTACAATAAGTCCGCGCTGGGTGACGTCGCCGCGCACGTGATTAATTTGGCCAATGCCGAAGACCTGCCAGCACATGGCGATGCTGTCGCAGTGCGAAAAGCGTAATAGGCGCTAAACTGGTAGGTGACATGAGTGGATTCTCGTCACCCGTGATTATTCGAGAATGCTTCGCTGGCTATAGATGGAGGTGCCGTGAATTGCCCGTACTGCCGAAATGCTGATTCCCGTGTGGTCGACAGCCGAGTCGCTGACGATGGCGTGTCCATTCGTAGGCGCCGCCAGTGCACAGCATGCTCTCGACGATTTACTACCACTGAGACCGCCAGCCTCAGCGTGCTCAAGCAGTCTGGTGCTGTAGAGCCGTTCTCTCGAAACAAGGTCATCAACGGTGTGCGGAAGGCCTGCCAAGGGCGTCCTGTGACCGATCACGATTTGGCGGTTCTCGCCCAAGAAGTGGAAGAAGCAGTCCGTACCTCTGGCGCCGCTGAGATCCCTGCGCACCAGGTTGGATTAGCCATCCTTGAACCGCTGTCTCGGCTGGACGAAGTGGCATACCTGCGATTTGCCAGCGTTTATCACAACTTCCAGTCCTTGACGGATTTTGAGAGTGCCATTGGAAGATTACGTGACCGTCGAAGCAACGTTCCTCAAGGTACTCAGCGCCCACTGACCGCTGAATAACTTTGAATACAACACGATAAAGGCCGGCAGCCTTATCTGCCCCATAAAGGGGTGTGGCTGCCGGCCTTTGCGGTACGTGCTACCTACGGGAGAGTTAAGATTTCCGCTCCATCGTCGGTGACTAGCAAGGTATGTTCAAACTGTGCGGTGCGCTTCTTATCCTTGGTAGTGACCGTCCAGTCATCCGCCCACATGTCCCATTCAATGGTTCCCAAGGTGAGCATCGGTTCAATGGTGAAAACCATGCCTGGTTCAATGAGCGTGTTATAGGCAGGGGCTGCGTCGTAGTGCGGAATGATCAGGCCCGAGTGGAAGGCTTCTCCCACACCGTGACCGGTGAAGTCCTTGACGACTCCGTACCCAAAACGCTTGGCGTAGGTTTCGATGCTACGGCCAATCACATTGATTTCACGGCCGGGCATGACGGCTTTGATGGCTCGCTTCAGCGAGTTCTCCGTGCGTTCCACTAGTAGGCGTGATTCTTCGTCCACATCGCCAACTAAGAACGTTGCGTTGTTATCGCCATGCACGCCACCGATATAGGCAGTGATGTCAATGTTGATGATGTCCCCGTCCTGTAGCACGGTGCTATCAGGAATGCCGTGGCAAATCACTTCATTGAGTGAAGAGCACAAGGATTTAGGGAATCCCCGGTAACCGAGCGTTGAAGGGTAGGCATTATGATCCATCAAGAATTCGTGCCCAAGACGATCTAGCTCATCGGTGGTGATTCCTGGCTGACAAGCCTTGCCCACTTCCTGCAAGGCTTGGGCGGCGATACGGGATGCCACGCGAATACGTTCAATAGCTTCCGGGCTCTTGACTTCCGACGCAGTATTTTCTGCGGGCTCTTTTTTGCCCACATACTCGGGTCGTTGAATATGTTTCGGGACCGGAAGCTCAGGCGAGACGATACCGGCGGTGAGGTTACCAATGGGTGCGGTTGAAGCTGTAGCCATAGTTCATATTCTAACTTCACCTAGGCAATTGCCAGCTAAGGATCGTGGCGGATCTAGGGTGGTATTCCACCTATTTTTCTCTCCTTGAGCTAACGTGTAGTTGGAAGTAACACCCAAGAATTGAGGAGTTTCCCATGAGCTCAGCTGGCACCCCCGGTGAAGGACAGTACTGGTATAACGTTTCCACCAAAAGCGTGGAAAAGGGGCCTCAGTCTGATTGGTCGCAGCTACTAGGCCCTTATGATTCAGCTGCGGAAGCAGAAACGGCCATGAGCAAGGTCCAGGCACGCAATGAGGCGTGGGACGAAGCTGAGGAAGACGACCAGTAACCTGTAGGCTTCAGATAATTCCTGAGATAGCTAAGGCGGTGCGTGGACTCATCATTTTGATGAGTCCACGCACCGCCTTAGCTTATTGCACCAGTGACTTTATTCTTTGAATTCGTACTCTTCGGAAGGGAAAGTGCCGCTGAGAACATCCCGGTGGTATTCACTTACTGCCTGAGTGATGACACCGCGAAGGTCGGCATACTTTTTCACGAAGCGCGGGGTGCGTCGGTCGCCCAGGCCAAGCATGTCCTGCCAAACCAAAACCTGACCGGTGGTAGACGATCCTGCCCCAATGCCGATGGTAGGGATGTTCAACGCCGCATCAATTTCAGCTGCTGCGGGGCTAGGCACCATTTCCATAAGGATGCAGAAAGCGCCGGCGTCTTGTAACGCTAGTGCGTCCTCTTTCATTTGAGCCAAAGTATCGCCTCGGCCCTGAATCCGGTAGCCACCCAGTGCGTGCTCTGATTGAGGGGTGAAACCGATGTGCCCGATGACCGGCACACCAGCTAGGACCATGGCGCGAACGTGCTCAGCGTACTGTGCGGTTCCCTCCATCTTCACTGCTTGTGCGCGTCCCTCTTTCATGAGTCGCACAGCCGTCTCAACGGCTTGCGCCGGCGATTGCTCGTAACTGCCGAAGGGCAGGTCAGCTACTACCAAAGCGCGCTTGGCACCATTGGCTACAGCTTTGGTAAACACGATCATTTCATCCAGAGTGATCGGCAAGGTTGAGTCGTACCCAATAACAGTGTTAGCTGCCGAGTCGCCTACCAGCAGGATCTCAATTCCTGCTGAATCAAAAATTTCAGCCATCATTACGTCGTAAACAGTTAACATGGCAAATTTTTCATTGCGATCTTTTGCCTGTTGTAGATGATGAATTCGGATGCGGGACGGGCCTTTATCAGGATTCCCTAGGTAAGGTTGAGGCATAAAATGACTTTATCGTACTTGAACAGGGCGATGCTTACTGGTTGCCTCGGCCAGAACCGATATAGTGTTGCCACAGGTCAATTTTTCTTACCGGCTGTGATCAGCGCCGGATATTAGGAATTCAGAGGTGGTGGAAAATGGATCGTCAGCAGGAATTTGTGCTACGCACCATTGAAGAACGTGATGTTCGATTTGTGCGAATGTGGTTTACCGACGTCGTTGGTTCTCTGAAATCCGTGGCGTTGGCTCCTGCTGAAGTTGAAGATGCCTTTGAAGAGGGTCTGGGTTTTGACGGTTCATCTATTGATGGACTGTCCCGGATTTCAGAGTCTGACATGTTGCTTCAGCCAGATCCATCCACTTTCCAGATCTTGCCGTGGCGTGGAGAGGTCGAGCCTACCTCACGCATGTTCTGTGACATCTTAACTCCCGAGGGCCAGCCATCGAGCGCTGATCCACGACAGGTTCTCAAACGTCAGCTGAGCGTAGCCTCAGATATGGGCTTCACCTGCTATACGCATCCGGAAATTGAGTTCTACCTGCTGGAGTCCGCAGAGCTGGATGCCAACGGACGCCCACGTCCTATCGACACTGGTGGATACTTTGACCATGTGCCAGACGGTGTTGGTCAAGACTTCCGCCGCGCATCGGTGACCACTCTAGAAGCACTGGGTATTTCGGTAGAGTTCTCTCACCATGAAACCGGCCCCGGGCAAAATGAAATCGATCTGCGTTATGCAGATGCTTTGCAGACCGCAGATAACATCATGACCTTCCGTACCGTCATCAAGGAGATGGCGATGCAGAAGGGAATCCACGCGACCTTTATGCCTAAACCGTTCTCAGAGCACCCGGGCAGTGGCATGCACACGCACTTCTCGCTCTTCGAAGGTGACAGCAATGCCTTCTTTGAAGCCGGTCGTGAATACCAGCTTTCAGATGTAGCCCGCTCGTTTATCGCCGGCATCTTGCACCATGCACCAGAAATGACGGCGATCACCAACCAGTACGTGAATTCCTATAAGCGTCTGTGGGGCGGGGGAGAAGCTCCAAGCCATCGCTCATGGGGTCACAACAACCGTTCGGCACTGTTGCGAGTTCCGCTATACAAACCAGGTAAGGGCCAGAGCGCCCGTGTTGAGTACCGTGGCATCGACTCTGCAGCCAACCCATACCTTGCTTACGCCTGCTTGTTAGGCGCTGGTCTTAAAGGCATTCGCGAAAACTACGAGCTCGAAGAGCCAACCGAAGATGACGTATGGAACTTGTCGACCGCTGAACGCCGCGCTTCTGGCCACGTGCCACTACCAGGTAGCCTTCACGACGCATTGCGTGTGATGGAAGAATCTGAATTCATGGCTGAGGTTCTAGGCGAACAGGTCTTCAACTCCTTCATCTCGAACAAGAAGGCTGAATGGGAAGAATACCGTCAGGTTGTTACCCCGTACGAACTCAATAAAAACCTCAGTATCCTCTAGAAACGTCGCCGTGTGTTCGCACACGGCGACTCGTGGGAGAAATAAGAAGTAGCATGTCGGACATATCCTCACGATCATTGATCAACGCTGGTTTCAGCGATATTGAACGGGCCAAAAAATTCCTTCAAGCAAAGGAATTGGCCCCGATTGATCCGCAATTGATCGTGAGCAAGATGGCGCATGCCCCCGACCCTGATCAGGCGTTGCTCCTCGCACTGCGTTTGGTTGACCGGAATCCAGCTGCCATCGACATCTTCAAGGACCCCGAGAGCTGCCAGGGGCTCGTGCGCTTACTGGGCAGCTCCTCGGCCCTGGGCGAATTCCTGATCCGCTGCCCGCAGGCGTTAGAGACGGTCAGCAAGGCGCCTTCTACCGAATTCGCTCAAGCCACCAGCGAAAAGCTGGTTCAAAGCATGCTTGAGTCCATCGATGCTCAACGTACCGACGGCGGACATTGGGTCTCCTCCATCACCGGCGCGGAAGCCCGGCAACGGCTGCGCACCAGTTACCGGATGGCCCTACTTTCTTTGGCTCACCGTGATCTAGGGGCAAGCAACCCTCAGCGGATCCTCCCCAATGTGGCAGCAGAGCTAGCCGACATGGCAGGGGCCGCCTTGGAAGGAGCCCTAGCGATCGCCCGCGCTGAGGCAGGCGAACAATATGATCCAGATGATGTTGATCGCGTAAAAATCGCCATCATTGGCATGGGAAAGTGCGGGGCACGAGAACTAAACTACATCTCTGACGTGGATGTCATTTACGTTCACGGCGCCGGCCCCGGAATTGACGAAGACCTCGCGTCTGCCATTGCCACCGTGATTTGTGGAAACACAGCTCGTGCGCTGATGGTCCCAGGCCCAGAACCAATGCTGTGGGAAGTGGACGCCAACCTGCGCCCAGAAGGTAAAGACGGCGCGCTGACCCGTACCCTATCCTCGCATGAGGCCTACTATCGCCGATGGGCCCATTCCTGGGAGTTCCAAGCATTGCTCAAAGCACGGTGCATCGCTGGGGATAAGGAACTTGGACGTTCTTATGAGCGCATGGTTTCTCCCATGGTCTGGTCCAGTTCTGAACGTGATGGTTTCGTTGAATCTGTCCAAGCCATGCGTCGAAGAGTCAGTGACAATATCGCCAAAGAAGATGTCCCTTGGCAGATCAAATTGGGTCCAGGCGGCCTGCGCGATGTTGAATTTACCGTTCAGCTGCTGCAATTAGTTCATGGGCGTGTTGATCCTGATATCCAAATTCCCACGACGACTCTTGCCATCCAGGCCATGAGCGAGATTGGTTATATTGGCCGGGATGACGCAACGAATTTTGATGATTCTTATCGTTTTCTGCGGTTACTTGAGCACAGAATTCAATTAAGCCAGCTACGACGTACCCACCTGATGCCACGAGTGGAGAATGCCCAGCGTGTCTTGGCTCGCTCGATTCGTGGTGCCGGAGACTTGCAGCCAACCAGCCCAGAAAAGCTCATGCGTCGTTGGAATGAAACCAAGCGCATGGTGCGTTCCTTGCACGAGCGTATTTTCTACCGTCCACTGCTGGTCAGTAGCTCCAACCTTTCAGCAGACGATGTCAGGCTCACGGCTGAATCCGCGCAGGCTCGTCTTCGTGCACTGGGATATTTGGATCCCAAGGCCGCGATGCGACATATTGAAGCGTTAACCGGGGGAGTTTCCCGTCGTTCGTCACTACAGCGCCAGCTATTACCGGTCCTCTTAGATTGGTTTGCCCGAGGTGTTGACCCCGACGCTGGACTCTTGGGATTCCGCCGACTCAGTGAAGCGCTCGGAAAATCGCACTGGTTCCTGGGCATGCTTCGCGATACCAACGCTGCCGCCGAACGGCTAAGCCATTTGCTGTCTAATACCCGCTTCCTCACCGATTTGTTGGCTAATGAACCTGCCGCAGCTGCTTGGTTGGGTTCTGATTCGTCCTTGATGCCACAGAGCCTTGAAAGCCTGTTGCAACAGAACCTGTCGATCATTCATCGCACTAAACAGCCTGAGAGTGCCATACGCATGATTAGGATGGTCCGCCGTCGGGAGTTCCTACGTGTCGCACTCGCGGATGGAGCTGGGCTGCTAACCGTTGACGAGGTGGGTCAAGCCCTTTCGAATATTGATGGCGCCATGATTGACGGTGTCCTTCAAGTGCTGCTGGCAGCAGACCGTCAAAAAAACGGCGAACACGCAACCATTTCGGTGATCGCCATGGGACGTCAAGGCGGCAAAGAAATCGGCTATGGCTCCGATGCGGACGTTCTATTTGTCCAACGACCGTTGCCGGGAGCCGAAGCCCAGGCTGCGCAAGAGCAAGCTCTGCGCGTGGTGACCGAACTCGTCTCATGGACCTCCAAACCACTCAAACCAGCAATACCCGCTGAAGTGAAACTCAAGGTCGACTCTGACCTGCGCCCTGAAGGCCGACAGGGAATCCTCGTTCGATCCATCGATGCCTACGCAAGCTATTACGATCGTTGGGTTGAGGTCTGGGAACGACAAGCGTTACAAAGGGCTCGTCCTTTTGCTGGAGATGCATCACTTGCCGAAGACTTTATCGAACTGATCAAGCCAGTGCGTTACGGTAAAGGTCTTGACGAGAATGAAATTCGTGAGATCCGTAAGATCAAGGCTCGTGTTGAATCTGAGCGTCTGCCACGGGGCGCCGATCCGAACCGCCACCTGAAACTGGGCCGTGGCTCATTGTCCGACATTGAATGGTTGGTGCAGTTCTATCAGCTGCAGTATGCCTGGCAACATGAATCGC
The DNA here is from genome assembly GCF_900094805.1 of Arthrobacter sp. NIO-1057. Taxonomy (GTDB): domain Bacteria; phylum Actinomycetota; class Actinomycetes; order Actinomycetales; family Micrococcaceae; genus Glutamicibacter. The sequence continues at coordinate 890,667 of NZ_FMAT01000001.1, read as the reverse complement.
TGCGAACTACCTCTACCTTAAAAGCCTTGGAAGAACTGGCGAAGCTTAACATCATCACCGAAGAGGATAGTGAACAGCTAGCAGTTGCGTGGCGGTTGGCAACACGTATTCGAAGTGCTGAAATTATTACCTCTGGACGCTCGAGCGATGTATTGCCAAGCTCTTCAAGGGACATGGAAGCAGTCGCTAGATGGTGCGGCTATGAGCCACACTTCGGAGTAGAGCTTGAAGAGGATTACCTGCGAGCGACCCGTCATGCAAGAATCATCTTTGAACAGCGCTTCTACGGATTTGAAGACTAGAATCCCATGTCGCTGACCAAGATCCGGCAGACACATTGGGCTCCGACTACTTCCCAATTCCGTGTCTGGAAGCGCCGTCACTACCTCGGTTCGGGGGACGCTTTCTGGAATGAAGCAGCAGAATTATTGCTTCGGTGGGAAATCAAGACGCGTAGCGGTTTTAGTGTCACCCCTGCCGATCCGGTGCAGATCGGAACACGCCCTCGACTCAACGCTAGGCTGGGCCCGATTATTATTGATGAGCCCATAGAGGTTGTTGATACGGTGCGCAGTGCAACGCGGGTGGGCTATGCCTATGCCACCCGCAGTGGCCATCCGGTTCGTGGTGAAGAAGCTTTCATTCTTGTACGAAGCTCGCAACACGTGTTCTTGGAGATTCGTTCGCTGACGGCACCCTCAGACCGCATCGGTTGGAGAATTCTCTATCCACTGTTATTGGTGGCCCAAAAAATCACTAGATGGCGCTACGGCAGGGCTCTGGCAGCAATACACAGCTGAAGCGTGGCTTAGATACTAGCTGCGATAACTCACTTATTGGAAGCGCGAGGTACGGCAGGTGCTAATCGGCCGGTGACATCCGGCCAGTCAACATGGATCCGAGATGTTGGCGACAGTGCTTTGGTATGCAGTGCGTCGGCTAAGACGATACCATGAGCAGAGATTTCTAAGATTGTCAGCTCTCTTGTGCTCTCGCCTTGCTGAGCATCAAGTATCCAAGGGTTCATCAGCTCGCCGATTCCGCGTTCTATGAGCAGCTCTTCACCTTGAAGATACTCACGAGGTTCATCGATGGCATGACCCAGGATATTGCGAGGCAGGACGGTGCCGAAGTCCTCGGCCAAGGGTTCGAGATAACCGACGGTTTCTCCATCCTCGCGTTGCACGCTAATCCACTGTGAAGTATCCATGCTCGTAGCCTATCAAGCACAAAAAAGTGGGGCCTCACCGTGGTGAGGCCCCACTTCTAACTACCTATTCCGAAATGTATTCGGAATCGGGATTAGCAACCGTAGTAGAGGTGGAACTCGTATGGGTTTGGACGCAGGCTCAGTGGCTTGATCTCGTTTTCGCGCTTGTATTCGATCCAAGTGGAGATCAGGTCCTCGGTGAAGACGCCGCCTTCGAGCAGGAAGTCGTGGTCGGCTTCCAGAGCCTTCAGAGCCTCTTCCAGGCTCTCAGGAGCGCGCTGGATGTCCTTGGCCTCTTCGGCAGGAAGCTCGTAGAGGTCCTTATCGATTGGCTCTGCAGGTTCGATGCGGTTCTTGATTCCGTCGAGGCCAGCCATCAACTGAGCAGCGAAAGCCAGGTATGGGTTCGAGGAAGCATCTGGTGCGCGGAACTCGATGCGCTTAGCCTTAGGGTTCGAACCGGTGATTGGGATACGGATACCAGCCGAACGGTTACCCTGCGAGTAAACCATGTTCACTGGAGCCTCGAAGCCCTTGACCAGGCGACGGTAGGAGTTCACGGTTGGGTTGGTGAAGGCCAGAACAGCCGAAGCGTGCTTCAGCAGACCGCCGATGTACCAACGAGCGGTGTCCGACAGGCCAGCGTAGCCCTTTTCGTCGTAGAACAGTGGCTCGCCACCGTTCCACAGCGACTGGTGCACGTGCATGCCCGAACCGTTGTCGCCGAAGACTGGCTTTGGCATGAAGGTTGCCGACTTGCCCCAAGCGTCTGCCACGTTCTTCACGACGTACTTGAAGAGCATCAGCTCGTCCGCAGCGTGAACCATGGTGTTGAACTTGTAGTTGATTTCAGCCTGGCCGGCAGCGCCGACTTCGTGGTGGCTGCGCTCGACCTCAAGGCCAGCCTTGTCCAGCTCGACGCAGATGGCGTCGCGCAGGTCAGCCTGCTTGTCGGTTGGTGCAACCGGGAAGTAGCCGCCCTTGAAAGCGGTCTTGTAACCCTGGTTGCCGCCTTCTTCCTTGCGGCCGGTGTTCCACGGAGCTTCGTCCGAGTCGATCTTGTAGAACGCACCTTCTGGCTTGGACTCGTAACGAACGTCTTCGAAGATGAAGAATTCTGCTTCTGGAGCGAAGAATGCGGTGTCTGCGATTCCGGTGGATTCGAGGTAGGCCTCTGCACGCTCAGCAACGCCACGTGGGTCACGGTGGTAAGGCTCACCGGTACGTGGGTTGATGATCGAGAAGTTGAATGCCAGGGTCTTTTCGATGCGGAATGGATCGATGAAACCGGTGGTGACATCAGGGATCAACTGCATGTCTGATTCAGAGATGCCAGCGAAGCCGCGGATGGAAGAACCATCAAAGAGCTGGCCGTTGACGAAGAAGTCAGCATCGACCGACTTGGCGGGCACGTTGAAGTGCTGCTGAACGCCTGGAAGGTCGGTGAAACGGATGTCGACGAACTTGATGTCCTCTTCGGCAATGTATGCCAAGACTTCTTCTGGACTGGTAAACATGTGCAGGTTACTCCCTGGTGAGATATGAGATTTGGTAAACAGAACGATCAGACAGACTGTTCCATCTGGTTCCCTTGCTTACATATAGAGCTTACCCACTATCCATTTCTGAATGGTGTCTCTATTGTTTCCAGCCTGTTACAGAGCCGATGTCCGGGCGTGTCGTATCCCGCTGATCTGGCATGATGCAGTTCGTAACATACTGACTTGGAATCTTAGTCGGCCTAATCAGGGTATTCAGAACCATAAAACGAGTGCACAGAATCCCTCGATAGACTAGATACGTGGAAAGAAAAGACTTCAGTTCGTGGCTAGAAGGCCCGCCACAACATAACTCGCAACAATGGCCGGGGCAGGACTTGGGTCGTCCGGAGAGTGGGCCAGGGTCAATTGGCCGGTTCCCTCGTAGGCTTGGCGCCTTGTGCATTGACTGGGGGCTATCAATGCTTCTGAGCTGGTGGCTCTTCAGTTTTAGTGACCTTGCAACGTTGCTACTGTTTTGTGCCGGACAGATTATTGGCGTGGGATTCACCGGCCACACAATTGGTCACCGCACCTTTGGACTCCAAGTGCAGTCCACGGACGGCACGGCTGTGAAGCCTCTGCAAGGATTGAGTCGCTCATTGTTGCTTTGCTTGGCCATCCCGGTATTCGTCGCCGATAAAGACCAACGGGGTCTTCACGACAGGCTCCCGAAAACAATCTTGGTCAACATCAGATAAGTTGAAACTCTATAAAAATATCGAAGCCGCAACAGGATTTCCTGTTGCGGCTTCGATATTCTATGAGGTTTTAGCGACCGCGCGTAGCGCGTCGGTTTGGCCGAACTCGGTTCGGATCCACGCCCTTTGGGATAGGCAAACGGTTTGCGGTCAGCGTGCTTAGACGCTTGTCGATGGCCGTGACTTCAAGCTTGGTGATGGACTTAGGAAGCTTCTTCATTTCCTTGCTGACGTTAACCAAGCTGGTCTGGTCTTCGTCTTGGCCAGCGCTGATAACGTGTACTGGTACGTTCGGCAGAACGCGAGCAATGCGCTTACGCTCGGAGGTTACCAATTCACGAACTCGCGACTTAGGACCTTCAGTAACCAAGACGACGCCTGGGCGGCCAATGGCAAGGAACACCAAGTCCTGATGGCGGTTGTAGGCAACTGGTTCCTGCTTGAGGATCCATCCACGACGCAGAACGCTCATGGCTGCACCGGCAGCACCTGGACGTCCTTCAAGTTGTGAGAAGGCAGCTTTTTCAGCGCGACGTGACATGATGAACATTGCCGCAAGAAGAGCCAACGGGATAGCAATGATCAACATGGTGATCCAGTTGTTGATCAAGATACCGATAACCAAGCAGACCGCGATTACTGCCAAGGCTGCCAGTGCCATCCACCAAACGACCATTGGGTCGTTGCGGCGCGTCATCTGGAAGACTTGGCCGATTTGCTTCAATCGACCTGGTTCTTTGTTCTTCTTCTCAGCTTTTGGTTTACGCGAAAACAAACCGCGCTTTGGTTGCGCAGCAGCGTCGTTGTCGGAGTTTTTGGCCATAGTTCCTTAATTCTACGCGATATTTCCGATAGTTCTAAGTCGCGTAAGTTATCGATGGGAATTTGAAGCTCACCTGAGCAATGTAAATAGACCACGACCCCGAAGCCATGATGTCAAAGTTGCCATCGGGCTACGGGGTCGTGGTCTAGTACGCACTCAAATATTCATTATTTGATCAGCGAAGCAGCTTCCTGACGGGTATTTCCGGAGGACTCAATGTGTGAAAGTGCCTCTGGAATTTCGCGGCCCTTTTTGCGCATCGCGCCAGCCCACAAACGGCCGGCGCGGTATGAAGAACGAACCAGCGGGCCTGACATGACACCGGCAAAGCCGAGTTCTTCGGCTTCCTGCTGTAGCTCGATGAATTCCTGTGGGGTAACCCAACGATCCACCGGGAGATGGAGATCAGTCGGACGCAGGTATTGAGTCAGAGTCAGCAAGTCACAACCAGCCTCGTAGAGGTCACGCATGGCTTCAGAAATTTCTTCGCGAGTTTCACCCATGCCCAGGATCAGGTTGGACTTGGTGATTAGTCCGCGCTTGCGACCGTGCGAGATGACATCCAAAGAGCGGTCGTAGCGGAACGCTGGACGGATGCGCTTGAAAATACGTGGGACAGTCTCGACGTTGTGTGCGTAAACCTCTGGAGCTGAATCGCAGATGGCATCCAAGTTTTCTGGCTTGCCGGTGAAGTCCGGGATCAACAACTCGACGCCCGTGGTTGGGTTCATTTTGTGAATCTGGCGAACAGTTTCGGCGTACAGCCACACGCCCTCATCTTCGAGGTCATCGCGGGCGACACCAGTGACGGTCGCATAGCGCAAATCCATCTTCTTGACGCTCATTGCAACCTTAAATGGCTCAGAGCGATCGATAGGGGATGGTTTGCCAGTTGCGATCTGGCAGAAATCACAACGACGGGTGCACTCAGAACCGCCGATGAGGAAGGACGCTTCACGGTCTTCCCAACATTCGAAGATATTTGGACAGCCTGCTTCTTCGCAGACAGTGTGCAGACCTTCGGACTGTACAAGATTCTTTAGACCTACGTATTCAGGACCAATGCTTAATTTGGCCTTGATCCATTCAGGCTTACGCTCCACTGGAACGGCGGCATTGCGCTTTTCCACGCGAAGCATGCGGCGGCCTTCAGGTGCGACGCTCATTATCGGCTCTTTCTTTTGGAGGGAATGATTGTCTAGACGACTTGTGGGGTAAGAAGACGTTCGAGTTCGCTCTGTACTCGGTCAACAACATCTTCTGGCGTGACGGTTTTTCCAAGCTCTTGGGAGATGGATGTAACGCCGGCATCAGTAATTCCGCACGGGATGATCTGTTCGTAGGCTGCTAGTTCATTCGAGCAGTTCAGTGCAAAGCCGTGCATGGTGACTCCGTGGCTGATGCGAAGACCGATTGCTGCAATCTTTCGGTCCTGCTCGCCGTTTTTACCAGGGACCCAAACGCCTGACCGACCCTTGATCTGGGCTGTGGGAATGCCCATATCGCTGACGACTTTGATCAGCGCTTCCTCGATCGTTTCCACATACAGTCGAATTGCGCTCATCTTACGCAGCTTGACGATGGGGTAACCGATCAGTTGTCCGGGGCCGTGCCAGGTGAGCTTGCCGCCTCGATCTACATCTACGACGGGGGTTCCGTCTAAAGGGAGATCTTCTGGTTCAGTTCTTTTGCCTGCGGTGTACACCGCTTCGTGCTCTAGGAACAGGACTTTCGGGGACTGTACGTCCGCGGCTACCGCATCATGCAGTTGGATCTGGTAGTCCCAAGCTTCCATGTAGGGCACAAATTTTGAGCCTAGTCCGACTCGTTCGAATTCGATCGCCATGAGGGTTACCCTACGCCGTTGTCATGCTGGTCGCTAATTCGATTGAGGGCGTTAAACCTGTGGATAACGAACTTGTGTTTTCTAATTTTGCTCTACAACAGAGCTATGGATGAATCAACAAATGTTTTAGCGTGGCCAATGGCCCCGGGGCATGTCACTGTTAGGCCCTTAAGCGCCAAGTCACCTTGTAAAGTCTGGTTGGTGCGCAGGGAGAGTGACCAAACTTACATGGTGTTAAAACTAAGTTTGACTATGGAAGATGTCTCCTCCTTGAGGCAAAACTCGGTTACGCAGTCGAGGAAATATGTCGTTGATTTTTACGGCACGCTCGCCACTCAGTTGGGTGATGGATTGATCATGGAATACTGTCCTGGCGGTAGCATCGGTGATCTCGTGAGCAGCCGTGGTGTGTTCAGTTTGGGAGAATGTATCACTGCTTTGGCTCCGGTCGCGCAAACACTTTCTACAATGCATGCTGCTGGTTTTCGACACGGTGACATCTCACCGTCCAATGTTTTGCTAACTGCAAGTGGGATGCCAAAAATCATTGACTTTCAGGAGACTACGTCCGGGACACTCGAGTCTTCCGGGGCCGGGACACCGGGGTTTATGGCTCCCGAGATTGCTCCAGGGGTGCGCGAAATTTCCACAGGAGAGCAGGACGTCTATTCTCTGGGCGCGTGTTTATGGTTTCTTCTGTCTGGAAGGCCCCCAGATGAAGAGCTCATTCGTCCGCCGGTGCGCGTACAGTTTCCGAGCATCCCACGGATCATTCAGGAACTTCTGATCGAGTGCCTCAGTACGGATCCGGGTCAACGGCCCAGCGCCGAGCAATTTGCGCGAACGCTCTTTGCTAGCGCTAGTGCTGAAGCAATTCGATGGGAGGGCCATGTTTCCTCGGACGCAACGCATCTGATGGAAACCATTCACCCAGAAGTGGGGCAAGGGCGTCGGCGACCAAAGCGGGCAAAACAAAAGGCTGTAAAAACTTCTGACGTTAGGCAGGAAGCGGATGGAGGATGGGAAGTTCATCGGCTTCGAAGCACGCCCGGCGCGATGAAGGTTGTAGGCGCGGTTGTTCTGGGCATTGCCGTCATAGCAGGCAGCCTTGTCGGCGTAAATCATCTGGTGGCAGCAACTGCATCCGACACGGAGCAGGTGATCGAGGTTCCTGGCGAATCTACGTGTCGTATCAATGATGTTGCTGAAGTTCCCGCGTGTGCGTTCCAGCAGGACACGATAGTATCGGCCTTCCTCAGCCTGACACAACGACGTGATGCTGCCATGAGTAAGCTATCGAGCCGCGATTTGAAGACTATCTACGCTGCGGGTTCTGAGCAGTTGAAAAGAGATCAAGAAACTATTGCCACTTTGCGTGATATGGATTTGAATTTTCGTGGCTTAAAAACGCATCTAGAGAATGTTTCAGTCGTAGCCAGAGGGCAAGGTAATACGGTGATTTTGAGCGCAGATTCAAGTCAAGGGGAGTATGACTACGTGGATCAAAAAGGTCAAGCGATTCACACGGTCAAAGCCACCGCGACGCAGAGGATTGAAATAGAACTAGTGCTCTCTAATAAAGGTTGGACGATAGGCAAAGTTCTACGCCATTAAAGGAAGGAACCGCGGCCAAATGTATGCTCAGTACATTTGACCGCGGTTCCCAGATCGTCCTTATGAAGCTTAGGACCAGAGTGTGGCTACTGCGATGTTGATGAAAGCCATGCCACCAACTGCGTGGGCGATGCCGGTCGAAACTTCTTCGCCAGCCTTGACCTTCTTGCGTCCGATAAACGCTGCCACGGCGATGACGATTGCAATGACAAGTTTTACGCCAATTTTTGCGTGGTTGACCGGATCGGTGCCAGCTTCAGCGATGCCTACCAAAGCCAGACCAGTAATCAACTGGACTAGAGCACCGTACCACTGCCAAACATTGACGGTGGGGGTCTTAAAGTTTGCCAGCCAGCCACCAAAAATCGCGCCCGCTCCAAGAATATGCACAAATACTAAAATGAGTTTCAGGAAATCCATACTCCTAGCCTAATCTAAATTCGACTGAACGTAGAAAAGCGATGATCGCCCCTACCGAAACATCGGTAGGGGCGATCATCGCTGTAGCTAGAAGAGCTTTTCGGAGCTTAGAGCCCCAGATCGCCTTCGAATGCTCCGCCTTCAAGACGGGCCTTGACGGTCTGCAGGAAGCGACCTGCATCGGCGCCGTCAACGAGACGGTGATCGTAAGTCAGGCACAGGTACATCATGTGACGGATGGCGATCGAGTCGTTGCCCTCAGCGTCAGTGATGACCGCTGGGCGCTTGACGATGGCGCCGGTGCCCAAGATGGCGACCTCTGGCTGGTTGATGATCGGGGTGTCGAACAACGCGCCTACCGAACCAATGTTGGTGATGGTGAATGTGCCACCGGACAGCTCGTTTGGACCGATCTTGTTGCCGCGGGTGCGTGCTGCAACGTCAGCAATCTTGTTGGCCAGGCCAGCAAGGTTCAGATCGCCTGCGTTGGAGACAACAGGAACCAGCAGGCCCTTTTCGGAGTCTACCGCGAAGCCGAGGTGCTCGGCGTTGTGGTAGGTGATCTCCTGCTTTTCTTCATCGTAGTTGGCGTTCACCGATGGGTGAGCCTTCAGTGCCTCGGTAACAGCCTTGGCGATGAATGGCAGGTAGGTCAGGTTGACACCGTTGGTGGCCTTGAAGCCGGCCTTGGCCTTGGCGCGCAGGTTCACGATGCGGGTCATGTCGATCTCGTGGACCTGGGTCAACTGAGTCGAGATATCCAGCGATTCGCGCATACGACGGGCGATAACCTGACGGATGCGTGGAGCCTTGACGGTGGTACCGCGTAGCGAGGAAGCCTCGACTACTGGTGCCGCTGGCTTCGCTGCAGCTGGGGTTGCTGCTGCAGCTGCTGGAGCGGCTGCAGCTTCCTTGGCAGCGACGGCGTCAAGCACGTCCTGCTTGCGGATGCGACCGCCAACGCCGGTGCCCTTGACCGAAGCGATGTCAATGTCGTGCTGGTTAGCCAAACGGCGGACCAGTGGGGTGACGTAGCCCGACTCGTTGTTTGCCTCTGCAGCTGCTGGCGCCGGAGCGGCAGCTGGTGCTGCAGGAGCAGCTGGTGCCGCAGGGGCAGGAGCGGCTGGAGCCTCTTCCTTGACCGGGGCTGGAGCAGCAGCAGGTGCTGGTGCTTCTTCCTTAGCTGGGGCAGCGGCAGGAGCGGCGCCTGCAGCACCGATCACTGCGAGAACTGCACCAACTTCAGCGGTCTCGTCTTCTGGAACACGAATTTCCAGCAGGGTGCCGGCAACTGGCGAAGGAACTTCAGTGTCGACCTTGTCGGTGGATACTTCGAGCAGTGGCTCGTCTACGGCGACTTCCTCGCCAACTTCCTTCAACCAGCGGGTCACGGTGCCCTCGGTTACCGATTCGCCCAGTGCAGGCAAGGTAACTTCGGTACCCGAAGCGGAACCAGCAGGTGCCTCTTCCTGAGCCGGTGCTTCTTCAGCAGCAGGTGCAGCCGGAGTTTCTTCCTGAGCTGGTGCTTCTTCAGCGGCTGGGGCAGCTGGTGCAGCCTCGCCCGAACCGGATCCATCACCAATGCGAACGAGGGGAGCGCCAACCTCAGCGTCCTCGTCTTCTGCAACAAAGATTTCCTCGATGACGCCGGCAACTGGCGAAGGAACTTCAGTGTCTACCTTGTCGGTGGAAACTTCCACCAACGGTTCGTCTACCTCTACACGGTCGCCAACCTGCTTCAGCCAGCGAGTTACCGTACCTTCGGTAACACTTTCACCCAGTGCGGGTAGGTTTACGGTTTCAGACATCGTCCCGTATCTCCTTGGTTTTTAAATCTTGAATTGTGGTTGGAGGCTGTGCCTCCGAGCTTTGTGCACTAGGCAGCGCGTTGAGAACGCGCTGCCTAGTTGGGGAAAGCCTATTAGCCGTGCAGTGGAGCACCGGCGAGAGCCATCGCAGCTTCGCCGAGGGACTCGTTCTGAGTTGGGTGCGCGTGGATCAGCTGCGAAACGTCCTCTGGGTATGCTTCCCAGTTCACGATCAGCTGAGCTTCACCGATCTGCTCACCGATGCGACCGCCGATGCCGTGAACGCCCACGATTGGACCGTTCTTGACGCGAACCATCTTGATCAGGCCACTGGTGCCCAGGATCGAAGACTTACCGTTACCGGCGAGGTTGTATTCGGTGGTTTCGATCTGATCGGCGCCGAACTTCTCCTTAGCCTTTGGCTCGGAGTAGCCAACCGAAGCAATTTCTGGCTCGCAGAAGGTCACCTTCGGGATGTTGATGTCCTCGATGATGGTTGGCTTCAGGCCGTGGATTTCCTCAGCTACGAAGCGACCATGCTGGTAACCACGGTGTGCCAACTGTACGCCTGGGACAATGTCGCCGATAGCGTAGATGTTGCCGACGCCGGTGTGCAGACGTTCGTTGGTGATCACGAAACCGCGATCGATGGTGATGCCCTGCTCTTCAAAGCCCAAGCCTTCGGTCACTGGACCGCGACCGACTGCAACCAGAACGATGTCTGCTTCCAGTACGTTGCCGTCAGCCAGGGAGACCTTGACGCCGTTGGCATCCTGCTCAACCTTTTCGAAGAAGACACCGGTGTTGAACTTGATGCCGCGCTTCTTGAACGCACGCTCCAAGGTCTTGATGATTGCTGGGTCTTCGTTTGGAACCAGCGAAGGAAGACCTTCAACGATGGTGACATCGACACCGAAGGAGTTCCATACGGAAGCAAATTCTACGCCGATGACGCCGCCACCGAGCACGATGGCGCTCTTTGGCAGATCTTCCATGTTCAGTGCTTCGGTGCTTGTCAGTACGCGACCGCCGATTTCAAGACCGAAAGTCTTGGAGGTGGAACCGGTGGCAAGGATGATGTACTTGCCCTTGTAAACAGTGCCATCAACGTCGATGGAATCCTGCGAGATGAGGCGGCCGTTACCGGTGATAACGTTGACCTTCTTCATCTTGAGCAAGCCCTGCAGGCCCTTGTGCTTTCCAGCAACAATGCCTTCCTTGTACTTGCGCACGCCAGCCAGGTCGATGGACTCAAGCGAGGAGTTGATGCCGTACTTGGCACCCTCGCGAGCGTTTTCTGCCAACTCTGCTGCGTGCAGGTAAGCCTTGGTTGGGATGCAACCGGTGTGCAGGCAGGTGCCACCCAGCTTTTCCTTTTCAATCAATCCAACGGTGTAGCCCAGCTGGATGGCACGCAATGCTGCCGAGTATCCAGCGGATCCACCGCCGAGGATGAGGACATCAAATTCTTGCGTTGCTGCCGAATCGGCCACGTGAACGCTCCCTCGTATTCGCTAAGTGTGGCCGGCTTTGGCCGACCAGGGGATCGGTCGCAGATCTTTGGGAGCGTGACGCTAGTGGGCGCGCACCATTGATCCGCGGTGATGTTTCAAAACTTACCTTAGTACCGCGAACCGGCTAGAGTCACCTTCGCGGGCGTAAAAGTCAGGCATGTCTCTTATTTTTAGTCCGTTCCCGGCATCAAGCGCTATGACACGATGATGCCGGGATGCGGGATTCTTGCAATTCTGCCCGAATATCGTGGGCAGTTATGCGGTCATTAGTTTGCGGCCAGCTGCTCTGCGTACGCTACAAGCGTGCGAACCTGCGAACCAGTACCGTTCTTCGGGGTGTAGCCCCAGGCGCTGCCTTCGTTAAACGCTGGTCCAGCGAAGTCGATATGTGCCCAAGGGATCTTCTTGCCGTCGACCTCGCCAACAAATTCTTCCAAGAAGACTGCTGCGGTCATCATGCCACCCATGCGCTCACCAATGTTGGCGAGGTCTGCAACCTGCGACTCAATGCTTGGACGCAGTTCTTCCGGAAGCGGCATGGCCCAAGCCAATTCGCCGACCTTGTCTGATACTGCCACCAGATCATCACGTACCTGTTCGTTGCCCATGATGCCGGCAGTGCGTAGACCCAATGCGAGCATCTGTGCGCCAGTCAGCGTAGCAATGTCGATCATGACATCTGGCTTCTCCAAGCTTGCTGCGGCCAAACCATCAGCCATGACCAAGCGGCCCTCGGCATCGGTGTTCAAGACCTCCACAGTCTTACCACCGAACATCGTCAGTACGTCACCTGGACGGGTGGATGCGCCGCCTGGCATGTTTTCTGCCAGGCATAGCCATGCGGTGACCTTGACGTTCAGGCCCAACTCTGCCACGGCTGCGATGCTCTGGAATACCGCGGCAGCGCCAGACATGTCCGATTTCATGGCGTGCATGCCAGCGGCAGGCTTCAAAGAAGTACCACCGGTATCAAAGGTGATGCCCTTACCGATGAGCGCAATATGCTTGGTTGCCTTGGCAGGGGAGTACTCGACCTTAACCATTCGAGGCTGACGTACTGAACCACCACCGACGCCAAGCAAACCGCCAAAGCCGTCCTTAGCCAGACGCTTCTCGTCGAAGACCGTGACCTTGAGAGGCAATGGCTTGGAGTAGTCCTTGACTGCAGTTGCGAAAGATTCTGGGTAAAGCAGGTTTGCTGGGGTGTTGATCAGATCGCGGGTTCCACGTACGGCACGACCCAAGACCGCCGCACGCTTGAGCACGGCAGGAAGATCCTTGGAAGTCGCGACGGCGGTGGCGATTTGTGCGTCCGCGAGTACCGGCTTCTCGCTCTTCTTCGAGCGCTGATTTTCGTAGCGGTAGCTACCGAGGGCGATACCTTCAGCGATAGCGGCCACACGCTCAACGCTGTCCGAAGGCAGAGCGAAGATCGCGGTTCTGGCGTTGGATAGCTGTCGAGCTGCTGAACCGGCAGCACGGCGTAGCTGTTCGTCGGTTAGATCAGCCAATTCTGCGACACCCAAACCGATGAAGAGTAAGACCTTAGCCTTTGAAGCCTCGACGCCGGGAAGCAAGGTCACTTCGTCGGCTTTACCCGACACGCCTAGAGCGGTCAGTGACTGCTCTAGGGATGAAGTCGTTTCCGGAGTAAACGGGGACGCGACGATGGTTGCTTTTCCATCATTCTTCAACACACCCAAAATCAAGGTGTCTGCGCTCTTGCGTTTGATGTCGGTGCCAATGGCGCTCAAAGTGAGATCACTTGAGTTGATCACAAAATCATTCCTTCTGTGCCTTTGTAGGGTCCAAGGTCTAGAACTCCGGAATGGTAATCCGGAAGGTAATGCATGCTCAAAGGCAATACATCTTTATAACTCTGATGGTATCCGAGGTTTCAGTTCATCGTGCGTCACTTCACAGCAAGCGTAAGTGCATAAGCGATAGTATTGACTGTCAGCCAGAATGTAGGGTGACAAGTAGCGTCTACGGGCGCTGAACTTGGTTTGAGAGTATTCGGAATTGAATGAGGAGAAAATGTCCAAGGAATCGCTGATGACGATGGTCGCAGAGAACTTGGACGATCCACGCTTTCAAGGCCTCGGCATGTATGTCTTGCTCAAGTCCATGAGCGACGCGGGGCATACCCACTCCCAAGTGACCAACGAACTTTTTGGACGTCTTGAGTCCAAACTCTTTGCGACCTTTGACGCTGACGAACTGGTTGCATACACCTCGCAGCGACCCCGACTGACTTTTCTTGGGGATCACTTCGCTGGCTATCAAGCACCGCGTATTGAAATCTATTTGATGACCGACGAGATGGACCGTAATTTCTGGTTCCTCACCGGGGTTGAGCCTGACCTCAAGTGGGAACGCTTCATCTCCGAAATCTTGAGCTTTATTGAGGCTTTTAACGTTTCGCTTGTTGTTGGTACGGCTTCCTTGCCAATGCCGGTTCCGCACACCAGGCCAGTTGGCGTGACCGCTCACGGGAATCGTAAGGATCTCATCGAGAACATCTCCACCTGGAGCCCCACCGTAGAGTCGCCTGCGGGTATTACTTCATTGCTGGAAATTCGCATGGCTGAGGTGGAGCGTGACATCGTCGGCTACTCATTACACACCCCGCATTATCTCGCGGAATCGGAATACCCGGCAGTGGCTGTGGCCACCTTGGAGTATGTCGGTGCTGCCCTGAAACTTGCACTGCCGACGGATAAATTGCGCGAAGCTGCGCGTCTGGTTGAGCAACAATTGGCTGAACAGCTGGAAGCTAATAACGACGTTCGGCAGATGGTTGACGGATTTGAAGAACGTTTTGATGCGCATGTTCAAGAGCATGAGCCACGTTCGCTATTGCTCGATGAAGACAAACAAATGCCAAACGCCGAAGAATTGGGCGCAAGCGCTGAAGACTTCTTGGCCGCCATCGAAAATACTGATGATTGGCTAAGGAGCGGACAAGACGATACCTCATCAGGTGATCAAGACTAGTGAGTCAACCGCATTTGAATTCTGGCAAGGCGTGGTTGGTTTACGGATTCGCAATTCTGGCCTATATATCCGCAATATCGCAGCGCACTAGCTTTGGTGTGGCTGGCATTGAAGCGACAGAACGTTTTCATGCCAGTGCTCAAATCCTTGCGACGTTCTCAGTCGTCCAGCTAATTGTTTATGCCGGTGCGCAAGTGCCGGTCGGATTGCTCCTCGATAAGTTCGGTCCCCGGATCTTGATCACCTGTGGCGCTTTCTTGATGGCCGCCGGTCAGGCCTTCCTCGCCGTCTCGGTGAACGTTCCCATGGGGTTGATTGGCCGTGTCATGGTGGGCATCGGTGATGCGATGGTTTTCGTTTCTGTGCTCAAACTCTTGCCACTGTGGTTTTCCGGATCAAGAATTCCGGTCCTCACTCAGCTCACCGGAACTTTTGGCCAATTGGGCCAGCTGATCAGTATTTTCCCTTTTCATATGATGTTGCTGCATGTCGGCTGGTCCCCAGCTTTCTCGGCCATGTCCGGATTTGCCTTCGCCACCTTCATCACCACCATCGCCTTTGTCCGTAATGGCGACAGCTGGACCGGCCCAGGACAAGGAACGTACTCTTCAGACTCACGTATTGTTCAAGCGCTCAAACAACCTGGCACCCGTCTGGGTTTCTGGACGCACTTCACCACTGCATTTATGATCAACACCTTCATGATGACCTGGGGCTACCCATTTCTGGTTGAAGGGCAGGGGCTGGACAGCTCGTTGGCTTCAGGGTTGATGTCGATCTTCGTTGTTGTCGCAGTTGTTGTTGGGCCCATGCTCGGTGCCCTCACCGCGCGCCACGCAGAACATCGCTCAAACTACGCGTTAGGCGTCATCGGTTTAATGCTGGCGCTCTGGGCCGTAGTTTTGCTGTGGCCGGGACAAGCTCCACTGTGGGTGCTGATCGTCTTGATGATTACCGTTGCAGCAGGTGGACCTGCTTCAGTCATCGGATTCGATTTCGCGCGAACCTTTAACCCACCACGAGTATTGGGGACGGCAACAGGGTTAGTAAACACCGGCGGTTTTGTTGGTGCGTTCATCACCATTTATGTCATCGGATTCATCCTAGACATGCTGAACAAAGCTGACGGTTCCACCGGAGAGCTATACAACCTCGGATCATTCCGCATCGCGTTGTCATTCCAATTTGTCATGGCTGCTGTGGGCATTACTTTCATGTTGATTGAACGTCGCAAAGCACGACGTTTTTTGGCTGAGCAATAGGACCAGTCACTGGGGCGCTGTGGTTCTCCACAATTGGTTGAGGTAGTTGAGTTGTAAGAGTCAATTTCTAGCACCGTGGGTGCATGACAACTACTCCAGAACGACATCCAATTTCCCTGTCCAACTACCGGGACATCTTGGCCTATGTTCCACATGCCCTGGGATTTCATCCAAAGAATTCTGTTGTGTTGCTACTCGTCGACGATGATCGGCTCGAAGCAACGCTCAGGGTAGACCTTCCACCGACAGAGAACCTATCTGATCTAAAAATGTGGATCACTCAGGTAACTCGCTTGCTGCAACGAATTCCCAATATCAAGGACATTGCTGTGGTGGTCTACGCTCCAGACGATCCGAGTGGGGATAACAGTGCGCCTTTCGCGAATCTCATTTCTGAGCTTGAAGTCGCATTGGCGCGTCAAACAATTGGATTGCGGCATGCGTGGTGTCGGCAGGATTCGAGAATCTGGGACTATGACAGCGAACAAGATCCGGTTGTTCAGCTTGTTCCTGCTCTCGATACGAATGAGACGAACCTGTCCATGGTGTTGGCAGGATCAGCCCCGCTGGAGAAACCGTGGGATGGCACCGGGATCCCGAAATGGTCGAATGCCCAGGAAATACAACAAATGGCCAGCACGCAGGAAACCAACATCATGTTGTCGTTGGAGGCATGGCATGAATCGCTGTCTTTGCCCTTCACCGAAGCAACGGCAAAACTTCATGCAGATCCCGCGCGAGCTTCAATTCATGTTGCTTCATTGGACACAAAGCTTGTGCGGGACTTGCTGCCTTTTTTGGCGGGCGAGGGATTGGAAAGCGCGCTAGATGTCCTCTTTGGAATCTCTATCGATGAACGAGAGGGTGCGATCGCCCCGTTGGCAGATTACTTGTTGGGGCGTGGCTGGTACGCGCCAGACTGGGAACGTATAGATCGATTGTGGGCGATATCCCGTGATCTTTTAGGGGTTGCTCAAGGAGAGCCAAGACAAGCATTACTTTGCTTATTAGCGTGGGTTGAATGGGCGAGGGGTCGGGGCTCAATGGCATTGGTCCTCCTAGAACAAGCAGTGAAGGAGAACGCAGAATATGAACTAGCGGGGCTTCTGCAGCGACTTATGGAACACGGGGTAATGCCTGCTTGGGCTACCGATCAGCTACGTGCATGGCGCGCAAACTTTTCCTGAAAGGTCGATGGGGAGAGTGTCTCAAGTGGTGTCTTGGTGGTAATTCATGGATAATGAGATAACAGACCCGGTTAGGTTCGAATTGCCTTTGCCTGAAATCTACGGATTTAGGGAACATAAGGCGGGCTTGAAGCGTTGATTACAATGTGCCAGCCCTGCGGCGTTTAGTCATTGATTAGACGTCATCGGACTTGACAGGGTCATAGTGGTGTTACCGGCAGGTGCATCCGGAACGCATCGTTAGAAAGGTTATTCGTGTCATCTTCTGAGACGAACGCTAATCGTCAAGCAACTGAAGTTGAGGTCGACGAGACCGAGGCAACGGCAGAAAATTCTGTGGCGAAAAAGCGTGCTACCAAGGCCAAGCCTCGGACCAAAAAGGTAGCTGCAGATAATGCAGCGCAGGACGAATCAACCGAAGCGGTGGCCGAAGGCGAAGAGGGTACCGAGAATGGTGCCGATTCTAAGCCTGAAGACGACTCCAAGGGCTTTACCCTGTCCACCGGTGATGACGATGCCCCGCAGCAGCAGGTCATGGTTGCCGGCGCAACCGCCGACCCAGTCAAGGATTACCTGAAGCAGATCGGTAAGGTCGCCCTGCTGAATGCTGAGCAGGAAGTCGACCTAGCGTTGCGTATCGAAGCTGGTCTGTTTGCAGCAGACAAGCTGGAGAAAGACGACGGCTCGATGGACCAGCGTTTGCGTTGGGATTACGAGCAGATTATTCACGACGGCAAGATCGCTAAGAACCACCTGCTCGAAGCAAACCTTCGTTTGGTTGTGTCCCTAGCTAAGCGCTACACCGGTCGTGGCATGCTCTTCTTGGACCTGATCCAGGAAGGCAACTTGGGTCTGATCCGTGCCGTTGAAAAGTTTGACTACACCAAGGGGTTCAAGTTCTCCACGTACGCAACGTGGTGGATTCGTCAGGCGATTACTCGCGCAATGGCTGACCAGGCTCGTACTATCCGTATCCCAGTGCATATGGTCGAAGTCATCAACAAATTGGCCCGCGTTCAGCGCCAGATGTTGCAGGATCTAGGCCGTGAACCAACTCCAGAAGAGTTGGCAAAGGAACTGGACATGACCCCTGAAAAGGTCGTTGAAGTTCAGAAATACGGTCGTGAACCGATTTCCTTGCACACCCCACTGGGCGAAGACGGCGACTCGGAATTCGGTGACCTCATCGAAGACTCTGAGGCCGTCGTTCCAGCCGACGCAGTGTCGTTCACTCTGTTGCAGGAGCAGTTGCACTCTGTGCTGGATACTCTCTCAGAGCGTGAAGCGGGCGTTGTAGCAATGCGCTTTGGTTTGACCGATGGTCAGCCTAAGACTTTAGACGAAATCGGAAAGGTCTATGGCGTGACGCGCGAGCGTATCCGCCAGATCGAGTCTAAGACGATGTCGAAGCTGCGTCACCCATCGCGCTCCCAGGTGCTTCGGGACTACCTCGACTGAGTCAGTAAAACTTATGGCCAGCAGAACAAAAAGTTCTGCTGGCCATATTTTTTGTCTGAAAACAAAAAAACCGGTGGCCCAACGATCGTTGAGCCACCGGTATGTTTAGTCAGTAACGAGGTTAGTCGTTAACGTCGACCTTCGGCTTTTCGTAGAGTCGCGAAGATTCGTCCTGCCAAACTGAAGACTGAGGGCGCAGTTTAGGTTCCACGTCGCGGGCGTGGTGAGCGCAGAACAGCAGTTCACCGCCGGTTGAAGCCAGCACGGCTCGCACGTAGGCCTGTGCACCGCAACGGTCGCACCGGTCGAGGGCGTTTAGTTCACGACTAGCGGTCGTAGTAGTCATTGCCAGCCTCCTAAAGTTGATGGTTACTCTATACAACCAGTTCGGGCTCTGACTTTATCCCGAAAAGGGGTGCCTTTCGCTCACCGCGTAGTAGATGTGGATAAGGTCGTAGCTATCTGTACCGCACGCTGTCGGTGGACAATAGCCAATATTCGAACACATTAACGATTAGAATAGGACTCACGACGTTCTTTCTTATGTAGGTAGGAGACAAAGGCCCAGTGGCTTCATCCGACAATTACAACGCTCGACATCTCTCGGTCCTCGAAGGATTAGAGGCTGTGCGCAAACGTCCCGGTATGTATATCGGATCCACCGACTCCCGAGGGCTTATGCATTGCCTCTGGGAGATCATTGACAACTCCGTTGACGAAGCGCTGGGCGGTTTTGGCCAAGCCATTGGTGTAGTACTGCACGCCGATGGATCCGTTGAGGTTCAAGACGATGGCCGCGGTATTCCGGTGGATGTTGAACCTAAAACGGGACTGAGCGGACTGGAAGTCGTGTTCACGAAACTTCACGCCGGCGGAAAGTTTGGCGGAGGGTCATATAGCGCTTCTGGCGGACTCCATGGTGTTGGTGCTTCGGTCGTCAACGCACTTTCCGCGCGTTTGGATGTAGAAGTTGATCGCGGTGGCAAGACTTACGGCATGCAATTTCGTCGTGGGGAGCCCGGAAAATTTACAGACAAGGGCCGCAAGAAGGCTGACGCGACCTTTACTCCACATGAATCGGCGACTCCGCCAGAAATCATTGGTAAGGCCAAACGCGGAGTCACCGGTACACGAATCCGGTATTGGGCCGATGACCATATCTTCACGCCAGATGCGAAGTTTTCATACGAGGATCTGCAGAATCGTGCTCGCCAAACCTCATTCTTAGTCCCTGGCCTGCGGATTACCCTTCGTGATGAACGCGGTTTGCCAGGGACACCTGGAGCTGAAGGTCCACATGAGGAGATCTTCCAGCACGATGGTGGCATCAGTGAGTTCGTCGACTACCTCAGCAGTGATTCACCAGTTACTGATATTTGGCGTTTTCAGGGAAGCGGTTCGTTCCATGAAAAAGTTCCAGTCATCGACAACAACGGTCGTAGCCATATCGAAGATGTTCAGCGAGTCTGCGAAGTTGACGTGGCCTTGCGGTGGGGGATTGGGTACGATACCTCCCTGCGAACTTTTGTCAACATTATTGCAACTCCCAAAGGCGGTACGCACAGCGCCGGGTTTGAACAAGCCCTGCTTAAGTCATTCCGTAAAAATGTGGAGGCTAACGCCCGCAAGCTCAAATTCGGTCAGAAGGACAAGCTCGAGAAGGACGATGTTCTTGCTGGTCTGACGGCAGTGCTCACCGTGCGCCTTGCTGAACCGCAATTCGAAGGACAGACGAAAGAAATCTTGGGCACTCCGCAGGTGCGTCAGATTGTGTCTAAGGTGGTCGAGAAGGCGCTCAACGAACGTTTGGGCTCAACTAAACGCGCCGAAAAAGCAGAGGCCTCCACTTTGTTGGAGAAGGTCGTCAACGAGATGAAATCTCGTGTCTCTGCGCGTATGCACAAGGAAACACAGCGTCGCAAGACCGCGTTGGAGTCCTCGACGTTGCCGACTAAATTGCTGGATTGCCGTAGCAAAGAAGTGGGAAAGTCTGAGCTTTTCATCGTCGAGGGTGACAGCGCGCTCGGTACGGCACGCCTTGCACGTTCAAGTGAGTACCAGGCGCTGTTGCCGATCCGAGGCAAGATCCTGAATGTTCAAAAGGCTTCTATTTCGGATATGCTCTCCAACGCCGAATGCGCAGCAATGATCCAGGTGATTGGTGCTGGTTCGGGACGAAGCTTTGATATTGAGCAAGCTCGATACGGGAAAATTATTCTCATGACCGATGCTGACGTGGATGGTGCGCACATCCGTACGTTGTTGCTCACGCTCTTCTACCGGTACATGCGGCCAATGATTGAACATGGCAGGGTCTATGCGGCCGTGCCACCGTTGCATCGTATTGAAGTGATCAATCCTGGCTCAAAACAAAATGAAGTGGTCTACACCTATTCAGAAGCCGAGATGAACAAGCTACTTGCCCAGCTGGAAAAAGACGGGAGACGGTATAAGGAACCGATCCAACGTTATAAGGGTCTAGGCGAGATGGATGCAGATCAGTTGGCCGAGACGACCATGGATCCGCGTCACCGCATGTTGCGTCGCGTTGGTATCGACCATGCGCAGGCCGCTGAGGAAGTCTTTGATTTGCTTATGGGATCTGACGTTGCGCCACGAAAGAAATTCATTATTGATGGCGCGGATGATTTGGAACGCGAACGGATCGACGTCTAAAAAGTAGAAGTGAAGCCGTTGATATGGGTGCAATTGCTCAAATCAACGGCTTCATTCTTTAAGGCGTAAATTCTATTGGTTAATTACCGAGCAAGTAGACGAGGTGCCACGAGTAGAACTGTCGGACAAACCAGCAGAAGGATCGTGCAGGTCAAGACCAAGTAGCGAGGCAAGGGTTTAAGCGGCGCAACCGGAGTCAATAGTCGTTGGAGGCGACGAGAGGAAACTTCACCACCAGGCATTCCAACCAATTCTGCGTTAGATGAGTTGTTGGTTGATGACACTTTATCGACATCGCTAGCTGCCGTGGCAACCGTGATGATCGCCTTGAGCAGCGTCTGCCGGTTCACCTTCTCTAGTGCTTTGTCGTCGGCCAGCATTTCAATTAGTTGACGCACTGCTTCAAGAGACAGCTTAGAGGTCGGCAACCAAGGCAAGGCTTCATTCCATGCCGTGAAGGCTAGGATAAGCAAGTCGTGGCGTTGGTCTAGATGCGAGCGTTCATGGGAAATGACTGCCTGCTGTTCTTCAGAAGTAAGTTGTGTGATCAGGCCGCGAGATAGAACAGTAACGGATTGCGATATCCCGGGGACACAATAGGCTACGGGCATATCGTGGTCAATGACTAGGGTATTTGGTCGAGTCTCCGATGGGTTACTTAACAACCGCAGAAGCTGTCGATGTTTAGCTCGCTGTCTCGAAGTCCGCCATGCGGCGCGAATCAAGGTCAGAACCAAATGGAATCCGAAGAGGAATGCCGTGCTCAAGGCAAAAAGATGAACAACCCCGGGATAGGCGACGCTCGGATCACCGTTAAGCAGGCGCCAGCCACCTTGCAACGCCGAAATGAGGTCATCACCCAGTGGCGTGAGACCCCAAACCAGCATTGAGCCAATCATGGATAGACCACCGCCTAATGCGATGGCTTGCCAGAGGAGTACGGCTTGAACCGGTGCACGGGTGGTCCAATTAGCTTTTGATAAGGCCAACGGCGTCGGCCACGCTAATGCGATGGCCAACGCCGCAAGGAAATAAGAGGTGAGAAGCACTCAGTCCCCGAAGTTTGAATAAATTATGCGGACTTTACAGAGTCCAAGATAGCACGCAGTGAAGCTGCTTCATCCGCCGAGATACCACCAATGAATCGCGCAAGTACAGCTTCGCGATCCTGTGCTGTACCCAGCGCTTCGTTGAGGAGACCAACGGTATGGTCTTCTCGCGAAGAAGAAGCTGCGTAACGATGTGGGCGGCTTGAGCGCTCGCGCTCAACTAGCCCTTTCTTTTCAAGGCGTGCAAGCACGGTTAGCACCGTGGTTACTGCGAGTTCTTTCGCATCGGTGCCAAGTGCCGCGAGATCATCGCGAAGATCGTTCGCGGTGAGCGGTTCTGTGGAATCCCACAGCAGATCCATGACGGAACGTTCTAGATCGCCAAGGCTGGCCACTAGGTCTTACCTCACTTGCTTTAGTACTGTCGCCGAGTACCCGAGTAGTTAGACCCGAGCACACTGCTTGAAACACCAATTGTAGCGATTTTCGGTCAATATTTCTACGACGCGTAAAAGTGTGAGGTATTCGTGTCTACTTAAGCTTGAGCTCGGCTCTAAGTGCGACGCTCACCTGCACCTATGAGCAGGCTCGTATCCTATGAAAATTCTACGGATTCTCACCTCTCGCATTCGTAGTAACTAGGTTTTTATAATGTGGGTGGAATCTCCAGGTTTCGACTTCTACAAGCTGTCGAAATCGTCTATGGTGATACCTGAAGGCATTTCTACGTTGCGTAGAAAAGTCTTGATCGGTCTCCACACGCGATAAATTGAGGATTCAATGGATGCACTGGAAATTGCCCGTTGGCAGTTTGGCATAACCACGGTCTATCACTTCTTGATGGTCCCTTTGACCATCGGTCTAGGTCTAACGGTTGCCGTGTTGCAAACCATTTGGCACCGCACCGGCAACGAGCACTGGCTGCGGATGACCAAATTTTGGGGCAAGCTGTTTTTGATCAACTTCATCATGGGTGTGGCTACTGGGCTCGTTCAGGAATTCCAATTCGGAATGGCCTGGAGCGAGTACAGCCGCTACGTGGGCGACGTATTCGGCGCACCACTGGCCATGGAAGCACTACTTGCATTCTTCGTAGAATCCACTTTCTTGGGTCTATGGATTTTTGGTTGGAAGAAACTGCCTAAGCGCCTGCACCTGGCAACCATCTGGTGCGCCTCATTGGCCACCATGCTCTCGGCATACTTTATTCTTGTTGCTAATTCATGGATGCAACATCCAGTCGGGACCGAGCTCATTGACGGTCGCGCCGTAATGACCGATGCTTGGGCAGTCTTTACCAACAACACTGCACTCATCACCTTCCCTCACACACTTTTCGGTGCCTTTGCCGTCGCCGGAGGTTTTCTACTTGGCATCTCTTGGTTCCACCTTTACCGTCGCCGCAAAGAAGGAATCGACACAGTAGACGCCAACGGAAGAGTCATTGTTGGGGAGGACTTGAGCCTAGGCAGGAACCGTGACAAGACCGACTACCAGGTCTGGATCAAGTCCTTGCGCATCGGCGCTAGCGTCGCCGTGGTCGCATTCCTTGGCGTGGCGTTGACCGGTCACGAACAGGCCAAACTCATGTTTGAACAACAACCTATGAAAATGGCCTCCGCTGAAGCTGCTTGTCACGACGGCACGGGCTTCTCAGTATTGTCGTTGGGAGATATCACAGCTCACGGTGCCACGAACTGTGATGATGTAGTCGCAGTCTTCGAGATTCCTGGAATCCTGTCATTCCTGGCTAACGGTGACTTCACCACCGAAATCAAAGGCGTCAATACGCTGATTCCTGAGTACCAAGAGAAATACGGCAAGTACTACCCGCAAGATGAATCCTTCGGCCAGTACGCCGGTCAGGAAATCGACTATTTGCCTGTCATGGAAGTTACGTACTGGGGATTCCGATTGATGATCACCTTCGGTGGCCTCTCGGCAGTAGCTGCTGCGATTGCCCTATGGATTACCCGTAAGGGAACCGTTCCAGATAACAAATGGATCTCCCGACTCGCAGTCTTGGGTATTGCCGCTCCCTTCGGCGCCAATGCCACCGGCTGGATCTTCACAGAAATGGGACGACAACCATTCACTGTGGCACCCAACCCTCAAATGGGCGGCGTAGACCAGGTCTTCATGTACACCGCAGCTTCTGTCTCACCGACCGTCAGCGCTGGAGAACTCCTCTTCTCACTGATCGCGCTCACCTCCATCTATGCAGTTCTGCTGGTAGTCGAACTGGTGCTGCTCACACGCTATATCCGCGGTGGCGTCGCCTCGGCAATGCCAGAATTGGAATCCGAGACGCATCAAGATTCCACTCATTCCAAAACACACGATGACAATGACGACGATGACGTCTTGGCATTCGCTTACTAGCCACACGAACGAAGGAGAAAACCATGGAATGGCTACCAACACTCTGGTTTATTGTCATTGCAGTACTTTGGTGTGGCTACCTCTTTCTTGAGGGATTCGACCTCGGCGTGGGCATGCTCATTGGCCTTGGCCGAAACACCGAAAAGCGAAAGCGTTTGCTACTGAACACCATTGGCCCGGTATGGGATGGCAACGAAGTATGGCTGATCACCGCCGCAGGTGCCATATTTGCAGCGTTCCCACACTGGTACGCTTCACTGTTCTCGGCGCTTTACATCCCGCTGACCCTTGTACTGATCGCGCTGATCTTCCGCGCAGTCGCCATTGAATATCGTGGAAAGGCCATCACTGCGCCGACTCGAAAAGCATGGGACCTCGCCCTCGGCCTTGGTTCTCTGGTTGCCGCCTTCGGCGTTGGTGCAATGCTTGCATCCACGACTTTGGGGCTACCACTGAACGAAAACGGGGACCGAGTGGGAGGACCGTTCGCCTGGCTCACATGGCATGCGGTGCTCGGAGGAATCGCCGTCGTGGCATTCTGCTGGGTTCATGCCTTAGCGTTCCTGCGGTTGAAAACCGACGGACCGGTACGTGAAGAAGCCGGAAAGCTCGTGGGGCGTTGGATGCCCGTGGCAATACTGCCCCTGCTGCTCTGGGCTGTTTGGGTGATCGCAAGTAACGAATCAGCAATTGCCTGGCTGTGCCTCGTGCTGTCGGTGATCGCACTCGTCGTCGCAGGGCTGACGGGACGAGCTCGCAAAGAAGGAATCTCCTTCATCGCATTGGGTGTCACCATGTTGGCAGCAGTAGCGGCAATTTTCATCGCCGCATTCCCAGTGGTTTTGCCATCCACCTTGGACTCGGCCTTTGACCTCACGATACAAACAGCCTCAAGCACTCCGTACACACTCAAGCTCATGAGCATCGTGGCTGCTTTTGGTGTACCACTGGTCTTGGCGTACCAAGCCTGGAGTTATTGGGTATTCCGCAAACGACTTCGTGAAGAACACATTCCCGAGTCGCACCGCGTGAAGTCAATCGTCAAATAACCAAACCATTCCTGAAAGACGAGATATGCCAGCCCCAAGGTTTCTTCCCAAAGAATTGATCTCCCCACGCCAATTTGCAGTACTGACGTGTTTTTCAATCTTGAAGGCCTTGGGGCTGGTCCTTGTTGCATACTCACTGGGAACTTGGATTGCCAACATGGCATCCGGTGTCGAGAACGAAGCGCAGCTTCTTTATCTTGCAGGAGTTGGCGCCATCTTGCGGGCACTTGCGGCCTGGGGATTGAACGCGGGGGCCCGGCGTATGGGCCTCGGAGCCAAAGAACGAATGCGCCTACGGCTACTACGCTCCGAAGCCGCTCATCCGAGCATCATTCCGGCAACACAAAACTCGATTCCCATGGTGGCTACCTTGGCCAGCCACGGCATTGAGAAGTTGGACGATTACTTCACGAAATTCATTCCTGCGCTGATCGGAGCCGCCGCGGTTCCCTTGCTCTTGGGGATCTACATTTTGCGACTGGATTGGATTAGCGCAGTCATTCTGGTGCTAACCATTCCCTTGGTCCCGGTATTTATGGCCCTCATCGGAATGCACACGCAAGAAACACTCAAAGAATCACAATCATCACTGGATCGCTTAGCTAACCAACTCTATGAACTCGCCCAGGGCCTGCCAGCGCTACTTGGGTTGGGGCGTGCTCGCCAACAGGGTAACGCTATCGCGCAGGTCGGCGCGAAGTACCGGACCGCGACCATGGCAAATCTAAAAACCGTCTTCATGTCTAGTTTTTGGCTAGAACTCATTTCAACACTATCCGTAGCGGTATTAGCCGTCTTTATTGGTGTCCGACTGGTCAACGGTTCCATCGAGCTATCTGCCGGGCTGACCATCCTGATCCTGGCACCCGAGCTTTTCTCAGCACTGCGTGAAGTCGGCTCGGCTTACCATGCTGCTGATGACGGACTCGCTGCGTACCAGCGATATAAGACTATCACGGCCGTTGCTCCGCAAATTCCGGTATTTGCCAAGGCACAGGAACAATCAACCAAGATTCTGGAAATTGAGAATCTCCGTGTGGGCTACGTCCATGACAAACCAATTTACGAGAACTTCAACCTCACCCTGGGCCCGGGGGAGCGGCACATCATCTCCACGGCCAGTGGCACCGGCAAAACGACATTGCTGGCAGTGATTGCCGAAGCCTTTAGCAGTGATAGTGCCTTTGACCCAGAATTGATTCAGGGCAGCATTCGCATCTCCGGATCAATCGCCATGATCAGCCAGCATCCACGATTTGACGCGGAAACCGGCAAAGATCAATTAG
Source organism: Arthrobacter sp. NIO-1057 (assembly GCF_900094805.1). GTDB lineage: Bacteria > Actinomycetota > Actinomycetes > Actinomycetales > Micrococcaceae > Glutamicibacter. Next base: position 863,847 of record NZ_FMAT01000001.1, on the reverse strand, counting down.
CCCAAGATATCCCTAACGCGAAACCTGAACGGATTGCTCAGCTAGCGCAGCGCCTTTCTATGCAACATATGCTCGGACACAAGATTGCCGAGTATTCGCCTGGTGAACTGCGCCGTTTAGAAGTTCTGCGCGCCGTACTGCGTTTGGAGAGCGAACCCAACTGCAGCCTGCTCCTAGCAGATGAACCAACGGCACACCTCGACGACAAGAACGCTGCGGAGGTTCGCCAGATCCTCGGCGAGCTCCCACCACATTGCGCAGTTCTCCTTGCCAGCCACGATCCGTTGCTAAACAGCTCACAGGGAAACCAGACCGCCGCAACCTTGGATTCCTCCTGGTCTGCCCGCGACGATGTTCTTGCTATGAACGACTCACTGCAAGATTTCGCAACTATTGAAGACAGCAAGAATAAGTTCAACCCGCGTCGTGAACTGCTGAAAAACTACCGAAGTTCCACCAAAGCGGTGGTGTGGGGAACCATTAGTATCGTGTGCGCGGTCGCTTTGGCAGCGCTCAGCGGTTGGCTGATCGTCGAGGCAAGCTACCAACCACCCATCCTTCATTTGAGCGTCGCCTTTGTCATGGTGCGTGCGCTGGGCATAGGCCGAGCTGCCTTCCGATACCTAGAGCAACTGACCATCCACGACGCAGTCCTTGGCTACGCCGGGGAACTACGTGAGAAGATCTGGAACGCTATGGTTGCTGACCCAGCCCGCTGGGGACTTTTTAGTCGATCATCCGTTGTTCTAAGATTCCTCTTGGCCGAGGTCGATGAACTACGCGATCAACTGGCACGCGTCGTTTTCCCTCCACTATCGGCGATCGCTTTGTGGGTCGTCTCCACAATTGCCTTATTCCTCATCCAACCAGAGTTTGGATTCAGCGCGGTGATCGTTGGGATACTGCTCGTTTTCCCAGTTCGCTGGTTGGTTCAATGGATCGAAGGGCAACACCTAGTGCGTCAGATGAACCATCGAATGGCCATGAACCAATCAATTCTGAGCATCTTGCGACACAAATCTGCGCTCCGGATCAACGGTTCTTTGGAGACGGTCGTTGGGTCGGTGCACAGTGCGGAGCAACAAAATACCAAGGATGCGCGAACTCACGCCCTAGGCCAAGGAAGTGCGTCGGCGCTCGCCGTGTCGTTGAGCGTAGTCATGGCCATCGTGTTGACCTCGATATCACATAGCTCTGCATCCTTGACGGCATTAGCGGTGCTGCTCAGTCTTGCCTTAGGAGATAGTGCGGCAAACGCCCTGGTGGCTGTCCAGCAGGGGCAAGCACTGAAACAGCTGACCCAACAATTAGAACGCCATGGGCTTGCTAGCCAAGGAAGCGAAAATCAGGACAGCAATAACTCGGCAGAGCCAGCTGCTCAAGTCACCGGATTTGAACTGAAGAACCTCAACCTCGGATACGGCCATGGACCGAACGTCGTTGAAGGCCTCACGGCCAAAATTGAGCCGAACCAGTGGACCGCTATTGTTGGACCCTCGGGCTCAGGAAAATCCACGCTGCTCACCGCACTACTTGGAGCGTTGCCTGTGCGTTCTGGAGAACTCAATGTTCTTGATGAAAAAGGGGAGCGCCACCCGATTCAAGATACTGAGCTGAACACGGTAGCCTGGTGCCCACAAGAAGCGCATCTCTTCGATTCCTCAATCCGACGCAACCTGATGCTTGGCGTTCCCGAAGGACAACAACGCAGTGATAGCGAATTGCTTCAGGTGCTCAAGCAAGTAGGGCTGTACGACTGGTACCAGCTTCAGCCAGCAGGACTCGATACCAAGATCGGTTCGGGCGGGCACAACCTTTCAGGCGGTCAACGGTGCAAGATGGCCGTAGCCAGAGCCATACTCGGTGGACACCAAGTGATACTACTTGATGAGCCAACAACGCATTTGGGAGTGGACGAAGCCGCTGAATTGATCAATACTTTGCGCCGGGCATTGAAGGAGCGCACGGTAGTGCTCATCACCCACGATGAACGATTGGCTTCTAGCTGCGACACGCGTATCGACCTTGGCGCCAAAGTCGGCATGACCAATTAACTCAAAAAGGTGCTGTAGCTGATCCGTAGATCCGCTACAGCACCTTTCGGTGAGAACCCCTTTTTAGAGGATTACGCCGCCATCATCGAATGGCAAGGTATCTTCGCCAGGGTTGAACTCAGGAGCAACCTTTGGACGCGGATCCAAAACTGGAGCATCAAGCGGTTCAGCGGTAGAGTCCTGCGGCGTTGTCGTTGCAGGGACTTGGCTAGGGCTCAGAGATCCGCCGAGGATATTGATGGACTGTGCCAGCGGGGCACCGGACCCATCACGTTTCGCGAACTCGGTAGGCAGTGCCCGAACCACACCGGCAGTAGAACTAGCTCGTGCCGGTCCTTGCCCGGCGTAAGCGAGTTGCAGGTGGTCTTCGCCCTTGACGAAGCGGTGAGCTCGGACGCCGGCCGTAGCACGTCCCTTTGCTGGGAACTCGGCAAAATCGGTGAGCTTGACCGACTGGCCCGAGGCGCCAGGCAAAGTCTGCGATCCCGAAGCAATCGTGGCGACCACAGCATTTTGTGCCGAAGACGGGACGACACCGAAGAAAATTACATGGTCGTCGGCACCTAGCTTGATTCCGGCCATGCCTCGACCGGTGCGACCTTGAGGGCGCACTGCGGAGGCAGGGAAGCGAAGCAACTGTGCACCACGGGTGAGGAAGACTAATTCGTCGTCTTCGCCGGCCACCGAAGCGGCCACCACCACATCGTCATCCTTGAGGGTAATTGCTTCAAACTCGTCACGATTCAGCGGGTATTCGGGCGTGACTCGCTTGACGACACCATTTCGAGTGCCAATGGCCAGTACCTCGTTTAATGGCACGAGAGCGATTACCGTTTCGTTTTTTGGCAGTTTCAAGAATTCAGCAATAGAAACGCCCTGGGCTAGCTGCGGGAAGCCATGCGACTCGGGAAGAACTGGAACATCAATCAACGAAATGCGAATGATGCGACCGGTACTAGTCAAGGCACCGATTTCACCACGTGCGCTAGATGGAACCTGCGAGAGAAGCACGTCGTGTTTGATTCGTGCAGACGTGAAGTCCAGCGCGGAGCGATCATTCGTTCGCGCGATCTGACCGGTAGCCGAAAGCAGTGCCCAACACGCGCTGTCTGAAATTTCCATCGCCAATTTGGCTTGCTTACCGCTACCCACAGCTTCAGGCAACGCGGTGCCCTTGAGTGGTGCGAGCTGCGCAGATTTGAGTAGCTTCGTTCGACGTGGCGTACCGAAGGTTTCCGCCATTTCTTCCAACTCGTCGGAGACGACAGAACGCAACAACTGGTCCGATTCCAAGATGGCACGCAACTTCTCGATTTCTTCGCGCAGTTGCTCTGCTTCAGTCTCCAGTTCAAGTTTTGAATACTTGGTCAGCTGGCGTAGGCGCAATTCGAGAATATGGTTGGCCTGCGGCTCGCTCAGATCGAAGACTGTCATCAACCGCTCACGGGCCTCATTGGTCTGCTCCGAGGAGCGGATGATAGCGATGACATCATCGATATCAACAATGGCAATCAGCAAGCCCTCCACCAAATGAAGGCGGTCTTCACGCTTGGCCAAACGGTGCACTGTACGTCGGCGAACCACGTCAATTCGGTGGTCGACATAGACGGTGAGTAGCTCACGCAGTCCCATGGTTCGTGGCTGGCCGTTGACCAATGCCACGTTGTTGATGCCGAAGGAATCTTCCATCGGGGTGAACTTGTAGAGGCTTGCCAACACAGCATTTGGGTTGAAGCCATTCTTCAGTTCAACAACCAACTTCAGACCATGGTGCCGGTCGGTCAAATCGACGACATCTGAGATGCCAACGATTTTCTTGTTGTTCACACCATCCTTGATCTTCTCGATCACCTTTTCAGGGCCCACCCCGTAAGGGAGCTCGGTGACCACCAACGCAGACTTACGCGCTGAAATCTTCTCCAAGGCGACCGTTGCACGGGTACGGAACAAACCGCGCCCAGTGCGGTACGCATCTTTGACACCATCGAGACCAATGATGCTACCGCCCGATGGCAAATCGGGGCCAGGAATGAACTTCATGAGCTCTTCGACAGTAGCTTCGGGTTCAAGTAACAGGTGGCGTGCTGCCGCGATGACCTCGACAAGGTTGTGGGGTGCCATATTCGTAGCCATGCCCACTGCGATACCAGTGGTGCCATTGACCAACAGGTTAGGGAACGCGGCCGGCAGTACTTCTGGCTGTGTGAATTGATTGTCGTAGTTTGGAATGAAGTTCACGACATCTTCATCCAAGTTCGCGGTCATAGCCACAGCGGAGGCAGCCAAACGTGCCTCGGTGTAACGCGGAGCCGCCGGTCCATCATCGAGTGAACCGAAGTTTCCGTGACCATCGATCAGCGGAAGTCGCAGCGAGAAATCTTGGGCTAAGCGAACCATCGCATCATAGATCGCCGCGTCACCGTGTGGGTGTAATTTACCCATCACTTCGCCCACGACACGAGCCGACTTAACGTGGCCCTTTTCTGGGCGAAGTCCCATCTGGGACATTTGGAAGAGGATGCGACGCTGTACTGGTTTTAGTCCGTCACGAGCATCGGGAAGTGCGCGCGAATAGATGACGGAGTAGGCGTACTCCAAGAAGGAGGATTCCATTTCATTGGTGACGTCAATATCGACGATATTTTCAACGAAATCCTCTGGAATCTCTTCAGACTTCTTTCGAGCCATTACTCTATTTGTCCTTCATCTACTGTCGTGCGGCTGGAGCTGTCGATACTTCGTGTTGCCTCTGGGCACTTCACCGAAGTCGCGACTATCCTAAGCCTATGGTGGTTCGTAAACTTTCAGCGGCATATCCGGCGCATTGGGAAGCTGATGTTGTTCTTCGGGACGGGACAACAGCGCATTTAAGGCCCATCACGCCGATGGATGCGCAGGCCTTGCAGGAGATGCATAAGCATCAGTCTGAAACCTCGGTCTACCTACGCTATTTTACGTATAAGTCGTCGCTGACCCCTAAAGAGCTTGAACGGTTCACCAATGTTGACCATGTGAATCGAGTCGCCTTCACTGTGGTGCGAGGAGCAAAAATCATTGGTGTTGGTCGTTATGACCGTCTTGACGATCCGCAAGAAGCCGAAGTCGCCTTCAACGTCGCTGACGAGTATCAGGGGACGGGCATCGGATCTATTTTGCTGGAACATTTGGCCGCAGCAGCTCGAGAAAATGGCATTGAAAAATTCTCGGCCGAAGTCTTACCTGAAAACCGCAAAATGCTGACAGTATTCTCAGACGCTGGGTATGCAGTCGCAAGACACTTTGAAGATGGTGTGGTGATGCTGGAATTTTCCATCAGTCCCACAGAGAGGTCCCGTGAAGTTACCGAATCGCGGGAGCATCGAGCCGAAGCTAGTAGCGTTGCTGGACTCCTCTCGCCACAATCCATTGCGGTGATAGGGGCAAGCCGTACCTGGGGAAAACTCGGTCATGATGTTTTAGAGAGAATCATCGAATCAGGATATACCGGCAGCGTCTATGCGGTGAACGATGCCGCCTTGGAAATTGGCGGAATGGTGGCCTACGGCAGAGTTACAGAAATTCCTGGTCCAGTAGATGTGGCGGTTTTGTGCATTCCGCGGGCTGGAATCATGGAGGTCATCCAAGACTGCGCAAAACATGGCGTAAAGTCCTTGGTCATCATGTCAGCCGGATATGAATCAGCCCAAGGAGTTAGTGCTCAACGCGAACTAGTTGCTTTAGCCCGAGCAAACGGTATGCGCGTGGTGGGTCCGGCCTCCCTTGGCCTGATCAACACAGACCCCGAGGTCAACCTCCATGTCTCCGGAAGCGCAGTAGTTTCCACTCCCGGAAATGTTGGATTTTTCAGTCAGTCAGCGGCCATGGGAATGATCCTGCAGGGTGTGCGCGCTCAACAGGGCGTGGGCGTGAGTAGCGCCATTTCCGCCGGTCTTCGTGCCGACGTATCCGGCAATGACGCGATGCAATTTTTTGAAGATGACCCGCGTACAGATGTTGTTGCGATGTATTTGGAGTCCTTCGGTAATCCACGTAAATTTGCCAGGATTGCCCGCAGGCTCGCGCGCCGTAAGCCAGTAGTTGTAGCCAAGACAGATGTTATGGGCCGCCGGCTGCCACCGGGTCATTCTGTTCGTGTGGGGCAAGCCCCTGCTGGAGCGATGAACGCGATCTTGCGTCAGTCCGGAGTGATTCGAGTCCGCTCATCGGAAGAATTGTTGGATGTCACCTCACTACTGTCAGTCTTCCCGCCACCTAAGGGCCCAAACGTCGCGATCATCTCAAATTCAATGACCATCGCAGAGGTAATTTGTGATGTGGCCGAGGACCGGAATCTCAACACGGTTATCCACGGCGAAGAACTTGATTACAGCGTTGGGCAGTCTCGGGCGGTCCCGATGATTCGTCGTCGCATTCAACAACTCATCGATGATCCAGATGTACATACCGTGGTTCTTGCGCACCTGCCATATTCAGGGGTTGAAACCTCGGCCGTATTGAAGGTGGCTAGTGAATTCCTTGACCAACCCAAGCCAGTCGTGGCCTTAGTACCAGGGTTATCCGACACGGAAATAACCGGTGGAGTGAAACAAGGCGTTCCACTATATACCTCACCAACCACGGTTATTGGTGCCTTGGCAAAGGCCTACGGATATCAGCAGTGGGTTGATGTTCCCTACGAATCCATTGACGATCCGGAGGGAATTGATGTCGATGGAGCCGCTGAGTATCTTGCAGAATTAGTGACCTCAGTATCCGGTACCAACCTATTTGAGCTATCCGAAGCTCAGGCACAAAAGCTCTTGGGTTTTTATGGGATCCAGACATATGGATCACGGGTCGTTCATACGGTTTCGGAAGCTATAACAGCTGCTGATGAACTCGGATGGCCAGTGGCACTGAAGGCTAATCATCCCGATTTGCGCCAGAGATTGGACTTGGGCGGCGTTCGGTTGAGCATTCCTGACAAGCAGAGCTTGGAAGCGAACTTCACACACATGAAGTTGTTGATGCAGACCTATGGCGTTGAAACTCTCGAAGTTCAAAGCATGGCTCCTGCTGGCCAAGCCTGTGTTGTTAAAGCTGTCGAAGATCCGCTGCTCGGTCCAGTGATCTCCTTTGGGCTCAGCGGTGATCCGGTGAACCTGTTGGACGATTGGGCTCATGGCGTCGCTCCGCTTTCAGCACATGACCTAGAACAACTGATTCGCCGACCGCGTGGCAGCGTGCGCTTATTGGGATATCAGGGCCTTGCTCCAGTGAATCTGAAGGCGCTCAAGGACTTTATTACTCGCGTGTCGCTGTTCAAGGACAATCATCCTGAAGTGACTGTGGCTAAATTCGCGCCAATTTCGGTGGCTACGACGTCGCTGAGCGTCCTCTCAGTCAATATCCAGATCAGCAACGCAGAGCAACGTACTGACAGTGTACGGAGGGCGCTAAGGAGCTGAGCTAAGTAGTAAAACGTGAATTGGTAGTAGCTACTGAGTAGACTTGACCTATGAGTTCTCCAACATATTCGACTGCTCCGGGTGCTGAGCTTCTCGACGATCTAGTGCGGGCGGGCTTTTACCCGCAGATGGTCCAGGATGTCCTTGCAGAAGCCATGACCGGACAGCCTGTACTTGACCACTATGTACATCTGGAAACTCATTTCGATCACACCGAAGTGCACCGACATATTACTGTCATGGTGAAGAGCGAAAAAGTACTTTTCATTTTGCACGTCGATGACCAGCAACTTGATGAACATGGCATTGAAGTCATGGCTCAGGTTTCTGTCGAAATGATTGCACTCTCGCGCATCTCTTCGGTGGCAACGAGCTACGTGTACCACCAGCCACAGCATTATTCCTCAGCGGATTCGGTGAAGGAACTGACCTTTGGCATGTCATGGGGCGGAACTAAGCGCATCGATCTGGCGCCGGCTGCATGTGGTGATCCTCAATGCGAGGCTGACCATGGACTCAACGGTACTTCCCAGCCCGAAGATCTCGTGATTCGGGTAAGCGCAGAAGCTGACGGGCAGCGCGCAGTCAACAAGGCGCGCGAATTCGCGGTACGTCTACGATTGGCAACGATCGCTTGAACTCCAACGAGCCTCTGAATACAACTGATCTTCCGGTGCCAGCTCAAAAAACACCCGAGGCACCACTGTATGGTCAGGCGACACTCTCTGAAATCCTTCCATCCGCTGCGGCAGCCTTGGGTGTTCCTGGATTTGAGAATGCATTAAGTTTTAAGCCGACCAAACGCGTCGTGGTGATCATGGTTGACGGGCTGGGCTGGAATCAGCTCAAGAGCCATGTTGGTCACGCGCCGTTTCTACGTTCGCTGTTTGCCGATGGACGTAAGCTAGGCACGGGCTTCCCCTCCACGACTGCAACGTCGTTGAGCAGTCTCGCTACCGGTGTCGCCCCAGGCGAACACGGCATGCTTGGATATGACGTGGTTGATCCTGCTCGGCGAAGAGTTGTTAATCAACTTGGCGGGTGGCCAGGCGACCTGAATCCAGAAGCCTGGCAGACTCGCTCTACCGTTTTCGAAAAGGTAGCTGAGCACGGAATCCATGTCGCAACCGTTTCGATTCCGATGTTTGCTAAGTCTGCTCTGACTCGGGCCTCACTGCGTGGTCCGAAGTTTGTTGCGGCGAACCAACCGATGGCTCGTGCGCGGGCAACACATACCGTTTTTGAATCACACCGCAATGCGCTGGTCTACACGTACTTCAACGAGTTGGATAAGACCGGACATAAGTTTGGTGTTGACTCCACCCAGTGGCGTGAGACGCTGGAAGAACTTGATTACGTCATTAAGAGCCTGGTGACTCGGTTGCCAGAAGAAACCACGGTCCTGATCACCGGCGACCACGGGATGGTCGATGTTCCACAATCGCAACGAATCGACTATAGCCAGTATCCGGAACTCATTGAAGGCGTGGAACTGACTAGCGGGGAACCGCGCGGGGTGCAGCTGACTTTTGCATCAGAGACTGATGAAGCGACCCGGCTAAAAGTACAACGTGCATGGCACAACGAATTTGGGGCCAAGGCATGGATCATGACCCGAGAAGAAGCCATAGATCGTGGATATTTTGGTCCGATCTCTGCCGAATATCGAGCCAGACTCGGCGACCTGATGATCCTAGCTGCCGAATCGATAGCTTTTTACGATTCACGCCGCGTAGCGCCCATGGCCTTCGAGATGGTTGGGCAACATGGATCGCTGACAGCGGGGGAGCGTTACGTTCCACTGCTGATTCATCGGACAAAATGAAAAACGCGTTCGGGCAACACCAACCGGTGTTGCCCGAACGCGTTTAATCGGTAGGAGTCCTAGCTAGGAATCCGTATCCTTTTTGCGTTTACCGAACATGATGTCATCCCAGCTCGGTACTGATGAGCGTTTCGCTTTGCGTGGCGAAGAATCGTCATTGTTGGCATCATTTTGTTTGTCATCGGAGCCTGAGTCGTCTTGATCAGAATCGGTGACCACAACCAACTGAGAAGTTCGAGGCGAAATTCCCTGTGGAAGGTGAGGCAACGAATCATCTTCATCAGCGTCGTATTTGCTCATGCCACGTTCGATGATGTCGTTAAAACGGGACTCTCGCTCTGGGTCCTGATCCTTAGGCCGCTGTCCACGACGAGCGTTGAGTAGCGTGACCAACTCTTCAGTTTCATCAACCTCAGGGGTATTCGAAGCGGGTGGTTCTGGCTCCGAATGGTTCACCGCGGAGATTGGGCGAAAGTACTCTGGTGCAACCTGTTCACTGAGTGTTTGTGCCCAACGGTTGAGGTTCTTGAGTGTTTTTCGTGCAGGAGTGAATGCCCAACGAGCAATATTCTCAGTCGCCTCGGGTGAGTCGGCTCCCAGCGATTCGACGTTTTCCGTTGGCAATGGAGAATCAAATTCAACGGTAATGATCCACTGACCTTCTGGATCTTTCCACGAATTCCATCGAGCGGTTTCGCTATCGATGTGCAACTGGTTGAAACGGTGCACCACCATGGAACCCAGATCGGCTGGCTCTTCGCCAAAGACCTCACGGTATTCTGCGTCGGTCTGTGGGCCAGAAACCTCTACGCGGCGGGCAAGCTCAGCCATGTGCTCACGTTCTGCCAGTACCGGGCCCTCGTATTTCACGATGTCCTCAACTGGTACATCCCATTCAAGGGACAGATCATAGGCAGAAGCGCCGGCGCGCACGCGTGCCTGAATCTCGCGGGGCGAGTGGTTCGAGGACTCGTCACGATTCCTTGGCGCTCGTGAACGAGCTATTTCTGCCATTGCACTGCGCAGTGCATCGTCAACGGGAAGCTCATAGCTCATCCCGTCGTCACTGCTGACCTGAAGGCTGGAACCATTTTCATGAATTCCTACCAGTCTCAGCTGACGCATTAATACCCTCCACACGCTCTATTTCCTGAGTAAAACTCTGCCACCTTGAAGCCTGAATTCCTACCACCGCCCCGGGTGTGGCGCAAGATTCGTCATCAACTTCACGTCTTATTTCCCGATACTTCAGCCGGTGGCTGATGAACGAGCTTGAAGGAATGGATTTGCGTGAAGAACGTTATACTTTTATGCCGGTATGAGTTTTCACGTTGGTGGAGCTACCGGCTCGGAAGAATACTTGTAGGAAAGAGCGAAAACGATCATGGCAATGGAATCTGCTGCATCATCCGTTATCTCAGAAGAGGAACGAGCCCAGGAGATCGCTCAGCTTAAAGCAGGTAAAACTGCCCAGATGGCTAACTTGATCGATGAGTCTGAAATTTCCTTGGCTGAGGATTACGCCTTGCCTGGCGCAGAGGTGACTCAAGAGGAAGCTAGTGTCGAAATCCTGAGCGAACAGGCAGATGAATTTACCTGTGCTTCCTGCTTCATGGTTCGTCACCGCACACAGTTGGTGCGTGAAGAGAGTGGCCAAAAATTCTGTAGCGAGTGCGAAGGATAAATCCCCAACGCCAAATAGTCAGCGCCGGGGATCAGTCAGTATTCAGTTAGATTCGTGAGCATGAGAACGAATCGAGGTTAGTCCTCGGTGGCCTCGGATGAGTCATCTTCGGCTTCAGCTTGGGCTTTACCCTCTTCGGTGAACTCATACATGATGCCGCCCAGGGCAGCAGTAAGTTCTTCGGGGCGACGAGTAGAAGTTAGCCAATATGGAGTGGTGTCGCGTTCGTCGATAACTTCCATTTTGACCACACCATCGAGCCATCCCCGCAGCAGCATGTACGCCAGACCATGCAATTTCTGTCCGCGCTCTTTGAAGGCTTCTTCTCCGCGGTAACCTACCACTTCGCCGATGAACTGGCGTTCGATACTAGCCCTACCCACGGTGACCGTTGAATCAGTGATTTCAATGGTTGGTACACGGACAAGGAAGATCACTACTAGAGCAATGAGCATTGCTACGCCGACGCCCCAACCGAGAATTGTGTTGATCGGGGCTACTGCGACACCAGCGGTTATCGCGATAATGATTGGCCAGATCCAAGTGCTGGCTGAAGGCCAAAGTTTTTCGCTGTAAAGGACGCTCGATGCCGCAGGGCTGGTGTTACTCATGATTCCAAGTCTAGGCAATATTTCTTTGAGTCAAGAACGCAACCGGCGAGACAGCTCTTTCCTAGCTACTCACGATAGAGTTAACTCAATATAACTATCGAATAATCACTTCACAAAACTCCTAGGGGATAACCAAACCGATGAGTGAGCCAACAATCTCGATTTCCATCAAGATGCTGGACAGCGATCTTCCTGTGCCGAATTATGCGCACCCTTCAGACGCGGGGGCTGACCTGCATGCCCGTGAAGGGCTGGTTCTTGAACCCGGTGAACGCGCACTAGTGCGCACCGGCATCGCATTGGCTATTCCCCACGGCTACGTTGGACTGGTACACCCACGCAGCGGTTTGGCCACCAAACACGGAATCACCGTTGTTAATGCGCCAGGCACTGTTGACGCAGGTTATCGCGGTGAGATCATGGTCACGCTGTTGAATACCGATAAGGCAGAAGCTTTCACCATCAACCGTGGAGACCGTATCGCTCAGCTCGTGATTCAAAAGGTTGAGCAGGCTCAGTTCATCGAGGTTGAATCCCTCGAAGAAACAGCTCGTGGTGCCGGTGGATTTGGTTCTACCGGTGGCTTCAACGCCAACTAAGTGCAGCAGATAGCAAACATAAGTTTTCTAAGGACACCATGATTTTCAAGCGTAAGAAATCCAAAGAGCAGGAAGCACCGGTTGAACCAACCGAAACTGACGCTAGTGCGACCGAATCAAAAGGCGGCCCGTACGACATCAAGGACGTCGAGGATACTAACGAGTATCTAGATTTTGGGTCCATCCTGATTAAGCCGGTCAGCGGCCTCAAAGTGCGAATGGACGTCGAGGAATCCAATAAGCGAGTTATCGCTGTTTCGCTGGAAATTGCTGAGTCACGCGTGCAGCTCATGGCCTTCTCTTCTTCGAAATCGGAGTCCTTGTGGCCTGGGATCCGAGACAAGATCAAAAGTGATATCACCGCCCAAAACGGTGAGATTTTCAAGCGCGATGGCGAACATGGAGAAGAACTCCTCGCCAAGGTCCCACAGCAGTTGCCTGACGGACGCGCCGGGCACGTAGCTCTGCGCTTCGTGGGCATTGATGGGCCTCGTTGGTTCCTGCGAGCCGTGATTGGCGGCAACGCCATCTCCAACGAAGAAGCAGCAGCAACTGTGGATGGAATTCTGCGCGAAGTTGTTGTCAATCGCGGTGACAAGCCATTGCCTCCAGCAGAACTACTGCCACTGAGTGTTCCAAGCAATGCTCAAACTCGCCCAGTGCAGGAAGAAACTCAGCCTGAGGTCAAGCGTCCCGAGCGCGGTCCAGAGATCACGCAGATCGGCTAAACATGTCGTTGAAGGATAAGCCGGTTGATGCGCATCTAGGCCCGTCAGATCCAACGGTGAATTATCAGCGTCTGGATTCGCTGGACCAGTTGCCCGCCAAGGGCAGGGTCAAGCACACCGGTTACGTCCAATCTGTCAGCTATTCCGCCCCTACCGATCCACCGCTACTAAAAGCAGTGGTAGTCGACAAATTAGGTGGCGAAGCAGCACGACGTGGCACCGCCGCGCATGTGCGTTTGATTTTTATGGGACAAAAACATGTTCCAGGAATCAAACCAGGGGTAAAAGTCACCTATTCGGGAATGGTGGCGCCAGTGGATCAGATCCCAACGATCTTTAATCCGCGCTACATTATCGTTCCAGTGCCTCGCGGATAGTTGGAACCTGTTTTCCGCTGCGGCGGGGCAGCCTTGGGGCTGTTTGAAATATGGAAGTGGGCATAATGCACAACGAGGAACCTGGTCGAGAAAAGGACCAGCAACCTGAAGACGAAGCTAAACCGAGTTTGGCCTCGATGATTGGTGCGAATTCAAACATCGCTCAGAACGCAGATGGCGGGATTGATGTGCTCTCCACAGTCGGTGGGGTTCGAGGCATCCTCGAAACGGTGTTGCCTGGCTTTATCTTCATCTTAGTTTTTGCCTTTAGCAGCAACCTCACTTGGGCATTGATTGCCTCGATCGGGCTTGGCGTGATTTTCATGATCATTCGCCTGGCCAGACGTTCCACCTTGATCCAGTCTGCTTCTGGTTTGATCGGTATCTTGATCTGTGCTTTCGCTGCACGACATACCGGTAATGCCAAGGACTACTACATACCAGGGTTCTACACTTCTGCTGCGTACCTTCTGGCCATGCTGATTTCAGTGGTTATTAAGTGGCCACTGATTGGCCTACTGTTCGGGTTCATTCGCAATGAAGGCGTGGAATGGCGAAATAAAGCTGATCGACTTCGGCGCTACCAAATTGCAACATGGATCATTATCGGCGTTTTTGCCCTACGCCTGGCAGTGCAGCTACCGATGTACTACATGGACCACGTAGTTGCACTAGGAGTTGCCCGTGGGCTTATGGGTGTTCCCTTGTACGCAGCCGGACTGTGGTTTGCCTGGCTGGTATCTAAGCCAGCACAAACCGTAGCCGACGGAACGCCCGGCCCGGTTACAAACTAACGGGTAGCTTCACGCAAGGTACGACGTAGGAGTGGCTCGGCCCCAGGGGTGGTGATGAAGAAGATTTCATCGCCACCCTCAACTACATCATCTGCACTTGGCGGGAACGGGGTCTTATCACGAACCACGGCCATTAGGGTGGTGTCCTGAGGCCAAGGTATTCGCCCGATGGTACGTCCGATCAGCGCGGAATCGTGAGGCACGGTGAATTCCACCATGTAAACTTCGCCGGTCTTTAGCGTCAGAAGGCGTACCAAGTCGCCAACTTCCACAGCTTCTTCAACCAGCGCAGTCATCAAGCGTGGGGTACTGACCGCAACATCGACGCCCCAGGCGTCGTCGAACATCCACTCATTTTTTGGATTATTCACACGGCCCACGGTACGGCGGATGCCAAACTCGCTTTTTGCCAGCAACGAGACGACCAAGTTGACCTTGTCATCACCACTTGCAGAGACGACGACGTCGTAGTCTTCAAGCTGTGCTTGTTGCAGAACGGCAAGCTCGCAGGCGTCACCGATCAACCATTTCACGCCTTCGAGGTCTTCGCGTTGGGCCATCTCGGGCTGGATATCAATGAGCAGAACCTCGTGGTCATTGACCACCAGTTCACGGGCAATGGAGGAGCCTACCGAACCAGCTCCAGCAATCATGACCTTCATGGGGGCCTCTCAGTTAGTCGTTGGGCAGGGGAGCAGGAGGACTGGCAAGAATCTTTTCGACATCTTTGAGTTGATCGATACGCATCATGACGTGAACCAAATCTCCGCCCTGCAGGCGAGTGCGACCTTGTGGGATGGTGCCTTCACCAAAACGCGTCAGGTAGGCGACACGCACACCGGACGCGGCTTCCAAGTCTTTGACCAGGTGGCCGTACCAACCTCGGTTGAGGGCGACTTCGGTGAGCACCAGGCGCCCCGAAGGTTCTCGGAAATCTCCACGCATTGAATAATCAGGCAAGATTCTGCGCAGAACTTGATCAGTGCTCCAACGCACCGCAGCCACCGTAGGTATACCGAGACGCTGATAAATTTCGGCACGTCCGGGATCGTAAATGCGAGCCACAACATGAGGCACGTTGTAGGTTTCACGGGCTACACGCGTAGCAAGAATGTTGGAATTATCACCGCTAGAGACGGCTGCAAAAGCATAGGCGCCATCAATTTTGGCTTCTTTCAAGGTGTCTCGATCAAAACCACGACCGGTGACAGTGAAGCCGGTGAAATCCTTGCTCAAACGACGGAAAGCATGGGCGTCTTGATCAATGATCGCCACCGAATGTCCCGCCGAATCCAGTGTATGGGCCAGCGAAACGCCTACGCGTCCGCATCCCATAATCACAAAATGTGCCACCGAGAGCTCCTTGGAATTGCTGCTAATGATGATTCGTTGAAATGCCGTCAAACGGTACTCCAAATGCAACAATAGCGTTGTTCGGCACTAGTTCATCGGTGGTGCACCGCCCGTGTGCCTTGCACACCTGCGATAACGTTATGACGTGCCTGCATTATTTGATGGTCTCAAGAGGATCTTGGTAGGACGGCCATTCAGCACCGAGCAGCTGAAGAAGAAGCCGTTAGCTCCTAACGTAGCGTTGCCGATTTTCTCCTCCAGCGCCCTGTCGTCTTTGGCCTATGCGCCCGATGAAATTCTGTTGACCCTTGCAATGGCGGGTATCGCTGCGACGATGCTTTCCCCGGCAGTGGGCGTCGCAGTCCTTGTCGTGCTCGTGGTGCTGGTGCTCTCCTACCGTCAATCGGTGGTGGAGTACCCCTCAGGTGGTGGCGATTACGAGATCGTTAAAAAGAACCTTGGCGCTCGTCCAGGCACTGCAGTGGCCGCAGCCTTGTTGGTTGACTTTGTGCTGACGGTGGCGGTTTCTAGCTCATCGGCAGCCGCCTATTTGAGCGCAATATTCCCCGTTCTAGGTGAGCACAAGGCATGGGTTGCTGCAGCGCTGGTAGCCATACTGGTAGTGGGCAATCTTCGCGGTACCGGGCAAGGCCGTTGGACACTGGCCATACCGGTGTATCTTTTTGTTGCTGGAATGCTCTTGCTCATTGCCATCGGCGGAGTCATGGCGCTGACCGGAAACTTGGGGCTGGCGCCGAGTGCTGAATTTACGATTGTCCCCGAAGCACAGTTTGATACCGGCCTGCATGGGGTTGTGGGTGCGTTACTGATCTTGCGCGCTTTTAGTACGGGTTCTGCAGCGTTGACGGGTATTGAAGTACCAATCTCCAATGTCCAGACCTTGGGTAAACCTCGGGCCAAAAACGCCGGTCGCATTCTCCTGGTGTTGGGCCTACTTTCCGGCGTGCTCACTCTCGGCACCCTGATGCTTGCCCGAGCCACCGGTATCAAAGTTGTTGCGGACCCGCATGAATCATTCCTACTCAACGGTGCACCGATTCCCGAAGATTTTGTTCAAGTCCCGGTTCTAGGGCAGCTGGCACAAGCCGTCTTTGGTGACTATACGCTGGGACTCATCTTGGTCTCCGTGTTGACCATTGCGGTGTTGTTGCTCGCCGGAAATCAAGCGTTCAATTCCTTCCCGCTCTTAGCCAGCCACTTGGCCACCGATGGATTCTTGCCCCGCCAGTTACGAACCCGTGGTGATCGTCTAGGATTCTCCAACGGTATTTTGTCTTTGGGTGTCGCTGCGATCATTCTGGTGTTGCTGTTTCAAGGTGATGTCACCTTGTTGGTTCAGCTTTATGTCGTGGGCGTGTTCGTCTCGTTCACGCTTAGCCAGTTAGGCATGCTCAAACACTGGAAGCGCGTGCTGGTGCCCATTGCGGATCGGAAGATACGTGCGGCTAAACAACGCAAACGCATGCTCAATCTACTAGGGCTGATCCTGTCGGTTTTGGTCTTGGTGGTCGTGTTGGCGACGCGTTTTGTTCACGGTGCCTGGCTGGCCCTGTTGGGAATCATTGTGCTGATGCTGATTATGGATTCCTTACAGCGCCACTACCAAAAAGTTGATGCTGAACTGGCTGTCGATGAGGACTATGCGGTGACCGCGTTGCCATCCCGAGTGCACGCACTGGTCTTGGTCTCAACGGTTCGTAAGCCCGTACTTCGGGCAATGGCCTTCGCCCGTGCATCGCGGCCATCTAAACTTGAAGCCATCATTGTGGACGTCGAGCGTGCCAAAACCGAAAAAACCCTTGCGGACTGGGAACGCTTAGGTATTCCCGTGCCTATCACCGCCTTAGCCTCTCCCTACCGAGACATTCCTGGTGCGCTGATCGAACATATCCGTTCCATTAAGCGTGAGTCACCTCGTGAACTGATCGTGGTGTACATCCCCGAATACGTGGTGGGTCATTGGTGGGAACAGCTGGTGCACAACCAGACCGCACTTCGAGTGAAGAACCGTTTGCACTATGAACCAGGCGTACTGATCGCCTCGGTGCCGTGGCGTTTGCTCAGCGCTTCGCGCGCTGTTGGTGGCGGAGCCACTGAAGAGTACTCGGCACATCGCTAACCTTGCTTCTGATGAAAGACGAAAAGATGACTGAAACACCACTGCTACAGGTTCGTTTGGGCAATATCGCCCACGGAGGGCACACGGTAGCCCGTCATGAAGGTCGTGTGATCTTTGTGCGTCATGGCATTCCCGGCGAGCTGGTCTCTGTTCGCCTGACCGAATCTGCGCCCGAGGCAAAGTTTTGGCGCGGTGATGTTGTCCAAGTGCATGAAGCTAGCGAACATCGAGTGCCGCATTTCTGGAATGCTGCCGACGCTCTGAAGCACCGTGACCCTGTTGGAGGCGCCGAATTCGGGCATATTTCCCTAGAGCATCAGCGCACACTCAAGGCACAGGTAGCGGCCGAGCAATTCACCCGTCTTGCAGGATTAAAGGCCGAAGACTACAACTTCCCATCGGTGCAGTTCGTCGAAGGTAACGAGGATGGTCTCGGGTGGCGTACCCGTATGTCCTATTCGGTGGATGGTTCGGGCCGGCTAGCGATGAGTGGTTTCCGAAGCAACAAGCTTACGAGCATTGATTCGATGCCTCTGGCCCACCCAGCGATCGAAAATAGCGGCATTTATGGCGTGGACTATTCGGGCATTGACCGTGTGGAAGTTGCAGTGTCCAGTGCCGATGATCAAAGCATCTTGGTGCTACTTGCCGAGGCTGTGCCTGGGGCTGCTGCTAAGGTCGCTAAGCAGTTCCCCGAGGGTGTTAATGTTGCCTCGTTCAGCCAGCAGGGAGGTTCTGCGGCTGACGGTAAAGGAAGCTTGCAGGTTCTGGCCGGAAATCCATGGCTGAGCGAAAAGGTCCTGGGGGAGAAGTACCGCATTACCGGTGAAGGGTTCTGGCAGGTGCACCGTGCTGCCGCGGGCTTGCTCAGTGAACGAGTCATCGATCTGCTTGAGCCTTCCAAGGGTGAGCAGATTGCTGACCTCTACGCCGGTGCCGGATTGTTCTCTTTGCCGTTGGCCAAGGCTGTGGGCCAAGCAGGTCGGGTCTTTTCGATTGAAGGTGCCCCAGGGACCCATGCCGATGCGAAGAAGAATCTGAAAGCTTTCAGGCAGGCGACGGTGATTCGTGGACGGGTTGAAAGAGTTTTGCGACAGGTTGCCAGGGACGCTGCATTGGATGCTGTGGTCCTTGATCCGCCACGTGCTGGAATTGATAAGCAGGTGGCCGCAGAGTTGGGCTCCAGCGGTGTATCACGCATTTGTTACGTCTCCTGCGACCCGGCTTCTTTTGCCCGAGATATAGCTCGGTTGTCCTCGCGTGGTTACGAATTAGAGCACGTGGAGATTCACGATTTATATCCGCATACGCACCATATGGAGTCCATTGGGCTCTTTGTGCGCCACTAACCAGCTGAAAACGTCCGTTCGGACACGAATTTCGCTGAAAGTTTATTCCGAGGAGTCTTTTTCTCACAGTTGGCGATAGACTATTTTTAGCTCTGCCGCGCTAGGACCCTGACTATCTCAGTTAGGAACTCCTAACTGGAATTACAGTGTGCGTGTGCAACAGAATTGAGTGTCTGGCGAGAGGAGTCCCACGTGAGCAATGTGGACAGCTTCGGTGCCAAGGGCGTACTTGACGTCAATGGAACCGAATATGAAATTTACCGACTGAATAAAGTCGAAGGCTCGGAAAGCCTTCCCTACAGCCTTAAGGTTCTGTTGGAGAACCTGCTTCGTACCGAAGATGGCGCGAACGTAACTAGCGATCACATCAACGCACTGGGTCAGTGGGATGCTTCGGCTCAGCCGAACACCGAAATCCAGTTCACCCCAGCCCGTGTGATCATGCAGGACTTCACCGGTGTGCCTTGTGTCGTTGACTTGGCCACCATGCGTGAAGCCGTCAAGGATCTTGGTGGCGACCCAACCCGTGTGAACCCACTGGCACCTGCTGAAATGGTCATTGACCACTCCGTGCAGATCGATACCTTCGGTTTCGAGGGCGCAGTTGAGCGCAACATGGAAATCGAATACCAGCGCAACGGCGAACGCTATCAGTTCCTGCGTTGGGGTCAGACCGCATTTGATGACTTCAAGGTTGTCCCACCGGGCACCGGCATCGTGCACCAGGTCAACATCGAATACCTTGCACGCACCGTCATGACCCGTGAAGTTAACGGTGTCCTGCGCGCTTACCCAGATACCTGCGTTGGTACCGACTCGCACACCACCATGGTCAACGGCCTGGGTGTGCTGGGTTGGGGCGTTGGTGGCATCGAGGCCGAGGCAGCAATGCTCGGCCAGCCTGTCTCCATGCTGATCCCACGCGTTGTTGGCTTCAAGCTCGCTGGCTCGATCCCAGCTGGCGCGACCGCAACCGACGTGGTTCTGACCATCACCGAAATGCTGCGTAAGCACGGCGTTGTTGGCAAGTTCGTTGAGTTCTACGGTGAAGGCGTGGCCGCAGTGCCACTGGCTAACCGTGCAACCATCGGTAACATGTCCCCAGAGTTCGGTTCCACCGCGGCAATGTTCCCAATCGACGATGTCACCCTCGACTACCTGCGCCTGACCGGCCGTAGCGAAGAGAACGTCGCACTGGTTGAGGCTTACGCCAAGGAACAGGGCATGTGGCACGATCCAAACCGCGAGATCCGTTTCTCGGAATACCTCGAGCTGGATCTGTCGACCGTTGTTCCATCGATTTCCGGCCCGAAGCGTCCACAGGACCGCATCGAGCTGTCTTCGGCCAAGGAACAGTTCCGCAAGGACCTGCACAACTACGTCTCAGACTCCGAGGACACCCAAGGCGCTGGTCGCCCATCGGTAGCCGTGGAAGTAACCAAGGAAGATGGCACCGCCTTCACCCTGGATCACGGTCTGGTATCGATCGCTTCGATCACCTCGTGCACCAACACCTCCAACCCTTCGGTCATGCTGGCCGCAGCCGTCCTGGCTCGCAACGCTGCCGACAAGGGCCTGACCTCCAAGCCATGGGTTAAGACTTCGGTCGCACCAGGCTCGAAGGTTGTCACCGAGTACTACGAGAAGTCCGGCCTGTTGCCATACCTGGAGAAGCTCGGCTTCTTCGTTGTTGGCTACGGCTGTGCAACTTGCATCGGTAACTCCGGCCCACTGGACGCTGAGATCTCCGAGGCCATTCAGGCTAACGACCTCGCAGCTACCGCAGTGCTCTCGGGTAACCGTAACTTCGAAGGCCGCATCAACCCGGACGTAAAGATGAACTACCTGGCTTCCCCGCCACTGGTCATCGCTTACGCACTGGCTGGCACCATGGACTTCGACTTCGAGACCGACGCACTGGGCCAGGACGCCGAGGGCAACGATGTCTTCCTGAAGGACATCTGGCCATCGCCTGTCGAGGTTCAGGAAATCATCGATTCCTCGATCGACAAGGACATGTTCGCCAAGGGCTACGACGGCGTCTTTGACGGCGACGATCGCTGGAAGGCACTGGATACCCCAGAGGGCGACACCTTCGCATGGGACGAGAAGTCGACCTACGCACGTAAGGCACCTTACTTCGAGGGTATGACCGCAGAGCCTCAGCCAGTACAGGACATCGACGGCGCTCGTGTTCTGCTCAAGCTGGGCGATTCGGTCACCACCGACCACATCTCGCCTGCAGGTTCATTCAAGTCGGAAACCCCGGCTGGTCGCTACCTGATCGAGAACGGCGTGGATCGCAAGGACTTCAACTCCTACGGCTCGCGCCGTGGTAACCACGAAGTCATGATCCGCGGTACCTTCGCTAACATCCGCATCAAGAACCAGCTGCTGGACGGTGTTGAGGGTGGCTTCACCCGCGACTTCACCCAGGAAGGTGCTCCGCAGGCATACGTTTACGATGCTGCAGAGAACTACAAGGCTGCCGGCACCCCGCTGGTTGTTCTGGGCGGTAAGGAATACGGTTCCGGTTCTTCGCGTGACTGGGCTGCTAAGGGCACCGCACTGTTGGGTGTCAAGGCTGTCATCACCGAGTCCTTCGAGCGTATCCACCGTTCGAACCTGATCGGTATGGGCGTTCTGCCACTGCAGTTCCCAGAGGGCGAGAACGCTGACTCGCTGGGTCTGACCGGTACCGAGACCTTCGCAGTCTCTGGCGTCACCGAACTGAACAACGGTGTCACCCCGAAGACCCTGAAGGTTACCGCAACCGCTGAAGACGGCAAGGTCACCGAGTTCGACGCAGTTCTGCGCATCGACACCCCAGGTGAAGCTGACTACTACCGTAACGGTGGCATCCTGCAGTACGTACTGCGCCAGATCGCTGCTGCTAACTAGTAGAACCACCCCGGCACCTGTCGGAGTGACTCTCAAGTAGTTACGCAACACCCAAGATTTGAGGCCCAAGGCATTAGCTTTGGGCCTCAATTCTGTTTAATCCCTCAACACCTCAGCGTTCGAGCCGGGCCACGATCTGCCCGTGGCGACGGGCTCCAGCGCGATCCCGTGTTGCGTGATCAATGATGGTGAAACCGGCATTGGCCATAAGCTCAGACAATTCAGCGACAGGCCAGTACCACGCTGGGGCCACCTTGTGGTCGAAGGGCTGGATCTTCTCGGCTGCGAAAAAGCCCGCCAATAAGTCTCCGCCTGGTTTCAGGACCCTCGTCAGTGAATTCAGAATTGACGGCAGGTCTTCTGGTGGCGTGTGGATGATCGAATACCACGCCAAGACCCCGGAAAAACTATCATCCGGGAAGGGCAAGGAGGTCATGTCTGCCTGCTGGAAAGTGCAATCTGGGTAGCTGGACTTGGCGTGTTCTAAGAATTGGGGCACCATGTCCACGCCGGTGGCAGGACGACCAGGCCCGGAAATCACGTGGGTCCAGTGTCCGGGGCCGCACCCTGCATCCAGAACCGGTCCTCTTTGTTCCTGGGCCCACTGGGTGATCAGTTCCAGATCTTCTGCCTCAGCTTGCTCGACGCGTCCGAAAAGCTCGATATATGCTTCGGCTAGAGAGGAATAACGCCTGGCTGTGGAATCTGATGGTTCTCTCGGTTCCATGTATTTAGCGTAGCCGTCCGATGCACAGTCCACGGCTGAACTTTGGGCCATATCTTGGCGAGAAAGGATCATCTGTGAAAGAACTTCACACTCAGCGATTGATCTTGCGCGCTTGGGAACCAGAAGATGCCGTGTTCTTGCTTGACCTGGTATCGCGCAGCCAAACCGTGCAATATTTGGGACCGGATCCAATGCCCATGACGACCTTTGAACAAGCAGCAGCCACTATTATTGTTCGACGTCGCGCTGTTCGTGAACATGGGCAAGGTATTTGGGCCATAACCCTGCGCAACGGCGGTGAGCTCGTCGGTAACCTTCTATGCAAGCCGATGAGCGAACAAATGCAGCGGTTGATCGGCATGGGCCTGGCGGATCAGCCCAGGGAAATTGGCTGGCATTTGCACGCTGATGCCAAGGGACAAGGCTACGCCATGGAAGCCGCCCGCGCCGTGCTTGACTATGCCAATAAACGGAACGTGACTACAGAAATTCTCGCCATTGTCGACCCGCGCAATACCCCGTCGCTACAGCTGTGCGAACGATTGGGGATGCAGCGATTCGGCTCGACCACCGGCTACGTCAGCCCTGAACACGTGGTCTTTCTAGTGCCATCGGCCAATGATGATGGGCAAAGGGTCCGTGATGATGGTCGATGATCTTGCAAAGTATCTAACCACTAAACAAGCAGCACAGGTTCGTGTCTGGTTGGGAAATGTTGAGGTTATTCGCGACCTTTCGTGGAATCTCACCGACACAAAAGTTCTTCGTCTGCGGTCGGATCAGCGCGATATCATTCTCAAAACTGGGGGAGCAGGAAACCATCATATTTCTCGTGAGCTTCAGGCACACCGACGATACACCGGTACGTTGAAATCACTTGGCCTCGCTGCGGGAATGTTGTTCCACGACGAAAAACTGCGTTTGATGGTGTTGGAGTATTTACCTGGCACACTATGCGTGGGTACACGCCATGAATATAGTCCCGACATCTACCATCAAGCAGGGGCCACGCTGAAGGTCTTCCATCAACAAACTCAGCACTTCGACCATCACTACGAGTCGCGCTTGACCGAAAAATTCCGTCACCTATTGTCGTTGCAACATCGAATTAGCCGGAATCATTGCCAGCAGATGGAACGCATATTAGGTGCTTACCTTCCGAAAGGCGTTGTCCTTGTGCCAACCCACGGGGATTGGCAACCACGAAACTGGCTAGTCGAAGAAGGGCGCCTGCGCGTTATCGATTTTGGAAGGTTCGATTTCCGTCCGCCAGCCAGCGACTTCGCACGACTGGCCAGCCAACAGTTCAAAGAACTCCCAGCGCTGGAATCAGCATTCCTGGAAGGCTACGGCGAAGATCCTCGGCAGGAACCGGCATGGTCGATCATGTTATTGCGGGAAGCGGTCGGCACAGCGATCTGGGCATACGAAGTGGGCGACGATGAGTTTGAGGCGCAAGGGCACCAGATGATTCAGGAGGCGCTGGCGAGGTTCGAATAAATACGCACTGTTCATCAACGAGGTGGAAGGTATTCAAGGTCATTGCCCAGAAATTCGCGCTATCTCCGGCAGTGGCGGATAATAGAAGAAGCTTCCAACGCGGTAGACTAAGTATTTCGCATGGGCTCACGGCCACCACGGGCGAATTTGTAAAGGGGACGAGCGTGTCTTTGCTGAAGACCATCAAAAAACCAAGCGATCTGCGGGCGCTGACCCTGGAACAACTTCATGAGCTCGCGGACGAAATCCGCACCTTCCTCATTGACAATGTGGCACGCACAGGCGGCCACCTAGGACCCAACCTCGGCGTCGTCGAACTGACCTTGGGCATCCACCGCGTATTTGACTCGCCACAAGACTCCATCGTCTTCGACACCGGCCACCAGTCATACGTTCACAAGCTCGTCACTGGGCGCCAGAACTTCGAATCCCTTCGCCAGCAAGGCGGCCTCTCAGGTTATCCGGACCGCGCCGAATCAGAACATGACGTGGTCGAGTCCTCCCACGCTTCGTCGTCACTGTCGTGGATTGACGGCATCTCCCGCGCCAACAAGCTCACGCACAACAACTACCGTTATGCAGTGGCGCTGGTCGGCGATGGCGCCCTAACCGGTGGCATGGCTTGGGAAGCCGTCAACAACATCGCGGCCGACAAGGACCGCAAAGCCGTGATTGTCGTCAACGACAATGGCCGCTCCTACGCCCCAACCATCGGCGGCTTGGCAAACCAGCTCTCCGGCCTTCGACAGCAGCTCGATAAGTTCCGCACGCATCCTGCCTACGAAACGGCGATGGAAAAGCTCAAGGACAAGCTCAAGGGCTCGGGTCCTGTTGGTGGATTCACCTACAAATCCCTGCATGCCACCAAAAAGGGCATCAAGGACTGGTGGGCTCCGCAGGGTCTGTTCGAGGACCTGGGGTTGAAGTACATTGGCCCAATTGACGGCCACAACCAGCGGGCCGTTGAAGAAGCCTTGCAGCAGGCAAAGCAATATTCTGGACCTGTCCTCGTGCACGCCTTGACCGAAAAGGGCCACGGCTACGCGCCTGCTCGCGCCGACGAAGCCGACCAGTTCCATGCGGTGGGCATCATCGACCCGGTTACCGGTCTTCCAGTCTCGAAGCCGAGCGCGCAAAGCTGGACCAGCGTCTTCGGCGAGGAGATCGCGCAAGTCGCCAATGAGCGCGATGACATTGTTGCCATCACCGGTGCCATGTTGCAGCCTGTGGGCCTGAAGAAAATGTCGCAGGAACATCCCGAACGCGTGATCGATGTTGGCATCGCCGAGCAGCACGCCATGACCACCGCGGCAGGCCTGGCCTTCGGTGGTTTGCACCCAGTGGTGTGTGTCTACGCAACATTCCTCAACCGCGCCTTTGACCAGCTGCTCATGGACGTCGCCCTGCACAAAGCAGGGGTGACCATCGTCCTTGACCGTGCAGGCGTAACCGGTCCAGATGGCGCCAGCCACCACGGCATGTGGGATATGGCTTTGACCCAGATCGTGCCGAATCTTCATTTGGCCGCGCCGCGCGATGCCACCCGACTCCGCGAAGAACTGCGCGAGGCACTGGATATCAACGATGCGCCAAGCGTCGTTCGTTTCTCCAAGGGTTCCGTCGGTGAACCCATTGATGCAGTAGACCGCCTGCCAGATGGCGTCGACGTATTGGCCCGCTTGGGGGACCGGGCTGCACCGGACGTGCTGATCGTATCCGTCGGCGCCATGAGCGAATTGTCCCTGGACGTAGCCCAGCGGCTGAACAGCCAGGGCGTATCCGTAACAGTCGTGGATCCGCGCTGGGTGCTGCCAATGCCGAAGTCCGTCATTTCCTTGGCAGCACGGCACCGCATCGTGGTGTGCATCGAAGACGGCGTAAGGGCAGGCGGCGTCGGATCGCGCCTGCGCACTGAAATGCGCGCGGCAGGTGTTGACACAGCACTGAACGAAGTCGGGCTGCCGACTGAATTCCTGGCGCACGGCTCACGCTCCGAGGTGCTCGAACGAGTCGGACTCACCGCGCAGCAGGTAGCTCGCGATACCCTCGCACAGGTACTTGGTACCAAGGTTCCGTTTGCCCGTCCGTTGCCGGGCCAGGATCTGCCCACTGGACAGATTCCCAAGCTATGAGCAACCTGCACGGTTTCCCCGTAGATCTGCCGCGCAATCCTGAGGACATCAGTTTTGGTGCCTTGGTGGTTGCCCGCGCGTGGAAATACAACGGGCTGCCCCACTGGGTGGTTCCGGGCTTTTACCTTGGAAGCGACGAGCACGGCCACTGGTTGCACCAGCCGGCCGGATCACTGGTCGCGAGGCCTGGTGCCGCGCATCTGGCCCAGACCAACGCACTGTGCCTCATTCCCTTTGAAGGTTCATGGGTCGCCACCCTTTATGCGGATCACGCTGACGATTTTGATGTGTACATCGATTTGTCCCATGGCATCGGATGGCGTCCATTGCAACAGGGCGGCTGGGAAGTGAACTCGGTGGACCTTGATCTTGATGTCATCCGGTCTCGGAGCCGCGGAACCTTCCTCGATGATGAAGACGAATTCGAGGAGCACGGCTTGTCCATGGGCTACCCCGAGGAACTCAAAGCCGAGATCCGGGCAGCCAGCGGCGCACTGCTTGATGCCGTACGCCGGGACGAACCTCCATTCAACCATTCGCACCGCCAGCATTGGCTGGATAAAGCCAACCAGCTGCACAACGCATAAACCCAGCACCTCATTGTTCTACTGACCTGTAAAGGGAAACCAATGGCGATTATTCGCACTTACCGTTTGGACGAGAAAAACGTACTTCACTTCCGTGAGGCGTGGTTCCAGCAATTCGAAGATGAAGAAGTAGGCCAGTTCGTCATCAACCACGGCAGCGTGGGACACATGTCCACCACCAGCGACGTTCAGGACGTTAATAACGACCGTGCCGACGAGTTGTTCGCAGGATTCCTGCAGGCATGCTCCGATGAGGGCTATGCCGAAATCCAGGACGAAGACCAGTCGTGGGTCATCGTGCAGTACTCGTTGAAGTCTGCGACGGGTACCGAACGCGATCGCTACTTGGAGAAGAAAGCCAAGGAAGCATTGACCGGTCACCTGGCTTGGCGTGGCTTGGGCACAGTGGAATCGAGTGACTTCGCACCGCGCAAGTTGAACATCCGCATCCTCACTCCTGCTCCAAAGCTTGCCGTTGCCGCAATCAAGACCTGCATCCGCGAAGCGAAGCTGGACTTCACCAAGATGAGCATTGGCACCGCCGATTACGCGACGCCTGGGAAGATCAAGAGTGTTCATCCCATGCCGCCCAAGCCAATGACCCTCGACTAAGCAGCAATGAGCGCCTTTGAGCCAGTGCCGATGAAGGCTTCAGACCATGAAGCCATACGCCTGCTCTCCAGATCGCTAGGACGATCCTCGGAACCATCGCGCTTCGGGGATGAAGAATGCCAGTTGGTGCTCAAAGACGAGAGCGGTCGTCTCATCGGGTGGGGCCGAGCGGCCTGGTGGGATCCCAACGACGATTCCGCTCCAGCGGGATACTACCTTTCCGGCGTCGAAATCGCCCGCGAATTCCAACAGCGCGGTTATGCATCACGGTTGACAGCTACGCGACTGGCCTGGATCGCCCAGAGAGCGCAGCAGGCTTGGTGCGTTGTCAATGCGCGAAATATCGAATCACTGCGCTTGCAGTGCTCCTCAGGATTCGAGGAGGTAACCAGATCCGAGCACTTTGGATCCGTTTGGTTCACTGGAGGCAGCGGTGTATTGCTCCGCAAGGATCTTACCGAAGCAGCCAGAGACTCATCGGCAGAATTGACATAGGAAATTAGGAGACATGATTCCACAGGAAGATCGGGATGAAACTCCCGGAGCCCCTCGCAAATCGCCGCAAATGGGTGCCACGCGCACACCGCTTCATCTCGTATTCCAGGCCTTTATCGGTGCCATCATCGGCATCGGGATTGCGTCATTATTCTCAGATGTTGCACCGGCGCAGCTGGCCTTGACCGGTGTGCTGGTAGCCGTGGCGGCTTGGATCGTCGAGCATGGGTTCAACTTGCCACCGGTTAATTCCAAGCCAGGTGCGCGGGTCCGTCTGATCCTGCGCATGGTTTCGCTGGTTGGCTTCACCCTCGCGATCAGCCCGCTGCTGGCACTGCTGGAAGCATGAGCCCGGCGGAACAACCCCGACCTGCCAAACGCGAGCGCATGAGGCGGGGCTTGTGGGTGCTGGCTCAAGCTGTGGCAGGAATTGCCATCGGATTGGCCATGGCCAAATCGATGGCACTGCCGGAGGAACAAGTCGCGCTGATCGGAACCCTGATCACCTTGGTGACATGGCTGGGGGATGAAGTATTCAAGCTTCCTGCGAAGGACACCAAGGCCGGAGCCTTCATCCACGGTTCGCTTCGGCTGCTGGCCTTGATTGGATTCATCATGGCGTTGCAGTCCCTTGCCGCTCTGAACGGATTCTCCCGCTGAGAACTGGGTTCATAAGCAAAAAGACCGGCGCTACTTCCTGAGAAGTAGCGCCGGTCATTGCTTATCTAGCGGCAGACCCTAGTCGGTGCCAGCGTCGAAGGCAGCCGATTCAATGGCGCGATCGGTAGCAAGATCATCGCTATCCACAGCGGTGGCGTTGACGATGTCGTCTGCTCCGCCGGCTTCCAGTGAACCAACGAGCTTCGCGGTGGTGCCACCGACCAGACCCATGTTGGCGTACTGTTCCAGGCGACCGCGGGAGTCGGCAATGTCCAGGTTACGCATGGTCAGCTGGCCGATACGGTCAACCGGACCGAATGCAGCATCGCCTACGCGCTCCATCGAGAGCTTGTCTGGGTGGTAGCTGAGGTTTTCGCCCTCGGTGTTCACGATGGTGTAGTCGTCGCCACGGCGCAAGCGAATGGTGACGGTACCGGTGATGGCCGAGCCAACCCAACGCTGCAGCGATTCGCGCAGCATCAAAGCCTGTGGGTCCAACCAGCGACCTTCGTACATCAGACGACCCAAGCGGCGGCCTTCATTGTGGTAGCTCGCCACGGTGTCTTCATTGTGGATTGCGTTGACCAGACGTTCGTAGGCAATGTACAGCAGTGCCATGGCAGGTGCTTCGTAGATGCCACGCGACTTAGCCTCAATGATACGGTTCTCGATCTGGTCGCTCATGCCCAGACCGTGACGTCCACCAATGATGTTGGCTTCGTTGACCAGAGCCACCGGATCGGTGAACTCCTGACCGTTGATAGCTACCGGGCGACCGGCGACGAAGGAAACCGAGACGTCTTCGGTCTTGATCTCAACGCTTTCGTCCCAGTACTTCACGCCCATGATTGGCTCAACGGATTCAATCGAGCTGTTGAGCAGTTCCAGGGTCTTAGCCTCGTGGGTTGCACCCCAGATGTTGGCGTCGGTCGAGTATGCCTTTTCAGCCGAGTCACGGTAAGGGAAACCGTGCTCCTGCAGCCACTCGGACATTTCCTGGCGGCCACCGAGCTCAGCTACGAAGTTAGGATCAAGCCAAGGCTTGTAAATGCGCAGCTTAGGGTTGGCCATGAGGCCGTAGCGGTAAAAACGCTCAATGTCGTTACCCTTGTAGGTCGAACCGTCGCCCCAAACATCCACGCCGTCTTCACGCATGGCACGAACCAGCAGAGTGCCGGTAACCGCGCGACCCAGTGGGGTGGTGTTGAAGTAGGTCTTGCCGCCGGTGCGGATATGGAAAGCACCGCAGGCAAGTGCAGCAAACCCTTCTTCGACAAGTGCTGGCTTGCAATCAACCAGACGCGAGTTCTCTGCACCGTACTCCAGTGCACGGCCAGGAACGGCGTCGATATCTGGTTCGTCGTACTGGCCGAGGTCACCGGTGTAGGTGTATGGAATGGCGCCCTTGTCGCGCATCCAAGCTACTGCCACCGAAGTGTCGAGGCCACCGGAGAACGCGATTCCGACGCGCTCACCTACAGGAAGATTGGTAAGAACTTTAGACATGTTTCCATCCTAATGGATAAATATGCAATGCAGTGAATTGTGTCTTGAACTCTTCGGTCATGGCACCTACCCGATAGCCTATGGGTATAAGGTCGCGCAGAAAAGCGGCGAAGGAAAAACAGTGAGGTGTACATGGAATTCCGTCAACTAGGCCACAGTGGATTGAGCGTTTCCGTCGTCGGGTTAGGCTGTAACAATCTGGGACGAACCGGTACCGCAACTGAATCTCAGGAAGGCACTGATGCTGTTGTTCATGCAGCCTTAGACGCCGGTATCACCTTCTTCGACGTCGCCGACAACTACGGTAAGACCGCTGGCCTTTCTGAACAACGCTTGGGCAAAGCCCTTGGCAAAAATCGCGATGATATTGTCCTCGCCACCAAATTTGGTATGGACGTCAGTGGTGCTAACGGGCCGGACTTCAACGCCCGGGGATCACGCCGTTACATCATGAAAGCAGTCGAAGCCTCCCTGTCGCGCCTGGGCACCGATCATATTGACTTGTATCAGTTCCACACCCCGGACGTTAACACGCCCATCGATGAGACACTTCGCGCCCTAGATGATCTGGTAACCAGTGGCAAGGTCCGTTATATCGGTCATTCGAACCGTGCTGGATGGCAGATCGCCCAGGCCGAGTACGTGGCCCGTGAACTCGGAACTGAACGATTCATCTCGGCACAGAATCACTACAACCTCATCGACCGCCGGGCCGAACTCGAAGTACTACCGGCCGCACGAGAATTTGGCCTCGGTGTGCTTCCATACTTCCCACTGGCTAATGGCTTGCTCACCGGAAAATATTCCAAGGGCTATGCGCCGGAAGGAAGCCGTCTGACTCATGCTCGTCAGCAGTTAGTTGAAACCACTGACTTTGAACAGCTTGATCGTTTCGCTCAGTTTGCCGCTGATCGCGACTTGGCACCTATCGAGTTGGCGTTCTCCTGGCTGGCAGCGCAAGAACCGGTGACATCGGTGATCGCTGGCGCCACGCGACCTGAACAGATTCAGATGAATGCCAAGGCAGTACGTTGGATTCCAACGGATGACGAACGTGCTGAACTGGACGCCATTTTCCCAGCGCCACAAAAAGTAGCGCTCTTCTAAGCTGCTGAACTAACAGAATTCGAGGCTGCAACCCATATGGGTTGCAGCCTCGAATTCTGTTATGAAGTTTTCGACTGATTATGATTCGGTAATAAAGACAACGACCTGGTCATCTTTGATCTCAGTGGCATAGCGTCCTAGCGGAGCGATTGCAGGACCGTCAGTCACGGTTCCGTCCGAAGGCTGGAAGCGTGAGCCGTGGCAGGCGCAGAAGAAGTCCTCTTTTGTGGACTTGGTCGTGACGACACAGCCCTGATGCGTGCAGACACTGGAATACGCAAGGACCGATTTTTCATCCGGGCGGAAGAGCAACACAGGAATTTCGGCACCGCTTGAATGCTTGGCCTGTACCGTAGCTCGCGCACCGACCTCTATCTCCGAAAGAGCTATCACCGCTTGCCCCTCACCAGTGGGGGAAGGGACCGGCGAAGCTTCAGGAGCCTGCGCTTCAGAATGCCCGTCGCCACAGGCGGTTAACAAAGCTACGGAACCTAGGGCAGCGGAAGCGCACATGACGGTGCGGCGTGCTGGTTGAGCGAAGTCAGTCATGGGTTTATTGTGACAGATCAGCCTGTGCCGGTGCTAAGAGATGAGCCTAATTTTATGACCTTCAGTTCAACGGGATGCTCGAGTGCTTGCCTGGGAATATCCATCAAATAACTGCTTCGTCGCCCGGAACCAACTTTGGGCTCCATTCCGTGTGGAATGGAGCCCAAAGCAGATGACGGAATTTAGTTATTGAACTTCTTACCGTTCACACGCTCGGACGCGCCAACCTGATCCAGATACGGGGTGATTCCGCCTAGATGCATTGGCCAACCAGCGCCAGTGATCATGCACAGGTCAACATCCGCTGCCTCAGCGACAACACCTTCATCAAGAAGCAAACCAATTTCTTGTGCGAGAGCATCTTGCACGCGAAGAAGAATCTCCTCCTTGGTGGAAGGGTTTGAACCCTGAACGAGCAACTCTTCGGCCTGAGGATTCAGGACCTGTTCGCCTTGCTCGTTTTTTACCCACAGGGAAGTAATTTTTGCGTCGATCAGCTTCTGCAGGTTTTCTGAAACTTCGAAACGCTCTCCAAAAGCAGCGTTCAAAGACTCGTTGACGTGTTGCGCCACTGGCAAGCCGACCATGGCCAGCAAGGTGAACGGGCTCATTGGCAGACCCATTGGCTTCAGCGCTGTATCCGCCGTTACTGCATCGGTACCCTCGTCAAACGCTGCCTGAACTTCACTCATCAGCCGTAGCAGAACTCGGTTGACGACAAACGCCGCAGCGTCCTGAGTCTTGACCGTGGTCTTCTTCAGTTTCTTGCCCAGCACAAAAGCAGTGGACAGCGAAGACTCGTTAGTCCATTCCGTGGCTGCAATTTCCAATAGTGGCATGACAGCGACAGGGTTGAAGAAGTGGAAGCCAACCAGGCGTTCTGGGTGCTTGAGATCCCGACCCATTTCGGTCACCGACAGCGACGAAGTATTGGTGGCCAAGATGCACTCAGGAGAGACCACGGCCTCTACCTCGGCGAACACCTGCTTCTTGACGTTGAGCTCTTCGAATACGGCCTCGATAACAAAGTCTGCATCGGCAAACGCATCCTTGGTCACCGATCCGGTCACTAGTGCCTTAGCGCGGTTGACCGCATCCTGGCTCAGCCGACCCTTGCTGTGCAGTTTGTCGATTTCACCATGAATGTAGGCCAAACCCTTATCCACGCGCGACTGGTCCAGGTCGGTGATGACCACTGGGACGTTGAGGCGGCGGACAAAGAGTAGCGCCAACTGGCTGGCCATCAGTCCGGCGCCGACAACGCCTACCTTGGAGACTGGGCGTGCCAGCTTTGCATCTGGTGCTCCAGCTGGACGCCGTCCACGCTTCTGGACTAGGTCCAAGAATGCGTACACGGTGTTCTGGAATTGGGTGGTCCGGATCAGACTGGTCAGTGCTTCTACTTCCAGCTCAGCTGATTCTGGCTGGGAGAGAGTCATGCCCTTGCGGAATACTTCCAAGACCTTGTAGGGAGCAGGTGCGGCACCGGAGAGCTTTGCATCAACAAACTTCTCGGCCTGATCTGCTGCCTCCAGCCAGCGTCGTGCCACCTCAGGGTCGCTAGGATCCACTTCGTTAGGACGCTGAACCTGTGTCTGTCCGGACAGAACGTCAGCAACAAACTTGGTGGAGTGTTCGATGAAGTCTGCTGGTTCGAAGATCGCGTCGGCAACGCCCATCTTAAAGGCGGCCGGTCCGGAGAGAGTTCGGTTGTTGTTCAGCGGATTTTCGATCATCACCTTCAACGCGTTTTCTGGACCCACCAGTCGCGGCAGTCGGTAGACGCCGGCCCAGCCGGGAATGAGACCAAGGAAGGCTTCGGGAAGTCCCAGCGCACCTGCAGCGGTACTGACCGTGCGGTAATTGCAAGCCAAGGCAATTTCTAGACCGCCACCGAGGGAAAGGCCATTGATGAAGGCGAAGGTGGGCACACCGAGATCTGCGAGCAGTTCATAGGTGTAGTGACCCAAGGAAGCCATCGCGGTGGCTTGTTCTGGGGCGTTGAGCCTGGTCACTGCGGAAAGATCAGCACCGGCGATCAAGAAGTATGGTTTGCCGGTGATGGCCAATGCGTGGATTTCGCCTGCTTCAGCGCGGGCTGCTTGCCCTTCAAGGGTGGCTCGCAGTTCCAGCAAGCTGTTGGGGCCCAGGGTGGTGGGCTTCTTGTGGTCTAGTCCGTTGTCTAGGGTTAGCAGGGCTAGGGTCTTGCCCCCTGGCAATGCTACATCGCTGACGTAGGAGTGGGTGACGGTCTCATCATGCATCAATTCCGCGACCGTCGCGAAGTTATTGGTGGTTGCAGTCATGGTCTTTAGTCCTTACGCCTTGCTGCCAAAATCTGGATGATTAGGGTTTTCCCAAATGACGGTGCCGCCCATACCCAAGCCGATGCACATGGTGGTGATTCCGTAACGCACAGTGTGGTCTTCGGAGAACTGGCGGGCTAGCTGGGTCATCAGGCGAACACCGGAGGAGGCCAGTGGGTGACCCACGGCAATAGCGCCACCGTAGCGGTTGACTCGCTCATCGTCCTGGTCGATGCCGTAGAAATCGAGGAACGAGAGTACCTGAACGGCGAAGGCCTCGTTGATTTCGAAGAGGCCGATGTCATCAATGCTCAGCCCCGCCTTGGCCAAAGCCTTTTCGGTGGCAGGAACCGGGCCATAGCCCATGACATCTGGTTCCACGCCGGCAAAGGCGAAGGAAACCATGCGCATTTTAGGTTCTAGTCCTAGCTCACGAACTGCCTGACCGCTCGCCAGTAGTGCAGCGGTAGCACCATCGTTAAGTCCGGCGGCGTTGCCGGCGCTGACGCGTCCATGGGCACGGAATGGTGTGCGCAGTTCGGCCAGCGATTCCATGGTGGTGCCGGGGCGAGGTGGCTCGTCCTGGGTGTTCACGGCCCAGCCTTCACCGGGACGCTTGGCAGCCACGGGAATCAGATCTGGCTGGATCTGCTGGTTTTCGTAAGCCTTGGCAAGCTTGGACTGTGAGGCAACTGCATATCGGTCTGTCCGTTCCTTGGTGATCGCAGGGAAACGATCATGCAGGTTCTCGGCGGTATTGCCCATGTTCAGTGCCTGTGGGTCCACGATCTTCTCCGAAAGGAAACGTGGGTTAGGGTCGGCACCGGCACCCATCGGGTGGTTACCCATATGCTCAACGCCACCGGCAACGACGACGTCGTAGGCGCCAAATGCAATGCCGCCTGCGGTAGCGGTGACTGCAGTCATCGCGCCGGCGCACATGCGGTCAATGGCAAAGCCGGGAACCGACTTGGGAATGCCGGAAAGCAGTCCTACGGTGCGGCCCAAGGTCAGTCCTTGGTCGCCGGACTGGGTGGTGGCTGCAATGGAGATTTCGTCGATCTTCTCGGCGGGAACTTCCGGGTTGCGTTCGAGCAACCCGCGCACGGCCTTGACGGCTAGGTCATCTGCACGGGTTCCATGGTAGATACCCTTTTCGCCAGCTTTGCCGAAGGGGGTACGGACTCCATCGATAAACACGACATCGCGATTTTCGAGCGAAGGGTGCACGGTATTGGGTACGGTCGAAGCGTTGGCACTCACCGTCGGGCTCCTTGAGGGTTGGTTCATGCTGCCCATCGATGGGCAGTGGCCAGCATCACTGTGACCTAAACCATAGGTTACTCAGGAGTAACTTGAAGTGCAAGTGCAACACATCACAGGCGAAAATTGCCCGGGCTCCAGGGCGCTGCTAGAAGACCTTAAATGGCCGCAAATGCCTGCGCAAACGGTGCCGCTAATAGCTCTTGCTGCCACTGACGAGCCCCCAGAGAGGCAAGCTTTTGCGTGACAGCTTGCTCACTGATTCTCGCCGGCGGATTCCAGCACAACTCACGCAGGTATTTTGGTGTCAAAAGATTCTCGGCAGGAATATTCCAATGCTCACTGACTGCACTGAGCACTTCCTTGGCTGCCTCGTGACGGGCGGCGGCTGCAGGTTTTTTCTCCGCCCACGAGCGAGGGTGCGGTAATCCAGTCTTTGCCGAACGTACCTCGGGTAGGTCACGAGTGTTGCGGCCGCGTGAGATGGCATCCATCCAGCGGGGAGCATCGCGCTTTGCGTGACGGGTATGGAACCCCGGGATCTGCAGCAAGCTCGGAACGCTGGAGGCTTTCTGTTCAATGGCTGCGAGAATCGCGCGATCGGGTAAGAGCCGCCCAGGAGCTATATCTTGGGTGCGAGCCAGGGATTCGCGTGAGAGCCACAACTCGCGCGCGATCGCCAGATTGCGTCGAGACTTGAGCTTGTGGATTCCCGAAAGCTTACGCCACGGCTCATCAGCGGGCTGGGGATCAGGTAATTTCCGCTCGTATTCAAACTCTTGGAGTGCGAACTCAAGCTTGCCCTGCTCTTTGAGGATCTTGGTAATTTCCTGGCGTAGCTCATCGAGGACTTCAACATCCAACGCGGCGTAGTTCAACCAAGATTCTGGTAGCGGGCGGGTGGACCAATCTACCGCCGAATGTTCCTTGGCCAATTGCAGGCCCAGTAATTCTGCCACCATGGTGCCCAGCGAAACCCGGGGGAAACCAGCGAGCCGACCAGCTAATTCGGTATCAAAGAGCGCGGTAGGGGACATGCCTAGTTCATGAAGGCATGGCAAATCCTGGGTCGCGGCATGCAGAATCCACGGCTGCTCATTCATAAAGTCGCGTAGCTCAGTCAGGTCATCTAAGACTTCGGGGTCGATCAGCCACGTGCCGGCACCTTCGCGACGAATCTGTACCAGAAAGGCCCGTTGCCCATAGCGGAATCCACTGGCACGCTCGGTATCAACGGCCAGATCACCGGTTCCGGCGCGCAGTTCGCGCACAGCACGACGCAGGGCAACTTGGGTGTTGATGACCTCCGGGACACCATCACGAGGATGGGTCAGCGGGGTCAGTACCGGTGGGTTAGGTTCAATCTCAGTGGTGGATGATTCGCTAGCGGGGGAGTCAGAATTCGGCATGATGCTTTCATTCTAGTTCCAACTGGCCTAGCCCACAGCGCTTGAGCCGCTAACTGAGGCGACGGTGCGGCAGTTGTTGCACGCCTTCGGGCAATGGCGGCAACCCGGCGAAGGTGCATACCAAATCTGCCCAGGCACTCAAATGCGGGCCGAGGTTATCCGAGTCAGGGGACCATGAGGCACGAAGTTCAATATCGATATGGTCTTGTTCCCCGGCAAGATTGCCAAATGACTCTGAAATTACTCGGGTGGCGGTCCCGCCAGCCGAGTGGTGGAAGGCTTCGCGTTCACGTAACGAGTCTTCAAGCCAGGACCAAGCCACCGTGGCCAGCATGGCATCTTGGCCCATCTCATGATCTAGCCGAGCACGGATATAGGTGACAATGCGGAACTGTCCGTTCCAAAGTTCCTGGCCGGCAGGATCGTAGAGCAGAATGAAACGCCCGGTGGCTAACTGTTCTTGTGGTTGCAAGAAAGGGGTACGGCCAATCTCCTGCCCCTGCGGCCCGTGGTCGGGGGAGACAACGTCGATCACGTCGCCACTAAGCGCCAGAGCGAACGGGGCTAAACGACCAGGGGCTGGAATTTCGGTGAACTTCAGCTCTTTGCGTACCTTGGCGTGCGACAACTCATCAAGGGCCTTCGCGAAGGCACTGGGGATGGCGGAAGCAGGACGTTCATTGGTCACAATTTGAGTCTAGACGTGCCGTACCTAAGGCGCGGTACGGCACGCCGGACTCGGTTCTCAAGCTATGCGCTACGATGCGCTGCCATCAGCTCGCGAAGCTTGGCGATGAACTCGGCCACGTCCTGCTCGGTGGTGTCGAAGGAACACATCCAACGCACTTCACCTGCGGCACGATCCCAGTCGTAGAAACGAAAGTGCTTGCGCAACTCATCGCTCACCGCGGTCGGAAGCTGCGCGAAAACGCCATTGGCCTGGGTTGGATACACCAGCTGTACCCCGTCGATTTGCTCAACGGCCGCAGCCAGCTTGGCGGCCATAGAGTTGGCATGACCAGCTAGCTCACGCCACAGCTCGGTACCATAAAGTTCGATCAGCTGTGCCGAGATGAAACGCATTTTGCTGCCCAGCTGCATATTCATCTTGCGCAGGTACTTCATATCATCGGCAAGTTCTTTGCGCAGGGTCAAAATTCCTTCGCCGAGCAGGATGCCGTTCTTGGTTCCGCCCAAGGAAACGATGTCAACGCCCACATCTGTGGTCAATGCGCGTAGCGGGACATCCAAGGCAGCTGCGGCGTTCGATAGGCGTGAGCCATCTAAGTGAACTTTCATCCCCAGCTGATGCGCGTGCTCGGTGATGGCTTTGATTTCCTCCGGGGCGTACAGGGTGCCCAATTCGGTGGCCTGAGTAATGGAGACTGCCAGAGGCTGGGCACGGTGTTCATCACCATAGCCCCATGCTTCCTGATCGATCAGCTCCGGGGTGAGCTTGCCATCGGGTGTTGCAACCTGGAGCAGCTTAAAACCACCCACGCGTTCCGGGGCACCGTTCTCGTCGACATTGATGTGCGCCGTCGTAGCACAAATGACAGCGCCCCAACGAGGTAACAATGACTGCAATGCGGTGACATTGGCGCCGGTGCCGTTGAACACCGGGAA
Organism: Arthrobacter sp. NIO-1057; assembly: GCF_900094805.1. Lineage (GTDB taxonomy): Bacteria > Actinomycetota > Actinomycetes > Actinomycetales > Micrococcaceae > Glutamicibacter. The sequence continues at coordinate 825,506 of NZ_FMAT01000001.1, read as the reverse complement.
GATCGTAGCTTCCGGGCCGAAGACCTCGAGTGCTACCTCGCCTAGGGCTTCGGTGTACTGGTCTTCGCCATAGGAAATTTGGTGCCCACCATTGGCCCTGGCGATCGCGTCGAGGATCCGCGGGTGCACCCCCGAGTAGTTATCAGAAGCAAATCCTCGCACGGAGGTATCGTGAAGAGTGGTCATCGTGGTGACGTCCTTAAAGTTAAGAGAAATACTTGCCGGAGGCAGGTTGAGCGTAGGGGAACCAGGCTGGTTCAGGCTTGCGGCAGGGCTACTCTCGTGCCGTTCAAGTCAACGGTTTGATCGGAAAGTAGCTCAAGGGCCGCCTGCGCGAGCCATTGCACCGGGGTGTGACCGAGTGTGGTCTCTTCCGGTGACTTCTCACTCAGTGCCTTCACTACCCAGCTGAGCACTGCCGCGTTGGGGGCGTTCTTGCTGAACAAGCGCGCGATCGCGTTCACCCAATGCTCCGCTGCGGCTTTGACAGCCCCGTAGTTGGCGTTAGACGGTGTTGGATTTTGCACGGCTTCAGCGCTGACAATCGCCAATCGGCCCGCAGGTGAACCGACGAGGTCATCCACGAAGGCACGAGTGGTATTGCGCAGGGTGGTGAGCACACTGCGGTGCAGAAAATCCCAATCCTCATCACTCTGACCCACGATGGACTTGCCACCTCGCCAGCCCCCGACCAAATGAATCAACCCGTCAATGGTTCCGTAGCTCTCGTGGACACGTTCAGCCAGTTGCAGGACTGCCGCAAAATCCGTCAGGTCGCATTCATAACGGGCTTCGACACCCCCGAGTCGTTCATCCAAGCGCGCCTGATTGCTTCCTACGGCAATGACTCGTACTCCGGCATCAGTCAGTGCCTGAGCACAGGCGACGCCGGAGGCCGAGGTAGCCCCGGCGATGAGCACTAATCGTGGTTTCTGGTTCAAGAAAAATCTTTCTTTGCTCACACTTCCTACCCTAAAGCAGAAACGCTAAATTTCGGTGGCGCCGGTCATACCCTTGGTGGACTCGATCACGCTGGACATCTTCTTGCTCAGTGCCTCGTAGAACATCGACAGCGGGAATTCGTCGTCCATCACCTGGTCGGTGATTTCCTTCAGGGGAGCGGTCAGTGGCAAAGCATCGGGACCCTTGGCCCACTGTGAGGCGGGGTTAGGGGTTACCGTTGCCGAAACCAATTCATAGGCGGCCAGCCAGTGAGCCAGCTTCGGACGATCGATGGACTTCCAGTACAGTTCGTCGATTGCATCCCCCAAGGCTGCAACCACTTCTGGTACTTGATCCCAATCGATACTCAACTTGGTATCCGTCCAGTGCAGGACATGGTGCTGGTGCATCCAAGCGAACAGCATCTGACCGCCCAGGCCGTCGTAGTTGCGCACTCGCGAACCGGTAATGGCAAAGCGGAAAATACGATCGAAGATCACCGCGTACTGCACCAGCTTGGCCATCTTCGCCGTCTTCGCATCGGTCTTTGGATCAATAGCGATCTTCATGGACTCACGGAAGGCGGTCAGGTCGCAACGCAACTCTTCGAGGGAATACAGGAAGAATGGCATGCGCTGCTTGATCATGAAGGGGTCAAAGGGAAGATCTCCACGCATGTGGGTGCGGTCGTGGATCAGGTCCCACATGATGAAGGTTTCTTCGCTCAGGTGCTGATCGACTAATAGTTCGGCTGCATCTTCTGGCAACTGCAAGTTGGTGATCTGAGCGGCTGCCTGCAGGACCTTGCGGAAGCGTACGGCTTCACGGTCTTGGAAGATGGCGCCCCACGTGAACGAGGGAGTTTCGCGGATGGCCACGGATTCAGGGAATAGCACCGCAGAGTTCGTGTCGTAGCCATCGGTGAAATCAACAAAGCGAAGCGGCACGAACAGCGCGTTCGTGTAATCCTTGCTTTCCAGATTCGCGATGAACTCGGGCCACATGACCTGGACCAGCACTGCTTCGAGGTGACGGTTCGTTGACCCGTTCTGGGTGTACATCGGGAAAAGAACCAAATGCATCAGTCCGTCGATGCGTTGGGTCTGTGGCTGGAACTGCAGCAATGAGTCGAGGAAATCTGGTACCCCGAATCCAGCATCCGACCACTTCTGCAGGTCGCGCTCCAGCTGCTCAAGGTATTCGGCATCGTGTTCAAAGTGGACCTGCAGGTCCCGAATTGAACCGATCACCGTGTCGATCAGCTCCGTGGCCTGCGCGGTGGTAGCGGCATCGGTCAACGACCCATCTTTAGCTTGCAAACCCTGGAATTGTGCCACGGCTGCCTTCAGTGAGAGCCAAGCTTCGCTGTTGGCGATTTGCAGTACCTCTGCGTCACTGGCAGGGATTGGCTTTGCGGAAATCTGAGTCATTTCAGTACACCTTCTTTTTAATGTTCGGGGGCGCTCATGTGCTTGACATGAACGCTACGCCCAAACAATAGAAAGTATAATGCTCAGTTACCCATGAATAAGTAACTCTTGCTCAAAATGTGATTCCGACCGCGTCACAGGCCAAGTCCTTATTCTCCGACGTCTCCAGCGCCGCGCAAGGAAAGGCTCAGCGAGTTCATGCAATAACGCAGATCGGTAGGCGTGCCAAAGCCCTCGCCTTCAAAAACGTGCCCCATATGGGAATCACAGTTTGCGCAACGAACTTCAACACGCTTCATGCCCAAGGTTTCGTCGGTGATATAACGAACTCGGTCCTCAGCCAAAGGCGCATAAAAAGATGGCCAACCGCAGCCAGCGTCGAACTTTGTCGTACTGGCGAATAACTCAGCACCGCAGGCACGACAGGAATAAACGCCCTCCGTGTTCGTATCCCAGTACTCACCGGTAAACGGACGTTCGGTTCCAGCCTGGCGTAACACGTGGAATTCTTCGGGAGTGAGGATTTCTTGCCACTGCACTTCGGTTCTTGCGCTAGCATCCGGGGCCGAAGCGGTCTTCTCGTTCAATGATTCTTCGCTCATACCCATGGAACGTTCGGAGTCGACAGATGATTCCCACCCGACAACGTGGAAAGATAAAAGTATGGCTCGGAATATCGTAGATACCTTGCAACCACGAAAAACGATTCCCGCAACACTACTGGGCGTGGGACTCGGAGTTGGCGCCGGCTCGCTCATTGCCGCCAGCGTTTCGGCGCTCGCCGGATACTTCGCCCGGCGGGTTGTCACGCCCGAAGAGCGACGCATCGGCAATTCGATGATTCGCGAAGTTGTCACCGACGCCGAAGGCAAACTCTGGTTGCACTTCGTCAAAGATGCCGACACCAACCAGCCAGGCCCTTGCATTTTCCTCACCGAGTTCGACGCCTGCGCCCTGCGCCTCTCGGCTCCGGCCGACGTTCCAGGCAAGCCACGGTTAGTGGCACGTAAAATTGAACATGTGTACCGGGGGAGTCTGGAAGGGGTACGACGCGGGTACCTGTCCGGGGCGATCTACGAGCACCCCGAAGACCTTGGATTCGTTGCCGAAGATGTTGTTGTTCCCCTCGAAGGTGGGGATGGACCGGCCTGGCTGGTCCGTGGCACCACCAATAAAGACGTATGGGTCATCGGAGTTCACGGTCGAGGAGCGCGCCGCAACGAATCCATTCGTGCACTGCCAGCTCTTGGCTCTATGGGCGTCACCGCACTACTGATGAGTTACCGCAACGACGGGCTCGCCCCGCACGCCCCCGACGGACGCTACGGACTGGGGGACACCGAATGGCTCGACGTGCAGGCCGGCATTAAGTTCGCACTGGATCACGGAGCCCAGCAAATTATCCTGCTCGGCTGGTCCATGGGCGGCGCCATTAGCTTGCAGACCGCCGATCGAAGCGAACTGGCCTACCGTATCGATTCACTGATGCTCGTTGGCCCCGTGATCAACTGGGTGGATGTACTTTCGCATCAGGCTCGTGCCAATAAGATTCCGCAGTCAGTGGGCCGCTTTGCCCAATGGCTGTTGTCCAACAAAGCCGGGCGCTGGGTCACCGGTCAAGCAGCCCCAGTCAACCTACGCAGGCTCAACTGGGTTGACCGTGCCAGCGAACTGAAGCACCCGACGCTGATCATGCACAGTCGCGATGACGAATTTGTGCCCAACGGACCCAGCCTGAAACTCGCGGCCCTACGCCCCGATTTGGTGACATTAAGGACCTTCACCAAAGCGGGACATACCCGCGAACCCAATGTTGATCCGCAAAGCTTCTCGAATGCGATCACAAGCTTCTTGACCAAGCGCATTGCCGCCAACGAGCCATCTTCGCAACACTAATTCGCCCCAACACCCAACAGACCCTGCGCCGAAACGGTCAAAAACCGTCTCGACGCAGGGTCTGTTTTATCTGCGAGCTAACTAACTAGTAATAGAAGCCCACATCGCGTTCGTGGCCTTAGCCGCATCTTGCGGAGCAATCTCCAAGCTGAAGCCACGTCGACCACCGGAGATAAACACCGTCTCAAATTGCTGGGCACTGCTATCAATGACGGTAGTGCTGCGCTGCCGTTGCCCGAACGGCGAGATGCCACCCAAAACGTATCCACTGCGACGTTGGGCGGCAGCCTTATCTGCCATCTGCGCTTTCTTCTTCCCCAACGCTGTACCGATAGCCTTTAGATCCAACATGGCCGCCACCGGCACGACCGCCACCGCAAGATCCTCGGTGGCATTGGAGCCGGTGGACACCATGAGCGTCTTGAACACACGATCCCCGCTCACGCCCAGCTGTTGTGCAGCCTCAGCGCCGTAACTTTCGGCCGAATCACTGTGCGTGTAGCTATGCGCCACATAGCTAATGCCCGCAGCATCCAAAGCCGCTGTGGCCGGAGTCGATGCTGCCTGCTTTTTCTTGCCCACTACTTCTTGTTCCCTTACTTGTTCACTTGCCTCTTCGCTAAGCGGCCAGTTGCTCGGCCACCTGGCGCTTGATTCGCCCAAGCATGGCCGTCATTCCGCGCATACGAAGCGGCGAAAGTGCCCGAGTAAGCCCTAGTTGCTGCGGCATATCGTCAGGCACATCCAATACGGACTGCGCATCAATGCCCTCCAGACCGGCAGCCAAGACCGAAGCAAACCCACGAGTGGTGGGAGCCTCAGGAGGAGCAGAGAAGAATAGGCTCACCGTCCGATCAGCATCCTGCGCCACTTCGACCACCAAGAACAACGGCGACTGGCATTCCACGACCTGCTCAAAAAGTTCTGGGTGATCCGCTAAACGGTCTGGCAACTGTGGAAGCTCACGCGAATATTCGAGCAAAAGCTCCAAGCGATCCGCCTCGGGAACTTCGGTGAACTCTTCGACGATCTCTTTCAGCTCATCAGGCAAACGACTCATGCGCGAACTCCACGCTGTGCAGGCACTTCACCGGCAGCCTCGCCACGGACGATCGGCACACCTACCGTATTGCCCCATTCGGTCCAGGAACCGTCGTAATTGCGGACATTTTCGAAGCCCAACAGGTGTTTGAGCACAAACCAGGTGTGGCTGGAGCGTTCACCGATACGGCAGTAGGCCACAACGTCATCGCCGGGCTTCAACCCTGCACCGTCGAGGTAAATGGCTTCCAATTCTTCACGCGAACGGAAGGTTCCATCCTCTGCCGCGGCCTTGGCCCATGGCACTGAGGCGGCACTGGGAATGTGCCCACCACGCAGCGCGCCCTCTTCTGGGTAATTAGGCATGTGGGTACGCTCACCGCTGTACTCTTCCGGCGATCGAACGTCGATCAAGGGGTTACCCAAATGTGCCAACACTTCGGGCAGGAAGGCACGAATTTCAGAATCGGCACGCTCAATGACCGGGTAGTCGGTGCTGCGTACTTCAGGCTTGTCGGTGCTCAGCTCCCGACCTTCGGCGATCCACTTGTCGCGGCCACCATCCATCAGGCGCACGTCAGGATGTCCGAAGAGGGTAAAGACCCACAGTGCGTAAGCGGCCCACCAGTTGGACTTGTCACCGTAGATCACCACGGTGGTATCTCGCGAAATTCCCTTCGCTGCCATCAACGCGGCGAAACCCTCGCCGTCCACGTAGTCACGGGTGAGTTCATCGTTCAACTCTGTGTGCCAGTCGATCTTCAGCGCGCCTGGCACATGCCCGGTGGAATACAACAAAATGTCTTCATCGGACTCCAGAACCACGAGGTTTTCTTCGCCCAAATGCTCGGCAACCCACCCGGTGGAGACAAGTCGTTCAGGGTGGGCGTAGGAAGCGTACTTCTCGTTGGACTCAACAGGCAATGGCATTGATGATCACGATCCTTGCATTTCTTGGTACTTTGCCACGCTTTAATCAGCTGGCACGGAGCATTACTTCTACCCTAATCCCGAACCGCAGAATTGACGGTGTGGGATACGACATTTTAGGCAATCAACACCCTGTTTCAAGGTAAACTGACCGGTGGGCTTGCCATGGCAACCCAGAAAATCTGAGTAAACAACTGAAGGACTCCCACAGCCAATGGCGACAATCACCCACCTGAGCGAGACCAAGCCAAATGTTTCAATCGAAGAATTGTTGGCCGGTTTCCACCCGTCCTATCGCTTTGGTGAAGTGTCTTTCAATACTTACCGGCCCGATCCGAGCCAGCCTTCGCAGACCGAGGCCGTCAACAAGCTCAAGGCCTTCGCCGAAACGGTAGGGAAAAAAGACTCGGGTTCCTTCCTGACCAAACTCTTTGGCAAGAAAAAGGAAACAAAGAACGGCATCTATCTTGATGGCGGTTTCGGCGTGGGCAAGACACACCTGCTGGCCTCACTGTGGCATGCCGCCCCGGGCCGCAAAGCTTTTGGCACCTTCGTGGAATACACCAACTTGGTTGGTGCGCTGTCCTTCCGGCAGACCGTCGACGTGCTCAGCCAGTACTCACTTGTCTGCATCGACGAATTCGAGCTGGATGACCCGGGGGATACCGTCCTGATGTCACGTCTGATGCGTGAGCTCTCCGACGCTGGTGTGAAACTCGCCGCGACCTCCAACACCCTGCCAGGTGCATTGGGCGAAGGCCGATTCGCCGCAGTGGACTTCCAGCGTGAAATCAAGACGTTGTCTGAGCAGTTCGACGTGCACCGCGTGGAAGGCGAAGACTTCCGCCACCGTGGTCTTCCAGATGCCCCCGTGCCACTAGAGGATCAGCAGATCGAAAGCTTCGCCGAAGAGCGCTACCCGAACAAGACCCTCGCAGTGGATAACTTCGATCAGCTCGTGGAACACCTTTCCCAGGTCCACCCTTCACGTTACCGCCAGTTACTGTCCGAAACCGACGCACTGGTCCTGCATAACGTTGATACCATCACCGATCAGGCCATCGCCTTGCGCTTCGTGGTTCTTGCCGACCGCTTGTACGACAAGGACGTGCCGATCATCGCTTCGGGCAAGCCATTTAGTGAACTGTTCACCCCGGAGATGATGTCTGGTGGCTACCAGAAGAAGTACTACCGTGCCGTCTCACGTTTGACTGCCTTGGCCCGCGAAGGCCAGATCGGCGAACCAGCGATCTAGAACAGATTCACACCATGCATTACTTCATCGTCGGGCACTGCGCTCGGCGATGAAGTGCGTTAACAGCCCTGCCACTAGTGCCCAAAACGCCCCGCCAATGCCAAAGAGCGTGAGATTTCCGGCGGCGACCAACACCGTAACCAGTGCGCTCAATCGCCAGGTGGCATCACCCATGGCTCCCAAAAGGGAGCTTGCCAGGGTGGCCAGGAGCGCCAGTCCTGCCGCTGCTTGAAATAAGCCTTCTGGAGAGGTGTTGGCTACCGAAACGATCAACGCGCTAAACACCGCGAAGACTAGGTAGAAACCTCCAGAACTAACTGCTGCACGCCAACGCAGCTTTGGATTCGCGCCTGCATCCTCGCCTGCTGCAAGCGCGGCAGAAATCGCTGCGAGATTGATAGCATGCCCACCAAAGAGCGCACCGACGCCAGAACCCACACCGGTCATCACCATGGCAGGTCGCCAAGGAAGCTGAAAACCAAAAGAACTAAGCACAGCCACGCCCGGAATGTTCTGTGAGGCCATGGTCACGATAAATAGTGGAACGCTAATGCTGACGATCGCCTGTATTGAGAATTCGGGGGCCACGAATTCGAGCTGCGGGAGGACCTGCAGCTGATTCCACGCCTGGTTCGCTCCAATGTGCCACAGCCCAAAGCCGACGGCCGTGAGCATACTCAACGCCACCGCAAACTTCGGCAGAATTCTCAAGCCGATCAAAAACACCAGCAGAATCCCCAGCGCCGGTACCGTAATTGTCCCCAGGGAAGTAAAGGGCCTGATGCACAGCGGCACCAAGACACCAGCCAACATGCCCTGCGCAATGGGAACAGGGATCTTCGTCAGCAGCCTATGAAGTCCCGGTAGTAGTCCCGTGAGGACGATCAGCACGCCACTGACAATAAATGCGCCGATCGCCTGTGCGAAGGTGAACGATCCCGGAGCCAACGAAGCAAGCATTGCCGCGCCCGGTGTGGACCACGCGACGCTGATCGGCATGCGGTGACGCCAAGAAAGAATAATGGTGCAAAGGCCCACACATACCGAAAGGGCCAATAGCCCGGAAGCCGCTTGGGATGGTGTCGCTCCAACCTGAAACAGCCCGGCGAGTACTACTGCGAAAGAAGCAACAAACCCAACCATTGTGGTGATGAATCCAGCCATGATGGCTTGGCTTAAGCTGTTGTCAGTTGAGGGGCGGTGAACCATAAGTCTTTTTTTACAGGTTCACTCCGGCTAGGAGGTAATCCGTTCTCAATATGAAGTTAAACTCAAAAAGGTACCGACCGCAGTCGGTACCTTTTCGGGATGCTCGGGCAAGCCGAGGGGAGTTGTACGAGGGATTTAGCCCTCGTTGTTCTCGCCTTCGCCACCCTGGTTGTTTCCACCAAGTCCCTTAACGAAGTCGTTAGCGCCCTGCTGGGCTCCGTCGACCTGCTCAGCGAACTTGCCACCGGTCTTGTCGTCGATGAAATCGCCGACCTGATCGATGCCCTGGGAAACCTGCTCTGGGTTCTCTTTTGCGAATTCCTCTGCCTTGCCACGCAGATCATCAAATCCTGCCATGCTGCACCTCCATTCGTATGTGGGAACCCCTTTAGCTCCACAACTGTTTTCCACCCTAGGACGAAAAGTGTGATGAGGGAAGAGCAGTGGAAAACTCGGGGGTGTCACGTAGTTACTCGTAGTTATTGGTTAAACACAAGTGGGAACCACTTGGCGTGATTCCCACTTTCTATTTGGAGCGGTCAACGAGGTTCGAACTCGCGACCTCAACCTTGGCAAGGTTGCGCTCTACCAGCTGAGCTATGACCGCA
>NZ_FMAT01000001.1:0-816105 GCF_900094805.1 Arthrobacter sp. NIO-1057 | reverse complement strand
GAGCGGTCAACGAGGTTCGAACTCGCGACCTCAACCTTGGCAAGGTTGCGCTCTACCAGCTGAGCTATGACCGCATAATATTTACTTATAGTAGATTCATGGTCTGGTGAACCATAAGTCTGTGCGCGATACTGGGATCGAACCAGTGACCTCTTCCGTGTCAGGGAAGCGCGCTACCGCTGCGCCAATCGCGCTAAAAAGATTAGCAATCTTCATTGCGAGGTGGGGACGGGATTCGAACCCGCGTAAACGGCTTTGCAGGCCGCTGCCTCGCCTCTCGGCCACCCCACCATACTGGCCGAAGCCAGAGTGACTAGTTTAACCTAGTCGGTGAATCTTTTTGCGAGCGGACAACGAGGTTCGAACTCGCGACCTCAACCTTGGCAAGGTTGCGCTCTACCAGCTGAGCTATGTCCGCAAAATTTGTTGTTTTCTGAACGTTTCCGTTCTTTCCAACGAGTAAAAACTCTATACGAGATTTCGCATCCGTCCAAATCGAAACGCTGAGATCTGGTTCACAGCGCCCAAAAACCGCGAAACTACGCGGAAAATTCAGATTTCCGTCTCGACTAGGAGCGAAGCGGGGGAGGCGCATGTCATGATCGTGTGCATGACGTCTCCAAAATTAGCCACTCAGACCGATTCGGGCCGCATGTACAGTCGCAAGGTCGGTGGTGAGGCGATTGTCCCATCCATCACCACCGTGATCGGCATGGACAATATGGATTTGTCAGGGTGGGCCGGCTATATGGCAGCCAAGTCATTATCCGAAGATCAGCGCCTTAGCCAAGCTCTGGCAGATACACGTCAGCTGCGTTCATTAGTCAGGGATGCTGCCAGTGCTGCTGAAATCTATCGGGACCAAGCTGGCGCACGCGGAGACCGGGTACATAACTATGCCGAAGCCCGAGCGCTACAAGCACTGGGACAACCGCACGACTTATCCGGTGCCAAGAACGCGCTTGAAACTCATAATGAGCTTGCCTACGCGCAGCACTTTGAATCGTGGTGGGAAGAATATAGGGTCGAACCACTAGCCGCCGAAGTTACGGTGTGGAACGACACTGTGGGCTATGCTGGAACAATTGACCTCGTGGCTAAAATTGCGGGACGCGTCTGCATCGTGGATTACAAGACTAAAACTTCCGATCGTCACGGTATCGTCAAACGCCCCGACGACAAGGTGATCATGCAATTAGCTGCCGCATGTAAGGCCGAAGAACAGATCGTCGATGCCGAGGCAGGACTCTGGAAGCCGTGGGAATTTGGAACGGACACGATGCTCCTAGCTGTCGCATTAGGTGACACCGGAACCAGGACATTCATGGCACCCCCGCCGGCGTTACCGGACTATTGGGCCAAGTTTTATGCGTTGCGTCGGAATTGGGAGGCCTCGCATAGAATCTCACAAGCCCGAGCCACACTGGCCGAAATCACGCCACCAGCCCCATAATCTCAATTGTTAAACGCGTAGACTAGAACGGTTAGCCCTAGCGCGGCACAACCTCAAATCAACTGTCAACGACAAAGAAGGTACCAGCGGATTATGGCGATTTTGGGAATTCGGATCATTGGAGATCCCGTTCTACGCACCCCAGCGCAGGAGGTGACCGACTTTGGCCCGGAGCTCCAGAAGCTCGTCGAAGATATGGATCAGACCATGGAAGATGTCCATGGCGCCGGCCTAGCAGCTCCCCAAGTTGGAGTTTCCCTGCGAGTTTTCACCTATCAAATAGGTGATGAACGAGGACATATCGTCAATCCCGTTCTAGAACTGAGCGAGGACTATCAAGAAGACCAGGTAGAAGGTTGCCTTTCCATTCCCGGGGTGGCCGCTCCCGTGCCACGACGTCGCTACGTCAAAGCCACCGGCTTCGATAAGTTCGGCAATCCGGTTGAGTTAGAGGGCGCAGACATGCTCGCTCGATGCTTCCAGCATGAAACTGACCACCTTGATGGGATCCTCTTCCTTGACCGGCTGGCACCGGATGAAAAGAAAGCAGCCTGGCGTACCCTGCGATCGGCCAACTATTCACAAACTGCCAATGCGACAGTTCAAAAGCGTTCGGGCGCATTGGGCTCCAGCTTCGGTGCCGGATTGGGGAACTAAGACATGCGGATTCTTTTTGCTGGAACACCTCAGGTGGCCGTCACCTCCCTCAATTACCTAGTTGAGGCTGGGTTCGAAATCGCAGCGGTATTGACTCGTCCGGATGCACCCTTGGGTCGCAAGCGCGTGCTCACCCCTTCACCTGTGGCCGCTCGCGCCGGAGAACTGGGTCTGCCCACCATTAAGGCCGCGAAAATCACCGATGAAACGACCGCCGAGCTGAAGGCTCTGAACCTCGAAGCCGCCGCCATCGTCGCCTATGGGGGTCTGGTTCCGGAGGCCGCCTTACAGGTGCCAACCCACGGTTGGATCAACCTTCACTTCTCCTTGCTGCCTCAGTGGCGTGGCGCTGCCCCGGTGCAACATTCGATCATCAATGGTGATGACATCACCGGCGCTGTGACCTTCCAGCTGGAAACCGGGCTTGATACCGGACCGGTCTTTGGTCAGGTTACCGAGCGAATCGACGAGTTAGATACGGCCGGGATCATGCTCGAGCGTTTGAGCCACTCTGGTTCCACCCTGTTGGTTCAGACTCTGCAGGCGCTCGATGCCTCACAAGCAGTTGCGGTGCCACAGCAGGGTTCACATACCTATGCTCCTAAAATTACCGATGTCGATGCAGAACTAGACTTCACGCGACCCGCAACTGAAATTAGGCGTCGCGCCCACGGGACCACACCCTTCCCCGGCGCATGGATCAAGGTCGAGAACCAGCGATTCAAATTCGGTCCGCTGCGTGAGCACCGTATGATCACCGACCTAGCCGCAGGGGAAGTGCGCATTGAACCAGGCAAACAGCCCAAGGTGTTCATCGGTACCGCAACCTGGGCTCTTGAACCCACTGAAATCCAGCCTCCGGGCAAAAAGATGATGAAGGCCTCTGACTGGGCACGTGGCGTGCTCTCACAAGGAACGAAAGTGAGTTTCGCATGAGCACTCAGGAACCACGCGGCCCACGCCGCGAGAACGAACCACGTCGCAACGCGCAAGGGCGCACCCGCAATCGCGGTCAGGCAGGACCTCGCCAATACTCGCAAGCAGCGCCCGGCCAACGTAAACGCCAGGCCGATCCAGCCCGACTGGTGGCCTTCAAGGTCCTACGCGAAGTCTCAGGCTCGGATGCCTATGCCAACTTGGTCCTACCCAAATTGATTCGCGAGTACCAGCTTGATCGCCGCGATGCCGGATTTGCGACCGAACTGGCTTACGGGGCCCTACGCGGTCAAGGCTTCTACGACGCGATCTTGAGCACCCTCGTTGATCGACCGCTCGCTGAACTTGACCCAGCCATTTTGGATGCCTTGCGCCTAGGCGCACACCAGCTACTGGCCATGCGCGTACCAAAACACGCGGCCCTAGACGAGACGGTGTCCCTGGCCCGAGCCCAGATCGGTGCCGGCCCCTCGGGGCTGATCAACGCGGTGCTACGTCGTGTCTCCGCTCAGGAGGCCGAAGCCTGGACCAAGCAGCTCAGCGACGCCGCTAGTTCAGACTCCGAACGCCTGTCCATTAAGCACTCGCATCCGGACTGGATCGTCCGCGCGCTCCGCGGAGCGTTGATCGCCCACGGCCGTGACGCAGCTGAAATCGAGGCCCTACTTCAGGCCGATAACCTGGCACCACTGGTCAATCTGGTGGCCCTGCCCGGACTCGGCGAGCTGAGCGGCGCACTGGAACTCGGCGCAGAACCTGGCACCCTTGTCCCCGATTCCGCCACCTACAAGCACGGCGATGTCGCTCGCGTTCCCGGAGTTAAAGAAGGCACCGTGCGAGTGCAAGATGCCGGCAGTCAGGTGATGGCTCGGGCGCTGGCCAACGTGCAGCTGCCCGAATCCGGCGAAGACCGCTACTGGCTGGACCTCTGCGCTGGCCCCGGTGGCAAAGCAGCCCTACTTGGTGCCATCGCCGTTGAACGTGATGCCCGCTTGACTGCCAACGAGCCCACCGCTCACCGCGCCCGCCTGGTCGCCAACTCCCTGGACGCCGTCCCACACGACTACTGGATGGTCACCGAAGAAGACGGCCGCACCTTCGGCGGGGAAGACTACGCGGGGGACTACGACCGCATCATGGTTGATGCCCCGTGCTCGGGACTGGGTGCATTACGTCGCCGACCAGAGTCCCGTTGGCGCAAGGCACCACGAGACATTCCTGAGCTGACCGCGCTACAAGGCGAACTCCTGGATGCGGCCTTTAGTGCGGTACGCGTGGGCGGAGTCATCGGATTCGTCACCTGCTCCCCACATCAGGCTGAAACCCGACTTGTGGTTGAGGATTTCCTCAAACGCCACGAGGACGCGGTTCTGCTGGACACCGCCGCAGCGGTCTCCGACGTGGTTTACGCCGACGCGCCGGCCGCAGGTCATGCATTAGCCGAGGGCAGCACCGTGCAACTGTGGCCACACATCCACGGTACCGACGCCATGTTCATGGCCATCTTGAGCAAAAAAGCCTAGCCAAGTACGAGCTTTCCAAGGAGCAACTATGCGCAACGCACGGATCAATCCCTCGATCCTCTCCGCCGACTTCGCCAATCTGGCCAGTGAGTTGGACCGGATTCATACCGCCGACGCCGTGCATGTGGACGTCATGGACAACCATTTTGTTCCGAACCTGACGCTCGGTCTGCCGGTGGTCGATGCCCTGCAAAAAGTCAGCAAGCTACCCATTGACGTGCACCTGATGATCGAAGACGCCGACCGCTGGGCGCCGGAATACGCTCAACTCGGTGTGGATTCGGTCACCTTCCATGCCGAAGCGGCCAGCGCACCGATCCGTTTGGCCCGTGAACTGCGTTCGGCTGGGACCAAGGCCGCGATGGCCTTGCGCCCGGCAACCCCGATCGAGCCCTACGTTGACATGCTCGACGAGCTGGACATGGTCCTGTTGATGACCGTGGAACCGGGCTTCGGCGGCCAGAAGTTCCTGGATCTGGTCCTGCCGAAGATTCGTCGCGCCCGCGCAGCGATCGAAGGAAGTGGCAAGCCCATTGCCCTTCAGGTTGACGGTGGCATTTCGCGCGACACGATTGCGCGTGCTGCGGAAGCCGGGGCCGACGTGTTTGTGGCCGGATCCGCAGTGTATTCGGCCCCAGAACCATCCGTGGAAGTTGATGTGTTACGCAATCTTGCACTGGGCGGTCATTAATGCCGGCCCAAGTGTGTCAGAATAATTTGTAGTAAACACGAATACGTGCTCCGGGGTCGGTGAAAGTCCGAACCGGCGGTGATAGTCCGCGACCCGCAACTAAGGCCACAAGCCAAGGTTGCGGTTGAGCCGGTGAAATTCCGGTACCGACAGTTAAAGTCTGGATGGGAGAAGCACGAATTTGATTTGCCTTTTGGTACCGCCGGTAGCCCGCGATAGGGCTATCTTCTAAAGCGGAGCCACAGGCCCATCAAATGCACCCCCGGAGCCGCCGCTTCGAGAAGGGTGGAATGATGGATTTCCTGCGGTGGCTCATTGAAGCTTTTAACTCACAAATTGCGATCGGCTCCTCAGCACTACTGGTGCGTGAAGTCGTCGGCAACATCTTCGGTCTGGCCAGTGCCGTTGGCGGAATGCGCCGCAAAGTCTGGGCCTGGCCGGTAGGCATCATCGGCAACCTACTGCTACTCACGGTCTTCCTCGGCAGCCTCTTTGATACCGGGTATACCGCCAACCTCTGGGGCCAAGCCGGCCGCCAAATCATGTTCATCGCCGTCTCTGTTTTCGGTTGGTACCGCTGGAAACAGGCCAAAAATGGCACCGGGCACGCGGTCACCCCACAATGGGCCTCAAACAAGGTCAGGATTGCGCTGGTCGCGGTTCTCGTTCTCGGCACCGTAGCTCTGACCCCACTGTTCCGCATTCTGGGCTCCTATGAACCGGTCTGGGCCGACGCCTGGACCTTCGTCGGTTCACTGCTGGCCACTTACGGAATGGCCAAGGGATGGGTCGAATTCTGGCTGATCTGGGTCGCCGTGGATGCGGTCGGAGTGCCCCTGCTCTTCTCAGCTGGCTACTACGCCAGCGCATTCATGTACCTGTTCTACGGGGCATTCACCCTCATCGGGTTCTTCGTCTGGGCCAAGTCCAAGCGCGAAGAAAAACCACGGATCGAAACCGAAATGCCGGATCCAAGAATTTCGCAGCAACGATCTGGAGGTGCGTAAAGAATGGTGACACTCAGAGACCTAGAAGCCGCCTTAGCCACAGCACTAGAAACTGCGGGGCGAGGTCATCGCGGGGCCAACCCGCTGGTGGGTGCCTGCATTTTGGATCAGGACGGCAACTTGATCGCCACCGGATACCATCTTGGCGCCGGACACCCGCATGCTGAGGTTGATGCCTTGCGCCGACTGGGCACCCTAAATTCGGCAACCGCCCGCACCCTGACCATGGTTGTGACCCTCGAACCGTGCAACCACACCGGTCGCACCGGACCATGTGCCAAGGCCATCGCTGATGCCGGCATCGGCACTGTGTACTACGCGGTCAGCGACAACACCGCAGCCAGTGGGGGAGCACAGTACCTGCGTAGCAGGGGAATCACGACCCACCGGCTTGATGACGATGCCGCGGCGCGAGCTTTGAACCATCGCTGGTTCCTATCCAAAAAGCAACAACGCCCGTTCATCACAGTGAAGTTGGCGCAGTCCTTGGACGCACGCATTAACGCGCCCGATGGCACCAGCCAGTGGATCACTTCCGAACAGTCACGCAACCATGCCCATGGTTTACGATCCCGCGTGGATGGCATCCTGGTCGGCACCACCACAGCGCTTTTTGACAACCCTCGGCTCAGCGCCCGCACCAAGGACGGCCAGCTTCACAGCAAGCAGCCGTACCGCCTCGTGATGGGGCACCGTGAACTTCCCAGCACACTGGATCTCATTCGAGGCGATGACTGGGAACAAATCAAGACCCATGACGTGCACGAAGTGATCCAACGCGCCAATGAGCTGGGCCTGGCACACCTATTAATCGAAGGTGGTGCCACGGTTGCGTCAGCTTTTATCGAAGCCGATCTAGCCGATGAGCTCTACTGCTACCAGGCACCATTGCTCATCGGGGCAGGTAGCTCGTCGGTCAACCTGCCCACCACCACCTTGAGTCAAGCTCATCGCTACCGGTTAGACACCGCCAGCAATGATTCTCTGACCCGGCTCGGTGAAGACATCATGCTGCATCTAGAACCACTGCCACGCGCCTAACGCGAACCCACAAATTTTTACCGAGGAGAAACCATGTTTACCGGAATCGTTACCGGCCAGGGGATCATCGAAGACATCAGTACCGATCCCGAACAGGATCTAGCGGTCCTGACCCTGCGCGCACCGGGTCACACCGCGAACCTAGGATTGGGAGGTTCGCTGGCCGTCAACGGAGTCTGCCTGAGCGCCACAGAACTGCACGGCGATACGCTCAAGGTCGACGTCATGGGCGAAACCCTGCGACGCACCACCACCGGATCCCTAGTGACCGGTCAGCGCGTGAACCTTGAGCGCTGCACCCAGGCCGGCGCACGGCTTGACGGCCACGTCGTCCAAGGTCACGTCGATACCGTAGGCGTTGTACTAGAGCGTATCGATAATGGTCAGTGGACCACCTTCCGCATTTCCATCGACGATCAGTACGCACCATTGACCGCTGAAAAGGGCTCCATTGCCTTGGACGGGATTTCGCTGACCATCACCGCGGTCTCCCCAGCGAACAATGCTGGTTCGCACTGGGTAGAAGTGGGCATCATCCCCATCACCCTGGCCGAGACCACCATGGGTACCCGTCAGGTTGGCGACAAAATCAATATCGAGGTCGACGTGTTGGCCAAGTACGTCGCCCGCTTGAACGAATTTGGTGGTGCCCGATCATGAGTAACTCAACACTTGATCCGATCCCAGTCGCGCTCGCCGCCCTAGCGGCTGGACGCGCAGTGGTCGTCGTTGACGATGAAGATCGTGAGAACGAAGGCGACATCATTTTCGCCGCTCAGCATGCCACCAGCGCACTGATGGCCTTCACCATCCGCTACACCTCGGGGGTGATCTGCGTTCCACTTGAAGCTGAACGCGCCGATGCTCTGGGTTTGGGTCCGATGGTGGGTATCAATCAGGATGCCAAGGGTACCGCCTTCACGATCACCTGCGATGCTGCCGAAGGAATCACCACTGGTATTTCAGCGGCCGATCGCGCGCTGACCAGTCGACTGTTGGCCGACCCTGCCACCATTCCCGCACAGCTTTCACGCCCTGGGCACATCTTCCCGCTGCGCGCTGCTTCCGGCGGCGTGCTTGAACGTCGTGGTCACACCGAAGCTGCGGTGGATTTATGCCGTGCTGCCGGGCTGGAACCGGTCGGCGTCATCGGTGAAATCACCAAGGATGATGGTGAGATGATGCGCCTTGACGATCTGCGAGTCTTCGCCGCCGAGCATGAGCTACCACTGATCTCGATCGATGATTTGGCACGTTGGCGCCGAGTCAACGACGAGATCGAACTGACCGATCCGATCACCCTGCCCACCGCTTTTGGCGACTTCACCGCCCGTGCAGCCACGGCCGAGGGTCACGAGCATATGGTCTTGAGCCACCAGGCCCCCGAGGGTCAGGCTACAAGCAACCTCGTGCGGATCCACTCCGAATGTCTCACCGGAGATATTTTCGGCTCCTACCGTTGCGATTGCGGGGAACAGCTGCACGCCTCCATGGCGCAGATCGCGGCCGAAGGCGGGCACATTATCTACATTCGCGGACATGAAGGTCGTGGCATTGGTCTGGCCAATAAGTTGCGCGCCTACGCGTTACAGGAAAACGGGATGGACACCTTGGATGCCAATTTGCACCTCGGTTTCCCGGCCGACGCCAGGGAGTATTTTGCGGTGGCCGCGATCCTGAAGGCCATGGGATTGGACACCATCCGGCTCTTGAGCAATAACCCGGACAAACAACAGCAACTAAGCGACGCCGGGATCAAGGTCGAGGAGTTGGTGGGGGTGCGCATCGCCCCGCGCGAAGAAAACTCTGCATACCTGCACACCAAACAAGCGCGCTTCGGTCACCACTTGAACCTTCAGGATCAAGAGCTTTCCGAAAACGCAGCCGACGCATACCACGGCGCCTAAAGCTAGAACCTCAAGAGGAGCACAATTATGAGCAAGCACGGAGCACCAACAGACGTCACCGATCAGCTGAAAGCATTGGCTGGTACTCAGAAGATTGCCGGTCTCAAGGTCGCCATCGTCGCGGCAAGCTGGCATGAGGTCATCATGAATGGCCTGATTGATGGGGCACAGCGTGCCGCTAAGGATGCCGGACTTCAAGCGAACACCACCCTGATTCGTGTACCTGGTACCTTTGAACTTCCGGTAGCAGCGGCCACCCTGGCCAGTGACTATGACGCGATTATCGCTCTGGGTGTGGTCATCCGCGGGGGTACCCCGCACTTTGACTATGTCTGCCTGGCCGCGACCAATGGCTTAACCAATGTGAGTGTCGACACCAAAACCCCGGTCGGGTTTGGTGTGCTTACCTGCGATGACGAGCAACAGGGCTTAGACCGTGCAGGCTTGGAACACTCCAGCGAAGACAAGGGTTATGAGGCGTATTCGGCCGCGGTCATGACGTTAGCCGCACTGGCCTGAGTCGAGAGCTGCCCGTCATAAAGGGCCACCTGAATGCAGGTGCGCTCCAGAAAAACGCTAGGATTGGTTCCGTGAAAACTTTTGACGAGCTCTTCAGCGAACTATCGCTCAAGGCACAGCAACGCCCGGAAGGCTCTCGTACCGTCACCGAACTCGACTCTGGTGTCCATGGCATCGGTAAAAAAGTTGTCGAGGAAGCCGCCGAAGTTTGGATGGCTGCGGAGTACGAATCCGACGAGGCCGCAGCGGAAGAAATCTCCCAGCTGCTCTACCACCTTCAGGTTCTCATGATCGCCAAGGGCATGACCTTGGCCGACGTTTACAAGCATCTATAGCCGTCGCGCCGCTGTGCCCGGATCACCTGCGATCCGGGCGCAGCGCACGCACGGCAGAAACAACGGCCAACGAAAACAATCCTTGGCGCTTGTTTATGGCTAAACGCCGCAGCGCCACACTGACGAAATGAGTCAACAATGCTCCGCGTAGCCCTACCCAACAAGGGTGCTCTCTCAGAAATCGCTTCCACCATGTTCAAGGAAGCCGGTTACCTCCAGCGTCGCGATTCACGTGAACTGGTTCTTGTCGATGAAGAAAACCAGGTGGAATTCTTCTACCTGCGCCCTCGCGATATCGCCGTCTACGTTGGCCGAGGCATTCTCGACGTGGGAATCACCGGTCGCGATCTCTACCTCGACGCCGATGTGGATGACGACGTCGAAGAACAGCTTTCTCTAGGCATCGGCAAGTCCACCTTCCGCTTTGCTGCCCCTATTGGTGCGTTCAATGACGCACAGCAGCTCAACGGCAAGCGAATCGCCACCAGCTACGATGTTCTGTTGCGTCACTACCTTGAAAAGTCCGGTATTGAAGCTTCGATCGTCCGTCTTGATGGCGCCATCGAATCTTCGGTTCGACTTGGTGTGGCTGATGCCATCGCCGACGTTGTAGAAACCGGTAACACCATCAAGGCCGCCGGCATGGAAATCTTCGGCGATCCACTGCTGAAGTCCGAGGCCGTACTGATCGGCCGAGTCAATCACAAACCAGCCGGCCTTGACGTGCTGATCCGCCGTCTCAACGGTGTGTTGGTTGCCCGCCAATACGTCATGCTTGATTACGACGTTCGTCGTGCACAGGCCGAGCAGGCTTGCGCTTTGACCCCAGGACTAGAGTCGCCGACCGTCTCCGATCTGGCAAACTCCGAGTGGGTTGCGGTTCGTGCGATGGTGAAGAAATCGCAGACCAATAACATCATGGATGAACTTTACGACGTGGGCGCCCGAGCCATTCTGGTCAGCCAGATTCACGCCTGCCGTATCTAGTAGACAAGGAAACTACTTTCGATGAGCGTTGCAATTCGCGTTATTCCTTGTCTTGATGTTGATGCGGGACGAGTCGTTAAGGGCGTCAACTTTGAAGGTCTTCGTGACGCTGGCGATCCGGTCGAACTGGCTCGCCGCTACAACGAAGCTGGCGCAGATGAATTGACCTTCTTGGATGTCACCGCTTCCAGCTCAGACCGCGAAACTACCTATGAGGTTGTTCGCCAAACCGCAGAAGAAGTATTCATTCCGCTCACCGTTGGTGGCGGAGTGCGAGCTGTCGAGGACGTTGATCGTCTGTTGCGTAATGGTGCCGACAAAGCGTCGATCAATACTGCCGCGGTAACCCGCCCGGAAGTGATCAACGAAATCACCGAGCGCTTCGGCTCTCAGGTCCTCGTGCTCTCGGTGGATGCTCGTCGTACGACGGATCCGTCGATCGCCTCCGGCTACGAAGTCACGACCCATGGTGGTCGTACCGGTACTGGCATGTGTGCTGTTGCTTGGGCTAAGGATGCTGCCGAGCGAGGCGTAGGGGAGATCCTACTGAATTCGATCGATGCCGATGGCACCAAGGACGGGTTCGATCTGGAGATGATCCGAGCCGTTCGTGCGGCAGTATCGGTACCACTGATCGCTTCTGGCGGCGCTGGAAAGCCAGAGGACTTCCCACCTGCGATCGAAGCTGGCGCGGACGCCGTACTTGCGGCTTCTATCTTCCACTTTGGTCCGAAGGACATGATTGCTCAAGTAAAGCAAGCAATCCGCGACGCAGGTTATCCAGTTCGCTAGTTTCTAGAATGGTCATGGCTCGACACGTCAGTGTCGAGCCATGACCATTTGATTTCAGTCGTTGGCGATGAGTTCCTTCTTCGTTCGCCACACGTCAATAGGCAGGGTGTTGCTTGGCACCGCTGCTTGCCCGGGAATAGCTTGCCATGGTCCGCCCTCTACACTGAATTCGCCTCGGTACAAGGTCGTCACACGGACATCGAATTTTCCAGTCTCCGAGTATGAATGGCTTGTTGCTGTCTCATCATGCAATGTGTGTGATGGCATCGCCTCACCAGGGAAGCTCAAGTTTCGTTTTGCTCCATCGCCGTAATTCCAATTCCACTGAATTGGAATTGCTTTGATGCGAACGTTGGATCCAGACAAATTGGAATTAAACTCTTGCGTGTTTTCACTGGCCCAGAAATGTGTATGGCCGTTACGCAGAGAGAACTTATTCGGCGCGCTCTGAATCTCGGATCCTTTGATTGGATAAGTCCGGAACTTCTCGATCGTGATGATAATTCGTTCGGGTTCAACTCTGATTTCTTCTGGTACCTGAATCCTTGGAGGTTCACCGGGGCAGTATCTGAATTGCAAAATCACATGACCATTCTTATCTAGGATTTGTCGATCAATCGGGTATGTTCCGTCAGTGCATTTTTCTTGATCAGGATTGCTGTTGCATGCATTAATATTCTCGCGTCCTGGAATGCAAACGTCATAGTCCCGGATTCTAAATTTATCATTTTCTCGTTTAATTTTCTTTGGCGCTTGTGTATCTCGTTTTTCTGGAAGGTTTGAGAGGAGCATTTCCTTTTCTTCCTTATTCGTCTCCTCAACGTCCTTTTCAGTGAAGCGAATGGCTGCAGATTCCCCACTATCAAACGTGAGTTCAGTTGCCGCACTATTTACCGGAATCACGAGTAATAAGAGCGATAGTGAAGGCATGAGCAGTTGGGTTGGAACGCTCATCAGTTGGCTCCGATGATCTTGTAGACACGCCAACCTTTGTCGTATTCGAGATCGAATGCAAGGCGATTCGACTCAATCTTTTTGAGCTCTTCATGAACGGTGCCTGGGGACGAATATATTTTTGCAGGATCGGCAGTGTAGTCAACCGTGACGATTGCAATTTTTTTCCCCGAAATATAAGAATCGAGTATTGTTGGGTGGTGCTTGCCGCCGACCTGCCATTCTCCGCTCTTTTGAGCTTCTTGGGCCTCGTCGATAATTGATCTATTGCAAAGGCTGCACTCTTTGAATGAAAGATCCTTAATTCTTTCGGCGTCATTTGATTCAATAGTGTAATTCAAGAGTTCAAAATAGTATTCAACAAAACTGGATGCGCCTTTTTCGGAAAATTCTTGCGCATCTTGCGGCATGGCCGGCACGATAACATTTTTTGCGGGGCCCTCAGAAGAGGCTTGAATATACGAAGGAGCCGTGTTTGGTGCTGTTTTTGAATCATTTCCGAGCGGCGTCTCAGAACTCGCCGAACCGGAAACCTCAACTCCTTCGAGAGGGCCGTCAACCGTAGTATCGTCGCATCCGCTGAGTAGCAGAGCCGCTCCGATAGCCGCGACTAATAACCTACTGTTATTCATTTCACTTTCGCCCCGCGCCTTTGGTGAACTTTGGTGAGTCACATACTATGCTCAAGTTCCGTTGAAGAGTAGGGGCTGTCAAAATTTGTGGGGAAACCTGGCGAAGTCAGGCGCAACCGAATGTTTATCGTGCAATCGGTGGACTTCTCAAAAGAGAGTTGTGAATACGTATGGGCAGCTCTTCTTGAACGTGCAGGGAAATGGCGAGTCTCTGTAGCACCACTAAGGACGCGCCCTCGAAGAACGCCAGCAGTGGAGAGGGATAGATCTAGAACCCGGGCTTGTAACCTTTGACGATCTCTAGAGCGGTTTCGCCACCTTCGAATAGCACAAGGCTCTGATCGATACGCCCGAAGCCATAGAGCATCAACTCGGTAACGGGCCCGGTGATCGACACTGCGTTAGGTGCCTTCTTGGCCACATGGCGCTGACCGTCTGGACGCGTCAGGATGATGCCAACCGGTGCCTTGCGGAAGAGTAAGCGTGACATACGAGTCAGCGACTGCCAAAGCAGCTCGGTGTATTCCTTATCGAGGACACGAGGGGCCCACTGTGCCCGAGCACGTCGCACGTCTTCGGTATGGATGAAGTACTCGGCAAGGTTGGCTGCTTGATCGACCTTGTCAATAACAAGCGGCGAATACTTCGCTGGGCCCGAACGGAAAGCACGGATGAGAGACGCATAGCGTTCAGGCGACTGGGCTTCGGCAGCGAGCTCATTGACCTTAGCGTCAAGTTTCTTGGACAGCGGTTTAAAAACCACGCCCGCTGCGAGCAGAGATCGTTCGCGGACAACTAGGTGCGCGGCAAGATGACGGGTTTGCCACCCGTCGCAAAGAGTGTCAGCGGTAGGACCTGCGGCAAGCAAGGTCTCGGCCAACGCGAGTCTGGAAGCCTGAACTAAGTGCATCACTTCTGAAAGTAGCACGGTGTACGCGCCGAACAGTGCAATGTGTGGGCAGTGTCGCTGAACAACTGCCACGCTTTGACCGCGACTTCGTCACAGGGCAATGAAATAGCGGTAAAACCAGTATGCTAAAGGGGATGTCTACTTCTAAGGACGGCTCGAATTTGAGCCCCGAAACACCAAGTCTGGATCCAGCCATTGCCGATCGTCTTAAGCGCGATGCCAATGGACTGGTCGCGGCTATCGCACAGCAATACGACACAGGCAAGGTCCTGATGCTCGGTTGGATGGATGACGAGGCGCTACGCCGCACTTTAACCACGGGACGCGTGACCTTCTACTCGCGCTCCCGGCAGGAATATTGGCGTAAGGGCGATACCTCCGGTCATTTCCAGTTCGTGAAGTCCGTCGCGTTAGATTGCGATGGAGATGCATTGCTGGTGCAGGTGGATCAGGTGGGGGCAGCCTGCCACACCGGAACCGAATCCTGCTTTACGGATCGAGCACTTCCAGCTGTGCTCGGCAATCGCTCCGAATAGTACTTTCCAAATTTCTGCCCGGTCACCTGCATCGAGCGGAATTTGATGCCTCCTGAACGGCAACCACCGAACAGGATTAACACGTAGAAGAAGAACACTGATGAAAACTCTGGGCAAGATTTCCCCGTCGCGTGAACACTTCCGCGCCATGGCCACCGATCGTCGCGTGATTCCGGTGACGGTCACGGTCCTGGCTGATTCCCTGACTCCGATTGGACTGTATCGAACCTTGGCCCAGGGCCGGCCAGGCACCTTTCTTATGGAGTCCGCCGCCCCGGGTGGCGTGTGGAGTCGCTATTCCTTTATTGGTGTGAATTCACCGGCGACCTTGAGCACCCGTGGGGGAGAAGCCTACTGGCAGGGGCACGCCCCCGAAGGCCTACCCACCGGAGGAGTCGGCGTTGAAGTGCTCAGAGACACCGTCCGTGCACTGAAAACCGAACCAGTGCCGGGCATGCCTCCATTGACCGGGGGCATGGTCGGATTCGTCGGCTGGGAATGCGTGCGGCACTGGGAGAAACTGCCTAACCCTCCGGCCGACGACCTGAACTTGCCAGAGCTGAGCATGAATTTGGTGGCCGATATGGCCGCACATGATTCGGCTGAAGGTACGATCACGCTGATCGCCAACGCTATTAACTTTAACGGCAGCGACGACAACGTGGAAGAGGCCTACGATGATGCCGTAGAGCGCTTGCAAGCGATGCTCGATCAACTGGCGCAACCGGTAGAAGCCACCGCCTCGGTACTGAGCGGAACCGATGTACCACGCGAGCAGCTGATGGATCAGGTCACTCACTCCTGGGCGGAGAATGAGTACCTGGAGGCCCTGGCCAAGTCCAAGACCGCGATCGTCGACGGTGAAGTCTTCCAGATTGTGGTTTCACGACGCTTCGAGTTGGAAACCCAGGCCAGTGCGCTGGATGTTTACCGGGTGCTGCGTGCGACCAACCCGAGCCCCTACATGTACCTGTTCAACTTCGAAAACGAAGACGGCGAAACCTTTGAGATCGTCGGTTCCTCGCCCGAAGCATTGGTAACGGTCAACGATTCGCATGTGGTGACCCACCCGATCGCCGGATCACGTCCCCGCGGTGCCAACTATGAGGACGATCAGCTCTTCGAGAAGTCGCTGGTGAATGATGAGAAGGAACGGGCCGAGCACCTGATGCTGGTTGACCTTTCGCGTAATGACCTCTCGCGGGTATGCCAGGCTGGCACCGTGGAAGTCACCCAGTTCATGGAGGTGGAGCGCTTCAGCCACATCATGCACCTGGTCTCCAATGTGGTGGGTAAGACCCGTGATGATGTTGACGCCTACGATGTGCTCGCCGCGACCTTCCCGGCCGGAACCCTCTCCGGTGCCCCGAAGCCGCGCGCCCTGCAATTGTTGGATGAATATGAGCCGTACCGTCGTGGCATTTACGGTGGGGTCGTGGGCTACCTCGACTTTGCTGGCGATATGGATATGGCCATTGCCATCCGCTCTGCACTGCTCAAGGGTGGGCGTGCTTATGTGCAGGCCGGCGGCGGCATCGTGAACGACTCGAAGTTTGCCGATGAGGCCCTGGAAACCGTGAACAAGGCGGCTGCACCCCTGCGCGCCGTGTGGGCTGCACAATCCATGCACGACGCACACACCATCAACGCCGAACAAAACGCCGAACAAGGTGAACAGAAGTGAAAAAATTAACCAGTGCCCGCTACCTTGCCATGCTTGGTGTGCTCGGTGCCCTGCTGGGGTTTTGGTCCGCAACCAGAACCTGGATCACCGTCGATGTGCCCGCGAGTTCCGTGCAGATCCCACGCATTGTGATTGATGGTGCGACCGCGGCAGCCTCGGTGACGGCCGTGTGCGTTGTGGTGTTGGCCGGATCCTTGGCCCTGCTGATCGCCGGCAAAATCTCGCGCTATATTATCGCTGCGCTGAGCCTGCTGGCCGGTGTGGCGTCCATTGCGGCTGGCGCCAGCGCCCTAGGAGATCCACAGGCCGTGGCTGCTACTGCAGTGGCGGAGGCCACCGGTCTGACCCAAAATGTTGGGGAATACACGCTGACCGCATGGCCGGTCTTGGCCATTGTGGCCGGTGCGCTGATGGCCCTGCAGGCACTACTGATTTTTGTTTTCGCTCGTAGGTGGCCGACCAAGGCCAGCAAGTACGATCGCCAGGCAGTGAAAAACGCGCAGGTGAACAAGGACGATTCATCGCGTAGCATCGCCAATTGGGAGCAGCTTTCAGCCGGCGAGGATCCAACTACCGAAGCAAAATAGTCGCACCGCACCGGTGATTCACGGCACCGACGCGAAACGAAAGCCCGGCCAAATAGGCTGTGACCGGGCACAGATGGCAGAATGGTCTGTGAAGACCAACGTCGCTGGCTCCGAGAAGAGCCTCGGCGCATTACCAAATATGAGGAGAACGCGAGAAATGTCGCAGAACACCGAGATCGATCCGGTATACACCGAAGAGATTGGCCACGGTAACTCCATCGCAGCATGGAGCTGCGTGCTGATCATGACCCTAGGTTTCATCGTTGGTGGCATCGCATTTGCGAACCTGGCTTGGCCCATCGTCTGGGTTGGCTGCGGCATCGTCGTTCTGGGCCTGGTCGTCGGCGCGATTCTGAAGGCAGCTGGCTTCGGCGTCGGTGGCGCACGCAGTGGAGCAGCGCACTAAATTGAGCGTTCTTGACGAGATCATTGCGGGCGTCCGGGAAGACCTGGGCGCCCGTCGCGCACTGACAAGCCTTGAGTCGATCAAGGCTGCTGCTGCTGCCAGCGCTCCGGCACGCGATGCCTTTGCAGCCTTAGGCGGCAGCGAGGACCAAGCCTCACGCGATCACACCCTTCGGGTTATCTCCGAGGTCAAGCGCAAGTCCCCATCAAAGGGCGCGCTGGCAGAGATCGCCGATCCGGCCGTGCTGGCTGCCGAATATGAGGCAGGTGGCGCCTCGGTGATTTCGGTACTGACCGAAGCCCGGCGTTTTGGTGGTTCACTCGATGACCTTGATGCGGTACGTGCGACCGTGAATATTCCGGTGCTGCGCAAGGACTTCACCGTTGACGAGTACCAAATTTATGAGGCCCGTGCCCATGGTGCTGACCTCGTATTGCTCATTGTTGCGGCGCTGAATGACCAATTGCTGAAATCTTTCCTAGAATTAACGCATCAGCTGGGAATGAATGCCCTAGTAGAGACGCATACCGAGGAAGAAATTCAGCGGGCGATCAAGGCCGGAGCAAAAATCATTGGTGTCAACGTGCGCAATCTGAAGACGCTCGACGTTGATCCTGCGACCTTTGGCAAACTTGCCCCGCTGATCCCTGCCCACGCGGTGATAGTCGCCGAATCAGGTGTTGAATCAGCCGAACAGGTCGCCCTCTACGGTGGCGCCGGCGCTGATGCCATCCTGGTGGGTGAGGCCCTGGTGAAACACGCAAATCCACGTGCCACCGTCGCCGAATTCATCACTGCTGGAACCGAAGCCAAACCGCGACGCTAGTCGCCGGTGAGCCCAGGGCGCCAGAGAAAAACTTTCACGTGCCCCGCAGGAGTTTCCGGCGGGGCACGAGACATACCACGAATCAAGCTTCGTTTGAGAAAAGAGGGAATCGATGAGCACCCCGGAGAATTCCGCGCATGGCCAGTCGATCGATGCACAGTCGCTAAGGCACGCAAGTGGCCCCTATTTTGGTGCCTACGGTGGACGATGGATGCCCGAGTCCCTCATGGCCGCCATGGACGAACTGAACGAGACTTTTGAGGCCGCCAAGAACGACCCAGAGTTCATCGCGCAGGTCAAGGACCTGAACACGAACTACTCGGGACGCCCCTCGCTGCTCACCGAAGCCAAGCGTTTTTCGCAGCAGTACTGCGGCGGGGTGCGGATCTTCCTCAAGCGCGAAGACCTGAACCACACCGGTAGCCACAAGATCAACAATGTGCTCGGCCAGGCGTTGCTGGCCAAGCGCATGGGCAAGACCCGGATTATCGCTGAGACCGGTGCCGGGCAGCACGGTGTGGCTTCGGCTACCGCTGCAGCCCTGATGGGTCTGGAGTGCGTAGTCTACATGGGCGCCGAGGATACCCGTCGCCAGGCACTGAACGTGGCTCGCATGCGTCTGCTGGGCGCGACCGTCATCCCGGTGACCGTGGGTTCCCAGACGCTGAAAGACGCGATCAACGAGGCCCTGCGTGACTGGGTCGCCAACGTGGAAAACACCCACTACCTGTTGGGGACCGCCGCCGGTGGGGCACCCTTCCCAGCCATGGTGCGTTACTTCCACGAGGTGATCGGCGACGAGGCCCGCGAGCAGATCCTCGCGCAGACCGGTCGCCTGCCTAACGCGGTCACCGCCTGTATCGGTGGCGGGTCGAACGCGATCGGCATCTTCCACGGCTTCCTGGACGATCCCGAGGTCGAAATTTACGGTTTTGAAGCCGGCGGCGACGGGGTAGAAACCGACCGTCACGCAGCGACCATCACCCTGGGCCGCCCGGGCGTGCTGCACGGTGCCAAGTCCTATTTGATGCAGGACGAAGATGGGCAGACCATCGAATCGCACTCCATTTCAGCCGGTCTGGACTACCCAGGAGTGGGCCCCGAGCACGCGTACCTTTCGGACATTGGCCGCGTGAGCTACGAACCGGTGACCGATACCGAAGCCATGGACGCCTTCAAGGCCCTATGCCGCACCGAGGGCATTTTGCCGGCGATCGAATCCGCGCACGCCCTGGCTGGCACCATCCGTTTGGCCCAGCGCAAGATCGCCGAAGGCGCCAACCCGGAAGAAACCATCATCATCGCGAACCTTTCCGGTCGTGGGGATAAGGACGTGGGCACGGCAGCCGCCTGGTTCAACATGATCGACGAAAAAGATGCTGAAGCCGAAATCAACGCGGCGAACTCGCAGAGCTCCGGCTCGCAGAATTCCGAGGAGAAGTAGATGACCCGCGTGACTAGTGCGCAGAAGATCGCAGCCGCCCGTGCCGAGGGCCGTCCGGCGCTGATCGGCTACCTCCCAGCCGGATTCCCGGACGTGCCAACGAGCATTGAGGCTGCCGTGGCACTGGCCGAAAACGGTGCGGACATTATCGAGATCGGTATTCCGTACTCCGACCCGGTCATGGACGGTCAGGTCATCCAGGAAGCCACCGTCCAGTCGTTGGCCAACGGCTTTAAGGTGTCGCAGGTGTTTGACATCGTCCGCGGCATCACCGAGCGCACCGATGCAGCAGTGATGGTCATGACCTACTGGAACCCGGTACTTCGCATGGGCGTGGATGAGTTCTCGCGCCGCTTCGCTGAAGCTGGGGGCGCCGGGCTGATCACCCCTGACCTGGTGCCTGAAGAAGCCGGCGAATGGATCGAAGCGAGCACCAAATACGATCTGGAACGCGTCTTCTTGATCGCACCCTCCTCCGGCGAGCAGCGCGTACAGCGCACGGTTGATGCCTCCAGCGGTTTCATCTACTGTGTTTCGCTCATGGGTGTCACCGGGGCTCGCACCGAAGTATCTTCGGCGGCCCAGGCCGTGGTCGCTGCCGCGCACTCAGCCGGCGCCGAAAACGCCTGCGTCGGTTTGGGCGTCTCACGCCGCGAACATGTGGAGGAAATTGGCGCCTATGCCGACGGCGTGATCGTCGGTACCGCACTGGTCGCCGCCCTGCGCGATGGGGGAGTGCCAGCGGTAGGGCGCCTCGCTGCCGAACTGAGCGGACGCGCCTAATGCCAGGCCTTTCCCAGTTGGCCTTGGCTGTGCCTGCCTCGATCCCTTCACCGCCCACCGAATTCTCCAAGTTCAGTATTGGACCGCTGACCATCCACGCCTATGCATTGTGCATTCTGGCCGGAATCCTTGTTGCGCTCTGGTTGACCAATAAGCGTATGCAGGCCCGGGGCGGGAATTCGGACATGCTGTGGGATATTGCGATCTGGGCGATTCCTTTTGGCATCGTCGGCGGTCGGCTGTACCACGTGCTGATCACCGACCCGATGTACTACTTCGGTCTGGGCGGGCAACAGGCCCACTGGGCGGAGATCCCGCAGCTCTGGCTCGGTGGTCTGGGCATTATGGGTGCGGTCGCCTTGGGTTCCCTCGGCGCGTGGATCGGTGCGCGTAAGGCCGGAGTGCGTCTCTCGGCCTTTGCCGATGCCGCCGTCCCGGGACTCTTGCTGGCTCAAGCGCTGGGGCGTTGGGGTAACTGGTTTAACCAAGAGCTTTTTGGGGCGCCGACCACCTTGCCCTGGGGTCTGGAAATCGACCCGAACAGCTACAACTTCCCGGCAGGACTACCGGCGGATACGCTCTTTCACCCGACCTTCCTCTACGAATCCTTGTGGAACGTACTGGGCGCATTGGTGCTGATCGGGCTCGATCGTAAGTTCAAACTTCGTCGCGGTGCCTTATTCTGCTGCTACATGATTTGGTACGGCATTGGTCGAACCTTCACCGAATCCCTGCGTCTGGATCCAGCGGAGATCATCAATATCGGGCCGGTGGGTCTGCGGGTTCACCAGTGGTTGGCGATCGCTGTGGCCGTCGCGGGTCTGATCGCGTTGATCATCGTGCTTAAGCGAACCCGAGGTGATAGCGCCGATCCGTTCTTCCTGCCAGGGCGCCAGCCAGTTACGGCTACAGCCGGGGAACAGACGAGCGATGGTGAAGAAGCTGATCAGGCCTCGCCCGCGCAGAAGCCAGATACGCCAGATGAGCCAATCAAGAAAACTGAATAACGCTGCCTACCACAGGGTTCAAGACTCCGTGCAGTAAACGCACCAGGCCGTGGCCGACAAGTATGCACACTTGTCGGCCACGACCGTTTAACCCCGAGTTGTGGGGCAGGCGCCTGGCTTTCATGACGTGCCATCGGCGAAGTGTGGCGAAACTCGGAGAAAAATCCAAAAAATTTTCTGCGGCCCCGCGAGAACTTTGCGCAACATGCTCGAAACATAAGAGTCAGCCAAAACCGGTAGGCAAAACGGGTTTTTCAGGATTTTAGTCGCGGGCAGGGCTTTGAGAGCCTGTGATATAGGCCCCGCTTTTAACATTCCCGAAACACAAACGGTCGCACCGAAGAAACATATTTTGCGTAACGTGTGGTGTTGGCATCGTGATGGGCCACTCAACCCCTGGAGTGCGCCCTGCGATGCAGCACCACAACGAGGTGGGAAATGTTCGTCCCCGGAACCTCGATACGCAGGCACACCCCGCTTAGCACTGTCGAAAAGTTTCAGTTCGATGAAACATCTAGGCGGCCTTTCGCCCTTGCAGGACATATCCTCATAGCCCAAGGGCCTGGCGCGCCGATCCTGCATGAACCACAGAAAGGCACGCTCATGAGCATGACCGGAGTCCAAATGAACGCCTCGCCAGGTTATGGCGAGGACGTTGCCTCGCCCTACAACCGCTTCGCTGCGCTACCTAGCGCGCAGGGGCTGTATGATCCAGCGGCGGAGAAAGACGCCTGCGGTCTGGCAATGATTGCGTCCCTGAAGAACGAATCCAGCCACGCGATTGTCGTGCACGCCCTGACCGCCTTGCGCCGTCTGGAACACCGCGGTGCCATCGGCGCCGACGAAGGCACCGGTGACGGTGCAGGCATCCTGCTACACATGCCCGACGCCTTCTTGCGCAGTGCCACCAACTTCCCCCTCCCAGCGGCCGGATCCTACGCCGTGGGTATGGGCTTCTTGCCCGCGCAGTCCAAAGAGCGCGACTTTGCCAAGGCAGAACTTGAGAACCTCGCCGCCGAAGAAAACCTTTCGGTCCTCGGCTGGCGTGAAGTTCCCGTCGACGCCTCGGTCCTAGGCGCTTCGGCACGCAAGGTGATGCCGTACATCACCCAATTCTTTGTCGCCGGTCCTACCGGTGCTCCGGCGTTGAGCAGCCGTGAACTTGATGCAGCGGCTTGGCGTATCCGCCGTCGCGCGCACAATAAGATGGGCGTCTACTTCGCCTCCTTCTCCGCGCAGTCCATCGTCTACAAGGGCATGGTTTCCACCGCGCAGCTCGAACCGTTCTACCCGGACCTGTCCCAGGCCAGCTTCGCTAGCCGTTGCGCGATCGTGCACTCCCGCTTTTCCACCAACACCTTCCCGTCGTGGCCGCTGGCCCAGCCTTTCCGCACCATCGCCCACAACGGTGAGATCAACACGGTCAAGGGCAACCGCAACTGGATGCGCGCCCGCCAGTCCACCTTGGACTCCACGCTGCTTGGTGAAGTACCGGAAGAGCTGTTCCCGATCTGCACCGCCGGTGCTTCGGACTCGGCCAGCTTTGATGAAGTCGCCGAAATGCTCATGCTTTCCGGGCGCAACGTCACCGAAGCGATCATGATGATGATCCCCCAGCCGTGGGAAAATGACACCCAGATGGACGCGGACCTGCGCGCCTTCTACCAGTACCACTCGATGCTCATCGAACCGTGGGACGGACCGGCTGCCGTGTGCTTCACCGACGGTCAAATGGCCGGTGCGGTGCTGGACCGTAACGGTCTGCGCCCGGCGCGTTGGTGGGTTACCGATGACGACCTGGTCGTGCTGGCCAGTGAAGTTGGCGTGATCGACGTCGACGAAGAGCACATCGTCTCCAAGGGCCGTGTTGCCCCGGGCAAAATGTTCGCCGTTGACCTGAACGCTGGTCGCATCGTTGAAGACAGCGAAATTAAGGCCGAAGTTGCTGCCGCGAAGCCATGGCGCGAATGGGTCTCACAGAACCTGAAGACCCTGGCCGACTTCCCGGACCTGGAGCATGTGCGCCACAACTCGGCCTCCGTGCTGCTGCGCCAGCTGACCTTCGGCTACACCACCGAGGAACTGCGCATCCTGCTGGCCCCCATGGCTTCCACCGGTGCAGAGCCGCTGGCAGCCATGGGTACCGATACGCCGATCGCCGCCTTGGCCGATCGTGCACGCCTGCTCTTTGACTACTTCACCCAGTCCTTCGCCCAGGTCACCAATCCACCCTTGGATGCCATCCGCGAAGAGCTGGTCACCTCGATGCGCACCACCATCGGCCCGGACGGCAACCTGCTGAGCCTGGATAAGGTGCCACAGTCGCAGATCGCACTGGATTACCCGGTGCTGACCAACGACCAGCTGGCTAAGATCGTGAACTTGCGCGATGACTCGGGATCGAAGCTTTCGCTGAAGGTCCGTGGACTGTACCGTCCGGCCGGTGGCGAATCCGAGCTGCGCGCCCGCCTGCAGGAAATTTGTGAGAAGGTCTCCGCTGCGGTGAACCGTGGGGTGCGCTACATTGTGCTCTCCGATCGTGATTCTTCGGCAGCCTGGGCTCCGATCCCTTCCTTGTTGCTGACTTCCGCGGTGCACCACCACCTGCTCAAGAGCTCGAACCGCACCCGTGCTTCGCTAATCATCGAGTCCGGTGACGCCCGCGAAGTGCACCATATCGCGCTGCTGATCGGCTACGGCGCTGCCGCCATCAACCCGTACCTGGCGTTGGAATCGGTGGAGCAGATGGCTGAAGAGGGCGAACTGCCCGGCATCGATGGTGCCACCGCCAACTCGAACCTGATCAAGGCCCTGGGCAAGGGCGTACTGAAGATCATGTCCAAAATGGGCATTTCCACGGTCTCCAGCTACTGCGGCGCGCAGACCTTCGAAGCTGTGGGCCTGTCCCAGCGTGTGGTCGACCAGTACTTCACCGGGACGACCACCAAGCTCTCCGGGATCGAACTTGACGTGGTGGCTGCCGAAGCTGCTGCCCGTCACGCCCGCGCCTACCCAGAGATCGACGGCTCCTCGCAGGCCAACGAGCTCGAAGTCGGCGGCGAGTACCAGTGGCGCCGCGAAGGCCCACCGCACCTGTTCGACCCGCAGACCGTCTTCCGCCTGCAGCACTCCACCCGAACCCGTCGCTACGACGTGTTCAAGGAGTACACCAAGGCAGTGGACGATCAGGCCGCTGAACTCAAGACCCTGCGTGGCCTGCTGAAGTTCAAGACCGAAGGTATCACCCCGATCGACATCGACGAGGTTGAGCCGGTGTCCGAGATCGTCAAGCGCTTCGCCACCGGTGCCATGAGCTACGGTTCGATCTCTGCCGAGGCCCATGAAACCCTGGCGATCGCCATGAACCGGCTGGGCGGTAAGTCCAACACCGGTGAAGGTGGCGAGGATCCAGAGCGCCTGCTGGACCCCGAGCGTCGCAGCGCGGTCAAGCAGATCGCCTCGGGCCGTTTTGGTGTGACCAGCTTGTACCTGTCCAACGCCGACGACATCCAGATCAAGATGGCCCAGGGTGCCAAGCCCGGCGAGGGTGGCCAGCTGATGAGCCAGAAGCTCTACCCCTGGATCGCGAAAACCCGCCACTCCACCCCGGGTGTGGGGCTAATTTCCCCGCCACCACACCACGATATTTACTCGATCGAGGACTTGGCCCAGCTGATTCACGACGCCAAGTGCTCCAATCCTTCGGCGCGGGTGCACGTGAAGCTTGTTTCGGAGTCCGGAATCGGTACCGTGGCCGCCGGTGTGGCCAAGGCCAAGGCCGACGTGGTCCTGATTTCAGGCCACGATGGTGGTACCGGTGCCTCGCCGATGAACTCGCTGAAGCATGCCGGAACCCCGTGGGAACTGGGACTGGCCGAGGCACAGCAGACGCTGATCCTCAATGGTTTGCGTGACCGCGTAACCGTGCAGGTTGACGGTCAACTCAAGACCGGCCGCGACGTTTTGATCGGCGCCCTGCTGGGTGCCGAAGAATTCGGTTTCGCGACCGCACCGTTGGTGGTTTCTGGCTGCATCATGATGCGCGTGTGCCACCTGGACACCTGCCCGGTGGGCGTGGCCACGCAGAACCCAGTACTGCGTGAACGCTTCAGCGGCAAGGCCGAGTTCGTGGTGAACTTCTTCGAATTCATCGCCCAAGAGGTCCGTGAGCTGCTCGCCTCGCTCGGTGCTCGCACGCTGGATGAAGTGATCGGCCGTGTCGAACTGCTGGACACTGATACCGAACAGCTCGGTGCGCACCAGAAGGTGACGGGCCTGGCTCTTGCTGCCATCACCCACGAGCCAGCGGTGGAAGTTGCTGCGCGTCGACGCCGGATTTCGCAGGATCACGGTTTGGAGTCCCACCTGGATCAGCGCCTGTTGGCCGCTGCCGCTCCTGCCTTGTCCGATCGGATCGGCGTGAGCATCGACGCGGACATCGTGAACACCGACCGTTCGGTGGGCACGCTGCTGGGCCACCACGTCACCAAGACCTTCGGGCTGGAGACCCTGGATGAGGACACCATCACGGTGAACCTTTCCGGGCGTGCCGGTCAGTCGCTCGGTGCCTTCCTGCCAGCTGGTGTGACCCTGTCGCTGGATGGCGACGCCAACGACTATGTCGGCAAGGGCCTGTCTGGCGGCAAGATCGTCATCCATCCGCCGACCAGCACCCTGTCTGCGCCGGAAGAGCAAGTTATTGCCGGCAACGTGGTGGGCTACGGCGCCACCAGCGGTTCGATGTTCATCAACGGTATGGTCGGCGAACGCTTCGCTGTACGTAACTCCGGGGCGACCATCATCACTGAAGGCATCGGCGAACACGGCTGTGAGTACATGACCGGCGGCCAGGTACTGATCTTGGGTCAGACCGGACGCAACTTCGGCGCCGGGTTCTCCGGTGGTGTCGCCTGGGTGCTGGACTTCGATGAAGCCAAGCTCAACCCATTGGCCGCCAGCCAGGGCGACCTGCTGATCACCAAGATCACCGATGAGGAAGCCGAACGCATCCACGCACTGCTTACCGAGCACATCGCACAGACCGCCTCGCCTCTGGCACAGCGCCTGGTGCTGAATTGGGAAGAGACCCGCAGCCGCATCACCAGCATTACCCCACGCGACTTCGCTGCCGTGCAGCAGGTCCGCAGTGATGCGCAAGCCAACGGTCAAAACCCTGATTCGCCACAGGTATGGAACAAAATTTTGGAGGTGACCCGTGGCTGATCCACGCGGATTCCTGAAGGTGACCGAGCGCGTCACCCAACCCAAGCGCCCAGTACCGGTGCGCCTGATGGACTATAAAGAAGTGGTTGAACGCCAGAAAAACGGCACCTTGCAGCAGCAGGCTTCTCGCTGCATGGATTGCGGTATTCCGTTCTGCCATCAGGGCTGCCCGCTGGGCAACCTGATCCCCGAGTTCAACGACCTGACCTACAAGGGCCGGATGGACGATGCGGCGGCTCGGTTGCTGTCCACCAACAACTTCCCGGAGCTGACCGGCAAACTCTGCCCGGCACCCTGCGAGTCCTCCTGCGTGTTGGGCATCAATCAGCCGGCCGTCACCATCAAGCAGGTGGAAGCCGAATTGGCTGGACACCTGATGGATGCCGGTGACTTTGTCCCACAACCACCGGCACGTCACACCGAACACCGCGTGGCGATCGTCGGTTCGGGGCCGGCGGGGTTGGCAGCCGCTCAGCAGCTGACGCGTGCCGGTCACACCGTGGCCGTGTACGAACGTGATGAGGCTATTGGTGGTCTGCTGCGCTTCGGTATCCCAGATTTCAAACTGGAAAAGCAGATTATCGATCGTCGCCTGACCCAGATGCGTGAGGAAGGCACGATCTTCCGCACCGGCATCGAGATCGGTAAGGACATCACCTGGAAGCAGTTGCAGCGTGACTACGACGCAGTGATTGTCGCCACCGGTGCCACCGTGCCGCGTGAACTTCCGGTCCCCGGAAACAAGCTTGATGGCGTACACCACGCTATGGAGTTCCTCACCGAGAACAACCGTGTTGTCGCTGGTAGCAAGGCAACGCGCACCATCGATGCCAAGGGCAAACATGTGGTGATTCTTGGTGGTGGCGATACCGGGTCGGACTGCATCGGTACCGCGCTACGACAGGGCGCAGCGAGCGTCACGACGCTGGCGATCGGCAAACAGCCGGGCACCGAACGCAGCGAAAACCACCCGTGGCCGATGATGCCGGTGCTCTTTGAAGTGCAGTCATCGCACGAAGAAGGCGGCGAACGCACCTACCTTGCCTCGACTGTGAACTTTGTCAACGGTGAGGGAACTGAGCAGAACAAGGTGATCGGTGTTACAGTTGCAGAGACAGAATTTGTTGCTGGCAAGCGCCTCCCGAAGCCTGGAACCGAACGCGTCATCACTGCGGATTTGGTTTTGCTTGCCCTCGGGTTCACCGGGCCTGAAATTTCAGGACTGGACGAACAAGTCAGTATCGAATTCGACAACCGGGGCAACGTCGCCCGAGATGGCTACTACATGACGAACACCGAATCGGTATTCGTCGCCGGAGACGCCGGTCGGGGACAGTCACTGATCGTGTGGGCTATCGCAGAAGGTCGCGCTTGCGCTGCCTCGGTCGATAAGTTCCTCATGGGCTCGACGACCCTACCTGCACCGGTAGCTCCAACCGATAGGGCCATCAGCATCATTTGAGTGTCATAGGCTTGAATGCGGCGCATCCGATTTCTGGGTGGGCCGCATTTTGCCTATGTGAACATGAAAGGCATTTGGCTGACGGAATGAGACGCGCAAAGATTGTGGCAACCTGGGGTCCAGCCCTGGCGAGCTATGAAAACACTGTAGCGGTACTAAAGGCGGGCGTAGACGTAGCCCGTTTGAACATGAGCCATGGAGACCACTCCATGCACGCACAATCCTTGGCGAATGTGCGCAACGCGGCAGCAGAGATCGGCCGTGCGGTAGGTATTTTCGCCGACCTGCAGGGACCAAAGATCCGTTTGGGTCGCTTCAAGGACAACGCCAAATACATCCTGGAAGCCGGCGAAGAATTCACCATCACCATTGACGATGTGGAAGGCACCCGAAACCTGTGCTCGACCACCTTCAAGGGCCTACCTAACGACGTGAAGCCAGGGGACTTCCTGCTGGTCAACGACGGCAAGGTCAAGCTCAAGGCTGTTTCGGTTGACGCAACCTCGGTGCGCTCGGAGGTCGTCGTCGGCGGCGAAGTGTCCAATAACAAGGGCATCAACCTGCCAGGCGTTGCAGTAAACGTTCCTGCACTGAGTGAAAAGGATGAGGACGATCTGCGCTGGGCCCTGCGCGCCGGCATCGACATGGTCGCCCTGTCCTTCGTGCGTAACGCCGAAGACATTTCGCGCGTGCACGAAATCATGGATGAAGAAGGTCGCCGCGTACCGGTGATCGCCAAGATTGAAAAGCCACAGGCCGTGGCAGCCCTCGAAGAGATCGTCAACGCCTTCGACGCCATCATGGTGGCCCGTGGTGACCTTGGTGTGGAGCTGCCCCTGGAAGAAGTTCCAGTGGTGCAGAAGCGCGCCGTTGAGTTGGCTCGCCGCTGGGCTAAGCCAGTGATTGTTGCCACCCAGGTGCTCGAATCGATGATCGAGTCGCCAACCCCAACCCGTGCTGAAGCCTCGGACTGCGCTAACGCGGTGCTTGATGGTGCCGATGCGGTCATGCTTTCGGGGGAGACCTCCGTCGGTGCCTACCCAGTAGAAACCGTGGAAACCATGTCCCGCATCATCTCTTCGACCGAAGAGCACGGCCTGGATCGCATCCCTCGTCTGGGCTCGAAGCCTAAGACCCGCGGTGGCGCGATCACCCGCGCTGCGGTAGAGATCGCCGACCAGCTCGACGCGAAGTACATTGTGGCCTTCACCCAGTCCGGTGACTCGGCGCGACGTTTGTCGCGACTGCGCCCGAAGAAGCCTGTTTTGGCGTTCACCCCGCTGCAGCAGACCTACAACATCATGACGCTGATGTGGGGCATCCAGGCTCGCTTGGTCGCCTACGCTGATCACACCGATAAGATGACCGCCCAGGTGGACGAGGCCTTGCTCTCCGAAGGCTTGGCTGACATCAACGACCTGGTCTGCATCGCGGCTGGTTCCCCTCCGGGCCAGGCTGGCTCCACCAACTCGCTGCGCGTGCACAAGATCGGCGATCTGGCCGACGCAGGTCAGCTGGTTGACGGTAAGCCAATGCCAGCTCGCGAGAAGGTTGGCCCTTGGGCGCCGGAGAATGTTTCAGCTCCAAAGTCCCTCTAGTACCTTTCGCTAGGGGTCAGTTTTTACGCTGATGCCTTAAAAGTTCCGCTGTTTGATACCTCTGGGTTTCAAGCAGCGGAACTTTTTTGCGCTTAAGCCCCCAAAATCTCTTGGTGTGGACTCGCTCACATTTGGGCTAAAAATGGGCAGAAAAAAACCGTTGGACCAGAGAAATTCTCTGGTCCAACGGTTACTTCGTTGTGCCCAAGGTGGGACTCGAACCCACACATCTTTCGATACCGCATTTTGAGTGCGGCGCGTCTACCGATTCCGCCACTTGGGCTGGCACTTTGACTACTTTACTAGAGGTTTTCCAGATTTCCTAATCGGGTTCCTCGCGTCTTCGCCTGAACCAGAGTACATGCAAGTAGGCTTAGATGAGAAACCGAGGCAATGTGGCTTCGCTATCGGAAACCATCTATCCGCTGTCCAGTGCACGGACAGGATTTTTGACCATAGAGGAAGGCGCCAATGAGCGAACTACCCGAAATCACCCGAATCCCCTCCGAGGTGCAGTCCACCCCGCGTCGTGTTCTCGTTGCTGAGGATGAAACTCTGATCCGCCTGGATATCGTCGAAATCCTGCGATCCGAAGGCTACGAAGTGGTTGCCGAGGCCGACAATGGCCAGGCTGCCCTGGAGAAGGCCCGCGAACTTAAGCCCGATCTGGTGCTCATGGACGTCAAGATGCCGGTCATGGACGGCATTACCGCCGCTGAGGCCATCGTCAAGGAGAAGATCGCCCCGGTTGTACTGCTGACCGCGTTCAGCCAGAAGGAACTGGTGGAGCGTGCCCGTGAAGCCGGAGCGATGGCTTACGTGGTCAAGCCGTTTACCCCGGCCGATCTGACTCCAGCCATTGAGATCGCCATTTCGCGCAATGACGAGCTGCGTGCTCTGGAAGAAGAAGTAAGCAACCTGGCTGAGCAGTTTGAGACCCGTAAGCTGGTGGACCGCGCCAAGAGCCTGCTGATTACCAAGATGGGTCTGACCGAGCCGGAAGCCTTCCGCTGGATCCAGAAGACCTCGATGGATCGCCGCCTGAGCATGCGCCAGGTTGCTGAAACCGTGGTCGAGCAGGTCAAGTAAGAACCTCGGGCTCATGTGATATCAATGAAGATGTGCGTTAAGACACTTTATGTTTTGACGCACATTTTTCATGTCACCGCAGTGCGGTGACCCGGGCAGAGAGCCTATCGCGTGCTGAATGCTCAAAGTTAATCTGAACGTAGCCTGTTGTTGGTTGACAGTCGAGATTGACGAACTGCTCAGTGCGCCTAAGATTGAAACTGCGCTTGGAAGCAAGTCCTGCACAACATTGTCGATGGCGGGGAACTTATTCGAAGCCAGCATATTTCCCCCTTGCCGTTCGACCTCTCAGGCTGGTACTACATGGATTTGACGCTGATCGTCGTCCTAGTCATTGCCTTGGCGTTGTTCTTCGACTTCACCAACGGATTTCATGACACGGCCAATGCGATGGCCACCCCGATCGCAACCGGTGCAATCTCCCCTAAGAAGGCAGTTGCCCTCGCCGCAATATTGAACCTTGTCGGCGCGTTCCTCTCCACCGAAGTGGCAAAGACCATCTCTGGCGGCATCATCAACGAAGACCCAACCACTGGCGTTGCCATTGGGCCTGCCATGATCTTCGCGGGCTTGATGGGCGCGGTGATTTGGAATCTGCTCACCTGGCTGCTCGGTCTGCCATCAAGCTCCTCCCACGCACTCTTCGGCGGGCTGGTTGGCGCAGCAATTGTTGGTGCAGGCTTTGCCTCCGTGAACTACGGCGTTTTGGTCTCCAAGGTCCTGCTGCCAGCGGTGTGTGCACCGGTGATCGCTGGCGTCTCCGCCTACCTATGCACCAAACTGGCCTACGCCATCACCAAACGCCAAAGCGGATCTTCGCCGAAGCGTGGCGGGTTCCGCTACGGTCAGATTTTCTCCTCCTCGCTGGTTGCGCTGTCGCACGGTACCAACGATGCGCAGAAGACCATGGGCATCATCACGCTGACCCTCGTTGCTTCGGGCCTGCAGGATTCCGATTCTGGCGTGCACCTGTGGGTCGTTGCCGCCTGTGCTTTTGCCATCGCACTGGGTACCTACACCGGTGGCTGGCGCATCATCCAGACCATGGGTTCGGGCCTCACCGACGTGAAGCCGGCACAGGGCTTCGCAGCAGAAGTATCCACCGCTTCGGCCATCTTGGCCTCATCCCACCTTGGGTTTGCCCTGTCCACTACTCAGGTGGCCTCGGGATCAGTCATTGGTTCCGGACTGGGGCGTAAGGGGGGCGAGGTGCGCTGGGGGACTGCCGGGCGCATTGCCCTCGGTTGGCTCTTCACCCTGCCGGCGGCTGCGATCGTTGGTGGTCTGGCCGCTTGGATCACCCATCTGGGTACTGTGGGCGTGGTGATTGTCGCCGTCTTGGGTCTGGCAGCAATGCTGAGCATCTGGTTCGTCTCGCGTAAGCAGCCGCATGGGGCCGAAACGACGATGTCCGACATTGATAACTCGGGTGCAGCGGTAAACATTTTGACCAAGAAGCAGCGTCGAGCCAAGGCCAAAGCCCAGGCACAGCAGGCAAGGGTTGCCGCGGCCCAGAAGGAAGCTGATAACTCATGATCGACTGGTCCGCCTTTGGGATTGTTGCTGTTGTCACCTGGATTTCGGCAATGCTGATCGTCACCGCTTATTCCTTCGGAGTGCGTCTGCTGGCCGTAGCTAAAGACGACGCCAGGAGCACTGGCTTGAGCAAAGCCGGGGCATACTTCTGCTTTGCTGTGGCCGGGCTGATCGTAGCCTTCGGCGTGGTACTGATCGTGCCTCAGCTCAGCGAAGCCCTGCTAGGGTTCTCCTCGAGCCACTAGCGAAGACGCCACCAGAAGAAAATAACCCCTATCTGGCTGGTAGAAATAACCAAATATTGCCTTCAACTCAGGCACCCCTAGACTAGAGCCATGACAAGCTTCAAGTACTATGTGGGTGCCTCAGTTGATGGATTTATCGCTGATGGTGCAAAAGACGCTCATTGGTTCACCACGGTCGCCCAAAAGTCCGGGGTGAAAGAGCACTTTGACCGGTTCTTTGACACCGTTGGTGCGGTGGTCATTGGTGGGAAAACCTATGCCGACATTGCGCGCGAAGTCGCCGAAGGTCGAATGAAGTGGATGTTTGGCGACAAGCCAGTCTGGGTCTTTACCCACCACGAACTACCCACCATTGCGGATGCCGACCTGACCTTTATCCGAGGAGAAATTGGGTTCTGGAGCCAGGACATTGCCCGCAGCGCTGGCGCGGGTGACGTGTGGATCGTCGGCGGTGCTGATCTAGCGGGAGGATTCGTGCAGGCGAAGAAGCTCGATGAGTTGCTCGTGGTGACCGTGCCGGTGGTACTTGGGGGAGGAACCAGCATTTTTGGGCGCGGCATTAGCACCCCACTGTCCGCTGTGGACGTTCGTGATTTGGGGGATGACACCTTCGTCACCCGGTACGCGGTCGGATAAGAGCTGACCGTCCGCCTATTGTTCGCGCACGGGTAGCAGCATGTTGGTGATCCGTGCCGTGGCCAGGCGCTGATCGGCGTCGTTGGTGATAATGATTTCGTGGCAGGTGCTGCGTGCGCCCAAATGGATCGGCGTGCAGACGCCGGTGACTAGGCCTGAACGTCCAGCTTTGTGATGGGTGATGTTTAGATCCACACCCACTGGCTGGGCAGTGCCGGCCGCGTGCAGTGCGGCGGCCATGGAGCCAAGCGTTTCAGCTAGCGCAGCCGAAGCCCCGCCATGCAGGATCCCGTAAACCTGAGTGTTTCCGGCAACCGGCATGGTGGCCACCAACCGTTGTGCGCTGAACTGCGTAAAGACGATCTGCAGTTTCTCGACAAGCTCGCCAACGCCGTTTTGGGTCAGATAAGGCCAGACGGACTGTGGAATGCCATGCCGGGTTAGCTGGTCGGCAAAGGGATGTGCCGAAGATTGCGTGGGTTGAGTAGTGAAATTGTCGTTCATGGCAACTAGGCTTTCAGGTGTGAGCGAAACTACCAAACCGACACCCTCGTCGGACAAGAGACTGCTGATTATCGACGGACACTCCATGGCGTTCCGCGCGTTCTACGCGTTGCCGGCGGAAAACTTCGCAACGAGCACCGGACAGCACACCAACGCCGTGCATGGTTTTGTGTCGATGCTGCTGACGATGATCCGACAGCAGAAGCCTACGCACGTCGCCGTGGCTTTCGACTTGGACACCCCGACCTTCCGCTCGTTGGAGTACACGGAGTACAAGGGCGGTCGAAACAAGACCCCCGAAGAGTTCTACGGGCAGATCGACCTCATCCAAGAAGTAATGAAGGCGATGAACATTCCTGCTATCACCTTGGAGAGCTTCGAGGCCGACGACATCCTTGCCACGCTGGCGACCAAGGGCGAAGAGGCGGGATTTGATGTGCTGGTGGTTTCCGGAGACCGCGATGCCTTCCAGCTGATCACCGAGAAGACCCTGGTGCTGTACCCGAAGAAGGGCATCAGCGACATTCCGCCGATGGATGCGGCGGCCGTGGAAGCGAAATACTTCGTCCGGCCTGAACGCTACTCGGATTTGGCCGCACTGGTCGGCGAGACCGCGGATAACCTGCCCGGCGTGCCAGGCGTTGGCCCGAAGACGGCCGCCAAATGGCTCAATCTTTATGGGGACCTTGCCGGCGTCCTTGAAAACATTGACGCCATCAAGGGCAAAGTCGGCGATTCGCTGCGTGAGCACGTGGACAATGTGACGCGTAACCGTCGGCTGAACCAACTTAAGCACGATCTAGAGTTGCCGGTGGCCCTGGAGGACA
Source organism: Arthrobacter sp. NIO-1057 (assembly GCF_900094805.1). GTDB lineage: Bacteria > Actinomycetota > Actinomycetes > Actinomycetales > Micrococcaceae > Glutamicibacter. The sequence goes on along the minus strand of NZ_FMAT01000001.1, from coordinate 781,368 downwards.
TGGAACTTCAGGCACCAAACCGCGAAGAAATTGAGAACTTGTTCGACGCGCTGGAGTTTAATACCCTGCGCAAGAGGCTGTTCGACCTTTTTGCCGCGCAGGAAGAAGAAGTGGCACCAGAAGTGGCTGCCTTCACTCGTGTGGTGACCGACAACGCCGAAGCGCTGCGCGGATTCATCGAGTCCGGTCAGGGTGCGGCGATCGCGCTGCAACCAGCACTGGTGGATTCCGAAGCAGTAGGCCTGGCGCTCTACCGTGGCAGCGAGGCGGCGTGGCTGGACCTTGCCGAACTAGATGAAGAAACTCGAAGTGCGTTGGCGCAGTTCTTGGCCGATGAGCAGGCACCAAAGATCTTCCACGATGCCAAGGCTGCCATGCACTTGCTGATCGAACGCAGTTTCACAGTAGCTGGCATTAAGGACGACACGCTGATTAGCGCCTACCTGATTCAGCCGGATCGACGAAGTCACGATCTGGTGGACGTGGTGCAATATCACCTGAAGTATGCGGTGCCCGTGCATCAAGCGAAGAAGGGCGAGTTGGATCTGGGGTTGACCTCGGATCTTGCAGAACCCACTTTGGCGCAGGCACAAGCGATCCACGATCTGTCCGCATACCTCGCCACGAAGTTGGCGGAAAAGCACGCCGATGAATTGGCGGCGACGATGGAACTGCCACTGATTCCGGTGCTTTTCGAAATGGAACGGGCCGGCGTGGCCGTGGATGTAGATCGACTCAACGAGTTGCGTGCCCACTTCACCACCCAGGTGGATCAGGCGACCAATGATGCGTTTGCTGCGATCGGCCACGAAGTTAATCTTTCCAGCCCGAAGCAGCTGCAGGTCGTCCTGTTCGAGGAACTGGATTTGCCGCGCACCAAGAAGATCAAGACCGGTTTCACCACCGACGCTGAGTCCTTGCAGGATCTGCTGGTTAAGACCGGGCACCCGTTCCTCGTGGCTTTGATGGCGTACCGTGATGCGATTAAGCTGCGCCAAACCGTGGACGGGTTGCTCAAAGCGACGCATTCCGACGGGCGAATCCACACCACTTACGCACAGACCGTGGCGGCGACCGGCCGACTTTCGAGCCTGAACCCGAACCTGCAGAACATTCCGGTCCGTTCCGAAGAGGGGCGGCGAATCCGCGACGTATTTATGGTGGGCGGGGGCTATGAAACCCTGCTGACCGTTGACTATTCGCAGATCGAAATGCGCATCATGGCGCATCTCTCCGAAGATGAGGGGCTCATTGAGGCCTACCAAAATGGCGAAGACTTGCACCGCTATGTTGGTTCGCGCGTGTTCAACGTGGCGCCGGAGGAAGTCACCTCGGAAATGCGCTCCAAGGTGAAGGCGATGAGCTATGGCTTGGCCTATGGTCTGAGCAGCTTTGGTCTGTCCAAGCAGCTGAAGATCGGCGTGGATGAAGCTCGCAAACTGATGAAGGATTACTTCGACCGCTTCGGCGCGGTGCGTACCTATCTTCGTTCCGTAGTCGATCAGGCTCGTAAGGACGGGTACACCGAGACGATCTTTGGTCGTCGTCGCTACCTGCCGGAACTAAACAGCTCCGATCGTCGTCTGCGTGATATTGCCGAGCGTGCTGCGCTGAACGCACCGATCCAGGGATCGGCGGCGGACCTGGTGAAGGTTGCCATGCTCAAGATCGCCGAAGGCCTTGAAGCTGGGGAATACAAATCTCGGATGCTCTTGCAGGTCCATGACGAATTGATTCTGGAAATTGCCGCTGGTGAGCTGGATGCGGTGCAGGAATTGGTGACTCGCGAAATGGGGCAAGCCGCCGATTTGCTCGTGCCATTGGATGTCCAACCGGGAATCGGCCGGACCTGGCACGAGGCAGCCCACTAGGCTGGTGGCTCAATAAGTCAGTTAGTGACTAGGTGCTGCCGGGATCGAACCTCTAAGCGTTCGCTCCCGGCAGCATTGTGGTATCTGTAGGTCTTGCTCACCGGGCGACAAGCACCTATACACAAAAATGGGTGCGCAGTTATGCTGAGCAGATTAGGTTGTGCCCATGAGGTTGAACCCATGAGGATGAACAATACGGGGAGAGCGTAGTGAAACACCACGAAACAGGTGCGTTGCACACCGTTACCTACAACGCTGCCGAACTGCACGGAGCGGATCGGGAGCTGATTGGTCAGTTTCAGCAGGCGACGACCGTCGGTTTTTACGAAGAGCAACCTGATAAAAACTGCAGGTCCACCTACGCAGAGCTGATGGTGGCACAGCAGCTTCGCTTTTCGATGGTCTTCGATCAGCAGGTTGAAACATTCTCCCGTCACGCCACAGCGCCGGTGCTGACCTATGCTTCATTCCCCGGAAACCTCAATGCTGGGGGAGTCAGCCCGGTTCCGGTGCATAAGATTACTGCCGTGACCGTCAGTCCGACACATCGTCGGCGGGGCCTGTTGACCCAGCAAATCACTGACGATCTACACTTCGCGCAAAGCCAAGGGTTACCTCTGGCGGCATTGAGCGCATCGGAAGCGAGTATTTATGGCCGGTTCGGGTTCGAACCTGCCACATACCAGACGCGCTTTAAACTCAAGTGCCGTAACGGGCTGAAGTTGTTGGTTGAGCTTCCGGGATCGATCCTCGATATTGATCCTGAAAAATTTGAGACACAATTTGAGCAGCTGGTGGTTTCTGCTTTTGAGCACACCTTCGGTTCCGTGGATGGCACAGGGCACGACAAAGGGGTCGCGCTAGGGCGATGGGAGGGATGGGACACCCTGAGCAAGGCCAAGAACATGCGTCATGCCGCCTACTATGACGAGGCAGGAACCCTAGCTGGGTTCGTCACCTATAAATTTGGTGGGTGGGACGGACCGGAATCAAAAATGGTCGTGCATAAACTGGTAGCCACCAGTGATGTGGCACGGCTGAAGCTACTGGAATACGTTGCTAGCCACGATCTGATTCACGAGGTCCATGGGCAGGGCGCAGTCGATGATCCGTTGCGGCAGGTGCTCTCAGACGTGCGAGACTACCAGGTGCGTTCAGTTGACGACGTATTGTGGCTCCGCGTCCTGGACGTGATCGCTGCCTTTGAAGCTCGCGGTTATCACCACGATGGTCGATTAGCAGCGACGGTGGAGGACCGATTGGGGTTGGTAAACGGTACCTATGTGTTTGAGGTGGTGCACGGGTCGGCCTCGGTGAGGAAAGTTGCTGAAGGGCCAGTGCGGCTCGACGGGGTCGGGCACGTATCGATGGGCGAATGCGAACTGGCTGGATTGTATTTGGGAACGACCACTTTGCAACAGCTTCTTGATATTGGACGTGCCCGGCGAGTTTCTGAAGCTACACTGGGAACCAACGTGGATTTATTTGACGTACGGCGTGCTGGATTCACCGCCCACGCCTTCTAAATAACCTGTCCGTGAACCCGAAGTTATGACGAAGTTCACAAAATGCTGACGTGGATGTTAGTGGGTTACGCTTTGACCCGCACTCTGGTATACGCGTAGACTTGTACAGCGTGCCATCGCACTAGTTGTGGCCGCAAACAAGTTATACCCGCTCGAAATTCCGGGACTTCCGGGGTTTCGACTGACCAAATCTATCCACATCGGAGTCCCTACTACATGACCATCACCTCGAACGAGAACAACAGCGCACCAGTCGTCGCAATCAACGACATTGGATCTGCTGAGGACTTCTTGGCCGCAGTCGATGCCACCATCAAGTACTTCAACGATGGTGACCTCGTCGAAGGCACCGTCGTCAAGGTTGACCACGACGAAGTTCTGCTCGACATCGGTTACAAGACCGAAGGTGTCATCCCTTCCCGCGAGCTTTCCATCAAGCATGACGTTGACCCAGGTGAAGTTGTCACCGTTGGCGACAGCGTTGAAGCCTTGGTTCTGACCAAGGAAGACAAGGAAGGCCGCCTGATCCTGTCCAAGAAGCGTGCTCAGTACGAGCGTGCTTGGGGCGACATCGAAAAGATCAAGGAAGAGGACGGCGTCGTTACCGGTACCGTCATCGAGGTTGTCAAGGGTGGCCTCATCCTGGACATCGGCCTGCGTGGCTTCCTGCCAGCATCGCTCGTCGAGATGCGCCGTGTGCGCGACCTGGCACCATACATCGGCCAGGAAATCGAAGCCAAGATCATCGAGCTGGACAAGAACCGCAACAACGTTGTGCTTTCCCGCCGTGCATGGCTCGAGCAGACCCAGTCCGAGGTTCGCTCGACCTTCCTCAACAAGCTGGAAAAGGGCCAGGTTCGTCCGGGCGTTGTTTCCTCCATCGTCAACTTCGGTGCATTCGTGGACCTGGGCGGCGTAGACGGCCTGGTACACGTTTCCGAGCTGTCCTGGAAGCACATCGACCACCCATCCGAGGTTGTCGAGGTTGGCCAGGAAGTAACCGTAGAGGTTCTGGAAGTCGATCTGGATCGCGAGCGCGTTTCCCTGTCGCTGAAGGCTACCCAGGAAGATCCATGGCAGACCTTCGCCCGCACCCACGCACTGGGTCAGGTTGTACCGGGCAAGGTTACCAAGCTGGTTCCATTCGGTGCGTTCGTTCGCGTCGAAGACGGCATCGAAGGCCTGGTTCACATCTCCGAGCTTGCAGTTCGCCACGTTGAACTGGCTGAGCAGGTTGTCTCCGTTGGCGACGAACTGTTCGTCAAGGTTATCGACATCGACCTGGAGCGCCGCCGCATCTCGCTGTCGCTCAAGCAGGCTAACGAAGGTGTTGACCCAGAGGGCACCGAGTTCGACCCAGCACTCTACGGCATGGCTGCAGAGTACGACGAGGCCGGCAACTACAAGTACCCAGAGGGCTTCGACCCAGAGTCGAACGAATGGCTCGAAGGCTTCGACACCCAGCGCGCTGCATGGGAAGCACAGTACGCTGCTGCTCAGGAGCGTTGGGAAGCACACAAGAAGCAGGTTGCTGCTGCAATCGTAGCCGACGCAGAAGCAGAGCCTGCTGCTGCAGGTAGCTCCGAGCCAGCTCCAGCTTCGTACTCCTCGGAGGCTCCAGCCACCGATGCAGGTACCCTGGCTTCCGACGAAGCTCTTGCTGCACTGCGCGAGAAGCTGACCGGCAACTAATTTCAGCTTCTGCCTCGTGCAGGAAACGTAATTAGCTTTTGCTGATACGCAAAGGTCCAACCCGAAAGGGTTGGACCTTTGTTTTTAACCTATGGCAACACGAGCCTGGAACATGCAAGGGATGGGACTCACCCCGTGATGGCTAAGTTTGCGTGGTAGATGGGCTACTTTCTTGGGCATGGCAGTGGGCTCGCCCATTACGTGTTTGAGCGAGCCCAAAGAAGAATTCAACGAGGTTTGCCTCTGGCGTGGGACAGTCTTGTCGCCGGCTAGTGCAAGTTAGGCAGCTTGCACATCGTTATAGCGGTTGCGCACAGGGGTCTGGGTCGGATCTACAAAGTTCGGGAGAATGACCTTAGGGACCCCGCCATCCGGAATGACCTTGATGAGCCCGGCATGGACATCATGATGGTGGGTATCGCAGAGCATCGCACTCCAGTACACGGAGGTGACTCCACCTTCCGACCAAGACCAGATGTGGTGGATATTGCAGCGTTCGGGATCCATAGTGCAACCGGGAACAATGCAACCCCGGTCGCGCACCGATATGCCTAAACGCATATAGCCAGGATGCTTGCGTTGGCTGCGCCCAATGTCCAGGAGCTCGCCCTTACCGCCCAAAACCATCGGAATGATTTTCGCTTTGGCTAGGGTTTGGCGAAGATCGGTGGCGCTGAGCTTAAAACCATGTCCCGTGATTCCGTGGGTTTCGGCTCGGCCTTCCAACTCAGCCAGCGTCAACATGACCACTACCTGCGGTTTGATAACCGGTAAATCCGGGTCCTCGGTCTCAGGAGGCGAAGAATCTGGCGAATTTGCCCGTTTGCCCATCGCTTCTTGCAGACGCTTGAGCCGTTTAGCGTTGAGTTCGAGCAAATTCATGACCGCGTTGAGTCGACGGGTCGCTGGAGAAATGGGAGCGGAATCGGTGGACTCGGCGGTGGCGGCTTCCTCATCGGTCACGAAGTCCGGATGTTCGCCTGTTGACTCTTGTGCCTCAGCGTTTTTGTCGACGAAGGCTTCGCGGGCCGTTTGGCCAGCGCCGGAGCGTGGGTTGTCGCTTTGGGCGAGTCCAGATTCGAAAAGCTCGGCGCGAACCGGTCGCAGCCCCATCTCGTACCAAATGAGGCCACGTCGCAGTCCCTTGCGGAAGATTCCTTCCTCGGCTTCGGGCTGTTCTTGGGATTGGTGTTCGCGCGCCGTCTTGATAACGAGGGTGACAGCCTTGTGTCGGGTGGCAGGCTCCGACTCGTCCATTTCCAGGTTCAGTACTGATTCGACTAGCTGGCCCTGCTCATCGCGCACAGTGGATGTGGTTGGTGGGGCGAATTCTGTGCGTTTCGGTTCCAGCGAGCCTAAACGACGTGCGGCGGACAGTGCTTCAGCCGGTGGCAGCGAGCCATCATGAAACCGCTGGGCCATGAGGGGGAACTGTGCAGGGTACACATGATGCTGGTAGTCGTACTGGGCGAAAACATGGTGCGCGCTATCTGTTCGGCGTTGAGCCTCAAAGTGCTCGAGGCACAACCAGGAGGCGAGCAGGTCGGTGCTATTGCGAAAACTGGGGCGTTGGCTGGTACACTGCGCGGGTTCAGTGAAGTCAGTGCTCCCTGCGCGGACGGCTTCCAGCTCGTCTGTCGTCAGGGTGTGGGCTGCTGTGGATTCGAGCAGATGTGCCGCGTACACCTGGGTGCGTAATGCCTGGTGGGCGGCCAGCTCGGTCGACTGTGCCAGTGCCAGTGCGAAACGTGGATCCTGTGAGTAGGCCGGTTGGTTTTCCGGCCCTGCACCGGTAGAGGGGGCGATGAACTGGTGCAGGTCCGGAATGAGTGCAGCGATCGCCAGAGCCTGATCGGCGGTGAATGCCGAAGTGCTCCTGATTGCCTGGTTGAGGTCGGCAATGGCCTGACCGATCGAATCACTCATGGACCAAGAATGTGGTGTTGGAGCGCCGGCGATGAACGTGCGATCGCGAGTTGTGGAAAAGTCCTAATGCCCTTTGACGGAAGCGGTCACGGTGAAGGTCTTATCCCTGGCCAACTGGGTGGTGGGGCCAACCCGCCGGACCAATTCGTTGCGGTAGCGCAGATGCGAGTTGAAGACGCACAGTAGGGTGCCGCCGGGGGCTAGGACTCGGGCGGCGTCGTCGATCAGTTTGAACGCAATGTCGGCGGTGACCGTATTGCCGATGTGGAAGGGCGGGTTCAGGGTTATGAGCGTGGCCGAAGCATCGGGCAGGCGACGCAGGGCATCGTCCTGAGCGGCACTCACGCGGTGCGATAACCCGTTGAGCTGCGCCGCGGCCAGCGTTGACGCCACGGCGGAAGCCGAATGATCGGAGGCGTCCACCTGAATATGGGGGTAGGTGAGCGCTGCGTACATGCCGACGGAGCCATTGCCGCAGGCCAAGTCCACCAGGGTTTTGTGGGCGCCAAGATCGGGCAAATTTTCCAAAAGCAGGCGAGTGCCGGGGTCTAAGCGCGCGGCACCAAAGGTTCCCGCGCCGGCGCGCAGAGTGAAACTGGTGCCCTTGACCTGGTGGGTTGCGGTGGCCGGGAAGCGGGATGGCGGCTGTTGCGGCAAAGGCAGTGAAGCGGTCAAAACGCGGGACTTCTGCCGAGCCAGCGAGACATCGACCCGGGTGAAACGCGACGCCAGCAGGTCGTTGATCGACCGGCTCATATGTTTGATGCGGCCACCGGCAAAAACCGTTGCTTCAGGCGCGGCGACGGCGGCGATGGCCGCGAGCTGTTCGTCCAACACGTCCAGACCACGCGGCAGGGTCAGCAAAATGGTGGCGGCCTGTTCGGCGACCTCGGCCAGTGAAACAAATTGGAGGCGTTCGCTGACTTCTGGCATGAGCTGGCGGAGGTTGGCCTCGATGGCGTGGCGGGCGGTGAGCGAATCGGTGTGCACACGTACCGAGGTGCTGCCCAAGGCCAGCGCGCCCAGGGTCAATGCCCCGTAATGATCGCCGACGATCGAGATGTTGGCGGGCCAGCCGGCGTCGGCCACATGTTCGGCGGCGGTATTTAAGATGAGCCGGTCGGCAGCATCGGCAGCAAAAAGGTTGGGTGCTTGGACATCCGGCCAGCGACTGAGTGAAGCGAGCAGGGACTGCAGATCGGGGGCGGAGTGGGGAACGGGATTCAAATCAGATCAACCCATCGGGTGGTGGTGGCGCGCAGCTCTCCGGCGCCGGAGGTAAGCGTGGCGACGTGGTTGTGCAACTGGTCGGAGGCATCGGGGGTATCGGCAATGCCGATGTGAATTAGCGCGGATTCGGCGAGCCATTGGGTGGGTTCGACCTGGTAGCCGGCGGCGCGCAGCTCATTTTCGTAACGGGCTGCGAGGGCGTGGGTGGCGGGTAGAGCGAAGATGCGCAGGCGCTCGCGGCGCAGTAAAGTGGCCTGATCGAGCGCGGTGGAGACGGCTTCGGAGTAGGCTCTCACCAGCCCGCCGGCACCGAGTTTAATGCCACCAAAATAGCGGACGACCACGGCCAACACATCGGAGAGGTGGCTATGATCGGGCAGTTCGCGTTTGGCGAGGGCATCGAGCATGGGAACACCGGCAGTGCCCGAAGGTTCGCCGTCGTCATTGGAACGCTGGGTCATCCGATCGGGCCCTAAAATAAAGGCCGTGCAGTGGTGCCGGGCATCAAAATGTGTTTTGCGCAGGGCAGCAATGTGCTCCCGAGCTGCAGATTCGGAGTCGACCCGATACAGGTAGGAGATGAAGCGTGAACGCTTAATCTCTAGCTCGTGCACACTGTCTTCGAGCAGGGTGGTGTAGCTGGTCGCGACCGAATCGTTGGTGTTCATTGCTAATAGTTTATAGGGTGGAGTCATGAAGCATGTGGGACTGACCGGGGGAGTAGCTTCCGGAAAATCTGCGGTGGCAGCACAATTGGCCGCGCTGGGAGCGGTCGTGATCGACGCCGACGCGCTGGCCCGTGAAGTGGTCGCCCCGGGAACCAAGGGCTTGGCTGCGATCACGGAGCACTTTGGGCCGGGCGTCATACTCGCCGATGGTTCCTTAGATCGTCAGGCCTTGGGTGCGATCGTGTTTGCCGATGATCAGGCACGCACGAAGCTTAACGGAATTGTGCACCCCCTGGTGCGAGAGCGTGCGGCCGAGTTGCGGGCACAGGCCCCGGATGGTGCCCTGGTGATCGAAGACATTCCATTGCTGGTTGAATCTGGGCAAGCTGAGAATTTTGATGCCGTGATTGTGGTGCAGGCACCGCATGAAGAGCGGATCCGGCGGATGGTCCAGGATCGTGGATGGAGCGCCGATCAGGCCCAGTCGCGGATGGACGCTCAGGCTACTGATGAGCAACGCTCGGCGGTAGCAGATTATGTGCTGGATAATTCTGGCACCCTCGAAGAATTGCGGGCGCAAGTGAACGCCCTCTACAAGCAGCTAACCTAGGAACGCAGGAGAAAACGATGTACAAGACGTGCAAATGGACGATGTTTGTTTCCTTCGGTATTGCCCTGGTGCTGTGGCTTGGCTTTGGCGGACGGGCCGAATTTGTCAGCCAAGAGACCGGCCCGTACTCGCCGGTGGTTTATATTTCCGGGTGGTTGGCCCTGCTGGGAATTATCGCGGCGACGATCATGACCATGGGTTTCTTTAGCAATACGATCGGGCGAACGGTCAAGCGCAATGCGATCCGTTATGGCATGCGCAAGTAGCACGAGCCCGCTTTAAGCTGAAAGCTGGCTAGAGACCGTCCTATTCGGTCCAACCAAGTCGATATGCTGGTTCTATGAGTCTTGCCCAGCCAATTAAGCGTGTTGTTGCCCCCTTTGAAGTCATCAGCGAATATGAGCCCGCGGGTGATCAGCCCCAGGCGATCGAACAGCTGACCCAGCGGATTAACAACGGCGAAAAAGACATCGTACTGCTGGGTGCCACGGGTACCGGTAAGTCCGCGACCACCGCCTGGCTGGTCGAGCAGGTGCAGCGCCCCACCCTGGTGCTGGTGCAGAACAAGACCCTGGCCGCCCAGTTGGTCAACGAATTCCGCGAGCTGCTGCCAAACAATGCGGTGGAGTACTTCGTCTCCTACTACGACTACTACCAACCCGAAGCCTACGTGCCGCAGACCGATACCTTCATCGAGAAGGACTCCTCGATCAACGAGGAGGTCGAACGGCTGCGCCACTCGGCCACCAACTCGCTGCTCACCCGCCGCGACACGATCGTCGTCGCCACCGTCTCCTGCATCTATGGCCTGGGCACCCCCGAGGAATACGTGGCCGGAATGGTCACCGTGCGCACCGGCGAGGAACTGGACCGCGACGCGATGCTGCGCCAGTTCGTCGCCATGCAGTACACCCGCAACGACATGGACTTCCACCGCGGTACCTTCCGGGTGCGCGGGGACACCGTAGAAATCATCCCGATGTACGAAGAGCAGGCCGTGCGCATCGAGTTCTTCGGCGACGAAGTCGAAGCCATCTATACCCTGCACCCGGTTACCGGTGAAGTGATCCGCGAAGAAACCGAAATGTACATTTTCCCGGCCAGCCACTATGTGGCCGGTGCCGAACGTATGGGCAAAGCCATCAAGCGGATCGAAGATGAACTGGCGGTACGCCTCAAGGAGCTCGAATCGCAGAACAAGCTGGTCGAAGCGCAGCGACTGCGCATGCGCACCACCTATGATCTGGAAATGATGGAGCAGATGGGCTTCTGCAACGGCATCGAGAACTACTCGCGACATATTGACGGCCGCGAGGCGGGTTCCGCACCGCACTGCCTGCTGGATTACTTCCCGGACGACTTCTTACTGGTGATCGACGAGTCGCATGTGACCGTGCCGCAGATCGGTGCCATGTATGAAGGTGATATGTCGCGAAAGCGCACCCTGGTAGAACACGGCTTCCGCTTGCCTTCCGCGATGGATAACCGTCCTTTGAAATGGGACGAGTTCTTGGAGCGTATCGGGCAGACGGTGTACCTTTCGGCGACCCCCGGCAAATATGAGCTGGGCAAATCCGATGGGTTCGTGGAACAGATTATTCGCCCGACCGGGTTGATCGACCCCGAAATTATTGTGAAGCCCACCAAGGGGCAGATTGATGATTTGCTCGACGAAATCCGCACCCGTGTGGACCGTGACGAACGAGTGCTGGTCACCACGCTGACCAAGCGTATGGCTGAAGACCTGACCGATTACCTCACCGAGCATCAGGTGCGCGTGCAGTACCTGCACTCGGATGTGGATACCATCCGCCGTGTGGAATTGCTGCGTGAACTACGCATGGGATCCTTCGACGTGCTGGTGGGCATCAACCTGTTGCGTGAGGGCTTGGACCTGCCAGAAGTCTCGCTCGTGGCGATCCTTGACGCCGACAAGCAGGGCTTCCTGCGCTCAGCTACCTCGCTGATTCAGACCATTGGCCGTGCCGCACGTAACGTGTCGGGCCAGGTGATTATGTATGCCGATAAGATCACCGACGCGATGGATCAGGCGATCGAAGAGACCAATCGTCGTCGCGCCATTCAGGAAGCGCACAACAAGGAGCACGGGATTGACCCGCAGCCGCTGCGCAAGAAGATCGCCGATATTACCGACCAGCTGGCCCGCGAAGACGCTGATACTCAGGAACTGCTGAATAACAACCGGTTGGCGAAGGACGCGAAGCGGAGTAAAGCCTCTACAACCGTGCGCAAGGACGGTTTGGCGGCCGCTCCGGCAGAGGACCTGTTGTCCCAAATTGAAGAGATGACCGAACAGATGCATGCTGCGGCCACGGAACTGCAGTTCGAATTGGCTGCGCGAATCCGTGACGAAGTCTCCGAACTCAAGAAGGAGCTACGCCAGATGAAGGCGGCCGGGCACGCCTAAATGAGGGTTAAAAAAGCCTGTGGGGAGGCTGTGCGCTACACTTGATGTTCGGACGTAGGGGAGTATCCCAATGCTGTGAACGTCAACACGCGAACCAAAGACGTTTCGCCGGGCGCAGCAGCCGATCAGCACACGTGCTTTCTCGTTAGAGGGAAGCTTGGATGACGGCGGAGAGACTTGCGGCGATTTTCCATACCCTCCAACGAAAGGTCGCTCGTCCGTGGGCACTCATGGGTTAACCATTCAATTTGAGATCATCGCGCTGGTTATTTTGTGCGCGGTGCTCATCGCCGACCTGCTGTACGTCACCAAACGTCCGCACATTCCTTCGATGAAGGAAGCTGGCATCTTTGTCGGCATCTACATCGCCTTGGCCTTAATTTTTGGCGGCGTGCTGTGGTGGCAGGCCGGAAGCCAGATCGGCCAAGAATTCTATGCCGGATGGATCACCGAATACGCGTTGTCGGTAGACAACCTGTTCGTCTTCATCATCATCATGGCCCGCTTCTCGGTACCGCGAAAGTACCAGCAGGAAGTGCTGATGTTCGGCATTATTATCGCGCTGATTCTGCGCGCGATCTTCATCGTTGCCGGTGCGACGATTATCGAACAGTGGTCGTGGGTATTCTACATCTTCGGCGCCTTCCTGCTGTGGACCGCATGGAACCAGCTCAAGGACGATGACGAAGATGAAGAGAGCGGCTTGGTCAAGAAGCTGACCAGCCGCATGCCGATCTCCGACGATTTCGACGGCGCCAAGCTGCGTACCGTGGTCGACGGTAAGAAGCTGTTCACCCCGATGGTCCTGGTCTTCGTGACCATCGGCATGACCGACCTGCTCTTCGCTTTCGACTCGATTCCAGCAATCTTCGGCCTGACCAAGTCCGCGTTCATTGTCTTCACCGCGAACATTTTTGCGCTGATGGGTCTGCGCCAGTTGTACTTCTTGCTCGGCGGACTGATGAACCGTTTGGTCTTCCTGAAGCACGCGCTGAGCTTCATCCTCGCTTTCATCGGTGTGAAGCTGGTCTTCCACGCACTGCATGAGAACAACCTGCCATTCATCAACGGTGGCGAGCACCTGGACTACCCTTGGTTGGATATTTCCACCGGGCTCTCGCTACTAGTGATTCTTGGCGCGATCGTGGTTGCCACCGTTATGTCCCTGTGGACTCCGTGGGGCAAGCGGGCAGCCGCTAGCGCAGAAGCTGAAGAAGTCTCCAAGGCCTCGAACACCGCTACCGGCACGAACGCACAGTAGCCGAAAAGAGCAACCCGCCGATCGGTCTTTCGAGTCCGGCCGGCGGATTTTCTCTGACCCTATACTTATGGATCTTCTCCCAGGGGAAAATGATGAGCGCAGAATCGCTTGACACACAGACCGTCGCCACCGACTTGGCGCTAGCCTCAGGAACCATGTCCCGCCTGTTGGGTCAGGCCGCCGGACAGGGACGCTCCGTCACGGCTTGGCGGGTACTTTCTTCCCTCGAACGACTCGGGGCCCAGCGTGTGGGCGATCTGGCTGTTGAGCAACGTGTCGCCCAACCGACCATGACTGGGCTAATTATGCGACTGGAAAACGACCAGCTGGTGCAGCGTCAGTCCGATCCCAAAGACGGCCGGGCCAGCCTCGTGAGCCTGACCGAGAGCGGACTGCAAGAGATCCGGGGTTACCGCTCGCGGGCGATCAACGTGCTCTTGAGTGGGATCAGCGATTTCAGCCAGGAGGAACAACTAGCACTTGCTCGTGTGGTTCCGCTCCTGCAACACATTAACGAACAGATCGCTGCCGGACTCGACGGCTAAATTCTGGCTATAGCTAAGGCGCGCTCATTCCCTGCGGAAAGAGCGCGCCTTGTGCGTTGAGTAACTATTGGTCCTTGGCGGCAGCTTCTGGATCCTCGCCATTTGTCATGGCTAGGAGTCGACGGAAAATTGCTGGCCCGTCATCGCCGATACCATCGTGGTGGTATTCATCGGTGACCCACGGTTGCAAACCGGCGACCTGAGAAGCGGTCCGCAATGAAAGCTCACGATCCACATAAACGTCATCGTGATACACGGCCGCTGCTACTGGCACGGTGTTATTTGCCAGCACCTCAAGATCGTACAGTGGCCCAAAGTGCTCGTGCTCTGCCAAGATGCGGGCCACATCCTCCAGCGGACGTAAGGCCGGATCCGTGGCAAAATGCCACCGGAAGATCATTTCACCGGTGAGCAGAGGCGTGTCGGCATGCGCTGTGAACTCTTCGAATTCCGGAAGCACTTGCTCGGCGGCAAAGTTCGTGGCAGCACCCTGAGCATAAATGGTTTCATGCATCAGCGCATAGAGCGGGTTTGAGGCGAAGGAAGCTTGCGCCTGTAAGGCATCGAGGAACGTGTCCGAGAGTCGTGGCCCGCCAGTGGTTTGGACAAAGGCTTCCTCAAAAATGTGGTGCAGAAGATGGACTCGGGTATTACCGCCGAGATACATGCCGAGCATTTGCACCAATTCGATGGTGACCTTCTGACCATTTGGTAGTCGCTCATCGTCATTGCTACGCAGATGCTGATAAATTTCGTGCAAGGTCTCAAAATCCTGGGGGTACCAAGAAAAGTACTCACGGTTGCGCTCAGCCATGCGCTGATACGTAGCACGGTAGACAGTTTTTGCATCCTGATCCAAGGAAGCTAGACCACCGGTCACCAAGCAGCGTGTGAGGGACTGGGGGAAAAGCGAAAGATACGTGAGGGTACAGAAACCGCCATAGCTTTGGCCCAACGTGCTCCACTGTTCGATGCCCAAATGCTTACGGAATGCTTCGGCATCGCGCACAATCGAATCCGCACGGAAATGCCCCAGGTAGCGGGCCTGAGCGGCCGAATCGCCACGCAATGCCAGGGTTTGGCGGTTAGCGGGTGATGATAGGCCGGTGCCTCGCTGATCGAGTAAGAGGACACGGAAGTGTTTAACGGCCTCAGATAACCATCCTGCCAGGGATCCCGGGCGTGGAGATTTTCCACCCGGTCCACCCTGCAAAAACAGCAACCAGGGCCTGCTGGCGTCGGTGCTGATTTCCCGAGCGAACACCGAGATTTTTTCGCCCTCGGGATTTGCGTGATCCAGCGGCGCATCGATGAAATGGTCGGTGACGTCCATGCCCCGGTAATGGGTCATTACTTCGCTCCTTGTGATCCGAGGGTCACCAGGTCATCGCCGTCCAAACGACGGGTGGTCCACCCGTCGAGTGCGCCGGCACCCAGTGAGTCATAAAACTTGATAGCTGGTTCGTTCCAATCCAGAACCTGCCACTCCAGACGCTTGTATCCGCGATCTACACAAATCGTGGCGAGTGTGCGCAATAGGGCGTTTCCTGTGCCCAATCCACGCTGATTGGCACGGACGTAAAGGTCTTCGAGGTGAATCCCGTGACGGCCTTCCCACGTGGAATAGGTCAAATACCAGATAGCGATACCCACGATAGTTCCAGATCCGTCATCGGCAACGTGGGCAAAAACCTGAGGGTTCGCCCCGAAGAGGTGCTCTTCCAACGCCTGAACGGTGTTAACCACCGCGTCTGGTTCCTTCTCATAGTCCGCAAGTTCCTGAATTAGTTCTAGAATCTGCGGGCAGTCATCGACGGTTGCTTCGCGCACAATACTCATGTGTCCTAGCTTACCGCCGTCATGCCGCTAAAACGTCGGTGACCAGTCCTAAGGTTGAATGCATGATGGGTGGACACCACGCGGTGAGCGGCGCAGCCGCATGGTTGGCAATTACTACTCCGGTCACCGTAGGTTCGGTTAATCTCGGGCTGGGAACCTTCGAAATGGATCGTTGGGAAACCCTCGCCGGCGCGATCGTATGCGCCGGGGCCGCATTGTTGCCGGATGCTGACCATCACGGGGCGACCATTGCCCGCGCACTGCCACCCTTCTCCAGCATTTTTGCGCGGATCGTCGGTGAAGTCTCCGGAGGCCATCGAAACGGTACGCACTCAATCCTAGGTATGGCGTTTTTCATCTTCTTGGCGTGGCTTGCCAACGGCTGGGATGTTCAGACAGTCGCCCTGGGCACGGTCTATCCAGCAGCGGCGCTCTTTGCAATCCTCTTGATTTCCTTCGCTGTGAAGTCAGTGAAATTCATGCCACCGTTATTGTGCTGGATCATTGCCCTAGCTACGGGCGCCTTCGTCGGCGTCAACGCTCCGGAAGAGAACATGTGGTTCCTCTTGGCGGTGGCGCTAGGGGTCATCGTGCATGTACTTGGTGACATGCTGACCATCGGTGGATGCAATCTGATTTGGCCCATCAAGATTGGTTCGCCGCGGTGGTTCCGCAAGCTACCAGTCATCGGTGGTTGCTGGAAGTCTAACGGGCGGGTGGCTGTTCCCATCCTTGCTGAGACCGGTTCCACCGCTGAATGGCTCTTGGCCACACTCCTGACGACCTATGTGGGCATTGCGCTCATTGTTGCTTGACTTCTTGTTGTGCGCGCCATGATCTGGAAGTATCCACTTCATGCGCATCAAATTCCCACAGCGAATTTCTTGGCCCGAACTTCCGCAAGCTTTGCGGTCGACCATTGAAAGTCGACTGGGCTCGAACGTCGTAGACGCTACGCAGCAAATCGGTGGGTCTTCGCCAGGCAGTGCTGACCTTGTGCAGTTGCAAGATGGACGCGTGGTCTTTGTGAAAGCCGTAGACGCTGAAGTCAACGATTTTGCTGCTCAGTTGCATGCCAAGGAAGCAAATATTGCTGCCAGACTTCCTGGAACACTTCCTGTCCCGAAACTCCTGTCGCATGTGCGGTGTCAGGGGTGGCAAGCGCTCGTCTTCGCTGAAGCACCTGGAAATCGACCAGCCCTTCCTTGGAATCCAGACGAGCTCCTAGCTGTACTTGATTCCGTTGCGGACCTCAATTCTTCTGTTCCAGAATCCTTGGTTCAGGGACTTCCAAGCCTAGAAGATGAGCTGCGAGACGACTTTGCCGGGTTCAGCCGAATCATTGACGACGATTTTGTTCCTAATGATCCGTGGATAGCTCAGCACCTTCAGGAACTTCATCAGCTAGCCGAACCCGCAGCATCATTGCTCGCAGGTGAGGAACTAGTACATGCTGATCTGCGTGCAGACAATATTTTGGTTGGAAACGATGGCGGCATTTACTTGGTGGACTGGCCATGGGCTGCTCGCGGAGCTGCGTGGTACGATGCGTTAACGTTGCTAATCGAAGCGCGTTTGCACGAGCCTCAACTTGAGATTCAGACGATTGTGGAGTCCCACCAGACGTTTGAATCTGTATCAATAGCTGAGCAGGTTGGTGTCCTCACGGGACTCACTGGTTTTTATCTGGATGCTGCGCGCCGACCACCGGTTCCTTCGCTGCCCACGCTGAGAAGCTACCACGCGCAACAAGCCGTGGCCTGTACCAGCTGGCTCAAAGAGTTACTTGAAAACTGACTAGCTATTGCGCTGGGCTGCTCCTAAATTTTCGCCTTGATATACCAGCGCCAGTCCCAAGATAAGCAGCCCGGCCTGAAGCAAAGTGGAGAGCAGAGCATCGGCTGCAAAGAGCGCCGACCATCCGCTGAGCAGGCCGATCAATACAAACAGTAAGATGCATGCACCCACCAGGCGCAGCTGGAATCCGTTCATGGCCATACCTTACGACAATGCCCGCAACATGGCTATCGATTTTTCGACAGTCAGTGCGGGCGGTATCGGTCACAGCGTGTTGTTACCTTAGTAATTCGGCGAGTTTCTTGCGGCTCAGCGGGCTAGGGCGACTGATCCTGAAGTAACTCCAAAAGCACGGGCCGTTCGTGAGGAACCACGTTCTGTGGAAGATGACTAATATCGAACCAGCGCAGATCGGAGGTCCGATCCGGTTCCATAATTTGTGGTGTCCCGGACCAACAAGTCGTTAGATAAAAATCATCAACAACTTCATGAGCACCGATAAAAGGTTCCTGACGCAGCGCAGAAATGAATAAGTGAACAT
Source organism: Arthrobacter sp. NIO-1057 (assembly GCF_900094805.1). Taxonomy (GTDB): domain Bacteria; phylum Actinomycetota; class Actinomycetes; order Actinomycetales; family Micrococcaceae; genus Glutamicibacter. The sequence continues at coordinate 763,434 of NZ_FMAT01000001.1, read as the reverse complement.
CGGCCGTACGGAGCTCTACGCCTAATTCTTCGCGGGCCTCGCGAAGCGCAGCGTCCATACTGCCTTCATCTGGCTCGACATGTCCTGCAGCGGCGATACTCCAGTACCCATCCATGAAACCCGTGCCTTCGCGCAGTTGCAACAAGACTTTATCGCCGTCGACGAAAACGACGTAGCTGATGGCGAGCATCGTACTAGTCCAAACGCCCCACAGAAGTCACGGTCACGACTGGCGCACCGACCTCATCGGAATCATCCAAGGAGATCGTAGCGCTGATGCCCCAATCATGATGTTCGGAAGGATCAGCAAAGATCTGGCGTACTTCCCATACTCGGTGAGGTAGCTCATTGACTATGAACAGTTGAGAGCTGCGACCGGTGGGACCATCGTCGATGTCATCATGCTCATCGAAGTAGCCGTCCATCGCGTCGGCCCAGGCATCGGCGTCAAAGCCATTGTGCTCGTCGAGTTCGCCGAGGGCCTGGTCCTGTTCGTCAGCAAAGAGCTTGACGCGACGGAACATCTCATTGCGAACCATCACTCGGAAGGCACGTTTATTGCTGGTCAGTTTTTCTGGTGCCGGTGGTGGCGCAGTTTCGGTTTCTTCGCTCAGCTCACCACGCGAGAGTTCTTCCCACTCGTCAAGAAGCGAGGAGTCAATCTGGCGAATCATTTCACCCAGCCATTCGATCAGGTCTTCTAGATCCTCACGCAGGGCGTCCTGGGGTACAGTCTGGCGCAGGGCTTTGTAGGCGTCGGTTAGGTAACGCAGCAGCACGCCTTCTGAGCGGGCAAGCTGGTAGTACTGGACGAAGTCCGAGAAGCCCATGGCGCGTTCGTACATGTCACGCACGATCGACTTCGGCTGCAGCTCAAAATCGGCGAGCCACGGTGCACCGGAACGATACTGCTCAAAAGCCGATTCCAGTTTTTCTGCCAGTGGCATCGGGTAGGTGATCTCATCGAGCGCGTTCATGCGATCGTTGTAATCCATACCTTCGGCCTTCATGGCAGCGATGGCTTCGCCTCGCGCCTTTTTCTCCTGGCCGGAGAGCACCTGGCGAGGTTTTTCCAAGGTGGCTTCAATGACAGAAACCACGTCGAGGGCGTAGCTGGCAGAGTCGGGATCTAACAAGTCCAACGCCGCCAAAGCGAAGGGCGAGAGTGGCTGGTTCAGCGCGAAGTTCTGCTGAAGATGGACCGTCAACTCGTAGTAATTACCGTATTCATCTGGTTCATCACGACGCACCACTACCTCGGTGGCAATTAGTTCACGTAGGATACCGATGGCCCGAAGCTTCAGCTTGCGTTGCGCTGCGGGCGTCTCGTGATTTTCGCTTAGCAGGCGCACGGCTGCCTCAAACGCATTGTCCTCGCGCTCCAAGAGGTTAAGCAACATAGAATGCGATACCTGGAAGGAAGACTTCAGCGTTTCTGGGGGAGCGGCGACAATCTTTTCGAAGGTCTTTTCGCCCCAGGTCACAAAGTTCTGTGGTGGCTTCTTCTTAGGGATCTGCTTAAGTTTGGATGAACCCTCACCATGCTTTTTGAGGGCCTTTTCCATTGCCTTGTGATTCTCAATGGCATGTTCCGGTGCTTGGACCAACACGGTTCCGGCAGTATCAAATCCGGCTCGTCCAGCGCGGCCAGCAATCTGGTGGAATTCGCGGGCGTTGACGATACGTGTACGCGTGCCATCAAACTTTGATAGCGCGGTGATGACGACAGTACGGATCGGAACGTTGATGCCAACACCCAAGGTGTCCGTGCCGCAAATGACCTTGAGTAACCCGGCCTGCGCGAGCTGTTCAACGAGGCGACGATATTTTGGCAGCATGCCGGCATGGTGGATACCAATGCCATGTCGCACCAATCGATTCAGTGTTTTACCGAAGCCGGCAGCAAATCGGAAGCCGCCGATCATTTCAGAGATCTTTTCCTTCTCTTCACGGGTGGCGACATTGATACTCATCAACCCGGTGGCTCGGTCGATCGCGTCGAGCTGGGAGAAATGAACGATGTAGATGGGGACCTGTTTGGTCTTGATCAGCTCTTCCACGGCTTCTTGCACGGGTTCCATGGAGTAGTAGAAATGCAGGGGGATCGGACGCTCGGTATGTGCCACGGTCACCGTTGGAGTGCCAGTTCGTTCTTCGAGTTCTTTCTCGAAGCGGGTTACGTCCCCTAGGGTTGCGCTCATAAGCAGGAACTGTGCTTGAGGAAGCTCAATGAGCGGTACCTGCCAGGCCCAACCACGTTGCGGATCCGCATAAAAGTGGAACTCATCCATGATCACGCAGCCAACGTCGGCTTTGGAACCTTCGCGTAGGGCGATGTTGGCCAGGATCTCCGCGGTGCAACAGATAATTGGTGCATCCGCGTTGACCGACGAGTCGCCGGTCACCATGCCAACGTTTTCCGCACCGAAGATCTTGCACAAGTCAAAGAACTTCTCAGAAACTAGGGCCTTGATGGGGGCCGTGTAGAAGCTGATCTGGTCGCGAGCCATCGCATAGAAGTGGGCAGCGATGGCGACCATGGACTTGCCAGAACCAGTGGGCGTGGCAAGGATGACGTTGTTGCCACCAGCCAGCGCCATCGAGGCTTCATCCTGTGCCGGGTAAAGCGTGATGCCACGGGAGGTGACCCATTGGCCGAAAGCCTCATAGATTTCGTCGTCGGATACGTTTTTGCTGTCTGCTGGCAAATATTCGGTGAGCAACATGATGTTACTAGCCTATCGGTTGAGAAGTATGACTGTGTGCTCGAAGTGAGCCAAGTTCGAAGGATTAGGCTAAGGGCATGAAATGGGATCCAACAAAGTACACGGAATTCGCCGACTATCGGGGTCGCCCCTACAAAGACCTGCTCGGACAATTAGTTGATCTTGATCCGAAAAATGTTGTGGATTTGGGATGTGGCCCCGGAAACATGACCCGGCTTTTGGCCCGACGGTGGCCCGCTGCACAGGTGGTGGGGCTGGATTCTTCCCAAGAGATGATCGACAGAGCTTCATCTAGTGAGCATGAGCCGAATCTGCAATTCGGGATAGCGGATGCCACGACGTGGCAACCCGAACCTGGCCTTGATCTACTCATCTCGAATGCGATGTTGCAATGGTTGCCGGAGCACCGAGAGCTGCTAGCGACGTGGCTGCGTGCGATGAAAACTGGATCCTATGTCGCGATCCAAGTGCCAGGTAATTTTGATTCGCCTTCACATGTGCAGATGCGGGAGGTTGCTGAGAGTCCCAAGTGGGTTGGCAGGCTTGGAGGGGTGCTGCGCCACGGAAACGTCGTCGGCCAGCCAGATGAATATCAACGACTCTTACTTGATGCCGGATTCCAAGCCAACGTCTGGGAGAGCACCTTCCAACAACTTTTGTTGGGTGAGGATCCGATCCTGGACTGGGTTCGTGGTACCGCTTTATTGCCGGTCAAAGCTGCCTTAAACGCGGAGGACTATCTGGAATTCGAAGATGACTATCGCACTGCGGTTTCCAAACACTACCCGTCGTTCCAAGCACCTGATGGGACGAAGCTGACGAACTTCCCGTTCCGCAGAATTTTCATGATTGGCCACAAACTAGCCCAATAATCACAGGCTCGGCGAATTGAGAATCATCGACCAACTTTCACAGCGATGCCCACCGACACGTTCGGTGGGCATCACCATGCGTTTGCCTACCAGCCGCGCTCACGCCATTCATCCAGGTGCGGACGTTCGGTTCCTAAAGTGGTCGCATCGCCATGTCCCGGTAGGACTTTGGTTTCATCTGGGAAACGGTCGAAAATTCGTTCGGATACGTCGGTGATCAGCGAGAGGAAACGCTGTGGATCCTTCCACGTATTTCCTACACCGCCAGGGAATAGACTGTCGCCGCTGAAGATGACTGGCTGGCCGGAAGAGTCTACTAACGCATATCCGATTGAGCCCGGAGTGTGCCCGCGCAGATGGATGGCTTCGATAATCACCTCGCCCAGTTTGAGTTGGTCCCCATGGTTGAGTCCGTTGGAAATTTGGACGCCTGATTCTTCAGCGATACCTGCCATATCGTCAGCACCAGCATAGGTTGTCACCGGGTGCTGTTCGACGATCTCGGCCAGCGCACGCACATGATCCCAATGCTGGTGGGTGGTTGCGATGCCGACGATTCGTGGATTGTCTGCATCATTCTTTGCTTCGCTGATCAGCTCAGCGATAGCTGGCGCATCATCTGCGGCATCGATCAGCAATTGCTCGCCCGAGTGTCGGTTGGTAATGAGATAGACGTTGTTCGCCATATCGGAAACTGAAATCCAGCGGATGGTTACATCGTCCAGCAATAGTTCGTTCATACCAACACACTACGACGGAAAATATGTTCAACGCGATAGGCTCGGGGACAGAGGAAGCCAGAGTCCTAAAGAATGGAGCAGAGCATGAGTGAATTGGGATTCATCAAAATTGATCCGAAATCCGCTGTGGCGCCGTACCAGCAAGTCCGCGAACAGATCCTTTCGGCCATAGCTAAAGGAAAATTGGCACCAGGCACAAAACTTCCTTCCGTACGTGCACTATCAGGATCGTTGAACCTTGCCGTTAACACGGTGGCCAAGGTTTATAAAGAACTTGAACTGCAAGGCGCCGTAGTAACACGAGGGCGTCACGGAACCGTTGTACAAGCAGCAGAGAACCGGGCCGAACAAGAAGTTAGTGATGCCGCGGCAGATTTGGCCCGCATTGCTCAGATGTGGTCTGTAGACGAAGCGACGGCAGTGAAATATCTACGCGCCGCATTTAGCTCACTGCCTCGCTAGATAGCCCCCTGAAGTGAGTTCCGTGGTCAAGAAGTAGAAGACTGTGGAAAACCTTCGGGCGGTGTTTGGGCTCGGGTCTACACTCTGGAACTAGCCAAAGTTCCCGAGGGCAGGAAAACACCGTGAGCTCCAACAGAAATGCTCACCTACGCTCCGTGGGTGTCACCGTCATAGTTGTGGCCGCACTGATTCTCGGACATGGGCTTACTGGGTGCACGTCTCCTACGGCAGAACCAGCACCTAAGGTTTCGGAAGAACGTGGAGATGTGCCCGCCAAAATCGCGTGGAAAAGCGATGAAGTGCTCGTCTCAGATGTTCAGGTATCCGGTGATGTGGCCATTGCTTATCGGCGGCAAGGTCCACAGATGGAAGTCATCGCTCGGAATATGAAAAACGGTAAACAACTTTGGAAAGACGAAGCGTTGGGAGCCTCAGATTTCAGGGGCATCGCACCGGACATCAAAATAGTTGAGCACGAGGGTAAAAATTATGTGGCCTATTTGGGCACGAAGACTGGGACCTACGGCCAGCTGAAAATTGCTGACGTCTGCAATGGGAAACAGTATGCGTCCAAGGAGAATTTTGGCTACTGGGGTGAGCGTCCCTATATCTGCGGCAAGACCTTCTGTACAGAAGGTGCAAAAGCCCGTAAGGAGAAATTCTCCGAATACCAATATTTGAAATTTGATTGGTCCAAAAAGCGGTGGACTGAGAAAACGACAAACCAAACCGAATACGGCCTCCAACAGGGCGGAAGCTGGCTGGGGGAAGGGCTCATCGCATACTGGGATGACTCCGATCGAGAAATGTTGAGCTATTCCAAAGACGCCCAGACCGTTTGGAAACGACCCTACGAGCAAGTATTTGCCAAGGGTTTTTCAACCACTCGCAGATGGAAGTGGGACACCGTAGAAGACAATGAAGACATACTTCTCGGGTATGGCTCGCATGCCAAATACGATTTTTTTGATACCGACAACAAGAAAGCCGTCTATCGTGCTGAAGACTTGTCGAAATTTGTTGCATTGGATGCGAAGACCGGACGCACCCTTTGGCAACAAAACGGTGTGGCAACATCCTGTGGCTCAGTAATGCCTTGGAAAATCAGCGCCACCGGCGACACAGTTGTGCTCTGCTACTACGACGGTGGAAAGCAAACGCTAACCACCACGCGCAAAGATCATTACCGTACGAAAACGGATGATCTTACCTGGAAGGCCGTAGGAATCGACAGTAAAACCGGTAAGAGAAAATGGGAGTACAGACTCAGCGATCCCTTAGAGCATTTCAAAACAAATGAAGGTGCCGGTACTCCAATGCAGAATACGGCAACGTCCATCCTTCCATTGGATGAGGGCGAGCAAATCGTAAACAACTCGGATGGTTCGATCACCCCGTTAGAAAAAGCAGTTGGAGCAAACGCCCTGTGTACGGTGGAGCGCGATTCTTACTATATTTACTCCGCGACTCTAGGCACCAAAACCCCAGGAACGCACAAAGCATCAAGGGACAGCTATTTCACTGATGCTCAGACGGTTTGCAAAAGAGGTTCGTGGAAACCTACGGATGCCGTCCCGAACGTGGAGGAATTTAGAAGGGCAGGATTTACACATGAAGATGTCGTTGTCCTAAGCCAGGTTGAGGGAATGGTGGCATACCGCCTGTCAGGTGCTTCGCAATAGGAGCGCCAGAACAGCGCTCGCCGAGACGGTAAATCAGCCTAGGGAAAAATTTCTGTGAGATAGGACCATTCGTACACTTATTCGAAGCAGTTCTCGATTAGTATGGCTTCGTGGCTATTACTGCAGAGAGCAAGAAAACAGATCTCACACGACTGGTCGTTAAGGGCGCGCGTGAGCACAACCTGAAAAATGTAGACATCGATCTGCCGCGAGATGCGATGATCGTATTCACCGGACTCTCCGGATCCGGAAAATCTTCACTGGCTTTCGACACGATCTTCGCTGAAGGCCAGCGACGCTATGTCGAATCCCTTTCTGCCTACGCCCGAATGTTCCTCGGACAAGTGGATAAGCCAGACGTTGACTTCATTGAAGGCCTGTCGCCAGCAGTGTCGATCGACCAGAAATCCACGAGTCGCAACCCTAGATCTACCGTCGGCACCATCACGGAAGTCTACGATTACATGCGCCTTCTGTGGGCACGAGTCGGCCGCCCACATTGCCCAATCTGTCATGAACCAATCTCTAAACAGACACCGCAGCAGATCGTGGATCAGCTCATGGAGCTGCCAGAGAAGACGCGCTTCCAGATCCTTGCACCAGTGGTTCGCGCTCGTAAAGGCGAGTTCGTCGACCTCTTCGCCGAGCTCTCCTCAAAGGGCTTTGCGCGTGCTCGCGTTGACGGCGAGACGATTCAGCTCACCGACCCTCCAAAGTTGGCTAAACAGGTCAAGCACACCATCGAAGTAGTGGTAGACCGACTGGCCATCAAGGAGGATGCGCGTCAGCGTTTGACCGATTCGATTGAAACCGCACTGGGGATCGCTGACGGCCGTGTGTTGGCAGACTTTGTTGATCTTGAGGCGTCGGACCCTCAGCGAGTTCGTGCGTTCTCAGAGAACCTGGCTTGCCCGAATGAGCATCCGCTAGCCATCGACGAAATCGAACCACGTACCTTCTCCTTCAATAATCCATTTGGTGCCTGCTCCGCATGCTCGGGTATTGGTACCAAGCTGGAAGTTGATGAGCACCTCATCGTCCCTGATCCGGAAGTTACCCTAGCTGATGGGGCCATCGCTCCATGGTCTTTGGGCAAGGCAACTACTGAGTACTGGAACCGCCTGATCGAAGGCCTGGGCAACGAGCTTGGCTTTACGTTGAACACGCAATGGAAAGATCTGCCGGCCAAGGCTCGCGAAGCAATCCTTAACGGTAAGGACCACAAGGTTGTAGTCCAGTACAAGAACCGCTTCGGACGTGAGCGTAAGTACTCGACAGGTTTTGAAGGTGTCATCTCTTATGTGCACCGCAAGCATGAAGAAACAGAATCTGATCATGCACGCGACCGTTACGAGCAGTACATGCGTCAGATTCCTTGCCCAACTTGTGGGGGAGCCCGTCTGAACCCGGCTTCACTCTCGGTGCTAGTCGGTGGGCGTTCCATTGCTGAGGTTTCGGCGATGGATTTGCGTAGTGCAGCGAACTTCCTATCGACCATCGAGCTTTCGGCCCGTGAGGCAAAAATCGCCGCTCAGGTTCTAAAGGAAATTGACGCTCGCATGAAGTTCCTACTGGACGTGGGCTTGGAATACCTGACCCTAGAGCGTGCCGCCGGAACTCTTTCTGGTGGTGAGGCCCAGCGAATTCGCTTGGCGACACAGATTGGTTCCGGTCTCGTTGGGGTGCTGTATGTGCTTGACGAACCATCGATCGGTTTGCATCAGCGCGACAATCGCCGCCTGATTGATACCTTGTTGCACCTACGCTCCTTAGGCAACACTCTCATCGTGGTGGAACACGACGAAGATACGATCGCCGAAGCTGACTGGATCGTGGACATTGGACCAGGTGCCGGTGAGCACGGCGGTGAAGTGGTCCATTCAGGCTCTGTGGAAGGGCTGAAAGCCAATACTCAGTCGTTAACCGGCGATTACCTATCGGGGCGAAAGAAGATTGACGTTCCGGCCAAGCGCCGCAAGGTTGACAAGGATCGCAAGCTCAAGGTTGTAGGTGCTAGCGAAAACAACCTGCAGGATGTTTCTGTGGAGTTCCCGCTAGGCTTGCTCACCGCGGTCACCGGTGTATCCGGTTCTGGCAAATCCACCTTGGTTAACGACATTTTGTACAAGGTGCTGGCCAACAAGCTCAACGGTGCCAAGCAAGTGCCGGGACGGCACACGCGCGTTCTCGGCTTGGAACATCTCGACAAGGTTGTCCATGTCGATCAGTCACCGATCGGTCGCACGCCAAGATCAAACCCTGCAACGTACACCGGCGTTTTTGACCACATTCGTAAGCTTTTCGCGGAGACCAACGAGGCGAAGCTGCGTGGCTATCAGCCAGGTAGGTTCTCCTTCAACGTCAAGGGTGGACGCTGCGAAGCATGCTCGGGCGATGGAACCCTCAAAATCGAGATGAACTTCCTGCCGGATGTTTATGTGCCATGCGAAGTTTGCCATGGTGCGCGTTATAACCGAGAAACTTTGCAGGTGCTTTATAAGGGCAAAAACATCGCAGACGTGCTGGATATGCCTATCGCCGAAGGTGCGGAATTTTTCAGTGCGTTCACGCCTATCGCCCGTCATCTGCGGACCTTGGTCGATGTCGGATTGGGCTATGTTCGACTGGGGCAGCCAGCGACCACGCTCTCTGGCGGTGAAGCGCAGCGAGTGAAACTAGCAGCCGAACTTCAGAAGCGTTCAAACGGTCGTTCTATCTACGTTCTGGACGAACCAACCACCGGTTTGCACTTCGAAGATATTCGAAAGCTACTGAAGGTACTTCAAGGCCTGGTGGACAAGGGCAATACTGTCCTGACCATCGAGCACAACCTCGATGTCATCAAGTCCGCAGACTGGGTAATTGATCTTGGTCCTGAAGGTGGCTCCGGTGGTGGCACGATTCTGGCAACCGGAACCCCTGAAAAGGTGGCTAAGGTCAGCGAATCACACACAGGAAAGTTCTTGGCTGAAATCCTTTAGAAAAAGCGACGCGTATCAGGAAAATATGCCTTTTCGGTCATGGATTCCTGACCCGCGCCTGCTTCATGGGAAGATGGCTAAGTGAATATGTCGGTAACAAGTGTGTTCTTTGATCTTGACGGGACGCTCGTCGACCCTGCAGGTGCCATTACTTCGGGGATTCGTCATGCCCTCGTGGCCCACGGTCTTTCGGATCCAGGTGAGGCACGTGTTGAAGCTCTGGTGGGACCACCACTGCAAGTCGGGTTGCGCACCCTTGATGGGGTGACCGACAAAAACATTGACTCCATCATTGCCGCATACCGCAGTCGCTACGAAGAAGTTGGCATGGACGAGTCTCGGGTTTATCCGGGAATTATTCCACTTCTGGATGCCCTTCGTCGCGAAAATATTTACGTTGCTGTGACCACCGCAAAACCCGTGAACATCGCAAGGTTGCTTCTCGACCGTAAAGGTCTGACGGCACACCTTGACGCGATCCATGGGAATGCCGACGAACATGGTACCCACGGATCAAGCAAGACGCACATTGTCGCAGAAGCCCTGTCGCATGCCGGTGTTGATGCCGCAACCAGCGTTGTCGTAGGGGACCGTTACTATGACCTCGACGCCGCCCGAGAGAATTCTGTTGCCTCGATTGGTGTGGCGTGGGGATTCGCTCAGGGCGATGAATTGGCTCGCGCCAACTATCAAGTCAGAAACGTCAGAGAACTGGCAGGCGTTCTTCTCGGAGAACAACTCGCCGCTTCGATAGAAATGAAAACTATTGTCATGCAGGAAGGTGCAAAATAAATGAGCATCTACACCATGACCCGCGCCTCGATTCGCGGAATTATCCATGGCGTTTGTCGCGCCGAAGTAACCGGACTTGAGAATGTGCCCAAAGAGGGCGGATTCATCGTTGCTTCGAATCACCTTTCATTTTTTGACTCGCTGATTATCCAAGCACTGACTCCTCGCGATGTTGCCTTCTTTGCGAAGGCGGAGTACTTCACCACTCCAGGCATCAAGGGACGGCTGATGAAGAACTTCTTCGAATCAGTTGGCTCAATTCCTGTGCAACGTGGCGAACAAGCTGCTTCAGTGGCTGCATTGGACTCTTTGGTTGACATTATCGAAGAAGGCGGCGGCATCGGCATTTACCCCGAAGGGACCCGTTCGCGAGACGGCAAACTCTACCGTGGGCGTACGGGCGTGGGTTGGCTTGCACTGACCACTGGCGTACCTGTAGTTCCAGTGGGACTCATTGGAACCGAGAAATTGCAGCCAGCAGGTTCAAAAGGTTTCAAGCCAGCAAAATTCCATATTCATTACGGTGAACCGCTGCACTTCGATCAGCTGGGCCGCAAACATCCGCTACCTCAGCGTCGTCAAGCGACGGACCAGATCGTGGATGCTATTGCTGAGCTTTCTGGACAAGAGCGTGTGGATTCATACAACCAATTACCTCCAGACGCGAAATAACCTATGGCTGATCCAGCAAGTTACCGTCCGAAAACCTCGGATATTCCAACCAAACCCGGTGTATACCGCTTCCGCGATGAACACGGCCGCGTGATCTATGTTGGAAAAGCCAAGGTTCTCCGTAATCGGTTAACCTCCTATTTTGCTAACCCGGACCGTTTGACGCCCAAAACAAGGGCTATGGTATTTACCGCGGGTAGCGTCGAGTGGACTGTAGTCGGCTCGGAGCTGGAGGCTCTGCAGTTGGAATTCGTTTGGATCAAGGAATATAACCCTCGATTTAACATCGTTTTCCGTGACGACAAGACCTACCCATATCTTGCTGTCACGCTCAATGAAAAATACCCCAGAGCACTCGTCATGCGTGGCGATAAGCGCAAGGGTGTCAAATATTTTGGGCCTTTTTATCCAGCCAAGGCTATTCGCGAAACTCTCGATACGCTCTTGCGTGTCTTCCCAGTTCGTAGTTGCGCTCCGGGAGTGTTCAACCGGGCAGAAGCCTCGGGACGACCCTGCCTGCTGGGATATATCGACAAGTGTTCGGCGCCATGCGTGGGAAGAATTAGCGAAGAAGACCACCGTCAACTCGCCGATGACCTATGCACGTTCATGAACGGTGAAGCCACAAAATTCACCAAGGCGCTGACGACTAAGATGCAAGAAGCGGTGGCTGAACTTGAGTACGAAAAGGCAGCCCGATACCGCGATGACATCGCTGCACTGAATCGCGTCTTTGAACGCAACGCTGTAGTCCTTGACGATCGCACAGAGGCCGACATCTTTGGTGTGCATGGAGACGAACTTGAAGCCGCGGTTCAGGTATTCCATGTGCGCGACGGCCGCATCCGTTCGCAACGAGGGTGGGTCGTTGAAAAAGTTGCCGACGCTTCCGACGCCGAATTCGTCGAGCAGCTCTTGACGCAGATTTATGCCGACCATGCGGATCGGATTCCACGCGAAATTCTCGTACCTGCATTGCCAGAAGACATCAATGATGTCACCACCTGGCTTTCGGAGCTACGCGGTTCGAAGGTATCTCTGCGTGTGGCACAGCGGGGGGACAAAGCAGCCCTTGCCGGCACCGTGAAAGAGAACGCGGAGCAAGCTTTACGGTTGCATAAATCAAAACGAGCCGGTGATATCACGACCCGTTCGTTGGCAATGCAAGAACTGCAAGAAGCTCTCGGGGCCGAGCAAGCGTTGCTGCGTATTGAATGCTACGATGCGTCCCACACTCAGGGCACGAACGTTGTGGCATCGATGGTGGTCTTTGAAGATGGACTTCCAAAAAAGAGCGAATACCGAAAATTTTCCATCACGGGTGAAGCCGCACGCGATGATACTGCCAGCATGTACGACGTGATCTATCGGCGTTTCAGCCGGTATCTCAAGGAGAAAGTCGACCCGTCAGTCTTCGTGACTGGGGCAGTAGAGGACGGCGCAGCCGGTGAGGTTGAAAAGAAGAAATTCTCCTACCCACCGTCCTTGGTCATTGTTGATGGTGGTCCACCTCAGGTTGCTGCGGCGCAAAAAGCCATGGACGACCTAGGGATCGATGACATCCTAGTGGTTGGACTCGCCAAACGCTTGGAAGAGCTGTGGCTTCCCGATGACCCATTCCCGGTTATTCTTCCGCGTGCCTCGGCAGCACTCTATCTTGTGCAGCGACTTCGCGACGAGGCTCACCGTTTTGCAATCACCTTCCACCGCGAAAAGCGTGCAAAATCGATGATCTCTTCCGAACTAGACGCGATTCCCGGACTCGGCAAAGCTAAGCAAACAGCACTGCGTAAGCATTTTGGCTCAATGAAAAAGATCCGTTCGGCAAGCATTGAAGAGCTGTGCGAAGTTCCAGGTATCGGTGAGAAACTTGCGACCATCATCAAAGAAAACCTTGAAGATGCTTCACTTAGCGGTGTGAATATGACGACTGGCGAAATTGTCGACTAGCCTTGGAATATGACCGCTGAGTATGAAGCTGTAAAACCGCCTGAGTCGGAACTTGTGATCGTAACTGGCATGTCAGGTGCCGGTCGTACCACCGTTGCCCATGCTCTTGAAGACCAAGGGTGGTATGTGGTTGAGAACCTGCCACCAGCCATGCTTGGACCTCTGACCGAGCTAGTGAGCCGGTCCCAGGGTTCGATTCCCAAGATGGCTGTCGTCATGGACGTCCGTTCAAAGGAAATGTTCCCGGAGATTCGCGATGCCTTGGCACACCTGACCTCCAGCGGCGTTAAGTTTAGGCTCGTTTACCTCAACGCCAGCGACGAAGTTCTCATCCGTCGTTTTGAACAGGGGCGTCGTCCGCATCCACTACAGGGCGATGGGCGAATTGTTGACGGTATTACCCTTGAACGCGGTATTACCGAACAGCTGAGGGAAGCGGCTGAAATCATCCTGGATTCAACCGCGATGTCGGTGCATGATCTGGCGCGCTCGGTTAATGAATTATTTAGCGAATCCGGTCCAATTATTCTTCGGATTAACGTCATGAGCTTTGGCTTCAAATACGGATTGCCGACCGATGCCAATTACGTCGCCGACGTTCGATTTATCCCTAACCCTCACTGGGTTCCGGAACTGCGCCCCCAGACCGGTAAGGACAAAGAAGTTTCAGATTATGTGCTGAGCCAAGAAGGTACCAAGGAGTTCATCGAGAACTACCTCAAGGCGTTGGAACCGGTGTTCGAGGGCTACCGCCGCGAGAATAAGCACTACGCCACTATTGCGGTGGGCTGCACCGGGGGTAAACACCGCTCAGTAGCAACAACCATTGAGCTTGGACGGCGCCTTGCGCAGTTCCCTAACGTGCGCGTGAACATCAGTCACCGCGATTTGGGACGCGAGTAACTGTCATGGCTTTTGCAACTGGTCCAATTCCCATTCAGGGCCTTACCAGAGGTAGCGAACAACGTAATCCATCGGTGGTTGCCCTCGGTGGGGGACATGGACTTTCCTCTTCGTTGTCAGCTCTTCGTAGGCTAACTACGGATCTGACTGCTGTGGTTACCGTCGCTGATGATGGCGGAAGTTCAGGCCGTCTGCGCGGTTCCTTTGACGTCCTGCCACCAGGCGATTTACGTATGGCTCTGGCGGCCCTCTGTGATGACAACGATTGGGGTCGCACATGGCGAGATGTCATGCAACATCGGTTTGCGTCAGACGTTAATCAGGACGAACCACTGAACGGTCATGCAGTGGGAAACCTACTGATTTTGGCCCTGTGGGAACTACTGGATAACCCCGTGGCTGGTCTGCGTTGGGCAGGGGCGTTACTTGGTGCCCGAGGCCAGGTTTTGCCCATGAGCACCGTGCCGTTATCCATTAACGGCGAAGTTCTAGAGTCCGACGATAACGAGTCCTTGGTGCGTCGACGAATCGTGGGTCAAGCTAAGTTGGCGCGCGCTGGTTCCGGGGGATTAGTCACAAATGTTCACCTTGAACCGGCGGATGCACCGGCTTGCGCGGAAGCACTAGAGTCCATTGAACTGGCAGATTGGGTGATTCTCGGTCCTGGTTCTTGGTACACATCGGTGCTTCCACATTTGCTACTTCCAGACATGCGTCAGGCAATTGCTTCCACGACAGCGAAGAAACTACTGACCATGAACCTGTCGGTGGATACTGAGGAAACTGCTGGCATGGATGCCGCAGCGCACCTGGAAGTGCTCGGTCGGTATGCGCCGGGGGTGACTTTTGACGCGATCATCGCTGATGAGTCCAAGATTCATAATCGTGAGAGATTTGAGCTGGCAGCGCAAAAACTCGGCGCACGTGTCTTTTTTAGTACAGTAGGAGTATCTGACGGTCGTGCAGTGCATGACCCGTTGCGACTAGCGGCGGCCTATCATGAGGTGTTTACCGCGATCGGATCTTAGGAAGATCCAAGTAAGGGAGTTTAATTCATGGCATTGACGGCTTCCGTCAAAGACGAGCTGTCGCGGGTTGAGATTCGCAAGCCGTCGGTTCGTAAGGCCGAGGTTTCTACGATGCTCCGCTTCAGCGGGGGACTGCATATTGTCTCCGGGCGAATTGTCATTGAAGCTGAGGTGGACCTGGCCGCGACGGCCCGTCGCCTGAAGCTTGCCATTGGCGAGTTATATGGTCATGAAGCCGAGATCGTGATGGTCTCTGGCTCTGGCATTCGTAAGGGCAGTCGATACATCGTTCGCGTAGCAAAAGACGGTGAAGTTCTCGCCCGCCAAACCGGACTACTTGACCAGCGCGGTCGCCCCGTTCGTGGGCTGCCTTCGGTCATTGTTAATGGTTCCACGGCAGATGCTGAGGCGGTATGGCGTGGTGCCTTCTTGTCTCACGGTTCACTGACCGAACCTGGTCGAAGCTCGGCACTTGAAATTACCTGCCCCGGACCAGAAGCCGCCTTGGCTCTGGTGGGTGCAGCACGTCGACTCGGTCTGACTGTTAAAGCCCGTGAGGTACGCGGTGTTGACCGCGTAGTCATTCGTGACGGAGACGCGATCGCGCAACTGTTGACCCGTATGGGCGCCCACGATGCCTTGATGGTGTGGGAAGAGCGTCGCATGCGCAAAGAGGTCCGCGCCACGGCCAACCGGTTGGCGAACTTTGATGATGCCAACCTTCGCCGTAGCGCACAGGCAGCAGTAGCTGCCGGCGCCCGCGTGGAGCGTGCGCTGAGTATTCTGGGTGATGAAGTTCCCGAACATTTGCGTTACGCGGGATTGCTTCGCCTGGAACACAAGCAAGCCTCCTTGGATGAGCTCGGCCGCATGGCTGAACCGCCAATGACCAAGGACGCCATAGCTGGCCGTATTCGTCGATTGTTGGCAATGGCTGACAAAAAGGCTAGCGATCTGGGAATACCAGGTACGGAGTCCAGCGTTCCATTAGACGAAATGGAACACTAAAAGTGTCCCCATGGGAGCCCTCCCATGGAGATTCATCCGAAAGAGAAAATTGAGGAGAATCATGGCTGTATATTCGCTGCCAGAACTGCAGTACGACTACGCTGCTCTCGAGCCAAACATCTCGGCTCGCATCATGGAGCTGCACCACTCCAAGCACCACGCAACCTACGTTGCTGGCGCTAACTCGGCGCTGGAACAGCTGGCCGAAGCACGCGAAAAGGGCGAATTCGGTAACATTCCGAAGCTGTCCAAGGACCTGGCATTCCACTTGGGTGGTCACACTAACCACTCGATCTTCTGGAACAACCTTTCCCCAGAGGGTGGCGACAAGCCTGAGGGCGAGCTGGCTGCAGCAATCGATGAGTACTTCGGTTCCTTCGACGGTTTCCGTGGTCACTTCACCGCAGCAGCAATGAGCCTGCAGGGCTCCGGTTGGGCTGTACTGGCATACGATGCACTGGGTGGCCAGCTGGTTATCGAGCAGCTGTACGATCAGCAGGGCAACGTTCCTGTAGCAACCACCCCACTGCTGATGCTGGACATGTGGGAGCACGCTTTCTACTTGGACTACGTCAACGTCAAGGCTGACTACGTCAAGGCATTCTGGAACATCGTGAACTGGGCAGACGTTCAGTCACGTTTTGAGGCTGCCCGCAACGGTGCAGCATCGCTGATCGTTCCAGGTAAATAAGTAATCTGGTAAGTTAGCTCACATTCTGCGCCAAAATAGCGTAGTATGTTTCAAGTGTGTTGCGGATCCTGATGTTTCATCGGGATCCGCAAAGCACGGCACAACGGTGTGTCCTCTCAAAGAAGGCCACTACCGTCAGTGTGCGGTCGTGGCACAATCATCCCGTTTAGAGGAGATAGTCACGTGACAACCCGTGTTGGAATCAATGGTTTCGGTCGTATCGGACGCAACTTCCTGCGTGCAGTACTGGCCCACAAGGCAGACATCGAAATTGTCGCCGTCAACGACCTTGGTTCAATCGATTCGCTTGCTCACCTCGTGAAGTTCGACTCTGTACTCGGCCCAGTGGGCGAGGCAGTTTCCGTAGAAGGCGACACCATCGTCGTCGGAGAGCGCCGCATCAAGGTTCTTTCCGAGCGCGATCCAGCAAACCTCCCATGGGGAGAACTGAACGTCGACGTCGTTATCGAGTCGACCGGCTTCTTCACCAACGCTGAAGACGCTAAGAAGCACGTTGCAGCAGGTGCTAAGAAGGTCATCATCTCGGCTCCAGCCAAGAATGAAGACATCACCATTGTGATGGGTGTCAACCAGGACAAGTACGATCCTGCAAACCACACCATCATCTCGAACGCATCGTGCACCACCAACTGCTTGGCTCCACTGGCCAAGGTGCTGAACGACGAATTCGGCATCGTTGATGGCCTGATGACCACCATCCACGCATACACCGCTGACCAGCGCCTGCAGGATGCACCACACAGCGACCCACGTCGTGCCCGTGCTGCTGCACTGAACCTGATCCCTACCTCGACCGGTGCTGCTAAGGCTATCGGCGTGGTACTGCCAGAGCTCAAGGGCAAGCTGCACGGTTACGCAATGCGCGTTCCAGTTCCAACCGGCTCGGCAACCGACCTCACCGTCAACCTGGCTCGCACCGCAACCGTTGAAGAAATCAACGCTGCATTCGAGAAGGCTGCTACCGAAGGTCCACTGGCCGACGTACTGGAGTACTCGACCGATCCACTGGTTTCCTCTGACATCGTCACCAACCCAAACTCGTCGATCTTCGACTCGGGCCTGACCACCGTTATGGGCAACAGCGTGAAGGTTGTTTCCTGGTACGACAACGAGTGGGGCTACTCCTCGCGACTTGTTGACCTTGTCGGATTCGTGGGATCAAGCCTCTAGTCGATAACCTAGAGATATGTCTTCTCACACTATTGACGAATTGATCGCTGACAACGGTGTCCGCGGACGGCACGTTCTGGTCCGAAGCGACCTGAACGTGCCGCTCGACGGTGCAACTGTGACCGATGACGGCCGCGTTCGCGCATCTTTGCCGGTCATCACCAAGCTGGTTGAAGCAGGTGCAAGGGTCATCGTGATGGCGCACTTGGGCCGCCCCAAGGGGCAGTTCGATGCGAAGTACTCGATCGCACCAGCAGCTCAGCGTTTGAATGAACTTGCTGATTTTGACGTAACGGTCGCCGAAGATGTTGTGGGCGAATCTGCTCGTAACTTGGCAGCAGACCTTGCCGAAGGATCCGTACTGGTCCTTGAAAACGTCCGCTTCGACGCTCGCGAAACCTCCAAGGTTGATGCCGAGCGCGAAGAGTTCGCCAAGGAACTCGCTGCATTGACCGGCGAGAACGGCGCTTACGTCAACGACGCGTTTGGCGCCGTCCACCGCAAGCACGCCTCCGTTTATGACATTGCTAGCCTGCTTCCTAGCTACCAGGGCGACCTGGTGGCTACCGAAGTCAAGGTCCTCAAGACCCTGACCGAGGCTCCAAAGCGTCCCTACGTGGTCGTGCTGGGTGGGTCCAAGGTATCGGACAAGCTTGCAGTGATCGATAACCTGCTGGGCAAGGCCGATCAGTTGCTGATCGGCGGCGGCATGGCATTCACCTTCCTCAAAGCACAGGGTTACGCCATCGGCGGCTCGCTGCTGGAAGAAGACCAGATCGCTACCTGCCAGGAATACCTCAAGCGTGCCGATCAATTGGGCTGCGAGATCATCGTTCCTGTTGACGTCGTTGTCGCCGAGACGTTCGGCGCAGACGCGGCACATGAAATCTTGCCAGCTGACAAGATTGAGGAAGCAAGCTTCGGTTCCACCGGACTTGGTCTGGATATCGGACCAAAGTCGGCCGAACAGTTCGCAAGCTACATCACCAGCGCTAACACCGTGTTCTGGAATGGCCCAATGGGTGTCTTCGAGATTCCGGCGTTCGCTGAAGGTACCCGCACCGTTGCCCAGGCACTGGCAAACTCTGAAGCATTCAGCGTTGTCGGCGGTGGCGATTCTGCTGCTGCAGTTCGCGCATTGGGCTTCTCGGAAGAGGACTTCGGTCACATCTCCACCGGTGGCGGAGCTTCCTTGGAGTACCTCGAAGGCAAGACCCTGCCGGGCGTTGCCGCATTGGAAGGTTAAGAAATGACCATTTCGCAGAACGGCGCCTTTGTGCGTCAGCCACTGATCGCTGGCAACTGGAAGATGAACATGGACCATGTCCAGGGCATCACCCTAGTCCAGAAGTTGGCGTGGACCCTCAAGGATCACGAGCACAACTACGATCGTGCTCAGGTGGCAGTATTCCCACCGTTCACGGATATCCGTGGCGTTCAGACTTTGGTTCTGGGCGACAAGCTGGAGGTCGTTTACGGCGCCCAGGATTTGTCGGCACAGGATTCGGGTGCCTACACCGGTGAAATTTCCGGTCAGTTCCTGAACAAGTTGGGTTGCACCTACGTGCTCGTAGGCCACTCAGAACGTCGTGAGTACCACAACGAAACCAACAAGGTGATTGCAGCTAAGCTGGCTGCAGCCTACCGCCACGAGCTGACCCCAATGCTGTGCGTTGGCGAAGGCTTGGAGGTTCGTAAGGCTGGCGAGCACGTTGCGTACACCTTGAACCAGTTGGCTGAATCGCTGGAAGGCGTGAGCGCTGAGCAGGCAGAGAATCTGGTCATCGCTTACGAGCCAGTATGGGCAATTGGTACCGGTGAAGTTGCAGGGCCTGCAGATGCTCAGGAAATGTGTGCTGCAATTCGTGGCGCACTGACCGAGCGCTTCGGCGAAGACATTGCTGAAAAGACACAGTTGCTTTATGGCGGTAGTGTTAAGGCAGCAAACGCGGCAGCGATCATGCGTGAGCGTGACGTTGACGGCGTGTTGGTTGGCGGAGCCAGCCTCGACGCTGAAGAGTTTGCTAATATTGTCAGGTTCGAGCAACACCTCGTTACCGACTGAATCTAACTAAGGAACCGTCGACTTGGATATTATCAAGATCATTTTGCAGGTACTGCTGGGCCTTACCAGTGTCTTGCTCACTCTGCTGATCCTGCTTCATAAGGGTCGTGGTGGCGGTATGTCGGACATGTTCGGCGGCGGAATGACCAGCTCAATGGGTTCGTCAGGTGTCGCAGAGCGTAACCTGAACCGTATCACCATTATTCTTGGTCTGATCTGGGGCGCCGTCATTATCGGCCTCGCCCTAGTCCTGAGATTCAGCGCCGAGGGCTAAGCGGACTTAGACCAATAGCTGCCAATGGGCACCTTCCACATGATGTGGAAGGTGCCCATTGAGTTTAAGGTTCCTCCAGTACCTCTAGGAGCTCAGCAGCGCAACAGAATGACCCTGCATCAGGTAGCTGTCTGCAACACTGTGCGCTGAAACTTCCGGCTCGGCGCTGTCCAGTTCAAGACACCAGGAAGCACCATCATCAGGGTCCGGAAGAGTGAACTCGCACTCATCGCCGAAGTTGAAAATAACCAGGACGCTGCCTGCGATTGCCTCGCCGCGTGGTTCGCCGGCAGCGCCGCGCAGCTGCAACGCCAGAGAAAGGAACTCCGGATCCTGCCAGTGCTCCGCGTTGGGACTGGAACCATCGGGACAGAACCAACGGACATCACGGTGCCCATCAGCCCGCTGCTGGCCGTGCAAAAAGCCGCGCTGGCGCAAGTGGGGGAATCGGTGGCGCAGCTCGATTAATCGGCGGACAAAGCCGGTCAGCTCATGGTCTTGTGAAGACCAGTCAATCCATCCCAACTCATTATCCTGTGCGTAGGCATTGTTGTTGCCCCGTTGGCTGTTGCCAAATTCGTCGCCGGCCAACAGCATGGGCACACCCTGGGCAAGCAGCAAGGTGGCCAGCAGGCCGCGGACGCGCAGGCTACGCCCCTGAAGGATGCCCGGTTCATCAGTAGGACCCTCAGCACCGAAGTTGTCGGAATAGTTCTCGTCGTGGCCGTCGCGATTCTCCTCGCCATTGGCCTCATTGTGCTTCTGCGAGTAGGTGACGGCGTCACGCAAGGTGAAGCCGTCGTGGGCGCTGATGAAGTTGACTCCAGAGCTGGTGCTGCGGCCCGAATGATCGAAGAAGTCGGCAGAGCCAAGCAGCAGGGAACCGAAATTCGCAGCTCCCAGGATTTCGCCTCGCCATACCTGCCGGATTCCGTCACGGAAGCGATCATTCCATTGTGCAAAAGGAGCGGGGAAATTGCCCAATTGATAACCACCGGGACCCAAGTCCCATGGCTCGGCGATGAGCTTGAGCTCGGCGAGCACGGGATCCTGCGCGATCGATTGCAAGAAGGTCCCCTCGGGCTCGAATCCCTGCGGGCTGCGCGCCACCGAGGTCGCCAAATCGAAGCGGAAGCCATCCACTCCGAAAGCCTGGGCCCAATAGCGCAGGCTATCAAGCACCATGCGAAGTGTCATGGGGGAGTAGACCGCAAGGGTGTTCCCGGTGCCAGCATCATTAATATAATGGCGCGGGTCCTCGGCCAAGCGGTAGTACCCGGCGTTATCCAGGCCGCGCAGGTTCAGTGTGGGACCGTGTTCCCCACCTTCGCCGCTATGGTTGTAGACCACGTCGAGGATGACCTCGATGCCCGCTTCGTGCAGGGTGTGGACCAGCTGGCGGAATTCGGCCACGGCATCGTTCTGGGAGTAGCGGGGTTCAGGGGCGAACCAGGCCACGGGCTGGTAGCCCCAGTAGTTGGTGAGGCCTTGTTCAACGATGTGCTCGTCGTCGATAAATGCCTGCACCGGCAAAAACTCGACAGCGTTGACGCCGAGGGACTGAAGATGATCGATGATGGCCGGATGCCCCATGCCCGCATATGTCCCGCGGATTTCGGAGGGAACCCCTGGGTGGGTTGCGGTTAGGCCCTTGAGGTGGCTTTCGTAGATCACCAGGTCCGCCAGCTCGTGGTGCGGACGGTTGCTGGCGGGGTCAGGGCCCGAGGGTTCCGCGGTGATGATGCCCTTGGGAACGACGGGAGCGCTATCCTCCGGATCTGGCTGCGGCACGAGGACGCTGTCGCCGTCGTCCACGGAATCCATGGCAGCGGTCCGAAGGGCGCCGTCCATCAGTTCGTGATACCGGACCGGGCGGTCCAGCGATCGCGCGTAGGGATCGATCAGCAGCTTGTTCACGTTAAAGCGCAGGCCTGCTTCGGGCTGGTATTCGCCGTCCGCGCGCAATCCATACCTGGTGCCTGCGCCGATGCCGCCAAAATGCGCATGCCAAATACCGTCCTGGACGCAGGGCAGGGCCAGGCGTTGCTCTTCTCCGTCATCGCCTTCGGGGAACCAGCAGAAGTATACGGCCCTCGCCTTGGGCGCGTAGACGGCAACGTTGGCTCCGGAAGCATCCACGGTGACGCCCAGCGGCCACGGCCGGCCGGCCGTCGTGTCGAGTGCCGGGGCCTGGGTCATGAAACGAGCTCCGTGAACAGCCGGGCATACACAGCAGCCGAGGTGCCCCAGTCCACCGGGGTGTTCAGCGCTTGGGAGCGCAGCTGCGCCCAGGCCGCCTGATCCTTGTAGAGGTCCACCGACCGGCCCAGGGCGAAGCCCAAGCCGCCGGCATCGATGTCGCTGAAGGTGAAGCCGGTGGCAGTGCCATCGGCCAGATTTTCTGGCGTCGCGTCAACTACGGTATCGCGCAGGCCGCCGGTGGCAGCCACCAGCGGGATCGCCCCATAGCGCAGGCCGATGAGCTGGGTCAGCCCGCATGGCTCGAATCGGGAAGGCACCAGTACCAGATCGGCCCCGGCGTACATCCGGTGGCTGAGCTGTTCGTCGTAGCCGATGTGCAGGCCCACGGACTGCGGATAGCGGGCCGCCAACTCGCCCAGCGCGTACTCGTAGCCCGGGTCGCCCGAGCCGAGCACCACCACGGCACCGCCGGATTCGATGAAGGCCGGCAGCTTCTCCAGCAGCAGGTCCACGCCCTTTTGGTGGGTGAGCCGGGTGACGACCACGGCCAACGGGCCCGATGGCTCGGCCAGCGAGAATTCGTCGAGCAATGCCTGCCGGTTCGCAGTCTTGGCCGCCGGGTCAGCCGCGTTGTAGTTGATGATCTGCGAATCCGTGGCCGGATTCCAGACCTCGGTGTCGATTCCATTGAGGATGCCGGCAAGTTCACCGCGATCTCTGCGCATCGTCACCACGCCTTGGAGGCCGAAACCGAACTCTTCACGGGTGAGCTCCTGGGCGTAGCTCGGGCTGACGGTGCTGATCCGCGAGGCATGTACCAGCCCCGCCTTCAGCGTGCTGACCAGCGAGTGGTACTCCAGCGCCTCAGGATGGAAATCCCAGGTCGGCAGGTGCAGCGCATCAAGCTGATCCGGGCCGAAGATCCCCTGGAAGGCAATATTGTGGATGGTCAGCAGCGTCGGAACCCGGGAGCCGGCATACTTCAGGTAGGAGGGAACCAGCCCTGCCTGCCAATCATGGGCATGCACCACATCCGGGCGCCACTTATCGGAGGTGCCGTCGATGGCGATCCGCGCCGCCACCCACGACAGCGCGGCAAAACGCACGTGGTTGTCGTGGTGGTCGTGCCCGTCGACTACATAGGGTCCGCCGGGCCGGTCGTAAAGGTGCGGCGCATCCAGCAGCAGCAGGTCCAAGCCTTCGAAGCGGCAGGAGCGCACCGTGGCCGGACCGCCGAAGAGATCGTCGTCCCGCCAGATCCGGCGGGTGCGGCCCACCCGCTCGAGCAGGCCCGGATAGGCCGGCATCAGGATGCGGGTGCGCCACCCAAGTGGTTCCAGCGCGGCAGGCAATGCACCGACCACATCGGCCAGCCCGCCGGTTTTGACCAGTGGCGCGCATTCAGAAGCAACAGACAGCACCCGGCGTTGTCGTTGAGCCATCGATTCCTACTTCCCCTCCAACTGCTCGGCGCTCCACGAGATGCCGCCTTCGAGAATTGCGGCACGGCGGTCAAGCATCGGCTGGGTAATGAGCACGACGCCGGAATCCGTGCGGCGGAACCACTTGGAATCCTCGACCGGATCCTGGCCGACGATCAGCCCCTCGGGGATGCGCACCCGGCTGTCGATAACGCATTTGGTCAAGTCCGCATTGCGCCCCACATCAACGTTGGGCAGCGATACGACCTGGTCAAGCTTGGAGAAGGAGTGGGCCCGGTTCCCGGTGAAGAGCAGCGACTTGTGTACGTCGGCTCCGGAGAGGATGCAATCGCCCGAGATCAGTGACTCCACGGCTTGTCCACGGCGTGATTCATCGTCGTGGATGAACTTGGCAGGAGGGGTCAACTCGGCATAGGTCCAGATGGGCCAGCTGTTGTCGTAGAGGTCTAGCGAGGGGACGACCTCGGTGAGGTCGAGATTTGCTCGCCAGAAGGAGTCGATGGTGCCAACATCGCGCCAGTATGGTTCGGTCTCCAGCCCGGACATGACGCAGGACTCGGTGAACTTGTGGGCGTAGGCGCCGCCGTTTTTCACGATGGACGGGATCAGATCATGTCCGAAGTCGTGGCTGGAGCTGTCATCTTCGGCATCGTCCAGCAACAGCTCGCGTAGGAACTTCCAGTTGAAGACGTAGATGCCCATGGAAGCCAGAGCCATCGCCGGATCGTCGGGCATGCCCGGGGGATCGGATGGCTTTTCGAGGAAGTCGACAATACGGCCGTTCTCATTAACATGCATCACGCCGAAGCCGGTGGCTTCCTCACGCGGTACAGTCAAGCATCCGATGGTTACGTCGGCCTGGGTCTGGACATGCTGGCGCAGCATGACCTCGTAGTCCATTTTGTATACGTGGTCGCCGGCCAGGATTATCACGTACTCAACGTCATAATCGTCGACGATGTCGATATTCTGCGTGACCGCATCCGCGGTGCCCAGGTACCATTTGTTCTCCTGGACGCGCTGGCTGGCAGGCAGGATGTCCAGGTACTCGTTGCGCTCGGCTCGGAAGAAGTTCCAGCCACGTTGCATGTGGCGGATCAGCGAATGGGCCTTGTACTGGGTGGCAACGGCCATCTTGCGCACCCCGGAGTTATAGGCATTGGAGAGCGGGAAGTCGATGATGCGCGACTTGCCGCCAAAGTGGACCGCTGGTTTTGCGCGCCGGTCGGTGAGCTCCTCGAGTCGGCTGCCTCGGCCGCCAGCCAGGACGAAGGCCATCGCCTGGCTGGACAGACGCGGTGGTGCCCCGGCCGCATTGCGCCTATTGGAAGTGGTATTCATGAGCGTTCCTCCACAAAATAGATTGCCGATAAGGGTGGGAGCGTGAGCAGTGCGGATTGTGCTTCGCCGCCTGAGGGGACGGCTTCAGTTTCGATGGCTCCGCCGTGGCCGCGATTGGCCCCGTGGTAGCGTTCGGAATCGGTATTCAGGGCCTCGACCCAGCGTCCGGCCACCGGGAATCCGATGCGGAATCCGGTGCGTTCCACCGGGGTGAGGTTTAGAACGACGACCACGTGGGGATCGCCAGGTTCGCCGCGGCGCAGCCAAGCGAAGACCTGATGCTCTAGGTCGTCGACCAGCAGCCATTGGAACCCGTCCGGGCGGGCGTCGCCCCGGTGCAGGGCCGGTTGCTCGCGGTAGATCCGGTTGAGATCCTGGACCAGGGTCTGCACTCCGGCATGGCCGGGATCATCGAGGATGTTCCAGTCGAGCTGGGCCTGGTAGTCCCATTCGGCGGGTTGGCCGAATTCCTGGCCCATGAACAGCAGCTTCTTGCCCGGATGCCCCCACATGTAGCCGAAGAAGGCCTTGAGGTTGCCGAGCTTGTCGGCGTGGCTGCCCGGCATGCGCGAGTACATCGAGCCCTTGCCATGCACGACCTCGTCATGGCTGATGGGCAGCAGGAAGTTCTCGCTGAAGGCATAAGTGATGCCGAAGGTCAGCTGGTTGTGGTGGTGCTTTCGGTAGACCGGATCCTTGCCGAAGTACTCCAGCGAGTCATTCATCCAGCCGAGGTTCCACTTGTAGCCGAAGCCCAGGCCGCCGGCATCCACAGGGCGGGTGACTCCGGGGTAGGCGGTGGAATCTTCGGCAATCATCGCGATGCCCGGGTGCTGCGCGTAGCTGGCCATGTTGGTCTGCTTCAGGAAGTCCAGGGCCTCGTAGTTTTCATTCCCGCCGTCCTTATTGGCGATCCATTCGCCCTCGGCGCGCGAGTAGTCGCGGTTGATCATCGAGGCGACAGCGTCCACGCGCAGCCCGTCGAGGTGGTATTCGCCCAGCCAATACAGTGCATTGGCCACCAGATAGTTGCGCACCTCGGGGCGGCCGTAGTTGTAGATCAGCGTGTTCCAGTCCGGGTGGAAGCCCTCGCGCGGATCAAGATGCTCGTAGAGCGCGGTGCCGTCGAACCGGCCCAAGCCATGTTGGTCGGTGGGGAAGTGCCCCGGAACCCAATCGGCAATGACCCCGAGCCCGTGTTCGTGGGCGGCGTCGACGAAGGCCGCGAATTCCTGCGCAGTGCCGTAGCGGATCGTTGGCGCGAAGAGCCCGATGGGCTGGTAGCCCCAGGATCCGTCGAAGGGATGCTCGGTGACAGGCAGGACCTCGATGTGGGTGAATCCCATGTCGGCGGCGTAGTCCACGAGTTGCGTGGCCAGTTGCAGGTAGCTCAGCGATTGGCCGGTGTCTCCGGTGCGCCGCCAGGAACCTAGATGCACCTCGTAGATGCTGATCGGGGCGTTGACCGAGTTGATCTGCTCGCGGCGGGCGAGCCATGATTCATCGCGCCAATCATGGGCCTCGATGCGCCGGATCACCGAACCGGTGGCCGGCGGGTGCTCGGAGCCGAAGCCAACGGGATCGGCCTTCAACGGCAACAGCTCGCCGTCAGGGCCCAGGATCTCGTACTTGTACACCGCGCCCTCGTCGAGACCGGGCAGGAATAGTTCCCAAACTCCGGTGGCGCCGCGCGCACGCATGGGATGGGCGGTGCCGTTCCATGAGTTGAAATCGCCAACTACGCTGACCCGCCGAGCATTGGGCGCCCACAGCGCGAAATGCGCGCCAGCAACCTGCTCGTGGGTGATCAGGTGCGCACCCAGTGCTTTCCAGAGGCTGCGGTGTTCACCTTCGCCGATCAGGTGTTCGTCGAATTCGCCGATGACCGGACCGAAGCGGTACGGGTCCTCGCGTTCCTCGACATATCCCGAGGCCCAGCGGATGCGCAACCTGTAGTACGGAAGTGCGGGGCCGGTGAAAAGCTCAGGGGCCTGGGGATGAGGTTCAAGCTGCACCTGGTCGGTGGCGTTCACTGCCCAGAGCTGAATTGCGCCTGGAATGCGCGCCACCAGGTGCCGTCCGTCTTCGGTGGGGCCGAGCACGGAGAAAGGATCCGGATGCCGCCCCTGGGACAGCAGGCGCACCTGCCGCGCATCGAGCACCGGATGGCTTGTATCCTCGTCTGGCACGTCGGCTCCTTGCTGTTGCTTTTGCTCTCATCCAAACACACGCAGAGCCCGCTGGGCCCAAGATGACGCAGGTCACCTTTGTATTACATGTCGTGACAGAAGGTGACCGGCTACAGCGCGGATTCCACGTCCCAAATCTGAGACATATATTCGCGGATTGAGCGGTCGGAGCTGAAATACCCCATGCGAGCGATGTTCAAGATGGCCATGCGCTGCCACTTTTCGGGGTCGCTGTAGCAGTCGGCTACTTCGCCTTGGGCCCGGTCGTAATCCTCGAAGTCCGAGGCAACCAGGAACCAGTCGCTGTTCCACATGGTCTCCAGCAGCCCGTCATAGCGGTGATGATCCTCGGGGCTGAAGGTGCCTTCGGCAATGGCCTGCAGGACATCGCGCAGGGTTTGGCTGGCCTCAAGCGCGGCGCGGGAGTGGTCCTGCTGGGCGCGGCGTTCGGCGACCTGTTCGGTGGTGAGCCCGAAGAGGAAGAAATTCTCGGCACCGACATGCTCGCGGATTTCGACGTTCGCCCCGTCAAGGGTGCCGATGGTCAACGCCCCATTGAGGGCGAACTTCATATTGCCGGTGCCTGAGGCTTCCATGCCCGCGGTGGATATCTGCTCGGACAGATCGGCCGCCGGAATCAGTTTTTCGGCCATGGATACGCCGTAGTTCGGCGGGTAGACCACGCGCAGCAGGTGGCGGGTTTCCGGATCGTTGTTCACCACTTCGGCGACGTCGTTGATAAGCTGGATGATCAGTTTGGCCATGTGGTAGCTCGGTGCTGCCTTGCCACCGAAGATCTTGACCCGGGGGACCCAGCTGGCCTGCGGATCGCGCTTGATCCGCTGCCAGTGCGCAATGGTCCACAAGATGTTCAGCAGCTGGCGCTTGTATTCGTGCAGCCGTTTCACCTGGGCGTCATACAACGCCTCGGCAGGCAGTTCGATGCCGTGCTCAGCGGCCAGCCAGCCGGTGAAATGCTCCTTGGCCTGGCGCTTGCTGCGGCCGAAGGCATCGCGGAAGGCAGGATCCTCGGCATAGGGTTCGAGTTCGCGCAGCCGCTCCAGGTCTGTCTCCCACCCGGCGCCGATGGTGTCGGTGATCAATGCGGCCAGCGATGGGTTGGCGAGTTTGAGCCAACGGCGCGGGGTGACTCCGTTGGTGATGTTCACGATCCGCCCTGGGTGCAGTTCGTTGTGGACCGGGAACAGCTCCTGGCTGACCAGTTCGGTGTGGAGCGCTGACACGCCGTTGACCTTGTGGCTGGTGGTGAACGCCAAATCGCCCATGCTGACCTGATCGTTGCTGATCAGGCGCACCGGATCGGAGACCTGGCCCTGCATCGCGATGAATTGGGTGTCGAGGGTCTCGATGATCTGCAGATGGCGTGGCAGGACCTTGCGCATCAGCCCGACGCTCCAGCGTTCCAGGGCTTCGGGCAGCAGCGTGTGGTTGGTATAGCCCAGGACGCCGGTCGCGGTTTCCACCGCCGTATCGAAGTCCACGGCGTGCTCGTCAACCAGCAGGCGGATCAGCTCGGGGCCGGCGATGGCTGGATGTGTGTCGTTCATCTGGATGGCCACGAACTCGGGGAGCTTGAGCAGGTCATCGTGTGCCGCCAGGTAGCGGCGAAGGATGTCCTGGACCGAGGCGGAGGTCAGGAAGTACTCCTGGGAAAGGCGCAGCTCCTTGCCGCCCTCGGTGGTGTCGTTCGGGTACAAAACGCGGCTGAGGCTGCGGGCCAATGCTTCGGGTTCGGAGGCGGCGGCGAAGTCGCCGGCGTTGAAGCGATCCAGATCGAAAAGGTCGGCGCTGGGCATCGCGGCCCAAAGGCGCAGGGTATTCGCCCATTGGCCGCCGTAGCCAACCACCGGGGTGTCATGGGCCGAGGCGAGGACCTTGGAGCGTGGCGACCAGATGGAGGTGCCGTCGTGATCGTGCAGCTCGCCGCCGAAGCCGACCGGGTAGGCGGCTTCGGGTCGGGTGAAGTCCCATGGGTTGTCGGTGGCCAACCAATTTTCCGGGGTTTCGATCTGACGCCCGTTTTCGAAGAGCTGGCGGAACAGCCCGTGTTCGTAGCGCAGGCCGTAGCCGTAGGCGGGGCAGCCCATGGTGGCCATGGATTCGAGGTAGCAGGCCGCGAGCCGTCCCAGGCCGCCGTTGCCCAAGGCAGCATCGGGTTCTCCATCGGCTACCTCATCGAAGCTCAAGCCGAATTCCGCCAGGACTTGGACCATGACATCGCGCAGGCCCAGGTTGATGGCCTGGTCTTCAAGCAGCCGGCCGATCAGGAATTCCATCGACAGGTAGTAGACGCGTTTGCGGTCTTCATCCCAGGTGCGACGGGTAGCACTGAACCACGGATCAACCGCGTAATCACGCACCGTGTGGGACAGGGCCATCCGCCAGTCGAAGAGCGAGGCTTTCTGCGGGCTCTTGCCGACCGTGTACTGCAGGTGGCGCAATAAGGCTTGGCGAAACTGTGCTGGCGTCGGCGCAGAATCTGCGGCGGTCGTCTCGCTGAGTTGACGGGCATCGAATGATTGCGACATTGGCTGCTCTCGTGATCTTCAGTGGTACCTGGGTTGAAAGTGGTCGTGCGTGAAACGTGACATTACTCTAAGGCCGGCGATCTGTCGTTGCCTATGACCGGCAAGTGTCATCAAAGGCGTCGTTCGCCGCTGGGCCAGGTACTGCGACGGCCCGGCACGTCCCCGCGCGCGGTGGAACGGACCTTCTCCCAGTTTTCGAAACGCAGTGCGGAAAACTGCCCCAGCCTAGGCAGCGAACGACACCATTTGACGTTCTATGGCGAGCCTAGCCCGCCATCGGCAACACAGTGTTTAAATAGGATGAAGTTTGGGTTTAATCGTGCGCTATCCGGGCCTACGAGTTCAGCAATTCCACCACTCGCCGCGCGGTGCCCCAGGACAGGGTGACACCGCCGCCGCCATGGCCATATGCCGCGATCACCGGGATGCCGTACCCGGCAACGTGCTCCAGCCGGATGGTTTCCCGCGCCGGACGCAGGCCGACCTTGTGTTCCAGGACTTCGCAATCGGCCAGTGGCGGCACCAGGGAGATGGCACGATCGAGCATGTCGATCGCCGTCTGTTCATCAACTTCGAGGTTGGTGTCGTGGGCGACGTCGGTCCCGCCCACGATGATGTCATCGCGCCGCGGAATGACATAGCAGACACCCTGCGGGTGGTCGTCATCGCTGAACCAGTCGGTCAATCCGGCGGTATTAGCAAGGCGGATGACCTGGCCGCGAATCGGATAGACGCTGTGGTCATCGCCCAGCAATTCGCCTCCGCGGATCCCGGCGGCCACCACTACTGCATCGCTGTGGGCACCCAGTTCGTCCAGATCGGTGACCGTGCGTTGCTCGAATTGCACGCCGAGCCGCTGGCACTGCTGTTGCAGCCAGGTTAGATAGGTCGGCATGGTGATGACCGGGACCGTGCCGCTGGTGGCCGAGAGCGCGCCGTCGGGCAGCAGCGCCGGGTCGACGACCGCGGCGTCGGCAACATGCCTGGTCCATGAGCGATCGGCATCCGCGCGCCGCTCGACATCCATGCCGAAGCGAAGGTCGACTCCGGTCTCCGGAATCAAGGAGAGCGCTTCGAAGCGTTCCAAGGTTCGAGCGAGCAGGATATCGGCCGCGGGGGAGTTCTCCGAGTGGTACGGGAACCAGATGGCCGCGGAGACTGCGGAAACGGTGTGCAGCGGTTCCTGATCGCTGATCACGCGCACACGGTGGCCTTGGCTGGCCAGTTCATGTGCGGTGGACAGGCCGATGACCCCGGCACCTATCACGGTGACATTGAGCGGGGCGAGCAGTTCTGGCATGGGAATCCTTAAAGACGGTGGTTAGCGCAAAGGCCGGCTCCTTCGAACCAAGAGGTTCACGGAGCCGACCTAGCGTTGCTGATCAGAGCAGTGTTGACGCGGCGCGATCGACGATCCAGCGGGTGGCTTGGGTGCCGCGCACTGCGCTGGCAGGAACAGCCACTTCGTTGATTTCATGGGAGGCGGCAGCCAAGGCAGGAGCCTTGTCGGCGCCGGCGACGATCAACCACACTTCGCGTGCGGTGTTGATGGTCCCCATGGTCAAGCTGACGCGATGCGCTGGCGGCTTGGGGGAGTCGTGGACCGCGATGGCCCCGAGCTCATCGGAGCGCGTGTGGTTCGGGAAAAGCGAAGCCACATGCGAATCCGGGCCCATGCCCAGCATCAGAACGTCGAAGACCGGAGAGGCGGAGCCTTCCGGTGCTTCCTGCGCGAGCAGCTGCGTGTACGCCACGGCGGCCTGCTCGGCACTCTCATACTGGTCGCTGGCGCCCATGGCGTGGACGGTGCCGCGGTCCAGCCCCAATTCGTCCAGTGCGGCGAAGAGCGGCTCGGCCTGCAGCACATTGCGATCGGCGGAATCACTGGCGACAAAGCGCTCGTCACCCCACCAGAAGTGCACCTGTGACCAGTCCACGCTGACTTTGGCCGGGTTCTCGGCCACAGCTTTGAGCGAAGCGATGCCCAAAGTACCGCCGGTAACGACAATGTGAGCGACCCCGCGCGCGGCCACTGCGTCGTTGATCGCGGTGATCAGACGGGCAGCAATGGCGTGAGCGGTGGATGCAACATCTCCATGGATGGTGATTTGCCTAGCGATCACTGGGAACAACGCTCCTGAGGTTGGTCAGATTCAGCCCCTTGGTGATGACTTCACCAAAGACATCATCCGCATCCAGACGACGCATTTCTTCGGCGAGGCATTCGGCGACCGAACGTCGTGGCAACGAGATGCGCTGCGGTGCAGAGCCCGGCAGGTACAGGTGAGCTACCGCGCCGGAAGGACGGGAGAGCTCCACATCGCCAGCTTCGCGGGTCAGACGCACGCTGGACAGGCCCCCGGTGGTTTTATCCGCCGCGATGGTGACCGGCACGTCCAAGCACATGGTCAGCCATGCAGCCAGGAGGGTGGTGGACGGAGAATTCTCCGAACCCTTCACCGTTATGCCGGTCAGATCCTCGGTGCCCACCAGATCAATGATGCTGGCCAGCTGGGCACGCCAGAAGGTCAGGCGTGTCCAGGCAAGATCGGTATCGCCAGCCTGGTAGGTGTCGATGCGACCAAAGAGCGAAGCGGTCGGATCGTCCATCTCAGCTGAGTCGGTGATCCGTCGGTGAGCCAACTTGCCCAGCGCCGTGCCGTAGGGATCCTTGGGCACACCATGCGGCCACCAAGCCACAATGGGAGCATCGGGCAGCAACAGAGCGGAAATCAGCGCTTCATCGGCGACCACATCTGGGCCGTAGGTGCGCATGACGATGACCTCTGATGCGCCGGCGTCGCCACCAACACGGATCTGCACATCCAGGCGGTTCTTTTCGCTGGTATTGCCACGGACCACCACGATGATGCGGCAAGGGTGCTCGCGGCTAGCCAAGTTCGCGGCCTCGATGGCGTTCTCCGCGAAACCCTCACGGGTGATGACCACCAGGGTCAACACCCGTGAGAGGGCCACTACGCCATGGGTGCGGCGTGAGGAGATCAGCTTCTTAGCCACCTTGGAGGTGGTGGTATTGGGAAGATCGATCATCATGGGCGTCGCCACGTCCTTCCATCTTTGGCCATGAGCTCATCGCTGCTGGCTGGACCCCAAGATCCCGGTGCATAAGGATCAGGCTGGGTAGGCTGGGCAGCCCAGTACTCCTCGAACGGATCCAGGATGCGCCAGGACTGCTCCACCTCTTCATGGCGTGGGAACAGTGGTGGTTCGCCCAGCAGTACGTCCAGGATCAGGCGTTCATAGGCCTCGGGGGAGGACTCGGTGAACGCGTTACCGTAGCCGAAGTCCATGGTGACATCGCGGATCTCCATTTGGGTGCCTGGCACCTTGGAGGAGAAGCGGATGGTCGCACCCTCATCGGGCTGCACGCGGATCACGAAGGCGTTCTGGCCGAACTCGTCGTCCTCGTGGTCGGTGAACAGCAGGTTCGGAGCTTTCTTGAAGACCACGGCGATCTCGGTGACGCGTCGACCCAGGCGCTTACCGGCGCGCAGGTAGAACGGCACACCGTCCCAGCGTCTGGTGTTGATGTTCAGGCGCACCGCGGCATAGGTTTCGGTCTTGGACTTCGGGTTGAAGCCTTCCTCATCGAGGAAACCGACAACTTCTTCAGCACCCTGCCAACCGGAGGTGTACTGGCCGCGTGCGCTGGCGGCGCCCAGATCCTCGGGCAGTTGGACCGCAGAGAGTACCTTTTCCTTTTCGCTGCGCAGGTGATCGGCGTTGAAGGAGATGGGCTCCTCCATCGCGGTCAGTGCGAGCAGCTGGAGCAGGTGGTTCTGGATGACATCGCGGGCCGCGCCCACGCCATCGTAGTAGCTGGCGCGTCCACCGATGCCGATGTCTTCGGCCATGGTGATCTGCACGTGGTCCACGTACTTGTTGTTCCACAGTGGCTCGAACATCTGGTTGCCGAAGCGCAGGGCCAGCAGGTTCTGAACCGTTTCCTTGCCCAGGTAGTGGTCAATGCGGAAGACCTGGTCCGCAGGGAAGACTGATTCTACGATGGCGTTCAGCTCACGGGCGCTTTGCAGGTTGTGGCCAAATGGCTTTTCGATGACCACACGTTCCCAGCCTGGGTTCGCGTCGTTGGCCAGCTGGTGCTCGGAGAGCTTCTGGCAGACGATTTCGAACCAGCTTGGTGGGATCGAGAGGTAGAAAGCGTGATTGCGTCCGGTGGAGCGAGAGTCAGCCAACTCGTCGAGGGTTTCGGCGAGTTTCTTATAGGCGTCGTTATCGTCAAAGGCACCGGAGATAAAACGCATTCCGGAGGCCAGCTGGGCGAAGACCGTTTCATTAAACGGGGTTCGGGCGCTGGCCAAGATCCATTCACGGGCCTGGTTCGCGAAGTCTTCAGCGCTCCAGTCGCGGCGGCCGAAGCCGACGATGGCAAAGTTTGGGGGTAGCAACCCGCGATTGGCCAGGTCATAGACTGCTGGCATCAGTTTTTTGCGGGCGAGGTCGCCGGTGATTCCGAAGAACACCAGCGCGCCCGGACCGGCAATGCGGTTCAGCCGCCGGTCGCGGGCATCGCGTAGTGGATTACTCATTAGTGCCTTACTTCGCCGCCTCAAGCAGGGCAGCGATTCCGGCTGCGCGATCCGTGAGGTTCACGCGCAGCACTGGGCGGTTGTGCTCGGCATCCGAGAGCACTGCGCCATCGCCGATGGCCTGGGCAGTGATCAGGGAGCCGAAGGAGTATGGACGATCCGGGATCTCAAGGTCATCCTTGTGATCGGCGGTAATCTGCAAGAACACACCCTGAGCCGGGCCGCCCTTGTGGTACTGGCCGGTGGAGTGCAGGAAGCGTGGGCCCCAGCCGAAGGTGACCGGGCGTCCGGTCTTCGCGGCGAACAGGTCACGCAACTCTTGCAGCGCATTATCCGAGGTGCGGTTCAGGTACGCCTGGATGGCGAAGTAGCCGTCCTCAGGCAGCTTGGCGGTCAGCTCGGCCAACGCGGCATCCAAGGTGCTCGCGGTGGTGCCGAACAACTGCACCGAGCCGTCGACTGCATCCGGCTCGGCGGCGGCCGGGGCCTCCAGCATCGAGCGGGCTGCGACCTTCGCGGCTTCGACATCCGGCTGGTCGAATGGGCTGATGCCCAGCAGGTAGCCGGCTACCGCGGTGGCGTACTCGAAGATCATGAACGCGGTGCCCAGCGGCGCGCTGAAGTGCACTCCGGTGGTTTCCTCGTCGATCTCTGCTGGCAGTTCGTCATAGACGAACATTGGCACGACATCGGCAGGCAGGTTCTTCAGCTCTGGCGCGTCGACGTGGGCGGCTACCGGGAGGACTCCCTTGCCGTCCTTGCCGGTGGATTCAGCGATGAGCTGCTCAGCCCAATCGCCGAAGCCTGGCAGTGCGTCGCCGACGCAGGCGATCAGCAGCTTGTCGCGGCCTGCGGTTGCCATGGCAGCCCCCAGGTGCAGCGCCAGGTTGTCCTCGTCGTCCGAAGCCAAGACGTCATTGATCAGTCCGGATTCTTCAACCAGGGCTTCGATGTCGGCACCGGCCAGGCCCGAAGGAACCAGGCCGAAGGCGGTCAGTGCCGAGTAGCGGCCGCCGACGTTCGGGTCGGCGTTGAAGACCGCGCGAACGCCTTCAGGATTGTCCATGGGCGAACCCGGATCGGTCACCAGCACGAGGCGGGTGGCTGGATCGATGCCGGCTGCCTGGAATGCCGCGGTGAATGCCCGGCGCTGGGAGTCGGTCTCAACGGTGGAGCCGGACTTGGAAGATACGACCACAACGGTGCGCTCCAGGTCGGTTTCCACGATCTGCTTGACCATCGACGGGTCGGTGGTGTCGCAGATGACCAGGTCAACCTCGTCGTGGGCCGCGATGACTTCAGGAGCCAGGGACGAGCCGCCCATGCCGCATAAGACGACGCGGGTCAGGTTTTCCTTCTGCAGCTCATCGCGCAGTTCCAGGATGGCCGGGATCAGCTTGCCAGCTGCCTCGAAGGGGTTGACCCAGCCCAGGCGGATGGAGGATTCTGCTTCTGCAGCCGGACCCCACACGGTAGGGTCCTGGGCTGCGATGCGGCTGCCGACTTTAGCTTCGATGAGCTTCGGGAGCAGTGCATCAACGGAGGCCAGGGCCTCGCCAGAGGTCACCAAACCGAGTTCCATCTACTTGGCTCCCTTCAATGCGAGGGACATGTCTTCGAGCAGTTCGTTCCAAGCGACCTCGAACTTGTCGACGCCCTCGACCTCCAACAGGTTCACAACCTCGTTGTAGTCGATGCCCAGGGCTGCGAGCTTATCGAGCACGCGGTTGGCGGCGTCGTAGCTTCCGGCAATCGCGTTACCGCGAACCTCAGCCTCGGCAGCGGTGGCGTCCAGGGTCTTTTCTGGCATGGTGTTCACGGTCTGTGGGGCCACCAGTTCGGTGACGTACAGTGTCGATGGGTAGGCAGGATCCTTCACACCGGTCGAAGCCCACAGTGGACGCTGGACGTTGGCGCCAGCTGCTGCCAGCACCTCGTAGCGAGCCGAGGAGAAGGTCTCTTCGAAGACCTGGTAGGCAAGGCGGGCATTGGCCACGCCAGCCTGGCCACGTACTGCGGCTGCTGCTTCGGTGCCAATGGCATCCAGACGCTTGTCGATCTCGGAGTCCACGCGGGAGACGAAGAAGGAAGCTACCGAGTGAATCTTGGACAGGTCCAAGCCCTTGGCGTGGGCCTTCTCCAGACCGATCAGGTAAGCGTTGATCACTTCGCGGTAGCGTTCCAGCGAGAAGATCAGGGTCACGTTGACCGAAATGCCCTCTGCAATGGTCTCGGTGATTGCTTCCAGGCCCTCAAGGGTGGCTGGGATCTTGATCAGTACGTTTTCGCGGTTCACGCGCTCGTACAGGGCCTTGGCCTGGGCGATGGTTGGTGCGGTTTCGTGGGCCAGGCGAGGATCAACCTCGATGGACACGCGACCGTCGAAACCGTTGGAGGAATCGTAGACACCCTTGAACAGGTCGCAGGCTGCAGCCACGTCGTCACTGGTGATCTCGGTGATCGCATCTTCAACGGACTTGTCACGCTGCTCGGCGATCGCTTCGCCGTACACCTCAGCCTTGGACAGCGACGCGGCGAAGATCGCAGGGTTGGTGGTCACACCAACAACGTTCTTCTCTTCGATCAGCTTGGCCAGTGAGCCACTGGTCAGTCGTTCGCGGGAGAGGTCATCGAGCCAGATCGAAACGCCGGCATCGGACAGGGCCTGAGTATTTGGGTTGCTCATAATAGTTACTTCGGTTCCTTACTTAGCAGCGTTCTGTACGGAGGTTTCGGCGGCGGCGACAACGGCCGCGGTGGTGATACCGAACTCGGAGTACAGCTTCTTGTAATCGGCGGATGCGCCGAAGTGATCCAGGGAGATGATTTCGCCGTTAGCGCCTACCAGTTCACGCCAGCCCTGAGCGACACCGGCTTCCACCGAGACGCGAGCGGTGATGGCAGCTGGCAGTACTTCTTCGCGGTAGGCAGCGTCCTGCTTGGCGAACCATTCCAGCGAAGGCAGGGACACCACGCGGGCAGCGATGTTCTTGGCGGCTAGTTCTTCACGAGCCTCAACTGCCAGTTCCACCTCGGAACCGGTAGCCAGCAAGATGACATCAGGGGTGACCTCTGCGCCATCGCGGACAGCTTCGGCCAGGATGTAGCCACCCTTCAAGGTGCCCTCTGCACCGCGGAAGCCGGCAGCCGAACGGTCGTAGATTGGCAGGTTCTGGCGGGAGAGTACGATGCCAGATGGGGTATCGGTCAGCTCCAGCATGCCGCGCCATGCGTAGGCAACTTCGTTGGCGTCCGCTGGGCGAACTACGTCGAAGTTCGGGATGATGCGCAGGGAAGCGAGCTGCTCGACAGGCTGGTGGGTTGGGCCGTCTTCGCCCAGACCGATCGAGTCGTGAGTCCACACGAAGATCGATGGAACACCCATCAGTGCGGCCAAGCGGATCGCTGGACGCTGGTAGTCCGAGAAGATCAAGAAGGTGCCGGAGAACGCGCGGGTTGGGCTGGAGAGCACAATACCGTTGACGATCGAGGCAGCTGCATGCTCGCGGATACCGAAGTGCAGTACGCGGCCGTAAGGGCTGGCATCCCACGATGCGGTGGAGCGACGCTCAGGTGCGAAGGACTTTGCCGTATCAATGGTGGTGTTGTTCGAACCTGCAAGGTCGGCCGAGCCGCCC
The DNA here is from genome assembly GCF_900094805.1 of Arthrobacter sp. NIO-1057. Classification (GTDB taxonomy): domain Bacteria; phylum Actinomycetota; class Actinomycetes; order Actinomycetales; family Micrococcaceae; genus Glutamicibacter. The sequence goes on along the minus strand of NZ_FMAT01000001.1, from coordinate 725,465 downwards.
CAGAGTTCTGGCAGCTCATCGGCAATGGCGTTGATAACCTTGCCCGAAGCGCTACGGGTAGCCATGGTGGAACCCGGCTCGAAGACTGGGAGCTTCTCGGTCCAGCCCTCAGGTAGTTTGCCCGACTCTAGACGCTCTAGCAGGGCAGCCTGTTCAGGGTTAGCGCTCTTCCATGCTTCGAAGCCTTCGTTCCATGAGGAGTGCAGTTCTGCACCGCGGGTGACAACCTCGCGAGCGTGATCCAGAACTTCCTGGTCGATGTGGAAGTTCTTTGCTGGGTCGAATCCCAGAACCTCCTTGAGGCCTGCAACTTCTTCAGCACCCAGCTTCGAGCCGTGGATACCACCGGTGTTCTGCTTGGTTGGTGCTGGCCAGCCGATCACGGTGCGCAGGGCGATGATCGATGGGCGGGAGGTTTCGGCCTTGGCGGCGCGGATGGCCTCGTCCAGTGCCTTGAGGTCTTCGACGTATTCGCCGGTGACGGTCCAGTCAACGCGCTGGGTGTGCCAGCCGTAGGAGTCGTAGCGCCCCAGAACGTCTTCGGTGAAGGCAATGTCGGTGTCGTTTTCGATGGAGATCTTGTTGTCATCGTAGATCACAACTAGGTTGCCCAGTTCCTGATGGCCAGCCAGCGAGGAGGCCTCGGAGGTGACGCCCTCTTGTAGGTCACCATCGGAAGCGATGACATATACGGTGTGATCGAATGGGCTGGTGCCAGCTTCGGCAGCTGGATCCAGCAGGCCACGCATGCGGCGCTGGGAGTAAGCGAAGCCCACGGCGGAAGCCAGACCCTGGCCCAGTGGGCCGGTGGTGATCTCAACGCCGGCGGTGTGACCGTACTCTGGGTGACCTGGGGTCTTTGCACCCCAGGTGCGCAGTGCTTCGATGTCTTCCATTTCCAGGCCATAGCCGGAGAGGAAGAGCTGCAGGTACAGGGTCAGGGAAGTGTGACCTGGGGAGAGCACGAAACGGTCGCGGCCGATCCAGTTTGGATCCTTGGGATCATGGCGCAGGTGCTTCTGGAAAATCAGGTAGGCAGCCGGGGCCAAGCTCATAGCGGTTCCGGGATGGCCATTGCCAACTTTTTCAACAGCGTCGGCTGCCAAGACACGAGTCGTGTCAATGGCCTTACGGTCCAACTCGGTCAGTGAAAACTCTTCTACTAAGGATTCAGTCGCCACAGCGGCGTTCCTTCCATTCAGGCTTGGACGGGAGATATCTCCCGCTGACACGCAATACGCCGTCGCCTCCCACATGTTCCAGAACTCTTCAGAGACCAGAAAGATGTAGGTTGCGACGGCGCAATCTCGTTCAACTCTATCGCGAAAACGATGTGTGAGGTGTTGGTTATAGCAAGATGACGCGCAAGTTTATTTCCTCGGCGTAACCATGGATTCACGACGGACAAACAACGAAGCGCTTTTCTATGCATTGTTACCCCGGTCACCAAGTTCAACTTGAGGGGTTTGTGGATTTCTTTCTCAAGATCACTGGGGACCGATTTGAATGCGATTCGCCCAACATTACAAATATGATTTATTGTAGGTGGGTCATCAACAAGAGTCTGTTGCTGTGTCTGTTGTCGGGGGTGTTACGCAGTTAGTTCTCGTTCCTGTGGGGTTACAAAATATTCACAGCCTGTAGTACCCGGCAGGCAGTCTTTACTAAGTGGTGCTGGTTTGCTCGTCCACATAGCGAGACTTCGTGACGTTGAGTTGAGCGCCGAAGCTGATCGGAGTTCGCGGCGTAGCCGCTTCGTGTCGGATTTTTTGCGCGTGTCGCTATCTGTTGGCGTGGTCAATTTGGTGTGGCGCTTGACTGATATCACCAACAAATACCGACGAACAGCGTGCTTTGGAGTTTCAAAGAATTTCTATCGGGCGTAGAATGATTGTGTCTATCTTGTACCCGTGAAGAACTGAGTGCGTTTAATTGAAGACTCAAAGTGTCGCCGGAGCATCAGTGCCACGCGCCTCGCGTCAGCCTGGTGAGAGCACCGGAGACTATATGAAGCGCAAGGCCAGCGCCTATCTGGCGTTGACTAAGCCTCGCGTGATCGAGTTGCTTTTGGTGAGCACCTTGCCGACTATGATCTTCGCTCAGCGAGGATTCCCATCGGTATGGTTGATGGTTTCCACTCTCGTTGGTGGCGCCATGGCCGCTGGAGCGTCGGGAGCATTCAACTGCTATCTCGATCGCGACATGGACAAGTTGATGAAGCGTACCAAGGGCCGTCCGCTCGTCACGGGGGATCTAACTCCTAAGGAAGCGCTGATCTTCTCTTGGGCCCTGGCGATTACGTCCCTGGTAGTGCTTTGGGTAGGAACTAATCCGCTCACCACAGCCCTCGGCTTGGCAGCGATCTTGCTGTACGTAGTCTTCTACACGATGATCCTCAAGCGCCGCACCGCACAGAATATTGTCTGGGGCGGCATCGCCGGATGTATGCCGGTGCTCATTGCATGGGCTGCCGTTAAGGAAACTGTTGAGTGGCCAGCGATTATTCTGTTCTTGGTCATTTTCTTGTGGACTCCTCCTCATTACTGGCCTCTGTCGATGAAGTATGCAGAGGACTACAACGCAGCTTCGGTGCCAATGCTCGGAGCTATCGCCAACGCTCGTCGAGTGTCTGTGCAGGTTGTGCTGTACGCATGGGCCACAGTGGTTTGTTCGCTTCTGTTGGTGCCACTGGGGCACGCAGGCATCGTCTACACGGCGATTGCCGGTGGCGCCGGTGTCTGGTTCATCTATGAATCTCATGTGCTCTACCGTGAGGCTCAGGGCGACCACAAGCCTGCGGTTGTCAATCGTAAGGCCATGAAGGTCTTCCATATTTCCATCACCTACTTGTCGATCGTGTTCTTGGCTCTGGCCATTGATCCGTTCGTGGGAAGCCCATTGTTCGGCTAAGTACTACTTTGGATTGCAAAATCTAATCGCCCCTTCGCAACATCAATGATGCGCGGAGGGGCTTTTGCTTGCCCATTAGCGGGTTTTCTTTCGTGGAGATTGTCTAATATTTCTATCTTGCTATACAAGTCTTGTTGTACAAGGTAAGGTGTTTCTATGCTCGAACAGCGCGAAAAGATAGCAACGAACATACGCAAGGGCGTTCTTGAATATTGTGTTCTCGGTTCGCTGGCAAATGACGACAAATATGGCTTAGAACTTGCCGAAGAGCTGACCAAACGTCATCTAACGGCGGGGGAAGGCAGCTTGTACCCGCTACTGGCCCGCATGAAAACAGCCGGGTTGGTTGAAACTCGCTGGGAAGAAGGCGGGGCGGGTAGAAAACGAAAATACTATTCAATCACTGAGCGTGGACGACTCATGCTCAAAGAGTTTCGCAGCGTGTGGGCGGAGATTACGACACAGGTTGATGAATTGCTGGGAGGGCAACATGGCCAGGGTCACTAAGGATCAAAACGTCGAGGATTATTTGCGCTCACTGGACCGCCTATTGCGGAACGTTCCGGTAGAAGCGCGACATGGGCTTGTTGAAGACATCGCGGAGCATATTGACGAAGGCCGAGAGCGCGGACGTACTGAAAGCGAAATTATTGCGGCTCTGGGCTCACCTGAATCCGTGGCGGCGCCCTATCTGGATGAAGTCTTACGCGAAGGGAATGCTCCTAGAATGCGACGGATACGGCGCATGCTTGGCATCGTGGCACTGGTTACTGGCCTGTTTGCCGCGATCGTTTCACGTTCTTCAGATTCAACGGTTGTCAACATGGGGTTTGGCCCCGCCGACGCCCAGGGGCTGAGTATCAACTACGGATACTCTGATGTCTTCGCTGCTACCCAACTTCTGGTTTTCATAGCGTTGGCACTCATGGTGGCAACATCAGCGGTGATGAAGCCGGTGATTGCGCGCAAATACAGTATCGCGGCGGCGCTCATCATGACCTTTGTGGTACTTATTTGCGGAACGGGACTGGGAATGTTTTTCGTCCCATCAATGATTACCGCGTGGATGTTGGCCGGTGCGAATAATCTTAAACTTAGTCACCTTAGCCGAACAAAGAGATCCCGCAGGATTCAGATTATCGGCGGCGTAACTATGTTGCTCCCGGTGCTGTTGATCATTTCAGGTGTTATTACCGGTGCCGTAGATGGTGCAGGTCCTTACATCTATCTAGTGGTTGCGCTCATTTGTGGGATTGGCTTCCTACTAAATCTGAGAGTTGCTCTTTGGGCTACCTGCCTCATAGGTGTAGCACTGTCTGTTCTGTCCATCATTGATCAGGGAATGCTGATGGCTGCATTCTGGCTTGCTGGTATTGCCTACTTTTATTTTGGCTTATATGGACTTCTCTGGTTTGAGAAGCGTGCGTTGGCTCAGTAGGCATTCGTCGTACAAAAAAGCCTGGGTGGCCCTGCAAAATTTTGCAGGGCCACCCAGGCTTTTGAGTTGATGTTAGCTATCCACTCTTTGATACTCAGGAAGCAGATTAGCTCGGTCCCAAACGTCAGTACTCGATACCAAGAGCAAGCTTGCTCCCAACATATGCAAGAGCACTAGAGCAATCGGCAAGCCGGTGAAATGCTGTGTGTAGCCGATGGCAGCCTGGATGAGGATGACGACGACTAACCACCACAGCGAAGCGCGTAAACGGGCATTCTCGCCAGCCTTGTAGGCCAAAACTAGCAGGACGATCGTTGCAAGAATGAGCAGGTACACCGGAGCGGTGTGCATGCGTGTGACCAGTAGCGGATCAAACATATGACGTGGGGTCGTTGCGTCGCCTGCGTGGGGTCCAGTTCCAGTGACAATAGTGCCTAGAATGACCGAGATGATGCTAAAGATCCATGCAGCGGTAGCGACCTGGCGGATAGTCTTAGTAGTCGGCTGATGCTCTTGAGCCTTCAATTCGGTGCGCGTGCGATTGACCAATATCGTGGCCAAGATGACTAGCGTCCCTGAAAGTAGGAAGTGCAAAGAGACAACCCAAGGATTCAGTCCAGTCCACACGGTGATTCCACCAATCACTGCCTGCCCCGGAATGCCAAGCAAGAGGACCAGGCCCAGTTTGAACAACGAAGCGTGGGTCCGTCGCATCGACCACACCGAAATCAGGAATGCAACGGCGATCGCCAAGAGTACAAACGTCAAGGTACGGTTGCCGAACTCGATGATGCCGTGGATACCCATTGCAGGCACTGGGGTCATGGAGCCGGGTACGCAATTTGGCCAATGCGAGCATCCGAGACCGGAATTGGTCAGTCGAACGGCACCGCCAGTGACGATGATGCCTACCTGCGAGACCAACGAAGCGATCGCGAGGCCATGTACTAGTCCAGTGACCTTCGTTGGTAGCTTTTCGGACCAGCTCTTAGTAGCTAGGTCTGAAGACATGGAAATCTCCCTTGAAGATGTGTGTGGTGGTTAGTTCCATTTGAAGAGCTTGATGGCTGCAAATGAGCCAGCAGCAGACCAAAGGACTAAGAAAACAAGGCCAGCGATACTGAAGTGGCCTGAAATTAGTGCCTCGCGCATGGCGTCACCAAGAGCTGCTGACGGTAACGCATTTAGCGTTGGCTGAATCCATGCCGGAGCCATGCTTGGCGGGTACAGCACACCGCCGGCGCCGGCGAGCAAGATCCACGCAAGGTTAGTGATGGCCAAGGTGGCTTCTGGTCGCACGGTTCCAGCAATGAGCAGTCCCAGAGAAGTGAACGCAGCTGCGCCAAGGAGCAGGAAGAGGATGCCTGGCGCAATACCCCAGAGGTTCGGGTGCCACCCCATGAACAGCGCAACGACGGTAATAAGAACTACCTGAATCACCAGAACGGTTAGTACTGCGATGACCTTGCCGAAAATGAGTCCAGTCTTTCCTAGGGGAGTCGTGGAGAACATTTTGAGAACGCCATAGCGACGGTCGAATCCGGTGCCGATGCCTTGTCCAGTGAACGCTGTTGAAATGACGCACAACGCCAAAACGCCAGGAACGGCAGCATCGATGCTTCGTTCGGCCACGTCATCAAGAAGGTTAGTTAAAGTGAGCACGAATAGGGCAATGAGTGGCATTACCACTGCAAGAATCAGCTGTTCACCGTTGCTCAGCATCTGCAAGGATTCATATTTGCCTTGGGTGAGAATGCGTTTAAATGGCGAAACCGCATTGTTAGCTACTGCTTGTTGGCTCATGCGTGTTCCTCCTTCTGTGCGAATTCGAGGAATACGTCTTCGAGGCTTCGAGACTGCAGGTTTAACCGGGAAGGCAGAATGCACTCTTGGAGCCACCAGCTAGTGAGCCAGTGCAGATGCTCCGGTGAGCTGACCCCGTCTAGGCGATACTCGCCAGCCGAAGTCTCGGACAAGTAAAGTCCTGCGGGCGGTTCTGGCAGGCTGAGGCCTGGTTGTGCTGCAAAAGAAATTGGGCGGGCATCTTGGTCTTCGGCGGCCCGATCGGTGAGCTCCGCAACCGTTCCCTGGGCTACCGTGCAGCCCTTGTCGATGATGTACACGTAATCGCTCAGGCGCTGCGCGTCATCCATGAGGTGCGTGGTGAGAATGATCGCCTTGCCGGCGTCGCGCAATTCTGCGATCAAATCAAAAACGACTTGCCGGGATTGTGGGTCTAGTCCCGCGCTCGGTTCATCAAGGAATACAACTTCGGGATCTCCCGCCAGCGCGATGGCAAGGGCGACTCGTTGCTTCTGCCCGCCCGAAAGGCGGCGAATCGTGCGAGTACCAAAGGACTCAAGGTCTAGGCGTTTAATCAATGCATCGATGTCGATGGGGTTTTGATAGAGCGAGGCGACGTGTCGCAACAGGGGTACTGGACGCATCGATGGTGGCAAACCACCATCTTGAAGCATGACACCTACACGCGATCGGAGTTCGGGGTTATCGCCGTAGGGATCTTGACCCAGCAGCTCAACAGTGCCACCTTCTGGTCGTAAGAGCCCTTGGGCGCATGCCAAAGTTGTGGACTTACCTGCGCCGTTCGCGCCGAGGAGGGTAGTGACTTGGCCGGGGTATGCCTTGAGGGATACCGATTCAAGGACGCGCAACATGCGATTGTCCAAGGCGGGGACTGGCCCTAAATCTTTGGCCAGTTCCTTGATGACGAGACTGGGGGTTACGGAAGACACCAAAACATTCTACGACATGTCGAACTTGTTATTTTGATGACTCCGTCACCAATGCCCGCCAGCGATTCGCTTCAGCGAGAGTATAAAAACACCATAAGCGTTAATAAGGTGTGGATTTGGAAGTGGGCAAGCTCTCCCTTAGTAAGTCCTTCCTTACTAGACCTGGCGCAAAAATTTACGCATGATTGTGTTGTGTATTCATCAAATTTGGACTCAGCTAGTGACTCCACTGCAGAAACGCTTGGTGCAGTTGGGGATACCGAAGAACGCACGCGCGACCGTGTCCTCTACGCAGTGCTTGAGGATGGGCCGGTTAGTGCAGCCGAGCTTGGAAACAAGCTAGGATTCACGCCAGCTGCCGTTCGTCGCCACCTTGACGCGCTGTCAAAATCTGGGCTCGTCGAGGTGAAACTGGTAGCAAATCAGAAGTCGGGTGCAGGGCGTCCGTCCCGCCGTTACGTGCTCTCGCACCGCGGCCAGACAAAGCTCGGCAACGATTATTTGGAAATTGCCACTGATGCTCTAAAGATGCTCGGCGAAGCTGCCGGCGACGATGCTATTCGCAAGTTCGCTCGGAACCGTTTCGCTGAAATGGAAACCCGGTACGCCAAGGCGCTCACCGGTGTTGAAGGGCTGGAAGCACGAGCCGAAGTACTTAGCAATTTGCTTAGTACTGACGGATTCGTAGGGTACACCCGAAAAGTTGACACCAAGGTGGCAACGGCACTGATGCATAGCGTTCAGCTATGCCAGGGGCACTGCCCGATACAAGATTTGGCACGAGAGTTTCCGGTGTTTTGCGACATCGAAACTGAAATGTTCGCCCGCCTGTTAGGCGTCGACGTTCGACGATTGTCGACCTTGGCCGGTGGCGGACACGTGTGCACGACCCACATCCCTGTGGGGCGTGAAAAGGCGCCAATGCGCGCTGAGAAGAGAACTCGAATTCAGTTCACGAAGCAGGAGAGGCCGCGATGACGGATCAGATTGCACAGGAGTCTGCCGACCCAGGTGTAATTTCCGAAATTCTGGAGAAGAACCCCGAACTCCACGGAATCGGCAATTACGAATATGGCTGGTCAGATAAGAATGACGCGGGTGCCAATGCTCGCCGCGGCGTCGACAAGGACGTGGTGGCGAATATTTCCGCCCTCAAGTCCGAGCCAGAATGGATGCTTGAACGCCGCCAGAAGGCACTGAAGTACTTCGATCGCAAGCCAATGCCAACCTGGGGTCCAGACCTCTCGGGCATTGACTTCGACAACATCAAGTACTTCGTCCGCTCTACCGAGAAGCAGGCAACGACCTGGGACGAACTCCCTGAAGACATCAAGAACACCTACGACAAGTTGGGTATTCCTGAGGCTGAAAAGCAGCGCCTGGTTTCCGGTGTTGCAGCTCAGTACGAGTCCGAGGTTGTTTACCACCAGCTACGTGAAGACCTTGAAGCTCAGGGCGTGATCTTCCTCGATACCGATACCGGCTTAAAGGAACACCCAGAGATCTTCGAAGAGTACTTCGGCTCGGTTATTCCTGCGGGCGATAACAAGTTCGCTTCGCTGAACACTGCCGTGTGGTCCGGTGGTTCCTTCGTTTACGTTCCTAAGGGCGTACACGTAGAGATCCCACTGCAGGCGTACTTCCGTATTAACACGGAGAACATGGGCCAGTTCGAACGCACCTTGATCATCGCCGATGAGGATTCGTACGTTCACTACATCGAGGGTTGCACCGCACCGATCTACCAGTCGGACTCGCTGCACTCCGCCGTTGTGGAAATCATCGTGAAGAAGGGCGCCCGCGTCCGTTACACCACGATCCAGAACTGGTCGAACAACGTATACAACCTGGTGACCAAGCGTGCCGTCTGTGAAGAGGGCGCAACCATGGAATGGGTCGATGGCAACATCGGTTCGAAGGTCACCATGAAGTACCCTGCGGTTTACCTCGTTGGCGAACGCGCCAAGGGTGAGACCCTGTCCATCGCTTTCGCAGGCGAAGGTCAGCACCAGGACACCGGATCAAAGATGGTTCACATCGCTCCGAACACCTCCTCGGCCATTGTGGCTAAGTCGGTGGCTCGTAACGGTGGCCGTTCGGCATACCGTGGCTTGGTACAGGTGCAGGAAGGTGCCAAGGGCACCAAGAACTCGGTGGTTTGTGACGCGCTGCTGGTTGACCAGATTTCGCGTTCGGATACCTACCCCTACATTGACGTTCGCGAAGACGATGTCACCATGGGCCACGAGGCAACCGTTTCCCGCGTTTCTGAAGAGCAGCTGTTCTACCTCATGTCCCGCGGTATGGCCGAGGATGAGGCAATGGCGATGATCGTGCGTGGCTTCGTTGAGCCAATCGCCCGTGAGCTTCCAATGGAATACGCGCTGGAACTGAACCGCCTTATTGAACTTCAGATGGAAGGATCGGTCGGCTAAGAATGTCGGAGACCACCACCCATATCCCAGATGAGAAGGTGCGCATCGGCGCCCCATCCATTCCTGGTTTCACCGAAGAGGGCGAAAACCTTTCGCCAATCAACGAAAACGACAGCTCACCTTTGGGTGGAGCTTCCGCTAAGGCTCACAGCCACGGCGGGGGAGTTGGCGTGCCGGATTCCTCGCGTGCAGGTCGTCTGACCAGCACCAACGTTGAGGACTTCGCCAAGCTGACCGGTCGTGAAGAGGATTGGCGTTTCACCCCGCTCAAGCGCCTGAAGGGTCTGCACAGTGACGAGCTCACCGGTGCTGCTCCAAAGGTTGAACTGTCGGGTAATGACATCGCCACGCTGACCGTCGTTTCTTCTGATGATGCCTTGAACGGTGTTGCGCACACCCCAGATGATCGCGTCTCGGCCAACGCTTGGAAGTACGCTTCCCAGACTCAGGTTGTGACCATTCCTAAGAATGCAGAGGGTGCGAAGGCAAGTGTTCGCATCACCGGCGAATCGCTGGCTCCAGCAGCTCAGCACTTGATCATTGTGGCTGAGGAAAACTCGGAAGCCACCGTGATCTTGGATCACGTTGGTTCAGCAGTGCTGGCTCAGAACGTTGAATTTGACGTTCACGCCAACGCTCGCTTGACCGTTGTCTCCTTGCAGGCTTGGGAAGATGACGCAGTACATGCATCATCGCAGCAGGCACTCGTTGCTCAGGGCGCATCCTTCAAGCACATCGCCGTATCCTTCGGTGGCGATCTGGTGCGCGTGAACCCATCGGCTCGCTTCATCGGCGAACGCGCGGAAATCGAGCTCTACGGTCTGTACTTCGCAGATGCCGGACAGCACCTGGAACACCGTCTGTTTGTTGACCACGCAGTGGCCAACTGCAAGTCGAATGTTCTTTACAAGGGTGCCCTACAGGGCAAGGACGCACACACCGTTTGGGTTGGCGACGTGCTGATCCAGAAGGAAGCTGTTGGCACCGACTCCTACGAAGCCAACCGCAACCTGGTGTTGACCGATGGTGCTCGTGCGGACTCGGTTCCAAACCTGGAAATCGAAACCGGCCTGATTGACGGTGCGGGTCACGCATCGACCACCGGTCGCTTCGATGATGAGCACCTGTTCTACCTGATGGCTCGCGGTATAGACGAAAAGACCGCACGCCGCCTGGTAGTACGTGGTTTCTTGAACGAGATCGTTCAGCAGATCGGTGATGAAGCTCTGCAGGAGCGTTTGACCGACACCATCGAAGAAGAACTGGCTGCAACTGACAACTAGTCAGTGCCTGCTTCACCAGCTTTTTAGCCATAGAGCTTTTTAGAAAGAAACGGAACGACGTATGTCTACTCTGGAAATCAAGGACCTGCACGTCTCGATTGAAACCGAGCAGGGCGAGAAGGAAATTCTCAAGGGTGTAACCCTAACCATCAACACCGGCGAGACCCACGCAATCATGGGTCCTAACGGTTCGGGCAAGTCCACCCTTGCTTCGACCATTGCTGGTCACCCACGCTACACCGTCACCTCGGGCTCCATTGCCCTTGACGGCGAAGATGTGCTGGAGATGAGCGTCGACGAGCGCGCGAAGGCTGGTCTGTTCCTGGCTATGCAGTACCCAGTAGAGGTACCAGGCGTCACCATGACCAACTTCCTGCGCACCGCCAAGACCGCCATCGACGGAGAAGCTCCGAAGCTGCGTACCTGGACCAAGGATGTCAAGGAAGCAATGAGCAAGCTGAAGATCGATGCTGACTTCGCTGGCCGTAACGTCAACGAAGGCTTCTCCGGTGGTGAGAAGAAGCGTGTTGAGATCCTGCAGCTGGAACTGTTCAAGCCTAAGTTCGCTGTTTTGGACGAGACCGACTCGGGTCTGGACGTTGACGCGTTGAAGATCGTTTCCGAGGGTGTTAACCGCGCTCAGGACGAGAACAACATGGGTACCCTGCTGATCACCCACTACACCCGCATCCTGCGCTACATCAAGCCAGACTTCGTGCACGTGTTCGTGGACGGCCGTGTTGCAGAACAGGGCGGCCCTGAGCTGGCTGACCGCCTTGAAGAAGAAGGCTACGACCGCTACCTGAACGTCAAGGCCTAAAGGTAATTTTATGAGCGAATCAACCGAACAGAGCCAGGGAGCCGTTTCGACTCCTTTGGAAGATGTTGAGGAAGCACTCAAGGACGTTATTGACCCCGAGCTCGGTGTTAATATCGTCGACCTGGGGTTGCTCTATGGCCTGAAGTACGCAGATGACGGCGTACTGCTACTGGACATGACCTTGACCACCGCGGCTTGCCCGCTCACCGATATTATCGAAGAGCAGGTTAGCAAGGCCCTGGAGAACATCGTTGATGATCACCGTCTGAATTGGGTCTGGATGCCACCTTGGGGTCCAGAGCGCATTACTGACGATGGTCGCGACCAGATGCGAGCCCTAGGGTTCAATATCTAAGTTCGACCAATCCACTCAGAGGCTGCAATCATTTTTCGAATGATTGCAGCCTCTGTGTTTTAATCCGGAACTACTGTTTCTGATTGAGCAACGTCGAGATGAACGTTCACAAATCTGTCTTTGCATGACGTGTGAAGCCAAAAATTAGCTAACACCCTAAAAACGTGACTATAGTGTCATTAAATATATTTAGGTAAACCTTATAGATGTGTGTGGGGTGTTCAATGAGCGAAGCTGTACCAACTGCAAAGACCAGGATTGCCCGTCCAATTGAAGAGGTCGAAGAAGCGCTCAAAGACGTCATTGACCCCGAACTTGGGGTCAACATTGTTGATTTAGGACTCGTTTATGGGTTGCGTTTTGTTGAAGGCGCTGTGCTTGAAATTGCTATGACACTGACAACGCCAGCATGCCCGCTGACTGACATCATTGAAGAGCAAGTTAGCCAAGCCCTGGAGAACCTCGTGACTGTTCACCACATCAATTGGGTATGGACTCCACCGTGGGGACCAGAACGAATTACCGACGATGGTCGCGAACAGATGCGCGCCCTCGGTTTTAATATTTAGCCTTGTCGGTGCTTGACCTCAGGAAACGACGGATTCAAAAGCGATAGCACTTCCCGTTCCACCTGCAGCTGCCATCAGTGCCAAGGCGCGCTGACCGGAATGTCCCTGTTTTTGAGCCTGCCAGAACAGTCTCGTAGTCAATATCGCGCCACTAGCACCGTATGGATGTCCCAAGGCTAATGCGCCACCGTTGCGATTAACTGTTGTCGGGTCGATACCCAAGATGTCTAGGCAAGCTAATGCCTGAACAGCAAATGCTTCATTAAACTCAATCAACGGCGCATGCTGCGACTGTTCCTGTCCTAGCTGCTTTTGGAGCTTTTGATAGGCAGGAACGGCAGCCATTCCGAGAAGTTCCGGATCATACGCGCCCGAAGCTGCAGTCAAATACTTCAACGCGAAGGATGGGCTCAATGACTGCCTTACCTTCTCACTCACCAACAGCACGACGCTGGCCCCATCATTTATGGGGCACGAGTTTCCTGCCGTAACGCTTCCACTCTCCACAAAAGCTGGTTTGAGCGCGGAGAGTTTCTTTTCGGTGAGTGAAGGCCGGGGACAGGTGTCTTCAGAAACGAGTCCTGTTGAGGAGCGTGTGGGGAGCAACTCATCGTCAAATACGCCTTCTGCCTGAGCCTTCACGGCCCGTTGGTGGCTTTGTAAAGCGAAACTATCTTGGCGCTCCCTGCTGATGCTGTACCGGGCGGCGATGTTTTCGGCTGCGACGCCCATTTCCGGGTCAGCATTTGGAACCGGGGTGAACCTTGCACGTGAATATAATTTTGGTGGTGCCGTGACGGATTCTTGTTTCTCAACCCGCCATGGTGCCGTGCTTACGGATTCGACGCCGCCAGCTAGAACGATATCCGCTTCACCGCAACGAATCATCCGAGCCCCCGCTGCAATTGCTTCTAAGCCACTGGCGCACTGGGCATCCATACTGGTGGCGCTCACCGTCTCAGGCAAGACCGATGCGAGAACGGCTACACGAGCGATATTTCCACCTGGGCCAGCTGCATTGCCAAGAAACACATGGTCAACATGAACTGCATCTATCCCCGCTCTTTCCACCAAGGCAGTTAGCAATGGAGCAAGAAGCTTGTCGGCGCTGATGCGAGAGTATTCTTTGCCAGCACGGACGATAGGAGTACGAAGGGCATCAATGATGTAGGCGTTATTCATCGTATTTGTATTCTCTTAAGTATTTCTGGGGCATCGTCCGACAAGGCAGTAATCGAGGCTTTACCGCTAAAACCTTGAGGCCAGCTATTAAGTGACACAACCTCGTGAGGGACTTTGAATACAGGCAACTGCTCAAACAGGTTTTCTCGAAGAAGTTCACCGTCAATAACGGGGGAGCGAACATAGGCAATCAGCCGAGGCTTATCGCTTTCGGTATCGAGATGAATTTTGACTTCAGTCATGTTCAAAGTTGAAAACACGGCGATGATTTCCGCGGGATGAATATTATTGCCATGCAGGTTGAGCATTCCATCCTCGCGGCGAATGAAGGCAATCTGCTGGTCGCTGAATTGCCTTGCCTGATCCAATGTACTCGTTGAAGCGTTGCACCGAGCTATAGATGGTGCCGTATGGGGATCGTATCCGATGGCGTTAAAAGGACTGTCTACGTAGGCAGTGCCGATCCCCGTGACTGGATCGACTGCATGAAGGTGCACTGAAACAGTTGGAAAGAGTTGTCCAGAGAAACCATCGCTTAGTTGTTCATTGGTGTCTCTATGTGAATAAGCGATCAGGCTGTGCTCGCTACTTCCGAAATACTCAACGCACGATTCATAGGATGGCAACTTTTGAAGCTGAGCCACGATCCGCGGTGATAATGATTCACCACCACTGATGACCCAACGAATGCTCGCGAGCTGTTGCAATTCCATATCGGAGAATAAACGATCAAGTATTGTCGGCACCGTGACTACTCGGTTGCATCTGAGGCGACCTAAAAGATTCTTGGCTCCTTGTGTGCTCCATCGTCCGGACCCAACAAATGTTCCGCCTGTGTGGATGGACTCCACTAGCGAGTAGAGGCCAAGTCCGTGAGATATCGGTCCGGGCGACAAAGTAATACTCGCTTCGGTGGCTTTCAGTATCGGAGCTCCGACTTCCACTGAACACTGCCAAGATCTGGCTGTCCTAATGATGGCCTTAGGCCGTGAAGTAGTTCCTGAAGTGCAAATGATCAGGAGTTCTCGGTCCTCTGGATGCTCTTGGGCAACCCATGGGGCATTGTCGGCATTCTCTGAAATCGTGAAGACTGTGGCGGGGATTTTCTGTAGATCCGCGGCACTGAAATCAGTCATGATGTGGGCGCATTTGAGGGTTGAAACCATCGTGTGAAGTAGAGCCTCTGGCCAGGATGGGTCGAGAATGACCAAGGTTTTTCCTGCCAAAGCCGCTCCGTGAAACCCGACAGCCATCGTTATCGGGTCGTTCGCCAGTATTCCCACACGCTGCTCCGGTAGTTCACGCAGCGTACGAGCCAAGTGTTGGGCGCGTCCTGCGAGCTGGGCGTAGGTCAACTCACCAGTTAGTGAAACAACTGCAGACTTGTGCGGTAAACATTCCGCCCAGCTCGTCAGAGCATCCCAAAAGTTCATGTATTTAGCTCATTAGTCCTCGGTAGCTGCGATGAACTGTGAGGGCAACGAGTGTTGTCACGACGGCTTTGAACAAATCGCCTGGGAGGAAAGCTGCGGATCCGACGAGGGAAGTTCCAAAATCAATACCTGTGGCCACGGAGGTCCACGGCACACCACATAGGTAGATCACACCGATTCCACCAATGATGACCGATGCGAGTCCGGCAAGGAAGCGTGCAGTATTACCGGTCCTGCGTAGAACCCAATACTTGAACAGTGCGCCGATCACTAGTGAACCGAAAACCCATCCGACCAAATATCCACCGGTGGGTCCGAGCAAAACGGCAAGGCCACCACGACCACCTGAGAGCAGTGGAAGCCCGGCGACAGCGAGAACCACGACCACCAGCGACGCCATAGCGCCTCGCCATGGGCCCAGCAGGGCGCCAGCGAGCATCACGCCGAGGGTTTGGAGAGTAATTGGTACCGGGATGATGCCCAAGGTAATTGGTGGCATCAACCCCATTGCTGCGATCATCGCCGCAAACACAGCGATGTACACCGTATTTTTAGTTTGTGAAGAAGAGGGGTTTCGAGACATTGAAGTTCCTTGATATTGATCGAGTGATGACATGGTTTAGCGTCGGAATGCTGCGGGCTCTGAATCGTAGCCACGAGCGTCGAGTGCCTCTGCAGTTTCGTCAGCAATTCTTAGTGAGCGGATGACTAGCGGAACCGTAACAGCCAGCGGATTGTTGGCTAGTCCACGAGCATGCTGTGCTTCACGAACTTCTACGTACACCTTTTTTAGCTCGGGAATGAAGCGAATGGTCATCGAAAGTGCCAAAGCTATTTGTGCCGGGTTCCCACCGACAAAACGGACTGGCGAAGCGACTTGTTGAAATAGTTCCAGCATGGCTTCAAATTTTGTTGTGAGGCTGACCGAATAGGCCAGAAGGCACATGGTCAGCAGCCTGAGAACCGAGCGCAGTGCATTGAGCCAGTCAGTTTGGATGCCCAACAGAATGAAAACGACACTAAGGATGACCGCCAATGAAATGAGCGGTAGCCGGATCTGTTTAAAATTCACACGTGCCGTCAGAAGTAATACGACACTTACGATGAAGATCGACAGTAAGACGGTCCACGAATTGATGAGGTACAACGCAATGCTCAAGACGAGCAAGGCACCGAACTTCCACCCAGGCTTTATAAGCGCAAGATAAGACGTGTTATTTGCAGCGATCATGCGTGACTCCATTGTCGGTAGTGGGCAATGGCATCGGCAGGCTGACCGTCGAAGGCAACTGTGCCGTCGGTGATGACGAGAACTCGTTCGAAGTCTTCGAGGATTTCTAGGTCGTGAGTGACGACGATCGCTCGTTGGGATAGCTTCGAGATCTCGTGTTGGAAAGCCAAACGGTTACGCAAATCCAGCATCGTCGTAGGTTCATCAAAAATGATGGTTTCAGGTCGCATTGCTAGCACAGATGCCAGCGCCACCATCTGCTGTTCGCCGCCGGATAACGTATGGCTTTCCCGGTCAGCGAGATGCGAAATATTTAGTTCATGCAGGGTCTCGTTCACTCGTTGAGTGCGTTCGGCTTTGGGCAGTGACAAGTTCTTGAGGCCAAAGGCAATGTCGTCAGAAACGATAGGCATGATGATCTGGTTGGCAGGATTCTGAAAAACGAACCCGACCTGTCGTCGGATTTGTTTAGCATGCTGGCTGGTGGTTAGGTCCCCAATGCGAACAGATCCTTCGGTGGGGAGCACAAGTCCGTTGAGCAGTCGAGAAAGGGTACTTTTCCCAGCACCATTGGCGCCAATGACACCGATGCGCTGCTCATTAAGACTGATGTTGATGTCCTTGAGAACGTCCCGGTCGCCGTAGCGAACCGAAACATTTTCTAAATGTATTGAGGGTAGTTCCACACTTGCTCCAGCGCGATGCTCGTGGGCCTTGCTTGCACGGCTATTGGGATTGCCGGGTTCAGACCGTATTTACAGATGGTTGAAACACCACCGGTAAAGAGCATACGTGATCACTTTTCAATTGTCTTGATCACTGTTCAATAAAGTAGCAATTAGACGAAAAACTGCTCAAAGATCAGCACTAGTGACAACAAGATCATGATGATCCCGGAAACTAACGTGACAACTCGTGCCGCCAGCGGCCTGGAACGAAGGAGTGCGCGTGCGGCAAAGGCCACGCTGAAGTAGACCGCAATAGAAACGGCGAAGTGCGTTAGTCCTAATATGCCCGTTTGCAGGGGTGCAGGTAGAGATAAATCTGAATCCAAATATTGGGGGATCAATGCCACGTACAGCAACAGTGCTTTAGGGTTGGTTCCGCTTGTGAGGAGCCCTTTGAAGAAGGCCGTTCGTGCAGGAACTTGTTGTACCGGTGGTGACGCTAAGGCAATTGACGTGCTGCCAGCCAGCTGAGAGTTGCTGGTCTCGCCCAGCTTGGGCTCACCTTCGGTGATATCGATGGCGGATGGTTGCGGGGCACTGAAAAATGTTGCGGTTTTGCTCAAGCGCAGCGTGGAGATTCCTAGCCAAAGCAGGTAGATGGCACCAGCCGCCGTTAGCCACGAGAGGATGGTCGGCGAACTGGCCACGAGTGCAGCAATTCCGCAAACCAGTAAGACGGTATGCACAAGATAACCCGAGAGCAGTCCCCAAACGGCCGGCTGATAGCTCTGTTTCCGAAGTGCAGAAGAAATGACGTAAGCCCAATCAGCACCTGGCGTGCAAGCTAAGGTGACTGAAATGAGCAGAAAGGCCGTTAGCTGAGCGAAGTCCATGGTCCATCCTTGGCGAGAAATTGCTGATGACTTCACCTTAGGAAAAATCCGTCCAAATGTGTTTGCCAATTTTTGGGCATGGAAGCTCATTGGCGCAAAGAAAACACTTGATTGGGGGACTAAGCGCAAAATATTTGTGTTGTACCCTGAATTCATGGATGAATTGGATCGTGCGATACTTGCCGAATTGCAACTCGATGGAAGGATTAGCGCAACTGCACTGTCTGCCAAAATTGGCTTATCAGTAGCACCTTGCCATCGGCGCATTCGAGAACTTGAACGTGCAGGGGTGATCACCGGCTATCAGGCAGTAATCGCACCTGAGCGAGTCGGTCTCGGGTTTGAAGCGTTGGTCTTTGTCACGTTGAAAGACCGTGCGCAACTTAAGGATTTTGAGTTAGCAGTTGAACGTGAAGAGCTGATTGTGGATGCACAGCGCCTATTTGGTGAGCCTGACTTTTTACTGCGCGTATTTGCAGAAGACTTGAGCCACTATCAGCGAGTTTACGATGATGTCCTCGTGGGACTACCTGGTGTTGAAAAACTGACTAGCACTATTGTCATGCGCAATATCAAGGAGCGCGCTGTCTTACCCGTTTAGCGTGAGATGCCGGATGTGTTTGGCCCGCGGCTGACCCGTGGAGTGAGCACGAGGGAAACGATGAGGATCGCCACACAGATCCACAGGGCTTGGGGCAATCCCACACTGTCTACGACAAGACCAATGAGCGGGGGACCTCCAAGCATTGCGCCGTATCCGAAGGCGCTGATGATACTCACTGCCCTGGGGCCTAGACGTTCAGTTCTAGAGGCAGCGATGCTCATTCCGACGGGGAATCCAAGTGAGCTACCAAGACCCCACATTGCTGAACCTAAGCCAATGAAGTAGGGGTTTGACTCGACGATGAAGAGAACGACACCAAGGAGCCCGATCGTCCCCATTATCAAGAGAGTGAACTTGTGCCCGAGTCGGTCGACCAGTAGACCGCCCAAGAAGCGGCCAAGTGTCATGGCTCCAACGAAGAGCGTAAACATGAGTGCGCCATCTTGATGTTCCAGCCCATGGCCGTTAACAGTAGCGACGGCAATCCAATCATTGGCTGCCCCTTCGGTAAAACTCAGTCCAGCCACCATGAGACCTAACAGAAGCAGTAGACCGAGTTTCCCGGTGGCTCTCGAGTCTCCTTGTGCCTTTTCTTTGGCGCGTTCTGCGAAGTTTTCGTTCTCCCACTCCGACAGGCCAAGGTGGGCAACGAAAGCAAAAGAGATAATCAACGCGGAGACTAGTGCAAAATGCCAAATGCTTGGCAAATTCATTGTGATTGTAGCTGTTGCCAGTCCAGCTCCAAGAAGTGAGCCGAGACTGAAAAAGCCATGGAACGATGGCATTAGGCTTCGACCAATGCTTCGTTCAATTCTGGCTCCGCTGACGTTCATCATGATGTCGAGGCAACCGAAAATGATGCCATTTACAAACAAGGTTAAGTACGCGAGCCAAGTGCTTTGAGTAATTGAGATGGCCACGCCAAGAAGGGGAAGGCAAAGAGCTAGGCCGAGTGGGAGGACGCAGAGTAGTCGCTTGGTAGCGACATATTTGCTGATGGTTGGAATGATGGATAAACCGATCAGAGTACCAAGAGTCATGCATAGAAGAAACGAGCCGAGTCCAAGCCCTGAAAATCCCAGCACATCATCGATGATTGAGAGTCTGCCGGCCCAGGAAGCGAACGATAATCCTGCTAACAGGAATATAAGGTTGATACTGGTTCGTTCGGTAGGCAAGAGTCGCGTTCTAATGGCGACCGGTTGTGTCATGTGACAGTTTTCCCTGTTCCCTCTCGGTTTCTACAATTCCTAGAGTTTATCGCAATCTTGACGCCTAAGTTACTCTGCAGTTGCTATTGGGCACTATTTTGTGTGGATATGTTGGTGGTGCTCAGTTCTTGCTCAGAAATCGGCAGTGTGAGCGCGGGTCTTCTGGCAGCACAGGTTGATTTTGTTGCGAAGGAAATTGATGACCAGCAGAACTTCTGGGCGCCCACGCATGGCAACTAGACCTGAAGTGCTGTCGGTGTCCGCGGCTGTTTTAATGAGCATCGCATGTAGTTGGGCTCTGTTGTACGACGGCAAGTTAACATCTGAACCTCAAGAAAAACTATGGTCAAATCGCTAATTTTGAACAAATGAAAAAACCGCCGTTCCCTTGTTTTACCAAGTGAACGACGGTTTTCTGTTTGTGCCCCCGGCGGGATTCGAACCCACGACCTAGAGATTAGAAGGCTCTTGCTCTATCCAGCTGAGCTACGGAGGCATAACCGAAATTAGTTTAGCTTATTGCTCACCGAAAATTCGACTTGGGGTCGGTAGGGTGGAAGTATCGCTGAACATTGGAAGCTGATTAGGGATACTTAAAGTGCCAGTATTGAGATTTGGTAGTCGCGCGAGCGTCGTTTGTTTTGCGGTGTTGAGTCTCGTGCTAGCGTGGTGCGTCTCGTTGCCCCTCTGGCTAGGGGATGGGCTCAATGAGCCCTACTTCTCAACTGTCGCTTCACTGATGATGTTCACGCCGGCCACGGCGGCACTAATCGTCACCTTATTAGAGCGTCGCGGGTCTAAATTTGTACGTGACACAGGTATTTGGCCCATTCGTAGACCACTACGAGTCGTGGTTGCTGTTGTTCTTGCATTTGTTGTCCCAGTCTTATTGGTGATTCAAGCTCCCTTCGTTGGGACGTGGCTCGGAGTGTTTCCCGGTGACCTCAAAAACTTTGCGCTTTTGCATTTTGTAGCCGGATCGCAGGGGCCACTGCTGTACTTGGTAGATCAAGCGGTGCTAATTGTTCTTGCTGGCCTGACGAATGCACTTTTGGCAATCGGAGAAGAAGTTGGCTGGAGGGGATGGCTTTGGCCCAGGCTCGCTCCTTCAGGAAAACTAGGGGCAATCCTTATTTCAGGAGTTATCTGGGGAGCTTGGCATGCCCCGTTGATACTTCTTGGATATAACTATCCGTTCGCACCCGAATGGGGAGTTCTTGCAATGTGTGGGGCTTGTGCCGTGCTCGGCGCGTTTCTCGGGTGGATTCGTTCCTATAGTGACTCGGTGTGGCCGGCCGTACTGGCGCATGGTGTTTTTAACGCCAGCTTCGGTTTGACTTCACTCTTCATGACATTGGGTGCGCCCCTTGATACGACTCAGTCTTCAATCTTGGGCTGGACTGGCTGGATTTTGCCGGGGTTAATCATTGCGATCATCTTGTGCGTCACGGCTTTCCGCAATCGATCCAAGAATGTAGTTTCCACAGTTCGTTAGTGCGGGGATTCCTACGTGCTCCTCGTGCTGCACGATGAGAACCAGCACCGAGAAGAGTCCTTGGTGTTGAGAGTCTAAGGAGTAGGTACTCGTGAGTGATCTGGTTACCATCCGTGCCATCGTTGGCACCGATCCACAGTTAAGCGTGACAGCAAAAGGTGTTGCCGTGTTGAAGTTTCGAGCTGCGACGCATGAACGGAAGAAAGATCAGGAGTCAGGCCAGTGGGTCGATGGTCCTACCAACTGGTACTCGGTATCAGCGTTTAGAGGCTTGGCTGAAAACTCGATGGAGTCTCTGTCGCAAGGAGACCACGTGATGGTCTTCGGTAAGTTGCAAATCCGAGAATATGAACGTGCGGATGGCACTAAAGGAACCAGTGCTGATATTGAGGCGTACAGCATCGGCCATGATCTGCGATTTGGGACGAGTTCCTTCACCAGAGTTCGTATTGATACAGGTGAAACCGAAAGGGCTTCGCATCAGGACTCCTTGAAAGATGGAGATTCGAATTGGCCGAAAGATTCGGATCAAGCCGCCTAGATTTGGGATGATTGGCGCTGTTCGGTTCGAATATGTGAAACCGGACACCGCCAGCTCAAAATAGTTGGGTGATAATTCGATATTGTCCCCTCACACCGACTAGCCTTAAGAGCATGGCGGAATTCATTTATACGATGACCAAGGCTCGCAAAGCCGTTGGTGACAAAGTCATTCTCGACAATGTCAGCATGTCGTTCTTCCCGGGCGCAAAAATTGGTGTCGTAGGACCCAATGGTGCTGGTAAGTCAACGATCTTGAAGATCATGGCGGGTCTCGATACCCCGTCCAATGGTGAGGCTCGACTCTCGCCAGGATATTCGGTAGGCATCCTGATGCAGGAGCCACCACTGAACGAGGAAAAAACCGTTCTGGGCAACGTCCAGGAAGGCGTTGGCGAGATCTACGAAAAGATCACTCGCTTTAACGAGATTTCAGAAGAGATGGCCCAAGAGGGCGCAGACTTCGATGCATTGCTTGAAGAAATGGGCAAACTGCAAGAAGCCATTGATGCGGCCGACGCTTGGGATATCGACAATCAGCTCGAACAGGCTATGGACGCATTGCGCTGTCCTCCAGGCGACGAAATGGTCACCCATCTATCCGGTGGTGAACGTCGACGCGTCGCCCTGTGTAAGTTGTTGCTACAGAAGCCAGACTTGCTGCTTCTCGACGAACCTACTAACCACTTGGACGCAGAGTCTGTTCTCTGGTTGGAGCAGCACCTAGCTGCATACCCAGGCGCCGTCCTTGCGGTAACCCACGATCGCTACTTCCTTGACCATGTCGCCGAATGGATTTGTGAAGTTGACCGTGGCCGCTTGCACCCATATGAGGGCAACTACTCCACTTACCTGGAGAAGAAGCGCGAGCGCATGGAAGTTCAGGGCAAGAAAGATCAGAAGCTTGCTAAGCGACTGGCAGAAGAACTCGAGTGGGTTCGTTCGAACGCCAAGGGCCGCCAGACGAAGTCCAAGGCTCGTCTTGCTCGCTATGAGGAAATGGCTGCTGAAGCAGAGCGTACCCGCAAGCTCGACTTTGAAGAGATTCAGATCCCGCCGGGCCCTCGTCTGGGCCAGATCGTCATTGAGGCAAAGGACCTGAAGAAGGGCTTTGGCGACCGTGTACTGATTGACGGACTGTCGTTCTCGTTGCCACGAAATGGCATCGTTGGCGTCATCGGTCCGAACGGTGTCGGCAAGTCGACCCTGTTCAAGACGATTGTCGGCATGGAGGAACTTGATAGTGGATCGCTGAAAATTGGCGATACCGTGAAGATCTCCTACGTTGACCAGAACCGAGAAAACATCGATCCTAACAAGTCATTGTGGGAAGTCGTTTCTGATGGTTTGGACTACATCAACGTTGGCCAGGTTGAAATGCCTTCCCGCGCTTATGTATCGGCGTTTGGTTTCAAGGGACCAGATCAGCAAAAGAAGGCTGGCGTGCTTTCCGGCGGTGAACGTAACCGCTTGAACTTGGCACTGACCTTGAAGCAGGGTGGCAACTTGTTGCTTCTCGATGAGCCAACTAACGACTTGGATGTTGAGACACTTTCATCGTTGGAAAATGCCTTGCTTGATTTCCCAGGTTGCGCTGTCGTGGTCTCTCACGACCGTTGGTTCCTGGACCGAGTTGCAACGCACATTCTGGCCTACGAGGGTACCGAAGAGAACCCTTCGAACTGGTACTGGTTCGAGGGTAACTTCGAGTCCTATGAGGAGAACAAGGTGGAGCGTTTGGGCGCTGATGCGGCTAAGCCACATCGTGTAACCCACCGACGCCTGACTCGCGACTAGGATAAACGCAGCAATGGCCGCCATTATTGGCGGCCATTATTGCGTTAACCGGAAATCTGATTGGAGGTATCACGCTTGTTGTATACCGGAGTGAAGTCCTGAGAGCCGGAGGTACCTACGATCCTGGTGGAGCAGGTGTTGTTGGGGTGTGCCTTGGATAATTTCGTGAACTTCTGCCGCGATCAAACGTGATCCACCAACGCTTATCGAAGAATGGATACTGGAGCGAAAAGCGATGGGAGCGCCGGCCAAGTATGGTTCCCCTGTTGGTAGGAACTGAAAATTCTGTTCTGGAGTGAAACGGGGAGCACCGGGACGTGCAAAGTTAGTTGCTAGTTCTTCGTGTTCTTCACCAAGCATGTGAATCATGAAACTTGTGGCAGCCAATACAGCTCCCGCTGCCCCCGATTCCTTCGAAAGCGAGAATGAAACTGACACTGGGGCAATTGACAATGAGGCCAAGGATGAAATCGTTAGCCCGTAGGGAACTTCATCCACTGTCGCGGTTATGAGCGCAACTCCAGCTGGATGATGACGGAATGCGGTTCGAAAGTCATCTGATAGTTGGCTCATTAATTGCTCCTTTGAGCTGAGACGAAAGACGTTGCTCAGCTGTTGATGAGGAATGCATAGGCGCTCCCGAAGATCATACTGATTACTTCAACACTAAGACCTCAAGTAAACTTGAGGTCAAGGTGAGGAGGGGTGATGATTCGCACATCAGACGAAGAAGGGTGCAGTCAAGAGCCACCTGCTGAAGAGCTTCTCTCTATCGGCCAGGTGAGTGATCGCACCGGTGTGGCTCGATCTGCGCTTCATTATTACGAAGAAGTTGGCCTCATAGCTTCATTGCGTACGGCAGGGAACCAACGTCGTTACCCCCGGCACTTACTTCGCCGGATTTCTCTGATCACAGTTGGTCGACAATTGGGGATTGGGCTTAGTGAAATAAAGAGCGCTCTAGCTCCAGTTCCGATGCATCATTTACCATCCGAGGAAGACTGGCTTCGTGCCACAGCCCAGTGGAAACTTGTGCTCGAAGCGCGTCGACGGGCCATAGAAGAACTGGAAGACCGCCTCATGGGCTGTATTGGTTGCGGGTGTTTATCGATGCAAGCTTGCACCTTATTGAACCCACACGACCAGCTATCTCAGCAGGGAACGGGAGCTAGGCGACTTGACCAAACCGAAACTGCCGAATAAACGCTCTCATTAGGCGAGCCTCTGGCTGTTCGTCTGGGTTCACGTGGTGATTATTTGTTGTTATGTGCCACTAGACTAGGTACATGAGAATTGATCAGCTGTTCCGTTTTCCAATCAAGGGTTTGCCTGGCGAATCAATCGCATTTGCACCAGTGGAGGCAGCCGGAGGAATACTCGGTGACCGCGCCGTGGCCTTTTCAAACGGAACAGTGGAAGTCTCAGATGGTGAATGGAATAGTTGTCTCAGCTTCACCATCCTTAAGAACGACAAGAGCTTGCAAAAATGGTCAGTGACATCGGAGCCGCCATTGATCACTGTTGCCGCGCCACAGGCATCGGCGGAAGAATCACTGACTTTTGATTCTTCTGAATCGAGCGGTAAACATGAGTTACGTGAGTACCTATCGGCGCATCTTCCCACCCAGGGCTCTCACCGCAGGGACGTTGTCTCGACATCCCATGGGATGTTCGATTCTCGACTATCTGGGATTTCGATTATCAACCCAAATACCGTTAGGCAGCTTTCAAAAGCAGGATCTATCGAGCTCGACCCGCTTCGTTACCGAGGCAACATCTTGGTGGAAGGGCTTCCTGCATTTGCCGAGTTCGGTCTGATCGGAAAAACATTGCGAATCGGTGACGTGAAAATTGCGATCACGAAGTCCATCGAACGGTGCTCTGCGACGTCGGTTAATCCCGCAACAACCGAAGTTGATACCAACGGCCCTCGTTTACTCGCAACGCATTTTGGCCATCTTCATTGCGGAATTTATGGCACGGTCACAAGTTCAGGAACGTTGAACGTTGGGGAACAAATAGAAGTTGATGAGACACAGGGAGGGGAGTCGCATCCTGTCCCCGCAAAACGTTCACCGAGGTTTGCTACTGTGCTGAATGCAGTGCGACAGAATCCCGAAACTATCGAGCTCACCCTCAGTGACCCGTTTGGCTGGTTCAGTGAGCATGATGAGGCTGGTAAGTATCTTCGCGTTCATTTTGTCGACCCACTGTGGAGAAACTATACGATCATCGCGGTGGAACCGGGTGAGGTTAAGATTGCTGTGAGAGTACAGGGGGAGGTTTCGCGGCGTCTGGCGATGTTGAAATCAGGCGATGAACTCTTAGTTTCCGGACCATATGGAACGATGACTGCCCCCAACGTTCTTCGTTCTAGAACTGCCATGGTCACTGCTGGGATTGGAATCACGCCCGCACTAGCTCTGCTTCGTGATACTGAGATAAATTCACGCGTTGAGGACTTGAACGTGTTACACGTAGAGCGTGGTGTGCCGAGTCAATTGTCGGTGCAGGTGCAGGCTCTCCTGAACTCTGTTGATGCGAATGTTGAATATCAACACTTTGATAGTTCAGAACGTCGTCCCACTCATGAAGAGATCGCTCGATCTGTCGCCGGTTGTAATAGCGTCGTTATTTGTGGGCCTGAAGGTTTCACACGTCTGGTTCGCGACGTATGCATTGAACAGGGAATGCTGCCAGAAGAAATCCACAGCGAGACTTTTGTATCGCCCCAAACTGACTTAACCAAGCTCTTCCACGATTTCCCAAGCGCGAGCGTGAGCTGCGAAGGTTCGGATACAAGTTTTACTTGGAAACCCGAAGATGGTGTTCTGCTTGAAGCGCTAGAAGCACAGGATGTTAACGCGCCGAGCCAGTGTTGGGCTGGGTCTTGTGGGCAATGCGCCGTCAAGTTGCTCAGCGGAAGTGTTTCGTACCCGATGGAACCTAGCGCAAGCATTCCCGCCGGACAGATACTGACTTGTGTATCTGTCCCAGCGGAAAATGTGGAACTGGCTCTCTAGTCGTTTTCCATTGAAAATCGGATGTTCGGCTCTTAGTTCTTACCGAATTCAGGCAAGCGAATCATGCCTTCTTGAGCGACAGTTGCTACTAGCTGTCCTTCGCGGTTAAAGAACTGTCCAGTTCCAAGACCTCGGGCCGAGGACGCTGAAGGGGAGTGCAGAACATACAGCAGCCATTCATCGACCCTCAGGTCTCGATGCCACCACATCGCGTGATCAAGGCTGGCTATACTCAGACCTGGGTGTACCCATGCCAAGCCATGAGCACGCAATACTGGTTCCAACAGCACGTAATCACTGGCGTAGGCCAAGGCCGCTCGGTGCAGACTCAAGTCGTCCGGCATAGCTGAAGTGGTTCGCAACCATACCGCGCTATCTGCTATTGGACTCTTATCGCCTGCTAGATAGATCGGCTCAGTGACATGACGAATATCGAAGGGTCGTTCAAACGCCCACTCTTTCGCCACTGGATGGTCCAGGTGCCCCACGAGTGCTGCAGTTGTGGGAAGGGAATCAGGATCTGGCACGTTCAGTGGCATCGGATCGTGATGTTCAAGACCCTCTGCCGGTTCTTGGAAGGAAGTAATCATCGAAAGAATTGGCTCACCGTTTTGGTAAGCGTGCACCCGTCGAGCTGAGAAAGACCGGCCATCACGAAGACGCTGAACACCGAAGGTGATGTTTTGGTTAGGATCTCCGGGACGCAAGAAGTAGCCATGCAGCGAATGTATCGGACGAGAGCCCTCGACGGTACGGGTGGCAGCCATGATCGATTGAGCAAGTACCTGTCCGCCAAAGACCCGGTTACGGTTTTGCTTTGGCGTCTGGCCGACGAAAATGTCTTCGTCAGTTCGTGCCTCATTGTCGCCATCTAGGTTCAGAAGGTCTAACAATATCTGGGTAGTACCAAGGTCTTCGGCCACGGTTTGAACTCCTTGCAGTGCTGTGGGGTAGAACCAAACACAATATTACTCGGCGGTAATGTTGTCGAGCGGTTTTCCCTGCTCATAGGTAATCTATACGAATTTTTGTGAGCACATCACGCCGTAAGCTAATTATGCGGATTCATGTTGGGGGAGCGTGAGAGCATGGATATATGGCAAGTGATGTGTTGATTTTTGACGATGTAAATTCCGTAAGCGATCTTGCGAACTTTATTAGTCGGGCAAAAACTATTGAAGATGATGCTGCACTTTTTGTTGCGAGGGGCACCGCGCTGGCTGTATACGTACCTGTTCTGGTACCAGCCGAATTAGGGCAGGGCCAATACACAATTCTGGGGATGCGCGTGCATCGTCTCGCTCAACCTGCTGAGATAAATGCAAGCTATTCACTGTCATCAATTCAGGATCGATTGGCCAGAATGGCAGACTCGTCTGTCGAGTTTTCTCTGCCACCGGTGGAAGCTACAGCTCGATGGGCCGGGATTTCTGTTCCACTCTCAGGTTGGGAAGAAGCAGGCACGATTGCGGATCGTGATTTATCGCAGGCCGCACAGGCAGGAATTGACGCTGTAGCGCAAGCCCTACCTGAGAACCCCGGTAAACCGGTGATCTCCCAAATTCGTCAACGTATTTGGTCTTCAAACATTGCTGATCAAACCCCAACTTTGCCAATGGGAGCTGCTTTCGCTATGCATGCGCTCGGTTTCTTATCCATCAATGGTGAAAGCCGAGTGCTCAAGCAAGGAGCATGGCACCGAATTAGCAACGGTCGTGGGCATGCGGTCCTTCGTCAATCTTCGCTGCTTGGCTAACAATCTGGCGAGACAAATATGGGACGGAACCAAATGTGGTTCCGTCCCATACTTAGATGAAGATCAGTCCGATGTGTTTTGCAATGAGTGGGCTGCACGTTCGAAATAGTCTCTGAGCGTCTCTGCATGCAGTGGTGATAGTCCCGACTGATCGATGGCTTTGTTCATATGCGCCAGCCATACGTCGCGGTAGTGGGAATTCACGGGGAAATTACCGTGTCTCATTCGCAATCTAGGGTGGCCACGATGCTCGGAATAGGTGGTTGGGCCGCCCCAGTATTGTTCGAGGAAAAGCTGCAATCTAACCTGCGCAGGATGTAAATCTTTTTCCGGATACATTGCGCGAAAATCCGTATCTTCAGCTACTGAAGCATAAAAAGCCTTGGTTATCTTCGCAAAGACTTCGCGCCCACCAACCTCGGAGTAGAAAGTACCAGGGTACTGGGAAACATCAATGGGTAGCTCGGCGAGGTCAAGAAATTCTTGCGTCGAAGGCCCTAATACGATGGGCCTATTTAACGGTGCAGACCTGACAGTATGCGGTAGTTCTGGACGTTCACTCATTTTCAGTTCCTTTAAGCAGGCTCGGGATGATCGGTTCATGAAGAACCGGGAAGTTGACGGATCTGGCGATAAAGCACACCTTATTGGCTTGTTCATGCAATGCGTCGGCGAGTTCACGTTGAGTCTCGTCGGCAAGAATAACCGTGGGGTGAAGAACCGCTTGAATGAATTCACCACTGTTGTCTCTGTTAAGACGAAGATGCCCATCCGCGGCGTCTCGATAACCAGTGACGTTGACGCCCTGGTTCACGGCAAGGTGCAGATAGGAGAGCATATGGCATTGGCTCAAGGCAGCGAGTAACAGTTGCTCCGGATTCCAGCGGTCTTTATCGCCATGAAAGGTCGGATCGGCGGTGCCAGGAAGATCGGGCAAACCGTCAGCGCGCACTATGTGGTCGCGTCCGTAACCTCGGTAGGTTTGTGTCCCCGTACCGCGATTCCCAGTCCACTCCAGGCTGACCTGATACCCATGTCGCGATAGATCCATACGTTCATTCTTACACTTTTAAAGTACGCCGGCGCACCATGAGCCTGATCGGCTCCTAGTGCACCGGCGAATGTGACTTTTTTGCTAAAGATACGAATCAGGCATCAGCAGCGCGTGCTGCAAGCGCACGTCGTACATCAGCAGCCGACTCGGTCAACAATCGACGTAGTGCCGGGTGCTTCTCGCCGAGTGATTCAAGGAACGCGTCAGTCTGATCCAACGTCTCCTGTGAGATCTGCGAACTTGGGTAAAGACCGAGCACAATTTGTTTTGCCATTTCATGCGAGTAGGTTTCCCAGGCATTGATGAGCACACCGAAGTATTTCTCGGTGTAGCCGGCAATCAGCGACGAGTCATGCACGTTGTTAAATCCGGCAATTACCGCGCTCTGCTGGTCATTAGACAAAGTGGCAGCTGCAACTTCTTCGAACGCCTGATCCTTGGCCTGGGAAGTCGGGCGTGATGCGCGCGCGGTGTACCACGAAGCCTTGCCCTTTGCCGTGTCGTCTTGTGCCAACACTGCGTCGATTTGTTCATCAGTCAGTCGTCCACCTGCGCTCAGAGCAATGGCCAGAGACCAACGAAGATCGGTATCGATTTCCAGCCCGTCAAGGACCTGCGATCCGTCAAACAAACCCTGGACGCGATCGAGCTGTTCAGCGGTGCGGGAACGGTGCGCGAAGGACTTTGCCAGTTGCAATTGTGCATCTGATCCGGACTGCGCGGTGTTAGCCAACTCCCACAAGCGATCTGCAGCCTGGACCGACAATTCTTCGCTGTGTTCGCGAGCAACGTACTGGTCTAGTGAGGCATTTAGCTGACGCAACAGAACCATGATGACCGAAGAATCAACTTCATGGCTGATGTTGTTCAGCAGCAGCTGAACGTAGGTACTTGCTGGAGATTCTGCGTCGCGCACCGAGTCCCAAGCTGCTGACCAAACCAGAGTGCGAGGCAGTGACTCGTTGAAATCTTTCAAGTGCTCAGTAGCAGTAGCTAGGGATGCTTGATCCAAACGGATTTTTGCGTAGGTCAAGTCGTCGTCGTTGAGCAAGACCAAGTCTGGACGTGCAAGGCCAATCAAGGCATCAACCTGCGTCGATTCACCGGAGATATCGAGTTCTTCACGGTGGACACGTTGTAGCGTGCCGGCATCATCGAGACTGTAGAAACCGATCGCTAGACGATGCTGTCGAATAGTTGGATATTCAGCAACAGCAGACTGGCCAATGATGAAGGAAGTGATGATTCCTGCGTCATCGGTGTTGATGTCTGCGGTGAGAGTATTCACTCCGGCAGTTTCAAGCCACTGCGCGCCCCAACCGCTCAGATCTCGACCGCTGGAGGCCTCCAATTCGCGAAGCAGGTCCGGCAGTTCGGTGTTGGACCATGCATGCTTGGCAAAGTACTCGCGAACGCCAGCCATAAATTCTTCCTGACCGACGAAAGCTACGAGCTGACGCAGAACGCTGGCGCCCTTGGCGTAGGTGATCCCATCGAAGTTAACTTCAACGTCTTCGAGATCATTAATCGGTGCCACGATAGGGTGCGTCGAAGGCAGCTGATCCTGACGGTAGGCCCAGTTCTTCTCGAGCGAGTTGAATGTCGTCCATGCGCCGGTGAATTCGGTGTTCTGTGCGGCGGCCAGGGTAGACATGAATTCAGCGAAGGATTCATTGAGCCACAGATCGTTCCACCACTTCATGGTGACAAGATCGCCGAACCACATGTGGGCAAGTTCATGCAAAATGGTGATGGCGCGGCGTTCAATCATGGCGCCGGTCGGGCGGGAGCGGAACACGTATTCTTCGAGGAACGTTACCGCGCCAGCATTTTCCATCGCTCCGGCATTGAACTCTGGAACGAAGAGCTGGTCGTACTTTTCGAAGGGGTAGGGGACACCGAAGTTCTTTTCATAGAATTCGAAGCCCTGGCGCGTGATGGTCACGATATTTTCAACATCTAGGTATTCCATCATTGACGAGCGTGCGAAGACGCCAAGCTCAACGGTTCGACCGCTAGAAGAAACGAGCGAATCACGGGCCACCTGGTATGGTCCAGCGATCAATGCGGTGATGTAGCACGAAATGCGTTCGGTAGGTGCAAACGACCAGGTAGCAGCCTCGCCCTGTTCGGAGGGCGCAGGGGTTGGAGCATTGGAAATAACATTCCAATACTTGGGGGCTGTCACCGTGAATTGGAAGGTTGCTTTGAGATCTGGCTGCTCAAAAACAGCAAACATTCGACGGCAATCTGCCACCTCAAACTGCGTGTACAGGTAAACCTCGTTATCCACCGGATCCACGAAACGGTGAAGACCCTCACCGGTATTCATGTAGAGTGCGTCCGCGTCAATTGACAAGGTGTTTTCCGAGGCTAGGTTCGGTAGTTGAATCCGGATGCCATCGGAGACTTCTGCTGGGTCTAGTGCAACGCCATTGAGGGTGATTGAACGGACCGAGTCAGTCACTGCATCAATGAATGTGGATGAACCCTCGACGGCGCTGAAACGTACGGTGGTTTGAGAGGTAAATACTCGCTCGCCGCGAGTAAGATCCAGGATCACCTCATAGCTATCAACATTGATCAGTTCTGCGCGAGTTGAAGCCTCGTCGCGAGTGAGGTTCATTCCTGGCATGGGGTCTCCAGTTCTTCATGAGGCGTATACCCGAATCAGTTGTGAAACGGATATTGAATATTTGTATATTGTGTCACCGGGAGCGGGGTGTAAAGCAAGTCATCTTAGGGATCAATTTACTCAGTTTTTAGTTTTGCACTGAAAACATGGCGCTTTAGGTCCTCTGACACAGTATGGATCCGTAAAAATACCGTCCAGCTGGCTCAATATGACGATCGGTTCACTCGTAATCGCTAAGCTAGATGAGAAAGTATTTGCCCCCTCCCAGATATATGAGGCTAAAGATAATGCGCGTGCATATCGCCACTGACCATGCCGGACTCGAGCTGAGTGATTACTTGGTGAAACACCTGACCGCCAAGGGCTACGAAATGGTAAACCATGGTCCGAAGTCCTATGATCCGGAAGATGACTACCCAGCCTTCTGCATCAATGCTGCTAAGGCTGTAGTAGCAGATCAGCGAGCAGGGGTGGACGCACTAGGAATTGTCCTGGGAGGCTCGGGCAACGGAGAGCAGATCGCTGCCAATAAAGTTGAAGGTATTCGTGCGGCCCTCGCCTGGAACATGGATACCGCGAAGCTTGCCCGCGAGCACAACGATGCTAATGTTATCGCCGTTGGCGGACGTCAGCACTCGGTTGAAGAGGCCGCGGAACTCATCGAGGCATTCTTGGCTGAGCCGTTCAGCGAAGCAGAGCGTCACGTGCGGCGTATCGGCAAGATTGCAACCTATGAGACTACTGGCGAGGTCATCGACTAATCGTGCCTGAAGGACACTCCCTTCACCGCCTTGCCCGCCAAATTGACGACGTCTTTGGCGGGCAAGAGGTTCGAATTTCATCGCCACAAGGACGGTTTAGCGTAGATGCTGAACGTATAGACGGCGAACAACTTGATCAGGCTTTTGCAAAGGGCAAGCAGCTTTTTTGCAGGTTTTCCAATGACCTGTACCTCCGCGTGCATCTTGGGCTCTACGGAGCATTCAGCTTTGGAGGGGACAGCCATTTTGTCGGTTCTTCTTCAATTGGAGCTCCACGCAAGATCGGCGAAAAGGAAGTATCGGGCGCCGACGCTCCTGTTGATTATGCTGGACCACCTGAGCCTGTCGGTGCTGTCCGAGCACGTATAGTCTCAGGACATGGCTGGGCCGATTTGCGTGGACCGACTGCCTGCGAAGTATTGGACTTCGACCAAGTGCAGTTCCAATTAAGTAAATTAGGTCCAGATCCATTAGCGCGCGCGGCACTTGAGTTTCAATCTTCGAGGACTCAAGTGAGCTCAGATGCGCCACAAGCGGCTCTAGAAGCAGGCTATAAAGAGTTTCGAAGGAACCTGGCTCGTACCAAAACAGCCATTGGAACGACACTCATGAACCAAAGTGTTATTAGTGGCGTTGGCAATATTTATCGGGCCGAAGCCCTCTTCCGCAATCGAATCTCACCCGAACTTCCCGCGAACCAACTTTCTGCGCAGAAGTCCAAGAGCCTCTGGCTGGATATTGTCTCGGTCATGGAAGATGGAGTCCACGATGGAAGGATCATCACGACTTGGCCTGAAGACCGTCAAGAAGGGTTACCCGTGTGGCCCGACAACGCCTATTACGTTTATCAGCGTCAAGGAATGGGCTGTCGCAGGTGCTCGGGAAAAATTTCGATGGCGGAAGTAGCAGCGAGAAAACTTTATTGGTGCCCAAAGTGCCAAAAGCTACCTCGACAAAAAGATAAATAGACGATTGCGGGAGAAAATGAGACCAACGAAAGAGTTTTTCTCAGATCTATCGGCGTGTGTTGCTTTGAGTTGCTATTTCTTGGTGCTAGTTGAGAGGCTCCAAGTGAGGCGGGGAATGCCCGATTTGCAAAGCGCATCTTTTATGGTCTAGACTCAATCTTGTTCGAAGCGCAGAAGCTTCGAAGCGGGGATGTAGCTTAATGGTAAAGCCTCAGTCTTCCAAACTGATTACGCGGGTTCGATTCCCGTCATCCCCTCCAAAAGAAAAGACTCCGCTAAGCGGGGTCTTTTCGTCGTAACTGGGGTTTTGCGCCCTGGCTGGCGCCGAGCATTTACTTTTGTTGTTGATGGGTCCTCGTCGCAGAAATGTTGTTAAGTGATCGCCAATGACCCTGACGAAAATCTTGCGGCACGAGGCCATGTACCCGCATGATGCTCAAGGTCGCGCTCATCCAATCATGAGGCACAGACGTGCGAATATTGGAATATTCCTGTTATTCAACTCACGTATATCTTCAAAGCACCCCAAATCAAGCGTGTGATTACCGGATTTTCGCGGAATTTGGCTACTTTCGCGCAAAGACATGACGAACACTCGATTTTGCATTTCGTTCGAACCCGTGTAGCTTAGTTTCTTGTGATCAGCACGGGAAACAAATGGTTCCCCGGCTATTCGCAGGACGGAATGTCCAGATGAAGTAAGGTTTTCCGAACTTTATCGGGGTGTAGCTCAGCTTGGCTAGAGCGCGCGCTTTGGGAGCGTGAGGTCGCAGGTTCGAATCCTGTCACCCCGACATTATGGATCAAAGGAATTTGACCATAGTAAGAACCCAAGAAATTGGATTCAATGAAACTGAGGGTTAGTAATAATTCATCAGATTCGCCAACTAACGGTTAGACGCGATCGCTGCGAAAATCAGTGAATCGTTGACTAATCGGGGTGTAGCTCAGCTTGGCTAGAGCGCGCGCTTTGGGAGCGTGAGGTCGCAGGTTCGAATCCTGTCACCCCGACTTTATGTACTGAAATCTTAGGATCTCTGGACATAAAAATTGAGAGCTAAATACAATTTAGATCTTGTGATCACTAAAGACCGTCAAAGGTAACTAGTAAGCATCACAAACGATTAGTGGATACAGGATAACTCGGGTTAGACTGTTCACTGCTAATCGGGGTGTAGCTCAGCTTGGCTAGAGCGCGCGCTTTGGGAGCGTGAGGTCGCAGGTTCGAATCCTGTCACCCCGACTCTGTCGAACAACCCCGCAACGCCACCATGTTGCGGGGTTTTTTGCAGATTAGACCTAATATTAAACAACTCAGGAGTACAACGCTGTGAAGAGCGCCGTCGAAAACGTCAACCCGACCCGGGTTAAGCTGACCGTTGAAGTTCCTTACGAGGAACTGAAGCCCCGCGTCGATGAGGCGTACAAGACCATCGCTCAGCAGATTCAGATCCCTGGCTTCCGTAAGGGCAAAGTACCTTCCCGCCTGATCGATCAGCGCGTTGGCCGTGGCTACGTCATTGAGACCGCAGTTAACGAAGGTCTGAACGATTACTACCAGCAGGCCATGGTTGAGAACGAACTCACCCCACTGTCCCGCCCAGAGGTTGACATCACCGAGCTGCCTTCGATCGAGAAGGAAGGCGAGGGCCAGCTGGTCTTCACCCTCGAAGTAGACATCCGCCCGAAGGTTGAACTGCCAGAGTACAAGGGCATCGAAGTTTCTGTTGAGGCCAAGGAAGTTGCTGACGAGGACATCGAGAAGGCTCTCGACGACCTGCGTGGCCGCTTCGGCACCCTGAAGGAAGTTGAAGCACCAGCTGCTGCAGATTCCTTCGTCACCATCGACCTCACCGCTTCGGTAGAGGGCGAAGAGGTCGACTCCGCACAGGGCCTGTCCTACCAGATCGGTTCCGGCAACATGCTTGAAGGCATGGACGAGGCCGTAACCGGCCTGTCCGCTGGCGAAGATGCAACCTTCGAAACCACCCTGGCTGGCGGTGAGCACGCCGGCAAGGCTGCAACCGTCAAGGTTGTCATCAACGCTGTCAAGCAGCGCGAACTGCCAGAAGCAAACGATGACTTCGCTCAGCTTGCTTCCGAGTTCGACACCATCGCAGAACTGCGCGAGAACCTGGCCAAGGACGCTGCCGAGGGCAAGATCGTTGAGCAGGGCGTAGAAGCTCGTGAACTGGTTCTCGACAAGCTTGTTGAACTGGTAGAGGTACCAGTTCCAGCTTCGGTCATCGACGAGCAGATCGAGCAGCACTTCAACGCTCCAGACGCTGAAGAAGGCCACGACACCGAAGAGCACCGGGCAGAGGTTCGCGAGAACACCGAGCGTGCCTTCAAGAACGAAATCATCCTGGACGCCGTTGCAGACGCCGAGGAAGTTGGCGTTGAGCAGTCCGAGCTGATCGATTACATCGTTCAGACCGCTGGCCAGTACGGCATGGAGCCAAACCAGTTCGCACAGATGCTGGACGGCGCAGGCCAGGTTCCAATGCTCATGGGCGAAGTTCGTCGTCGCAAGGCACTGGCAAAGGTTCTTGAATTCGCTACCGTCACCGACTCCAACGGTGCCGCTGTAGACCTGACTTCCTTCGTGAAGCCAGCAGGCGAAGACGAAGCTGCTGAGGTAGAAACCGAAGAAGCAAAGTAGTCTTTTTAGACTCAGATGGCCATTGGCCGCCTAGAAATGGGCGGCCAATGGCCATCTTTGTTCGCTGCCGGCGTGCGTCATGCGCCGTGAGCGAAACAAGGGCATGAATCGCCCCATGAAAGCCTTGAAGTAAGTAATCTCAAAGTAACCAGTTGCAGCTTTGGGATAAGAAATAGATATTCCAGAATCTGATCTACACGTTTGGAAGAGGTAGAGAACATGTCAAATGATTCGCGCACTCCTACTATGGCAGCCGTCGACCCGGCCAGCCGTGATGACTACATCTACAACCGCTTGCTCAAGGAGCGCATCATCTGGCTGGGCTCTGAAGTCCGCGACGACAATGCGAATGCCATCTGCTCGCAGTTGCTTCTGCTTTCGGCAGAGGATCCTGAAAAGGACATCTACCTTTACATCAACTCGCCAGGCGGTTCGATCACCGCAGGCATGGCCATCTACGACACAATGAACTTCATCCCGAACGATGTTGTCACCGTGGCTACCGGCCTTGCAGCTTCGATGGGCCAGTTCCTCCTGTCCTCGGGCACTCCAGGCAAGCGATTCGCGACGCCGAACGCTCGCATCCTGATGCACCAGCCATCGGGTGGCATCGGTGGTACTGCTTCGGACATCAAGATTCAGGCAGAGCTGATCATGCATATGAAGAAGGTCATGAGTGATTTGACCGCCGAGCAGACCGGTCAGACTGTCGAGCAGATTCTGATTGATAATCAGCGTGACAAGTGGTTCACCGCAGAAGAAGGACTTGCCTACGGGTTCTTCGACCAGATCGCAAAGCACGCCGGATCTGTCACTGGTGGTGGCGGAGTAGAACGCCAGTAGTCGAACCCACCACTCGATACCCAAAGATTTGTCCTAGGAGATAACCATGAACTTCAATCCTGAAGCCGTTAGTGGCCAGATGCCATCGGCTCGCTACATTCTTCCTCAGTTCGAAGAGCGCACCCCTTACGGGTTCAAGCGCCAGGATCCATATGCAAAGC
Organism: Arthrobacter sp. NIO-1057; assembly: GCF_900094805.1. GTDB lineage: Bacteria > Actinomycetota > Actinomycetes > Actinomycetales > Micrococcaceae > Glutamicibacter. The sequence continues at coordinate 687,985 of NZ_FMAT01000001.1, read as the reverse complement.
TCTTCGAGGATCGCATTATCTTCCTCGGCGCACAGGTCGATGACGCGTCTGCCGATGATGTCATGGCACAGCTGCTGGTGCTCGAATCCATGGATCCAGAGCGCGATGTTACCTTGTACATCAACTCGCCAGGTGGTTCATTCACCGCGATGACTGCCATTTACGACACGATCCAGTTCATTCGTCCAGAGGTGCAGACGGTTTGCTTGGGACAGGCAGCATCAGCTGCAGCTGTTCTGCTGGCTGCTGGCACCCCAGGTAAGCGACTGGCGTTGCCAAATGCTCGCGTATTGATCCACCAGCCAGCGATGGGTGGCGGCGAACGCGGTACCGCAACGGATCTGCAGATTCAGGCCGAAGAAGTAATGCGTATGCGTGGTTGGCTCGAGGATACTCTGGCCTCCCATTCAGGCCAGCCAGTCGAGAAAGTTCGCGACGACGTGGAGCGCGACCTGTTCATGACCGCCGCAGAAGCTAAGGCCTACGGCATCGTGGATGAGGTACTCACACCACGTAAGCTGAACCGCGCTCAGCTCGGCAGCTAAACGTAGTACGGAATAATCCCCGATGAATGGCGGTTTACCCAGTGAGCACACTTCACACTAGTGAAGTGGCGCAACACAGGTAAACCGCCATATTCATCTAATTTGGGGGACAACTAGCCTAGAATTGAGTAAGTCCACAGCTACTCAAGTAAACAGGAGAATGGTGCGATGGGACGCATGGGTGAAGGCTCGGATCTGCTGAAATGTTCTTTCTGCGGGAAGAGCCAAAAGCAGGTTAAGAAGCTAATTGCAGGCCATGGTGTCTACATCTGTACTGAGTGTATTGAGCTTTGCAATGAAATCATTGCGGAGGAGTTCGCTGAAGAACAGGTGCACGAGGAATTCTCTCTAGCGAAGCCACGAGAAATTTTCGATTCGCTCCAGGAATATGTGATTGGTCAGGAGAACGCGAAGCGTGCCCTGTCTGTTGCGGTATATAACCATTACAAGCGTATTCACGGCAATCAGGAACACAGTCCAGTAGCTGCGTTGACGAATGAAGACCCACTGGGTGAAGTGGAAGTCTCTAAGTCCAACATCATGTTGATCGGCCCTACCGGGTGCGGCAAGACCTACCTTGCACAATCCCTTGCGAAGAAGTTGAATGTACCCTTCGCGGTTGCCGATGCCACGAGCTTGACCGAAGCTGGCTATGTTGGCGAAGACGTAGAAAACATCTTGCTGAAGTTGCTACAAGCAGCAGATTACGACGTCAAGAAGGCCGAAACTGGCATCATCTACATTGATGAAATAGACAAGATCTCACGCAAGAGTGAAAACCCATCGATCACTCGTGACGTTTCTGGCGAAGGCGTGCAACAAGCCTTACTGAAAATTCTTGAAGGCACTGTGGCAGCGGTTCCTCCGCAGGGCGGCCGTAAGCATCCACATCAGGATTTCATTCAGCTAGATACCACCAACATTCTGTTCATCGTCGCTGGTGCCTTTGCTGGTTTGGAAGAGATTATTTCCTCCCGCGCTGGCCAAAAGGGTATTGGCTTTGGTGCACCCTTGACAGCGCTTAAGAGCGAAACGGCGTCATATTCGGACGTTCGTCCGGAAGACTTGCTGAAGTTCGGTTTGATTCCAGAATTTATTGGACGTCTTCCAGTCATCACGACTGTTGAGCATCTTGATAAGGAAGCTCTGGTACGAGTCCTGACGGAGCCGAAGAACGCGTTGCTTAAGCAATACCAGAAGATGTTCCAGATGGACGGGGTGGCGCTGAGCTTTGATCAGTCGGCGCTGGATGCCGTCGCTGAGCTTGCCATTGAACGTGAGACCGGAGCTCGTGGTCTTCGCTCGATCCTCGAAGAAACTCTCGGGGGAGTCATGTTTGATTTGCCGAGCCGTGAGGACATCGCCGAAGTAGTCGTCACACGAGCTACGGTGATTGACGGTGAAGAGCCAGCAATGCTGTCGCATGCAGTGGTGGCAAAGCGGGATAAGAAATCCGCATAACCCATTTTTGTTTTGTAGATTGATTCTTAGAGGAAAGTTGGTATCTCATGGCTGATCGTCAGCACGTCGACTTCTGGTTCGACCCTATTTGCCCGTTTGCCTGGGCAACGAGCCGCTGGATTAAGGAAGTTGAAAAGGTTCGTGATATCGAGGTTTCTTGGAATGTCATGAGCCTATCGGTCCTCAACGAGGGCCGGGACTTGCCTGAAGACTACCGTGCGATGATGGACGATTCATGGGGCCCAGTACGCGTGGTTATTAAGGCTGCTGAACTGCACGGTGAAGAAGTGAAGGATGCCCTCTACACCGCAATGGGTGAGCTGCTCCACTATGAGAAGATTTCTGATCGCGACGAAGTCATCAAGAAGGCACTCGAGAAGACTGGACTTCCTGCAGAGCTGGCAGAAGCTGCGCACACTGATGCGAACGACGAAGCTCTTCGAGCAAGTCATGAGGTTGGTATCAGTAAGGTCGGCCAGGACGTAGGTACCCCTATCGTTGCTGTCGATGGAGTCGCATTCTTTGGTCCTGTTATTACTCGCGTTCCAACCGGTGAAGACGCAGGAAAGATGTTCGATGCTGCTGCGCAACTGGCCTCGTTCCCATACTTCTTTGAAATGAAGCGTACTCGAACCGAGAGCCCTACTTTCGACTAAATGCGTCCACAGTGTGGATTGAAGGACGTCCTCATCTTTGGGACGTCCTTCAATGCATTAAGCCACCAAAAACTAAGTGGCTGCCGCCCCACCGATTTGTCTTGTCATGCACCTATCTGAATCCGCGATAGGAAACCATCGTCTCTAGGGAGTACGCCGTGGAAAACCGTCAGCAAATTTCTCTTTGGCGTAGAATCGCTTCAATTATCTGTGTCTCAGTGGCTGTAATTGCGGCTCCTCTCTCCATCGGATCGCTTTGGGTCTCAGCGCACCTGACGGACACTGACGGTTTCGTAAAGACTCTGGGACCACTTGCAGAGAATAATGACCTTCAACAGCTTGTTTCGGGGCAAGTCGCGGAGTCGATTTCTGGACACCTTCAGATTGAGCAACGTCTAGAGGCTATTACCGGCGATGGATGGCTATCGACCGTAATTCCTGCTGACGAAATTGCTTCGAAGGCTAACGAGGCGATCAAGTCAGCAACACTGCGGGTTGTTGAATCCGAAGACTTCGCCACAACATGGGAGTCCGCCTTACGAACTAGCCATCAGAAAACTGACCTTATTTTCAACGGTCAGAGTTCGGCAACCTTGGATGATGCAGGCAACCTTACTTTTAAGCTCGACGAGGTCTTCGCTGGGATTGTAAAGACGCTGACTGGGTTCGGCATTCCTGATCTACCGACAGGAGATAGCTTCGACTGGAATCTAAAATTGATTCAAAACGATGCGTTGCCAACGGTGCAAAAAGTCTACCTTGCGGTAGACAGCATTGGTCCGTGGGCCATCTATTTGAACGCAGCCGTGTTCATTGCTGGAATCTTGTTGGCTCCGAAGTATCTTGCAAGGGGCTTGCTTTGGCTCGCAGTCGCAACTGGATTGAGCTTCATTGCATTGAAAACACTCATTCCAGATTTCATTCAAGAGCGACTACTATCGAATGTCAACGCGGACCTAGCACGCGCTATTTATGATCAAATCACCAGTGGGCTATCGACAAGTTTCATCGTCACGGCTGTCGTGGCTGCGCTCCTTGGCGTCGCAGTGATTCCGTTGATCCGCAAACGCTACTAGTATGCAAAACTGCCGCATTCGCCAGGCCCAGTCCAACAGTCCATGGTGAAACACCTAAACTGTTTTCGACACTTTTTGGCTTTACCTTCGCTCGAATTATCCTGAGGTCTGGTCGCCGTAGACCGTCAAATTCATTTTTAAGCTCTAGTTGTCGTTAATATTTTCTCGTTCGCACCGTTGCATCATCGCGCCAAAGTATCTGTTACCGGTGTTATTCCTTTCAGATTTTCTGTTAATCCTGCCCATGTTTTTGGTGTCCCTGCTTGTAGCTCGGGAAGAGCGACCGGAGTACCGATTTCTCGGGGGAGTGGGGTGCGAAAATGCAGCAGTGACCCATAAAATAGCTCATCTTGCACGGACGATTGTTGAGATCCCTTTTATCCGTGAGGATCAGAATTACTTCACAGTCATTCCCTAAATAACAGTTCTTGTTGGACGTAGCGGAGGAAAAAATTCCTGTAGAAATTGTGTGAAGTGTGTGTTTGACTAATTTGCACGAGTGCAAGAGCACCCCCATCGATAGTGGACGTGTGCCACTGGACAAGGAGTTATATCGTGCAAGTTCGTTCATTAAAGGCCGATTCAGTGAAAGTTAAAGGCCGACATAAGCTGGCCGGAGCGGCGCTTTTGGCTGGAGCGTTGATGCTCGGAACCGCACCTTTTGCGGCGGCAGCACCGACTTCGTCAGGCGATGAGATCGAATCGATTAAAATATCATCAGGGTCAGCTGAGTCAGCCATTGATTACTGGACTGTTGACCGTATGAAGGCAGCCAAGAGCGCTGATAGCCTCGTCGCTGGAAAATCTGGATCTTCAGCCAAAGTCGACACCAACAAGGCGACCAAAGTTCCAGGGCACGCAGCCAAAAAAAATGCTGCCAAGACGAACTTCAAAGCTGGTGGGAAGACCCGCGGCCAAGTGGCCCCCGTTTCTCACATCGGTAAAGTCTTTTTCACCCTCGGCGGCCAGGACTACGTGTGTTCGGGAAACGCAGTAGTGTCAGCCAATGAATCCACCGTCTCTACGGCTGGTCACTGCTTGAATGAAGGCCCCGGTGCTTTCGCCACACGCTGGGTGTTTGCTCCCGCCTATGAAAACGGCAAAACCCCGTACGGTACTTTTGCTGCCACTGAACTTGTCACCACGTCCGAATGGTCAAACGACGGCGACATCACCTACGACACAGGATTTGCTGTTGTCTCGAACAGTAGCGGTTCAACACTGACCGACACCGTCGGCGCATCAGGTGTTGCCTTCAACCAGCCACGTGGTGAGTACTACACCGCATTCGGCTACCCTGCAGCCTCGCCATTCAATGGCGAGACCCTGCAATCCTGTGCTGGTTCAGCCTCAGCAGACCCATTTGGCCAATCACAGTCGCAGGGAATTTCTTGCAACATGACCGGTGGCTCCTCGGGAGGACCTTGGTTCTTGGGCTCGGGTTCATCCTCGTACCAGAACTCGGTGAATAGCTTTGGCTATAACTCCGTACGCAATACGATGTTCGGTCCTTACTGGGGATCGGTAATCCAGCAGGCTTACCAGAACGCACAGAACTAGAATCATTCAGAGCCGGGGAAGAGGATTCGATGGGGCTCATCCCGGCGTTCATAGAGAAGGAAGACATGATGCCACAAAAACACTCGTCAAAGGATGGGCAAAACCGCCCATCAAGTCGGCATCAAGTGCAACAACGAACCGACGAACAACTAGATTACTTCACCGAGAAGCGTCGGCGCGAAGCAGAACCTCGGAAGCTCATTCGTCCTTCACCGTCAAAGCCAAAGGCAGACGAGGACAAGAGCTGAAATGAGTTGGGCGGCCATTCCTAGTGGTATGGCCGCCCAACTCATTTTTTATCATTAACTACTAGGCATCTTCAGTAGGTGCTAGCTCGACATTCGTTACGGTGAGCTCACCGTCTGCTTCAACTAGCGTCAACTCGCGTGCGTTGGCCGCGGACTTCAAATCCTCGAAACCAGCGTGCAACTGAGCAACTTGGGCTGCAGGCGCATGGATTTCCCCGGAAAGGACCTCGGTGCGCTGCTTGACCTTGGCATCAGACTTGGCCTTGCGAATTCCAGATAGTGCAACGCCAACAAGCGGCAGTACCTCTGGATCTGCACCTTCAATGGCACTTGCGAGGTGTTCGGTACTTGGCCACTGGGTCAGGTGTACAGAACCAGAACGCCACCATCCCCAAACCTCTTCTGTAGCGAAAGGCAGGAATGGAGCAAATAGACGAAGTACAGAATCCAAAGTCGTGGCAAGAGTTGCCAAGACGCTAGCCTGCTCTGCTTCTCCGTGACCACCGTAGGCACGGTCTTTCACCAGCTCTACATAGTCGTCGGTGAATGACCAGAAGAATGACTCGGTGATGTCCAGAGCGCGAGCGTAGTCGTAGTTATCAAAGGCGCGCTTGGCATCTTCGATCACGGTTGACAGTCGAACCAACAGCGAACGGTCAAGACCATTGATTACTACTGCAGCATCGTCGGTCAGAACATTGGCCTCGGTGGCCCCGAGATTGAGCACGAACTTTGAAGCGTTCAAAATCTTGATGGCCAAGCGACGGCCAATCTTCATCTGGTTCACTTCATAAGCGGTGTCAGCGCCAAGCTTGGCACTGGCAGCCCAGTAGCGTACAGCGTCCGCACCAAACTGGTCGAGTACCTCGTTAGGAACTACAACATTGCCCTTGGACTTGGACATCTTCTTGCGGTCCGGATCCAGGATCCAGCCCGAAATCGCTGCGTGCTTCCATGGTGCACTGTCGTGCAGAGAGTCGGCACGAACGGCAGTGGAGAAGAGCCAAGTGCGGATGATGTCGTGGCCCTGAGGACGCAAGTCGAAGGGGTAAACCTTCGAGAAGAAATCATCGTCGCGGCCCCAACGACCGACGATCTGTGGCGTCAAGGAACTGGTTGCCCAGGTATCCAATACGTCAGCATCACCAACGAAGCCATTGGCAACACCGCGCTGATCTTCGGTGTAACCCGAAGGCGCATCTGCGGCAGGGTCAACAGGAAGCTGCTCAATGCTTGGAAGAAGCGGTGCATCATAGTTTGGCTCGCCGTGCACATCGACCCGGTACCAGACAGGTACTGGCACACCGAAGAAGCGCTGACGTGATACCAACCAGTCACCGTTCAGACCCGAAACCCAGTTTTCATAGCGTGAACGCATGAACGATGGGCGGAAGTCGATTTCCTTGCCACGGGCAATCATTTGCTCGCGACGTTCCTCATCGCGACCACCGTTGCGGATGTACCACTGACGGGAGGTGACGATTTCCAAAGGCTTGTCGCCCTTTTCGAAGAAGTTCACCGGACGGGAAATCTTCTTAGGGTCACCATCAAGCAGGCCAGCAGCGGTGAGCAGCTCAACCATGGTTTCCTTGGCGGAGAAGACAGTTTTTCCAGAAATCTGGGCGTAGGCTTCCTGACCAGCCTCACTAGTGATCCACTCAGGGGTGTCAGCAAGGATGCGACCATCGCGGCCAATGATGGCACGGGTTGGAAGCTGCAGTTCGCGCCACCAAGTGACGTCGGTCAGGTCACCGAAGGTACATACCATAGCGATACCCGAACCCTTGTCGGCCTGAGCCAGCGGGTGCGGGTAAACGGTAACCGGAACGCCGAAGATTGGCGAGGTAACAGTCTTTCCGAACAGGTGCTGGTAACGCTCATCATCTGGGTGAGCTACCAGTGCAGCGCAAGCTGCCAACAGCTCTGGGCGCGTGGTTTCGATGAAGACCTTCTCGCCGTTTTCGGTGTCAAAACCGTAGCGGTAGAAAGCGCCCGGCATCTCACGGTCTTCCAGTTCGGCCTGGGCGACAGCGGTACGGAAGGTAACGTCCCACAAAGTTGGGGCCTCGGCCATGTAAGCGTCGCCCTTGGCCAGATTGTCCAAGAAAGCACGCTGAGATGCAGCACGTGAATTGTCATCAATCGTGCGGTAGGTCATCCGCCAGTCGACAGAAAGACCAAGGGTGGTGAACAGTTGCTCGAAGACCTTCTCGTCTTCTACTGCTAGCTCTTCACAGACCTCAATGAAGTTCCTTCGGCTAATGACATCCCAGTCACGCTGGTTCTTAGCCGGCTTTTCTGGTGGACGGTAGCCCTCAATGTATGGCTTCGTTGGGTCGCAACGAACGCCGAAGTAGTTCTGTACGCGGCGCTCAGTTGGCAGACCGTTGTCGTCCCAACCCAGTGGGTAGAAAACGTTCTTGCCATTCATGCGCTGGTATCGAGCCAAAACATCGGTCTGCGTGTAGGAGAACATGTGTCCTACGTGCAACGAACCTGATGCCGTTGGCGGGGGAGTATCGATGGAGTAGACGGCCTCACGGGTCGTGTCCTCGTTGAAGTGATAGGTGCCCTCGGTGCGCCACCGGGACGAAAGACGTTCTTCCAAGCCTTCCAAAGCTGGCTTGTCAGGAACGGAAACCGTTGCGGGCGTGTCTGTGCCCAAGTTTTCTTCTGCCATGGCTTTATTCTTTCATGTTTTACGAGCCACCTAGGCATTGTTTCCCATGGCTTGCGCCACGAAGAGTCAAGCGCAGACAAAACGCCGTTGAAAACCATCATTACCGGGATCCATAAGTTCATCCGGTCAAGCGCAGAAGCGCCTGCGCAATGCCGAAGTTCACAGTGTTCAGCATATTTGAAATGTAAGAGAAATTCATGCCTTACCAACTGGCAATGAAGTAGTCATAGAGTTGTCGCTATGAACAACAAAGAAAATAGCTCAACACGTTCTGCAGTAGTCACCGGCGCTTCTAGCGGTATTGGTCAAGCAACCGTTCGCGCACTACGCGATCAAGGATGGACAGTCTTCGCGGTCGCACGCCGTGCAGACCGCTTGGAGCAGCTCGCACAACAAACTGGTGCAATCGCACTTCCTGCCGATGTCAGTGTCCAAAATGATGTGGACGAACTGGCCAAGGCTGTTGAAGCTGCCTGCGGCGTTGACACGCTGGTGAACTGTGCCGGTGGCGCACGAGGCACGGAATATTGGGCAGACGCGGTCGACGAGAACTGGGAATTCATGTGGCAGGCCAACGTCATGGGAACCATGCGACTCACTCGTTCCTTGCTGCCACAGTTGCGTCAGGCACGAGGAACGGTACTGAACGTAACCTCAACCGCAGCGCTGGCGAGCTATGAAGGTGGCAGCGGATACAACGCAGCCAAGGCAGCAGAGCGTGCCATGACCCAAGCCTTGCGATTGGAAGAAGTCGAAAACGGCCTGCGCGTCATCGAAATTCTGCCAGGACTGGTGCAAACGGAAGAATTCTCGCTACGACGTCTCGGTAGCCAAAGCGCGGCAGACAGTGTTTACGCAGGGGTGGAGAATCCTTTGACCGCGGAAGATGTTGCCGAAGTCATCCGCTACGCCGTCAGCGCGCCGGCTCACGTCAACCTCGACGAAATCGTCATTCGACCACAGGCGCAGGCTGCGAACCACAAGCTGATTCGCAACGCGAAATAACCAGTAACAACCAATGTGTACTCCGATGGTGAGGATTTACCCATGAGCCAAACAGATCAGCGCGTTATTCACGTAGTTGCTACCTCGCACGGTACTGACAACGAGCATGGTCAACAACTGATCCATGAATTGCGGGCCCAGTTAGAAGAGCTTTCTAAGGACCAAATTGCAGCATCCTTGATATGGCATGAAGCCTATGTGGATGTACAACAGCCCTCATTGGAAGACGTTGTTGCCTCCTTGCCAGAAAAAGAAGCCGCAGTGGTTCTCCCGCTACTAGTTTCCGATGGGGTGCACACGACCTCAGACATCAAACAGGCAGTGGATTCGAGAGCCAATACCGTGGCGGCCGGTCCGTTAGGTCCAACCCCGCAGTTGGCTCAGGTCCTCGCGGACCGAGCGCAAGCGTACCTAGACGATGATCCGGTGCTTGCTCTGGCCGGTGCCGGCACCCGGTTGGAGATCGGTCAAAATCAGATCCAAGATCTTGCCGCGCAGATTTCGCGCATCCTAGATCGTGAAGTGACTGTTGGCTACTGTGCTGGGGCAAATCCTCGAATTTCCGACGTGGTTCAGAACGCCAGCAAACGCCCGGTACTTGTTCTGAGTTCCTTGTTGGCCGACGGGTACTTCCAGAACAAGCTGGTTAGCACGGGAGCCGAAGTGGTGACAAAGCCACTTCTGCCTGACGTAACTATTGCGCAATGTTTCCTTATACGACTTAAAGAGACGCTTAAAACGGCGGGTTTTATGTCGCCAGATGACGAAGTTCTCAGTCTGTAGTCAACCAACAGTCATGTGACTACTCGTGGTTGCTGACCCCCTGGGGTCAGTTCCTACGCTGGATGGCATGACGCAGACAACCACACCCGCTCGTCCTAAAAGGGCGGCAAAGCCCAACGGTCAATGGAAGATCGACGGACCCGCACCGTTGAACGCCAACGAAGAGATGAAGGCCGCCGACAACGGCCTGAACGTGCGCCAACGCATCGAGGAAATCTACTCGAAGCAGGGCTTCGACTCCATTGATCCAGAGGATCTGCACGGACGCTTCCGTTGGTGGGGGCTTTACACCCAACGTGCCCAGGGCATCCCCGGCGGCAAGACCGCGACGCTGAGCCCTGAAGAACTCGAAGATCGCTACTTCATGCTTCGCGTTCGCATCGACGGTGGCGCGCTGAGCACGCAGCAACTGCGCGTCATCGGAGAAATCTCCACAGAATTCGCTCGCGACACCGCAGATTTGACGGACCGCCAGAACGTACAGCTGCACTGGATTGACGTGGTTGACGTCCCAGAGATTTGGCGGCGTCTTGAGGCTGTCGGGCTGCACACCACCGAGGCCTGCGGCGACGTGCCCCGCGTGATCCTAGGATCACCAGTTGCCGGTATTAGCAAGGACGAGATCATTGATCCAAGTCCGGTCATTGCTGAAATCTCCCGCCGCTACATCGGCAAACCAGAATTTGCGAACCTGCCACGCAAATTCAAAACCGCCGTGACCGGCCACCCCAGCCAAGACGTGGTGCACGAAATCAACGACATCGCATTGATCGGTACCGTGCACCCCGAACTGGGTCCCGGCTACGACCTGTGGGTGGGCGGTGGACTGTCCGCCAACCCGCGTCTAGGTGAACGACTCGGTGCCTTTGTCACCGAAGAGCAAGCCCCAGATGTCTGGGAAGGCATCGTCTCCATCTTCCGTGATTACGGTTACCGCCGGCTGCGTAACCGGGCCCGCCTCAAATTCCTGCTGGCCGACTGGGGCACCGAAAAAATGCGCCAGGTGCTGCAAGATGAATACTTGGGCTATGAACTGCCTGATGGCCCGCTACCGGATCAACCCACTGAAGCTGGGGATCACAGCGGTGTTCACGAGCAGAAGGACGGTAACTTCTACATCGGGCTGACCGCACCGGCAGGCCGTGTCTCGGGAACGACGCTGACGGCGCTTGCTGATTTGGCTGAGGCTCATGGTTCAACGCGACTGCGTACCACCCCGCACCAGAAGATCATCGCGTTGGATATCGCCGAAGATCAGGTTAAAGACTTTGTTGGCACGGCTCGTACCTTGGGCTTGGAGGCTTATCCGAGCCTCTTTAAGCGCTCTGCTATCGCATGCACCGGCATTGAATTTTGCAAGCTGGCCATCGTGGACACCAAAGACACCATGATTGATGCGGTCGCCAAAATTGAGGAACGCCTGGCTGACCATGAGGGCAAGCTACCTCGCCAGCTGTCCCTGCATGTCAACGGGTGCCCGAACTCTTGCGCCCGAGTCCAGACCGCAGACGTGGGCTTCAAGGGCCAACTGATCACCAATGAGCAAGGTGAACAGGTCTCCGGTTTCCAGGTGCACCTCGGTGGCGCCTTGGCCGGATTTGAAAATGGTGAAGCCACCCTGGGGCGCACGGTCCGTGGCCTCAAGGTCGCCGCCGACGAACTCCCCGAATACGTAGAACGTGTTGTCAAAAACTACTCGGCTTCGGCCGCAGAAGGCGAATCCTTCGCCGCCTGGGCCCACCGTGCCGAAGAGGATGAACTGAAATGAGCCAACAGACCCCAAACCGCACCCGGAGCGAAGCTGAACTGCGTGAAATCGCACGGCTAGGAGCCGAAGAACTTGCCTGGGACGCCACTGCTGCCGAGGTCGTCGCCTTCGCCGCCAAGCATTTGGACCCCACCGAAGTCGCCGTGGCCTGCTCCATGGCTGACGCGGTATTGCCACACGTAGTTTCCGAGCAGCTACCCAAGGTCGATGTACTCTTTCTGGACACCGGCTACCACTTTGTTGAAACACACAGCACCCGTGATGAAGTCGCCCGCGTCTTGGACGTCAATGTCGTTGACGTGCTGCCAGAACTGACCGTGGCTGAACAGGATGCTAAGTACGGAAAAGACCTCTTCGCGAGTAACCCGACCCAGTGCTGCCAGATGCGCAAGGTAGATCCGCTAGCTAAGTCCCTTAAAGGATACAGCGCCTGGTTCACCGGGGTTCGCCGGGATGAAGCACCGACACGCACCAATACTCCACTAGTGACCTTTGATGAGAAGAACGGGCTGATCAAGTTCAACCCCTTGGCACCGTGGAGCTTTGATGAGCTGATCGACTATGCCACCGACAAGCAGGTCCCAGTGAACCTGCTGCTCTCCAACGGTTACCCATCCATTGGTTGCGAACCATGCACCCGCCCGGTGGCCGAGGGTGAAGACCCCCGCGCTGGCCGTTGGGCTGGACTGAACAAGACCGAATGCGGCCTTCACATCTAAGGAGCACACCATGACTATTACCGCTAACGCCCCCACCGGCACCCAGCGCAGCGTCTTGGACGCCCTGGAAGCCGAATCCATTCACATCATCCGCGAAGTACTCGCCGAATTTGAGAAGCCAGGTCTGCTCTTCTCCGGTGGTAAAGACTCCGTGGTGGTTCTGCACTTACTGGCCAAGGCCGTGGCACCCCTGCGCGTTCCCATCCCTGTGGTGCACATCGACACCGGCCACAACTTTGCGGAAGTACTCAATTTCCGTGATTCGGTCGTACAGAAGTACGGTCTGAACCTTGTGGTCGGTTCGGTACAGGAATACATCGACCGCGGTGAATTGACCGAATTGCCCGATGGAACCCGTAACCGACTGCAGACCCGCGTCCTGTTGGACACCATTGAAAACAACGGATTTGATGTTGTCTTTGGTGGGGCTCGCCGTGACGAGGACAAGGCCCGCGCCAAGGAGCGCATCCTATCTTTGCGTGACGAGTTCGGTGTGTGGGATCCACGCAATCAGCGCCCTGAAATTTGGAGCCTGTACAACGGCCGTCATGAGCCGGACTGGCACGTACGCGCTTTCCCCATTTCCAACTGGACCGAACGCGATATCTGGGCTTATATCCAACGCGAAAACATTGAGCTTCCTTCGATCTACTTTGCGCATTGTCGCCAGGTCTTTGAACGCGATGGCATGTGGCGGGCTCTCACCCCGGTCAGCCAGCCCAATGAAGACGAGCCAGTAGTCATCAAGCAGGTTCGCTATCGCACCGTGGGCGATGCCAGCTGCACCGGTGCCGTGCTTTCTGAAGCAGATAACGTCGCGAAGGTGCTCGACGAATTAGCTATCGCCACCGTCACCGAACGTGGAGCCACCCGCGCCGACGACCGCATTTCCGCCGCGGGAATGGAAGACCGCAAGACCGAAGGATACTTCTAAAAATGACCACCACACTTTTGCGCATTGCTACCGCCGGTTCGGTGGATGACGGCAAGTCCACCCTGGTTGGCCGACTCCTGCACGATGCCAAAGCGATCCTTGCCGACTCACTGGACGACATTGCCCGTACCAGCGCTGAGCGAGGCTTCGGCGGTGCCGACGGTACTCTTGACCTTGCCCTAGTGACCGATGGTCTGCGCGCCGAACGCGAGCAGGGCATCACCATCGACGTGGCCTACCGCTACTTCTCTACCGACAAGCGTTCCTTTATTCTTGCCGACTGCCCAGGACACGTTCAGTACACCCGCAATACCGTCACCGGTGCGTCAACCGCGGATGCTGCCATTGTGCTGGTGGACGCCCGGAACGGGGTCCTGGAACAGACTCGCCGTCACTTAGGCGTGCTCGCCCTGTTGCGCGTGCCCCGGTTGGTGGTCGCAGTGAACAAGATGGACCTGATCAACTGGGACGAACAAGCATTTGCTGCCATCGAATCGGAAGTGCTCTCCTTGGCTACCGAATTGGGAATTCAAGCCACCACGGTGATCCCAGTCTCCGCATTGCAGGGAGATAACGTAGTTGAGCCATCCTTGACGGCGACCTGGTACACCGGCCCAACCCTGCTGGGATTGCTTGAAGAACTAGAGCCCAAGCTCGGCGGTGGCACCGCACGGTTGGACGTCCAATACGTGATTCGTCCTCAGGGCGCACTGGCTCCGGGCCTTGACCCAGAAGTTTACCGCGACTACCGCGGATACGCCGGAACCCTAGTTGATGGGACTCTGAATGTGGGGGACCGCGTACAGGTGCTCTCCAACGGGCAACCGGTAGCCAGCCGTGTCAAAGCCATCAGCACACCTGCTGGTTCCGCACAGAGTGCACAGGCCGGGGAAGCGATCGTCCTAGAGCTCGAAACCGACTTGGACATTGCTCGCGGTGACACCATTGTCGCTGGTGAACTACCTACCGCCCAGCGCGAATTCCAAGCCAACATTTGCGTTCTGGATCCGGTCAAGCTCACCAACGGTCAAAGACTGTTGATCAAGCATGGCACCAAGGTTTCGGCGGCTAAGCTGTCAACCATTGAACACGTGATCAATGTGGCCGATTACTCGCAGCAACCGGCAGACAGCCTGGAACTGAACGATCTGGGCCGGATTACGCTGCGTAGTCAGGCAGGCTTGGCTATCGAGGAGTACGCCTCCTCTCGTACCGGCGGTAGCTTCTTGCTGATCGATCCAACCACCGGGCGTACTCTCGCCGCGGGGATCATCGAGGAAAAACATGAAGCAGCCTGATGCTGTTGAATCCAGCAGTAATAGCGACCGAATTCGTCTGACATCACATGGGCAGAAGACCGGCTTTCGTGGCCGAATTCTGGGACTAGTCGCGGTGGGCGCGCTGACCGCTGCTGCCGTGGTGACTTCCTTCCTGCCTAGTCCTAACGAAGTGCCTGCGCAGGCAGCAGATCGTGGGCCGGCTGCGGAGCTGAAGATCGGTTACTTCGCCAATCTCACCCATGCGCCAGCTTTGATTTCAGAGTCGGAAGGCATTCTTCAGAAGCATCTTGATGAAGACGGCACGAAATTTCAGAGCCAGATCTTCAATGCAGGACCGGCGGCCGTAGAGGCACTAAATTCTGGGGCCATCGACGCAGCATACCTCGGACCTAATCCGGCATTAAACAGTTACCTGTCCAGCCACGGGGAGTCATTAAATATTGTCTCCGGTGTGGCCTATGGTGGTGCGAGTTTGGTCGTGAACAAGGACATCACGAAGCCAGAACAGCTAGCTGGTAGCAACCTGGCCAGCCCGCAGTTCGGTGGAACTCAGGATGTTGCCTTGCGCAATTACCTGAAGGAGCTGGACTTGAAGCAAGACGCAACGGTCACGCCAAGCTCCAACGGCACCGTGGCACAGCTTTTTGGCCGTGGAGAAATTGATGGTGCGTGGCTTCCAGAGCCTTATGCTTCATTGCTCATCGAGAAGAATGATGCACATCGACTGGTCAACGAAGCGCAGCTGTGGCCCGAAGGCAAATTCCCGACCACCGTTCTGGTGGTGTCCAAGGAATTCATGGCTTCCCACCCGGACACCGTGCAGAAATTGGTTGATGCCAACACTGAGGCCATTGAATGGCTTAATAACGCTGATGAAAAGCAGAAGCTATCGGCGGTACAGAAGGCACTGGTCAAGGCCAACGGAAGCTCATTTGACGAATCCGTGATCGCCCAGGCGCTCAAACAAGTGCACTTCAGCCAGGACCCACTACCTGAGACCTACCAGACTCTGGTAGATCATGCGTTGGCCGTGGAGGTTGGCGCCGGAGGAAATGCCGATGGACTTGTAGATTCACGTTTTCTTGAACAACAGGAGCAGTAATGGGAGTTCTACTTAATGAAGTTTCCCTGAGCTATCCAGGCACCGGATTGGTCATCGACCGGCTGAGCACGGAAATTGACGATGGTGAATTTGTCGCAGTTTTAGGTGCTTCGGGTTGCGGTAAATCATCCCTGCTGAACATGATCGCCGGCCTGCTAGCCCCGAGCTCCGGTTGGCTTGAAGTGCCCAAAGATGGTGCGGCCTTCATGTTTCAAGATGCCAATCTTTTGCCATGGCTCACCGCCAGTCAAAACGTAGATTTGGCGCTTAAGCTTGCTGGCAAGCCGGTCCAAGAACGTGAAGAACGCGTTGAGGAACTACTGAACCTCGTGCAATTGGGCCATGCCAGCGACAAGAAGCCTCATGAACTTTCCGGTGGCATGCGACAGCGTGTGGCCCTGGCTAGAGCTTTGGCACAAGACCGGCAGGTGCTTTTGATGGATGAGCCATTTGCCGCCCTGGACGCGATCACGCGCGACATGCTTCATGAGCAATTGCGCTCTCTGTGGGGCCAAACCGGCAAAACCATCATTTTTGTCACTCACAACGTGCGCGAAGCAATCCGACTATCGGGGCGAATCCTGGTCCTGTCCTCACATCCAGGGCGCATTCTCGAAACGCGTCGCATCACCGATGACCTACGCAATAACCCGACCCAAGCAGCAGCCTTGGCGGATGAACTGACTACTATCCTCAGAAAGGAGCAAAGGAAACATGAGCTCACTGACCGAATCACGCACTGACTTGGCTCCTGTACGGACAATCAAACTACGTCCTAACAATCGCCTTGATTCATGGGTCGCACCAGTACTCACCGTTATAGTGCTCCTGAGTCTGTGGCAGATCATTTCTTGGGTCAGCCCTCTGCGTGAAGATTTGTTCCCTGGCCCATTGTCCGTCGCAGCGAAACTTCCACAATTGCTTGCCGATGGTTCGCTGCTGTCGGCGATCGGAAATTCACTGTTCCGGGCCGTGAGTGGCTTTGCGATTGCGGTGATTATCGCAACCCCGATTGCTTTGCTTCTGGCTCACCAGCCCTTGCTCCGTAAAGGTGTAGGCCCGCTGGTTTCAGCGATGCAGGTCCTACCATCCATCGCTTGGGTACCGGCAGCGATCATCCTCTTCGGTTTGAGTGATGCCACCATTTATACCGTCTTGTTGCTTGGCGCGATTCCTTCGATCATCAACGGTTTGCTCTCCGGCATCGACATGATTCCCGCACAGTACAAGGCACTTTCGAAGGTGCTCGGAGCTTCTAAGTGGGAGCACGTGATGCACATTGAGTTACCAGCAGCAATGCCTGGCTACGTCGCAGGTTTGCGCCAAGGGTGGGCTTTCGCCTGGCGTTCACTGATGGCTGCGGAATTGATTGCCGTGGGTGGCTCGCTTGCTCTTGGCGTTGGCTCATTATTGCAGCGCGGACGCGACCTAGCAGACCTGTCACTGGTCATGCTGGTGATCCTGACCATCTTGTTGGTCGGCGTGTTGATTGAATTAGTATTTTTTGCCCCGATTGAACGCAAGCTCTTGCGTGATCGTGGAATGAGTCGAACTGGAGAAAGCAATGGCTAAAGGACATATCACCCTCATTGGCGGTGGCCCGGGCGATCCTGAATTAATTACAGTCGCCGGCTACAAGGCGCTCTTGTCGGCTGATGTTGTACTAGCGGACCGACTTGGGCCTACAGCATTATTGGCGGACCTTTCTGATGATGTTCTTGTTATTAACGTAGGTAAGTCACCGGGTTGCCATGTAAAAACTCAAGACGAGACCAACGAGTTGTTGGTCAAATACGCACTTGAAGGAAAACACGTGGTCCGGCTCAAAGGCGGAGACCCATTTGTTCTGGGCCGTGGTGGAGAAGAAATGCTCTACGCTGCCCAATACGGGATCCGTACCCGTGTGATCCCGGGGATCACCAGCGCAATTTCGGTTCCCGGAGCCGCTGGAATCCCAGTGACCCACCGTGGAATCGCCGCTGGGTTCACCGTGGTAAGCGGTCACGCTGAACTGGCAGACGTGCCGATTCGCTCCGATCACACCCTCGCAGTGTTGATGGGAGTATCAAATCTGACACTAATTGTTGAGACATTGCTTACCCGAGGTTTGCCGTCAAGTACACCAATTGCGATAGTTGAGCGAGGTTACTCACAGACGCAGCGCACAACTATCGGTACGCTAGAAGAGATTGTAGTGCGCGGCCGCAAGGCCGCAGTGGCGAATCCGGCCGTCATCGTCATCGGTGATGTCGTTCGGCTAGCCCCGGAAGCCTCCGACCAATTGGTAGACCTCCTGCCGCTAGAGAACGCCGATGCCACCGAGCCGGCCTCATTCGTTGACTAAGAAAGAGAAGTTGTTTGATGAGTGAAATTATCGTCCCTGAGCACCTGGCCTCCCGGGCACTGCGTGTAGCCATCGTTGGAGCCGGTCCTGCCGGAATCTACGCAGCAGACTTGCTGAGCAAGAGCCAGCCAGTTGCCAGCGGTGAACTGAAGCTACACGTGGACCTCTTTGATGAACTGCCTACTCCTTTCGGTCTGATCCGTTACGGTGTATCGCCAGATCATCCACGTATCAAGGGCATTATCAATGCCCTGCACAAGGTGCTGAACAACGACTGGATCGATTTCTACGGCAACGTTGGTTTGGGCCGCGACATCAGCCTTGATGACCTGCGCGCACGATACGACGCAGTCATTATCTCCACCGGTGCACAGAAGGATGCCGACCTGAACATCCCAGGCATCGACTTCGAAGGCTCCTTCGGTGGCGCAGATTTCGTTTCCTGGTACGACGCTCACCCAGATGCCGATAAGAACTGGGACCTGTCGGCCAAGGAAGTTGCTGTGATTGGTAACGGCAACGTGGCCCTCGACGTGGCCCGCATCCTGTCCAAGCATGCTGACCAGTTGCTGGAAACCGAAATTCCAGAACACATCTACCAGCAGCTGAACGACTCGGCCGTCACCGACGTGCACGTCTTCGGCCGTCGCGGACCAGCTCAGGTTAAGTTCACTCCTTTGGAACTGCGCGAACTTTCGCACTCCAAGGATGTAGACATCGTGCTGTACCCAGAGGACTTCGAATTCGACAAGGCTTCGGACGAAGCCATGAAGACCAACAACCAGACCAAGACCATGGTCTCCACGTTGACCAACTGGCTCATCGAACAAGAAGAGCGCGAAGAGGCTCCAAGCGCATCGCGTCGTCTGCACCTGCACTTCCTGCAGTCGCCAGTTGAGGTACTGGGTGAAGACGGTAAGGTCACCGGCCTGAAGGTTGAGCGCAACGAGTTGGACGGCAACGGGGGAGCCCGTGGTACCGGAGAATTTGTTGAATACCCATTGCAGGCTATCTACCGTGCAGTTGGCTACTTTGGTTCCGCAGTGGATGACATCGAGTACGACGGTGCAAAGGGCGTACTGCCAAATGTTGAAGGCCGCGTTCTCGACGCTGCTGGCACACATGTTCCAGGTCTTTACGCCACGGGTTGGATTAAGCGTGGACCTATCGGCCTGATTGGTCACACCAAGGGCGACGCCCTTGAGACCATCACCCACCTGCTGGAAGACCTAACTGCTCTGGCAGAACCGGAATCCTCGCAGGGCATTGCCGACTTGCTCGAAAGCCGTGGGGTTGCCTTCTCAGACTGGGAGGGCTGGAAGAACCTGGACGAGCACGAGAAGGAATTGGGAGCGGCTCAGGGAACAGTTTCCACCCGCTTCGGTGATATCACTCGTGATCGTGTCAAGGTAGTGGAACGCCAGGAGATGCTGGAATTCTCCCGAGCAAAAAAACTAGCTGAGAGTCTGTAAACTTCACCCCAGACTCTTGAAAACTCCCTTGGTCATCAACTGTCGTTGGTGAGCAAGGGAGTTTCGTTTTAATCGAGAATTCTTGGATGGCAACTGGTACGCTTCGGCTAAGGATAGAAGTAGAACTTCCTAGTCATCAATTATTTTTGGTTTCAAAAGTGGATCGATCCGGTAGGTGCAAATTTCGATCAGTGAATACCTCCCCGGGGTAGTTCCACTAAAAAGGAGCAAGTCGATGCGTAGCAGTTTCGGCAACACCCTGCGTCATCTGAGCGATGGTACGCGGCTATACGGGCGTGAGCACCAGGGGCAGGGACTGGCGATCTTCTTGCTTTGCCATACCTGCCGTTGGTCATTCCGTTTCTGCGCAACGGTGTTTGGGTTGAACCCAGCGTCTGGATAGAAGAGGTGCGTGTCCCGACTCCGGGATTATTTCTGGCGACTTATGCAGTGGTAGTTGCCATTGTTATTGCTTTAGCTTTGACGCTTCCCAGTGCCTCGGTGGCTACACCATCTTCACCATATCCGGTACAGCGACCAGTGAAGACCAAGATCATCCAGAACTGCCGCCTCTTCCTCAACGCCATGCTCGCCTTGGGCGTGGTGGGACTCATTTTTTTCTTATGGTGCGCCCGTCATTCTGACGGGCGCACCATGGATAGTGAAAATGCGTGATTAGTTGGTTGCTGGATCCAGCTGAGGTTTCACGGTCTGCTTCTTATCTGACACGCTACGACGGAGCATAACGAACAGGAGAATCATTCCTGCAGTCAGAGACATGTGTCCAAGTCCCGCGATCCCGGAGATCATCTTGCTTGACTCAATACCGAGGATGGTGAGCATTCCGTGCGTGGTCATCATCGCCGCGGTGAGAATGACGCCTGCGTTGTAGGTCCAGAGGAACCAAGTGTAGAGCTTGCGGTGTTGGCTAAGATTGAATGCTTTCTCCAGTAGTAGCACTAGGAGGAAGACCAAGAACCCCAAGACCAGCAAGTGGGTATGGACGATTGACAGTTGCGAGTAGCTTCCTTCTGGGAAGTCGTTGTTTTTGCTGAACTCACGGTAGAACAGTCCTGAAGCTACACCGACCAGCATGTAGCTGAAGGCAATGTTGACGAGTTTACGCATGGAAGATGATCTCCTTGTTATCTGAATCGGAGGCGGCGATGTTTTTTGAGTGACGTGAGCCGAACAGTGGGCGGCCCGAATGTCCCAGGGAAGCGAAGAGCGCCGGTAGCAAGAGCGTACGAACCACGAAGGTATCGAGCAGGACGCCCAAACCAACGATGAGTCCAAGCTGTCCGAGCACCATTAGTGGTAAAGCGGCCAAGGCGGCAAAGACGCCAGCTAGCACCAAGCCCGCGCTAGTGATGACAGAACCGGTGTGAGCGGCTGCTTGGCTTACTGCCTGTCGCAACGGCATAGTCGCGGTATTTTGTTGCACGCGTTGGGTGAAGAAGATGGTGTAGTCAACACCCAGTGCAACAAGGAAGACGAAGGCCAGCAACGGAACTTGGATGTCTAAGGCATCGACCGAAAATACCAACGAAGATACCAAAGACCCGATACCAATGGCTGCTGCGGCACTGAGCAAGTTGACCAGCCCTAAAGTCAGGGCAGTACGCCATGAGCGCGTCAGCCAACCCAGAGCGATGAAACAGATCAGCATGATCAACGGTGCAATTAGTAATAGATCGCGCAGGTGGCCCTGGTCTGAGTCGTATTGTTCGGCAATCTGTCCTCCGACGAGCACGGAAGCATCTGTTTGATCAGCCGAGACTTTCCTTAGGTTCTTGACCAGTTCCAACGCCTGCGCAGAGACAGGGTCTGCGGAAGTTACCACCATGAACTGTTGCCATGGCGTTCCTGCAATTTCGGAAGGGTCTGAGACTCGGGCAACGTTGGGCAACTTAGCCATGTCTTGACGCAGGTCAGTGGAATTGCTGTCATCGGTTAGGACCGTGATCGGCTGCGCTTCGCCGGCGGGGAAATGTTCCACCAGCGTAGTCATGGCGCTGGCCGACTCTGTGGGAGTCCTAAACTGTTGAGTTTGATCCAAGCCCAAACTCGTTCCGGCTAGAGAACCAACCAGGATGACCAAGAGTAGAGCCAATGACGCGAAATTCAGTAATGGTTTGCGCATCGCGGCCGAAGCCATACGAGCGAAGATGTTTTCTTTCGGCTCGGCCTGACCTGGACGCGGAATCAGAGGCCAGAATGCCTTGCGGCCAGCCATGGCGAGCACCGGTGGCAACAATAGCAACACGAAGGATGCCGCGATCAGAAGCCCAACAGCACAGACGATTCCCAAACCGCGAGTGTCTTCCATCATGGCCAGACCCAAGGTGAGTAGCGCGAAGACGACGGTGAGGTTTGAAGTGAGGATTGCTTCAAAGCTAGATACCCATGCGCGGCCCAGCGCGGTGCGGTGCTTATCATTATGGCGAAGTTCTTCGCGATAGCGCGAAATCAGTAGCAGCGCGTAATTGGCACCCGCACCAAAGACGAGGACGCTCAACACGCCTGAATCGAAGTGCAATCCAAGCCAGTTACCTAGAAGATTGGCAATCTTTGATGTCGTTCCGTCGGCCAAGCCAACCACTGTGAGCGGCAATAGCCACAACACGGGGGAGCGGTAGGTGACAATCAGTAGGATTGCGACAATCAAGATGGTCACTGCCAAGAGCGTGAAGTTTGCTCCGGCAAATGCCTGAGTGATATCCACTGCGAAGGCGGTGGAACCGGTCACCTGCTGGTCAACATTAACCACTGGATGATCAGAGATCCAGTTTCTGATATCGCTGAGCGTGGAGCGGTCAGCATCATCTGAGACGGTATTCCAAGTAATCGGCACCATCAGAGCTGCTGAGTCTTCGCTGGCTAGTGGCTGCCCAACTTTCACGGACAGTTGCTTGGACATGTCCTTGAAGTGATCGCTGAGCTCTTGTGAAGCAGCGGGGCTGACTTTCTGCCCGTTGGTACCACTGGCAACTAACAGTGCAGTCGTATCGTTGTTGCTCGAATTGGTGTCGATGATTTGGGCTACTTGGGCCGAATCGGAACCTTCAACGAGTGTTCCGCCAGCACGTTTTGGGGCCTGAACCCCACTGAGAATGCCAAAGATCAAGACCACCACGACGGTGATGCCTGCGGTCCAAAGCCGAGCGCCCCGTTTACTGGTTAGGGACCGGCTGAGCCGGGTTAAGACTGGAGTTTTCATAGTTTCCAGTCAACTAGTTTTCGCTTTCTTTGCCGTCGTGGAATGGGGTGAAAGAAAGATCAACCAAATGGTTGAGGCTGGCTCGGGCGAGCCGAATAGTTTTAGACCAGACCCAGTTCACGAGCCTTGATAATAGCCTCCGTGCGTGAGGTGGCTTGAAGCTTGTCAAAAATATGTACCAGGTGGGTTTTGACCGTGGCTTCGGAGACGAAGAGGACCTTGGCAATCTGCTTATTTCCGTTGCCGGTGGCTAGCTGTTGCAACACATCATGTTCCCGGGCGGTGAGCTCCACTTTGGGTGCTCGCATGCCCGCCAAGACGCGTTGCGTCATCTCAGGCGCCAGGACTAGCTGGCCTTGGGCTGCGGCACGAATTGATTCAACGATGGTCTGTGCACTGACATCTTTGAGCAGGTAGCCACTGGCACCTGCTTCGATGCAGGCAAGAATTTCTGCATCCTTATCAAAGGTAGTGAGGATCAGCACGCGTGGTGCTCGTGGCAGCTTGGCGATGGCCGCGGTGGTTTCGGCACCATTCATGCCTGCGCCCAACCGTAGATCGCAGAGTACTACATCCACGGTAGTGCTCTTGACGAAATCCACTGCTTCTTCACCAGTGGATGCTTCGCCCCCCACCTCGATGTCTTCGTAGTTATCAAACAGTGAGCGCAAACCGGTACGGACAATCGGGTGGTCATCAACGAGCAGGATTCGGATCATTAGTTCTCTTTCACTAGTAACAATGGCAGGTGGGCGCACAGTGCCGTACCTTCACCGGGTGAACTTTCAACGTCAAGACCACCATTGAGCTGTCTCAACCGGGCGGCCATGGCCTTTAGCCCATAGCCACCTTCCTGGTTAGGTGTTTCTTTGCGAACTTCGGAGGGAGTGAAGCCCACCCCATCATCAACAATATCCATGCGAATCTCGTTGGCAGCGGCGGTCAAATTGATGGCCACCGTCGCGGCCTTTGAATGACGTTGGACATTTGATAAGGCTGATTGGGCGGTGCGGAGCAACGCGATCTGTACTGATGGCTCCAATACTGGCAAACCTTCATCGATGTTTAACCGGGTGTGGATCCCTGTATCCTGCTCAAACTTATTTAGTATACGTTCAAGGGCTGAACCCAGCGCCTGGGTGTCCAGTTCGGCCGGCGCCAGCGCAGCGATGATTCGACGCAGGTCAACTAGTGCTTCTCCAGATAGCTCATCAATTCGTTGCAGTGCTTGGCTACTCTTATGCAGATCTTGCGCGGCCAACCCTGCCTTGGCATGCAGGCCGATGGATGAGAGCTGTTGCGCGATGGTGTCATGTATTTCCCTGGACAGGCGTGTTCGTTCCACGGCCACGCCGGCCTCATGTTGTGAACGGGCTAATTCTTCTTGCATCGCGGACATTTCATCTTGGGCCCGGATTAGTGATTCGACAAGGTTCTGCCGTAGTTGTGCGTCGCGTTCAAGCATCAGATAGCCTCGCGAAATACCCCAGGCGAAGATACCTCCCACCATAGGGCCAGCAATGGCTGCGATATTGGTCTGTCCCTGATGTAGATAAGGCGCCACAATGGTTAGCGCGTACACCACAACTGACCAAAGGATTGAGGGGAAGAACGGTAGTTGATGGCCAAGTAAAAGCCACAGGCTGAACGCCAACCACATAAACTCGGGGCTGACCCACAACATGGCGGCCCAGATAGCTAACAGTCCCGCCAACCACCACAAAGGAAGTCGCTGTGCTTGAGTTTTGGCCATCCCGATGAAACCGGCGGTGTACCAGAAAGCGAAGACCACCGAAGAGATCACTACTGGCCAGAAAGCTTCCACGCCCGTTAGCTCGCGGAGCAGCGCGATGAGTAGCAGGATTGCCGTCACCAGATGCTGTCCGCTACGAAGTACCGTAGGTGAGGCAAACAACCGGTGTTGTTTAGCCGTTAACGGCCAGCTAAGTGCAGAAGAGTCCATAGCGCACAGCCTACTAAATCTCCTGGTCACCTAGATCCGTGAGAATCACCAATTCGGCGGTGGCACGGGTCATGGCAACGTACTTTCGCACTGCGGCGGGTAGTCCATGACCAAAATTTTCAGGACGGTAAACAACGACCAGATCAAATTCCAACCCTTTAGCTTCCTCAGGGGATAGCACTGACAAACGCGGCTTCGAAAGTTTGTGCGGATACCCGATGAGCGCGGCTACACCAAGGGGATTCTCTGCCAACCATTGATCGAGAATCTGTTCCAACTGTTCCGGACGTGCCCGACGTACCGGCTGGCCGTCGGTACGTAAGGAAGTTGGGATATTGGCATCGGGCAGTGCCGTACGAATCACCGTGGCCGCTGATTCCATGACCTGCGAGGTGGTGCGGTAATTGATGTTCAACGAGCTAACTCTGACTTGCGAAATGCCTGCCCGAGCTAATCGTTCTGGCCAAGAATCGAGAAATCCCGAGACGCTCTGTGCACGGTCACCGACAATAGTCAGACTTACAGAAGGGCAGCGTCGCAACACCATCGCCCACTGCGCGTCGCTCAAATCCTGGGCTTCATCGATAATCACGTGACTGAAGACCCCGGTCAAAAGATCCGGAGTGGTCTCACTAGTTGCCAACTGTGACACCAGATAGTCCTGGAGATCCGGGTTACGTAGTTGGGAGGAAAGATCCTCAAGATCATCGGCGGAGGAGATGAGGTCTTCCACAACATCTCGCACATTGGCTGCGGCCCGATCATGCTCTGCACGTTCACGCTGGTGCCGCCACTGAGAGTTAGGATCACCCAGGACATGCTGGGCCGCATCAAGCAACGGTAGATCAGCGGGCGTCCAACCGGCACCTGCCGATGCATTGAGCAATGCATCGCGCTGGGCTACCTCAAGATCCCGTGCGCAGTACGCGAGTAATTGTGGGGTTTGGTAGAGCGCTCGCAGAAGGTTTTGAGCCTCAATGATGGGCCAGTGCTCATCGAGCCACGCACTAAGTTCGAGGTTTACCTCTAAGGCTCTGCGCACATGAGTGAGTTCTTGTTGATTGTGGGTGACGCGGGGGATGAGCAGTTCAATGAGGGCATCTTTCAGTGGTGCTCGGTTCTCATTGTGTGGTGTGTGCTGATCGATCATTGACTGGGCGGCTGACCAGTCGCCGGGGGTGAGATCAACATGTCCCCAGCCGGTGTTGATGCTTAGACTGGCGGAGGGAGGCTGTTCAAAAACGCCCACCGCTTTCCGGACTGCTTCCACCATCGCCACCGACCCCTTGATAGAGGACAGTAGTTCATCTTCATCTGTTTGATCCGCAGTGAAAGGAACCATTTGCGCTAACGTGGCGACCAGTACGTCGTCTTCGCCAAGGTTGGGCAGTACATCGGCCACGTAGGAGCTGTAGGAAGTGTGGGGGCTCACGACTAATAACCGGCCGCGCTGAGATTGCAGTCGGGCATCGGAATACAGCATGAACGCGGCGCGATGCAACCCGACAACAGTTTTGCCGGTGCCTGGACCGCCGTCAACTACAAGAGCACCGCGCGAAGAGCTACGAATGATCGCATCCTGATCGGCCTGAATGGTGGAAAGTACATCACTCATGCGCCCGTTCCGCTCGGCTCCTAAGGAAGCAATGAATGCTGAATGCTCGTCCAATGATGAACTGTGGCCCAACTGCTCCACATCGAAGACCTCGTCCCAGAAGTGAACGATCTTTTCAGCGCGCCATCGATAACGACGACGCAGAGCCAATCCTTCCGGTTGTGCGTGAGTTGCCGAGAAGAATGGACGAGCCGCGGGAGCACGCCAGTCAATCATCAGCTGGTTGCCGTACTCATCTGACAACCCAGCTCGGCCAACGTAAAACCTTTCGCCGGCGGTAGTGAGCATGAACCCGAGACACGCTTTCGGCCCCAGCTGGTCAAGCTGACGCAACCGGCGGGCAAGTGTCTGCATCCGCACATTGCGATCTAAGGATTGTTGCAGAACCCCAGCTGGCTGTTGGCCGGCCAGGAACAGTTGTTGCGCGGCCACTCGGTGCAACTGCTCCACGCGCGCTGCGACCACTGCGAGGTGGCGATCGTCTTCGGCTACCTCATTAAACCTGTCTTCAGCGAGCAGGAAATAGCTGAAAGTGGCGTTGATCGAAGGCACTATGGTGGGCTCCTGAGGTAGGCAATGAGGCAGAGGCAAGTATCGATTATGAGCCCTACCCGGGGCCTTGCGACAAGCCCCCTGCCGAGGGGTATCCTGAAAATGCGCAGGGAAACCATTTTTGAACCAGAGGCAGTCTCGTTACTGGAATCAACTCTGGCACTACAAGACTCTGACGCTAGACTCTGTGCACTCAGACACAGTGGCCCGGCAGGATTTTCAGCACGCTACGAACACGGTAGAATAAAGTCATCTGACATTGATCCGGCTATCACCGGGGAGTCCTTGGAAGAACAGCGTATTTTCGTTCAGAACATATGCCCAGTAGAACTAAGCGGGTCCAGCCCGTCACAGCTGAAGATAAGTGGTTCTTCACCATCTGGTGGGGAACAAGCGGGGTGGTACCGCGGCTTCGTTGCCGTCCTCGTAGGCAAGGATTTATCGACCCTACGCTTGAAGGACGGCCCATTCGATGAGCTTCTACCCGAAGGTCACTACAGACCCATCCGGTTCGACCCCGGCTTCTCCGCGCTTTCCAGAACTAGAAAAGCGCGTTCTCGAATACTGGAAGAACGACAACACTTTCCAGGCCTCCATTGATCAGCGTGAGGGCGAAGAATTCGTTTTCTACGATGGCCCTCCCTTTGCTAACGGCCTGCCTCATTACGGCCACCTGCTGACCGGTTACGTCAAGGACCTCGTCGCCCGTTACCAGACTCAGCGTGGCAACCGTGTTGAACGCCGTTTTGGCTGGGATACCCACGGCCTGCCTGCTGAATTGGAAGCAATGAAGCAACTGGGCATGAACGATAAGAAGCAGATCGAAGCCATGGGCATCGATAAGTTCAACGACGCCTGCCGCACCTCGGTGATGACCTACGCCGATGAGTGGAAGCAGTATGTGAACCGCCAGGCGCGCTGGGTCGACTTTGAAAACGACTACAAGACTCTGAACGTGGAGTACATGGAGTCGGTCATCTGGGCCTTCAAGCAGCTTTCGGATAAGGGCCTGACTTACCAGGGCTTCCGCGTGCTCCCATACTGCTGGAAGGACGAGACCCCACTGTCCAACCATGAGCTGCGTATGGACGACGACGTGTACAAGAACCGTCAAGACCAGACCGTCACCGTGGGCTTCACCATCCTTGCCGGTGAAAGCGAAGCATCCAAGGCGCTCGCCGGTGTCCAGGCTTTGGCCTGGACGACCACCCCATGGACTTTGCCAACCAATGCCGCGTTGGCAGTACACCCAAGCATCGAATACGTTGTGGTTCCTGCCGGTGAAGCTGGTGTGAAGGCCTCGGCTGCCGCCGGTCCGTTCCTGCTGGCTAAAGACCTGCTTGGCTCCTATGCCAAGGACCTGGGCTACAAAGATGCCAAAGAAGCCGCTGCTGCGATCACCGCCAGCTACGTTGGCGCGGATCTGGCTGGCGTACGCTATGCGCCACTGTGGGATACCTACACCGACACCGAAAAGTACGGCACCGAAAACGCCTGGCAGATCCTCACCGCCGACTACGTGACCGTTGCTGATGGTACCGGCATCGTCCACCAGGCACCTGCCTACGGTGAAGATGACCAGATGGTTTGCGAAGAGCACGGGATCCCAGTGGTGCTCTCCGTAGATGAGGGCGCCAAGTTCCTCCCGGTCTTCACCGGTGGACCTCTCAATGACATCGTTGGCGTGCAGGTCTTTGACGCCAATAAGACCATCACCAATGTGCTCAAGGACGAGGCGAAGCTCGTCAAGCAGGCTTCCTACGAGCACTCCTACCCTCACTGCTGGCGTTGCCGTACCCCGCTGATCTACCGTGCCATCTCCTCCTGGTACGTCGAGGTCACCGCGTTCAAGGACCGCATGCTGGAATTGAACGAGCAGATCAACTGGATCCCAGGCAACGTGAAGCATGGCCAGTTCGGTAAGTGGCTGGAAAACGCCCGCGACTGGTCCATCTCCCGTAACCGTTTCTGGGGCTCGCCAATCCCTGTGTGGGAATGCGACGGCGTGGAGTGCACCCACCGCGAAGTTTTCGGTTCGCTAGATGAGTTGAAGAACTTCTTTGGTCGCCTGCCGGTGAACCATGAAGGTCAGCCAGATCTGCACCGCCCATTCATCGATGAACTAACTAAAGCCCACGAAGGTTGTGAGGCCGGCGGAACCCTGCACCGCGTCGAAGACGTGATGGATGTTTGGTTCGATTCCGGCTCGATGCCTTTCGCCCAGGTGCACTACCCATTTGAGAACCGCGAATGGTTTGAGAACGGGCACCATCCAGCTGACTTCATCGTGGAATACATCGGTCAGACCCGTGGCTGGTTCTACATGCTGCACATCTTGTCCACCGCGATCTTCGACCGCCCGGCGTTCACCAACGTGATCTCCCACGGCATCGTACTTGGTTCGGATGGTCAGAAGATGTCCAAGTCGCTGCGCAACTACCCGGATGTTACCGAGGTGCTGGACCGCGACGGTTCGGACGCGATGCGCTGGTTCCTGATGGCCTCGCCTATCCTGCGTGGTGGCAACTTGATCGTGACCGAACAGGGTATCCGTGATGGTGTACGTCAGGTCCTGCTTCCCCTGTGGAACGTGTGGCACTTCTTCAACCTCTACACCAACTCCGCTAATGGTGGAGCAGGCTACGAGGCCAAGCGCTCAACGAGTTCAACTGACCCACTGGATCAGTACATGTTGGCCGCTACCGGTCAGTTGGTGCGAGAAGTGACCGAAGCCTTGGATACCTACGAGGTATCTGACGCTACCGAAGCGGTGCGCCAGTACATGGACACGTTGACCAACTGGTACGTGCGTCGCTCCCGTCAGCGTTTCTTCGATGAAGACACCCAGGCTTTCGACACCCTGTACACCGCGTTGGAAACCTTGGTGAAGGTCACCGCTTCACTGCTGCCTTTGGCCAGCGAAGAAATCTACCGCGGATTGACCGGGCAGCGTTCGGTGCACCTGACCGATTGGCCAGATGCTAATGAATTCCCATCGGATGTTTCCTTGCTTGAAACCATGGAAACCACCCGCAAGATCTGCTCCGTTGGCTCCTCGCTGCGTAAGGCCAAGAACCTGCGCGTGCGCTTGCCGCTGGCAGAACTGAAGGTAGTTCTCACCGATGCCGCACGTCTTGAAGGTACCTACGCTTCGATCATCAAGGACGAATTGAACCTCAAGTCCGTCACCCTGATCGATGCTGAAGGTGTTGACGCGGCTAGCTACGGTATCAGCCAGCAGTTGGTAGTCAACGCTCGTGCGGCCGGTCCTCGTTTGGGCAAGAACGTGCAGCAGGCTATCAAGGGGGCTAAGTCCGGCGACTGGTCAGTCACCAACGGTGTGGTCACCGCCGGTGGTTTGGAACTGGTTGAGGGTGAATACACCCTGGACACCGTGGTGGACGCCGAAGGCGAGATCGCTGCGGCTGTGATCGACGGTGGCTTCTTGGTGCTGGACACCGAGGTCACCGAGGCACTGGCTGCCGAAGGTACCGCACGTGACATGATCCGCGCCATCCAGTCGGCCCGTAAGGACGCAGATTTGCAAGTCTCGGACCGTATCCACACCGTGATCACCGCCGAGGCAGCAACCATCGCGGCGCTGGAAGCTAACCGTGAACTGGTCGCTGGCGAAACGTTGACCGCACAGCTGGAACTGGTCACCGATGATTCTGTGAGCAGCGAGCAGATCACCGTATCCAAGCTAGAAACCGACAAAGTTGAGGCCAACTAGTGAGTGAACTTCAGCGCGTCTACGGGCAGTTATTAGCCCGTGCGCCGGAAAACAAAATGGAACCTCGGATGGATCCGATGTTCCGTGCGATGCAGATCCTCGGCGAGCCTAACAAGGCGTGCCCAGTCATTCACATCACCGGCACGAATGGCAAAACCTCGACTGCCCGCATGATCGAGTCACTACTCATCGCCCATGACTTGCGCACCGGACGTTACTCTTCGCCGCACCTGGTCTCGGTCACCGAGCGCATCGCCATCGACGGTGAACCGGTAGACGACGAAACCTTTGTACGGGTCTGGGATGAGATTAGCCCATTCTTGGAACTGGTTGATGCTGAGCTCGTCGAGCGTGGCGAAAATAAGCTGACCTACTTTGAAGCCGTGACCATCTTGGCCTTCGCGATCTTTGCTGAAGTCCCTGTTGATGTTGTGGTGTTAGAAGTTGGGCTTGGTGGAATTACGGATGCCACCAACGTCGCGGATGCCGATGTTTCGGTGTTCACGCCAATCTCGTTGGATCACACGGACTTGCTGGGGGATACGACCGAGCTGATTGCCGAAGAAAAGGTCGGCATCCTTAAGCCCGGTGGATATTTGGTGTCCTCTGTACAACCGACGGATGCCGCTGATGTCTTGCTAGCTCGTGCCCGTGAGCTGGAAGTCTCTGCTGCCTTCGACACCCTGGACTTTAAGCTATTGGAGCGTAGGCCAGGTGTGGGTGGCCAGCTACTGTCCATCCAGGGACAAGCCGCTCGTTATGACGAGATCTTCCTACCGCTCTTCGGCGCACATCAGGCGCAGAACGCCACCGTCGCCTTGGCAGCAGTGGAGGCGTTCGTTGGCGGTGGACAGCGCGAGCTGAACGCTGACCTAGTGCGTCAAGGTTTCGCCGCGACCTCAAGCCCAGGACGACTGGAACTGGTGCGAAGCGCGCCAAGTATCTTGGTTGATGCCGGCCACAACCCCGAGGGCATTCGTGTGTCGGCCGAGGCCATCAAGGAATCCTTCGGGTTTACCCGCCTGGTGCTGATGGTTGGAATTCTTCAGGAGAAAGACGCTGAAGCGATGCTCTACACCATGCGTGAAGAGTACGGCGACATGGTTGAAGACCTGTGCATCACCCAGTCTTCCTCCCCACGAGCGATTCCCGCTGGCGAGCTGGCCAATTTGGCGATGAACGCTGGGTGGCCGGAAGAAGATATTCACGTCACCGAAGATCTCGAGGATGCTGTGGAGTGGTCTGTGGGCCGCGCCGAGGCTGGCGAAGATCTTGGTGGCGGCGTGTTGGTCACCGGTTCGATTACACTGGTGGGCGAGATTTCACTGTTGCTCAAGAGAGGTGAAGCGTAATGGCCAAACTCACCCGTGCTCAGCGCGAGTGGCGTCCTGGCATGAAAAAGAAGCTACGCTCAACCAAGATGATGTTCGCATCAACCGTCTTGGTATGTGAAGCGCTTCTGGCAGTCTTTGTCACGTTGACTGCCTTCGGGCTTAAGCGTGGGGGAGAGCCGGTAGTTGTCCTTACCCTGGGCGCAGTCGTAGCACTGTTGTGCATCCTTAACTGTGCTTTGCTGGGCAAGCGCATCGGCTACATCATCGGCTGGATTCTGCAGGTCATTTTCTTCCTCACAGGCTTCATTTTGGTTGATATGTTCTACCTTGCTGCGGCCTTTGCGCTGTGCTGGTGGTATGCACTGAACAAGGGCGAAGAAATTGACGTAGAGAACAAACGCCGTGCTGCAGCCCAAGAAGCTTGGGAAAAAGCTAATCCCGAACAAGCCTAAAAATCTAGAAATACATCATCGATACGAAGAGGTAGTCAAATGACTGAACGTACCCTGATCTTGGTCAAGCCAGATGGCGTAAAGCGCGCACTGACTGGCCAAATTCTCGCCCGCATTGAAGCCAAGGGCTACACCATCGCTAAGCTTCAGCAGCTTGAAGCGACGCGTGAACTGCTCGCAGAGCACTACGCTGAGCACGAAGGCAAGCCATTCTACGAGCCACTGGTTGAGTTCATGCTTTCCGGTCCTGTAGTTGCAATCGTCGCAGAGGGACAGGGTGTCATCCCAGGCTTCCGTTCGTTGGCTGGAACGACTGATCCTACGACCGCCGCTCCAGGTACCATCCGTGGAGACTTCGGCCGCGACTGGGGCCTTAAGGTCCAGCAGAACCTTGTCCACGGTTCAGATTCAGTCGAATCTGCTGAACGAGAGATTGCTATCTGGTTCGGTAAGTAATCCACGAAGCAAAGAATCCCGACAGTTCAATACTGTCGGGATTTTTTCGTAGGTTTTCGTTTTAGAACCAGTCGTCCAAACTTCCGTACTGGGAAGTTGCATTATCAGTATTTCCTGCCATTGCAAGCGAGCTTTCAGAGCCGCTTGCTGAATTTCGGCCTAAGTCTTCGGCAGATCCAATCGTGACGACCTGATGACTTTCTACCGTCGGGCTGAGCAGATATGTCAATTCATCATCTGAGTTTTCGCCGCTGAGGTTCAGCATTAGAAGTCCTTCCAGACGTGGTGCGTAGCAGTCTCGATATTGCGCAACAATCGATCGTCGGTACTCTCCGCGTGATGAGGACAATAGCCGTCGATCGATCCTTCTCACTTAAGTCACATTAAACACACTAGACACTCGTGTGACAACGCCGAGGAGTGGAATTCTGCCGGTTGCCTCTTAGTGAATTCGGTAAATGTGCCGATCGATGACGTAATTATGTGCGGGTGAACGATTCTTCAATAATTCTAACAGCGGCATATATGAAGTAATAAATGACCCCGCAAATCCGCGCGCAACATACGTCGTGGATTTGCGGGGCAATCTGAAATACCTGTGCCAAGTAGTCCGTTGACTAGTCTTTGTTGTGCTCCGAAGGTTCGTCTTCCGTGGAGTTGGTTTTTTCGCTGGCCTGTTCTTCGTGGTCCAACTCAACTTCGGATTTAATCTCCGCGCTAGCTACAGGGATCAGGTCCTTATTTTCCCGTCCCGTCCAGACTTTAATCACCGCCCAAGAAGCTGCAACCAGTGGAACGGCGAGCACTGCACCGATGATGCCAGCAAGCACCGTGCCAGCGGTCAAAGCCAACAGAACTACCAGAGCGTGCAAGTTTAACGCATTGGCCATCACCACCGGCTGCAGGAAGTTACCCTCTAGCTGATTCACCAAGATCACGGATGCCAAAACGATCAAGGCAACAATGGGTCCGTTTGTTACCAGGGCGATCAACGTTGCCAAGACACCGGCCACCGTTGCACCCACCATGGGTACGAACGAACCGAGGAACACAATAACGCCCAGCGGGATGGCCAGCGGTACGCGCACGATCAGCAAGGTAGCGGTGATACCGATGGCATCAACCGCCGCTACGGTTGCGGTACCTCGGATGTATCCACCGAAGGTGCGCAGCGCACGGTCACCTGAGAGGATCCACTTATTGCGGTAATGGGCTGGGGTCCAAGAAATAGCGAAGGCCCAAATCTTGTCGCCGTCCTTGAGGAAAAAGAACAAGATGACCAACAGCAGAACCAAACCAGTGACGAAGCTACCCGCCGCGCTCAGGGTATTCAAGGCACCGGTGCCAAATTGTGAACTGGTGAGGAAGCCAGTGACCGTGTGAACGATGCTATCGATCTGTTCTTGGTCGATTGCCATTGGCAAGTTGCCTAAAAGGTTCTGGACGGTGTCATTGATCTGGTTGAAACCTTGTACAGCCTTATCAACGAGCTTTGGCCACTCGTTGATAACAGAGAAGACCAATCCGGTGCCAATGCCACCGAGAACGAGCAAAGACCCGAGGAAAACGATCCATGCTGAAAGCATCGGTGAGAAAACCTTGCGGAGCTTGACGACCAGTGGCCATAAGGCGCAGGAAATGATGATCGCGAGCAACGTTGGAATAACGATCGTCGTCAGGCGAAGCATTCCAATGATCAAGAAGGCCGCTAGGGCGCCGACAACCAGCAATTGAGCGCTTCGTATTCCGAGTCGGCCCAAGAGATCAGTCCAAAGCCCGCTGACTGTGAAGTC
Source organism: Arthrobacter sp. NIO-1057 (assembly GCF_900094805.1). Lineage (GTDB taxonomy): Bacteria > Actinomycetota > Actinomycetes > Actinomycetales > Micrococcaceae > Glutamicibacter. Next base: position 653,234 of record NZ_FMAT01000001.1, on the reverse strand, counting down.
TGGTTTTGCATCAACCTCACTCAGGCTAGATCCGGAGGCTGTAGCGGGAATTGATTTTTGTGTCTGCTTCTTCTTCGGCGTGTGGTTCTTACCCCTACGGAAGAGGGCCATGGTTGCTCCTCGTAACTCGTGTAATTAGTTCTAAGAATAGGCTAGCTAATCCAATGTCAGGGCGGGTGACACCTAAAGGATGATTATTTTCAATCTAAGCCACACCGGTGCTTTCTCCTGATACAGCGTATGGACCTCTGTTGATTGCAAGAAGCCCATCGCCTTGTGAAAAATCTCGGTCTGTCGATGCCGGTAGACTGGCGCTTATTTCCTGAAGTACTCCTCGGCTAAAAGTCCCATGACGATCTTGTCGTGGAAAGAGCCATCGTGGAACCCAGCTTGCCGGATGCGTCCTTCTTCCCTAAAGCCGGAACGGATAAATGTCCGCAAGGCTCTCTCGTTGTACGCCCACACGGTCAAACCAATGCGATTCAAACCCATCTCACGGAACCCGTAATCAATGATCATTTTTGTCGCCAAGGTTCCGTAGCCTTGACCGACGTTTGATCCACCAATCATGATCATTAGCTCCGCGGATCGCGCCGGTGCGTTGTAGTCATACAGCGCCGTATGCCCAATGAGCGTGTCATCCGGAAGAGTGATTGATAACCCGACGCCATCGGTGGTTCCCCTATTGAGGCTTCGGGATTTAAAGAGCGTAGCTGCTTCATTCACCGGATGGGGGAGTACGAGGCTTCCTTGCAACGCCATGAATTCAGGGCTGTTCCACCACTGCGTGAGGAAAGGTAGATCCTCTTCCTGAAGTTCGCGTAGGCGCAATTGCTCCGAAATGAGCAGATCTATCCCGTAGTTCTGGGCATTTTCTGTGTTCCATGTGTCACTTGCCATGTTCCTAATCTAGCCGTCTTCACCCAGCGAAGGTGGATTATCGTTGTGCGCGAATTTCTGACCCTCAATCTTTGATCCCTGGACGTGAGGACCTTCTGTAGATAGAAAAAGAAAAGCCGGTTCGTTGTGTGGACAACGAACCGGCTAAGGGTTAAGAGGATTATCCGAAGAACGCATTCGGGAAACGAAGAACTACGGAAGCTGCCACCAATACCCACAAGATAGCCGTGACGATCCAGCTCCATTCGGCGAAGAACTTCCTAAGTCCCTCACCGGCAGGGATTACACCAGTGATAACGTTACGGGCCGTCGTGAAGACGAACACCGGTATGGTCATCGCCCATACGATCATGCAATAAGGGCACAAAGCATTGATCTCGTAGAGAGCCTGTGACCAGAACCAGATAACCAAGCCCATGGCAGCCGTGATACCAACCTGGAAGCAAATCCAGAACCAACGCTGAAGCTTAGAGGCGCCGGCCAGAAGCATCATGCCGATGGTGACAACGATAGCGAAGCAGACGATGCCGAAGAATGGATTAGGGAATCCAAAAATTCCGGCCTGTGCAGACTTCATCACCGTGCCACAAGAAATCCAAGGGTTGATATCACAGCTGGTGATGTAGTCGGGATTCTTGTAAAGCTCAATGCGTTCCAGTACAAGTTTTCCGGCGGCTAGCCAAGAAATGAACCCTGTCGCAATGAGAAGCAGGCCGAAACCGCGGTCCTTGGCCCACCACGGCAACACGCCCGGAGTGTGGCTCTTTTCTACTGATGAAACCATGTTTCGACTATTCCATAAATTTGTAGGAAAGCGGGAGATTCCGCTTGGAGCTTTTTCATCTTAGAAAGCAATTCTGTGCAACTGATGAGAAGCAGTGAACAAGGTATGAACTAAATATGAGAGAATGGGATTGGTTGTTCGCGGATCCACAGTCTGCTTTCAACCCGACGACAGACTTTTGAAACAACAGATCGCCAAGCGATGCATCGCTTCGGTTGAGTGCCCAATATGTGCGCCTCCCGAGGGAATACCGCGGATCGTAGGGCTGCAAAGGAAAGCAGCCGGTTTTCATAGTTACGTTGATCCGCAGGAATTGCGTCCGGCTTAGTTACATAAGCCAGTGGCACTCTTGCGGAAACTAGCGAGCTTTTGTGTTTGGCCGATCTAAAGATGTCGGCCAAGGAACACGTGATGATTGTAGTTTCAGCTACGGCGCCGTCTGTGGAGGATGCCAAAGCGGGACATAGTAGGAGTATGCGAATTTAAATGAGCGCAGCAAATCAACGAAAGGGTGGGGCGCAAGGAAATAAGCGAGGCAATCGTTCCACGCGAGCCCGTCGTACCAGCGTTTCCACCACCCCAGCACGTCCACTACGTCGTGCCATGACTTTGGCAGAACTCAATGCCGCAGCAGGTGTTGAAGAAAGCCCCTACCGCTGGCGAGCCACTCGTCGCACCCAGGTTGCTACCCCTGACTCCACCCAGCGTGCCAGCCGTCAGGCAGAACGCCGTGCACAGGTTGCACGTCACGCTGCCAGCGATGAAGCCGTCGAACTTGCAGCAGCCAAGCAGGAATCTGCTGAAGAACACAACGCGCAGAACGCAAACGTAATCGTAGAAGCTAACGCTGTAACGCAGGATGTCGCTGAGACCGTTGAGGATCACACCGGCCAGTTGCTTGCAGAGCACGGTAGCTCCATGATCTTGAATCCATTCGCCGTCCCAGAAACTGCTCAAGCAGTCTTGGCTCAGGCAGTGGCTAAAAAGCAAGAACCAGTGCGCAACCGTAGCACCGAAACTGAGAGCGATGACGTGACCTCACGCCGTCGCCGTCGTCGTCGCCGCGGGGATGCCGACCTGGAACTTGAGGGTGGCTCACAGGACGATCCACCAAACACGATCACCCGTGTACGCGCTCCACGTGGCAGCTTCGACAGCCACGGTCCGGTCAGCGACAAGGTGACTTCGGTACGCGGCTCGACCCGTCTGGAAGCTAAGCGCCAGCGCCGCCGTGAATCGCGTGAAACCGGGCGTCGCCGTCAGGTCATCACCGAGGCTGAGTTCTTAGCCCGCCGTGAATCCGTTGAACGCAAGATGATCGTACGTCAGCGTGAAGACCGTATTCAGATTGGTGTCTTGGAAGATGGGGTACTGGCTGAACACTTCGTTTCGAAGACTCAACAAGATTCGCTGATCGGCAACGTTTACGTTGGCAAGGTGCAGAACGTCCTTCCATCGATGGAGGCTGCGTTCGTTGATATTGGACGCGGACGCAATGCCGTGTTGTACGCCGGTGAAGTTAATTGGGATATTGCAGCCCTTGAAGGCCAGCCACGACGCATTGAAAATGCGCTGAAGGCTGGCGACTCGGTGCTTGTACAGGTCACCAAGGACCCAGTGGGCCACAAGGGTGCTCGCCTGACCAGCCAGATCTCCTTGCCGGGACGCTACTTGGTCTACGTACCAGGTGGATCCATGACCGGTATCTCCCGCAAGCTACCTGACGTTGAACGTCAGCGCTTGAAGAAGATCCTGAAGGATCACCTGCCTGAAAACGCTGGCGTGATTGTTCGTACCGCCGCTGAAGGTGCTTCGGAGGAAGAGTTGACCAACGATATCAACCGACTGCGTGCGCAGTGGGAAGGTATTGAAGAGCAGGCGAACTCCACCAAGACTTTGGCTCCAGAGCTGTTGTACTCGGAACCAGATTTGACCATCAAGGTCGTGCGTGACGTCTTTAACGAAGACTTCACTAAGCTCATCGTTTCGGGCGAACACGCTTGGGACACCATCGAGGCCTATGTCATGTACGTGGCCCCAGACTTGATGGGTCGCTTGGAAAAGTGGGAGTCCGACCAGGACATCTTCGCTAACTACCGTGTAGATGAGCAGATCGCTAAGGCTCTAGATCGCAAGGTCTACTTGCCATCGGGTGGATCGCTGGTCATTGACCGCACCGAAGCAATGACCGTGATTGACGTTAACACCGGTAAGTTCACCGGTTCCGGCGGCAACCTTGAAGAAACGGTCACCAAGAACAACTTGGAAGCTGCTGAAGAAGTTGTTCGTCAGCTGCGCCTGCGTGATATCGGTGGCATCATCGTCATCGACTTCATCGATATGGTCTTGGAATCAAACCGAGATCTCGTCTTGCGCCGCTTGGTTGAGTGCTTGGGCCGTGATCGCACCAAGCACCAGGTAGCAGAAGTCACCTCACTAGGCTTGGTGCAGATGACCCGTAAGCGTATGGGTACTGGTCTGCTCGAAGTCTTCGGCGAAGAGTGTGAGCATTGCGCTGGAGCCGGGGTCATCACCCACGAAGAACCTGTGGAATCACGCCGCACGTTCAATTCTGCCGGTGAACCACACACCAAGAAGTTCAACGAGAAGCCAAGCCGTAACTCTCGTCGCCGTCGCGGTGGCGAGAAGGAAGAGGCTAAGCCGGTCGTAAAGCAGGAGAACACGGCCGGTGGAGAGAAGGACGAAGCTACCCGCAATGCCCTAGCTAACATCGCCGCTGCCTCACACCTAGAGCCACACGTGGAGAACGCTGTGAGCATCGACGGCGAGCAGATCCCAGTGGTTAAGGCCAACGCTCCGGTCAACGCCGACGTGTCAGTTACCCTTGAAGCACTCGAAGCTGCCCTATCGGGCAAGGACGAGGAGACACAAGAGGGCAACGAAACGACGCGCAAGCCACGCCGCCGCTCACGCTCTCGCGGACGTAACCGTTCCCAGAGTGATGCTGAGACGCAGGCAGCGAAAGCTGAGGAAACTGATCAGAGCGTCAACGAGCAGCCGGTGGTTGCCGAGGTCGTGGAAGACGAGCCGAAGGCAGCTGTCCAGCAGCCACGGAAGCGTTCACGCCGGGCTTCGCGTCCGCAGGGATCCGCAGCAAGCTCCACGCAGGAACAGCCGGTACTTACCGGTCTGGCCATGCCTGCTTCGAGCGCTGAGGTCATCGCGCAGACTCAGGGCCCTGCAACAACTTCGGTTACCGCTAGCGCGGTGGCCCCACAGAGTTCCACGAAACCTAAGCGGCGTAGTCGTCGAGCCACCTCGGCTCAGGGCGACGCGAATGCAGAGGTTCTCGTGGCCGAGGTATCCGCAGCTACCGGTTCGGTAGTTCATATGGATGTCTCCAGCTCGCAAAACGAAAAGCCAGCTGAACCTGCCGGGCAACCGGTCATGTTCGGAGTTGGCGTTCCGGTACGCGAACTGAAATAGATGAACTTGATCACGCTTCACCCACTGGGGCGGTTTGTATTTGCCCCAGTGGTGTCGACTAGCGTAATCTAGTTGATCGGTGCTAAACGCCAAGATCACGGACTTTCCGTCCGCTCGGCGTCAAGGCACAAGCGCATGAGATCCCCGTGATTGCACTCATTTATGGGTGTTCGGGTCGATATCTGCGCCGGTAAGACAATAAACGTCGAGTAGAAGTGAGTACCCACGTGGTGTACGCAATTGTCCGCGCAGGCGGCCACCAGGAGAAGGTTTCCGTAGGAGACCTCATCACCGTTGACCGTCTTCAGGCTGCCCCAGGTAGCTCCATTGAGCTTCCTGCTTTGCTGTTGGTAGATGGCGAGAAGGTAACTTCCGCCGCTGCTGATCTGGCTAAGGTCAAGGTCACCGCTGAGGTTGTAGAAAACCTTCGTGGCGAGAAGATCGTTATCCAGAAGTACAAGAACAAGACCGGTTACAAGAAGCGCCAGGGCTTCCGTGCCGCTCTGACCAAGGTCAAGGTCACCTCGATCGCCTAATTCAGGCTGATCGTAATATCCATTTTTGTAGCGAAAGAGGCTAAAAGGCATGGCACATAAGAAAGGTGCGAGTTCCACTCGCAACGGTCGCGATTCCAACGCACAGTACCTAGGCGTAAAGCGCTTTGGTGGTCAGGAAGTCAAGGCTGGCGAAATCATCGTTCGTCAGCGTGGCACCCACTTCCACCCAGGCGCCGGCGTAGGTCGTGGCAAGGATGACACCCTGTTCGCCCTGGCTGCTGGTGCAGTCGAGTTCGGCACCCGTCGTGGTCGCCGCGTGGTGAACATTGTGGCTGCTGCCTAATTTAGGCAACAGGCAGATTTTTTAGTACACAAGGGGTGGGCCGATCTTCGGTCCGCCCCTTGCGTGCGTAGATAGACTTTTAAGCGAGAGCACCTCGCACCCCGTAATAGGAGAAGATGGCCCCGTGGCTGCATTCGTTGATCGCGTAACCCTTCATGTCACCGCAGGTAATGGTGGCCACGGTTGTGTGTCCATCAAGCGCGAAAAATTTAAACCGCTTGGCGGACCCGATGGCGGCAACGGCGGCAAGGGTGGCGACATCATCCTGCGCGTTGATCCGCAGGTCACCACGCTGCTGGACTTCCACCACCTGCCACACCGCAAGGCCGGTAACGGCGAACCAGGCAAGGGTGGACTGCACCCAGGCAAGCACGGTGAAGACCTGATCCTCGGCGTCCCTGCTGGCACCGTCATCAAGTCCAAGGACGGTGACATCCTCGGCGACCTAGTAAACGCCGGCGACGAGTACATCGCCGCCCTGGGCGGTATGGGTGGCCTGGGAAACGCAGCCATCGCCTCGGATAAGCGTAAGGCCCCAGGATTCGCCCTGTTGGGCATTCCCGGCACCAGCCAGGACATTGTCCTAGAGCTGAAATCCATGGCCGATATTGCCCTGGTAGGTTACCCGTCGGCTGGCAAGTCATCCCTGATTGCAGCGATGTCTGCAGCGCGCCCAAAGATCGCCGATTACCCGTTCACCACCCTGGTGCCAAACCTTGGTGTGGTTCAGGCCGGCGAGGTACGCTTCACCGTTGCCGACGTTCCGGGGCTGATCCCTGGTGCGTCGCAGGGTAAGGGACTGGGACACGAGTTCCTGCGCCACGTAGAGCGTTGTGCTGCCATTGTGCACGTATTGGACTGTGCGTCCCTAGAATCGGACCGCGACCCCATTAGCGATCTGGACATCATCGAAGCAGAGCTGGCCAACTATGAGGCCGACTCAACCTTTGCAGGAACCGACGGCACCATCGTTCCGCTGATCGAACGCCCTAAGCTGATCGCGCTCAACAAGGTTGACATGCCTGACGGTGCCGAAATGGCTGAATTTGTGCGTCCAGAACTGGAAAAGCGCGGATATCGAGTCTTTGAAATCTCAGCACTCTCACGTAACGGATTGCGTGAACTGTCCTTCGCTATGGCTGAATTGGTAGAACAAGCACGAGCCGAACAAGTTGTTGAAGCACCGGTAGTAGAGGTGCCAGTGATTCGTCCGCGCTTTAGCAACAAGGAAGAGTTCTACATTCGCCGCGAGGAACAAAACCTTGAGCCACTGTGGCGCGTTATTGGTGAAAAGCCAGAACGCTGGATCATGCAGACCGACTTCCGAAACGATGAAGCAGTTGGTTACCTCGCTGACCGACTGGCCAAACTGGGGGTAGAGACCAAACTCTTTAAGGCCGGAGCCAAGCCGGGCGACGCAGTCGTCATTGGTTCCGAAGAAGACTCTGTGGTCTTTGACTGGGAGCCAACCATGGCTGCCGGCGCTGAATTGCTCGGCGGAAGCCGCCGTGGTGAAGACGTGCGACTCGAAGATCGCGGTAATCGAAAGACTCGCGAAGAAAAGCGTGCCGAACATGAGGAGCGCAAGGCCGCCAAGGCTGAAGCTCGCGCCGAGCTGGAAGCCGAACGCAAGGCCGGCATCTGGACCGAATCGGTGAACGCAAAACGCAACAAGAAGGCTGCAGAAACGAAGGCAGCCCAGGAGGAAAATTAAAGTATGAGTGAAAGTGCCACTAAGACTATTTCAGCCATTACCTCTCCTCACGAACTGCCCGATGCCCGGCGGCTCGTAGTCAAGGTTGGATCCAGCTCGCTGACCACAGTCAGCGGGGGGATATCCCATGAAAGATTGAAGTTCTTGGTGGATACTCTCGCCGAAACCGTGAATAGCGGTACCGAGGTCATCCTCGTTTCCTCCGGCGCCATCGCCGCCGGTCTGGCTCCGCTGGGTTTGCCAAAACGTCCTAAGGACTTGGCAACCCAGCAGGCCGCCGCGGCCGTCGGGCAGGGACTGCTGCTGGCCGAGTACACGCAGCTCTTTGAAGAACACGACCTGCGTGTCGGTCAGGTTCTGCTGACCGCCGATGATTTGATGCGTCGCTCGTCCTACACCAACGCGCTTCGTTCATTGGTGCGCCTGCTTAACCTTGGCGTATTGCCCATCGTTAACGAAAACGATGCGGTGGCCACCCGTGAGATTCGTTTTGGCGATAATGATCGCCTGGCATCATTGGTAGCCCACCTTGTTAAGGCTGACGCTCTACTTCTCTTCTCCGACGTTGACTCGGTCTATGACGCCCACCCAGCAGATGGCGGTAGCCGAATCACCACCATCGAACACCCAGACGAGCTTGAAGCTGTGGATTTGGGTACACCTGGGGCGGCCGGTGTTGGTACCGGTGGCATGATCACCAAGGTGGATGCCGCAACCATGAGCTCATCGGCAGGCATCCCAACGCTGGTGACCAGCACCGATAACGCGGCCAAGGCGTTGCGCGGTGAAGACGTCGGAACCTGGTTTGCCGCGCGTAACTCGCGTCGTTCAGCCCGCGATGTCTGGTTGGCTTATCTTGCAAGTATTGAAGGGCGCCTGATCTTGGATGATGGTGCCGTCAAGGCCATCGCCCAAGGAACCAACTCGCTACTCGCCGCCGGCATCATTGATGTTGAGGGCGCCTTCGAGCCTGGCGACGCGGTGGAAATTTGCGGCTCAGACCGAGTTCCTTTTGCCCGTGGCCTAGTGAACTTCAGTTCTGAAGAGCTGCCAGAGATGCTTGGGCAAAACACCAGTGATCTCGTTGATCAGCTCGGCGAAGGTTACGATAAGTCGGTCGTGCATGTCGACGACCTAGCATTGATCGAACCTATTTTCTAGAATGGGTATCATGAGTATCGACGCCGCACGAACCGAAAATCAGATCACCGACGTCACCAGCTCGGTCAACCAACTAGCAGATCGCGCACGCCGCGCTTCGCGAGTTCTTAAGCGCGCCAACCGGGATTGGAAGGACCGTGCACTGCTGGCTATGGCCGCAGGCATTGACGCTAACCGTTCCAAGATCTTCCAAGAAAACAAGAAAGACTTGGAAGCCGGCCGCGCCAACGGGACCAGCACGGCAATGCTGGACCGTTTGAAGCTAGATGACCAGCGCATTGACGGGCTGATTGCCGCCCTGAACGAGCTGGCAGGCCTGCCAGATCCCGTAGGACGCGTAGTACGTGGTGAGACCCTGCCCAACGGGTTACGAATGCGTCAGGTCAACGTTCCGATGGGTGTCATTGGAACCATCTATGAGGCCCGTCCCAATGTGACTGTTGATATCGCTGGGCTGTCGCTCAAGAGCGGCAACGCGGTGCTTTTGCGTGGTGGCAGTGCCGCACTCAATTCCAATTTGGCGCTGGTCTCCATCATCCGTGACGCCTTGGAATCGGTGTCTCTGCCACGTGATCTAGTGATCTCCATTGATGAATTTGGTCGCGAGGGCGCAGACGCCATGATGGGTGCGCGAGGAAAAATTGATGTCTTGATTCCTCGCGGTGGACGGGAACTGATTCAGCGTGTGGTCACCACTGCCAAGGTTCCAGTCATTGAAACCGGTGAAGGTAACGTTCATATCTTCCTTGACGCGGATGCCAATGAACAGATGGCCATCGATATCCTGACCAACGCCAAAACGCAGCGTCCAAGCGTGTGTAACACCGTGGAGACCCTGCTGATCCACAAGGATTCAAAGGTGGCTGCATCAGTGCTCAAGGCGCTCTCAGCTGCCGGTGTCACGCTTCATACGGACGAGCGTGCAGCAGCTTTGGTGCCTGAGTTTCAAACTCTCGCCGCAGGTGAAGACGATTGGCGCAATGAGTACCTCGACCTAGATATTGCGGTCAAGGTTGTTGAAGACATGGATGAGGCTTTGGAGCATATTCGCAAGTACTCAACCGGTCACACCGAAGCCATTCTGACCTCCTCCTTGGCCTCCTCGGAACAGTTCATCGCTGAAATCGATTCGGCCGCGGTCATTGTGAACGCGTCAACCCGATTTACCGATGGCGGACAACTAGGACTTGGCGCCGAAGTAGGCATCTCCACCCAGAAGATGCATGCGCGTGGACCCATGGGCCTAGCAGAGCTGACGACTACCAAGTGGATCGTTCAGGGCGACGGACACGTACGTAAATAGTTTCTCACTGCCCTTTTCGGTAGGATGTAGAAGAAACTTACCGTGACTTTTCGGGCCATTGGATTTTTGCAGCAAGTGAAGAGCCGATAGCTACCGTTAATACGACTGGAGAATTACTTGAACGCGCTGATTATGGCCGCTGAAGCCTCTGAATCTGGCTTGGGTGCACACACCTGGTCCCTGCTTATCGGTGGCAGCATCTTTGTTGCTTTGATGATCTTGCTGTTGATCACCGTGTCCTACACGAACGTTGGCAACCGCCACACGGTCAAGGAAGAAGAACAAGACATTCACCGTCAGTTCAAGACTCACGAACCACATAGCCACTAGTCTTGAGCGAGCGGCAACACAGTGACCGCCCATTACGCCTAGGCGTAATGGGCGGTACTTTTGACCCCATCCACAACGGACACTTGGTCGCTGCCAGCGAGGTAGCTGCCGAGTATGATCTGGATGAGGTAGTTTTTGTACCCACTGGACAGCCTTGGCAGAAGGCTGACAAGCAGGTTACAAGCGCGGAACACCGTTATTTGATGACTGTCATCGCAACGGCTTCTAATCCACGGTTTACCGTCAGCCGCGTTGATATTGACCGTGAAGGTGCCACGTACACCCGCGACACCTTGCTTGATCTGCGTGCACAACGCCCCGATGCGGAATTGTTCTTCATCACCGGTGCGGATGCGATGAGCCAGATCATGAGCTGGCGTGATATCGATCAGGTCTGGAACCTAGCTCATTTTGTCGGTGTGAGCCGTCCAGGGTACGTCATGAGCGACCCCGGCAGAGACAACGTTTCTCAGCTGGAGATTCCGGCGCTGTCGATTTCATCGACGGATTGCCGTGAGCGAGTCGCTCAGGATAAGCCGGTTTGGTACCTCGTGCCTGATGGTGTGGTGCAGTACATTGCAAAATATCGGCTGTATACCGAGTCGTAACCTCACATTGGGTAGCGCAACACGGCATAATCTCTAGGTAAGGGTGACGGTATTTGTCTATGCGGTCGGGAGAAGTACAGGATGAGCGATAACTCGCAGCCGGTTTCTAGCAGGCGAGCTCTGCGCGAAAAGCGACGTGCCGAAATGGAAGCTTTGCTCGCTAGTAGCAAGGCAGAACAAGAGGCAAGAGAACTCGCGGACGAGAAAAAGGCAGGGCAGACCGAGCAATCGGCCAAGCCGGCGAAAGCCGACGCCACTGCCTCGGCAAAGCCGAATCCAAAACCGGAAGCGGCTAAGCCTCAGGCAGCAAAACCCGCCCCTAAACCCGCACCGAACGCCAAAGCCGAATCAGAAGTACAGAAGCCGACTTCAAAAGCACCCGCTAAAGATGCATCAACAGCTAGCGCAAGCAAGCCATCACCTGTAAAGGGCAACCAGGAACAGGCTGCGAAACCCAAGCCAAAGGTTACCCCTGAAGCCAATGCTGCAGCATCAACTAGTTCTTCGACTACTCAGAAATCAGACGAAGAACCAATGGGGGAGCGCGCATCATTACGCCGTGCTCGTAACCGTGAAGCCTTGCGTGAACGTCGTCGCCTGGAAGGCGAAGTAGACGCGCTGACCAGCCACATTCCAACCGTTGAACCAGCTGATGAGCCCAAGCCTCTTACTCGCCGTCAGCTTCGTTTGCAGGCTCTAGCAGAGCAAGGAAAAACTGATCAGGCCGCGGCTCCTAAACCGGCCGCAAAACCAGAGCAAAAGCCTACTTCAGACGATGACTCACCTGAAACTACGGTGATGAGCGTCGAGCAAGCACTAGCAGCGCGTCGCGCACACGCGCCGAAGGCACCAATTGACCCCAATCTATTGGGTGAAGACGACTCCGAGATCGATCTCGAAGTACTGGCTCACCAGCGTGAAATGGCAGCCCGTGCCGCCATCATTTCGCGTCGTGCAGCAGAGCGCGAACGCTTACGCGTTGAGAATGCCAAGCAGGGTAAAGATGACAAGTCATCGGATCCATTCACCGGCGCTATGGGCAACATTCGCGAAGTAGAAGACCGTATCGCGAAGACTGGTGTCCAAGGACCGAAGACCCAAAGCGTTTCCCTGAACCTAGATTCTGATGGAAAGATTAGTTCCAAAAAGGATCAGGCGGCCCCTGCAGCTAAGAAGCCTGCTCCTAAACCAGCAGCGAAAGCGGCGCCTAAGCCAGCGGCGGCAAAACCTGCCGCGAAACCTGCGCCTAAGCCCGCAGCAAAGGCTGCCTCTCAAGCGGCATCGAAACCTGCGGCTAAGACGGCACCTAAACCAGCTGGTGAGCCCAAGAAGTCGGCGCCAGTTTCAGAAGCTGTCGCAGACGTGCAAATGCCACGAATTGATGCCGTGAATGCTCACGGTCTTGAACCGTTAGACGTTCAAACTCATGGTGTCCGTCGTGCGAACAACATGCTTATCGCCATGATCGTAGCGCTTAGCGTCGGCGGCGCCGCACTGATTGCTGGGCTGATCATGTTGCTTGGCAACTAGTTTCGTTGCAAAATTAAGTTCTCGATCTACCCCTCTAACAAGGAGACACCCCACTCAATGGGAGCACACGCAGATTCAATTGCCCTCGTGAAGGTTGCAGCTCAAGCTGCTTCTGAAAAGTTGGCAGAAAACATGGTTGCGCTCGATGTAGCCGACCGCCTTGGCGTAACCGACGCCTTTTTGATTGTCTCTGGTGGGTCAGAACCGCAGGTGAACGCAATCGTTGACGAAATCCAGGCCAAGGTCTTGGAAGAGTACAGCATGCGACCTGTTCGCCGTGAAGGCTTCGGTATGGGACGTTGGGTCCTGTTGGATTACGGTGACGTTGTTGTCCACGTTCAGCACCAAGAAGACCGTGTTTTCTATGCTCTGGAACGTCTCTGGGCAGATTGCCCTGTGATTGAGTTGCCAGAAGAAGCGGCTGGGCAGAACCAGTAATCGTGAATTTGCTTCCTGATCAGGTAGTCATCTATGATTATGAAGTTGCCTGATCAGGGTAGCAATCCTTTTGGGGGTATGGCGCAGTTGGTAGCGCGTCTGCATGGCATGCAGAAGGTCAGGGGTTCGAATCCCCTTACCTCCACAAATTAAATCCCGAAATTCTTGAGAAAAGAATTTCGGGATTTTTGCGTATTTTCACCTAATCTCATTGTCTAAAATTTCCTTGCGAGCTACGTAGCCACTAGCATCGAAAATTCACACTCTACATTGAAGGAGTGGACCCGAAAAGAGCCGTGTCTATAGCGGAGAGTAGAACACACATCTTATGGGTCTGAGAATGACATCACACAGCGTGAGGGAAGTTCAAGGCTCTAGGCCTCGGCAGATGCGCTGTATAGTCAGTTTCACTTGGGATACTTGAACAATAATCATTCAAGCAGGAGCACCATGGCGCGAATTCAGAGACGAACTGTCCGGGCAAAGCATGCAGGGATCAGTCGGGAACAAAACCATAGTTCAAAGCGTGTGCGTTTTATTGATGACGGCGCCGTCGAATCGGCTCCATCGAGTATAACTGCGGCTGAAGCATTGCAATTCAGCATGGACGGTAAGAACCGCATCGCTCTGTCGTTGTATCCCACTCCCAATGAGTCGGATATTCAAGAACTTGCTGAGGCATGGGAACTACACCCCGTTCTTGTGGAAGACCTTTTACACGCTCGACAGCGTCCTAAATTGGAACGATACGGTGAAGTTCTTTTACTTGTCGTTCGATCCGCCCTGTACGTTGACGAAGCGGAAGAAGTGGAACTCTCTGAGTTTCACATTCTCGTTCGCCAGGGATCCATCGCCATCCTTTGCCAGGACCATCGCTGGATTGACGGTACAGACGGCCACGAATTCGCCGAGTCGATAAGCAATGGCAGTCTGCAAAAGCACCAGCTTCTGCTTAAAGATCCAAAACTCTTGAAGTTAGGATCCGAAGCGGTGCTCTACCGGGTTCTCGATGAAATCGTCGACGGTTACGTCCCGGTTTTACATGGGTTGGGCATTGATAAAGAGCAGATTGAGCGCCAAGTATTTAGCGGAGACGCCGCAGTGACCGAGCGTATCTATCGCTTGAGTCAGGAAGTCATCGACGTACTTCACTCCACAGCGTCACTGCTTGAAGTGGTGAGGTCGCTCGATGACGGATTCAAAAAATATCCAGTTCCGGAGGAGCTGGAGACCTATTTGCAAGATGTCACGGACCACCTGACCCGGGCTAACTCCCAAGCGACGGAATATCGCGATGCGCTGTCCCAGATCTTGAACGTCAACTCCACTCTGGTCGCGCAACGACAAAATGAAGACATGAAGAAAATATCTGGCTGGGCTGCAATCCTCTTTGCCCCCACCCTGATTGCCGCTATCTACGGAATGAACTTTGATCATATGCCTGAACTTCATTGGGCATTTGGCTACCCTGGAGCCGTATTGGTCATGCTCGTTTTCGCGGCCGCCCTATACGGTGTCTTCAAATGGCGTAAATGGTTCTAAATCTAGCTTTTGTGGGGGAGCATGCAAAATGACTGTCAAAGTTGATTTCAAACGGGTGAACGATGGTTATCGGGCCAAACACGGTGAATTCCGCATTCTACGCTTGCCGGTCATGCAGTATCTGATGATCGATGGCCAGGGAGATCCAAATATCGCACCCGCCTACGCGCAGGCATTGGAAACGATTTACCCCGTCGCATACAAACTGAAATTCGCGAGCAAAAACGATGGTCGCGATTACGTCGTTCCACCGCTGGAAGGCCTGTGGTGGGCGGAGGACATGGCCTCGTTTACCACGCGTCGCGACAAGAACAAATGGTCTTGGACGCTTATGCTGATGGTTCCAAACTGGCGCAACGCTCAAGACGTTGAAAATGCCATTCAAGTAGCACAGTCGAAACGAAATCTACCCTGCGCGGATCAGCTCCGATTCGATAGTTTAGATGAGGGACAGAGCGTTCAGACGCTACATCTTGGAGCCTACGACGATGAGGGACCACTCCTTGAACAGATGCATGAGAACTTCATCCCCGGACGCGGTTTGCAACCCACTGGTAAGCACCACGAGATCTATCTCGGTGACCCAAGGAAAGTCGTATCAAGTAAGCTGCGCACAATTCTACGACAGCCTGTAATCTCGTTGTAGTTGCGTAAATGTTGGAGGATAAGTTGAGTAACGAGCTGAGCCCAGAAAGCACTGTGGCGGACATACAGCAAGCCTTGGCGGCGCTGGAAGACCCCAAGGCAAGAGCCGTCAATGAACGTCACGGCGATGACTTCGGGGTCAACCTTGGCAAGCTCAGAGCCATAGCTAAGTCATTGAAGTCGAACCAGCAGTTGGCTGAACAACTATGGGAAACGAAGGAAACGACCAGCCGGTTGATAGCTCTTCTGATTGCTAAGCCACGCAGTTTCACCTTGGACCAGTTGCATGAGTGGAGCAAAGACGCCACCGGACCAAAAGTCCAAAGTTGGTTCCTGAACTACATAGTAAAGAAGAGCAAATTACTTGAAGAGCTGCGCCAGATCTTGATAAGTGACAACGATCCGGTTCAGTTGGCAGCTGGATGGGAACTGACTGCCCACCAGGTAGTTAAAGACCCAGAAAAACTGAACCTTCCGGAGCTACTGGACACCATTGAAGCACAGATGCTCAATGCTCCAGACCGACTGCAGTGGGCGATGAATACCACGCTGGCCCAGATCGGAATCGAACACGAGAGCCTACGGAATCGAGCCTTGGCGATAGGCGACAAGCTTCAAGTGCTTGCCGACTATCCAACATCGCCAGGATGCACCTCACCTTTTGCGCCTATTTGGATCAATGAAATGGTTAAGAGAAAGGCCTAGGGCCAATTCAGAAAACTGAATCAGACCTAGGCCCAGGGGTGACGCCTACTACCGTCTAGACGAGGGTATCGTCGTTGCTCTCTGAACTATCACGCAAAACAATTTTGGAAATAACCCAGATTGCTAAGGTCAACCCGCCGGTCAACAGGAGCTGAGTGCGGGCAGCGGCATCGGTCATCGCGATAACAGCAATGGCTGCCAGCACCACGATGGTTGCGATGGACAGTCCGGGGAAGCCCCACAAACGCAGTGGCAGTTTTTCACCGGCACGGTCGGCACGTCGTCGCAAGATCAGCTGAGTGACTGCGACGAAAGCCCAGATAATGATGATGGTTGATCCCACCACATTCAACAGGATTGGCATGACCTTATCGGGCCAGATCCAGTTCAAGCCAACAGCCAGGAACGAGAAGGCAACTGAGCTGATGACAGCCTTAGCCGGGACACCTTTACCAGTGACATGGGTGACTCCACGCGGTGCCAGCTTGCGCTGACCGAGTGAATACAGCATGCGGGAAGAACCGTAGATATTAGCGTTCATCGCCGAAAGCAAGGCAACTACCACCACGGCATTCATCAACAGGCTTACACCTGGAATATGCATGACTGCCAGTGCAGCAGCGAATGGCCCTTCGACTACCGCTGGATCATTCCATGGCACCAGAGCGATGATAATCAGGATCGATCCGAGGTAGAAGAACAGGATGCGCAGCATCACCGACTTCACCACTCGCTTGATGTTTCCTGCAGGATCTTTCGACTCAGCGGCGGCGATCGAAACGACCTCGGTTCCACCGAAAGAGAAGATCACAATCAAGACGGCTGCTGCGATGCCAGCCATTCCACCTGGTGCGAATCCGCCGTGCGCGCCAAGATTACCGAAACCGACAGGTTCAGCGGTGGGGATTACATGTGCTAGTACCAGCGCACCAAAGACGAGGAATGCGATGATGGCAGCGACCTTGATAACTGCGAACCAGTACTCGAAGCGACCGTAGTTTCGAACGCCCAAGAGATTGGCACCGGTAAGCACCACGACGAAGCCGAGAACCCACGCCCATTGTGGGAAAGATGGGAACCACGAAGCGGTAATGGCCGCAGCTCCGGTAGCTTCGGCCGCAATCACGACGACTAATTGAACCCAATACAGCCAGCCCAGGGTGCTCCCGGCACTACGTCCCATGGCTTTATGCGCAAAGGTACTAAAGGCACCGGAAGATGGGTGCGCGGCAACCATCTCTGCGAGCATAGCCATAATAACGATGATGACTGTGCCAGCGAGTAAATAAGAGATAAGAACAGCGGGACCGGCAATCGAAATAGCTTGCCCGGATCCGACAAAAAGGCCAGCACCAATAGCCCCGCCGAGGCCCATCATGGATATCTGGCGTTGGGTCAGTCCTGAATGTAGTTGCGCTTCGGTGTTTTTTACAGCGGTCATGCGGTGGCCACCTCTGATGCCGCAGATTGAGGAAGTGCAGCTAACACGCGATTTACATCTTCTGCTGTTCCGGAGGAAATGCGTAGACCGTCACCTGGGAATGCTCGTACGATGACCCCGCCGGCCGCGAGTTGAGCTTCTAATTCCACAGTATTATCGCCAGCTTCAACCCATACGAAATTAGCTTGGGACTTCACTACGGGGTAACCGGCCTGAGCTAGACCTTCATACATGCGCTCACGCTGAGTCACGACCTCTTCGATGCGAACAGCTAGTTCATCGATGGCTGCCAGCGACGCGACTGCAGCGCGCTGAGCTAAGTCAGAAACGCCAAACGGTACAGCGACCTTGCGGAGGTTTGCAGCGACTTCCAGGGGGCTAATGGCATACCCAATTCGTAACCCTGCAAGACCGTAGGCTTTCGAGAAAGTATGGAGAACTGCCACATGTGGGTATTTGCGGAATAGCTCAACACCATCCGCACGAACTGCTGAACGGTCAAAATGTACGTAGGCTTCGTCGACTACGACCAAAATATTGCGCGGTACGGCGTTGATGAACTGATCTAGGGCATCTGCCTCAACGACCGTTCCCGTGGGGTTGTTTGGATTGCAAATGAAAATCAGTCGAGTTTTCTCAGTGATGGCATCCAACATGGCTGGCAGGTCATGACGTGACTCGTGATCAAGAGGAACTTCGACAGGGGCGGCACCAGCGATTCGCACCAGTGATGGGTAGGCCTCGAATGAGCGCCATGCATACATTACTTCATCGCCTTCGGCAGCAACGGCGTGGATGATCTGTGCCGCCACTTCCACGGAACCAGCGCCCAGAGTGATGTGTTCGCCTGCGATGTTGAACTGTTTGCTCAATGCTGCGGTCAGCTGTGGTGCAGCAATGCTGGGGTAACGATGGATATTCGCGAGCCCCTCCTGAATGCTGGAGATCACTGAAGGCAACGGTGCATGCGGTGATTCATTAGATGAGAGTTTTGAAGCTCCAGCGGGTGCGGGCTTTCCCTGCTTGTAAGCCGGGACCTCCTGCAGGGAAGGACGCTCGTGAAGGGTCATAACTTTCCTCTCTGACTGCCACAACTGCTTGAAGCTGACAATCGTTTAAACAGCAAAGCCCTGCATTGATAGTTTCAAAGGTGGCCCTGCTCATATTCTCGCGTGTCGCGATTCACAATCATCGACTGTAGGTCGATCAAATCTACGGTGCAATCGACGCCGGCTGTTCTATGCAGGTTGCATAGCAGTAATTGCCTATCCGTCCATTTTACTAGTCATTCTGTACAGTCTTATCCAAGGATGCCGCTGAGTTGGCGCATGCATTAACCAGTGGCAGTGTGCGTCCCTGAAAGTGCTCATGCAGGGCAAATGAGGAAGAAGTTCTTGCTACGCCAGGTACTCGATTGATCCGGTCAAAAATATCTTGCAAATCATTGGCCGTACGGGCCACCACGCGCAACTGCAAATCAGAACTTCCGGTCACCGTGTACATGTCGACGATTTCAGGGATCGTGTCTTCTAACGCGGATGAGACTCGGACGTGTCCGTCGCGCTGGATGATCTCTACCTGGCAAAAAGCGACGAGGGTGTAACCGAAACCAGCAGGCTCAATGCGAGGAATAATTCCACGAATTACTCCGGCTTCGTGAAGCCTTGCAAGCCGGCTACTGACAGTGCCACGAGCTACTCCAAGGCGTCGTGCGCATTCCATCACTGGCAACATGGGAGAATCCGTAAGAAGCTCAATTAGGTCCGCGTCCAAGCGATCAATGCGCACGTTGGTCCTTTCAAAGATGGTGGTCAGTCTTTCAAGGTTAACCCTCAAACCTGTACGGAATGGACATGGGAATCTCGGAAAAAACTTCTTCATTCGGTGCGTTGTGTCCTTCGAAGAAAAGAAGAATTGGGACGATTTCTCCTCGGGATCTCATTGTTCCCCTGCATGCCTGCGGTGCAGAGGCAACGCCGTGAGCGTGCGTTCTTCGCGCCCACCAGCAGCATTTTTATGTAGCAACGTTTGGAACCTGGTCGCCATCTGACGGTGGTTCTTTTGCGGATACTCGCGCTGTCCTGCGACGGCTGACACCCGATTATCGGTTTAGGCAAACTGCGGCAAACCCGGCGGTGAATCCGAGCTAACAATTTCCTGTTCGCTCTGTTATTGACTTGAGCTACGCGGTACGTTGAAAGCGTCATTCGCCTATCCGAGAGGTTCTGTCATGCAAAAGCTCACCGTCAATCTATGGATGCAAGGAACAGCGGAAGAAGCGGGGGAGTTCTACGCTGCAGCATTGCCGGACGCCCGAACAGAAATTGAATCGCGCTATCCAACAGAGGGGCTGCTGGAATTCCAACAACCACTCGCTGGCTTGCCGCTAACCGTTTCGGTATGGGTCCGCGGAACAAAAATAACGCTCATCAATGCAGGACCGGAATTCTCACCGAACGCATCGATTTCAATTATCTTGAGCTTCAATACCGATGAGCGTGACGTCTTGGATGCCACGTGGGCAGCATTATCGGAAGGTGGCAGTGCGCTCATGCCGCTCGATGCCTACCCATTCAGTACACGGTATGGCTGGGTGACCGATAAATATGGAGTCTCCTGGCAACTGATGGAATCCGCCGAGCCTGTTCCCGATTCGACCAGGGTCATGCCATGCCTCATGTTTGGTGGTGTGGCTCAAAACCGGGCTGCCGAAGCTATCGAATTCTACGGTGAAGTCCTTGGAGCCAAACTAGACAGTGCGTTCCCCTATGGGCAAGCCACCGAGGTAGCCACCGCAGATTCACTGATGTTCGCACAATTTTCATTGGATGAGGACAAAGTGGCTGCGATGGACTCGAGCGTCGCCCAAGACTTCTCCTTTACACCGGGTGTCTCGTTGGAATGGCCGTGTGAAAGCCAAGAAGAAATTGACCGCGCAT
This sequence comes from Arthrobacter sp. NIO-1057, assembly GCF_900094805.1. Lineage (GTDB taxonomy): Bacteria > Actinomycetota > Actinomycetes > Actinomycetales > Micrococcaceae > Glutamicibacter. The sequence goes on along the minus strand of NZ_FMAT01000001.1, from coordinate 632,907 downwards.
GGGAAGCCCTGTCGGCTGTACCGGAAGCGGAAGCCTGTGGCTGGCTCACCGATAAGTTTGGAGTCAGCTGGCAGATCGTGCCGTCCAACATGGGCGAGCTCATGCAGCGCCCCGGAGCTTTCGAGCATATGATCAACATGAAGAAACTGGTGATCAACGACTTTTAGACAGCAGGAGGCACCGTGAGTGAAGGTGTGCAGCGGGCAGTTTTAGCGGGAGCTAGTGGGTTTATTGGTCAACGACTCATCGCTAAATTGGAAACTGCCGGCTATAGCGTTTCTACTATTGGCCGCGAAGCAACAGCGGATGCCTCCTGGAATGATGAACCTGGGATTCTCAGGTTGGTTGATGGTGCGCAGTTGCTCATTAATCTGGCAGGCAAGAATGTCGGATGCCGTTACACGGATACGGCGCGTGAACAGATTCTGTCATCGCGCGTGGAAACGACAAGATCACTGCATGCTGCAGTTGTCGGCGCGACGAACCCTCCTACGCTCTGGCTGAATGCATCAACTGCCACCATCTATGAGCACAGCATGAACGAACCGAATACCGAGTCCAGTGGGCGAATCGGCGCAGGGTTTTCTGTAGACGTTGCTCGCAATTGGGAAAATGAATTCTTCGCGGGACACCTAACGAACACTAGACGTGTCGCATTGCGGATGGCGATCGTGCTTGGGGATGGACCAGCCACTCGTAAGTTGTTGACGATTGCCCGCTTTGGACTAGGCGGGACACAGCATGACAGCTGGTGGCCCTCGCATCGACGATACCGAGGCATCGGGCCGGATCCCAGTGGTTCGGAGCGTAGCGTCTGGTATCGAACTGGTGGAAAGCAGCGTTTTAGTTGGATTCATGTGGATGATGTTCTTGGGGCCATATGGCACATCATTGACAAAGAAGAAATTGAAGGACCCGTTAATTTGGCCTCTCCGAATCCCGTTATGAATTACGAACTCATGGCTGATTTACGCCGAGCGGTAGGAAGAAAATATGGCCTCCCTGTATATCGATGGATGTTAGAACCCGCGATGTTTTTTCTCCGTGTCGAGCCTGAGATGCTTCTCAAATCGCGGTGGGCATTACCAGAGAAACTGCAAAATACTGGCTATTCGTTCACTTGGCCGCAACTGGCTCCAGCGCTAAATGATATTGTCGAAAGTCTTGGTAAGAAACCCGTATCTCCTTAAGGATGTGCCACGTGAACCCCAAAATTCGCACATTTAAGCTGCCAGAATTGGCTTCGGGGTATGCGGGTGATCTTAGTAGCGGCCAATACATAGAACTCTTGGAATTCGCGAATCTTGATGCCCCAGTACAGGCAGATGAAGTCAGACTTGAGGAATGCCGATTTACCTCGGTTGCAGTTGAATCGCTACGTAACGCCCGACTGATGCAGTGCGAATTGGAACAAATCGGTGCCCCATCTCTTAATGCGGCAGGAGCGTTCTTTAATGATGTAGGTGTGGCACACAGTCGGTTCGGATCGGCTGACTTTGCCGAAGCCGAGTTGGATGGCGTGGTCTTTGAGAACTGCAAGTTTGGCTGGCTAAATTTACGTCGCGCCAAGGTTCGTGATGTTCTGTTCCGTAACTGCCAATTCGAGGAAATTGATTTTGGCGGGCAGATTCAGCGCGTGAGCTTCACTGACTCACGAACCTCGGTGCTCAACGGCATCGGTGCACAACTTCGCGACGTTGATCTTCAAGGACTAGATTTCGCCCAAGTTGAAGGACTGGAATCACTGCGTGGTGCCCGAATCAGTTCCCTTCAGCTCAGCCTTTTAGCCGAAGACATGGCACAGCATCTGGGAATCAGAGTAGCTCCGTAATCTGTTCATGCCTGGTTGTGAGTGTTTTTGCTGTTTCCTCGACCAGTGCATGCATTGCGAGAGCGGCTCGGGTGAGCGAAACATCACGGCGATGAGCCAATCCGATGGTGCGTGATAATTGAGGGTCGCGTAGGGCTATGGCGCGAACACCTGGTGTTTCTAGGGCCACTGTGGCGGGCACTACCGCCACACCCAGACCGCGATGAACAAAGCGCAGTACGGCATCCATTTCGCCACCCTCTACGACAATATTTGGAGATAACCCAGCCGTTTTATAAGCCTGACTGATACTGGCGCGAAGGTCATAACTGTGCGAAAAAGCCAACTGATCAATCGGAGCGAGGCTACGAAGATCCAGCTCTGTAGCCTTAGGCAGGTGCGGGTGGTCTAGAGAGTCGATGACCACCAATTCTTCTTCGAATAACGGCAGGTTCTGTAGGTGGGTTTCGTTGACTGCGTGTTCCGAAGTCACGATCAGTGCAAGGTCTAGTTCGCCACCTCCGAGCTGCTCCAGCAGACGGTGTGATCCACCCTCGGAAATCTGTAACTGCACTCCAGGATATTTGTCGCGAAAAATATCTAGTACTTCGGCAACCAGCGAAACACAGAGTGTAGGCGGGGCACCAAGTCGTACACGTCCACGACGTAGGCCAGCCAAATCCGCCATTTCACTTCTAATGGTTTCTTCGTCAGCAAGCATGCGGCGTGCTCGGGGGAGCAGCGCTTGGCCCGCTGAAGTAAGGGAGATATTTCCGCGTGCACGATGAAAGAGTTCGGAACCGAGCTCTTGTTCAAGAGTGGAAATTTGGCGACTTAATGATGGCTGTGAGAGGTGCAAAATCTCAGCGGCATGTGTGAAGTGACCCACTTCGGCAATCGCAATAAAGCCCCGTAACTGCTCTAAATTCATATGTATAGCCTATCGCTATCGTAATCATGCCGATAATTCATTGGACGTATTCTGAATGTCGGCAGATGCTGGGAAACATGAGAAAAGAACAGCAGATATCCACTTCAGTGCTCGTCATCGGAACCGGCGGTTCTGGTCTGCGAGCAGCCATCGAACTGGCAGAACTAGGCACCGATGTACTTGCAGTTGGCAAGCGCCCAAAACATGATGCGCACACGTCATTGGCCGCCGGCGGCATCAATGCAGCACTGGGAACCATGGACGAAGAAGACAGCTGGCAGCAACATGCCGCGGACACCATTAAAGAAAGTTACTACCTGGCTGATCCACGAACGGTTCAGGTTGTCGCTCAAGGTGCTGGCCGAGGCATCGAAGATCTAGAACGCTACGGCATGAACTTCGCCCGTGAACAAGACGGACGAATTTCGCAACGGTTCTTCGGGGCACACAAATTCCGTCGCACGGCATTCGCTGGTGACTACACGGGGCTAGAGATTCAGCGAACACTGATTCGACGAGCAGAACAACTGCAAATCCCGGTCCTGGATTCTGTCTACATCACCGAACTACTCGTAGCCGAGGGGCAGATTTTCGGTGCCTACGGCTTCGATGTCAATGACGGCACTGGTTATCTGATCCATGCCGACGCGGTGATCCTTGCCGCAGGTGGACACAACCGAATCTGGCGTCGCAGTAGTTCTCGCCGCGACGAAAACACCGGTGACTCGTTCCGTCTAGCTGTCGAAGCCGGTGCACGGTTGCGCGATGCTGAACTCGTGCAATTCCATCCATCGGGCATCATCGAACCAGAATCCGTCGCAGGAACATTGATTTCTGAAGCGGCCCGCGGTGAAGGTGGAATACTCACAAATGCCCTGGGAGAACGCTTCATGGAACGCTACGATCCAGAGCGTATGGAACTGTCCACCAGAGATCGAGTAGCACTGGCAGCCTACACGGAAATCAGTGAAGGCCGTGGCACAGAAAAGGGCGGAGTGTGGCTGGACGTTTCGCATCTACCTCGTGAGACCATCATGTCCAGGTTGCCACGCGTGTACCAGACCATGTTGGAAGAGCAGATGCTCGATATCACCCAACAAAAGATCGAAATCGCACCCACCGCACACTACTCCATGGGTGGAGTATGGGTTGACCCCCTCACGCATGCAACAGAAGTTCCTGGGCTGTATGCCATTGGTGAGGCGTCTTCCGGGCTGCACGGCGCCAATCGCTTGGGCGGTAACTCCCTCATTGAACTACTAGTATTTGGCCGGATCGTTGGTCAGGAGGCTGCCAACTATTCACGTTCGCTGACTGCACACCAACGTTCTCAGGAGGCAATCGACCATGCGCGGCAGTCGGTCCAAGAATTGGTTGCAGCGGATGGTGAAGAGAACGTTCGAAGCCTGCAGCGAGCAATCCGAGACGTGATGACCGCTCATGCAGGTGTAGTGCGCGATGAAGCTGGTCTTCAGCTTGGTCTGGAAAAGTTGAATGAGATTGAACAGCGCATGCAGAATATTGGAATCCATCCAGATATTGCCGGATTCCAAGATCTTTGCCATGCATTTGATTTGAAGTCCTCTGTACTCGCGGCCCGGGCTACCTTGGAGTCAGCTCTGGAACGTAAGGAAACCCGCGGCTGCCATAACCGTAGTGACTATCCTCTGACTGACCCCGACCTCCAGGTAAATTTGGTCTGGTCGCCACTGGGGATTGTCCATGAGTCAATTCCTCAGGTACCTGCCGAAATTGCTTCTCTGATTACCGAGGTCTCTCAAGAGGGAAAGCTCGTCGAATAACGCCCTGAAATCACCCAAGAGATTACTTTCAAACTGCTCCTCGAACTTGCACTGGCGACTGCGCGCGCCGGCGTGGCTCGGGGAGCAGTTGTGTTTTCTAGCGACGTCAACTGATTCTTGATGTAATGCACTTTTAATTTGGTCGAAACAGACATGCCGTGACCCGCAACTTTATGGCCGTAAAATGATGTCTGTCTTGGGGAAATAATTTATGTCAAGGAGTCTTTTTGACCCGAGAAAATCCCTACCGACGCTGAAGAAAAGGTCTGCTATTGTTGCCATATTCACACCCCTCGCGGCTAGTTTTGGCCGCTCTCGAGTACCAATGTGAAGCCTCTAAGTAACTCTTGAATGGGGAGATTTTTTAATGCATCTGACGCCGAGAGAGCAAGAAAAGCTCATGATCGTCGTAGCAGCGGATCTTGCGCGCCGACGACAAGAACGTGGACTGAAACTGAACTACCCCGAATCAATTGCCATCATCACCTATGAACTCATCGAGGGCGCACGCGACGGCAAAACAGTCGCCGAGTTGATGAGCTACGGCACTACTATTTTGTGCCGTGAAGACGTGATGGAGGGCATCCCAGAGATGATTCACGACGTGCAAGTTGAAGCGACCTTCCCGGACGGGACAAAACTTGTCACGGTCCATAACCCCATTCGCTAATTTTGGTGAAACTGAAAGGCACGGACGATGATTCCGGGAGAGTACATCCTTCGAAGCGAACCAATTCTTTGCAACGCAAAGCAGAAGACGCTAGAGATACGAATAATTAATCGTGGCGATAGGCCCGTGCAAGTTGGCTCGCACTTTCATTTTGCTGAGGTGAACGCCCAGCTCGAATTTGATAGGGACGCGACGCGAGGATTCCGGCTGGACATCCCAGCCGGCACCGCCGTGAGATTCGAACCCGGTGATGCCCGTACGGTAAAGCTGGTCGAGTTTTCTGGTGCTCGCCAAGTCCACGGTTTCCGTGATCAGGTTTCCGGGCCGTTGGATCAGCCGGCTACTAAAGATCAGGAGCATAAAGCATGAGCTTCAACATGTCGCGCAAGCAGTATTCAGAAATGTACGGACCAACTACCGGTGACGGTATCCGTTTGGCTGACACTGAGCTGATCTTGGAAATCGAACACGATTACACCAATTACGGTGAAGAAGTCGTCTTCGGTGGTGGAAAAGTCATCCGTGATGGCATGGGGCAAAACGGCAGACTCACCAGAGATCAGCAAATCCCAGACACCGTCATCACCAACGTCGTTGTTTTGGACTACTCAGGAATTTACAAAGCCGACGTTGCACTTCGCGATGGACACATCTTTAAAATCGGAAAGGCCGGTAACCCGGATATTTCCGACGGCGTTGACATCATTATTGGCGCAGCGACTGAAGTCATTGCAGGCGAACACAAGATTCTCACCGCTGGAGCAATTGATACCCACATTCACTTCATCTCGCCTGGACAAGTCGAGACCGCTCTAGCCAATGGCACAACCACCATGATTGGTGGAGGAACTGGACCGGCAGAAGGGACCAAGGCAACAAGTCTGACGCCAGGGCCATGGAATATCTCTCGAATGCTACAGGCAGTCGAGAACTTACCGATCAACATCGGGTTTTTAGGTAAAGGACATGCCAGCAACGAAGCTCCATTAGTTGAGCAAATCCGTGCCGGAGCCATTGGGCTGAAAATTCATGAGGACTGGGGCGCTACCTCCTCGTCAATTGACACTTCACTGAGGGTCGCCGATCAGTACGACGTTCAGGTGGCCGTTCATACAGATACCTTGAACGAGTGTGGGTTTGTTGAGGATACGATCGCAGCCATCGCCGGGCGAGTAATTCACACCTTTCACACCGAAGGCGCAGGCGGTGGGCACGCACCGGACATCATTCGAATGGCAGGATTAACCAACGTCATTCCGGCTTCCACGAATCCAACGCTGCCGTATACGAGCAATACTGTTGACGAGCACCTGGACATGCTGATGGTGTGCCACCATCTCAACCCGGATATTCCTGAAGATGTCGCCTTTGCGGATTCTCGCATCCGCCCCGAGACCATCGCAGCCGAGGACGTCTTACACGACATGGGCGTCTTCTCGATTACCTCGTCAGACTCTCAGGCGATGGGTCGCGTCGGTGAAGTGGTCCTTCGAACATGGCAAGTGGCTGACGCAATGAAACGTCAGCGCGGCAAACTGCCGGGTGACCCCAAGATGGGGGATAACGAACGGCTCAAGCGGTACGTTGCAAAATACACAATCAACCCTGCTATAGCCCATGGCATCTCGGACTCGATCGGTAGCGTCGAAGAAGGTAAATTTGCTGACCTCGTACTTTGGGATCCGGCCTTTTTCGGTGTGAAACCGGACCTGATCATTAAAGGTGGACTGATCGTTCAATCGATCATGGGCGACTCCAACGCCTCCATTCCCACACCGCAGCCGCGCACTTTGCGACCGAGTTTTGGGTCGATGGGCAGCGCCGTCTACGAAAGCTCGATTACGTTCATGTCTCAAGCGGCTATCGAAGATGGGGTGGCGCAAAAACTTGGACTGAGAAAAGTGATCCGCGCCTGCAATGGAATTCGAAACCTGACCAAAGCTGACCTCAAATTTAATGGGAACACACCGGACATCAAGGTCGACGCCCAAACCTATGAGGTCTTTGTTGACGGCGAGCTCGCCACTTGTGAGCCCTCGGCGCAACTTCCCATGACACAGCGATACTTCTTGTTCTAATTGCTGCGGGAAAAATCTGAAGGAGAACGATGATTATTGAAAAACTTGTGGGCAATATCCATGAGGACAGCAGCGGGTTACTTGAGGGTCGGCATCTCGAGAAAGTAGTTCTGCCCAGTTCAGCCCTGGTCAAGCGAATCCAGCGAGTAACTACCGATCATGGGCGAGAACTCGGTCTTCGCTTGGCCCCTGGTCCGGACCTACGCGACGGCGACGTCTTATATGTTTCTGATGCGGATCTCATTACTGTTTCAGTCTTGCCTACCGATGTCCTCGTTATTGCCCCGGAGTCGATCTTTGAGATGGGCTTTATTGCGCATTCCTTGGGAAATCGTCATCTGCAGGCCCAATTCTTTGGCACCGATTCGGAATACGGTGCCGAGGTTATGGTCGTGCAGTACGACCACACTGTGGAAGATTTCCTCAAGCATCACAATGCTGTTTATGAGAGGCAGGAACGCGTCATGCCCGTTCCATTCCGTCATGCAGAACACACCCACTAGTTCCGGCCACCTGCTGGCACTATTGCAGTTATCGGACTCGGCTTTACCAACGGGTGCTTTTAGCCATTCTTTCGGGATGGAATCCTATCTGGAATCAGGGCACGTTCGCGACGAATCGAGTTTTGCCCTATGGCTACGCTTGTTTTTGGAGCAGTCACTGACATATACCGATGGTTTGCTTTTACGCCTTGCCTTCGAAGCCCAAGATGATCAACGCATCATTGAACTGGATCGACTGATTCACGCAGCAGCTCTGCCTCGTCAACTACGGATGGCTGCGCAAAAAATGGGTGCCCGAATGCTCGCCGTGGCGTTGGCAGGATTTCCTGTGCCAGCACTGCACAGTTATCAGCAAGCTATCCAAACGGGAAACTGTTCCGGCCATCCTGCCATCGCCTACGCACTAGCCGCACGTGGGGCGGGAGCCCCACTTGCTGACGCGCTGAGTAGTTACTTGTTTTCTACCGCGACAAGTCTGACTCAAAACGCTATCCGTGCTATTCCGCTAGGACAGGACGCAGGGCAACGAGTCATTCGAGAAATGCACGGGACAGTCAACGCGGCTGTCATAAAAATTTTCACTCTGGATGATCAAGACCTAGGCCTAGCGACACCCGGTTTGGAAATTGCGCAAATGCGCCACGAGCATCAGCGCGCCCGAATGTTTATGTCTTAACCAAGGCCTTCACCATGACCGTTCACACGGTCCCAACTGAGATTTGAGGAACATACTATGGAACCAATTCGTATCGGCATCGGCGGCCCGGTCGGTGCCGGCAAGACTCAACTTATTGAGCGGATCACCAGAGCCCTAGACGGGGAAATCTCCATGGCCGCAATTACCAACGACATTTACACCATCGAAGACGCCAAAATTTTGGCTGCCAACGGTGTGCTGCCCTTGGACCGAATCGTTGGCATTGAGACCGGCGGATGCCCACATACCGCCATCCGAGAAGACACCTCAATGAACGCCGCCGCGATCGAGGAGCTAAAAACGAAGCACAAAGATCTCCAAGTCATCTTCGTCGAGTCTGGAGGAGACAACCTCTCAGCGACGTTCTCGCCAGAACTTGTGGACTTCTCCATCTATATTATTGATGTGGCCCAAGGAGAGAAGATTCCACGCAAAGCAGGGCAGGGAATGATCAAATCTGACCTGTTCATCATTAATAAGACTGATCTGGCTCCATATGTCGGTGCGGATCTTTCGGTAATGGAGTCAGACTCCAAACAGTTCCGTGGAGACAAACCGTTCTGCTTCACCAACCTGAAAACGGACACCGGACTAGAGCACGTCATTGCGTGGCTGAAGCACGACGTTCTGATGACGGATCTTGCCTAGTGATCAAGCAAGGACTCACCGGTGAGCTTGATCTGCGGATTGAGCGCAGGGCGGGCAAGGATATTGCCACCAGGCAGTATCATCAGGGCGCATTGCGTGTGCTCCGCCCTCACTATCTCGATAACACCGCCCAAGTTTGTTATACGGTCGTCAATCCTGGCGGTGGCTACCTCGGGGCAGATAGGTATCGTATTGGCATCGAAGTTGGTGAACAGGCCAGCTTGTTGCTCACCACTCAGTCTGCGACAAAGATTTATCGCACGCCTCAAGGCGAAGCTCAGTCACAGTTGAATATTGAGTTGGGTGCTTATGCGGTCCTGGAATACCTACCTGACCAATTGATCGCCTACCGTGATGCTAGTTATCGGCAAAAAACCGTCGTTCGGATGCAAGACTCCAGTTCCCTAGTCTTGTGCGAGATCATTACACCTGGTTGGAGCCCAGACGGGCAACCTTTTAAATATCACCGAATCCGGATGCGCACCGAAGTGTATGTTGATGGAAATTTGATGGTCTTGGATAACTTGCTGGTTGAGCCGCAGGATCAAGACGTGGAATCACTCCTATATTTGCAAGGCTTTACACACGTGGGCATGTTGCTTGCTGTGGATTCACGGATTGAAACCACCATGGTTGAGGGTCTTCGAGAAGACGCTTATGCGGTGGCGGCGCAACAAGATGAACCTGTTCATGTCGGAATCTCCATGACGGCTACCTCAGGGCTCTCAGTTCGAACCCTAGGAACGTCAACCGAATCAGCCTCCACCGTATTGCTATGCATTGTTAATTCACTGCGTCAACGCCTTCGCGCCCAAGAACCAGTTGAACTACGAAAATATTAGCTTCAATTGTTTAGCTGTAGTTCAGAAAGGGCTACGACCTCATCGCAGTACTGGACCAACGAACTGCGATCATGTGAGGCTACGAGCACTGAGACTCCATTGTCCGCAGCAGCGCGTAACACTTGGAAAATGGCCGCCGTGGTAGTGGGGTCAAGTGCCGAGGTTGGTTCGTCGCAAAGCAGTATTCGTGGACTTAAGCTCAGCGCCCGAGCCATCAAAGTACGTTGCAGCTGACCATCAGATACTTGCGCCGGTAGTCGAGAGAGTAATGATTCAGGCAGGCGCATTTGCCTGGCTAGCTCAAGCAACTGCTCTTGATAGCGTTGTGGAGCTGGCCGTGTCCGGTGATCTCGGAAGGCCAGGGGAGCGGTGATGGTTTCTGCCAATGTGAGTCGGGGATCGGCAAAACTTCGCGGGTTTTGTGGCAGGACCCCGATTTGTTGACGCAGGGCCACCGGTATTCTTGCCGTAGGAAGCTCTGATGGAACAGGGACTCCGTCCAAAATGATCCGACCGCTCGTTGGACGCTGCAGCAATGCTGCCAGAGAGATCAGACTGGTTTTCCCAGCGCCTGATGGCGCCGTCAGACCTACAAGCCGACCAGCTGGAACGTTGAGCGTTGTTGGTGGAAGTACCTGACGTCCAGCCTGGTTTAGTGTCACTGATTCCAGTTTTAGACTCATTGTTCATGCTCTCTAACCATTGTGCGCCGACCGTGTAGGTACCAATTCGCCACCGTGGATGGTGTGAATGACGGTAGCCAGCTGTTCAGCTAGTTCAAGGTCGTGGGTCACCATCACGATGATGGTTCCCTTCTCAGCGGTTGTACGCAGCATGTTACTGACGGCTCTTCGGGTATCTTCGTCAAGAGCGCTCGTGGGTTCATCTAGCAAAATGCAGGCAGGTTCCCCAACTAAACCCAGCGCCAGTAGCGCGCGCTGAGCCTGTCCACCGGATAGCTGGTGGGGATATCTATCTAACAGGTCTGCTTCCAAGTTGAAATTCCGCCAGTATCGTTCCAATTGCTGACCTGTGGCCACGCGCGCATGGTCTCGAAAGGCTCTTTCAAGGGTTTGGCGAATCGTGCGTACTGGGTTCAGCGAGGTACTCGCTGATCCGGGGATGAACACCAAATCCTTCCCCAACATTTTTCCTTGGCGGGCGTTATTACAGTACCGCCCGTTGAACATCACATGAGTGGAGGCCGACAGCGAACCCGGCAAGAGGCCAGCGATGGCCCGCAAGAAGAGGGTTTTCCCGGCACCAGATACACCAGTGAGGGCAACGATAGTTCCAGGTGCGGCGCTGATTTGTACATCGTTAACGAGGATTTCTTCATCTGCTGTGACCGTGGCTCTAGCGCTAAATCCTGCTGTGAAAACTTCTTGGGACTCGGCAACGGCGCAAAAGTCGTGGCGCAAATTCCTGCGCCGTGAGCGATACAGAGGTCGGCGAGCGGTACTGGGTCGGAGCAGCCCGGCTATGGCCCAACAGGCAAGTACGAGCACGGCAGAGGGGAACAATAATAGCCACCAAGTGCCGGCCAGAATTCCACTGCGGGCGTCTTCTAGGATTAATCCAAGGGATGCAGACTGGGCAGGAAGCCCTACTCCAAGGAACGACAGCGCTGATTCATGCCACATCGCGTGCGGTACCTGGAGGGCAAATCCAATTCCAATCTGGGGCAGTACCGCCGGAATCAGGTGGGTTCGCCACAGCGCTACCGTACTGGCACCCGTTGCCGCGCTGAGCTTGACGTACCCACTTTCGCGTTCAGCCAGCAATTTAGCCCGCAGAACTCGTGCAACCTGTGTCCAGTGAGTGACCGCAATAGAGATGATGATGGCCCAGATTTGCCCGGGCCATAACGCTAGGATCACCACGGATAACAACAGATGCGGTATGGCATTTAGGCCATCAATGGATCGACTGATGATTCCGTCAACTACTCGCCCAAAGGTCACTGCCATCACCGCAGCGAGGACTCCCAAGAGCGTTGAAAAAACTGCTGCGCCCAACGCCATCAGAAGTGAAACTCGTAGCGCGGCCGCGGTGCGTACCCACACGTCTCGCCCTAACTGGTCGGTTCCAAAGACATGCGTTGCATTCGGGCTTTGATATACGGAACCTAGGTTCACAGTGTCAGCAGTGACCGGACCCAAAAGCGGTGCTAACCAAGCATAGGCTAGCAGTACTACGCAGATGATGCCGGGAATAATTGAGAAGCGGAATCTACGCATGGCTTACCCTCGCATCAGCGATGAGGTAGGCAGCATCCGCCAGAGCATTACCCGCAAACACGGCGAGCGCAGAGCTTGCTGTGACTGCAGCGAGCAACGCAAAGTCTCCAGCAATAGCTGAGGCAATGACTGCCGAGGCAATTCCAGGCCATGCAAAAATCGTCTCGACAATGAGGGCTCCGGTAATCAGCTCACCAATTCGGGATCCAATAACAGTGATAAATGGCAGCAACGCCTGAGGTAGTGCTTCTCTTATCAAGATATTGGATGCGCCGCGGCCGCGTGCGGCGAGTACTGAGTCGGATTCCAATGCTTCAAAGAGCGATGAACGCAAGTTCAGAAGCAGCCACGGCAATAAGCTCAAGGCGAGGACACTGGACGGCAGAAGCAGGTGGGTCATCACCGATCCAGAGGTCGGTGTCATCCCTGCTGCGGCGATACCACCGGTTGGCCAGCCAAGTGGAAGGGCGATAAGTCCGATGGCTAATAATGCCGCCACGAAAACTGGGATCGACTGTGCTAATTGAGCGATGCCGAGGGTCAGCCGGTCAATAATCCCATGTTGATATTTGGCTGCGGCCAAAGAGAGCACTAGCGCAAGCGCGATGGCCACGAGCAATCCGCCAGTGGTGAGTAATACCGTCAAGGGGATACGTTCTGCCAGCACCTGGGTCACGGGGCGTGCAGCGATGATGGAAGTACCTAAGTCTCCTTGAAGTGCGTGCCAGATCCAATGAGTCCAGACATCAACCCAGGACCGATCAAATCCAAGTTCTGTGTTGAGCTGTTCGCGCAATTGAGTACTGGTGTGTGCATAGCTTGAACCGAGGTAGCTGGCCAAGGGGTTAAAGGGTGCGATGCTGGCAAGGGCAAAAACTACTGCCGTGAGCCCAAGGGTGACGGGTATGGCTACCAGCAGGCGGCGGATCAATAACGATCCCACCATTTTCCAGCGGTGTGTTGAATTCCCTGCTGTCACTTGCTGGTCCACTGGCCGATTTTGGCCCACGGTCCCCATGCGGTTCCGTGATCGTGTGGTTCTAGGAGCGTGGTGGAAGTATTCCATTGCTGATGAACGTCACTGCGCTGGACATAACTGTGGTCGACAAAGGCCAGGAGCAACATGGACGGGTCCTCGACGTAGAGTTCTTGCACTTTCTGGTAGGCATCGGTTCTTGTTTCGGGACCTATGCTGGTTCGTCCTGCATGTAGTGCCTGATCCATGACCTTGTTCGCGTAGTGGCTAGGATTGTCGTAGTAGGCTCCGGCCTTGGGGTAGCTTGAATGCAGCATCTTATATAGCTGCGTATCCACGTCGTAGGGTGTGTCACCGCCACCGAGCATGATGGCGTCCTTGCCCACACGGGGTTCGGCTTGATCAAATGTCGCGGGTTCGACAGAGATTCTGATGCCATAGGCTTCAAGTTGGGCAGCTAAAGCCAAGGAAAGGTCTCTGCGCAGAGTGTCTCCAGGGTTATACAGCAGGGAGAATTCGGCGCGTTGGGTGTCTTTCGTGCGTACACCGTCTGAGCCGATGGCCCATCCCGCATCATCGAGCAATTGCCGCGCGCGCTGTGGATCATGCTCAAAAGTAGCCTGGGAATTGTAATATTTTCCGTACTCGGGAGGCACGAAGGTGTAGGCAGGTCGACCAGCTCCGGCAAGTACTCCAGAAATCATTTCCTCGCGGTCAACTGCCATGTTGAGTGCCAAACGAACTTCAGGGTCTTTGGTGAAAGGGTGGTCTGCAGGTAGTGAAATGCCGCGCCAGTCAGCGCTGGAAGCAGTGATCACTTCAAAGCCGTCGCGTTGGGCAAAGCTTGTTGCCAGCCGGCTAGGCAATACCGTCCCCGTGTAGCCAGAGCCCGCCATAGCTTGTGTGCGTGCATTGTCGTCGCTGGATTCAGTGTAGGAGACTCTGCGCACCGCGGGAGCACCGTCTCGGTAATCCTTGTTGGCAGTGAGTACGAGTGAGGAGCTATCGAAACTTTCCAGCATGTAGGGCCCGGTACCGATAGGTGTGCGGTTCAGCGATGATTCGCTTACGGGTGTTGTAGCGTCGACCTTTTCCGACGGTGCAATGCCGATGAGCAGCGAGGTTTTGAAAGAGACTTGAGGTTCATGGAGCAGGAAGCGAACAGTGCGCGAGTCCAAGGCGGAGACTTCTGCGAGGTTCTCTAGGGTTCCGGCGAGGGGAGAAGCCGTGCGAGGGTCCATGATGGCCTGGTAGCTAGCAACCACGTCTGCGGCATCAAGTAGCGTACCGTCGCTGAACTTGATGTCCTCTTGTAAGGTGATGTCCCAGGTCAAACCGTCTTCAGATATTGCTGGTTCGTCTTGCGCCAGCAAGGGTACGATTTTCGGTAAGGTGTCCGGTTCCCCTTTAAGAGTAAAAAGGGATTCGTTGATCTTTCCGATTCCGTTGTTATCAAAACCAGCCAATGGATTGAGCGTTGACGGTAGTGCCGGAGTGAGGAGATTGACGGCGGAGGTTTCTGCTGCATCCGTGCTGGCTACCTGACACCCACTGCAGACAATTACGATGGGAAGAAGAATCGCTGCTGCGCGGGAGAACGGCATGCGCACGTGGCACGGGTCCTTTCAGGAAAATGGGTGTTAATTGCTTTCAGAATACATGTGTTCACGCAGACAGATGTCTGTATTACCTGTTGCGATCGACATCGAAGAAACAGTGGCGAGCCGTGTCTGAGTTGGAACGTGAACAGATTGCTTTTGACGCACTGTCCAATGTGCAGGCCACCATCCCTGACTGGATTGAGGTCTTCTCCTTATGTGCAGATGAAACTCGTATTAAGCTGCTTATTGCGATGCACGCTGCGCCAGGATCTTCGGTGACACAACTGGCCGAAGCAACCGGCTTGGCCCCTAATACTGTCACCCAGTCCCTGGCGACGCTTCGTCGTGCCAACGTTGTAGAAGTGAAGCGGGACGGGAAATTTCGTCGGTGGGAGCTGGTGCATCCGGGGATTCATCAACTGCTCCACCAGTTGCAAGCCCCGCACTCGGCGTTGCACCCCGAACACGAACTGGAGCAATTTCGGGACGTAGAAGAGCCCTGACGCCACTGATTCCAAAGACGGAAGTCATCAATAACGTCAGGGCTCATTAACGAAGCCGGGTGCTGCTCACCGTTTGCGAACTACACGCGTTTCGTCCCACACAGGTTCCGCAGATTCATAGACGGTTCCGTCGGATCCGAAGACCAAGAACCTGTCGAACCCCTTGGCGAACCAACGGTCGTGTGTGACCGCAAGAACGGTTCCTTCAAATGCATCGATGGCACGTTCAAGGGCCTCACCGGAGTGTAGGTCCAGGTTGTCAGTTGGTTCATCCAGGAGCAATAGGGTCGCACCGGAGAGCTGCAGAAGCAGAATCTGGAATCGGGCCTGTTGCCCACCAGAGAGCGATTCAAACTTCTGTTCGGACTGACCGGCTAGACCATAACCGTCCAATGCGCCAGCGGCGGCTTCACGCGGTAAACCCGAACGGTGCTCATCACCGCGGTGCAGGATTTCAAGTAGGGTCCGTCCGAAAAGGTCCGGCCGAGTATGAGTTTGCGCGAAATATCCCGGGCGAATCCGTGCGCCAAGCTTCACCGTTCCTTGATGGTCAACCTTTTCGATCACCACGTCTGACACGGGAAGATGTTCACGCTCCGGCTCGCTTCCGCCACTAGCTAACAAGCGGAGGAAGTGGGACTTTCCAGATCCGTTGGACCCCAGGACGCCGACTCGGTCCCCGAACCAAATTTCAATGGAGAAGGGTTTCATAAGACCCGTAAGTTCGAGGTTTTCCGCTACGACGGCACGCTTTGCTGTGCGGCCACCCTTCAGGCGCATTTGCACATTTTGTTCCAGCGGAATTGCCTGTGGCGGGCCCGCTTCTAAGAACTTTTCGAGGCGGGTCGTTGCTGCATGGTATCGGTTAGCCATGTCGGAACGGAATGCGGCCTTGGTCTTATACATGTTGACCAGTTCTTTGAGCTTGGAGTGCTCTTCATCCCAACGCTTGCGCAACTCTTCAAATCGTTCATTGCGTTCTTTTCGAGCATCAACATAACTGCCAAAAGCACCACCGTGGATCCATGCGGTCGCTCCACCGTGTCCTGGCTCCAGGGTGACGATGCGCGTTGCCGCATTGTTCAGCAGTTCCCGGTCGTGGCTGATGAACAGGACTGTTTTGGGGGAGTTGCGCATCTTCTCTTCGAGCCAGCGCTTACCTGGTACGTCAAGGTAGTTATCTGGTTCGTCCAAGAGCAACAGTTCATCGTTGCCTTCAAATAATGCTTCCAGGACGAGTCGTTTTTGTTCGCCTCCAGATAGCGTGCGGGCCAAACGATGTGATGCCGCATCAAATTCCACGCCGAGCGCTGCCATGCAGACCTTGTCCCAGGTGGTTTCCAGCTCGTATCCACCAGCGTCGCCCCACTCGATAATGGCTTCTGCGTAGCGCATGTGGACTTTTTCGTCGTCACTGGTGAGCATGAGCTCTTCGTATTTGGCGACTTTTTCGGCGGCTTGTGCCAATGCCGGTGCTGCGGTGGAGAGAAGAAGTTCTCTGACCGTAGTTTCGTCACGCACTTGGCCAACAAACTGGCGCATGATTCCCAAGGAACCTGTGCGGTTGATCGAACCTTCATCGGCTTTCAAATCGCCAGCGATGATTTTGAACAGCGTGGTTTTGCCGGTGCCGTTAGGTCCGATCAAAGCAGTCTTCGTTCCTGCGGAGACTTTGAAGGTGACACCGCCGAGCAATTGGGTGCCGTCGGAGAGGAAATACTGTATGTCAGTCACGTCAATATGAGCCACCGAACCATCCTATCCGAGCAGCACGCCTGCATTAGCCCGGCGGTGCGCGACGACTAGTCGTACTTGTAGAACCCTTCACCGGTAGCTACGCCGAGTTTGCCCTGATCGATGTACTCGGATTTCAGTAGTTCAGCGAACTTCTTACTGGTTTCACCGCCGTGACTTGCAATGTGATAGGCGGTGTTCAACCCGACAATGTCATAAATTTCAAATGGGCCGAAGGGTGCCCCGGTACCGATTTTCCAGGTGGTGTCAATGGTGGGCGCATCGGCAACTTCATTGACGAGTAGATGGCTTGCGGACTCAAGGAAAGGAACAAGTAGTGAGTTCAAGACATATCCCGGCTGTTCTTTGAGAACGCGGATGGCCACTAGTCCCGTGCGCTCGGCGAAATCAACGACCGCTTCATACGCTTCCTTGCTGGTGTTGGCAGTGCCCATCACTTCGCCGGTGTTGTTCTTCCAGATGTGGTTGGCGTAGTGCAAGGCCAAAAATTGTTCTGGGCGACCAGTGAAAGGTGAGATGTCTGAAGGAAGAAGCGTTGAGGAATTTGTTGCGAAAATTGTGTGCTCTGGGGCGAAGGATGCGAGCTTTTGGTAGGTCTGTTCTTTGATCTTGAGATCTTCCGGCACTGCTTCGATGACCAGATCTGCGTTCTTGACCGCCTGGGCCATGTCCGTGGTGAGTTTGATGGAATCGCGTGCGGCCTGAGCCTTAGTGGGCTCCCCAAAGAATTCACCGTAGACAGCGACGAGCGAGTCTAGACGCGTTTTTGCGGTTTCAAGCGCTTCCTCACTGATGTCGAAGCCAATAACTGGCAGACCGTGATAGGCGGTTTGGAAAAGGATCTGTGATCCCAGAACTCCGGTTCCCAGCACGGTGGTGTTATTCAGTTGCATCTCGATCTCCTTGAAAGTTGAAGTTTCATTGTGATTCTGCGCTTTTAGTTGAAGTAGTGCAACTAAATGTGATGAGTGGAACTTTTTGACATCTATCGGACTGATGATCGTCGCTTTTCGTTCATCAACTTTTTGCCCTCTACTGAGAATCTTGGGAGGAAATAACTAGCACCTAATAAGGGAGATGCCGGTGCATCGCACTGCAGGTAGAAGTATTGGAATTGTCACGGCTGCGGTCCTAGCCGTAAGCATAAGCTCATCGGCAAATGCCGACAATAGTGAATTTTTTGAACGAGTCGCTACGTACCCCGTGTATCAGAATCACCCTGATGGCGTTGAAGCAACCACCGCGGCAGAAATTTCCACCGTCTCTGAAGACGGCAACACCCTGATCTACTCCGATGCGCTGTCTCGGAGCGTCGGATTCCTTGATATCTCGGATCCATCAAACCCTAAGGGCCTTGGCCTATTGGCGCTGCACCAGCTTGGCAGTGCAGAAGATGAACCAACAAGCGTTGCCGCGTACGGGGAGTACGTGTTCGTCGTTGTTAATACCTCAGCAAGTTACAGCGATCCTTCTGGACGTGTAGACGTTGTGCGGATCGCAGACCGCTCACTGGTACACAGCTTTGAATTACCAGGACAGCCCGATTCCATCGCCATCTCCAAGGACGGTGCCTACGCAGGTATCGCCATCGAGAACGAACGCGATGAGGACGCTGGTGACGGCGGACTCCCACAAACCCCGGCTGGCTCCGTAGCAATCTTGGATTTGAACGGTGAGAACCCTGAAGGCTGGGGCGTACGAGAAATTCCACTAACCTCCGGTACGCGAGAAGACCCAAAGGCATTACCACTATTGGAAGAGGCCGGTCTTGATACCCCACAAGACCCAGAGCCTGAGTACGTCAGCATCAATTCTAAAAACCAACTGGCGGTAACCCTCCAAGAAAACAACGGCATGGTGCTTATCGACCTGCCCTCTGGCAACATCACCAGCGCTTTCAGCACCGGCAGCGTTGACCTTGAGGGTATCGACACCACTGATGACGGCAAGCTAGATACCGATGGCTCTCTCAAGGACGTTCCTCGAGAACCAGATGCCGTAGCGTGGCTCCAGGATCGTTACCTGGCCACCGCCAACGAGGGCGACTGGAAAGGTGGAAGCCGCGGGTTCTCCATCTTCGATTCTGAGACTGGAAAAGTCGTCTGGGATTCAGGGAATAGCCTTGAACACCTCGCCTTGGGCCAGGGACTGTTCCCTGAACACCGTGCCGACAAGAAGGGTGTAGAGCCTGAAGGTCTAGCCATCGCTGAATTCAACGGTGTCGACTACGGTTTTGTCGCCACCGAGCGAGCCAACTTTGTTGCAGTGTACGACCTGTCCAATCCAGAGTCGCCACGCTACCTACAGACCCTGCCAACCACCAACGGGCCAGAAGGGATCCTGCCAATTCCAGAACGTGGATTGCTAGCGGTCGCTTCAGAAACTGATGAAGACGACGTGCGTTCTGCAGTTAGCCTGTATTCTTTCGGAGCCGAGGAATCACAGTTCCCTCAGCTGCAGTCAAACGCTGATTCGCTCGTTCCCTTTGGTGCACTCAGTGGTTTGAGCGCTAATCCGCAGGATTCCAACAAGCTCTACGCGGTGAGCGACAACGCTTATGCGCCACAGATCTACGACACTACTCTTGGAACTCCAGCCACTATTGAGCGTTCCATTCCAGTGACTGGTGCAAGCACAGATCTTGACCTTGAAGGCATTGCCGCCCGCGAAGAGGGTGGATTCTGGGCTGCCCACGAAGGTGCCAGCGGTACCGAAAACATGTTGGTGAAAATCGATAGCTCGGGTGCTGTCGTTGAAGAAGTTTCATTGCCTGAAGACGCTGTAGGAACCCTAGGCAAGCAGGGCCTGGAAGGCGTCACCGTGCGGGGTAGTGGAGATGACGAGCAGGTGATCTTCACCCTGCAGCGTGAAGCTCCGGATGAGTCCTTTGTCCGCCTAGGAAAATACGTGCCAGCAACTGGCGAATTCACCTGGTACGGATATGAGCTGGACGAAGCGGTCGAAGGAGCTTGGAATGGGCTCTCTGAAATTACCGCTCTACCCGATGGATCCTACGCAGTCATCGAACGTGACAACCAGGTGGGTCCAGCGGCCAAGCACAAGGCCATCTACCAAATTGAACTTCCTGAAGAAACCGCACAAACCGGTGATTCCGGCGTCACCATGTTGAGCAAGAAGCTCGCCGTGGATGTCTTGCCAGTACTTCAAGCCACGCACGGATGGACTCAGGAGAAGCTTGAAGGTCTAGCAGTGGCCGGCGACGAAGTTTATGTCGTGACAGATAACGATGCTGTGGATGAAGCCACTGGCGAGACCGTGTTCGCAAACCTCGGCGAAGTATCACGGGTCTTTGAGCTTGATTCCACCGAACCGTCACCAACGCCGGAACCAAGTGAATCAAGCGAACCAACTGCTACTCCAACGCGGCCGGAGAACGATCCTGAGTCTGAACCGGAAAACACCGAAGACGACCAGGATCCTCAGGGGACCGAGCAGCCAGAGCAGTCTCAGCCGGCTCCAACTCCTGAAGCTGAGGATCAGGACTCAGATTCGAACGGCTCACATAACTCCGATGAGGGAAAAGACGCCCAGACTGATCCTGATGAGTCGCTGGCTAACACCGGTGCCAACAGCATGTGGCTGATTCCTGTCGGGTTGGTATTGGCGTTGCTTGGTGCTGCAGCAGCAGTCAAGTCCCGTCGAACCAAAAGCTAAGTAGGTTGAAGAACTACTAGAAACGAGTCAGGGCGTGGCATCTATATAGATGCCACGCCCTGACTGTGTAGCCAAGAAGTGAGAACTTAGTTCTTCTTCTGCGCTTGGGATAGGACGACCGCCGCAACCGCTGCGACGATAAGCGAAACGATCAGGAACTTGCCACCCTTGCAGGACTTCTTTTCCGGAGCAAGACTCTTCTGAGCGCTCTGAACCGCATTCTGCACCGAGGCACGAGCACGCTTCGCTGCCTTGGAATTACCGGTGACGTTTTCGATCAGGTTGGAGCCGGCCTTGCTGATGGCATCAGCATTGACACTGGAGACGGCGTCATTCCAGCCACCACGAATTTCCTTAGGCAGCTCTTCTTTTGCAGCCTTGGCCAGCTTCGCCAACGACTTTTCAACTTCTTTAAAGCTCTTAGCAGTCTTCGACATGTTTTCCTCTCTGATGGACCTTTAGGTCTCAGTTTCCACACTATCCAGCTACTGGTTAGCTCTCAAGCGTACGGCGTTGCGCTCAGTGCGAACTGAGGATTCGCTGGATGCGAGTACGTAGTGCACTGACCAAACAAATGAGCATCAGTACCGCAGCCACGAGGCAAACGGTGGCGAAGAGCGGGGACGTCGCATGCCCCGAATAACGATCAATAATGATGCAAGACAATACCCAAAGCGCTCCCGCATTCAGATAAATACCCATGGGATTCTTGAAACTAATTGCGGATAAAAACAGCGCAAGTAGGATCACGGCTAGTGCACTGGTTCCTTTAAACATCAAGGAATCCGGGTTTCCGGCGTGCATCGCAGAAAATGCCAGGGCTTCGGCAACAATGATCATCGAAAGCCAACCAGCAAAAAGCCCAAAACACGCTCGGGTGATCCAGCGATCAACATGTTGCACCAAAAGACTGCGGTCAATGACCCACACAATTCGGATCAATACGGCTAACAGGATGAAGCCTGCGATCAGGCTAAAACCGATCAGTTCACGCCGCAAGCACAAGACCCAGATCGCGTTGAATAGCATCATGGCTAGAACCCACGGGCGGATCTTGCGGTGCACCGCGACTTTCCAGCGGGAAACTCCCTGCCAGATGGCATAGGCCGCTAAGGCCACCATGATTCCAAGCCAAGGTAGTTGCCCGACCAGCGGAACGGAGCTGACCGTGGCATCTTGGGCCAGCCAGCCGCCTGCAATCTCATCCAGGTCAGGAGCGGTCATGACAGCCCAAACCGCCCAGCTCAACCCCAGGACCATGAGGGTGGCGTATCCACCCGAAACCAGCTTTAATTCCACAATTTTGAATTTATCACGACGGCTGGGTTCTATCGTGGCGCCACCGCTAAAGTGGAAGAATGACTGATCTTTGGGTGCGACAAGCAATTTCTCAGCTCAACGCCGATGCCAACCGTAGCGCCGATACTCATTTGCTGCGTTTTGCACTGCCTGCCGAATGGGGGATCGAGCTGTATCTCAAAGATGAGTCGGTGCACCCCACCGGTTCGCTCAAGCACCGTTTGGCTCGTTCGTTGATTCTCTACGGTCTGGTCAATGGTCGAATCAGCGAAGGCACCACCTTGGTGGAAGCTTCCAGCGGTTCAACTGCCGTCTCCGAGGCCTATTTCGCTCGCATGCTGGGGCTGGACTTCGTTGCGGTGGTGCCGACCTCGACCAGCACCGAGAAGATCAAGCTCATCGAATTCTATGGCGGGCGCTGCCACCTGGTTGAAAGCGCCGGACAGGTCGATGCCGCAGCCCGTGAATTAGCGACCCGAACTCAGGGATACTACCTCGACCAGTTCACTTATGCCGAGCGGGCCACCGACTGGCGAGGTAATAACAATATTGCCGAGTCGGTCTACGCGCAGATGTCCGCGGAACCGCATCCGATCCCTAGCTGGATTGTGGTCGGCGCGGGCACCGGTGGCACCAGCGCGACGTTCGGACGCTACGCGCGCTACAAGCAACATGAAACGCGCGTCTGCGTTGCGGACCCAGAAGGTTCTTCTTTCTATGAGGGCTGGCGAACCGGCAATCTGGACTATGCCACGGGAACCGGGTCACGCATTGAAGGCATCGGCAGGCCCAAGGTGGAGGCCTCGTTTATGCCTGGGGTGATCGATCATATGGTGCAGGTTACAGATGCGGCATCGTTGGCGGCCATGCACTTCCTTCGCTCAACCACCCGGTATTTTGCCGGCGGCTCCACTGGCACCAATCTTTATGCCGCGTTCGGGATCATCGCCCAGATGCTTGAACGCGGTGAGCAGGGCAGCGTGGTCACGTTGATCTGCGACTCCGGCGAGCGCTACGCCAATACCTATTACAACCAGCAGTGGCTTGACGAACAAGGGATCGACCTAGCTCCCTACACCGCCAAGCTTCAGCGGTTTATGGAACAGGGCGTGCTTGAAAGCTAAATGGTTCTCACTAGCTCACGCGGGGAGCGGGCATGAGGCCGGTGGTGGTTTTGCGCTGGTGCACCGAAAAGTATCCCAGCCCTAACTCGCCGGCGATAAACTGCCGCTGGCTGTGCTTGGGAAGATAAATGATGTCTCCCACAGCCAGCTCGATCGCCCCGGTGGCTGTGTGTAATACGCCGGATCCGGCAAAAACATGTAAGAGCACATCTAGTGCTGGCCCTTGATGTTCGCCGATCTGCTCGCCTGGTGCCAGGGAGATGACATTGGCATCGAGGTCTCGCTCCGCTGGTTCCAGCTTCCACAGTGCGCCATTGTCCTCGCCTACGGATAGCTGCGTGGTGTTGGCCATGCGCATCGGTTCATTGTTCATGTCACCAGCCTAGCCAACGCGGGCAGTCCTTTTCCGGGAGCCCTGGTACACGGCGATCAAGAAGATGACGCTCGATTGTGATGGCCGCCACCAAATAGTGTGGTGATCAGAACCAGAATGGACACCAAATATCCATGGCACAAGGCTCAACGGCGCAGTAGGGTGAACAGTAGACCCACTGGAACATAGTGTGCAGGAGGAATGTTTTGCCTACCGTAGCCGACCACCTGATTGAACAGCTTGATACCCAAGGGGTACGCCGTATTTACGGCATCCCGGGAGACTCGCTCAATGGCCTCACCGATGCCCTGCGAGAGAACGGGCGGATGGAATGGGTTCATCATCGACATGAAGAGGCCGCCGCCTTTGCCGCCGCGGCCGAAGCTGAAATCACCGGGGAACTGACGGTCTGTGTGGGTTCTTGCGGCCCAGGTAACCTGCACCTGATCAACGGGCTGTACGATGCAAACCGTTCACGCGTTCCGGTGCTGGCTATCGCAGCCCAGATTCCCACCGAAGAAATCGGTTCCAACTATTTCCAGGAGACCAACCCGGTAGAGGTCTTCCGCGGTTGCTCGGTGTATGCAGAACAGGTTTCAGATCCTAAGCAGATGCCGCGGATGCTGCGTATTGCCATGCGAGAGGCGATCGAAAAGCGTGGTGTTGCCGTATTGGTCATTTCGGGAGATGTTGCGCTGGCCGAAATGGAACGCACACCGACCCAACGGATTATCAAGACCAACCCTCGCGTGCTGCCCAATGAACAAGAGTTGGAGCAAGCTGCCGAGATCCTTGAAGGTTCGCGTAAGGTCACCATCCTTGCCGGGGCCGGCGTGGCCGGGGCGCACGATGAAGTGATTGCCCTGGCTGATAAGTTGGCTGCGCCGATAGTGCACGCTATGCGAGGCAAGGAGCATATCGAGTACGACAATCCTTTCGATGTGGGGATGACAGGTCTACTTGGTTTCGCTTCCGGTGCTAAAGCCATCGACGAATGCGATGTACTGCTCATGCTGGGTACCGACTTCCCCTACCAACAGTTCTATCCGCAGCATGCCGCGATCATTCAGGTAGATATTCGTGGTGAACAGATCGGTCGACGCACCAGGGTTGATGTTCCATTGGTGGGAACCGTGAAGGACACGGCAGCGGCGTTGAACGCATTACTGCCGGTGCAGACACACCGTAAGCATTTAGAGAACGCCCTCGAGCATTACCGCAAGACGAGGACCAAGCTTGATGAATTAGCGACCGGATCCAAGCCAGGTGCGGCAATTCATCCGCAGTTTTTGGCTCGACTCATTGACCAGGCCGCCGATGACGATACGATCTTCACCGCGGATGTTGGCTCACCGGTGATCTGGGCGGCCCGCTACCTGAGCATGACCGGCAAACGCCGGGTCCTCGGATCCTTCAACCACGGCTCCATGGCTAACGCCCTGTGCCATGCCTTGGGAGCCCAAGCGATCGATCGGAACCGTCAGGTGATCGCTTTTGCTGGCGACGGGGGACTGTCGATGATGCTTGGTGAGTTACTGACCGCCACGCAGAATAAGTTGCCGGTGAAGATCGTGGTCTTTAACAACTCTTCGTTGAACTTTGTTGAGTTGGAAATGAAGGCTGCCGGCTTTGTCACCTATGCCACCGATCTGCATAACCCAGATTTCGGTGCGGTTGCCACGGCTGCTGGCTTGAAGGGTTATCGGGTTGATGACTCGTCCCAGCTCGAATCCACCGTCAAGGAATTCTTAGCTCATGATGGCCCTGCGGTGCTTGACGTGGTCACGGACCGTCAGGAAATGTCGATGCCTCCGAATATCAAGTTGGAGCAGGCTAAGGGCTTCGCGCTCTACGCCATTCGTACGGTGCTTTCGGGGCGCGGGGATGAGTTGCTGGATCTGGCTAAGACCAACTGGCGACAAATGTTCTAAGTATTTATGCCTATGCTTGTTGCTGGCGTCTTTGGCGCCAGCAACATTTTTGTGAGAGCTAGAAAGAAGGCGTCTTGACTTCGCAACCAGCTGCAGCGCATGCGGCCACCACAGAGGATTTCATCCGCAATCTGGCATCGGTCAACCAGCGCATTGCCTCCGCGTGTACTGCCGCGGGTCGTGACATCGACTCGGTGCGTCTATTGCCGGTAACAAAGACCATCAGCACCGAACGCTTAGAGTTGGCCATTGCCGCTGGGGTAGACACCCTGGGGGAGAACAAGGTGCAAGAAGCGCAGGGCAAGCACGAATACTTCCGCGAGAAGTTCCCGCACCTGCGTTACGCCATTATTGGCCCCTTGCAAACGAACAAGGCGAAGTTTGTGGCCCAGTTTGCTGATGAGTTCCATGCCTTGGGTTCGGTGAAGCTCGCTGAGACTCTGCAACGTCGCTTAGAGCTGGAAGACCGGTCGTTGGAAGTCTTCATTCAGGTCAATACCTCGGGAGAGGAAAGTAAGTCCGGCATTCAGGCCTCGGATGCCGCCGGGCTGTTGGCAGCCTTGGCTCCTTTGGATCGCCTGACTCCTGTGGGGCTCATGACGATGGCTGCCAATACGAGTGACGAGCAAGAGGTTCGCGGTAGCTTCTCGTCCTTGCGCCAGACGCTGGAGCAGTTGCAGCCAAACGCCCCAGAGAGCTTCAAGCATCTGTCGATGGGTATGAGTGGCGACTACGAGCTGGCTATTGCCGAGGGAGCCACCGTGGTTCGTGTAGGCCAGGGAATCTTTGGTGCTCGTAACTACGCATAGACCCAAGGTGGACTAGCGCTCTAAAAGTCGGCAGATATGTAGCGAGATGGGCGGCCAGCCGGAAACAGTTGGACGTCCATTCCTTTTGTGTTGTGCACAATGCGGGGCGCGGGCGTCCAAAATGTCGGTCAAAGTAGCGAAACTATATGTAGTGGTAGTGCAGGGAGCAGGGGACTAGATATGGGAAGTGAAACACGCCGAGAATCTTGTCACAGATGAATTTTTAACCCACAAGCACCAATGGTGAAACTGTGGAAAAAGTTCAGCGGACCCCGAAAAATCGCGGTTTAAACGGGGTCAAATATCCACAGATCCTGTGGACGTGGCAGGGGAAGAATGACATACTTGTAATACATCATCTTGTGGCTGCTTGACCGGACAAACACAACATGTAGTATTGAACCCGTTGGTGCGGCTCGCACCAGTAGCACCTCGAAGACCCTGTTTTTGAGGCATCCGAGAGGACAGCTGGGAATTTCCATCAACAGATGGAAACCGGCCAACATTAAGAATTTCTAAAGGGGATCAGGGACATGGCCATCACTGTTTACACGAAGCCTTCCTGCGTTCAGTGCAACGCTACTTACCGCGCGTTGGACAAGAAGGGTGTCGAGTACAACAAGGTCGACATTTCGCAGGACGCCGCCGCCTTGGAGCACGTACGTGGCCTTGGCTACATGCAGGCACCCGTTGTCGTAACCGACGACGATCACTGGTCGGGCTTCCGTCCAGACAAGATTGAATTGCTCGCTCCAGCTAACTAAAGCTCGAGCTTATTCCGCTCACTTAGTAGTGGAGGCGAAAGAGGATGTCACCTGCAGCTCTTGCTGATAAGCAAAATGCTGGGGCCCACGGATCGGTCGAGTTCACGAAATCGAACTTGATTTACTTCTCCTCAGTTTCGGAGAACACCAAGAGATTCGTGGATAAACTTGAGATGGAAGCGGCTCGGATTCCGATTTTTGCGACCGAGCCGCAACTCATCTCCACCGTTCCATATGTATTGCTTATCCCCACATACGGTGGAGAACGAGGCAAACATTCGATTGTTCCGCAGATTATGAAGTTTCTGCGGCATGACGAAAATCGGGCAAACCTTCGCGGTGTAATTGGCGCGGGGAACACAAACTTTGGCGAGTACTACTGCATCGCGGCTAAGCGTATTGCCCAGAAATGCAACGTACCCGTCTTATATACATTCGAACTTATGGGAACCTCGGAAGACGTTCTCAACGTCAAAGAAGGGCTTGAAACCTTTTGGACACCAGCGTCGCAGAATCGGCAGGAACGATGACGAGCTCAAAGGAGCTCCCAGCCCAGTTCCAGGGCTTGAGCTACAACGACCTGAACGCCATGCTGAACCTTTACGGTCCAGATGGAAAAATCCAGTTTGAGGTGGACCGCTACGCCGCCCGCCAGTACTTCCTGGATCACGTGAACAACAACACCGTGTTCTTCCACGATCTTGACGAGAAGCTCGAATACCTCGTTAAGCACGAATACTACGAGCGCGAAACGCTCGATCAGTACTCGATGAACTTCATCCGTGATTTGTTCAAGCACGCCTTTAACAAGAAGTTCCGCTTCGAAACCTTCTTGGGCGCTTTCAAGTTCTACACCTCGTACACCCTCAAGACCTTTGACGGTAAGCGTTACCTTGAGCGTTACGAAGACCGCGTGTGCATGGTTGCCCTGCACCTTGCCCGTGGTGACGAAAAGCTGGCCACTTCGCTGGTCGACGAAATCATCGATGGTCGCTTCCAGCCTGCAACCCCTACCTTCCTCAACGCGGGTAAGGCACAGCGTGGCGAATTGGTCTCCTGCTTCCTGCTTCGCGTGGAAGACAACATGGAATCAATCGCCCGTTCGGTGAACTCCTCGCTGCAGTTGTCCAAGCGTGGCGGTGGCGTTGCCCTGTCGCTGACCAACCTGCGCGAGCATGGTGCACCGATCAAACAGATCGAGAACCAGTCTTCAGGCGTTATCCCAGTGATGAAGCTTCTTGAAGATTCCTTCTCTTACGCAAACCAGCTTGGTGCCCGTCAGGGCGCTGGCGCTGTGTACTTGAACGCGCACCACCCAGACATCTACCGCTTCTTGGACACCAAGCGTGAAAACGCTGACGAGAAGATTCGTATTAAGACCCTGTCGCTGGGTGTTGTCATCCCAAATATCACTTTCGAGCTGGCTCGTAAGAACGAAGACATGTACCTGTTCAGCCCATACGACGTTGAGCGTGTATACGGAATGCCGTTCAGTGAAATTTCGGTCACTGAAAAGTACTACGAAATGGTCGATGACTCACGTATCAAGAAGTCCAAAATCAGCGCTCGTGAGTTCTTCCAGACCCTGGCAGAGATTCAGTTCGAATCCGGTTACCCGTACATCATGTTCGAAGACACCGTGAACAAGGCCAACCCAATTGCTGGCCGCATCACCATGTCGAACCTTTGCTCCGAGATTCTGCAGGTTTCCTCCGCCTCCGAATTTAGCGATGATTTGAGCTACTCCAAGGTCGGCAAGGACATCTCTTGCAACCTGGGCTCGATGAACATTGCCAAGGCCATGGACGGCAAGAACCTTGCCGGTTCCGTAGAAATCGCGATTCGCGCACTGAGTGCCGTCTCCGATATGTCGTACATTGCTTCTGTTCCTTCGATCGCGGATGGCAACAAGAAGTCGCACGCCATCGGACTGGGCCAGATGAACTTGCACGGATTCCTCGCTCGCGAGCACATCTACTATGGTTCTGAAGAAGGCATCGATTTCACTAACATCTACTTCTACACAATCCTGTTCCACGCCTTGAGCGCATCGAACAAGATTGCTATCGAACGCGGTGAAACCTTCGATAACTTCGAGAACTCGAAGTACGCGTCGGGTGAGTTCTTCGACAAGTACACCGAGCAGCAGTGGGTACCGGCCACCGAGCGTGTCCGTGAGCTTTTCGCAGACATCCACATTCCTACCCAGGAAGACTGGAATGCTCTGAAGGCTTCGGTTATGGAACACGGTATCTACAACCAGAACCTGCAGGCCGTGCCACCAACCGGTTCGATCTCGTACATCAACAACTCGACTTCCTCGATCCACCCGGTCGCAGCGAAGATTGAGATCCGCAAGGAAGGTAAGATCGGTCGCGTTTACTACCCGGCTCCTTACATGAACAACGAGAACATCGATTTCTACGAGGATGCCTACGAAATCGGTTACGAGAAGATTATTGACACTTACGCCGCTGCTACCCAGCACGTGGATCAGGGCTTGTCGCTGACGCTGTTCTTCAAGGACACCGTAACCACTCGTGACATCAACAAGGCACAGATCTACGCATGGCGTAAGGGCATTAAGAGCCTTTACTACATCCGCCTGCGCCAGATGGCCTTGGAAGGCACCGAAGTTGAGGGTTGCGTTTCCTGCGCACTCTAAAGTTCAATTAGTGGCCGCCGAGTAGGACATTAATATCACGAAGCGGCTGCCGTAAGGTCCAACCTAACGGCAGCCGCTTCGTATAAAGACTCAAGTCAGATCCCATGGGATCTGAAATTAACTTTGAGATTTGCTACGTTCTCACGGTTCGAAAGAACGGTAGAGTTGATAGCAACGTTCGTTACACGATTTAGCTTTTCGATGAGGGGCAATGACCGAAAAGATTCAGCTCACCAATAAGGTTGAAGCTATCAACTGGAACCGTATCCAGGATGACAAAGACGTAGAGGTCTGGAACCGACTCGTCAATAACTTCTGGCTTCCGGAAAAGGTGCCACTGTCCAATGACATTCAGTCGTGGGCTACCCTGACCGAAGACGAAAAACTGCTCACCATGCGCGTCTTCACCGGCCTGACCCTGCTCGACACCCTGCAGGGTACTGTTGGTGCTGTTTCACTGATCCCTGACGCTATCACTCCTCACGAAGAGGCCGTGTACACCAACATTGCGTTCATGGAATCCGTGCACGCGAAGAGCTACTCCTCGATCTTCTCGACCTTGGCATCGACTAAGGAAATTGATGAGGCTTTCCGTTGGTCCACTGAAAATGTGAACCTGCAGAAGAAGGCACAGATCATTGAGAGCTACTACCACGGTGAAGACCCACTGAAGCGCAAGATTGCTTCGACTCTGCTCGAATCCTTCTTGTTCTACTCCGGGTTCTACCTTCCAATGCACTGGTCCTCGCACGCTAAGCTGACCAATACCGCTGACTTGATCCGCCTGATCATCCGTGACGAAGCTGTTCACGGGTACTACATTGGCTACAAGTTTCAGAAGGGTCTGGAAGGCGCCAGCGAAGAACGCAAGCAGGAGCTGAAGGACTACACCTTCGAACTCATGTTTGAACTGTACGAAAACGAAGTACAATACACTCACGACCTCTACGATCCAGTGGGTCTGAGCGAGGACGTCAAGAAGTTCTTGCACTACAACGCCAACAAGGCGCTGATGAACCTTGGCTATGAAGCCATGTTCCCAGCAACGGTGACTGACGTGTCT
This sequence comes from Arthrobacter sp. NIO-1057, assembly GCF_900094805.1. Classification (GTDB taxonomy): domain Bacteria; phylum Actinomycetota; class Actinomycetes; order Actinomycetales; family Micrococcaceae; genus Glutamicibacter. Next base: position 602,148 of record NZ_FMAT01000001.1, on the reverse strand, counting down.
CCTGCGATCTTGGCCGCGTTGAGCCCGAACGCCGATGAGAACCACGACTTCTTCTCCGGTTCCGGATCATCGTACGTTATCGGTAAAGCAGTCAACACTGAAGATGAGGACTGGGACTTCTAGTTCTTAGCGCTCGTTGACGAGCCCAACTTCTTCACCTCCAGAGGACCCGCACTTCGCGAATATATGAAGTGCGGGTCCTCTCTTTTTGCAATGTGAAGCTGGCTCGAACCGTCATGTCATAGGGGAGGAGGCTACCAAGGCACGGACTAACTGGCAGGAAGCACCGAAGCTGGAAATGACCGGTCAAAGTAGAACATGGGATAGCGTAGAGGCATCCGCGTGCGCCTGTTGCGGCGTGTCTGAAGAACGGAAACTCATGCGCTCAACACCCACACGAATGACCGGCATCCTCAAAATCACTGTCGCCTGCATTATTGGAGCTTCCTCGATTTCCGGGTGTAGCCCGTCGATGAGTACCAGCAGTGAGGGTGAAACTGCTGAAAGCGTCGCTTTGCTCGATGAGTTCTTCAAACATCTCGAAGCAGGCGAAACGTCGGCCGCAGCTGCACTGACAGACATTGATTTCCCTGAAGAATTCCTCGACACGGATTTCTACAAGGCCTCAGCTGCCATTCCCTCCCGAGCCAAGGTCGTACAGTCCGAGGGTAACGACGATTCCGTTGTCGATGCGACGGTGGAATTCGTGTTGGACGACCCCAAACATCCGCAGACTGCGACATTCAAGGTGAAAGACTCTGACGGCCAACGGGTGGCGACAGGGTGGGGTGAAAAATTCTCTATTATCAATACCGCGTCACCTGGGCACATCATCGTCAACGGCGAATTGGAATACGCGATGAAGCGTAACGACGGGCACGACCTTTTGTTGTTGCCTGCCCTGTACGACATATCGTATGAAGATCCGACGGGGATGACGCAGCTAGGTGCCGATGGAACTAACGAGTTCGATATGCCCTGGCCGTTCGATAAGAGCGGGACGTATGAAATTCCGGCTAACGTCAGTATTTCTCCGGGGGCTCTGTTGGTCTCGGCTCAGGTGGAAGCAGAATCAATCGCTGACGTGGATGCGCAAATTGATGCACTGACGGCGGCATGCGTTCAAGAAAGCCTGAGTGGCCCATCTTGCCCTGACAATTTACCCAAGAAGCCTAGGGCCCTGATTGATTCGTCGAGCGTGCAGTGGTTTGAGTTGCCAGGCTACGGTGTTTTGCCCAGCGATGGTCGGGTTGAGTACTCGAAGGCTTTCACCGTGGAAGCTGATGGAGCCTCCTACGCGCAGAGCGCCATTTATAGCGGAACACTAATGAAAGACTCTGATGGCAAGATCGTGTTCACCCGTTAGAAACTGACGTTCAGGATTGAATGATCGACCTGAACCTGCCGCAAAAACAGTTTCTTGACCTGTGAAGCTGTAGAACATGGTGGTTCTGGCTGGTTAAAAACAACAGAGGTGCAGTTCCACCCCTTGCGGGGGAACTACACCTCTGAAGAAAGTCTCTTAGCGAGCCTGGATGTTGGTTGCCTGTGGGCCCTTTGGACCAGCTTCCAGGGTGTACTCAACGGTCTGGCCCTCTTCGAGGCTACGGAAGCCGAAGCTCTGGATAGCGCTGTAGTGTGCGAAAACGTCAGCAGATCCATCGGAAGGAGCGATGAAGCCGAAGCCCTTTTCAGCGTTGAACCATTTCACGGTGCCAGTGGCCATAGTGTTATTTCCTTATTTATTGATTGGCCACAATGTGGCCCGGTTGCCGATTCGAAGTTCCGAATCGGAAAATTTTGGGGTTACCTCGAGCAGAGCTATCGAGAACTATTCGCCTGCCGTCGATACGGAGAATCGAATACTGATCTTGCCGTGATCGGCCAAAACGGGTGTCGCTGCACTTGCTTAAACATCAGCGGAATCCGAGCTGCTAGCGGGTAATGACCCCACGCTAGCGGAGTAGAACAAGGAATTCACAGAGGCGTGACGCTGGATAGCATCAAGATGTTTTATCTGCAGTGAAGAAGAGAAGATGAAGAATTCGTTTCGGTAGGAGCTCAGTCAATCCGAAGATCGGTGAACCGATTTGTATTGCACAGACGATTTGTTGGCCGTGCTACAAATCCTACTGCTAACGTTTGCTGGCGGGTGAGTCACACCGGCAAACATCGAGGTAACGATTAAACCCTACCATTGAAGAGGTGCATGTGTGAAGTGAGAAGTGCAACGCCGGCGAGAATGCGTGTTCAGCACCACCTGAACAACTTGAGACGAAGGTATCCCGCCACAACGGAAAAATCTTTCACGTGGCGGGATGACTTCTACGCCTGAGTCGACAGAATCTTGTTAAGCGTTTGCCAACTTTGCATTGAGGAGCTCTGAGTTGATGGCGGCTCCGGCGAGGGTGCCGGAGGCCGCAGCAGCCATCACCATCGCGCCTAAATTACTCGCATTGCCTACAGCATAGACACCGGGGATGTCCGTGGCGCCGGTTTCGTTGACCTTGATAAACGTGCCAAGTGGGTGCTCCGTTAGTGCGCCGCCTAGTTCCAGATAAAGGTCGGCGTTAGCGTTCATTCTGCTGGCAACGATCACAGATTGAGCAGTTAGTACTTCGTTGTTTTCTAGTTTGACTGATTCCAGCTGTCCGGTCTGGTCGAATGCCAACTGTGCAATAGATTGACGGACGACTGGAATGCCAAGCTTGGCTAAGAGGTTTGTCCCTTCTTCGTTGAGTTCTGACGGGTCATGATCAACAAAGGTGAGCTTTGAACTCAGTTGCTGGAACATCATCGCCTGGTGGGCGCTCATCGGGCCGCATCCAATGACGACGATTTCCTGATCTCGCACCTCCCACCCGTGACAGTAGGCGCAGTGGATTGCTGACGTGCCCCAAGCTTGCTCTAGTCCAGGGATTTGCGGGAGTTCATCCTTGAGACCAGTGGCAAGGACGATGCGTTCAGCACTGAATTCCCGGTCTGCAACTCGAACCGCGAACCCATCGTTGAGGGATCCAGTGAGAGAATCCACAGCTGCGTTGATAATGCGCACACCATACTCCTGAGCTTCAGTGCGACCACGTTCTAATAGCTCAAGCGGACTGATCCCTTCTTGCCCAAGAACGTTGTGAGCATGTTGTGCTGGGGCATTGCGAGGTTGTCCCTCATCGATAACCAGTACGCTTCTGCGGGATCGCCCTAAAGCGATCGATGCTGCAAGTCCCGCGCTACCGCCGCCGATAACGATAACTTCGAAATGTTCCATGAGATTCCTCCTGCTGATCGTGAATGTCTAGATTCTTAGGCTATCGACCCTTTGCGCTAAAGGGTGTATCGTTTTGCGCATGACGCAAGAACTCGAAGTTGACCATGTGATCCGCCAACGCATTCGCACGCTACGTCAGAACCGTGGTTGGTCTCTGGAATCATTGGCTAATAAAGCACAGCTCAGTGTTTCGACCTTGAGCAGAATTGAAACCGGAAATCGCCGCATTGCCTTGGACCAGTTGATACCTCTGGCTAGGGCGCTGGATACTAGTCTGGATGAACTCGTCGCAACTTCGGAAGCCGAAATTATTATCCGACCCGAGCCCATCGCCATGCCGGGGGTCACCCTGTGGAAGCTGTCCACCGATGACGCTGTCAACGGGGTAAGCGTTACTAAGATGCGAATCGATCCGTCTAAAGCACCGGCGCCCAGCGAATTGCGTATCCATCCGGGCAAAGAGTGGTTCACCGTCTTACTCGGAGAAATTCAATTACAGCTCGGTGAGCGCACTTATCACGTCAAAGCCGGTCAATCAGCTCAATTCGACACGATGACTCCGCATGCGATGTGGGCAAAAAACGGTGTCGCGGAAATCTTGGGCATCATGGATAGCGCCGGGCAACGAGCCCACGAACAAGATAAAGATCAGTGAGCTATTGATTTCGGTTGCTCTTGGATAACCTAAGTGCAACACAATAATTTTTATAAGGCCAGGAGGGCAGCAATGACGCACCAGCTCACTGAAGAACTCGAAAAGGTTCTCGCCAAGGGCGACTTTTATTTTGAATCATTAGGTGAGGGGCGATACCGCTCGTCATGGCATGCCCAGGGTGCATGGAATGAACACGAACAGCACATGGGTCCGGCTTCCGGAATTCTGGCCTATGCGCTGGAGAACTTTGAGCCCCGCGAAGACATGCGCATTGCACGGCTGAGCTTTGAGATTCACGGTTTAATTCATGCCGGGGAATTCGAAATTGCGACACGCCTGGTGCGACCCGGCAGAACCATTGAGTTGATCGAAGCTGAAATGACAGCCAAGGGGAGAACCAGTATCGTTGCTCGCGCTTGGCGCGTGATCACGGCAGACACAAACGCAGTTGCTGGCATCGAAGACGCAAGAATTCCTGGCCCAGAAGAATGTGAACCAGAAGCGATTAGCGAGCGTTGGCCTGGCGGTTATATCCGCTCTATTGAAATGCGTTCGAACCCCGAGTCGCGTCCTGGCAAAGGAATTGCTTGGGTACGCACTGACTACGCCCTCGTTGACTCCCTCGACGCCTCGGACATGGCTCGGCTCGTAGGGTTGATCGACACCGCTAACGGTGTCGTGCCTCGCGTGGAACCGGGTGTGGGAACCTGGATTTATCCAAACCTCGACTTGCAAATTCACATGTATCGGCAACCTGCGGGCTCTTGGCTGGGATTGGAAGTTCAGCAGAGTTTCGGCGTGGATGGAATCGGTTTGACCTCAACAGTGCTCCACGATGAAACTGGTCCGTTCGGTCGTGCAGAGCAGGTTCTGACGGTGCGTGCACGCTAGCAGCGGGCTACGACGAAGAGAGCTGCGCGAGTAGCTTCTTGAGTTCCGGCTTGGACTTCAAGATAAATTGACGTTCACGATATTTGTTGCGATCCGCGCCATGAACGCGAAATAGCGCATAGCCACGCTTAAGCAGGAATAGCACTGGCTTACGTCGTTGGGCTACGTCTCGAACAAAACGTCGAATTCCAGTCACTAATGCAGGCTCGTCAACGTAGTAGGCCTGAACGTTGATTCCTTTGTTGCGCAATGGCTCAAGGAGCTCATAGAGAAAAATTCCCTCAGCAACGATGGGACCTTCAACAGACCGGATTTCTCGGTGGCCGTTGTAACTGGACGTCGCGATTGAGTAGTTGGGAACCATGGTGCTACCTGTTTCCAACAACTCGTCGATGGCGCGCAGCGCAGCTTCTTTATTCCAGGTGCCTGAATGGTCCCAGTCAATTTCTCCGTAGGCAGTGCGGGGGAATGCCACTGGATTGCCATCTTCACTAATCTGCCGGTAGTACTCATCAAGCGGCAGGTGTGGATTACCGTACTTGGAAGCGAGGTAGGACTTACCTGACCCGGAAGGTCCGCCGAGCAAGATGACAGGGGTAGAAGAATTTGGCACGCCTTTTATTATGACCCAGATTTGCTCCGGATAGGCATTCGAGCACTGTGACATCAACTCCAATGCCGGGTGACTACTGAATTAGACTCATCAGTATGAGTTTGTTCAACCCCCAATCGGATGCACCGCTAACACTGGAATTTGAAGAAGCTAGTGGTGATCCAGCAGCCGATTTGGAGCGTGGCGTGCAACTGCTTCGCGAGATTCAGTCGGGTCAGCGTGGACCGAGCCTGCGCTTATATCGTCCGGACCGTACTTTGGCGTTTGGGCAACGTGATGTTCGGCTGGCCGGCTACGAAGCTGCCCGCGAAGAAGCAACACAACTCGGATTTGCACCATTGGTACGTAAAGCTGGGGGAAGGGCAGCGGCCTATCACCGTGGCACCCTGATTGTTGATCATTTAGAGCCTGAGCCTGAGGCCGTGATGGGTCAACGTCGTCGTTTTGAAGTTTTCGCGGAAGTCTACGCGAAGGGTTTTCGGCGTCTAGGTATTGACGCTCAGGTCGGTCCCATTCCGGGGGAGTACTGCCCCGGGGACCACTCTATCCACGGCCTGCCGACCGTAGCTTCACCTCGAAATTATCCCGTGAAGCTTGTCGGTACAGCCCAGCGAGTTGTGGCCGGCGCATGGTTATTCTCATCTGTCTTTGTCATTGAGGATTCCGAGCCTTTACGTCAGGTTCTTGACGCCGTGTATCGGGCGATGGAAGTACCGATGGATCCGACAACGGTCGGTGCAGCCAATGATCTGGTGGGCACGGTAACTACCGAAAGCTTCATCGAGGCGCTACTTGCGGAATATCGAGAACACATCAGCCTGGTCTAGTGTGCAACGCAAAAAATCGGTGTCTGAAAGAATCAGACACCGATTTTTGAATTTAATGATTAGGCGCCGACGCGCTCGAGGACTTCTTCAATCCGAGGATTGGTAGCTGCAGTGCCATCAGGGAAGATCAAGGTTGGCACCGTCTGGTTACCATTGTTGAATGACTCCACGATCTCGGCAGTTCCTTCAACTTCCTCAATATTAACTTCGTTGTAGCTCACGCCCTTCTGATCCATGAGGCGCTTGAGGTTTCGGCAGTAACCGCACCAGCTGGTGGTGAACATGGTAACGCCGCCAGCGGTAGGAACATACTGGTCAAGGTTCAATTCGTTGCTCATGTTAGGTGTAACGGCAATTCCGTTTGCTTTGTTCCCGACTGATCAGAAAAACTTCGCTGAATTCCGTTGCATCGATAGTTAGACTGGGAGCAGATTTCCCTGTGCTGGTGCAAAGGAGCGGAAGATGTGCGGACGATATGTGATGGCCAAAGCCATCGGTGATCTGGTGGCCGAAGCTGAAGCCGAGGCAGACGCCAATTTAGAGCTGCGTCAGTCCTGGAACGTTGCCCCAACCACCGATGTGCCTATTGTCCTCGAACGGCTGATTGACGACGAGCTGCACCGTCAGATTCACGTGGCCCGATGGGGTTTGGTACCCGGTTGGGCGAAGGAACTTTCGGTGGGAGTACGAGCTTTTAATGCGCGCAGCGAAACTGCCAGCAGCAAACCGACCTTCCGTTCCGCGGTGAAGAAGAGACGTGCCGTAGTGCCGGTGGAGGGCTACTACGAATGGAAAAAGGAAGGCAGTAAGAAGCGCCCCTTCTACGTACATCGTGAGGACGGGAAGCTGATCTTCTTTGCCGGTCTCTATGAATGGTGGAAGGACGAGGACGGTAGCTGGATTCTTTCGACTTCGATCATGACCATGGATTCTCCGTCAGCCGAGGAACCCGGAGTACTTGGGGAATTATCTGGATTGCATGACCGCCTGCCCATTCCACTGGACCATCAAATGATGGCCCGCTGGATGAACCCCGCCGAGGAAGATGGTGAAGGGCTGATCGAGCAGATCCGTGCCCAAGCTTTTGACATTGCATCAGAATGGACCATGCACGAGGTAGATACCGCGGTGGGCAACGTCCGAAATAATTCGCCACAACTCATTGAAGAGCACAGCAATTCGTTGTTCTAGTTATTGGCAGCTGGCGCAGCGGTCAACGCACCTCGTCGCATTCCGAAATAGCTGGCGGCTAGGAACGCGCCGGCAACCAACCCGAACTTGCCTAAGAACGAGGCTGCGCTTTGCGGGGCAAAATCAGCTTTACTCAACGGGGCATAGGCAACCCAACCAAAGCTACGAACCTGGTTGTAGTCCCAGACCAACACGCATAGCCCTGCAACGAACAGCATGAGTCCGGTAATCAAGATCCAAGTCTTGAATCGAGCGATCTGGTGAAGTGCTGATCCGAAGATCACTCCGAACGCTCCAACGCCGAGTAACGCGAGGATCCAGCCGATGAATGTTGCAGGGCCCGGACCAAAGTAGAGCTCAGATCCTACCTCGAGCGCTTCATAGGATCCGTCGTAGAGAACGACCTCTTGCTGCCCGTCCCACCAAAGCACCGCGATGCCTGCCAGGAGCAAGACTACGGCGAGAATGAGCCAGATGGTTATGAATTTGCGACGTCGAAGTTCGGGCATGGGATTAATTCTGCCACGTCAGCGCCTTCAATAAGTTATTAGCATGTTGTTTTATGTAGTGAGAAGAAAAAAGCTGAGGCAGTCGCCCTATTCAGTGCGACTGCCTCAGCTCATGAGCGCGTTAGTTAGTGTCCGCGCTTTATCCATTCCTCCAGATTCGGTGCCTCGGCACCGATGCTGGTGGCGTCGCCATGGCCGGTATTAACCACGGTTTGCTCAGGCAGGGTCAGTAGCTTGGTACGGATCGATTCGATGATCGTATCGAAGCTCGAATAGCTGCGCCCGGTAGCGCCCGGACCACCGTTAAACAGTGTGTCTCCACTGAATAGAACACCTAGATCTTCTGCGTAGAAACAGGTGGATCCCGGTGAATGGCCCGGTGTGTGGATGGCGGTGAGCGTCGTACCAGCGATGGTGAAAGTATCTCCTTCGCTGATTTCTGCGTCCACGTCACGTTCTGGGTAGACCGCTTCCCAGAGCATGCGGTCTTCCGGGTTCAGGAAGAGCGGCGCATCAACAATGTCTGAGAATTCGCCAGCAGCGCGAATGTGGTCATCGTGCCCATGGGTGAGCAGGACTGCCATCACTTCACGTTCGCCAACGACCTCTTGGATCTTTCCGATGTCGTGGGCCGGGTCGATGACCATGACTTCTGAGTCATCACCGATGATCCAGACATTGTTGTCCACCTCCCACGTACCACCGTCCAGGGAAAAGGTCCCGGAGGTAACAACGTTTTCGATGCGCGCGGACATTAGAGCTCCACCACCGAACGCAGAACGGTTCCCTCATGCATCTTGTTGAAGGCTTCTTCGATCTGATCAATGGTGATGCGCTCGGTGACGAAGGAATCCAGATCCAAACGTCCCAGCTTGTACTGCTCTACCAGCATTGGGAAGTCGTGGCTTGGCAGGCAGTCGCCGTACCAGGAGCTCTTCAGTGAACCGCCACGGCCGAAGACATCGAGCAGTGGCAGTTCCAGCTTCATCTCTGGGGTCGGCACACCAACGAGCACCACGCGGCCGGCTAGGTCACGAGCGTAGAACGCCTGCTTGTAGGTTTCTGGGCGGCCAACAGCATCGATGACGACGTCGGCGCCGAAGCCACCGGTCAGTTCCTGGATAGCTTCCACGGCATCTACCTTGGAAGAATCAACGGTGTGGGTGGCACCGAACTTCTTGGCACCTTCCAGCTTGTCCACGTTAACGTCTACCGCGATGATGGTGGTGGCGCCAGCCAGCTGGGCACCAGCGATCGCAGCAGCACCCACGCCACCACAACCAATAACGGCTACGGATTCGCCACGCTTGATCTCGCCGGTGTTGATCGCGGCACCGATGCCGGCCATGACACCACAGCCCAGCAGGCCAACGGCTGCCGGATCAGCATCTTCATCAACGATGGTGCACTGACCGGAGTGGACCAGAGTCTTTTCTGCGAAGGAACCAATGCCCAGCGCTGGGGAAAGCTCGGTGCCATCCTCGAGGGTCATCTTCTGGGTGGCGTTGAAAGTGTTGAAGCAGTACTTTGGCTCGCCCTTGGCGCAGGCGCGGCACTGGCCACAAACTGCTCGCCAGTTCAGGATGACGCGGTCGCCAACCTTGACGTTGGTGACGTTCTCACCAATCTGGCTAACTACTGCAGTGGACTCGTGGCCCAACAGGTAAGGGTACTCGTCACCGATTCCGCCGAGCTTGTAGTGCAAATCGGTGTGGCATACACCGGTGGTGAGTACGTCTACAACAACTTCTCCGGGTCCTGGATCCGGAACGATGATGTCGACGACCTCTACGGGTGCGTCTTTGACACGGGAAATAACGGCTTTAACCTTATGAGGCATGGTGCGCTCCTTGTAGTGGATTTTGGTTCTGTCTTGATGCTATCGGTGCAAACGATATGAATCGAGTATTCGAGGCACAATGGCGTAGGCAGTTTCGCGAAGAGCCAATTCGCCAGCATTTTTCCGGCTTTTGGGGTGCAGGTGAATGGTCCCTTGGCGAGTATTTTGAATACCGCACTATCACACTTTGACTGGACTGGCGCTGCCCCTCGTAGGTTTATTGCGCTTGACTCAAACTGTCGGTGCGCCTGACTAGTGTAACTATCATTCGAATACGTGTTCGAATAGAATGGTTCTACTAAGTAAGGAGTGCGCACGTGGGGATGTTCACCGAGTCAATCGAGGTTGCCCGAGCAACGAACGGAGTTCCGTTGCGCGTGAACTGGCAGGGGCAGGACTATCGCCTGGTCGCTGAGCCGCAACGCTGGTTCGAGCGCCGTAAATGGTGGGAAGAAAATCTGCGAATTCCCCGTGGAATCGGCGCAGGGATCGCTGACTACGAGATGTGGCGCCTGCAGTTAGTAGCAGTGCGTGGACCTCAGCAAGTGCACAGTGTTGACGTGAGTTTTGATGCGCAAACGGAACGCTGGCGGCTGGTGCGTGTGCATGACTCTTTGGCCCGCAGTGCCTAAACCCCTGCAGGGGAACATGTATTCGAAGGAACGCAATGAGCTTCACCCATTTGAACGTTAGTTCTTCCTATAGCGCCCACTACGGGGTGTCGAACCCGCGCACCCTGGCTCAAGCAGCCAAAGCGCAGGGGGCGCAGATGCTGGCGCTCACCGACCGGGACGGCCTTTACGGTGCGGTCAAGCATGTGGCGGCCTGCATGGCCGAAGGACTAGCGCCCATCCTTGGGGTTAACCTCGCGGTACTTGATGCCACCGGGGAAACGCTAGGAAGAATTACCGTTCTGGCCCGTGGTGGTTGCGCAGGTGTTGGCTACGCAGCGTTATGCCGGGCGATTACCTGCGCGCACAGTACTGCGCACGGCGTTCCAGGGTTGAGCATCGAGCAAGTTGGAGAACTGAGCCAAAGCGGAAACCTGATGATCCTACTTGGCGGTGAATCCGATGTAGCCAGAGCAATCCTCAAAGGAAAATATGCCCAAGCCCGCACACTCATGGCTAACTGGAAAAGGCGGGTAGGGAAGATGCTTCGGGTGGAAATCACCACCTACCTCTCAGCACACGGCTCACGCTATAACCTCGGCGAAGCCGCACGTATGTTGCGTTACGCCCAGGAACGTCAGATCAAAACCGTACTGAGCAATGCAGTGCGCTATGTCGACCCTGACGGGGCAATGACCGCAGATATTCTTGACTCCGCACGCACCCTGCATAGCTTGAAAAATCTTGATTCCTGCCAACCCAATGGACAGGGGTGGCTAAAAACTCCGCAGCAGATGAGACAATTAGCTCACGAAATCGGCCAAGCTACCGAGAGAAGCTGGGCGCACCAGATGCTACGCGAAACCGAGCAGGTCGCCCAGTGGGCCGCGTTGGACCCGGTCAGCGACCTGGGTTGGAAAAAGCCGGTCATTCCGGAAGCAAAAGTCATCGGTCTCTATCGCCCAGCCCAGCAAGAGCTCACCGAACGAGTCTTCGCAGCTGTCCCACGCCTGCTACCGAATACCAACCGAAGCCTCATTGAACGACAGCTAGACCTCGAACTGGGGGTGATTGACCGGCTGGACTTCGCAGGTTATTTCCTCACCGTGGCAGAAACCGTCAATCTGATCACCGATATGGGAGTGCGCGTTGCCGCCCGTGGCTCAGGCGCCTCTTCACTGGTGAACTACCTGCTAGGCATTAGCCAAGTAAATCCACTGGCCCACGACCTGGTGTTCGAACGTTTCCTCTCGGATACCCGTACCACCCTGCCCGATATTGACATCGATGTAGAGTCTGCTCGCCGTCACGAGATCTATCACAAGATTTTCTCCACTTACGGGGAGGAACGCGTCAGCCTGATGAGCATGCAAAACGCCTACCGCGCCCGCGGTGCAGTACGCGATGCTGGCTCAGCCCTAGGCATTGAACAAGAGCAGATTGATGAGATCGCCAAACAACTCTGGCGGTTCTCTGCCTCTTCCTTCCGTGAAGCACTTACCGAGAAACCTGAATTGGCCGAATTGGCCGAACGCATTACCGACGACACTCAGCTTGATATCCTCATTGACGCTACGGAACGCCTAGACCGGCTACCTCGACATATCTCCATGCACCCCTGTGGGGTGATCCTTTCCGATGCGAGCTTGTTGGACCGAACCCCGGTTCAGCCTTCGGGCATTGGGCTACAGATGAGTCAATTCGACAAGCACGATATGGACTTGATGGGGCTGATTAAGCTCGACGTGCTCGGAGTACGCATGCAATCAGCGATCGCTTACACGCTCGAAGAAATCGCCCGCATGCATCCGAGCAAAGAACAAGTCGCTCGTGCTGGCGGACATGTTAACGAGGAGTACATCAACGCTACTGGGATGATCGACTTAGCCAAGGTGCCGCTGGATGATGAACCCACTTTTGAGCTCATCCGCTCCACCCATACGCTGGGCTGCTTCCAGATCGAATCCCCAGGACAGCGCGAACTAGTAGGAAAACTCGCACCCCGAGAATTTAATGACTTAATCATCGATATCTCACTCTTCCGGCCTGGGCCCATGCAATCGAATATGGTCAAGCCCTACCTGGAGCATCGTCATGGATTTGCCCCAGCCCAATATCTACACCCAGACCTGATTCCAGCGCTCGCCGAAACTCATGGCGTCACCGTATTCCATGAACAGGTGTTGCGCATGTTTGATGTGCTCACCGGCTGTGGATTGGGCATGGCTGATGTTTACCGGCGCCTGCTCGGAAACCCAGAGAAGGAACCAGCCGTAGAACGGTATGTGCGCACCGAGGCAACCAAGCGCGGATACAGTCAGGACACCATCGACCAAGTCTGGGAAGTGCTCTCCGGCTTTGGGTCCTTCGGCTTTTGCAAAGCCCATGGGGCCGCCTTCGCGGTACCCACCTACCACTCGGCCTGGCTCAAAGCCCACCACCCTGAGGCTTTTCTCGCTGGAATTTGGGAGCATGACCCGGGCATGTATCCCAAACGATTACTGGTCTCTGAAGCTAGAAGAATGGGCGTTCCCATCCTGCCGCTAGATATCAATCGCTCTACCGGGCACTACCGAGTCGAACGAATTTTCGAATCTACTCCGGCGAAGCTCCCGGTTGTGCCTCGTGCGCCTAGCTCACTACGTCCTGGACGCTATGGAATCCGCCTAGCTTTCCGTGACATCCATCAGATGAGCGAACGCGAAGTAGAACGCCTGGTTGCTGGCCAGCCCTACGAGCACCTTGCAGATGTCCGCGCCCGCGCAGGACTCTCGCGACGCACCTATCAGAATCTCGCAGCCCTCGGGGTATTTGATTCCTTACTCGCCGGAACCTCCCGCGCAGACACCATTGCACACACCCAATCCATGGCGCACAGCGCGCTTCCCGCAAAATACCGGCCCGGCCCCGGTCAGCTGACATTAGACCTCGGAAAAATTGAACACATCAAAACTACCGGAGCCCAACTGGAGCCAGCCGAAGTAGTACGCACTGAACTGGACTTGATGCATCTCGACGCCAGTGAGCACCTGATCTCTTCCTATCGGCAACGCTTGGCACACTTGCCCATCACCCAAGCTGCCGAGTTACTGCATTTGCGCAATGGAACCGAAGTGCTCGTTGCTGGAGTGCGTGTAGCCACTCAGACCCCTCCCATGCGGGGAGGCAAGCGCGTGGTCTTCATTTCGGTGGATGACGGAAGCGGCTGTATCGATGCCACCTTCTTCGATGACACGCAGCAACGCACCGGGCCACTGCTTTTCTCCACCCGAATGTTGCTCATTCACGGGGTTACTCGTCGCACAGGACCACGGGGTATTTCCTTGCAGGCTTTGAACGCATGGGATCTGCACCAACCAGAAACCTTGCCGGCTGCCGGATACCTTCAAGAACAAACCCGGCCGCAAGCAAGCTATCGGCCAAAACTTGGTGAAAGTGCTCGTAACCTCGAAAGCGTCGGACAGCTGGCCAAACGCATGGAAGCTGAAGGACTTGACCAGCGAGGAGCATAAAGCACTAATCCGCAGAAAGAGTTTTTGTTCAACGGGTAAATTGAGACCGAAACGGTGGTTAGGAGAACTGAGGGGTAGGCCCAACGTGAGCGCGAATGATGAACAACTTTTTCTGAAGTATGTTCAGGAAAATCCCATCAACAAACAGATACTTCAACTCGCGCCTCAGCTAGGAGTTTCAGATTGGTGGCTCACTGCAGGGGCACTATTTCAAACGGTATGGAACGTGCTCGAAGGCAAAGATCCACAAAAAGGGATTCGCGACTACGACTTCTTCTACTTCGATGAAGATACATCCTACGAAGCAGAGGACGCAGTCATTCGTCGGGCGCAAGAACTCTTTAAGGACATCGATGCAGAAATCGAAGTACGCAATGAGGCACGAGTCCACATTTGGTACGAGAAGCACTTTGGGATACCAGCAATCCCATTCCTCAGCTCCACTGACGCCATTGACCATTTTGCAGCGAAGACCTGCTGCTTTGCGGTCACGACCTACAAAAACGGCAAAACCAGGGTCTACGCCCCTCATGGATATGAGGACCTCTTCGCTCGGAGGATCATCCCCAGCCCGGTGCTTGCACCCCGGGAAGTGTATGAAGCAAAGATCAAACGATGGTTATCCACGTGGCCGTCCCTTCGAGCTGAACCTTGGCCTGAACAATAACCCTCAAGGAGCAACGTCGATGGTCAAAGAATCTCAACTGGAGAGTCACGTAACTTCTGCTGAAACAACCTAGTTAAGGCACGTAGGCCTCAGACCGAGGAAACATGCCCATCAGCGTCAACGACAAATGATGGGTTGTGCACAAAATCCCAGCGGAAGCCATCTGGATCAGCGACGCATGCGCTCTTACCTCCCCATGGCTGCACCGTTGGTTCGGAAATAGAAGTTGCCCCAGCATCCAGCGCTCGCCGATAGTGGTGATCAACTTCCGCATCCGAGTGCACGTTGTGTCCAAGGGAGACCGGAGGAGCAAGCTGAGAGTGCCCGACATCGCCATATTCATTGGGCATCTGCTTCACGTCCCAGAGGGCAAGCATCAAACCATATCCGGCGCGGACAAAGGCGATTTCCGGGTGGGCTGGCTGAACCAGCTCAAAGCCTAGACCCTCGGTATAGAACTTGGTGGAAACACCGACATCACGCACGCCGAGGGTAATGGCACTGATGACAGGTGGGGCCTGCTTGTTCATATTTCTAGGGTAGGTGCGCTCGAAAATGAAAGCTATGGGTTAGGCGATCTTTCACGACTACTACCGTGTCCTCATAAAAAGATCCATTGTTCGTTGCGCAGCACTTGATACCTCATCTGAGTCACGGCATCGTCGATTTGGCGTGCCTCTGCAGAACTGTGGCGGAGTCTTTTTTCGCTGCTGAAGAATCGTTGTCGCGCTGATTTCTTCAATCGAGGATTATTGGGTGTCATAGGATCGAAATTCATTTCGAGTCCTCCTATTCGGTGCGAACATCTGGGGTGCGTAACGGTTGGGAATCAGTGAGGTCGGCGGGTTCGGGTTGTGTCGAAGCAGTGGTAGGCACCCATTGTTCGGGACGAGGGATTCCTCGAACCTGCGATGAAAGCCAGGCCAAGATGGCTGCTAGGGAAACCAAAGCACCGAAGAAGATGAGTGTGGGGCCCATGCCAGCCCACTCCAGGCCGAATCCGGTAACTAGTGGTGCCAACGGCAAAGCGGCCAAGGCCATGAACGTAATCAAGGAATTGGCGCGCCCAGACATATTGTGGGGGACACGTGCCATGAAGTACCCGCCGATGGTGGCGTTAAGTGCGGGGACGCTCAAGAAACTAAGCAGCAGCATGGAGCCCAGCCACAGCAGGTTCGTATTGAATCCGATGAGGAGCATGGCAACACCAAGGAGCGTGAGGCAAGTGCAGGCTAGAAGTCCGCTGCGGAATCTTTCGATAAGCCAGGTCGCCGCCAGCGAGCCGATCAGCATTCCAACACCCATGCACGTTGAAGTCAGCCCAATGACCCAGGGCGCCTCCGAACGTTGCTCTAGCCCGTAGATCAAAGTGGTCATCAGACCGTTCACGCCGATGTTGACGACCGTGATCAAAACTAGGAGCGCGCGAAGCTGTGGCCTCGAAAAACACCAGCGCATACCGGCCAGAATTCCGTGGGCCACTTCCTCCTCGGGAGCGCCATTGGATTCTTGCAAGGATTGCTGTGCTGCACGCACTGGCCTACGTAAGGCAAAACCGCTGGCCGCAGCGATCAGATTAAGTGCGCTAACAGTGAGCAGGGCAATACCGCCACCTAATCCCAGCAACACTCCACCGAGTGGAGCGGAACCGAGCATCAATACCGAGTCTCGGCCTTGATTTGCAGCCATCGCACGGCCGAGTTGCTTGGGGTGCACCAGATCCTTGAGTGCCGCATTGGTTGTTGAACCAAAGAATCCGCCGCGCAATTCCATCAGGACATGCGCCAGGCACATCAAGGGGACCGGTAACGAACCAAAGCTCATGCCCAAGGCCAAGGCAGCAGTGATCGTGGCGCCACATAAGCTCCCGATCACGATCATTCGCGCCTTGTCGGTGCGATCGGCCATGGCCCCGCCGGCCAAAATGACGCTAGCCCTGGCTGCCATTCCTATTGAGGCCAACATTCCGGCCAGTACCGGCGAGTGGGTGGTGGCCAGCAGGATCAGCGGGAAGATGAACCCGTAAATACCACCGGAAAGCAATGCTGAAGTATCTGCGAACAGCCACCTGCGGTAGTTTTTCTGCGTCCGCAAGGCGGGCAAGAGCTTCTCATCAGTCACCTTCGTGCCTGATGAACCGTTGGGCTGGGTGGTGGTCATGGCATCAACTCTAAGTCCGCAAATAAAGTTGCGCAATAGAAATTGCGCAATTTATTTTGGGGGATTGCTAAGCTGAACACATGAGCAACAATGAGTCGCCAGTCACGTTCACTACGCCGATGCTGAAAGCGATTGCCAACCCGCTGCGCAGACAGATTCTCAGTACGCTATCGGCCATGGAATCGGCCCGTGCGGCCGACCTGGCGCAGGCCTTGGATATCCCGGCGAACAAGGTCAGCTTCCACCTGCGCGAGTTGGCCAAGGCTCAGATGATAGTAGAAGTCCCAGAACTCGCACGGGACAAGCGTGACCGGGTATGGAAATCTGCTGCCGAGGCATACACGACCGGCGAGGTCGGGCAGCGAGAAGATGATCCGTCCGGCGTGGTCATGGATGCCTACCTCGGGCAAGTGGTCAACGACGAGCAACGCCGCTTGCAGGCAGCTATGCATCACGGTGCACGCCACTACTCTGGCGAAGAAGCTGGCGAAGCCAAGGCCCGACTGATGTCCAGCGACCTGATGCTCACCATGGATGAAATGCGTGAACTGATCAGCCGCCTAGAAAAAGTCATCCCAGCATTCCGTGAGGACTTGAAGAATGGCAAGATCGAGAGTTCCCAACCGGCCGAAGAACGTGAAATCTGGCATGTGATGACCTTGCTGAATGCTGAATCACTGTTGAACGAATCACATCAAGGCGATCGCTCGCCACAAAACCCGAAGTGAACGCGCGCTGGGGCCAGCACCTGAACTAAACTGGATTCTGGCTGGCTGTGGCCAAGGTATGCCACAAGCTATGAAGCCATCCCAGATTGAAAGGTAGAACCCGATCTCATGAGCGAGCAGCTGAACCTCACCATCGATGGCGAGCAGGTACAGGTGGACGCGGGAACAACCGGTCTGCAGTTCTACGCCGATCAGAAAGACGTGGTTGTTATGCACGTCGACGGCGTATTGCGCGACCTATCCCGTGAACTAGAAGCCGGAACCACCGTCACCCGCGTCACCATCACCGACCCTGAAGGGTTGGAGGTGCTGCGTCACTCAACTGCCCACGTGATGGCTCAAGCTGTGCAGCAGCTGCGTCCGGACGCCAAGCTGGGCATCGGTCCATACATCACCGACGGTTTCTACTTCGACTTCGATGTGGCTGAGCCATTCACTCCAGAAGATCTTAAGCAGCTGGAAAAGATGATGCTCAAGATCGTCAACCAGAACCAGCTCTTTGCGCGCCGCGAAGTTTCTCCAGAAGAAGCCAAGGCAGAAATGGCCAACGAGCCATACAAGTGCGAACTGTTGGCCAAGGCTGATTCGGCTGACACCTCGGGCGAAGGCGTGACCGTAGAGGTTGCCGCCGGTGAAACCACCATTTACGACAACGTGGACCGCAAGTCCGGCGACATCGTGTGGAAGGATTTGTGCCGCGGCCCGCACCTGCCCAACACCAAGCTGATCAAGAACGCTTTTGCACTGACCCGTTCGGCCGCCGCCTACTGGCTGGGCAGCGAGAAGAACAAGCAGCTGCAGCGTATCTACGGCACCGCATGGCCAACCAAGGAAGACCTCAAGGCCTACCAGGAGCGCCTGGCCGAGGCCGAGCGCCGCGACCACCGCAAGCTCGGCGCCGAACTGGACCTGTTCTCCTTCCCGGATGAACTGGGTTCGGGCCTGCCGGTGTTCCACCCTAAGGGCGGCATCATCAAGCGCGAGATGGAAGACTACGTGCGCGACCGCCACGTAGAGGAAGGCTTCCAGTACGTGGGCACCCCGCACATCTCCAAGGATGGGCTGTTCCACACCTCGGGCCACCTGCCGTACTACGCCGACACCATGTTCCCGCCGCTTCACATCGACGAGGAGCGCGACGAAGACGGCAACATCACCAAGCAGGGCCAGGAATACCGCTTGAAGGCCATGAACTGCCCGATGCACAACCTGATCTTCCGCGGACGTGGTCGTTCCTACCGCGAACTGCCATTGCGCCTCTTCGAATTCGGACACGTCTACCGTTACGAGAAGTCCGGTGTAGTCCACGGCCTAACCCGCGTGCGTGGTTTCGCCCAGGATGACTCGCACTCCTACGTGACCAAGGAACAGGCACCTGCAGAAGTTGAGCACCTGCTGAACTTCATGCTCTCCTTGCTCAAGGACTTCGGCATGGACGACTTCTACCTGGAGCTGTCCACCCGTGACCCAGAGTCCGATAAATTCATCGGCTCCGACGAGCAGTGGGAAGAGGCTACCGCCGTACTGGAACGTGTTGCCACCGAAACCGGTGTGGAACTTGTTGCAGACCCAGGTGGAGCTGCGTTCTACGGTCCAAAGATCTCCGTCCAGGCCAAGGATGCCATCGGTCGTACCTGGCAGATGGGCACCGTGCAGTACGACTTCAACCAGCCAGCGCGCTTCGGTCTGGAGTATCAGGCTGCCGACGGAAGCCGTCAAGAGCCAGTGATGATTCACGCTGCAAAGTTCGGTTCGATCGAACGCTTCCTCGGTGTACTGACCGAACACTACGCTGGTGCCTTCCCAGCATGGTTGTCGCCGGTACAGGTTCGTGCTATTCCAGTAGCCGAAGCTTTCAACGACTACCTTTCCGAGGTCGTCGCCAAGCTCAAGGCACAGGGTGTTCGTGTGGAACTCGATGACTCCTCGGATCGCTTCCCGAAGAAGATTCGTAACGCGTCTAAGGACAAGATTCCGTTTGTACTCATCGCCGGTGGCGAAGATGCTGAAGCAAACGCCGTGTCCTTCCGCTTCCGCGATGGTAGCCAGGAGAACCAGGTGCCTATCGACGATGCGGTAGCCCGCATTGTTGAAGCCATCAAGAGCCGCGACAACAACAACTAGTAGCCACTAGTACCGATAGGGAGTCCGAAAGTATGCAGGAATCAGATCAGTCCGTCACCGACGATTTTGAACTCGCCGGAGTACCGGATTCGTTCCAGCGACTGTGGACTCCCTATCGCATGGCCTACATTAAGGGTGGGCAAGAGCAAGTCAAGGATGAGGCCAGCTGTCCCTTCTGCGCTGGCCCACAGCGCACCGATGAAGAGGCACTGATTGTGCACCGCGGGCAAACCTGCTTCGTGATCCTTAATCTCTTTCCTTACAACCCTGGTCACCTGTTAGTGTGCCCCTACCGCCACGTGCCAAACTACACGGACATCACGGTAGAGGAGACGGCGGAAATGGCCGCGCTGACTCAACAGTCCATGCGGGTACTTCGTAAGGTCTCCAACCCTGCTGGGTTCAACTTGGGCATGAATCAAGGAGAGGCTGGGGGAGCGGGAATTGCTGCTCACCTGCATCAGCACATTGTTCCGCGCTGGAATGGTGACGGGAACTTCTTCCCGATTATCGCTAAGACCAAGGCGATTCCACAGACCCTTGCTGAGGTACGAGAAGCAATCTCGGCAGCCTGGAAAGACGCCGAGTAGGCCAAAAATCTGGCTGAAAAGCTTTCATTTTAAGTCAACGCGTCGCGGTCCAAACAGAATTTTGTTTGGAGCGTGGCGCGTTTTCTATTACCTTGAATCGGCATAACTGGAAATCCGGTTGGGTGGGTGTGCCAAGAAATTCGGTCTTTGATGCTGCGACAAGTCCGTACGAGCGAAATGCCTTCGGTGGCAGGATCGAGAGTATGCCGGAAACCAGAAAATCAGCACCGCTTACCTGTATCTAATGAGATCAAATCCCAGTTATGCGCTCAGAAATGGAACCGACACAGCGGCTGGAAAATACCCATTGCCAGTGACTATACACAGGAGTAGTCTCCTGTACATGAGTACAGCACTCAGTGATCTGACCGGACGGGCTAGACTGCGTGACTCCGCAATTGAAGCCTTTGCCGCGCAGGGGTTTGACGTGTCCCTACGGGCTATCGCCGAGCGAGCGCAGGTCACTGCTGGGCTGGTTCGTCACCACTTTGGCTCCAAAGAGGCGTTGCGAGCAGAATGCGATACCACGGTGCTTGAGAGGTATCGGCATCTCAAAGAAGACTCAATGGACGCAAGCCCCCAACAGGTATTTAGCCATTTACCTAGCTCCCGAGAGGGTGGGGTGCTGATCATGTACATCCTGCGCTCAGTACGTGAGGGCGCATCGGCGGGGATGCAATTCACTGAACAACTCATTGACGAAGCACTGAACCTATTGAACCAGTCCGTTTCCCGCGGGCTGATAGTCCCTAGCCGCAATGAGCCGGCACGGGCACGATTTCTGATTCTGCAAACCCTAGGGGCGCTGGTATTGCACTTCGCGCTCAATCCGCCGCAGGATCCAGAAGATTTCACCGCAGTGATGCAGGACTATTACACACAAGTTAGCCTGCCCACGCTGGAACTATTCTCCGAAGGGCTGTTTACCAGCCCGGCCTACCTCAACGAGTATTTGGCCGCCGAATCAGCAGATATTTCGCCCGCAGGTTCTGCGGGAACTGTTTGATCTCGGTAAAACATCGGTAAAGGAGCACATCATGGCCACCACCAATTCGGCCATTGAAGTGAGCGGACTAAAGAAGAACTACGGGCATGCCGTGGCTCTGAACGGATTAGACCTTCGGGTTGAAACCGGGGAGGTCGCAGGGTTTTTAGGACCAAATGGTGCGGGAAAGTCCACCACCATTCGTATCCTGTTGGGTCTGCTGAAAGCTGATGGGGGAGTTGCGCGCATGCTTGGCCGTGATCCCTGGAAAGATGCAGTATCCCTGCACCGTGACGTGGCCTATGTTCCCGGCGAAGTGAATCTCTGGCCCAACCTCACCGGCGGACAAGCCATCAGCATTCTTTCCAAACTTCACGGTAGCTTCGATACCCGACGACAAAATGAACTCCTTGAACGTTTCGAACTGGACCCCACGAAGAAGGCCCGCAGCTACTCCAAAGGCAACCGCCAAAAGGTAGCACTGGTCGCGGCCTTGTCATCGAATGCCGAACTATTATTGCTCGATGAGCCGACATCAGGCTTGGACCCATTGATGGAACAGGTCTTCACATCATGTATCCGCGAGGAAGCTGCGCAAGGGCGCAGCGTACTGCTCTCCAGCCATATCTTCTCTGAGGTTGAAAAGCTCTGCGATACTGTCACCATCATCCGGGATGGGCAAACCGTCGAGGCCGGAGCACTGGCCGAGCTGCGCCACCTGCAACGCACCCAGATCAGTGTAGAAATCGCAGCGAACGCCGGTGAGCTTTCAGCCATTACTGGCATCGAAGACCTAGAGGTTGCAGGAACTTCCGCCAAATTCAGTGTCGACCAGGATCAGCTGCCTTCGGTGCTCTCCGCTCTGGCCACCTATGCGCCACGAAATCTGGTCAGCGCACCGCCGTCCTTAGAAGAACTGTTCCTGCGTCATTACTCCGACAATTCGGGACGGCCTGTTGGAGTGAGGGCAGGAGAACAGTCGTGAGCACTCAGACTGCGCACGGACGCCACGCACTACCGAGCACCGTCTCGGTTTCGAACAAAGAAGCTGGGCATAACGGCGCAATGACTGGTTTCAGTACGATGATCTGGTTCATCCTTCGTCGCAATTGGTTACGCCTGTCCATCTGGGCGTTGGTCTTGGCTTCGATGATCCCCATTGTTTTTGATTCACAGCAACAAGCGTTCCCGACTCAGGCCTCGCGCGACGCCTATGCCCAGGTCGCGAATACGCCTGCCGTCGCCGCCATGACGGGGTTGCCTTATGCTGCAGGTTCTTTGGGTGGCATCTTGGTCATTAAAATCTGGATGACATTGGCGGTGTCATTGGCCTTCGCCGTCACCTTCTTGATCACCCGTAATGGCCGCGCCGAAGAGGAAACCGGGCGCACCGAACTGCTTCGTTCAAGGGCACTGGGCCGACACGCCTATTCGGCCGCGAACTACTTCGTATCTGCTGCTCTGTGCGTCGTCACCGGAGCATTGATCAGTCTGCTGTGTTTGGCAGTGAGACTTCCAAGTACGGGCAGCTGGGTCATGGGCGCTTCCATCGCCGGCACTGGTCTGGCATTTATAGGACTAGCAGCGCTATGTGGGCAGGTAGCGTCAACCAGCCGCGGAGCCAACACGCTGACAGTGGCTCTGATCGGGCTGTTCTATTTTGTCCGTGCCGCCGCGGATCTGGAAGCTGAAGGTATGAGTCCCAGCCCTTTGAGTTGGTTCTCGCCTATTGGCTGGGCGCAGAATATGCGTGCCTTTGGAGAGAACAATCTTTGGCCATTGCTAGCCTTGCTCGGACTCGGTGTGGTTGGTTGCATATTTGCCCTGCGTCTCGAAAGCTCCCGAGATATGGGCGCGGGTATGCTTCCAGAACGTCGCGGTCCAACCAGGGCAACTCGGTTTACTGCCAGTGCGCTTGGTTTGCCTTTAAGGCTTCAACGAGCATCGCTGATCAGCTGGTTTATCGGCTTAGTCGTCTCCAGCCTCTTCTTCGGATCTGTTGCGCAGTCGATGAGCTCATTGCTGGATCCGAGCAACCCATTTGCCCGTAATTTCGTTGGCGGTGGGGCCACGATGCTTGACGGGGTGTTAGGGATTTTCGTCCTGTTCAACGCTTTGCTAGCTTGTGCTTTCGCCATCCAATCTTTGGTAACTGCACGCTCGGAGGAAGAAAGCGGGCGGTTAGAACAACAACTGGCAGGGGCACTATCTAGAAGGACTTGGCTTATGACTCACTTGATCATTGCGGTGCTTGGGTCCGGGGTCATGCTACTGCTTGGTGGCTACCTCATCGGAGTAGCATCCCAAGGCGCAGGTGAGCCTGGATTGCTGGCGGGAGCGTGCTTCAGTTACTGGCCGGCGGTGCTCTTGATGCTGGCGTTGCAACTGTTGGCCTTCGGCTACCTACCACGTTCCAGTACTGTGATCGTTTGGGGCGTTTACGGGCTCTCGGTGCTTGCATCCATGTTCGGTGGGCTCTTTTCCCTTTCTGAGAACGTCATCCGGGCCACCCCATTCGGAGCGGTCCCTAGAGTTCCGGCCGAGGATTTCAACTGGTCGCCGTTACTGGTTCTGCTATTGATTTCGCTGGCGCTCGGTACCGTGGGCTTGATGAGGTTCAACCGTCGAGATGTACTGACGGACTAATCAGAAAAATCACTGAATACGAGGCGTAGCTCATCGCTCACTAAGACGATCACTTTAGACAAAATGGCTCGGTCATCATTCAGAATGGCGTCAACGTTGCGTTGCAACAGCTGCCTTTAAGTCGTTCTTTGAGACAAGTCCTCTGGGGTGGCCGCCTGCCGTAATGATTTGCACGAAACTGCCTTTGACTAGTTCTAAGGCGAAACCTCAATTGTTACGTCGAAAATGCGATCCAGTAGATAAATCTCCTAACGTAACATTGTTACGCAACACCCAAGGTAATAAAGCAAACCCCTCCTACGATTACTGCGTACCACCTCGTTCATTCCACAAAAAATTCTGGTCTGAAACGAACCCATGCAGTGTCGAAAGGAACTCCTCCTCACCATGTCTACGAACAACCAGAACTCCGTCGTCGGCTCCGATCGCGTTAAGCGCGGCATGGCTGAAATGCTCAAGGGCGGCGTCATCATGGACGTAGTCACCCCAGAGCAGGCGCGCATCGCTGAAGATGCTGGCGCCGTAGCTGTCATGGCCCTCGAACGTGTTCCTGCAGACATTCGTGCCCAGGGTGGCGTGTCTCGCATGAGCGACCCAGACATGATCGACGGCATCATTAACGAGGTCTCCATCCCAGTCATGGCTAAGGCTCGTATCGGTCACTTCGTCGAAGCGCAGATCTTGCAGTCCCTGGGCGTCGACTACATCGATGAGTCAGAAGTTCTTTCGCCAGCAGACTACGAGAACCATATCGACAAGTGGCCATTCACTGTTCCTTTTGTTTGCGGTGCGACCAACCTTGGCGAGGCTCTGCGTCGCATCAACGAGGGTGCAGCAATGATTCGTTCCAAGGGTGAAGCTGGTACCGGCGACGTATCCAACGCCACCGGACACATGCGCAAGATCCGCGCTGAAATCGCTAAGCTTTCGGCCCTTCCAGAAGATGAGCTGTATGTTGCAGCGAAGGAACTTCAGGCTCCCTACGAACTGGTCAAGGAAATTGCCCACACCGGCAAGCTGCCAGTAGTACTGTTCACTGCCGGTGGTATCGCTACTCCTGCAGACGCTGCCATGATGATGCAGCTTGGGGCCGACGGTGTCTTCGTTGGCTCTGGTATCTTCAAGTCCGGTAACCCGGTACAGCGTGCAGAAGCCATCGTGAAGGCAACCACCTTCTTCGACAACCCAGATGAGTTGGCCAAGATCTCCCGCGGTCTGGGCGAAGCCATGGTTGGCATCAACGTTGACGAGCTGCCAGAGCCACACCGCTTGGCAGAGCGCGGCTGGTAAACACCACCGTCGTCTCCTAAAACGGACTAAGTAGTGCCCCGTCAGCCTGGCGGGGCACTTCTGCGCTTAAACACCCCCAATTGCTGGATGCAATTTTTATTCATCAGACTTCATATTGGTCACTGCGGTACTTACCTCGACTCATCAACGCAACCCTACTCAATGATATTCATGGGTCCTTCGACGCATAAAGCCTTTGTTTTTCACTTAATAAATTTACGGTTGATCAGTGTTTTTTCAGATCTACGATGGAGCATGTTCCCAAAAAGGGGCATCAACAAACAGATCAAAACAGCTACACGATGGTTGCTGTTGAGGAGGCCAGCATGACTACGACTACGACAACCCGCCTGCAAACCACAAAGCTCGGGGAGCACATCGGCGCACGCATTGATGGGCTTGACCTCACGGGAAACCTACCTGCAGAAACAGTCCAAGCTATCCGCGAGGCTCTGAACGAGCACAAGGCCTTGGTTTTCAGTCAGTCTGGGATCGAGACTGACGAACAACAGGAACTCTTCGCTTCACATTTTGGTCCATTAACAACGGCGCATCCGACAGTGACATTCGAAGAACAAGTGAAGAAAACCGTCTTGCCGGTGGATAGCGAACAGTCGATCGCCAACCAGTGGCATACAGATGTCACCTTCATCGTTAATCCGCCACAGGTCTCCACGCTTCGGGCAGTGACGTTGCCACCCTATGGCGGAGAAACGCTCATCGCCAATGCTGCAGCAGCATACCGAAGCCTTCCTAAAGAACTCCAAGCACTTGCCGACACGCTGTGGGCCGAGCACTCCAATGACTCCGACTACGTCAGGCCTCGAACCGTGAATTCTGAACGGGAGAAAAAGTATCAGGAGGCTTTCGTTTCCGAGAAGTATCGCACGGTCCATCCAGTAGTTCGTGTCCACCCACTAACAGGAGAAAAGGGCCTGTTTATTGGAACCTTCGCTAGACACGTGAAGATTGTCGGGGTGTCTCCCTACGAGTCAACAGACCTACTGCGTCTGCTCCAAAGTCATGTGACACGACCAGAACACGTGGTACGAGTGACTTGGGAGCCGGGTCAGTTGGTGCTTTTTGATAACAGAATCACTCAGCACTACGCGGTTGATAATTACAGTCGCGCGCCACGCAAGCTTAATCGCATCACCGTTGCCGGCGACATTCCTCGAAGTGTGGCAGGGAAAACGAGCTACTCAGTCATCGGGGATGCCTCGCATTATTCACCCATTGTTGAGGTGGACTAGTACCGGGAGCCCGCCAACAGCTATTGGCAAAAGACCAGCATTTTCGATGTGGCAGACTGACATGCATGAGCGAAATCATCTTCGACGCGGCCGTCACAGTAAATGGATTCTTGGCCGATGAAAACCATAGTTTGAAGTGGCTCTTTGAGGTCCCTGGAGCTCATGAACCGGATTCGGACTTACTCCCGAAGAACGTGGGAGTCCATGTCGAAGGCGCCAATACCTACCTGTGGATGCTCGAGAACGAGCAACTTATCGAACATCCAGAAAAGT
Organism: Arthrobacter sp. NIO-1057; assembly: GCF_900094805.1. Classification (GTDB taxonomy): domain Bacteria; phylum Actinomycetota; class Actinomycetes; order Actinomycetales; family Micrococcaceae; genus Glutamicibacter. Next base: position 575,515 of record NZ_FMAT01000001.1, on the reverse strand, counting down.
GGCAGGAGTACTATCCTGGCGTCACCACCTTTGTTTTCACCTCTCGTAACTTGCCGATACCCCAGGGTGCGGATGTACGAATGGTCAGCGGATCTGTGGAAGAAAATTTGCCAGAGATCCGTGACGTAGCCGGAGACAAAAATATTTGGGTTCTTGGCGGCGGAGAATTACTCGGGCAGTTCTTCGACATCGATGTTATCGACACGTTGGCACTGACAGTCGCTCCGGCAGTTCTGAGCGGTGGTGCCGCGTTACTGCCACGAAATATCGGCAGCGAACGGTTAGCACTTACCGAAGCTAGACAAGCTGGGCCTTTTGCCAGGCTCGTGTATCGAATAAAACACCAGCAGTAAATACAAGAAAAACAGCTATCGGGCCACCGGACGAATCCGGTGGCCCGATAGCTCTTGGGGTGTTGGAAGCGTGCCGAGCTTTAGGCCCAGGACCGCAGAACCATATGACGTCCACGCCCCAGAAGCTTCAGGCCATTGGCGGTGAAGAAATCAGCGCTTGATGGGGTAGCCGCGGCCAAAAGCTCCACGGCGACTTCTTCATCTGGGGGAGACAGCGGATTGATCATCGAGCGGGAAAGCCCATGAAGCAAGGCGGTACCGATGCCCTGTCGACGCTGCTGTTTCCCCACTGCCAATGAATGAACCATCAGCTGGCCACCCAAACCTTGTTGAGCGAATCCTCGTCCGACAATTTCGCCGTCGTCGGTGCGTGCCAGAGCATGCTCAACGCGTCGCAGCGCGGGGTGTCCGCTGGAGAGTTGGCTGCTGGGGTCTCGCCAGAGGTTCGTCACGTTGAGCTCTGCAGCATCAGCGCCACTTGCTTCCGGCACGTTATTACCCAGGCGGATCTTGCCTGCCCAGCGATCCATGGGGATAGCTAGTGGTCCGGCATGCCATGAAACTTGGGCGTTGTCGGAGAATCCGGCGGCCTTGAGTTCAATAGAGTCGGCTCCTGAATTAACCCAGGCTTCCACTCGACGGGCGCCAAGTCGGTGGCCCTCTGCCAAGGCAGGGCGAAGCCCAGCCTGCTCAGCGTTTTCAGGGAAAAGTAGGATCAGCCGCTTGCGTACGGGCTGCCAGGCCCACGAGCATCCATGAGTGGTAAAGATCTTTCCACCGGTGGCCACGGCCAGCGCCTGGTGCCAGTGGCTCAGTGCTTCCTGTGCGGAGGCAATCGTCGTCATTATTCTGCGTTCACCAATCCTCGACGGCGCAGCAACGGTTCAACCCGTGCGGTGCGGCCACGGAACAATTCATAGGACTCAAGGGGGTCGCGCGTATTTCCGCGCGAGAGCAGTTCTTCTCGGAACCGATTACCATTTTCGCGCATGAGGCCACCATTTTCCTCGAACCACTTCACAGTGTCGGCATCGAGTACTTCACTCCAGATATAGGAGTAGTAGCCAGCGGAGTATCCGTTAGCAAAAATGTGCTGGAAATAACCGGTGCGGTAGCGTGGCGGAATCAGCTCTGTATTGAATCCGGCGTCCGCAAGAACCTGCTGTTCAAACTCCACCGGGTCATCAATCACGGTATCTGAGCTGATAGTGTGCCATGCCCAGTCCAGCACACTGGCAGCCAAATATTCTGTTGTGGCAAAGCCCTGTCCCCACAACCCGGCTGCTCGAACCTTGCTGATCGTCTCCTGATCTAATGACTCGCCGGTCTCATGGTGGACCGCATAATTCGGAAGAACCTGCTCATCCAAGACCCACATTTCATTAACTTGCGAGGGGAACTCGACAAAGTCGCGGGGGACCGACGTTCCAGAAAGAGAAGCATATTTTCCGTTGGAGAACATGCCGTGTAGAGCGTGTCCGAACTCGTGGAAAAGCGTATTGGTCTCGTCCAAGGTCAGCAGGATTGGATCGCCCGGCGCAGGCGATGAGATATTCAACGTGTTGGTGACAATGGGGCGCTCATCAAGGTATGAGGCAGCATCGCGCAGACTCGTCATCCATGCGCCACCCTTCTTCGTGTCACGAGCGAGGTAATCGCCGGTGAAGATGGCAAGGGGGCTGCCATCCGCGTCGAAGACCTCAAATACGCGAACCTGCTCGTGATAGGTAGGCAGATCGAAACGCTCGGTAAAGGTAATTCCGTAGAGCTTCGTAGCGGTGGCAAAGACCCCGTCGAAGAGCACGCGATCAAGTTCGAAGTAGCTGCGTAGCGATTCGGAATCTACTGCGTATTGCTCACGCAAGACCTGGTTAGCGTAGAACTTCCAGTCCCACGCGGTCACGTCCAGGCCAGCGATCTTGCTTAGAACGGCAGCTTCTTTATCAGCGTTAGCGGTGGCGGCCTTGGTCAGTTCTGTGAGTCGTTGCTCGACTGCCGCTGTTGATGGTGCCGTTGCCTGTGCTAGCACGGTTTCGGCGTGATTCGCAAAACCAAGCAGCGCTGCCCGCTGGGCGCGAAGCTGGGCCATTTGCGCTGCAAGCTCGACAGTCGGATTCTCATCAAGCCCACGAGAAATGGACGCGGTGAAAACCTTGCGTCGTGACTCACTATTGGTCAAGGACTCTAGCGCGGGCTGTTGGGTAGGGGAGACCAAGGGCAAGAGATATCCCGATGCGTGACCAGCTTGCTTCGCTGCCTGCGCTGCCGACTCGATGGCCTGAGCCGAGAGCCCATCAAGTTCTTCAGCGGAGTCGAAATGAACTGCGTGAGCATTTTGATTCTCTAGTACACGATTTGAGAAGGTGCTCGAGAGCTCGGAAAGTTCAGCGTTGAGCTGTTTCAACTGCGTCTTCTGGGCTTCGTCCAGACCAGCACCCGAGAGCTTGAATTCTTTAAGAATTTGCTCTGCCAGTCGGGCATCCTCACCGACCAAGTCAGAACAATCAACACTTTGTAGACGCGTGTACAAGGATTGATTTAGGTAGATTTCGTCTTCTTGAGCGCTGTAAATCGAAGACATTTCTGTCTGGATCGCCCTGATTGGTTCCGTTCCATGAGCAGAAAGGACACTGAAGTAGGTCATCAAGGCACGACGTAGCGTTTGTCCGCTGGATTCCAGAGCCAAGAACGTATTGCTAAACGTTGGTGCTTCGGCCTCGTCGACGATGCGCTGTATTTCGGTGCGCTGTTCCGCGGCGCCAAGTTGAGCCGCCTCCAAGTAGTGCTCGGCAGTGAGGATATCGAAGGCCGGCCACTGGTAGGGCATGGCGCTGGGTGTGAGGAGCGGATTTTGCATAACCATAGGTTTTCATAGGAGACGTGATTTAGCTTGCATTAACACCCCAGATACTCCGCTGGGATAGGGTCTAAGAATGCACTCACGTTTGGTTCTCGCCTATCGTTCTTTGATTGCCGGCGCACTGTGTTCGGCTCTTCTATCCGGTTGCTCCGCAAATGTAGAACCAAACAACCCCACAACTTCTTCAAACGCGCCAACGACCAACCCAGAAGCAGCAATTACCCCGGCAGCAGAATCCAGTACACCTGAGGAACCGAAAGAGTTCTCCTTGATGGTGACCGGCGATGTGTTGCTACATCCGCAACTGCTTCAGGAAGCCCAGAAAGCGGCCAATTCCTCGTCGGGAAACGGCAAGGACTTCGATTTTTCACCCCTGCTTGCTGGGCTCAAGCCTTATGCGCAAGATGCCGATGTGGCTCTGTGCAACCTGGAAACACCCATCGGAACACCACCATATTCTGGATACCCACGCTTCACTGTTCCCGCGCAAATCCTTTCCGACCTGAAATCCATTGGCTATGACGGTTGCACCACGGCTACCAACCACACGGTTGATGCTGGCACCAGTGGGGTGAACCGAACCCTAGACGCCATGGAAGACCAAGGACTTTTTGCCACCGGCTCATACCGCAGTAAAGCCGAAGAGCAGCAGCCGCCAATCATGGAGGTTAGCGGAGTCAAGCTTGGTGTTATTACCAGCACCTTCTCGCTCAACGGACTGAGCGCCGCCACCGACTGGCAAGTTGATACCGGTGTGGACGCGCGAAAGCTCATTCAACGTGGAAAAGCGGCCAAAAAAGATGGCGCCGAAATTCTCGTCGCTGCCATCCACGATGGGACTGAATACACCACTCGCCCAACGGATGAGCAGCGCGCGTTGGGTCGAAAACTAGCCGAGTCCGGGGTGTTTGACTTTGTTTATATGCACCACACCCATTCGGTCTTGCCCATTGAGAAGCACAACGGAACCTGGATCGTATATGGACTAGGGAACTCAGTGGCCAAGCATGCGACAAAGACTGTCTTGAACCGCGAAGGTATCAGTGTGAAAGCTACCTTTGCTCAGGATGAAAAGACCGAGGACTGGAAAGTGTCCGAACTTCAGTGGGTTCCTCACCAACTTTCAAATTCTCCGGTGCAATGGTGCCAAGTCTTTGAAAAGTCGGAATGTCTATCTGAAGCTGATGCAGAAGCTTCCCTAGAGCGAACCAAGGCCACAGTTGACGCGTATGGAGCGTTCGAAGATGGCCTGAAAGAATGGACGCTGGATTAAATTAGCGAAAGGGCCAGGGAGCCCAAGATCCATCAGCAGGAATCATTGCGCGAGCTGTGGCCAGCTGGGTGGATGACAGGTCATCGAGATCACCGGATCGTTCGAGCATGCCCGCTGCCTCAACGTTGAACTGGTGGGTCAGACGGTTCTTACCCACGTCTAGGATTTCTACGAACGCACCCGATGTCACGGCGTCGATCTGCGCCTCAAGCGCAGTGCACAGATCAGGAACAGAGTCATCGCAGGCATCACATCCACAATTGGGTGCAATGGAGGTAAATAGTGCGCCGAACTGAAGATGCAACCCCGGAAAGTTTGTAAAAACTAATCCAACCGGCGCACACTGTGAGTCCTCGGGGACGAGCCTGATCGAGCGGACTAACTCATCAAGCGGGATCTCAAATTGGGCCGCCAAATCGGGATCTTCGTAGCAACGGACGTTGAATCTAGAGGTCATCCAATTCACCAGCGAATCTGCCACCGCATGCAAGGGCGCGAAGCGTTGCGGGTTGGAAATCACCGAGTAGCTTTCGGCCGGTGGATCATCACCATCGAAAAGATTGCCGTAGGGGATGAGCTTGCCCTGATCATCGAAGTAATCAGTAGCGATGTTTTGTGGACGTTGGTACCCGTGCAGCATGTTCAAGTTCCTTCTTAACGTTTCTCTACCCTCAGCTTAGGCGCCATCGGATCTTCGCGTAGCTGCTGTCGTTGTTGCGGAGCTCGAAAATTGTCGCTGAGGAAACTGCGACACACCGAGCAACAAAATAAACTGCTACGACCGGCGGTACTAACGTTGATTCGGCGCATACTGCGCCTAAAACACTGCAATCTATGAAGGTCACACCCATGCCAAAAATTGGCGTCCTCGCCCTCCAGGGGGATTTCCGCGAACACCTCGCGTCTTTCGAGCGCTTGGGACAAGAAACACTCGCCGTGCGAACCCCACAAGACCTGACACAGGTCGACGCACTGGTCATTCCGGGCGGAGAATCCTCGGTTATTGATCGGCTCTCACGCAATTATTTACTGGCTGAACCCATCAAGCAGCGGCTTGCTGACGGTATGCCAGCCTACGGTTCCTGCGCTGGAATGATCATGCTCGCTGACCGGATCGAAAACCCTGCAGTCTCTAGCTCCGGTGAAGTTCAGCAAAGCTTCGGCGGCATCGATATGACCGTCCGACGCAATGCCTTCGGGCGGCAGGTTGACTCATTTGAGTACCAGTTGGACTTCTTAGGGAAGAACCTTGAGGCAGTGTTCATTCGTGCGCCCGAAGCCGTTCAAGTAGGCTCCGAGGTCCATGTGATCAGCACGGTTCCGGTAGAGGGTGACGGCGAACAGGGTAGAATTGTTGCAGTACGTCAGGGAAATTTGTTGGCAACGAGCTTTCACCCGGAAGTCACCGGCAGTACAGCGATCCACGAATTTTTCATCCAACTCACGCGAGGAGACGCTTAAAGCATGTCAGGCCACTCCAAATGGGCAACCACTAAGCACAAGAAGGCTGCGATCGACGCCAAGCGCGCCAAGGCCTTCGCAAAATTCATTAAGGGCATCGAAGTTGCCGCCCGTGCCGGCGGCGCTGACCTGTCCGGCAACCCAGCACTGGAACTTGCCGTTAGCAAGGCCAAGAAGAACTCCGTGCCGGTAAACAACATCGACCGCGCCATCAAGCGTGGTGCGGGCCTGACCGGTGAAGTTGTCGACTACACCGAAATCATTTACGAAGCACGTGGCCCACAGGGCTCGGCTCTGCTGATCGAGTGCCTTACCGATAACAAGAACCGCGCCGCATCTGAGGTTCGCGTAGGCATCACCCGTAACGGTGGAACCGTCGCGGACCCAGGCTCGGTCGCTTACCTGTTCAACCGCCAGGGCGTTGTTCGTCTTCCAAAGGGCGATCTGACCGAAGACGATCTGCTGATGACCGTACTGGATGCCGGTGCAGATGAAATCTTGGACGAGGACGACAGCTTCGCCATCGTTTCGGATCCATCGGACCTTCGCGCCGTGGCTGCAGCATTGGATGAGGCTGAAATCGCCTACGAATCTGATGAAATGGAATTCCTGCCTTCGATGAAGGTGGACCTGGACGTTGAGGGTGCTCGCAAGTTCCTCAAGCTCTTTGACGCTCTGGAAGAACTCGACGACGTTCAGAACGTTTACACCAACGCTGACCTGTCTGACGAGGTTCGTGCAGCTCTGGACGAAGAGCAGTAAGGCTTGTCCCTTCGCGTTGTTGGCGTCGACCCCGGACTGACCCGCTGTGGTCTGGCCGTGGTCGACGTCGCTGCAAATAGGCAAGTATCGCTGATTGATGTCACCGTTGCCGGCACCCCGCCTGGCACACCCTTGGACGCCCGATTGTTAAAGATCGCCAACGCCATTGATAGTTGGCTCGATCAGCACAAGCCCGATGTCTTGGCGCTGGAACGCGTTTTCGCATCGGCTAACGTGTCTACCGTTATTGGTACAGCACAGGTCACCGGCATCGTCATTACCGCTGCTGCCCGTCGTGGCATTCCCGTGGCGCTGCATACGCCCACCGAGGTCAAGGCTGCAGTGACCGGTTCCGGGCAGGCCACCAAAGCGGCGATCGGCAAAATGGTCGCCAAGATTTGTCGTCTCGATGAGCCACCGAAACCTGCCGATGCGGCCGACGCCGTGGCTTTGGCCATCGCGCATGGTTGGCGTGGGGCGGCGGCCGGGTCCAATGCATCGGCTTCAGCAGCTGGAGCCTCCGGTTCATCTCAGCTGACTGGCGCGCAGCAGGCGTGGATCGCTGCCGAGGCTTCGGCCAAGCGTAGAGCTGTCCGCCGATAAGCAACACGACCCACCGTTCCTGCTCGCGCGTCGCGATTCGTAGGTATCTTCGATAAACTGGCTTGGATCGAACATATATCCCAAGGAGTGGCATGATCAGCTCATTGACCGGCACCGTTCAAGCGGTGGCCCTAAATACTGCGGTAATTGATGTCAACGGCTTCGGCATGCTGGTCAATGCCACCCCCGGAACCCTCTCCACCCTGCATGTAGGTCGTGAAACGACGGTATTCACTTCCATGGTGGTCCGCGAAGATTCCATGACACTCTTCGGATTCGCCAGCGCCGATGAGCGAGACGTCTTCGAGGTGCTGATTTCGGTTTCAGGGATCGGCCCGCGTACCGGACTGGCCATCCTTGCTGTGCACAGTCCAGAAGAAGTACGCATCGCAGCCAATACAAAAGACACCGCGGCCTTTACCAAGGTTTCAGGCATTGGTCCTAAGGGTGCGAGCCGTATCGTGCTGGAATTGAACGGCAAACTTGTACCAACTGGCGCACCAGTGACACCTGTTGCCGGAGCGGGCACCGTGAGTGTTTGGGAACCGCAAGTTATTGAAGCACTTACGGGCTTGGGCTGGAGCGAAAAGGACGCAACTACTACGCTCAAATCCTTGGCTAAGGCTGATCCTGAAATCGTTTCGGGCGGTAACGTCGCAGAGATTTTGCGTGCTGCTCTGCGTAGTATGTCTAGCGGTACCCGAGCCTAAGCGGACTTCGAGAGGATCACCACGATGAACGATTCCACCGGGTTAACCAATGCTGGCAGTGAACCAGAAGAGCGAGTACTCGAAGCTGCCTTGCGTCCTCGCAATCTTGACGACTTTGTTGGACAGGCCAGGGTCAGACAACAGCTGTCGCTGGTACTTGAAGCGGCCAAAATTCGCGAACGTACCGCCGACCACGTTTTGCTCTCGGGCCCTCCAGGGCTGGGTAAAACCACGCTGTCAATGATTATCGCCTCCGAGATGAACGCGCCACTACGCATTTCTTCGGGCCCCGCCATTCAGCACGCGGGGGATCTGGCAGCAATTCTTTCCTCATTAACCGAGGGCGAAGTATTATTCCTGGATGAAATCCATCGAATGTCACGTCCCGCCGAGGAAATGCTTTACATGGCGATGGAAGACTTCCGTGTAGACATTGTCGTCGGCAAGGGTGCGGGCGCTACCGCCATACCGCTGGAGCTACCACCGTTTACGTTGGTCGGTGCAACTACTAGAGCTGGCTTATTGCCCGGACCTTTACGTGACCGCTTCGGTTTCACCGGTCACCTCGAATTCTATGCAGTCAAAGAGCTAGAACTAGTGCTGCGTCGCTCAGCCATGATGCTTGACCTCAGCGTCACTTCCGCAGCGTTTACCGAAATTGCTGGACGCTCCCGTGGAACTCCTCGTATTGCCAACCGACTGCTTCGTCGTGTTCGCGACTGGGCGCTGGTGCACAAGTTAGAAGAAATTGATCATCAGGCTGCAGCGGCTGCGCTGGATATGTATGAAGTAGACTCGCGTGGACTGGATCGCTTGGACCGTGGCGTACTCGAAGCCCTCTGCACCAAATTTGGTGGGGGACCAGTAGGTTTATCGACCCTGGCCATCGCCGTGGGTGAGGAAACCGAAACCGTTGAAACCGTCGCGGAACCATATCTGGTTCGCGAAGGACTAATGGGACGCACACCGCGTGGACGCATCGCCATGCCCGGCGCTTGGGAACATTTAGGACTGACGATGCCGAAAGATGCCATTTTTGCCAACGCCCAAAGCTATGAATCTGATGAGGATTAGGCAATCATTACTTCACTGCACGCGTAAATGGTCTGCCGGTTCACCGTAAGCCATTAGACTAAAGACGCCCGACCTATACCCTTTGACGGGTCAGGTGGGGCGTCATTGCTGTTAATACTCGCTTTGAGTCCATCGGCATCCAAGAACTTTTGATCAAATCGCAACAACTTGTTAGCAGGTAGATTCGTGAATTCCCTCGTAATCGCTCAGGCCGCCGGTGGCGGCTTCAACCCTTCGCTCATTTTGATGGTTGCACTCTTCGCAGTGTTGATCTTCATGATGTTCCGCGGTCGTAAGAAGCAGGCTGCGCAGCAGGAGAAGCTGAAGACCAACACCGTTCCAGGTGCAAAGGTCATGACCAACTCCGGGATCTTCGGCACCGTCGTGGGCGTTGACGCAGAGGATCGCGTACAGGTCGAGGTGGCTAACGGTGTCGTTTTGACCCTGCACCGCCAGGCGATTTCTACCTTCCTTGACAATGAGCCAGTAGTTGCCGAGACTCAGCAGGTTGCGGAAAACAATAATGTTGCTGAAACCCCAGAAGAATCCCTGCGTCGCCTGAACGACGAGGGTAAGGACGAGCGTAACTCCTAAGTTTCGGGTAGCAACGGTGACTGAAATCTTCGGCCACCAATACGAGAAAGCACATTAGATGTCATCAATCAGACCTGTTAAGCAGGCGCGTAAAGCGTTGCTATGGTTGCTGATCGTCTTCATCATCGCAACCGGCGTGCTGGTGGCTGGTGCGACGACTGGTAAAACCGGGTGGGGACCAAAACTGGCCCTCGACCTTGAAGGCGGCACCGAGATGATCCTGGCCCCGCGGGTTCAGGGTGATCAGCAGATCAACCAGGAACAACTGGATCAAGCGGTCAAGATTATCCGTCAGCGTGTAAACGGCAATGGTGTTACCGAAGCTGAAGTCACCACTCAGTCCGGTCGCAACGTCGTCGTCTCCATGCCAGGTACTCCTGATAAAGCAACCCGCGAGTTGATCCAGGCTTCTGCAGCTATGGAATTCCGGCCGGTATTAATTTCCGGTAGCTATGAAGCGACGCCAAAGGACCAGCGCACCGCCGAAGCTGATCTACCTAAGCCAGATGGAGATCCGAAAAACGCTTCGGATACCAATTGGGTCACGGCGGATCTGTACAAGAAGTTTGAAGCCTACGATTGCAGCAATGAAGCTGACATAAAAAGCAGTGAAAATGCGGATCCGGCCAAACCAATGATCTCCTGTGATGCGAAGGTTGGCGTTAAGTACATCCTTGGGCCACAGGAAATTCCGGGCGACCAGATTTCTGATGCTTACGCGCAGTTGGCTCGTGGAGTTAACGGTTCGGTCACTGGCGAATGGGTTGTAGTCATTGAATTCAACCAGCAGGGCACCAAGACCTTTGCTGATACGACTCAGCGTTTGATTGCTCTTCAGGGCGCGCAAAACCAGTTCGCTATTGTCCTTGACGGTCAGATCATTTCGGCCCCAACGACTAACGCAGTCATTTCTGATGGCCGCCCTCAGATCTCCGGCGGTTTTACGCAGGAAAGCTCCCAAGCACTGGCTGAACAGCTGAAATACGGTGCACTGCCAATCAGTTTCGACATTCAATCGGAACGTCAGGTATCGGCGACCCTGGGTGCTGACCAGCTGGCCGCTGGTTTGATCGCCGGCATCATCGGCCTGGGGCTCGTCTTCATCTACTCGCTGTTCCAGTACCGCGCGCTCGGCCTGGTGACCATTGCATCACTTCTGGTTTCAGGTGTTCTCACCTACCTGGCCTTGGTCTTGCTCGGCTGGGGAATGAACTACCGACTTTCGCTAGCTGGTGTGGCGGGTCTAATCGTGGCTATCGGTCTGATTGCTGACTCCTTCATCGTTTACTTCGAACGTGTTCGAGATGAACTGCGTGAAGGCCGGCCTTTGGCTAGCGCAGTTGATATCGGTTGGGGCCGTGCAAAGCGCACAATCTTGGCTTCTAAGGCAGTGAACCTTTTGGCTGCTGTCGTGCTGTACATCGTTGCCGTTGGTAACGTGCGAGGCTTCGCATTCACCTTGGGCTTGACCGCAATCATCGACCTTATTGTGGTTTACGGTCTGACCCACCCAACCCTGGTACTTTTGGCACGAACCAAGTTCTTCGCCGACGGACACCGTCTCTCGGGTCTGGACCCATCACTGTTGGGCGTTGAGCCTCTGTACAAGGGCGCCGGGCAGATTCGCCGATTCGGTGAGAACGTGGAAGCAAACCGAGGCAAGAAGAACGCGAAGGCCTCTGGTGAAGCTACCAAGCGCATGACTATCGCTGAGCGTCGGCGCGCAGAAGCCGAACAATCGAAAAAGTCAGGCACTGCTTCGTCGAAGGCTCAGGAGGAGAACAATGAATAAGCTAGTCACCTGGGGCAACGAGCTCTACACCGGCAAGCGTTCCTACCCGTTCACCTCCAAGCACCGTCTCTGGTTCACCATTGCAGGTGCACTGGTGATCCTTTCGATCCTTGTACCAGTGGTCAAGGGCGGGTTCAACCTGGGAATTGACTTCCGTGGTGGTTCGGAATTCACGGTGTCCGATGTGCAGAATACTGACACCAAGATTGGTGAAACCGCGGTGACCTCGGTTGCTTCCTCGGCTGAAGCAACCGTCACCAACATTGCGCCAAACACCATGCGTGTTCAGACCGAGCGCCTGAGCGATGACGAGACCCTCGCCATCGCGGCTGCCTTGGCCGAAGGGTACCAAGTATCCAGCAACGAAGTCACCAGTAACTTCATTGGCCCAACTTGGGGTCAGGACGTTTCACGCCAGGCTCTACTGGGTCTGTTTGCCTTCGTGATCCTGGTAGGTCTGTTGATGGCTGCCTACTTCCGCACCTGGAAGATGTCGCTGGCCGCGATTATTGGTCTGCTTGTGGTCATTGTGGTGACTGCTGGTATCTACTCGGTCTCTGGCTTCGAGATCACCCCGAGTGCGATCATTGGCTTCCTGACGATTCTGAGTTATTCGCTCTATGACACCGTGGTCGTCTTCGATAAGGTCCGCGAAAACACCAAGGACTTCAACAAGCAGTCGAAGCGAACCTTTGAGCAATTGGTAAACCTCGCGGTGAACCAGACCCTGGTTCGTTCGATCAACACCTCCGTGGTTGCTGTGCTTCCAGTGGCATCGATTCTTTTCATCGGTTCCTACATGCTCGGTGCGGGTACGCTCAAGGACCTTTCGTTGGCCTTGTTCGTCGGCATTATCGTTTCTGCCTTGTCCACGCTGTTCGTTCAGGCGCCGTTGTACCAATGGCTGCGTCGCAACGAACCGGACATCGTTGAACATACGAAGAAATTGACCGTAGACTAACTCCTAACGGTTCGCGATGAGGCACTTCCAGTGAATGCTGGGGGTGCCTTTTCGCAATCACGTGAAGCGGTGTAATTAGTTGTCACCGGCCGAACGTGCTATAACGAATGAACTAAACAACATGTTTTTTGGTGCAAGGTCGTGATGGAATCCACGACTGAAAACTACCACTAGACGACGACGCATTAGCATCCACAGGCTGACGTCGTCCGGTGGCAATGGGGAAGGAGCGGGGCATGGCAAATACGTCAAACCTGAACAATTCGAAACGGCGCTCAATTTCCCGTTTAGTACGTTTTGCAGGTCGCGGGAGCACCCCGAGTACCTCGCCCACACTTGAGCCACTGCTTCGTACTGTAAAGTCCAAACATCCACGTGCGGATCTGGACCTGCTGGTCCATGCCTACGAAGTCGCAGAAAAATACCATGAGGGGCAAAAACGCAAAAGCGGTGACCCTTACATCACCCACCCAGTAGCTGTTGCGACAATTCTGGCCGAAATGGGAATGACCGGAGCAATTCTTGCCGCCGCCCTGTTGCATGACACGGTAGAAGACACCGAATACTCTCTGGAATCGGTTCAGAAGGAATTCTCTGAAGAAATCGCCATGCTCGTTGATGGCGTCACAAAACTCGACAAGGTCACCTACGGTGAAGCGGCCCCGGCCGAAACCGTACGCAAGATGGTCGTCGCAATGTCGCGCGACATCCGAGTCCTGCTCATCAAGCTAGCCGACCGCCTGCACAATGCCCGCACCTGGCGTTACGTCTCTCAAGAGTCCTCATCGCGCAAAGCCAAAGAGACCCTGGAAATTTTTGCCCCCTTGGCACATCGCCTAGGCATGAACACCGTGAAGTGGGAACTTGAAGACCTATCCTTCGCGGCTCTGCATCCAAAGGTTTATCAAGAAATCGTTCGCATGGTGGGGGACCGTACCCCGGAACGAGAAAAGTATCTCTCATCTATTCGCGAGACTCTTTCGGGTGACCTAGGCAAGGTCGATATTCATGCCACCGTTTCGGGGCGTCCGAAGCACTACTACTCGATCTATCAGAAGATGATTGTTCGAGGTAAAGATTTTGACGACATCCATGACTTGATGGGTGTTCGCATTCTCGTTGATACCGTCAAGGACTGTTATGGCGCACTGGGCGTAGTCCACGCCGAGTGGAATCCATTGCCAAACCGCTTCAAAGACTACATCGCTATTCCGAAGCTGAACCTGTATCAGTCACTGCACACCACGGTGATGGGCCCCGAGGGTAAGCCTGTCGAGATCCAGATTCGCACGCACGACATGCACGTTCGTGCTGAGTACGGTGTGGCAGCGCATTTCCAGTACAAGCATGGGCAGAACGCCAACTCGATGCTCTCGCCAGAGCAGAATATGGACTGGCTGCGTTCCTTGATGGAATGGCAGGCCGATACCACTGACTCTGAAGAATTCCTTGATGGACTGCGCTACACGATCAGTTCCGCTGAGGTTTATGTCTTCACCCCGAAAGGCGACATCATGTCGTTGCCAGTGGGTGCGACACCGGTGGACTTCGCCTATTCCATCCATACCGACGTTGGACACCGCACCATTGGTAGCCGCGTCAACGGCAAACTGGTACCACTGCATACCGAGCTCAAACAAGGTGACGTGGTCGAGGTATTTACCTCGAAGGCGGAAGGTGCCGGCCCATCTCAGGACTGGCAAAACTTCGTTAAATCACCGAGGGCTAAGGCCAAGATCCGTGGCTATTTCTCTAAAGAACGTCGCGAAGAAGCCATCGAAAAGGGCAAGGAGCTTCTGACCAAGGAGCTGCGTCGCAATCATCTGCCGCTGCAGAAGTTGATGACTCATGATCTACTGACCGCGGTGGCCAACGAACTTCACCATACGGACATTTCAGCCCTGTATCAGTCGGTGGGCGACGGGCATACCAGCGCACAGAATGTCATCGAGCATCTGACCGCCCTCATTGGCCCTCCAGAGGCCGAACAGGTTGATGAGGAAGCCGTAGTCCGCCCAAGTGCTCCGAGCCCCACCACGGGCAACGAGGCCGGCGTCATTGTTGAGGGCGTTGGCGATGTTCTGGTGAAACTGGCTCGTTGCTGTACTCCGGTGCCACCGGATGAGATCCAAGGCTTTGTGACCCGCGGAGCTGGGGTGTCCGTGCACCGTGCTGACTGCCTGAACCTCACGCAACTTTCCAATCAACCCGACCGACTGGTCAATGTTACGTGGGCGGCGAAGCATCACGGTGTCTTCTTGGTCGAAATCCAGGTTGAAGCGCTGGACCGCAAGTCCTTGCTCTCCGATGTCACCCGCATTTTGTCCGAGAGCCATCTGAACATCCTGTCAGCATCGGTGCAGACCAGTAAGGATCGAGTTGCGTTGTCCCGTTTCTCCTTTGAAATGGGCGACCCTAAATTCCTGAGCCACGTGCTGAACCAGGTGCGTCGAATTGACGGTGTCTACGACGTGTACCGCACGACCGCAGGTTCACGCCGCTAGTTGGTTTGATCAGCAGAAGGTTATGCTGCCTGCGCGACATCGCCGAAGGAATCGACTAAGCGCAGTGCGCGAGATCTTTCCGGCGAACTCTCGTAGGTGTTTAGGCTGACTCTGATTGAATCAAGATTTAGATACGGGTCATCCAGAGATATCACGTTGCTCAGTACTCGACTCGCGATGGGCAACGGATCAAATTGAGCGCAGTCACACACGCTTCGTAAGGCTGAAGTGACTTTGATGCGACTGCGAAAGACCATCTGCGTGTCCGGAACGTCGGCTTGCATAAATTGAGCGTTCAATCCGAAGCCCGGCTCGAATGGCCGATGGTAGGTGCGCGTATAGATGCACATCGTAAAGACTTCAGGCAATAATCCGTGGATCCAGGCGGCAGTTTGACGGGCTATCACGGTCTGAGAGTTTAACTCACGCCCACAGACAAAGGCGGCAATCCTTGCTCGTATCGAGGCCGTGACCTGTATATGGCTGGGTAGAAAACAATCACCGAGCACCTCGCGCAATAATCCATTCGAGGTCATCGCCTGCAACTCGTTACGGCTAAACATCTGACCAGCGATCCAAAGGTCCTCTGGAATGCGCAACGCGACGGCGCGTGGTCCGGTAGCCTGGCAATTTATAGATTCCATGTGGCTACTGAACCAGTAAGCGCCGCCGCGTTGAGCGTGTACTGACGATCTGTGGATTACTTACTGGAAGTCTGCTGCAGACTTTTCCAGAGTATTCAGCCACATACGACGAGCATCCAGAGCTTCCTGGGCTGCTGCGATCTGCTTGGCATTGCCCTTAGCCTGGGCTGCAGCAAGATCGTCTTCCAGTGCAGAAATCGTGTCCTGCAGCTGGCTGAGCATCGAGTTTGAGCGGGCCTTGGTCTCAGGGTTGGACCGGCGCCACTGCTCATCTTCAGCACCCTTGACGGCATCTTCAACCTGACGCAGTGCGGATTCAATGCGCTGCAGGTCGTTGCGAGGCACCTTACCGGCAGACTCCCAACGGTCCCGGATGGAATCCAACTTGGCCTTGGCCGTTGCTAGGTCCTTGATCGGCAACAATGCGCGAGCTTCCTCGAGCAGTGCTTCCTTCACCACGAGATTCTGCGAGTACTCTTCGTCGATCTTGGCGTTTGCTGCAGCACGAGCCTGGAAGAACACGTCCTGAGCTGCGCGGAAACGGCCCCACAGCTGATCATCATCCTTGCGAGAGGCCCGGCGAGACTTCTTCCACTCATCCATGAGCTTGCGGTATTCGGCGGCAGTAGCGGCCCAATCCGTCGAGTTCTGCAACGCTTCTGCGCGGGCGATCAGTTCTTCCTTCACAGCCTTGGCCGACGCATTGGTCGAATCAAGCTGCGAGAAGTACGCACGACGATGACGATCGAAGGTGGTGCGAGCGGCACGGAATCGCTTCCACAAGGCATCCTCGGTGGCCCGTGGGAGGCGGACCGAAGAACGCTGGGATGCCTTCCACTGCTCAAACAATTCATTCATGGAGGCCGATGCGGTCTTCCACTGAATCTGCTCGGGACGCTTGGCAGCCATGGCTTCTGCTTGCTCAACGATGGCTTCGCGGGTAGCCAACTGCTCGGCGCGGGCGGCATCGTGAGCCTTGCGCTGCTCGGCGGAGAGGCTCTCCACGGCAACACGAACATTTTCCAGACGTGACTCGAGGGCCGGGATGTCGCCGACCATATGACGTTCTGCGACAGTCGCCGACAGAGCCTGAACAGCCTTGCCCAGCTCTCCGGCTGGCGCCTTAGCAACGACACGCTGCTCCAGCAGCATCAACTGCGAGAGGGCATCGTCATATTTACGCACGAAGTAACCCAAGGCTTCTTCCTGCGTGGCATCTGGGTACTGACCCACTGGGAACTCCGCGCCATCAATGATGACAAAGACGTGTCCGTCTTCGGTCACTCGGGCAAATTTAGCCGCTTCATCGAGGGGAGTGGTGTGTGCGACGCTCGGCGCTACAACCGGTTTCGCAGCAGGCTTCTGCGCCTGCGGCAAAGGGGTCTTCTGGCTGTCGTCGGATTGCTGACTGGTGGTCACCGCTGAAACTCTTTCACTTTACGAGCACTTGCTGTAGCCAACTCTACCTGTGACCTCCGTTTCTTAGTAAGCCGACGTGCACAGGTTTCTTATAAAACAGGCTTAAGATGGGTTGGTAGCCCAATTTGCACTAAGGAGTTTCATGGCACGCAAGGCCTCACTATCAGGTTTCCCGGAATGGCTTCCAGCTGAACGGGCTGTTGAACAGCACGTACTGGACACCTTGCGTCATGTTTTTGAACTACATGGCTTCGCCAATATTGAAACCCGTGCAGTAGAAACCCGCGCCCAGTTATTGCGCAAGGGTGAAATCGACAAGGAAGTCTACGGACTCTCACGTCTGGCAGCCGAGGACGACAAGAACGATCCGAACGCGCTGGCACTGCACTTCGACCTCACCGTGCCTTTCGCTCGTTACGTGGTGGAAAACGCTGGCTATTTAGCATTCCCATTCCGCCGTTACCAGATGCAGAAGGTCTGGCGTGGAGAACGCCCACAGGACGGTCGCTTCCGCGAATTCGCCCAGGCGGACATCGACGTTGTAGGCGATGGCACCTTGCCATTTAGCTACGACGTGGAGCTGGCACTGACCATCGCCGACGCACTCTCAGCCCTACCGATCGGTGATTTCCGCCTGCGCGTGAATAACCGCAAGCTCGCTGAAGGTTTCTACCGCGGACTGGGTCTGGAAGATCCAGATGCCGTATTGCGCGCTATCGACAAGCTGGAAAAGATCGGTGATGAGGCTGTTGCAAAGATCCTGATGGAAGAAGTCGGTGCAACCCGCGAACAAGCTGAGGCCGCCTTGGCCCTGGCGAAGATCCGCACCATGGACACCAGCTTCGTCGAGCAGGTCCGCGCCCTCGGCGTCACCCACGAACTCTTGGACACCGGGCTGGATGAGCTCTCGCAGGTCATTGATGCAGCGTCCAAGCGTGCCCCCGGCAAGGTCATGGCTGACCTGTCGATCGCTCGAGGTCTGGACTACTACACCGGCACCGTGTACGAAACTGTGCTGGTGGGTCACGAATCTCTCGGTTCGATTTGCTCCGGCGGTCGCTATGAATCACTGGCCTCCAAGGGCAAGAAGAACTACCCGGGTGTGGGCCTGTCCATCGGCGTGACCCGCCTGATCTCACGCATCTTGGCTGAAGAAGTTGTTACCGCCAGCCGTAGCGTACCCTCAGTGGTATATGTCACGCTGGCTAATGACGAATCCTGGCACGAGGCCCAGGATGTCGCCGCGCAGCTGCGTGAACGTGGCATCGCTTGTGAGGTGGCAGCCAGCGCTGACAAGTTCGGCAAGCAGATCAAATTTGCTGATCGTCGCGGGATTCCCTTTGTCTGGTTCACCCACGCCGATGGTACTCACGAGGTCAAGGACATCCGCTCCGGGCAGCAGGTTGCCGCCGACCCACAGTCGTGGATGCCCGAGGCCGAGGACCTGAAGATCTCCATCCGATAGAACTCTGGGCGTCATTGCCCGCTCACGCATCCACTTTGGGTGCACTAAACTTCATGGGAAGAAACTTTCTCAACCGACCGAAAGGATCGTAGTGCTACGCACTCATCAGCTGGGCGTCTTGAACGCTGAGCACATTGGACAGCAGGTCACCCTCACCGGCTGGGTCGCCCGTCGCCGCGACCACGGTGGTGTCGCCTTCTTGGATTTGCGTGATGCTTCGGGCGTAGCCCAGGTTGTTGTACGTGATGAAGAGGACTTCCACCCGCTGCGCAATGAGTTCGTGCTGCAGATCGTCGGTACCGTCGAGCGCCGCCCGGAAGGCAACGAGAACCCGAACCTGCCTACCGGCGAAATCGAAGTTATCGCTGATACCGTGACGGTGCTGAACACCGCCGCACCACTGCCTTTCCAGGTTGACGAGCACGTGGAGGTCGGCGAAGAAGCACGCCTGCGCCACCGCTACCTGGACTTGCGCCGCCCAACCCCGGCCCGCAACATCCGCCTGCGCTCCGAGGCCAACCGCGTGGCCCGTAACCTGCTGCACGATCAGGGCTACATCGAGATCGAGACCCCAACCCTGACTCGCTCCACCCCAGAAGGTGCCCGCGACTTCGTCGTACCGGCACGTCTGACCCCGGGCAGCTGGTACGCATTGCCACAGTCCCCACAGCTGTTCAAGCAGCTGCTGCAGGTCGGCGGTTTCGAAAAGTACTACCAGATCGCTCGTTGCTACCGCGATGAGGACTTCCGCGCTGACCGTCAGCCAGAATTCACCCAGCTGGACATTGAAGCATCGTTCGTCGAGGAAGATGACATCATCCAGCTCGGCGAAAAGCTGGTCAAGGAACTGTGGAGCCTGATCGACGTTCAGGTACCAACCCCGATCCGTCGCATGGCCTACTCGGAAGCTATGGCTAAGTACGGTTCGGACAAGCCGGACCTGCGCTTCGGTCTGGAACTGACCGAGATGACCGAGTACTTCGCGAACACCTCCTTCAAGGTCTTCCAGTCCGAGTATGTCGGTGCTGTAGTCATGCCTGGTGGCGCATCCCAGCCACGTCGTACCCTGGATGCTTGGCAGGAATTTGCGAAGCAGCGCGGTGCCAAGGGCTTGGCTTATGTGCTCATCAAGGAGGACGGTGAGCTGGCTGGCCCAGTGGCTAAGAACCTCTCCGATGAGGAGAAGGCGGGCCTGGCCGCTGCCACCGGTGCACAGGCTGGCGACTGCATCTTCTTCTCGGCTGGCAAGAAGAATGAGTCCCGTGCCCTTCTTGGTTCGGTTCGTGTTGAAATCGGTCACCGTACCGGTTTGATCAAGGACGGTGACTGGGCTTTCGTCTGGATCGTTGACGCACCAATGTTCGAGGCTGCTTCCGATGCTGTTGCTTCCGGCGACGTCGCTGTGGGTGCTGGCGCATGGACCGCGGTGCACCACGCGTTCACCAGCCCGAAGCCAGAGTTCATGGACACCTTCGACACAGATCCAGGTTCGGCACTGTCCTACGCTTACGACATTGTCTGCAACGGCAATGAAATTGGCGGTGGCTCGATCCGTATCCACCAGCGTGACGTTCAGGAACGTGTCTTTAAGGTCATGGGTGTGACTCAGGAGCAGGCCGACACTCAGTTCGGATTCCTGCTTGAAGGCTTCAAGTACGGCGCCCCACCACATGGCGGCATTGCACTGGGTTGGGACCGCGTACTGCAGTTGTTGACCAACTCCGAGTCCATCCGCGACGTCATCGCCTTCCCGAAGACCGGTGGTGGCTTCGATCCACTGACTCAGGCTCCTGCGCCGATCACCCCGCAGCAGCGTAAGGAAGCTGGCATCGACTTCAAGCCTGAGAAGAAGAAGGCTGAAGAGACCGAGAAGGCTGAAGCAGAGGCCAAGTAGCACCTGCTGAATCCTGCAGCTAGAGGGCTGGGATTACTCCTTGAAGGAGTGTTCCGGCCCTTTTGCGCATCTGGGCTCCTGTTCACTTGTCTGCCGCGAAAATCCAGTCTTATCCCATAGGATGGAGTTGCCGGGTTCCCGGCGTGCTTGTGCCCTGCCAGTATGCAAAAACTAGCTTGAACCACGTTTTGAGTTCGCTTAGCGGTAACTAAAGCTGCGCATCCACAATTGCACGACGGCCCGGTTTTCTCATGCCATCGACTTTCTTGCATTGTGTCGATAAATTTACTAGGTTGAAAACTAACCTAGTAGGACAAATGCGAGGAGTTCTTCGGTGAAACCCCAACCAGAGGCGGGCGCGCCTGCCCAGATCATTGCCACCTACGCGCCCAATGACCAAGAATGGGCCGAGCAATTTCATGCGGCTTTGGTACTTGCTGACGCCACCGAAGAACAGTGCATCCAGGAACTACTGGCCCAGCGCGAGACTATCGCATCAAGCGGCCAGGGTGCCGAGGAGCTCTTAGGTAACGGCTGGCTCTTTGGCAAACAGCGTGCACGTCAAATCAAAACACCGGAACAGCTTGCTCAAGAGGCGCTGCCGGTTGATAACTTCCATGCTTTGGTTTTGGGTTTTGGGCTGCTTATAGGCGCGATGGCCATTGGCTTCGGCATCTGGATCGCCTTCAAGTATGGCTGGATGGCGCAGAGCTGGTTGTATTGGCAGCTTGCCTGTTTCATCGCCGGCGGATCAGTCGCCTTCATCGGCACTGGGTTCGTCCAATTACGAATGGCGGCACGCTTCAAAGCCTCCTGGCGCCTGGCACTGACAACTCTTCCAGTGGCGGCCCTGGTTGTGACGTTCATTTTCTTGGCCACGGAGGAGGGGGCGATCATCCCGATACCGAATTTCCTCGTGCCCGTGCTGGGTCTGATGCTTGCCGTAGGTGTATTCCTCCTGCCTGAATTCGGCAAGGAAAAAGCTGACGTCAGCGTCAGTGACGCACCCTACCGCTCACCAGAAGCATGGTTTGCGCAGGCACAAAGAATTCTGCGCGGCCGCTACGGATTCACCAAACGTGAAGCTGATATCGCACTGGCTGATGCCAAAGGGGATTGGCTCAGTGCCCAGCAGTCGGGTCAATCAATCGACGCAATCGCAGAATTGGGTGCACCCAACGAGTTTGCAATCCAGGTAGCACCAAATAACACCGCTGCCATGGCTCGGCGATGGAAGCTGAAGAACTGTGTGTTGTTGGCCGTTTTCGGGTTCTATCTGTACGGGCAAATTGAACCGATGCTCTCCGAGGGATTCTCTTGGTGGAGTGCAACGTGCGCCATATTGTGCCTCCTGTTGATCACCTATTACCTCAGCAGGTTCCTGCCGTCGAAGCGTACTGCGCATATTCGCGAGAAACAGCTGGCGTTGCAACAATCCGCAGACGCGGTAGCTGAACGACAAGACAACGCCTAATGCTTGTAGAAGATTTTACAAACTTCAATTTATCGTCTGGGAAAGGCTGATCATGGCATCAAAACCACGCTTTCCCGCGAGCTGGCAACGAGCCATGTTGCCGCTGCTCTTGCTTGACCAGCTCGATGCCGGCCCCGCCCATGGCTACGCCATAGCCAAGGCACTGACCGACAGGGGATTCGACCCACTGAAGGGTGCAACCCTTTATCCCGCCCTAGCCAAGCTCGAGGCATCCGGCGCGGTGAGTACCACCTGGGAAGAGGGCCAGGGTGGTCCCGGACGCAAGGTGTACGAGCTCACCGATGTCGGTCGCACCGAGCTTGCCGAGCAAAAACTACTATTTAGTGGCTTTGCTCAGCTGGTTGCAAACAGTGAGAGCTGAGGCCGGTTGACCGTGGATCTAGGCCAGATCCGCAGAATCAACAATCAGCGTCATCGGTCCGGAATTGACTAAGTGAACGTCCATCATTGTGCCAAAGCGTCCGGTCTCAACGTGAGCACCGAGTTCTTGAAGGTAAGAGACGAAGTACTCGTACAGTGGTTCGCTCGCCGCTCCTGGAGCCGCATCAGACCAGGACGGTCGACGCCCCTTACGCACGGAACCGTAGAGGGTGAACTGGCTGATCACCAACAGGGGAGCCGAGGCTGTTTCGGCACTCGTCTCATCGGGCAAGATTCGCAATCGCCAAATCTTCTCCGCAACCTTTCGAGCGATGTTTTGGTCATCATCGTGGGTGATGCCCAGCAGGATGACCAGACCCGGTGAGGACAATTCCCCAACGATCTGTTGCTCAACTTCTACATGGGCGGTGGAAGCCACCTGGACTACTGCGCGCATCTGATCCTTCTACTAAGCCTGTGTCGAACGAGGCGCACCATATGCACGCCAACCCCCAGAGTATCGCTAGGCTGGGTAGGTGAGCGATTTGTTCGATGCCCTAGATGACGATGACTTTGTCGCCGAGCGTGGCGGCGGTGCTATCAACCGTCCGCGCCCTCCCTTGGCTGTTCGCATGCGCCCGCGCACCCTCGACGAACTGGTCGGACAGCAGCATCTGCTCGGTCCCGGTTCACCCTTGCGCCAACTGGCCGAACATCCCGAGACCGGTCCCGCAGGACCTGCCAGTGTCATCCTGTATGGGCCGCCGGGGATCGGTAAAACCACCATCGCGCATGTCATTGCTAGGGCCACCGACCGCAAATTCGTGGAGCTCTCGGCCATTACCGCCGGCGTGAAAGATGTCCGACGGGTCATCGAACAAGCCAAGGATGACCGTGATTTGCGCGGACTGACCACCGTGCTGTTCCTCGACGAGATCCACCGTTTTAACAAAGCCCAGCAGGACGCACTGCTGCCTGGGGTGGAAAATCGTGTGGTCGTGCTGGTGGCAGCTACCACGGAGAACCCCTCCTTCTCGGTCATCTCGCCGTTGCTATCCCGTTCCTTACTGTTGACCCTGCGCCCGCTGACCGATGGGGATCTGGCAGAACTGCTGGATCGAGCGGTGCAGGACGAGCGCGGGTTCGACGGCCAGGTAGAACTTGATCACGAGCAGCGCGACGCCATTGTCCGCCTCGCTCAGGGTGATGCCCGCCGTTCACTGACCGTCCTAGAGGCTGCCGGCGCGGTCGCGTGGAACGCCGCCGGAAAAGATGTAAAACCACCGGTAACGATCACCCAGGATCACGTTCAACTGGCCATGGACCATGCGGTGCAACGCTATGACAAAGACGGCGATCAGCACTACGACATCATTTCGGCCTTCATTAAATCCATCCGCGGCTCTGACGTGGATGCTGCCCTGCACTACCTGGCACGCATGCTGTCAGCGGGGGAGGACCCACGCTTTATCGCCCGCCGCCTGATGATCTCGGCCAGTGAAGATATTGGCATGGCCGACCCCACCGCACTGCCCCTAGCCGTCGCCGCAGCACAGTCGGTACAACTGACCGGCATGCCCGAAGCACGCATCATGCTCGGTCAGGCCACCGTGCACCTGGCCACTGCACCCAAATCCAATGCTTCCTACAATGCGATCAATGCGGCCCTGGCCGATGTCTCTGAGGGTAAAGGATCACTGGTACCCGATCATCTGCGGGACGCACACTATCCCGGGGCTAAACAGTTGGGTCACGGTGTCGGATATATTTACGCACACGACGCGCCACATTCCATTGCCACCCAGCAGTACCTGCCCGATGACCTAGTGGGGAGAAACTACTACGCTCCGACCGTCAACGGTGCAGAAAAAACGATCGGACCACGTCTAGCGAGGCTGCGCGAGATCATCCGAGGCAAGGACCCCAAGCGCGGTCAACGTCGGCGCTAATTGTGCGCTACGCCTCAGCACGAGCCTAGGGCGTTTCGTGTAGACTTGATCTTTGGCTGGCAAGCCCTGCCCAGAATCCGAGCGATCGGGAATTGGAGCAAGGTTGCAGTGTAGCAGGGACGCGACGCCCACACACTCTCCACCCTGGAGGCCAGTAGATACCGTCGCTGAACGAAAAGGACACATCAATGGCTAACGCCCGTGCCCGCCGCACCGTACGCCTTTCGCGTGCGCTCGGCCTTGCATTGACCCCTAAAGCTGAAAAGTACATGGAGCGCCGTCCATACGGTCCAGGCCAGCATGGCCGCGCCCGTAAGAAGCAGGACAGCGACTACGCAGTACGTCTGCGCGAGAAGCAGCGTCTGCGCGCCCAGTACGGCATCCGCGAAGCTCAGATGCTGAGCGCCTTCAAGGAAGCTAAGCGCCTCGGCGGCCAGACCGGTGACAACCTGCTGGCACTGCTCGAGTCCCGCTTGGACGCCCTGGTTCTGCGTGCAGGCTTCGCCCGCACCATCCAGCAGGCTCGCCAGCTGGTCGTGCACCGCCACATCCTGGTCAACGGCCAGCGTGTAGACCGCCCTTCCTTCAAGGTACAGCCGGGTCAGCTGATCCACGTACACGAGAAGAGCGAGAAGATGGTTCCATTCCAGATGGCTGCAGCCGGTGAGCACGCTAAGGTGCTGCCAGCTGTTCCTAGCTACCTGGACGTAAAGCTGGAAGCCCTTCAGGCTACCTTCGTGCGCACCCCAGAGCGCGCCGAAATCCCAGTGACCTGCGAAGAGAACCTCGTGGTCGAGTACTACGCACGCTAAATCCGTGCGCTAGTTCCAAGCCCGCAACCGGTTTCGGTTGCGGGCTTGTCGCTTAACTACCTTTTGGAGCACAGACTTCGATAAGGTGGACTGGCACCAAAAACCCAAGCAGAAGAGGAAGCACATGTCGGGTTCGGATATTGCAGGGCTCATCGCCGCCGGCGCGTTTGTAGTACTAGTAGTGCTACTGGCCGTTCCGATCATCAAGTTGGGCAAGGTGTTCGACGAGCTTCGCAGCACGATCAAAGACGTGTCCGACGGAACCACCCCGTTGCTAGGGGAAGTTGCCAACACCGTGGCAACCACCAACGACCAGCTCAAAAAGGTCGATACGATCACCACCAACGTATCTGATACCACCGCCAATGTTTCCGCATTGTCCTCACTGGTCGCTGCCACCATTGGCAAACCACTGATCAAGGTGGCCGCATTCACCGAAGGCGTGAAGGCCGCAATGAACACCAAGCCAAGCGGTAAGGCACGCCGCAGCCGCTAAGTCAGCCCCTGTTCGATCGAACACGTATCGGCGCGCTGAACGAGAGACGGCCCATTGATGGCCGCCAAGGAGACTAGAATGAAAAAGTTCTTGTGGGTTTCTATTGGGGTGGGCGTTGGAGTGCTCGCAACGAAGAAATACGCTGAAGTTAAATCCGGTGCGGCGCTCAATCGCCAGGTCGGTAAGTATGCCGACCGTGTCGCCGAATATCTGGAAGCCTTCCAGCAGGGAATGAGCTCCAGAGAAGAAGAATTACGTTCCGCCTTGGGCGTGGACACCACTAAGTGAAGGGATCATCCGTAACACGATGAAAACGCAGGAAATTGCCCGTAGGTGGGTCGACTTTTTCGTCTCCAAGGGCCACACGGCGGTGCCTAGCGCCTCGCTAGTCTCAGCTGACCCATCACTGTTGTTCACGGTGGCCGGCATGGTTCCCTTCATCCCGTACCTCACCGCGCGCGAAGAAGCCCCCTACAGCCGTGCAACTTCGGTGCAGAAGTGCATCCGCACCGGCGACATCGAAGAAGTCGGCAAGACCGTACGCCACGGCACCTTCTTCCAGATGTGCGGCAACTTCTCCTTTGGCGATTACTTCAAGAAGGACGCCATCCACTTCGCTTGGGAACTGCTCACCAGCAGCATCGAAGACGGTGGCTACGGACTGGACAAGGAACGCCTCTGGGTCACCGTCTATGAAGACGGCGACGAGAAGGATGTTGAAGCCCGCCGCATCTGGGAAGAAGAAATCGGCATCCCTACGGAGCGCGTCGTAGGCACCGGCAAGGAAGATAACTACTGGAACACCGGCCAGCCTGGCCCCGGCGGTCCTTGCTCCGAGATCTACTACGACCGTGGCGCACAGTACGGCCAAGAAGGCGGCCCAGCGGTCGACGAGACCCGCTACATCGAAATCTGGAACCTCGTGTTCATGCAGTACCGCCTCTCGGCCGTACGCTCCAAGACCGATTTCGACGTGGCCGGCGAACTGCCCAAGCGCAACATCGACACCGGTCTGGGTCTTGAGCGTCTAGCCATGATCCTGCAGGGCGTTGAGAACATGTACGAGACCGATCAGGTCCGTCCGGTACTCGACAAGGCTGCGGAACTGGCAGGGGTCACTTACACTTCCACCGAGGATCCGAGCGATCCAAACCACGCCAATGACGTGCGCCTGCGCATGATCGCGGATCACATTCGCTCCTCGCTGATGCTGATCTCCGATCAGGTCACCCCGGGTAACGAAGGCCGCGGCTACGTACTGCGCCGCCTGATCCGCCGTGCCGTGCGTGCCATGCGCCTGATGGGTGTCGACACCGAAGTGCTCCCAGAGTTGCTCCCGGTCTCCCGCGACGCCATGAAGGGCGTCTACCCAGAAGTTGAGGCAGACTTCGAGCGTATCGCTCGCATCGCTTACGCCGAAGAGCGCGCTTTCCGTCGCACCATCGCCTCGGGAACCACCCGTTTGGATGAAGCGCTGAACCACGCCAAGGAAGAGGGTGCCAACCTCTCCGGTGATGACGCCTTCACCCTGCACGACACCTACGGCTTCCCAATCGACCTGACCCTAGAGATCGCCGCAGAAGCTGGCCTGTCCGTTGACGAGTCACGCTTCCGTGAACTGATGAACGAACAGCGCACCCGCGCACAGAAGGACGCGAAGGCCAAGAAGGCTGGTCACGCTGACCTGTCGGTGTATAACAAACTGGCCGAGGCCGGCAACGTACGCTTCACCGGTTACGACACGCTGGAAGGCGAGTCCTCCATCCGCGGCATCATCCGCGACGGACAGGTCGTTCCTTACGCAGAGCAGGGCCAGGAAATCGACCTGGTGCTCAACGAAACCCCGTTCTACGCAGAGTCCGGCGGCCAGGCTGGCGACAGCGGTCTGATCACCGGTGACGGTTTCGTCCTAGAGGTCACCGACGTGCAGGCACCGGTCAAGGGCCTGAACGTGCACAAGGTGATTGTGCGCGAAGGTGAACTACCCGCCGAAGCATTGGTACGCACCCAGGTTGACGCGGTACGCCGTCGCTCCGGTGAGCAGGCGCACTCCGCAACCCACCTGGTGCACGCCGCATTGCGCGAACTGCTTGGCCCAACGGCCACCCAGGCCGGTTCCTTCAACAAGGCCGGTTACCTGCGCTTCGACTTCTCGTGGGCCGAAGCACTCTCGGCTGCTGCCCGCAGTGAAGTTGAAGAGGTCGTGAACCTAGCGATCGCCGCCAACCACCAGGTCATCACGAATGAGATGGCCTTGGCTGAGGCGAAGAAGCTGGGCGCCATGAGCCTGTTCGGCGAGAAGTACTCCAACGACGTACGCGTGGTGGAGATGAACGGTGCCTGGTCGCGCGAGCTGTGCGGTGGTACCCACGTGGATACGACCGCTCGCATCGGTCAGCTGACCCTGCTCTCCGAAGCATCGGTCGGTTCGGGTAACCGCCGTGTTGAAGCTTTGGTCGGTATGGAGGCCTTCCGCCACGGGGCTGCCGAGCGTGCCCTGGTCTCGGAGCTCTCCGGACTCTTCCGCGTGCCATCCAACCAGGTATCGGAGCGCGTCAACGACACCGTGGCCAAGCTCAAGGCAGCTGAAAAGCAGATCGCCGAACTGAAGAGCCAGGCCATGTTGGCACAATCTGCAGCCCTGCTGGAAAAGGTCCAAACTATCGGTTCGACCCGACTGCTGGCCCACAACGCCGGCGTGGTTGACTCCGCCGATGCCCTGCGCACCATGGCCCTTGACCTGCGTGGCAAGCTGGGCAGCGAAGCGGCAGTGATCGTACTGATCGGTGTGGCTAATGACCGCCCACTGGTGCTGGCAGTAACCAACGAGGACGCGCGCGCCAACGGCTTCAAGGCCGGCGCTTTGGTCCGCACCGCAACCGGGGTACTCGGCGGCGGTGGCGGCGGCAAGGACGACATGGCTCAAGGTGGCGGACAGGACGCCTCCAAGATCGATGATGCCCTAGAAGCCATCCGGGAGGCTCTGGCCAATGGCTAAATTGGCTCTCGGCGTCGACGTGGGCCTAGCCCGCGTCGGCGTCGCCATTTCTGATCCTTCGGGCATCCTGGCCACGCCGGTGATGACCCTGCGCCGCGATGTGAAAAAGAACTCGGATCGCCGGATGCTCCTGCGCATTATCTCCGACCGAAACGTGGGTGAAGTCTTTATCGGGGAGCCAAAATCGCTGGCCGGAAATGACACGGAATCCACCAAAATGGCCCGTGACTACGCCATTGCTTTGGCAGAAGAAGCTGCAAGCACTAATATCGAGCTTGAGGTTTTTCTGGTCGACGAGCGATTGAGCACCGTGAATGCACATCGAGCGTTGCATGCCTCGGGCCGTAAGATGGAGGACCATCGGAAGGTAGTCGACCAGGTCGCTGCCACCGAGATCCTGCAGCAAGTGCTGGAAATGCGCCGGAACAATGTCCGTGTTCAGGCCAGCCGGATCGTCATGAAATAGCTCCGGCAGTTCGCCATTGACGGCGAGAACACACCGAGAAATGAGAGTTGATGCGAGAAGAAGCACGTCAAGAGCGGCAACGCGAAACGCATCGCGCGCTGTATGAAAGCTTCGCGGCAGGCCAAGGCCTGCCGATCGCGCAACCTTCAACACCGGAGCTCTCCGGGCTCGGCCATTACCTGTCGAACACCTCCGAAGACTCCGGGTCCGGTGCAGCGTCGGAAGAAACTCATACGCAGTTCCTGCCCACACTGTCGCCGGCACCCACAACACAGACTCCGATCATTGATCCGGAGGCGCAGCCGGCTGTTGAACCGGGCATCGATTCCCCAGATGCACTGCATTCAGAGGGTTTGATCGCGCACGAAAACCCAGTGTCCAAAAAGCAACGCCGAGCAAAGAACCGACGCAAGCGCAATCTAGTCATGCTTGCCACGGTGGTCATTTTTGCCCTAGTTGTCGCCGGCTCCATCTTCTTCGTTAAGTCTCTGGTCAAGCAGTTCAACCCCGATGACTATCCAGGTCCCGGCGGAGACACCGTCGAATTTACCGTGGAAGATGGCTGGGGCTTAGGCGCAATTTCGCGCAAGCTAGAAGAACTGGACGTAATTTCCAACGACAAGCTGCTCATTAAAGCGGTGGAGAATTCCTCCCAGAGCAACAAGGTCATTCACCCCGGCACCTATCTGCTCAAATCTCAGATGCCAGCAGCCGACGCCGCCGAAGTTCTTGTCAATAACCGCCCAGACAAGGTCTTCTATATTGGGCTGAAGGCCAACCTGCGCTTAAACGCAGCTTTGGAGGAAATTGCCAAGGGCTCCGGGCTGAAACTTGATGACCTGAAAAAGTTGGCTAACGAACCAGAAAAGTTCGGGCTTCCAGACTCGGTGTCAAACCTTGAAGGCTGGCTGCACCCCGGCGAGTACCGTTTCGCCCTGGATTCCAGTGCCAAGGACGTCATGACCGAATTGGTCAACGCCACCAAAACCACGTTGAAGGAAGCTGGCATCAGCGACCTTGAAGAAGGCTACCGCACCCTGAAAATCGCTTCGATCCTTCAAGCTGAGTCCCGCGAGAAGGATTACGCCGTGGTTGCTGGAGCGATCGAAAACCGGTTGAACCCGAATAACAAGGAAACCCACGGCTTGCTACAGGTCGATTCCTCTGTGATTTACGGCCTGAACCGGTACTCCCTACAGTTCTCCAAAGCCGAGAAGCAAGACGCGGCGAATAAGTACAACACCTATGTACACCAGGGACTACCTCCGACGCCGATCGGCTCACCGGCGACGTCGGCGATCAACGCTGCGGCCAACCCGCAAGCTAATGATTACTACTATTGGGTGACCGTCAACATCGAAACTGGCGAAACCAAATTTGCTTCCACCTATGCGCAGCATCAGCAAAACCAAGCTGAATTCCGCTTATGGTGTGAGCAAAATCCCGGCGTTTGCTAAGCGCCTGAACACCGCAGAAAGTACATGAATTGATGAAGCAGGCTGCCGTTCTGGGCCACCCTGTCGGGCACTCCAAGTCACCGGTACTACACCGCACCGCCTACGAGCTCTTGGGCGCAAAGCTGAGCTACGAGGCCATCGACCTTGAGCCGGTGCAGTGTGCCGAGCATGTAGCCCGGCTACGTCAGGAAAATTGGGCCGGTTGCTCGGTCACCATGCCGCTGAAGGATGCTTTTGTTCCGCTCATGGACGAGGTGTCCACTCGGGTGCAACAACTCGGCGCCCTGAATACCATCGTGGTGCGTGAAGATGGCTCCCTGTTTGGTGAGAACACGGACGTGGACGGGCTGGTTCGGGCCCTCGCTGATTTTTCGCTCACCAGCACCGATCAGGCGATGATCCTAGGTTCGGGCAATACTGCCTTGGCCGCGTTGCGCGCTAGCGCCGAGCTTGGCGTGAAACAGGTGAGCCTGGTGGTTCGCACCGCCCAACGTGCCCAGCGCGCTATGGACTTGGCCACAGAATTGGGCCTGAATCCGGTGCTTCATGAAGTCTCCGCGATCACCGGCGATCTCGCACAACAGTTGCGCGATCAGCCCCTAGTCTTTAGCACCCTGCCGCCACGCGCGGGCGATAGTTGGGTGCCAACCATTGGTTCCGGCACCGGAATTTTGCTGGATGTCGCCTACGATCCATGGCCCTCACAGTTGGCCGCCTCCTGGCAAGGACCGGTGATTTCCGGGCTTCACATGCTGATCCATCAGGCCGTGGAACAAGTGCGTTTATTTACCGGTGACGCGTGGGATGAGGCTCGACGCATCGACGTCACAAATGCGATGTATGACTCTCTAGGGCTAGTTCGACACCAGTAATTGGTTCAGGTCATGGCAAAATGGAGGACATGTTGCGTTGGTTGACCGCGGGCGAATCGCATGGCCCGGCACTCGTTGGAATTCTTGAAGGGCTACCTGCCGGGGTATCGGTAGATAGCGAAGTTGTACGCGAAGCATTAGCTCGCCGCCGTCTAGGCTATGGCCGTGGCGCGCGAATGAAGTTTGAAAAGGACCAGGTCACTTTCCTTGGCGGCGTACGCCATGGAAAGACCCAGGGTGGCCCGGTGGCCATCGAAATCGGTAATACCGAATGGCCTAAGTGGGAACGCGTTATGAACGCCGACCCTGTTGATCTTGACGAATTGGCATCCATGGCACGTAATGCGCCGCTGACCCGCCCTCGTCCAGGTCACGCAGACTTCACCGGGATGCAGAAGTACGGTTTTGACGATGCCCGCCCGATCCTCGAGCGTGCCAGCGCTCGTGAAACCGCGGCCCGTGTGGCGCTCGGTGCCGTTGCCTCCCGCTTCCTCAATGACCTAGGCATCGAACTGGTCTCACACACCACCGCTATTGGCGCAGTCTCGGCACCAGCCGATGCACCACCTCCAACTGCCAGCGACGTCCTGGCGCTGGACGCCGATCCACTGCGCTGCTTTGATCCGGCGACCAGCCAAGCCATGGTGGCCGAGGTCGACGATGCACACAAGGCGGGGGAGACCCTGGGTGGCGTCGTTGAGGTTTTGGCCTACAACCTGCCTCCAGGCATTGGTTCCTACGTACACTGGGATCGCCGTTTGGATGCACGTCTGGCCGCAGCCCTGATGGGTATCCAGGCGATCAAGGGTGTGGAAGTGGGCGATGGCTTCGCTACTGCTGCCCGCCGTGGCTCCGCAGCCCACGACGAAATTGTTCACGCCGAAGATGGCAGCATCAAGCGTAATTCCAACCGTGCCGGTGGCATCGAAGGTGGCATGAGCATCGGCGAGGTCCTGCGTGTTCGCGCCGGCATGAAGCCGATCGCTACCGTGCCTCGCGCACTGCGCACCGTGGACACCGCCACCGGTGAGGACACCACCGCGCATCACCAGCGTTCGGATGTTTGTGCCGTGCCAGCTGCTGGCGTCGTTGCTGAAGCCATGGTCGCCTTGGTGCTCGCCCAGTCGTTGCTGGAGAAGTTCGGCGGCGATTCGGTGGCCGAAACCAAGCGCAATATCGACTCCTACCTAGCCAACATCCCGGATAATCTGGGTTCGACTGGCGTCTAGGAAGCATTCGGTAATGATTTACCTCATTGGTCCGATGGCCAGTGGCAAGTCCACCGTGGGCAGGTCACTGGCCACGGCCTTATCAACAAGTTTCGCTGACTCGGATGCCGCGGTGGTGGCCCATCACGGCACCATTCCCGAAATTTTCGCCGCCCACGGTGAGCAGCACTTCCGCGACCTGGAAGTCCAGGCGCTCTCGCGTCTGCGTACCGGGGTAGTTGCCACCGGTGGCGGCGCGGTCTTGCGCGAGGAAAACCAGCAACTGCTCTCACGGGGAACCGTGGTGTATCTGGAGTTGAGCCCTCAGGGCGCCGCTGAGCGGATTAAAGCGGACTCAAACCGCCCGTTGCTCGCTGGTGATGAAGCACTCACCGTTTGGGCTTCGGTCTATGAAAAACGCCGACCAATTTACGAAATGTTAGCTGACGTGCATGTAAGGGTTGACGGCAAGTCAGTTCTACAAATTGTCGAAGAGATTTTGCCGCAGCTTAACCAGTTGTGATTAGCGCCACGAGATGCAAAATCTTCTCATTCACGCGCGTACGCTAGACAAATCAGCACCATCAGGAGGAAATAGACTGATGCCACTCGCACCGACCACACTCAAGGTCTCAGGAAACACTGCCGCCGAATCATATCCGGTACTGGTTGGCAACTCATTGTTGGGGCAACTGCCCGAACTACTGGGACCTTCGGTCAAAAAGGTTTTGGTGATCCACCCTCGCGCTCTTCGCGCCACCGGCGATGTTGTTCGTGACGAGCTGGCCAACGTTGGTCTCGAAGCACTCACCGCAGAAATCCCGGACGCCGAAGAAGGCAAGCACATTCAGGTCGCCTCTTTTTGCTGGGAAGTTCTGGGCAAGAACGACTTCACCCGCAGTGACGCCGTTATTTCCGTGGGTGGTGGCGCAGTCACCGATCTGGCCGGTTTTGTGGCAGCCACCTGGTTGCGCGGGGTCAAGGTCATTCACATTCCTACCTCGCTGCTAGCTATGGTCGACGCTGCTGTGGGTGGCAAGACCGGTATTAACACCGCTGAGGGTAAAAACCTCGTGGGTGCCTTCCATCCTCCTGCCGCGGTACTCGCCGATCTGGACGCTTTGGCCACTTTGCCAAAGAACGAATT
This sequence comes from Arthrobacter sp. NIO-1057, assembly GCF_900094805.1. Lineage (GTDB taxonomy): Bacteria > Actinomycetota > Actinomycetes > Actinomycetales > Micrococcaceae > Glutamicibacter. The sequence goes on along the minus strand of NZ_FMAT01000001.1, from coordinate 541,886 downwards.
GGTGACCGGCATGGCTGAGATCGTCAAGACCGGTTTCATCGCCGACGAACGCATCCTCGAGCTGATCGAGGAAGACCCGGAAGATGCCGTGAACCCCGGCAGTGAGCGCCTGCGGGAACTGATCGAACGCACCATCGCCGTCAAGGCGGACGTGGTATCTCGGGATTTGAAGGAATCCGGTGAGCGCGAATTCTTGAACTACGGTCACACCTTGGCTCACGCCATCGAGCTTGCCGAGCGTTACCAGATGCGTCACGGTGCAGCCGTGTCCATCGGGCTGAGCTTCGCTGCTGAGTTGGGTCGCTCCGTGGGCTACACCTCTGATGCCGTGGCCGATCGACACGTGAGCATTTTGAAGTCCCTCGGACTGCCAACCACCTACCGCAATGACCGCTGGGCGGCGCTGCTCGACGGCATGAAGCGCGATAAGAAGACCCGTGGCAACCAGCTACGCTTCGTCGTTCTTGAGGACATCGCTAAGCCACGCATCTACGAAGTACCGGATAACTCGCTGCTCTTCGCGGCCTACCAGGAAATCGGGGAATGAAAAATGGGTGATTACACCGCATACGCCATTGACGTCGCATCGGTAAACCGCCAAGGTGTTGGAACGTCGGTCAACGGCGTGCTGATCGATCCGGAAACCCTCAAGCCATATGTCGCCGACGCGCAGGCCGCCGAACACCAGATGCAGGTCGGTTCGCCGACCGATCAGGTCATGATTCTTTTGGCGCGTGGCGATCTTGCCGAGGCTGGCGAACTGATCGCTGAATCCCGTCTGGTGGATCCAACCAACGCACACCTGCGCGTTTTGGATACCGAGCTGACCCGCATGCAGGGTGACTTTGATCGTGCCATCAACCGCCTACGCAAGCTGGCGGAAGAGTTTGCTGGCACCGACTACGAACCGCTGATGCATCACCACCTAGGCCTGTCCTTCTTCGCGAAGGGCGACTTCAAAGCGGCAGCGACGCGTTTCCGCAAGGCCATGGACCTGCGCATCGCGCTGAATGACGACGCTTATTTGGTCAACGCTTCGAGCATTTGCCTCAATATCGCCGAGCAGCGGGTAGCACAGTAACGAGCGCCACCGTGCGCAACCCTAACGATCGGCTTTCGATTAGGGTAAACTTGTAGATGGATTTTTGATAAGGCTGGTGCATGCTGGCGTCAATAGAGGATTGAGGAAACGTGGCGGATACAACTGACATTAAAAATGGTGTAGTTCTGAAGATCGAGGGCCAGCTCTGGACCATCATCGACTTCCAGCACGTCAAGCCAGGTAAGGGTGGCGCTTTCGTTCGCACCAAGATGCGCAACGTGCTTTCGGGCAAGGTGGTCGACAAGACCTACAACGCCGGCACCAAGATCGAAACCGCAACCGTTGACCGCCGCGATTACCAGTACCTCTACCAGGATGGCGAAGACTACGTTTTCATGAACCTGGAAGACTACGACCAGATCACCGTTGCCGGTGAAACCGTCGGAGATGCTGCCGGCTACATGCTGGAAAACCAGGAACTGACCATCGCTATGCACGATGGCAGCCCACTGTACCTGGAACTACCAGCTTCGGTGATCCTTGAAATCACCTACACCGAGCCAGGCCTGCAGGGCGACCGCTCCTCGGCAGGCACCAAGCCAGCCACCTTGGAAACCGGCCTGGAAATCCAGGTTCCACTGTTCGTAGAGCAGAACACCAAGGTCAAGGTTGACACCCGCACCGGCGATTACCTGGGTCGTGTCAACTAGTGAGAGCCCGCGCCAAAGCCCGTCGTCGAGCCCTCGAATTTCTTTTTGAGGCAGAGGCCCGAGATGTCGACCCCATGAAGGTGGCCATCTCGCGTCGAGAAAACTCGGACATCGTGCTCAACGAGTACTCGCTGACCATTATCGAAGGCGTCATGGCCCACCTGGACCGTATTGACGAAGTTCTCGAAAGCTACGTCAAGGACTGGACCATCGAGCGCATGCCAGCGGTTGACCGCGCAGTTCTGCGCATCGGCGTGTGGGAATTGCTGTACAACGACGATGTTCCCGACGCGGTAGCCGTGGCAGAAGCCGTGGTTAATGTTCGTGAGCTTTCGACCGATGAGTCTCCAGAATTTGTTAACGGCGTTTTGGGTCGAATCCAAAGCGTCAAGGACACCCTGGTCGACTAATTTCGCCTCTCTGTCTCAACACGTTCTATATCAAAGCCTGGGCCGGATTTCCCTAGTGGAAGTCTGGCCCAGGCTTTTTTGCGTCCAAAATGCGTGCAGCCCCGAGCTGGACCCTTGCCCCGGACTCTCGCACGCGTGAATATGGTGCGATGAAACATGTGCCAGAACGCTGGAGCAAATCGGTAGAAGTGCCTGACATGTGGTTGGCCCGGATGAGGATCCGCGGGACACTGACGAACCAGATCCGGTGGGGGAGGCACAAACCTATCTCAGGTACCTCAGGGACTACCGAATGACCCTGGAGCTGAAATGTCAGGGGCTCAATCCGCAACAATTGGCGCAACGCTCCGTACCGCCATCAACCATGTCCCTGCTGGGATTGCTGCGTCACTTAGCCGAGGTGGAACGCGACTGGCGCAACTGGATTACCTACGGCCAAAAGCAAGGACGCATTTTTGGACCTCATGACGCAGACTTTAATGACGTCGACGAGGAACCAGAAACCTTCGACCAAGCCCTGGAAATTCTTCACGACGAACAACAGGTCACCGATTCACGAGTGGCGCAGTACCAGGACCTAGGGCTGCTCATCGGCCGGGAGCAGATCGCAGTGCGAGAACTTCAAGTGCACAGGATCGAGGAGTATGCCCGGCATTGTGGCCATGCCGACCTGCTGAGCGAATGTATTGATGGCCGGGTCGGACAGTAGCGCATAAAAAATACCAGCTGAACACCCCGCAGCCTACATAATGAGGCTGTGCTCTACCCAACACTTCAAGCTCTCATTTCTGCTTGGTACCAACAATCAGCATCATCGAGCGCTCTCAAATTCTTATCGAACGAACCGCGGTGATTGATCTCACGGGTTATTCAGTGTCATGCATAGCTTTCCGCTAGGGATTCGGTGCCCGCTCGTGATAATTTGAATTAGCAACATTCCTTTAAATCCCGTCCTGTGAGGCGGAGAAGGGAGAGGTGCACAGCATGAATGAAAATTCAGTGCCAGATGTGTCGCGTACGGTACTTACCGGCGATGACATCGATCGTGTACTCACTCGCGTGGCTTTCGAAATTATCGAGGCCAACAAGGGCACAGATGACCTGGTCCTCTTGGGCATTCCCAGCCGTGGCTTCCCACTGGCTCAGCGCCTCGCCCAGCGCATCGCGGCAACAGCTCCCGGTGACCTTGACCCCAATGCTCTGGTCGGTCAGCTCGACATCACCATGTACCGGGACGATCTACGCCACTCCACCACACGCACTCCGGCTCCCACGCGGCTTCCCGCCGGCGGGATCGACGGCAAAGTTGTGGTGCTCGTTGACGACGTGCTCTATTCCGGTCGCACCATTCGCGCCGCACTAGACGCCCTCGCCGACTGGGGACGTCCCCGCATCGTTCGCCTCGCCGTGCTCGTCGACCGTGGTCACCGCGAACTACCGATCCGAGCAGATCATGTGGGTAAAAACCTCCCCACCGCGAAAAGCGAAAAGGTGCGAGTGCACCTTGCAGAAATTGATGGAACCAACGAAGTGATGATCGAAGGCATAGCGTGAAACACCTGCTCTCCACCGCGGATTTGACCCGCGAAGAAGCAATCTCGATCCTCGACATCGCCGAAGAAATGCGTGAGTCTGGCACCCGTGCCATCAAGAAGCTCCCGGCCCTGCGCGGACGCACCGTGGTCAACCTCTTCTTCGAGGACTCCACCCGTACCCGCATCTCCTTTGAAGCGGCCGCCAAGCGCTTGAGCGCGGACGTGATCAACTTTTCCGCCAAGGGTTCCAGTGTCTCCAAGGGCGAATCACTGAAGGACACCGCCCAAACCCTGCTAGCCATCGGTGCTGACGCAGTCGTCATCCGCCACCCAGATTCGGGTGCCCCGGCCAGACTTGCTGCCACCGATTGGATCGGCCTGCCCATCGTCAACGCAGGCGATGGCACCCACGAACACCCCACCCAGGCGTTGCTGGACGCATTCACCCTGCGCCGCCAGGTGGCACTACGCAATGGCACCAACCCAGTGGGCGAAGGCCTAGACGGACTGAAGGTCGCGATCGTCGGGGATATTTTGCATTCCCGCGTGGCCCGCTCCAACCTCTGGCTGCTCAAGACCCTGGGCGCAGAAGTCACCATGATCGCCCCACCCACCCTGCTACCGGTCGGAACACAGTCCTGGCCGTGCACCATCAGCTACGACCTAGACGCAGTGATCGCGTCGGGCGTTGACGCGCTGATGATGCTGCGCGTGCAGGGCGAACGCATGAACGCTGCCTACTTCCCAAATCCGCGCGAATACTCCCGCTACTGGGGCCTGGATGATGCACGCCTGGCCCAGTTGGATTCCAGCGGTGCCGAAACGCTGATCATGCACCCGGGCCCGATGAACCGCGGACTAGAAATCTCCTCGGTAGCCGCTGACTCGCCGCGTTCCACCGTGCTCGACCAGGTCACCAACGGCGTAGCCGTGCGAATGGCCAGCTTGTACATGCTCCTCTCCGGCGACCTGATCTGAAAGAAGACCCATGAATTACTTGATCCAACAGGCCGCAATCCTTGGCGAGCAGGCCCAAGACGTGTTGATCATCGACGGCAAGATCGCCCAGATCGGCACCATCGAAGCCACCAGTGATGTCCAGGTGATCGACGCGAAGAATCTCGTGCTCCTGCCTGGTCTGGTCGACACCCACACCCACCTGCGCGAGCCGGGCCGTGAAGACGCCGAAACCGTCGAGACCGGCTCCCAAGCTGCGGCCCTCGGTGGTTATACTGCGGTGCACGCCATGGCCAACTCCACCCCGGTGGCCGATACCGCCGGCGTGGTAGAGCAGGTCTACGAACTGGGCCGCCAGGCCGGATGGGTTGATGTTCGCCCGGTTGGTGCCGTGACCGTGGGCCTGGCCGGAAAGCAGCTGAGCGAAATCGGTGCCATGGCCGATTCGCGTGCTGCCGTCAAAATGTTCTCGGATGATGGCATCTGTGTCTGGGACCCACTGCTGATGCGCCGCGCCTTGGAATACGTCAAGGCCTTCGACGGGGTCATCGCCCAGCACGCTCAGGAACCACGGTTGACCGAGGGCGCACAGATGAACGAGGGCGAAGTCTCCTCCATTCTGGGCATGCCAGGCTGGCCTGCCGTGGCCGAAGAGTCGATCATCGCCCGCGACGTACTGCTGGCCGAACACGTCGGTGCCCGCCTGCACGTCTGCCACGTGTCCACCGCCGGTTCGGTGGAGATCATTCGCTGGGCCAAGGCTCGTGGCATCAACGTCACCGCCGAAGTCACCCCGCACCACCTATTGCTGACCGATGAAAAGGTCCGCAGCTACGATCCGGTGTACAAGGTCAACCCACCACTGCGCCGCGAGGCAGATGTTCAGGCCCTGCGCGCCGGCGTCGCCGATGGCACCATCGACGTGATCGGTACCGACCACGCGCCGCACCCTTCCGAGTCCAAGGACTGCGAATGGGGAGCGGCGGCTATGGGCATGACCGGGTTGGAAACCGCGCTGTCCATCGTGCAGCACACCCTGGTGGAAACCGGGTTGCTGTCCTGGGCCGACGTCGCGCGCATTACCTCCAGCGTTCCAGCGCAGATTGGTCGCGTGGCCGATCAGGGCCGCCCGATCGCCGTCGGGGAGCCAGCGAACCTCACGCTCATCGATCCGGCAGCACGCTGGGTGGTAGACCCTTCGGCGATGGCCACCAAGGGACGGAACTCACCGTTCGCTGGTATGGAACTACCCGGTGCGGTGTGTGCCACCTTCTTCCACGGCCACCCCACGGTGCTCGACGGCCAGCTGTCAACCCCGCGGGTGACCCATGCCTGAGGGAGCACTAGGCCCGGTCATCATCACGATACTGGTCATCATCGCCGGCATCACGATGATCCTGATCGGCTGGCGGAACCTCAAAGCCCGCCAGGCACAGGTCCCGGAACCCTTTGAGGCGTTCGAGGACACCGCACAGCACAGTTTCGCCGGAATGTACGTGGCCACCACGAAATTTGATGACTGGCTTGATCGTATTGCCGTGCACGATCTCGGCGTGCGCACCAACGCCAGCTTGGAGATCGGGGAGGCGGGGGTACACCTGATTCGCTCCGGCAGTCGGGACGTGCACATTCCCTGGGAGCACTTCGACGAGGTGCGACGAGCCTCCGGGATGATCGGCAAATTTGTGGAAAAGAACGGGCTGATCGTGATCAGCTGGAATCGCGAAGGATTCAACTTCGACACCGGATTCCGTCCCCGGTTCTCCGAGGACACCCCCAAGATTTATCAGTTGCTGGCGTCGCATGGCGACGCAAGCCGAGCAGGAGACAAATAAGTGAATTCCCTGAGCAACCTACCAGCCGTGTTGGTACTCGAAGATGGCCGCATCTTCCGCGGGCGCAGCTACGGCGCCGTGGGCACTACCCTGGGTGAAGCTGTCTTCACCACCGGCATGACCGGCTACCAGGAAACCCTGACTGACCCTTCCTACGCCCACCAGATCATCGTGCAGACCTTCCCGCACGTGGGTAACACCGGGGTGAACTCCGAAGACCCAGAATCCACCCGCATGTGGGCTGCCGGTTATGTGGTGCGCGACGCCGCGCGCCGCCCAAGCAACTGGCGTAGCGAGCGCACCTTGGATGAGGACCTGAAAGAATACGGCATCGTCGGCATCCGCGGGGTTGATACCCGTGCGCTGACCCGCCACCTGCGCGAGGCCGGCGCCATGAAGGCCGGCGTCTTCTCCGGCGACGACGCAGCAAAGTCCGATTCCGAACTGATCGAGATCGTCAAGGCCCAGCCATCGATGGCAGGGCGCAACATCTCCGCCGAGGTCTCGGTGGATTCGGCCTACATCGTCGAACCAGCAGACCACGGCTACGAAGGCGCCGCCAAGCACACCGTCGCCGCGATCGACCTGGGAATGAAGTCGATGACCCCGCAGCGCCTGGCCGAACGCGGCCTGCGCGTGCACGTCCTGCCGCATGACGCCACCTTGGAAGATATCAAGGCCACCGGCGCCGACGGCGTGTTCTTCTCCAACGGCCCGGGCGACCCGGCCACCGCCACCAAGCAGGTGGAACTGGTCCGCTCGGTGCTGGATGCCGGCCTGCCATACTTCGGCATCTGCTTCGGTAACCAGATCCTGGGCCGCGCCCTGGGCTTCGACACCTATAAGCTGCGCTTCGGCCACCGCGGCATCAACCAGCCGGTCATGGACAAGGCCACCGGCCGGGTGGAAATCACCAGCCAGAACCATGGCTTCGCCGTAGACGCCCCGATCGAGGGTCAGTTCACCGCCCCCGAGGCACGCTTTGGCAAGGTGGAAGTCTCGCACTACTCCCTGAACGACCAGGTCGTCGAGGGCCTTAACTGCCTGGACATTCCAGCCTTCTCGGTCCAGTACCACCCAGAAGCCGCATCTGGCCCCCACGATGCCGCCTACCTCTTTGACCGCTTCATCACCGCGTTGGATTCCGCCGCAGAAAAGGACAGCAAGTAATGCCTAAGCGCACCGATCTGAAATCAGTTCTCGTCATCGGTTCGGGCCCGATCGTTATCGGACAGGCCGCCGAGTTCGACTACTCCGGCACCCAGGCACTACGCGTGCTCAAGGAAGAGGGCCTGCGAGTCGTTCTGGTGAACTCCAACCCGGCCACCATTATGACCGACCCGGAATTCGCCGATGCCACCTACGTGGAGCCCATCACCCCCGAGGTCGTCGAGAAGATCATCGCCAAGGAACGCCCGGATGCGATCCTGCCAACCCTGGGTGGCCAGACCGCACTGAACACCGCCATCGCCCTGGATAAGTCCGGCGCCCTGGAAAAGTACAACGTCGAGCTGATCGGCGCGAACATCGAAGCCATCGAGCTGGGCGAGGACCGCGAGAAGTTCAAGGGCGTCGTCGAGCGCTGCGGCGCCGAATCGGCCCGCTCGGTCATCGTGCACACCCTGGACGAGGCCTTCGCCGCCGTCGAGGAGCTGAACTACCCGGTGGTCGTGCGCCCGTCGTTCACCATGGGCGGCCTGGGCTCGGGCATGGCCTACAACCCGGAGGACCTGCGCCGCATCGCCGGCGCCGGCCTGCAGTACTCGCCAACCACCGAGGTGCTCCTGGAGGAGTCGATCCTGGGCTGGAAGGAGTACGAGCTGGAGATGATGCGCGACAAGAACGACAACGTCGTGGTCGTGTGCTCCATCGAGAACTTCGATCCGGTCGGCGTGCACACCGGCGACTCGATCACCGTCGCCCCGGCGATGACCCTGACCGACCGCGAATACCAGAAGCTGCGCGACATCTCCATCGCGGTCATCCGCGAAGTCGGCGTGGACACCGGCGGCTGCAACATCCAGTTCGCCATCGACCCGGCAACCGGTCGCGTCGTGGTCATCGAGATGAACCCGCGCGTTTCGCGTTCCTCCGCGCTGGCTTCCAAGGCCACCGGTTTTGCGATCGCGAAGATCGCCACCAAGCTGGCCGTGGGTTACACCCTGGATGAGATCCCGAACGACATCACCCAGAAGACCCCAGCTTCCTTCGAACCGGCCCTGGACTACGTCGTCGTCAAGGTTCCACGCTTTGCCTTCGAGAAGTTCCCGGCTGCCGACAAGACGCTGACCACCACCATGAAGTCGGTCGGCGAAGCGATGGCCCTGGGCCGCAACTTCACCGAGGCGCTGCAGAAGGCTCTGCGCTCCCTGGAGCAGAAGGGCTCCGAGCTGTCTTTCGAGCCGATTCCGGAAGCCGAGCACGAAGCAGTGCTGGCCTCGATCGTGAAGGGCTCGACCGAACGCCTCTCGCTGGTCCAGCGCTTGCTGTTCTCCGGCGTGTCCATCGAAAAGCTGTTCGAGACCACCGCGATCGACCCGTGGTACCTGGACCAGCTGCAGCTGATTAACGAGGTCGCGCAGCTGGTGGCCGCGAACAAGCACCTGCCCGAGCACGTGCTGCGCGAAGCCAAGCACCACGGCTTCTCCGATGCGCAGCTGGCCCAGCTGACCGGCAAGTCGGAGGCCGTAGTTCGCGGGATCCGCCACGCGCTGGGTGTGCGCCCGGTCTACAAGACCGTGGACACCTGCGCCGCCGAGTTCGAGGCTTTCACTCCGTACATGTACTCCTCGTACGATGAAGAGTCCGAACTGGCCACCCACGAGAAGAAGTCCGTGATCATCCTCGGCTCGGGCCCGAACCGCATCGGCCAGGGCATCGAGTTCGACTACTCCTGCGTGCACGCGGTGATGGCACTGCGCGCCGAGGGCTACGAGACCGTGATGGTCAACTGCAACCCGGAAACCGTGTCCACCGACTACGACATTTCCGATCGCCTCTACTTCGAGCCGCTGACCTTGGAAGATGTTCTGGAGGTGATTCACGCCGAAGAGCAGACCGGCGGAGTGCTCGGTGTCTTCGTGCAGCTGGGCGGTCAGACCCCGCTGAAGCTCGCCGCCGAACTCAAGGCCGCCGGCGTCCCGATCCTGGGGACCTCGCCGGAAGCCATCGACCTGGCCGAGCACCGCGGGGCCTTCCAGCAGGTGCTGGATAACGCCGGGCTGATCGCACCGAAGAACGGCACCGCCGTGTCCTTCGCCGAGGCAAAGGCCATCGCCGACTCCATCGGCTACCCGGTATTGGTCCGCCCTTCCTACGTGCTGGGTGGACGCGGCATGGAGATCGTGTACGACGAGGCCAACCTCGAGCGCTACATCACCAACGCCACCGAGATCACCGTGGACCACCCGGTCCTGGTGGACCGCTTCCTGGAAGACGCCATCGAGATTGACGTCGACGCCCTGTTCGACGGCACCGACCTGTACGTCGGCGGCATCATGGAGCACATCGAGGAAGCCGGCATTCACTCCGGTGACTCCGCATGCACCCTGCCTCCGATCACCCTGGGCCCAGATGTGCGCGATCGCGTGAAGGCCGCAACCCTGGCCATCGCCGAAGGTGTGGGCGTGCGTGGTTTGATCAACATCCAGTTCGCCCTGGCCAGTGACATCCTGTACGTGATTGAAGCTAACCCACGTGCTTCGCGTACCGTGCCGTTCACTTCCAAGGCCACCGGTGTGCAGCTCTCGAAGATTGCTGCCCTGATCGGCGTGGGTAAGACCCTGGCCGAACTGCGTGGCAACTACCTGCCAGCTCTTGGCGACGGCGCGCACCTTCCGGATTCGGCTCCGATCGCGGTGAAGGAAGCAGTTATGCCGTTCGCCCGCTTCCGTACTCCGCAGGGCAAGGTTGTCGACTCACTGCTCGGCCCAGAAATGCGCTCCACCGGCGAAGTGATGGGCATCGACAAATACTTCGATACCGCTTTCGCTAAGTCCCAGGCCGCCGCGAATAACCCGCTGCCAACTTCCGGTAAGGTCTTCGTTTCGGTGACCAACCGTGACAAGCGCTCGATCGTGCTTCCGGTCAAGCACCTCTCGGATAACGGTTTTGAGATCATCTCCACCGGTGGCACTGCCGAGGTGCTGCGCCGCAATGGCATCCCTACCCAGGTCGTCGGCAAGCTGCATGAGGGCGGCGACTCGATCGTCGATCTGATCAACGCCGGCGAAATCGGTTTGATCTTGAACACCCCGTCAGGCTCCGACGCACGTGGTGACGGTTATGAGATCCGTGCGGCCGCGACCTCCGTGGGCACCCCTGTGATCACCACGGTGGCAGAATTCGGTGCCTCGGTGCAGGCCATTGACGCGCTGCGTGAATACGCATGGGATGTCACCAGCTTGCAGGAGCACGAAGCGAACCTTTCGGCAGCTCGCAATGCCTAAGCCGACCCCATTTGGTGACCGGCTACGTTCAGCCATGCAGGCTTCGGGCCCGCTGTGTGTGGGAATTGACCCACATCCGGCGTTGCTCGAAGCCTGGGGGCTGGACGACACGGCCGAAGGTGTGCGATCTTTCTCACTGCGCGTTGTTGAGGCGATGGGCGGGGTAGCAGCAATTGTGAAGCCACAGGTTGCGCTGTACGAACGATTCGGTTCGGCAGGATTCGCGGCTCTGGAAGAAACTTTGGCTGCAGCGAAGTCCGCTGGCCTGCTTACCTTGGCTGATGCGAAGCGCGGAGATATTGGTTCGACCATGGCGGCCTATGCGTCCGCTTGGCTCGATGACAGCTCTTCACTGGCATCGGATGCGGTGACACTGAGCCCCTACTTGGGTTATGAGTCCTTGCGACCAGCTTTGGACTTGGCATCTGCGACCGGCAGGGGAGTGTTTGTCCTTGGGCTGACCTCCAACCCGGAAGGGCCCTCAGTGCAGCATGTTGGTGGTGAAAACTCGGTTGCTAAATCAATTATCGACCAAGTCACCAAGGATAATGCTGTTGCAGAAGATTTGGGGCACGTGGGACTAGTGGTTGGTGCGACCATTGGGGATGCTCCCGAAAAATTGGGTATCGACCTCACTGCTAGCAAGGCTCCACTGCTGACCCCGGGGCTTGGTGCGCAGGGGGCCACGGCACAAGATATTGCCAAGTCTTTCGCCTCCAGCTACGCACAGGTCCTAGGCACCAGCAGCCGTGACATTCTCAAAGAGGGGCCAACAGTAGTCGCTCTTCGTGAGAAAGCGCTGAGGGTACGCGATGAATTGCTGGCCGCTGGCTAGCCAAAATCCGCTTAGTGACAGAAACGCGTTGTGGCTACTAGAGTTTCTAGTAGCCACAACGCGTTTAGTCTTGCAAAAGCAGCGTTTGAAAGCTATGTTTCTCAACATAGCCTTAGTCGACTACACATTAAGGATGGCTGAACGATGGTACTGCGAGAACTCTCTGACGAAGATCGTATCCGGGCCCGCGCCAAAGCCCTTGCTGCACGCACGCGCCGTGCAGAAATCAAGGCCGAGTTCAGCGCCGGCAAAATTTCCATCACCGAGGTACTAGACTTGGTATACGAAGATGAAGCTGTGGGACGCATGCGTGTCATGGACCTTCTGGAATCGGTGCCGGGCGTAGGCGAAGTACGCGCGGCAAACTTGCTGGAGCGCCTTGGCATTTCACCGTCGCGCCGTCTGCGTGGACTGGGCCGTAAGCAGCGCACCGCAATCACCGAGCACTTCAAGCAAAGCCCGCCAAAAACGAAAGTGTAGTCAATGACCGCTGCGTCGGTAACTGTTCTAGCCGGCCCCACGGCCGTAGGTAAGGGCACCGTCTCTACCTACATCCGTGACAACTATCCAGATGTCTGGCTCTCGGTGTCGGCAACGACCCGTAATGCGCGACCAGGGGAGCAGGATGGAGTCCACTACTTTTTCGTGGGCCCCGATCGTTTCCACGAACTAGTCGAGGAAGGCCAGATGCTGGAGTGGGCAGTAGTCCATGGCCAGAACAGCTACGGCACGATCCGCTCGACGGTCGAGGATGCTGTAGCAGAGGGCAAAAAGGTTCTGCTCGAAATTGACTTGCAGGGTGCCCGGCAGGTCAAAGAATCGATGCCGGAAGCAAAATTTGTCTTCTTGGCGCCTCCCTCGTGGGATGAATTGGTGCGCCGCCTTGTGGGGCGCGGCACTGAATCGCCCGAGGAACAGCAGCGCCGCCTAGAAACCGCTAAACTAGAACTTGCGGCGGAATCAGAATTCGACGTGACCATCGTTAACGACGATGTGGCACGTGCCGCCGAAGAGCTTGTAGCCCTCATGGGGCTAAAGAACGACTAATAGGGAGTCCTGTGTCCAACCTAGAGGGAATCATCAACCCATCGATCGACTCGTTGCTTGAGACGAACGACTCGAAGTACGCGATCGTACTAAACTCGGCGAAGCGTGCACGCCAGATCAACGCTTACTACGCTCAGCTCAACGAAGGCCTTTTTGAATATGTTGGCCCACTGGTTGAGACCAAGCTCAACGAAAAGCCACTGACCATCGCCTTGCGCGAACTGGACGAGAGCCTGCTCAAGGTCACTCCAGCCGAGGTCATCGAGGACTAATCGAAAAGTCGGCGCCCTATCCGGGGCGCCTTCTTTTTCGTTAAGCACCTTTTACCCCCGAACCTCTTTTCGATCCCTGGGCACGTCGGTTGCCGGTAGTGAACGTAAGAGTCCGTACCGCACAGAAAACTTCGAGGAAGTACTTTCGTGAAGCGAATCGTTTTAGGCGTCTCGGCTGGAATTGCCGCTTACAAGTCCGTTCTCCTGCTGCGTTTACTGCGTGAAGCCGGGCATCATGTCGACGTGATCCCCACCAGCAACGTAGAAAATTTTGTGGGAAATGCCACGTGGGAAGCTTTATCCGGCAATCCGGTCACCTCAAGTGTCTTCGACGCGGTCGAAAACGTGAATCACGTTCGCCTCGGCCAGCAAGCAGATCTGGTGCTCGTGGTGCCAGCTACCGCCGACATTTTGGCCAAAGCCACGGCCGGGATCGCCGACGATCTGCTCACCGGCACACTATTAGCCACCCGGGCACCGGTAGTGATGGCTCCGGCGATGCACACCGAAATGTGGCAGCATCCCGCGACCCAAAATAACGTGCTGATCCTGCGCGAACGCGGTGTGCGGATCATCGAACCGGCTACAGGGCGTTTGACGGGCAAAGATACCGGTCCGGGTCGCTTGCCGGAACCAGAAGAAATCTTCGCCTCAGTTCAAGATCTGCTGAGCGATCCAATTCTTGCCGGCACCTCGGTGGTGATTACCGCAGGTGGCACGCGTGAGCCACTAGATCCGGTGCGTTTCCTGGGCAACCGTTCCTCGGGCCGCCAGGGCGTTGCGCTGGCACAGGCGGCACTGGCTGCTGGCGCCGATGTCACCCTGATCGCCACGCATCTAGAAGTTCAGGTACCGCACGGTGTCCACCTCGTGCACGCATCAAGCGCCCTAGAGCTTCGTGAAGCGGTCTTTGAGCATGCACCGGGCAAGGATGTTTTGATCATGAACGCTGCGGTCGCGGATTTCCGCCCAGCAAAGATCGAAAATTCAAAAATCAAAAAGCGCGACGAACACTCCGCGCCGGTCATTGAACTGGTGCGTAACCCCGATATTTTGGCCGAGCTCGTCCAGGCGCGCGGCGAGAATCCGCAACTGCCAGCGTTCATCGTTGGTTTTGCTGCCGAGACCGGCGACGATCAAGGCACCGTACTGGACTATGGCCGAGCGAAGCTGCAACGCAAGGGATGCGAGATGCTCGTGGTCAATGAGGTGGGCGCGAACCTGACCTTTGGTCAAGAAACCAACACCATTCAGGTGCTCTTTGCCGACGGCTCCGAGGCGGTACCGGCAGCAGGAAGCAAATTAGAGGTGGCGCGCGTCGTCATCGAACAGATTTCCCACGCAACAAAAGGAAACAAGCGCGACATCTCGTGAGCTGCGCCATAAGGTGCTTAGTCACGTATCGTCGCAACAACTGCTTAACGGTCCACTAGACCAGATAGAGTAAAAAGGTGACTTCAACAACCCCTGAACTTCGTCTCTTCACCTCGGAATCCGTGACCGAGGGACACCCGGACAAGATTTGCGATCAGATTTCGGACGCGATCCTCGACGCCATGCTGGCGCAGGACCCGAATTCTAAGGTCGCTGTCGAGACCCTGACCACCACCGGACTGGTGCACGTGGCAGGCGAGGTGACTACCAACGGCTACGTGGAGATCCCCGAGATCGTCCGCAAGACCATCCTGGACATCGGCTACGACTCATCGGCCAACGGCTTCGACGGTGCCCGCTGCGGCGTGTCGGTGTCGATCGGCCAGCAGTCCCAGGAAATCCACGATGGTGTGTTCAACTCGCTGGAATCCCGCGAAGGTACCGCCAAGGACCCTCGTGACCTGCAGGGCGCTGGCGATCAGGGTCTGATGTTCGGCTACGCCTCGGATGAGACCGATTCGCTGATGCCGACCCCGATCTTCTTGGCGCACCGACTCTCCGAGCGCCTAACCCAGGTGCGCAAGAACGGCCGCATGCCACTGCTGCGCCCGGATGGCAAGACCCAGGTCACCATCGGCTACGACGGGGATAAGCCCGTCTCCGTGGACACCGTGGTCGTCTCCAGCCAGCACGCGTCGGAATACGAACTGGCCACCTTGAAGGCCGACCTCTACGAAGAGGTTGTTACCCCGATCCTGGAACGCTCCGGCCTGGACGTGTCGAAGACCAACATCATCTTGAACCCCTCAGGCCCCTTCATCATCGGTGGCCCAGTGGGCGACGCTGGGTTGACGGGCCGCAAGATCATCGTGGACACCTACGGTGGTTTCGCGCGCCACGGCGGTGGCGCCTTCTCCGGCAAGGATCCTTCGAAGGTGGACCGTTCGGCAGCCTACGCCATGCGTTGGGTCGCAAAAAACGTGGTAGCTGCCGGCCTGGCACGTCGCGCCGAAGTCCAAATTGCCTACGCGATCGGCGTAGCGCGTCCGGTGGGCTTATACGTGGAGACCTTCGGTACCGAAACAGTTGACCCTGCCAAGATCACCAAGGCCATCAACGAGGTCTTCGACCTGCGCCCACTGGGCATCATCGAGGATCTTGATCTCAAGCGCCCGATCTACCGCAAGACCGCTGCCCACGGCCACTTTGGTCGCGAGGACAACGACTTCACCTGGGAGAAGCTGGACCGCGTCGACGCATTGCGCAACTGGTTCAACGCCTAGGAATTCAGTGCAGCAAGATGCTCTGATCGCAGCACCCGAGCCGGCCCGTATTAAACGGGTTGCTCGGGTGCTGATTGATTCTTCGCTCCCACACCTCGACCGGTTTTTTGATTATGAGGTTCCTGCCTCGATGGAGGAACAAGCTCGTCCAGGTGTTCGCGTTAAAGTCCCATTTGGACCACAGCAACTGGCCGGATTCATTATCGAAATTCTCGAAGACCATGCCTCGACGATGAAGTTGCGCCCTCTGGCAAAAATTGTGAGCGAACAGGTGGCCCTTTACCCACAAGTGGTGGCAGCCGCTAGTGAGGTCGCGACCCGTTATGCCGGCACCCTGTGGGATGTGGTGCGATCGGCTGTGCCTGCTCGAGCGGCGAAGGTCGAAAAAGAAGAACTCGATCATGTGGCCCCCGTACTGCCGCGCACCCCGAATCAGCTCGAACGCTACGAGCAGGGGCCTCAGGCACTTGAGGCGTGGAGCCGTGGCGAGACACTGCGTGCCGTGGCCACCTGGGTACCTAACGTGGACGGGTTCTGGCCGAAATTCTTGCTGGACGCTGCCCGGCCGGTGCTTGAGCGAGAGAAACGCGTCCTGCTCATTGTGCCTGATGCACGGGACCTGAAAATCCTCGGCGACTACCTGGACGCCGAGTACGGGGCGCAGAGTTATGCGCGTTTGCAGGCCGACGACGGGCCAACCCCGAGGTACCGCAATTTTTTGCGCGCCATCGGTGGGGCCGTGCAGATCGTCATCGGTACCCGCTCCGCCGCCCTCTGCCACGTGCCGGATTTAGAACTGGTAATCGTGTGGCAAGATGGCGATCAGTCGCATCGCGAACAACGCGCACCCTACCAACACAGTAGGGAAGTGGCGCTCTTGCGCAGCCAGCAGGCCGATGTTTCCCTGCTGATCGCTTCGCCCTCACGCACCGTGGAAGCGCAACGACTGGTGACTACCGGGTGGGCGATCGAGCTGAAATTGCCGCGGAATCAGCTTCGCGCCCATGCGGCACGGGTGATCGCAACCACCAATGATTTTGAGCTGGAGCGCGATCCGATGCTGGCCCGTGCCCGCATACCTTCGACCGCATGGCGCGAAGCAACCAAGGCGTTGGAAAGCGGCCCGGTCTTAGTGCAGGTAGCACGCACCGGATTTGTCCCAGCGGTCGCCTGCCAGGATTGCCGCACACTAGCGCGTTGTCCTTTGTGCCAAGGCCCGCTGCATCTTGCCGGGCAGCACTCGCATGTCGCCTGCCGCTGGTGTGGCGAGCAGTTTCATGACTACCGCTGCCAGAATTGCCAATCACCGCGGATCAGGGCGGCGAGCATTGGGGCCGAGCGTACGGCAGAAGAACTCGGTTTAGCCTTCCCCAAGGTGCCAGTTATTTCCTCCACCGGAGCAAAGCCGGTGGAAAAAGTCCTTCATAAACCGGCGCTAGTAGTCGCCACTCCGGGAGTCGAACCGATAGTTGAAGGTGGCTACGCCGCGGTGTTGTTGCTCGACGCCGACAAGATGCTCGCCCACGATTCTTTGCGGAACGCCGAAGAAGTGCTCTCACGCTGGTTTACCGCCGCGAGCCTGGCCACCAGCGATGGGGTAGTGGTGCTGACCGGGAATCCCAGCCCGGCCGGTGCCAGTTTGATCCGCTACGATCCGGCAAGCTTCGCCGAACGCGAATTAGCTGAACGCCGCGAAATTGGGTTGCCACCTGCCGTGCGCAGCGCGATCATTTCCGGTCCAGGAGCCCAACGGCTGATCGCAGCACTGGAGGATTCCACGCGGGCTAAGGTGCAAATCCACGGTCCAACGGTGATCGACGGACCGCCGATCGAACACAGGTATGTGCTCTTCTTCTCCTACGCTGACGGCCATGAAGTCACCAGCGCGCTGCGCCACCTGCGATCCACCATGTCTGCAGCCAAGGATCCGGTGGTCAATATCGCGATCGACCAAGATAGCGTGCTTTAGAGTTCGCTGCTCGGTTGCGGGAGCGAGCGCAAAAATGCGTCGATGGCGCTTGCGGTTTCTTCGGCCTTTTCGTAGTGGATGAGGTGCCCGACGTTCTCGAGCATGAGCAATTGTGCGTGTGCGAAACTGCTACGCAACTGTTCTTGAGTCTCCGGGGTCCCGAGCTCGTCTTGCATGCCGCCGATCATCATTGTCGGTAGGGTCAGCTCGGGGGAGTAGTGGGCCACAGTGGAAGAGATCGAGGCCCGATAAGACTGGGCCAAGGTGCTCGTTGAGTGGAAGCCACCAAAATATGCTCGGTGCTGATCGCGCACATAACGGCGGATGGCCGGATCCTTGCTTTTGGTCATCACCAGGCTCATGGCGTCACTGAAAAGTTGTGAACGAAGCAATGGTTCAGCGATGAATGCCGGGAGTTTGGCGCACAGCTCATAGTAGGCACTGGTAATTTTGGCCAGCAGCGCCTGCGAGGAATCCAAGGCCAGTTCCGAGATCGGGTTCAGCAGCAGCAGCGAGGCAAAAGGGCGCATACTCGCCAGTTTGGCGGCGACGATCGAGCCAAAAGAATGGCCGAGCAGATGGATGTTGGCATCAAGGTGCAACTCGTCGGCCAGCGCATCGAGCGCGTGGGCGTAACCTTCAACATCGTGGGCATGTTCGCTCATGGAGCTGGAGGCCCCGAAGCCTGGCAGATCGGGAACGATCACCGTGTAGTTCTCAAGGTTCTGCACAATGCGAGCCAAACCATGGTGGTCCCCGCGGAAGCCGTGAACCGCGAAGATCACACCACGTGCGGGCTCGTGAGCCACAGCGGTGAATATGCGCACCTGCGCGCCATAGATCCGGTGCGTGGACATGAGGTGTTCTCGTTGGCGCATGGTTTAAATCCTACCCGTCGAGCAGGGCCAAAGCCGTACCCTCATCAATGACCAAGTCGGTGATCAATCCGCCCTTGAGTGCACCGCGAACGGCTGCCAACTTGCCGCGTCCGGCCACCACGCAGAACCTGGTGGGCACCTTGCGCAACGAATCAAGGGTCGGGCCGGTGGAACGTGAGTTCAGGGCAATGCTTGAACTGTTGCCGTCCTTGTCGAAAAACACCGTGGCCACGTCTCCCACCACGCCCATCTCTCGTAGCTCTTGGGTTTCATCTTTGGTGAGGTATCCGCCGCGGTAGACCTGCGAGATGACCGCGGACCCGGCCGAACCGAGCGAGAAGACTGCCAGGTTCATCTCTTGTTGCACTTTAAGTACGCGCTGGATCGAGGTTTCCTGCCACATGGCATCGCGGGTGGAGGCGCGGTCAAAAAATGCTGGCACCGGGAACTGCTCGGTCCGCGCGGTGAAGGCCTGACCAAAGCGCGTGAGAATGTCGCTCGCATAGCCGACGCCACTACTGACCGGGTTGGCCGCTCCGTTGAGTTGGACGATTTTGGTGTCATGGGTCGGATGCGATGACAATGCCGCGGAGACCGCTTGCATGGTCGACCCCCAAGCCACACCCACGGTCATCGAGGAAGAAACAATATCGCCTAAGAGGTAGGCCGCATGCGCTGAGACACGGACCAGAAGTTCTGAATCATCCATGGACCCATCGGTGGGCACCACATAAAAGTTCACTCCATAGTGCTCGGCCAATTGATTTCCTAGCAGCGCGGACATATTGGCGCTGGGGGTAATGCTGATCGAGACCATGCCGGTGCGCTTGGCATGGGTGAGCAATCGGGAGACGGTCGATCGTGAGGTACCAAGCTCCCTGGCGATCACTTCCATCTTCATATCCTGCAGGTAATAGAGCTGCGCGGCGCGCAACGCGTCCTTGGCTTTGGGGGTGGTGTGCACGGATGTGCCAGTGACGCCTCGCTTATAGGTTCCCCCGGACGGTGTTTTCTTCATCACCTTCATCATTTCTGCACGTTTGTGCATTTTGTTTGACCGAATTGCCGTTCAGTAACAAGACTAGCTTCAGACTTATTCATTTGTTACAAAGGGGCACAAATCGTGATTCGGGAACAGCTATCCAAACTGCGTGAACGTCCGCAAGCGCGGGTACTGGTAGTTGGAGGCGGCATCAACGGTGTAGCGACCTTCCGCTACCTGGCGATGCAGGGAATCGACGTCGCATTGATCGAACGTGGTGACTACAGCCAAGGTGCCTCCGGCGCCAGCTCGCACATGATCCACGGTGGCATCCGATACCTCGAAAATGGTGAGTTCCGTCTGGTGCACGAATCCGTGCAGGAACGTAACTCCCTGCTGGAAATCGCACCACACTATGTGAAGCCACTGCAGACCACCATCCCCATCTTCTCCACCTTCTCGGGAATCCTCAGCGCACCAATGCGCTTCTTGACCCACAAGTCCGGCAAGCCAACCGAACGTGGCGCCGCGCTAATTAAAGCTGGCCTGATCATGTACGACGTGTTCGCAGGTGTCGGCGGTCGCAACACCCCATGGCACAGCTTCAAGTCCGGCAAGGCTGCCCGCAAGGACCTGCCTCAGCTGCGCGATGACGTCAAGTACACCGCAACCTACTTCGATGCCTCGGTGCACAATCCAGAACGTCTGACCCTGGACGTGCTGCGCGAAGGCCTGAACGCCAATGACAAGGCTCGCGCCACCAACTATGTTGAGCTCACCGGCGTTGACGGTGGCACCGCCCAGCTGCGTGACGTACTCACCGGCGAAGAATTCGACTTCGACGCCGAAGTGATCATCAACGCCACCGGCGCATGGGTCGATTTGACCAACAAGGACTTGGGCCGCGAGACCAAGTGGACCGGCGGCACCAAGGGATCGCACATCGTGCTCGATCACCCAGAACTGCTTGAAGCCACCGGCGGACGCGAGATCTTCTTCGAACACGAAGACGGTCGTATCGTATTGATCTACCCAATGCTTGGCCGTGTCCTGGTTGGCACCACCGACCTCGAGCACGACATGAACGAACCAGCCGTGTGCACCGATGAAGAAGTCCAGTACTTCTTCGACCTGATCCACCACGTCTTCCCTGGTATCAAGGCCACCGAAGAGCAGATCGTGTACAAGTTCTCCGGCGTACGCCCACTGCCAAATCACGATGACACCGCTCCAGGCTTCGTCTCCCGTGACTACCAGGTCAAGGAAACCCGCCTGACCGATAAGACCACCATGCTCTCGCTGATCGGCGGAAAGTGGACTACCTTCCGTGCGCTGAGTGAAAATCTGGGTGGCAAGGCCCTTGAATTCTTGGGCGAGCGTCAGGTCAAGTCAACCGTTGGTGTGGCCATTGGTGGCGGTAAGAACTTCCCAACGAACGAAGGTGCATTGGCCGCTTGGTACGCAGCACGCGAGTCCAAGGCTTCGCATGACCGCCTGCGCGTTCTGCTCGAGCGATACGGTACCCGTGCCGATCACGTGCTGAGCGAGCTCGGTGAGAATGAGCAGATGCTCGAACACACCCAGGAGCTTTCCTGCCAAGAGATCGCTTACATGGCGAACAATGAGCAGGTCGGCCGCTTGATCGACGTCTTCATCCGCCGCACCAACCTAGCCTTCCGTGGCTTGGTAACGAAGAATTTGGTCATCGAGGTAGCAAACTGCCTTGCTGACCCAATGGGTTGGGACCAGTCCCAGCTCCAAGCCGAAATCGACCATTCGCTCTCGGTTCTTGCAGATAGCCATGGAGTCATCCTCAGCTAATCTGTCATGTGGCCGGCGGCAAGTAGCCGCCGGCAGTCGAAATCACTCAGAGGTCAAAGATGTCCACTCACGTGTTTCTCGCCGAATTAGTCGGCACTTTCATTCTCCTGCTCATGGGTGGCGGCGTCTGCGCCAACGTTGCCCTGAAAGGGACCCTTGGTAGCGCCGCGGGCTGGGTCGCCATCAGCTTCGGCTGGGGCCTGGCTGTCTACTGTGGTGTTTGGATCGCGGGTATCTCCGGAGCCCACCTAAACCCTGCAGTGACCCTCGGGTTGCTGGTCAACCAAGATGTTGCAGAATATGCTCCAGGTGTGGCTAAAACATTTGCCAATACCTTGTTGTACTTCGTGGCGCAGTTTATTGGTGCCTTCCTTGGTGCCGTAGGTACCTGGTTGTCCTACAAGAAGCACCTGGATGATCCGCAGAACGCCGGCACCCAGCTCGGTGTCTTCTCCACTGGACCAGCCATCCGCTCTTACGGTTGGAACCTCGTCACCGAGATCTTCGGTACCTTCGTCCTGGTCTTTGTGATCGCCGGGCTGGGACATACTCCACATGAGCTTGGCCCACTGGCCGTGGCTCTGTTGGTTGTTGCCATCGGTTTGTCGCTCGGTGGTGCCACCGGTTACGCAATCAACCCATTCCGTGACCTTGGTCCACGTGTAGCGCACGCTATCTTGCCGATCAAGGGCAAGGGTTCCTCCGACTGGGCCTACTCGTGGGTGCCATTGGTGGGACCAGCAACCGGCGGTATCCTCGGCGGACTTGTTGCCGCTCTAATGTTCTAGAAAGAGAGCAGTAAATCATGAGTGAAAAATTCGTTATCGCCATTGATCAGGGCACGACCAGCTCCCGCGCGATTGTTTTCAACCACGCCGGTGATGTGCACTCGGTAGGCCAGCTCGAGCACGAGCAGATCTTCCCAGCTGCCGGTTGGGTCGAACACGATCCAGCCGAAATCTGGAACAACGTGCGCGAAGTGATCGGCCAAGCGCTGTCCAAGGCGAACCTGACCCGTCACGACATCGAGGTCGTCGGTATCACCAACCAGCGTGAAACTACCGTTGTTTGGGATAAGAACACTGGTGAAGCG
Organism: Arthrobacter sp. NIO-1057; assembly: GCF_900094805.1. Lineage (GTDB taxonomy): Bacteria > Actinomycetota > Actinomycetes > Actinomycetales > Micrococcaceae > Glutamicibacter. The sequence continues at coordinate 519,395 of NZ_FMAT01000001.1, read as the reverse complement.
GTCTACAACGCTATCGTCTGGCAGGATACCCGCACCCAGGACATCGTCGATGAACTGGCTGCTAATGGGGGCACCGACCGCTACAAGGAGACCGTAGGCCTGCCATTGGCTACCTACTTCGCCGGTACCAAGATCAAGTGGATCCTAGATAACGTCGACGGTGCTCGAGAGCGTGCCGAGGCAGGAGATCTGCTGTTCGGAACGACCGATACCTGGGTTCTGTGGAACCTCACCGGTGGCACCGACGGCGGTGTTCACGTCACCGACGTGACCAACGCATCCCGTACCCTGTTCATGGATCTGAAGACCTTGGCATGGGATGAAAAGATCCTTGCTGATTTTGGTGTTCCGCTCTCGATGATGCCCGAGATCCGTTCCTCCTCCGAGGTGTACGGTCAGGTGCACACCAACCAGTTGCTGCGTGAGGTACCTGTTGCTGGCATCCTTGGTGATCAGCAGGCGGCGACATTCGGTCAGGCTGCCTTCACCGCTGGTACCGCGAAGAACACCTACGGCACCGGCTGCTTCTTGATCTTCAACACCGGCACCGAGATCGTGAACTCCACCAACGGTTTGCTGACCACCATGGCCTACAAGCTGGGCGATGCTAAGCCTGTCTACGCGCTGGAAGGCTCGATTGCTGTAGCTGGTTCATTGGTTCAGTGGTTGCGTGACAACATCGGCATGATCTCCTCGGCACCAGAAATCGAAGAACTGGCTGCCAAGGTGGATGACAACGGTGGCGTTTATGTTGTGCCAGCATTCTCCGGTCTGTTTGCACCATACTGGCGTTCGGATGCCCGTGGCGCCATTGTGGGACTGACTCGCTTCGCGAACAAGAACCACATTGCTCGTGCTGCATTGGAATCTACCGCGTTCCAGACCCGTGAGGTCCTGGATGCTGTTAACGCCGACGCCGAGGTACCATTGACCGAGCTTAAGGTCGATGGCGGCATGGTTGCTAACGAGGCGCTGATGCAGTTCCAGGCTGATATCTTGGGCGTTCCTGTCGTCCGCCCTAAGGTCACCGAAACTACTGCCCTCGGTGCTGCCTATGCAGCCGGATTGGCGGTGGGCTTCTGGAAGGATCTGGGCGAACTGGAAACCAACTGGTCTGAGGACAAGCGTTGGGAACCAGCCATGGACGAAGAAACCCGTGAGCGCAACCTGCGCTTGTGGAAGAAGGCCGTGACTCGTACCTTTGATTGGGTAGACGAGGACACCAAAGCCTAAGCTTTACGACTCGCTCGAGAGCTGAACAAATAGCGACGCCCGAACCGACTTATGGTCCGGGCGTCGCTGTTTTCATGTTTGGCACACAGTGTTAGGGCGCGGGGTTCGTTTCCGGATCGGTGTTGGCTTCTGTTTCTGGGCCCCGTGGCTCACTGGAATTGTTCGGAGTAGGAGGATCCGACGGCATATTGGAGGTCGGACAGTCGTCAACTTGCAGGGCGCCCCAGTAGGTATTTCTCCGTGGCTTTTGTTCCGGGTCCAAGTGTTCGGGCAAGACGACGTGCGGGAGACCATCGACGTTGACGACCTTGATCTGTTCAGAGTGCCGTTGTTGATGTTCGTTTGTGCACATCCCGGCACCTGACCGCACGCTGGTTTCACCTCCCTCAGACCAGGAGACCTCGTAATGGTCGACCTCAACTTTCTCCGGTGGGGTGGTGCACCCGGGCACGATGCAGCCACGGTCGCGTGCCATGATCGCGGTTCTGATCGCTCCTTTGTGGAAGCGTTGTGATCGGCCCATGTCTAGGGGTTGACTGTTTGAGCCGAGGACCAAGGGGATGATTCCGGCGTTGGCGAGAAGCTTTCGAAGTTCGCCGGGCGGTATGTCCACAGAATGGGCGCTGACTCCGTGAGCTTCAGCGAGGTTTTGTAGGTCGCTGAGCCACATGTAGACCAGCACTTTGGGGACAATGGCCTTGCGCTTAGCCCCGGAGACGGGAGCGACAAGAATGGCCATGAGGGCATTGAGTCGTCGTTGCGCAGGAGATGGGTCCTGGGCATTATCTGGGCTGCTCTGGCCACTCGCGGAAGATTCCGAATCGGCGTCTTGGCCGTCAGTATTTTCCGTTGCTGCAGTTTTTTCGGCGGCTTCGTCTAGAACAACTTCGGTGTCGGCCTCAGCGTCAGCGTCTTGGGCAGCGGTTTCTTCAGCTGCGGTTTGTGTTTCAGCCCAGGGCGGCATTGGTTGCTCGCTGATGAGCCAGTCAGGTGTTGGCGGGGTGGGTTCTTTGCCGTCATTTTCCGCGGCCTGATGTTGATCGCCAGAATGTTGATCGCCACAGTGTTGATCGCGCGAGTGCTGATCAGCTGATTCTTGCTCGGGATCGGAGGCGGTGTCCTGCCCCGAAGCGGTGCCGCGGGCTGCTTTGCCGGCTTTAGTTCGTTTATTGCTGGATTGCGCGGCGACTGAGTGGAAGACCTCTGCCTGAGTTGCGTCGGTTCGCAGATAGAAACAGTGCACGCCGCCGATGACCCTGCCAATGAAGAAACCAAGTTTAGGCGGGATGACCAGTCCATGGGTTTCCTTGTACCTACTGATCTCAGCATCAATATGTTTGCGTGCCTCGACCGGGCTTAGATCGGCCAACGCTTGCGCCGCGTTGGTCTCCAGCAGCGTGCCATCGGCTGAGCGCGCCTGCAATGGGCTAGGTACACCATCAAAGATCGTGTCTTCAGGTTCCAATTTCTCTAATTGCCGTGATACCCGGGCGATCCGACGACGATCCACTGTGCCACTGGCAAAGAGCGCGGCCAGTTGTTCAAAACGTGGCTCGCAAATACTGCCCTCAAGGGTGCGTCGCCCGATCAATAGGTGGGCGTCATCGATGCGGCGTTGCGCCTCAAAATAGTTGATGCCTAGCCACCCGGCGATCACTTCCGCCGTGTTGCTGTAGTAGGTTCGCCCGGTGGCTCGTTCTGCTGGCTGAGCAAAATAGGCATCCAGCAGCGTACCGGGGTAGTCCGGCAGCCGCCTAAGTTCATCAAAGGTGCTCAACGACAATGCGTGCGCGCCGGTGACTTCGGCATTAAGCGCCAGTGTGAGTTTTTGCTGTTGCACTTCTTGATCAAAACGTTCGAGCAGGTCAAGCTGGATCAGCACGAGTCGTGGATCTTCGTTTTGGTAGACGAGCGCGCCGATCGAGCTAAGAATTTTTAGACACAGCGCGCCCAGCTGAACGAGCATAGCGGTAGTGAGCTGGGGTCCTAGGGTCCAAGGAGCCCGGCACAATTCGCGTAGCGCGACCAGGAGAGCTGCGGTGTTCATGGGACGAGCATCGGACTAGTAGATCGGCGGCGTTTAATAGGCGCGACGGATTGTGGAGAACTTTTTGAGTCAGCAAACACCGCTCGTCGAGGAGAGCTTGTCGAAGGAAGTAGAGGCAAGTAGCTGGAAAAGTGCACTGGCTGTGTCGAATCTGGCGCTTCATCGATGCACGCCACTAGGCGATGTGCGATAGAATCGCGATATGCATCCGAAGCGCAACCTAGTTTAAGCACGGCCGGTGGCCGTACCCCCGAGTGGAAATTTGGGGGCTTTTGTTGTGTCTGGAACCAAAAACAAGTTTTCCCATCGGAAATATTTCCGCAAAGCGTGTGAGAAGAGCAGCGTGACATCATCGACGAACGAACCTAGGACCTACGAATTCAAGGACATCGAGTCCAAGTGGCTTCCGGTATGGGATGAGCTAGAAGTATTTAAGCCCGCCGATGATGGTAGCCGCGAACGCCGCTACGTGCTAGACATGTTCCCTTACCCTTCGGGCGACCTGCACATGGGTCACGCCGAGGCCTTCGCCATGGGCGATGTAGTCGCTCGATACTGGCGCCTGCGCGGTTACGACGTCATGCACCCGATCGGCTGGGACTCCTTCGGCCTGCCAGCAGAAAACGCTGCCATCAAGCGCAATAGCCATCCTGCCGAGTGGACCTACAAGAACATTGATACCCAGGCCGCCAGCTTTAAGCGCTACGCAATCTCGGCTGACTGGGATCGTCGTCTGCATACTTCCGATCCTGAGTACTACCGCTGGACTCAGTGGCTGTTCAACAAGTTCTACGAGAAGGGCCTGGCCTACCGCAAGGACCACCCGGTGAACTGGTGCCCTAAGGACCAGACGGTGCTGGCTAACGAGCAGGTCGTCAACGGTGCCTGTGAGCGTTGTGGCACCGCAGTGACCAAGAAGTCGCTGAACCAGTGGTACTTCAAGATCACCGACTACGCCGATCGCCTGCTTGATGACATGGAACAGCTCAAGGGCCACTGGCCTGAGCGTGTGCTGTTGATGCAGAAGAACTGGATTGGCCGCTCTGAAGGCGCCGAGGTGACCTTCGAAATTGAAGCCACCGAGAACCAGCCTGCGGTCAAGATCCCGGTCTTCACCACCCGCCCGGACACCCTGTACGGTGCCACCTTCATGGTAGTCGCCGCGGATGCGCAGCTGGCCGGCGAGCTGGTCACCGATGAGCACCGCGCCGCCCTGGAGGAATACCAGGAGCAGGTCAAGGCCCTGAGTGAGATCGAGCGCCAGTCCACCGAACGGGAAAAGAGCGGCGTCTTCACCGGACGCTACGGTATCAACCCGCTCTCGGGGGAGAAACTGCCGATCTGGGCTGCCGACTATGTGCTCGCCGACTACGGCACCGGCGCCATCATGGCAGTTCCTGCGCACGATCAGCGCGACCTGGACTTCGCCCGCGCCTTCGACCTGCCAGTACGCGTGGTGGTCGAAACCGGACTGGAAGATCCCAACGAAACCGGCATCGCCACCGCTGGCGAGGGCCAGCTGATCAACTCCGGTGATCTGACCGGTTTGGAGAAGAAGGACGCCATTGCCAAGGCGATCGAGATTGTGGAAGCTGCCGGCACCGGTAAGCACACCATCAACTTCCGCCTGCGTGACTGGTTGCTCTCCCGCCAGCGCTTCTGGGGTACTCCCATCCCGATCATTCATTGTGCTGATTGTGGCGAGGTCCCGGTACCTGATGACCAGTTGCCGGTGCGCCTGCCCGATAATCTGCGTGGTGAAGACTTGGCACCTAAGGGCACCAGCCCACTGGCTGCGGCCGAGGACTGGGTCAACGTCGCTTGCCCGAAGTGTGGGGGCGATGCCAAGCGTGATACCGACACCATGGATACTTTCGTGGATTCCTCCTGGTACTTCTTGCGCTTCGTTTCGCCGCAGTACACCGAGGGCCCATTTGACCCGAAGGCCGTGCGTGACTGGATGCCAGTGGGGCAGTACGTGGGCGGCGTGGAGCACGCGATCTTGCACCTGCTCTACTCGCGCTTCTTCACCAAGGTCGTCCACGATCTGGGGCTGATTGACGCTACCGAACCATTTAGCGCACTGCTGAACCAGGGCCAGGTACTCAATGGCGGTAAGGCCATGAGTAAGTCCCTGGGCAATGGCGTGGATTTGGGCGAGCAGCTGGACAAGTTCGGTGTGGACGCGGTGCGTTTGACCATGGTCTTCGCCTCCCCACCAGAGGATGACGTGGACTGGGCCGATGTGTCCCCGTCGGGTTCGCAGAAGTTCTTGGCCCGTGCCTGGCGTATCGCTCAGGACACGACCAGCGAGGTCGGCGTGGATTACACCAGCGGGGAGAAGTCCCTGCGTCAGGTCACCCACCGCACCGTACACGAGTCGGCGCAGCTGCTGGATTCGGGCAAGTTCAACGTGGTGATCGCCAAGACCATGGAGCTGGTCAACGCGACCCGTAAGACCATCGACTCCGGTGCGGGTGCCGCCGATCCAGCGGTACGCGAAGCCGCCACGGTCGTCGCCCAGCTGCTGAGCCTGTTTGCTCCCTACACCGCCGAGGATATGTGGGAAGCGTTGGGCTACGCACCGAGCGTGGTCACCAGCGCATGGCCAGAAGTTGATGAGTCACTGCTGGTGGATGACACCATCACCGCCGTGGTTCAGATCAAGGGCAAGGTGCGTGCCCGTCTGCAGGTTTCGGTGGACATCTCCGAGGAAGAGTTGCAGGCGCTGGCTCTGGCCGATGAGGCAGTAGTTCGCATGCTTGATGGCAAGGCGCCTTTGAAGGTGATTGTGCGTGCGCCGAAGCTGGTGAACGTGGTACCTGCCCCGTAAGCTCGCCTCATGAACGATCGACTCAAAAGCTCGCGCGCGGGTTGGCTACCGAAGTGGCTGGCCCCGCGCGGGCTTTCGCGTCCGAGCATTGGGATCGTCACCGATTCGGCATCCTGCTTGCCCCCACAGTTTCGTGACCGTGCCGGGTTTGCAGAAGTTAATATCCCGATCATCGTCGATAACCACGTCCACGGCAAGGATACTTCGGCCCTGATGATGGGATTGGCCATGGGCAAATCCGTGAAAACCTCGCGCCCAGCACCGGGCGAGTTCGCGCGCGTATACCAACAGCTCTTCGCTGAAGGTTGTCAACAGGTCCTTTCCATCCACATGTCCGGGGCGCTCTCGGGCACCGTGGAAGCTGCACGACTAGCTGCCGCGCAATTCTCCAACAAGGTCATGGTGCTTGATTCTCATACCGTAGCCTTGCCGCTAGGCTTCACCATCGCCGATGTTCTTGATGCTAGGGATGCCGGCGCGCCTCAAGCAATGCTAGAACAGATTGTGCGCATGGCTACCGCCAATTCCGTGTACTTCGCGGTGCCGAGCTTGGAGCAATTGCGCCGTGGTGGACGCATCAGTGCGCTGTCCTCGGTACTCGGCGGCCTGTTGAACGTCAAGCCGATCCTGACCATCGGTCAAGGGGCCATCACCGCACTGGAAAAACCGCGCTCCTTTGCGCGGGCCCAAGCTCGACTCGTCTCCCTGGCTTTGGATGATGCACGCACGGTGCAGGGGCCTGTGCGACTTGGCGTCATGCACTTCGGCGCCCTTGAGCTTGCCAGTGAAATCGCCACGGAGCTAACGCCCTTTAGCAACCAGCCCGTGGTGATTGAATCCCTGCCGGCGGTACTTGCCGCCCACACCGGCATGGGCGTCTTGGCGGTCGCTGTGGCCCCATTGGATCCACAACCTGAGAAGGGTTCGGCCTCGGCCTAGAACCGACCGCCCATACTGTGGCGCATGGGCCGTCACGATTTTTTCAGCAAGTACGCGCCACGTCCCGGTCGTCTCAGGTTTGCGATCTCGCGCGTAGCGGTACTCGCTTTGGTCCTTGTCGTGCTCGGCTGGATCGCCATTTCTATCCTGTTGGCCCCCGCACCCTCCAACGAAGCGTTGGAGACTGTACCGCTGGATGCCGAGGCCACCAGCAACAGTTCCGAGAACGAGAACACCGACAGTTCGCCCAGTACCTCCGGAGTTAAGGTAACCGTGCATGTGGTTGGTGCGGTGAAGAAGCCCGGCGTCTACGAACTACCTGAGGGTTCGCGCATTACCGACGCCGTGGAGAGTGCCGGGGGATTGGCCAAGGGAGCTCACCCCGAGCTGGTCAACCTCGCTGCGAAGCTCATTGATGGACAGCAAATCATCATGCCCGGCGCGAGTTCCGAGTCTTCCGGTCAAGTAGTGCCCGTCCCCAGTGCGGACGCAAAAATTTCCATCAACACCGCCGATGCAGAAACACTGGAAGAACTACCTGGTATTGGTCCTGCTTTGGCGCAGCGGATCATCGATTTTCGAACCAAAAACGGTCCCTTTAATTCCGTGGACGAACTGGATGCTGTTTCTGGCATAGGCCCGGCCATGCTCGAGAAACTTGCCGATCTGGTGGTCCCATGACAACGGATTTTCGAGGTCTGTGGCTGCTCTCGGGAGCGTGGCTCGCCGCCTATTTCACCATCCCGCCGCTATTGCTGTGGGCATTCATTGCGCTTCTCGCGTTGTTGCTAGCTTTGCTCCTACGCGAACGGCATGATGGCGCCCATTCCACGCCGTGGTTCACCGGTCCAATCGTTTTCCTCTTGGGACTACTTGCTATCACCACCATCAACATCACCGGTAGCCAGTGCACCCTTCCTGAACAGGGGGAGCAACAACTTCGTGCCGAACTGAGCTTTGACGAAGCCGTCGTGCCGACCCCCGATGGGGAGCTCAAAGGCAGCGCTAACGTTGAACGCTATTGGCAGGATGGCTCGTGGGTGCAATGCGAGGTGCCGGTGTATTTGACCCTCGCTTACACATTGCCTCATAACGCACAGCGCTTCGAAAGCATTGTGAGTTTTGCGCCGGCGGAATCCGGCACTTTTTCCTGGTGGGCTCGTGCGCTCAGCGAGCCCAAGGTCCTATCGCAGTCCGAACCCAACGCAGCACAGAACCTCAAAGACCGATTTTCATCAGTATCCAACCAGCTGCCCAGTAATGCTCAGGCGTTGTTGCCAGGCATGCTGTACGGCGATCGCTCAGGACAAGATGAGGCGTTGTCCGACGCCATGAAAACCAGTGGCCTGAGCCATCTCACCGCGGTCAGTGGATCTAACATCGCACTACTGGCCGCAATTATCCTGAGTTTGTTGCGCGTATTCTCTATTCCAAGGGTGCCGAGCGCGTTATTAATGATCGCTGCGGTGGGACTCTTTACCTGGTTTGTGGGTCCGGATCCGAGCGTTTTGCGAGCGAGTTTGATGGGCAGCATTGCTGTGTTGTCATTGCTCGTGGGACGTGGACAAGCGCCATTGGGCATTTTGTCCTTGAGCGCATCGATCTTGTTGCTCATTGACCCTGAGTTGGGTGCCGAGCCAGCTTTTGCTTTATCAGTACTTGCCACCTTGGGCATCATCATGCTTACCCCGTCGCTGACTGAAATCTTCGGACATGTCATGCCCTCGTGGTTGGCTGAGATGACTGCTATTTGCTGTGCCGCACAATTTACTTGTCTGCCAGTGATCATCGCGTTGAACAGTAATTTCAGCTTGTACTCCTTACCAACAAATCTGTTGGTGGCCCCGTTACTACCGCTGATTACGGCCGTGGGAATGGTCTGCCTGCTGATCTGTACGCCGATGCCTTCAGTGGCACAAGCACTGTTGTGGATTCCTGGGCTACCCGCGGAACTCGTCGGCAAGATCGCCCAATTTTCCGCTGGACTTCCAGGGGCGGCTCGACCTTGGCCCGAAGGTGTCCTCGGTATCGTCTTGGCCATCATGCTGGCAGCGGTGCTCTGCATACTTTTGATTGCAGGTCGGGAGACAGAGCGCGTTCGTGTACGTCAGGTCTCGCTGGCGATGCTCGGTGCGGTTCTGGTGTTTCTGGCGGCCCTGATACTTCCGGCCACCCTGTTCTATCGCGAGCCCATTAATGAGCACTGGAGTATAGCCATGTGCGATGTGGGACAAGGTGATGGAATCGTTATCAATGTGGGAGAGCACCAAGGTTGGCTGGTGGATGCAGGTCCAGAAGACGGCAACGTGGTGCAATGTCTGCGAAGGCTGAAGATCACCTCGTTACCCATCGTATTTGTCACGCACTCTCACGCCGATCATTTCGGCGGAATCAGCGCTTTAGAGGAATCGGGTATCAAGATTGGTCAGCGGCTGGTGTCTGCCGGTTTTGAGCTTGATCGATGGGCAGGTGCCAGCGTCATTGAAGCTGGGGCCGTGAAAGACACCGAACTGGTCAGTTACCACGTGATCGGCCCGGAAACCTTGGCGGCCCAGCGTGCCGAACCTAATGACACTTCGCTGGTGATACGTTTCCGTTTTCATGTGGCCAGCGGAGAGATTGACTATTTTTCCGCGGGGGATATGGAAACCGAAGCGATGAGTGCCCTACTGCGTAAATTTCCCCAACCACCGGCCGCGATTCTCAAGGCGTCTCATCACGGCGCACGCAATGGTGGAACTGAAATCATTAAAACCATATCGCCACAGGTTCTTCTGGTTTCTGCTGGCAAGGATAATTCCTATGGACACCCGCATCAAGAAATTCTCGATGTGGCAAACGAGGTGGGCGCCCGAGTTTTCAGGACGGACCAGTCCGGTACCGTGCTTCTCACATTTACTGAGCACGGCGTGATGAGTACTGCGTTGGGTTCACCGGTTCGGTAGGATCAATATATCGTCCCACGCATTTAGGAGCTCGATGGCACGCGCCCAGGCAAACCCAGGTATCTCATGGCGGGAGCTTACGCCCCAACCGCTGATTTTGCTCACCGGTTCAGAGGATTATCTAGCTTCTCGCGCTTTTGAGTTACTTCGGCAACAAGCTGCTGCGCGTGACGACATTGAAGTCACCAGACTGGATGCATCTAGATACGAACCTGGCGACCTACTTTTGGCGACCAGTTCTTCATTATTCTCCAGCGCCAATCTCGTAGAAGTCCACGAGATGGCACAAATGAATGAATACTTCCTCAAGGATGCGCTGGCGTATCTAAAAGACCAAGCACCGGAAAACGTGCTGATCATGCACTATTCTGGGGGCACTCGAGGCAAGAAACTCATCGACGCCATTAAAGCTGCCGGGGCTCTAATCGTGAACTGCCAGCCGGTCAAGAAGGACGCCGAAAAGGTCGACTTCGTTCAGGCTGAATTTAAAGCAGCAAAACGTCGGATTACCAACGACGCGGTGAAGGCATTGGTCGCTGCTGTTGGCAACTCTCTGGCCGAGCTGGGGTCTAGTTGCTCGCAGCTTATTCAAGATACGACCGGCACCATCGACCAAGGATTAGTTGATCGGTACTACGGCGGTCGTGTTGAAGCGACTGCTTTCAAAGTTGCCGATGCCGCGATTTCGGGAAATGCGCAGGCTGCCTTGCGAACCTTGAGGCACTCTTTAGGTACAGGTACTGATCCGATTCCCATCGTTGCCACGCTGGCGATGAAGGTGCGGCAGTTGGCCAAGGTACTTGGTGTGAATGAACCTGCTGCTGCGCTGGCATCTCAATTGGGGATGGCCCCGTGGCAGGTGCAACAAGCTCAGCAACAGGCTCGTGGTTGGAAGCGTAGCGACCTTGCTTTGTGCATTGAAGAAATCGCGAACACCGATCGAATGGTTAAAGGTGGAAGCCGTTCTCCCGGATATGCTCTGGAGCATGCCATCATGTTTATTGCGGCTAAGGCACCGAACCGTTAAACAATCGAGCATCGGTTGATGTTGGGGGACAGGAAGCGCTACGTTGGCTGTCTCCCCTTGCCACCATTTCTTCAACTCCCCAGCGCTTCTGTGGAAGCTAGGGATACTCAGTGGCTTAGTGCCAATCAAAAATCTTGCGGGGAATCGCCTACTGCGCTTCAGCTCTGGCTCAGATCCGCTACTAGTTTTCTGCGGCCTCGATGGAAAGTGATTCGCGGGACTAGCTTGCCTAGCCTTTTCGTCGGCCAGGGATGTTCGACAGTCACTACAGAAAATACAAAACCCCCGTACCCAGAGGGTACGGGGGAGATGTTGAAGTCTAAGCTTGGCTTAGAGGGCGCTAACCTTCTTGGCAATAGCCGACTTGCGGTTTGCAGCGTTGTTCTTGTGCAGAACACCCTTGCTTACAGCCTTGTCGAGCTTCTTGCCAGCCAGGCGCAATGCCTCGGTTGCCTTATCCTTATCGCCTGCGGCTACTGCCTCGTTGACGTTACGAATTACGGTCTTAACCTCGGAACGGACAGCTACGTTACGCAGACGTGCCTTTTCGTTGGTTAGGATACGCTTCTTCTGGGACTTGATGTTAGCCACTTTAATAAACTCTCTCGTTTATCGTTTTATACGGTCGGTAGAGGGTTCATCCTTCAGGCCATCGACTGAGCGGTGTGGGGCACCTATGGCGACCCGAAGGGGGCGTGTTGCCCAACCTGCGCAACACACAAGTATTAACTTTATCAGACCTGGAGCCTAACAACGAGTACTTATGCTCGTTCGTTTAGGGCGTTCACCACACTTGAGAAGCGATTCTTATCCAAGATCGCCCCTTCGCGACGAACCGAGGCATCGTTGAGGCGAATAATGCGGTCGAGCTTTACTTCGCTCGGACGGCGCTCACGATCCCAACTTCCGGTGCCGATGTCCATGTAACTCGGGTTATGGTGGCTCTCATTATTCTTGTCTTTGCTCGTGAGCATCAGGCCCAGCAGCCATCCACCTTCGCGACCTACGATCAGCACTGGGCGGTCTTTACCTTGAGAGTAGTCCTCCTCATAAGGCACCCATCCCCAGACAATTTCACCGGGATCGGCGTTGCCATCCAGAGATGGCGCGTACTCAAAATTGATAGTCCCACGGAAATCACCGGGGTAGTTGCTCGGCGTCCCAGTTCCGCCATGGCTTGAGCGCTGAGTTGAGGCACTGCGGGGGCTATGTGGAGCGGAAGTGCCTGCGTTTTTGTTTCCTGTTGTACGTGAGCGCGTGGAATTGAACTGCTTAATCATGCGCATCACCAGACTGAATATCTTCTCTGGATTCACTGCCATGAACCACAAACTACCAGTTGCAGATCGTCGATATACGTGATGACTCGGAAATCATGACAGAATAGAACCTAATCCAACTACGTCTTTTAGTCAGCTAGTGAGGTCTGTTTAGGTGTCTCCATTGGCCCGCACCGCTCAGGTGCCTGCCGCGACCGATCCGTCGCTCATCCGTAATTTCTGCATCATTGCCCATATTGACCACGGCAAGTCGACGTTGGCTGACCGCATGTTGCAGTTGACTGGCGTCGTGGCTGCCCGCGATATGAAGGCGCAATATCTTGATCGCATGGATATTGAGCGTGAGCGTGGCATCACCATCAAGTCCCAGGCGGTACGTATGCCTTGGGAGGGTGAAGATGGAACCTCCTACGCGCTGAATATGATCGATACGCCCGGACACGTTGACTTCACCTACGAAGTTTCGCGTTCATTGGCAGCCTGTGAAGGTGCAATCCTTCTGGTAGACGCTGCTCAAGGTATTGAGGCGCAGACTCTTGCGAACCTCTACCTTGCCATCGAGGGCGATCTGACCATCATCCCGGTATTGAACAAGATCGATCTACCCAACGCTCAGCCAGAAAAGTACGCCGCGGAGCTTGCCAACCTCATTGGTTGTGAGCCAGAGGACGTACTCAAGGTTTCTGGCAAGACTGGTGAAGGTGTCGAAGCATTGCTTGATGAGGTCATCAAGCAACTTCCACCACCTGTCGGAGATGCGAAAGCTCCGGCCCGTGCCATGATTTTTGACTCGGTGTACGACACCTACCGTGGTGTGGTCACCTACGTGCGTGTGGTCGATGGCAAGCTCTCGCCACGCGAGAAGATCCAGATGATGTCCACGGGAACCACCCACGAACTCTTGGAAATCGGTGTTTCCTCGCCGAATCCAGAACCAACCAAGGGGTTGGGAGTCGGCGAAGTTGGCTACCTGATTACCGGTGTGAAGGACGTTCGCCAGTCCAAGGTGGGCGATACGGTCACGAACTCCTTGAAGCCTGCCAGTGAATCACTCGGCGGCTACGAAGAGGCTAAGCCGATGGTGTTCTCGGGCCTGTATCCCATGGACGGCACCGATTACCCGGTACTGCGCGACGCATTGGATAAGTTGCAGCTCAACGATGCTGCACTAACCTACGAACCTGAAACCTCGGTCGCCTTGGGCTTCGGCTTCCGTGTCGGCTTCCTTGGTTTGCTCCACCTGGAAATCACGCGCCAGCGCCTGGAAAGCGAATTCAATCTGGATTTGATTTCCACGGCACCGAACGTGGTGTACGAGGTCGTGGGTGAAGACAAGCAGACGATCACCGTGACCAACCCATCGGAGTTCCCGGACGGGAAGATCCTCGAGGTTCACGAACCAATGGTTGCGGCTACCATTCTTGCCCCGAGTGAATTCATCGGTGCCGTGATGGAGCTGTGCCAGAGTCGTCGTGGCACCATGCGCGGAATGGATTACCTCTCCGAGGACCGCGTTGAAATGCGCTACCACTTGCCACTAGCCGAGATCGTCTTCGACTTCTTCGACCAGCTCAAGTCCAAGACGCGTGGCTACGCCTCGCTGGACTGGAAGGCTGACGGCGAGCAGGTTGCCGATCTGGTGAAGGTCGACATCTTGTTGCAGGGTGATCAGGTGGACGCGTTCAGCGCCATTACCCACCGTGACAAAGCCTACTCGTACGGAACAATGATGACTTCCAAGCTGCGTGAGCTGATTCCTCGCCAGCAGTTTGAGGTTCCGATTCAGGCGGCCATCGGTTCGCGAATCATTGCTCGTGAGAATATTCGCGCGATCCGTAAGGACGTTCTTGCTAAGTGCTACGGCGGCGACATCAGCCGTAAGCGCAAACTGCTTGAAAAGCAGAAGGAAGGCAAGAAGCGCATGAAGATGGTTGGCCGCGTGGAGGTTCCGCAGGAAGCCTTCATCGCTGCGTTGTCCACCGACGAACCGAAAAAGAAGTAAATGCCTTCAGTTCTCCCTGACGGCGATCCGGCTCCAGCCGATGGTCTGCTCCCAGCCTCATGTGCTCATGATGCTGAGGGGCGGACCATGTCCTTTTATGTGCATATCCCGTTCTGCACCGTGCGTTGCGGATACTGCGATTTCAACACGTATACCGCGACCGAACTCGGTTCAGGATCAAGCCAAGCCACCTACGCTGCTACGGTCAGCAAGGAAATCAGTTTCGCGCGCGAAGTGATGGATCGTTCGGGCCAACCACCTCGCGAAATCGAAACCGTTTTCTTCGGGGGCGGCACTCCAACCCTGTTGCCTGCCAGTGATTTGGTGTTGGTACTTGATCAGATTCGCAAGGACTTCGGGCTGAAGCCTGGTGCGGAAATCACCACTGAGGCCAATCCGGATTCGGTGACTCGGCAGAGCCTGCAGGAACTGGCTGACGGCGGGTTCACGCGGGTGTCCTTCGGTATGCAATCAGCGGTGCCTCACGTGCTGAAGGTCCTTGAACGTACCCACGATCCAAAACGTGTACCCCAGGTAGTGTCCTGGGCTCGTGAAGCGGGACTCGACGTGAGCGTTGATTTGATTTACGGGACTCCGGGGGAGTCCTTGGAGGATTGGCGCACCAGCATTGAAGCCGCGCTAAGCTACGAGCCTGACCATATTTCTGCTTACGCGCTGATCATCGAAGACGGAACGAAGCTTGCCGCGCAGATTCGACGTGGCGAGGTTCCTAATATTGATGATGACGATCATGCTGAGAAGTACCAGATGGCTGACGAGCTATTCGCTGCTGCTGGGTTCTCTTGGTACGAGGTCAGCAACTGGGCCAAGACTCCTGCCACTGCCTGCCAACACAATATTGCTTATTGGAAGGGTGGCGACTGGTGGGGTGCTGGCCCTGGCGCCCACTCGCACATTGGAGGCCTTCGTTGGTGGAATGTGAAGCATCCGGCGGCCTATCAGCAGCGTATTGATGCCGGAATTTCTCCTGGTCATGGTCGAGAGTACCCAGACGCGCAAGCTGTTCAGCTCGAGCGGACGATGCTCTTAACGCGCCTGAGTTCGGGCATGGAAATTAGTGAGCTCGATGCCACCGGGCGCACCAAGGTGGCTGGGCTGATCGCAGATGAACTCATTGACGCCAAGGCAGCTTTTGCAGGCACGTTGGTGTTAACGCAAAGAGGCCGGCTATTAGCCGACCTCGTTGTACGAGAATTACTTGATTTTTAGACCTGAAGCGTACTACTACTTCATCAGGCGAAGATTGAACTTATAACGGTAAGGGCGCCCCTTGTTGGCCTGAATGGCAGCAAGGGCGCCTGAGACCGTCATGAAGACCCACAAGGCCACAGCGAGCACGGAGAAAAGCCAACCAATGTTGGGCAGGATCGTGCAGACGTTTAAGGCGATCGCCAGGATAGTCAGTGGGAAGGTGAAGTTAAAAGCTTCCTTGGACTCCTGAGCGGTGAACGCTCCACGATCGCGATAAACAGCAAAAATAATAGCTGATGGAATGCAACCAAGAATGGCACCAAAATGAGCCATGGTCGACCATTGCCGATCCTCAGATGGAGTCAGTGGCAACGCAGCGGTTCGCGAACCTTCGAAGCGCGAATTCTCCGACGACTGCGTCTGGCGTGTAGTCACTATCATTCCTTGTCTTGCTGTGGCTGAAATCTATCTCCATCATAGCCGTGGTTGGTTCATGCAACGGCGAGATTACCGCGCTAAAGTCCAACTATTGGTCAATTGTTAGGAAACCGTAATCTTCGGTCGTCAGAAAATCGATCAATTCTTCTATTCTTCCCAACAACTGTGGTTCCAGCTGCCCATAATGGGAGACGGTAAAGAGAATTCGCTGCCATCCAATACCGATGTCTTCGGCCGTATCGTGCGGCCAACCGAAGGCACGTAGTACGCCGGTTTTCCAGTCTGTGCCCTTGGGAATGACCGGCCACGCCTTGATGCCAAGAGTCGAAGGTTTAATCGCTTGCCAGACGTCAATATACGGATGCCCAAGAATCAGAACATTCTGCGCAGCTCCGGGAACCTTCATCGCTTCGGCGACGATGTGAGCTTCCTTGGTTCCTGCCACAAGGTGATCGACAAGGATGCCTAGGCGACGTTCTGCCGAGGGCGCAAAATCGCGAATGGCACCAGCTAGGTCATCAACACCGTGCAGTGGTTCCACGACAATGCCTTCAACACGCAGGTCGTGGCCCCATACTTTTTCTACGAGTTCTGCATCATGCTTGCCTTCCACCCAAATCCTGCTGGCCCGTGCCTCTCGCGCTTTTAAACCAGTAACGGCGCGAGAGCCTGATGCAGACATCATGTTTTTGGGTTGCGCGGTTTTAGCCACCGGATCAACCATTTCCACTGGCTCGCCTTCAAGGAAAAACCCGAAACCAGCTTGGAAGGAGCGCGTCTTGCCGTGGCGGTCTTCCAGAACGATAATCCGCATTCCGCCAGACTTTTCTGTACGTATGACTTCACCGACCCATCCCGAGGTGGCATCCTCCAAAACCATGCCACGTTCGATGGGTACCTGGCGGAGTTTCTTCGGTGCTGGGGCGCTGAGATCTTGAGGTCCCCAGGAGTAATTAGTCACGTACGGCCTTTCGCTGTGATCGAATACGCTCGAAAACCAATGCTAGCAACCGTTGAACGTATTAGACTTGGCACTTGACAGGTTAGAGTGCCAAACACTTCGACAGGGAATCCAAGGAGGTGGCGTTGTGAGTGAACTTCGGCGTTTGGATGTATTGCGCGCCATCGTAGAGGACTACGTGCAGTCGCGTGAGCCTGTGGGCTCCAAAGCCTTACTGGATCGGCACAACCTTGGAGTCAGCGCGGCCACGATCAGAAATGATATGGCACTGCTCGAAGAAGAAGGGCTCATCGCTGCACCACACACCTCATCGGGACGTGTTCCGACCGAGAAGGGTTATCGGCGGTTTGTTGATGAGATTGGCGAGCTAAAGCCTCTGTCGAGGGCTGAACGCGACGCCATCAACAAGATTTTGGACAACTCCACGGACTTGGATGAGATGCTCAAGAGCACCGTCCGACTGCTGGCTAGGTTGACCAATCAAGTGGCGATGATTCAGGTACCGCACTACGACACCGCGTCGTTGAAGAATCTTGAACTCGTCAGCTTGGGTAGTACTCAAGTGTTGATGGTCATGATTGCGTCAAACGGTAGCGTTGATCAACGCATGATGGTGGTTCCACGCCTGTACTCAGACACTGAGTTAACTGATTTGAAGTTATGGTTGCTCAATAGTTTCGAGGGCGTACAGCTTGCTGATCTACGTGGCAAACTCACCCGCGTCGGGTTGAGCCCGCAACAGCAATCCGAACCATTGGTCGATAGCGTGTTGCAGGCTCTAGAGGAAATGGCCCAAGCCGCAAATACGCAGCGCATCATCATGGCCGGAACCGCCAATTTGGCGCGAGTGGAAGGTGACTTCCCGCTGAGTATTACTCCTGTGCTTGAAGCCCTCGAGGAGCAGGTAGTGCTGCTCAAACTCTTTTCTGAGTTGGAGGCCGATTCACGCGGTGTGGCTGTGGCGATTGGCACGGAGCACCATTATGGTCAGCTCGCGGAGGCCGCCGTGGTGGCGACCACTTATGGTTCGGACGTGCGCAATAAGCTCGGAGTGCTCGGGCCGACGCGAATGAACTATCCCACCTCGATGGCCTCGGTGCGGGCAGTGGCTCGATACCTATCCAAGATTTTGGCCAACTAATAACGCTGGCGCTACGCTAAGCATTTTTCGAATTTTTGCATTTTAGGAAAGGACACGGCGAACAACGTGAGCTCGCATTACGAGACCCTGGGCGTTGCCAAGGACGCGACCCCTCAGGAAATCAAGAGTGCCTACCGAAAGTTGGCACGTAAGCTTCACCCGGATGTGAATCCAAGTGAAGAAGCTGCAGAACAGTTCAAGCTGGTGACCCGCGCTTACGAGGTTCTTTCCGACCAGACCAAGCGCTCGAACTACGATGCCACCGGCGATGAAAATGGCAATGGTCACCCAGGATTCGGTGGCGGTGGCCAGGGGTTCGGCGGATTCGGAGACATCTTCGAGCAGTTCTTCGGTGGTGGCCAGGCCCAGGGGCCGGCATCACGTACCCAGCCGGGTCGTGACGCGCTGATCACCATCACCATTGATTTGGAAGATGCTGTGAAGGGCACCGTTTACCCACTCGAGATGGAAACCGCAGTTACCTGTAAGACCTGTAACGGATCGTGCACCCGTGAGGGCACCAGCCCGGTGACTTGCGAAATCTGCCATGGTGCAGGTCAGGTGCAGCGTCCGGTGCGTTCTTTCCTCGGCCAGATGATGACCGTAGAAACCTGTGCCGCCTGCCGTGGTTTTGGTACCACCATTCCCGAACCTTGCTTGGAGTGCAACGGCGAAGGTCGCGTACGCGAACACGTCTCAAAGTCGCTCAACGTACCTGCTGGTGTCGATTCCGGAACCCGCATCCAACTGCGTGGCCAGGGCGAAGCAGGCCCGGGCGGTGGCCCTAACGGCAATCTCTTTGTTGAAGTTGACGTTCGTCGCCATAAGGTCTTTGAACGTGCACAGACCGACCTACACGCCAAGATGAGCCTGCCAATGACCGCAGCAGCCCTTGGTTGTGAACTCAAGCTCGAAACCTTCGATGGTGAGCAGGCCATCAACGTGTATGCCGGCGCGCAAGATGGAGACACCGTCACTTTGCCAGGCCTAGGCGTGCCACGCCTTCGCGGTGGCAAACGAGGTGACATCATCGTGCACCTGCAGGTGGAGACCCCAACTAAGCTTGATGCGGCCCAGCGCGATCTGCTCGAGCAGTTGGCCAAGCTACGCGGTGAGGAAATGACCGCTGGACGCGTCGAACACTCTGGTGGCATGTTCTCACGACTGCGTGACAAGCTGAACCAGCGCTAAACATGAGCAATCACAGCTTCGTCATCGACCCTGACATGGCACAGAACGCCATGCCGGAGGACACCTTGGAGCTTTCCGGCTCAGAGGCTCACCATGCCGTGACGGTTAAGCGCGTCACGGCCGGTGAGCATCTGGATCTGCTCGACGGCCAGGGCCTTCGCCTGACGGTGGAGGTTTTGAGCACCGGTAAGGACGTGCTGAACGCCAGGGTCCTTGAACGGGACCAAGAATCGGGCAGCGAACACCCGGTGACTCTCGTGCAGGCTCTGTCTAAGGGCGACCGTGATCTGCAGGCCGTTGAGTCTTCGGTAGAGCTCGGCGTGCTCGCTGTGCGTCCGTGGCAAGCGGATCGTTCGATCGTGCGCTGGAACGCCGCAAAAGCGGATAAGGCCCTGGCAAAGTGGCGGGCTCAAGTTCGTGCTGCGCAGAAACAGTCCCGTCGCGCCTTTGAACCAGAGGTCCTGGCTCTTGTGGGCTCCAAGGAATTGGCCAAGATCATTGCCGATGAAGTATCGGCCGGCGCGCTGGTCCTAGTTTTGCATGAGCAGGCCATCGAATCCGTGGCAGAACACGTATCCTCGTGGCTTCCGCAAGCTCAACCAGGTCAGAAGGTCATGATGATTGTCGGGCCTGAGGGTGGCATTTCCGATACCGAGCTACAAGCATTCACTGATGCCGGTGCCCGCGCTGCGTTGTTGGGTCAGCATGTATTGCGTGCTTCTACTGCTGGGCCGGCAGCACTAGTGTTGATTCGCCATCTACTCGGCGAAATCTGATTAATATGATTATTCGCGGGTGCCTTGATCAGGTACCCGCGAATTTTTGATTCTCGTCTATTGCAGCAACATGTTCAGGTTGACTATTTGACGGTGAAGTCTGAGCTTACTTCGCCCACCTTGGCATCCGATTCAGTCTCTATGCCCCAGAAGGTGAGCTTATAGGAGCCAGGGGTGAGGCTTTCGGTGATACTGAAGGCACCGTCTTCTTGAATTTTCCCTGCGATGAGTTGCTTCTGTGCGGTGATCACAGTGAGTTTTCCATCGGTATCTTTTTTCTGCAAGGAATAGAAGGTACCAATATCAAATCGCGTGGTGCGGCCCTTGATCTGAACCTTTCCTTCGCTCAATACCGTTCCGTGCTGTGGGTCAGTAATCCAGATCGGTGCCATGAACTTGGCGTTGCGTTCATAAACATCTTTAAGCCGGTAGTTATCAAATACCGTGGCGTTCGGTTTACCGTCGACCAAGATCTTGACCGTTGGGGCTGTAGTACCCACAAGCAGACCTGTACTAGAAGCGGCTGCCGTCGCGGTGAAAACTAATTGCTGGATCGATCGCTCCGAAAGACCCTCATCTAGGTGTGCGCTGAATACCTTGGCAGGAAGATCCAGAGTGATCATGTTGGTGCCATTGATTGAAACGCCAATGTCCTCGGCTGGTTTTAGATGAGTGTACCGATGCGGGGCGGCCGGTTCACTTGAAAGCAAAGTCCAGATTGCGTCCCCGATAGGTTCACGATGGCGTGTATCTTCGAGATACTCGCGGTATAGGAAGACCCCGCTGTCGGTGTTTTCCAACCAGTAGATCGGTAGCTTAGTGGCGGAACCCACTTGTTCGCCGGCATCGGTGGCACTAGGTAGGTTCAGCGACTGCGTGCTGGCGGTTTTGGGCATTTCAAAGGAGCTCTCGCGATTCGCCAAACCGCAACCCGCGGCGACGACGAGAGCAGCAGCTATTCCAACAATGCCAACTCGGCGTGGAATTTTCTGCAGGAACCTTGATTGCACTACTGACCGATCCATGAATCTTTTTTTGGGGGGATTGGGCTCATAAATTATTCTCGAGCCGCTGTCATAGCTTGCCACACGCGTCAACGAAATCCGGCCAAAATTGGCCTTACTTACTAATCCGTAACCAAATCTATATGTTTGCGACCTGCTCTGAATAGATTCGTTTAGGACTACTTTCAGGTTTCTTGCTTACGCTGTGGCCTGAATTTCCTGCCATGCAGCCGATCACTGGATAGAATGTAAACAAGGACAAAGTACGACCGCCATCAAGCTCACAAAGGGGCACCAAGCACTGCATGCAGGTTGAACAGAACAAGACTCAAGCAGACTCAGATTCTGCGTCACTGACCATTACTTTTGAAACCGCAGAACTCATGGTTGCTACCTTGGGCCCGAATGATGAGCTATTGCGCATCCTCTCCGGTGCTTACCCGCAGGTGAACTTCCGTCCTAATGGTCAAGCCCTAGTGCTGGCAGGTATTCCTGCACAGGTCCGCAAAGCACAGCGTGTCACCGAAGAAGCACGATCACTGGCCATGCGCGGTTCCCGCATGAGCGCCGAAACAATCGAGCAGATCATCAAGATGCTCAGCGCCGGCAATTCAGATGCCCCCACCGACGTTTTAGGTCTAAAAATCCTGTCAGGTCGTGGCCGGTCCATTCGACCCAAGACGATCAATCAGAAAAGCTACGTCGACGCCATCGAAGATTCGACGATTACTTTCGGCATCGGCCCGGCAGGTACCGGTAAGACGTTCTTGGCCATGGCCATGGCCGTTGCAGCCTTACAAGACAAGCAGGTAAACCGGATCATCCTGACCCGTCCGGCAGTTGAGGCGGGGGAGAAGCTAGGATTCCTCCCCGGCTCTTTGACGGAAAAGATCGACCCATACCTCCGCCCGCTCTACGACGCGCTACACGACATGGTAAACCCAGAAACCATTCCGCAGCTGCTCGAAGCAGGAACGATTGAGGTCGCTCCACTGGCCTATATGCGTGGTCGCACCCTCAACGACGCGTTCGTCATCCTCGACGAAGCCCAAAACACCACCAGCGAACAAATGAAGATGTTCCTCACCCGTTTGGGCTTTGGTTCAAAGATGGTCGTCACCGGTGACATCACCCAGGTGGACTTGCCTGGTAATGCTACCTCGGGACTTCGGATGGCCAGCGATGTACTGGAAGGTATCGAGGACATTTCGGTTTGTCGCCTAGATTCTTCTGACGTTGTCCGCCATCGTTTGATCGCTGACATCGTTTCTGCCTATGACCGTTGGGACGATACCCGACGCAAAGAACACAACCGGGGACGGCGCAGCAAATGAGCATTGAAGTAAATAACGAAACCGAATTCGAGGTCGATCTGCAAGACGTCTCGGCGCTAGCAGATTCGGTGTTGAAGGCCATGTACCTGCACCCGGAAACCGAGGTGTCGGTCGTATTTATCGATGAAGACGCCATGAGTGCTCTGCACGTGGAATGGATGGACCTTGAAGGTCCCACCGACGTTATGAGCTTCCCCATGGATGAGTTGCGACCGGGTACCAGCAGTGCACCAGGCGACAACGGCATCCTCGGCGATATCGTCATCTGCCCCACCGTAGCCCAAGCACAGGCACAGGCCGGTGGACACAGTACGCACGACGAAATCCTGTTGCTCACGACCCACGGTCTATTGCACTTGATGGGTTTCGACCATATGGAACCGGATGAAAAAGAAGAGATGTTCACCTTGCAGCGTCGACTCTTAGAGTCCTACACCGGGCGCCCGGCACCGAAGGAAACGGTGGAATAGCCCCGTGGAAATACTTTTGCTGATTCTCGCCCTGGTCTTCATGGCTTTTTCTGCCGTGCTGACCGCCGCAGACTCAGCCTTCTACGCACTATCCCGTCATGCTGCAGAACGCTTGCGCGCCGAATCTAACGCAAAATCGCTCTCGGCAATTCTCGACGATACCGAAACCCATGCACAGGCCATTAAGTTCTGGCGTATCTGGTTTGAAACCGCTTCAGCGGTCGCCGTCGCCTTGTTGGTAGCCCAATGGCTGGAGAACATCTGGCTGATCGGACTGATTTCCACCATCGCCATGGCAGGTCTCGGATTTGTCCTCGTCAGCGTTTCCCCTCGCCGCTTCGGCCGCTCCAACGCAGAAAGCGTCGTGCAGAACACCGCACCGATGGTCCGGTTGTTACGTGTGATCCTGGGGCCAGTCACCAACTGGCTGGCTTCGATCGCCAAGGCGCTGAGCCCCGGCGGTGTCGACGAGGTCGGGTACCTAGGCAAAGAACGCTTACGCGATCTGGTTGATCGTGCCTCTGAAGGTGAAGACCTCGACGAAGAATCAGCCGAACTGATCTCTTCGGTCATCGATCTTGAAGAAACCAACGTTCGGTCGGTCATGGTGCCTCGCACCGACATGGTGGTGCTGACCGCTGACCAAAGCCTACATACGGCCATGGACCTATTTATCGCCTCAGGTTTTTCCCGCATTCCCTTGATTGGGGAAGACACCGACGATATTCAGGGAATCATTTACCTCAAAGACCTCATCCGTGAGATCCATGGACTACAGCAGGCGGTCACCCTCTCAGATCTGGCGCGCAAGGTTCGCTTTGTGCCGGAATCTAAGTCAGCCGCCGAGCTGCTCCAAGAATTGCAGCAAGAATCGATCCACCTTGCCATCGTCATTGATGAATATGGTGGAACCGCCGGGCTGGTCACGCTCGAAGACCTGATCGAAGAAATCGTCGGAGAGATTGACGACGAGTATGATCGATCAAGGACCGAATTGATCGAGAACCCAGATGGATCACTGTTTGCGGTAGCTACCGCATCGATCGATGACATCGCCGATCATTTTGACATGCACATCGAAGAGGCAGACGTCGACACCGTCGGCGGGCTACTCTCCAAGGCACTGGAGTCAGTGCCGGTGCTGGGGTCCACCGCCGATATTAACGGTCTGAGACTGACCGTAGTCGCCCTCGCAGGTCGACGAAACCGGATCGGCAAAATCCATGTAGAGCGCCTGGTAACAGACGCATCCGACCATACTAAGAACGACGAGGATTCCTCACATGAGCGAAAACCATAACCTACTAGCCGCCAGTGGATGGCCAGAGGATTTCCGTTCGGGCTTCACCTCCTTTGTAGGCCGCCCGAACGCCGGCAAGTCAACGTTGACCAACGCCCTGGTAGGCCAAAAGGTCGCCATCACCTCAGCTAAACCACAGACCACCCGCCACACCATCCGCGGCATCGTCCACCGCGAGGACGCACAGCTGATCTTGGTCGACACCCCAGGTCTGCACCGTCCACGCACGCTACTTGGTCAGCGACTGAACGATCTGGTGGCAGAAACTCTTTCCGAAGTGGACGCCATCGGCTTCTGCATTCCGGCCAATGAAAAAATTGGCCCCGGTGATCGTTTCATTGCCACTCAGTTAGCTCAACTTCAGCGCAAGCCGATTGTCGCACTGGTCACCAAGGCTGATCTGGTGGACCGTGAACAACTAGCTCAGCAGCTCATTGCCGTGGCTGAAATGGGAACCCAAAATTTTGGGGAGAATGGTTTCGCAGCGATCGTCCCGGTTTCAGCTGTTAAAGAATTCCAGGTCCAAGAAGTCGCCAATGTGCTCGTTGAGCAGCTACCGAAGGGTCCACCTCTGTACCCGGACGGTGAACTGACCGACGAGCCAGAAGCCAAAATGGTGGCTGAACTGATCCGTGAAGCAGCCCTCGAAGGCGTTCGTGACGAATTGCCACACTCGCTGGCCGTCGTGGTCGAGGAAATGAACCCTCGAGAAGGCCGCAGTGAGGACAATCCGCTGATCGACATTCACGTCTCGCTCTTTGTTGAGCGCTCCAGCCAGAAGGCCATTGTCATCGGTCGTGGTGGTTCCCGTTTGCGCGAGGTTGGTTCCAACGCTCGCCAAGGCATCGAAAAGTTGCTGGGCACCAAGGTGTACCTAGATTTGCATGTCAAAGTCGCCAAGGACTGGCAGCGCGACCCCAAGCAGCTAGGACGTCTCGGCTTCTAGTAACCTGCCCAAAATGTCATGGCCGGAATCCCTCGTCGGGTTCCGGCCATCACTTTGCCAGCCGCTTCACGATCTGGCCAGCCACGAGGCGATCAACCCCGGGCAGTTTGGTAGAGCGCAGGATCAGCCGGCGCCATAGTAGACCCAATCGATGGCGGGGTAAAAAGCTGTTTGCTGCCCGCCGGCCCGAAGCCTGCGCGGTGGAAATTTTCGGCCTCATAACCCGCTCATACTCTGCCAAAGCGGCTGGAATCTGCTCTTGGCTGTAGACATCGCCCAACGCGTCGCCCAGGGCAGCAGCCGCGCAGACCGCCATCGCGCCGCCCTGTCCAGCCAGCAAGGACACCGCTGCGGCCGCGTCACCGATCAGCACTACCGAGCGGTGGTGCCAGCAAGGCATCACCACCTGAGCGACAACATCGTCATAGGGATTAGCTGGAGATAACTCCAGTAGCCGATCCACTCTTTGGCCGGTGCCGGCGAAGATACTGCGCAAGCGTTCTGAGCTCTCACCCAGTTTAGCCGCGGGGTCCTGGCGATAGACCAAGAATGAGGCAACCTGCCCGTCACGCAACCCATAGATCCCCGCGGTGCGATCCACCGTGTCACTGAGTACAAATCGATTCTTCAATTGCTGGTTGAGTGCTGGTTCGTGCACGATGAAGGCCGCCGCACGCATCCCCAGTGGGCGCAGGAAGTCCTGCTCGGGGCCGAAGAATGCGGTCCTCACCGCTGAGTGGATTCCATCGGCTCCAATCAACAGGTCCGCGGTTTCTACTTCCTGCCCGTCCCCAACCCAGAGCCGTACCTTCGCCCTGTCCAGCTGCATTCGTTGAATGTGCACGCCGTAGCGTAGCTCTACCTGACCTTCGGGCACCTCCTGAAGTGCTTTGCGCGCTGCGTGTTCCATATCGGGGCGAAGTAAGGAGAGCACCTTACCTCCAGCAAGATCCGCGAACGTACGGTAGTCCAAGCTTGCGGTAACCCGGCCTGACGGGTCCACGTATTCAGCCGCTTCCACCTGGTAAGCGACTTGACTGAGATAGGGGTACAGACCGATCTGCTCGGAGGCTTCAACTCCGGGCCCGAAAAAGTCCATCATGTAGCCATCGGGGCGTGGGCTTGCAGAGCGTTCCAACACTAGGACCTGCCAACCGGAAAGCCCTAGTTGTCGCGCAGCAACCAGCCCGGCGATTCCCGCTCCGACAATGATCGCTTTCATTCGTGAACCTCCTCAAGCCAGCACCGTGGATTTCCCATTCTTCGCCGGCCGAGTCAGAGTGTCTAGGGTGAAGGGCGCGGCGGATTGTCCACAATGTGACATGAACGCGACATGAGTTTGAGCAACCGTGAAGTCTCGGTGTTATGCTCATTTCGTGCATTTCGAGCTTCTACTTCTACTGTGCCGCTGCGAGGATCCAAAGGACCGTTAGTGGTCTACAGGCCGACCCCTCGTCGCGGAGTAGCTCTTGTCTGGCCCCACAAACTAAGCACTATTTTTGTCTAGGGGACACACCGAAATGCAGAACATGCAAAAACCATCGAACATGCCAATCCACAAGTATGTTCCATTCCAGGATCAGATCGAAGTCAACCTGCCTGATCGCACCTGGCCCGACAAATACATCACCAAGGCTCCACGCTGGTGTGCAGTCGACCTGCGCGACGGAAACCAAGCGCTGATTGATCCGATGAGTCCTGAGCGTAAGCACAAGATGTTCGACCTGCTGGTGCAGATGGGCTACAAGGAAATCGAGGTCGGTTTCCCTTCGGCCTCACAGACCGACTTTGACTTTGTCCGTCAGCTGATCGAGCAAGACCGCATCCCTGAAGATGTCACCATTCAGGTGCTCACCCAGTCACGCGAACACCTGATCGAGCGCACCTACGAGGCACTGGAAGGTGCCAAGCAGGCCATCGTTCACCTGTACAACTCCACCTCGATCCTGCAGCGTGAAGTAGTCTTCCGCCAGGACCAGGACGGCATCGTTGACATTGCAGTCACCGGCGCCCGACTGTGCAAGAAGTACGAAGAACAGCTGACCGGCACCAAGATCACCTACGAATACTCGCCGGAATCCTACACCGGCACCGAACTGGAATTCGCCAAGCGTATTTCCGAGGCCGTGGCCGAAGTTTTGGAAGCCACCCCGGAGAACAAGATGATCTTGAACCTGCCGGCCACCGTGGAAATGGCCACCCCGAACGTGTACGCCGACTCCATCGAGTGGATGCACCGCAACCTGGCCAACCGTGACTCGATCATCCTCTCCCTGCACCCGCACAATGACCGCGGCACCGGCGTGGCCGCCGCTGAGCTGGGCTACCTGGCCGGTGCAGACCGTATCGAAGGCTGCCTGTTCGGCAACGGTGAGCGCACCGGTAACGTTGATTTGATCACCCTGGGCATGAACCTGTTCGGCCAGGGTGTGGATCCAGAAATCGACTTCTCCGATATGGATCACATCCGTCGCACCGTCGAATACTGCAACCAACTGCCAGTTCCAGAGCGTAGCCCCTACGGTGGCGATCTGGTCTTCACCGCCTTCTCCGGCTCCCACCAGGACGCCATTAAGAAGGGTCTGGAATCCATGGAGGCGAAAGCCACCGCGGAAGCCAAGGACATCAACGACCTGGTATGGGCGGTTCCGTACCTGCCGATCGATCCGAAGGACATCGGCCGCTCTTACGAAGCGGTAATCCGCGTGAACTCGCAGTCTGGCAAGGG
Source organism: Arthrobacter sp. NIO-1057 (assembly GCF_900094805.1). Taxonomy (GTDB): domain Bacteria; phylum Actinomycetota; class Actinomycetes; order Actinomycetales; family Micrococcaceae; genus Glutamicibacter. Next base: position 491,588 of record NZ_FMAT01000001.1, on the reverse strand, counting down.
CGGCGTGGCCTACCTGCTGAAGAACGACTACAGCTTGGATCTGCCACGTCGTGCGCAGATCGAGTTCTCCGGTGTCATCCAGCGCAAGACCGATACCGAAGGCGGCGAGATCTCCTCGGAGCGCATCTGGAGTGTCTTCCAAGACGAGTACCTGCCGGTGGCTAAGGACTCGGGGCTGGACTCGTGGGGTTACTACGAGATTGCTTCCGCGACAGCTACCTCTGCAGAAGATGGCAGCTTCCAGCTGGATACCAAGCTGATCATCGATGGTGTTGCCCATGAGCGTAGCGCCCAGGGCAACGGTCCGCTCTCGGCTCTGGTCAAGATGCTCAACGATGACGGCGTAGATCTGCGCGTCTTGGACTACACCGAGCACGCTATGAGCGAGGGTGGCAACGCAAGTGCCGCAGCCTTCGTTGAATGTGCAGTGGGCGATCGGATCCTGTGGGGCATCGGCATGGACACCAACACCAACATTGCAGCACTGAAGGCAGTGGTTTCGGCGGTCAATCGCGCGATTCGCGACGCCGCCTAAAACCAGCGGATCAGCGTCTCTAACCAATGCACGCTATGACTATGGCCACCGCCTAAGTCATAGCGTGCATTGCGCTTTCAGCTGCAAATTCGGCACGCAGGCACTGCTCAATTGCGTACTTTGTTCGTGGTAGTGGGAGAATATTCTCCGTGTCCAGATCAGGTTTTGCGTCCAAGAGCTACCACAGTCGTGGAATAGTTCTGCGTACTCATAAGCTGGGTGAAGCTGACCGAATCATCACCTTACTCACGCCCAAGGGCATTGTTCGTGCTGTAGCCAAGGGCGTACGTCGTACCTCCTCACGGCTCGGTGCAACCTTGGAACCCTTTATGGAAGTTGACGCCCTATTGGTGTTGGGGCGCAACCTAGACATCGTCTCTCAGGCGCAACTTCGTAATTCCTACGGTCACCTGCTCGTCGCGGATTATCCGAGTTACACCGTGGCCAACGCCATGGCCGAGATTGCCGAAAAGTTGCTGGAGGCGGAGGGCGACTCCACCCTTCAGCAATTCCGCCTATTCCATGGGGCCATCGCGTTGCTCTCGAAACAGCGCGTCGATTCCGGAGCCGTACTAGACTCCTACATTTTGCGAGCGCTGTCGGTGGCGGGCTGGGCCCCATCATTTACAGACTGTGTTAAGTGCGGCAAGCCTGGGCCACATCAGGCGGTACATATTCAGCTTGGAGGAGTGGTTTGCAACGACTGCCGTCCTTCGGGTTCATTGTCACCTCATCCGATCACCATTGAATATCTTGAAGCCTTGCTCCAAGGAAATTGGGCCGTTGTGGCCCAAGCCGGTCCACGCGCTCGAAAACAGGCTGCCGACATCGTGGCAAACTACTTGCAATGGCACTTGGAACGTGCAGTGAATTCCCTACGTCTCGTGGAGAGAAATTGAAAAAACTTCCAAAGATCACCGGCCGTCGTGGTCCAGTAGCACCCTTCGCTCATCCAGCGAATCCTCAAATGCCAAGGATTCCTCGGGAATTGATTCCTGAGCACGTGGCTATCGTTATGGATGGCAATGGACGTTGGGCAAACCAGCGGGGCCTGCCACGAACCGAAGGCCACCGGGCGGGGGAAGCGGCTTTGCTTGATGTCATGGCTGGAGCAGTAGAAATGGGCATCAAGTACGTTTCCGTGTATGCCTTCTCCACCGAAAATTGGAAGCGCAGCCCAGACGAGGTGCGTTTCTTGATGGGTTTTTCTCGGGACGTATTGCGTCGCCAACGCGACACCCTGGACTCATGGGGAGTACGTATTCGGTGGTCTGGACGCGAACCTAAACTATGGAAGTCAGTGATCAACGAATTACGTGCCGCTGAAGAGCTGACTGAAGCCAATCAAGGATGCCAGCTGACCATGTGCGTTAATTACGGTGGTCGAGCTGAAATTGGTGATGCGGTGAATGCTATTGCCAAGGATGTGGCTGCTGGAAAGTTGCGTGCCAGTTCGGTGGGGGAGAAAACCATCGCTAAATATTTGCACGCCCCAGAATTGCCAGACGTGGATCTGTTCCTGCGTACCAGCGGTGAACAGCGGACAAGTAACTTCTTGCTCTGGCAATCGGCTTATGCAGAGATGGTCTTCCTTGATCAGCTGTGGCCGGATGTGGACCGTCGAACCCTGTTTACCGCTGTTGAAGAATATGCCAAACGCGACCGTCGCTATGGAGGAGCAGTAGACAAGCCGCAAGCCTAAAGAGCAGTCGCTAGTTCTCTGTGAGAATACGCAGCCACAAGGCTAGGTCGCGGTAGGCATATGCGCGTGCTGGTTCTGCCGAGGTGAAGACATCATGCATAGCCCCGGCTACCTCACACAGGGTGACGAAGCTGCCTAGTTTTGCGGCACGCAATCGGGTTTGCTGCACATCAAGCACCGAGTCACAGTGTTGCATGTCGGGGCTATAGTTCGTTCCAATGTGAGTCCTGTCGGAAGTCATCACGAGGATCGGTAATCTCAGGTTCAAGCCTTTAGCTACCTGGGCATGACCTTCAAAGATGGTTTTCAGCCATCCAGCCGTATTGGGAAATGCGAGGCGTGGCCGCCACAGACGGTGAACGTCCCATTCGCCGTGGGCCTGTGTACTGAGGGACTGCCAGTAGTGGTCAAATTCTGGCCCCATCAGTTTTCGCCGAGGATTCGTCCGAGTAATTGCGTCCATCAGCCCGTAAATGGGTATCCGCAAGAAGGCAGTGCCTTGGAACTCCAGCCATGGCGAATTCAGTATCAAGGCTTTGATTTCGGGGTTCTTACGCGCAATCCATAGGCTCAAGATCAGTCCGCCCGTAGAGTGGCCCTGCACGATGACCGGCAAACTCGGATGTTCGGACCTCATCAGCAACAAAGCCGCTTCAAGTTCTTCATCAAATGTCGCTAGGTCATCAACGTAACCGGGCAATTGATGTTCCACGCGTAGGCTTCTGCCGTGCCGGCGTAGGTCGACCGCATAGAAGTGATAGCCCTGGGCGTGCCAAAACTCCGCCAGTTCAGGGTTATAAAAGTAGTCGCTCCACCCGTGAACGCTGAGTACTACGCCTTTAGCCTTTCGCCCCAATTTATTGCGAAATCCCTGCGGTCGATAACGAATGAGAGTTGCAACTGCTGGTCCTTCACTATCCGTGCCAAAATCTAAACTTTGTTGTTGAAAATGCGGTCCGAGAGGATCTTGCGACCATTCGCCCGCCCGAGTAGTTGTCTGGTAATCGGGCCATTGATCGGTATCCGTGGTGAACTGCTCCTTCATATCTTGAATACTACCGATCTCAAGTTGTCTGTTTGGGCCCCTTCACGGGAAAATGGTTCTATGCGCATATACCCTTTGGTCTTCAAGCACGTGTTCGCCAAGATGGATCCTGAGCAGGCTCATCACTTTGCATTTAATGCCATAAAGATTGCGCAACGTGCCGGGCTCACTAAACTGACCCGCAAGTTTTTTGCACCATCTGCAAAACTGAAACGAACGGTGATGGGAATCGACTTCCCTTCACCCTTTGGTCTGGCCGCAGGGTTCGACAAGGGCGCCACGGGAATCGTTGGTCTGAGCGATATCGGATTCGGTCACGTTGAAATTGGTACCGTTACCGGACAGGCACAGCCTGGTAATCCGCAACCCCGCCTCTTCCGTCTGATTGAGGATCGGGCGGTCATCAATCGCATGGGTTTCAACAACGAAGGTGCAGAACGAGTTGCGGCGCGCGTTGCGAATGCCCGCCAAGAACTAAAGGGCGATTACTCTGCGACTCGTCCGGTCATTGGCGTGAACATTGGCAAGACCAAGGTGGTTGAACTCGAGGACGCGGTAGGGGATTACCTCGCGTCAACGCGTCAGCTTGCCATTCATGCGGACTACTTGGTGGTCAATGTATCAAGCCCCAACACCCCCGGACTTCGTTTGTTGCAAAGCGTTGAGTCTTTGCGCCCCTTGCTCTCCAAAGTAGGGGAACTTGCCGACAAAGTGGCCGGTCGCCACATTCCTCTCTTGGTGAAGATTGCACCGGACCTCAGTGACGAAGACGTCGCTGACGTCGCACAACTTGCCATTGAGCTAAAGCTAGATGGCATCATCGCGACCAACACCACCATTACTCGCGATGGACTCAAGAGCGAGATGACCAAGGTTGAAGAAATTGGTGCAGGCGGCTTATCCGGTGCGCCTCTGAAGACGCGGTCGCTCGCAGTGCTTCGTCAGCTTCGTTCCTTGGTTCCATCGGATATGGCACTCATTGCGGTGGGCGGCGTTGAAACCGCTCAGGACGTGAAAGACCGCTTGGATGCTGGCGCAGATCTAGTTCAGGGATACACCGCCTTCCTCTATGAAGGACCATTCTGGGCCCGTTCTATTAATAGGGGATTGGAGCGCATGCTCTAAGCCGAATAGGCTTTTACTGACGCGTACCTAAATAGCCGGGTCTACAGCACGTTTGCGTTCTGTAGACCCGGTTTTGCGTTTAAGCCGGCGACCTCTTTGCAGAATCGAGGCAGGTCTCGCCTTGTAAATAGAAGTACAAAGGGCAGTTCGCTATGCCCACGTCGGAAACCAAAAATCTCCACAAGGGGAGTGCGACTCCTAATACGTAATAGATAAATACTTGTAAAGGTAGATACAAGATTCAAGCGTTGTTTATCCCGCAGTTGCGACAATAGAAAAGGGACAAGCCCAGATTGGCTTGTCCCTTTCGCTAGTTGAGACTAATTAGTCAATATTTGCCCCGCGGGCTACTTGTGGCTTTGGCAGGCGAAGCTTACGGAACTGCATGCCGCGCATCGCTGCATACATGCGAACGCCGCGCTCCATGTGGCCAAATTTGTTCACCAAACGACGCTTGAGCACGATCGAGGTAACGATCGCTTCAATAATGATCAGTGCGATAACAACCCAAAGAGCGAGCTGAACAAAGACCTGAACCTGAAGGTTCTTCTGGAAGACGAGAGAGACCACCAGGAAGGCCAAGATGATGAACATCATGAACTCGCCAAACATCCAGCGCGCATCAATGAAGTTACGCGTGTAGCGCTTCTGCTCACCTTTATCGCGTGGCATGAGGTAGCGCTCGTCGCCAGTCTCGTTGGCGATTCGCAAACGATTCTGCGCTTCAATGCGCTGCTGACGCTCGGCTTCCTTGGCTGCCTTACGATCAGTCGGAACCAATGGTCGCTGACGGTTTGCCTGCTGCGCACTGCGCTTGGGCGTCGGCCCCGTTTTGCGGCCGTCGGTCGAATCCGAAGCCGGCTCTACGGGCTGTACATTTACGGGGGATTGAGGTTCATCCTTCTTACGTCCAAACACCCCTCTATCTTAGCCGGGATTAGCTTGCCGCGTGACATTGGATACGCAATGAATTGCTAGGCTGAACACATGAGCACAAATTCAACCTTCGATGCCGCCAAGAACGGCGTTGATATCTCAACACTGAAGAGTCATATCGATTCCAACTTCGAGCAGATCCTCGAAGAACTCAGTTCCTTGGTATCCATCCCCAGCATCGCGTGGGAGTCTTTTGACCCACAGAACTTGGAGAAGTCAGCAGAGACCGTTGCTGCCTTGGCAAAAGATGCCGGTATGGAGAGCGTAGAAATTCTGCGTGAACCCGCAGAAAACGGCGCTATGGGCGCACCAGCTGTCGTGGCCCGCCGCAAGGCAGCTGAAGGCAAGCCGACTGTTCTCTTGTACGCTCACCACGACGTCCAACCCCCAGGCAATGCCGAAGACTGGAATACGCCAGTATTTGAGGCCACCAAAGTTGGGGACCGTCTATTCGGGCGTGGAGCAGCAGACGACAAGGCCGGAATTATGGTCCATATTGCTGCGTTGCGCGCAGTACTGGATCTTGTTGAAGACTTTGGCGTTGGTGTTACCTACTTCTTTGAGGGGGAGGAGGAAGCCGGTTCACCGTCATTCCGCAACTTCCTTGAAGCCCATCAGGACAAGCTCGCCGCAGACGTTATCGTAGTGGCCGACTCCAGTAACTGGGCCGTTGGCACACCAGCTCTCACGAGCTCCCTGCGCGGTATGTGCGCTGCGGAAATTACCGTGCGTTCACTCAAGCATGCAGTTCACTCCGGTATGTTCGGCGGCCCGGTGCTCGATGCACCATTGCTTGCAGCGAAGCTCATCTCAACTTTCCACGATGCCGATGGAGCGGTTGCCGTCGAGGGATTGGTCGCCAATGATTCAGCGGAAGTTGACTTCGATGAAGAGCAGTTCCGTAACGATTCCGGCGTCTTAGATTCGTTCAACTTGGCTGGAACTGGAAAAATCACTGATCGCTTATGGAATAAACCAGCGCTGAGCGTCATTGGAATGGATATCCCTAACGTTGACCAGTCATCAAATACCTTGATTCCACAAACTCGGTTCAAGGTATCGATGCGTTTGGCGCCAGGGCAAGATCCTGCCGAGGCACTTCAAGCACTCGAAGCTCATGTGAAGGGAGTCGATCTGCGCGGAGCTCAGGTAGATTTCAAAGCCACAGAAGCTGGCAATGCTTACAAGGCTGATTTGGACGCTTCAGCGAACGACACCGCACGCTGGGCCCTTGAACAAGCCTGGGGTGTTGTACCAGTGAACATGGGACTGGGTGGATCCATTCCATTCATCGCTGATTTGCTGGAGGTCTTCCCGAAGGCGCAAATCCTGGTCACCGGTGTTGAAGATCCGGATTCACGTGCCCATTCGGCAAATGAGTCCCTTCATCTCGGCGACTTCCAGCACGCGATCGAGGCCGAAGCGCTTCTGCTGGCCAGGATCAACGCTGAAGGAGTATGAGGCGCGTCATACGACGTGACGCAAGGGGAGCATTCTTCAACGTTGCGACGTAGGATAGTAGCAAGAACAAAGGCGAAGTTTCAGGTTTAACTGGAACGGATGCCACAACGAGCAGTATGGGAGGAAATCATGACTGCAGCTGTTGACCAAACCAAGGGCGACCCAACCGAGTTGCCAACACACGAGGTAAACCTTTCCGATGTAGCCGCCGAAAAGGTGCGTTCATTGTTGGAACAGGAAGGTCGCGATGACCTACGTCTTCGCATTGCTGTGCAGCCAGGTGGCTGCTCGGGCCTGATTTACCAGCTTTACTTCGACGAGCGCATGCTAGACGGAGATGCTGTGCGTAACTTTGACGGTGTTGAGGTCATCGTCGACAAGATGAGTGTTCCTTACCTTGCTGGCGCGTCCATCGACTTCGAGGACACCATCTCCAAGCAGGGTTTCACCATCGATAACCCAACCGCTTCCGGCTCGTGCGCTTGTGGAGATTCCTTCCACTAAGATCCACGAGACCTTAGGGAACTAACACCGCTGTTCAAACGTTGAAGAAATTTCTCGTTAGAACAGCGGTGTTTTTCGGTATTCTGACCCCGAAGAGGGTAAGCTCTACATTAAGTAGTAAAACTATGTTTCCCTTCGTGAGTCACCTCACTGTGCAACTCGTAAATCGCGAGGTGACTTATGAAGACCACATTCTGCACCAACAAAGAGGAAGGGCCGTCTGTGAGTTCGCAAGACCGAACCGGCAGTCGCGGGTCAGCTAAAGCCAAAGTTCTGGCTTTAGTCGGCACTGGCGCACTGCTGTTGACGGGATGTTCAGCGGAGGCCAAACGCGGTTGGCTCCCTAACGTGGAGCGTGACACCACTAACCACACTGCTGCAATCCAGGACTTCTGGGTTCACTCGTGGATCGCTGTGATTGTCATCGGCATTTTAACTTGGGGCTTGATGCTTTGGTGCATCATCGCTTACCGCCGCCGCAAGAATGACACCGGCTACCCACGCCAGCTGAGCTACAACATGCCATTGGAGATCTTCTACACGGCCATTCCTTTGGTCCTTGTTCTGGTCTTCTTCAGCTTCAACAACACCCTGGAAAAGAGCATCAACAAGCCTGTTGATTCCGAGGTCGTAGTAGACGTTCGAGCCAAGCAGTGGTCTTGGGACTTCAACTACACCTACCAGGGCACCGAGAAGCACTTCGCCGGTACCCAGGCTCACCTGCACACCGATGGCTCGGAAGGCGTTCGTGAAGAACTGCCAACCTTGTACTTGCCAGCAGGCAAGACGGTACAGCTGGACCTGAACAGCCGCGACGTCATCCACTCGTTCTGGGTACCAGCCTTCTTGCAGAAGCTGGACATGATCCCAGGCAAGACCAACCACATCTACTTGACCCCTCAGGTTGAAGGTAGCTACGACGGAAAGTGCGCCGAACTTTGCGGCGAGTACCACTCCGAGATGCTCTTCAATGTAGAGGTTGTCAGCGAGGCAGAGTTCAAGGCTCAGCTCGCCAAGATGGACGATGGTCACATCGGTGAAGAATACGATCGTCAGCCGGATGCGGTTAACGGTGTCGTAGTAGAACACGGGGAAGGAGAGTAATCACGATGACTACGTTTGAATACGCAAGTGACGACGTCAAGTCGATTGCCCCAGCCGTGGTGCCGAAGTCAAAGGGTCGCCTCTTCGTCGACTACATCACTTCGACCGACCACAAGAAGATCGGGTACATGTACCTGATCAGCTCGTTCGTTCTGTTCTGTGTCGGTGGCGTCATGGCGCTGCTGATTCGTGCAGAGCTGTTCGAACCAGGTATGCAGATCCTGCAGACCAAGGAACAGTACAACCAGCTGTTCACCATGCATGGCACCGTCATGCTGCTGATGTTTGCAACTCCGCTCTTCGCAGGTTTCGCAAACGTTATGATGCCTCTGCAGATCGGTTCCCCAGATGTGGCCTTCCCACGTCTAAACGCACTGGCTTTCTGGTTCTTCCTCATGGGCTCGCTGATCGCACTGGCTGGCTACCTCACCCCACAGGGTGCAGCTAGCTTCGGTTGGTTCGCTTACGCACCATTGTCGAACACCACCTTCTCGCCTGGTGTCGGTGGAGACCTCTGGGTCTTCGGTCTGGCACTCTCGGGCTTCGGTACCATCTTGGGTGCCGTCAACTTCATCACCACGATCATCTGCCTGCGTGCCCCTGGTATGACCATGTGGCGCATGTCGATCTTCTCGTGGAACACGCTGATCACCTCGTTGCTGGTCCTGATGGCCTTCCCACCACTGGCAGCTGCGCTGTTCGCACTGGGTGCTGATCGTCGCTTCGGCGCACACATCTTTGATCCTGATAATGGCGGTGCCGTTCTATGGCAGCACCTGTTCTGGTTCTTCGGTCACCCTGAGGTTTACATTATTGCGTTGCCGTTCTTCGGTATCGTCTCGGAGATCTTCCCGGTCTTCAGCCGCAAGCCGATCTTCGGTTACAAGGGTCTGGTCTTCGCGACCATCTCGATTGCTGCACTGTCGGTTTCCGTGTGGGCTCACCACATGTACGTGACCGGTTCGGTAATGTTGCCATTCTTCGGCTTCATGACCATGCTGATCGCTGTACCAACCGGTGTGAAGTTCTTTAACTGGATCGGTACCCTGTGGCGTGGTTCGATTACCTTCGAAACCCCAATGCTGTGGAGCATCGGCTTCATGATCACCTTCTTGTTCGGTGGTCTGACCGGTATTATCCTTTCCGCACCTGCACTGGACTTCCATGTCTCTGACTCCTACTTCGTGGTGGCACACTTCCACTACGTGGTTTTCGGTACCGTGGTCTTCGCAATGTTCGCGGGCTTCTACTTTTGGTGGCCAAAGTGGACCGGCAAGCTGCTCAACGAGCGCCTTGGCAAGATTCACTTCTGGATGCTGTTCATCGGCTTCCACGGAACCTTCTTGATCCAGCACTGGCTGGGTGTCATGGGTATGCCACGTCGTTACGCCGACTACATGCCTGAAGATGGTTTCACCACCATGAACCAGGTTTCGACTGTCTTTGCGTTCATCTTGGGCGCATCGATGATTCCATTCTTCTGGAACGTATGGACCACTTTCCGCTACGGAAAGAAGGTTGAAGTTGATGATCCATGGGGCTTCGGTGCTTCACTGGAGTGGGCTACCTCTTGCCCACCACCACGTCACAACTTCCACTCGATTCCACGCATCCGTTCGGAGCGTCCAGCTCTGGATCTGCACCACCCGGAACTGAGCGGTCGCGTTACCCCGGAAACCCCGGTTGCAAAGATCTTCGGCCCTGCTGATCAGAAGGATCTGTAAAGATGAAAGTTGAATCCTGGATTTTCTTAGGTGGCGTTTTCTTCTTCACCCCTGTGGCCATCGTTTATGGCTACATGACCAACTGGAGCGAATGGGTAGGCTTCCTCGCATTGCTCATGTTGGTCGGCCTGTCCGCAATGGTTGGCTGGTACTTGCTCTTCACCGCCAAGCGCGTTGGTCCTCGTCCAGAGGACCGCGTTGACGGTGAAATCCACGAGAACGCCGGTGACATCGGAATGTTCTCGCCATGGAGCTGGTGGCCACTAGTACTTGCCGGTTCAGCAGCAATCTCCTTCTTGGGCATTGCCGTTGGTTGGTGGGTCTTCTTCATCGGTGCCGGACTTGCAGTTGTAGGTCTGGTTGGCTGGGTTTACGAATACAGCCGTGGAGACCACGCACACTAAGCAGTGATCCTGATGGGGTGACAAGCAATTTGCTTGTCACCCCATTAGTCTTTAAGAACAACAGTGTTGCTGCACTAGGCAATGACTGTAGAAGAACTTGAGGAGATCAACGATGCGCCACGCACCCCAGCCAAAGGTCGAGGCCTCTCTTGATCCCACAAGCAAGCAAAGCAAGTATCGCCAGATCCGCGAGATCCTTAAGACTCACGCCCGTGAGGCCTGCAAACCCGGTTACAAGCTGCCTCCAGAGCGCGAACTTGCCGAACACTTTGGCGTGGCGCGAAAGACCATCAGACAGGCCATAGATGCGCTGGTTGATGAACAAGTACTCAAGCGCGTCGTCGGTATCGGTACGTTTGTGGTTCCAGAGAAACTCGACCTGCGTGTCAGGCTGCATTCTTACTCTGAAGACATGATGCGTCGTGGCATGGTTCCAGATGCGCACGTTTTGGAGTTTGCTGAAATCAAGGCCAACGCTAATCTGGCGTTGCAGCTCATGGTGGACGAAGGGACATCGGTAGTCCAATTCAAACGTCTGTTGCTGGCCGACGGCACCCCAATGAGCCTTGACGAAAACTACATGCCGGCAGATCTAGTTCCCGGCTTTGTTGATGGTGAACCACCCTCCAAGCTGTACCAGGCGCTGCACGAACGCTACGGAATTCTTTTGGAGTGGGGTGAGGATCAAGTCGAAAGTACCGCTGCAAGCAAACGACAGGCGCACCTACTCGGTGTTGTGCCAGGGTTCCCGTTGCTGCAGATCACCCGATATGCGTACATTGGCGAGCGGCTAGCCGACTACTCGGTTTCGCTGTACCGTTCGGATCGTTACAAGCTCTTTGTTCCACTGCAACGCGTTGGAACACGCACTCCTCGCTACACCGACTCGTTCTAAGCATTGGTGCGTTCGGGGGATAGGCGCCAAAGTTCGCTGGTGTCATCAGCCCAGGAAGTCCCTGCTGTCCTGACAGAGGGCGTTCAGCCAAAACTTCAACGGTCAATGAACCTGCATGCTATTGAAATTCGCCCCAATATTGGACCTGGCGCTTTGTTTGTTAGTTACCGCTGACGACGATCTAAGCGCGATCTGCGCCCTGGCGTAGTCGCCGGCTCCAAGGACGGGGAAATATCTCTTACAAAAATTTGGGTCTATTTCGGCTCATCAAAATCAATAGTTCGAGGAAGAAAACCGGGGAACAAGTGAAAACAATTCGCCAAAGAATACTTTCTATCGGTGCGGTAGCATCTGTGTCAATTGGCAACGCGCTGAGTGGTGGTATCGCTGCGAACGCAGCATCGCCAGAGCCTGCCATCACAAGTATCACCACAGATGAATCCGCCGACTAGGAAGCACACAATTTCCTGACGGCAGCAAGTATCTTTCAGGCCGAGGTTTCGTTCCTAAGCCGGGCACTGTTGAGGCACGGCTACTGAACCCGTTCGATTGGTTGTCGAGCAACAGTCCAAAAGATCCACGCCATGTCATCACTTCATATCCTGATGGAAAATGTCGCTAGAAAAATCGAGCACAGAGTCCACACGAGTTCGACTTACGGCGGATTACTCCATGGGCGCCGGTTTTCCGCTATGGCGAGATTCTGTTCCTTCTAATGCTGATTCAACCCTTTGGGAGTTATCAGACGAACTAGCGGCCAATCTAAGCTCTTGGCAGGAAGATTTTGACTACAACTATGATCCGGTAACTGGGTGGCCATCTATGGAATCGTTGAGCAGACATTTCCAGAAAGCAGTCAGCTTAAAGGAGCGCGTGGAACTGGAGCTTCCGAGTAACGCCGTCGAACTTGATTACTGGCAAACCATAGTCGACGGCAAGGAAGAACCATTCCCTCCTCACACGTAGAGAAATCAAAGTACTGAAGAGCTCGTAGCGCATCCGGACTCGGACTATCGGTACAACGGGTGGCGCCAACCGCTGTACCGATAGTCCAAAGTTGCTCCTGCAAACGCCCGATTTTGAGAAAGGGGACGACGCCGCGGCCCGGTGGACCGGCAAAGGCCGGTTTTCTTCTCAGAACCCATTCTCACTCAAAGATGCGTGGGCCATCTTATAAGAAATGTTTGTGAGAGGATTTCGGGATGAGGAGCCAGGACGAAGCCGCGCTGGAGGCAGCCCGGCAAATCAAGGCACACGCCCCGCACTGCCGGGGCATCTTCACCGTCTACGAGATGAAGCGACTCGGGAGGAATTCCGCCGAGCAGACCGCGCCGGCCGATCACCTCACCGCACACGGCATCGTCTCGGAAATGCTCGCCGGGCGGTTCACTGGGATCTACGACCCAACCGGCACGGGGGCCGGGTGCTGTTCGCGTTCTTCGCCACGATGGCCGAACCTGAACGCGAGAACATCCGCGAAGCCACCCTCGAGGGCATTCGGCTCGACCTGCTCATCCCCACCGATAAACGCAAAGGTCGCAACCCCCGGCCTGGCCAGCATCTACCGGGTGCTCAGCGACCACGAGAAACCTCAAGCCCACCTGGACGCCGTTGGACAGGCCCACACCGACTTCGCCGCGCTCCATCGGGGTACCCGAAACGACTGAACGGCCCGGTTGCCGCGCGTCAGTCATGTTCATATCCGCCCGATTTTCGGCGATAGCTACGGCCACCCCTATTGCTACTGGCTTGCATAAGGACTGCTGTACTGTAGCCGATGGCATCTTCAGAATGTTGTTGGATACCATTCCTTTTAACGGCCACTGCGCGCGTTCTTGGCAACGTTCATAAACCCCTATACGGCCAGCAGGGGACACAGCAACCTGGCACAGCAATACTTACTCGTATAAGTACATTGATCGCTCAGATTCGATTCTGTGCCGTTGTGGAGTATCAACTTAAACAAGGAAGGGACACACCATGTGGTGTGTCCCTTCCTGTGTGACTAACGCGAGCCGGAATTACTTCTCGATCGAGTCCTGCTTGTCACCCTCAACCTCATGGTGACCGTGAGCAGCATGTGCTGCTTCCAGTTCCGATGGGGTTACTGGGGCGACGCGATCTTCGAAGAAGAACTTCGAGATCATTGCGCGGCGCTTCTCCTTGCGAGAGACGTGGCCAGCGGCGTCAGGCTCAGCCGGAATGTACTGGCGATCCACGAAGTTAGTCAAGAGGTAACGCTTGTAAACGTCGATCTCTTCGTGCTTCTCACTGAAGCCGCCTTCTGGCGACATCTGGATAATGCCAGCTTCGCGACCGTGCAGTACGATCTCGCGATCCTTACGCTGCAACGACAGGCAGATGCGACGGGTCAGCCAGAAGCCCAGGATTGGGCCAATGAAGAACAGTGCACGCAGCCAGTAGGTTACGTCGTTCAGTGCCACGTGGAAGTGAGTTGCGATCAAGTCAGAGGATGCAGCTGCCCACATCACGCTGTAGAAGATCACACCGGCTACACCCATGGCGGTACGGAACGGTGCATTACGTGGACGATCCAGCAAGTGGTGCTCGCGGTTGTCCTTGGTAACCCAACGCTCGATCCATGGCCATGCGAACATGACCGCGAACAGTGCGCCTGCAGGAACCAGTGCAGGAAGCAGTACCGAGAGAACCAGAGTGTTGGTACCCCATGGGAATGGGATATGCCACTCGAAGCTGAAGTTGCCAAGTACACCTGGCATCAAACGCAGAGCACCATCAACGAAACCGATGTACCAGTCCGGCTGGGTACCAGCCGAAACAGGGGATGGGTCGTATGGACCGTAGTTCCAGACCGGGTTGATCTGGAAGAGACCTGCGATGAAAGCTACGATGCCGAAGACGATGAAGAAGAATCCACCAGCCTTCGCAGCGTAAACCGGACCAACTGGGAAGCCAACAACGTTGTCGTTGGTGCGACCTGGGCCTGGGTACTGGGTGTGCTTGTGAGTCACAACCATGAACAGGTGGATCACAATCAGCAAGATGATCACGGCAGGCACGATCATGATGTGCAGCGAGTACAGACGTGGGATCACGTGCTCGCCTGGGAACTCGCCACCGAAGAAGAACATCGAGAGGTAAGTACCAACGATTGGCAGCGCCTTCATAACGCCATCAATAATGCGCAGACCGTTACCGGAGAGCAGATCATCGGGCAGGGAGTAGCCGGTGAAGCCAGCGGCCAGACCCATGATCAGCAGTACGCCACCGACAACCCAGTTCAATTCACGTGGGCGACGGAATGCACCGGTGAAGAACACGCGAAGCATGTGAACGGACAGCGAAGCTACGAAGAGCAGTGCCGACCAGTGGTGTACCTGACGCATGAACAGGCCACCGCGCACGTCGAAGGAGATCTCCATGGTGGAAGACATCGCAGTCGACATGCCAATGCCCTTCATTGGCACATACGATCCGTCGTAGACCACGTGGGCCATGGACGGATCGAAGAAGAAGGTCAGGAAGGTACCCGAAAGCAGCAACAGTACAAAGGTGTACATCGCCACTTCACCAAACATGAACGACCAGTGGTCAGGGAAGATCTTGCGACCAAATTCCTTGACGATGGCCGAGGCACCAACACGTGAATCCACGAAGTTGGCGATACGACCGGTAGAGGTCGTGGCCTGGTATTCGTTAGTTGTCGTCATGATTAACCACGCTCCCAGTAGGACGGGCCAACAGGCTCATGGAAGTCGCTCTGAGCAACCAAGTAGCCTTCGGAATCGACGGTGATTGGCAACTGTGGCAGTGCGTGACCGGCTGGGCCGAAGATAACCTTGCATTCCTGAGTCAGGTCGAAGGTCGACTGG
This sequence comes from Arthrobacter sp. NIO-1057, assembly GCF_900094805.1. GTDB lineage: Bacteria > Actinomycetota > Actinomycetes > Actinomycetales > Micrococcaceae > Glutamicibacter. The sequence goes on along the minus strand of NZ_FMAT01000001.1, from coordinate 476,299 downwards.
TGGCAAGGGCACAGCAGGTGGTGCGTGTGCTGCTCGTACAGTGCGATAGGGCAACCAACGTGGGTGCAGATCTTGGAGTACGCGACGATGCCGTCAACGTTCCAATCCTCGCGGCCCTCGGAGATCTGCATTTCTGCTGGATCCATACGCATCAGCAGAACTACAGCCTTAGCCTTTTCGTTCAGTGGATTCTCGGTTTCGTTGATGCCCTCTGGGACAACGTGGAATGCCGAGCCGATCTGAACGTCCGAGGCCTTAATCGGGGTACCGGATGGATCGCGGGTCAAACGGATGCCCTTGTCCCACATGGTGTGGCGCAGGGAATCAATCATCTGGTGTGCGGTGTTACCGGTGCGATCCAGATCGCGGAACATGAAGATTGCTGGAATCGGAGCCAAGGCGATGGCACCGATCAGGGTGTTGCGGATCAGCGGACGGCGCTTGATACCGGATTCTTCAAGAACGGTATCTACGATCTCGACGGCATCCTGGCGGTCTTCTTCCGAGCGGATCTCGTGGCGCATTTCCATGAGCTCGTGATCCGGCATCAGGGTCTTAGCCCAGTGAACAATACCTACACCGATACCGAGCATCGCAAATGCGGTGCCCAGGCCCAGTGCAGCGTTCTGCACACGCAGCTCAGCGAAGGACATTTCGCCCAGGCGGCCCAGGACGAAGTAGGCCACGAAGAAGAAGAGCGTGCCGATGATGGAGATGGTAAATAGGAGCGCTACTTGACGCTCATGTCGCTTGGCTGCGCGCGGATCGCGGTCTGCGAGACGCGGACGATGGGGTGGCAAGCCCGGATCGGGGAAACGATCCTGAGCTACATCGTCAGCCTTAGCAACGGTGCCCGAGTTTTCGGGACTGCCGTGACTATGGTCGCCCATGTTTCTCTCTCATCCTTCTGTTAGGAATTTATGTACGTAGTGATGGTTACGGCCTAGGCCGTGGTTTGCCTTAGGAAGGACGCGAGGTCAACCAAATGGTGAAGGCGATGATGATGCCCAGACCTGCGGTCCAGGTGAACAGACCTTCAGCAACAGGACCCAGGGAGCCCAGGGCTGCACCACCAGCGGAACCATTAGCTTCAATAGTCTTCAGGAAGGTGATTACGTCACGCTTCTCGTCTGGGGTGATGTTCGAGTCGTTGAACACTGGCATGTTCTGTGGGCCGGTAGCCATCGCTTCGTAGATGTGCTTCTCGGATACGCCGGTCAAGGTCGGAGCGAACTTGCCTCGGGTCAAAGCACCACCGGCAGCGGCGGCGTTGTGGCACATAGCGCAGTTGACGCGGAAGACGGTTCCACCGTGAGCTGCATCGCCTTGAGTGGTATCGAGGTATTCCTCATCCGGGATCGCTGGACCTGCACCCAAGCTGGCGACATAAGCAGCCAGCTGGGAGATCTGCTTGTCGTCGAACTGGGCTGGCTTTGCCTGGGCCTGAGGGCCCTGCATCTGCATTGGCATACGGCCGGTACCGACCTGGAAGTCAACAGATGCGGCGCCAACACCGATCAGCGACGGACCGGAGTCCGAGCCTTCAGCGCGCATTCCGTGGCAGGTAGCGCAGTTGGCCACGAAAAGCTTCTGACCCTCGTCAACATCGGTCTGCGATGCTGCGGTAGTCTCAGCGGCCTTCGCTTCGCTGATGTTTCCTGCTGCGGTGTAGAGACTGCCGGTAATCAGCAATCCAAACAGAAGCAGGGCCACAGCGGCGAGCGGGTGGCGGCGCTTTTTCGAAAGAGCCTTCACTTGCTGGTTCCTCACTTAGTTTCTTTGGTGTGGTGTTGCCGTACTTCTTGGTGTGGCAACTAATGACTAAAAGTTGCTACTTCAAGAAGTAGATGATCGCGAACAGCGCGATCCAAACAACGTCAACGAAGTGCCAGTAGTAAGACACAACGATGGAACCCGTTGCTTCGAAGTGGCCAAACTTCTTAGCCAGCATTGCACGACCGATGATCAGCAGGAATGCAATCAGGCCACCGGTGACGTGAATGCCGTGGAAGCCGGTGGTCATGTAGAAGGCCGAAGCGTAGGAGTTCGAGTTCAGTGCTACACCCTCGTGAACGAGAGTGACGTATTCATAAGCCTGGACCGAGACGAAGATCGAACCAAGGATGAAGGTAAGAATGAACCATTCGATCATTCCCCATTCCTTGAAATTGAACAGTCCGCCGGTACGGCGAGGCTTGAATTCTTCAGCACGGAACACACCAAGCTGGCACGAGAACGAGCTGGACACCAGGATCAGGGTGTTAACCAGCGCAAACGGCACGTTAAGTTTGGCAGTTTCAGTCGCCCATAGTTCGGGCGCGGCAGCCCGAAGGCTGAAATACATGGCGAAGAGGGCGGCGAAGAACATGAGCTCGCTGGAGAGCCACACCATCGTTCCCACCGACACCATGTTTGGGCGGTTCGGCGCATGTGGCGCCGTCGTATTTGGGGCATGAGTCGCAGTTGTCACACTGACATTATGTCTCTAAATGCCCCTCAGATACCAATGCAGAAAGGGGTTGTCGGCGGTTTTTTGCGCCACATAGCGAGAACAACCGCGGAAACACGCGGAAGTACGAAGAAAACTCTTTCTACAATTCGTAGAGCTTGATTCGGCGAGTCTCACGAAACATTCATTTATGCAACACTCATGTGCCCTATTTATCCCCAGAATCACTAGGTTTTTAGCGACTTGAGACACATCATTTGATGACATGAATTGGGACTGCGACGGCTGGCTCGATAGGCTTTCATATGTGTCAACGAGCCTTGAAAACGAAAAGTTCCCAACATGGCCAGATCTCTTGGCCACTCTGATTGGCGGTGGCGATCTCAGCCGCACTCAGGCAGCTTGGGCCATGAATGAGATCATGAGCGGCGAAGCCAGCGATGTTCAGATCGCCGGCTTCTTGGTTGCCTTACGCTCCAAGGGAGAAACCGTCGCGGAACTCACCGGACTCGTTGATTCCATGGTCGCTAATGCGAAGCCGTTGAGCATCGAAGCACAAACATTGGACATTGTAGGAACCGGCGGAGATCGTCAGAACACGGTTAATATCTCCACCATGGCCACCCTGGTCTGCGCTGGAGCGGGAATCAACATCGTTAAACACGGTAACCGCGCCTCTTCTTCTTCCTCCGGTTCGGCAGATGTCCTTGAAGCACTGGGCGTGCGCCTCGATGTACCAATTGAGAGGCTTGTAGAGGTTTACAACAAGGTTGGAATTGCGTTCTGCTTCGCCAACGTCTTCCACCCTTCGATGCGACACGTTGCCGTTGCGAGAAGGCAGCTACGGGTTCCCACTGCCTTTAACTTCATGGGGCCATTGACCAACCCGGCGCTGCCTAGCTCCTCTGCTGTGGGCTGCTCAGATCTGGTCATGGCACCGATTATGGCTGGCGTTCTTGCACGGCGCGGTTCACGTGGTCTTGTTTTCCGCGGTAATGACGGTTTGGACGAACTAACAACCACCGCTGGCAACCAGGTGTGGGAAGTGCGTGACGGTCAGGTCACCGAGTTCTCCTTTGATGCCCAAGATCTAGGTATTGAACGTTCGAGCCTCGAGCAACTACGTGGCGGAGACGCGGTACATAACGCAGAGGTTGTACGGCAGATTGTTACCGGCGCTCAGGGGCCAGTGCGTGACGCGGTGCTACTGAATGCAGCTGCTGGAATGGTGGCCTTCGACCCTTCAAGCGAAGGAAACTTTGAAGATCGAATGGGTGCAGCGCTGACAAAGGCCGCCGAATCTATCGATTCCGGGGCCGCGAAGTCAGTTCTGGACAATTGGTCACAGACGACTCAGCAGATCCTAGGGGAGTAGGCCCACTAGGTTAAACAAGAACGGGTTCTGGTTACTGCTAGTACAAGCAGTAACCAGAACCCGTTCTTGTATCAGCTTAGGGATTTGTACTAGTCGTCAAGCCCCAGAGAGAAAGCTGCCTCCAGATCGTGTTCCGAGTAGGCGCGGAAAGCAATATGGGTTTGCGTGCCACGAATGCCTGGAATCTTGGAGAGCTTATTGGCAATAACTTCTGCCAAGTCCTCGTGCTTGTGAACCCGCGCAACCGCGATGAGGTCCCAGTCACCAGCGACGGAATAAACCTCACTGATCCCTGAAATTGCAGAGATTTGCTGAGCACACTCGGGGATGCTGTCGGTTGCCGTCTGAATCATGACGAATGCAGTAACCATTGCTGCGCCTTTCACTATCTGAGTCTCCAAGCTGAAGACCTATAACTTAGTTTCAACTCTAGTCGAAAATGGTGATTCGGCGATTATTCAGTCAAGACTCTCTACGCTGCGAACAATGGTTAAAGTTAGTATTTCTTTTTACAATGATTTAGAATTGTTCCATGATTGTTCTGACCATTGACCAACGGCGATCCCGTTCGTCGGAAGACAAAGTGCAAACCCTCATTGAACAGGCCAATGCCACGGTTCCTGTGGTGCGCCCATTCCAGCGTACAGCTGGAGATGAAGTTCAAGCTGTAATGGACGATGCTTCGGAAGCAATTCGCTTGGCCGTCATGATGGCAGCATCAGGGGACTGGAGCGTAGGACTTGGTTTCGGCCAGGTGGAGACTCCATTGCCGAAAGAAACCCGTGCCGGACGCGGACCTGCTTTTGAATATGCACGGGTTGCGGTCGAACGATCCAAAAATACGAATGCGCACCTGGCCGTACACGGCCCATCGCATGAGGCAACACGACTGGAAGCCGAACTTCAGTTAACTGCCTGCATCGTTTCCAAGCGCAGGGCCACGGCCTGGGAGGCGGGCACCTTGGCTGACGAAGGTCTGACGCAGCAACAGATCGCCCAGGAATTAGGAATCACCCAGCAAGCGGTCTCATCCCGTCTTTCTGCAGCGCTATGGTTTGAGGCAAATCGCATGATGGATGAGGCAGCTTATTCTCTGACTCGCCAACTGAAAATGTTAGGGGAGTCGTAGATGTATTGGACTGCATGGGGCAGTTTGAGCCTAGCTGCCGTGCTTTCTTGCGCGGCTGCCTATATGGGTTACGCAATGGGGCAACGCGCACGTTGGCGTGAAGTTCTGATTGTTATTTCCGGCCTTCTGGCTCTCACTGCTGCGGTGCTGTCAGTCGCGACCGGTACGCCTGGCCATTCATCTCACGTGCCAGCGCTGTACGTGGTGATGCTCTCGAGCATTTTTGCGGTCAGTTTCGGTGGGCCATTTACTGAGCTCATCTTCCGCCACGCTGCCAGAAATGATTCCGAACTAAGCAGAAAGGAGTCCGACCCTTCTCCGCTTCGAGGCGGTTTATGGATCGGACTCCTTGAACGAGCGGCCATCGTCAGCACGTTATGGGCAGGCTGGCCTGAGGGGATAGCTATCGTCTTGGCAGTGAAGGGATTAGGTCGGTTCTCTGAATTGAAAGATCATCGTGCCGCAGAACAATTCATCCTGGGTACCTTCTCCAGTAGCTTGGTCGCCGCAGGCTCCTACGGGCTAGGCCTTTTGTTGCTGTGAACGTTTGGCGATAAGAGTAGAAACTGCGCGTCGACCGAGCAAGAAGATAGCAAGCACGACGAAAGTGACGATCACGAAGGAAATTGCTGCCGTATGTCCCATCAATAGGCGCACAGCAACACCCAAAACTACCGTGCCGAGCCAGATGAGAATTCCGGTCGGCCACAGTTTATTGATGGATATCCATGGTCGTGATAGTCCAGTTGCTATGGCATAGCCGATGATAAATGGTAGGGCAGTTATCAAGATTCCGCTGATGGCCAACCCATGTTCATGTTCGCGCCGGCCTAACAATGCGAAGAGAATGATCAGCAGAATATCTATGAACGCTAACCAAGGCCACTTGCTCATACTTTGCTTCATATATTCATGATAGGGATTCCGGCAAAGTATTTGGCGTCGTTTTCAGACTCGTGGCAGTGTCGCTTCAGCCACAGCATCCTAGGGGAGAGGTGCGGAAGACTCGTCCGCTATCCGCTTCCTAAATCCTCACTTGAACCAGAAGGGTGATCTTATTGCAAGGATTTGCAGCTTGGATGGATAAGCATCAGATCGCGCTTTATTTTTTTGCCATCGCTGCTGGCTGTTTGGCCGGCATTGGTTTTCCTTCAAGTCGCGCGGGTCTAGCGGCCTTGATCAATCCGCTTCTGTGCCTGCTTCTCTACGTGACTTTCCTGAGCATACCGCTGACCCGGTTAGTGAACGGGTGGCGAGACTTCAGATTTATGTCCGCCCTATTGGTTATCAACTTCATCCTGGTCCCAGCAATAGTTTTCATACTCACTAGATTCGTACAGGGCGATAAGCCTGTCTTGATCGGCATTGCACTGGTACTTCTGGCACCGTGCATTGACTATGTGATCGTGTTTTCTGGACTAGCTAGGGGAGCGAGCCACAAATTGCTAGCCACGACTCCTTTATTGTTGCTTGCCCAAATGGCACTAATCCCGCTCTACATGATCTTTATCGTTGGAAAGTCATCGTTGACCCTCTTCACGCCCGGGCCTTTTATAGAAGCACTCATACTGCTGATCTTCATACCGTTATTGCTCGCGCTTGCTACCCAAGTGTTCAGTAAAAGGTGGACAGCGGTAAGCAGCGTGTCCAAGACCGCAGGCGATTTCATGGTCCCAGCCATGATGGGGACACTGTTTTGCGTATCCGGTTCCCAGATCATTTCACTGTCTGAGCATACCGACCGACTGTTCCAGACAATCTTGATTTTCACGGTGTTTGCTCTAGTCGCTGGCATTTGCGCGTTTGCAGTTGGAAGATTGTTTCGGCTCTCTATCATCGAACTACGGGCCGCAACGTTCAGCGGAGTGACTAGGAATTCGCTGGTTGTGCTTCCCATAGCCCTTGCACTGCCAAAAGATTATTCGATGGCTGCGACAGTCGTAGTCACACAGACTCTCGTTGAACTCGTAGCAATGATCATCATGATCAAAGCGATACCACGAATGATTAAATCGCAGTCGAGTCAGTCTCAATAGAGACCGCCGACAGCAAAGAAAGTTGAGCGCAACCTAGAACGGCCAAATATTTGGCACCTCATCGATTGCTCCTCAAGGGTGTCACCGTTGCGAGTGTTAATTCCGCGTCACCGCTGAAAATGCAATTAGCTTGGGCTTCCTGGAGGACCCATAACCAGTAATGCCGAAAAGACGGCCACAACAACGATAAATAAACCTATGGCTGTTGGAATTGGACGAGCAACGAGCCATCTCATGGTCCGATCTAGCCACTTGTTATCTCTGGGATGATCGGTTGATTCAGTACGCCAAGCACCATTCAATTGGTTCCTACGTTCTAGCCACTGATCGAACGGAACGGTTAGATATGGAATCACAGAGGTTGCCGCAGCAGTAAGGATCAACCTCTTACTCCATCGCTGGTTCATGCCCACCAATAACGCAGTAGCAATGTACGACAGGAACACGAAGCCGTGTATGAAACCAGCAACTGATACCGGCCAGTCGCCAACCTTCACGACATATTTAAGAACCATGGCGAGAATCAGCAACGTCCACGTAACTGCTTCCGCCCGCGCGATTGTTCGGTACAAAACCTTGGGTGACATAATCCTGCGTTCGTCCTTAAAATCTGGGGGAGTCTCACGACCACGATTAATCACCAACAGCTTATCTTGATCTCGAGTTCAAATGTCTCTGGTGCCTACAACCATTGGTGCTCCGGTGCTAGGTCATTGAGCTCTAACCCTTGTTGCCTCCAGACAAAACAATTGGCCGCGGACAGTCCAAAGGATGTCAACGTTCCGTTGGTTCGAGTCCTCGGAGACGAATCGGCAGGCAAACTAGAGGCAGCTTTTTGCTGAACCCGATGCTTCAGATCAGATCTGCCGTTGTGCGCTTTCGCGGTCTGTAGGTTCGACGGTTGCGTGGATTAGCGGGTTCAGTGGGGAGAGTCAGATTTACAGTACTTTACATAATGTAGATTATCGGCTTTCTCATAATGCTAGCGGGAACAGGTGAAACAGCGTACTTATCTAGTGAATCTCGCAAGGTCAATGTAGTTGTTCGGCTACTGATTCTTGCAAGGCCAGACGGTGCGCAGCGAAGTCCAAGGTCTGACGAATGAACTGACGCGAGAGCTCATCATGCATCGAGTAGATCACGTGACGTCCAGATTTATTGGTCTGTAAAACACCAGCGGTTCGCAAGCGTGACAGCAATTGGCTAGCTACCGTTGGGCTGACACCAATCAACTGCGCAAGCTCTGACAGCGTGAGATCGTCTTCGCATAAAGCCCACAGCATTTGAAGTCGCAATGGCTCAGATAACGTCTTGAGGACTGTCACTGTCATATCAAGCAAATCACCCGATATGATCCCTGATTGCGCCGTTGGAACGCTATATTCACTAGTCATCGCAAACACTCCCTGAGCCCATTGCACTGTAGTACTAACCAACAGGTCCCAACCCGACCAGTTTGGTGAGTGTGTCCATTATGGGCTTACTGCTTCTAAAAGCGATAGGGATCGGAAAAATTCACTTGAAATAGAGGCTCTTGAGCTAAACCTGCCACCTGTCCCCTGAATAATTCATCTGAATTGATATGCGTAACTTCGAATTTGACTAGGACTTTCTGCGGTCCGGAAACTACCAATCGTCCCATCAAAACACTCGGATTGGTCATGCCAGACACCCCTAGAATCAGAAGTTTCCGTGCCACCCAACAACAATCCGTCCACTCAGGGCCAATCAACACACCGAAGAAGCGCATTCCTCACACGTTGCCGTACGCTGCTTGCCAGGAGTTAAATTGGCCGTCACAGCAGAGAATGGCAAAATTTAGACATGCTCAAATCGTCGACACAAATTCCGGCTGCTAACGCCCTAGCCGAAAAGATCTTGGGCTCGCTAGCCAGTGCTGGCATTACTGCCGATCCTACTCAAGGTGAATTAATCAGAATCTTGAGTGAATCGGTGGGATCAAAAGCCCCACATAAACGACGGGGCGTATACATTTATGGACCACCCGGCCGAGGAAAAACGGTGATTACCAATTCCTTGGTGGCACATCTTCCAGAAGCTCTTACTAAGAGATTTCATTTTCATGAGTTCTTTCATCACTTGAACTCCCCCAAAAATCGCGCACCCGGTCAAACTTTAGGTGCCATCTTTATACAAGGTCTCGAACGTGAACTCTCCGAAATCGACGTACTGATTTTCGACGAATTTCACTGCACCGAGCCCGGCGATGCGATGTTCATGGGCAAACTGGTCAAGTACTGCGAGCAGCATGACATTCAGTTAGTGACGACCTCAAATTACGAACCCGAAAAACTGTTAGACGACGATTCCTTTCACCATCTAGTGAAACCGATCATCGGCAGCATCCGTAGCGACTTCGAAGTTTACGAGTTGGACCATGAGTTTGATTACCGGCTGCTCAGTACTTCTCTACAAGCAACGCCCGAGGGCTACCGTAGGGGTTCGCTAACCCTACTCCCCCAGTCAGCTCCCACGATCTGTGGTGACGAATGGATCAAAATCGGATACGACCAAATTGGCCCCGTTGAGCTCCGGGACGGGACAATCTGGATTAGTTTTGATCAGATCTGCAGAACTAGGCGCAATACTGCTGACTATCTCGAGCTTGCCTCTCGATTCTCATGCTGGCACGTGACTCAAATACCGTCCAGCGAAACGATGCCTATGGATGAGGAACGGCGACTGGCGAACCTGATCGATGTCTTTTACGACAAAGACATCGAAGTTCATTTATATGCTGAAGATGACCTATCGAAGCTAGGCCACATGCTGCACGCCACCGAAAAAGCACGATTGGCCTCACGGTTAGCGCAGCTAAACCGCCACCACGACGTAGAACGGACCACCGCATCCCGATGAACACCGAATACACCGACGAACAGCTCATCGAACTAGTCACCTCAGTTTTAGAAACTGCTGACGATAACCTGGTCCTGCCAATTGTTCAGCTTGGCCATCCAGTTCTTCGACGACAGGCAATCCCGTACACCGGTCAGCTGAAGCAACCACTGCTGGAAGAACTATTAGAAGCCATGCGCCAGACGATGTACGACGCACCGGGAGTAGGTCTGGCCGCACCCCAGATAGGCATTCCCCTTCAGATTGCTGTGCTTGAAGACTTGTATCCGATACCGGAATCAATTGCATCCGAGCGTGAACGAGAACCGTTAGAGTATTTCGAAATTTTCAATCCCACCTACACCGCCGCTTCGGAACGCACAGCGGAATTTTATGAGGGATGCCTGTCTTTTGAAGGGTTCCAAGGTGTAGTTACGCGCCCCGCAGACATCACGGCAACGTACAACGAGCGTGATGGAGCATCACACACGCAATCATTTAGCGGGTGGCAGGCACGAATAGTGCAGCATGAAACGGATCATCTGTCCGGTACCGTCTACATCGATAAGGCGAAAACTCGTTCACTGATCAACGAAACGGAGTTGTGGCGTCACGAAAACATGGATGTCGCTACCGCTAAAAAGGTCTTGAACTTCTAATGCCTTCGAACGAAACCACGGTGACCTGCCCCGTTTGCGAACTACCCTTGTACTTCAAGGACGAGTCACGCAAGACGTTAGTCTGCGACTCTGACCATCGCTTTGATGCAGCGAAGCAAGGGTACTTTAACTTTTTGACGGGTAAGGGCACCAATTTTCTCGAAGACACTTCGGCTATGGTCCAAGCACGAGATGCCTTCCAAAGCCGTGGGCACTATGCACCACTGGCCAATAAGATCGCGGAAATTGTCCGTGGACATCAGGAATCAAGCTCCCTTGATTTGCTCGACGCTGGTGCCGGTACCGGCTACTACCTCAATCGAATACTGGGCACTTCGACTGCTACCAACCACGATGCCCTCGCCTTAGACATCTCACGCTATGCCATGCGAAGGGCAGCGAAGCTACCCCACACGTTGGCCTTGGTATGGGACGTTTGGCGTCGCTTGCCTTCCGCTGATGCTTCACGAGACGTGGTGCTGAACTGTTTTGCTCCACATAACCCGGCCGAGTTTCGACGCGTGTTGCGTGATCACGGACTGTGCATTGTCGTCACCGGCGAACCAGATCATCTCAATGAAGTTATCGAACCCTTGGATATGCTTTCGGTTGCGGATGGTAAGTTAGCTTCTCTGGTGGAAAAGTTCGATGCCAATGACTTTCAACTGAAGCACACCGAACAACTGACTTATCAGATGGACTTGAATACCGAGGATCTTTATAACCTAGCGTTTATGGGCCCTGCCGGGCATCATCTGCAGCCCGAGGAGCTTCGAAATAAAGTTCAGTATCTGGGTGAACAACGGGTAACAGCTTCCTTCGGAGTACATGTTTTCATCCCTAAGGCATAGAAAATACCCCAAAATGACTACGTACTTCCCTTTCTTCATACGGCAGAATAGAAGAAAGGCCAAAGCTTCTGGCCCTTGTCCTATGAGAAATTAGGTGGATTCCATGACTACCGCTGATTGGATCATAAGTAACGCGTGGGTGATTTGGCTTGCGTTGTTCCTTCTGTTGGCCATCATCGAGATGCTTTCACTTGACCTGTACTTCATCATGCTGGGCATTGGCGCTCTTGGAGGGGTCACGGTAGCCCTGCTGAACGGTCCTATGTGGTTGCAGGTAGTTGTCTTCTGCATTGTTTCACTACTCATGATTCTGCTTGTTCGCCCTATCGCGGTCAGGCACCTCAAGAAGTCGCCTGCGGGGTTCCGTTCAAATATCGATCGGCTGATCGGTGCTGATGCTCTGATCCTCGAACCCACTTCGCGGATTTCAGGCTCAGCCAAGATCATGGGCGAAATCTGGACTTCTCGTGCAGAGCCGGACGTTCCAACCATGTCACCTGGAACGTACGGCGTGGTTTCACGGATTGACGGCGCTACCGCGTATCTCACCACTAAGCCCGCAGATCCAGCTGAAAGCTGATCAGTTTTCAAATGAATTCTTCATCATCCAGCACAATGAAAGTGAGTACCAACCATGAGTTCTAATGGTTTTGGTGTAACTATCGTGCTTGTCGTTCTGGCGATCTTCGTGATCATTGTCCTGCTGCGTAGCGTACGCATCGTGCCACAGGCACGCGCAGGCATTGTTGAACGCCTCGGCAAGTACAGCCGCACCCTAAATCCTGGCCTAACTTTGTTGATCCCATTTGTGGATCGACTCTTGCCGCTGCTTGACCTGCGCGAACAGGTGGTTTCTTTCCCACCACAGCCAGTAATTACTGAAGATAACCTCGTAGTATCCATTGATACCGTGGTCTACTTCCAGATTACTGAGCCACGTGCGGCAACCTACGAGATTGCCAACTACATTCAGGCCGTAGAACAGCTGACCACGACCACCCTGCGTAACGTCGTCGGTGGTTTGAACCTGGAAGAGGCTTTGACCAGCCGCGACCAGATCAACGGCCAGCTCCGTGGCGTTCTGGATGAGGCCACCGGCAAGTGGGGCATTCGTGTTTCACGCGTGGAGCTCAAGGCCATTGATCCACCACTGTCGATCCAGGACTCGATGGAAAAGCAGATGCGAGCAGAACGTGATCGTCGTGCAGCCATCTTGACCGCAGAGGGTACCAAGCAGTCGGCGATTCTTACTGCTGAAGGTCAACGACAGGCTGAGATCCTGAAGGCCGAAGGTGACGCACAGTCCTCAATCCTGCGTGCTGACGGTGAAGCTCAGGCTATTCAGAAGGTCTTCGACGCAATTCACGCTGGTCGCCCTGATCATGAACTATTGGCTTACCAGTACCTGCAGACTTTGCCTAAGCTTGCAGAAGGTACGTCCAATACTCTCTGGGTTATCCCAAGCGAGCTAACCGAGGCCTTGAAGGGCATTGGCGGAGCATTGGGCGGCAACGCTGCCCCGACTTCCCCATCGACTCCACCTGCACCTAGCAACGAGGTGTAGCGGTATCTAGTTTCACAACTAGATCATCATTAGCGGCGAGGTGCAGACCATGCACCTCGCCGCTAACGCGTATAATGGATGTTTTGGTACCAAAGAATTCAGATCCCCTTGTTGGCTGGAATTATTTCTTGGTGCCAAACGTTGGTACGTGTAGCGAATTCTTTAAACATCGCGGAGGGAAAACATGAGCGATCGCAGCCTACGAGGCATGCGCCTGGGTGCACAGAGCATGGAATCTGAGGCAGGTGTGGAGCCAGCTGCCCGTCAGCGCGTGGAATACCGTACCGAAGACGGAGAAACCGTCTTTGTTGTCTTTGCAGCTGAAGCTGAAATTCCAGCAGTCTGGCACACCAAGACCGGCAAAGAAGCTAAGCTCGTCCACGGCGAAGCCCAGATGGAAGAAGCTAACGCCGAAAAGCCTGTTCGTACCCACTGGGACATGCTTCTTGAGCGTCGTAGTGAAGAAGAACTGGAAAAGACTCTGGCAGACCGCCTAGCACAGCTACGCGCTTCTCGCGGGGAAGCTGTATAGCACTCCCCCAAAACATGCTGGAATATCCAGCATAGGCTTGTTACATACTTCAGGGCTGGCCACACAATGAAAAATTGTGTGGCCAGCCCTGAAGTGTTTTACGGCAAAGTATGCCGCTATTAAGAAAACGCCATTAGCCAGTAATGGCACGCAACAAGAGAGTTCTCGATGCGCACCATTACAGGAAATCTACTTCTTAGAAGTTAGCTTCTTCCAACGGGCGCCTAGGCCCCAACGAGTAACATTCCACATTGCTTCGAAAACAATATTTCCGCTCATCTTGGATGCACCAAGTTCGCGTTCCACGAAGGTCACAGGAACTTCGACGATCTTCTTACGGAGCATAGCCACGCGGAAAGTCATATCGACTTGGAAACCATAACCGCGTGATTCCACGGCATCGAAGTCAATGGCTTCTAAGGTCTCGCGTTTGAATGCACGATAGCCTGCGGTAATGTCGCGCAAAGGCAGGCCTAGCATGGTACGGGAGTAGAAGCTCCCGCCGCGGGAAATGACCTTGCGAAGTAGCGGCCAGTTGACGACCTCTCCTCCCTTGACCCAGCGTGAACCGATCACCAGATCGGCTCCTGCAGCGCTGGCCTCTAGCAAGCGTGGAAGTTGCTCAGGCATGTGCGAGCCATCTGCGTCCATTTCCACCAAGACATCGTAATCGCGAGCTAGCGCCCATTCGAAGCCGGCGATGTACGCAGCACCCAGGCCGTCCTTGCCAGTGCGGTGAAGTACGTGGATATTTGAGTCTTCAGCCGACATCTTGTCGGCCAGTTCACCCGTGCCGTCAGGCGAATTATCATCAACGATCAATACATCAGAATCCGGAACAGCGGATCGCAACCGCCCTACGGTTAGCGGGAGCGACTCCAGCTCGTTATAGGTCGGGATGATTGTAATGACGCGCACTCGGCGACACCTTTCTGGGTATACAACAAAAACTTCTTCCTGGAAGGCGCAGAGCTAGCCAACTAGCCGCAGACACATCAAGAAGAGATAGTCCAAACTCAAATTATAGTCACCATTAGTTCGCCAGATCATCCAAGACACTGAATAAACTAACGATCCTCAGTGACTTCGGCCCTATTCTGCCCGCAAAAAGGAACAAAATGTTATCTAAGGTCACTGAGGATCGTTGTTTATATTGCGTCGTTTCGAACGCAATGCTTGTGCATCACGAAGAGGCGCTTACCTCAGCCTAGTGGGTGACCCACCTAGGCTGTCAACCATCTAATGACTTCAATCTTTATCTAGACGCTACTAGTCAGACGTAACTTGGCGAATTTAATACGGTTGAAGTCAAGACTTTCGCTATGAGCTAATCCGCCTGTTCAAGATTGTCGAAAATCGTAATTCCGGCACGAACGGTGCGCAAACACTGAGGAATCTCCTCATCAACGACAGGCAGCATCGGAGTACCAGCACGCGCATCGGTACTCCAAGAACTAATACGAACATCCGGGGTCTGCACAGCAAGTTCAGAGGCAGTCCACACGGCGAAGGTTGCCTGAGCACCAATGGCCAGCTGACCCGCCAAGGGATTCATCTCTCCCATGGCGCGGTACGTGGACCGAGTTTGAGCCAAGAACGCAGCCCGGGCTGAAATACGAGCCTGCTCGTTAGACATGTTCATGGCTGCACGCACGACCTCCCACCCGTCGACCTCGGTCACTGGTGCGTCGGAGCCGAGAACCAATGGGACACCAGCTGACAGCATCGCGGATAGGTTGTTCATCGACGAGGCACGATCACCCAATCGCTGCACATACATACCATTCGAACCGCCCCACGCTGTATCGAACACTGGCTGCATGGAGACCGTGAGTGCGTACTTTAAGAGCCGTGCGCGCGTAGCCTCATCAACCATTTCCACATGTTCTAGGCGATGGCGCCCCATCTGGACCTTGGAAATACCAATCTGTTCAGCGGCCAGATCAAATGCGTCAAGCACCTCGTCCAGTGCACCGTCACCGATGACGTGGAAGGACGCCTGGATTCCGCGATTACTGCACGCGATTATGTGTGCCGCGATCTCTTCCTTGCTCAGATACAAGGTGCCGCGTTCACCAGGGCGATCGCTATAGTCTTCGCGCAGGTAGGCAGTGTGGCTACCAAGGGAGCCATCAACCTTCAGATCTCCACCCAAGCCCAATAATCGGCCGGTAGGGAATGAAGCGAAGAGCTCATCAGCGGCATCTTCATCGTTGACCATTTCGCCCCAGAAGGCGTACACCTTAGGCAAATTTGGCTGATCCTCTGCCAAGAGCTGATCCAAAGCTGCACGACCTTCTAATTGGGGTGCAGCCATTTCTACGACGGTGGCAAAGCCTCGTGAGGCATAGTGTTCAAGGGCCAATCGTTGGAATGCTTGGTCGGCTTTCTGTGCCTTGGCCAATGCTAAACGAACTTCATCGTGGTCGTTGCCAGAGACAACTCCCGGCTTCAGATAGCCCAATCCCAGGAAGTCCAAGAGCTCCTGATTGACAAGAGCGCTGTGCACATCACGACGCGAAAGATAGTAGGCACGACCGTCAGCAGCGCTGGTCAGGTCGTGCTCGCTCGGCAGGTCCTGTTGCGCCCAGTCCGAGTTATCCCAACCCTGAGCCAAAACGATCTTGCTGGACTTTTGTCCCTTAGTTGCCACGAGGGACAGCAGCGAGCTCGCCGAGGAAGCTGAGCTGAGATCTGAACCTGCCAAGGTACGGCCCAGTGCGGCAAGGTGGGTGTGTGACTCAACGAAGGCCGGAGTCACCAGCCCACCACGTAAATCGATCACCTGATCTACCGATTCTGCGTGACGCTGCGCCGCGTCCTCACCGCCTAGCCAAGAAATCGTATCTCCATCGACCACCATGGCGGTCGCAAATGGATCTGCGGCGGAATAAACTGCCCCGTTGCGGTACAGCGTTTTTGCCATCAGCGTGCTCCCTTTTCTCGTACACCAAATTAGTAAGTTCTTATTGGCTCTAGCACCGGGCTAAGCCAAAACATTTGAGTAGGCCACAACTCCGCGTTTGACCTGATCCACTGCCTTGAAGGCATTACGCACCAGCATTGGGGGTAGATCGGTATTCTTGGCGAACTGGTCCAAGGTATCGATGACCTGTTTGGCCCAGCGGACAAAGTCGCCAGGTGCCATATCGGTCCCACGCAGTGCGCTATTCAGACTCGATCCCCTGGCCCACTTGTACATGGGCCAGATCAATCCGGATTCTGGCGGAGCCGTAGGATCCAAATTCAACGCTTCTTCCGCGTCGGAGAGTGCACCCCAGATCTTGATGGTGGTATCCCAGATATCGGTTACCTTATCGGTCGGCATCTTTGGATCTGGGCGATCACCATCGCGACGAGCTTGATACACCAAGCTGGCAACTACCGCGCAAAGTTCTTCTGCATTGAGCTTGCTCAGCTTCCCGGTCTCAAGGATTTGGCTGGTCAGCAGATCACGTTCCCCATAGATCCGGCGCAGTCGGCGGCCTGAGTCCGTGAGCGTAAGGTCATCATTTTCACCCGAAGGAGTGAGGTATTCGAACTGTTCGAGAACTTTACACACCTTGTCGAACTGTGTCGCAATCGTATTGGTGCGCCCACGAATGGCTCGACGAGCCTTATCAGTATCTTTTTTCAGCTTCCAGTACCGGTCGGCCCAGCGCATATGCTGGTCCTTCTCCGAGCAGGCGTGACACGGATGATCTTTCAGCTCCATCCGCATCGCGGCGATCTCACGTTCAAAAGAGTCCGCGCCATCATAGTTAAAGCTTTGCGCATCTTGGCGCGGCGGGCGATGGTCGTCCACAGCGTTTCGCAGTGATGAGGCCAAGTCCCGGCGTTCCTTGGGCGCACGACCGGTGAATCCCTTGGGGATTCTGATTCGCGAAATGATTTCAACTGGACCGTTCAAGTCTTCAGCCGACAACCGGCGTAGTTGCCCTTCATCGGTGAGCACGGTATGTCGTGGGTTGTACATCGCGGTATCAAGCTCAACGATCACAGCCCGGCCGAAGCGACGCCCACCAGGAAGGTCCACCACATCCCCGCGAATCACCGCTTGTAGAGAGCGTTCAGCAGCCGAACGTCGTTCGGTGCGCCGGTTCTTTGCCGCGGATTTCTCGAGCGTCGACAAGTTACGTTGAATCTTCAGATACTCAGTAAAGTCGCCGAGGTGGCATTGCATTGACTTCGCGTATCCTGCCAGTGATTCTTCTTTGGAACGCACCTGTCGGGCCATTCCCACCACGGAACGGTCTGCCTGATACTGGGCAAAGGACGATTCAAGAATTTGACGGGTTTGTTCACGACCGAATTGGGCCAACAAGTTGGTCGACATGTTGTAAGTCGGTCGGAAGGAAGAGTTCAACGGATAGGTTCGTTTAGAAGCCAGACCCGCCAATGCTTCCGGTTCGAGCTCAGGGTTCCACACAACGATGGAGTGCCCCTCGACGTCAATGCCACGACGACCTGCGCGACCAGTCAGCTGGGTGTACTCCACCGATGAAATCTGGACATGGGACTCGCCGTTGAACTTAACGAGCTTTTCCAAAACAACGGACCGGGCTGGCATGTTGACGCCCAATGCCAAGGTTTCGGTAGCAAAGACCACTTTGATGAGGTTTCTAGCAAAGAGGTCTTCAACAATCTCTTTAAAAATTGGAAGCAGACCAGCATGATGGGAGGCAAAGCCACGAATCAGCCCATCTCGCCAGGCCCAGAACTCCAGCACATCAAGGTCTTCACTTGGGATCCGGTAAGACACTTCATCGAGGGCTTGGGCAATTTCTGCCGCTTCCTCGTTAGTGGTTAGTCGAAGATCAGCCATGGCGCATTGTTGTACCGCCATGTCGCAACCCTTGCGGGAGAAAATGAAGAAGATGGCAGGTAGAAGCCCAGCACGATCCAGTTTGCCAATAACGGAAGGGCGATTAACCCGTTGGCCAAAACCAGAACCCCGTTGTGGTCCGCGTCCGCCCTTGCCACGTCCACGCTGAACCCGACCACCAGAATTGTGGGTCCGTACTAGTTTGCGCAGTTCAGGATTGACGCTTGCTTTGGATTCGCCTTCGGCAACCTTGTCGAAGGCAACATCCTCAGCAAAAAGATCAACAATATTTGGTCCGACCATCACGTGCTGGAACAGGGGCACAGGCCGGTGTTCGGAAACGATAATGTCTGTTTGTCCACGAACAGTATCTAGCCAGCCGCCAAATTCTTCTGCATTGGATACCGTGGCAGACAACGAGATAATTTGAACGTTTGATGGCAGGTGGATGATGACTTCTTCCCACACCGCGCCACGGAATTTATCCGCCAGGTAGTGGACTTCATCCATGATGACGTATCCAAGGCCATCGAGCGTTTGCGAGTCGGCGTACAACATGTTGCGCAGAACTTCGGTGGTCATCACCACGATCTGGGCTTCAGAGTTGACCGACGTGTCACCCGTGAGTAGGCCAACGCGCTTGGCACCGTAGCGGTTGACCAGTTCTGAGTACTTTTGATTACTCAGTGCCTTGATGGGTGTGGTGTAGAAGGCTTTGCGATTCTCACGCAGTGCCTGGAAGATCGCGAATTCGCCGACGACAGTCTTGCCAGCACCGGTCGGTGCGGCGACAAGGACGCTATGGCCCTCAGTGACTTTCCTACACGCTTCGGTCTGGAATGGATCCAGGTCAAAGGAAATACTTGCGCGGAAGTCGGGAAGTGCAGAGCCGTGTTCGACCTGCCGTGCCTTGGAAGTCGCGTATCGTTCCGCGGGTGAAGTCACTTGTGGCCGTTCGCTTTCTTGACGATCAGTTATATCTGTGAATTTGGTTCGTCGATGGGCTCAGGAGTGGCGATCGTACTCGACTCCCCTTGTGCTAGTCGCTCATTTTCAGCGTCCTGTGCCGCCTGCTTCTTTACACGTTTCTTGTCGTTGAAGTAGCAGAAAATCGTTGCTGCCGCGAAGGTCAAGAACAATGGACCAGCGAGAGCGAACATGGTGATGGCGTCACCGCCAGGGGCAGCCATGGCAGCAACAACGGCAATGAGGAATACGGTAATTCGCCAGTTCTTCAGAATAACCTTGGCAGGTAGAACTCCGACCAGGTTCAGTCCCACCATCAGTACCGGTACCAACATCGCCAAGCCGAAGGCGAGAAGCAATCGGATGATAAATGGCAGGTACTCATTGATATTAATGAGATTTTCGGAGTTTTCTGGAGCCAGACTGATAAAGAACTGCAGAGCGAATGGCAACACAAAATAAGCCATAGCGACGCCACCAATAAATAGTGGCACCGAGATGGCGACGAAAGTATAGCTAAGGCGACGTTCGTTCTTTTTCAGCCCTGGGACAATAAACGCCCACAACTGATAGAGCCATACGGGAGAAGAAACGAGAATTCCAACGAATAACGCGACTTTGATCATGATGTCAAAAGGCGACATCACTGCCGTGAAGTTCACCGAACCGCCGGCCGCTTGAACTGGAGCAATGATCAGTTCAAGTAACCAGTCGTAAACGAAAAACCCTGCGATAGTTCCCAAGGTCAACGCGATCAACGACTTAAAAAGTCGATTTCGAGCTTCAATCAGATGCTCTTTAAGAGACATCCGGCCTTCGTCGTTTTTGACCCGCTTCTTCTTATTGCGCGGTGTCTTATCTTTATTTGTTGCCACAGATGAAGTTAGGAGTTGTTCTTTTCATTTGGATTCGGATCATTGACTGTGCCATCGACAGTCTCCGATTTTGGATCGTCATCCTTCATCTGGCGAACTTCAGACTTAAAAATGCGCAAGGACTGACCCATCGAGCGAGCCAAGCCTGGAAGCTTTGGCGCGCCGAAAAGTAGCAGTGCCAAAACGATAATGATGACCAGATGCCATCCCTGTAAACCACCCATGTGATTTCCCTTCTCTCAATCTAAATTCTACGTCAGAACAGGCGAAGATCGTGCATGTTTTGAGCTTGGCCACGTTCAGCTCGACGCGCAATTCTACGCAAGCGACGAGCTTCAATGCGTTCGGCTTTACCCTTGTCACGCAACTTACGAATCTTCTCGGGATCACCATGCGTTGCGTCGGTCCCATGAGGGTAGCGGCGTGGGTTTGGGGCGTATTCCACAATCGTGCCAGATTGGCTTAGACCCGAGCTGACTTTGTCAGCAGCATCGCCCAAATCCTCAACAACTGCCATGCCCTGCTTGAATAAACGGAAACCAGCAAGAACTGCTGCAAGAACGGCCGCTAATACTATTACCGCCCACAACAGGACCCAAAACCACCAAGGAAGCATCTACTAATCCTCATACATTCGAATAGCTTCGTCCAACCAATGCGTTACTTGTTCGCGTGTAGCGTCGGGACTAACCACAGCCAGTTTACCGCTATGCCGCGCCACTAAAGGTGCCGCAACTTGATGATCAGAGAATCGCACCGTTGCCAAGTAACCCCGACCAATTTTTCCAGTAGACCAAGAGGTCGGATGGAATGCTTCTACGATAGGCAATATTTCTGTGTCTACATACAGGACTATCTCAAGATCATCCGAACTCGCCTCGTAGCGGATCTGAACATCTTGTTGGTCTTCATGCCGTGACGAAGGAACATAGTGTTCCTCTAAGGTTTGCGCACTCAAAATTCGATCTACGCGGAAAGTCAGCAGATCTTCACGTTTACGACACCAAGCACGTAGGTATTGAATTGAACCATCTTCAATCATTCGAACGGGTTCGACGTCCCGCAGCTGATGCGTGCGAGAACTGGCAGAGTAGTAATCAATACACACGACGTTGTGCTGCTTGGCAGCTGATACCAGTTGGCGTGGAATATCGTTCTCGCGTGCTTTCGAGAGTGCAAAACCTAGGGCACCGTTCCAACCTTCGAAGCGAGCGACCGCTGAATTGACCTTCTCTAAGGCAGAATTCAAGACTTCCTGATGTTCAAATTCTGGGATGCTTGCTAACGCATTCAATCCACCCAAAATGGCTACGGCTTCTAACGGCGCAAGTTTTTGCGGTTCTGCCAAGAGCGCTGCATTGGAAATAGTGACTGTATCGGATTCAAGGTCACCATCATTAACATTGATCAGTTCATCGTGCTGGCCATTAGGAACACCGCACATCATGATCATCGCTAATTCTTCACGGATCTTTGAGACACTCATGGAATAGCGTTCTGCGAGTTCTTGGATCTTGACGACTCCGTGCGCGACGACATACTGAATCATGTCAATATTGCGCATCACTTGCGTTGTCGTTGTGCCTCGCCCCGTGGCACGGTTGGGACGGAACTTGACTTGTCGATAGTGATCCAGGTTCTCCTGTGCAATCTGTGCGGCTTTTGCATCTTTCAATAACTGATGAACCTGCGTAGCTAAATCAGCTGGTGCCAACACTTGTACCGCTGGTCCATAACCGGCGAGCTCTGCGGCAAATGAATGCGGATCTGAATAACCGATTTGAAGCTCGGAACTCGTGTTGTTGCCGTTGAGCGATTGGGCCCGCAATGGAATAGCTTCGTCACGGTGGAGAACGATGGTGGCAACGTAACCTGGGTGCTTGAGGTCAAAGTCCAGAAGCACCTGGTTCATCTGAAAATTCTCGGGCCGTGCATGGTAAGCGCGATTTGAGCCGCTATGCCGATAGGTACCGAAATTCCCTTGTACCCGTGAAAGCCGGAAGACTCGAGAATCATCTCGGGTGTGGTCATATCCGGTGAAGTACCAGTTGCCGTACCGCTGGCCTATCCCCCACATATCGACAATGCGTTCGGTTTTTGTCCCTTGTGACGAGACATAATCAAACTTCACCGATTTTCGGTTAAATACTGCTAGGGCACAGTCACGGAAGTTTGGTTCATCCATGGATAAGCGTGGAACCAGTGATCCGGCAAGTGGTGCCACAGGAGATTCTGAATCGCCGTGCCCAGTGACTCGCGCGGCGGCGTTCAGTCCCAAGGACTGGAGTTTGGTGTCTTTCCACAGGCTTGCTGCCAGGGCGACAACACCAGCTTCAGAGGGGCTGAAAGTCACCGGCGGCAGGAACCAGTCGGTAGTATCGATGCTGTAAAACGGTACGCCGTCGATGGTTTCCTTGATCAGCTGAAGTCCGAAATCGTTGCGGATATCGTCCTTAAGTCGATCAAGCGCTTTTTCGCGGGTATCTGCAGAACCATCGGGAACAAGATATTCCCCGATCCGGTCGGCATTAAATTTCCGTGATTTGGTTGCCAAGGCATAGATGAGGCTGGTTAGGCGTTCAGCTTTGCTAGGGCCACTGGATTGCTTTGTGCTCACGAGTTTAGACTAACCAACTTTTGGCTTTAAGCATGACTTTTAAGACAGCTAAGGCTCCGAGTGTTATGTCGGAGCCTTAGCTTCATTGGCTATTTACTTGGTGCCAACGAGATCTACAACGAAGATCAGTGCTTCGTTTGGTGCGATGGCGCCGGGAGCACCTCGCTCGCCGTAGGCAAGGTTGGATGGAATATCCAAGCGACGGCGGCCGCCGACCTTCATGCCTAGCAGTCCCTGGTCCCAGCCCTGAATCACCATGCCAACTCCGACTGGGAAGTCTAGAGTCTGGCCACGGTTCCAGGAAGAATCGAATTCTTCACCGGTCGACCAAGCAACACCAACATAGTGAGCCTGCACGGTGGTACCTGGGGTGACCTCAGCGCCAGTGCCCTCGATTAGGTCGGTGATGACCAGTTCTTCGGGTGCGTCGGTACCTGGGAAGTCAATCTCAGGCTTGGTGCGGTCGTAGTTGCGTTCTCCGAACGACATAGTCACGGCCTTTCTCAGTCGTTGTTTAGGACTTTACTCGCTGTCGCCAGCTGTCACAGATTCCAATTCTACGTAGAAGACCAGGGTGCCGGTTGGCGATCCGCTCGTAGAAGAATTTCCGTAAGCCTTATCAGCTGGAATGGTCAGCAAGACCTTGGAACCAGCCTTCAAACCGGTCATTCCTTCGGTCCAACCCTTAATCACGCCATCCAGGGAGAATTCAGTGCCCTCATCGGCATCGAAGTTACCGTCAAACTCTGTACCATCGGCCCAGGTAACGCCGGTGTACTTAGCCTTGACCTTCGAGGTTGCGGTAGCAGCTTCGCCCTTACCCTCTTCGAGAACGTCCACCACTAGATCCTTAGGAGCGTCGGTGTCCTTAGGGATGGTGATGGTTGGCTTACCGTCCGTGACCTTAACAGTTGGAAGTTTGCCGTCCTTCTTCTGCTTAGCCACTTCGTCCTTGCTCATCGTTCCGCTGGCAGCAGTGCTGCTTTCAACGTGGAGGACAATGATGCGTTCGGCACGAGCGCCTTCTTCAGGATCCGCCACGGTGCCATCGGATTGCTGGGTTCCTTCGACGGTGGAGTATGCGATCCAGTCACCAACCTTTGAATCCACGAGACGATCGTAGAGCTCCGGCATCTGCTGCTTCATGCTGTCATCAACAGTCATCTCGGTTGCCGTGCCGGTGAAGTTTTCGCCGGCAGACAGACCGTCAATAGCCTTGTACAGCCCCGACTTGATGGAAACAGTATCGCCTGCGTTAATTTCCGCTCCGTCGCCCTGTTCCAAGGTGACAGCTTCGTCCTTTTCGGTAAGGAATGGAGTATCGAAGGAAACCTCTGGTGCCGTGTTGTCATCAGCCGCAGGCTTGACCGAAATCGAAGACAGGTCAGACGATGAACCAGAACCGCAGGCTGCCAAGGCTAGAACCGAGGCAGTAGCGCACAATGCCAATACTTTTCGCACGAATCTACTTTCGTTGAAGTCAAAACTTAAAATTGCAGAGATACTCATCAATTGAGTATCAAACTCACTGCTACAACCCTAGGGTTCGTAGCTGTGAAAAGTCTTTCCGCCCGCTAGTTACGGTCGCTGGCTCATCAACTCAATGAGCTTATCCACCTCGGGATCACTGGTTGCAAAGGGATCCTTGCAGAGCACGATTCCGCCGGGTTCATCCTCGTATTTCATGTGAACCCAGTCTGCGCTGTAGCGCCGTCCATTGGCTCTGGCAGCGCGGATAAACTTACTTCGAATGGCCGCGCGTGTCGTTGCCGGTGGGTTATTCACAGCCTGGCGGATGTCCGCATCAGTTACGACACTCGATGCCAGACCACGGCGTTTCAGTACATGGAATAGACCACGGGCAGGGTCGATATCGTGATAGGTCAGATTCAACTGCGCTAGTCGTGGAGAGGACAACGGCAGCGAATTCTTCTGGGCATAGCCATGAAGTAATTTGTGCTTGATAGCCCAATCAATATCTTGATCAATGAGCGAATAGTTTTCAGTTTCAATCGCCCGCAGAGTGCGTTCCCACAGTTCAAGGACCCGCTCAACCTGATCATGGTGTGCTCCGTGCCGGGCGACAAACTCTGTGACAGATTCGAACAGGATCCACTGAATCTGTAACGCTGTCGGTTCGTCACCACCCATTAGGCGTACCACTGTTTGTCCGTTGAAATCGTGTGAAATCTGACGGATTGAACGAATTGGGTTTTCAAGGCGCAGATCGTGGTAAATTTCGCCAGATTCAATCAGTCTAAGGACTAGGTCAGTGGCACCAATTTTGAGCAACTGGGTGGTCTCGCTCATGGTTGAATCTCCCACGATCACGTGTAGACGCCGGTGATATTCGGCATCAGCGTGGGGCTCATCGCGAGTGTTGATAATCGGACGCGACCGCGTCGTTGCCGAGGACACGCCTTCCCACATATGGTCTGCTCGCTGAGAAAAGACGAACTTGGTCTGGTCATCCACGTTGATCAGATGGCCGGCCCCACACAATAGTTGCCTGGTGACCAAGAAAGGAATGAGCATGTCTGCAAGTCGTTTGAATTCGATCTTGCGTGGAATGAGGTAGTTTTCATGACAACCGTAGGAGTTGCCGGCCGAGTCCACATTGTTCTTGAACATGTAGATGCGGCCTTCATGGCCTTCTTCCAACAGTTGGTCTTCAGCTTGATCAACGAGATCAAGCATAAAAGCTTCGCCGGCGCGGTCATGGGCAATTAGTTGGGTCAGCTGGTCGCATTCGGCCGTGGCATATTCCGGATGAGAGCCCACGTCGAGGTAGAGTCGTGACCCGTTTTCCAGGAAGACATTAGAGCTTCTGCCCCAGTTGACCACTGGCTTGAATAGATGCCGTGCAGCATCTTCTGGAGTCAGCCGGCGCCCATCAGATGGGACGTAAGTTAGTCCGAATTCGGTTTCAAGACCGTAAATTCTGCGATCCACGCGTTGTTACTTCCCCTCGCCTGCGGCGTTGCCTTGTCTAGTGCCAGTGAATGTTTGCGTTGTGAACGCAGTATTTCTACTGACCGCCCTTTTGGACGAAGCCGCGGACGAATTCCTCGGCATTGGACTCGAGAACCGAATCAATTTCATCGAGCAGGTCATCAACCCCTGCGGACTGACCGGTGGTGTTGACCTGCACCTGCTCGGTCTCTGTTGCCTGGTTCTGGGTATTGCGGCGAGCTGAGAAGCTTTCCTGAGTCATCTTGATCTCCTAAAATTATTGAATCCCAGAATTAGGTACTGAGACTCATACCTATTCTGCGCTGTTTACTTGCGCCTCGCCAATTCATCGATAAATTCTGAAATCTCCATATTTGCATCGAAGAGGTCTCCTACGCTTTGACGAGTTCCCTCTAGAGGCTCAGACATGTGGAATCGGCTGATCTGTCGCGCTCCAGGAACTGCAAAGGACAATGCGTCCCAGTTAGCCGCCACCACATATGGCGCATAGCGTTGAAGAGCCATCCCTCGCAGGTACGCACGCGTGTCCTCTGGTGGGGTGGCCACGGCCTGGTTGATTTCTTCCTGGCTAAATAGGGTCTTGATCGCACCACGGGCAGCTAACCGGTAGTACAGCCCCTTATCGGTGCGCAAATCCGCCCATTGCAAATCCATCATGGCGACGCGCGGATCAGCGAGCGTGAGCTGATGACGTTCGGTAAAGCCACTGATGAGTTTGTACTTCGCGATCCAATCAATTTGGTCTGCGGCTTCCAACGGGTCATGTTCGAGCACGTCAAGGATTTGAGCCCATCGAGTCAGGATTTCGATTGTGTCAGGATCATCAATACTGCGCTGCGCACAATATTTTTCACTGGCTTCAAGGTAGAGCCGTTGGATTTCAATGGCCGATAGCTCGATTCCACCGCGGAATTTTACGCGCGTTGTGAGGCTCGGATCGTGGCTAATCTGTTGCAATGCTAGAACCGGCTCGACCAGTTCAAGGGCGGGGGCCATGTTCGCTTCGATCAGAGACAGGACCAAATTAGTGGTGCCAACCCTGAGCAGGGTGGAAACTTGTCCTAGATTAGCGTCACCAATGATCACGTGAAGGCGACGATATTTGTCCCAATTGGCGTGTGGCTCATCGCGCGTGTTGATGATTGGACGATTAATCGTCGTTTCCAATCCGACTTCAGCCTCAAAAAAATCTGCGCGCTGCGAAATCTGGAACTCGGCGCGTTCGTTGAGCATGCCCCGGCCTACACGTCCGGCACCGCAGAAGATTTGCCGACTAACAAAGAACGGAGTCAGTCCACTGACGATCGAGGAGAATTCGATAGATCGAGGGACCAAATAGTTTTCGTGGGCACCATAAGATACTGACTTGTTATCCGTGTTGTTTTTGTAGAGCAATAGCTCGCCGCTGCCCATACGCTGAGCGGTTTGAGCCGCCCTGCGCATGACTTCATCGCCGGCTTGATCCCAAAGAACAGCATCGCGTGGCGTGAGTGATTCAGGGCTGGAGTATTCAGGGTGAGCGTGATCCACGTACAGCCGGGCACCGTTGCCAAGAACCATGTTCATCACAACATCGGTGGAATCTTTCTCTTGATACAGAGTTGATCCCACCCGAGCGTCGTTACCGTCTAGGGCAATGGATTCCGCGGTCCAGATACCGGATTCTTCAAGTTCTGGTTCTGCGTCAGTTAGCTGACTCGGATGTGCCATGCTGCGCTGCATTTCAAAGCCACGGGCATCTTGCAAAGGAGTCTCGTCGGCATAGTCCCAGCGGGCTGCAGTTGCGGTGGAGCTTTGCTCAGCAACTAGTTGTGCATAGGCATCGACTATTTGAGCCGAAAGCACCGTGGCATTCGCTTTGGGCATCTGCGGGCGGATGACCCCGTACTCGGTCTCTAATCCTACAAGTCGACGCGCGCTCATGATGCTGCCTGACGGTTGACCAGGGAGCGAATATTGCTGATTCGTTCACCCTTACGACCAGAAATACGGGCCCAGTCATCAGGGTTGGTGGTGTTAGGCATATCTTCGTGTTCGGCAAATTCTTCGCGCACCGCACGCAGCAGGTACTCCATTTTCAGACCACGTTCGTCGTTAGTGATCAGTGCCTTGATGGCGTGTTTCTTGGCGCGGTCAACGATGTTGTGAATCACGGCTCCGGAAGCGAAATCCTTGAAGTAGAGAATCTCGGTCTGTCCGGTGACGTAGGTGACCTCCAAGAACTCATTGATGCGTTCCGTGGAGTACATTGCATCAACGGTGGAGTTGATCATCCGGCGAATTGCGGCTTCTGCGTTGACGGAGTCGGCAGCCAATTCTTGCTCGTGAAGTGGCAGTTCAGTGGTCAGGTACTTGCTGAAGATTTCGGTGGCGCCTTGGGCATCTGGCCGGCGAATCTTAATCTTCACGTCCAATCGACCTGGGCGCAGGATGGCTGGGTCAATCATGTCTTCACGGTTTGATGCGCCGATGACGATGACGTTGTCCAGTCGTTCTACGCCGTCGATTTCTGCCAAGAGCTGGGGAACAATGGTCGTTTCTACATCCGAGGACACACCCGTTCCACGTGTCCTAAACAGGGCTTCCATCTCGTCGAAAAACACCACGACCGGATCCCCATGTAACGCCTTTTCACGGGCGCGGGCGAAAATCAGTCGAATGTGCCGTTCGGTTTCACCGACGTATTTGTCCAGCAGCTCGGGTCCCTTGATGTTCAAGAAGTAGCT
Source organism: Arthrobacter sp. NIO-1057 (assembly GCF_900094805.1). Lineage (GTDB taxonomy): Bacteria > Actinomycetota > Actinomycetes > Actinomycetales > Micrococcaceae > Glutamicibacter. The sequence continues at coordinate 447,863 of NZ_FMAT01000001.1, read as the reverse complement.
TCGTGTGCTGGTTCCTTCTTTACGTTCAACAACACGCTGGGCCAGCGAATGAGCGACTGCTTTGGCAATCAGCGTCTTTCCACAGCCTGGAGGCCCGTAAAGCAAAATACCCTTGGGCGCGCTCAGACCGTGCTCCCGGTACAGCTCAGGATGGGTGAAAGGCAATTCAACAGAGTCTTTGATGGCCTCAATCTGCGAGTTCAAGCCGCCGATATCGGAGTATGAGATCTCTGGGACTTCTTCAAGAACCAGCGACTGCATGTCGGTTAGCTGCACGCGGCTGACAGCCATGCCGCTACGAGAATCAATAGTGAGCTGGTCGCCAACTCGCAGGTGAATCTTGCGCAAAGGTTCGGCTAGTTCGATTACGCGCTGATCATCGGCGTGGGCCATGACCACAGCAAGATTGTTCTCCAACAATTCTTTGACGGTGACTAATTCGCCGGTTTCTTCGAATCCAAGACAAGCAACGACAACTAATGCTTCATTGAGCAAAACCTGCTGCCCGATAAGCACAGCATCGAAGTCCATGAGTGGGCTGACGGTGACACGCATTTTTCGGCCGGAATAGATGACGTCGACGGCTTGGACACCGGTGGATTCAATACCTTGTCCAGGTTCTGGATGCCGGCGTGGGTGTTTGGCGACAACAGTGCCGTAGCTAAAGGGTGTGTCTCCGTCTTTTTCCAGCGCTGCTTTCAAATTGATAATCTGTTCGCGCGTCGTTTCGAGCAGTGCGACCAGTCGTTGGTTGTTTCCGCTGAGCCCGGCGAGTTGCTTGTCAAGGTTGCGGTTCTTGTCGCGCAACACGTTGACCTGGCGTTCGGTCATCTGAAGCCGTTCGGCCAATTTTTCTGCCTCGTGATTTTCGTTCACGTTCCAACTCCCCACGTTCAACGTCGCTGGTCATTCTTAGTGCCAGTGAAGTTTTTGCCGGCACTCAGCGCGCCGTCTTAGTCCCATCCTAAGAACTTCAGGCCCCGCGTGCAGAACACCCGGGGCCCGAAGTCACATATTGAGACGCTACATCTCAATATATGGATAAATTCTCAACTTAGTCTTCTGAATCAGTCTCAGAATCTTGCGCGTCACGCACACGTACGGCCTGGTGCGCATCACGTGCAGCTCGACGTAGCTTCTTATCAGAAATACCACGTTCGCCCAGCGCCTCTGCGGTCCATTCTTCTTCATCGTGATCTTTAGTCCACGCGCTCAAGTCTTCAGCAGAGTATGAGTGGTCCTTGATTCGCTTGGCCTTAGGGATGCCATCAGCCGAATCAGCGAGTCGACGACACGTTATCAAGAAAGCGGTGTGGGCGACCATGCGGTGATCTGGACGTACGGCCAAACCGTCAACGTGCCACCCGCGGACCAATGTTTCGAAGCATTCAGGTTCGGTGAACTGGCCGGAGGCGCGAATAGCCTCGACGACACGCGACATCTGGGTCACCGCGGAAACGTAGTTGGTCCACACCCCACCTGGTGCCAGTACCGTTGCCACCGCGTCCAAGCACTCCCAAGGGCTGAGCATATCGAGAACAACTCGATCCACGCTGCCTGGCTCCTCCAACTCAACAACCTTGTCTTGGAAGTCCCCAATAGAGATCTGCCATGACGGGTGGTCCCCGCCGAACACGGTGGAAACATTGCCGCGAGCAATGTCAGCAAATTCTTCACGGCGCTCGAAGGAGTGCAAGAATCCATCATCTCCCACAGCGCGAAGCAGTGAGATCGACAATGCGCCAGAACCTACGCCTGCTTCTACGACGCGAGCGCCTGGGAAGATATCGCCAAACTGAACAATCTGAGCTGCATCTTTGGGATACACCACGGTGGCGCCACGTGGCATCGAAAGCACAAAATCTTTAGCCAGCGGGCGAAGAGCCTGATAACGGAAGCCATCGATGTTCTCGATGACTGAGCCTTCAGGCAGACCAATGATGGCCTCATGCGGCAGTACGCCCTTATGGGTGTGGAACTCCCCACCGTTTTGCAGGGTGATGGTGTTGATACGACGCTTTTCGTCGGTCAACTGTACGCGGTCGCCTACGCGGAATGGTCCGCGGCGGGCAGCCGCACCGTGGGGTGCCGGGAAGTTGGCTTCGCTCACTGGTATGTTCCTTTTCTTAATGCTCTATACAGTCTTTGAAAGTTTACTTGCGTCGTCCGGTCACGGCGTTGACGATATCCTGCTGATGCAGCAGACCAACCACATGCCCTTGCCCACTGATCACGGCGTATTCAGCCGAGCTCACGGTGGCGAGGTAGTCAATCAGTGCCCGCCCATCTGAATCTTCGGCCACGATCGCGCCCTGTCCCAACGCCCTGGCTACGGCCAATGCAGGAACTTCAGTGGCCTGCGATGGATTAACCCGTGAAATTGCTTGGGCGTCAACGACGCCCACTGGCATTCCCTTAGCGTCAACAAGAATGATTTCACCACCACGTTGGTTCAACCGGACGAATACATCGGCCACGGTGACCTGGGACAGCATGGCAGAAGCAGGCTTCATCAGATCTGAAGCAATCACGGTTGGTAGGTTAAGCATCATCTTTGAGTGGGCAATCAACCCAGTGGTGGCTTGCCACATGAACACCGCCACCATCAAACCCACCACTGCCGTGATGATTTGGACTTCTTGACCCCGCAAATAAGGGTAAATAACGAAGAAGAATACAACGCCCACGGCGATAACGCGGCCTACCCAGCTAGAAGCGATAGTACCTTTGAACTGGGAGCCGGTGGCCTTCCAAACGATTGATTCGACCAGTCGGCCACCATCTAGTGGCAGTCCGGGCAACGCGTTAAACGCACCGAGCAACAGGTTGGCGTATACGAAGAAGTCAAGGAGCAACTTCGAGTAAATACCTGGCTCAAGGTTCTGAATAACCAGCCAGCCCACACCGGCAAGCACAAAATTAGATACCGGCCCAGCCAAGGCAACCCACAGCGAGGCACCAGGCTTGGCTTTAAACGATCCAAATTGGGTGTGGCCGCCCATGAGTGTCAGCACGATATGCGCGTCGGGCCATTTGAAAGCGCGAGCTGTCATGGCGTGAGCGACCTCGTGGACAAGCACGGCTATGGCGATCGCCACCGCGCAGGCAAAGCCCAAAACATATGCGCCCAGACCTGGAATCCACTGACTACGAGAAAGCTGCAGTCCCATGGAAACGGTGATCACGGCCGTGATGATGAACCACGAGCTCGAGAGATAAACCGGAACTCCGCCGATACGACCTAGTTTAATTCCGGGGGATTTTTCTGAAGTTTCGCTCACGCGCTAACCTGCACCAACCATCGAGTCATTTCTTGAACGTCCACACCATCGAGGCTTGCTATTCGACGCCAATTCCCCTCACCGGGGTCCGTGGCGTTGGGTACGAGCACTGCGTGCAATCCAGCTGCTGAGGCTGAAGCGATGCCCGGCACCGAATCTTCGAAACCAATGCACTTTTGTGCGCTGAGTTCATTACCGACAGCGTCTTCTAACAAACGCAAGCCGGTGAGATACGGTTCTGGGTCCGGTTTGCCGTTGGCTACTTCTTCACCGGTGACTGAAACCTGGAACGTGCCGGCAGGCAATTGATCCAAAAACTCGTTGACGATGCTGCGCTCTGACATCGTCACCAGTGCCTGCGGAATGTTCGCTGCTTTGCAGGCGGCTAACAATTTACGAGCACCCGGACGCCAAGGGATTTCCTTGCGTAGCCCGGCTACCACCTGAGTGCTCAGTAGGTCGATGATTTCACGCACCGGCAATTGCACGCCGGCTTCTTGCAAAACACGGGCGGAGTTAGGTAGCGCGCTACCGACTAAGGCTAGGCCTTGCTCTTCAGTCCAGGTTCCACCATGGGAGGCGACCAGTTCGGCCTCGGCGACCAGCCAATAGGGCTCGGTGTCGATCAGCGTGCCGTCCATATCCCAGAGGACCGCTTGCGGTGATCTGGTGTCTGGACCGGAGTCAAAGTCAAAACTGGTGCTTGGCATGAGTCCATTCTAGATGGAAGAGTGGGGCTAAGCCGCTTCGGCAAGCCACGTCCATGGCGAGAACGCTGCATAGGAGTTTTCGATGAACAAGGATTTCCACACCCCAACGCTAGATAGTTACATCGCTGGGACCGAGCATGAGATTCGCCCCACTATTGTCTTGGCAGCCTTCGAAGGCTGGAATGACGCTGGCTCCGCGGCATCGGGTGCACTAAGACTGGTCCTCGAAGAAAACACCTTTGAGCATGTTGCGACCGTTGGACTTGATGACTTTTACGATTATCAGTTCTCTCGGCCCAAGACTCGCCGCACCGCCCAGGGCCGAGTGGTTGATTGGCCACGCACCGAAATCTATAAGCTGGCGTTGCCACATGCCTCAGCGGACCTACTGGTGGTCCTCGGAGTTGAACCAACTTTCAAATGGCAGTCCTTCTGCGCACAGATCATTGAGGTCGCCCGTAAACATAACGCACAAGCCGTACTCACTTTGGGAGCACTCCTGGCGGATGTGCCTCATACACGACCTGTTCCCACGTCACTATCCAGTGACGATGCCAGGCTTCAGGAACACTTCAAAATCGAAGCCTCGGACTATGATGGCCCGTCCGGTATCCCCTCGGTTCTTGGCGTCGAGTTTGACCGCGCCGGCATTCCCAGCATGGCGCTGTGGGCACAACTTTCCCACTATGTGGCCCAGTCCCCTAGCCCACGGGTCCAACTGGCGCTGATCGAAATGCTCGAAGAGTTACTGCCCATCACCGTCGCAGATCAGCAATTACGCGAAGATGCCCTGGCTTGGAAACACGGTGTGGATGAGCTCTCCGCTGCGGACCCGGATATAGCCAAGTATGTGAAGCAACTGGAAGAGGCGACAGATACCAGCGACTTACCTGAGGCCAGCGGTGAGTCCATTGCTCGAGAATTTGAACGTTACCTGCGCCGTCGGGGCAAGTTCCGGCAGGATGGGTCAGGGGCCGACTTCGATATTTGAAGTCGACCCCTGAACATCAGAGATACTGCTGGTTGATTCCTTAGACCTTAGAGTTTGAGGCCTAGTAGCGCATCAAAACCATCGCGGAGTACTTGCTCACCATCTGAGCTGCCATCAGCGGGCTGTGCGGCCCAATGGTCGATGGCTTCCAGGGCCCCTGGTGCGTCAAGGTCGTTGGCCATACGCGAGCGAATACTCGCTAGCAAAGCGGTGGCTTCAGCAAGTCCGGTACCTTGTAAACGCTCACGCCATGAGGCTACGCGTTGTTGTGCAAGGTTGAGCAGTTCGTCGGTCCAGAACCAATTGGTGCGGTAGTGCTGGGACAGTAATACTGCTCGAATGGCTACTGGTTCGACTCCTGCGGCGCGAAGCTTAGAGACAAGCACCAAGTTGCCTAAGGACTTGCTCATCTTTTCACCGTCCAGGCCAACCATGCCCGTGTGGACGTAAGTCTGGGCGAGTTCCTGATGGTCGCTCGCCGCCGCGTGAGCTGCCGAAAACTCGTGGTGCGGGAAGATAAGGTCAGAGCCGCCGCCTTGCACAGTGAAGGGTGCTGGCAAGGTTTTCCGTGCGATCACCGAACACTCAATGTGCCATCCGGGACGTCCGGTCCCCAGCTTGCCGCCGGCCCAGGATGGTTCGCCTTCTCGGGCTGCTCGCCAGAGCAATGGATCCAGAGCATCACGCTTACCAACACGTTGTGGATCGCCACCACGCTCAGCAAAGAACCCCAACATGGTCTCGCGGTCATAGTTCGACACCGACCCTAGTCTCCATGCCTCGTTTTCAGCGGCATAGGTATCAAAGTAGATATCGCCCTCCACTCCATCAGCGCCAGCGGGGACGCGGTAAGCCAAGTCCGCCTCAAGCAGTTGCTCCACAACAGGCACCAACCAATCGATGGATTCAACGGCACCAATATAGTTTTGAGGTGGAATCACGTTCAGTGCTTCCATATCGTCGCGGAACAGCTGTACCTGCTGTTCAGCAAGGTCGCGCCAATCCACACCGGTAGCTTCTGCACGTTCAAGCAGTGGGTCATCAACGTCGGTGATGTTTTGGGTGTAGGTCACGGAACGGCCGTTGTCCAACCAAGTACGGTGTACCAGGTCGAAGGTGACGTAGGTGGAGGCATGCCCCATGTGGGTAGCGTCGTACGGGGTGATCCCGCAAACGTACATGCTGGCGGCTGTATTGGCCGCATCCGCAGGTGCGGTGGCCTGCAGGTTTCCGGTGGCGGTGTTAAAAAGTTCCAAAATTGGTGCTGAACCAGCCACCTGAGGTACCTCAGGATTTTTCCACGCGTGCACTGATGTACATCCTTTCGCAGATGCGACGATTTTCTTCCTTTAAGTCCAAGTGAAGCAGGACGAGGTTTATTCCCGTTAACGTCAAGATGTCCGTGAAACGCTTCACGGACATCTTGGCAACGTTCAAATTAGGCGCTGATCAGACCAAAGCCCAAAGCAACAAAGAGCACGAGGCCCAGCAAAATACGGTACCAAACGAAGAACCGGTAAGAGTGGGTGGAAACAAACTTCAAGAACCACCCAACAATCAAGAAACCGACCACGAAAGCGATCGCAGTGGCCAAGCCGGTCTGCCCCAGGGTGTACACGCCTGGCTCATCCAAGCTCTTAACAAACTTGTATAGGCCCGAGGCGTAGACGGCAGGGATAGCCAACAAGAAGGAGTAGCGCGCCGCTGCTTCACGGGTGTATCCCATAAGCAAACCGGCAGTGATCGTACCGCCGGAACGCGATACACCAGGGATGAGGGCCATGGCCTGCGCCAGACCATACAAAATACCGTGCTTGACCGTGAGCTTTTCAAGTCCGCGCTGTTGCTTACCGTAGTGATCGGCTAACGCAAGGAAGAGGCCGAAGACCACCAGGGTCGTCGCCACAATCCACAGCGACCGGAAGTTCGTGTCGATGTAGCTTTCGAGTAAGAGTCCCAAAAACGCAATGGGGATCGAGCCGACAATAATCAGCCAACCCATTTTTGCGTCCGGGTCTGAGTGTGGAATTTTTCCGACGAGGGCTTTAGCCCAAGCGCCAATAATTCTGACAATGTCACGCCAGAAGAACACGATCACCGCAGTCTCGGTTCCGAGCTGGGTGATAGCCGTAAAGGCCGCACCGGGGTCCTGAGCGTTCGGCAAAAGTTCGCCGACGATACGCAGGTGGGCCGAGGACGAGATCGGGAGGAACTCGGTCAGGCCCTGGATCAATCCAAGGAAAGCTGCTTCAAACCAATTCACCCCTTGACATTACTTCACCCTCACCACGGATCAATGCTCAAAAACACGATTGGGCCAAAAATCACCCCGTGGTCGTACTCACGCATCATCAACAGGTATGGTGAAAGGCAAAAGTTCGGAATACTGGTCATACAGCGCATCTTCATAGTCTTCGAAGGCATCTGCCAGGGCGCCGAAAGCGGCATCCACAGAAGCTTCCGCAGAACCACGGCTTTGCGAAACCACGGACAGGTGCTGCTCCAGTCGGGCAATCAACGTCTGGAGTGCAAAACTTGGATCAGTACTCATGGTCTTAAGCTACAACGCATGCAGTTCTTTAGATAGGGGCAAGATGCTTCAAGAAAGAATCAAACCGCCACTGCACCACCCGGATGAGCAGCGCTTCGAATATCTAGTGATTACCTCCTTCCCCAGCGAACCGGTGCATCTTGCTCGCTCTGCATTGCGAGAACACGCTGACAATGGCAAATGGGAACTGATGCGCACCTGCAAGTATGAAGGCGGAGTGTACAAATATTGGCTACGCCGACGCGTCATGCGAATTCATAGCACCCTGCCGTAGCGCGATTGAACCAAATGCTAGGAAGCATCGAGCGGGCCAACAAGCCACGAGGCAACGGTGTTTGACGCGGAGGCCGCATTGGAAGGGTGATACCAACTTGCCTGGACATCGCGATAGAGCCTCTCGAACTCGGAACCCCGGAAGTATCCTGAGCCGCCGAGCAGCTGGCCTAGTACCTGCACATTCTCCCGTGCCGTATCCCCGGCAAGAGTGCGGAGGGTAACGAGTTTCGGGAACCAGGCACTCTGATGATCCACTACAGCATCAATGTCCGAGGCCACCGAGCGTTGAAGCGCATCGAGGGCAATCAGTTTCATTGCGGCCTGCGATAGCAATTCCCTGGCCCGTACATCTTGGGAGTACTTCGTACCGTCGTGATGCACCTTCTTGTTCAGCGACTCTTGTCCCAGCGTCACGGCTCTATCAGCGATGCCCACGTACACGCTGGCGGTCAGCGTGAGGAATGATGCGAAAATCCCGAAGATCAACAAATCAGGGTTCGGCCCAACTGGCAGTCGAGAATGTACCCACTCTTGTGGAGCTACCGCGTTGACCAGTTTTGTGGTGTGTGACTGGCTAGCTCGCATGCCTAGGGTATTCCAGTCCCCCATTGATTCAACTCCGGGTCCTTTGGCGACAAACCCATGGACCAATTCGCCAGTTTCTTTGTCTTTGCCAAACACGCCAAGCCGGGTGAAGGCAGGTGAAAGTGAGGTGAAGATCTTGACCCCGTTAAAGGTGACCGCTCCGTCGTCTCCCGTACTTGCCATGGTCTTTGAGTCAAAGAGCACTGAGTCATTACCGGGTTCGGAAATACCGAACGCCATGATCTCACCTTGAGTAACCCAGTCCTCAACCATTTGAAGTCGGTTATCACCCCGAACCTTCAGAATGCTGGACACCGAGGCCCACACGTGGTGCATATTCACCGCAAGTGCCGTTGCCGGAGCGGCGGTGGCTAGGCGGCGTTGAGCTAGCGCAAGTTGTTCTAAATTCCAGCCCAGTCCACCCTGCGATTCTGGGATGAGAGCTTTGAGGTAGCCCGCTGCCACAAGCTCTTCAAAGTCTTCGGTGGCGAAAGAGTTTTCAGCATCGTACTGTGCAGCTCTCTGGCGAAAACTCTCCAATAATTCGTCTGAAAGAACTGACTCAATGCTCACTTTTACTCCTGATGACAAAGATCGTGGTGTTTCAAAACTATTAGTAACTACGCATAAGGTTTTCCAGAACCCTGGCACCGAACTTAATGGCATCCACCGGGACCCGCTCATCGACTCCGTGGAACATGCCAGTGAAATCAAGCTCCGCTGGCAGTTGTAGCGGCGCAAAACCGTATCCGGTGATCCCAATGGTGGCTAACCACTTATTGTCCGTGCCGCCAGAGAGCATATAAGGCAAGACGAGTGCATCAGGATCCTCATCGAGTAGCGACTGGACCATATGGTCCACCAAAGCTCCCGCGAAAGGAACTTCCAAGGAATCCTGTTCGTGAACCATTGACAACTCAACGCCTTCACCAGCTAACTCGAGTAGCTTCTCCAACGTTGCTTCGTGTTCATCGGGCAAGGTGCGGCAATCAATGAGTGCTTCTGCTTGTCCTGGGATGACGTTGTGCTTGTAGCCAGCTTGCAGGGCCGAAGGATTGGCAGTGTTCTGCAGGGTTGCGCCCACAAATCGCGAAACATTGCCCATCGCTTCAAGAAGTGGTTGCGGATTTTGTTGATCAAATTCCAAACCCGTCAGCTCGGCAACCTGTTCTAACAGGGACTGCGTCGTTTTGGTATAAGACAGCGGCCACTGATGCTCCCCGATACGGTGAACGGCACCGGCCAGCGCGGTTACAGCGTTGTTGTTGTTTATTTGCGAGCCGTGCCCCGCCATTCCGCGCGCGGTGAGTTTGAGCCACGCGATTCCCTTTTCCGCGGTTTGCAGCATGTAGGCCCGGCGACCGTTGATGTCTACGGAGAATCCTCCGACTTCACTAATCGCTTCTTCAGCGCCTGCAAAAACTTCGGGATGGTTCTCGACCATCCAGCCAGCACCATAGTCGCCGCCGGCCTCTTCGTCAGCGAAGAAGGCAATAATGAGATCTCGTCGAGGCGAGAGATTCTCCCGGCGAAGGTGACGGATCACGGCGATGATCATGGCATCCATGTTCTTCATGTCTACGGCACCGCGGCCCCAAATCATGCCGTCGATGATTTCGGCGCCGAAAGGGTCAACGCTCCAGTCTTCGGCAATCGCGGGAACTACGTCCAGATGGCCATGCACAATCAGTGGCGGTAAGGATTGATCAGTGCCAGAAATTCGCAGTATTACGTTGGCTCGGCCGGGTGCTGATTCATAGATTTGTGCGTCAAGTCCTACTTCATCAAACAAGTTGACGACGTAGCGTGCAGCTTCAAGTTCGCCGGAGCCTTTGTTCTCACCAAAATTTGTCGTATCAATACGGATGAGACCGCGGCAGATTTCGATGGCATCATTTTCCATACGTTCAATGGCGGTGGTCATCTAGGCATTACCTTTCTCATCAATAGTTCTGACTTCCACCCTAATGGGCAATTAAAGATTCGTCTCTTGCCTTGACCGCTTAGGTGATCTATCCATGCAATTCGAGATAAGCTTCGCGTGCGCCACGATGAAGTGGTTGTCCCGCGGTGCTGATGAGCGTTTCAGGGGTTAAATGCTGAATTCCAGCGCTTGATTGGGGTACGAGCTGTTGGGCTTCGGTGGCAAGGAGCTTGACTACGGCTTTTGCCGTTTTGTTAGGTAGATCGGCTCGGGCCATCAATAGGTTGCTGACGCCAATGGTGTCGATGGCAGGTACATCCGGGTACGTATTAGGTGGAATGACGACCCGGTCATATAGTCCGGGGTAGGCATCACGTAATTTTGGAAGCACTTCGGAAATATCGAGGAGTTTCAGTTCCAGTTCTTCGGCTAGTTCAGCCAATGGGCGCACGGGCATTCCGCCAAATAGAAATAGCGCATCGATCTCGCCTCGTCGCAGCGCTTTGATTCCCGCGGTATAGCCCAGGATATGTTCCTGTGGAGCGTTCTTATGGTCTTTGATTCCCGCAACGCTTAAAATTCTTTGGCCTGTCACCCACGTACCGGAGCCTGCGGCACCTGTCCCGATGGAACGGCCAGGGAAATCGCCGAGGGATCTTACGTCGCTGTCTGCGCGAAGAATGCAATGAAAATAGTTCTGATAAACACGTCCTAAGGCACGGATTTTGCCTTGTTCCGGTGTTTGCGCACGAAATTCAGCGACGGTATCGGCTAGCGCCAACGCTAGTTGAGCACGACCGGTGACAAGCAGTTCAAGATTTTGCGCACTTGCTTCTGTATTGAGTGCAGTTGAATGCTCTGCTATCGAGTTTCCCACCAATGCGGATGATAAGAGTTGCGCGAATTCGTAGTACATCCCTCCTTCTTCGCCTGAAGCGATGTCAAGTTGTTGTTCAGTGGCCAGGGCACTACACGAGCTAATCAACGGCATTGTCATGAGTGCCGGAGCTGAGACGAGCAGCTTAAGTAGAGTACGGCGTTGTAAAGTGTTATCCCCTGTCATGACGCTCCCCATCCGTTGTTGACGCGCGCGGCAATCTGATGGTCGCTTTCAGGCCAGCTCCACCGTGGGAATCGAAGATCAGCTGTCCAGAATTTGCGCGTGCCAGACGATCGACGATTGCTAGGCCTAGTCCAGTTCCCGGGGTGTCTTTGACTTTTTCACTTCGCCAAAAACGTTCTCCTGCTCGCTGAAGTTCATTTGGCTGCAAACCTGGGCCTTGATCATGGACCATGATGTCGACGGTGGTTGGTGACTTATACAGTCCTAGTTTGATTTCGGTACCCGGAGCGTATTTCAATGCATTGTCCAATAGCTCGGTGACCATTTGTTGCAAATCAAATTCATGACACCAGACCACGTCCTCTGACGCGGACTTTGAATTTCCATTCAATGTCAGGGTATTGCCGGTTTTTTGGGCCATGGCCGACTGACGCTCAATTTCTTCGGCGAGGATTTGAAAGACATATGTTGGCTTTTGAGGTCGCGCCACATCGGTGTCGGTCTTGTCGGATTTCTGTTCAGTCAATCGATGTTCCGCACTGGCTAAACGCAGCACACCGTCTAATAGCATTTCCAAGCGAGCTAGTTCATTTTCGACTGTATGCAATCCTGCGAGGCTCGGCCCGTCGGTCAGACGCATTTTCAGCAGATCCACGCGTAATCTCAGGGCTGCCACTGGGTTGCGGAGTTGGTGGGAAGTTTCGGCAATAAGCTCTTGTTGCTGTTGAAGGCTGGTAGCCATAGTTTGGGCCATGGAGCTGACGGATCGGGACAAAGCTCGCAGCTCTGGTGGTCCTTGCTCTACAAGCGGTATGGGCTGATGCGTTTGAGTAAGCAATTGAACGGAGTCATCCAGTCGGTGTAGCGGTCGAAGTACCCACGTCGTCAGTCGGTCAGCCAGCAGCAGGAAAATGAATCCAATGCCCAGCGTCAACAGAATGATGAATGCCGAGGCTTGTAGCACCCGAATCCTCGCTGGTTCCAGATTCACTTGCATGGTCACTGATCCAAGCACTTGAGCTGAGTTGCCAAACGGACGGGATATCAACGCCGCTGTGTCACTAAATGGACCGACCTGCGGGATTTCCGTGCGATCTAGGTTCAGCGCGGCGGCTCCAACTATTGCTTTGACCGCCGCATCGTCTGCTCGAATATCTCCTGAGACGAGTCGTCGATCATCAACAACGATCAAAAGTCCCTCATTATAGAGCTGAGAATACGTGTCCATTTCGAGCTGCAGCATTTCCAGGTCGTCCTTACCGGAGACGTGGGAAGCAACTTGGACAAACCTGTTCAGTGAGGAAAGGCGGTTTACTTGAACGTCGGATGTGGCATCGCTGCTGACGCTTTGCATCAGCACGGAACTGACAAGCACCACGATCACCAGTAGCAGTGAGCCAAGAACCGCTAAGACTCTGATTCTCACGAAGATGGCGCTTCAAGTCGATATCCAACACCACGAACGTTAACGATCATTCCGGGGCTTGCGAGTTTCGAGCGAAGTCCGGTCAGATGTACATCCAAGGAACGCGACACCGCGAGGAAAGCATCTCCCCACAGTTGGTCGAGTATTTGTTCACGGGTCACCACTGATCCTGCGTGTCGCGCGAGCAATGACAATAATTCAAATTCTTTAGCGGTGAGCGCCAACGGTCGACCGTCTAACACGGCTTCGCGCTTATCCAGATTGATAGACAGGCAGCCGGCGCTAATTTGATTCTTGTCCGTGGCGCTCCCCATATGGGCCCGCCTGGTAACTGCTTCGATCTTGGCCAACAAGACTGTCAGACCGATCGGTTTCACCAGATAGTCGTCCGCCCCTTGGCGCAATCCACGCACAACACTTCTTTCGTCATCTCTAGCGCTGAGAATGACCACCGGAACGTCACTGACTTGCCGCAGCTTTCGAAGAACTTCCAGTCCATCCATATCAGGTAGGCCAAGATCCAAGAGGATCAGCTCGGCAGCATGGTGGCGAAGAAGTGCATCGGATCCCCGACTAGCGTGCGTTGCCTCATGACCCACAGCACTCACCGCGTCAATTAGAGCCCCCGCCACTGCCTGGTCGTCCTCGACGATCAAAAGTTGCACGGCACCGTCCTTGGTGTTCTGGTTGGGCGTGAAGCCCGTGATTACAGTGCCATCCTAACAATTTTCCTCGTGTCACTTTGTGGTTACGGCCCCTTGTCCTAAGAAAGTGTTAGTAGTTCCCCTTTGGTTTGCAAGTAATCTAAATCACTACCACTATTGAAGACGATCTCACATGCTTGTGGTCTACATCACCGACGATGCGACTCAAGCTCACCGCACTGTGACAAAGGAAAACTTAATGAGTGAAAGCACGCATACGACAGATGCGAGCCTTGAGGCCGCTGGCCCACCACGCTGGAAAATTATTGGACCAGGCTTGGTTGTGGCGGCCACCGGCGTTGGCGCCGCCGACATGGTGGCTACCCTCGTAGCTGGTAGCCAATATGGATACGCCCTACTTTGGGCCGTGATCTTGGGCGTCATTTTGAAGATCGTCCTTGTCGAAGGCGCCGGGCGTTACACTCTGGCCACCGGCAAAACCATCTTCGAAGGCTGGAAATCGCTGGGCAAGTGGACCACCTGGTACTTTGGCCCGTACATCATCATCTGGGGCTTCGTTTACGGAGCTACTGCGATGAGCTCGGCTGCCCTTCCGCTGGCAGCATTAGTCCCCGCTGTTGACCTGAAAATCTGGGCAGTGCTTATGGGACTCTTGGGATTTGTGATGGTGTGGTTCGGGCGCTACCAGGTCTTCGAGAAGATTACAGCGGTACTGGTTGGCATCATGTTTGTGACCGTGGTTGGACTCGCCTTCATCGCCGTTCCCAACATTCCGGAAATGTTCAAGGGCTTGATCCCCATGATTCCATCGGGCGGCGTCGTCTACACCCTGGCCCTGGCTGGCGGCGTGGGTGGCACCATCACCTTGGCAGCGTACGGTTACTGGCTACGCGAGAAGGGCTGGTACTCCCCTAGGTGGATGCGCGTTATGCGTATCGACAACTCGATGGCGTACGTCATGACCGGTGTGTTTGTTATTGCGATGTTGATCGTGGGCGCCGAAGTTGTCCGTTCAGCTGGTGTCGCCATTTCGGGTAGTGATGAAGGTCTTTTGGACCTCTCGGAAGTTTTGAAAGAGAAATACGGTGCCGTGGTAGGTAACGGATTCCTCGTAGGTTTCTGGGCCGCTTCATTCTCATCGATCATCGGTGTATGGAATGGCGTATCTCTGATGTTCGCTGATTTCTGGGGCCACATGCGCAAGCGTCCAGCCAATCACCCGGACACTATGACCGGCGGTAAGTACTTCAAGTTCTACGTTCTTTGGCTGACTTTCCCACCCATGGTGCTGTTCCTTCTGGACAAGCCCATCGCTCTGATTCTGGCCTATGGGGTGCTCGGCGCACTGTTTATGCCATTCCTTGCGGTCACATTGCTCGGCTTGCTCAATGGCAAACGGATCCCGAAGCAATGGGCCAACCGTTGGCACACGAACACGGCGCTAGCGATTACCGCAGTCTTGTTTATCATTCTCGGTGTGCAGCAGCTGTATAAGTCACTATCCCCGTTGTGGGCTGGTTAATACTGAAGTGAACTCAGAGCCGCTACCTCATGTGCATTATTCGCAAGAGGTGGCGGCTTTGGCGTTTACGCTGGTTTCATGAACATCGGCAAAATTGGCATACTCGGGGCAGGTCGTGCAGGGACCGCCCTGGCAAGGGCAGCGGCGTCCGCCGGTATTGAAGTAAATATTGCTGGGTCTAGACCCGCCCGTCACATGAAATACCATCTGGCTCAATACGCGCCGCAAGCCATCGCAGTTGAGGCGACAGAGATCGCCAGGGACGTCGACCTGGCGGTCCTCATGGTGCCCCAAGAAGAGCTAGACGAAGTCGACAGTGATTCCCTAGCTGACGTTCTACTGATCGATGCAACTAACCGGTGGGAAGACGAACCACTGCCGAACTGGCTCGAAAATGCGCTGGAAAAGGGACTTTCCAGCTCTGAGGCCATTGCAAAACACTTCAGTGGATCTCGCGTGGCCAAGGCACTGAATCACATCAGTCATTGGGATTTGGATGCCGACAAAGCATCAAAGTCCGCCTCCCAACGCGCACTGGCTTTCGCCACGAACCATCACGATGACGCAGAAGTGGTGGCATCCTTGATCCAAAGAATCGGTTTCACACCGGTAATGCTTCCTGATCTAGCGGCCGGCAGAGCCCTGGAACCCAATGGCGACATCTTCAATGAGATTCTCGGCGCAGAAGAATTGGCTCGTAGAGCTGCAGAGGAGAACGCGCGACAGGAACCCTCGAAACCACGCCTTCACTAGGGAATTATTCAAAATTCATGTGACCCTTGACACTGATTTTTGATTTTCTTCCCTTAAATTCCTACTCAAGCCCGATATTCCCGCGGAATTCCGGGGCTTTTCAACTTCGCTGACCCACAACCTCCCGATTGGAATTCACTCAAAAGGGATGGTACAGTTTTACTTCGTTGCCAGCGATAACAACGCGAGCAACGAGTAACCTGCGCGGGTGGCGGAATAGGTAGACGCGCTAGCTTGAGGTGCTAGTCCTCGATAAGAGGGTAGGGGTTCAAGTCCCCTTTCGCGCACAGGTAGAATTCCCGGTTGACTTCGGTCAACCGGGATTTTCTTTTTTGTCAGTGGCTACAAATTCACTCTTTCTCTTCCTGCCGACATAGGCTTCAACTATGGGTACCTCAGATCAGCTCAGCGGCTCCATTGAGCACGGATTTCTTCCTGTCGATGATGGTCATCGTCTGTACTGGGAAGAATTCGGCTCCCCCGACGGTATTCCTGCATTGCATCTTCACGGAGGTCCCGGCGGAACCTTGGGCAGTTCCGGCTATCGTCACCGCTGGGATCTTTCTAGGACCCGGCTCATCGGCTTCGAGCAACGAGGCTGCGGACGCTCTTCACCCTCGGCCTCGGATCCAAATGTACCTGCCGAGCATTTCACGACGCAGAAACTCATCGAAGATATCGAGGTCTTGCGAAAAGACAGGGGAATCGATCACTGGATTCTCAATGGGGTTTCATGGGGTTCTACTCTCGCCTTAGCCTACGCTCAGGCCCACCCAGAGCGCGTTCGCGGTATCGTCCTCTTCGCAGTAACCACTACAAGTCGAGAAGAAGTGCAATGGATTACCGAAACGGTGGGTCGAATCTTCCCTGAAGCATGGGAACGCCTGTCTAGTTTTGCTCGGGCTTATGTGCCTGAGTATGGCTCAGACAATCTGTCTTTGGTTGAGGCGTATTCATTGTTGCTCTCTTGCCCCGATGCCCAACTCCGCGATGACGCTTCACTCGAATGGGCACTCTGGGAAGACACACATATTTCGCTCGGTGCCCAAGAAGTGATTCGAGATCCCCGGTGGAGTGATCCAACATTCCGCCGCTGCATGACTCGCCTCACGACGCACTTTTGGGCCCACGCTGGATTCAGCCAACCACCGCTTTTAGAGTTAATAGATCGCGTCAAACATCTGCCTGCCATTTTCATTCATGGGCGGAACGATGTTTCCAGCCCCGCGTCCACCGCGTGGAACCTCCACCAAAGGTGGCCAGGCTCTGAATTGATAATCTGCGAAGGCGATGCACACGGTGGCACGAGTATGGTTGAGCGCTGGAGCCAGGCGAACACTAAAATGCTTGATCTTTCTTCTTGATAGCATCAACTCTGGACATTCTTCCCAAGTAGCACTTCGTCCCAATCTTTTCTGGAGCCATCAACATGCGCGTAGCGATGCTTTCCCTGCATACCTCTCCCATGCAGCAACCAGGCTCAGGCGACGCCGGCGGTATGAATGTCTACATCCAAAACCTATCCTTTGCCCTGGGCGCTTTAGGCCACGAGGTACACATGATCACGCGCACAGCGGAGGAATCTCATTCTCTGCAGGTCGGTGAAGGCGTGTGGATGCACGAAGTTCAGATTGCGGCAAATCAAGATTTGAAGAAAGAAGAGCTACCGCAAATTATTGACGCAGCTGTTCTCGCAGTATCCAAACAGATGCAAGGACTGAAGTTCGATATCATTCACGCCCATTACTGGCTTTCAGGCGTGGCAGGGCTTCAACTAGCAAATCTTTGGTCTGTTCCATTGGCTGTCTCCATGCACACCTCAGCCGCGGCTAAAGAAGCTGAATCCGGCATCGCCGAACCTGGCAATCGTAAGGTGGCCGAAGAACACCTCCTGCGCACATGTTCACGGATCATTGCCAATACCCCGGTAGAAGCTAAGCAGCTTGAACGGTTCTATGACGTCGACTCAAAGAAACTAGATGTTGTTCTCCCTGGCGTCAACCACAGAGTGTTTCATCCAGACCAACACAAGTTACGTAGACCGCTCGGCGACGATGATTTACACCTCGTCTATGCCGGACGAATGCAAAGGCTCAAGGGCGCTCACCTGTTGCTAGAAGCACTCGGTATCGCTCGACGCACTCAGCCATCGTTGCGAATTACCGCGTCGCTATTTGGTTCAACTTCTGGGTCTGACGATTATGATTTGAAATCCTTGGTCAATGAGTTGGATCTCGGCGACGTCGTACGATTCTACGACCCTTTAGAGCCCAAAAAGCTGGCCCTCGTCTTCGCCAATGCTGACATTGTGGCAGTACCGTCCCTTTCGGAAACCTTTGGACTAGTTGCTGCTGAAGCTCAGGCTTGCGGAACTCCCGTGCTGGCCAATGCAGTAGGTGGATTGGCCTACGCCGTAAATGATGGCAAGTCTGGCTGGCTCATGTCCGAACCTGACCCCGAGATCTGGGCCGCAAAAATTATCGAGCTCGCACAGAATCCAGAAATGGTTACCTCCGCTGGCCATGGAGCGTTAGAGCATTCGGGCTCATTTACGTGGGAACGTGCCGCGGTTGAGACCCTAGCCAGTTATCGTCTGAGCCAATCGGAGTTTGGTTCATCGCAGTAAATGCAAAAAATCGCATCCCAAGACCATTTGAATCTTGAGATGCGATATTTATATGGAAACCCGAACGCTGATGTTCTAGGAGCTCGTTCCGCTAGTGTCGTAACGGATCCTGGCCTCGTAGTATCCGCGATAGCCAGGAGTCTTTTCCCAGTGACACTTCTGCAGTACGGTGACGCGAACGTACTTACCTTTGAGCTTTTTCAAGGAGTCGTTGAACGCGACGCTACAAGCGAAGGCGTTCTTCTCTCGAACGACATGGGTTGACATAGCAGCCTGCGCTGGGGCGCTACCGAAGATCAATCCTGTGCTGAGCAGTCCAGCGGTCGCGAAACCAGCCACGAATCGACGTACATTCATCGTGCGTATCCTCTACTAGACATCAAGTAACATGGATCAACTTAGCAACGCACAAAACGTGTTTGTCAACCGATGTTACTTTGACGAGTTAGACAGCTCCAACGTGAAATGCGGCTTGCCCTTACGAGCATGCCACGCATGCACTCGGTATCCCTCAGCAGTAGGTTTGAAGGCCAGATCAACAGACGCTGGTAGAACAACGGGTGTTTTGAATTCGATATTCCACGAATAGCTTCCGGTCGCAGGTTCTATACCGGATAGAGCCCGAGCCGCCATATAGATGCCGTGCGCTATCGCGCCGGGCATCCCCAACGCCTTCGCACTGAGTCCTGAAAGGTGAATTGGGTTGTAGTCTCCTGCCACCTTCGCCCAGCGCCTGCCGGTGCCAGCATCCAGTGACCAATGAGCGGTTCGTGCCGGGGCTTCAAAAACACTTCGTTCACCATGGATTGGTTTTTCGCCATCGAGCTTCACGCCCTTGGCCAGGAACGTACTGCGAAGTAGCATCCGGTCTTTGCCATCAACGATGATCCGTACCGCCAAATCACAAGTGACACCCTTGGAATGCGCACGCAGGTTCTCACTGCGAACTTCGATATCAAAGGCTTCGTCTTCAGCAATAGGCGCGAGTACCTCAACATCATTGGTCAGGTGAATCATTCCCAAAAGAGGAAGAGGGAAATCATCACGCAACATCAGCGACATGGCCAAAGGGAACGCCAGCGAATGTACGTAAAGACTAGGAAGCACCGAATTCATTGGTGCGCCCACTGCCCTACGGAACTCGCCGAGCTTTACTGGATCAGCTTTAGCACCCTGGAAAACCAAAACCGTTGACGGTAAAACAGGGTTCTTAGGTTTACGCCCAAGAGTCTTGGCGGCTTTGGCATACACCGTAGCCATCGAAGGAATCTCGGTAACAATTTGTGCGCTCATCTAGGCACCGACCAGGGACTGGCCGCATACTCTGAGCACCTGCCCGTTCAGACCCGCTGCAGCGTCCGAGCCAAGGAAGCTAATAGCCTCAGCTACATCCTCCGGCAGGCCGCCTTGCATCAATGATGGGAGCACCATGCGCGCTACGGTACGTGTTCCCAGGGGAATCTTTGCCGTCATTTCTGTTTCAATGAAACCTGGAGCAACGGCCGCGATTGATCCGCCATTTTCAGCAAATAGCTTGGCGCTGGAGCGCACCATACCAATGACTCCACCCTTGGAGGCAGCATAGTTGGTTTGACCTCGGTTACCGGCAATGCCGGAGGTCGAAGCCAATGACACGATGCGCAAGTTAAGTAGCTTGGCAGCCAGGAATGCTTCATTCATGCGCAATTGCGAAGCAATATTCACGGCAATGACCGAATCCCAACGAGCCGCATCCATATTAGCGAGCAGCTTGTCACGGGTGATTCCCGCATTGTGCACCACAATGTCCAAAGAGCCGTGGCGTCCGATGGCATGATCCATGATCTGTTGTGCCGCATCGGTGGCAGTAACGTCCAGCTGTAGAGTGGTGGCACCAATTGAGTTGGCTACCTTCGCCAGCGAATCACCCGCTTGTGGCATATCCACCACCACAACCTGAGCCCCATCGCGGGCTAGGGTACGAGCGATGGCTGCACCAATGCCGCGTGCTGCGCCAGTAACCACGGCGACCTTACCCGCCAAAGGCTGGCTAAAGTCTGCTGGTAATGCGCCTTCCTCGTTGCGTACAGTGAGGAATTGGCCATCAACATAGGCGCTTCGTCCGGAGAAGAAGAAACGCAAAGCAGCCAATGCGCTGGGGCTAACGGGTGTGGTGGCTGCTTCAAGAACAATACCGTTGGTGGTGGCGCCGCCACGCATTTCACGCCCCAGGGAGCGGATTACACCGTCAATTCCCTGGCGGACAGATGCGACAGCCGGTTCATCATCTGCCGAAGCTGGACGAGAGAAGGAAACAACTCGAGCACCTGGCAATAATTTACGTAGGGCGCGTCCAGCGGTGAGCATAATTGGCGAGAGCGCTTGTGGATGATCCACTTCATCAAGCAGCAAAAGGATGCCGCCGAGCTTGGCGTCCCCCGCGTCATGACGGCGAACATCTAGCCCCCAAGAAACCAAAGTGTCACTGAGTTCTTGAGCGCTCGATGAAGCACCAAGGATCAATAGAGGACCAGGTAGCAGTGGAGCATCTGGAGAATAACGACGCAGCCGTGGCGGCCGCGGCAGTCCCAACAGCTTGGCTAGCTTCTTAGTGACTCCGGTGTTCACTAGTTCCATGTACTTATCTGCCATTAGTTTCGCGCCTCCAAAATAGCAACAACGCCCTGTCCGCCTGCCGCACAGACAGAAATTAATGCACGTCCCGAACCCTTTTCATGAAGCATTTTCGCGGTGCTTGCGATGATGCGTCCACCGGTCGCAGCGAATGGGTGGCCAGCAGCCAAAGAAGATCCATTGACATTCAGCTTGCTACGGTCAATTGCTCCCAACGGTGCATCCAAACCGAGCTTCTCACGGCAGAATTCTTCGTCTTCCCACGCCTTGAGCGTCGAGAGGACAGTGCCTGCAAAGGCTTCGTGGATCTCGTAGAAGTCAAAGTCCTGAAGGGTCAGGTTATTTCTCTTGAGCATTCGAGCGGTTGCGTAGGCAGGGGCCATCAGCAACCCTTCTGCGCCATGAACGAAGTCGACGGCAGCGGCTTCAAAATCTACAAAATTAGCTAGCATCGGCAGATCGTTGCTGCGCGCGTAGTCTTCGCTGCCCAGAAGTACAGCCGAGGCACCATCGGTCAGCGGGGTGGAGTTACCGGCGGTCATGGTGGCTTGTTCACCAAGGTTTTTGCCGAAGGCAGGCTTGAGTTTGCCGAGCTTTTCTAGGGTGGAATCAGCACGCAGGTTGTTGTCCTTGGCCAGTCCGTTGAAGGGCGTGATCAGGTCATTAAAGAAGCCTCGATCATAGGCCGCCGCAAGGTTCTTGTGGCTAGCCAATGCCAGTTCGTCCTGTGCTTCGCGGGTGATTCCCCAAGCCTTGGTGGTCAACGCCTGGTGGTCGCCCATTGACAATCCTGTGCGCGGCTCACCGGTGCCGGGAGCTGATGGAGCAAGATGCGAAGGACGAATCTTTGCCAGGGCTGCCAACTTCGCCTTGGTGGTACGAGCTCGCGCTAGTTCAAGCAGTACGCCACGAAGAGCTTCGGATACAGCGATGGGTGCATCAGAGGTAGTGTCCACGCCACCGCCAATGGCAGATTCGAGCTGGCCCAGCTTGATCTTGTTGGCCAGAGAACCGATAGCTTCCATGCCAGTGGCGCAAGCCATCTGCACATCATATGCGGGGGTCGCTGGATCCAAGGAAGAGCCGAGCACTGATTCGCGAATGAGGTTGAAATCCTTGGAATGCTTCAGCACGGCACCGCCGCTGACAGCACCCATGCGCTGGCCCTGCAGACCGAAGCGGGCTACGAGACCTTCTAGAGCAGCGGTGAACATGTCTTGGTTGGACGCATTGACGTAGGCGGTATTGGAGCGGGCAAAGGGAATGCGATTGCCACCGATAATCACGGCATTGCGCACAGACTGCTGGGTCATGTTCAAAAACTCCTACATGGATTGTTGTGACACTTATTACTGTAACCAAGAGTACATGATACTGTGAGTAACGTGAACAAGATCACGGAAGTTATAGACGGTGAAACTGATGGTCGTGCAATGCGCTGGCAAGCGCACCGCACCGCCCGTCACGAAGAGCTGCTCAAGTTGGCACGCAAGGCGGTCCACAAGCTTGGGCCACAGGTTTCCATGGAAGACATCGCCAGCCATGCGAAGACATCAAAACCTGTCTACTATCGCTACTTCGGCGACAAAGAAGGACTGCGACAAGCCCTGAGCGCCAAAGTCATCAATGACTTCCGTGATCGCATCATCGCTGCCGCGTTGGCAAAGGATCAAGAACTAAATTCTTTGCACGCCATGGTTACTGCCTATCTAGAGCTGGCTACCAATAGCCCCAATCTCTACTACTTTGTGACCGGCGCACAACGCTCGACTGATGACGAATCAGCGGGAGCTCTCAACGACTTTTTCGATGAAGCATCAGAGTTGATCAGTGTTCGCTTGCTCAAGCTCTACGACCAGAACGCCACCGCAGCCGCACTCGGTTTTTGGCCACGAGCTGCCCTCGGCATGGTCCGCGCCGCAGGTGAGCAATGGCTCCGCCAACCTGACTCAGATTCAAAGCCGAGTCTCGAAACGATGGCCCAGGAAATCACCAACTGGTTGGCCTACGGCATCGCTTCGACCTCCGAAACAACAAATCCATGAACCACCACGCCACTACTACCGACTCAATCAACAATGAAAGGCACGTCATGAGCGAGAACCGCATCAACGTCACCGATCTGGCCGAACAGCTGCTCGGCCCTTACGCCGAAATCCGCAAGGCCTCCCGTGCTCGCGCCGCCAATCCGCAGCTGCAGCGCGACCCGCTGCTGGGCATGGCCGAGCACCGCGAACGGGTGCTCGGGCAGCTGGGCATCCTCGTCGAGCAGGAGGCCGTGCAGCGTGCCTTCCCCAAGGAATTCGGCGGCTTCGATGACCACGGCGGCTCGCTGGCCGCCTTCGAGGAACTGGTGGCAGCCGACCCATCGCTGCAGATCAAGGCAGGGGTGCAGTGGGGCCTGTTCGCCGGAGCGATCCTGCACCTGGGCAGCGAAGAGCACCACGCCAAGTGGCTGCCGGATGCCATGAGCCTGAAGACCCCGGGCGCCTTCGCCATGACCGAGATCGGCCACGGCTCGGACGTCGCCTCCGTCGCCACCACTGCCACCTACGACGAAGCCACGGAGGAATTCGTCATCCACACCCCGTTCAAGGCAGCCTGGAAGGACTATCTGGGCAACGCCGCGCTGCACGGCAAGGCAGCCACCGTCTTCGCCCAGCTGATCACCAAGGGCGTGAACCATGGCGTGCACTGCTTCTACGTGCCGATCCGCGACGAGGACGGCAACTTCCTGGAAGGCGTCGGCGGTGAGGACGACGGGCTCAAGGGCGGGCTGAACGGCATCGACAACGGCCGGCTGCACTTCACCAACGTGCGTGTTCCGCGCACCAACCTGCTCAACCGCTACGGCAACGTGGACGCCGACGGCACCTACTCCTCGCCAATCCCCTCGCCGGGCCGCCGCTTCTTCACCATGCTCGGCACCCTGGTCCAGGGCCGCGTCTCGCTGGATGGCGCCGCCACCAACGCCTCGAAGATCGCCCTGCAGATCGCCGTGACCTACGGCAACCAGCGCCGACAGTTCAACTCCACCTCGGACACCGAGGAAACCACCCTGCTGGACTACCAGCGCCACCAGCGCCGGCTGATCACCCGCCTGGCCCGCACCTACGCCTCCTCCTTCGCCCACGACGGCCTGCTGGACAAGTTCGACGCGGTATTCTCCGGCCGCGCCGACAGCGACGACGACCGCCAGGATCTGGAAACCCTCGCCGCCGCGCTGAAGCCGCTGAGCACCTGGGACGCGCTGGACACCATCCAGGAATGCCGCGAAGCCTGCGGCGGCGCCGGATTCATCGCCAAAAACCGCTTCACCCAGCTCTACGCGGACCTGGATGTCTATGCGACCTTCGAGGGTGACAACAACGTGCTGCTGCAGCTGGTGGGCAAGCGCCTGCTCACCGACTATGCGGCCGAGTTCCGCAAGCTCGACACCGGAGCGATGGCGCTTTACGCGGCCAAGCAGGCTGGCACCACCGCACTGCACCGCTCCGGGCTGCGCAGCGTGGGCCAGGCCTTCGCGGACATCTCCGATGAGCGCAAGAGCGCCAACTTCTTCAAGGACCCGGATAACCAGCGAGCCTTGCTTGCCGACCGCATCAATGCCAAGGTCGCCTCGGTAGCCAACGCCCTGCGCGCCGCCGGGAAGGACAAGGCCAAGGGCGCCGCCGCGTTCAACGAGAACCAGGACCTGCTGATCTCCGCGGCCCGCGATCACGGCCAGCTGCTGCGCTGGGAGGCATTCACCGCGGCCATCGAGAAGACCGGCGATCCGGCCACCACCGAGGTGCTGACCTGGCTGCGCGATGTTTTCGCGCTGTCGCTGGTCGAGGACGACCTGGGCTGGTACCTGGCCAACGGCCTGCTCTCGATGCAGCGCGCCCGCACACTGTCCGGCTACATCAACCGCCTGCTTGCCCGCCTGCGCCCGCACGCCCAGGACCTGGTCGACGCCTTCGGCTACACCCAGGACCACCTGCGGGCAGACATTTCCTCAGGCGGTGAAGCAGAACGCCAGGACGAAGCCATGGAGTACTTCCGGAAGCTGCGCGCCAGCGACAATGCGCCGATCAGTGAGAAATCGCTGAAGAAAGCCTCCGCCTAACCAAAAATATTGGCGTCCGATGTCCCTTGAAAGGCATCGGACGCCAATATTCTTTAACGACTTATCACCTGCGCTGCGCCAGTGCGACGATGAGCCCTTCAGGGCCACGGATATAAGCCATGGCCCAGACCTCTTCGTATTCGCCAATCCCGCCGATCAGTCCATAACCTTGGCTTTCCAGTTCGGCCACCGCAGCCCTCAGGTCGTCCACTTCGAAGGCCAGGGATCGCAATCCCAGTTCGTTGGCCATGGCCTCGGGCTGCCCGGGACCATGCACAGGCCTTTCAAAACTGGAAAGCTCGATTCCCACATCGCTATCCGGGGCTTTCAACATCACGATGTTCGTGCGGGAGTCCGGGATGCCGCAAACGGTTTCCAGGAATTCGCCTTCAAGGCCATCGGCTTGCCCATCGACGTGAAGGCCCAATGCGACGAAGAATCTGGTGGCTTCGTCGAGATTCGCCACGGTAACACCGATGTGATCAAACCTCTTGATCCGTCCCATGCCCAACTCCTTGCGCCTCGGATCGTTGTCTCATTCATCCGTTCTCATGCTACGAGCGAGTCTGCGTTCCCGCTATAGGCGACGCTCCAGTAATAGTTGCCGGGCACGGAAAAACTGTGATGGGACAACAGAGCCTCAACGATCGGTTCGTATCCCTAACCGGGGACCGTCTCATCCAATCCCAGATCCAGCAGAACCTTGATCAGCTTCTGGCGTTGGGCATCATCCAAGCCTCTAATAGGCTTGGGCAAGCAGTCGAATTGCGCCAAGCCGAAGTGCTCTGCAATCGCCGCGCTGACCCTCAGGCTTCCGCCGAATTCGGTGAATAGCGACCACAACGGCTGAAGATCACGGGATGCCGCCAGAGCTCTGTGGTGATCACCCGATTGAGCTGCACGGGTAATCCCCATCATGGGTTGTGGAAGTATCCCGCCGACCGCGGTATACCAGGCATCGCATCCGGCAATCAGTCCCGCGGCGCCGAAGGCATCACCGGAAACACCAATGGTGACGTGCGCGGGCAAGACGCTGCGAATCGCCGCAATATGGTCCTTGGCTTTCTCGGGTTCATCGGGCACTCCTGGAACCTTGATTGACGCGATTCCCGGCAGCGCGGCAATTCGCGCATATAGATCATTGGTGAAAGCAAAGTGCGTAGTCCCCGGATTGTCATAGACGATCACCGGCAAGTCGCTGTGGTCAGTAGCAGCCCGATACAAGTCGAGAACTTCTGAATCACTCATCCTCTGATAGCCCACAGGAGCAAGCAAGACGCCTTCGGCTCCTGCAGCCTTGGCATCGTCGATATTCGCCAGCACTTGCGAGGTACGCATTGCACCTACGCCTATGATCACTGGAACATTGGTTGAATGTTCTACCGCGAGTTCTGCAACTCGTGCTCGTTCATCTCGGCTCAGATACATATAGGAGCCAGTTGAACCAAGAGCAGTGATCGAATCGACTCCAGCGGCGCAAAGCCGCTGGACCATGGCGATGAACGAAGGCTCATCCACTTCGTCATCATGCAAAGGAGTGAGCGGAAATGCGCTCAAGCCGGTAAAAGTGTTCACGGGCGCCTCTCAAGTTCGGATGTTCTTATCGTGGCAGATGCACGTGTCTATTTTGATGAAGCAGGCATGGTCTCGGACGCATCTACGGTGGCACTCGTTGCCCTTGAACGGATAGCGAGCAGAGCGCAACAGATGACCACAGCGCCTCCAGCTATTGTGCTCCAGCCGATGTTTTCGCCCAGCAGCAAAGCGGCCCAAAGGATAGTCAGCACCGGCTGCACCAGTTGCACCTGGCTGACCCGCGACATCGGTCCGATGGCCAATCCGCGGTACCAGGCGACAAAACCCAAGTACATGCTGACGAAACCCAAATAGGCGAAGGCACCCCATCCAGCTGGACCGCTGGAAGGAGCTTGGTGATGGAGACTGATCAAACTCAGGACCAGCATCAGTGGTGAGGCAAGGACCAAGGCCCAGGAAATCGTCTGCCATGCACCTAGTTCACGGGCGAGCAGTCCGCCTTCGGCATAACCGATGCCGCACACCACCACCGCAGCCAAGAGCAGAAGATCCGCGGGTTGGAGTCCTGCCAGTCCCCCGCCACTGATCACTGCGAAGACTATGGCTGCTAGCGCCCCGATCGCTGCTGCGCACCAGAAAGATGCCTTGGTACGTTCCTTCGTGCGAATTACCGCGGCCACCGCTGTAGCTGCCGGAAGGATGGCGATGACCACGGCTCCATGGTTCGCTGGCACACTGGCCATGGCAAACGAAGTCAGCAGCGGGAAGCCAAGCACCACTCCGAAAGCAACCACCGACAGGCGCAGCCATTGAGAGGTATTCGGGCGTTCTTGTTTCGTAGTCCAAAGTGCGATCGCGGCAAGGATGGCGGCGATGACCGCCCGTCCGGCGCCGACGAATATCGGATCCATGCCCTCATTCGCCACGGCAATGCGGGTCATGGGAACCGTGAACGAAAAGGCGAGAACCCCGAGCGAACCCCAGAGCAACCCGGCTGGAGTATTCAGTAGCGGTTGGCGCGTAGTGAGAGTAGCGGTACTATGATGCTTCATGATTAACAGTAGCAGTGAAAACCTGGTTTTGATACTGCGGGACTGGATCACGCAGGCTCCTGCGGGGACCCAGCTGCCATCGACTCGACAACTGGTTGCGCAACATTCGCTCAGTCCGGTGACCGTGCAAAAAGCCCTGCGGACACTGATCGCCCAAGGTCTGATCGAGTCACGCCCCGGCATCGGAACTTTTGTCCGAGCCGCGCCGATCGCCAGACCGTACGACTACGGATGGCAAACTGCCGCGTTGGGAATCCCCCGGCAAAAGCTCCCGCAGGTACACGCCAGCCAACGCACGCTGCCCAACGACTTCATCACGCTCCATTCGGGATATCCGGATCGCGAACTGCTGCCCGAAAGATTGGTCAAGGCCGCTTTCAGCCGGGTAGCACGTAGCGAATCCGTGCTCCAAAGGACAGAAGCGGCAGGACTGCCAGAACTCCAGTCATGGTTTGCCCAGGAGCTCGCAGAACAAACGCTTCCGGGCCTCAGCGCGCCAACCGCAAGGGACGTCATTGTCCTGCCGGGCAGCCAAAGCGGACTTGGATCAATCTTCAGAGCGCTGGTCGGCGAAGGGCACCCGATGCTCATCGAATCGCCGACCTACTGGGGAGCCATTCTCGCCGCGGCGCAGGTCGGCGTAAGCCTGATTCCCATTCCGGCAGGACCCCACGGTCCTGATACCCAAGAACTTGATCGTGCCTTTGAACGCACCGGAGCCAGGGCGTTTTATGCCCATCCGAACTTCGCCAATCCCACTGGGGTTCAGTGGAGTCCGGAAGTCTCCGAGCGGGTGCTTGAAATCGTCAAGAAACGCGGCGCATTCCTTATTGAAGATGACTGGGCCAAGGACTTCGGGATCAACGCCGATTCATCTGCGCTCGCGGCGCGAGAGGATAGCGGGCACGTGATCTACCTGCGGTCGCTGACCAAAAGCGTCTCCCCTGCGGTGAGAGTGGCCGGGCTCATTGTCCGCGGGCCGGCGCGCGAGCGGATCTTGGCGGACAACCAGGCGCAATCGATGTATGTCAGCGGCCCGCTACAGGCAGTGGCCTTGGATGTAGTCAGCCAGCCCGGCTGGCGAACCCACCTGCGATCGCTGCGCCAACAGCTGGAAAACCGCCGTGATCTGCTTATTGATGCCCTGGCGCGCCATGTCCCCGAAGCCCATCTGCAACAAATCCCACCGGGGGGTTTGAACCTGTGGGTTCAGCTTCCCGATGGGACTGATCTTCGCCGTTTAGAACGGGAGTGCGAGGCGCGCCGCCTGGCGATTGCGCCGGGTGCCAGCTGGTTCCCTGCCGAGGAATCCGGTCAATACCTGCGGCTGAACTACTCCGGACCGAATCCGGGCGCTTTCGACGAGGCAGGACGGATCTTGGCTGAGGCCTTGCAGGCCATCAGCCTCTAGGCCAGGCCGTCGACTTCCACCAGGCCGCGGCGGGTTGGCACCGGCGCAATGTGGGTCCCGTTGCCGGCAACGACCTGGACATTGAGCAGGCGCGGAGCATTGCCCTGGGCGGTCTGCAGGATCCACGGGCCCACCATCAGGTAGGAGCGGTCGTTTTCGGCTTCGGTCACCACCCCGGTGATCACAAAGTCGCCGTAGGGTTCCTGGCTGAAGGAGGCGACCACCAGATCGCCGTGGCCCAGCTGGGAGACTTCGACATCCTCAGGCGAGAATTCGCCCTCGAATTGAGCCGGGAATGCTCGCACGTCCTTGTCCGGTTGCCGTTGCATTACCTCGGATCCGTCGCCGGCCTTGGCCTTCTTCTTGGCCGCCGCCGCGTTCAGTCCGCCAACCATCACATCATCCAGGACCGTGGTGTGGGCAGCGCCGGTCACGAGGAAATTTCCGAAGCGTTCGGTCTTGTACAACACCGAAATGACTTCGGAAGCTTCAATAGCGCCAAAGGCGGCTTTCATGCCGGCGACGTCACGCTTGGAAGGGCCCTTGATGAAGGTGTCCATTGGCTTTCTCCGATGCTAAGGATTTGCTGGATTCAGCCTTAACCCTAGGTCAGTTTGCCCGGCCAAGGAAAAACGCTAACCTCGCAAGGCCGCATCGAACCACCCGGTGATGCTCGCCGGGTGGGTGATCGCGGTCCCCACCACTACGGCAAAGGATCCGGCATCCATCGCGGCACGGGCTTGCGCCGGGGTGTGGATCCTGCCTTCAGCAATCAGCGGAAGGCCCAGGTTGGCCGTGGCGATCTGCTCGATCAGTTCCAGGTCAGGCCCCTCGGTCTTCTTCCGCTCGCCCGTATACCCGGCCAGGGTGGTCCCGATCAAATCGGCTCCCGCCTCGGCCGCAGCTAGGGCATCATCCAGTGAGCCGCAGTCAGCCATGACCAGCGCGCTGCTGCGTTCGTGAACGGCGCTGATCGTTTCGGCCAGGCTCTTTTGATCGGGTCGTTGTCGCCGGGTGCCGTCCAAAGCGACAATATGCGCCCCTGCCTGGAAAAAGTCGTTGGCGAAATGGAAGACCATGCCTCACGTGATGAGACCTTCGTCGAGCAGGACAAGGCTTTCCACCGCATCCTCTTCGAACCGCTGGGCAACCAGCTGCTGACCAATCTTCTCGGGGTCTTCTGGGAAGTCCACCGGACCATCTACGACGCCATCGACACCGATCTGGCCATCACGCAGCCGGTGAAGACCGCGCAGGATCATCGCGATATCCTCAACGCCGTGCGCGATCGCGACATCGAGAAAGCCCGCGAACTGATTTCGGAGCACTTCCACGGGATCCGCGCGCTGCTGGCCAACCGCCAAGTTGAGCAGGACGGGAGAGCGAATTAATTATCGCTTCAAGGTCTCAAACATTCATTTCACAGCTAAGCTGGGATGGTGGACACACTTCAACGCTATGCACCCAATGAAAACCTCAGGCGCGACGAAGCGGCCTGGCGCGCACGGAATATCGAATGGCACTTCGCCGAAGTCCAGCTCGACCTGGCCAATGCCGCCGACCGCAACGCCACCAGCTTCACCTCGATCACCACGCTGAACTTCAGCTCCAGGGAACCGGCGACCTTCGTCGACTTCATCCACGAATCGGTGGCCGAGGTGCTGGTCAACGGCACCGCGATCGATGTGGATTCCGCCGTGCTTGATGCGCGCATCTACCTCGATAACCTGCGCACCGATGCGCCGAACACCGTCAAGATCACCGGCCGGGCCATCTACTCGCGCTCTGGCGAGGGCCTGCACCGCTTCGTGGACCCGCAGGACGGCGAAACCTACCTCTACACCCAGTTCGAGCCTTCCGAGGCGCGCCGCGTCTTCGCCTGCTTCGAGCAGCCGGATCTGAAGACCAGCTACCGCTTCACGCTCACCGGTCCGGCCGATTGGCACCTGGCCAGCAATCAGCCGATCGTCGATGAGGTCGTGAACGAGGACGGCACCAAGACCGTCGCCTGCTCCCCCACACCTAAGATCTCCTCCTACATCACCGCGGTGCTGGCCGGCCCGTACCACGTGGTGCGCGGCGAGCACGTGCAGAAGCTGGCCGACGGCGAAGAGCTGGTCATCGAATTGGCCGCCACCTGCCGCGCTTCCCTGGCTGAGCACTTCGACGGCCAGGAGATCCTCGATCTCACCAGCCGTGGCCTGAGCTACTTCCACGAACTCTTCGACTACCCCTACCCTTGGGGCAAGTACGACTCGGCATTCGTGCCCGAATACAACCTCGGCGCCATGGAGAACCCTGGCCTGGTGACCTTCACCGAACGCTACGTATTCACTTCCCATGCCACCGAAGGCCAGTACGAGCAGCGCGGCAACACCATCATGCACGAGATGGCGCATATGTGGTTTGGCGACCTGGTCACCATGAAGTGGTGGGACGACCTGTGGCTGAAGGAATCCTTCGCCGACTACATCGGCACCCTGGCCAATGACGAGGCCACCGACTTCACCACCGCCTGGACCACCTTCGCAGCCCGCCGCAAGGCCTGGGCCTACGTCGCGGACCAGATGCCGACCACCCACCCGATCGTGGCCGACATTCCCGACCTGCTGGCTGCCGACCAGAACTTCGACGGCATCACCTACGCAAAGGGCGCCAGCGTGCTCAAGCAGCTCGCCGCCTTTGTCGGCGCAGACGCCTTCCGCAACGCGGCCCGCTCGTATTTCCGCAAGCACGCCTACTCCAATACTTCACTGGAGGATTTCCTGCAGGCACTGGAAACCGCCAGCGGCCGGGATATGCGCCAGTGGGCTGATTCCTGGTTGAAAACCAGCGGAGTTCCAAAGCTGAAGGTCAACTACAGCACCGATGAGCAGGGGGTCATCACCCAGGCGCAGCTGGATCAATTCGGCACGGATCCGGTAACCGGCCAGCCGATCGTTCGCCCTCACGTTCTGAGCGTGGGCGCCTATGAACTGCGTGGCGGACAACTCGTGCGCACGGACTCCGTGCCGGTAGAACTTGTGGGCTCCTCGGTAGCCCTTGATTTCCTCGTCGGCCGGAAAGTCCCTGACCTGATTTTGCCCAATGACGGCGATGAAACCTACGCCTTGATTGAATTCGATGCGGCATCGCGGGCAACCCTGTTGGAGAATTTGTCAGGGCTATCCGACTCCTTGCCGCGCGCCACCTGCTGGGCTTCGCTGTGGGACGCGGTCCGATCCGCGAGCTTGGACGCCCAAAACTACGTGGAGGCCGTATTGGCCCATGCGCATACGGTGGCAGATGCCGGCGTTTTCGGGGTTCTCACCGACCAGCTGGTGACATCGATTTCCAAGTATGTTGCCCCGGAGTTGCGCGCCGAGCTGCGCTCTCGTGCCGCCGAGGTCCTCACCGGCTGGCTCACCACCTTCGAGCCGGGCAGCGATCAGCAGACCACCACGGCTCGCACGTTGACCAGGTTGGCCCGCGCCGGCGTGGCTGGCGATGTCATCGATGCCTTCCTCGGTGAACAGCCCAATAAATACCAAACCACGGTCGATGAGCAGTTGCTGTGGAATTCGTATATTGCGCTGGCTGCCGCCGGAAAGCTCGACGAAGCAGCCGAAGCGAAAATGCACGAGGCCGCGCAAAAGAATCCGACGAGCATCGCGCTGAATGCCGTTCGAACCGCATTGGCCGCTCGCCCGGTTCCGGAGGTCAAGGAAAATGCCTTCGACACCGTCTTGATGGCGCGCGACGACAAGGGCGAGCTCTCAAACGATGCGCTTTCGGCCACGGCCTTGGGCTTCGCAATGGGCTCGGCAGCTTTGTTGGCGCCATTTGAAGAGCGATTTTGGGCAGCAATCCTCCCGGTATTCGAAACCATGAGCATGGAGTTCTCCACCCGAGTGATCGAGGGTCTCTACCCGGGCCACCAGGACTTGGACGGAGCCATTGAACAGAATCACGCTTTGGCCGCAGCGTCTGCATGGCTTGAGGAGAATGCACAGGCGCCCAGCGCGCTGAAGCGAATCCTGCTTGAAGAGCGGGCTGAACTAGAGCGTTCCTTGAACGCCCAGGCATTCAGCCGCACCAGCCGCTAAGCGCACGCCAAAAACCAACGGGTCTGCGCCATGCATGATGCATGGCGCAGACCCATTGGCTTTAACGAGCTAACCGAGTTCTAGGGGACGCGCGCAGTCCACTGCTCGGTAGCGAACTTTGTTTCTGCGAGCTCCTGAGCCGCCTGGCGCGTGCCCTCATCCAGTTGCGCTTGCTGTGCTCCGGTGCGTCGGGCAAAAGTATCCATCATGACCTGGATGATCTCCATGCGGTCAAGATCTGTCTGCGACTTCAGCGGATCCACTCGCTTCACCGCCGAGGTGATTCCCTTGTCTGAAATCTTTTCCCGGCCGATGCGCAAGACCTGGGTCATCTTCTCGGCATCGATGTCGTAGCTCATGGTCACGTGATGCAGCATTGCGCCATTGGCTAGCCGCTTTTGCGCGGCTCCGCCGATTTTTCCTGCATCGGTGGCAATGTCGTTCAGCGGTTTGTAGTGCGCTGCCAGCCCGATGTTTTGAAGTGCTTCCATGACCCATGCGTCCAAGAATGGGTAGGAATCCGCGAAGCTCATGCCATCTACAAGCGATTCGGGAGCATAAAGGGAGTAGGTAATGCAGTTGCCAGCTTCCATGAACATGGCACCGCCACCGGAAATGCGGCGAACCACCTGGATGCCGTATTTGTCGGCTTGCTCCATATCCACTTCATTCTTGAGCGACTGGAAGGAGCCGATAACAACAGCTCCCTCGTTCCAATCCCAGAAACGAATGGAGGGCTTGCGAGTGCCTTGGGCAATTTGGCGAGTCAGTACTTCATCGAGGGCCACTTGCTCGGCGATCGGGATGATCTGCGGGCCGAGTATTTCCCACTCGTGATCCTCCCACTTTGTGGCATGTCCTAGGGCTCGCCTAACCACGCGGGCAACGGCGTCGGCATCAAAACCGAACATCACCGCGCCCTCGCGCAGGTTGTTGATGACAGCATCGCGGATGGTGCTGTGGCTGGCATCGGTGGGTAGTCCGCGGACGGCCGCGTTGAGGTCTTCCAAGGCCTCGTCCGGTTCCAGGAAGAAGTCGCCGTTGAGCGAAACATCTGTGATTACCCCGTCGTCCGATTCGAGATCAACTACGACTAATTTGCCACCGACTACCTTGTATTCACCATGACGCATCATGTTTTCATTCTATCCCTGCGCATCTTTCACTTGGACACTCCATCGCAGAGCTCACCACGCAGTTAAAACAGCAGCGGCGTGTTTCCAGAAAACTGGAAACACGCCGTGTAAAGCTTGCGAGGGGCGAAGTATTACTTCTTGCCGCCGAAGCCCTTGAAGCGGGCGTTGAAGCGCTCGACACGACCAGCGGTGTCCATGATGCGCTGCTTACCGGTGTAGAACGGGTGCGAAGCAGCCGAGATTTCAACGTCAATCACTGGGTAAGTGTTGCCGTCTTCCCACTCGATGGTCTTGTCCGAAGTTGCGGTCGAACGGGTCAGGATCTTTTCGCCGGATGCCAGGTCGTTGAAAACCACAGCGGCGTAATTTGGATGGATATCAGCCTTCATAGCTATACACCTTCATGTTTATGGCCACTGGATTTTGCCAGCAGCTAATTACTCGGAAATTCGCCGTGCAGTACAACATTCGTTACTGAACCTGCAAAACACAGACATTACATCCTATCGCACATTGAGCACTCAGGAGAACCAGCTCAACGTGGGGCGGAACACAAATGCCAGAATGCGATTGCACTTGCCGCACCAACGTTGAGCGAATCGACGTCACGATGCATCGGAATGATCACCGTTCGGTCCACGGCACCCAAGGCTTCCTGGGTTACTCCCCTGCCTTCGTTGCCGAGGATCATCGCAACCTTCTGCCCCGGGGCGAGGTGGACATCATTCAAAGCCACAGCATCCTCGGTCAGTTCCATGGCCAGCAGTTCATAGCCATGCGACTTGAGCTTGTCCAAATCCTGTGGCCAGCTTTCAAGTCGAACCCAAGGCAGATCAAATACGGTACCCATGGATACGCGTGCGCTGCGTCGATACCAAGGATCCACGCACTTGGGCGTCAGTAATACGGCATCGACACCTAGCCCGGAGGCCGATCGAATGATGGCGCCCAAATTGGCCGGTGTCCCGATATGCTCGGAGCCCTCTGAGAGTGCGCTCCTGGTCGTTGATACTCCAATAGCAGGCTTAAGCAGTCCACGTCTCCCCATACGGTGGCAGGGCTCGGAGCGGAAATCGGCGTAGCGGGAACACCTTATCTGTGTTCAAAAAACCTATGCGGTCGAAGACTAAAAATGCGACCGGAAATCCCAGCTAAGTATCGTTGGGACGGGACCAAGGTAAGTTTCGTGGACGGTGCATTAAGGATGGCTCTCATAGGTCTGATCCGAGTGGCAAGCGACGTCCACGACATTAAACGCCAGCGTGACGCGCTGGATTTCATCTGCGCGCGAGTCTTCGATAAAGCAACAAGCAGAAGGCTCTTGATCAAGAATCGGCCAGAATTGCTGGCGACCTTGGACCACCTGGGGCCAAATGATGCGCTCGTGGTCATGAAAGTCAACCACCTGGCGCAGCCCATGATCGACGGGCTCGATGTGCTCAACCAGTTATTTGAACAGGCTGTTGCGGTCAAAGTGCACGAAGGCACCGCCACTAGTACTCATATCGAGCGTTCTTCCATTTTGGACGCTGGGCGAGAAATTGCTGAACTTCGACGTAGCATGCTGAGCTGGCGAATCAAGACTGGTCTAAAACTGGCAAAGCGGCGTGGGAGCGTCGTCGAACGTCCTCGCGTGATTGACCACGAAAAGCGCGCTATGATCCTGCCACGCCGTGAAAAGGCCGCTCACAAGTTTGCTCTGGACACCCTATTCGGCAACGGGAGCTCTCGGGGCTGTCTTGTGAGCGTGAAATCGCGGTGACCGCGAGGAGGATCGGCATCTCCCCAGGAGTCGCGGTACACCAAATGCACTGGTGGAGGATGCGTAACTACCAGTACGGCAACCGGCTGTGCAATATCTCGCGGACACGTTTACCGCATAGAACAGTCGTTCGCCGCGCTCAGCTGTTATAAGCGAATTACGGAATCCAACGGATAGGATCCAACCGATAGGCGATATGTATGATGATCAGTGTTCCCTGCTGCAAGAAAGAAGGTGGAGCTGTGGCGACGGTTGAAGAGGCGTTCAGAGATAGCCGATGCGATGCTGAACAACATATGGTCGCATGCGAACAGGCCGGCTTACGGTGGAATGAGACGTCGATAACTGAAATCGTGGTGTCCCGGGCCGCACGTGGCGTCACCGTCGTTCCGTTCACTCAGCGCGCCGAGGCTCTCAGCGGTGCCGACTGGGTCTGGTGGTGGGTCGATGCCATGGGCGCATACGGAATGCTTGTGCAGGCAAAACGTGTGACCGTGACAGGAACCGAGTGGAGTTTCGGATTCGATTACCAATCGAAACACGCTACGCGCCGGCAGCGCGAGAACCTAAGATCCGCTGCAAAGTCCCTTGACCTATTGCCGGTCTATGCGCTTTATCTGGGATCGGGAGTCTATCGAGGGTGGGAGCCCTGTTGTGAGAACCATATGAACGAGGGCTGTTACGAGTGCATCAAGCGCTCAGTTTCCTTGATGCCGGAACTTCTCGCCGAGCAGCTAATTGTGAATGATGCCGTTTCGACGTATGAGCGATCAGTAGCCATCGAGGATCTTTGGGATTCACCGCAGTCAGAGTCAATGCTGATCCCGGCGCTCAGGCCTCAGCTTGCGCCTGAACTCGCGGAATTTCTGAACGAGGAGCAAGACGGGACTCGAGCAGTTGCCCGCCAAATGATCGACCGCGTGCTGCGAGCACGGGCCGGCGTATTCGGAGCCGCTCCAACGATCGCGGTAAACCCTCCTCGCTCAGGCGAGCATGACCGTCTCGGCCCCGTCTTCAATGACTTCCCCGCCGATACTGGGCACTGGGGTATCAACTATTTCGATTACACGCTTGCCCCTCTAAGGCATGCACCGCCAAGTTACGTGATTGATGTCATGTCCGGGGCCATCGACGTCGAACACCTGGCCTCGGAAATGCCTGAGAACGTGGCTGGCATTGTGGTCGTCCATCTGCCGCAACAACGGGTGAATGAAAAGTAACCAGCCGCAAAGCCAGTCCGCTTCGGACCGATGATTAGCACTCCAACGATCATCAGAGGGGCGGCCTCAGATGCTTCCGGGCATATCCACGATCGCGCGCCCCTCAATAGCCCCGGACATGTGGACGGACTGTCTCACCTAGGAGAACAGAGACGAAGTCGACATACGGGCCCGTCTAGCGCAGCACAGTTGCACTTTCCAAACACCCCCAAACCCTAATGGGCTTCGCCAACCATCCTGTTCACCGCAACGTTTCGTAGGGACCTAGTCGAACTGGAAGCTCCCGGGAGTCCAATCGACAACCTTCGCCGTTGTAACAGAGCCATCTGTTCCGGGCACGATCCTGAATGTTTCCCCGGGTTGTAGCGCCTCAAGATCGACGCCTCGTTCGAGCTGGACCGAGTGCATAGTACTGGCGAGGGGGTGATCGATGGTGTAGGTCCGGTTCCCGAGGGTGAAGGCGGGCTTCTCCACCTGCACGATGGTGCCGCGGCCGGCGATAGCATCGATGACTACGGCCCTAATGGATGCCGCCTCGGTATCGCTCTCGGGAACCTGGAGTGTCAGTTCCTTCCAGTTCCAGCAATGAGGAACACCCCCATAGATGGCCGCAATGAGCGAGAGGTGCCGGAACTGATCGTCGGTGATTTCAGCGATCGAAGGCATTACAAGTGCGGGAGCCGTATGTGATTGAAGCAAAGTCAGGTGACTGGCAACGGGAAGATAGAGCGCCTCCAGGGCAGAGGGGAGGACAGCACCATGTACTCCGAGAAGCGCATTTCCCGCGTCAGTCTCCACTGAAATGACATCGCTCTCGCCAATGCCAAGCAGCTCCACGAGCTCATCGCAGACCGACTCAGGGTTACGCCCATCGATGTTTCCCATCTGTACCTTTGCTTCTGCACCCTCCCCCTGCTTGAAGCGCAGCTCGAAGTTGAGTGATCGCTCCGGGGTATCGAGAACCAGACGCAGCCAACCTGTTTCGGAACCGGTCGTTTGAGATGTGACGACCAGTGGCATCCTGAATCGGCGCTGGCCACTGATCTCAGTACACCGCAGATAAAGTGAGGCACTGTCTACACGGCTCCTCTCGATAAGGGAGACCGTCGACTCCACCGCTTCCTCGTCAGCGAATGGTCCACCGGTGGTTGCCATCCTGACCCGCACATCCTGGAACGGAGTACCCCACTCCGCCCATTCCCGTACTGCATCATGCTCGGGAGTTCCGGGAGTCGTCATGAACTCGACCTCCGCGCCGATCGGATCGATTTTCATGGCGTCAGGCGTGCGAGGCACGACGGATTCGTATTTCCAGCGGGAGTCTCCCAAGTATGTCATTCGATGAAAAACTGCTGGGTCATCATCGAGTGGCAGCGGAATTTCCTGACTGTTGGTTACAGTTCGGGTCCCATGCTCGATTCGGTAGTTGTCGTGGATCGTATCGCGGAGAGCATTGAGGGCATCCTGCCTGGTCTCGATGGCATCAAGCATCTTCAGCGATTCGCCTCGTTCGACCGGCGAGGAAGCGAGCATGGCTTTTTGGCTAATGAACTGTTCCAGCACCGCCTCGCCATGGGTAAACCGCCGCATGGTCTCGGGAAAGCGGTCCGCCAAGCCAGCTATGAAGGCATCACCGTCCCACTGGCAGGGAAATCCCGCGTCTGCAGTGAGCTCGTCGAACACCGTGACGCGCTCTTCGGTAGGTGTCCATGGCGTGACCAGGTGATATCGAATAATTCGCTTTTTACCGGACGCGACGTGTTCCTCGAGGAACCGTTTCCAAGAGTTCTTGACCTGGCGGAATTGACTGTTGGAGATCGACGTCGTGAAACCCTTGACCTGCCAGATTTCGATTCCGTCGGCCGCTACGCGGAGGATGTCGATCCCGCCGTCACCCTGTGAAGGATTTACCTGCCGCGCGTCGCTGTATTCGCGGCGCAAGAGCGTTGCAATAAGGGACTCAATGGAGTCGCCGCTTCGCTGCTGAATAAGTGGCCAGTCGTAAGTAGGCATGAGCTAATATTATGAAGCGACAGCGGTAGGGGGCAATCCGCTCTAAGCAGTTTCCACGCGCAACTACACGTAGCAAGCCATAGCGCGCCCTTGGACTGGAACCGGAAGGGTGCAAGAGACCGATGATTAAGTAGGGTCAACCGTCTCAGAGGGACCATCGGAACCGGTGACGGGAGGGTTGAAATCGAAAAGCTCGTGAACCTCGCTCCATTCGTTGCCGAGAGGTTCTGTCAGGCTTTCCGGCATAGCCGTTCCCACGTCAGCGACGTAAGCACCGGCAATTTGTGGGGCCCATTCGGTTGCCGTCACACTGATGGGTTCAGTGAACAGGGCTTCAGCGACTTCCAGCGATCCGTCGGTTACCATCCGTTCTATCAAATGCAGGGCTTCAACGGTCGCCAGCATTTCGCTGCAGACTGTCTTTGTTGCATACAAGAGCATTTGCTCTGCGCTGATACCTGCGCCATAGGAGCGGCGCATCTCATCCTCATGCAGCAGATGACCATACAGCCAGGCTCCGGCGACCTGCTTATTCGTCATGCTCGATGCGCTTCGAGGCTCAGTTGGGCGACCATCCGGATAGTCAGGGTCTGCAGCTCGAAATTTCTCCCTCAAAACTTCGACGTTCTTTTTCAAACCCGCTGAAAACGTTGCAACTTCTCCGAGCGCGTTGAGCACTTTGTCGTAATGCACACCATCGCCGGACAGGAAGACGGGACGCACCCGGGCGGCCGCTGACTCAATCTGCTCGGTGGGAAGTAAGGGAGCAGGGACCATCACCACCGAACGCTGACCGGTGTGCCGGTTCTGGGTGATGCGAAAGGACATGGTCCATGCAGCGTGCTTTTCCAGGATGTCCCTGTCGGCAGCCAGCGAATGCTCCTGAACCAGCCGTGCGCGCAGGAGGAAGCGTGAGATGGTTCGAACGGCGGCAGCCTTCCTTGTATCCCTTGTCAATTGTTCCTCAGCCTCGCTTGATCCCTGCCACGAACCGGGCGTGGACCCAACAGTCTTCAAGTTGGTGTAAGCCTCGACCGAGCAGGACTGCTCTCGTCCTGATTCTAGTCCACTTTCAGATCTAAACAGTCATTTCGCCAGAGCATCGTAGGGGTGGAGCGAGCCTCCTGACCGATAGGTTGGGCCGTGGAGAGCAGAAGAACATGGCCGCCGTCTCGAAACCAACGCCGCAAAGTAGTCTCCATACACGGCGCTCTGTAAAGCGGAATTTGTTAAATCAAGTGAGAAGTTGGTCGTTGGTTAAATTCGGGCTGGTCCCTAGGAATCTCGATCAGGAGTTTCACCGACAAGGTTTCCACCCGACAATCAATCTGAGTAAGATCAACGTGTCCGTAATCTGTGAGGAACTTCCGGTTGCCCGCGTGGTCATAGAGCCATTGCTCAACAAAGTCGGTCGGCCACTGTAATCGGACGACATCACTTGATCCCAGAAACTCTGTGAACCCACCACCCTGCTCACTACAGCGAGTTGCATTCTCAACGAAGTCAGCAGGATACGGCGCTTTCGGACTCGCTGTATTCACTTCTGCATCCTTCCTCACCGCGTCGCGTACAACGCCACCGCAACAGAAGTCGCCACGTTCAGCGAGTCAACGCCGCCCATCATCGGAATCGTGACACAGCGATCGACCATTGCTTCAGTTTCGGCGCTCAATCCGCGACCTTCGTTGCCGAATACCAACGCAAGTTTCTGATGATCTTCCTCAACCAGTTCGTCCAGCGTGATCGAACCTTCCGCGAGGGGCATGCCAGCGACGATGTATCCAGCGTCTTGGAGTTGCTCTATACCTTCAGGCCAACTTTCTACTCTTGCCCAAGGTACTTGGAAGACCGTCCCCATGGATACGCGAACAGCCCGCCGGTATAGCGGATCTACACACTGCGGCGTAATCAACACTGCATCGACTCCGATGGCCGCTGCACTACGGAACGCCGCACCAAGATTAGTATGATCTTGAATGTTCTCAAACACGGCGATGCGCGAGCGCTTCGGCTCGGCGAAAGTCGTAGACTCGCCGGATTTTTTGGAACGCCTGACGTTGGCGATGGTTATGAACCCTTCCGCAATAATCCACACCCATTGAGTGGGACCATCATCTTCCGCTCGTTATCACGATCGCTAAATGTTTCCACACGTCACACCGCGTTATAGTTCCTAAACAGTGGCCGACGCGGCCTACATGGTGTTCAATAAACCCATGCACCACATCGCTCTTCTATCAGCACCTTGCTACCGGGAGGGGTGCTACTGAGAATGGCCCGTATCGGTCTCCTCCGCATTGGCGATGACCCCGACGATGTTCGATTACAGAGGGAAGCGCTGACTCCCCTTTGTTCAGACATCGTCGAGGAACCGGTATCCCGCCGACGACGCGTGCAGAATCGCCCCGAACTCCTCACCGCACTGACCAAGGTCGGCCCCGACGACATGCTCGTCGTCACCCGCGCCCGCAGTCTCGCCCAACACACCGATGATGGCGTCGGAGTCCTCACCGACATCGTGGACCGCGGAATCACCGTCAAAGTTCTCACCGGCATTGCGGCCGGAGAATTCACACGGAACTCCCCCGCCCTCAACTTATTCCGTGAACTCACCCTACTTCGCCAAGAGTTCCGGAGCCAGCGAGTTAAAGCTGGCATCGCGGCAGCGCGCGAGCGAGGAAGAAAGCACGGACGCCCGGTCTCCATCGACGAAGATATGAAGTGCACGATCAAACTGCGGCATGCTGCCGGAGACTCGATGCGAGCGATTGCCCAGGAAGTTGGCGTGTCCATCGGTAGCGTGCATGGGGTACTGCGCAAGGGTATGACGCGGGATGCACGCTTGTGACGAGGCCCCCGGAGCACCTGCACTTCAGTCAGCTGTCGGCATTTCCCGAAGTTCTTTCAGCTTCACAAAGTGACGCCATAAGGATTCTACGCACTCTCCTTTCCCATTGACACCACGCAGTACCTGCGGGTGACTAGGGACTTCAAGCCCCGGGGAGATCCTCTTTGGTCCACTCACCGATAAAGTCCGGCGAAGAAGCCACACGAGCTGCCCGCAGTATTTGCGTCAGAATCGCTAGTGCCTCAAAGACGTCAAAGGTCATCCCAAGGAAGTCGATGTACGAGACACCGTCCGGGTCTTTGTCACTCACGATCCGGCCAGTTTGGTGATCGTGGTGCGCTGTGGCGTGCCCGATCGTATTACGGTGCTTGCTATCGAGCATGACGACAAGCGCTTCCCAGCCAGGGACCAGCTCTACGTACGCAATCTTGCGAGCGTTCGAGAGCTTGTCGAAATCCGACAGATTTTTCGGTCTTAGTTTGACCGGAACAACCCTGACCGACGGATGAACATCGCCGAAATCATGCGGGTCCCTCCTCTTCACGGTGTTTTGGGCGGCGACAAGGGGCCACAGACACTTGCACGCGAGTTCAAACCCTTGCTGGAATAGGTCTCGTACGATCGAGAACTCGTCCCTAAACAGCACAAGCGAGTCCAGTTCAGCTTTGGCCGAGGATTCCACGAATCTTGTTAGCCGCCCCATTTCCCATGATTCAAAACGGTCAATAAAACGTCCAAGTTCGGTGAACACATCACGTTCCAAAGTCGCCGAAAGTGATCCACGAGCGCGGAATACACGCATGTGATCGCCCCGCCTCATCGAAGCAGTGTGCTTTCTCGCGAATCGGCCGAAGATCTGCTCTGAACGGCTCCCCGTATCGCCGATCATCCCGTGACTAACATACGCCAAAGCTTGGTAAGCAATTGTAGTTCGTTCATGTGCGGTCGCTGGTTTTCGATCTAGGTCAAATAGATCACCAGCAAACTTGGTGAACATCGGCCGGTTGTCCTGCAGATAGTACTGAAACAACCTCCTGACCTTCGGCCATTTCTCCTCAACAACCTGTTGTGCATGGTCACGCTCCCATTTGAACGACATAAACCCATCGTCTTTTAGAAGACCAACGAGCGTCAGAGTGGGCATCGAGCCGAACGGATTGAATGAGTCAGCGTCGTAGGCAGATGGCACGAAGGGATTGACCGTCACGACTTTCGCACCTGAGGACTCCACCTCGTTGAACGGCAATACATCTGCATCGAAATCAACGCGATGCTCGTGCAGCTCAATTCCCGACATTGATCCCGTGATCGGAAGACGACAATGCGGGCAAGGGAAGTAAAAACGTGTGCTCTTAGTCGGCTCGGCACCAACGCGAGCGATGATCTTTTCTTCGCATCCAGGGCAAACGAGGTGATAACGGGAAATCACGTTTCGAGCTCCTTTACACCAAGTCCCTGCCGCTACGATCTACCGCCGGTGCAAAAGAGCCTTTGGTCCCTTCGACGAGAAAAAAGCCGAAATATTCGCCTTCGCCCGCAACGACTATCTGCATGGTAGCGGAATAACCTTCAGCACCATCCCCGAAGAACGATGGTGGGCTGACTTCTGGGGCTTGGCCTCCACACTTATTGATGCTCAAGACAAGAGCATCGAAGATTTCGTCGGAGACAAACGAACTCACATCGTCGATGGCCATCTACAGAATAACAACAAATACGTCGCAGAGCGCGCAGAATCCCTGGTTGGTAGAGCAAAAACGCGATACGGTGAAATGACTTCTGGGCGACTATCCACTGCTCAGCTAGGGCGCTGGAAAGCCGAATTCGAACTCCGTGCAGGCCTCCGATTCTCGGTGAGTGAGGAATGTCCTGCTTGCGGAAAACTTGGTCTGCTTGAGGCCGAAGATGTCGAAAACATGCGGATCGAAACTTCGGGATATTCCGAAGACGATTACACGGTCATGGGCCTTGCCGATGCGGCGGCCGACTACTTCGTATGTGGTCACTGCCAACTCGTATTGGACGGATACGAACTCCTAGTAGCTGCCGGAATTGAGCCAGTGTTCGAAGTCGAAGATGATGACTTCATCGAGCAAC
The DNA here is from genome assembly GCF_900094805.1 of Arthrobacter sp. NIO-1057. Lineage (GTDB taxonomy): Bacteria > Actinomycetota > Actinomycetes > Actinomycetales > Micrococcaceae > Glutamicibacter. The sequence continues at coordinate 403,609 of NZ_FMAT01000001.1, read as the reverse complement.
TCTCGGGAGAGCCCGACTATGGAAATGAGTAAGGTCCTTTCCCATATAAATGGTCCTAACCAGGTCGCATGCAATGCTAAGGCAGCAAAGGTCACCACATTCAGGGAGTTCAGCCGGCCTATCATCGGAACGGCAACACAGCGATTGCCCATCGCTTTTGTTTCGGTAGTCTATTCGCAACCTTCGTTACCGAATACTTTCGCGAGATTCTAGTGGTCTTCCGCAACCAGTCGATCCAGCGAGATCGAACTTTCCACTAAGATCATGCCAACCACTATGTGTCCAGCATCTTGAAATTGTTCAATGTTTTCAGGCCGAGACTCGATTCTTACCCGCGGAACTTTGGTAACCGTGCATATAGATACTCGTACTGTCCGCTTGAAACGTGGCTCAATGCATTAAGACATGTCCAATACAGCGTCGATACCTATGGTCACAGCGCTCTGGAACGCACCAAGATCAGTCGGATCTTGAAAGTTCTCAAACAGGTCGAGGCCGGAACGCATGGAAAAAATCCCAGGCGCAGACCGACCAGAATTTTTGGAACACCTGACCATATTGAATTTTGGGATCTGAGCGGACGTTACTGCTTGGGTGTCCCGGGCAACTCCGAGTGCTCCTGAGTACAACGAAGTAGCTTTTCCGGGAGTTCCGCCACATCAAAACTGCTCAGCTCTGGGTGCCGACTGGGTACAAGCTCTCCGGCGACTTCAATCGGAAACCACAACGGGACGCTTCGATAGGAACGGTCTCTATCAACTACTTCCCAAGTTCCGGAATCGAGTTGATCGACCCATCCGGCACAGGAAATGACCATGGTTTCCAGCAAGCCGGGATTCGCCTCCAAAGCGGAAGTGAGTCGATCACGCACTTCCTCGTCAGAGGTTGCGCGAGCGAATGCGTGCATCATTGCCTGTCCGTTAACTTCGTTGCCGATCCAAGAGCATTCTTTTGCCCAATCTGTATCCACCCAAACCCGACGGAGCTGCTCAGCGGCCGCGGAACCGACGACGCTAGCCTTGTCATGACGTCGAGCGGTCTCCTCAAGGAGCGCGACCGCGGCACAGATCGGGGTTCGTTTGGCGTCACTTTCCACCAGATCAATTTGGACTTCACTGGTAGCGTTGCCTGCGACCGCGACCGAGAGAGCCGCAGTGACGTTCAGTCCGTAGGCCAGTAGATGTGGAGTCGGCGGAATCTGTGCAGCTACTTGAGTTGCCTGCGCTACACGCTCACGAAGATCGGCATCATACGGCCGGTGCTGGACCCGATGATAGGGCCGCGCCTCATCGAGCAGTGCCCGGTGCATGTCGAAAGCGTCTGGAGCATTCGCATCGCTGACGGATTCACTTGGCTCAGGTAACTCGATCGATTCGCCTCTGACTACACGGACGAACATGTCCCGAGTCTCATTGAGTCTATTGAGCGCGCCCTCGAACTTAGCGTCTGCTCCGTGATCTGGGCCCCCGTCCCATTTTGAAGCCGTATGGATCACATCTGTAATTACGCGATCCAGCTCATCACACCACGGACCAGTCTCAACTCGTGTTGTTCGAACCGCCGCCAGTTCGACACGAACCGCTTCAGCCACCGGCTGAATCTCATGAAGCGCGGTCTCAAGTGCGGACTGAATGCCATCCTTTATCGGACGTACTTCATTGATTGACGGTTCCAAGTACACGCTGTTACCGTCTTCATCCCATGCGCTGAAGGATCGACGAGTTCGCTCCCGCAACTGTTGCCAGCGCTTCGCCCAATCGCGTACTTGGCCGCGAGTGCGCCGGGCGGTCAATCCAAGGGCTTCAATGCGACGTACGACCTCCACCACAGAGGATATATGAAGCGTGGCAATAGATTCAGAAGCGACTAAAGCCTCAGACGCCTCGTCGTCACTGATGTTCCAGCTTCTCTGAATCTGCTCATACTCTGCGATCTGTGCCGCTTTCCATTCTCGAAGAACTTCGGCGGGGAACGGACCAGGATTCTCATCGATCTCATAAGAATGTTCGATGCATAGGAGTAGTAGATTGCCGAACTCCCGGTTCTGTTCCGCTGGCATTTCTACCCAACGAGGACCACCCTTCCTCCTCGCATGGATGTGGGCGACACGGCTATTAAGTATGAGGTCGCCTGTCTCGTCCGAGACCTTGTACAACGGTCGACTACAGCCGGGATGTGCGCACCGAAAAGCCGACCCATATAGTTTTCGAATCATGGCGGGTTTCGGTAGCGGATAAGCAGAATCAGTCATACCTTCATTCTTACACCACACCACATACCGCCAGTCACGGGAGGTCAATCGGTATGAGCCCTGTGAAGCAACGCATCGACTCGGACGCACTGTGAGACACCGGCGACCTAGGGGTGCAGAAATCACTCGCGGTTGAATACGCACACAACACCGGTCAAACAGTACATATTTCGGGGTGTCGCCTTTGCTATAAAGCACAAGCTATTCGACCTTGATGTACCCATTTCGTTGAGGGTCTGCAGCCAGACGCTCCTTTACTTCGTTGAACGGCACCCCGAGCTCCAAAGCTACCCATGCCCGTACGACCATCACACTCTCGCGCCACAGGTTAAGTACATCAACTGCCGCCGGTTCGGCCCTATTGGCATGCTTCAGGCCGTTGTAGGCAGCGACAGTCTCGTTAGCCCACGTGGACCCCTCGAACGGTAGGACGTCCCCGACGTCTTTGAGGATGCGGTCGAATCGTGATCGCAGATTTGCTCGAGTAGCTGACTTTTCGGAAGCACCATCTCGGAGCATTAGTAAGTAACCAAGAGCTTCCAACCCAGGTCCTGTATGCGCCAATAAAGTGTTCGCAGTTGTACCACGTAATTCGATGCTGCTGACAACTGGGTCCAATGCACGTGCAAACTCGTCACGTATTCTCAGCCAACGAGCGATCCCATGAACCTGCAGTTCATCATATTGAACGAGATGCTGTCGATGTCTTGACAGAAATGAGGCACGGTCCTCTTTGGCGACGATGACCGCACGCCATTGTTCGCCGTGTTCCTTATTATCGATCGTGCGTATCGGATCATCAGAGCGAAGTGCGAAAACTACAACGCAAGACTCTTCATGCCAACGAGAAAGCACGAGCAGGTCGCGAATGGCGCGATGAACATCAAGATGTCGATCCCAGTCAAGAGGTTCCGCGCTTCTAGTGACGATCCGAAGAAGATCTAGAACAACACGCCGATCGTGGTCCTCTTCGGGCACCAACTGCCAGCTCGGCTGGAACGACAATCTCATTCCGTTGACCTCACCCACCTCGATTGTGGACACAGATTGCGACGTTAGAGAAGCTGAATAAGTACCAGTGCCCCAACTTGCCGTCTCCTGCCACGAAGTTATGCCCAACCAAGCGCGTAGTCCCGATATCTCCGTCTGCATTCCGTGAGGACGCTCGAACTCTAGGTTTTCACGTACTCCCATGATCGCAGCGCGGGCCCAAAGCCGCCCGGTACCAGGCCCCATCATGTTGCTATGGAATCCTCGCGGCCAGCATCGGATTAAGAGGACGGATCCATGCGAGTCATAAAACAGAACTCGCCTTGGCGCGGGAAGTGGTTCCGGGCCTGCAGAAATCTGTTCCCGGCCGCGGCCTGCCGTAAACCATTGCGCGTACGGACTCTCAGGATCGGACCATGGCAGGGTAACGTTGATGCCGCGTTCCGACCGCTCGAGTGTAACCTTCACTTCAGGGGTGTCTGGATAAAAGTCGATGAAGTCCCCGACACGGCGTGTTCCAACTTTGAGTTCGTTCGGCATACGTCTCCGTTCCTGGGCCTAAAAATTTCGTCGGTCACCGCACGCCAATCGAAAAATACTTGGCCTGAAATATGTCGAGTTCGTTGCTCTTCGCGGTTTCTACTCGTATCAACTTGATTCTGGTATCCTCACGCTCTTCAACCAAGTATCGAGTACGTCGGCCTCAGGAACGAGCGTTTTCGCGGTAGGGGACGTGTAGTTCAACTTAGGGTGAAGGTCGTGTCGGAAAATTCAAGCAGAGGTCTTGCTGTAGGAGGTGCCATGGGTCTTGATGCAGTTAGGCGTAACCGGCGGATGACACATACCGACTGGTCCGAATAAGCCCTACCTTGTCGCGTACAATGCAACAGCCGCAGAGGTCGCCACGTTCAGCGAGTCAACGCCGCCCATCATCGGAATCGTGACGCAGCGATCGACCGTTGCTTCTGTTTCAGCCGATAATCCGCGACCTTCGTTACCGAACACCAAAGCAAGTTTTTGATGATCCTCGGCAACCAGTTCGTCCAGCGTGATCGAACCTTCCGCGAGGGTCATGCCAGCGACAATGAAGCCAGCATCTTGGAGCTGTTCAATACCTTCAGGCCAAGCCTCTACCCTTGCCCACGGTACTTGGAAGACCGTCCCCATGGATACGCGAACAGCCCGCCGATACAGCGGATCCACACACTGCGGCGTAATCAACACTGCATCGACTCCGATGGCCGCTGCACTACGGAACGCCGCACCAAGATTAGTATGATCTTGAATGTTCTCAAACACGGCGATGCGCGAGCGCTTCGGCTCAGCGAGAGCCTTAGGAACTCCGGATATTTTGGAACACCTGACATTGGTGTGATCCGCGATTTTTTCGAGGATTGCGATACGGGAGCTGTTCTCCAGCACCTTGTCCAAGTCCAGTGGTTCGGGGCGATTCATCGCGGCCATGGCACCGCGATGCAGGTGGAAGCCGACAAGATCCTCCAGCTGCCGGTCATCGCCGATGAAAATGGGTGCTGTTGGGAAACGATTGAATTCCTCGGTCAACTGACCCAGATGCTTTTCAGCAAGAAGGAAACTGCGAGGAACATGGCCGGCGTTGATAGCACGCTGGACAACTTTGGTGCTTTCGGCGATGTAGAGGCCATTTTCAACATCGGTGCGCATCCGAAGGTGGGCTTCCGACAGCCTCAGATATTCATCAAGACGCGAGTCCTGGAGATCTTCGACGTGCAGAATCCGTTCTGGATTGAGAATTTCGGTCACTGAATCAAACCAACTTCAATAGCATGTTGACCAGTGCGATGACACCGAGGACAACGATGATGCCGCGCAGCCACCCCGGAGAGAGCTTGCGACCGATTTTGGCGCCGATAAAGCCACCGATCAGCGAGCCCACGGCGATCAAGAGGACAATCAACCAGTTGATGCGCTCTGGAGCAATGATCAGATACATGACGGCAGCCATGAGGTTCACGATCAAGGACAGGATGACCTTGATGGCGTTGGACTGCTGCAGGGAGGCCTGCAGGAATACCCCGAAGACGGCCATGAGCAAGACGCCCTGGGCGGCGGTGAAATAACCACCATAGACGCCGATAATAAATACCAAAACATACAGGATGGCAGGAATCTTGGCGCGGTCCGCATCATCAGGATCAGTCCCGCCCCTGGCGGCCTGGCGGGACTTCGACCACTTAGCCAATCGTGGCTGGAAGATGACCAGAATCAACGCACAGACCAAAAGGATCGGCGCGACCACTCCGAATACCGATTCAGGCAAGTTCAGCAGCAGCAACGAACCGATCAAGCCACCAACCAGCGAGACTGGTACAAGCTTGAGCAGCGTCTTCTTGACGCTGGCGGCTTCCCGGCGATAGCCCCAAGCACCGGAGAATCCACCGGCAACAAGGCCCATCGCGTTTGAAACTACTGCATTGACTGGGGCCGTGCCCAGGGCCACCAGAATTGGAAAGGTGACCAGCGTGCCGGAACCGACAACAGTGTTGATCGTTCCGGCCCACAGGCCACCAATGAAGATGAGGGCTTCACGCCAAAACTCAACCACGTAGAAGCTTCTCCTCTAATTCGTTCTTTTATGCGCCGGCGAATGCCGAGTAGCGTCCGTCTTCACGGCGTAGCTTCAACTTCATGCCGTAAGTCAGTTCGAGGTTTTCCTCGGTCAGGGTGGAATCGATCTCGCCAGCAGCGACCACCTGGCCGTCACGCATCATTAGGATGTGCGTGAACCCGGCAGGAACTTCTTCCAGATGGTGGGTGACCAAAACGAGAGCAGGCGCATCTTCGTCGGCAGCCAGCTCTGACATCTGCGCGACAAGCTCTTCGCGTCCGGCAAGATCCAGGCCGGCGGCTGGCTCATCGAGGATGAGCAGTTCCGGATCGGTCATCAGTGCACGCGCAATGAGCACACGCTTGCGTTCGCCCTCGGAAAGCTTGCCGAATGGCTGGTTCATGAACGTGGACATGCCCCACTCGTGCAGCAGGCGGAAGGCGCGGCGTTCATCGAGTTTTTCGTACTTCTCGCGCCAACGGCCGGTCATGCCGTACGCCGCGGTCAAAACCACATTCAATGCGTTTTCGTTGGCTGGGATTGAGTTGGCAACCAATGCCGAGCTCAAACCAATCAGTGGACGTAGATCAAAAACAGAAACTCGTCCTAAGCGTTCGCCAAGAATGTCGGCGGTACCACGGGTGGGGTGCAGCCGAGTGGCAGCAATATTCATCAAGGTAGATTTGCCGGCACCGTTCGGTCCAACAACAATCCACCGCTGTCCTTCTTTAACTTCCCAGGACACGTCCTTGAGCAGTTCTTTTCGCCCGCGTACCACGCTGACATCTTTGAAAGTTAGCACTTCGCTCATGGTATTCAAGACTAGACTTTTCGTTGCTAATTCACTAATTGAATCACCCATAATCCCCCGATTATTCAAGTGTCTTCTCCGTCATGTTTGGTCGCAATAGCTGAATCATTGAAAAATGGATGCATGGCTTCATCTCTGGTTTTTGTCTCCCGTCCTTCCTTCCCTCGCGATCAGTTTCAGGATCTACTTGACCTTGCTGTCGCAGAACAACTGATTCCGCAGGGGCAGGAGCTCATCGTCAAATCCAGCGAAGAGCGCCTTGTGGCCAAGGCACAACTCGGTGAGGGGTCACAAGCACAGGCCCAGCAGCTTGCGACCGAATTTGTTGATCGCCATGTCTCGGCAGGCACTGTGGGATATTCCGATATCTGCCTGGCTGTGGTTCCTGAAGAGCTTTCTTCAGCGCCCCAGCTGTTGCTGCTCATGGATGTTGATTCCACACTGATCAAGCAGGAAGTCATTGAACTTCTAGCTGCCCATGCCGGCCGGGAAAAGGAGGTCGCTGAAGTCACCGAAGCCGCCATGCGCGGCGAGCTGGATTTTGCGCAGTCTCTCATCCAACGTGTGGCAACCCTCAAGGATCTGCCGGACTCGGTACTTGCAGAAGTTGGCCAACGTATCATCTTCTCGGATGGCGCGCCATCCCTGGTTCGCCGTTTCCACGCCGCTGGCCACAAGGTCGCGGTTGTCTCCGGAGGATTCCAGCAGATCCTAGACCCTCTGGCCAAGGAATTGGGCTTGGACCACGCGTTGGCTAACACGCTGGGCATTACCGACGGCGTACTTGACGGTACGGTTCACGGCGAAGTTGTTGACCGCGCGATGAAAGAAACGAAGCTTCGCGCTTGGTCAGAAGAACACCAGATTCCGTTGAACGCGACCATCGCTGCCGGAGACGGAGCAAATGATCTCGACATGGTCTGCGCAGCGGGACTCGGTATCGCTTTTAACGCCAAGCCTGCGTTGCGGGAGAAGGCAGACGTGCGTCTGGATTTCTCACGCCTGGATGTCATTGCTGATCTTGTATTGGATGACTTGAACTAACCGAATCCAACAACTCGATAACAATTCACTTGGAAAGCGCTCCACTGGACCGTTATCGGTTGTTCAAGCAGTTAGTATTTTTACCAGACGCCTTAATGGCCTGTGGTACATACCTCGACCAAGCGGCTAACCCCTAACGCTTTTCGAAAGAACTCAAAAACCCGTGCAGACCCCTTCTCAGGACAGTACCCCGGCTACGCCTAATAACTCTTCGCACAATAAAAAGAAGCAAAAAAACAAGGCGAAGCCTTGGATCATTGCAGGTTCGTGTGTGGTGGCCGTAGGTGCGGTGTACTTCGGCGCAGCCGCCTTTATCAGTTCCCAAGTTCCAGCCAATGCCTCTATTGCCGGCGTTAATATTGGCTCGATGAACGGTGATGAGGCCCGTGCTGAAATTGAGCGAGTCGTCGCCCCCTTGGCAGAGGAACCCATTAAGGTCACCGTCAACGCCAAGGACTACACCATTGATCCGGTGAAGGCTGGGCTCAGCCTTAATGTTGACGATACGGTCAACGATCTGACTTCGTACACCGTGAACCCAGTGAAGCTTTATCAGCGCCTGACAGGCGACTATGAAGTAACTCCTGAGTTGAACGTTGATCAGGACAAGCTGTCAGCGCAGATTGAGGCCCTGGCTAAGAAGGCCAATGCTGAAGTTACCGAGGGCAAGATCGAATTTGCCGACGGTGCCGCAAAACTTTCTAAGCCTGTAGATGGTGTGGCCCTGAAGAATGATGAGGCTGCCACAAAAATCAGTGACGACTGGTCGATCGGTGGTGCACCGATCGAACTTCCTGCCGATGTCGTGAATCCTGAGATCTCGGCTGACACTTTGCAGAAGTTCTACGACGATCAAGTCACGAAGCTACTCAAGGGCGATGTGACACTGGCCTCTGGTGATAAGAAGGCAAAGCTTTCCGCAGCATCAATCGCTGCGGCGACAACTTACGCTCCGAAGGACGGAGCCCCCGCTCTCACCTTGGACGACAAGAAGTTGTACAACGCCGCCACCAAGAACTCTGATCTCTCAAGCACTGCTAAAGATGCAAAGATCGTCTTGAAGAATGGCAAGCCGTCCATCGAGGAATCCACCAAGGGTATCTCGCTGGAAACCGACGGACTGGGCGCCAAGGTCTTGGCAGCCAGTGCGACCGATAACCGCACCGCTGAAGTGAAGATGACTGAAACCGAGGCAGACTTCACCACCGCTGATGCCAAGAAGTTGGGCATCAAGGAAGCCATCGTCGATTTCTCGACTCCCTACCCTGCATCTGACACGGTACGCACCAAGAACCTCAAGGCTGGTGCTGCACGAGTCACCGGCGTCATCGTCAAGCCAGGCGAACGCTTCTCGTTGCTCAACACCTTGGGCCCAATCACCACAGCTAACGGCTACTTTAGTTCTGGCGTGGTTGAGAACGGATTTAGCTCCGAAGCCGTGGGTGGTGGACTTTCACAGATTTCCACGATGATGTACAACGTGGGATTCCTCGCCGGTTATGACGACATTACCCACAAGCCACACTCCCGCTGGTTCGATCGCTACCCTGCCGGACGAGAGGCCACCCTCTGGGAGGGACAGATCGATATGATCTGGGAAAACAACACTCCCTACGGTGTGATGGTTCAGGCGTGGGTTTCCGATAATGCGGTACATACACGCTTGTGGTCAACGAAGTACTGGAAAGTCTCCGAGAAGAGCTCAGGCAAGTACAACCTGACCGACCCTGAAACCAAGTACAACGAGGCCGAGAAGTGTGTAGCTGAATCTGGTGGACAAAAGGGCTTCACCATCGATATCACTCGATACCGCGAGACCATCGACGGATCGAAGAAGCTGCCTGCAGAAACCAAGAGCTGGACTTACAGCCCATGGAACAAGATCGTGTGCGGCAAAAAGCCATAAAAATTCATAGAAACAAATACCGCCGGATGTCTTTTCAAGAAGAGATCCGGCGGTAATCTTTTGGTTTCACTTTAAACAGTTGGTGTCTGACTCCCTTTTCGGGAGTCAGACACCAACTCTTGATACCAGCTATCTGGCAGCTACGGAATTTACTTGCCTGACTGCTTCAGGAAGTCACCCGCGCCACCAACCAGCTCGGTGTGGCCGGTCTCTACGTCAGCAAACACCATCTTGGCCACTTCCGCACCGAACTCTTCTACCGAGTACAGCTTGCCAGCGGCCTCACGACGGGCGTCGATAGCACCTGGCTCCATGCGGTTGAGCAGGGTTGCGGTGATGGTTCCTTCAATCATGTCACCGGAAACAACAACGAAACTGATGTTCTTTTCGGTGAGCTTTGGAATCATCTCGCGCAGTGCGTCTTCACCGGCGCGCTTGGACTTTGCAACCGCGTCATAGGCGTCCATGGTGGAAACCTCGTTGATGAAGTGTGCCTGGTGGCTAGTCACGAAGACTACGCGGCCACCCTCGCTCATCTTTGGCAAAGCTGCTTCCAACATGGCAACCTGAGCATCGCGATTCAGGCGCAACGCGTAGTTCTCACCCATTGAAGTTTCCATGCCGCCAGAGGCGTTCAGGACCAGAACGTCCAGCGAGCCGAAGTTTTCAACTGCGGCATCAACCAGAGCAATCGGACCTTCTGCGGTGGTCAAGTCGGCTCCAACGGCTACTGCCTTGCCGCCCTTTTCTTCGATGGCTGCAACGATCTTGTTGGCGCGTGGTGCCTTGGCGCGGTAGTTCACCACAACGCCAATGCCTTGTTCGGCCAACAACTGTGCGGTCACGGCGCCAATTCCACGCGAAGAGCCGGTAACTACGGCACCCTTATATTCGCTCATCTTGAATGTTCTCCTTGGATCTGAGGGAAAATTGAATCTCATACAGCACTAGGTGCTGCAGGAAGGCTTTTTAGTGGCCCATGCCTAGGCCGCCGTCAACTGGAATCACGGCACCGGAAATGTAAGCCGCTTCGTCACTAGCAACCCAACGAACCACGTTGGCTACCTCTTCAGGTTCAGCGAAACGGTTGGCTGGGATATTAGCCAAGTATTCCTTCTGAGTATCTTCAGGCAAGACGGCGGTCATCTCGGTATTGATGAATCCTGGTGCTACGACGTTGGCGGTGATTCCGCGCGAGCCGAGTTCACGGGTCAGCGAGCGGGCGATACCGACCAGGCCGGACTTCGAGGCGGCGTAGTTGATCTGTCCCGGGGAACCGTAAAGGCCTACCACCGAGGAAATCAGCACCACGCGACCACGCTTCAAGCGGATCATGCCCTTGGTAGCTCGCTTGATGACACGGAAGGCACCGGTGAGGTTGGTATCAATCACCGAAGTGAAGTCATCTTCGCTCATGCGCAGTAACAGGGTGTCTTTGGTGACACCGGCATTGGCTACCAACACTTCTACCGGACCGTGAGTTGCTTCAACCTCTTTGAAGGCCTCATCGATGGAGGCGCTGTCGGTGACGTCCGCTTTAACTCCGAGAAGGCCGGCAGGAACCTCGCCGCTGCGGTAGGTGATCGCTACCTTGTCGCCGTTGGCTTCGAAGGCACGAGCGATAGCCAGCCCGATGCCGCGATTTCCGCCGGTGACGAGGACGCTGCGGCCAGTAGTTGGTTCCGTAGTCAATGTATTTCTCCATTCATGCGTCGAGGCAGGTACAACCAATCGTGTGATCCATGCCTCGTGCGACGCACTTTGCCTAGTTAAGTAGCTTCTCCGTGAACAATCCTATTAGTTACTGGCCAGTTTTACCGCTTCGACAGCGCGTAGAAATTACACTCTCGGTGCCACAAGTGAGACAATGGGAGAAGTTTCCGTCCAGCAAAGCGAAGTCATCTACATGTCATCTCAGTCCATGAATCACGGATCTCGTGAACCGGGAGTCCACCGCATCACCGAAGCTCGTGAATCGCACACTTCCGAACGCGATACCCGTGTGCGCAAATACACGATTTCGATGACCGTGCGCATGATTTGCTTCATTCTCGCCTTCTTCTTTGAAGGTTGGTTGCGTTGGGTCTTTATCGCTGGTGCTGTTGTTCTGCCCTACATTGCTGTGGTGGTTGCCAATGGCGGCGCGGATCTAACAAAGCGAGAGCCGCCGGCCGAATTTTATAAGGCTCCAGATCCTGGACAGCTTTCTGCGCCAGAAGGTCCTGCAGATTCAGCAGAAAAGCAAGACGACATTATTGACGGAACATTTGTTGAACAGCCCAACAAGCCATCCGAGGAGGACTAGTGGATTTATTAGGTTCACTGGGACAGCCTCAAAGCACGCCTGAGGTTCAGTGCTCACGCAAGGGTTGCCGTAACCAGGCTGAATTCCAACTTCTGTGGAACAACCCCAAAATTCATACCCCTGAACGCCGTAAAATCTGGCTGGCCTGCTCCGAACATCAGGAGTGGCTGGAAAACTATCTCAAAGAACGCCTGCTTTACCGGCAAACGCTGCCGCTGCCAGGAACTACTGGAGGCGCCGAATAAATGTATCGATTCCTAGCAAGCACCCGTTGGGTAGGCTGGCTGATCTTGGTGGCCATTTTCGCTACCGCCTGCGTTAGCTTGGGCAATTGGCAAGCTAACCGTCGGGAACAGGTTCTGACCGGAATTGAACGCGTCAATCGCAATTATTTTGCGGATCCAGTTTCTGGAGCTCAAGCCCTCGAAAAGTTCAATCAGCTTCCCGAAGAGAAGACCTGGATGACGGTTGAGCTCACCGGAAGCTATTTAACTGACGATACCTTGATTGTTAGAAATCGCATCAAGGCTGGTCGTCCAGGCTATGAGGTGCTTGTTCCGTTTAAAACTCAGCAGGGTGAGGTGGTCATCATTGACCGCGGGTACCTGCCTATCGGTGATGAACAGAGCGGTCACCCCGATGCTGTACCAGCGCCTCCGACGGGTGAAGTCACGGTTCTAGCTCGCCTGAAACCAGGAGAGGTACGCCTGGACCGTGGTGCTCCTGAAGGGCAGATCGCTTCGATCCAGCTCGAGGATTATGCGCAGCACGTCGATTACGACATTGCGCAGGGCGCATACGGCATCATGTACCAGGAAGATCCAGCTCCGGCCTCATCACCGCAACCTTTGGACGCTCCTGATATGGATGAGGGACCACATCTGTCCTACGAGTTCCAATGGTACGCCTTTGGTGTGCTGGCGTTTGTTGGCTTCTGGTATGCAGCTAGGCAGCAAAAGAAGTTGAATGCAGAGGACGCCGCCGAGCTAGCTGAGGCCCGAGCTTTGGGCTTTGACGAACCAGTGCACAAGGTTCGAAAAGTCCGGGCTAAGCAAGAGAAGAAATTCCGTCGTGATGGAACCCTGACCGATGAGGCCATCGAGGACGCCATGCTTGATGATGTATCGCAGTCCCCTGGTGATTCACGGTAAGTGACCCCGCATAACTTTTGTTCAAGGCTGCCAGCGTAGACCGTTCTGGGCGCAGCCTTGCGAGTCATCCGCGGGTTGATCTTCTCGCGCACATGAGGCATCAATCAGGCTCCGCTGCCCCACTGGTTCTTCTAGTTCCAGGGTGAAGGGAACTGTCTCATTGGACTGACAGCTTTGTGGCTTCTCTTCCAAGGGTTCAACCACGATCCCGATGCTGATTGTCGTTGCGGAATAGTCGACCTGAGTTCCGGTGACTTCCCCGGTGTTTCCAGATGAGCAAGCAATACGCATGACACCAAGTTCAAGTCTTGTGCTCGCCGGCGTCACCAGGGCGGAATCTATCAGAGTCCATTGGGCGTTAACCGTGTCTGCGGTTGGCGTCGAGCATCCTGTAATCGTCAGCCCCGCGAGCAAGACTCCACCGAACAGCGCTCTCTTTACTCCCCTAGATAAACTCATGGCTTGGCACAACCCTTTCATGAGGTGTTGTGCCAAGCCTACGAGATCTTAGGAAGAAGAGTTAGTGCTAGGTTAGCGAAACAAGTTCTAGGTAGTCTTCGCTGAACAGGTCCTCATCGCCATCAGGCAAGATGACGACACGTTCTGGCTTCAAAGACATCACTGCGCCCTCATCGTGGCTAACCATCACCACGGCGCCAGGGAAGGTAGACAGCGCGCCGAGCACCTCGGCACGAGAAGCTGGGTCCAAGTTGTTAGTCGGTTCGTCCAGCAGCAGCACGTTAGCACTGGAAGCCACAATGGTCGCCAACGCCAGTCGAGTCTTTTCACCACCGGAGAGTACCCCGGCTGGCTTGCTCACGTCATCGCCAACAAACAGGAAGGAACCAAGAATCGAACGCACCTCAGCATCGTTGAGATGTTCTGGTGCATTACGACGCATGTTTTCCAATACCGTCGCTCCAGGATCCAGGGTGTCGTGTTCCTGTGCGAAGTAACCAATCTTCAGGCCATGACCGGGGACAATTTTTCCGGTATCTGGCTCGGAGACACCTGCAAGCATGCGCAGCAAGGTGGTCTTACCGGCACCGTTCAGCCCAAGGATCACTACCTTGGATCCGCGGTCGATGGCCAGCGATACGTCGTTGAAGATTTCCAAGGAGCCGTAGGCCTTGGACAGTCCTTCAGCCATCAAAGGAGTCTTGCCACAGGGAGCTGGATCCGGGAAGCGCAGGGCTGCCACTTTATCCGAAGCACGCTCTTCTTGAAGACCCGAGAGCATACGGTCAACACGCTTAAGCATGGACTGTGCAGCAGAGGCTCCGGAGGCGCGAGCCTTCATACGGTTCGCCTGGGTCAGCAGTACGGAGGCCTTCTTCTCGATGTTGGCGCGCTCGCGCTTGCGGGCACGCTCGTCGGTTTCACGCTGGACCTTGTAACGCTTCCAGTTCATGTTGTAAACATCAACGACACCACGGTTAGCATCCAAGTTCAAAACCTTGTTGACGGTGGCTTCCATCAGTCCGGTGTCGTGACTGATCATCAGCACACCACCTGGGTAGTTCTTGATGAAGTCGCGCAGCCAGTTGATCGAGTCCACGTCCAAGTGGTTAGTGGGCTCGTCAAGGAGTAGGGTCTCGGCGTCCGAGTAAAGAATGCGGGCGAGCTCAACACGACGGCGCTGACCACCGGAGAGGGTGCGTAGCGGCTGGTCCAAGATGCGATCTGGCAAGTCGAGGTTGGCACAAATTGCCGCAGCTTCTGACTCTGCCGCGTAGCCACCGGCAGCAATAAATTCTGCTTCTAACCGGTCGTAACGGCGCATGGCCTTTGCCGAAACATCTGGGTCGTCACTGGCCATTTCTTCACGGTTTTTGGCCAGTTTGCCGAGGACTACGTCAAGGCCACGGGCACCAAGAATGCGGTCGCGAGCCAGCTGGTCCATGTTTGGCGTCTTCGGGTCCTGCGGCAGGTAGCCGATAGATCCCTTGTGGGTCACTTCACCGCTGGTTGGTTGGGTCTCGCCGGCGAGGACTTTGGTCATCGTCGTCTTGCCGGCACCGTTGCGTCCCACCAGTCCGATCTTGTCGCCCTTGTCGATGCGGAAGTTTACTTCGTCCATCAGCAGGCG
Source organism: Arthrobacter sp. NIO-1057 (assembly GCF_900094805.1). Classification (GTDB taxonomy): domain Bacteria; phylum Actinomycetota; class Actinomycetes; order Actinomycetales; family Micrococcaceae; genus Glutamicibacter. The sequence goes on along the minus strand of NZ_FMAT01000001.1, from coordinate 388,475 downwards.
GGCGCCGACGCGTAGCTCAAGGTTGGCTACGGAAATCATATGGTGTGGCCCTTTCACGCGGTGAAAAATATTCTTGCCCGTTAATTGGGCAACTTAACTAGTCTACCGGTCAAAGGCCTTCACGGTGGTGCAAAGTGCATAAACTAACAGTCCACCGTCCACTTTTCAGGTGTTACTTGGCCTGCTGAGACCGGTAATCCTTCATCTGAATCAAACGACGGCGCAATGATCCTTCACGGCGTAGGTCTCCGCCGCTGGTTTTATCAATGTGGTCCTTACCAAAACGCCACAACAACACATCATCGAGCAGACGGTCTGGGCCCGGCGAATACCGGTGGTCCAAGGCCGCACGCACATCGGTGACCACATTAGCGTCCAATAGCTGGGCTAGCTGCCATGTCTGACTAATCTGGTGTGCGTCGAGTAATTCGGCAGCCCATGACCAATCGTCATCACGTTTGCGGTCTACGTGTGGCAAAAGGGTTTGCCAGATCTCGCCGATCTTTTCACCCGTCAGTGGTTCGGACCCTGCACCTTGCTGGTCATGGTATCCGTTGAGTCGGTGGTAGAGCTCATCGATATCGGTGAAGTAATCTTCCACCGTTTCCAACATGGCTGCCGTAGCGGTGAAATGTCGGTCAATCTGCGGATTCCATGCTGCTTCGCCGGGATGCTTAAAGCGGATGTCATGTTCCATTTCGCTCCACGCATGCTGGAGCACTGTGCGGATTTGAACTTCAAAGACGAAATTGCCGCTGGCAACTACAGGCTTGCCTAGGGCTTCCTGGAATTTTCGTACGGTGGGCTCGCTGCGCGTTTTGAGTAGTAAGTGGCGCGAAGAGTACCCGTAGGTCCCCGATTCCACGGAACCAATGTCTTTCTCGCGGTCGCTGCGGCAGTCGAAGGAGTCTCGGTGAGACTTGATCAGGCTGGCCACCTGCTGGATCTCATGGGGTAGCATCACGATGATGCGGATGCCCACCATGTCGTGGATTTCACGCAACGGGTTGGGGAACTCCAACACCGGGGCGCTTTCAGTGGTTTCCTGCAAACGGCGTGAAGCCTTAGCGCGGAACGATTGAGCTGATTTAACCCGGCCGGTGATGAACAAGGGTTGGACTTCACTTTGCGCAAAAAGCCCGCGGATCTTGGCCTTCATGGCTGACATCACTGTATTCAGCTCGCCGGTGACAGATTTGTACTGTTCAACGGAATTCTCAATATGTTCAGAGAACTCATCGTTCTTTGAATCATGCTGGGATTCGGTCATGACTGCCTCCTCGTTACTGATCCGCTCGTTGCTTTACAGTCCTTTTACTCCGTGGTGTGCCGGCCGGGTTGATTCAACAAAGAAATTCAACAAAAACTTACGGACGGTTCAGGCTCTTGGCCAGATCGTCGTACAGTGGGGCCTTGTCTTCAGCGGCCTTCTTCTGCTCAGCCTTTGGCTCTGCAGCGTTCTTTGCTTTCTGAGCATTCTGGTTGATTGGGGTGACCTTGGCATCAGCGCGGGCGCTAGCAATACCTTCGGCGCGGGCGCGAGCTAAAGCGTCTTGATGTTCCTGCTCCAACTCAACCAGGCGCTCGTTTTCAGCGGTCTGTGCGTCGGTCAGTGCAGCGTTGTAACCATCATCGTAGGCAACACCGTACTTCTCGGCGTTTTCTTGCTCTTCGTCATATTCCAGTTCAGCACGAAGCTTGGCTGCTTCAGACTTCTTCTGGTACATGTGCACGGTCAAGTGAGTAATGGCCAAAAGGACGATTGGTGGCATGGCAGCAACCAGGGCTGATACCAGTGGAGGTACACCGTTGACGATTGAGTCAACGGTCAAGATTGCGTGTGTGGAGTTCGCTGCGGTGGAGACGATGGCGCCAAAGAACAACAGCGACCAAGGGTAGATCATGGCCTTACGGTTAAAACCGTTCAGGGCGACGATGGCCACGGTGGCGGCAACGATCATACCGTCAATAATGATTGGCCAGATCCAGGCCAGTCGTGGGCTGATTCCAGAACGCTCGGCCAAGTCGGTCAATGCGGCAAAAGAGAGTACGAATGCGCCAATGGCAATCAGGACCGTCGCGCCGACGGCTGTACCTAGGACTGCCTTGTGCGGTTCGTTCGGGACCTCAAGCTTTTTTTCTTCCATGCTGCGGGGCAGACCTAACTTCTCAGTTATCGGATATGTAATCGAAGGCGAGTGTAATGGCCGCAACCTCGCAGGTTAAAGCCACCGCAGTCCATTTTAGCCCTAAATGATTACCGCTCTAACTCGCGCAGTAATATGGCACGGCGATCAATGAATCCGGTTCCGGTCATCTTTCCGGCAAGTCCTTGGTGTTGCGGATCAACGACAAAGAAGACCGCACTCACCGCAATATAGACCATGACTAGGATATTAAGAACCGGGTAGGGGCTAACTTCTGTGAGGCTAGTGGACACTTGGAAGAGGAAAGTGATTCCACCAAAGCCTAGGAGGCAACGCAAGAGCGCTCGTGTTGCCGAGGCTGCGCCCTGATCGGCTCCCCTGACAGTTAGCCAAGCACAACGCTGACCGAGCGAGGCCCGACCTGGGGCCACACTAGGAATAACAAAGACAAAGATCACCACAACGAACGGGATCCAGAAGTTCATCAATCGTTCATTGGTGGCCGGCCCACCCAGTTTTTCAATCAATGACAGTGCACCGGTGATAGCAAACACTGCCCCAGTGGTGATCGCTGCGTCAAAGACGTTGGCAAGTGCACGGCGGGATCTGGTGACTCTGCGTGGTGCCGCTAAACGCGCATCCCCATCCTTGGGGCCGGTGAGGAAGCTGAATATGGGTAGATAGGCCACGATGGCACCGATCAGTGCGCCAGCAGTATTCACGATGACATCATCAACGTCAGCCACGCGATAAGCGCAGTCATACAGGCCCCAGATGCCCGTGTACTGGGTGAGTTCAATAGTTAGCGAGGCAACAAAGCCCAGGACAAGACCGGTGAAAATATTTCCGCGCAGCCAGCGCACTGCCAGAACGCCTAATGGCATAAACAAGATGACGTTGAACAGTACTTGCCATAAAACGAAGCTAGTGGCGAAGCCAGCTAAGCCTCGAGTAGCGATGCTTTCAGAAAACTGCTCAAGAAAACGCCCTGGGACCAGCTGTGGAATGCCGCGACCGGGATAGCAGGCCTCACTACGCGATGCTGGCAGCGGCAACATGGTGTAACTGAACAGACCAAAACCGTAGAGCGCGGCCGCCGAGGTCGTGATGGTGCGCCGCCAGGACAGGCGCCCATGACGGCGGTATTGCAGCGCCAAAAGGAAAACGCCGGCAGCTCCCAGGAAGACGAGACCGCCGAGGATCGCAATCGCTCCGGGCCAGATTAAGGTGTTCATAGTTCTATCTAACCGTACGAAAACTCGCCACTAGCTCCAGAACCCCGAATTCTGGCTGGAAGGTATCTGAGAATATTCAGCATGCAAACCGGATGCTAGCTGTGCGTAAGATAAGCCGTTTCGCTTTTTAGGTGAGCAAACTCCTGATACGTCATCGCACGGGTGCGACGCGTCATGGGCTCAGGCAAGCAATGATGTCGATAAGCTTTAACCCATGTCTATCCCGTCCCCCACGCCCATGACCCGGGCCCACAAGCTGCACCTCGGACTGGTCATGCTCGTGGCAGGAATCTTGTACGTTATTCATTCTTTCCTGCGTTATTCGCGTTTTGAGTCGCGCGGATACGACCTAGGCATCTTTGATCAAGCGGTGCGTCAGTACTCGATGTTCAAGGCACCGATCGTGCCGATTAAGGGAGTCGGCTTCAACCTGCTGGGTGACCATTTCCACCCGATCCTTGTACTACTGGCACCCTTTTACTGGATCTGGAATGACCCACGGATGCTGGGCATCGTCTTGGCGCTGCTGCTGATTTCTACAGCGATCCCGGTCTACCTCTTTACCCGGCCTCGCTTCGGGCACCTCGGCGCCCTGTTGACCAGTGTGGCGCTGTTGCTGTGGTGGCCTTTCCAGGCCATCGTGAACTGGGACTTCCACGAGGTCGCCATGGGCGTACCGATCATGGCATGGATCATTTGGGCTTTCGACAAGGGTCGCTATTGGTTGGTCGTGGGGCTTGCCACCAGTCTGCTCACGGTGCGCGAAGACATGGGCATCACCATGGTGGCTGTAGGCATCGTGCTCCTTTTCCACCGCCAGTGGTTCAAAGCAGCACTCACTGCAGTGCTGGGGCTCTTGGGTTATCTGGCCGTGACCGGCTACCTCATCCCCCTCTTCTCCCCTGAGGGCGAATTCTCTTACTGGCAGTACACCGCCCTGGGTGCCACTGCTGGCGCGGCCGTGGTCTTTTTGATTACCCACCCCTTACAGTCAATCGCGATCCTCTTCAATCATCAGCTGAAGTGGGCACTGTGGTTGCTGACTTTTGCGCCGTTCGTATTGTTGCCTTTCGCCTCGCCGTACCTGATCCTTGGCGCCCCATTGTTCCTCTCGCGTCTGTTCAATGATCGGCTGAACACCTGGGCTCCGGTTTATCAGTACGACGCGATCATGGCACCGATCGTGATCTTGTCCGCGGTCCACGTGCTGCATAAGCTCGCCGTGCGCTTTAACTGGAAGCGTGCAGGCATCTTCGGCCCGGCATGGCTCGTATCAATCTCGGTCATTGCTACCCTGTTTTTCCCCATGGTCTTCCCGCTGGGCAAAACCATCACCGGACAGGGCTGGCCCTCGGCAGAACTGATCGCAGCGAAGCAGAAGGCCGTAGCCACGATTCCTGATGGAGTCTGTATTGAAGCTGCTGACAGCGTGGTCCCCCACCTGACCACCCGCACCTACGTCGGGTTGCACGGAGATATCGGCGATGACCTCTCCAGCTGGATGATCATCGACTTCAACGTCGAAGAGCTTGGCGGTTGGGATCCACTGACCCCGGATCAAGCACTGGAACGAGCCACCAAATTGGGCTTCAAGCCGGTGGCAGAGGAAGATCAGGGCATCTTGGTTCTTCATCGGGACATCAAGACCGACCCGGTTTGTTCCTCCTACCTTCAGCGCTAGCTTCCAGGCCCGGCACCCTCGTGGTGTCGGGCCTCTTCGCTTATCTTCAGACCCCGCTCGACCACGCACCGTTATACCCTGGCCCGACTGTGTTGTGGGCCAGTTGTGTTTGCACCTGCTGGATCAATGCTGTCGGTATGAAGTTTGCTGGTAGAACTAAAGCCGCTGACCTTCCCATCAGGGAAGCTCAACGGCTTTAGTTATGCCATGACTCTTGGTTAAAGATCAGCTCTTCTTTGCTGCAGGCAATACGAGGGCGTCCGGCGCATTCTCAATCGGACCAGCCAATGGATCATCATTCCCATCCGCACGCACCACATCACGCTCAGGATGACGGATATCTCCAATGATCTTGATACAGATGTAAATGAGCATCGCCATGTGGGCAACAATGCCTAAGCCATAGAGGATTTCGATGGTCCAGCTGCCACCGAAGTAGCCGCCATCAGAAACCGCTTTGGCGCTCCACAGCCACACAACGGCCCAGTGGAAGACTTCTACCACCTGCCATACCAGGAATTCGCGCCACTTAGGACGGGCCAACACGTACAACGGGATCAGCCACATGACGAACTGTGGTGAGTACACCTTGCCCAGCAGCAAGAAGGCGGCAATGATCAAGAACGCCAGCTGCGCCATGCGTGGGCGACGCTGTGCAGTGAGTCCAAGGTAAGCGATACCCAGGCATGCCAGGGCAAACAGGCCGTTGGACAGCAAGGACATCATGGATCCGGACATACCGGTACCGGCGAACGCCAGCCACAGCGAAGAGTTACCGGCTGGGCGGTCCCCGGAGAACGTATAGAAACGGCTCCACTCATCAAAGGCAGTGATCATAAACGGAACGTTGACCGCCAACCAGGCCACCACGCCAGATGCCAGGGACACCCAGAAGTGGCGCATGCGTCCCGAACGCAAGCACAGTACGAGAATCGCACCGAAGATGAAGAACGGGTAGAGTTTCGCCGCCGCACCAAGGCCTAAGAGCACACCGGCTAACACAATGTGTTTGCGGGAGAACGCCAGCAGGCCCAAGGTAGCAAGCATGACTGCCCACAAGTCCCAGTTCAGCTGGCTGGTCAGGATAATGCCGGGTGCTAGGGCCACCATGATGGCATCGCGGCTGCGAGTCTTCGCAGCATAGGCGATAGCCACAACGATCACGGCCCAGCAGATGAAGGACAGGGCGGAGTTCAAATCAAAGTAGGCCAGCTGGCGCTCGGGTGAAAATCCGATGCCAGGGATCAGCATCGCGGTCACACCAGCGACGATGGCCAGCAAGACCGGGTACTCCAGGGCCTGCTCTGCTGGCAGGCCGGTGAAGTACGGGAAGAGCTTATCGGCCATGCCGCGGGTGCCAAAGAGCTGGGTGAAGTCCGAATAGCACATGTGCAGGTGCTGCTCGGCCGCTGGCCAAGCGTTAACACGGCACCACTGTTTACTCAGCACCGCAATGACGGCACCGACCGCGGTCAAGACCAGCAGCCAGATGATCACCGGACGCGTTACTTCGCGGGCGTTGAACAGGGTCTTAACCGGTTGCATCACGGTCGCGTTGCCTCATTTCTTCTGGATCGGGGATTCTAAAAAATTTTCGGGTTCGTGGGCCCAGCCGGCGTCCCCGGTGGCCAAACAGTGGCGCGGTCTTTGCATCAACAAACACCATATAGGCCACGCAGAGCAAGCCCACCAGGGCGGCGAAGATTCGCATCCACACCAGGGAGAACCACTGCCCCACCGAAAGCTGGTCAACCACACCGGCAATCGCCAGCACCATACACAGCATGTAGAGCAGGCGTTCTCGGGTGACACTGAACTTCTTGCCCAGTGCAAAGAATGGGATCAGCCACAGCAGATACCAGGGCTGAATGATCGGGGCGAGTAAGACGCTGGCCCCCAGCGCGTACCCGGTGTAAAGCAATGGATTACCGGCGGGCTTGCGCAGTGCCAAGAAAGCGATAATTGCCATGCTGATCACTTTAAAGAGTGCATAAACTACGTCGGCGGTGGAACCGACGCTGGCACCGAAGAAGGATCCGATCCAACCGACCAACAGACCAAAGAGACCCACCGGAGCATAAGGGAAGGCAGCATCCCCGGAGCTAGCCATGCCACGGATCCAGCCGAACCACAGCCCGGTCACCGCACCCAATGCCGTGAGGATCACCGCGGTGAGAACCGTGATCAACAGCCAGACACGAATCTTGGAACGCAACCGAGCCTCAGGCATAAGCATCGCCAAGCCCAAGAACGGGAGCGCGAGCAGCATCACGGGTTTGATGGCAATGGACAGCGCCATAAAAACGCTTCCCAGCACATGGTGCTTGCGGTACACCAGCAAGAATGCCAGCAACACGCCACCGAGCATCAGCCCATCATTGTGGACACCACCGACCATGTTCATCAAAAACAGTGGGTTCACCACGGACACCCACAGGGTCCACGACGGATCACCACCGAGTTTCTGTGCCAGTCGTGGGATCGCGTAGATGCACAGCGCTACCCCGGCTACCGCAATCAGCCGCATCATGAGTACGCCGTATTCTGGCACACCCCCGGAAATGTAGTAGGCCATGCGGGCGTACATCAAAAACAGTGGACCATAGGGCGAGGAAGATTCGGCCCACAGGGAGTCTGCACCCTGGGCGAACCAGCCCGGAAGCTGCGACACCCCATTCTCATAGGGTGAGAGCCCGCTGTGCATCAGTCGTCCCTGACCCAGATAGGAGTACACATCCTGAGAAAGGATCGGGAAGGATAAGAGCATCGGAGCGGACCACATCCACGCAGCACGACGCATCAAGCCAAGGGCTTGATCGCCCAGCTCTTGTGTCCCCTGGCGCAGGCGTAACCAAGCGCGGAACATCAGTACCGTACCCACTGCTAAGAGCAGGGTGCAGATCACGACGCCGAGGGTTTCGGCGCGTAGCGGAAGCACCAGAGCTGATCGGGCGAGTACGGACGCTTGGGCGTAGGGCAACCAGCCCACACCCCAGGAACCGCAGGTCACCATGACCGAGGCCAATAGACCTTGGGATATGGGCCCTTTGGCATCGTGAACTAGGCGCTGGGCAGCGGTGATTGGTTGCCGGTCATCGCGGTGGATCGGGGCTACGATGATGCGACCCCGTCCTTATTGGGGCGACTGCGGAAAACCTTCAGCCACTTTTTGGACGGGACCAGCCCGATGAACAACCTGCGGGTACGCGGATCGAGGTAGGCCAAATAGAACATGGCAGCCCAGGAGATGCCGGTGGACAGGTGTTTAACCCACGGATCAAGTTCGCCGAGGAATTGCCAGATAAAGAGCTGATCGGCAGCGCCAAAGGCAATGAAGAACGCGGTGGTGAAGTACACCCAAACGATCTGCCAGTCATCACGAATGCCGGTAGCAGCAAAGAAGGGCAGTAACCACAACAGGTACCAGGGCTGCACAATCGGCGAAAGCACCACGAGTGCGGTGAATGCCAACGCCATGCGCTGTACCAGGTGTGAGGGCTTACCTTTAAAAATCAGTACTAGTACCAGCGCGACCGAGAGCAGGCGGCCGCCAAATTTCAGTACTGGAAGAATCCAGTTGGTTGGTAGTGAAAAGGCGTCGAAGAGTCCGGAGAGCAGCGCGTTCAGGGCGCCGACCGGGGCGAAGATTACCGATCCTGTACCGGTGCCCAGCATGACTTTCAGCCAGCCGATGCCATAGCCATTGACTAGACCGACGGCCAGCATGATCGCGGCAAACAGGGCCAGGGTGTAGCACCAGTAGAGAATCTTGCGTGGCCAATTTGCTGAGGTTCCTGCCCACAGCAGCCCAATAAAGGGTAAGAGCACCATGGTGATCGGCTTAATGCCCACCGAGGCGGTGATCAACACGACGGCGAGGATTCCGCGGCGGGTGGCAGCATAGTAGGTTGCCGCTACGGCAAGTCCCACCATGATCGCGTCATTGTGTGCTGAGGCGACGAAGCTGATCAGGAACAGCGGGTTGGCCACGGTGATCCACGCGGCTTTTGCTCCGGAGACTTTGTGCAGGGCCGCCAGCTTGGGCACATAAATCAGGCACAGGATGACCCCGACGAAGGCAATCAGACGGAAGAGCAGTACCGAAAGGTCGGGGCTGGAGCCCACGGCCCGGAACACCCAGTATTCCAGTAGCAGGAACAACGGACCATAAGGTGTTTCATCCTGGGCCCAGGTGATGTCGGTGCCCAACTGAAACCAGTTGTTCAACGAGGAAATGCCGGTGACATACGGATCCTGCCCGGCATCAACCAGGCGGCCCTGCCCGATGTAGGCAAAGACATCGCGGGAGAAAATTGGCAGCGCCACCAACATCGGTGCCGACCAAATCCAGACAGCCTTCTTAACCGCTTTTAAGGATCCAGGACCCCAACCGGCGTGGACCTGCCCCAGTCTCAACCACCCACGAAAGAGAATCCAGCAACCCACGGTCATCACCACGGTGGAGGCGATAACCCCTGAGTACTCGGTACGAATGGCAATCAACAGGGCGTTGCGGTTCATAGGAGAGACGCTGGCTAGCCAACCAACGCCGAAGGACCCGAGGGTGATCAACACGGAACCAAGCAGTCCCTGCCACAGCGGGTTGATGACTGCACGACGAGCGGTCACCGATGAAGCATCTGTCGCGGGCTGCGCTGCGAATTCCTTCCGCATATCTGGCGCCACCTTTTCCCTCTCGCCGTCCTCAAACCGCTCGTAGCGGGGGTTTGCCGCACAGATATTGCGCTTGCCGACAAGCCTCATCGGACCCGATGCGAACCTCTCCCGCGGCCGGGCGCAAGGCGCCCCAAATTACAAAAGAATCAAGCGAAACTTTAGCATGCACGACAACTTCATTACCGGACGACAGCCCGCATGCGAAGCGAATCACACTAAACGATTTCCCAATTCGTGCTCGACTCGCATGAAAATAAAACACCCGACCGGAAACACAGTTTCCGATCGGGTGTTCATATGGGGTGAGTAACGGGGTTTGAACCCGCGACCTTCTGGACCACAACCAGACGCTCTACCGACTGAGCTATACCCACCATGTTTACTTTTATACCAAGTCAAAAACACTTTTATGCTCTGACTTCGCATTCAGCAACGTCAAATACTATACACACATTTTGATCGTGCTGGCTAATCGAAAGTACCCCTACAGGCTGTGGGTTGCATCACCAGCCACCAGGGGCACCCTCAATCCTTTTTTAGGAAGGGTTCGATTTAATTTCCGCTGCGATTCCCGAGGCAATTTCCGAGGTTGGACCTGGCTCCGGAACCATGACCGCAGCGCGGTAGTACCGCAGCTCGTCAATCGAATCTCGAATGTCACCGAGTGCACGGTGATTGCCGTCCTTGGCCGGGGCTGAGTAGTAAGCCTTTGGATACCAGCGGCGGCTCAGTTCCTTGATAGTGGACACGTCGATGATCCGGTAGTGAAGGTGGTCAATTACTTCAGGCATGTCGCGCACCAAGAATGTTTTGTCAGTTCCGACAGAATTACCGGCCAGCAATGCTGTGCCAGGTTCCGGAGCATGGGCGCGAATGTATTCCATGACCACCGCGGTTGCTTCTTCCATGCTCACCCCGCCATCGAGCTCTTCGAGCAGTCCGCTATTGATGTGCATATTGCGAACGAAGTCGCCCATCTGCTCCAGGGCCTCAGGCTCAGGCTTAATTACGACAGAAACCCCGTCGCCGAGAACATTTAGTTCAGAATCGGTCACCAAGACCGCGACTTCAATCAACGCATCGTTTTCCAGGCTGAGCCCGGTCATCTCGCAATCAATCCAGACAAGTTTTTCTGCAGTAGTAGGCATGGACTCAAATTTACCCCACCTAAAAATGTGTTGCTTGGCGCAATGAATCTTCAATTGGTATTTCAGCAAAGTTTCGGTGTATAGTAATTCTCGTTGCCAAGGCCTTCAGTTGAAGCGCAATTACGTTGTGACTTGGTTCAAGGCAAACATGGTGGGTATAGCTCAGTCGGTAGAGCGTCTGGTTGTGGTCCAGAAGGTCGCGGGTTCAAACCCCGTTACTCACCCAGAGTATGAGGTCCGGATTTTCGGCAAGAGAAATTTCTCTTTCTGAATAATCCGGACCTCATTTTTTCTTCACGGGACAGCTACCTTGCATCCTTCTCCTTTTTTGGCTTGAATCAAAGTACTGTTCAATCGATTCCAGCTCAATCGATCCCAGTATCTAACCCGCGGGGCCAACAGCCCACTGTTTGGCTTTCACCGGTCTTCCGCAACCTGCGCACCCAGCAACAAATCATGACGGCAGCGACTTCACTCATAGAGCCAAGAATCTTGACGCACTGAAGCAAGCTTCCTGCTATCAAGGCTCCGACACCCTGAGGGCCCACGATGAATTCAATAACCTTCGGCGAGCGCAATGCCCCTTGCCACTAACGGTTAGCCATTGGAAGCAAACTCGTTATGTCATATTTCAGAAGTGTGAAAGCAAGGAATCGAATCTATGTTCGAAAGCGGGTTACTTTTGGGTCTAACCCCGTATTTTTCGAGACATCTGGCGTTACTTTGGGACTCAGATGCTGACGTCAGCGGTTCAAGTAGGCACGGAATCAAGCGAACAACCATAATGGAGGTTGTACTTTGGCAAGTCATTGTGTTGATTATTGCCGTCCCATCCACTGAAAGGTACTCCCCCTGTGAAACGCGCGCTTTTTGAAGAGGACCACGAACAGTTCCGTGAGTTGGCTACGGAGTTCAATACCCGTGAAGTCTCTGGAAAATACGCTCAGTGGGAGAAGGACCACCAGATTCCGCGTGAGGTGTGGCAGTCAGCTGGCGAGAATGGCTTGCTGGGTCTAGCTGTTCCCGAAGAATTCGGTGGCATGGGTATCGATGATTACCGTTTCCGCGTGGTGCTTGATGAAGAGTTCGTCCGCGCAGGTCATTTGGCCGTGGCACTTGCTTTCCACCTTCACGATGACCTTGTACTCCCCTACTTACTGGCTTACGGCTCTGATGAGCTGAAGGCTAAGTGGCTACCTCGTATGGTGGATGGCTCAACGATTACGTCTTGCGCGTTCACCGAGCCAGGTGCCGGTTCAGATCTACGCGCTGTGCGTACCAAGGCAGTGCGCGATGGCGAGCAGTGGCTCCTGAGCGGTCAGAAGACTTTTATTGGTAACGGCGCGTTCGGTGACGCCGCGTTGGTACTGGCCCGTACCGATGGGGAAAGTGGCCGCGCTTCTGAATCATCGTTCTCGCTATTTATGGTGGAGCGTTCTGAGGGTTACACCAATGGCAACCCATTCGACAAGATGGGGCTGCGCGCTTCCGATACTGCCGAGCTGTTCTTCGACGAGGTCCGCGTCTCTGATGCTGACCGTATTGGTGAGGTAGGACAGGGTCTGGTTTACGTGAAGGAACAGTTGCCGCAGGCCCGTCTGGCAATCGCTGTCGCAGCAGCGGCGATTTCTACCGCGGCATTCGAGCAGGCTTTGGAGCATGCCAAGAATCGTTCAACTTTTGGTCAAGCATTGACTCAGTATCAAAACACCCGATTTGAGCTGGCTAACTTGAAGACTGAGTCCCATGTCACTCAGACATTTGTTGACCAAGCGGTCTTGGCTTTTAATAATGGTGAACTAGACGCGCAAGAAGCCGCAGAAGTAAAGCTTTGGGCTAGTGAGAGCGCAAAACGGTTGTCCGATAAGGCGTTGCAGATTCATGGTGGTTACGGCTACATCATGGAGTACCCTATCGCCCAGTCATTCACTGCTGCACGCTTGCTGACCATTTTTGGTGGCACGAGCGAGATCATGCGTGAAACTATTGGACGAGCACTTTAAGTTTTTTTGAAAGGACCTGATCCCGTGCCAATTAGGCAGATCACCGTTTACGGAGAACCAGTTCTACATCGTCGCGCGGTAGAGGTGACCGAGTTTGATGATGAGCTTCGTCAGCTTGTTGCAGACATGCACGTCACCATGGACGAAGCTCACGGCGTAGGACTGGCCGCTCCTCAGATTGGTGTCGGTCTACGCTTGTTCACCTATATTTACGCTGACCAAGACACAGCGCCAGAGCGTGGTGTGGTCATCAACCCGAAGCTGACGCTCTCTAAGGTCTCACAAGCACCGGCTGACGCTGATGAAGAATCTGAGGGTTGCTTGTCGGTACCTGGGCTGAACTACCCGCTCAAGCGTGCGGACTATGCCAGAGTGGAAGGCTTCGATGAATTCGGACAGCCGATTTCTTTCGAGGCTCATGATTGGTTTGCTCGCATCATGCAGCACGAATACGACCACCTTGATGGGTTCTTGTACGTCGATAAGTTGCAGCCACGTTGGGATAAGCGCTGGAAGAAGGCTAAGAAGGCTTTGGGGTGGGGCGTACCGGGTAATACGTGGCTTCCTGGAACTGATGAGGATCCTTTTGGTCACTAGGCTTCTGGCTACCTAATTGGTAGCTCTGAAGTCGCTGTACCGCTGATGTAGCGTCGCGCCGAGTGAATCGGCCGGCGCTATATTTGCATCCCAGAGACGTGAAGCGCGTCCGTCTTCAAGCCAGAATGCGTTGAACATTCCGTTCTTTCCCGGTGTGATCTGTTGCTGCATTTCGGTGTCGGCAACATGGCTTCGGTTTGCCCAGGACAGATAGTACTCGTCGAAGGGTCCTAGTAAACGCCTGGGTAGTTGTGGTGGTTCAGTGGATTCCAGCGACTGATGGGCCAGCGATCCTTCTACCACCAAGAAGTCTTCCCCGCGCTCGTCCTTCCCTACGCTGATCAACACTCCGCCCAACTCGGCTGCGGCGTGGCGGATGGTTGTTAGCGTTTGCCCGGAATACCAGGCGGCGTCACGGAGTGTGGCCGGCCCATGGGAATTCAGATAACGTGCCAACAGCTCCTGCACTAGGAATTCGGGAGCATGGTGTTTGCTGACCCATGACTCGACGAGCACAAAGTCTTGGGCGACCAGCTTGGCTCCCACGGGAATAGGACCTAGGCACAGCAGTCCCTGTTGGACTAGTGCCAGCAGTAGGTGCAACCCTCGCTGGTTTCGTGTGCCGATTCCGTGTTGTTCTAACTGTTCAAAGAGTGCATTCCTGCTCCCCTGCCCCATGTCACGAAGATACGAGGAGATCACTTCTCCCGCTGTGTCGATCGTCGCAACGTCAATCTGCAATTCACGATGCCGGGCAGCTGCAGACCTCAGCGTGCGCTCCTTGGCCAGTTGTACCAACCATTGTGCATCTTCGGCCAGAGCGATATGCAGGGTTCCACGCATAGTCCAAGAACGCACCAGTAAGCCCTCATTAAACAACTGATTGACCCGCGCCCGGTTTGGCATCGGGTCTACGCGTTGGGCTAGGGCGTAACGGCCGGCAATAAAATCTTGTGCCTGGGTGGCCAACATGTGCCCGGCAGCCTCAAGAATGGATCCGGCAGGCGCAGTGAGTAGCTGGCTTCGCATCCGAGCCGCTAAAAGCCTTTCACGTTCCATCCGAGCACCTTCCACTAGCACTGTTGAACCCGTTATCACCGTTGAACAGAGCCTAACAGCTGGCATGTTGAGCCCGGGTTAAAAGAACTTCGGGACCATGCACCAACGCAAGGATGCGTGGGCATGATCCCGAAGTCTAGGCGGTTATTCCTTAGGCGGTGAGTGCTTCAGCCTTCACTGCTGGAACTGCTACCGGGTGGGTTCCGGCGATCGTTTCGATCACGCGTACTACCTGGCAGGAGTAGCCAAATTCGTTGTCGTACCATACGTAGACGACAGCGTTCTTGCCCGAAACGATGGTGGCCAAACCGTCGACGATGCCGGCACGACGCGAGCCAACAAAGTCGGTGGAGACAACCTCTGGGGAGTCAATGTAATCGATCTGCTTGTGCAGGTTCGAGGTCAATGACGTTTCGCGAAGGTAAGCGTTGAGCTCTTCCTTGGTGGTTTCGTTCTCCAGGTTCAGGTTCAAAATGGCCATGGAGACATCCGGGGTTGGTACGCGGATGGCGTTACCGGTCAACTTGCCTTCGAACTCTGGCAGGGCCTTAGCCACAGCCTTAGCAGCACCGGTTTCGGTGATCACCATGTTCAACGCAGCAGCACGGCCACGGCGTTCGCCCTTGTGGAAGTTGTCGATCAGGTTCTGGTCGTTGGTGAACGAGTGAACGGTCTCAACGTGTCCGTGGGTGACACCGAACTTGTCGTTCAGGGCCTTGAGCACTGGGGTGATCGCATTGGTGGTGCACGATGCAGCGGTAACGATCTTGTCCTCGGCAGTGATCCACGAATCGTTGATGCCGTGAACAATGTTCTTCAAGTCGCCCTTGCCCGGAGCGGTCAACAATACGCGGGCGACACCCTTGGCCTTCAAGTGCTGGGACAGTCCAGCTTCATCGCGCCAGCGGCCGGTGTTATCCACGACGATAGCGTTGTCGATTCCGTATTCGGTGTAATCCACCGAAGCTGGATCATTCGAGTAGATGACCTTGATCAGGGTTCCGTTGGCGAGGATGGTGTTGTTTTCCTCGTCGACGGTGATCGAACCTTCAAAACGACCGTGTACTGAGTCACGACGCAACAGCGAAGCACGCTTGACGATGTCATCATCGGAACCCTTGCGAACCACGATGGCGCGCAGACGCAGGCCGTAGCCGCCACGTTCGATGAGGATGCGGGCTAGCAGGCGACCAATGCGACCAAAACCGTAGAGAACGACGTCCTTTGGTTCTGCATCGGTGGCACCAGCCTGGCCGACTTTGTCGCCGAGTTCGTTGCTGAGGAAAGCGTTGAGGTCTACGGAACCAGATTCCTTGAACTTCTTGTTCAAACGGCCAAGATCAACGGAAACCGATCCAACATTCAGAGTTTCGATTTCATCAAGAATGGCTTTGGTTGCCTTCAGGCTTAGCTCTTCGCCATCAATGCGGCGCACGACGCGGTGTGCCTTGATGATATCGATGGCGGACTGGTTGATCAGCTTCCGACCATAGACGGACGAGACCACATTGTTCTTGCGGTACAGACGTCCGATCAGTGGAATCATGGCCTCGGCGAGCTCTTCGCGCCCGCTCCATTCTTGCTGGGCAACGACAGACTGCTGGGTCACAGAAAATCCTTCCAATTCAGCCGACTCGCAGATCCATAAAGTCGGTTGGCACCGTGGGAAGCACCATTGCTTTTGCGGTGGTACGAGGTCTACAGGATCATCCTCGTAAGTACTAAGTACGCTCTCCATTCTAAACTGCGCAGAAAAATTCGGAGCACGAAGTGCTGTGAATCATCTCACCTGAGGAAAACGTTTAATGAATGGGATGGCCGATACGCCGGGTTTTGTCGCGCCGAAGCGGGACGGTCATCTATCTACGACTGCCGTTGCCGACAGCCTCTAGCGGTCCACCCGACTGCATGGAACGAACAGCCCTCATAACGCAGTCTGTCTGACCTTGCTCCGAGTGGGGTTTACCAAGCCATCCCGGTCACCCGGGACGCTGGTGGTCTCTTACACCACCGTTTCACCCTTACCAGGAAGCCTGGCGGTCTATTTTCTGTGGCACTAGCCTGCGGGTTGCCCCGAGTGGGCGTTACCCACCACCCTGTTCTGCGGAGCCCGGACGTTCCTCGGGACAATTACTTGCCACGCGACCGTCTAGCCATCCCATTCGTTAACCATTCTATCCCCGAAGATTTGCCTTCAAGAACAAATCCAGCGAGCACTGCACCACAACTTCCATCAATTCCGACCTACCCACAGGCCCATGCTCCAACAGGATTCATCAATGGCGTACACCCTGCATTCCTCCGATAAGCTGGAAGGCGTGCTCATTTTGTTACCACCTTCCGAGGGTAAAACTGCCCATGCTGAAGGCTCCCCCTTTGACCTCGCTGATCTTTCGTTTTCCGAACTCAATGATGAACGCCATCTAGTTCTAGAGGCTCTGGCTGCAGTTTCAAGCCGTGAGGATGCGATGAGCGTCCTGGGCGTGGGCGCTTCATTGGCCAACGAAGTTGCTCGCAATATCAACTTGCACACAGAACCGGCCGCCAAGGCACACGATATTTATTCAGGTGTCCTCTTCGAAGCCTTGGGTTATGCGTCACTAACTCCTGCAGCCCAGGCTCGGGCCGACGCAAGCATTGTGGTAATTTCCGCACTCTGGGGTGCGGTGCGTTTTGGCGATCGCATCCCTCCGTACCGGCTGTCCATGTCCGTGAAGCTCGAACCCTTGGGAAAACTGGCCAGCTGGTGGAAGAAACGACTCACGCCAGTCTTGGACAAAGCGGCCACAGAACAGCTAATCGTTGATGCGCGTTCAAGCACTTACGCTGCTGCCTACAAACCAGGTAACGGCAAAAGTGTTGCCATCAACGTTTTCCAGTTACGCAATGGGGTTCCGAAAGTTGTCTCCCATTTTGCCAAGCACACACGTGGTGAAGTGGCCCGTTTCTTGGTTGAGGAAGAAACCGGGCCAGAGACACCTGAGCAATTGGTTGAGCTCATTCAGTCTCGCTGGGATGCAACTCTTGTTGAGGATAAAAAGGGGCTTGCCCTGAATATTTTGCTTCCTGAAGATCATCAGTTCATCACTGCAAAGTAAATTTCGCCCAACTTTCCCGAAATCTTTCAAAAGAATAGCTCTACCCACTTCCGCCAGTGATCCATTTCACATGGACTTCACACATGACGTCCTACGTCATACGTCCTTTGATAACTCGGGTCTCTACCTCTGTGAGGAACTGGCCCATGCGAAGTCACTTTCAGCTCGGGCATCGAAAAATTCTGGTCACGGCACCAGCGTTCAGTCTGGCCATCCCATCATTGAGCATCACCCCAGCCATGGCGGCTTCGACCGTCGAAGAAGCTGACCCGACAACCCCACCGGGAACTTATACCGAGATCAATCTCGGTTCCGATCGCTCTGACCAGAATTTCTTTTATAGAATTCCGGCTCTCATTCACCTCGGAGATGGTGTCGTGCTGGCCGCATGGGATGCAAGGCCTTCAAATGCCACCGATGCACCAAACCCCAACAGCATCGTGCAAAGGAAAAGCACCGATAACTGCGTGACCTGGGGGGCCAATGACCACCATCGCCGCCGGATTTGCAGGTGACAGCTCGACAGGCAAATACGGACACTCTGACCCCAGTTATGTTTTCGACAAGAACACTGGAAAAGTCTTCGCCTTCTTCGTTTACTCCAAAGATCAGGACTTCGCCGGAAGCACCTGGGGGCATGACGACAGCAACCGACAGGTGCTCAGCGCAGCCGTGGTCGAGTCCACCGACAATGGCACAACATGAAGCGCACCCCGTCTGATCACAGATGTCGTCAAGCCTGGCGATAGCGCGGTGACCGGTGCAGTACGCTCAACTTTTGCCACATCAGGCCATGGAGTTCAAATCACCCGCGGCAAATACGCAGGGCGACTTGTGCAGCAGTTCGCAGGTGATGTGATGCAAGCCAACGCCAGCCGCTCCATTCAGGCGTACTCGGTGAATTCCGATGATGGAGGTGTTACCTGGCAACGTGGTGAATTCACGGGAACTGCCATGGATGAAAACAAGGTAGTTGAGCTCTCCGACGGACGCTTAATGCTCAACGCGCGAGACAGCTCCGGCAGAGGTTACCGAAAAGTCGCAATCTCCGAGGATTGCGGGCATAGCTATTCTGCGGTCACTCAAGACAAGAATTTGGCCGATCCCACCAATAACGCGCACATCACCCAGATGTTCCCTGACGCCGAAGCCAACAGTGCACAAGCCAAAAAGCTTCTCTACACCGGGGCCAATTCTCAAACGTCACGGTCCAACGTCTCCGCGCGAGTATCGTGCGATGACGGAAAGACTTGGCCCGGATTACGAACCATCCGTCGCGGCACCTCTGCATATTCTGTCGCCGAGGCTATTGATAACGGAAAGTACGCGGTGTTCTACGAAGCCAACTACACCGACGCCATGCAGTTCGCCACGTTTGATGAATCATGGCTGAACTACGTCTGCGCTCCAATGACTGCGGACTCATTTTCCACCAATCCTGGAACTACGCTTGAGCTGCCGGTGACGATCACCAATCAGGAGCCGCAGGCAATCTCCGGATCCATTACAGCAACCGACACCGACGTATTTAGTACCAAACCACAGCAGGTTTCCAACCTTGTCGCGGGGGCCAGCACCACAGTGACGATCCCGGTCAAGGTCGCAGCCACCGGCAACGGTAACCAAAGCCTGCAGGTGCAGTTCACCAGCGATTCAGGTAAAACTTCTCAAGCCACCGTTTCGGGGAAGATCACTGCCCCGGAAACAACCGGTATTAAAGTTCAGGGCCAACGCGCAGACAGCACGCGAGACTTAGCAACCAACCCGTATGTTGTCGGCGAAAAACTGTCCTACACCTTCAACGTAACTAACATCGGCAACATCGCCCAATGGGTTGTCCCGACCAACGGCAACTTCTCACCTTTTGCAGCCGGTCCAGTAGGACAAACGAGTCCTGCAGGAAACTGCCGCGACTCCAACTTGGCCGCGGCGGCAACATATGCATGCACCATACCGCGTCACGAGGTAACGAGCGAAGAACTATCCGATGACTACTTTGTTCCTGAAACCCATTGGACTTCTGGTCGAATAGGAAATAACACCATCGTGGATCAGTACACCATCAGCGGCGAAGAAGTTGATCTTATCCAGCGACAGCCGAGTTTCTCCGTTGCGGTATCGGAACCGGCTCCGTCCACTGCCACGAACAAGTCTTCAGACAAGGCCGGCACCTGGATCAGTTACGACGTGACAGTGACCAATACCGGTAATGTTCGCCTGCGTGACGTCACGGGACCGGGGTTCAGTTTCGCATCGATAGATGCGGGAGAAACCAAGAGCACCACCGTGCGACGATTGCAAAACAGTGTTAAAGCTTCTGCCGGCAAGGTCATGGGCCTAGGCAAAATGGTAACTGCACAAAACGGCGAAACCCAGGTACAGTCACGGATCTCTTCGTCCGATAACTACATAATTAGTTTCCGCACGATGCAGTGGGTGAGTTTCAGGCAGCAATTTTTCTGAAACTCACCCTTGTTGCTTCGCATGAGGTGTTGAGGAATCGACAGCGACTAACTCAACTTCGAATCCAGCGTTGTCTTCAAGGTACGCTGCGTAATGATGCGGTCCACCGGCATACGGATGTTTATCAGCAAACATCAAAGTAAATCCATGCTGTATCGATTCCGCGACAACAGCCTCAACGTCCTCGGCATTAGGCAAGCTGAAGGCAAAATGGTTCAGCCCTGGTGAGCGTCGTTCGTGGCGTTGATGCAGAACGTCAGGACCAGATTCAAGAACGATGTAGTGATCACCAAATTCATAGCTAATCCCGTTGCCCCACTGCGACTGAATTTGGTAGCCAATACGGCTTAGCAGCCAGCCCAGCGATGCTGTGCTGGCTGCTAAGTCATCAACCCAGATTTCTAGATGATGCAGCATTGTTGAAATGGTCTACGGCGTGAGAACAAAGTCCCAAGGGTCACTATTAATCTGCGAGATTTCAATCTCCACCGCATGTCCCAAATCGTTCAAAACATTAGCTAGCGCACGGGCGCCAGCCGATAGCCACACCCATTCTGAGGCAAAGTGCGATACGTCAATAAGGTAAGGGAATCCGCCATTGGCAGCTTCTCGCGCTTCACTGGCCGGGTGATGACGCAAATCTGCGGTGACATACACATCGGCTTGATGTGAGCGAACGGCATCAAACAGTGAGTCACCCGCTCCCCCGCACAACGCAACTTTTCGAATAATCCCACTGCGGTCACCTGCAACCCGTACGCCACCTGCCACAGCAGGCAGTACGGTGTACACGCGCTCGGCGAAGTCTTCGAGCTTCATCGGTTTTCCCAAGAAGCCCACACGGCCTAACCCTTCTTCGGGCAGACCATCCTTGGACTCCACCAAGGGAACACATTCTTTGAGACCGAAGGCATCGGCCAGGGCATCGTTGACTCCCCCGATGGCACTGTCGGCGTTGGTGTGTGCGGTCAGTAGTGCAGTTCCAGTTTCAATGAGGCGATGGATTGCTTCACCCTTGAAGCTGGTGCCAGCTACCTGGGTGACACCGCGCAATAGCAACGGGTGGTGCGTGATCAGCAGATCAGCCCCACGCTCGATCGCATCTTCAATCACCTCCAGCGTCGGATCCACGGCCATGACGACCTTTGAAACCTGCTGGCTGGTTCGTCCCGTCACCAAACCGACGGCGTCCCAGTTCTCGGCCAGGGATTGTGGCCAAAGCTCCTCTACTGCTTCAAGGACATTACCTAGAGTTGTGGGCGGTGAGGATTTAGTCTCCTCAGACTGCTTCACTTCTTCATCGGTAACGGGCTTAAGCGCAGCAGCGTCCGGGGTTGAATTCTTCTTCCCCGGTTCTTGCGAGTTATTTGCCTTGCTCTGCATACCAACCAGCCTACGCGTTGCCAACATCTATGGAACAGAATGCAACGCCGCGTCGTTATGAACTATGTGAGTATTCTCAGCCTTCAATCACCACATCAGTTCACCCCATCCCTGCAGCTTGAAGACACCAAGCTCACAACCTTCGTTTTAGCCGGCGGTTGCTTCTGGTGTTTGGATGCGGTCTATCAGCGCACACGTGGCGTTCATGCCGTGATCTCTGGATACATTGGTGGACACACCAACAATCCGGACTACCGCCAGGTATGTACCGGGACCACGGGCCATGCCGAAGGTGTTGCCGTCATCTTTGATCCACAAATCGTGCCCGCTGAGGTCATCTTGGATATGTTCTTCACCGTTCATGACCCCACCACGCTCAATCGTCAGGGCTACGATGTGGGCACACAATATCGCTCGGCGATGTTCCCTCTTGATGATGAGCAGCGCGAATTATTTGCTGACGCGATCAACAAATTTGCGCCACTGTACCCTAATCCGATCGTCACAACCATAGAAGAGTCAAAAGATTTCTACCCAGCAGAGCAAATACATCAGGATTATTACTCTGCGAACCAAGATGTCGGATATTGTCGCGTGATTATTGATCCAAAACTCGCAAAGGTCAGGAAATATTACGCTCGATGGCTAAATGAAGCGTAGCTAGACGAATCGCCTACTAGGGTTGTATATGAACCTCCACGGTGTCCGTGCCATTGCGCCGGTCACCTGCAAGTAACTCGCCGCCGGTAACCGCGGCCGAAATGAGTCACGTAAGGACTGCATAAAAGATGGGCAAGATTTACAACAACGTCACCGAAGTTATCGGCCGCACCCCGCTGGTAAAGCTGAACCGACTTGATGAAGGACTGGCCGGCAACATCGCCGTAAAGCTGGAATTCTACAACCCAGCCAACTCCGTCAAGGACCGTATCGGTGTAGCTATTGTTGATGCCGCTGAGAAGTCCGGCGCATTGAAGCCAGGTGGCACCATTGTCGAGGGCACCTCCGGTAACACCGGCATCGCTCTGGCCATGGTTGGCGCTGCCCGCGGCTACAAGGTCATCTTGACCATGCCTGAGACCATGTCCACCGAACGTCGCGTGATGCTGCGTGCTTTCGGCGCAGAGATCGTTTTGACCCCAGGTGCCGACGGCATGCGTGGTGCTGTGGAGAAGGCCAAGGAAATCGTGGCTACCTCGGAGAACGCTGTCTGGGCTCAGCAGTTCGCTAACACTGCCAACCCACAGATCCACGCTGACACCACCGGCCCAGAAATCTGGGACGACACCGAAGGCAACGTTGACATCCTCGTTGCAGGTATTGGTACCGGTGGCACTATCACCGGCGCCGGTCGCTACTTGAAGGAAAAGAACCCTAGCCTGAAGATTGTTGCTGTTGAGCCAAAGGATTCCCCAATCCTCAACGGTGGCAAGCCAGGCCCACACAAGATCCAGGGCTTGGGCGCAAACTTCATCCCAGAGGTCCTCGATACCGAACTCTACGACGAAGTTCTCGATGCCAGCATCGAAGACTCAGTAGCTACCGCACGCGCTTTGGGTGTCAAGGAAGGCATCCTCGGTGGTATTTCCGCTGGTGCAGCTGTTTGGGGCGCACTGCAGATCGCTGCTCGTGAAGAGAACGCTGGCAAGCAAATTGTTGCCATCATCCCTGACTTCGGTGAGCGTTACATCTCCACCCTGCTCTTTGATGACATCCGTGGCTAATTAGTTTCGGCAAATCAGAATAAATCGGCGCGAGCCACCGTTGGGTCTAATAGAGACCACTTTCGGTGCGGCTCGCGCCGATTTATTGTGTGACGTCTTACGATTCCGCCACAGCGAACCGCAACCCCTAAGGTAGTATTCATGAGTTTTTTCTCCCGGCTGCGTGAAGACCTGGCCACAGCTCGACAGCATGATCCTGCGGCACGCAGCGATACCGAAAACTTTTTCGTATATTCCGGGTTGCACGCCATCTGGGCTCACCGGCTGGCCCACAAGTTGTGGCAGAACCCTTCTTCCAGGGGAATCGCACGCTTGATTTCTCAGGCAACCCGCGCACTTACCGGAATTGAAATCCACCCAGGCGCCACCATCGGCCGTCGCTTCTTCATTGACCACGGCATGGGCATCGTCATCGGTGAAACCGCGGAAATCGGCGAAGACGTAATGCTGTATCACGGAGTGACCCTCGGTGGACGTTCCTTGGCCAAGGTCAAGCGCCACCCAACCATCGGCGACCGCGTTGTCATCGGCGCCGGCGCCAAGGTGCTGGGCCCGATAGTGATCGGTGCCGACTCGGCAATCGGTGCCAATGCCGTAGTGGTCAAGGACGCTCCTGAAGGATCCATCGTGACCGGAATCCCTGCGCAGAATCGCCCACGCAAGCCTGAAGAGCGCAAGCCGGCGGTGGACCCTGCCGAGTACATTGATCCAGCGATGTGGATCTAGTCCAAGCTCCTCAAAAACGAATGGCCGATGTTCCCTGATTGGAACATCGGCCATTCGTGTATTGAGGCGCTTTACTCGCCTAGCTGATGGGCGCTCTTGGAGCCGTCAGCCAACTCGACGATTTCGTCGTCCTCGCTCTGCGGCTGTGTGCCTAGCCTGCCATGTGTCAGCTTCTGCATGATCATTGCCACCGCGCCGTCACCGGTCACGTTGGTTGCGGTACCGAAGCTATCAAGTGCAATGTAGGCGGCGAACATGAGTCCAACTTCCACCTCGCCGAAGCCGAGCATCTGTGCCAGCAGACCAGCGGCCGCAGCGATAGCTCCGCCAGGAACGCCCGGAGCGGCAATCATCATGACACCGAGCATGAGGATGAAGGGGAGGTAGGAGCCGAAGTTGACATCCCCACCGGTGAGCAGAAGAACTGCGATGGAGAAGCAGGTGATCTTCACCATCGAGCCCGAGAGGTGGATGGTCGCTCCCAGAGGGATCACAAATCCGGCCACAGAATCCGACACACCATTCTTCTTTGCCGAAGCCAGCGTGACCGGAATGGTCGCCGCCGAAGACGAGGTGCCCAGAGCGGTGAAGTACGCATCACGCATGCCCCACAATGCGGTCAGCGGATTGCGCTTATTCATGGCACCGGCAATCGAGTACTGGATCAGCAGCACTACAAGGGTCAGCGCGAAGGACACAAGGGCAACTAGCAGGAACTTGGTGACCACGGTGATGGCACTACCACTGGCCGAAAGGTCCAGGAAAATACCGAAGATGAACAGTGGCAGCGCCGGCACTACAACGCGACGAATCACGAGCTCAATGATGGTTCGGAACTCAACCACGCCACGGAATAGCACTTTGGAACGGAACGTGGTCATGCCGAGGCCAAGGATGAAGGCTAAGACTAATGCAGTCATCACATCCAGGGCTGGTGGCAGGACGATTTCAGTTGCTGAATCTCCTGCACTAGACGCAAGGGTGACAAATGGTTCGAATCCTGATCCTTCTCCTTCACCGATGGCTTCCAGCCCACCCCCGGACAGAGACGGGGTAAATACCCAGCGGCTCACAAAGTACGCAAGAAGACCTGCGAAGATGGTCGAACTGTAGGCAATGACAGCGGTGATGCCAAGCCATTTGCCCGCGCCTTTTCCCAGCTCAGCAATGGCAGGGGCAACCAGGCCAAAGATGATCAGCGGTACAACGAAGCTCAGGAAGCCCGAGAAAATCGAATTGTAGGTAAGGAACAAGCTTCCCAACCATACCGGCATGACGGGGCCCAATAAGACGCCTAGGATGATGGCGACAAGCACCCAGCCAAGCAGGGGAATAGATTTCAGCAGCTTCATGAAGGTCCTTCTGGTGGTTGGAGTACTCGGCGTTATGTCGGAATGCTACTGATGTGTCGCAGCACACGCCTCGATAATGATAATGCGATGCCAGGCAAGCCTGAAAAATTATGAAACGCTAGGGAATTCCAAGAATAGCGCCGGATTTCGAAGATATGCCGTGAAAACTCAAACTGACCTTGGGAATATTCGAAGCCAGTGGGCTGGCTGTGACCCTGGCAGAATATTTGCATCATTATTTCGCCCACGCTGGTTTCGCAGAATTAAGCTTTCAATCCGCACCGACCGTGCATACTGATCGGCTCTGTCTCACGGCGAGCGCAGTGGCATCGACCGCAATGTCGCTCTCGCTTCGGCCCGTCAACCAGGTCACTGGTCATCGGGAGTACCCGCAGCGCTCGCCAATTAGTAGTGTTGGCACTATGAACCAGCATCCGGCCGACGCCCATGACATGATTCGAGTCCGTCAAGCGAGGGAAAATAACCTCAAAGGCATCGACGTTGATATTCCCAAACGGCGCATCACTGCATTCACCGGCGTCTCAGGGTCTGGGAAGTCTTCCTTGGTCTTCGGGACAATTGCCGCCGAGTCGCAACGCCTGATCAATGAGACATACACGTCTTTTATCCAGACGTTCATGCCGTCAATGCCGCGACCAGATGTCGAGGTTTTGGAGAATTTGTCGGCAGCGATCGTTGTTGACCAGGAGCGCATGGGGTCCAATTCCCGCTCCACGGTCGGCACAGCCACCGATGCATATTCGCTTTTGCGTGTTCTGTTCTCGCGCTATTCGGTCCCAAGCGCCGGAGGTGCCGGAGCATATTCGTTTAATCTCGGCCAGGGCGCCTGCCGGGTGTGCGAGGGGTTTGGAACAGAGGCCAGCATCGATCTGGATGAGCTGCTCGACTGGGATAAGACCCTGAATGAAGGTGCCATCAAGGCGCCGAACTTCGCACCGGGCGCGTGGCTTTGGCAGACCCTTACCGCCGGCACTCAAGTGGATCTTGATCTAAGGCTCAAGGACATGCCGCAAGAGATGCTGGACCGGTTGCTCTATGCCGAAGACGGCAAGGTCAAGCTCAATGGCGCCAATATGAGCTACTCCGGGCTGATCACCCGCATCAAGTCCAACTACATCCTCTCCGGCAGGGAAATCAAGCAGGCCCACATCCGCGAATGGATCGAACGCATTTCGACCACGGCGCCATGTGCGGCTTGTGGCGGTTCGCGGTTGAGCGAAAAAGCGCGTGCCTCGCAAATCAACTCGTTGGGTATTGCCGATATGACCGCCATGCAGGTCTCGGAACTTGTCGATGAACTGGCGAAGATCCAGATTGCCGATGCCGCTCCCCTGATTGCGAATCTCAGCGCAGTGCTCACTTCAATGGTGGAATTGGGCTTGGGATACCTTTCGCTCGATCGCCCGTCCGGCACGCTATCTGGCGGCGAAGCCCAGCGCGTGAAGATGATCCGGCATCTGGGCAGCGCGCTATCGGATGTCACCTATGTTTTTGACGAGCCGACGGTGGGACTTCATCCTCACGATATACAGCGGATGAATGGCCTGTTGGCTAGCTTGCGGGACAAGGGCAATACCGTGCTCGTCGTGGAGCATAAGCCCGAGGTCATCAAGATCGCTGACCACGTGGTTGACCTGGGTCCAGGAGCCGGAACTCATGGTGGAACCTTGTGCTACAGCGGAGACGTACCAGGACTGCTGGACAGCGGTTCTCTTACCGGCCAGCACTTCTCCACCCGTGTTCCATTCAAGACCGAAACCCGTTCAGCGGCGGGTGCACTGGAAATCCGGGGCGCTTCGACACATAACCTCAAAAATGTGAATGTTGATATTCCAACTGGTGTCTTGTGCGCCGTCACTGGCGTGGCCGGTTCGGGCAAGTCAACGCTGATCCATTCCACGATTTCCAAGCGCGAGGATGTCGCGGTTGTCGACCAAAGCGCCATCCGAGGCTCACGACGTTCCAACCCGGCGACGTACACCGGGATCATGGATCCGATCCGTGCAGCATTCGCCAAAGCAAATTCGGTCAAGCCGGCCCTGTTCAGCGCAAATTCCGAGGGCGCGTGCCCTAACTGCAAAGGTGTCGGCTTCACCTATACGGATCTGGTTTCAATGGCCGGGGTGGCTCTTCCCTGCGAAGTCTGCGAAGGCACGCGCTTTACCGCCGAGGTATTGGACTACACCTTGGACGGGCTGAACATCAGCGAGGTACTGGATCTGAGCATGGAGCAGGCGCTGGAACAACTGAAGATTCCAAAGGCCAAGCCCATGCTGAAGCGCTTGAACCAGGTAGGACTCGGATACCTCAAGCTGGGACAGCGGCTGAGCACGCTCTCTGGCGGCGAGCGCCAGCGCATCAAGCTAGCGATCAACCTCGGCAAAGGCTCCGGCACCTACGTGCTCGATGAACCAACCACAGGTCTGCACATGGCCGATGTCCAGAACCTGCTGGGCTTGCTCGATGAAATGGTCAATGAAGGCAACACCGTCATTGTCATCGAGCATCATTTGGCCGTCGTCGCCCACGCCGACTGGGTGATCGACCTAGGCCCAGGCGCCGGCCACGAAGGCGGCCAGATCGTCTTTGAAGGAACTCCCGCGGCCCTGAGCTCATCTGGCACCCTGACCGGAATCCACCTGAACGAGTATGCAGGAGGCAGCAATTGAGCATCACTTTACGGAAGCCGGTATCTAAGGACGCCGTAGAACTCGCCACCTTGCATGTCGAGTGCTGGAAGCAGACGTACAGCGAGCTATTGCCAGAAGGTTTCTTCACCGCCCAGCATCTTGAACAGCGGATCAGCATGTGGCGGCGCATCCTTGATGACGCCAATCCTGGATTCCGGATTGCCGTGGCTAGCGACGAGCAGGATCGCCTGGTCGGCTTCTCCTTCTCCGCGCCATTGCCCAAGGATGCAACCGACGTCCCCGAAGGGATCGAACGCCAGCTCTACAACCTGTACGTCTTGAATGACCATCACGGCTCGGGCACGGGCCAGCAGCTGCTGGAGGCCGTACTTGGCGATGAGCCTGCGATGTTGTGGGTGGCGGAAAAGAATCCCCGCGCCATCGCGTTCTACCGGCGAAATGGCTTTGCCTTTGATGGCCTGGTCGAACGAGACCCCACGGCCCCGCTGATCACTGACGCGCGCATGGTGCGATTGCCAGAAGCGGCTGGAGCCAAAGCCTAGACTCCCCTGCGATCAACCTCTGGGTTAACCGCCAGTGGGGCCAACCGGAGTATTCAGGTTGGCCCCGCGAGCATTGGTTTTCGGGTGCTTGGCCCTGCTAGATGCGTACGAGCATCTTGCCGGTGTTTGCGCCGCCCATCATGTCCAGGAAGGCCTGGACGGTGTTGTCGACGCCATCAACGATGGTCTCGTCGTAGGCGATCTTTCCTTCTGCGAACCACTGTCCCATGAGCTGGGAGAATTCTTCGCCGTAGTTCAGGTAGCTCGACAGGGTGAAGCCCTGCAGCTTCAGCCCGCGGGTGATCAGATTGGCCATGTTCTGCGGGCCCGGGGTCGGCTCAGTGGTGTTGTAGCTGGCAATGGCGCCGCACAGCGCTGCGCGTCCGCCGTCATTGAAGGCAGCCAGCGCGGCTTCGAGGTGGTCTCCGCCGACATTGTCGAAGAAGACGTCGATGCCTTCAGGAGCAGCAGCTGCCAGCTGGCCGCGGACGTCGCCGTCCTTGTAGTTGAAGGCGGCGTCGTAGCCGTACTTGCTGGTGAGCAGTTCGACCTTTTCGGCACTGCCCGCGGAGCCGATAACGCGCTTGGCTCCCATGAGCTTGGCGATCTGCCCGGCGGCGGTACCTACAGCACCGGCTGCACCGGAGATGAATACGGTTTCGCCCTCTTGCAGACCAGCAATGGCTTTCAGGCCAACATAAGCGGTGAGTCCGGTCATACCCAGGATATGTAGGCGCAGGGAGCTTGGAACACCTGGCAGGTCTGGGATCTGCTTGAAGTTTGCTGCTGGACCCTGGGCCACATCAGACCAGCCGAGCTGGTGCAGAACTAGGGTTCCTACTGGAAGGGTGCTGTGTTCGGAGGCGATGACACGGCCTACGGCTCCACCGGAGATCTGTTCACCAATCTGGAATGGCTTGACGTAGGAGCGGGTGTCGTTCATGCGTCCACGCATGTATGGATCAACCGAAATGAATTCGTTGCGTACCCGAACTTCCCCTGCTTGCAGTTCCGCGAGTTCGACATGCTCAACACTGAAGTTATCGTTGGTTGGCCAGCCGGTGGGGCGACTTGCGAGGTGGATCTGGGTGCTGGTGGTATCACTCATGATGTTGAGTACCTTTCCTTGTTCGAATTTTTTCGGGTTTGAAAACTTAGAGGGTCATGCCGATGATCAATGCGATGACGGCGAGTAGTGGGAAGACGCCCTGTTTGATGGCAGCGCCTGCCTTGGATGGGCTGGAGGTAATCAGGACCAAGGCTGCGAGTAACATCGAGCCAGCTCCAGCGAAAATCAGGGTTGCCCCGATCACTGGCTGTCCGGCGATGTGGAAGATAATGCCTGCGAACGCGGCGATGGCGAGGAAGAGGTTGTAGAAGCCCTGGTTGAATGCCATTTCTTTGGTGGCTTCTGCTTCGGCTTCACTGGAGCCAAAAGTGGCGCGAACCTTTGGAGTGGTCCACAAGAGGGATTCCATGAAGAAGATGTACACGTGAAGCAAAGCGGCCAGACCGGCCAAGATGAGTGCGGTGATGATCATTGGAACAGCTCCTGTGAGTTTTGTCGGAACAACATTCTGTAACGTCCATTTCAATATATACTGTAATGGTCGTTTCCGAAAGTAGAAAGGTATGTGATGGCAAGAACATTAGCCTTCGACAGTACCGCCGTCATCAAAAAAGCACGTTCGCTCTTTTGGGCTAAGGGATTTGAGGCCGCTTCCATCCCAGAACTCGAAGCCGCCACCGGGCTGAGCCGATCGAGCATCTACAACTCCTTCGGATCAAAACGAGGCCTCTTCGATGCTGCGGTCCAAAGTTATCTCGATGAAATCGTTCGACCTCGGTTGCAACCACTCATCACCGAAAATGTCGACAGTGGGGCACTCATTGAGTATTTTGACGGGCTCCTTTCCATCTTCAGCCAACCAGATGCACTGCCAACGAGCAATGGATGCATGCTCATCAATACCGCAAGCTCCCCACTATCAACGGATACGCATGTCTCAGCAGTAGTGCAGGCTTATCGTGAGGAACTCGAAACGGCTTTTAGCCGAGGCATCCAAGCATTTCGCGGGGACCTTGAACCAGCGGTTCAACAACGTCTGGCATCAACCGTCACTGGTCTGGTTGTCGCTGCTTTTGCACTGGTTCGCATTGCACCGAAACAGGCCAGCACCTTACTTGAGGACGCAAAAGCACTCGTTATCAGCGAACCCTAGAGACACAGCACAACGTGCCGGAAACGACACTGAACCCCGCTGTCCCAGCTCATGAATGGGACAGCGGGGTTCAGTTTCATATCAACCCTCTGAATTATTGAGTTTTAGTTGCCGCCTGGGCCACCACCCTGGCCACCCATACCGCCGCCCATGCCGCCGCCCATACCGGACTCGAATTCGCCGGCGGTCACAGTGGTCACCTTCGTTGCATCGGTAATGTCACCGGTTCCTAGACCGGCATCAACATCGGCGGTTCCTCCGGTGTAGATGCTGTAGCTTTCGCCATCAACGATGTCAGAGCTGGAATACACGACATTGGCAGTGGCCTTAGTAGTTACAAAGCTAGCAACGACACTTCCACTCGAATCAACGATGTGAATAGCAACCCCCGCATCGACCGTGTTTCCCAACGAGGCCTGTACGCCGGACTGCTTGGACGAATCGCTGAGCCCCTCCGCCATTCCATCACTACCTGCAGCGATGAGCACACCGCCGTCTACCGAGATGTCGCCATTAGAGTCGAGCGCACCATTGCCGCCATTGATTGGACCATTGACTACGGTCGTGCCGCCGGTGATTGAAATATCACCGTTGGAATCCAAGCCATCGCCATCAGCAGAGACGGTGATCGTGCCTCCAGAAATGTTCAAGTGCGCATCCTGTGCGGAATCCATTGCTCCGCCACCGCCTTGAGCGGTGTCCTCGGAGCTACCAACGCTGGCGTTGATGCCGTCATCGCTGGCAGTCACATTCACGGTAGCACCGGACAGATTGATGGTCGCCGCTTCGATCCCCTCATTGGATTCGGTGACTGTTGCGGTTCCCCCACTGAGCGTCAACAGCTGTTCAGCCTTGATACCGTCATCGCCAGCCGAAACGGTTAGGTCTCCACCGTACTGGTGTAGCCAACCCCGATCAGCATCTTCGTCGTTAGTGGACTTTATCCCGTCATCAGCAGCGGTGACGTCTACCTTTCCGCCCAGTAGCGCAACGTAGTCTTTACCCTTGATGCCGTCATCTGCTGCAGTGACTGTCACCTGCCCCGAGGCAATGACCAGTCCGTCTTTGGTAACGATGCCGTCCTGGTAGTTGCCCTTGACATCCAGCGAGCCATCGCCAGCGATCGTCAGGTCCGCCATCGAGTAGATTGCTGCATTCGCTGCGTCGTCGGCAGTATCCGCGTAGGTACTCGCATCCGAAACTGAGTTGGTGGTGCCGTCTTCTAGGTAGAGCAGAGTTTCATTGGACTCATCGATCTGAATTGCTGAGCCAGTCGAACTGGTAATCGACACATTGTCCAAAATGATTCGAACAACATCTTCCTCACCTGCAGCAACGACTACCT
The DNA here is from genome assembly GCF_900094805.1 of Arthrobacter sp. NIO-1057. GTDB lineage: Bacteria > Actinomycetota > Actinomycetes > Actinomycetales > Micrococcaceae > Glutamicibacter. The sequence continues at coordinate 356,401 of NZ_FMAT01000001.1, read as the reverse complement.
TGCCGTCACTGAGCGAACCTGAAAGTCGGTACGTTCCTGCAGCACTAATGGTTACCGTGTCCCCATCGACAGAAACACTGTCAGCGCCGGTTCCCGAGGCTTGTGTATTTCCATCAGCCAAAGTGACGGTCGTTTCTTTCGCCGAGTCCCACTGAAGATCATCCTCATCAAAGTGAGTGTCTTCGGTTACGTCTGATGCGGATACGGACGAAGCTGTACTTGCTGAGCTGTCGCTCTGGGACACCGTGGAGGCGCTACTAGCGCTGCTTGTTGCGTTGATAGCATCCGCGACGGTGGTGCCGCTACCGCTTGTCGCACAACCTGCCATGGACAGCGCTAGCGACAAGGCGGCAACTGAGCTTAGTGCTTTGACTTTCAAGGAACGTTTCATGAGCATTCTTTCTTCATTCAAAAGGGAATTTACAGTAATTTATTACTGTTCTTCGGAGGGTATATAACTATTTTTCAATACCTCTCTGTGTTGATTCTGTATTCATCAAATGCCCAGCTTGTGAATGTTGAAACATCGCTTCTTGGCGAATTCGTTTGCGAAACAAGAACCGTTTTTGAACAGAGAAACTCACCAAGAACAAAATTATTTCTGTGAGAATCTTAGCCAGCAACAAAGGAATTCCTATGGCTGATAGCAGCGTCAGCAACTCATAATTTACGACGAGAAGCACAATGGCCAACAGCGCGTATCGGATTATCGTTGAGCGCAGCGGTAGCGAGCGGCCCTCAGCGAAGACCAGTTGACGGTTGATCCAAAAGTTCACCGCTGCGCTCCCCAGGCGTGCCAGGATCACTGCCGGCAAGAGGTCTTTGAACAAGGCCGTGAACACCAGGAGCAAAATTGTGTCTACGGCGAAACCTGCCAACGAAGAAGCCGAAAACTTCAGTAGTGGCGCATAGATCCGAATCGAATCCGCTATTGGACGGAAGTGCGAACTCTCATTGTCATCGAGGTAGATGGTCTGAATCTTCACCGATTCAAGGGCAATGTCATTCCTCTTCGCTTCGAGGAGCATGTTTAGCTCATATTCGTAGCGCTCGCCGGCCACACTTTCGAGCCACCCAAGAATTTCCGCTGGGAAACCACGAAGCCCTGTTTGCGTGTCGTTGAGCCATGTTCCCGTAGATAGCGCGAAGAACAAGGCAGTGACCTTATTCCCGAAGCGACTGCGCAGTGGTACCTTGCCTGAAAACTCACGTTCGCCCAGAACAATGCTCCTGGCGTGGCCAACTTTCGTTGCGACTGCGTAAATATCCTCAGCGGTATGCTGTCCGTCGCAATCCGCGGTGACTACGTCATGTCCTGGGAAGTTTTCCGCGATAAAACTGAAACCTGTTTTTAGTGCGGCCCCCTTTCCAAGGTTGACGGCGTGCTGGACAAGTACCGCGCCTTGGCTTTGAGCGTAGGTGAAAACATCTTCTGACCCTGGGCCACTACCGTCGTCGATAACAACTAGAACCGTTTCGTTGCGTTCTAGTTCGAGTGAATCAATCAGTAGGTTGAGTTTTTCATCGGGTTCGTAGGCGGGGATCAGGAGAATCATTGAGTTTCTCCCTGTCCTGCAATGAACAGAATGTCGGAGGTTCCGCGCTCTTGATTTCGACCCAGAGGGTTGTTGACCAACTGGCCATTGAAGAACATGGTCGAAGAGCCGCCACCGTCAATGTTGTAGGCTGTCTCGCATCCTAGGTCCAGCATGATTTGTGCCAGTTCCGGCATTGTCACACCGACGCTATAGCCTTCGGATCTACCATCAACGACGACAAAGACGTAGTGATTCTTGTCGATGAATCCGACGGCGGTGCGTGGCTGCTGCCCCTGGATTGAGTGGTTTCCGAAGTTAGTGTCGACCTCGACGTCGTCGATTCCATCGACCTGCTTCGAGTCTTTGACGACTGCAGGACCGAAGGACAGAGTCTGCCAAACACCCTCTGAGACAAGTGTGTCTGCGTCAGTAGTTGTTTCGTCATAGACCTTGACGCTGCCATCCTTGTAGAACGCTAAGCCCTCGCGGGCGCCTTTATCGCGATAGGCCACGCCATTGCGAATGATGATGCCGGTGTCGCGGAAGCCGTAGTAGTCACCGTTGATGGCAAATATTGCTGAGTTGTTCTCCGCGATAACGCTCGTGGTCTCGGTGATATTTTCGCCAAAGCTGTCTTTGGCGAAGGCTGAGGCAAGAACTGTTCCTTGTGAAAGCTGTAGATCAGCGACAAAGTACGTGACTTGGCTGTTGCCGCTACCCGTGACGGTCTTGGAGATATTGATCTTGGCAAGATCCGAGGTGTAGCTGGTATCGGTAACGGTTGCAGCGGTGTTTGAAGTGGTAGTTGCAGTAGCGGCTGCAGCGCTGGTAACGCCTGTTTGTTCAACATGCTCAACAACAAATCTGTCGAGCGCCCATCCGGCACCGCCACCGGCCGAGGCGAGGACCGCTAACGAGCCAATGAGTACTGATCGGCGCGATGGCTTTTTACTCTTGCCCGCTTTTTCTGACGCTAATTGCTGTGCTCTTGTTTTTTGCGATTGCGAAGAATTTGTCATGGAAAAATTTATATAATCGCTACCTGTCAGCAGATCTCGATCTACTTAGGTATTTTCCATGAATGCGAGTTCACGGCGGTTATATCCCCGGTAATCCCGGGAATATTCCTGTCTTTGTGATGAGCCTCCTATTAAGAAAAGCCGGCCTTCTTTCTAAGGAATTCCTTAGAAAGAAGGCCGGCTTTTGCTGTGAAAACTCTAGTGAGTATCCTCTGCTGCAACCTCGGAACGATCGCCGCTCCACAAGGTGTGGAAGGTGCCTTCCTTGTCGGTGCGACGGTAGGTGTGTGCACCGAAGAAGTCACGCAGACCCTGGGTCAGGGCAGCTGGCAAACGATCGCGACGCAGGCCATCGTAGTAAGCCATCGACGAGGAGAAGACCGGTGCTGGGATGCCCAGCTGGACTGCTACTGCAACAACGCGGCGCCATGCTGGAACAGCCTTGGTGATCGCTTCAGCGAACGCTGGAGCGAACAGCAGGTTGGCTGGCTTCTCATCAGCGGAGTAAGCAGCGGTGATGTCCTTGAGCAGCGCTGCACGGATGATGCAACCTTCACGCCACAGGCCAGCGATTTCGTCCAGCTTCAGCTCCCAGTTGTATTCACCGGCTGCGGAGGTCAGCATGTCGATACCCTGTGCGTAGGAAACCAGCTTCGAAGCGAACAGTGCCTGGCGCACGTCTTCGATGAAGTTCTCTGGCAGGGTCACTTCGGTGGTGTCTGCGCTCAGTACCTTCTGGCCCACGGCGCGGATGTCGCGCTGGGAGGACAGTGAACGGGCGAAGACCGATTCTGCAATGGCCGAAACTGGCGAACCCATGTCCAGACCGGACTGTACGGTCCAACGACCGGTACCCTTCTGGCCAGCGGAGTCCTGGATTACGTCAACCAATGGCTTGCCGGTGGCAGCGTCGGTGTGGCCCAGAACTTCGGCGGTGATTTCAATCAGGAAGCTGGAGAGCTCGCCTTGGTTCCACTCGTTGAAGATCTCAGCCTGAGCTGCTGGCTCGATGCCTGCAGCGCTACGCAGCAAGTCGTAAGCTTCGCCGATAACCTGCATGTCGGCGTATTCGATGCCGTTGTGAACCATCTTCACGAAGTGGCCGGCACCGTCGGTGGAGATCCATGCGCAGCAAGGAGCGCCGTCGTCTGCCTTAGCGGAAATCTTTTCCAGCATTGGGCCCAGTGCTTTATAGGACTCAGCCGAGCCACCTGGCATGATCGATGGGCCAAGCAGTGCGCCCTCTTCGCCACCGGAAACGCCAACACCAACGAAGTGCAGGCCCTTCTCGTTCAGCGCGGCTTCGCGGCGACGGGTGTCGGTGTAGTGCGAGTTGCCTGCGTCAATGACGATGTCACCTTCATCAAGCAGCGGAACCAGCTGGTCGATGACGGAATCTACTGGACCGCCAGCTTTAACCATGATCAGAACGCGACGCGGGGTTTCAAGGTTCGCGACCAGCTCTTCGAGGGTTTCGGTGCGGATGAAGTCGCCTTCATCGCCGTGCGCCTCGAGCAGCGCGTCAGTCTTTCCAACCGAGCGGTTGTGCAGGGCGACAGTGTATCCGTTACGGGCGAAGTTACGGGCGAGGTTTGCGCCCATGACGGCCAGACCTGTGACACCAATCTGTGCAGGCATAAAAATAAGTCTCCATCAATTACGGGGAGGTGTGCCGTTTAACAGAGACCACAAAACATGGCCCCTGAATCACGACCACGTGACCTTTCTATCCTACTAGCCACAGGGCCTTGTTTCCCAGAGAACTACCAAAGTTAAAACATATTTATCCTGTGTGTCTGGAGGACACAACACAATTTGTCCCTAGTCGTTAGCTAAACTATCCCTATGGCAACTAGTCTGCACGCTCATGTGGTTGAGCATCTCGGCTCCCGCATCGTCAGCGGACAAGTCCCCCGCGGCTCGATTCTGCTCGCAGCAGACTTAGAACAGCGGCTTCAAGTCTCACGTTCCGTGATCCGTGAAGCGATACGAGTCTTAGCCCAATGTGGTTTAGTCACCAGCACTAAACGTGTTGGCATTCGTGTAATGGGAGCTGAAAGCTGGAATCCCTATGACGATCATGTGATTCGCTGGCGCCTAGCCAGCGACCAAAAAGGTACACAATTACGCTCGCTGACCGAGCTTCGCATCTCCGTAGAGCCCATGGCAGCTGAGCTGGCTGCAGAAGTCGCACCAGAGACGATGCGCAAAGAGCTCATGATGATCTCGGCTCAAATGAGTCACTATGGCCGCCAAGGTGACCTGCGCCGGTTCTTGGAACTCGATATTCGTTTCCATGCGCTTGTTCTAGCTGCCTCAGGCAATGAAATGTTCGCAAATCTTTCAACCCCCATTGGCGCAATCCTTCGTGGCCGCACCGAACTGGGGCTGATGCCTGAACGACCGCACGAGGAAGCACTGCTCTGGCACCAGTCGGTAGCCGATGCCATCTCCAATTCTGATTCGGCCAGCGCCCGGAAGAACATGGAAAGCATCATGCGTCGTACGCACAATGAAATCTGCAGTCTCTGGGAAGGCCAGCCACGCCTGTTTGTGGATCCTGCCAAGGACACTAAATAGTTTCCAGACAACAAAAAGTCCCTTGCGATCAACGAGATAATCTCGTAGATCGCAAGGGACTTTTTCGCTAGTCGCTAGGTACCTCAGGCGATTGCGCTGGCAATACCGTAGAGCACCATCACGAAGATGAAGCCAACTACCGAAACCAGAGCCTGGCCCACGGTCCATACGCGCAAGGTGGTCGAAACGTCCATCTGCAAGAAGCGGGAGACCAGCCAGAAACCGGAGTCGTTGACGTGACCGGCAAATACCGAACCAGCAGCCAAGGCCAGAACCATGGTGGCCACCTGGAAAGCGGTCAAAGAACCATCGGCCAATACAGCCGGCTGAACGATGGCGGCAGCGGTGGTCAGTGCCACGGTGGCCGAGCCCTGCGCCAAGCGCACGATCGCCGCGATCAAGAAGCCCGCGATGATCAGCGGCATTCCCACCGACTGTAGAGAGCCAGCGATGGCATCGCCAATACCGCTGGCACGAAGTACGCCACCGAACATGCCACCGGCACCGGTGATCAGGATGATGGAACATACTGGGCCAAGCGCCGAATCCACCACGGTTTCGATCAGGGTCTTATCCTTGCCCTTACGGAAGCCGAGCAGGAACATTCCGAGCAAGACAGTGATCAGCAGTGCCACTGGGGTTTCACCGAAGAGGCGAAGCCAGGTCACCCAGTCGGCGTCAGCATCAACGACACCAGCGCTGCCGAGCATGTTCAAACCGGTGTTCATGAAGATCAGCAACAGCGGCAGAAGTAGCAGGCTGAAGACGGTGCCTACCGAAGGCGAGGACTTGAAGTCATCTTTACCAGAGCCCTTGCCCAGCGCTGCATCCAAAATGTCAGGTACTGGAATGTCGAACTTCTTGCCGACGAACTTGCCGAACAGGTGACCGGAGAAGAACCAGGTTGGAATAGCAACGATCAAACCTAGGATCAGAACCAGGCCAACATTGGCTTCGAGGAGTCCCGAAGCTGCCACTGGACCGGGGTGTGGCGGCACGAAGACGTGCATTACCGAGAAGGCGGTGGCTGCTGGGATTGCGTAGAACAGTACAGATCCACCGAGGCGACGGGCCACGGTGAAAATGATTGGAAGCATGACCACGAGGCCTGCATCAAAGAAGATTGGGAAACCGAAAAGCAGCGAAGCAACGGATAGTGCCAACGGTGCACGCTTCTCGCCAAACTTGGAAATCAGCCAGTTGGTCATGACTTCCGCGCCGCCACTGGTTTCCAGCATTCGGCCAAGCATGGCGCCAAGGCCAACAAGCAGCGCGACGCTGGCCAGTGTCGAGCCGAAACCGCCGGTCAAAGTGGTGATGACCGATGCTGCTGGAATGCCGGCTGCAATTGCCGTGAGCAGGCTGGTCAGTACGAGGGCCACGAATGCGTGGACCCGGAATCGAATAATGAGGACCAGCAGTACGGCAACCGCCGTCACCGCTAGGCCAAGGAGGCCGGGGGTACCCAGCGTCCAGTTCATTTCGAGCTCAGATGTCATTGTCGTCCTTGATCAATGTTTTGTTCGTACCAGGTACTGGTACGTGGCTTAGGAGAGGTGTGCGACGTTCAGGTCAGCGGCGAGTTGGCGCACGATGTCCTCAGGTGAATTAGAAATGTCGGCAGTGAGCACTGCTTCATCGACGGTAGGCAGTTCAAGAGTGGCTAACTGGCTGTCGAGTAGTGACGATGGCATGTACTCGTGTGAGCGCGCGTTCATGCGGTCACGAATGACAGTTGAACCACCAGTGAGATGCACAAAAATAGTGGAAGGTTCCAGAGATCGAATGAGATCTCGGTAGCTACGCTTCAGGGCTGAACATGCGATCACCAGAGGCGCACTTTGCTTGGTGCCATCTGAGAGTTTTTCTCCGATGACCCGCAACCATGGTTCACGGTCTTGATCATTGAGCGCTTCGCCAGCTGCCATTTTGTTCTTGTTGGCCACCGGGTGCAGGCTGTCGCCGTCGATGAATTGGCGGTTTAGTTCGTCTGCCAGCATCTGACCGATGGTTGTCTTACCGCTGCCCGAAACACCCATAACGACGATGGCTGGGACCTGTTCACTCATGTTTTCACTCCGTCGTGCGTAAACCTAATATCAGACTTAAGGACAGTTAGTTTGGATAAAATCTGATTTAACTAGAGTAAGAGCGCAACGTAAGACTGTCAAACATTACGGGCATCACAGTTCACAATCTCTTCAAAAATTCAGATCAAACAGTGTTTACGCGTCAAACGAGATCCAAGCTTCATGTGATGGTTGAATCTTGTACCTAAAAAGTCAGAATTCTCCCGCAGAAAATGTAGAACCCCAGTTCAAAGCCATGTAATCTCTGAAATGAGTGGTCAAACCCGATCACTACAGAATCTGACCATTGGAGCAAATCATGGGATTCATTGGATGGATAGTCTTAGGCCTGATTGCTGGCGCAATTGCAAAAGCAATCCTGCCCGGTAAGCAGGGTGGCGGATGGATCGCCACGTTGTTGCTTGGCGTTGTCGGCGCAATTCTCGGTGGCTGGATTGGCGGCGCCGTCTTTGGCAATGGTGATCTGAGCTTCTGGTCGCTGTGGAGCTGGATCCTTGCAATCGGTGGCTCCCTCATAGTTTTGGTCATCTGGGGATTCATCACCAAGAAACGCGCATAGTCGCTTTTAGGAGTTCACCTCCTCGCACTTCAAGAGAAACCCGCCAGAGATTGCAGCATCATAATGAACTGCATCTGGCGGGTTTCTTCCTGCCTCTAAAGTCGAATCAGGCACAGTTGGAACCCAGAAATCTGACGTAAACTTCGAGTATCAGGGTTCACTCCCCGAGCACGACATTAAAGGACTCCCGTGGCCATTGATCCGCTGACGCCCACCGCTGATATTCAAGCGCCGAAAAAATTCTTATCAATCGGAACTGAACGAACGCGATGGCGCGGTTTGATTCATGCATGGTCAACGCCGGTGATCATCGTGATGAACTTGGTACTTATCGTTCTTGCCAACGGTCATCTGGCTGAATGGACCAGCGCAGTCTTCGCGCTATGCTCAATCCTGCTATTTGGTACCTCAGCGCTCTACCATCGCGGCAATTGGACCGATAGGGTCATGGGTCTATTTCGACGAGCAGATCACGCAAACATCTTTTTGTTGATTGCTGGCACCTACACTCCGGTTGCCGCCATGACCCTCCCTGGTAAGCAAGCCATTATCGTGCTGTCCATCATTTGGGGTGGAGCGCTGGCAGGCATCGCCATCAAAACCCTCTGGCCCACGGCACCTCGCTGGTTGGGTGTGAGCTTGTATGTTCTACTTGGCTGGAGCGCCATGATGCAGTTACCTGCATTTTGGGCCTATAGCCCAGCGGTCATGATCCTCATCGTGACTGGTGGACTCGCGTACACCGTGGGTGCCGTCTTCTACGCGACCAAACGGCCTAATCCCCTACCAACAATCTTTGGCTTCCACGAACTCTTCCACGCTTGCACCATCGTCGCTTTCCTCTGCCACTGGACCGCTGTCCTGCTAGTGGCACTGTAGAGAACTACGACCTGAGGAACAGGTTGGCCGCCGACTCGTTCGAGTCGGCGGCCAATCTAATTTTCAGTTCTAATCAGCTCAGCTGGGCAATCAGCGAGTCAATGAAGTTCTCACATTCCACCAACTGGTCAAGCAGCACGTATTCATCTGGTGCGTGGGCTTGCGCGATATCGCCTGGTCCACAAACGACAGTCGGAATACCTGCCGAGGAAAACAAACCAGCTTCGGTTCCATAGGTCATCTTCTCGTCCGTTGCAATCGCCCCACATGCTGCTGCAAGTGCGACAATATCCTCGCTTGGATCAGTATCTAATCCTGGCGCGCCAGCCTGCTGCGCAAAGGTGACAGAGCACGAAGGATTTTTCTCGCGCATTTGGGCTTCGAGTTTCTTTGCCTCGTCGCGGAATCGGGAGGTGAGTTCCTCACGATCCACTTCCGCCAAAGAACGATATTCAAAGAACACGACAGCCTGGGATGGAATCGTATTCACAGCGATACCGGCGTCAAACTTGTTCACGTTCATCGTGGTGGTCGGTTCAATGAACGCGTCATCTTTAGGGCCACGGGTGCGTAGTTCTGCGGAGACTTCCTCAACGAAGTTCGCAAAACGTAGAGCGTAGGAAATTGCGTTGACACCTTCAGAAGGAAGCGAAGAGTGCGCAGCCACCCCATTAAACTGCACACGGAACACGTTCATGGACTTATGTCCGCGGATCGCTCGCATGCTCGATGGCTCACCCACAAAGCATCCACGTGGGGCCAAGCCTTCGGCCACAATTTTGTCGACCAAGCTGACCGCGCCCACGCAACCAACCTCTTCGTCATAGGACAACGCCAAGTGAATCGGTTCAGAAAGCTGTGCGCTGGTGAGTTGATCAAGTTTTGCCAGGATAACCCCGATATAGCCCTTCATATCGCAGGTCCCACGCCCGTAGAGTTTGTCGCCGCGTACCTGAGCCTCAAAAGGCGCACTGCTCCAGTCCTGCCCATCTACCGGAACAACATCAGTATGGCCAGAAAGCACGATGCCACCAGTACGGTTTCCGTTACTTGCAGGGATCGTGGCAAGAAGGTTGGCCTTGGACCCATCTTCATTGTGAATGAGTGTTGACTCAATGCCATACGCTTGGAGCTTCTGCACGACGTTATTGATCAGTGGCAAGTTGGTATCGCGACTGGTTGTGTCCACGGCAATCAGTTCGCGAATTTCTTTCATGCTTGCTTCGGACGGCGCAGCCATAACAACTCCTGAGTACTCGGCTTTCTAATACTCATTTCATGCTGTCATACCGCATGACTAGGGCATAGAAGATTTCGTACTAAGGCTATGCGTGTTATTGATCTGCTAGGCCAACCCCGTGAAGGTAAGCAACGATCGCTTGTTCAAATGAGGTTTGCGCATCCAGCGGTTCTTTCACTTCACGTAGGGTGGCAAAAAGATGAGGATAAGCCCCGGACTGCAAAGCGACCATTATCTCGGACGCATCAAACGATTCTTTTTGGCTTTGCTCATTGAGTACAAACGCAGCTGTCATGGCATTGAGCATCGCGAGGGTGTGAAGTTTTTCGTTGGCACTCAACCTCGTTTTCTCTAAGGACAAGAGCCCTCGCTCAAGGTATGCCAAAGAATTGGGACCCATCGACGGTTTTGTTAGTGCCAGTATCGGCGCCCATGCGTGTCGAGTCATTATTTGACGAGTTTGGCGCGCAATCTCCAAGAGTTGCTCGCTTGCATGGACTGAATAGGTTTCAAAGTCATATTCGTCGCTTATTCGGTCAAGCATCAGTTCAGTGAGGTTCTCGAAAGATTTCACGTATCGATAGAGCGAGGCGGCACCAGTGCCAAGTTTCGTCGCTACCGCTCGTAGCGAAACGGCATGAATACCCTGCTCGTCAGCTAGGAGGACAGCAATATCAACAATCTGTTCACGTGAGTATTGAGGCTTGGGTCCAGTAGCTTTTCGAGGTGGATTCGTAGTCATGGCTCCCATCCTAATAGCTGTACAATTAAACGCGAACACCGTTCGCAGTTAACTCTACAGGAGGGCTCATGCGCATACTGATACTCGCCCCAGGCACCCACGGAGACGTTGCTCCCATGGCTGGACTCGGCAAGACGCTGCGCCAGCAGGGCTTCGAAGTGACGATTGCAGCAAACCCTAACTACCGAGACCTTGTCACCTCGGCAGGCAGTACATTCCGCGAGCTATCAGGTGACATGAGCGCACTGGTCAATCCAGCGGCTCCCGGAACCAAAACCAGCGCCACAGACATCCGGTACTACCTCCAAGAATTGGGATCGTATTTCAATCAAGCTGCGACGGGTGCTTTAGCGGCGGCACAACACGGTACGGATCTTATTCTGACTAATTCGGTGGCACCGTTTGGCTTTGATATCGCCGAGGCCTTGGATATACCCGCAATCGGCGCACATTTGCAACCCAATGAACCCAGCGGTGACTACCCACCCTTGGCTCTAGGTACGGCCCGTAGTTTTGGGCGTCTGGGCAATAAGACACTGCATCAATTGCTCACCCGCGCAAAGGCACCGTACGATTCACCCACAGCTCAGATCAGAGCGGAGTTAGGATTATCCAAACGTAGCCGGGCAACTTCCGAATGTGTGCGCAGAAAGACTCGTCAGCCAATCCTGCATGGATTTAGTTCGATCGTTGTTCCGCACGTTGCCGATTGTCATGAGGGCATTGTCAACTGCGGTTACTGGTGGCCAGTCAGCGACTCCTCATGGCAACCATCAGGCCAATTGCTTGATTTCCTCTCCGCAGGAGAACCGCCGGTACTGATCGGGTTCGGTAGCACCCACGCATTAGACCTAGATTTCCTCGTCGACGTTGCTCATCGCACCGGTCGCAGAACAATCATCCAAGGCGCCGGAGATTTCGTCGAATCCGATATTTTGGGTGTTGGAACAGTTCCTCACGAGTGGCTATTGCCCCAAGTAGCCACCGTGGTGCACCATGCCGGCGCTGGAACTAGCGCATCCGGCTTGAGGGCCGGCATACCCGCGGTACCCGTACCGATTTTCACGGACCAACCATTTTGGGCATCTCGGCTTCAGCACTTAGGAGCCAGCGTTTCTCCGATCCCCTACAAGAATCTAACGATCGACCGACTGACTGCTGGCATCAATGAAGTTCTCAACAATGAACACTTTGCACAAAACGCCAAATTAGTTTCTCAACGCTTGGCTTCCGAAGAAGACGGCACATTAGTAGCCGCTAGATTCCTCGAACAATACAAACCACAACAGTAAGCGCAAAAAGGCACCCGCTATGCAACGGGTGCCTTTTCGAGACTGAATGTTTACTTATTGAATTCGTCGCGGACGTCCTTAGCGGCGTCCTTGACAGCTTCGCCAGCCTGCTTTGCCTTGGCTGCTGCCTGATCCTTCAGGCCTTCAGCCTGCAAGTTCTCATTGTTGGTTGCATCCCCTACGGTTTCTTTAACCTTGCCGGATGCTTCCTGAGCCTTGTTCTTGATTTTATCGCCTAAACCCATGAGATGTACTCCTTGTGAATTGGATCGAACAACGAACAACTCCGACACTACTTGGACTTTTCCAGAATTAGCTGTTCGAAAACATGGCATTATCTGGAGACTCTTGAATTGTTTGAATCCTCCAACTAAAGTCTGCAAATCAATTTTGAATATCAGGGCGACCGAGTATCGCAACGAGGAAATCCTCAGACGGCAAGCGTAAGTCCCAGCTAGAGAATCTTTGCTGAATCTCTAGGCCAGCTTGCGCCGCATCACTTTCAAATACGTCGAAGTCGTATCCACGTCCAGCACCGAACCCTACGATCATCCGACCATCCTGAGCGAGCAGATCATGCAATTTTCTCAAGGCTGGCAAACGTTCGGCATGTGAGAGGAAAGTAAGTACATTGCCGGCAGAGACGATGAGATCAAATTCGTGCGATCCTGCGAAAGTGGATTCAAGGCTAAAACTCGCCAAGTTTCCGACAATCCACTGCGCCTCCGGATAGTCCCTTCGGGCCACTTCAACCAAATCGGGATCCAGGTCAACACCCACAACTGCGTGCCCCTGCAAAGACAACCAGCCACCAATACGACCGGTTCCGCATCCTGCATCGAGGATCCGACTCCCCCGCGCGGCCATAGCGTCTACGGTGCGAGCCTCGCCGAAGATGTCTTGGCCCTGGTCAACCAAATTGCGCCAGCGTTGGGCATAATTCTTCGCGTGGTCGGGATTGGCGCGCACTGCGCTTACCCATGCATTCTCATCCGGGACATTCATGCGTCCAGTCTGTCATGCTATTGCGCTGAAACCCACGAACCACAGTTGCAACTAAAAATCCCGTCTCAACCAGTCTGTTTAGACGAGTTGAAACGGGATTCTATTTGGTGGGCCCTACCGGGATCGAACCGATGACATTCACGGTGTAAACGTGACGCTCTACCAGCTGAGCTAAAGGCCCCCTGCTGCAAACGTGGAGACAATTTCTTGACTTCATTCATTTTCTGCAACAAGAAATAATTTAGTACATGCTGGACTGACTTGGCAAATTGAGAGGCGCATTTTTCATAAAGAGTGCCGAGCGTCACTCTCAAGTCCCCATGAATCCAAGTTCAGCTGATACCCGTGACAGTCTGTATTGACAGTTACGCCAAGCCTAATTTGTCGGTGCCACCCGCAATACTTGAATCATGAAGAAAATGCTCGCACTCGCAACGCTACCTCTCTGCCTGGTTATGGCATCATGCAGTAGCCAACCGGTCACCGACACCACGGCTACGGATACAAACCCGACGACAGCTCACAGCCAGACAGCCGCACCCAAACCCATGAGCCTGGATGGTGATTGGAAACAGAAGAATTCCATGGACGATGATGCTTACCAGCTGGCCACGATCGATGGCGACGTCATCTCCATAGATTGGGTCACCAATAATGGCGACACCAAGTCCATCTACTGGGTGGGCAGTTTTGAAGCACCAAAAGACTACACGGATTCTTTTACCTGGACTTCAACTCGTGACCGCGAGGCAACGGATGCCGCGCTCATGGCTTCTAGCGACGACAGTAAGAAAATCACGTACAACAATGGCGAAATTTCTTACGAGGCGGGCATCATGGGGACAAGCACAATGGTGCGTTTGACTCAAGAGTAATTAGCCAGCACTGAAACCACGGCACGACCTGAATCCGGATCACTTCGGATAAGAAAAAACCTCGATCCGAGTGGATCGAGGTTTTTAATTTGGTGGGCCCTACCGGGATCGAACCGATGACATTCACGGTGTAAACGTGACGCTCTACCAGCTGAGCTAAAGGCCCTAACCTTGTTCGCTTTGAAAGCCAACGAGGAATAACTCTACAGAGATATTTGGTAACGTGCAAATCGAAAGGTGCAGAATTCGCGTGAACTGAAACACACCTTGGTCTCACGCACGTTAAAGCATGTTGACTGCGTGTTTATAGCCTTCAATACTGCGCGCTTCAGTCATGGCGCTATGGAAGACACTTCGGATGACGCCGTCTTCAAGAAGCAAGGAAACTCGGGTCGCTACCCCCTGCTGTTCATCGAAGACGCCAGCCTGTCGACCGACGTCTCCATGGGGCCAAAAATCTGCAAGCAGTTCAAATTTAAGCCCTAATGATTCCGCGTAACTGCGCAAGGTGAATTTGTGGTCAACGGAGATGCCAACGATTCGCACCTTTCGCTTTGCAAAGTACTCATAGCTCTCGTTCAAAGCCTCTAGCTCAGAACCGCAGACGCGAGAAAAAGCCCATGGATAGAAGACAACCAGCACCCGGCCCTCAGAAAGCCCGGTGCTGGTTACTGATTCGCCATATTGGTTTTGCAGCGAAAAATCGAACAGGCGTGAACCTGTTTGAATCATTAGTTCTTCTTGCGAGGTGCTAGGCGAATTGCGGACCAGTCGCTCGAAACACCTTCACTTGTTGTTACGTGCAGGCCAGCACTTGGTGCCTCCTGCTGAATTAGTGCTGGGGATACGTGACCTTCGCGACCCTGCTTTGGTGTCAGTAGCCAAACAACGCCACTTTCATCCAGGCAGTTCAACGCGTCCATCAACGAATCAACAAGGTCTCCATCGCCATCGCGCCACCAGAAGATGACTGCATCGACAACGTCATGGTCCTCTTCGGTGAGCAGCTCTGAACCAATCAGGTCCTCGATCGAGTCGCGCAGATCGTAATCTACGTCATCGTCGTAACCCAGTTCCTGAATAAGGTTTTCATTTTGGAAGCCCATCTTTTTAGCGGGTTCCAGATTTGCCGATACGGCGTCGCTCACTTCATTCCTCCTGCTGGTGCAAAGCGTTACTACCAACGAAACACGGTTTTTGCGTTCCATTCAAGCGCTGCAGCGATAACACGCCGAACAAATATAACCCGTAATTTAGTGGGCCACATCATAACGACATGAGTATTCGTGAGTTAGGTCCCATACTTTGTTGTATAAGTCACTTTATATGTCATATTTAAGCGGTTTTTGGCGACGAAATATGCTCCCAACCCCGCGTAAATGACATTAGAGTTGCATATGAACCGACAGTGCACATCACTCCAGTGTTACTGCACCCGTTGTCCCAACACCGTTGCATCGCAGTGCAAAACTGCAACGTAACGGAGCCGCAATTCAATCAAGGAGCTTCCGTGGCTGTAGAGGAACACATCTCCCAGATCCGTAGCGGGTTGACTTACCAGCTTTCAGATCAGGATCCTGAAGAAACTCAGGAATGGATGGACTCGTTTGATTCTCTCGTAGAATCCCAGGGCACCGAGCGTGCTCAGTTCATTATCCGCTCGCTATTGCAGCGTGCAGGTGCCAAGTCCGTGGGTGTCCCCCATGTGACCACCACCGACTACGTGAACACTATTCCTGTAGACCAGGAACCAGAATTCCCCGGCGATGAGGCCATCGAACGCCGCTATCGCGCATTTATGCGTTGGAATGCAGCCATCATGGTGCACCGTGCACAGAACCCAGCCATCGGTGTTGGCGGACACATCTCCACCTACGCTGGTGCCGCCACCCTCTACGAAGTGGGCTTCAACCACTTCTTCCGTGGCAAGAACCACCCAGGCGGTGGCGACCAGGTCTTCTTCCAGGGTCACGCCTCCCCAGGTATGTACGCTCGCGCGTTCCTCGAAGGCCGCTTGTCCGAAGAGGACATGGACGGCTTCCGCCAGGAGCACTCCAAGGAAGGCCATGCGCTTCCTTCCTACCCACACCCACGCAACCTGCCTGAGTTCTGGGAATTCCCGACCGTGTCGATGGGCATCGGCCCAGCGAACGCCATCTACCAGGCACAGCTGAACCGCTACCTGCACAACCGTGGCATCAAGGACACTTCAGACCAGCAGGTCTGGGCCTTCCTGGGCGACGGCGAAATGGATGAGCCGGAGTCGCGCGGCTTCTTGCAGCTGGCTGCCAACGAAAAGTTGGACAACCTGAACTTCGTCATCAACTGCAACCTGCAGCGCCTGGACGGCCCGGTTCGCGGTAACGGCAAGATCATGCAGGAACTGGAAGCCTTCTTCCGCGGAGCCGGCTGGAACGTCATCAAGGTCACCTGGGGCCGCGAATGGGATGCCCTGCTCGAAGCAGACAAGACCAACGCCCTGGTCGACATCATGAACCAGACCCCGGATGGCGACTACCAGACCTACAAGGCTGAGTCCGGCGCCTTCGTGCGTGAGCACTTCTTCGGTCAGCGCCCGGAAACCAAGGAATTGGTTGCCAACATGAGCGATGACGAGATCTGGAACCTGAAGCGCGGTGGCCACGACTACCACAAGGTTTACGCAGCATATAAGGCAGCCGTTGAGTTCAAGGGCAAGCCAACTGTCATCCTGGCCAAGACCGTTAAGGGTTATGGTCTCGGTTCGCACTTCGAGGCTCGCAACGCGACCCACCAGATGAAGAAGCTGACCATGGAAGACCTCAAGCAGTTCCGGGATCACCTGCGTATCCCGATCACCGATGAGCAGCTCGAAGCCGACCTGTACTCGCCACCGTACTACCGCCCAGCGCAGGACTCGGCCGAGTTCAAGTACATGATGGAACGCCGTGAGGCCCTGGGCGGAGCGGTACCATCGCGTCGCAAGGAAACCTCCGTCAAGCTCTCACTGCCAGGTGATAAGGCCTACGCCATCGCCAAGCGTGGATCCGGTAAGCAGCAGGCGGCCACCACCATGGCCTTCGTCCGCTTGCTCAAGGACCTGATGCGTGACAAGGAATTCGGTCACCGCATTGTGCCGATCGTCCCTGATGAGTCGCGCACCTTCGGTATGGACTCCTTCTTCCCGACCGCCAAGATCTACAACCCAGGTGGCCAGAACTACCTGTCCGTAGACCGCGACCTGGTCCTGGCCTACAAGGAATCCCCTCAGGGTCAGCTGATCCACCCAGGCATCAACGAAGCCGGCGCCGTCGCAGCCTTCACCGCTGCCGGTACCAGCTACTCCACCCACGATGAACCGTTGATCCCGATCTACGTGTTCTACTCGATGTTCGGCTTCCAGCGAACCGGTGACCAGTTCTGGGCTGCCGGCGACCAGATGGCCCGAGGCTTCATCATCGGCGCTACCGCCGGCCGCACCACCCTGACCGGTGAAGGCCTGCAGCACGCCGATGGTCACTCGCCAGTCCTGGCTTCGACCAACCCAGCGGTGATCACCTACGATCCTGCCTACGGTTACGAAATCGGCCACATCATGCGCTCCGGTCTGGACCGAATGTACGGCGGAACCCACCAGGATCCAAACGTGATGTACTACCTGACCGTGTACAACGAGCCAATCAGCCAGCCAGCTGAGCCGGAAGACGTTGACGTGGAAGGCATTATCAAGGGCATCCACCTGCTCAAGGAAGCTACCACCGACGGCCCACGCGCACAGCTGCTGGCCTCCGGTGTGGCCGTGCCATGGGCACTGGAAGCACAGGAAATCCTCGCCGAAGAGTGGGGCGTTTCCGCCGATGTTTGGTCGGTTACCTCGTGGAACGAACTGGCTCGCGACGGCATGAACGCCGACGCTGAGGTCCTGGTTGATCCTTCCAAGGCTCGTCGCACCCCATATGTGACCAGCAAGTTGGAGTCCACCCCGGGCCCAGTCATCGCGACCACCGACTACATGCGTGCGGTGCCTGAGCAGATCCGCCCTTACGTCCCAGGTGAATTCCACACCTTGGGTGCGGACGGATTCGGCTTCTCGGACACTCGTGCAGCAGCTCGTCGCTTCTTCAAGATCGACGCCCACTCGCTGGTGGTCCAGACCTTGCAGTCGCTGGTTGAGCGTGGCGAAATCCCTGCGGACACCGCAGTGAAGGCTCACGCTAAGTACGATCTGAACAACCCGAATGCCGGCAAGTCCGGTAACGCAGGCGGCGACGCCTAAAGCCCTTCGGGTCTAGGCACTTGATGCCACCTTCTGCGCCTGCCGTACCACGAATAACTCGTGGTAGGGCAGGCGCTTTTTAATAACCCTGTCTGACATGCGCATCGCAGGGAAAAAGTCACTAAGCTTGAAGTCATGAGTCCCGAACTCGATGCCGCCACGCCGAACCCTAACACCAGCCACCATCACCAACCGCCAAGCGCCCAGACACTCAAGCGACTTCAAAGCCATATTGGAGTGTTATCCACCTCGGCCCTGAAGTACCTGGAGCAGCAGCTGCCGTGGTACCGCTCGCTGGATCCCAATGAGCGCGCAGCCATTGGTCTGATCGCCCAAAAAGGCATCTCCACGTTCGTCACGTGGTACGAGGATCCTTCAGCTACCCCCTCCTGGGTGGTCACCGACGTTTTTGGGGCAGCTCCCACGGAACTGACCCGTTCCATCTCGCTGCAAAAAGCCTTGGGTCTATTGCGCACCATTGTTGAGGTGGTGGAATCTCAGGTTCCCGATATCGCCACCGAATCCGAACAGGCTGCCCTGCGTGAAGCGGTGCTGCGTTATTCGCGTGAGGTCGCTTTTGCTGCCGCCGATGTTTATGCTCGGGCCGCCGAAACCCGTGGAGCCTGGGACTCTAGATTAGAGGCCCACGTTGTTGATGCGGTGCTCCATGGCGAGCCCCATGACTCTTTGGCGTCTCGCATTGCCGCCATTGGTTGGAAATCTCAAAAGAACATCCGCATCATGGTTGGCACCACCCCGGCAGCCAACTCGGCCACCTTCGTTTCTACCCTGCGCCGCGTCGCTACCCGCTATTCGCGTGACTCACTGGTCGGGGTGCTTGGGGATCGTTCGGTGTTGATGCTCTCGGATACCAAATTTGACGAGGTTGATCTCACCCGTTTCACCCGCTTCTTCGGCCCGGGGCCAGTCGTCTATTCCCCCTTGGCCCCCACGGTGAAGGACATGCATCATGCAGCGGTGGCAGCGGTCGCCGGCTACAGTGCGGCGCGCGCCTGGCCACAAGCACCGAATCCGGTCAGCGCCGATGACCTCTGGCCAGAGCGAGCCAGCAATGGGGATCAATTAGCACGCACGGCTTTGATTGAACAGGTCTACCAGCCACTGCAGCATGCCTCCAACGGACTGCTCGATACCCTCTCCAGTTACCTAGCCCTAGGCCATTCGCTGGAAGGCACCGCCCGCGAGCTTTTTGTCCACGCCAATACGGTGCGTTATCGCCTGAAGCGGGTCAGCGAGGTCAGCGGTTGGGACCCGTTGGTACCTCGTGATGCGTTTGTCCTGCAGTCTGCGCTACTTTACGGACGTCTTCATGAGATCAACTTGTAGGCTTCACCCAAAGAGAGTGCATGACCGACAACACTATTTTGCTCGCGCACAGCGCATTACATGGGAACTTTCCTTGCCGATAAGATAGGCTTTTGTATAGTTCCTACAAACAGTCACCTTGAGCTTGGTACCGAAATGAAGCGCCAAAAGCTCCTAGAATTTGGAAAGCTGTAAGAGTGTTAGCAATCGTTTGCCCCGGACAGGGCTCCCAGACCCCAGGTTTCCTCGCCGAATGGCTCGAAGTTGAAGGCGTTGCCGATCACCTGGCCACCCTGAGCACCATCACCGAGCGAGACCTCACCGCCCACGGCACGGTTTCCGACGAAGAAACCATCAAGGACACCGCAGTGGCCCAGCCGCTGATTGTGGCCGCCGGATTAGTCACTGCTCGTGCACTCTTTGGTGATCAGCTACCAGCGGGCAGCATCGTTGCTGGCCACTCCGTTGGCGAGATCACCGCTTCAGCTCTGGCTGGTGCGCTGAATGAACCCGACGCCATGAACTTCGTGAAGGTCCGTGCCAACGCCATGGCCGAGGCAGCTGCCGCAACTCCTACCGGCATGGCCGCAGTGCTTGGTGGCGACCCCGAGGAAGTCTTAGAGACCCTAAACGGTTTGGGCCTGACCCCGGCCAACGCCAATGGAGGCGGCCAGATCGTTGCAGCCGGCACCACCGAGCAACTCGCAGAATTGGCCGAGAATCCTCCAGCCAAGGCCCGCGTGATCCCACTGAAGGTCGCCGGAGCGTTCCACACCGCCCACATGCAGCCAGCGGTAGGCGTCCTGAAGGAATTGGCCGACACCCTCACCCCGGCTGAACCACAGGTGCAGTTGCTCTCCAACTTCGATGGTCAGCCGGTCACCGACGGCCAAGCCAACCTCGATTCCCTCGTCGCTCAGGTCTCACGCCCAGTGCGCTGGGATCTATGCATGGAGACCCTGGCAGCTGCTGGAGTCACCGGCGTACTGGAGCTAGCACCTGCTGGCACCCTGGTGGGTCTGGCCCGCCGCGGACTCAAGGGCGTTAAGACCTTGGCGGTGAAGACGCCAGCAGATCTTGAAGCTGCCAAGGCGTTCATTGCCGAGCACACCAGCAACTAATAGGCATCACGCAAAGATTTGGGCGACGAACCTGTCATGATGCCACCGGCGAGCTCATCTCTGACCTAAGCTTTAAACCGACGAAACTGCGTTGTGTAACTCATGCATCAAAGTTTCAGCAGATTGGCTTGAGACGGATTCCTGTTAGCAGGAATCTGTAACGGCCGCAAAGAACACCGGAGTCCTCCGGCAACTGAAGAAAAGGAGCCATCCATGGCTAGCAACGAAGAAATCCTGGCGGGCCTCGCCGAAATCGTAAACTCCGAGACCGGCCTGGACGAAGCAGACGTGCAGCTGGACAAGTCCTTCACCGAGGACCTGGACATCGACTCGATCTCGATGATGACCATCGTCGTAGAAGCTGAAGAGAAGTTCGACGTGAAGATTCCGGATGAGGAAGTCAAGAACCTGAAGACCGTAGGCGACGCAGTTAACTTCATCGCTGGCGCACAGGCCTAAGCTTTCGGCGTTTATCGCCACAACCGTTGCACGGGAAAGCCGTGCGCATCGGCCGGTACGTCAAGCCGGCCCCCTTAAATTTCTTAATTAAATTTCTTAATCGCACAGTAGAGAGTTTGATGATGGCGCGCAAAGTAGTGATCACCGGTCTCGGAGCCACCACTCCTATCGGCGGGGATGTCCCCACCCTATGGGAGAACGCTTTGAAGGGCGTTTCCGGCGCCGCAACCCTAGAAGATTCCTGGGTCGAGGAGTTTGACCTTCCGGTCACCTTCGCTGCGCGCGCTACCGTTCAGCCAACCGAGGTACTCACCCGCCCGGAAACCAAGCGTATGGACCCATCCACGCAGTTCGCTGTGGTGGCCTCGCGTGAAGCTTGGGCTGACTCGGGTCTGAGCAAGGATGACATCGACCAGAACAAGCTGGCTGTGGCCTTCGCTACCGGTATTGGTGGCGTCTGGACCTTGCTCAACGCTTGGGACACCCTGCGCGAAAAGGGCCCACGCCGCGTCTTGCCGATGACCGTACCAATGCTGATGCCTAACGGTCCAGCTGCCGCGGTCTCGCTGGATCTTGGTGCTGCCGCAGGCGCGCACACCCCAGTGTCTGCCTGTGCATCGGGCACCGAAGCCATGCACGTGGGTCTGGAACTCATCCGTTCCGGCAAGGCTGATGTTGTCATGGTTGGTGGCGCTGAAGCAGCCATCCACCCAATGCCAATGGCTGCGTTCTCCTCCATGCACGCGCTCTCGCGTCGTAATGATGATCCTGCCAAGGCATCACGTCCATATGACATTGACCGCGATGGCTTCGTCATGGGTGAAGGCGCTGGCGCCCTGGTACTTGAGGCTGAAGAACACGCACTGGCTCGTGGCGCTCGTATCTACGCTGAGCTGGCCGGCTCTTCGGTCACCTCGGATGCTCACCACATCACCGCCCCGGATCCAGATGGCATGGGTGCAACTCGTGCGCTGAAGGCAGCCATGTTCGATGGCCGCATCCAGCCTGAAGATGTCGTGCACGTCAATGCACACGCCACCTCTACCCCAGTGGGCGACGCCCCAGAATACACCGCGTTGAAAAACGCTCTGGGCGATCACCTAGACAACGTGTGGGTTTCGGCAACCAAGTCGCAGATGGGACACCTGCTCGGTGCTTCTGGCGCTGTTGAATCGGTCCTCTGTGCACTGGCTGTCTACCACCGCACCACTCCGGTCACCATCAACCTGGACAACCAGGATCCAGCAATCCCATTGAAGGTTGTCACCGGCAAGCCAGAAGCATTGCCAGCAGAAGGCAACATCGTGGCGCTGAATAACTCCTTCGGTTTCGGTGGTCACAACGCAGTTGTCGCTATCCGTAGCGTTTAGTTTGAGCTCGGCTTTCTAGGCTGAGACATCAATGGGCTGGTTCAAGGACATTCCTTGAATCAGCCCATTGCCGTTTAATCCTGAGACTTCAGGTGAATTTGTTGTCCCTCTGAGGCCCCACTTGTTACGCTCAAGATCCGCCCACTAGGCGCGGATTTTCGTAGTCCCACCGGCCAAAGGAGACGTTGTGCGCACACTGATCGCTACCTCATTCATCTCACTGGATGGAGTTGTCGAAGCTCCTGGCAGCGAACCGGATTATCGCAACTCCGGCTGGACGACGAAAAGCGTCGAGTTCGACCCCGCCGCATACGAGCTGAAAGGCACCGAGCAAGCCGAGGCCTCAGCCATGCTACTTGGCAGGATTAGCTACCAGGCCTTCTCCCCCGTCTGGCCTTCAATGACCGAAGAATTTCCACGTTATAACGCGATGCCAAAATATGTTCTCTCCACTACTTTGGGCGAGAAGGACCTCGTTGATAACTGGGGTGAGACCACGATCCTGCGCTCAATTTCTGATGTCGCCAGGCTGCGTGCAGGCGAAGGCGGTCCCATCAGTATCCATGGGTCGGCAACGTTGGTTCGTTCCCTACAAGAGCACCAACTGATTGACCGTTACAACCTGCTAGTTTTCCCTGTGCTGCTTGGAGCAGGCAAACGCCTGTTCAGTCAAGAAAGCTTGGACGCACAAAAGCTGCATCTGGTCGACTCGCACACCTATTCCAACGGTATTCAGAAGAATGTATTCAATGTCCAGCGCTAACTATCTGGTGACAAATACCCCTTGGTGATCAACTCCAGGTAGTGCCCCGATGGATCTAAGAGATAGACTCCCCTGCCTTCGTGCTCGTGGTTTATGGTGCCGGGCTTCTGACGTTGCGGGTCAGCCCAATGTTCGAGTTGCAACGCGCATATTTTTTGGTAGGCCCGGTCAAAGTGCTCCTCGCTCAACAAGAAGGCGTAGTGCTGTGGCGGAAACTCAACCGGTGGTGCCGCGAACTGCAATAGCACGCCATCATCAAGGCTAATGTTGCAGAATGGACCCCAACTTGGTGCAGGGTCGGCTTCGAGCAGATCAGTGTAGAACTCTGCCATATGTTCTGGATCCACTGAAGCAATAATTGTGTGGTTGAATCGTGCGGTCATTTCTCCCTTTCATCATGTGTCCGAAGATTCATTTGCTTGAAAGTTTCGTTCACGGGGAGGTCCGCGGATCAGGGAACGACCAGATAGCCGTTCCGGGAGTGGCTCCTTGGAGCCTGACTGGTCTTCATCGCCACGAGTCTAGCATCACTATTCAACGCACTTAGACAGCACTGTATTAAAGGCGAAGAGTGGGATCCCGATTTTTCGAGATCCCACACCTCTTGGTAACAACCCCGCACCACCGGGGCCTAACTGGGTGCAGTTGTAAATTCACCCAGAGATTTAATGACCAGTTGTTATACCACCTGGTTGAGCCATCGAACAGGGGCTTCATCTCCCGCATGACGGAAGGGTTCTAGCTCTTCGTCCCACGCCTCACCGAGGGCGATGGACATTTCTTGATAGAAGATTGAGGGGTTGCCGTCGCCCTTTTCATAGGCCCAACGGATTCGTTCTTCACCGATCATGATGTTTCCTGCTACATCCACGGTGGCATGGAAGATGCCCAAATCCGGGGTTACGGACCATCGGCTACCGTCGGCGCCTGGGCTTGGTTCTTCAGTGATTTCGAAACGAAGATGCTGCCATCCGTGCATTTCACTGGTGAGTAGCGCACCCGTTCCTTGGGGTCCTACCCATTCAATTTCGGCACGACAAAATCCGGGTGCTACGCGCTGTTCGGTCCAGTCCATCTTGACTGGCGTTCCGAGCACGGACCCAATTGCCCATTCGAGATGTGGGCATAGCGCTGCAGGGGCGGAATGTACAAAAATCACGCCTCTGGTCATCGGTGCAGACATGCCATCCTCCGTTGCGGTGTTGATCGTCTTCCCCTACGTCAACATCGAACAGGTGCTTGCTCCTCCGATACTTCTATTTTGCCCGATGAAGGGCACTTTTCGCCACCCAGATCCGGGATAATCACAGATTGAGTGGAATTCTTCAGGCCCGAGGATGCGCTTGCCGATAACTTTGACGTAAACGATCAACTGATACGTGCGTGTACAGCTGAGTCGTGGCCAATGATGCGTGACCGAGAAACTCTTGAACCGCTCGAAGGTCCGCCCCACCGTCGAGCAAATGGGTTGCCACGGTGTGGCGTAGGGCATGCGGACCACTTGCAGAGGTATCGCCAAGAGATTTTAATGCTGTAGCTATGACTTCTCGTGCCTGCCGCACGTTAAGCCTGGAACCGCGTACTCCAACCAACAAGGCATTCCCTGCCGATTCCGTAGCGAGGATTTTGCGATGAGAGCGTATCCAGTCGATGATCACGCGTTCTGCAGGCTTTCCAAAAGGAACAACTCGTTCTTTGTTACCTTTACCGAGGACTCTTAAGGTCCTTCGTTCAAAGTCAATGTCCGCAATATCCAGTGCAACTAACTCACTAATGCGCAGCCCAGACGCGTAAAGCAGCTCAGCGATGACTTTGTCCCTGCACGCCACGGCCAACGACTTAGCATCATTTTCCTTGCGCATGCTCTGCTCTCCAGCCTTCGAATCATCTTCGACTGGCGCCTCGTCCTCCGAAAGCAAACGATTAATCTGGCTGGGCTGAAGCACATGAGGTAGACGTCGTTCTTTTTTCGGCGCTGCCAACCGCAGAGCAGGGTCGCTTTCAACAAGCTCATGCTTGAGTGCCCAAGCAAAAAAGTTCTTCACCGCGGAAATCCTGCGGGCGAGAGTCGTGCGCGAGATCTCGGATTCGTGTAGATAAGCCAGCCAATCGCGCAGCATCTGAACGGTAATCAATTTCAGTGTTGGGTCACCTGCATGATTGTGGAGAAACTGTCCAAGGTTACGCAGGTCAATGTCATAAGCCCGCAGGGTGTTTTCACTACGGCCACGTTCGCGCTGTAGATATTCGAGGTAGTCCGCGACAGGTTCCGAAAATTTTGCGGACGGACCTTGGGATTGCTTCAAGGCAGGATCTTGCTTCATCACCACCGAGCTTACCTGAATCAGCCTACTTACCTTGATAGACCAGCTTCCATGCCAGCCCATCGGTGCAAGCCATGCCGAGCGCCTCCAACCGGCCGACAGCTTTCAGCGTCTGAATCATGGGGATACCGCTACGCGCTGAGATCTCATCGACGGGCATTGGCTTACGAAAAGACAAAATGTCATAAACCATTCCTTCCTCGCGCCCCAATTGATCCGTCGATTTTTGCGGCACTAATTGTTCATGGACGCTCTGAGCACCGCCTGTGGCACCGATGAGGTCTAGGGCATCTTGCGGGGAAGTCAGTATTCCGGCGCTGCCCTCAGCTATTAGTCGGTGACAGCCGGCAGAGTTCGGGGCGAACACACTTCCAGGAACAGCAGCTACGTCTCGGCCCAGTTCCACCGCGTGGCTGACCGTGTTGAGCGCACCTGAACGATGGCGAGCCTCGGCAACAATAACGAGGCGGCTCAAGGCAGCGATGATCCGGTTACGGTTCAAAAAGCGAAAACGTGCTGAGGTGGTGCCCGGCGGTACCTCGGAAAATAAGACACCGCGGGCCACAATTTGATTCAGCAGATTGTTATTTCCCGATGGATAGAGCCGGTCGATTCCGCCAGCCATCACCGTGATGGTAGGCGGATTCGAGTATGCCCAATCTTCGACAGTCAGGGCTGCCCGGTGAGCGCTCGCGTCAATGCCGTAGGCTCCGCCGGAAACGATGGTGCACCCTTGCTTGGCGAGCGTACGAGCTAAGTCGAAAGTGACCTGATCTCCGTAGTCGCTCGCGTCGCGTGAGCCAACGATAGCTACGTTTCGCTCCAACGCCTGCCCGGTGATTAGTTGCGGATCATTTGCGCGCCACCACAGGCATAGCGGACGTCCAAGGTTCAGATCATCAAGCTGAGTGGGCCACTGTGAATCGGAAGGAATCAGCAAGCCACCATGGTGACGTGCTGCAATGTCTAAAGCCGCCATAGGATTACTCAGCACAAGTCTTTTGCGCCATCGTGTCAGCGCGGTCTTGAGCTCTTGGGTCATATTTGTTGAAGTCTTAACGCCAAGAATTTCATCAACCTTCGCTTTCAGACTCATCGGAAAATAATCTTCTCGTTGGATCACACCAAGCAATTCTGCTGGGCTCATGAGCTGAAGTAGCGCACTGGCCGTGAAATCGTTGGGCTCAATGAGCTGATTCAGGTGCGCGATCGTTAACCGGTCTTGATTCGTAGGATCAAGAACCGGAGCAATCTTCGGATTATTGGTCATCAGTCTGCCTTAACTGTTTTCGAGACTTTGCCGTAGTTGAGCTGCAATTGCCAAGTCGTCTTTGGTAGGTGCAAGATGTTGCTGTTGATCTGCCACTGTCCATGCCACTCGAAGCAGTCGGTGAATACCGCGGGCAGACAGCCCACGACGAGTCGCGAGTTGTTCTAGGGCGGCCTTGGTTTTTGCTGGATATTTCAATTCATGCCGGAGTACTTGCGTTGGTATTTGCGCGTTGCAACTTATTGAGAATTCTCGTAGTCTCTCCTGGCTACGTTCACGGGTGGCAAGAACTCGTTCGCGGATCGTGGCGCTGGACTCGTTGTCCTCGGAGCTTAGTAGTTGCGATTGATGTACCGGGTTCACCCGAACTTGCAGGTCTACCCGGTCAAGAATGGGGCCAGATAGTCGGGCAAAGTAGCGTCGCCTGGCCATCGGGGTGCAGGTGCAGCCGGTTCCAGTACCGAAATTCTTGCCACAGGGGCAGGGATTCGAGGCGAGTATCAGTTGAAAGCGAGCAGGAAGACGTTGGTGTCCCTTGGCACGGGCGAGGTTGATGTAGCCTTCCTCGATAGGTTGGCGCAGAGCATCAAGCACTCCAGTATTAAACTGCGCGGCCTCATCCAAGAATAAAATCCCATGATGGGCCCGGGTAATTGCTCCGGGAATCAGCTGTGCGGTCCCACCTCCGATGAGCGCCGAAAGCGAAGCCGTATGGTGGGGTGCGACAAAGGGTGGAATCCGCTGTAATTCGTTGACCTCATGCAATCCGCCGTAGGTAATAGAATGCACCGCAGTCGCTTCCAAAGCTTGATTCTCGTCTAATGGCGGAAGGATTGACGGCAGACATTTGGCCAACATGGTTTTTCCTGCGCCGGCCGGACCAACCATGATGAGGTGGTGTCCCCCAGCTGCAGCGAGTTCCAATGCCAGGCGTGCTTCTTGTTGGCCATTAACGAGTTGTAAGTCGGCGTCTTCGGCACTGATGCCGCTTGAGGTAGGGCGCATTCGTGAGTTTGAAGTGCGCGGATGACGCAAGTAGGTTGTGATCAATTCTTCTGATGCGCCGCAGTATTGAAGGACTTGACCTAGGTGGCGGGCGGAGATCACTTCGATACCTTGAACTAGTCGTGCCTCGTTACCGTTGGCCTCGGCCACGATGACGCGTTCTAACCCATGTTCTTTGGCTAATTGCACCGCCGGCAAAACGCCGGGTACTGCCCGTAGCGTGCCGTCCAGACCCAGCTCGGCTAGATATAAGGTGGAGGGACTGACGAGCACTTGTTGATCTGCGGCCAGTGCTGCCAGTAGGATCGCAAGGTCAAAACCGGATCCGTATTTGGGCAGGGTGGCTGGCGAGAGGTTTACGGTCAATTTTCGGTTGGCTAGCGGTATGCCGGTATTGCGTGCAGCAGACTTAATCCGTTCGCGGGCTTCGCGTAGGGAAGCATCCGGTAAACCTAGGATGATGAAACCGGGGATACCGTTGCCCAGGTCTGCTTCTACTTCTACCAGTGAGACGCTGAGCCCATGGATCGCGGCGGCACTGGTGCGAGCAGTGCTCATGGCTGCACCGATTGATGCACGAAGCAGGTGTATCCCCGGCCGTCGGGATACACCTCCACTACATCTACCCGGGGTTGGGCATTGAACATCCGGTGGGCTTGAGCCCATAGGATCAGTAGCTTATGTAGCCGGTGGTATTTTTGGGCCGTGATCGCGTCAAAACCGGTTCCATAGCGGGTAGATGAGCGCGTTTTAACTTCAACGGCCACAATCTGACCGTTACTAGCGCGTGCTACGGCATCTAATTCCCCAGCGGAACAACGCCAGTTCCTGTCCAGGATCTCATAGTGGTTCTCGCTGAGATATTGGGTGGCCGCAAGTTCCCCGGCTGCACCCAACCTTTGTGCCGCAGTGCGCATGATGACTCCTGGATGTTTGAACTATTCGTTGCAAACATCTTCGGAGTCCTCGGGCTCTTCCGGTCACTAGGAAGCGCGCAGTGTGGATAACGGAAGCTAGGAGTCTAGCCCTTCTTTAGGGATCTCCAGCTCGTCTCGGTTCAGTTCCTCCACGTTGACGTCTTTGAAGGTCAGCACCTGCACGTTCTTCACGAAGCGTCCCTGACGGTAGATATCCCAGACCCATGCGTCGCTCAGGTTTAGTTCAAAATAGACTTCACCGGCGTTGCTCAGGGTTTTGACGTCTACGTGGTTTGCCAGGTAGAAGCGTCGTTCGGTCTCGACCACGTAATTGAACAGCCCCACCACGGTTTTGTACTCGCGGTACAGCTGCAGTTCCATGTCGGACTCGTAGTTTTCTAAGTCGTCGCCAGCCATCACTTTGCTTCCTTTGTTGTGCCTTCACCTTGGGCCGTGTGCCCTGGTGAAGTCAAATTCCAGCTTTTGCGGTGGTAATCGCAAGGCCCGAATGTATCGATCGCCGCTCGGTGCGTGTTCGTAGCGTAGCCCTTGTTGATGTCCCAGCCGAAATCCGGGTGCTTCTTGGCCAGTTCACTCATGATTCCATCGCGTTCAACCTTGGCCAAAATGGAGGCCCCGGCGATCGCCTGACAGGTCATGTCGCCCTTGATGATGGTGGTAACCGGCACGTGTACGCCTACGGGCTCACGGTCATCGGCAAGAACATCAAAGAGGTCTGGTTCGGGTGCGGTGAGCCAGTCATAACTGCCATCCAGCAGGATAGCTTCAGGGGCAATCGCGCAGTGTTCTATTGCACGGGTTCCGGCTAGGCGTAAGGCCTTGGTCACTCCCAAGTCATCGATCTCGTCAGCCGATGCATGGCCGACCCCATATCCCACTGCCCAGTCACGAACTTGGGGAACGAGTTCTTCGCGCGTTTCAGGACGCAAGAGTTTTGAGTCGCGAAGTTCAGGGAATTCACGTACCTCGTGAATGTCAATCACGGTGATGCCCACGGTAATTGGTCCAGCCAGAGCACCACGGCCCACCTCATCAACTGCCCCGATGAATCGCGCCTGATACGCAGCCGCTAGGGCGCGTTCATGTTCCAGGGTGGTGGGTTGGTTTTTGGTGGTTCTCCTCGCTGAGGGCATATTAGTTGCTGGCCGCATCTGGGACATTGGCAAAGACTTCATCATGCGAAGAGATCGTTCCCCAGCGCGAGGTTGGCCAGGATATGACCGATGCCTTTCCTTGGACGGAGTCGATGTCGACAAAGCCACCTTGGATGTCGGTGTGGAATCGTGAATCGGCGCTGGCTGCACGGTGGTCGCCCATGACCCAGATCTTGCCTTCAGGTACGGTCACCGAGAATTCCATATCTGATGGCTTGTTGCCAGTGTAGATATAGGGTTCATCGATGGCTTCACCATTGATTTTGATCTTGTCGATGGATGCGTCGTACTCGACGGTGTCCCCCGGCATACCAATGATTCGCTTAACGAGATACTGTTCGCCAGATGCGGGCAGGATGCCGACGAAGGAGAGCGCGTTTTCGAATGCGGTCGGCGATTCTGTCACCGGTGGGAGCCAACCTAAGTCGTCACGGAAGACGACAACGTCACCACGGTCCAGTTCAAAAGGCCCTGGAACCATCAGGTTGGCAAAAATCCGGTCATTAACTTCCAAGGTGTGTTCCATGGAGCCCGAAGGAATGTAATAGGCGCGGAAGAAGAAGGTCTTGATCACGAAGGAAAGCGCCAACGCAATAACCACGATGATGACGATCTCACGGATGAATCGCCAGGTCTTATATAGCGGTCCCTTGTCGTGGGGATTTTCTGCTGATGCGGCGCTCACAGTTTGATTAATACCTTCCCTAATCGCGTAACACTCCCCATCTTACGTGCCTGAGACTCACGAAGTGTTCATTGCCTATTGATGCGAATGGCGTGGGTAAAGCTAATGGTCAGCCCACAACCGGCTGACCATTACGGGCTGACCATTAGCTTTCATTTTCGAAATTAGCAGGAGGTAAGGAAGCTTCTAGGAGCTAGCTGGCGAGGCAATGCCGCCGCTGACCTTGTAATCGACGGGAATATCTCCGACAGGCTTGTCCTGCTCAATGAGTTTGGAAACGGCATCCATCTGCGTTTTATCAACAGACAGGGTAATGCCCCCGGTTTCAGGATTCAGCGAGTACGCATGAATGGAACTGCGGATGGGGTTCTCTTGTTTTCCTTGCCAGGCCATGATGTCTTCAATGGCGGTGCGAAGTTCTGCGCTGCTGTACTTCACGAGATGAGCGACGGCACCGGCATCTTCGATGACGCTGAGCTGGCTCTCTTTGGTGGTTGAAACGTGGAGTTTGCCATCCTTGATCCAGCTTTGCACATAATCGTCGCCGAGTTCTGTCGACAATTTGTCGTTGGCGGCGAGTAAGGCATTTTGATCCACAGTGTTCTCACTTTGGGTGTCGGTGGACTCAGCCGTAGTGGTGGACTGCGTACCTGAAGTTTCTTTGGTTGCGGGATCGGTTCCTTGACCGCATCCGCTCAACAATAAACTGGCCATCAGCGCGGTGGAAGCTAATGCCAATGGAGTACGTGATGTTCTAGCGTTGAAATTCATAATTGCACCTCGGTTTTTGCGTACCCGTAACCTGCCTTAATTTGAGGCTAACGGGCTATTCGTAAAGCAGTCGGTGAACCACATGTGTACTAACTAAAAAGTGTCCCGCTACCTTTGGTGAGGTAGCGGGACACTTCTAGAGGTTCCTAGAACCTATGGGTGTTGCTTTCCTTAGCCGTGGCGGCGGTTACCGCGACGGAACAGGAGGAACATTGCACCAACCAGGGCCAGTGCGCCACCTGCAGCGATCAAAGGAGCGCTGCTCGAACCGGTGTCAGCCAGTGGATCCTTCTTCTTAGGAGTTTCCTTTGGCGTCGACGACTTGGTTGGCTCGTCCGACTTGTCATCCTTTGGAGCTTCCGAAGACTCTTCAGTCTTGGATTCCGAAGGCTCCGAGGTTGGAGTCTTCGTCTCAGTTGGAGTTGCCGATTCAGTTGGCTCCTCGGTTGGAGTCGCAGTCTCAGTTGGAGTTGCCGACTCGGTTGGCTCAGTCGGTTCAACAGTAGGCTCAGTTGGCTCAGTCGGTTCAACAGTAGGCTCAGTTGGCTCTACAGTTGGCTCGGTTGGCTCAGTCGGAGTCGGAGTAGGCTCTTCAGTTGGGGTTGGGGTCGGAACCGCAATAACAACTACGTTGCTCTGGGTGGTTGCCGACTTATCAAAGCCCTTGTGTGCTTGAAGAGTGAACTCGTATGCGCCGGTCTTCTCTGGAGCATCGAAGCTGAACTTTCCACTTGAATCAACGGTCACAGTTTTGACAACCTTGCCGTCAACGATGACATCAACCTGGGTACCCGAAGAAGCATCCTTCACGCTACCGGAAATCTTGCTACCAGCTTCAACCTCAGCACCGGTTTCGGTGGTCAAGGCAGGAGCGTTGATGAAGAGCTTGACGGTGTAGCCCTTGACGTAGCCCTTCTTGACGACGTCGTCGAGCGAGGTGTACATAGCGAGGTCATCGGCGGTGTTTTCGCTGCCGTCTTCACCAGCACCGTTTGCAGAGTTGATACCGACGGCCTTGTTGCCGATCAGAACCGCTCCACCGGAGTCACCCTGATCCAGAACCTTCTGGCCTGGGTTGTCAGCGGTGTATCCCCAAACGTCGCGCAGGGTGTTGTCATAACCGAGAACGAAGAAGATACCTTCACCGGTGATAGTCGAGCAGCTCCAACCGGTGGTTGCACCCGAAGAGCAAGCTTCGGCGCCAACGGTTCCGGCTGATACGCCGGTCACGTTCAGGACCTTATCGCGCTCGTCGCCGCCAGCTGGCCACTGCGAAACGCCGGCGTGCAGGTTCAAGTCAGCGTTGATGTCCTTGATGACCGAGATGTCGGTACCTGGGTTTTCAGTATCAACGTCGTCCCAGGTAGCGTCCATCGGGTAGCCCGAGTTGTTTGGTCCTCCGAACTGGGCGAATCCGAAGGTGCCCAGCGGATCAGTGTAACCAAGGAAATCGCTAGGAGCGTTCGCTTCCAGAACGAAGGTGTCAGTCATGGCACCGTCTTCGGTGCAGTGACCGGCGCTGAGGATCGCATCCTTGCCGTTAGCGTCCCATGCGTTAAAACCGATCGAACAACGAGACTGCGGTTCCTGACCAGCCTGCGTCATTGCATAGCCCATGCCACCGTAGATGTCTTCCGAAGCGCCAGGCTTTGCGGCACCCTTGGAATCCTTATCGGACGCTTCGAGCACAACGTCAGAATTGGCTTCCTTAGCAAACTCCTCCAAAGATAGGTCGCCGGTGCCGGCGGACTTCTTTGGAGCAAGCGTCTTGGATCCCTCGATGGAGCCGGGGCCGGAAGCGATGATCTTAACGACATCCTTACCCTTGACCTTGGTCTCAACGATCGCGGTCAGGCGTGTCAGCTCATTATCATCAACATTCTCAGCAAGCTCTCCGTACACACCCTTGGCGGTGGAGAGGTTGTTTGTGTTGATTTCGAGCGAAACAGCAGCCTTGGTAGCAGCGACTACCTTCTTGGCCTTTTCAGCGTCTTTCTCGCTGACCTTGACCTTGGCCTTACCGTTTTCTACCGAAGTACGAGTCGCAATGCCTTCTTTTTCAAGAGCCTTGTCGACGGTTGCTGCGGTCTCATTGGCCTTGGAATCTTCCAAGTACTCATCAACCGTCTTGTCCAGGTCACGTTCGATCGCT
Organism: Arthrobacter sp. NIO-1057; assembly: GCF_900094805.1. Lineage (GTDB taxonomy): Bacteria > Actinomycetota > Actinomycetes > Actinomycetales > Micrococcaceae > Glutamicibacter. Next base: position 322,989 of record NZ_FMAT01000001.1, on the reverse strand, counting down.
TCTGGAAGGCCGGTGGTGTCCACAGCGCCTTCGGTGGACGATGCACTAGGAGTGGACTTCTGGGATACAGAAGGCGAGCTAGTCGCTTCCGGTGCAGCAACTGCTGGCATGAAGCTACTGCCAACTACCAAAGCGGTAGCGGCTGCAGCAACGATGCCACGTTGCGCAGTCTTTTTATTTGGATTTGGCATTAATGCTTCTCCCACATTTATGGTGCGAGTGCTCGTGGTGCTCTTACCTCAGGGCACACTTCTAAGCACAGGTGTTGTTACCAAAATGAAACAATAGCCGCTCTTCCAAGTAGTTTTCAAGTATCGAATCAAACGAAAATACAAATACGGAAACGTGTTTTCCCAAGTCAGCACGCGTGGCTTAAATTCGACTACGTCACATCTTACGAGCCAGTAGCGTTTGTTTAAGATTGGAGTTATCTTTCTAGTACCTAGTCAGAGGTGGGGAACCTGTGTGTTTGAGCAGAATCTACACATCAGAAACATAGAAATACGATGTTGTCTGTGAAACCTCGAAAAAAATTACACACCCGACGAAAAAAGGCGCCAGAAAACGAGAAATTTCGTTTTCTGACGCCTTCCGGCTAGCTGCCGGTTACGAGTTTTTACCGGATCTCGGCACGCTGATCTAAGGGCCAAATGATGCTGGTCGCCTTGCCGGTCACCCGGTCAACACTAATCATGCCTCCACCGCTCGCACCAAGAAGTGAGCGCGAGTCCTTGGAGGTGGAGCGGTGATCCCCCATGACCCATAATCGGCCTTCAGGAACTTGCACGGTGAACTCTTGTTCACTCGGTGCATCACCGGCAAAGATGTAGGGCTCATCAATCTTTTGACCATTAACGGTGACCTGACAATTATTGCCCTTACATTCCACGGTGTCTCCCCCGACACCGATGACGCGCTTAACGTATTTGTTGCCGGTACCGGTCAGGCTGAGTGCCCCCAGCACGTCATCGGCAAAACTGGCCCTGGCATATGGCAGGAACGATCCGCGACCGTCAAAAACAATCACATCACCACGCTGAGGTGACTCATCCTGATAGGCGCGACGATCAACGGCAATGCTCTGGCCGGGATTCAACGTCGACTCCATAGAGTTTGAATCAATATGAAAGACATCGATTACCGTGGCACGGAAAATGATGGTGCTGATTAAGCCAAGAATGATGGCGAGTACGGCGAAGCGCCAGACCCAAGAAAAGGCCCGGCGCTTCAAAGTTGCTCGCTCAGAGCGGGCAATCTGGTTCATCGAAGAACGCAGATTACTTCTTTGCGTTGAAGTCACGCTTCTCGCGGATGCGAGCAGCCTTACCGTGACGATCACGCATGTAGTACAGCTTTGCACGACGTACGTCGCCCTTGGATACAACCTCAATCTTGTCGATGATTGGGGAGTGAACTGGGAAGGTACGCTCAACACCGGTGCCGAAGGAAACCTTGCGAACGGTGAAGGTTTCGCCAATGCCACGGCCCTGACGGCCCAATACGTAGCCCTGGAAAACCTGGACGCGCGAGTTCTTACCTTCGATGATGTTGACGTGCACCTTCAGGGTGTCGCCAGGACCGAAAGCTGGAACGTCTGAACGCAGCGAAGCTGCATCAACTGAGTCAAGAATATGCATTTTGCATCTCCTAGGATCAATGCCGCAGGTCACCGAATCCTCGTAGCGGGGCTCACCGTTGGCCATAGACCAATCGATCTCCCCGGAACGTTTACCATCGACTGGCTCTAGCAGTCGATGCGGCGGTTTTCACGCATCCGGTCTTCCCCCTGCGGCAGGAGCCAGATAAAAACACACCAAGAAACAATTATGCCGTATTGCTACGGTTGACGCGAGTCCAGCAGAATTTCTGTTCTCGTGATGTTGGCCTCTTATTTGTCTTCTTCGGTACCGGCCCCGGTGGCCCAGTCCAATTCGGCCTTATTGGTGATCACGCCATCAACTATGGCGAACCCGTTGTGCCACAGGGCATCACGGTCACGACGGTTCAATGACTGCACATCCATCTGAGTAATCAGATCCGGGCGACGGGCAGCGGTACGTTTAATCTGTTCATCGCGGCGGAAACGGCCTACACGTTGGTGGTTACCACCGAGCAGAACTTCGGGAACCTCACGGCCACGCCAAGACGCAGGCTTGGTATATACCGGGTATTCGAGCAATACGTCGGAGTGGGATTCTTCCACCAGGGATTCCGGGTTACCGATCACTCCAGGGATCAGTCGAGCGATGGCCTCGACCATCACCATTACCGCTACTTCTCCCCCATTAAGCACGTAGTCGCCGATGGAGACAGGGATGACGTTAAAGTTTTCGCGTGCGTAGTCCACCACGCGTTCGTCGATACCTTCATAGCGGCCACAGGCAAAGACCAGGTGCTCTTCTTCAGCCAATTCGTAGGCCATCTGCTGATCAAAGACGCGACCGGCAGGAGAAGGAACGATCAGGGTGGGCTTGGGCCCTTGAGCGTCGGCTGGGCGAACGGCATCCAGGGCGCGTCCCCATGGCTCGGGCATCATGACCATGCCGGCGCCACCGCCATATGGGGTGTCGTCAACCTTGCGGTGCTTATCTTCGGTGAAGTCGCGCAGGTTGGTGACGTTCAGATCCAGGATGCCGTCTTCTGCGGCTCGGCCAATGAGTGAGAGCGAGAGCGGCTGAAGGTACTCCGGGAAAATCGAGATGACGTCTAGACGCATTATTTACTGTTCTTCTTTCTCGGAGTCGTCGTCGCTGTTCAAGGTCAACAGTCCGGCAGGTGGAGTGATGACAACAATGCCAGCTTCCGGATCGATTTCCGGGACGAACTCGTCGACGAAGGGCAGGTAGATTTCATTGCCTTCGGTATCTTCAAAGACTAAAAGATCCTGGGCAGGGTTGGTGCGCAGTGCGGTGATGACGCCGACCTGCTGGTCATCAAGCATGACCTTGAGGTCAAGCAGCTCGTGCTCATACCATTCATCTGATTCGTCTTCTGGTTCATCAGATACTTCGATTTCCAAACGGGCACCGCGCAGGGTTTCGGCTTGGTTGCGGTCGTTGATCTCCTTGAAGGAGAGCAGCAGGATGGTCTTGTTCCAGCGGACGTTTTTCACCGTGAGGGTTTTGACCGGGCCATCAACCACGATCAGCTCTTCCCCGGCAGTAAAGCGTTCCTCGGGGTTGTCGGTGAGAACCTGGACGGTAACTTCGCCACGGATGCCGTGGGGCTTGCCGATGCGGGCAACCTGCAATCGCATAGTCTGCTGCTCTTTCTGCATTGTGTGGGGGTGAAACACGAAAGGAGTTCCCGTCACCAGTTGGACGGAAACTCCTTTCGAAATGAAGCCAACGAAGAGTTGGGCTGCAGTTGCTTAGCCGCGGCGGCGGTCAGTGTCGATCACATCGACACGAACCGATTCCTTGGCTAGCGCTGCCATGACGGTACGCAGTGCTCGTGCGGTGCGTCCCTGACGACCGATCACACGACCGAGATCTTCAGGGTTGACCCGAACTTCGAGCAAATCGCCGCGGCGGGTGGACTTCAAGGCAACCTTGACGTCTTCCGGTTCCTCAACGATTCCGCGAACCATATGGTCTAGCGCATCAACGAGCACTGTTACTCAGCCTCGGTTGCTTCGGCCTCTGCCTCTTCAGCAGCTGGCTTCTCAGCCTTCTTGGTGATGGCCTCAGGAAGGATCACCGAACCCTTTTCAGGAGCAACGAATGCTGGCTTAGGCTCGGCAACCTTGTAGGTGCCTTCCTGGCCATCGATGCCCTTGAACTTCTGCCAGTCACCGGTGATGTTCAGCAGCTTGTGAATCTGCTCGGTTGGCTGAGCGCCAACGGACAGCCAGTACTGAGCACGCTCAGAATCGATCTCGATGATCGATGGGTTCTCGGTTGGGTGGTACTTACCGATCTCCTCGATGGCACGGCCATCGCGCTTAGCGCGGGAGTCCATGACAACAACGCGGTAGAAAGGTGCGCGCATCTTACCGAAGCGCTTCAGACGAATTTTAACGGCCACTGTAGTGGTCACTCCTGTTTCTCAACATGTTCGAGACCGATTTTTAGCGCCTGTGGGGCAGGCCTTACTTCTCGGACTCTAAAAGGACAGGATTCGAAGCGGAGAGAGGGGCCACAACAAATCGAGTACCCTGCAATTATGCCAGAGAGTACGCGAACAGGCCAACTCTATTTAGAGGCTTAAACTCAGGTGATTCATGAGCTTCGTCACCTTGGCTTGTAGCCTTGGGCGGGAAGAATGTTACCCCTACCATTGTAGGTATGACCGTCACTTCCGCGTTAACCGCATTCGCTCTCGTCGCGCTTTTGATGACTCTCGTTCCCGGAGTGGATACAGCTTTGATCTTGCGCTCTGCGATGACGCGGGGACGAAGTGATGCAATGGTGGCTGCGCTGGGGATCTCCACCGGTGTTTTCATTTGGGGTATCGCGGCAGCCGCCGGAGCCTCTGCGGTCCTGGCAGCATCTCATTTGGCGTACCAAATCCTGACCTATGCCGGCGCTGCCTATCTCGTCTTTTTGGGCGGCCAAATGATCTACCGCAGCTTCCGGAAGAAAGAAGTGGAAGCTATCAAGGTGGAAGTCTCACGTAGTAAGTGGCGCAACTTCACCACCGGCATGATCACTAACTTGCTGAACCCAAAGATTGGCGTTTTTTACATCGCTACCATCCCGCAGTTCACCCCCGCCGATTCCAAGGCTTTGCTCATGGGAATCGCACTAGCTACGGTGCACGTTCTATTGACCCTGGCCTGGGCTACGGTGCTGATTATTGGCGTTAAGCTGGCTGGCCGCTGGTTAAGCTCAGCCCGCTCGGTCACCTGGATGGATCGCATCACCGGCACGGTACTGGTTGGTTTTGGTGTGAAGGTTGCTCTCTCACGCCCCTAGGTAGCTCATAAGCGCCAGCCTTTCTGGCTAGTTGAATCCAAACCCCTACAACGCAGCTGGAAACACGGATCATTAGCCTACGAATGTTTTCACTAATACTGCCGTTTCTTCGCGTTTAGCGGCAGTGGCATCAAAACCGATGCCATTTTTGGTGATCTGACAAACATTTCTGAGAAAATCTTAACTTCACTTGGGCGTTTTTTGCCCGATTATGATTAGGCTAACCTTATAAAGATTGACCGCGCGAGTCACCCAATGTTTCGATGAGCCGGCATCACCACCCGTGATGGGCATAAGCCGCACGGGAAGTGAACCCGTGAAAGCATAATTATGATCGGAAATTACCTGATCGGCCTGCGCGAAGGCCTCGAAGCGGTGCTTATCGTTGTCCTCTTGGTGGCCTACCTGAACAAGAGTGGACGTAAACACCTGTTGCCACGAATCTGGGCAGGCATCGCCGTTGCAGTTCTCATCTCGCTCGGCTTCGGAGCCCTGCTGACCTTCGGCCCCAAAGGCTTGACCTTCGAGGCCCAGGAAATGATTGGCGGTTCCTTATCCATCGTCGCCGTCGGTCTAGTGACCTGGATGATTTTCTGGATGGCAGGGGCTGCGAAAACCCTAAGCAGCGACCTGAAATCCCAAGTCGATAAAGTTGCTGACTCTTCCACCCTGGGACTGGTCTTGGTCGGCGCCTTTGCTGTGGGACGCGAAGGCCTAGAAACGGCTTTGTTCCTCTGGGCCGCAGCACGAGCAACTGGCGAAACTTGGCAGCCACTCTTGGGAGCCTTCCTGGGGATCTTGACCGCCATCTTCTTAGGCATACTGCTCAACCGAGGCGTCCTGAAAATCAGCCTCTCCAAATTCTTCACCATCACCGGCGCACTACTGGTCATCGTTGCCGGTGGCGTCTTGGCCTACGGCGTCCACGATTTGCAAGAGGCTGGATTCTTGCCCGGCTTACACAACCTCGCCTTTGATGTGTCGCACATTATTGCCCCCGGTGGCGTCACCGGAACCCTACTCAAGGGCATCTTCAACTTCTCCCCTGCAACTACTTGGCTAGAAGCCGTCGTCTGGGTGGCCTACGTGCTGCCCGTGATGTTCCTCTACCTACGCAAAGTTTTCGCTTCCCCGGCCAAGGCCGTGAAAAGCAAAAACGCCTAACCATCACCGCATCATTCACTGAATCTCAAAGGATTACTCACCTCATGAAGAAAACTAGTACCGCTGCTGCTGTGCTCGTCGTAGGCACTCTGGCCCTGGCTGGTTGCACCGACAACACCACTCAGGCGTCGGCCGATGGCGCCATTTCCGTCGTGAGCACGGATGACGCTTGCAATGTTTCGACCGACACCACCGCCGGTGGCACCATCAAATTTGATGTTAAGAATGAGGGTTCGGCCGTCACCGAGTTCTACCTACTCGCCGAAGACGGACTGCGCATCGTTGGCGAGGTCGAGAACATTGGTCCGGGTGTCACCCGTGACCTGGTGGTCATGGCACCACAAGGAAAGTACTTCACTGCCTGCAAGCCGGGCATGGTCGGCGACGGTATTCGTGCAGCCTTTACCGTCAACGAAGCCGCCGACGGCCAGGAAGTATCGGCTGACCGCGCTGCCTTGCAGAAGAACGCTACGGATCAATATGCCGCTTATGTGAAGGATCAGACCGAACAGTTGGTGCGCGGCACCGAAAAGTTCGCCGATGCTTTTGCCTCCGGAGATGAAGAGCTAGCCAAGAGCCTGTACGCACCTACGCGCATGCATTGGGAACGCATTGAGCCGGTGGCCGAGTCCTTCGGTGACTTAGATCCAATCTTGGATGCTCGTGAGGCCGATCTTGAAGACGGTGAAGACTTCACCGGATGGCACCGCGCCGAAAAGGACCTCTGGGCACCTAAGGGTTACACCAAGATGACTGAGAGCGAACGCGAAAAGATCGCCACCAAGATGGTCGAGGACACCAAGGAACTCTACACTCGTACCCAGAGCCTAGAATTCACTCCGGACCAGCTGGCCAACGGAGCAAAGGAACTGCTCGACGAGGTAGCCACCGGAAAGGTCACCGGCGAGGAAGAAACCTTCTCCCACACTGACCTCTGGGACTTCCAAGCCAACTTGGAAGGTGCAAAGATTGCGTACGAAGATCTTCAGCCACTGTTGGTCGGCACGGACGATGCACTGGATGAAAAACTGAAAACGAACTTCGCCGCACTGCAAAAGCAGCTTGATGCCTACCGTGAGGGTGACGGCTTTAAGTACTACCAGGATCTAAGCGATGCGCAGATCAAGGAACTGGCTTCCGGTGTGGACGCACTGAGCGAACCGCTTTCTCAACTCACCGCCGCAGTAGTGAAGTAAAGGGTACGATGCACGAAGAATCAGCTGAATCGGAGTCCCCAAAGGGTCCGACGATGAACCGGCGCCTATTGCTTTCTGCAATGGGCGCCGGTGGCGCGGGACTCGCCCTGGGTGCGCTCGGGCACAGCGCCTACGCCAGCCAAAAGAGCCAGCAGGTCCCCGATGATCAGGTGCCGTTTTACGGTGAGCACCAGTCTGGGATCATCACCGAAGCTCAAGATCGGATGCACACTGCAGCCTTTGATGTTCAGGCGCAGTCCCGTGATGAACTCATCGAGTTGCTCCAGACCTGGACTCAGGCGATCGCCCAAATGATGCAGGGCCAACCTATTGGAACTTCGGGTGCTGTTGATGGATCTTATGATGCTCCCCCGGAAGACACCGGAGAGGCGCTGGGACTGCCAGCATCACGGCTGACGGTCACCGTCGGCTTTGGACGCACACTCTTTGAAAAAGACGGCAAAACCAGATTTGGGCTTGATGGCAAATTGCCCGAGGCACTGATTGAGCTTCCGCATTTTCGTTCAGACATGATCGAAGAAGCCCGAAGCAATGGAGACATCATTGTTCAAGCCTGTGCCGATGACCCGCAGGTAGCCGTCCATGCCATTCGCAATCTCGCGCGCTTGGCTTTTGGTAAGGCCAACGTACGCTGGTCGCAGATTGGTTTCGGGCGCACCTCAAAGACCAGTTCGGCGCAGAGCACCCCGCGCAATCTCTTCGGATTTAAAGACGGCACCGATAACATCGTGGCCGAGCACACCGATGATCTTAATGCGCATGTGTGGGTGCAGAAGGAACAGACGGACCAGGCATGGATGGCCGGCGGAAGCTATATGGTGATCCGACGTATTCGCATGCACATTGAAACCTGGGATCGTGCCACCTTGGGCGAACAAGAAAATCTGGTGGGACGGCTCAAGGGTAGTGGTGCTCCCCTCTCCGGCGGCGAAGAATTCACGGCACCCGACTTCAACATGGCCGGTAGCAATGGTCCAATCATCCCGGTGGACTCCCACATTGCGGTGGTGCATCCCGATGCACATCAGGGAATCAGGATGCTGCGTCGCGGATTCAATTACACCGATGGCTCCGATGGGTTAGGCCGTTTAGACGCCGGGCTTTTCTTCATCGCCTTCGTGACCGATGCACGCACGCACTTTGTTCCCATCCAACAGGCCATGAGTGCCAACGACGCGATGACCGAATATCTTCGCAATACCAGTTCTGGGCTCTACGCCGTTGTTCCCGGAGTGCGTGAAGGTCAATATCTCGGTCAGCAACTTTTTGAAAGTTAGCCGACAAGGAAACAACCTCTTCCCATACCCTCCCCGCAAAACAGCACTATTGTGGGGAGGGTAGCTACAAAGTATTCACCCACAAACTCTTCCCCACAAGGCCTGAATACAAACTGGGCACCAGCGATACTCCTCAGCAAATAAAGCTGATAGCTGACGCTGAGAACGCAGATGAACAAGACGTGAGTGGTCTTCGAGCGCTAATATCAACAAACGTGGTAGCCACAAGCAGCAAAGCTCATACAGGGCACCACAGTTTTTTGCTCTCGATCTAAAGGACCAACTTCGTGGCATTGTCCAGCGAACATCTTGACGCCTACATGGTGACATGGAAGCTCGAACGTGAATTTGGTGGCATGACCACGGTCTGCACGCAACGTGCCGGGCTGTTCGCCCAACGCTATGGCCGCGCCTTCGTGGTGACATTCAGTCGCTCACCCGAGCAGCCACAGATCGTGGCCGAATTGGTCGACAAAGGCAAGCTCTCGGACAAGGTACAGGTGCTGAACCTCTATCTTGAATTAGCCGAGAACTCTATGCCCGGTCAGAACAAGGTCCCCGAACGCGCCTTCGAGCCGCAGGTAGCGGACCTGAAGCTAGAAGATACCGTGACGTATCCCGAAGCACCGCAGAACATTTTCAGCCAAAGTTTTACCGGCGGACCGGATGGCAGTACCAGCCAGACGAAGTTCCTACGCAAAGACGGCAGTGTCTTTTTAACAGACACCAAATTCCTTGATGAACGCGGGAAGAACCGGCGCATCTTAGAAGTGATGGCTACTGACGGTAAGGTCATCGCACGCTTTAACAGTGCTCCAGCCCTGTATCGCTACTGGCTGGGCACTATCACGGACCACGAGAATTCCATGGTCATTGTTGACAGTAAATACACCGCCTCCATGCTGGGACGATGGGAAACGACAAAGGTTCCAAAGCTCTACGCTTTCCACAGCATCCATATTTCCAAGGGCGAAAGCTTATTGACCGGTGAGCTTTCCGAAGCCCATGCGCCCATCATTGAGCAACGAAACCTCTGGGACGGGTTTGTCTTCCTCACCCAGGCACAACGAGATGCCTATGTGCGACGTTTTGGTGATGCCGACACGTCCTTTGTCATCCCCAACCCCATCAAGGCCAATACACTCACGGACTCCTCGATCCAACGAGAGAGCAACCATCTGATTGCTGCCGGGTCGCTGACCGTGAATAAAAACGTGGCAGCATCCATTCAAGTGATCGCTGAGCTAGTGCGCCGCGGACACCAACCGGTCCTGCACGTGGTGGGCCAAGGCGCCCAGCGGGAGAAGCTCGAAGCCCTCTGCCAAGAGCTTCAGCTCGAAGAGCACGTGATCTTCCACGGACACTCAAACGAGTTGCCGGCACATTTTGCTCACTGCACGGTGCAGTTATTCACCTCAACCAATGAAGGCCAAGCACTGGTGCTTCTTGAAGCCCAGCAGCAAGGCTGTGTTCCAGTGTCCTTTGATATTAATTTTGGGCCCTCGGATAGCATTCGTGACGGGGTCAACGGATTTTTGGTAGCACCGGGAGATATCCAGGCCATGGCCGATAAGGCTGAGGCTTTGATGACCGATCCACAGTTGGCGACCACCATGTCTAAACAGTGCCGGGAGTTTGCCCACAACTACGCTTCACGCGATCTAATCGCACGATGGGAAGAAACCATGAACATTGCAGCCAAGCTCAAAGCCCTCGGCTCCCGTAAAGAAGTACCCGAATTTACTGCGCACATCGCCTCGGTGTCTTTCCTCGATGACGATGGACTAGAACTTCGAGTTCAACCCTCCGTCAAACTGCCAGAAGGTACCAGCTTCGAATTGGTGGTCCTAGATCGTGAGACCCAGGACGAGGTACAGGTGTATCCGAGTAGCGGACACGAGAATGAACACGCTGTCTTCACCTTAGATGCCGACATGGTGCGCGGCGCGGTGGGACATAACGAACCGACCGACCTGTATCTACGTTGCCAGCTTGGTCAAAGCGTGAAGCTCAAGCGTATCGGTGTTAAGAATTCGAGAATCTTGCCGTACTTCACCTCGCACAACAACCTGTCGTTTAAGCCGGAGAAGTAACAGCAATTCCTCGTACCATCAGCGACTATTCGGTGCGCACTGATCAATCACTCAGTTCCAAAACCTAAACTCTTATTCATGAAAATTTCGATGTCTCAGTTGCAACCACTGTTGCGAGAGTACCGAATCCTCTTATCCGGCCGCGGTGTGCAGAGCATGGAGGACACCGGTAACTCTTATGACGGCTCAGCCTTGGCGAACTACGAAGCTGACCTTGCGTTGCACCCGTACACCACTTTCTGGGGTACCACGGGTTTGGTTTTGGGCCGCATGGGCGCCTTCTCCTACACGCATTCACGCCTGCATAAGTCGATGACCGTGGGGCGTTTTACCTCTATCGCCAAGGGCATGAGCGTAATGGGTGCCCGCCATCCTCATGAGTGGGCTTCAACCAGTCCAGTGTTTTACAACCAGAAGCTACTGGCACAGACCTATAGCGAAGATCGCGGGGTCGAGCTGAACTCGACAAAATTTGGCTACAAAGCCGGCAAGATCTCCATCGGTAACGATGTTTGGATTGGTGAGAAAGTCACCCTAGGCCACGGGATCACCATTGGAGATGGCGCAGTCATCGCTTCAAATTCCGTGGTCACCAACGATGTAGATCCCTACACGGTGGTGGGCGGAGTTCCGGCACGAGTTATCCGAGATCGCTTTGAGCCAGAAACCGCCCAAGCCTTACAGGCCAGCGCGTGGTGGGAACTAGCGCCCGAAGATCTGACGCATTGCGACGTCAGATCCCCGGACCTCTTCGCTGCTCAAGTCTTACGTGGCCGCGAACAGGGAGACTTCCAGCCATTGCTCACCGAGCCACTGACCGCCGAGGTGATCGACAAACACCTTAGGACTGCGTGAGCCCAGGGTTAGGGCCAGTCCCCCACTGGATGCTCAGCAATTAGGCGACAGTTACGCGCAGCTGGTTATTCCATGGATCCTTAAAACGCAGCTCTGCCCCGGTGTGGTGGTGCTCGACTTTGGCGAAGCTCAATCGCTGCGCCAACTTGCCGACTTCATCGGCGTTGGGAACATTGATCAGTACTTCGCCCAGACCCAGGGTGTCCTTACGGGGACCTGCGCCTCGCGAGTTCCAAACATTCATGGCCATGTGATGGTGGTAGCCTCCGGCGGACACGAACAATGCCTGGTTGCCCAGCGAGGTGGTTTCATCAAAGCCCAAAGTGTTGACGTAGAACGAGCGGGCGGTGGCCACATCACCTACCTGTAGGTGTACATGGCCGATATCGGCGCTCGCCGACTGCAAAGAATTCACTGCCTGCTCACTGAGGTGAGCATTGAGGTATTTGTTGGGGTCCAGGTAGATGGTATCCATGCTGACTTCACCGTTATTCCAGGTCCAGATATCGCGAGGGCGGTCCCAGTACAACTCAATTCCGTTACCCTCTGGATCAGTGAAGTAGAAAGCCTCAGAGACTAGATGGTCCGAGCTTCCGACAAACTTACTCTGATCAAACTGGGCGGCTGAGAGCACGGTAGCGGCAAGATCTGCCTGGTTATTGAACAGCAGGGCAGTATGGAAGAGCCCAGCTTCACTACGAGCTGACAATTTCAGTCCTGGGGCATTGCGCAGGTTAACGAGTTCCTGAGTTCCGCGGCCTAGCCGGGTTCCTTCTGCGGTTTCTTCCAGTACCGTGAGCCCCAGCGCTTTTTGGTAGTACTCGCTCATGACCTTCATGTCGCCGACTTTCAACTGCACGGCGTTCATATGAGTGGCTGCGGCGAGCTTGTCTTCTTTGAGCATGGTCATGGCCAGTGCCTTCTTTCGGATCAGGACTTCTTGTTACCTCCAACCATACGCCGATTTAGTTGAGGCTTCAAGTAAATCGGCATGTTCCGATCATCACTCTCGCAAACTCGGCGCACACCATTGGCACTAGGCGAGCAACCGGGCGAGATCTGGATGCAGATGCCGGCTCGATAGCGCCACAGCGGCCGCCCCGGCAGCTGCCTCCAAAGCCGCTTGCACCGATGATCCCCGCTGGTAAGCGGCGAGAAAACCGGCCATGAAGGCATCGCCGGCACCATTGCTGTCGATCACCTCGACCTTTGGCGCAGCCACTTCCCAGCGCCGCCCCTGGCGATCCATTGCCACCGCACCCCGCGCTCCACGCGTGCAAATGGCCATTTCCGGGCCATGGCGCAGGCAGGTGGCCATCAGCTCCCACGGATCGCTGGTTGCATCATCGTTCATGAAGACCACCGAGGCCGCCCTCAAGAATGGCCGATGAAATTGGGCCGTGCCATCGAAGTCATGCAAGTCCACCCATAGCGGTACAGGCGGCTCGGCGAGTTGCCCGATAATCCTCAACCCCAACTCGCTCAGGTCAACCACCGCCAGGTCCGCTTCCCCAATGATCGAACAGAGGGCATCAACGTCCGCGTCCTCGACAGCTGAGGGCGTTGCCAGATAGATGGATACGCGTTGCCCGCCAGCCATGAGGTTAATATGCCGCTCGGTGCTCACGCTGGAAATCGCTTGCAGGTTGACGCCCGCGCCACCGAGCACCTGTCGCAGCAGGCGCCCCGGCTCATCGTTGGCCAGCGGCGTGAAGAGCGTCGTCGCAACACCCAAGGAATTCAAGTGCAGCGCTTTGCCCGCAGAGGTTCCACCCACGGTGTACCAATCGTTGCGGGCGGATAGCTGCTGAGGCCGGGGGTCGGGCAAGCGGTCGAGCTCAACGAGCTGATTCCAGCTGGATGGACCACAGACGAGCACCTTGGGCATGTGAGTCATGCACTTATTAAATACGCGTGGCATCATCCGATTCAACAGTTTGGCGCCAATTGCGCTTTCAAACCCTTGGACTTCAAAGTATATTGGCAAGTGATCTGCCTCACGATGATGTGGGGTGCCCTAGTCCCAGCGACGGAAGGTCAGTTGTGAGCGTTACCGATGAATTCAGAGCAGCCCGAGATCGGCTCCTGGAATTGCGCGAGGACTACGAGACGGCGCGGGAAGAATTCCGCTGGCCCGAGTTCAGCGAGTTCAACTTCGGCTTCGACTGGTTCGACCAAGTGGCCAAGGATCCGCAAAGAGCCGATACGCCGGCACTGATCATCACCGAACGCGACGGCAGCTCCACACGCCGCAGTTGGGCCGAGCTCTCACAGCGCTCCACGCAGCTCGCGCGATGGCTCAGCGATCAGGGAGTAACCCGAGGCCATACGATCGCAGTCATGCTCGGCAACCAGGTTGAGCTCTGGGAATCGATGCTGGCCGGAATCAAGCTCGGGGCGATCCTGATCCCGTGCACCACGCAGCTGACGCCCACGGACCTGGCCGACCGGATCGATCGCGGCCGCATCCAATGGGTGATCACCAACGAGGCCGAGATCCAGAAGTTCGACACCGTGCCCGGGGACTACACGCTGATCCAGATCGGCGGCAGCGTGCCAGAAGAAAATCTCAACTACGCGAAGTCCCACCAGGCCGAGGCCAGTTTCCAGCTCGATTCCCCCACGCGCGCCGATGAAACGCTCTTGCGCTACTTCACCTCTGGCACCACTTCCAAGGCCAAGCTGGTGGAGCACACCCATACGTCCTACCCGGTGGGCCACTTGAGCACGATGTTCTGGATCGGCCTGGAACCAGGCGATGTGCATCTGAATGTCGCTTCCCCGGGCTGGGCCAAGCACGCGTGGTCCAACCTGTTCGCGCCGTGGATCGCCGAAGCCACCGTATTCCTCTACAACTATGACCGCTTCGATCCGATCGCGCTGATGAACCAGATGGACACCGAAAAGGTCACCAGCTTCTGCGCTCCGCCGACCGTGTGGCGCCTGCTGATCCAGGCGGATCTGGGCGCCTTGAAGACGGCGCCGCAAAAGCTGGTCTCCGCCGGCGAACCGCTGAATGCCGAAGTCATCGACCAGGTGCAGAAATCCTGGGGCCAGGTCATCCGCGACGGCTTTGGCCAGACCGAAACCACGGTGCAGATCGCCAATCCGCCGGGAGTGCCGATCACCATCGGCGCCATGGGCCGCGCAATGCCCGGCTACAGCATCATCCTGCGCGACCCGGCTACCGGCGAGGTCGGGGATCTGGGCGAAATCTGCCTGGTGACCGATCCCCGCCCGCTGGGGCTGATGAAGGGGTACTTCGAGAACCCGGAGAAGACCGCCGAGGTCTTCCGTGACGGGGTCTACCACACCGGGGATATCGCCGAGCGGGACGAACACGGTGTCTTGACCTATGTGGGCCGCGCCGATGACGTATTCAAGTCCAGCGACTACAAGATCAGCCCCTTCGAGCTGGAATCCGTGTTGATCGAGCATCCCGGGGTGGCCGAGGCAGCAGTGGTGCCAGCCCCGGATGAATTGCGCTTGAGCGTGCCGAAGGCCTATATCGTTCCCACGACCAACGCGCAGCCCGGCCCCGAACTCGCGGAGTCGATTTTGGCGCATTGCCGCGAGCACCTCGCGGCCTTCAAGCGGGTGCGGCGCATCGAGTTCGCCCAATTGCCCAAAACCATTTCGGGCAAGATCCGCCGCGTGGAATTGCGCCAGGCCGAGGAGCGCCGTTTTAATGGCGGCGAACCAGCGGGCAAGGAATACCGGGATACGGACTTCCCTTCGCTGAAATCATAACCACTCTGAACACGCGCCCCGGCGGGCCCGCAGCTTGTTGCTGCGGGGCCCGCTGCGGTTAAGCGCAAATGCCTGCCGATCGCCAATGACTCAATAACGACACGAAGTTTACATCGTGGGTTGCAACTCATACTATGAATCTGAGTTTCGTGACCCAGCTCACGTCTACCCGTTATCAACGAAGATCGGATTCCCATGTCAGATACAGCGATTCTGATAAACACCGCCGTGGCCGTGCTCGCCACGGTGCTGCTGATCGTCAAATTCAAGGTCAACCCCGTCATCGGGCTGATCCTCGGCTCCCTGTATCTGGGACTGAGCACGCAACTTGGCATC
Organism: Arthrobacter sp. NIO-1057; assembly: GCF_900094805.1. GTDB lineage: Bacteria > Actinomycetota > Actinomycetes > Actinomycetales > Micrococcaceae > Glutamicibacter. The sequence goes on along the minus strand of NZ_FMAT01000001.1, from coordinate 307,381 downwards.
AGCAAGACCATCGAGACCATCACCAAGGGCTTCGGCGACATCATGATGGAAGTCGGCCTGCTGATCGCCTTCGGCGTGCTGATGGGATCCATCCTCAACGAGGTCGGCGCGATCCGCCGCCTGGTTGAACGCCTGCTCTCGGTGTTCGGGCCGAAGGCCTTGCCCTACTCCATGGCGGTAGCCATGAGCACCGTGCTGCAGTCGATCTTCGTTGACGTCCTGATCGTCATCTCGGCCCCGCTGGCACGTCGCATGGCCACCAAGATCGGTCCGATGGGCACCGCCCGGCTGGCCACGGCCATGGCCATTTCTCTGGAGTGCGGCATCATCTTCATGGTTCCCGGCGTCGGCGCCTTGGCGGTAGCCGGCGTGCTGGGCGTATCGCTAGGCAAGATGCTGATCTGCGGACTGCTGCTGGTGGTGCCGACGGTCCTGCTCGCGGTGCTGATCATGTCCTTCCTGTTCCGCCGCGGGTTCTGGAAGCCAGCGCGCGACGAGCAGAATGTCTTCGAGGACGATGACTACCCGCAGAGCACCCCGAACCAACCTGCCCGCGGCAGCGTTGGCATGGACGATGGCCAGCAGCCGCAGGCCGATCCCGGCGCGGTGAAGCTGGCCGTTGGCCCCGAAGGCAAGCGCGAAACCTCTCTGCTGCTGCTCTTCGCTCCCCTGCTGCTTTCGCTGATCCTCATTGCCGCCGGCGCGATCGCCGAAATCGCCAAGTTCCAGAACGGCGTGCTGGAACTTCTGGGCAACCCCGTGGTCGCCCTGCTCATCGGCATGATCGGCACCACCATCGTGGCACGGGGAGCCATCGGCCAAAAGGGCGTGGAGGACGCAATCAGCACCGGCTTCAAGGAAAGCGGGCAGATCCTGTTGCTCACCGGCGCTGGCGGTTCGCTGGCAGCTACCGTGGCCGCCGCCGGACTGGGAGATATCCTCGGCGGATTCTTCAGTGCCAGCGCAGTTGCACCACTGGTGGTCGTCTGGGTGATTGCCGCGGTGCTGCACATCGCCGTGGGCTCGGTGACGCTCTCGGCGATCACCGCCGCCGGCATGCTCGCACCGATCGCCCCGGCACTGGGGCTGGATCCGGTGCTCATCGCGCTGGCCGCCGGCGCCGGCTCGCTGTTCATGATCCACGTAACCTCCAATACCTTCTGGCTGCTGCAATCCCTGCTGGGCCAAACCGTTCGAGGCGCCCTGAAGTCGGTGACCGTCGGCGTTTCCGTCGCCTCGGTGATCGCGCTGGGACTCGTTCTGGTCATGAGCATCTTCATCTGATTCCAGCCACCTGACAAGGAGCTACATATGAGCCACCAAGATCGAGCCGCCAAGGCCATCGCCCCGCTGGAAGGCATCCGCGTCCTGGAGCTGGGCAACTACATCGCAGCGCCCACCGCCGGACGCCTGCTGGCGGACTTCGGAGCCGAAGTCATCAAGGTCGAACGCCCCAAAACCGGCGACGAACTGCGCAACTGGCGCCTGAAAAAGGGCAGCGTCTCCATGCTCTATCGCACGATCAACCGGAACAAGAAATCCGTGGTGCTCGACCTACGCAGCGACGCCGGGCGGGCCGCGGTCCTCGATCTGGTGCGCGAATGCGACGTGCTGCTGGAAAACTTCCGGCCGGGAACCCTGGAGAAATGGGGGCTCGGACCAGAGGAGCTCAGCGCGGCGAACCCGAACCTGGTGATCACCCGGATCTCGGCCTTCGGCCAAACCGGCCCGCTATCCGAACGCCCGGGATTCGCCGCCGTGGCCGAAGCCTTCAGCGGGTTCCGCAACCTGGTCGGCGACCCCGACCGCGCCCCGGTCCGCGTGGGCGTCTCCATCGGCGACTCCATCGCCGGGCTCTACGCCGCATTCGGAGCCGTGATGGCCCTCTTCGAACGCGACCGCAAGAGCACAGGCGATCATCCCCTGCCACTGGACCACCGGATCATCGACGTCGCCTTGCACGAGGCCATGTTCTCCATGATGGAATCGCTGATCCCCGACCAGGGCGCCTACGGCGAATCCCGGACCCGCACCGGAGGACGGATGGAAGGCATCGCCCCGTCCAACGCCTATCTGTGCGCCGACGGGGCAAGCATCGTGGTGGCCGGCAACGGCGATGGGATCTACCGCAGGTACATGGAAGCCATCGGCCGCCCCGATTTGGCCAACGACGAGAACCTGCAATCCAACGCCCAGCGATGGGAACAGCGCGAAATGCTCGACCAGGCCATCGGCGCCTGGAGCGGCACCCTGGACTCCGCAGATGCATTAGCCGTACTGGATGCCGCAGGCGTTCCGGCCGGCCCCATTTACACGGCCGAGGATATCGTCAACGAGCCCCAGTACCAGGCCCGCAATATGATCCAGAACTTCGACGTCTCCACCGGCGAGGAAGTGCTGCCCGGAGTCGGATTCCCCGGGATCGTCCCGGTGATGGGCGCAGCCTCCCTGCCGATCCGGAACCTCGGCCCGGACCTCGGTGAGCACACCGATGACGTCCTCGGCACGCTCCTGGGCTACAGCCCGGAAGAAATCATGAAAGCCACCAGCAGCGAAACGAGCCAAGCATGAGCTACAACTTCACACCAGCAGCCACCCTGCGCGACGTCACCCTGCGCGACGGACTACAGCTGACCGGAAAGCTTTTGAGCACCGAAGAGAAAATCGCGACCGTCCGGGAACTGTTGCGCCTGGGAGTCCAGGAAATCGAGCTCGGCTCCATGGCCCGCGCCGACCTGGTGCCGCCGATGGCCAACACCCTTGAGGTAGCCGAAGCATTGACGCCGCAGGAACTGGCGCACTGCTGGATCTGGGTGGCGACCCCGGGACATGTGGCCAAGGCCGCGAAGGCGGGCATCACCAATTTCCAGTACTGCCTCTCGGTCTCCGACGCGCATAACCAAGCCAATATCTCGCGAAGCACCGAAGAAAGCATGGCGGCCCTGCCCGAAGCGGTCCGCTACGCCCAGGCCGTCAACGGGAGGATCCAGCTCTGCTTGGCGACCTCCTTCACCTGCCCCTTCGACGGCCAGGTCCCGGAGTCGAAGGTTCTTCAGATCGCCAATGATCCGCGTGCAGAAGGAACCTGCGACATCGTCATCTGCGACACCCTTGGCCAGGCGGTTCCCGCCCAGGTGGCGTCGCTGATCGCCAATGTCCGGGAGAATTCGCCGCGACGGCGCATCGTCTTCCACGGCCACGACACCTGGGGGCTGGGAGTGGCCAATACGCTGGCAGCGATTGCCGCCGGAGCCGAAGTGGTTGATGGAGCTTTGGGCGGCTTGGGCGGTTGCCCCTTCGCGCCGGGAGCCAGCGGCAACACCTCCAGCGAGGATATTCTCTTCGCAACCCGGCCCGACTGGCTGACTCCTGAACGCTTCGGCGAACTGGTACAGCTCTCCGAGAGGCTTCTGGCGCAGCTGGGCGAGCCGAACCGCTCGAAGTCCGCCCAAGGGGCGCGGTCCAAGGCCAAGGCGTTCGAGTGGGTCATCACTACGGACACGGAGCCATCCGCCGCTGGCTAGGCCGGACGGTGAGTCTCGCCGGGGAAACGGCCGCCGATCAGCCGGGTCATGCGCTCGGCGGTTTCCAGCAGCGGTTCCACCCAGCCTTCGCAGACCGCTTGCGGCATGCGTATCGTCGGTCCGCTGATGGTGACCGCGGCCACCAGCCGGGCCGCCGAGTCGAAGACCGGGGCCGAGAGCCCGGACGCGCCGCTTTCCCGTTCGCCGGTGGTGATCGCAAAGCCATCGGCGCGGGTCGCTTCCACGGCCGTCTGCAAATCATCAAGACCGGTAATGGTCGATGAGGTCAGCGATTCCAAGGACCCTTCCACCAGGCGCTGCATCAGCTCCGGCTTCCAGGCCAAGAGGACCCGGCCGGCGGAACCCGCATGCAGCGGCGCCAACTCCCCCAAATGCATTTCGCGGCGCAATACATGGCGAGTTTCGGCGATGCCAACACAGACGCGGTAAACGGCTTCGGCCCGGAATAGGCACGCCGTCTCGCCGGTCGTATCGCGCAGCTCGGCCAATAGCGGGCTGATCACGTCGAGGACTTCCTTGCCACGGGTGGCAGGGGCGGCCCAGTACGCCATTTTCATGCCGATTCGATAGCCATCACCCTCACGATCCAGGAATCCTTGTTCCACGAGGTTCGCCACCAATCGCTGGACCGTAGAGGCCGGCATGGACGTGGCTTCACGCAAATCGGCCAGGGTGAGCACGGGCTGCCGCAAGGAAAAGGAATCAAGTATCGCGCTGATTTTTCCCAGCACAAGAAGCGGGTTCTGTTTCTTGGCGGGAACTTGTTCCTTTGGCATATTTCAGACGCTAGACCATCCAAGCCGTTACCGTCCAATTGTTCTTCAGCTCCTGCACGGAGGCCACATTGCTCGCCTAATCCATGAATCAGTGGACAAAATTGCGTATAACGGCAACACGACTACGCATGATGGCGCAACAATTCGTCCAAACTGGTCACTCCCGTATATTGGGTGGAAACGAAGGATGATAGCTACGGGCATTGTCGCCCGAAATGCAAAGGACTGCGATGAGCAATACCGAGAAGTTCCGAGCCGCCCGCGACCTGCTTTTGGCCGCGCGCGATGACTACCAAAGAGCTCGGGACGAGTTCACGTGGCCAGAATTCAGCGACTTCAACTTCGCCTACGACTGGTTCGATGCCGTCGCAAAGGATCCGCAGCGGGCCGATGAGCCAGCCCTGATCCTCACCGAGCCGGATGGCGCATCTGCCCGTTACAGCTGGTCCGAGCTCTCCACGCGTTCCACCCAGGTAGCCCGCTGGCTCTCCGACGAGGGCCTGCAACGCGGGGATGCGATCATCGTGATGCTCGGCAACGAGGTGGCCCTGTGGGAAACGATGCTGGCCGGCATGAAACTCGGAGCGGTCATCATTCCAACGACCACGCAGGTCACCAGCGAGGATCTCGCCGATCGCATCGAGCGAGGCAAGGCCACCTGGGTGATCACCAGCCACGATCACCTGGAAAAGCTCACCGAGGTTCCCGGCGCCTACGCCATCGTCCAGGTCGGCGGCGCCCGCTACCCCGGAACCCTGCACTTTGACGACTCCCATCAGGCGCCAGCCGAGTTCGCATTGGAGACCCCAACCCGCAAAGATGAGAACCTGCTGCTGTACTTCACCTCCGGAACCACCTCCCAGCCGAAACTCGTGCAGCACACCCACACCTCGTATCCGGTGGGCCATCTGGCGACCATGTTCTGGATTGGCGTCGAGCCTGGCGACGTGCATTTGAACGTTGCCTCCCCCGGCTGGGGCAAGCACGCATGGTCCAACTTCTTCGGGCCGTGGATCGCAGAAGCCACCGTCTTCGTCTTCAACTATGATCGATTCGATCCCCTGGCGCTGATGGAGCAGATGGCCAAGGAAAACGTCACCAGCTTCTGCGCGCCTCCCACGGTATGGCGCTACCTGATCCAGGCCGATCTGACCACGCTGAAAACCCCGCCACGCAAACTGGTGTCGGCCGGCGAGCCGTTGAACGCCGAAGTCATTGACCAGGTGCGCACAGCATGGGGCCAAGTGATCCGTGACGGCTATGGCCAAACGGAAACCACGGTCCAAATCGCCAATTCCCCCGGCGAAACGGTTAAGGTAGGCGCCATGGGCCGCCCGATGCCTGGCTACGATATTGAGCTGCGCAACCCCACCACCGGACACGTGGCCGAAGTGGGAGAAATCTGCCTGCGCATCGATCCCCGCCCGGTGGGTTTGATGAAGGGCTACTTCGATGACCAGGCGAAAACCGACGAGGCACTGCGTGACGGGGTCTATCACACCGGGGATATCGCCGAACGCGACGAAGAAGGGATCTTGACCTACATCGGCAGGGCGGACGATGTCTTCAAATCCAGCGACTACAAGCTCAGCCCCTTCGAACTTGAATCGGTGGTGCTGGAGCATCCGGCGGTGGCCGAAGTCGCGGTGGTCCCCTCCCCGGATCCGCTCAAGCTTTCGGTGCCCAAGGCCTTTGTCATCCTGGCTGCCGGGTACGAGGCGAACGCGGGCACCGCGGAAGACATTCTGGGGTTCTGCCGCGAGCATCTGGCACCCTACAAGCGCATTCGCCGGCTGGAATTCTCGGATTTGCCGAAGACGATCTCCGGGAAGATCCGCCGGGTGGAATTGCGCCTGGCCGAGGAAGAACAGCATGCCGCCGGGAAGGTTCCGCCCAAGGAATTCCGGGATACCGATTTTCCTGCACTGAAAAATCGAGGCTAGAGGCCACCCTCGCGAACCATCAAGAACAGCGCGGGTGCGCAGCAATTAGCTTGCTGCGCACCCGCGCTGTTGGCATTCCGGTTGACTAGGATCTAGAAGTCCCGTTTGGCTCTGGCCGCATCGATAATGCCCTTGCCCAAATAAAACGCGCCGTCGGCGTACCAGGCGAACATCAGCAGCTGGCGCGCGGGCTTTGGCAGCCAAGCGAACTTCTGGCTCTTGGCCAGCAGCGCATGTAAGCCGATGCCCGAGGCCAGTACCAGAGCGCCAGAACCGATCAGCGCCTGTGGATTCCATCCGGCACGGAAGAGCACCCGCTTCAGCCCAGTGGCTTCGCGCTCCTGCTCGTTCAGTGCCGCGCGCAGGCTTCTAAAGGGGCCACCGGTGGAAATAACGCGGTGGTCCTCAGGGATGGGACGGCCGGTGAGGTAGTCGACGCTGCGAGCATCGAAGCCCAGCAACGCGACAAATCGTTTCATGCTGGCCAGATCAACCGGTCCTTGCATCAGGGCCAGGGCTTCCTCGCGGGTCTTCGGGTCAGAGATCAGGGCGTCCAGCAGTTCAACGGTTTCCTCGCCGATGCCCAGCAGCAGCCCGTCCAGTTCCTTGAGGCGCGAAGCCGCAGGAGAGTCCGCTTCCGGTTCCAAAATGGCCTGGCGTTCCAGATCCAGCACCATGCTCAGCGCTGGGCCGAAGAGATCGCCGCGCGGGCGCTTGGCCTCAACAGTTGCCATGATGACGTTGCCGGTGCGGGTCAGCGACAGGAAGGGGCGGTTGGAGCGGGAAATCCCTGGGGAGAAGACCGGCTGGGTCGGCATGGCCATGAGCCCGGATTCGGTGTCCCAGACGGTGATCTGGTTATCGTCAAAACCGGCGGCCAGCACCAGTTCCGAGGCTTTCAGGGTGGCTCCGTGCAGCAGCTCGTTGGTTGCCCCGAGATCCCCGAGGATGTCGTCGTCCGGAGTCGGGCCGTCGATCTCATCGCCGTCCACCAGCACATAGTTGGCACCGGTCGAGTTCTTCAATTCGTGCACCAGCTTGGTGACACGGGATCCTTCACGCAGCTTGCCCTTGGCATCAATACGGTAGAGCACCGCGTCCCGGGCTTCGCTGACGGTCGCCACTTCGGCCAGGACTTCAGTGGACCTTTCTCGTTCGACGGCTCCCCCGATGAACCCCAGCAGGCGGCGATCAGCCAATGCTGTGCGGACAACCTCTGCGGCGTCTGGCTTATCGCCCATGAAGATGAACTCTAGGTTGAGGTAGTTGAACTCAGACGAATCCACGAAGGCAGATTCCTTTCACTGGTGAAGTAGCTGGCTACTGTCAATCATAGTTTGGGTCTGGGACACACAGACAAAACGCGCCATGGGAAAACTATGTCAGTTCCCATGGCGCGTTCTCGGCCTATGCAGCTGGCGGGCTTGTTACTTGCCCAAGTACTTCTCGAAACCTGCTGGCAGGTTCAGGCTTGATGGATCGAAGTCCTGGTTGGCGCCGGCGCCGAAGGATGCTCCGCTGGGTGCCGAAGACTTCTTGTTCTGGGCTTCCAGCTGGGCCTGTGCGGCCTTGGCCGGGTTGCCGAACTTCTGCTGCTTCTTGCCTTTGCCCTTGGCCTTCGCCTTGCGGGCAGCGCCACGGCCTGCGCCTGGCATGCCCGGGATGCCGCCACCGGCAGCCATCTTCTTCATCATCTTCTGCGCTTCGGTGAAACGCTCAAGCATCTGGTTGACCTCGGATACCGAGACGCCCGAACCCTTAGCAATACGGGCGCGACGTGAACCATTGATGATCTTTGGTGCCACACGTTCGTGCGGGGTCATCGAGCGGACGATGGCTTCCACGCGGTCGATCTGACGCTCATCGAACTGTTCAAGCTGCTGGCGAGAAATCTGCGCACCGGGCATCATGCCCAGCAGCTTCTTCATCGAGCCCATCTTCTTGATCTGGGCCATCTGCGCCAAGAAGTCGTCCAGGGTGAAGTCTTCCTGGTCGGCGAACTTCTTCGCCATGCGCTCGGCTTCGTTCTTGTCCCAGTTCTTCTCGGCCTGTTCGATGAGCGTCATCACGTCGCCCATGTCCAGGATGCGTGAAGCCATGCGGTCTGGGTGGAAGATCTCGAAGTCATCCAGGTTCTCGCCGGTGGATGCGAACATCACCGGCTTGCCGGTGACCGAGGCAACCGACAGGGCGGCACCACCACGGGCGTCGCCATCAAGCTTGGAGAGCACAACGCCGGTGAAGTCGACACCTTCATGGAAGGCCTGTGCGGTGTTCACCGCGTCCTGGCCGATCATGGCGTCAATGACGAACAGTACTTCATCCGGGTTGATGGCGGCGCGGATGTTCGCTGCCTGGGCCATCATTTCGGTGTCGACGCCCAAACGGCCGGCGGTATCAACGATGACCACGTCATGCAGCTTGGACTTGGCTTCGGCGATGCCGTCGCGTGCTACTGCTACCGGGTCACCGGTAGGCGTATCGAACTCGGAGGAGACGCCCGGGTGCGGTGCGTAGACCGGCACGCCGGCGCGTTCGCCGTTGATCTGCAGCTGCTTGACGGCGTTAGGGCGCTGGAGGTCACAGGCCACCAGCATTGGGGTGTGTCCCTCGGACTTCAGGTGCTTGGCCAACTTACCGGCCAAGGTGGTCTTACCGGCACCCTGCAAACCGGCGAGCATGATCACCGTTGGAGGGTTCTTGGCCAGGTTCAGGCGGCGGGTCTGGCCACCGAGGATGCTAACGAGTTCCTCGTTGACGATCTTAACGACCTGCTGGCCCGGGTTCAGCGACTCGGAAACCTCGGCACCCAGTGCGCGTTCTTTCACCTGGGCCACGAAGGCGCGGACCACCGAGACGGCAACGTCAGCGTCGAGCAGGGCGCGGCGGATTTCGCGGACGGTACCGTCGATGTCTGCTTCAGTCAGGCGGCCCTTACCGCGCAGATTTTTGAAGGTTGCTGTCAGGCGATCGGAAAGTGAATTAAACACGTGCCGGGCACTTCTTTCGATAGGTCTTGTGGTGCGCATCAAAAAACGCACAGGACTCGACTTATAAGAATATCAAGAATCAGAGCATGGGATAACCGCCGCCACGAGGTACACCACTAGACGGCTGTCACTTCAACGCTCAGTCTTGCCCTAAGTGCCAGGCACGGCCGCGTACTGTTGCTCCCAGAAATCGGCAAAGCGCCCCTTGGCAGCTAACAATTGCTCGATACTCCCATCCTCGATAATGCGCCCGGCGACCATGAACAGCACACGGTCTGCCGCACGAATTAAGCTCAGGCGGTGGGCAACAATGACACGGGTGCGCTGCCTTGGATCATCGCTGAAGGCTGCTGCCACAGCACTTTCATTCTCGGTATCCAGTGCGCTGGTGGCCTCATCCACCAGTAATATCCGGGCGGGTTTAGGCAAGGCTCGAGCAATGGATACACGTTGACGCTCACCACCGGAAAGCCTGGACCCACCCTGACCTGCACCGTGATCCCATCCTGTAGGTAGCCCGGCTACCAGTGTGTCCAAAGTGCTGAGGCCCAAGTCAGCGAGCCCGATCTGACGTCTCACTCGGATAATGTCCGCAAGAGACAGGCAAGGCATACTTCCTCCGGCATGAACCATGAATCCGCTGGTTAGGTAAAGGCATTAACTCAGCTCGTTCCATCTGCAGGAGTGGAAAGACGAAAGAAAAATTATCTCAACACTTTTGCCATGACTTACTCACGTCGCCTCTAACGAAGTGCCACTACGGGATTACACATAAAGAAACCGCCGGTGGCTGCATGGCCCGCCGGCGGTTTCCCAGACACCTTGTTGGTGCCCTACCCCTTGATCATGTTCTTATTATTTTTCAGCTCCCACCCCTTTTACTTTGAGGCCAGCTGGTAACCGGCATCGTTGTGTTCAGCGGCGTCGATACCGGCAATTTCAATATCTGCCGATACTCGCCATGGGCTGAACTTGCCGATGACCGAAGCGATTACCCACGTGATTGCCGCGGAGAAGACCATTACTACGAGAAGCGTCATGAACTGTGCAACCAGCTGCGAGAGACCGCCACCATAGAACAGACCACCAGCGTTCTCCTCGGTTGGCAGTGCGAAGAAGCCGAGGTAGAGTGTGCCGATGATACCGGCGACCAGGTGGACACCAACCACGTCCAGTGAGTCATCGTAGCCAAGCTTCCACTTGAGGTTGACGGCCCAAGCCGAACCTGCGCCAGCCAGTACACCCAGCAGCAGTGCTGCCCATGGGGCCAGGTCTGCACACGAAGGGGTGATGGCTACCAAACCGGAGACTAGGCCCGAGGCAACGCCTACCGAGCTGGCACGTTCCCCGCGCAGCTTTTCAACGAGGATCCAGCCAAGAACTGCTGCACCTGGGGCTGCGAAGGTGTTGATCCAGATCAGGCCAGCCTGCTCAATGGTGGTGGCGGCTCCAGCGTTGAAACCGAACCAGCCGAACCACAGGAGGCCTGCGCCGAGCATGACCAGTGGGGTGTTGTGTGGCTGAGGGCGATCGTGGAAGTTGTGACGCTGACCGAGCTTGAGTGCGAGGACAAGTGCGGCGATACCGGCGTTCGTGTGGACCACGGCGCCACCAGCGAAGTCAATGGCTTCGCCGAAGATCTTGCCAAGGAAACCATCGGAGGAGAGCAATCCTCCACCCCATACCCAGAAGGCAACCGGTGCGTAGACCAGGGTGACCCACAGTGGGATGAAGAAGAGCCATGGTGCAAAGCGAGCACGGTCGGCAATGGCTCCGGAGATAATGGCCACCGAAATCATGGCGAAGGTGCCAGAGAATCCTGCAGAGAGCAGGTCTGCCTGTTCGGTGTTGTGCATGGCGAAATCGCTAATCGGATTTCCGACGATGCCTGCGATGGTTGGTTCACCAGCGGAGAATGAGTACCCCCACAGCACCCAAACCACTGCGGTGATTGCTGCGGCAGAAAAGCTCATCAGCATCATGTTCACAACGCCGGTAGAGCGGGTCATGCCGCCGTAGAAAATTCCCAGTGCCGGTGTCATCATCAAGACAAGTGCGGCTGCTATTAGGATCCATAAGCTGGCTACGTCCAACTCCATCTGGATCACATCCCCTCAAGGTGTTCGGTGTATCGGTGGCGAGTCGGGCCCTACTGCAGAATTGCGGTGTCCTTGGCCCGGCGATGAGTCCATTCTTCGCCACAGATGTTTCGATACACTCGCGGATTCGTTTCCAGTGTGTATCAAGACACCCCTGTGGGTAACGTTTACTTCTCGTGAATGTTTCACTGCTGTTTCGTTAGATTCACGAATAAAAATACCGGCGGTGAAGTTGGCGACGAATACGCCGGATCACTGGGAATCTCGGCGCATCCACAGTCAACAACACCGCCGGAAAAGTTAGGCAGCGCCCTTAGGCTCGCTTGATTTTGACCACCTGGAATTTCGGAACCGTGGTTGAACCACCAATGGTCGTGTCATAGGTCAACGAACCGAGCACCGTAGCGGTGACCTGAACGATGTCATCTGCGACGAAGTCATCCAAGATGTCGCAACTAAAGAGTCCATCTCCGGCAGAGAACATGGAATTGTATTCGTAGTCGTACTTCCCCACATGAGCATGGCTCAAGTCCGCACGGAATGAACAAGGCCCAGTGCCTGAATCGAACTGGGTGATCCGCGCATAAAGTATGACGTTCTCATCAATATGGGCATCAGGCTTCTTCACGATTTGAGCCAGATCGCGTTTGCTGACCTTCTTAGCCTTGTTGGCCTTTTCTTTCCTAGCCTTTTCGGCCTCTTCCTTGGCCTTCTTCTCTTCGGCTTGCTTTTAAGCGGCCGCTTCTTCTTCAGCCAGGCGTTCTTCCTCGGCCGCGCGAAGAGAATCCGCCTCGGCTTGAACCGTATCGAGTGTTGACTTCGTGTCGGCCAGTTGCGCTACAAGCTCTTCCTTCTCAGAATTCAGCGCAGACGCTGAAGCTTGCGCAGCTTCATAGTCCTCAGCGGAAACACCGCAGGCGGTCAAAGCTAGGACAATGCTCATGGTCGCCATCGACCACATGAACCTTTTCATGGTTCTACTCCATTTCATGGGTGCGAGTTCCCGGATCCCCCAATTGCATCCGGGTACTGCTGATGATGGCACCTGGCAGGGACAGTTTAGAAAGGCAAGCAGAACCAAAAGTAGAGAAGCTACCGCTGGAATGAACCAACGATAGCTTCTCGGTGTTGTATGACGCGACACTTTGACGCGCTACATCATTTCAGGCTGCGGGGAATAATTTGTCAGAATCCAAGGCCTTTTCCATCCGTGCACCAAGGGTCTCAGACAAAGACTGAGCATAAGTGGCGCTGAGGTGTGAATGGTCCCAGTAAGCGACAATTCCTCCAATCACTGAATAGCATGCGCCGTCTTCGCAGAGTTGGTCATTCATGTTCACCTGGACAATATCTGGATCATCGAGAGACTTCACGGCGTCAACCTGTGGGTCCTGTGGGATCCACTCATCGGCATCTCCGCTGCATTCATCCGGATCAGACGAATTTTTCGCTACGCAGTCGGGCACGTTATCCAGCGTCGCCCCTGGCCATGACGTGTCATGGATGACCGCAACCTCGGCACCGGTATCAGCCCAGTCGCCCATGAGTTTTTCGTAAGCATCGGTGGCTGGATCCTGCGATGATTCCATGCTGTGGCCGCTGACCGGCACGGATTGGCGGTTGGAGGTAATCACCAGATCATAATCTTCCTTCTTGATCTGATCGGTCACCCATCCACCAAGATCACCGCATCCTTCAACGCTGGCTTGGTCATCAAACTTCTGTTCTTCGCCCATGATGGCACAGCGATTCGCTAGATAGGTATCAATTTGCCATCCGTGCTCCTGAGCGAGCGTATTCAGTGCAGGGAACCACTGCCCCGCATGCGAGTTACCCACCAGGGCAACTTTGATTTCCCCCTTCCCGTAATGGCAGACCGGACGATCCTGGAAGTCGGTAGTTTGACTGGCAAAACAATCGTTTTTATAGACGACGGGCTTGTCGGTTTTGGCCGCCACTGGTGCGGGAGCCACCTGTTGATCTGCAGTTTGGGCAGCATCTGGCTTGTTGCAGCTATCGCTCAACGCCGATGCTCCAAAGCATTCATCCCCTACGGTTTTTTCAACCTGGGCTAGGGACTTGTTGATGTCCTGAGCGTCTTCGGTGACCTGTGTACTGGTCATGTAGAAGGCACCGGCGAACAAAGCCAAGACCAAACTACCTGCCGCCAAGAAGCGCGGAGCCGAAAGTATGGCTGAGGTATCAATGAACTTTTTGAAGCGAACTTCAACCAACTTTTGTGTCGCAACGGCCAGTACCAGCGTGAATGCTAAGGCCGCAAATTTCTGTGGCCATTTGAAATCGTCAACCATGAATGGCACTAAGACCAGTAGTGGCCAGTGCCAAAGATAGATGGCGTAGGAGTTGTCACCGAAGAACTGGAACAGCTTGGTGCCCAAGAAGATCTTGGGCGAGTACTTGTGCATGGAATTGCAAAGCAAGACCAGTGCGGTACCAAATACCGGAATCGCTGCGATATAGCCAGGGAATGGCATCTGTCCGCTGAACATCACGGCGCTAAAAGCAATGGCGAGAATACCTCCCCAGGAACCAACCAAAGCTAACCGGTCAGTGGTGGCTGCGTGCGCCTTGGCGCCCAAGGCAGCGACGAGTGCTCCGGCCGAAAACTCCCACACACGAGTAAAGGTGGAGAAGTAGGCCGCGCCGGGATCCGTTGCCGTGGCATACATGGAGTAGGCAAAGGAGACAAGAAAGATCGCCCCGATGCCACCAAGGATGATTGCTTTTGGGTTTTTCTTGCACTTCAATGCCGCCAGCACCAATAGACCGATTAGCACCGGCCAGACGAAGTAGAACTGTTCCTCTGCTGAGAGTGACCAGAAGTGCTGGAACGGACTTGGCGCGTCCCCTTCTGCGAGATAGTCGACCTTGGTTAGTGCCAAGAACCAGTTCTGGAAGTAGAAAGTGGCAGCGATTGCTTGAAGTCCCCAGTCCTGCCAAAGAGTCTGAGGGGCAAAGATCCAAATACCTGCAACACTGCAGAGAATGACCAGGAATGACGCGGGAATTAGACGCTTCACGCGTCGCATCCAGAATTGAGCGACATCTAAGAAGGTCTTGGGTGGCTTAGAAATCAGGTGGGAAGTGATCAAGAACCCGGAGATGACGAAGAAGACATCTACTCCGACAAAACCGCCTGGAAGGTAATGTCCCCAGAAGTGATACAAGACAACAATGCCTACGGCAATGGCGCGTAGCCCCTGAATGTCTGCTCGGAATCCTTTGGGTTTCAGGTCCTGTTTAACGGGCAGGGGCAAGTCTTGATTGGACGACACGAGTGGCAGAATCCTTCACCGTCTGGGTTCGCTGTCAAAGCAGGACACCCAAAAAAGCTAGGGTGCCTTTGCTCCGAATAAATCCTTGCCGTAAACCCTGACTGGTTTCTGAGAATCTTAGCTCTCGTGCATTAGCACTTTTGCAACCCTGCCACTCTTCTAGCCATGAAATACAATCCTTGACTAGGTATGACGCGAAGCAGTTCATGGACACATGGCACTGGCACGCGGCTTATCACCAAGCCATCGCTTGGGCGTGTCGCCCGTGACCCACCACTTTCTGTCGGGCTAGTAGCTCCACGTCCACCCACCGGTCTTGTCTGGATCATAAACAACTTGGCCTGTGGCGTATGGCGAATCTAGAACTACGTTTCCGCGGATTTCATCTCCCGCGCCCACGGCAATATCCAAGGCATTCTTGACCTCACAGGAGTACGCAGCAATCGTGTTGAGGTTGTAGGAAACTTTCCGATTCTCGCCGGGCGAAACACCAAAGGAGGACGCATCGAGTGGCATCAAGGCTATTTCTTCATCCACTACGTCTTGTGCTGATGCAGCCAGTGACGCACTAACATCCAAGACAAGGAAATACTTGTTATCCGGAGAGATCTGCTCGCCAAATCCTCGCAAAGTGCACTTATTCATGACTTTGACGCTGTGTACGGTGATTTCAAAGGATGGTTTCTTTGCCCCATCCATGGTGAGCCTGCCTGGCTGCCCGAGATTCTTAATGACTTGCGCCTGGGTATCAACTTTTACGTCTTCCCCGGTTTCAGCATCCTCTTTGGCCACGTTGGCCAAGCTATCTTGCAGTTCAGTCGACGTAGATCCCGCTTGAGCCCAGTATTGATTACTCGCAAGAATGAGTCCTCCAGCAACACCGATGACGGCAATAGTGGCAGCGGTACTGACCAGGATCTTGCGTTGACGTCCGTTGGCCTTGTCACCCTGTGTGGATGCGCTGTTCTTATCCATGGATCTGCTCCCCTAAGTTACGAACGCTTTAAGAAATCGCCGGAGGAAATGTAGCGGCCAGAGTTCTTGACCACCTTTTCCGAGAAGGATGTTGTCTTGTAAGTCCACGATTGGGATTCATCGGTGAGGTACACATTTTGTCGTGTGTACATCGGCTTACCCTGATACTTCAGCTGCCCTTCGTAGATGTCCAACTTCTTGAGCATCGCAGGACCTTTAGCATCT
This sequence comes from Arthrobacter sp. NIO-1057, assembly GCF_900094805.1. Taxonomy (GTDB): domain Bacteria; phylum Actinomycetota; class Actinomycetes; order Actinomycetales; family Micrococcaceae; genus Glutamicibacter. The sequence goes on along the minus strand of NZ_FMAT01000001.1, from coordinate 291,532 downwards.
GAGTACTGGAACTGTTCAGCAACCACGGTCTTTGGACCGTTGGTCAGGAAGGTCCAATTCGGGTTCCACATCTGATACAAGGATGAGCTAGCCAGCCTCTGATTGGTCACTTTCTGCTGGAATCCATTCTTCACGTTATAGGCAGATTGTCCGGTCCGAAGGGTTCCATAGACGGCCACCGAGTATGGCCCATGCCGCCTGAGATTTCCCTTTTCTAAGACCCAGCCAGTTAGGGAGCCCGAGGTGACGCGCACCCAACCTCCTTCGGCTTTATGCGTGACGATGAGCTTCATGCCTTTCTTGATACTGCCCACTGTTCCTGCGCTAGAGACAGGATTTTTCCGTATCGAGAACGCGTTGTTGCTGAACCTCGCATAGTTTTTGACGTCAACCGATGGTGGAAGGTAACCGGAGGGTTTTGGACGATCAGTGACATCACTCCACACCCATTTGCCGTTCAAAAGAATCTCATCGCGTCGATTAACGCTGTCCCATGCGCCCCAGCGAACCTTGGTGCCACGTTTGATGGTGCCAACGACCTTAGAGCTGCTCTTCTTTGCTGAGTTATAGACCGAGCCATCACGTTGCGCGTACCGGTATTGAATCGTCACTGCTCCCCGATTGGTGGTGTTGGTCCATACCCAGCGCCCGTTCACGTTGATTTCGTCTTTTCTGTGCGTGGCATCCCAACGACGATATTCATATTTTTCTCCGTGGTGGACTCTACCCAGATAGGTAGCCTTCTTTGGATCCTGATGGGAGTAGATACCGCCACTACGCTGAACGTATTGGTACTGTTTAGCCGGAATGGTTTTGACGACATTCTTGGCTTCCACCCAACCGTGATAGTAAGCGGTTTTAATGTGTGCGCTGGTGCCACTGAGTTCAAGCAAGCTCACTTTGGTACGCAGATTAACGGCACCAATACTTTGCTGAAGTGACTTGGTGGCGTAGATGGGAGTGTAGCGAGTCATGTATCTTGCGGACTAGTCTTTAACATAGGTTCGCGTCGTCAGGTACTTACTTGATGACCACCCGGTCTTAGTCCCCCAGGTGACTTGCCACCAGACGTCCTACTTTTTACCCGTTGGACGAACGACTGTTCCTTTGGGCATGATTCCAAGAGATCCAGCACTGGTTGAGGGTGACTTCCTGAGATTCAGGTTCTCGGTGGTGCTGGTCTCCGTGACTTTTTTGATGAACTTTGACGGCGGAGCGTTTTCAGGGTCATAGGGACCCGTTTGAATTTGGACGTTGTGGCGGTTTACTGATCCCCATGCGTTGGTTGTCACCGTGAAGGCAAGTATGAGAGAGATGGCTGTGGCTGCAGCAATCGCAGCGCTCCGATAATTGAGTTTTGACAATTGCATCGGATTTTGCACCGTGTTCTATCCGAAAGTGCGTGTGATGACTTCGAGACGCACAGCGTCCGAAACCTTGTCCCACTGGAAGAATAAGCGGGAAATACACCTCTCGCAAGGCTTTCATCCATTCTTTATATTTTAAGGATCCACGTGTTTTGCGCGTTTTCGCATAAACCTGATGCGTTCAGAATAGGGCGATGGTTTGGATCGTTACTCCCAGAGCTACCCCACCTGTAGCTTTGTCTCAAACTCAGCGATTTAGTCGCTTCACAATATCCTTGAGCGTTGATTTTCTACTTCTACAACCTCCAGCACGATCCAAACAGAAGGTATGGATTGTTATCTTCTTCCAGCACACGACTCCATCACCACACCGTGGAGTACTGCGGTCCAGCAAGAAGACTTGGGTACAGCAAAGGCCCTGCCAAATGGCAGGGCCTTAACTGTGATTCAAGTGCGTTTCAGTTAGCCTTCGAGCAATGCGTCGACGAAGTCTTCTGGGTTGAACGGAGCCAAATCATCTGGCCCCTCGCCCAGACCAACCAACTTCACCGGCACACCCAGCTGGCGCTGAATGGCAACAACGATGCCACCCTTAGCAGTGCCATCAAGCTTGGTCAGTACGATGCCAGAAACGTTGACAACCTCGGAGAAGACCTTGGCCTGTTGCAGACCGTTCTGTCCGGTGGTGGCATCCAGAACGAGCAGGACCTCGTCGATAGCAGCTTTCTTTTCCACGACACGCTTGATCTTGCCCAGCTCGTCCATCAGGCCGACCTTGTTCTGCAGTCGCCCTGCGGTATCAATCATGACGATATCGACTTCCTGGTCGATACCAGCAGAAACTGCTTCGAAGGCAACCGATGCTGGGTCAGCACCGTCAATCTCCGAGCGTACGGTTGGAACACCAACGCGGTCGCCCCAGGTAGCCAACTGTTCGGCAGCTGCGGCACGGAAGGTATCAGCAGCGCCCAGGAGAACATCCTTGTCTTCAGCAACTAGTACACGCGCCATCTTGCCAATGGTGGTGGTCTTGCCAACACCGTTGACGCCGACCACCATGATGATGCTTGGACGGTCCGGGTGAGGTTCAGGCAGGTAGCCTCTATCAAGGGTTGGATCAACGAGCTTCAGCAACTCTTCGCGCAGCATGGCCTTCACGCGTGCAGGATCTTTACTACCTTCGATCTTGACGCGTTCACGCAAGGCCTCAACCAGTTCCATGGCTGGTTCGGATCCGAGGTCTGCCATGAGCAGATTCTCTTCAATCTCGTCCCACACGTCCTCGTCGATGGAGTCTTGGCTCAGCAACGCCAGCAGACCCTTGGAGAACATGTTGTTGGACTTGGTCAGCCGGGCACGCAATCGTGCCAAGCGACCCTGAACGGGTTCTGGAACATCGAGTTGTGGGGCCGCCGGTGAGACTGGCTCTTCCACTGCGATGGCCGTGTCCGTAACACTGGCCTCGTCAGTAGCGACATCGGTAGCGCTTGGCGTTTGAGTACCTGCCGGCAAGTCATCCGCATCGCGTTCAGAAGTGTAAGGAGTCTTTGGCTTGCGTCCCTTGGAGACAAAGGCAATGACGCCAATGGCCACCACGGCAACAACCGCCACGATGATGATAGTTAATATAAGCGAATCAGTCACAGGTTAAATCGTCTCATATCTTCTGTGAGTTACCACGCTGCGATACATCGTGAAGCGCATTGGAGATCACAGGATAAGAATGTTCAGAAAGACATAGACTTGTTCAGGCTCTATCGCCTCACTTTTCCGTAGAAAGGCTAGAAGGCCTGTGTCTCCACAGGCCATCGGCAAACATGTTGTTCTCCTCTCGTAAACCTGCTGTACGCACCCCAATTCCTAGAGAAATAGGCGTACTGCTGGTGGCAGCGTTCATTATCGCTTTGGGTTTTGGGCTCATCGCGCCCATCTTGCCTCAGTATGCGGTGAGCTTTGATGTCGGCGCTGCCGCAGCCAGCATTATCGTGAGTATCTTCGCTTTTACTCGATTGATCTTCGCACCAGTAGCTGGCGCCCTGGTTGGCAAACTCGGCGAACCTCGCATCTACGTCACCGGTGTCTTACTCGTTGCCATATCAACCTTGCTGTGCGGTTTCGTTCAGGATTACACACAGTTATTAATCGCCCGTGGACTCGGTGGCTTTGGCTCCACCATGTTCACCATTTCAGCGATGGCACTGATTGCCAGGCTTTCCCCCGAAGAATCCCGCGGCCGAATTTCCGGTCTTTATGCCGGAGCTTTCTTGCTGGGCAATGTTGCAGGCCCGGTACTCGGTAGCGTTCTGGCACCTTTAGGTATGCGCGTACCGTTCTTTATTTACGGTACTGCGCTGGTGATTGCAGCAGCTGTGGTTTACTTCGCCTTGGGACGCCGACGTGACCTGGATAAGGATGCCGAGGATCCAGCTAAGGCCCGTCAAGCCATCGAGGTGGTCACCACCCGTGAGGCTCTGGGCTCCCCCGCCTACCGCGCGGCGCTCTTCTCCGGTTTTAGCTATGGCTGGCTAGCCTTTGGCATCCGCAACAGTATGATCCCGCTCTTTGCCCTAGCTGTTTTCGGCGATGGTCTGGGAACCACAATTGCCGGGTTGTCGATGGCATTATTTGCCATCGGTAATGGTTGTGCACTGCTCTTCTCCGGAAAACTCACCGACCGGGTGGGACGCAAAATACCTGTCATGCTCGGGTTGACCCTTTTACTGCTTTCCATCGGGTCCATGGGTATCTTTACCTCGGCCGCTGGATTTGTCGTGTGCTCCATCTTCGCTGGTTTCGGTGGAGGGATCCTAGGCCCAGCCCAGCAGGCTTCAATTTCTGATGTCATCGGCACCGGACGCAATGGTGGAAAGGCACTGGCAGGTTTCCAGATGTGTCAGGATTTCGGGGCGATTATTGGCCCACTACTCGCCGGCTTCCTCGCCGACTCATTGAACTACGAAATTGCCTTTGGCGTTTCTGCCTTAGTCGCGTTGGTTGGATTGCTCGGTTGGAGTTTTGTCCCGCGCACCATTCGCCCAGTAGTGCTAGACGATGATCAGACCTCGCCAAGGGGCGCTGCCTAGTTCGGGCCGAGAGCACGTTCAAGCCCACAGTTGGGCGAGGCTTTAAAGCTTTGGAGCGAACACCATGAGTGTTCGCTCCAAAACTTATCTGTTTTTAGACGAGCGTTGACTTGCGCAGGTCAATGCTCAAGGCACCCTTGATGGTGCGGTAGACGCGGACACCTGAGGCAGTAGCTTCTTTGACGTTCGCCGGTACGCGGATACGGCGTGTCTCAGCGTGGTCGTACTTCACATGAATATCGCCGATACCCAACTTTTGTGCCGCCAAAGCCGCAAACGGGATCTTTGCGATGTACTTCCCTTTACCCTGTTCGGAGACCTCGAATTGCAGGCGGCGCTCGGTTTCTCGTTCATCGAGGTAAAGGGCACGTGGGGTCGGTCCAACACCCGGGCTAGTGAAGTGCAGTTCAAAATGATCGCTCTTAGCGGTGGCCTTAGTCAGTTCGGGACGCTCGGCGACCAGTTCGTCTTTAGCCGCCAGCAACTTCAACTGTTCATAGTCCCCAGCCATAATTGCCTTGGCCTTGGCAGTATCTTGGTCGCTGAGCACTTCGTTGGTGCGCTCGGCCAAGAATTCTTGGACATATGGGCCGAAAGCAGCCGTCCACAACTTGGCGCGTGCTTCACGGTACTTTAAGAAGCGATCACCAACGAAGAACTTCAGGCCTTTGCGCTTGAACAGTCCAGCAATCAACTTCCGACCCAGCTCTGGGTCGTCGGTGGTGTTATCGCGAATCGTGTTGCTGATATGAGTCATGGATTCTACATAACCCTTAGGTTCAAATGGCTGAGCACTGATGTTGTTTCCATCGCCACGTTCGCGGATGTAGTAGTACTCGTAGTCAGCCAAGACACTGACACGTTTGGCGTGCAAGTAGCATCCGGCCAACACCATGCCGTCTTCCAGACGCACTTTCTCTTCAGCAAAACGAAGATCATGATCCAGGATCATCTGGCGGCGAATGAGTTTCTGTGGCATGAGGGTGGCGAAGATCTGCTCAAGGGGCACATCAACTTGAGTCGATGAGAACAGCGAGGTTCGAATCACTCGGCCACCGACAGGAACCAGCTTTGGAGCGAGCACATCAACATCATGTTCTAGGGCGAAGTCGCGCATTCGACGCAGAGCTTCGGTGCCTAACGTATCGTCAGAATCCGCATAGAAAACGTATTCGCCCTTTGCCAGCGAAGTACCAACGTTGCGTGGCTTGCCTGGCCATCCACTGTTTTCTTGGTGAACAACCGTGAAGTTCGCGTTGCGCTTGGCATAGACGTCCAGAATTTCACCACCAAAATCGGTGGATCCATCATTAACTGCGATGACCTCATACAGGCTCTTGTCCAGGTCCTGAAGCTCCAGAGAGTTGAGCAGTTCAGTCAGGTACGGCATTGAGTTGTAAACAGGAATGATGACGCTGACAAATATTCCGGCCGGCTTCGATTCTGTCACCGCAACGGCCGGAGCTTCCGCCTGTTGTGCGGGCTTCGCCTGAGCAGCCACCGGCTGCACCTCTTGCGGCTTGGGCGCTTCAGGGGGCAACGTTGCTTCCACGTGAGAAACATTGTCATTTGAAGCTTTATTGCGTCGTCTAAACAGAGCCATCAGATTCCCAAAATTTAGAACCCCAGCAAGGGTTCGATGTATGTCTACCCTGATTATATACAGGGAACGTGTTCACAACACGACACCACCGTCAGTGCTATTTGCCACCTGATTAGGAATGTTACAAATTGATAACGACTAGCGGGGTTGGAGCGACAAGCGACCGTATTCTGATTGATTGACGTTCAAAGCACCCCTACTGAGGCTCTCCTCGGTCCATCTTTTGACTAATCACCGTAGTCACACCGTCGCCACGCATCGTGACACCGTAGAGTGCGTCAGCCACTTCCATGGTCTTCTTCTGGTGAGTAATCACAATCAACTGCGACGATTCACGCAACTCTTCAAAGATGGTGATCAAGCGGCCAAGGTTCATATCGTCGAGAGCTGCTTCCACCTCATCCATGACATAGAAAGGTGAAGGACGCGCCTTGAAGATTGCCACCAGCAGTGCCACAGCAGTCAAGGAACGTTCACCACCGGAAAGCAGTGAAAGTCGTTTGATCTTCTTGCCTGCAGGCCTGGCTTCAACCTCAATACCCGTGGTGAGCATATGCTCCGGATCAGTGAGTACTAGCTGCCCCTCGCCACCCGGGAACAAACGATCAAAGATTCGTTTGAACTGCACCGCGGTGTCGTTATAGGCCTCGGTGAAGACCCGTTCCACGTGCGCATCCACATCCGCAATGATCTGTTCCAGATCTCCGCGTGACTTCTTCAAGTCCTCCAGCTGACCGGAGAGGAACTTGTGGCGCTCTTCAAGAGCTGCAAATTCTTCCAATGCGAGCGGATTGACCTTTCCCAACGCCGAAAGATCCCTTTCCGCTTTCTTCAGACGCTTCTCTTGCTCAACACGGTCAAAAGGTTTGGTCCCAACAGGGTTACCATCCTCGTCAACGTTCTGACGAAGACTTCCCCATTTATCGTCTTCGTCAATCGCTTCAGGGATCAGTTGATCAGGGCCAAAGTTGGCAATCAGATGATCGGGGGTAAAGCCCAATTCTTCTAACGCCTTAGTTTCTAAGTTTTCGATGCGCAGACGTAATTCGGCGCGGGCCATCTCATCACGGTGCACTGCGTCGGCCAGCCGGGCTAACTCTGCAGAAAGCTGTTCTGCCTCGGCGCGCTGGTTAGTCAGCATCTGGTCCAGTTCGGCCTTTTGGGAAGTCAGCTCTTCGCGTTCAGAGCCCGCCATGGACAGGGAAACTTCAATGAACCTCAAGACTCGCTCGGCAGACTGCTCTACTCGGCTCGCATTGGCAGCTTGGGCTTTTCGCTGTTCGGCTCGGCGCATGGCCACTTCGCGGTGGTTGCGTTCGGCCGCGGCGGTTCTGCGAAGCCCCTCAATACGCGAGCGCAGTCCCGCGACGCGTTCTTCACTGCTGCGCAAGGCAAGACGAGCTTCGAGTTCCTGTTGGCGGGCGGCTGCGGCGGCATCGGCGAGCGCGGCACGGGCTGCGTCATCAATGGTTTCGTCATCTTGATCTGTGGAGGCCAACTCCATACGTTCAGTGATCTCTTCTAGAGATTCCTGTTCGATTTCCAATTTTTCGTTGGACGCTTCAAGGCGTTCGATGAGTTTTTGCTTGTCGGCCTGGGCGCTACGAAGTTTTTGTCCTAGTCGAGCTAAATAGGAGCTGAGTTCATCAATGGCTGCGTCGGATTCGCTCAGTGCCGAGAGGGCATCATCGCGTTGCTGTTGCGCCACCGAAAGTTGAGGGGAACGTTCCGCGATGCTTTCCTCGACTTGGGAGAGCTCTTCTTGGCATTCGTTGAGTTCACTTTCGGTTTGCTCAACCATGGCTTGTTGAGCAATCAAAGACGCGCCGGCAGCGTCACCGACAGAACTTCGGAGAGCGGAGAATGTTGCCCCATCTAGTGTCGTCACGCTGGCGGCTGGGTCTTCAGCCAACACTGCCCGCGCCTGTTCCAGTTCTTCAACGACATAGTGTCCGGCGAATAGTTGATCCAATAGTGCAGAGATTTTGTCATCTGACTCAACCACGTCACGGGCGCTAATTGCGCTAGCAGGTTTGGGGGTTGCCGTATCGGTGGCTTTGATATCAGCATGCAGGAATACTGCACTCGCATCGTTGGACTTCAGCTGTTCCAGTAAGCCCTCTGCACGCTGGGCATCAATGGCCACCAATGATTCGGCGTTATCGCGAAGAATTGCTGCGACAGCCTGCTCGTACCCGGGGTTGACTGACATTAACTCACCAAGGCGCCCCAGTAGTGAGTCCGAGTATGAGTACAACAGCTGCGATGATTGGTCATCTGGCTTGGTGTTCAGCTTCAACGCTTCAAGCCTGGAACGTAGGCCAGAGACACGTACCGATAGTTCGCGTTCACGCTGCGTGTCGCGCTGCTGGGCTTGGGACAGCTCAGAGAATTCTTTGTCGGCTAGCTCAAATGTTTCGTTGAGTTCTGACTCTCCAGCAAGTTGGGTCTCCAAATCCGCTGAGACGTCATCATGGGAACGTTGATCCAGTTGGAGATCTGAATCAAAAGACTGCACGCTTTCCTGCAGACGAACAATTTCTGCACGGGTGACATCTACACGACTGCGTGCCGAAGCGACTTGCGAGGCAAGACGTGAGATTCCTTCACGGCGGTCTGCAGCAGCACGGAGCATCGCAGCCATACGCTGTTGTTCTGCACGGGACTCTTCTTCTGCCTGCTCTTTAGCCTCTACAGCTTCAGCAAGAATTTCATGACGGTCTTCTAAGGCCTCTTCAAGCTCTGCGAGTTCTTCACTCATGCGTTCTGCTTGAGCCTCGAGTCGTTCAGGGTCACGGCTGGAATCAAAGTGCGTTTCATTGCTTTCCAGCAACTTGCTACGTTCACGGGCCAAGGCCGCTAAGGAGCGGAAGCGCTCGGCCTGGGTGCTCAGTGCCACCCAGGTATCTTGCACCTTGCCCAAGCGCGGGGTGACATTTTCAAGCTGTGCGTTCAGTTCAGCGATATGTCTTTTGACTCGTTCCAGGCGGTCGGTAGCTTCTTGCTGTTGTGCTTGGACTTTCGACTCATCATCAATGTCCTGAGCGAGGCGATTGTTTAGCGTCACCAAATCATCTGCAAGCAGACGCGACTTAGCGTCCCGCACATCGTGTTGCACGCTCTGAGCTCTACGGGCAATCTTCGCTTGCCTGCCCAGGGGCGCCAACTGACGACGTACTTCAGCATTGAGGTCTTCAAGACGATTAAGGTTGCCTTGCATTGCTTGGAGCTTACGAAGCGTTTTTTCTTTTCGACGACGATGCTTGAGTACACCGGCGGCTTCCTCGATAAATCCTCTGCGGTCTTCAGCGGTTGCGTGCAGGATTCGGTCCAGCTGGCCTTGACCAACAATGACATGCATTTCGCGTCCAAGGCCTGAGTCTGAGAGTAGCTCTTGGATATCCAGTAGACGGCAGGAGTTCCCGTTGATGGCGTATTCCGAACCTCCGGCACGGAATAGGGTGCGCGAAATTGTTACTTCTGCATAATCTATGGGAAGTTGACCATCGGCATTATCGATAGTCAATGAAACATGGGCACGGCCTAAGGGTGGACGTCCCGAGGTGCCGGCGAAAATGACATCTTCCATCTTGCCGCCGCGAAGAGTCTTAGCTCCCTGTTCACCCATAACCCAAGCCAGTGCATCAACGACGTTGGATTTGCCAGAGCCATTGGGTCCAACTACCGCGGTGACCCCTGGCTCAAACTCAAAAGTTGTCGCCGACGCGAAAGACTTGAATCCGCGAACGGTAAGAGTCTTTAGATGCACAGCGTAAAGTTCCTAAGTTTGGGTCAGATCGCTAAGGTTGGTTTGGGCAGTAACACTCAATCCTTCACGCAATTCTAGCGAAGCGTGCTTGGCTTTTCTGATTCTGCTCGCATTTACCAGCAAGAAATATCGAGGGATAGATCATTCCATGAGCATTCTGAGCCAGATTGACCAGTGGCCTTCCGAGAACGCAGTTTCCGTAGTTGTAGATGGCCAGCGGCATGTGGTTGATCAACACGGTGATGTGAATCGTGTGTATCCCCTAGCCTCTGTCACCAAACTGCTCAGTGCGTACACCTTCTTAGTGGCTTTGGAAGAAGAAGCAATCAGCCTAGATGATCCGGCCGGCCCCGAAGGATCCACCGTTCACCACTTGTTGGCGCATACCGCAGGCTATGACTTCGATTCGGAAACCATTCGCTTTGAGGTCGGTACCAAGCGTGGTTACTCCAATACAGGTTTCGAAAAGCTTGCTGCGCATTTGGAGCAGCAAACTGGAATGAGCATGGCCGAATACGCGCACGAGGCAGTTTTTGCTCCACTAGGTATGACCCAAACTCAGATCGCCGGAAGCTGCGCTAAAGATGGCCGTTCCACAGCAGCAGACCTGACTAAGTTCGCAGCTGAACTGCTGAACCCCACCATTGTTGCCAAAGAGACTCTTGATGATGCCACACGAGTGCATTTCGAAAATCTCGCCGGCATCCTGCCTGGTTACGGCCGACAGAATCCCAACGATTGGGGTCTGGGCTTCGAAATTCGATCCACCAAAAATCCACACTGGACCGGAGCCAACTATCCAGCGAGTACTTTCGGGCACTTCGGACAGTCAGGAACTTTCCTCTGGGTCGATCCTGTTCACCGTCTAGCCTGTGTCACCCTGACCGATAAAAACTTTGGACAGTGGGCTGTTGAGGCGTGGGCTCCCTTTAACGACGAGGTGCTCAGCGCTTATTCGGCGTAGCCAAACCGATAAGGCCAGGGTTGTTTTCGCCGTCGTCCAGAAAACAATCTCAGTGCCTTGAGCATCTGATTAATACTCGTTCGGCATATCTCAAAGCTACATTTCGATTTGTTCTGCAAAGTTTAGACGTTCCCAGACAGAACCCACAATGACTTGATAGGTTGGAGAAGTACAGGGATCTACCGCAACTTCAGGAGCGAATCCATTGCACTTAGACGTGCCGAACAATCCTTCATCTATTTCACGTCGAAAAGTACTTTCTTGGACCGTTCTTGGTGCTGCTGGCGCTCTGACCACCTTGTCTGGTTGCACAACTGCACCACAAGAAACTCCTAGCCAACCAACGCCTACTGCGACCGAATCACCCAAGCCCGTTCCTACTGCTAAGTCGACACTGAAAAATCGGGACCCACGTGTCATCTCGACTTTGAAGGAAGGGTCGCGCACACCTGGCATTGCCAGAAGTTATCCTGGCGCTTTCCCCAGCGTAAAAGTCAAGAGTGTCGAACCCCTTAAAGGCTTGGGTGCATCGCCTTATCCACTCCTGGCCGTCAGCATCGCGGGGTTGAAAAACCAGCTTCAAATTCTGGATACAAAGAACAAGTCCGTAAGGCACACGCTTCAGATCAAGGACAGCCAAAACGGTGGCATAGAAACCATGGTCTGGGACAGCCAACGCAAGGTCCTGTATTTCGGAACCAAGTCGATCGTCTATTCCTGGACTCCAACGGATCCTAAAAACGTTAGCAAGCTGGGAGTCGTTAAAGGTGCGACAACGATATATGAGCTCAATCTAGATTCGGCAGGCAACGTTTGGGGAGGAACATACCCCAACGGCTCGGTTTTCAAATATGCACGAGATGACAAGAAAATTACCGTGTTTCAGCGCCTTGCAGCCAAGGCAGATTATGTTCGACACCTAACCATCAGCTCAGGTGACATCATCTGGGCCGGCACAGGATCCGTCGACCCGAAGGTCTATTCCTTCCCTGCTTCGGACCCTTCAAATGTCACTGAAATCAATCTTCCTCAGAAGATTGACGAAGGTTTTATCAGCAGCCTTACTGCTCTTGGGTCCAAGGTTGCGGTCACAGCCAGTGATATCAAAGAACAGCTTCTGCTCGACACCACCACTAAGAAATGGTCTGGGCGAGTTGACCGTGTTTGGGACCAACGAATGGCTTCTGCTCTGGTCGGAGAAAGCGCAAACACTTACACGGTGACCGATCAACAGATCTATGGCACCGACACCACAAAGTGGAGCGATACCGCAATGGGAACTGTGACCATGGATAAGCCCTTGTCCATGGTCTCCTTCCGCACGCAGGTTGCCATGATAGGTCAAAGCACCAAAGGGGTAAAGGTTGAAATCTTTGACGTCAGCAATCGTCGTGTCTCAGCAACTGTGAACATTCCAGTAGAACCAGGCGAACTGACGATTCAATCCTTATTGGGCCATAGCGATGGCAACATCTACCTCGGCGGTTACATGGGTAGTAGCGTTGTCGCGCTGAATCCAACATCTGGTCACAGCTGGCAGTCTCCCCCGCAAGTTGCGGAAATCAACCAAATCGAAGGCATGATCGAGTTCAACCCAAACAGAACTTACCTAGGTTCTTATGACGGTGCCGACTTGATTAATCTTGATACCACTCGGCGTTCGGACCCTGCGGCATATGACAAATTTATAAGACTCGGGACAAAATATCGTCAGTCTCGTCCCTTTGGCTGGGCAAGAAATTCTACAAATGTCTTCTTCGGAACCGTCCCTGCCTACGGCCGTTCAGGCGGCGTGATCGGGATGATCAATCCTGGAGACAACAGCGTTGAATGGGTTCTTGATGGAAACGATGAAGGCTTCATCAAGGGGCACTCGATAGTCTCACTTGCAGCTACCGATGCATACTTATATGGCACGACATCGGTACGTAATGGATACGGAATCCCTGACACAGATGGTGCGGCATACGTGTTCAAGTTTGATATCCAAAAGAAAAAAATCGTTTGGAAATCCCAGCCGGTCTCCAATACCGGAGCACTCTATGCAGCTTCGCTCGTTCCCGGATGGTTGCTTGTTTCCGACGTTGAAGGAATTGCCGTGATTGATATTCGCACCGGCAAACTGGCCAAGAAACACAAATTGACCAAGGCTGATAACTCGCAGGCTCGGGCTGGATGGAACAACGCGAGTATCGCCCTTCTTGATGGAGGAGATCGTGTCGTGCATCTTGCATCAGGTCGCGCTACCCTCATCGATTTTCTTCACGAACGCAGCCACCAGATTGGCGATGTCGCTAAAACCAAGTTGGGGGTGCGCGCAGCGAGTGGCGCCAACGGAAAAGTGTACGCAACGAAAAATCAAACGACACTCGTTGAACTAGATCTCACTGTGAGCTAGGGATAACACGGCGCTGTTACTCAACACTAGATTTAACGTCTATTTACCTGCCGCCATCCGTTCTCTTGCCACTTACAACGCTGAACCCGATTCCGACCTGTTTCGTGCCATGGCTTAGTGACCCTCCAGCAAGGTCTTGACTACCGACTCAAGATCTGCTGGAACATGAGCATCAAAAGTCCTTTCTTCCCCGTTGATCAACACACGCGAAGCCCGCAAAGCCTCTAAACTCTTGATCAACCGTTTCAACGGCCATCCGGTGAGCTCCTGCAAATGCCGGCCAATCGCCAACGCAGCGAAGACCACCGTCAAATGCGCATCAATCGAATCCTTCTCACGATGAAAAATCGGCATGGCCCGCAAATCTGACTTCGTCATCCTGAACGAGGCCTCCACCTGCCACAAATCGTGATAAGCACTAATCACCTGCGTGGCCGGCACCGATTCGACCGGCAGGTTCGTGACGTAACCCTTCAGGCCAGCCAACATCCTGGCTCGCTCAATGACCTTCTCATCCAGTTCTTTCTCAGCCCCAGTCACTTTCAGGAACCGCACCTTCTTCATCGGTGCTTTCCCTTCAGCGACTGCCAGTGCTTTGCGTTCCATGAGGTTGATATTCCTGTTTGCTGAATGCGGCTAGTGGGTACCTCTAGTCCGGACAGATGGTGTGAAATCTCGTCACTTCGCGGACACTGAAACTCATCACTTCGTGGACAGTGGATCTCAAGACTTTGTACACAGTTACCAACCGCGTTGAGCGGCTGGTAACCGCGCACAATCTAGTGATGATCGAAGAACGTCGGCGATTGCTCCTCACGAGCCTGAATGATGGCACGGTACTGCTCAGCTTTCTTCTCCCACTGACGCGTCGTCAATGTCATCTGAATACCCCTGATTGAATACGACGAAACGAACTTCCCTCAACTTTGAGTGCCACCATCGGTAAAGGGAAGGACATGACAACCTCACTCGTATCAGGATCAGACAACAAAAATTGCGTGTCCGTAATCGTCCTAACGAACTGGCGGCGAGCAAACGGTGTGGGCAACGAAATGTGAAACCTTGATAGAACGTGCGCCGGTTTTCTTTGGTGACTTCCACGAGCATCTGATTAGATTCCAACAGGCGCACAGGATCTGATTCATCGTGAGTGCTTTTCATGATTTCACCTGACTTCGACACGACCACATCCAACCTTGCCGTAGGCTGTACCAAGCGACGTTTGCTCAAATATTCTGCGGCTTTCGCTTCCAATACTGATAAGTGAATCGGTTCGGTTGCCGGTGTATGCTCCAACAGTTCCCAGGCAGCCTGTGGGGTCGCTTGGTTCAAGGCCTGATGCGGTCTGCGTTTGTTGTAATGTTCCCCATACCGTTTGAGTAGCCTCTGAACATCGGCCAGATCCTGTGGCTTATTCGCCGTCAAGAAGCGTTGCAACGTACGGTGTGAACGTTCGTTCTTCCCCTGAATAGTAGGCCGTCCTGGAAGCCCTGTGATCGACATGCTTCCTTTGGATGCGAGAAACATTTCTACTGAACCGAATGTGCCGCTACGTAACTGGTTGAACGCTTTGGAATTATCACTGAGTACTTCTTGTGGTGCACCGAACTCCGCGATGGCGTGCGCAAGTACTTCTTGAGCGTCCTGGCTGTTTTCATGGCGTTGGAACGCTCGGGAGCCAACATCGAATCTGCTGGCATCATCAATGAGTTGATACACGGTGATGAGCTGATTTTACGTGGTTCGGTATTCAAAAGCATCAAGTTGCCACAGGGCCATAGCCGTTGACCGCGCGAAGGGAACGTAGGAAGATTTTGGCCGCTTGCGAGGGTTGCGGTCCACGTGACCCACGCCGGCCAGCAGGCGGCCTATCGTAGCAACCGACGGAATCTTGCCGCCCGGGAAAGTGTCTTCGTTAATCGTTGCTTCGTAATGAATGGTTTTGGGTCCGTAGTCCCAACCATCCCTTTTTGAGTTTCTGGCGGATCTTCATCAGCTCGTTGATCACTTCTGGGCCGTATGTCCTGGCTGGCTTTCTCGGCGCTCTGGATTGCGGGTGAAGAGCCGCAGCCGATTCGTTGACGGCTCTATGCCGAAGTCGATAGAAAATACTTCGGGAGATTTTCTGGGTCTTGCAGAATTCGCTGATGCTCAGGGCATCTGGTTGCGCGGGATCGAAGTTGATGATCATGGATCGCACGCGTGGTGGAAGAGCAGTTGTCATGTTTTCGACAGTGCCAGAAAGCAGTCTTGTTTTTGTCCACGAACTGTTGAGACATGGTGTCCACGAACTCATGAGTTCGTGTGTCCACGAAGTGATGAGACAGGACATACAAAGTCTTGAGATTCACTGTCCACGAAGAGATGAGTTTCAGTGCCCACGAAGTAACGAGATTTCACACCGCTTGTAAGAACAGAAGTACCTTCAAACGCTATTCTGCACCCGGGCCGACCAAAACCCCGAACCATCGCTCCCGCACAGATACTCGCTTACCTTAACGGTTACGAGCAAGCCATCCAACAGGAGCAATACGGCAATTGCTTACGCACCAACGCGATCTGCTCCTCGCAAATTGCTGAAAGTCGCAAACTCCGCGACGGCAACACAGTCACAGGCACCGATCAACCTTCGCATCAACTCAAGAGTAACCTTCGTGGAGAACAAGCTGAAATAGCCCGGTTCAAATGCCAAATACGACGAAATAGTATGACAGATGGTATTAGGAATCCATCAGGTGGCCAGACTATAGGCACCCACTTACCGCATGCAGGACTGATTGGGTAATAGGGAATTAACTGCCAATCGCCCAATGTGACAAGTACTCTACGCAGTCCGTCCGCTTACGTTCTCTTCTGCAACGGCTGACAAACGGGGCAGGTATAAGATGAGCGTCCCATAAACGCGTCGCGCCGAATCAGTGATACCCGGCCGTCCTGAGCACAACGCAGGCACTCTTTGCCTTCACGACCATAGGCATTCAGTGAGCGCGCGAAATAGCCACTGGCTCCATTGACGTTTACGTATAAGGAATCAAAGCTTGTGCCGCCGGCAGCCAAGGCACGGGTCATCACATCGATGAGTGCTTCGTTAAGTCGTTGTACTTCGGGACGTCGAATCGTGGCTGTCTTACGCAAGCCGGAGAGTTTTGCTTGCCATAGGGCTTCATCGGCGTAGATGTTGCCTATTCCGGAGATTACGCTCTGGTCCAAGATGGCTCGTTTAAGCTGAGTACTCCGTTTGCGTAAAGCAAGGTACAGTTCCTCGGCGCTTCGATGTGGATCTAAGACATCTCTGGCAATATGTGCGGCGGCCTTAGGAATGGCCAGGTCGTTTGTTCCTTCACCGGCAGGTAACCCGTCCGGTGTTGCTACCAGTGGAGAAATGAACATGCCACCGAAAATCCGTTGGTCAACAAATCTGAGTTCACCCGGATAATCTAGATGCTGCGCTAGAGATAGCCTGACTTTGAGATGCTTTTCATCTTCAGCTTCCGGTTCTTCTACCAGCAGCTGACCGCTCATGCCTAGGTGCGCCACGAGAACGGCTGGAACTTCTAGGCCATCCAGACCGAGCCAGAGAAATTTGCCACGACGAACTGCCAACGAAATGGTGCAACCAGTGAGCGTTTGTTCAAAGTCTTGTGGACCGTCAAGGTGCCGTCGCACCGAACGTGGATCCAGCACTTGAACGGATTCGATCGTCCGGGTGCGGACCCATTTTTCCAATCCCCGACGGACTACTTCGACTTCTGGCAGTTCAGGCATCTGCGTGGTGCTTAGCTCTTTGGGATCTGCTCGCCAGGATTAAGCTGCAACCATGTTTGATGGGCTGCTTCCTGTTCAGCTTCTTTTTTCGATGGCCCGTGGCCTTCGCCGTACCCCTTATCACCGATATGTAGCACGGCGAGGTATGTACGGGCGTGATCCGGTCCGGAACCGGTGACCTGGTAGCGAAGTTCGCCTAGCTTACGGGAGGCGACGACTTCTTGAATGACGGTCTTCCAGTCGGTGGTAGCACCGAGCAGGCGAGGATCTTCAAGTAAAGGTGTGACAAAGCGTAGGACGAATGCACGAGCTGCGTCCATTCCCTGCACTAGGTAAGTGGCACCGAGAATTGATTCCATGGTGTCAGCCAGAATGGATGACTTATCGGCACCATTGGACTGGGCCTCGCCGCGTCCGAGGAGAAGATGTTCTCCAACTTCTAGATCTCGGGCAATCATGGCCAGCGCACGCGTGCTGACAATGGCAGCACGGCGTTTGGCGAGATCGCCTTCGGGCAGATCCGGGAATTTAGCGTAAAGGTATTCTGCCACGCAGAAGCCAAGGATCGAGTCGCCTAGGAATTCAAGGCGTTCGTTCGTTGGAATGCCACCGTTCTCGTATGAATACGAGCGATGGGTGAATGCAAGACGAAACGTCTCGGAATCGATATCGATTCCGAGACGCTTCATAAGTTCTTCTTTAGAAGACATGTCTTAGACGTCAGCGACCTTGCGACCCTTGTACTCAAGGAACAGTTCGGTACCGGCCGAGTCGGTGACAACCTTAGCCTGGTGTGGCAGGCTGTAAGTTACGCGACCGTTTTCAACGGTCTTCACCAGGTTCGGCGCGGTGGCCTTCCACTGAGAACGGCGGGCACGAGTATTCGCACGGGACATCTTCCGCTTTGGAACAGCCACGACTACTTCTCTTCTCTCTAGTCTAACGTTTTAGTTTTCGTCACTATCTTCAGTGACATTGTCGGACAGCTGCGCTAGCGCCGCCCAACGTGGATCAAGTACCTCATGGTGATGCTCGGGTTCATCGTTGAGGTTGATTCCGCATTCATTGCAGAGCCCCAAGCAATCTTCCTTGCAAACCGGCTGGAACGGCAGGGCGGTAACCACTGCGCTCCGTAGTACCGGATCGATGTCAATCAAGTCACCGACTACCCAATACTGATCCACATCATCATCGTCTTCGAATTCTTCGCTCTCTTCGTAGTAGAAGAGCTCTTGAATATCAGCCTTGTAGTCGTACTCGATAGGATCCAAGCATCGTCCACATTCCCCAGCAATTTGCGCTGTAGCGGTACCCGATACCAAAATTCCTTCATGCACGGCTTCAAAGCGAAGATCTAAGTCAAGCTCAGATCCTCCACGAATGCCGATGAGTGCATTTCCCACATCTGCGGGAGCCGAAACCTGCTCATTGAGAGTTTTCATTGAGCCAGGCGAACGGCCGAGCTCCCTGGTTGAAAAAACCAGAGGCGAGTTGCGATCGAGTTCGCCGTGTGACGATCGATCAGAACGCTTATCGCTAATGATGACTCCTATAGAAACATAGTCCGACATTTTATCTTAGCTTGCCGTTGCCCAAGATCCCAAACTGAAACCAGCTATCGACCCCTGATGACGGTGTTGCACTCACCACAGCGTAGCGCACCGGAGGGCGAAAAGACGACTAATGACCTCAGGTACCGGTTCGAGTATCAGGCATGGCAACCGCGTCAGCCTAATCCGGGCATCTATGATTGTGAGGGACATTTGACGTGTATGTATGGTGGAGGATCCCAAATGACGGTGTTGAAAAATCTGAATAGCGCGGCTTCCTACGTCCGACAACGCTTGACGGCCCGGCAACAGCGCAAATTCATTCAACGCCATGCTAGTGAGCTCTACCAGCTGCCCACCGGTGAAAACCGCTACAAGGTCGCCTTGTATTTTGCCGACGAAATGGTCAACGCGTACCAGATTCGCCAGTGGTACGAACCGCTCAAACACTTGGCGCAGCACGTTCCAGTTGTCGTTATTACCCGTCGTCCAGACTCCGCTTTGGAACTGCGTGAAGAGTGCCCGCTACCCATTCACTATGCACCGACCATTGAAGACGTTGAAAAACTCGTCAACACCCAGGACTTGCGTCTGGTGTTTTATGTGAACCAAAACATCCGTAACTTCCAGATGATGCGTTTCAACAGCCCGGATCACGTATTTATCAGCCATGGCGAAAGCGAAAAGGCCTACATGTGGTCCAACCAGCTCAAAGCCTACGACTACGTATTCTCTGCGGGTCAGGCCGCCCGTGATCGGCTGGACCTGCACCTGCGCAACTTTGATGCGCAGTCCCGTACTCGCCTTATCGGCCGGCCGCAGATTGATGCTTCTTACCTTGCCCCGTACTCGCTGAATACGTCTCTTCCGACGGTGCTCTACGCGCCAACATGGGAAGGTGACCGCCCTTCCATGCAATATGGTTCGGTAGTCTCGCATGGTGAAAAGCTGGTTGAGGCGCTGATCAAGGACGGTGGCTTCAACGTAATTTTCCGCCCGCATCCACGTTCAGGCGTGAATTCAGCCGCCTACGGTCAAGCCGTTGAACGCATCCGTGAGAAGTTGGCAGCGGCAAACGCAACTTCAGCAGCCCGCTTACTTTTTGATGACACCGCACACTGGGGATGGCAATGGTCTGCCTCTGATCTTTGCATTACAGACATTTCGGCAGTGACTTATGACTTCATGGCTACCGGTAAACCAATGTTCGTCACTACCCCAGTCTCAAAAGAAGCTACGGTCACGGATTCCCCTGCCCTGTCCAAAGTCCCAGGATTGAATTCGGAGGCATCTGAAGACATTTGCACCCTCGTTCGTTCGGCGTTATCCGAGGAAGACGCGCGTCTGCGTGAAGTCGTTGAGTACTACTTCGGAGATGTCTCACCAGGAGCCAGTATGGAACGTTTTGTTTCAGAATCACTAGCCTTGGTTGAAGCTCGGGCCGAAGGCTAGAAGCAGCTACGAGAAATTTAAGAAGTGGCGTGTTCTAACAATCGTTAGAACACGCCACTTCTTACTTTGTACTCTGCGTTTTAGCTGTGCTTAGACTTTTACGCCGTCAACGAGCTGTTCAAACTGAGCAAGTGCGCCGTCTTGGTATTCTTGTGCGTCGAATTTCTTCTCAGCTTGATAACCGTTCAGGTACTGGCTCATACCATCGACTAAGCCGGCAGCGGAGTTTTCAACCAGTAATCCGTAACCATCGATAAGCACACTATGTGAACCCACCACATCGGTAGAAATAGCTGGTAGGCCCAACATCATCGCTTCAACCATCGCCAATCCCTGACCTTCATAGTCTGAAGAAAAGACGAAACAATCAGCAGTCTTCAGCGTCGGGAATGGGTTCGACAAGAGGCCGGTGATAACCACCTTGCCAGTGAGACCACGAGCATCAACTTCAGTTTCAAGATCAGTGCGCAGTGGGCCATCGCCAATCATTAACAAACGAGTTTGCGGGTGCTGTTCATGTACCTGAGCGAAAGCCTCCAACAATTTCATCTGCCCCTTTTCTGGGGACAGTCGTGCCATGTTGGCGAATACGGTCAACCCGTCGCCTTCGAAGGTATGAACTGGTTCTTCCAACGTGGACCACAGTAATGGCTTCTCAAGATCCAAGAGGTTTTCAGATACGGTGAATTTTTCTTCTTCCAAACCAAACTGGCTGGAGAGTTCCTTGACGTTCTTCTCCCCCACGCTTTGCGTCACGGAGACCAACTGATCATAGTGGCGGTAGGTCGCAAAGAGTCCTGGCATGGTCCCAAAGCGAAGCTTCCATTCACCAACCATGTCATTGTGCAGGTAAATGTAGATTCTTTCAGCGTTGGTATGAGCCGATGCGAACAAGCTAGCCCAGAATCGCGAGTAACCCTCAAAATCGATAGCGGCGTCAAAGCGCGCATCCCCAAAGGAACGCTGCATCTCGCGCGCCATAGTACCCAAGTGGACTTGTTCGGCACCCGGTGAATCGAAACCACGGTGAGCGTGATATCCGTCGGATACCCAACGTTCTTCGGCAGACATGATGGTAGCTCCGGCACGTGGCAGGATTTTTACATGTTCTGGCAGAGAATTCAGGATCTCTAAGGAATCGGCATTACTGGCCACCGCACCCATATCAACAGCTACGGACACGTGATACTTCAAAGGATCCAACGAACCGATGAGGTTCGTAAAGGCTGTCGCGATGCCGTTGGGCTTGAACGGGCCCTGGTAGAACAACAGTTTCTTGCGTTCATCCTCTACGGGTGCAAGTACATGCGAGTCATCGTCAAAGAAGAAGAATTCAATGACGCGCTCGGTTGCCTTGCCATCTTCCATTGGGGCAAAGTCTTCAAGATTCTTGGCGAAGTTACTATGCAGCTGTCTATCAGCAACGCTAAGCGCTGCTTTGAGCTCTGCTGAAACATCGTCAATTGAGTTGAGCACTTCACCTGGCCAGGTGGAGCGTTCAAAGTACAGTCCACGCTCTGCTTCATAGGCTTCAAAGTCCGGGGTATAGAAAATAACCGGCTTCTTAGCTGGCAAGAAGTCATAGAAAATCGATGAGTAGTCGGTGATCAGTACGTCAACAACGGCGAGTAATTCATTGGTGTCAATGGAAGAAGGCACCACTGTGGCATCGAGTTCAGCATCACCAATGAGCTGTTCTGCGAAGCGATGGGCACGGAAGAGCATGTGGTGCTCTCCCTGAGCCAAGGTCGCTAGGTCCTCCACGAGTCCGTTCACATCGTATGAACGGTCCTTGAGCTGTCCTCTCCAGGTTGGCGCAAACAGCACAATTTTCTGGTGGTTCAGCGGATCAATACCCAGCTCATTCAGAATCTCGTCTCGACGCTCCGGGCTCATATTCACCATCTGGTCAATGCGAGGAGATCCGCTCAAAGCGACCTTAGCGGGGAACAAGCCGTCAAGATCATGATCCGTGCTCAATGTCTTGAGAGTATGAGTATTGGGCACCATCATGTGAGTGGTCTGCAGGAAGTTACGTTGGACATTGCGGTGTTCAGCCACGCCATCCTTGACGAGCTTGCCCATGAACTTTAGCGGTGTGCCATGCCAAGTGTTGAGGACCTTCTGGCCGTCACGACGAGCAAAGTATGTAGGGAATGTCGCGTTGTTGACCAGGTACTTAGCTGTCCCTAGTAGCTTGATGTATTTGTCCGAATGCTGCTTGATGATTGCAACGTCCGCATCATTGGCCAGCTGAGCAGGAATCTCAGAAGACTCGTTATAGACCCAGGCAAAACGGAAGTGAGCAAAACGCGGGTCCTGTCGCATCGCTTGATAGATTGCCAACGGATGGCAGTGAACATTCTTGCCGTGAGAGGACTCAAAGAGCACAAGATTCTCATCCAGCTCTTCAACATCACGTGCGTGGATAGCCAAAGCACCACGACGGCGGCCCACTCCCTTCAGCGCATTACCTAGACCAGCCACGGAAATTTCAGTGAATAGCAACATGCCCTCAAAGTAATGGCAGGCTTGCTCAAAATTGCCTAGCTTTGCGTAAGCCTGACCGGCCCGGGCCTGCCACTGTCGCTCAGTTGATGAGGCATGCCAAATCGCCTCAGCATACGCCGAAGCAGCTCCGGCCCAGTCACCCCGCGCAGCACAAATAGCTGCACGCTGTCTGTGCTCATTGGCGCGGGGGCCAGCGGCTTTAGAACCTCTGAAGGATGCGCCAAGATAGCCCCATTCAGAAGCTGCTTGGAGGTAGCGTTCACTGGCTTGGGCATACTGGCCAGTTTGGTGCAGGCTGTATGCGTAGCGGAATAATGCGACAGCCGCATCCACGCGCTTCTGCTCGGAAAGCCCATCAACAAAGCGCGAGAAGCTCTTAGAAGCAGCTTCGAAATCGCCTGCACGTGAGAGCACGCGTCCCTGCGCGTAACCGGCCAAAACCCGGTCCTCAATGCTTTCGGCGAGCTCTTCGGCATGCTGGTAATACTCGGCAGCCTGACGGAATTCAAAAAGACGCGAAGCTGCTTCACCGGCACGGTAGTTAAGCAGATAAAGATCAACGTCTTCTTCAACGTCAGCCAGTTGCGCTTCATAAGCATCTAGGGCGCGGTTCCAGTCATCTTCACGTTCGTGAAGTTTACCGATACCAATTTTTTGTACCGAAGTATCGGTCGAGCGCAGTACAGCATTAGAGTACGCTGAATCAGCTTCTTCGTGTTTGCCCTGTTCCTCTAAACTACGTCCAAGACCGTACCAATATTTCACCTGTTGATCATCGAGTTCCAGCGCCTTGCGATAATGCTGCTCCGCCAGCTCGAAGCGGGACATGTAGGCTGCGGCCTCAGCGGTCAAGAATGACCACTTAGGGTCCTGGGTGTGTTGGTTTTCGTATTGCAGGCGTATATCTAATTCGCGCCAGCGTTGGCTGCTGTCTAGCAAGAAGTTTGCAATGGCAGCAGACGCTTCTGGAGTCTCGGGGAAGTCTGCTACAAGTTTGTCGAGTACTGCTGAGGCGGCATCTCCCCTGCGCGCCAAACGAGCACATTTTGCCCAACGGATGCGCCAGACAATTTTAGTTGGGTCACCTTGGCTGGCGGCTTCAAACAGTTCAAGAGCACGGTCATACTTTTTCAGACGCTGCATGGTCAGGGCTAGAGTCTGGATCCATCCGAAACGATGCGGCTGACGTGCTACCGCCGCCTCGATTTGTGACATGGCCTTTGCATACTGTTTGCACTTGTAAAGGCTAAAA
Source organism: Arthrobacter sp. NIO-1057 (assembly GCF_900094805.1). Taxonomy (GTDB): domain Bacteria; phylum Actinomycetota; class Actinomycetes; order Actinomycetales; family Micrococcaceae; genus Glutamicibacter. The sequence goes on along the minus strand of NZ_FMAT01000001.1, from coordinate 267,818 downwards.
CCATAGCGGAATTGAATTTCTGCAGACTGCGAAAGACCTGTGGCCAAGGTGCGCTCGTAATACAGAGCTGCAACCCGATAACGGCCCAACCGTTCAATGCGACGGCCAATGCCTAGGGCTACGCGTGTACGAAAATCATCCACCAGTTTTGTTTCCTTCAAGCGAGATCAAACTTTTGGGCACATGATGACATGTGCCCGCATAACTATCGATTCTGCCTTAGCAGCGGCCCAATTTCTCCAATAAGAGACTGAGTGTTGGGATCGTTAAGGGCAGAACTTAATACAGAAGAATGAGCACCCCAAGCCAGATGACGAAGGCTCGTGGTGCTCATATGAAAAACTATTGACGCCTAACTATGCCAACCTCGGAAATTCACCAAGTTCTTTTGGCGTTGAGCAATCAGGTCTTTGACAACCTGCTGGAAGCGCTTGGTTGATTCTCCACGGGTTAACTCGCCGAAGTAGAACTCGCGCATTTCTAGGCGTTCAGTCTTATGCTCATCATTGGTGAGAGCATCTTCGAACAGTGCTGGCAGGTCATCAACAGACTTGCGGTCAATCACGTGACAGGCCTGAGCAATCGGCGCGTCCCGCAAGAGGTTCTCACGGTTATTACGGCGATCGGAAATCACCAAAGGCTTCCCTGGCTGCAAGTACAGGTAATCCAATCCGACGCTCGACACATCGGTAATCAACGCGTCCGTGGACTCAAACATGGCCAGAATATTGCCCTGTTCAGAAATGACGTGACCGGCACCGGCATCGATGGACGCCTGCAACAGATCTTTAATTTGCTGATGAGCTTGAGCGACCCCAGAAGTCTTACTTGTCTCAATTCTCGGGTGCGGCTTGTAGATAATCCTCAGGCTTGGATTGGCCAACAAAGCTTCAACGATTGCTACACCGTAGCGATCCAACGAGGTGTAGTTGTTATCCTCGTTTTCGCCTTCCCAGGTGGGCGCATACATGACATCAAACTTGTCGCTTGGTTCAAGTTCAAGCTTGAAATCAATATCAAGTTGCGGGCGTCCGGTGACAACCAACTTATTGAAGTCAAAGTCGATCAGCATGGCTTCGTGACGCTTGATCGCAGCCGGACCAGCAACAAAGACCTTGTCGTAGGCTTTGGCCTTGTTGGACACCATGGAAAGCTTGTCGCTTTCACCGTGGTTAACGTGAACATGCACCAGACGTGGATGATCCAGAGACTGGAAATTGCTACGTGAGTTATTCACGTAGATGACCAACTTCAGATCATTATCGTCATAGAGATCCATGAGATCAGTGAAACGGCGCGCAAAGATTCTTGGAAGATCCGTCAGCTTTCCTGCAGCGTTGAAGGCACTCATGGTGCGGAATACCAGCAAGACTTCTTCGGTCTGGTGCAGTTCTTCAAGAACTGGCAACCATTGAGACACTTGGTAAATCTTGTCGGCACCATCGCCAAAGTACACGGCGATAGAGCCAGGTACCGGAATGTTGGAGACGCCTAGGTTGGCACCTGCAGGCCGATTTACAAAGCCCATCGCCCGGGTAAGACGCTTCGCCTCAGGCCGGCGGCCGACCTTACGCAAGACACCTTTAACACTTGCTTTGATGGAACTGGTGATGTTCTCGCTAGACATGGGATCTTTCACTAGAATGCTTCAACTGACTGCCGGATATAACTTTGGCTAGCTCAGCTCTTTAACGATCTGGCTCAACGTGTCTAGCGTACTCTTCAGAGACTCAACATGGCGCTCATCAAACTCACTGAGCACACGCTTCATCTCTGTCGTGGAAATGCCGGACGTACGTGGAAGGTAAACAACTTCAACCTCATCGCCTAGGTCATCGAATTTACCCTTCCAGTCTTCGCCGATGCCAAAGACCTTGGCATCATATTTCTTGATGTCCAGACGCTTCTGTTCCCAGTTTTCTTCCGGGATCGCTAGGTCTACGTACTTGATGGCTTGGACGATTTCTCGACGCTGCTCAAAAGGTACGACTGGCTTCTTACCCTTCACGGCGTTGAATTCGTCTGTTGATACGCCAACGATCAGACGGTCACCCTTTTCCTTCAGACGCTTGAGAATATTCAGGTGTCCGATGTGGAAGAGGTCAAAAGTTCCGTAAGTTAATACTGTTTTCCCCATTTGTTCCTCCTGTTGTAACTTCTTCTGGCTATTCTACGGCTCAGTGGATGCGGTTCGAGATTCCTCGGCGTGTACAAATTCTTTGAATTTGATGGATGACGGTATCAATTACCCATCAAGGCAACTAAGAATCAAGTAATGCAAATCACATTCGTCGCCTGTATCGACCAGAGAGACCATGAGGCGTAGAGAGCTCGCTAGATAATTGGTGGTCGTCCGGACAATGTCATTCTCAGCAGAGTAATCCAACGTAGCTTGGAACGTGGCTCCCGGTACCAGGGGCTACCTTTCCATCCGGCCTTCCAACCAGCTAGATATTGGTTGACGGCGTTGGGCCTTTTGCGCATTCGCAGACATTCAATCAACATCCATGTTGTTGGGTAAATCCATCTGAATGGTGCTGGCAAATTTCGCCGCGCTAGCCACACACGGTTACGTGCGTTGAGTCGGTAGAACTCTTCATGTCTGCGTGGGTCAACTACGGGATGTCCAATACGCATGTCGCCCGCATACCAAACGTAGGTCCCGGTATCCCAAATTCGCCAAGCTAGTTCAATGCCTTCGTGTGCGTACCAGAATCCACCAGCCCAGCCTCCGGTGAGATCAAAAAGCTCACGGGTGGTGACCAGACAGGTTTCACCGACGTGAAAGACACGGCTGGGTTCTTCAGCAGTGCGCTTCTTAAGACGAGGAATCCAACGCGTTGGATTCTGATCACTGTGTTCAGGGTCGGTAATACGAGGCTGAAGCAGTCCCATCCGTGGATACTTTTTAAAGCGTTGGACAGCGGTAATCAGAAAATCTTCATCCAGGAACCAGGAATCGTCGTCAAGGAAGCATAGGTACTCCCCCTTAACTTGAGACACACCGGCATTTCTACCGGCCGGGATCCCAAGGTTTTCGGGAAGATAGTGAGTCTTGATTCCTTCAGGAATATCCGTCGGTACCCAACCATTGCCAACAACGACAGCGTCGATGCTGACGTCTCGTTGAGCAAGCATTGAGACCAAGGCTCGACGCAGTTCTACCGGACGGTTGCCCATGGTCAATACGACAACGCCAATCGTAGGAGCGAGTCGATTATCCATGTGTCACCCTTTCCATTTCTTTTCTAATTACTGCTAAGTTCTAAGCCCTCAATCGTGAGGAAACCATATTGGACAGGAAGTGTCCAATATTCACTAGGACGCAGGCCGGAAGCAGAATCCAGATCATCCACTTCTCTGCGAGACCTGGCACTCCAGCAATTGCCGAGATCACCGAGCACGCCAGAATGATCAAGCTCAGTTCAACTGCGTGTAGCAAGCGGTGGAATGGAAGGAAACGAGCCAATGAGCGTAGGCGTCCGATAACGGTAGTTGTTGAAACCGCATGTGCCTCAGCCGTGTCTGGAAGCTTAGATAGTCCTGCCATGCCTCGTGCCGCATGAACCATCAAGGACTGTGAACGGTTCAATACCAGCAGAACTGACAAGCAAGCACCCATGAACAATGTTGGCCATGCTTGGGTGCTCATCGCACCGTCTACTGACAGTTCTTTGAACACACGGTATCCCAAAGCAATAGGAATCAATGCTTCGGTTGTGTGGTGTCCCACCATGTCGATAAAAATACCGCGAGGTGATTGTGAAGCACGCCAACGGGCCACTTCACCATCGGAACAATCAAAATACAACTGAACTTGTGAGAGCACTACTGCAAGAATCGGTCCCCAAATTCCTGGTATCAGCAGGGCAAGAGACATGCACCAGCCCGCAAGAATCATCAATCCAGTCACACCATTGGCTGTGATCCGAGTTCTTACCAAAACAGCCGTCAGATAAATAGAGACGTGACGCAGATAGAGTTCAGCTGTCCAATGCTCTGCATTTTTGCGAGCCTTGACCTCAGGTGGTTGGCATACTGCCCGGAGCTGATCCAACGTTGGATTCTTTGGTCTGTCTACAGTCACTTAACGCGGCCCTTGTCAAAAGTTCCTGCCGCTCCAAAGATTCGTCCTTTGAGGTAACCAGCAGCCCAAGGCAAATGGATGGCAGGGAAAGCGCATGCAGCGAGAAGCTTTTCCTTTACCCCGTTCGCTTTAGACGAAAAACCCGCAAATAATGATGCCGCGGCATATACCAATGGAATCGATGCGGTGAGGCCCAAAAGAACAGACACTGGTCGTGGCGCGCTGTCCCTGGTGAAAGGAATGACTGCCAAGGCGATTGCGCCTCCAGCTACCCCAGCAAGCAACAGTGGAGGCATATCGTGTCGCAATGACTTGCCTTCAGGGAAGCGTCGTGCGATTTCGCCACGCCACGTTCCGGAGGCGTAAGACTGTCGGCCTAAGGCTCCGAAGGTGTCGCGTGGGAAATATCCGACCTTCAATTCCGGATCAAACCACACTTTGTGACCAGCTTGTCGAATGCGAAGGCACAATTCCCAGTCCTGGGCACGCCACATGTTTTCGTCGTAAAAACCGACTTCATCAAACACTTCACGGCGGAAAATTCCAAGGTACGCGGACTCTGCTTCCCCTTCGGGTGCGCCCGAGTGATAGGCCGGTCCACCAAAACCAAATTTGGAATGGTATGCGGCAGCAATAGCGCGCTGAATGGCAGAACGTCCACGGGCGTCCATGAGGCCACCTACGTCATGAGCTCCAACACGCTGCAGAGTAGCTACTCCGCGTTCGGTGTAGTCAATGGGCAGCTCACTATGCGCATCAACCCTAATGATAATTGGATACTTCGATGCACGAATCGCAAGGTTCAAGGCGATCGGAGTACGCCCTTGGGGATTATCAACCAACGTTATGCGCGAATCAGCCTCAGCTAATTCTTGTGCAACTTTATTGGTCCCGTCGGTGCTGGGACCAAGAGCGATAACGAGCTCTTTGTCCCCTCTGTACTGCTGATTGAGAATTGAGGTGACGGCATCGCCTAGGTAGTCTGCCTCGTTCAGAACCGGCATGACATAAGAGACTCCTGGGAAGTCAGTCATTCGCGCCTTACTTCTTTGCTTTCTGATGTTTTTGATATTCCTTGATGACAGAGTCCGGGTCCCCATCCATCATCTGAACGCCTTTCTCAATCCAAATACAACGGTTACATGTGTCTTTGATGGAACCCATGGAGTGGGAAACGTTGAAGATTGTGCCGGCGCTATCCCGGATTTCACGGATCTTCGCTTCACTACGTTTACGGAATTTAGCGTCACCGACGGCCAAAGCTTCATCGACAATGAGAATGTCATGCTTCTTTGACGCGGCGATGGCAAATTTCAGTCTTGCGCTCATGCCGGACGAGTAGGTTCGCATCGGCAGGTCAATGAACTCTTCGAGTTCTGCGAATTTGGTGATGTCTTCACGCATGGCTTCAACTTCTTCACGGTTGTAGCCGAGCGCCAGTCCACCCAAAGTGATGTTCTTGTCACCAGACAAGTCAGGAATCAATGCGGCACCCACACCCAAAAGGCTTGGACGTGAGCGTGCGTAAACTGCTCCGCTCGACGGTGGAGTCAGGCCGGTAATTGCTTTGAGCAACGTAGACTTTCCCGAGCCGTTGGAACCGATCACGCCAATGGATTCATTTTCATAGGCGACAAAGGTAATGCCTTTCAACGCATGAACGCTGCGAACGCCTTTCAGCTTTGGCTGTAGCAGTCGTCTCGCGCCAGCATTTCCTACTGCCTTGCCACTGGAAAATACTTCATACTTCACGTGCAGGTTGTCGACGACAACTACAGGATTGCGGGAGGAATCAATATTGAGTTGCGAGTTCTTGATGTCTTCTGGCTTGACCACATCAATGAATGATGTGTCATCAGAAAAAATTGGGGCAGGCTCGTACTCAGGGTGTAAATCTGGATTGATCAGGTCATCAAAGCTAATTCGCACGTCCGTAACGCTCCTCTGCTTTCCAGAAGTAAATGAGTCCAACAATCATGGTCACCACAGCCCAGGCACTAATGACCCACCATGCCCACGGATCATAAGGAGCTTCGTTCATGACCATTCCTCGTGCTAGCTGCAAGGTTTGATACACCGGATGCACGTCAAAGATGGCAATCATCCAAGGCCAGTGGCTCAGTAGGCGTTCCGCGCTAAACAAAACGCCAGAGGTATAGAAAAGCACACGACTGACCAATGGGAGGATCTGCGTAAAGTCACGAACATGCACGGTGATTCGGGCGCAGATTAGGGCAATGCCAAGATTGAAGACGCAGAAAATAACCAAAATAGGAATGATGGCAAACCAGGTCCATTTCGGTGTAGTTCCAAGTATCAACGCATAAATGAACATGACACCCAACATTGGCATAAGGGTCAATACGTTTTGCGTTACCTGCGCTACCGGCAACGCCAATCTCGGGAACGATAGAGATTGCACTAAAGCGTTATTGCCCGTAATTGCTTTGGCACCACTGCTCATCGAAGAGGAGAAGAACTCAAAGAGGAACACGCCAATAACCACGAAGACCGGGTAATCCACACCCCTGCTGCCGCCTTGCAGCACACCGAAAATGAATCCGTACATGAGAGCGTTAAAAGTAGGCTTGATCACGATCCAGATCATGCCGAGACGGTTTCGCTGATTCTGAGACTGAACTCGTGCCTTGGCCAGTTCGTAAATGAACTGACGGCGCTGCCAGGTCTGTTTGAGGTAATTAGCCAGCGTAGGACGTGCACCCACGCGGTGCAAGCCGTAAGACTCGGCTTCCTCCGCTACTGTCATGCGAATTCATTCCTCTTTTTCGGGTTTAGAACTATCCATCGCCTTCAAGGCACGGATGTTCAAATTCTAGTTGATCGTGAATCAATAGTCGTTCATTCACGCACGAACTCAGTGTTGTTCAGAGCACAACCAGGTTTAGTTCTCTTCTGGCGGGTTTTCCTTGAGGTACTCACTCATGGAATCAGTTTGAAGAGCTTTACCGATCTTGCTGATCGCGGCTTCATCGGCCAATTCTATAGATTGGCCATCGGCAGTGGTGGATGTACCTGCCGTCGGTACCGTTAACATGGCCATGTTTTCTGGATCCACGTTACTCAGCTGTTTGCCCAGACCCACCATGGTCGCTGCGTCCAGTCCGTCATCAAAGGTGAGGTACGGCGAGACTTTGTCCACGATGTCGTAAAGCTTCACCGGATTAGACAAGGTATCTTTCGATAAAAGCTGTCCAGCCGCAGCGGCAATGAATTTGCGCTGATTGGCCACGCGTTGGTAGTCGCCGTTGGTAAAGGACTTGCGCTCTCGCACAAATCGCAGTGCCCGATCGCCTTCGAGGGTGATATCGCCGGCAGGGTAGAAATAGTCGGTGTCGTGCGCGGTGAAGGGAATGTCGTTTTTGACTTTCACTCCCCCTAAAGCTGTGGACAGTTCTTTGAAGCCGTCAAAATCGATCATCGCGATATGGTCAACTTTAGTGTCAAACATGCCTTCGACGGTCTGCAATAACAGCGGAACACCACCAAGTGATACAGCAGCGTTAAGTTTATTTTTCCCATACCCGGGAATATCAACGTACATGTCTCGAACCAATGACATGACATAAATTTGTGATCGGTCCTCGGGAATATGGACCAACATCATCGAGTCGCTACGTTGACTTACTGCGCCCTGCAACGCTGAGTTTGATGGGGCATCTTCGTCCGCGTGGTCAACACCGATCAGTAAGAAATTCATTGACCCATCATCTGGGTCCTTAACGGGACGCGCTTCCTGCTGCTCTGTGGTCAGGTTGAGCGACAAGGTATTTGATTTTTCTTTGAACTGACGTTGCAAGTCAAAAACGTAGTATCCGGCACCCAACGTTGCCACCAAAACTACAGCAACAATAGACGTTAGGATCGTGCGAACGCGTCGTTTCTTCTTACGTTCGGCACCGTAGCGGGCGCTACGTGATGCGAACGTCGCATCTTCAATATCTTTTAATCTCATACTAGAAAGTTCTCCACTAAGACATTCCGTAGAAGTCAACGGACCATCCAAGTGACTTCGTGCAATGAAAAAGACTACCCAGAGAAATTGTGATTACCCTGAGTAGTCTTCGCCGACAGACTCAACTATAGACCGGAAGCAAAATCCTTAAGCCAGACTTTGAGATCCTCCCCGAGGTCTTCGTTCTCAACCGCGAGAGTGATATTTGCTTGCAGGTAGCTGAGTTTATCGCCGGTGTCGTAGCGCCGCCCGCGGAAGACGATTGCGTGCACTCCTGCACCTTCACCTTCAGCAAGTGCTAGCTCCTGCAAGGCATCGGTCAGCTGGATTTCATTTCCACGACCAGGCTTGGTGTGTTCTAGTACTTCGAAGACGCGCGGGTGCAACAAATACCTGCCAATTACCGCCAAATTACTTGGCGCATCTTCCTTTGCCGGCTTCTCCACAAGGCCATTGACCTTGACGTAATCCGTACCTTCAACACTTTCGATATCTGCACAGCCATAAGCACTGATGTGTTCAGGATCCACTTCCATCAGAGCGATGACGGAACCGCCAGTGACTTTCTGAGCCTCAATCATCTGAGTCAGCAATTCATCTTGTTCATGAATCAAGTCATCGCCCAGGAGTACCGCAAATGGTTCGTCGCCAACGTGCTGCTTTGCACACAGCACGGCGTGTCCCAACCCGTGTGGATCACGCTGTCGAATGTAATGAATGTCTCCAAGGGCCGTGGCTTCTTGGATAGAGGCGAGCTTCTTATCGTCACCCTTAGCTTCGAGGGAGGCTTCCAGTGATGGAACCCTGTCAAAGTGATCTTCCAATGCGCGCTTATTTCGGCCGGTGATCATGAGTACGTCATTTAGTCCGGCTCGAACAGCTTCCGCCACTACGTACTGAATTGCTGGCTTATCTACCACAGGAAGCATTTCCTTTGGCATAGCCTTGGTCGCTGGCAGGAAGCGCGTGCCGAGTCCTGCTGCAGGAATGACCGCTTTAGTTACCGGTCGATTAGAAGTCATGATCTTATTGATTCCTTACTAGCTTGCGCTGTCCAATATGGCTGCTTCGATACGGGAGTTGGTCAACTCTTCGTAATTCGTTTCACGACAGCACGTGGTAAATATTCTGTCACGTCGCCTCCCAAAGTCTGCACTTCTTTAAGCAGGGACGAAGACAAATGAGTAAAGCGGGTGTCAGCCTGAAGAAATACAGTTTCAACCCCGGTCAGATGTCGGTTCATCGTTGCCATCGGTATTTCGTAGGCATAATCAACAGTGCTTCTCAGGCCTTTGACGATGGCTTCAGCGCCATGGTCTTTGCAGAAGTCTGCAAGTAGTCCTTGACCCATCGGGATCGCTGATACTCCCCTGAGGCCACCGACGGTCTCTTCGACCATCTTCACCCGTTCTTCTTCAGAAAATCGGTATTTCTTGGAGTAGTTGGTGGAGACAGCAACTATCACTTCGTCAAAAAGGCTCGCTGCACGAGCGATGATCTCAACATGGCCATTGTGAATGGGATCAAATGATCCAGGGCAAACCGCTCTTCGCATGACACGAATCTATCAAGAACCCAACAAAATAGTTGAGTTGAAACCCCAGTTTCGTCGATTCGTGGTGATTATGTCCCGCTCTATTGAGATTCATCCCTTCATAATGAACTTATGAGCGTTTCTATGACTCCATGGCAAAGAACAGCCCACGGCGCAAATTTATTAGACGAATCTGGCCAGCCTGGGGTGACAATCTTTGAAGAGATTACTGCTCTTTCCAATAAGCATGAAGCCATCAATTTGGGTCAAGGTTTTCCCGACACAGAAGGGCCAGTTGAAATTCGGCAAGTTGCCGTTGACGCGATTCTTTCCGGAGCAAATCAATATGCACCAGGATCTGGTATCTTGCCACTACGTCAGGCCATTGCCGAGCATCAGAAACGTTACTATTCCCTGGATGTTGATCCTGACACTGAAGTAGTCGTATCCACCGGTGCCACGGAAGCAATTGCCGCGTCTCTACTTGCCTTCCTAGAACCTGGCGATGAAGTGGTTACCTTTGAACCGTTCTATGACTCATACGCAGCAATGATCGGGCTGGCCAATGCCAAGCACAAGGTCGTTCAGCTCAAAGCACCCACGTTTGAACCCAGCATCGAAGATCTGAGACAAGCTATCTCGGATAAGACGCGAGTTATTCTGATCAATAATCCTCATAATCCAACAGGAGCCGTGTTCTCAACACAGGTGTTGAGTGAAGTCATTGCCCTGGCACACCAACATGACTGCATCATTGTTGCCGACGAGGTGTACGAACATCTAACTTTCGAAACCAAACACGTACCCATCGCGAGCTTGCCCGGCGGCTTCGAACGAACAATCACGATCTCTTCGGCAGGTAAATCATTCTCCTTCACCGGTTGGAAAGTGGGATGGGCAACCGGACCTGAACACTTGATTACCGCGATTCGCACCATCAAGCAATTTCTCACCTACTCGTCGGGTCCAGCTTTTCAACCTGCTGTGGCCAAGGCGCTGAATCTACCAGAGAAATTCTTCATAGACTTCGCAGCATCGTTGGCCTCCGGAGCGCAGATTCTTGCTGATGGGCTGGAAAATGCGGGTATCCCCGTCATTCGTCCTCGGGGAACGTATTTCCTCGTGGCAGACATCAATAACTTCAAACGTAACGATGCGATTGAAGTTGCTCGCGCTATGCCTGAATCGGTGGGAGTAGCAGCCATCCCCATGTCTGTTTTTGCCCGGCCAGAGAATGTGTCCAACTACCAAGGATTACTGCGCTTCGCATTCTGTAAAAAGCCCCAGATCTTGACCGAAGCTGTTAAGAAGCTTCAGCTACTTCCGGAGGTCCTGAACCGATGAGCGTTAAACCGGTCAAGCGTTGGCTAAGCTTCGTGCAAGAACATGCCACCATCTACGATGATGACCTAGTCCCAGGCTCAAAAATACTTGCCATCGGCGATGCCGAACAATCACACGTCAATGTGGCACATCCTGAAGAAGTCTTTTACGAATACTTGTCACGAATTGCAAATCACCTGAGGGTGTTGCGTAGTTCAGACAGGCCTTTGCGGATGCTCCATCTCGGAGCAGGTGCATTAACGCTGGCGCGTTGGGCTAGCGCTGTCTATCCAGCAAGTACCCACGTAGCCGTAGACATTGAACGAGAGCTTCTAGACTTTGTTCTCACCCAATTGCCACTACCTACCAATTGCAAGCTCACGCCGCTGGTGGCAGATGCTCGATCCGTATTAGCCGAAGAACTTGCCGAAGAGAAATTTGATGTGATCATTCTTGACATCTTCTCCGGTCCCGAAGCACCCGAACATTTAACTACACCGGAGTATTACGCCGAACTGAAAAATTCACTGACCACTGACGGTTTGTTGTTCGTCAACGTCGGTGATGATCCCCCATTACGATTCACAAAAACCCAAGTTGCCGCTGCGCAGTCTGCATTTGATTTCGTGATGCTCAGTTCAACACCAGAGATGTTCACCCAGAGATACCCGGGTAACCTCATCCTCACCGCTTCGAATCAGAGGATCTCGGAGGAACTAATCCAACAATGCCAAGCCGCAGGACCGTATCCGGCGGAAACCCGGGCTGGTTTAGACCTCGACAGGTTCAGCAAACCATAGGTGGGTTTCCCCGTACTTTTTATCGGAGAAATTCTCCAATTCTTCAGGCCACGACGGTTCAGGTGAACGACTGGAGCGTTCAACGATGACCGTCGCGTCTGCTGCCAGGACTTTAGCGATTTTCTGCAAAGTGATTTCGAGTTCTGCATCGGTCAGAGGGTACGGCGGATCCAGCAGTACTACGTCAAATGTTCGGGTTGCTAGGCCCGTCGAAGTGTTAACGAAGCTATCCAACACCGAATCAACTGAGCCACGTTGAACTGAAACTACTGTAGATTTCAGCACCTTATTCACTAGGGCAGCATTTTGCTGACAAACACTAGCCGCTTTTGGAGCTTTCTCTACAAGGACTACTTGTCGTGCTCCCCTACTGGCAGCTTCAATTCCTAAAGCACCTGAACCAGCAAAGAGGTCCAGAACACGAGCACCAGCAAGAAGGTCCCAGCTTTCAAGGCGAGAAAAGAGTGCTTCTTTGACTCTGTCCGTCGTGGGTCGAGTCGCATCTCCGGGGACTGATTTCAGTGGCTGACCGCCAGCTACGCCGGCAATAATTCGGCTCATTCCAGCCTCTCTTACTAGTTCTTATTCAAAAATTCTTTAGTTGATTCATCGGCCCAGGCTCCGACAATCTCAAGGAGACGTGGGTACTTCGTTTGCCAAGCTGGCATCTTCATTAATGCATCGACATGACCGCGCGCTTGCTCAATCACGGTGCGGTCTTTGATGATGCTGAGTTCTTTCAGTGATGATTGACTGCCAGACTGCTGAACACCAAGAATGTTTCCTTCGCGTCGTTCCGCGAGGTCCGCTTCGGCCAACTCGAAACCGTCCAGGGTAGACTCGATGGTTTTTAGTCTTGATACTGAAGGGTGGTCCGCGTCTAACCACGTCGTCACGAGACAGGTCCCCGGCAATCCACCACGGCCGATACGACCGCGCAACTGATGCAGCTGCGAAATACCAAAACGCTCAGCATCCATGATGACCATCAGCGTTGCGTTATGCACGTCAACACCAACTTCAATGACCGTGGTTGAAACCAGTACGTCGATTTCTCCGCGAGCAAATGAATCCATGAGCTCTTGTTTCCGCGCCGCGTCCAGTTGCGAATGCAAGGCTTCGACACGTAAAGAAGAAAACTCTGGCATTCCCGCCAGCAGTTCCATCATTGCTTCCACGCTCATTGTCTGGCCAGAAGGTTCATCATAGGTTGAAAGAAGCACGCCTTGCTCGGCTGTCGTATCTGAGATACGGGGGCACACCACATAGACCTGATGCCCTTGGGAAACTTCTTCTGTGATTCGTGAGAACAACCTATCCCGATAACCAGCAAGCTGCATCGGAACAATATGAGTTTGAATCGGTGCACGTCCGGCAGGTAAACGTTTAATTGTTGAAGTGTCTAGATCACCAAAGACCGTCATCGCCACCGTTCTAGGGATCGGAGTTGCCGTCATCACTAATGTGTGAGGAACCCAGTTTCCTGATTTAGCACGAAGCGCATCGCGTTGCTCCACACCGAACCGGTGTTGCTCATCAACGACTACGAGCCCGAGCTCAGCAAACTGAACTTGATCCCCTAACAGCGCGTGAGTACCAATAATCAGTCCAGTCTCACCGCTGGCAATACCTAAGAGAGCTTCTCGTCGTTGAGCCGTCTTGGCAGACCCTGTTAGCAGAGCTACCCCAGTTCCCTCAACTTCGCCAAAGAGCCCGGGTTCAGCTAACTTGCCAAGCATCTTCTTGATGGAGCTGAAGTGCTGCGCTGCCAAGACTTCCGTTGGCGCCAGCAGGGCAGCCTGACCTCCGGCATCAATTACCTGAAGAATCGCACGCAACGCCACAATGGTCTTACCCGAACCTACTTCACCTTGAAGCAAGCGATGCATCGGGTGCGCCTGCGACAAATCAGCAGAAATCTGATCCCCCACCTGAAGCTGATCTTCGGTCAGTTCAAAAGGCAATTGGTTATCAAACTTGTCGGCGAGGCGCCCCTCCACCCGTGGACGCGCAATGGCCTGCTGCGTACCAAGTTGACGATTACGTCCAGCTAGTGACAGTTGGAGAACGAAGGCTTCTTCAAAGGCAAATCGCTGTCTGGCGATGTACGCGTTCTTGATTTCCCGAGGCGAATGACGTTCGCGAAATGCTCTGTGGCGTTCAGGGTACCGATGAGCGCGCAGAATCTCTTCCGGAAGAAATTCAGGCAGACGTTCGCCTGATAGGTGTGGGATGAGAAGTCCCATCAAGTCACGAATTCTTTTGTTCGGCATTTTCGCTGTTGCCGGATAGATAGGGATTGGTCGAGGATCCGCTTGTGAAGCTTCATCCAGAACTGCGTAATCGGGTTGGCTCAACTGAAGGTGGTCTTGATACCAACCGACTTTTCCACTGAACATGGCGATAGTCCCGACAACCAAGTCACTGCGCGCCTGGTAGCCGTTGAAGAACGTCATTTTGAGTTCTTGGCCGCCTGAGCTTAGCTCATCGCTCACCGTCACTTCAAAGATAAATCCCCGGCGCGAGTGCATCTGACGTTGACTAACATTGACCACCTGCGCGACAACAGTAACGTGCTCATCATAGGGAAGCTCGGCAATGGGAGTTAATTCGCCGACTTCGACATAGCGACGTGGAAAGTGCCAGAGAAAATCACCGACTGTTCTATAGCCAAATGCCTTTTCTAAGGCTTGAGCATTCTTACCACCGAGATAAGTAGCAAGCTCAGAATCTTCAAATGGTGCTGTGCCCTGATCAGTCATCGTGGGTGCAGAGGTCCGTTACGCTGACATTCACCGGATCACCATACTTGCCAATGAGTTCAAGTGCTGGTTGTGGTTCGTCTACGTGGACGTGAACACGCCAGCGGTAGGTATCTTCTTCCAACTGGTTCACCGGGGACATGATCACGGAATTTCCTAAGGCATCTAGTTGGCCGCGAAGGGTCGCTGCGCCTAGAGCGTCAAGAGACACAGTACACATCACCTCAACGCCTGATTCAGGTTCACTGTTCTTATGCACATGAGGATCTTGAATCTTGTACCCGTGGAAGGACTCATAGGAAGAAAAATCAGTATCGTCATTCCTGACCGCGGCGCACAACTCATCAATAACGATCAGCATGCCTACCGCACCAGCATCAACCACACCGGCTTCCAGCAAGGGCTCCAGCTCAGTTTCTGTTCCCTTGACCGCTAGTTGTGCAGCCTGTTTCATTTGCACTAGCAGCGTGTCCAGAGCAGCACGACTTTCAGGGTCTGTCTTGATATGAGCCAACGTAGAACCAGCTGCCAAGGCGATCGCGTTGATCACCGAAAGCATGGTGCCTTCGACAGGTTCGCTCAGCGCTGACCACGAACGAACTTTTGCCCGTTCTAACCCTAGAGCGAGAAGTGGCGCAGTCAACCGTTCTTGCCCAATCCAAGGTTCGCTCAGTCCACTGAGGAAAACGGCAAAGAGGGTTCCGGAGTTGCCACGCGCAGACTCCATTGAGGCGCGCGCGGCAACTTCTAGAAATCCACCGATATCATCACTTTCCAACTCGCTCACAGCATCATGGCCAGCGCGAGCGGTGAGGTAGAGGTTACTACCCGTATCACCGTCGGCTACTGGGAAAACATTGATGGCGTTGAGCCGGTCAGAATGGTTCCCGAGACTCTTCACACTCCGTGCTAACCATTCTTTGATGGCACGCACGGATGTATCGAGCTTTTGGGGGGTCATAGATTATCGGTCCTAAGTCAGAACTAGCGTGAAAGGTCAGTCGACTCCACGAATTCAGCCATCTTGTCTTCTTGCAGTGCCTTACCGAACTTATTGATTGCGTCCATATCTGGCACCACGATTGATTGTCCGTCAGCCGAGCGGCCGGTACCGCTGTTTGGTAGCGTGAAGAAATCCATGTCGCTTGGACGCAAGTTCAACATGGAAGTCGCGTAAGAAGCTACCTTTGCGGAATCAAGGGAATCATCAACTGCAATGTACGGTGCAATCTGTCCCACTGCGTCCGAAACCTTTGCCGGATTAGTCAACGTGTCCTTTGACATGAGCTGGCCCAGCAGTGCCTTAACAAAGAGCTGCTGGTTCTTGACGCGCTGGTAGTCACTGGACGGGAATGCTTTGCGTTCACGGACGAAGGCAAGAGCCTGTTCACCGTCAAGAGTCTGGGTTCCCTTGGGGAAAGTGATGCCGTTGGCCAAAGACTGCTTGAAAGCGATGGGGTTATTGATAGTCACACCACCAACCGCGTCGGTAAGGCCTTTGAATCCCTCAAAATCAATGGATGCCACGTGGTTGATACGGACGCCAAAGAGTCCTTCAAGAGTTTCAACAGCCTTCGACACACCGCCGTGGGCAAACGCGGCATTGATCTTTGCCGATCCTACACCAGGGATATTCAGCCAGGTATCACGCATGATCGAGGTGACATAGATGTTCTTGCGGTCTTCGGGGATGTGAACAAGCATCATCGTGTCCGAACGGCCACCATTTGGCAGGGTTCCGAATTCTTCATCAGTTTCGTCGGTGTCTCGCGTTGCTCGCGTGTCACTGCCAAGAAGCAGGATGTTGACTGCGTCTTTTGACTCTTCTTTAACCTCGGGACGAGTGTCTTCGGCCGGGAAAGCGTCAGAGATCTTTCCGCTCTGGGAGTCGAAGGTGCGTCCAAGATTCCATAAGTAACCAGCCGCAACTAGGGCCGCAACCATCACTAGAACAAGGATGCTGAGCACAACATTGCGCCCAGTGTGTTTCTTCTTGCGCGGTCGCGCTTCGTACGTTTCGAAGGACATTAGTTACCTTTCACAGTTTCAACTCAATACATCTTATCCGGCCGTACAGAGATGTAGGCTTATAAAGTGTCCAAACTCAGCATGAATTCCGAAGTGTCGCCAAAACGTTACTCAAAAAGAAAGCAATCTATCAGGGTTCTGACAATGGCAGTTGTAGCTAGTTCGCTACTTGCTTCTTGCTCTTCCGTAGCTGCCGTTGATGCGGCACCCGATGCTTCTAATCCTCTTTGTGCAGAAATGATGGTTGTTCTGCCAGATGCCATTGGTGACGCTGAACGTCGTCCCACCACTTCTCAGGCGACCTCCGCTTGGGGTGATCCTTCACAAGTAGTTTTGCGCTGTGGCGTTGAAGTTCCCACACCAACGACAGATCCTTGCGTATCAGTCAATGACGTTGATTGGGTTGCCCACGAAGACGATAAGAGTGGCATCTGGACGCTTACTACCTACGGACGGACTCCAGCAACTGAAGTCGTGCTTGATCCCAATGTGATCCCTTCCAGTACCGTACTGGCTTCACTTTCTGACGCGGCAGCGAAGATCCCCGCCCAGAAGGCCTGCGTGAGTGTCGACAAGTCTGAAGAATTGTAAAATTCTCCATAACGTTTAAAAGATAATAGCGTGCGACTCGAATTTGATTCGAGTCGCACGCTATTATCTTTGCGAGGCTAAACGAGTTCTATCTAAGTCCAACGTTTCGCTCAGTCGCCAGAGCAATGAGCTCATTGATCAGTTCGCGATAACCAATACCGGTCTTATCCCACATCTGCGGGTACATGCTCGAAGGAGTGAAACCAGGCATCGTGTTGATCTCGTTGATAATCCACTGACCATCTGGAGTATAGAAGAAGTCGACTCGGGAAAGCCCTTCAGCATCCAAAGAGTCAAAAGCCTTGACGGCAAGATCTCGAATTTCCGCAGTGGCCTCTTCGCTCAGGTCTGCAGGGCAGCTAAGTTGTGCCGCGGCGCCGTCCACGTACTTAGCTTCAAAATCATAGAAAGTGTGACCGTTATCTGCCACTGCAATTTCGCCTGGTAGCGATGCCCGCGCTGGGGTACTACCGCGGCCTTCTAGAACGCCACATTCGATTTCGCGTCCAACAATGCCCTGCTCAACAATGACCTTTGGATCCTCGGCACGAGCAACCTCCACAGCAGCGCGAAGCTCAGAAGGTACATCTACCTTGGTGATACCTACGGATGAGCCGGCGCGAGCTGGCTTCACAAAGAGTGGGTATTCCAAGTGTTCGCAACGAGCCAGTGCGGCTTCGGTGTCCCGTAGCCACTGCTTGTTGGTGATGACTTCGTACGGGCCGACATTGAAGCCGGCTTCCTGGAAAACAACCTTCATGAAGTGCTTGTCCATACCCATGGCACTAGCAGCAATGCCGGAGCCTACATATGGCACACCCGCGGTTTCCAATAGGCCCTGAATCGAACCATCTTCACCGAAAGGTCCATGCAGGAGTGGGAAAACTACGTCTACTTCAGAAATCTCTGAAATTTTCGCGTCAGCGAAAGCTTGGAGAGACGTCTTGTTTGGTTCAGGCGAAAGCTGAACTGGGTGATCAACCGTAGAAATTTCCGGCAGTTGTCCGGAGTCTAAAGCCCAGCCTTCTGGATCCTTGTCCAGCAAAGTCCATCCGCCATCCCGGGTAATGCCCACGGGAATAACCTCAAAGAGATCACGGTCTATAGCATGCATGACGCCGGCTGCGGTCACGCACGATACCGAGTGTTCAGAGGAACGTCCACCAAACAAGAGCAGGACTCGGAGTTTACGATCAGCCATTAGTTCTGTTCTCCTTCAGATTTCAGCTCGCGGGACAACAGTCGCGCTGCCATGTTTTCAACGCTCAGTGAACCTTCAAGAACCATAACCACTGCTTCAGTAATTGGCATCTCAACTTCATGAGCACGCGCGAGATCAAAGACGGCACGGGCGGACTTGATGCCTTCGGCAGTTTGAGACATGCGGTCATTGACCTCGTCAAGGAAGAGACCCTGACCCAGCAGCCGTCCTGCAGTGTTGTTACGCGACAAGGACGAAGAACAGGTAGCGACTAAGTCACCAAGGCCAGAGAGGCCAGCCAAAGTATCAAGACGGCCACCAAGTGATAGAACCAGTCGAGTAGTTTCAGCCAAGCCACGGGTGATCACAGTGGACTTCGTGTTGTCACCCATGCCCATGCCATCACACATACCAACGGCAAGAGCAATGATGTTTTTAACGATTCCACCAAGTTCTACGCCGAGCACGTCATCGTTGGTGTACGGACGGAAGTACGGTGCAGAGCAAAGCTCTGCAATCCACTGGGCAGTTTCCCCATCGGTACAAGCAACTACCGATGCAGTTGGTTGTTCACGGGCAATTTCCATCGCAAGGTTTGGACCGGAAAGTACCGCAACACGGTCTTCTGGGAACTGAGTCACCTCGGCAATAACTTCACTCATGCGAAGGTCAGTGCCGCGTTCAAGGCCCTTCATCAGCGAAAGCAACACAGCTTCAGGCTCAAAGTACTTCTTGAACACTGCCAACTCGCGTCGCAGCGATTGTGAAGGAATTGCCAAGACCACCAAGTCTGCGCCTTCCAACACTTCTCGTTGATTTGAGGAGGCTGAAATGTTGGCAGGGAGTTTGGTTTCGCGCAGGTAGCGCGAATTGGTATGGCGTTCGTTGATCTCATTGGCTGCGTCATCTCGACGTGCCCAGATCTGCACCGGAATTTCTTGATCTGCTACAGAATCTGCCAAGACCTTGGCAAAGGTGGTACCCCAGCTACCGGCGCCCATCACAGCGATCTTACGTGGAAGCGGCTTAGTCATTCTCAGTCCTCTAGAAAGTGATGATCACGTGTTGTGGTTAATTATCCGGCTTTTCGAAACTACGGCCAGTTTGCGCTTGGCCGTGTTCGCTCGGATCCCAACGCTTTGCCGGTGGTTCTTCCTGACGCAATTCTGCCTGCAAGCCAGTAATCGCATCCATGATGCGGTCAGTCGCTTCCTGAAGAACGGTGCGGGTTCGAGGACCTCCCCGCAAGTCATCCAGATCTACCGGCGGACCAACGGATACGGTGACATGTTTACGTGGGAAGAGGTAAACCTTCTTGGAGTACCTCGGCAATAGTTCTTGGTCTCCCCAGTGGGCCATGGGTACCACGGGAGCACCTGTCTGCAGGGCAAGACGGGCAGCACCAGTACGCCCAATCATTGGCCACAGGTTGGGATCTCTGGTCAGAGTGCCTTCGGGGTAAATCACAATGACCCCGCCAGCATCCAGAACCTTCTGAGCTTGCTTAAGGGATTCGCCAGCACTGGCCGAGTTACGCGATACCGGCACCTGACCAGAAGCACGCATAACCCAGCCGAGTACGGGTGGCTTAAAAAGTGACTCTTTGGCCAACCAGCGAGGAAGCCGGCCATTGCTGTAAATGGCGTGGCCCACCACGAGAGGATCAATTTCTGTCAGATGATTGGGACAAACGATGTATCCGCCCTGTGGAAGGTTTTCAAAACCCTTCCACGTCTTACCCATCAATCCATTCATCACCGGACGAACAATTCCGGCCAGTACAGAGAAAACTCGCTTGGTTTTTGCAGACTCACCTGTAGCCAGGATCTTAACCACGGACAAGACCCCTTTGTGTTAGTTGCTCAACTCAACGTTAGCGCCCAAGCCTTCAAGCTTCTCCATGAAGTGCTCGTAACCGCGGTTGATGATTTCAATGCCGGTCACACGGCTGGTGCCTTCTGCTGCAAGGGCTGCAATCAGGTGGGAGAAACCGCCACGAAGGTCCGGAACATCAATGTCAGCACCGGTGAGCTTAGCTGGGCCCACAACTACTGCAGAGTGCTTGAAGTTACGCTGTCCAAAGCGGCAGGGGGTGGAACCGAGGCAGTCGGTGTGTACCTGAACCGTGGAGCCCATGCGCACCAGCGCGTCAGTGAACCCGAAACGGTTCTCATAAACGGTTTCGTGAATTACGGAAACACCCTTGGCCTGAGTCAGCGCAACAACCAATGGCTGCTGCCAGTCAGTCATGAATCCTGGGTGGACGTCAGTTTCCAAGATCAGTGGATTGAGATCTCCACCTGGGTGGTAGAAACGAATGCCGTTGGACTTGACCTCGAATTCCCCACCAATCTGACGGTAGACGTGAAGGAAAGCGGTCAGGTCACGCTGCTGCGCATCCTGAACGAAAATATCACCCTTGGTGACCAACGCAGCAGAAGCCCAAGAAGCGGCTTCGTTGCGGTCTGGCAATGCGGTGTGGTCAAAACCGGTGAGCCTTTCAACGCCCTGAATGCGAATGACTCGGTCACGGTGTACAGAGATAATGGCGCCCATCTTCTGCAACAGCGAGATCAGATCCAAGATTTCTGGCTCAATAGCCGCGTTGCTCACCTCGGTGACACCCTTGGCGCGCACAGCAGAAAGCAATACCTGCTCGGTGGTGCCGACGCTTGGGTACTGCAAGGAGAGCTTGGCACCGGTCAGTCCGTTAGGAGCCGAGATGCGAATACCGTCAGGAGCCTTGTCCACCACGGCACCGAATTCGCGCAGTACCTCTAAGTGGAAGTCAATGGGGCGGTCACCAATGCGGCAGCCACCCAAATCTGGAATGAATGCCTCACCCAAAGAGTGGATCAATGGTCCACAGAAGAGGATGGGAATGCGAGAGTCACCAGCATGGGCATCGATGGCCTGGTTTGAGGCAGTCTTAACCTGAGTCGGATCAAGGGTGAGGTCACCGGTAGCTTCATCCTGGTCTACCTTGACACCATGAAGTTCAAGCAGGCTTCGTACTACGACGACATCTTTAATCTCTGGCACGTTGCGCAGAATTGAAGGAGTGCTACCAAGCAGAGCTGCAACCATGGCTTTTGGCACTAGGTTCTTTGCTCCGCCGACTCGTACGGTGCCGTTTAGTGGAACACCGCCATGGATCGTCAAGATCTTACCCATGTATGAATTACCTCATCGCGTTGTCGTTATCGCCCGCCGAAGCCTCTGAGCTTTCGAACTGGCAGGACTAAGCAAGCATACCGCTTCTATACCCGCTGGTATGTTCAGATCAACCCGTGGCGCACACATTGTGAGCATGCTTTCAGCCACGTGGAGGACCTAACAGTATGCGTGCCCTAAAAGAGCAAATCGGTCCGCTCTCCCATTAATAGAACAGGGAAGAGCGGACCGATTATTCCAGCTTCACAAAAGACTGATTATCCCGCAGTCTGAGCTGGCAGAGTTTTAGGCTTATGCCCCGGACGCTTCGCCTCGTAAGCGGTGATGTCCTCTTCATGCTGCAGGGTCAGGCCGATGTCATCCAGCCCTTCCATCAGACGCCAACGAGTGTAGTCATCAATCTGGAATGGTGCAGAAATGGATCCGCACTGTACGGTGCGCGATTCAAGATCAACGGTCACCGTGGTACCTGGATTGTTTTCCAGTTCCTTCCAGATCAGCTCAATGTCACTTTGTGCGACTTCAGCCGCAACCAAACCCTGCTTGCCCGAGTTGCCACGGAAAATGTCAGCGAAACGAGCCGAGATCACGGCTTTGAAGCCGTAATCCTTCAGTGCCCATACAGCGTGTTCACGCGAGGATCCGGTACCAAAGTCGGGGCCAGCTACCAGCACAGAGCCGGTATTGAAAGGCTCCTGGTTCAGAATGAAATACTCATCCCGGCGCCAGCCAGCAAACAAGGCATCTTCAAAGCCGGTACGGGTAATGCGCTTGAGGTACACAGCAGGGATGATCTGATCCGTATCCACGTTGCTCTGTCGCAGCGGAACGCCAATGCCGGTGTGGGTAATAATCTTTTCCATCTTGGTAATCCTTTCTAGACTGCGGCCGGTTCGTTGATCAGGTCGCTAGGTGATGAGAACGTACCGCGAATGGCGGTAGCTGCTGCAACCAGAGGCGAAACCAGGTGGGTACGTCCGCCCTTACCCTGACGGCCTTCAAAGTTACGGTTAGAGGTTGAAGCGCAACGCTCCCCCTCATCCAGCTGATCAGGATTCATTCCCAAGCACATGGAGCAACCGGCGAAGCGCCATTCAGCACCGAAGTCCTTGAATACCTGATCAAGTCCTTCTGCTTCTGCTTCCAGTCGTACGCGCGCCGAACCAGGAACAACAATCATGCGAACATTAGGATCCTTAGTCTTACCCTTGATCACTGTTGCTGCGGCGCGCAAGTCTTCCATGCGGGAGTTGGTGCAGGAGCCCAAGAAGACCGTATCCACACGGATGTCCTTCATCGGCGTACCGCCGGTGAGTCCCATATAGTTCAGCGCGCGTTCGCAAGCCTTGCGATCATTCTCGTCTTCAAAATCTTCTGGTGAAGGAACACGCTGCGAGAGTGAAATACCTTGCCCGGGGTTGGTTCCCCAGGTAACAAATGGTTCCAGGTCATCCGCATTCAAGAAGACCTCTGCATCAAATTGCGCTCCTTCATCGGAGTGCAATTCCTTCCAGTCTGCTACTGCAGCATCCCAATCTTTGCCCTTGGGAGCGTGAGGACGGCCCTTAATGTATTCAAAAGTCGTCTCGTCTGGAGCAATCATGCCAGCACGAGCGCCCGCCTCAATGGACATGTTGCAGATGGTCATGCGAGCGTCCATGGACAGCGAACGAATGGCTGAACCACGGTATTCAAGCACGTATCCCTGGCCACCACCGGTACCAATCTTGGCGATGACGGCCAAGATGATGTCTTTGGAGGTGACGCCCGGCTTCAAAGTACCTTCAACATTGATGGCCATGGTTTTGAATGGCTTCAGACTTAATGACTGAGTGGCCATGACATGCTCCACCTCGGAGGTGCCGATACCGAAGGCCAGCGCTCCAAAAGCGCCGTGCGTTGACGTGTGGGAGTCACCGCAGACCACGGTCATGCCCGGCTGAGTCAATCCCAACTGCGGGCCAACGACGTGGACAATTCCCTGTTCTTTGTCACCTAAGGAGTGAAGACGTACCCCGAATTCCTTGCAGTTATCACGCAGGGTATTAATCTGGGTACGGCTGGTCAGATCCGCGATGGGCTTGTCGATATCAAGCGTTGGAGTGTTGTGGTCTTCCGTCGCGATGGTCAGGTCTGGACGGCGCAGCTGACGCCCGGCCAGACGAAGCCCCTCAAAGGCCTGCGGTGAGGTCACCTCGTGTAGGAGATGAAGATCAATGTAGATCAAGTCCGGCTGGCGGGACTCTCCATTACCTTCACCTTGGCGCACAACATGTGCACTCCAAACTTTTTCTGCCAATGTCTGGGGCGACTGCATGGCGGACATGCGACACACTCCTCAAGCTACGTAATTGTGGTAACTCAACTTTGACACTTCACAGTCGGTCATTTCCAGTATGCGGACTTGAATCTCAAATAATGAGACGTGATACTTGAGCTATGACAATAGGTAGCGGTGTTGGTGTTCTAGATAAAGCGGCAGCCATCCTCAACGCATTAGAAAACGGACCAACGTCCCTTTCTCAGTTGGTGGAGTTGACTGATATTTCGCGCCCTACGGTGCATCGCATCGCTCAGTCTTTAGTTCACCACGGACTGGTAGGCAGAGACATGCACGGCCGTTTCGAACTGGGAAACCGCCTGGTGGAACTGGCCAGTGCCGCAGGCGAGGACCGCTTGGTCAGCGCAGCAGGACCAATTCTTCTCAAACTGCGAGATCTCACGGGCGAAAGTACACAGATTTTCCGCAAGCAGGGAGACTTCCGTGTGTGTATCGCCAGCGCCGAGCGTCCTATTGGCCTGCGCGACACCATTCCTGTCGGAACTCAGTTATCCATGAAGGCAGGCTCTGCAGCTCAGATCCTGTTGGCATGGGAAGACAATGAACGCATGGTCGAGGGACTGCATCACGCGCGTTTCACCCCAACTATATTGGCTGGTGTGCGCCGGCGCGGATGGGCCCAGTCCTTGGGAGAACGCGAACCCGGAGTGGCCTCTGTATCCGCACCGGTCCGCGGCCAGTCCGGACGAGTCATCGCAGCACTGTCTCTCTCCGGACCTATCGAGCGCTTAACCCGCCAGCCCGGCAAGATTCATCACGAAGCAGTGACCAGTGCAGCCCACGAACTTTCTGAACTACTTCGAGTTCAAAACGACCATGCCTAAAAAGTGCTTTGAAGCATCTTCATATTAGTTGAAATGATCAAAGCCGGAGTTGGCAGTCACTAGCTTCCCGTCAACGCTCACTTGTGAACGCCGTCCACTGCGCGCCGTCACGGCGCCAATGACCGTGAACTCTTCGGGTATTTCTGTGCCGGTCGGGAAAGTCGCCAGTAGCCCAAAATCTTCACCACCGTGCAATACCCATTCCATGGGGTCAATGCCGGTCAATTGAGCTGCAGGAGTCAAACGTGTCGCAAAAGTTTGCAGAGCCTGTCGATTAAAATCGATATTCACGCCGCTACTCTTGGCAAGACGCGCGGAGTCGCGCACCAAACCATCGGAGATGTCCATCATCGCGTGGGCCCCGGCTTCCGCGGCCCGTGGTCCCGAGCCAAGCGGTGGAACTGGCCTGCATTGCGCTTCTGCAATGCGGCGCACGGCACGGTTCCAAGTATTTGCATCCCGACTGTGCTCCAGAACTGCTAGCCCTGCACCGGCATCACCTAATCGGCCAGCCACTGCGATCGAGTCCCCTGGCTTAGCACCGGAACGAAGAATCTTTCCGTGGGCGCACTCCCCCAATACCGTGGTGGTGACCGAGATTTCCGTTGACTTACCGAGATCTCCCCCGAGAATGGTCAACTCGTTGGCCCCAAGTGAGTTAATCGCTTCTGCGATGCCCTGGGCAAAGTCCTTAACCCACTCAAGAGACGTAGATGCCGGTAGTGACAGGGAAATGACGGCTCCAGTGGATGTGCCGCCCATAGCGTTGATGTCCGAAACATTCTGGGCAATCGATTTCCAACCGATGTCGTAGGCACGGTGCTCAAGACCGCTAGGCCACACCAATTTGAAGTCTTGGTTTTCGACAAGAGTGTCCACCGACACGAGGACCTCTGAACCTTTAACACTCAGCGCACCAGCATCGTCTCCGGGACCAAGATTAGCCTTCCGCGAGTCAAGTAACGGAAGAATAGTCTCAAGTATTCCTTGCTCGCCAAGGTCTCCAACGGTAGCTTCAGGCTGATTACTAGTCACAGAGTTCTATTCGGCTTTCTTTGCTGCTGACGTAATAAGGGAGGCGTAACGGTTATAGGTATTCAAATACTCATCCACCGGTTCAACAACCGCCGTGCGAACTAAGCCGGATACTGAACGTTCTATATTCTTTAACGCCTTCCTACGTTTAACTTTAGCCACTATTCGATTGACGAATGAACACCCAATTCCTAGGACGATACCAAGCAGTACGCCTATCACTAAGATGAGGGTTGGAAACGCTATACCTTCAACACGCGGAGCTTCTGGAAGGTTAAATTGGAAGTAGCCCGCCAAAGGGTAGGCTGCTAACCACAGTGCCCCAACAAGAGCAGCCAGCAGTGAGACCCACTGGATAAACTTGACTAACGGCCACCACCATGAAGTCTTCTCGATGCCTAGGTCAGTGCCGGCAATTGCGGCATCAACTGCCCCATTCAGTTGCTGGAGATGGGATCCTACCTGTTCCCTGATTGGCTCGTTCCAGCTATCAGGCAGGTCCTCTGTAGCTTGCTGGACATAGGTGTCAACTGCATGATCTATGGCTGCAGATTCGGCAACTGAAAGTTCCGGGCGTGAGGTGATGGATAGTTCAGGATCATCACGTTTCCGTCCCAAGTTCATTCGTTGCAAAGGATCGTTGCGCAACCTGGTCAGCCACGTAGTTAGTGGCCATCCAGTGCGCCGTGCGGCACGTAGTTTGTAGGATGTTTCCACCGCATCCGCAATGTACTGTGCTCCGTGTGCATTTGCGATGGTTCGTTCGAGCTCAGATTGACTCATTTGGCTTGGAAGACGAACCATCCCAACACCGAGTTCTTCGCTGAGATGAAGCACCACTTGGTCAACATCCGCACGAAGCCTACGGGTTGCGATCGCCTTGTTCTTTGCAGCCGCGGCAATCTGCCGATGGACTTCTTCTAGTCCTTCTCCTGTGGTTGCCGAGGCACACACGATAGGGAGGCGATCTAGCCCGGAGGCAAGGAGAATGTCCCGTAAGGAACTGACGATATTGTTTCGGTCTGACTCGGCAACACGATCTATCTGGTTCAGCACTATCAAGATGTTGCCCTGCTGGCTACGTAGAGAATTCAGGTATCCATGATGAATGGATGCATCTGCGTACTTTTGGGGATCAAGTACCCAAACGAGGAAATCGACCTGGCCTACTAGCCGTTTGGCTATTTCGTGGTGCTCCACCCTAGTCGAATCCATATCCGGCAAATCGAGGAGCAACAGTCCAGAGTCAAACTCATTTTTAGCGGAACGGCGTTTAAGTCCGGAAGACTCGGCGATCACATGCCGGTCTGTCACTTCAAGCCAATCCAATAGCTCGCCAGAATTTTCTGTGTCCCAAATAGCGGCAACCGTATTGGTAGTCGTTGGTCGGATCACTCCCGTGGAAGCCAATTCGCTACCTACTAAAGCGTTAAATAGCGTCGACTTGCCACTACCGGTCGCCCCGAATAGGCCAACAACAACGTGTTCAGAAGATAATTTTCGGCGTGACTCAGATTTCCTGATCACCGACGCTGCCAAGTCAATGCTTTCTGAGTCCAAGTAAGGTTCAGCAAGCTGCATTGCTTCCACGACACTATCTATCTGCTTGTTCAGACCATTAACAGCACGGATAACTTTTCGTTCTGTCATTTCTTGGCCTCCTTGCCGTTCAGTGCGTCGGTAACTCGGCTCAAAGTTTGAGCAGTCACAGGCTGCGCGGCACGATCAATTTCAGCGGAATACAATTCCATGGTTTGTCCGGTCAAAGCTTGGGCCCTTGAATCCAACATCTTTCTTGCTCGGGTCGCCATTCGTCGTACCGCATCCTCACCAAAGATGGCCTCCAGGAGTTTCTGCCCCACCACAGCAGATCCACCAGCAATACCGATTTCAATACCTGTCAGTCCAGCGGTAGATGCGAAAACGACAACCATCAGAATTACCGCAACTCCGTTAACTCCAAAGGCAGCCAACCGCGCTGTTTTGCGTTTGCCGGCACCTTCGGCACGAATCATCTCGAGAATGTCTTTTCGCCACAGCCGAACACTTTCAGCAGCTTGCTCATCAAGATCCTTTGGTGGGCGTGGTGCCGCCAGTTGATCTCGAAGCTCTTTTCCTAGCGGTGTATTTTTCCAAGATCTGTCCAGATCGTGACACGCTTTAGTAATCTCTGCAATAAAGACCGTGTGTAAACCTGATTCGATGGCTTGCTCCACACGATGAGTAGCAGGCGGTCTACCCGAAAAGAATGCTCCGACTCGGTCCCGGACACGGCCAATGGCGCCTTCGATGCCCCGCAACAGTTCGCCTGCGCCAACAAAATCTTGCCAGCGTGCCAAGATCTCCCCACGCAACAAAGACCCATCGTTGAGCGCAGCGTTGATTCGCTCTTGTGCCTGAGTAAATCGCTCAGTGGTCAGTTGTCGTAGATCATCAAGCTGCTTTTCCTGATCCTGCAGCTCTGCGAGAAGCTCTCCTACATCCGCGGTGGTGCGTCGTAATGCGCCTGCCAGTGTTTGTGCTGCTAGTTCTTGGCGTTTAGTTGAATCCTCCGCAAGGGAGTTTAGCCAAGCCGAGAGCGGTTCGACTTGCTCCGGTGGCAACAGTTTTTGATCATTGAGTTCCGTCTCATTAAAGACGTGCAATAAGGCAGGGTCTAGGTTTTTCTCTGCTAGAAGTCGGCGTAGATCCGGCACAATATCGTGTTCCGCGCCTGGCGGGACTCGGTTAAGCACAACACAGACTGTAATGTCTCTTACTCCTGCGTCCGTCAATAATTCCCACGGCAGGGCATCGGCATATCTGTTGGCGGTGGTCACAAAAATCCACAGGTCCGCGGCGTTGAGTAGTTGGCCCGCCAGCGCCCTATTGTCATCTGAGACAGAATCAATATCTGGCGCATCAAGGATTGCTAGCCCCTGAGGCACGCTCTCGTGTGGCTTCATTAAGAGCGCATCGTTACGCGAGGAATCACCAGTGATTGGTACTCCGCTTCCAACGATTCGAGAGAGTTCGGGCAGCACGCGGTCAGATTGGAAAAATGGCTGATCTATGGGGTTGAAAGCGAGCACTGGTGTGCGCGTTGTTGGACGAACTGCACCTGAGACACTTACTTGTTCACCGATGAGCGAGTTCACCAATGTGGACTTACCTGAACCGGTGGAACCGCCAATAACTGCAAGTAGTGGCGCTCCAAGATTTGAGACACGTGGTATCAAATAATCAGAGATTTGGTGCACCGTTTTTTCTCGCAACTGATCTATTTCAGTTGCGGCACCTAACGGGTTACCGACGAATACTAGATCAGCGAGTACTTCACGCAATTCGGTGAGGTTGTCAATGGTGACGTTATTGATTCCTGCGGTTGCAGTAACATCGCTCATTGCAGGCGTGGTCTGATCTGAGTTCGACTCCATGTGCACCATCTTGCCTTATGACAACGGTGATTGCTGGGTACTCAAAGCACATTTTCTAGAGAATGAAAAAAACCACGGATTTCTCCGTGGTTTTTATGTGGTGACCCCAACGGGATTCGAACCCGTGTTGCCGCCGTGAGAGGGCGGAGTACTAGGCCGCTATACGATGGGGCCGTACGTCAAGTTTTACCTTGACTCACCGGATCACTCCGATGAAGCGCTGGGATACCAGGACTCGAACCTAGAATGACGGAACCAGAAACCGTTGTGTTGCCAATTACACCATATCCCAATGTGACTTGGGGTTTTAGAAATACTGTCAAACATTATTCCCGGCCACTCCCGTAGCACGAGATAAAACTATACCTGCCAAGAATCAAGTACACAAATCGAGGGAATGATCTGAGGAAGCATCAAAGAACCGCGGGAAACCGCTAATACACGGAGCCTGAAGCTAATAGAAGGAGCAAAATCCCGAAGAAAAACCCGTGTGAAGTGACCCACTTCCATAATATTTTCCAAAACTCGGATTCACATACTGCTTCATGATCAAGAAAAGTTGGCTAGGAACGCAAAAACACCTTGGGTCAGAACAACTACTGAAGTTGTTCTGACCCAAGGTGTTTTGATCACATCTTCCCGTTAGAGGAAGAAGCCTACCGCGACGCCCCAAATGCGCGCAGACGGTTCAAGCTTGAATCGCGTCCCAAGATTTCCATGGATTCGAAGAGCGGTGGTGAAACTCGCTTACCCGAGATAGCGACACGAGCTGGACCGAAGGCCTGACGTGGCTTCAGCGCCAATTCATCAACCAGCTTGGTACGCAGTGCGCCCTGGATAGTCTCAGCGTTCCATTCCGTCAGTGCTTCCAGGGCCTCGACGGAAGCATCAACAACCTCAACAAGGTTTGCAGGCATGCCCTTCAGTGCGTTGTCAGCGATGACAATTTCATCATCAGTCTTGAACAGGAACTCAAGCATGTCCGTGGCTTCACCCAAGAGCGCGATGCGTTCCTGAACCAAAGGAGCCGCCTGATCAAGGATTTCATTTTCGCGGGCAGTTAGTTCTGCGCCAACAAGCCCTGCAGCCTGAAGGTAAGGAACCAGACGGTCTCGGAAGTCTTGTGGCTCCAACATGCGCACGTGTGTGCCATTGATGGCTTCTGCCTTCTTGACGTCGAAGCGCGCTGGGTTAGACAGAACATCGGTAACGTCAAAGGCCTCAACGAGCTGCTCGCTGGTGAAGATGTCTTCATCGGCGCTCAGGGACCAACCCAGCAGTGCCAAGTAGTTGAGCAGGCCCTCCGGGATGAACCCGTTGTCGCGGTGCAGGAACAAGCTTGACTCTGGATCTCGCTTGGAAAGCTTCTTGTTCCCCTGGCCCATGACGTATGGGAGGTGGCCGAAACGAGGCATGTACTTCGCAACACCGATGTCATAGAGCAGTGCATACAGCACAACCTGACGAGGAGTCGAGGACAGCAGGTCTTCACCACGAAGTACGTGAGTGATTCCCATCAGAGCATCATCCACCGGGTTAACCAGCGTGTACAGTGGCTGGCCGTTAGCGCGAACAACAACGTAGTCCGGGACGCTGCCCGCCTTGAACGTGATTTCTCCACGTACTAAGTCATTGAAAGTGACGTCGTGATCTGGCATGCGTACGCGCAGAACTGGCTCACGGCCCTCTGCCTTGAACGAGGCCTTCTGCTCATCGGTCAGTTCACGGTCATAGTTGTCGTATCCAAGTTTTGGATCTCGTCCCGCAGCCTTGTGGCGCGCTTCGATTTCCTCTGGAGTCGAGTATGACTCGTACAGGTGACCGGCTTCGCGAAGCTTGGCAATGACGTCTTGGTAGATTTCGCCTCGCTGAGACTGACGGTAAGGCTCGTGCGGTCCCCCGACGTTTACGCCCTCGTCCCAGTCGATGCCCAGCCAGCCCAAGGCGTCAAGAACCTGGTTGTAGCTTTCTTCCGAGTCACGCTTCGCATCGGTATCTTCGATACGGAAAATCATCTTGCCGCCGGTGTGACGTGCGTAGGCCCAGTTGAACAGGGCCGTACGGATCAAGCCAACGTGAGGCGTACCAGTGGGTGATGGGCAGAAGCGGACGCGAACCGGGGTGTCTTCGGTTACTACAGGAATCAGCGATAGATCAGTCATGATGTTTTCATTCTATGCCTTCAACGGCGAAAGTTGCATTTAAACCGCAAGGCTCCCGATCACATAAATGATCGAGAGCCAGTGCGGTTCCACCAAAATGATGATGGCAAGTTGGTGGTGGTAATTATTGTTTCATCTAATGACTAACCATCAGAAACTAACGACGGAAAACGCTACGCAATGATCCGATGCCCTCGAGATCAATTTCAACGACATCGCCGGCATTAACCAATCCAACGCCCGCAGGTGTTCCAGTCATGATGACATCGCCAGGAAGAAGTGTGAACGCTTCTGATGCTCGCGCTACCAGTTCATTTACTGGCCAAATCATTTCACTGGTCGACCCGTCCTGACGGATTTCGCCGTTAACACGAGTGACAATGCCAACGTCATCTGGATCAGCCAATTCAGTTTCAATCCACGGACCCAGCGGGCAAGACCCATCGAAGCCCTTGGCACGAGCCCACTGAGGGTCTTTACGCTGCGCGTCACGCGCGGTTAGGTCATTAGCCACGGTGTAGCCAAAGATCACGTCCTGCGCCTTATCGGCCGGTACGTCCTTGCAGATCCGTCCGATAACTACTGCGAGTTCACCTTCGAAGGAAACTTCGTCAGAGAACGCTGGCAAGGTCACAGGATCCCCGTGGCCTACTACTGCAGTGTTTGGCTTCAAGAACATAATTGGTTCTTGAGGGACCTCATTGCCAAGTTCCTTAGCGTGTTCGCGGTAGGTACGTCCGAAACCAACGACCTTCGAACGTGGAATGATCGGCGCGACCAAACGAACATCGTCCAGGCTGTGTGTTGCTCCGGTAGTTTTAATTCCTTGGAAGAATGGGTCTCCCGCAAGTACATGGATGTCATTGCCATCCACGACTCCATAGAGCGGGTCACTGTCTACAACAAATCTTGCGATACGCATGGTTATTAGTCTATATCCCCTCGTGGACCATCTTCTTTTCGGGTCACCAGGTACGGCTTTAAATGCTCCGCTAGTTCATCGTCGGAAAGTTCAAGCAGATCACCGGATTCAAAACCGCGAGGATTCTGTTCCTGCCAGCGCCACATGTCTTCAACCATCTGCTCTAGCCCACGCTCGGCTTTCCAGCCGAGTTCCAAGCGAGCTTTCTCTGGATTTGCATAGCTCTCAGCAACATCGCCTGGACGACGTTCAACGATTTCATAAGGTACCGGTTGCCCGGAGACGCGTCGGAAAGCCTCAATTACTTCCAGCACACTGGCGCCCGTGCCCGTGCCTAAGTTCCAGACGTGCACGCCCGATGAATCCTTCAAGTATTCCAAGGCTGCCAGGTGGCCAGCAGCAAGGTCCTCAACGTGGATGTAGTCTCGTACACCGGTGCCGTCTGGCGTTGAATAGTCGCCACCAAATACGCCAACCTTGTCCCGTCGTCCGATCGCTACCTGCGCTACATAGGGCATGAGGTTATTAGGAATCCCCTGCGGGTCCTCCCCAATTGCGCCTGATTCGTGGGCTCCGACAGGATTGAAATAACGAAGATTAGCAATTGACCATCGTGCGTCTGACGCGCCGAGCTCTTCAAGCATTTCTTCAATGTGGAGTTTGGTGCGACCGTAGGGATTAGTAGCACTTCGTGGTGTGCGCTCTAGCAACGGCAGGGCCGTCGATTCTCCGTAGACGGTAGCGGAGGAACTGAAAACCAAAGTATGGCATTGTGCGCTGTCCATTGCATCCAACAAGTTCAATGTTCCGGTGACATTGTTTCGGTAGTACTTTAGTGGTTGCGAGACCGACTCTCCGACGGATTTCAGACCGGCAAAGTGAATGACTGCATCAGGCTTGACTGTCGTTAGAGTTTCTTTAAGTAATTCCTCATCCAACAAATCAACTTTAAGTAGTTTGGCCTTGCTACTGGATAGGGCATTGACCCTACGAACGGCTTCAGGCGATGAGTTACTGAAGTTATCCAAAATCGTTACTTCATGGCCGTCTTGAAGCAGTTGGAGAACGGTGTGTGAACCTATGTACCCTGCACCGCCAGTTACCAGTACGTGCATTTCATTCCTTTTCACATAAAACGATGGCCTCAGGACTTTAGCCCCGAGACCATCGTAGTCGCAGACTTTACTGTCTAAGCCAGACGTTCCAACCAGCCGTGTCGATCTTCAACGGTACCCAACTGGATCCCAAGAAGTTCTTCACGGATAGACATGGTGACTTCACCCGCTGGTGCGTTCTCGTCACCGATGAGTTCTTCACCGTTCTTCAGAACACCAATTGGCGTGATGACTGCAGCGGTACCGCAGGCAAATACTTCAGTGATCTCGCCCGAAGCAATACCCTCACGCCACTCGTCAAGGGTAATCTTGCGTTCTTCTACTTCGATGCCACGGTCCTTGGCCAACTGAATCACGGATGAACGCGTAACGCCTTCCAAGATGGTGCCGGTCAAAGCTGGAGTCACTAACTTGTTGTCCTTGGTAACAAAGAAAACATTCATACCGCCAAGCTCTTCAACCGCGTTGTCATTGAAGGAATCAAGGAAGAGAACCTGCTTGCAGCCGTTTTCTTCTGCTTCCAACTGTGCAACCAGTGATGCGGCGTAGTTGCCACCACACTTGGCTGAACCGGTACCGCCGCGACCTGCACGTGCGTAGTTCTTTGAAACCCAAATTGCTACTGGCTTGAGTTCTCCACCGAA
Source organism: Arthrobacter sp. NIO-1057 (assembly GCF_900094805.1). GTDB lineage: Bacteria > Actinomycetota > Actinomycetes > Actinomycetales > Micrococcaceae > Glutamicibacter. Next base: position 233,886 of record NZ_FMAT01000001.1, on the reverse strand, counting down.
GTAGTTTCCGGCTGGCGATGCAATGACTCGGAAGGATACTTCACGGGCTGCACGCACTCCAAGGAATGCTTCGGTAGCAATCATGAATGGGCGCAGATATAACGCTTCACCATCACCAATTGGAACCCAGTCAATATCAGTGGCAACAAGCTTTTTCAGGGACTCGACAAATACTTCTTCGTTCAGCTGTGGCAACGCCAACCGCTGCGCAGACTTGTTCAAGCGGGCTGCGTTGGCACGTGGACGGAAGGACCATACTGAGCCATCGGCGTGACGGTAGGCTTTAAGGCCTTCAAAGATTTCCTGGCCGTAGTGCAACACCGAAGCTGCTGGGTCCATCGCGATGGGACCGTAAGGCTCAATTCGGGCATCGTGCCATTGTCCGCCATGCCCACCTTCATTGGCGGTCCAGTCAACGACAGCGGTGTGGTCAGTAAAGAAGTCCCCGAAACCAGGGTTGGCCAAAACGCTGGCGCGCTCTTGGTCGCTCTTGCGACTTGTTGAAAGATTTTCGGTGAATTCCATCTACCTTGGACTTCCTAGCTCAATAAACAAAGAACGGATGCTCCACGCCAATGCGGAACATCCGTTCGTGGAATGGCTTCCGATTAACAACTAATCAGAAACGTCACTTTCAGCTTATGCCAGTAAAGCGACAATTGCATCGCCGATTTCACTCGTGGTGCGATTATCGGTCAATTCTTGACGTGAAGTGATCTCTTTTTCAACAGCTTGCTCAACAGAGCGTGCTTCTTCTGACAATCCGAGATGATCCAGCATCAAGGCAACGGAGAGGATGGCCGCAGTTGGGTCTGCCTTTTGTTGCCCGGCAATATCAGGTGCAGAGCCATGTACCGGCTCAAACATCGATGGGTAGGTACGGTCCATGTTGATGTTGCCACTCGCCGCCAATCCAATGCCACCGGTAATAGCACCAGCTTGGTCGGTGAGAATGTCACCAAAGAGGTTGTCAGTCACGATGACATCAAAACGTGATGGATCAGTCGTCAGGAAAATCGTTGCCGCATCGACGTGCAGGTAATCGTGGGTTACCTCTGGGTACTCTGCTGCGACCGCTTCGACGGTGCGCTTCCATAGGTGGCCAGCATGAACCAACACGTTGTGCTTGTGCACCAGGGTGACATGCTTACGGTCACGTTCCGAGGCGCGGCGGAATGCGTCACGGACAACGCGCTCAACGCCATAGGCGGTATTGACCGACACTTCGGTTGCGATTTCATGTGCGGTGCCAGTTCGTACGGATCCGCCGTTACCGACATATGGACCCTCGGTGCCTTCACGCACCACGATGAAGTCAATGTCGCCCGGGTTGGACAGTGGGCTTTCAATGCCCGGGTAGAGCTTCGATGGGCGCAGGTTGACGAAGTGATCCAAAGAGAAGCGCAGCTTCAAAAGCAATTCGCGCTCAATGATGCCTGACGGGATACGAGTGTCGCCCGGTGCGGCGCCCACGGCACCGAAGAGAATTGCGTCATGCTGCTTGATCTTGGCCAAGGTTTCGTCCGGCAAGGTTTCGCCAGTTTTCAACCAGTGTTCAGCACCAAGCTTGTAGTAAGTGAGCTTGATTTCTTGCTTGCCACCGTTGGTGACGTAGTTCAGTACCTTGACCGCTTCAGTTACAACTTCGGGGCCAATACCGTCGCCTGGAATGACCGCAATATCAATTTCATTTGCCATGCTTTAACTTTAGCGACGAAAGTCCAACATATGAGAGTCTGTCTCACATATTGAGAAATGTGTCTTTGTGCGCTTCAGACTTCAAACCTGGGCATGAGGTGCACCGTTGCTTGGAGTCGATATTCTAGATATTCCGGACCTTCCTACTAAGGCGCTAATAGTCCGGAGCAAGTATCACGGAAGTGAAGGAAGCATTGATTTTTGCTAACCCCCACCGTCGAATTGACGGTTGGATCCGAGCGAATCCACGAAGAATAGACTTCATTACAGGCCTGGTTTATACCTTGATCTGCGTCCCCGGAACCCTCGGGTTTGCAGGCATGATGTCAGGTAGTGCAGTATTCTCAATTTTTGCAATCGCTCTGTTGCAATCGGTCCCGCTCATGGTACGACGGCAATATCCTTGGGCGGTAACACTAGTCGTTGCCTTCGGGCATATCCTGCAGCTCGGATTCGACGGCCTGATACTACCTTCGCAGTTCTCGGTTCCCATCATGGTCTATACGATGGCCGTCTACGGTAAACGCTGGCAATCCTTCAGTACTCTTGGCCTCGGGTTATTCGGAGCAGTGCTGGCAACATTCAAGATGTTTAATCCCTACACGGATACTGCGGATCCAACGCCGTCAATGACTTTCAATATGTTCATTTCATTCATGGGACTGGCCCTTCTAGTGACGGTTTCGTGGACTTTCGGCGACTTGGCGCGCACTCGTCGGCTTGCCATGAAATCTCTAAAGGATCACGCAGAACGCCTCGAACAAGAACGCGTGATGGAACGAGCGCTCGCTGCATCCGATGAACGTAACCATATTGCCCGCGAAATGCATGACATTGTTGCTCACTCCCTATCCGTGATCATCACGCAGGCCAACGGCGCTCGTTATGCAGCAGTCAAAGATCCCCAAATAGCCATTGATACCCTCAAAACGGTTTCCGACACCGGGCGTGCATCATTGCGTGAGATGCGCCGTCTGCTTGGAGTTCTTCGTAAAGACGAAGAACTCCAGAACAGACCTCTTCCAGGGCTCTACGATGTCCCGGACCTCATTGAGATTGCTCAAAACTCAGGTTTGGAAGTGACTCTCCAAACTCTCGGTACGCCACGTAAGGAATTGCCTGCCGGTGCAGAGCTAACAGCTTATCGCTGTGTTCAAGAGTCACTGACCAATGTTTTGAAGCACGCCGGCTCCAAAGCTATAGCAGAGATCGTCCTGGAATGGACCTACCGTGGCTTGGAGCTAAATATCAAGGATGATGGTCGAGGCGCAGGAGCGATCAAACTGGAGGGCGCGGGTCAAGGACTTTTAGGCATGCAAGAGCGCGTAGCCTTATATGAGGGAACATGCAGTGCTGGCCCTCAAGCATCCGGCGGATTTGCCGTTACCGTTTTCATTCCATATTCCGAGGACTAACAACACACATGGATAACAACAACGCCATTAAGGTCGCCTTGGTGGATGACCAGTTACTGGTACGCAGTGGCTTTCGAATGCTGATCAATTCACAAGATGATATGAATGTGATTGTTGAGGCTAGCAACGGACGAGAAGCCATCGCCACTCCCCTGATGAACCAGGCAGATGTCATCTTAATGGACGTCCGCATGCCGGAGATGGATGGCATTGAAGCTACTGAGCGCCTCCTCGATCCTACAAAAACCGCCGCCGAAGGTCCCAAGGTTATAGTGCTGACCACATTCGACATGGACGAATACGCGTTAAGTGCGATTCAGGCCGGAGCCAGTGGCTTCCTTCTTAAAGATGCGCCACCAGAAGAACTTTTGGACTCCATTCGCACAGTGAACCGCGGTGACGCTGTCATCGCGCCGTCCACCACTCGTCGCCTCTTGGACCATATGGCGCCCCTGCTGAAGAAGCAAAGCGCACAAGGTAACGAGCTACTTTCAGACCTTGTTGATTCACTGACTCGACGGGAGCGCGAAGTTTTTGGACTGATCGCTTTGGGCAGATCTAATCCTGAAATTGCCGAGGAATTGTTCCTCTCAGAAGCTACGGTCAAAACTCACGTGGGTCATATTCTGGCAAAATTGGACGCTCGTGATCGTGTTCAGGCTGTGGTCATCGCTTATCAAACCGGAGTTGTCAGCGCCTAAAAATACCGCTCTCCAACTCGAAAGAAATAAAGTAACCGGCCGTGGAAAGAACTTACGTTCTTTCCACGGCCGGTTACTTAGTAGACTGTATTTTTGACCTTTTACTTCTCTTCCTCGTAGCGAGGGAAGACAGGAGTTGGAGAAGGCAACTCAGTTCCGGGCACTAACGCAGTATCAAAGTACTCGAAAGTACGAGCGGAACCTTCACCCACAGCAAGGGAATTGAGCATGGCGGTCATAGCCTGAGGCAGTACCGGCTGTAGAAGTAGAGCGACCTTGCGAACAATCTCGATGGTCGCATAAAGAACCGTCGCCATACGTTCTGGATCTGTCTTCTTTAGCTTCCAAGGCTCTTGTTCAGCAAAGTAAGCGTTGGTATCACCCAACACATGCCACACGGCCTCCAATGCCTTACTGAACTCCTGACGAGAGTATGCATCCCGGTTGACTTCCAGAAGCTTGCCGGCCGCATCCAGAATCTGCTGGTCCGCTTCAAGCAATTCACCGGGCGTCGGAACTACGCCACCACAGTTCTTTGCCACCATCGACAATGAGCGCTGTGCAAGGTTGCCGAAGTTGTTGGCCAAGTCCCCGTTAATTCGAGCAACAATGGTCTCGTGGTTGTAGCTTCCGTCCGCACCAAATGGAACTTCACGTAGGAAGAAGTAGCGGACCTGGTCTAGTCCGTAACGGTTCACAAAGTCATCCGGTGAAACCGTATTACCGAGAGACTTGGACATCTTGACACCGTTATTGTGCAAGAATCCGTGAATCATAACGCGCTTTGGTAGCGGCAGCTTGGCAGACATCAGGAATGCTGGCCAGTAAATGGCGTGGAAGCGCGAAATATCCTTACCTATAACATGCACATCTGCTGGCCAATATTTCTGGAAAGAAGCGGAATCAACATCAGGGAAGCCGGCGCCGGTGAGGTAATTAGTCAAGGCATCCACCCACACATACATGACGTGCTTCTCATTGCCTGGAACCGGGATTCCCCAGTCAAAGGTAGTGCGAGAAATCGACAAGTCGGTCAGACCGCCCTCAACAAATCGCACGACCTCATTAAAGCGAGAACGCGGCGCACCAAAGTCAGGATTGTTGGAGTAGTACTCAAGAAGCTTGTCTTGGTACTTGGAGAGACGGAAGAAATAAGATTCTTCTTCAGTCCAAGTCACTTCAGTGTCAGTTTCCGTTGCGTAACGAATACCGTCTTCACGCACTTCAGTCTGCTCTTCGGTATAGAACGCTTCGTCACGCACCGAGTACCAACCGGCGTACTTATCTAGATAAATATCGTCATTGGCTTCCATGCGGCGCCACAGCTCTTGGGCGGCAGCCTGATGATCAGCATCCGTGGTCCGGATGAAGCGGTCGTAGCTTGTACCCAGTTCATCATTCATGGCCTGGAATGCATCAGAGTTACGCTGAGCAAGTTGCGCCGGCGTGATCCCCAACTTTTCAGCTGTCTGCATCATCTTCTGGCCATGCTCATCAGTGCCGGTCATAAAGAACACGTCATGACCGTCAAGCCGCTTGAACCGCGCCATAACGTCGGTGGCCACTACTTCGTAGGCGTGGCCAATATGCGGTGTGCCATTCGGGTAAGAAATGGCGGTGGTGATGTAAAAAGGTTTCTGCTGAGAAGTCACGTTACAAATTTACCTTAGCTAGCTTCAGTTACAGTTCTTCAAGTCGTTGCTGACTCGTCACATGATCTTGTTCAAATACTCCCAGAACGCGCCCCGCAGTGTCCGGCGGATGGTCTGTTGGTCAGTCTTCCACTCCCCCAAAACTTGCGCACAGTCTTTCAGCAACGTCCTATCGATTTCTGGTGGAAGCTGAGGCTTATCTGCCATGAGTTCAACAACCTCTGATTGCGTTGTAAAGGCAAGCCAAGATTCTGCAACCTTGGCACCAATTTCTTCAGCAATCTTTAGCTCTTGTTGTTCGTATGCGGCATTGCCCTTAAATCCAGGACGTTCACCACCACTGGAATATACAACTTCCACATTTGGCTCAGTGACGGTTTGTGCTTTTGCCATTGCCTTTTGAGCCATCACTGCCGGAGTTGGCGCGAAAGGTTTAGGAACGGAAACGGCTGCTACTTCTGTTGGAGCGCTCGCAATGATGGAAGTCTTCTCTGAATGGTGCTGATCCCATTCCAAGACTTTTGTAAAGGCACTATCGAGTAATTGATTAGGGATGGTTTCAATGTAGTCAGCCGTCAACGCTAAATGTTCGGCAACGGAAGCAACACCAAGCCGGCTATCGGATTTAGCAACGCCTAGGAGGACAACTTTCATCCCAAGGTCCTGAGCTTCTTCAACTGCTTCGGCAAGGTCATCATCACCAGATACCAAATAGGCAATGGAAGCTGACCGGTTTCTAGCAACGCCGACTAGGTCCAAGGCTAGACGGAGGTCAACACCCTTTTGCTCACCGTTGTAAGAAATACGGCCCAAGCGTACCTTGACGCCAGGTATCAGGCCGATGCGTTTGTGTTGTTCAGTAAATAGGCCGTCTTTAGAAGCGTCATACCAATAGACGCGGAGGTTATTGAGCCCCGTATTCTTCTTAACGGTTTGAACTATGCCTCGGACTAAAGATTCATAGTGAGTTGTAAAAGCCGATCGTAAAGTAGTACCAGCGGCACGATGACCACCTAGTGAAAGTAAGAATCCGGCATCTATAAATATCGCTGTATGGTTCATCATGATTCGATCGTACTGACAAAGCGCCAGAATCCATATTAGATTGGCGCCTAATCTGGTAATCACCTATTTCAATTGCAAAAAGACCAGCCCTACGTCGAGTAGGACTGGTCTTCAGCTTGAACTAGATGCTTGTCGCGCGAAGCATGTCTTCTGGATCAGAGACCACGGAAGCAAACTCTTCCATGCGAGCTCCCACGCCCAGCAATTGTGCAATTGCCGCAACGGTTCGCTCTGAAGCCTTGCCGTCACCATATGGATTTACGGCGTTAGCCATTTCCTGGTAAGCAGCTTCGTCATGAAGTAGTTCAGTGACGGATTCAAAGATTCGTTCTTCGTCGGTACCGATGAGCCGAACTGTACCGGCAGCCACTGCTTCAGGGCGCTCAGTGTTTAGTCGCATGACCAGAACCGGCTTGCCAAGGCTTGGCGCCTCTTCTTGAACTCCGCCAGAATCAGTCAGGACCACTGAGGACGCATTGATGATTCTTGTGAACTCACCGTAAGCCAAAGGCTCAGTCAAGGTAATGTTCGACAAGCCGTCAATCTCTGGAAGCAGGGCTTCACGTACCGCAGGGTTGCGGTGCAGCGGCAAGATGAATTCAACATCAGGCTCTGCCTTGGACAGACGTGCCAATGCACGGCCAATGCCTCGCATTGGTTCGCCTTGGTTTTCGCGCCTGTGCGTCGTGACCAAGACAATCCGCTTACCCGAGGAAACAAGTTCTTCAAGCTTTGGATCCGTGAACGGAACATTCTTTTCCACCACGGTGAGCAATGCGTCAATCACTGAGTTACCGGTGATGACGATGTCATCCCCACTAAAGGTTTCTCTGGTGAGGTTGTGCTTGCTCAGTGCGGTTGGTGCGAGATGCAGGCTAGCAATTTGGCTAGTTAGCTTGCGGTTCGCTTCTTCAGGGAAAGGCGAGAACAAATCGTGGCTACGAAGACCTGCCTCAGCATGGACTACTGGGATGCCCCGGTAGAACGCTGCAATGGCTCCCGCAGTGGAAGTGGTCGTGTCACCCTGGACAACAACGGCGTCTGGCTTTTCCTTTTCGAAAATCTCATCTAGGCCATTGATGGTCTTCGTCAACAGGCTGTTCAGCGTCTGTCGAGGCTGAATCACATCCAAATCATATTCTGGAGTGATCCCAAAGAGCTCATTGACCTGATCAAGCATTTCTCGGTGCTGTCCGGTGACAACAACTACACACTCGAAATCGTCAGACTCTTGTAGAGCCTTGACGATCGGTGCGACTTTAATGGCCTCTGGACGAGTGCCATAAATCGGCATGATCTTTTTCATAGATTCCTACCTTGTCAACTTGAAAATTAGCGCCAGATACCGCGGGTGTCGATAACTTCCTTACCAGCCAAGGCGGTGGCAGGAACAGACTTGAAGTGATCATGGTCAACGAGCAAGGTGATGACGCTTGCTGCTTCCAGTGCTTCGTCTAGTTCGGTGAGCTTCAGGTTGGCGATGCCTTCAATTGACTTAGGCAGCAACTCAATGTGAGGTTCTACAGCAAGGAATTCAATGCTTGGGTTCGTCTCAGCGAGCTTGCGAGCGATAGCGATCGATGGGGACTCACGCATGTCATCGATATTTGCCTTGAAGGCCAGACCAAGCACGGCGATCTTGCCGTTGAACTCAGGAGCCTTGGTAGCTTCAACAACCTTTTCGATAACCCAGTTTGGCTTCGCGTCGTTGGTGTTACGTGCCATACGGATGAGGTTTGATTCTTCTGGCGCTGCAGAAACGATGAACCATGGGTCAACAGCGATGCAGTGACCGCCAACGCCTGGGCCTGGCTGAAGGATGTTCACGCGTGGGTGGCGGTTAGCCAACGAGATGAGTTCCCATACGTCAATGCCCAGCTTGTCGGAAATTACCGAGAGCTCATTAGCAAATGCGATGTTGACGTCGCGGTAGGAGTTCTCTACCAGCTTTGCCATTTCGGCGGTGGTTGCATCGGTGGTCAGGATTGCTGCCTGGCAGAAGGTCTCGTACAGAGCCTTGGCCTTTTCGGCTGCTTCTGGAGTGATACCGCCAACGATGCGGTCGTTGGTGACCAGTTCTTCCATGACATAACCAGGCAGAACGCGCTCAGGGCAGTGAGCTACAAGCAGGCTGTCTTTGTTCAGATCCGGGCGCTTGGCCAACAGGTAGTCAAAGAGGTGCTGAGTTGCACCAGGAGGGGAAGTGGATTCGAGGATGACCAATTCGCCGCCCTTGAGCTTTGGAGCGATGCCATCGGCAGCTGACTCGATAAACGAAAGGTCTGCGGAGTAGTCCGAGTTGAACGGAGTCGGCACGGCGACAATATATGCTTCAGCTTCTGGGGTCTCGAAGCTTGCAGACAGAGTACCTGCAGCTACGGCGGCAGAAACGAATTCGCCCAGTGCTGGTTCAACGAATGGAACTTCGCCCTTGTTTACTGCTTCAACGGTACGAGGAGTTACATCAACGCCTTTAACGATGATGCCCTTCGAGGCAAGGATTGCCGCGGTTGGCAATCCAATGTAACCCAAACCGACAACGGCGACTTCTTTAATGTTGTTCACTAAAGTGACTTTCCTTCTGGTGCGAGCGATTTTCCCTATGACAGGGCGTGCGAGCTGATCCTATAACAGTGCAATTACGGGATAAACCTTATAGATCATATCCCATGGCTGTAAACGGTCAGCATGGCATCTCACTGTACTTGACTTATTACGCGGTCATAAACTTCTACAATAGTTTTCGCATTCTTTGCCCATGTTCGGTTATCAAGGACGAATTCACGCCCTGACTTGCCCATGCGCTCAGTTCCGTCAGGATCAAGGATCCGCTCTCGGATTGCAGTCGCCCAGGCTTGAACGTCACCCGCTGTAACTAAGTGACCGTTCTCACCGGCCGTGACAAGTTCGTGCAAAGCTGGGAGATCGGAGGCCAATACAGGCACGTTTGAAGCCATCGCTTCAACAGGCTTGAGCGGCGTAACAGACCTTGTCACAGAGGAATCGATCCTTGGAACGACAAAAACATTCAAAGCTGAGTGATACAGGTTGGCTTGATCTCGCGGTACTCGGCCTGGGAACTCGCAACGATCTGATATGCCTAGCTTCTGAGCAAGTTTTACGAGGTTCTCGCGGTCAGTGCCATCTCCAACAATCAATAGACGTAAGTTGGTAAATTCGCTGGCCAGTAACGCAACTGCCTCTACCACCACTGACAGTCCCTCATATGGAACGAGGCTACTCACCGTTCCTACGTAAAAAACTTCTTGATTCAGCTCTAGTTCCTGGCGTGCTGCGTTACGGTCGACCGGTGGCTCAAGGAATTTCTCCCCCACAGCGTTTGGCACGATGGTGATTTTATTGGCTTCAACGCCGACCTTCACGAGATTGTCTTTCATCGCTTGGCCCAGCGTAAGAACATGATCTGCCGCTTGAGCAACCGCCGATTCACGTTGCATGAATAGTCGATATTTTTCTGAAGTCGCTGCCGTAGCTGGTCGTGTTGAAAGCCAGGTGTCAGCTAACTGGCCACGAACTTCATAGACCCAAGGGATGCCCACTGCTTTGGCTACGGCTTGGACTGCGAGGGCGTTGCTGAAATCGGTTGTCGTGTGTAAAACAGCTGGTCGCTCTCGCAGAACTTTTTCCAAAAGTTCATCTGCCTGTTGCTGAACTTTACCCAACATTTCATGACGGGCAGAGCGTGGGAGCAATCGTTCATAAGTAATAGTGCCGACCAAGTCCTTGACCGGTGCCTTAAGTTTGCCAATATTTAGTGGGTACTGGACTCGTGTGGCTGCGAAGACATCCCATCCCAGCTCACGTACTGCGCTCAGCACGGAGTGTGTTCGTTGCGCATAACCACTGCCAGTATGTGGCAACGAGTTTGTTGCTAAAAAGAGAACCGACTTGGGATTCTCAACTGAGTATCGGGATGCAGCAGACTGTTTTATGGTCGGTTCGTCACCGGAGTAGACGGCAAACTCTGACTCGTAATGACGTCTCTGACGGCTTGGCCCAAGATCACTGAGGATCTTGATAGCTTGACTCATCTTGCCCAATGACCAGGCCAAGCGGGCCTGGGCGCGTACTTTCCTGCGCGACTGATCTGCTAGCAGTAGTAGTTGGTTCGCTAGGTCCCATTGCCCGGAGGCAGTGCACATATTAGCTAGGAAAACAGTTCCAAAACCATGCCGCTCATTTTCTACCCAAGACTGGCTGACATCACGGAGACCATCATTATCATCGGAAATCATTGCGCCTAAGGCCTTCAGCAATGCTGGCGATTGCTTTGCACCCAATGTTGAGCGCAGTGCCGTCATGCCAGGAGCAGTCTTAAACTTTCGGGCAACTTGCAACGCGAAGTAGCTGGGGTCGTCGTAAAGATTTGATGCAACAAGCCGGCTTGTATTGGCCACATTGGCAATGAACTGACGATCCAAGGTTAGTACCTCTCAAGTTCTCTATGAGTTAGCAATAATGTCCGCTAAGAGTTGTGCGTATTTACGGCCAGACTGTCGAAGAGAAGCATGCTCTCGAACCCAACTCGACCCTTCACCATGGGTAACGAGGAGCGAAGGATCCTCGATTAGTGCTTTGAAGTGATTGGTAAGTTCGGCCTGCGATTGTGAGACAACACTTCCAGCGTGAGATGACCTAATAATGCCGGCAGCTTCACCACGGACTAGGCCAGTAATGTGCTGGTCAAGGTACAGCAACTCATAGAGCTTAGAAGGAACGGTATGTTCAAAACTTGGCCAGTCTGGACGTAACGAAACAACGCAGGTATCGGCCCAAGCATAATTTTCAAGAACTGAAGAACCGTAGACAGGGTCAACAAATTCAATGTCAACGGCAAGTTCAGCGGCGAGGTCAACTAATGCTTGTTTTTCGGTTCCGTTACCGACAATTCTTAAGGAAATTTGTTCACGCATATCCGCAGCTACACGCACAAGCAGGTCGAGTCCTTGGCTCCGCCCAAGATTTCCTAGATAGAGAACGCGAAGCTTCTCGCCCCTAGCGAGCCGAGGAACGACCATATCCGGGCGGTCCACTTCTACACCATTGGGTACCGTGGCGACGTTTTTAACGCCTTTGATCCGCATTTTAACTGCCAGACCTTTAGTGACAGTCACTAAAAGGTCACTACGAGTCACTAAGAACGACAAACACTTAGAAACTATTGGCTCGGCCCACGGCCACTTGATCACTTGCGACTCTTGCAACAGGTCCGGCCAAGCGTCACGCAAGTCTACAACCAACGGCACTCTTCGCAGTCGACTAGTCAGATATCCAATGGCCAGTGTTGGCAATGCAGGTACGGTGGCAATGATGACATCAGGTTTCGGACCAGACAACGACACCGGGATGCTACGCAAAGCATCGATAGTATGCTTGAGTATTTTTCCCAACATCGTTCGGGCACGTGGCCTCGATGGATACCGACTGATGTTAATCAGCGGGTTTTCTGTCAGTTCTGGTCGGCTAGGTGATACGTAGCCTCGTGGCTGTGGTGCCACAACGTTGACTTCATTTCCCTGCGATGCCAATTCGTCGACAAAAATTGACCATCGACGTTGAGGAGGAGAGACTTCAGGTGAGAATGAATGCGTTAACAGCATTATTTTCAAAATATTCTCACCTCCAAGACGTATGCACTATCCAACTTTGTTTAGAAGAAAATGTGCTCGTCATTTCTACCAAACCATTGAATACTACCAGTTGCAGTAAGCTCCGCGTCGCTGACATTCCAAGTGTGTGCTTCGCCATCGTTTCCACGCATCTGGGTGAAGTTGAAACGGTCACTAGAATAAATGCTTCCCCCGTTGGCAAGAACGTCTTTCAAGAACTGCGTATCTTCTCCCCTACTACGAGATTCAAACGGAGTTGATTTGAAGGTCTCCGCGTACCCGAGCATTGTGGGGCCCATAACCATATTCGTGAATCGGTGCTCACGCTCAGCAAATCTCAACAAGGTTGCGTTGGAGTCAGCCAGGTACATGTAGTGGGCTTGTTTACCCACGATAGTTGCCCCACTAAAACGAAGTGCCGCTACTTGGTCGGCTAAGTAGTTTACGCCGTAAAGATCATCGTCATCCATTTTGGTGATGAAGTCACGCGTTGCAGCCGCAACCGCTTTATTGAGGCAATCACCTAGTGTTAGTTCCTTGCCCAAGGCCAACACCTTAAAGTCATTCACACCATGCTGGGTTGCGAGTGTCGCAAATTCTTCGGGGTCAATCTCAAAACCATGTGTCGCAAGAATCAACTCAACATCAACAGCACGTTGGGAACCAACAGTCGAAAGAACGTGCCCTATCTGCTGAGGACGGATGGTTGGAACAATCACACTGACCGTCGGACGAGTTGTCATAGCAGAGGGAGAGTTTTCTCGCTGCGACAGACCAACGAATTCCTCGATCTGGCGCGCACGATGTGCATAAGTATGCTCGGACCAAATGCGTCTTTGTCCCAGGTGCGCCATACGGTCGCGAAGCTGCGGGCTACGGACCAGGCTACGAATTGCGTGCGATGCTTCCTCCCGGGTGTGCACCTCCATTACTTCAGAGCCATCAAAAAAGTTCTTGATGGCGGTACTGGGTGCAGAAACTACTGGTGTTCCAGCAGCTGTTATCTCAAAGATTCGCCGTGCACACATGCTTGGCGAGTCAACCACTGAGTTAACGTTCAAAAACACGTTGTAATACTTGTTTGCAGTGAGCATCTGGTCATAGGGCAATGAGCCGACTACGTGCGATGCGTATGGTTCAGGGAACTGATACTTTTCATCGCCACCGTGCTGTCGAGAGAAGATATCTAGGCCGTTAGGCAGTTTGCTGCTGATATCCGCGGCACCGCCGAGCACAATTTCCATTTGTTCTCTGCGTTCGGGGAACTTATGCGCAAAGTACATGCCTGCGAAAGCGACGTCTCGTCGTTCTTGGTTGATGGGACGCACCGGGTTATGGAATTGCGGTTGTGCACCGAAGCTCAGGGACGCGATCCGGTCATGACCCAGTTCTTGCTTGTAACGATCGATCATTCGTGAATCTGATGTGAACACGAAGTCAAAGAGTTTCGCGGAATCCAGGAAATCTTCAAAGTGAGGAGGATCTTCTTTGTTCCAAAATACTGCAGGAATGCCCTTCGCTTTGAAGGCATTAACCATTTCCATGAACGCCGGCCGCGGCGCAGAGGTGCCCGTTAAATGGTAGCTCCAGTCCCCTCCATTGCCCGCCCAAGCCGACTCAACGAACAAGAAATCAAAATTAGTCTCGCGCAATTGCTCCCGCCAGGAGATAACACTTAGTGGAGTTACGCCCCATTCAGGCGACCACGACTTCATGCTGAAATCGTCAAGAATTACAGCAACCTTCAGCTGGCGGCCATTGGATTGACTGGGCCGATGGACTTGAGCAGGGAAACTCAAGCCTAGTGCCCTCTCAATATTCGTGTTCAGTCCACGGGCGACGAATCCGTCCATCGACGAATTCGCTCTTCGCTTCCACTCCCGAAACTGACGAATTCCTCCATGACGAAAGTGCCACAAGGCTTTTCGCACAGCATCAATCTGTTCATTCCACATGTATACAACGCTCTTTAATCTTGCTTGGTGCAGAAGGCCCAAAAAGAAGTAAGCCAACACCAATTACTGGCGTGCCTTCGAATGGCCCTGTTCCTGCACGGAAATTAAAATGTTCTCAACGGCGCCTAGTGTAAGCCGTATATGAACCAATATCTGTGCTAATTATTTTGGCTGGGACACCTGCGACGACACAATTATCGGGCACGTCATTTAAAACGACAGCATTAGCACCGACGACAACATTGTTTCCAATCTTACCGCCTAGGCACTTTGCACCGGGTGCGATAAAAACGTTGTCACCTATTATTGGTGGATGGGTCTTACCAGCGCGACCTCCGAGGGTCACATTTTGACCAATCACACAATTCTTACCAATTATCGAATCCGGATGAATCGCGGTGCCAAGACCAGACAACGAAAGTTTTGTCCCTTCGCCAATAACAGCAGTATACGGAACACGAGCATTGAATTTTAGCCTAATAAATCCATGCAAATATCGTGCCCCTTCTAGTAAACCTTCGAGATACGCTGTACGCGAAAGTTGGTACAAATCGATTATGCCCCTACGGTCCAGTTCTTCGGTAAGAACGTCTTGAACCCCTTGTCGCAGTGCGAAAAATTCGAGATCATCTCTCTGTCCAGCATAATTTTCGTGGGCTATGATCCGCGCGCCTTGTGGGACACTCGAAGCATCAATAATGGGCACATCAAAGAATTCTTCACCGACGAAACGACTAGAAGGATCAATCACACCATCTATCTTCCAATTACGTCGCATGGATTCAATTGCAAACCCCGTAACTTTTGAAACTCCAAAAAAATAAATTGGCTTTTTCGCTCGAGGTTTTGGTAGGTCAGGAACGCCAGTGAATTGGACGCGACTAGAAATAGCCGATACCGCACCCTCTGAATCGGAACGTCTGAAACCTTTAACGAAGTAACTCCCAACCTCCGTAAGATTAAAAACGTGTTGCGAAGACTTTGAATAACCAATTTTTTCTATTATTTCTTTACCTTTATATAAATAGAAAGCGTAAAGGGAAGCGTTTTCATTAATCCTTGCGTGTAGTTGAAAAACGTTTTTGATTTTTGCATCAACGAAAGTCATTATGTTCCCTCAAACTGTATTATCTAATTTCAGAATATATAGAAGTTAGAATCTTGTTACCAAAGTCAATATAAGCATCGTCAACATAATGAAATGGGGTAGCTCCCCACTTATGATCAGGAGTGGACACTGCAAGTTTTGGTTCGTGTTCTATGAGACAAAAACCGAGTTCTTGGGCGTAGCTGTAGTACCGTTCGTAGAGTCGGTTCCAATCCAGCGCTTCAATATCCCTGAATGGCTTAAGCTTAGATCCATCAATCATGGTTTCAGCAAACTTCGCTGCAATTATTCGCACTTTGTGCAAGTGTGGTGCCAGTAAATTGCGAAAATCAGTGGCGGCTTCAGACCAAAGATCAAAATGCCGATCGCTACCGAACGCAATCAGTTTGTCACTTTTAGGTTGCCCTAACAATCTACTTTTTTTGAGCTCGTTTGAATATGTTATGTACCCCTCCTCATATTCGAAGACACCCACTCGTTCATCAATGAGGTCCAAGAGGATCAGCTCGCTTCGTTCGGGCCTTGTACTCGTCATGACGGTTCTAACCGACGAACGGAAATCGTCTTCAACCATTCGCTTCTGAAACGCTGATGCCAAATTAATCTCAGGAGGACGGCTTGGTGTCGACAGTCCACTTATCCAAGACTGACGTGCAGTGTAGTGACCAGCGGCAAATCGATTAGAGTCAATTCGGACAAGATCACGCGAAACGCATGATCCATATATCATCGCGGTCTTTGGAAAATCTAAAGGCATATGACTAGTCTAGCAATGCTATTGGACATGTTTCGGCATCAGCCCAACTAGAAATACAGTTGCTGAAATTCTAGGAATTTTCACCAAATATGTACTCTCCATGGTTATCACAATCAAAGGACCTTCACATGGAACTCTCGCTGAAAACGGCCAAAGTGCTGCTCAGAAAGCTTACCGTCCGACGAGTCAGTGGTAATAGGAGGAATGACCCTGACAAAATCACGGAAACGACAA
This sequence comes from Arthrobacter sp. NIO-1057, assembly GCF_900094805.1. GTDB lineage: Bacteria > Actinomycetota > Actinomycetes > Actinomycetales > Micrococcaceae > Glutamicibacter. The sequence continues at coordinate 217,671 of NZ_FMAT01000001.1, read as the reverse complement.
ACGATGTTCAACAACTCAGAGTAGTTACTCATCTAAACTTTACGAAACATTCAGACCCTACGATCAATCCTTGCGATGGTTTCGCACCAGATGGAAGTACGCATACACGCACAATAAATTCCACTGAAGCTCACTTTCAGGTGACCGACGTATTCCAGGTAGGTAGCGACCAAAGCCAGGAAGCAGAATTTGTGTGGGTGATTCCGGCGGTTTACTCCGTAATAAAGCATGGGCACGGATTCGAATTTTTACTTGGCAACGAAAAGGTGGCTGATCTATACATAAAGTCGAACTCGCCGATCAGGCTTCACGTTGATAACGGACGTCAGTCTTGTGGCAATCTGGAGAGGGCTACGGCACAGAATCAGTTTCTTCTAGTCACAGTGGAATCAAACAACGGTTTCATAAATACAGAGATTAATTTTGAAAACTTCAAATACACGAATCGTAATTTGATTGGCGGTAGTGAAGCCTGGAGTCAGTATCAGGCAGACGTCGGGTTGAATTACCTACTAAAAACTACAAATCATCCAGTTGGATCAAAGTATTTGCTGGTTGGGTTCGCTGCCATGCGACCTCTCGGTGATTTTACATACAACTACAAAGCATCTTTAGAAAACATCGATGCTAATACCGTTTTTATTCTGGATGATTTTGGCGATCAAGGGGCCTACTATTATGCAGACCATGGATCGTTGGGAATCTACCGTTCCGTTCAATCGCTATTGAGAGGTCTCTCAGAAACCCTCGGAGTTCCAATGAAAAATATGATATTGTTCGGTTCGTCCAAAGGTGGGACCGCAGCATTGCTTCACGGAATTTCGGCTGGTGTCGGTCATGTGTATGTGGGTGCACCACAAACAAAAATTGGCACGTTCGTTCGTAAACCACATCCAAATGTATTAGAACTGATCACTGGCGGTACTTCAGATCAAGATGTTGAGCGTCTAGACTCTGTTCTATTCGAACATGTCGGCAAGGCGACTATGTTTCCAAAAACTACGGTTATCGTTGGTAATGCTGACCATCACTATAAAAATCACGCAGTCCCATTTGTAGAATTTTCCAGCGATCACGGTCATGGTGTCAACCTTAAAGTCCTCAACGGTGTACCACACTCTGAAATCGGCCATAAGTACCGCACACTATTGCATGGTTACATAACGAGAGTAATTGCGAACCATAAAGAATCATAGATTTGGGAGCACGTTGATGCCGCGCAATCCAGAGGTTGGGATACCCTGCAACGACATATTGTTTAGACTTGGTAGCCCCTAGGCTTTAGCGACCTTTTATCACCTTTATCAAACCATCATCACCTGCAATTGACGAGAGAGGCTCCGAACGCCGTACCGCTTGAGAATCCGTTTGATTTCTTTCGGACTCGATCCTTCGGCCGTATGTTTCTCAACATAGTGTTTAGGCGCTTAATCATGTTCCATCCTCGTCTGTGCGAGAAATTCCAGCGCCTTGTTCAGCTGCCGGTCTCCCCGACGCTCATCAAGGTGACATTCGAGGTTTCCATAGCATGCCTGTAACGAAGAAACGCCGGCCAGTGGGACAATCATAACTATTGAATGAATATGCCCGTGGAAGGAATGTGACACATGGATCCAGGCCCTGTTCACAGGTTGCAGGCCAAAGAATTGTTGCAGTTCTGGAGCCAGTTACTCATTGAGCGCAGCCACCGTTCGATTGCTCTCCTTCAGCATTTGCTTTGTGGCCATGATACTAGTCGCCAAGAATTTCGCTTCGTCCCGGGCGCCTGTTGCTGGATCATGACGGCATCATGCTCTCTCCACCCGCTGATCTGCTGGATCATGACGGCATCATGCTCTCTCCACCCGCTGATCTGCTGGATCTTACGGGCGTTCAAAGGCTTACGGGCATCGATTTTGTGGTCATGGGTGCGTACTAGGGCTGCGAGCATGTTGGGGTCCCGGTTCGGTGGGTATCGATCCGTGCGCGGAGGACCCAGAGGAGGTTCAACACCGCTCTGGGGACTTCATCACGTGGTTGCGAAAGCTTGGTGATAACTTTTGGTTACAGGCTCATGGCCGCCGCGGTAACGACGATTTTGTCAAATTTTCTTCAGCAGGCTTGGTCTTTCCTCCTCGGCGGTTTCGCCTCGACGACTTCTACCTAGTGATCGCTCAGGGCGTGAGTGATCGTCGCCCCGTTGGGGCCGGTTCCTTTGACTGCGGGTATGCACTTGCACCTGAGCATTGTCCTGATTCTCGGCGACGGCCCTTTTCATCTCTGGAGTATTAACGGGACAGGTTTGGCGCGCTTCCCTGCCGCAGGTTAGCGTTTTAATGTTCGTATAGACGTGGTTCACGCGCTGGTATCGATTCCAATGAAGTAATCGTATTATTCTGCAACGTTGGTCATGACGGTTTCGGTTCCTTCCGCGGTGGGTGGCCTTTAGCTTGCTATCGGTCCGATTGGACTACTTGGCAGGCGGTTCTTAAGTCAGTCATGCGCCCAGTCAGGGTGAGGACGTAGTTCTATGGAGCCATATCAAGTGGCTGGATTAGTGCGACCAACCACGGCGAACGAGCCAGCGACATTTGCTCCACGGACGTGAAGAGGAAGTAGTCATGAGTCACGCCGACGTGGGGTGGGAACTATCATGACTCTGAGGACCCCACCGTCAGCCGAAGATGGCTCTAGGCGTCGTCGTCGAAGTCCGGATCAGAGGGGACGAAAAAACCGAGGTCCGCGCTGAGCTGCGAACAAAGGAAGGACTCGGCTATAGAGAAATCGAACGCCGTCGCAGACCGTTCCTCGCTGGTTCACTCTTCCGGTAACCCGACGATCACGGCACTTGATTTTTTACACACACGTGTCCCTGAAAGCTATAGTTGTGTAACTTTCGATACGGTCTCCCTATCTGTTTCGCATAATTGACAGTCCTCACTAAATCAGTGGTGATCAAAATATTGGCGTCAGCGAGACATGAGAAATGTGTCGCAGGTTAATTGTGCGAAAAGCTTAGATGAGTCATCGTGGTTAGGTAATGTACCTTGAGAATCGCACTATCAGGACAGACAGAAAGTAACAAAATTGTCTCACCGTTAAGCGTCAGGAAGACGGGGTTGTAGGCCAAGCCCGCCAATGTGGTGGTCAAGTTGTTAACATCGAGGTGTAAGATGCGCAGTACGACACAATGAATGGCTCGCGCCGTTTGTGCAAGTACATCTGGAGGCTGATAACGCTGACACGGATCTCCATAAAATTGCGTTTTAGATCTAGGGAAAACGCCACTGAAGACAAAGCTGGAAAACAGTCATCATACGTATCCAATGTACATCGGCGGCCTTTTGACCGAAAGGAAATTTGCATGTTTGATGATTCCGTAATCACTAATTGTCGGCCTATAGCATAGCTTGGTATCAGAAAAGCCTGTATGCATCTATACATGAAGCGGCTTCTCCGGGGAACTTATATTTTCACATATGACCGCCACATTCGTTACCTTATCAAAGACACCTGATTCAGAACAATTACCGTGCTGCCTTGACCATCATTTATTAAACATCGATTTTTTGAATTGAATACATAATTAGTTAGACTGTAACTAGCATCAGCAAACTAGACTCTCGCGATAGATAAAACACCTTAGGAATATGGGAGTACCATGCTTTTCATCGGACATACAAAATTCAGTGTTTACACACCAACTTCGGGAGCATGGCGTGCCACCAATGGATCAAAGTTCAGAAGCGAGGAAGAGTATAGAGCATATCTTTTTTCAGGATTAAGACTGGATCCGAGAATAGATATTCTGATTAATTTTTCGCTACCACAGCTTGCATTAGCAGCGAAAAACCATCAAATTGTACACTTGCTTTCCTATTCGGAACTGCTACCCCGAAAATACGAGCAACTCCTAATAGATGCTTCGGATAAGTACGAATTCATTCAGCTCAATAAACAACGATTAGGAACAGGCTGGAAAACAGCCGAGCAAATAGCTCCTGATCTATTACTCACTTCAGAACACCCTCAACAACCATTCGGAATATATCGCTTGGATGACGATGATATTTTGCCAGCTGATTATTTCGACCAAATTTCCCCGTACGTCAAGGAGGAATTCGTTGGAATGCAAGTAAGTCTGGGTACGGGGGTGTCCGCAATCTATAAAGATGGTCAGTTTTACAACGCGCGTAAAACCTATCATCCGATGTTAAGTATCGGGTATACCAGTATCCACAAAATGAACGGCAACGGAGAAATTAGTAAGTTCCCCGTCTCAGCCCACAATTTAGCTGATCGCAAGTACCCAGTCATTCTGGATTCCAGAAGACTTGGTTACCTATGGACCCGCCATACACAACAAGACACTGCGCTAGGTCTCCTAGAGACTGACGAATCATCACTAAACGAAGCACTTAAACGTCATATGGATCGTCATCCGGCAGTTCACGACCTAGATGAACTATTCAGTTCTTTCCCTATTCTGGAGAATAAAATCACAGCGGCCGGTTCCCCAAAATCGACGCGAGAAGAAATGATCACGAAATCTACCGAACTCGACCATCTTGGACTTCGTCTAAAACCCAAGCGTGTTGGCGGTAGAGTTAAAGTTACAGTAACAATGACTTGCAGTATAGATTCTGTACCCCGGAACGCATTACTCAAGTTCATATTTGTGAACAAAGACGGTCGGCGAATAGATCCTAAAACGTTAGATCAATATTTTGAGAACCAACCAATCTCAAGATCTGGAAATGCTCGAGTTGGCTGGTTTAGATACTTATCGACCAGACCTGGAAAAAATAAAACAGTGATAGATGTCACGCTTCCCCCAAACGTTTGCATTGGCGTGGTTTCAGTTACCAAATGGGTAAGAAATGAGACGAGGATTAGTATTAATTCAATTTCAGTAGAGTCTATATCCGAGTAAATTTATAATGTTTATTTTGATTATCAAAATACCAATATCACACATGCTACGCCAAAACATATGAAGACGTAAAATGGATTGTTTGATGCGGCTAGTGGGTAACTAAAGCGGCTCTTCGAATTTTAGCGTGGTGACCCCAAAATAAGTAAGGCTCGCAGTCCTCTGCGAAGATGGATGTCGACTAAAACTATTCATCTGCAAGGAACTACGAGCCGTGATCAAGGATACCGGGTCAATCGACCCTGCGTCGATTCTGTTGAACCTCACCGACTACCGCGTCATCACCGTGACCCAAGCACCTGTCGGACGGCAGGTACTTGTTGAGCCCGCCGCCACCGAAGCGGCCTGTCCTTCCTGCGGGGTGCTCACCACTAGGATCCAGGCAAGGCCAATACACCGGGTGAAAGACGTGCCAGTAGGCGGCACAGACCTGCAAGTCATGGTGCGCAAACGACGGATGGCCTGCCAAGAAACTGGCTGCTCACGGCGTTCTTTCGTGCAAACCACCGAACAGCTACCCTTCCGGGCCAGGATCACCACACGACTTTCCCAACAACTCGTGGACGAGATGAGTTGTGAGTTACGTGCTGTTTCTCGGGTCGCTGCGGCGCATGGGGTTTCTTGGCCTACGGTCATGACCCGACTTAACAGTGTTGGTGAACTCGTCGGGGACGTGAACCGCATGTTCATCCGCCGACTAGGCATCGATGAACACCGATTCCGCAAAGTCCACTACGCCCGAGGTCGGAGGGGAAAAGTCGTTCGCATTGAGCCATGGTCGATTGTGTTTACGGACCTGGATACCGGGAAGATCCTGGATATCGTGGACGGACGCCGCGGCGCAGCAGTGAAGAAGTGGTTGAAATCCAGGCCAAGGTATTGGCGTCAACGCGTCCAATACGTTGCTATCGACATGTCATCAGAGTTTCGTAAAGCGGTGCGAGAGAATCTGCCGAGGGCGAAGATCAGCGTGGATCATTTCCATGTGATCCAGCGTGCGAATCTGATGATTACTCAGGTGCGCCGACGCAGGTCCCACGAAGTCTTTGACCGTCGCGGCCGGGTGTCTGATCCGGCGTATAAGTATCGGAAATTATTGACCTGCAACCTGGAGAACCTATCCATCAAGCAAGTGGAACGGTTGAAGCTGATCCTGGAATCCGATCCTGGACTGGGTGTGATTTACGGGATTAAAGAACACGTCAGGCAGTTGTTGAATGCCACGGATATCCATGAATTCCAATCTCGGTGGGCGGTGGTGGAGAAATCCGTGAAGGCCACGAAAATGGTGGAAGCGAAGTCCTTATTCCGCACGCTCACTGCTTGGCGAAGGGAACTGTTGGTGTTCGTTCGTACGAGGTTGACCAACGCTAGGAGTGAGGCGGCGAATCTGACGGCGAAGAACCTGAAACGTATTGGTCGAGGCTACCGGAATCATGTTCATTACCGGGTGCGGATACTCTTGTATACGGCGGGGCTACGGCCGTGCTGAGCATCCTGCACCACGCTTAACTTTTAAGAGCCACTAAAGCGCAGACAGCCGGAGCACAGATTCATGTTTTTGCTGTGAAATCTCGTCACTTAGTAATCACAAGATTTCACAGCAGTTTCAAGAACGGAAGTAACGGCAAAAACGGTTTGCAACTATGTGTTGGTCGGCATTATAAACATTACTTTGGAGACTTGCATAATAGAACTAAGTGGGACTGAACCGCCCACCTGAACTAGTGATACCTACAAGTGCTGAATAGGGTTAGTTGGTACCGCACGTCCGGCTACTTGGTGTGAAATCTCGTGACTTCGTGGACAGTTGAACTCAAGACTTTGTAAACAGTTACCAACCAAGCTGATTGGTTGGTAACTGCATGCAACTAGTTGTGTTCGAAGACCGTCGGTGTTTCCTCCTGTCGTGCCTGAAAGATGGCACGATACTGCTCAGCTTTCTTCTCCCATTGACGAGTCGTCAGAGTCATCTGAATACCCCTGATTGAATATGAGGAAACGAACTTTCCCTCAACTTTCAAGGCCACCATCGGTAACGGGAACGACATCACAATTTCACTGGTCTTAGGGTCCGACAACAAGAATTCTGTGTCCGTAATCGTCCTGATGAACTGGCGGCGAGCGAACGATGTGGGCAATGAAATATGGAACCCTTGATAGAACGTTCTGCGGTTTGCCTTAGTGACTTCCACAAGCATCTGATTTGATTCCAACAGTGGCACTGGATCTGATTCATCGTGAGTGCTTTTCATGATTTCACCCGACTTCGACACCACCACGTCCAACCTGCTGACCGTGGACTGGGCTAATCGACGTTTACTGAGATATTCGGCAGCTTTCGCCGCCAACACGGATAAGTGAATCGGTTCGGTGGCCGGTGTATGCTCCAGCAGTTCCCAGGCAGCCTGTGGCGTGGCTTGGTTCAAGGATTGATGCGGGCGTCGTTTGTTGTAGTGTTCCCGATACCGTCTCAGTAGCCTCTGCACATCGGCCAGATCCTGTGGCTTATTCGCCGTCAAGAAGCGTTGCAACGTACGGTGTGAACGTTCGTTCTTCCCCTGAGTAGTAGGTCGTCCTGGAAGCCCTGTGATCGGCATGCTTCCCTTGGATGCGAGGAAGATTTCTACCGACCCGAATGTGCCGCTACGCAACTGGTTGAACGCCTTGGAATTGTCACTGAGCACCTCTTGCGGTGCACCGTACTCCGCGATGGCGCGCACGAGTACTTCTTGAGCGTCCTGGTTGTTTTCGTGGCGCTGGAATGCTCGGGAGCCAACATCGAATCTGCTGGCATCATCAATGAGCTGGTACACGGTGATGAGCTGATTTTTCGTAGTTCGGTATTCAAAAGCATCAAGTTGCCACAGGGCCATAGCCGTTGACCTTGCGAAAGGGACATAGGAAGATTTGGGGCGCTTGCGAGGGTTGCGGTCCACATGACCGACACCGGCCAGCAGGCGGCCTATCGTAGCAACTGACGGAATTCTGCCGCCCGGGAAAGTGTCTTCGTTAATCGTTGCTTCGTAATGAATAGTTTTGGGTCCGTAGTCCCACCCATCCTTTTTGAGTTTCTGGCGGATCTTCACTAGCTCGTTGATCACTTCTGGGCCGTATGTCCTGGCTGGCTTTCTCGGTGCCCTGGATTGCGGGTGAAGAGCTGCTGCAGATTCGTTGATGGCTCTGTTTCGAAGTCGGTAGAAAATGCTTCGGGAGATTTTCTGGGTCTCGCAGAATTCGCTGATGCTCAGGGCATCCGGTTGTGTGGGGTCAAAATTTATGATCATGGATCGCACGCGTGGCGGAAGGGCACTTGTCATGTTCTCGACAGTGCCAGAAAGCCGTATTGTGTTGTCCACGAACTGTTGAGACATGGTGTCCACGAAGCTATGAGTTCGTGTGTCCACGACCCTTCTATGACCTTTGTCAAGCCATAATCACCTGCAACTGGCGACAGATGCTCCGAGCTATATAGCGTTTGAGAATGCGTTTGATTTCCTTCGGGCTCAGTCCTTCAGCGGTTCTCTTTTCAACATATTTCTTGGTCTCTTCGTCATATCCCATCCGTGTCCGAGCCACTACATCCAGCGCCTTGTTCAACAGCCGATCCCCACGACGATTTAGCCGGTAGCGCTCGTGGTTCCCAGAGGACGCTTGCAACGGCGAGACACCAGCCAACGCAGCAAAGGCCGCTTCCGAGCGCACTCGTCCCGGATGTGAATAGGCCATCAGGATCCACGCAGTCGTGACCGGTCCCAGCCCGAAGACTTGCTGCAATTCGGGTGCGAGTTGCTCGTCCAGCTCAGACATGGCTTTGCTGTTTTCTTTGAGCAGCTGATCCGCAGCGAGGATGCTAGAGGCCAGGAACTTGGCTTCTTCTCGGGCGAACCGTTGATCGATCGAATCGGAACTATGCTGCCGCCAAACGCTAATTTGCTTGATTTGCCGTGCCGTTAGGCTTTGGCGAGCGTCAATCCCTAGGTCAAAGGTACGTAGCAACGCGGAGAGGGAGTTCCTGTTGATCGTGCGTTGAGTATCTATTCGGCCTCTGCTGGCCGAAAGAATACTCAATGCCGCGCGGGCGCCTTCGCTACGGGGACGCAGGAGCTGGGATATGTCTTTGCCGAGGATACTGATGGCGGCGGCGGTTGCATCGATCTCGTCGGATTTGCCGCGGCTGGACTGGTCCTTCTTCCGTGGTGGCTTCGCTTCGACAACTTCAATATGGGCATCGACGAGCGTGTGGGCGATGGTTGCCCCGTAGGAGCGAGTTCCTTCGACTGCAGCGATGCTTTCTCCGTGGATGTTTCGTTGCAGCCAGGCAACGGCTCGGTTCATTCCTGGGGTGGTGACGGGGAATGTCTGGCAGTGCTCCCGTGCTCCAGTGCGGGTGTTGATAATGGCGTAAGTATGAGTTCTTGCATGGGTATCGATTCCGATGACGTAGTCGTATTTTTCTGCAACGATGGTCATGACGGTTTCGCCTCCTGTTCCGGTTGGTGGCCGTTTGGTTGGCGCCGGTCCGGGTGGAGTACTTGGCAGGCGGATCTCTAACGAGTCACACGTCCCAAGAAAGGGGCGCGGACGACCTTCTATGAAGCCATATCAAGTGGCCGGATTGGCGCCACCCATCAAGACGGACGAGTCGTTGAAAAGTCATCCAGAATTCAGTGAAGACAATGTCTCGATGAGTCACATCTTAATGGGTGGCATCAATCTTGCCAGCGGGTCCCAGACCTGCCAATAACCATTAGAAATGTGATGAGACAGGACAGTCCGGACTAGAGGTACCCACTAGCCGCATTCAGCAACAAGCCCCATTTACAAGAAAACTCTCTTGTATTAAGTATGCACTGACTTAACTAACTTCTTTCTATCAGAAGTAGATGATCGCTAGCGCAAAATCATAAAGCCACGTAGCCAATTTGGAGCGAAAATTTCCAACGCTTGGCAACTAAGCCGCAATACTTCGCATGTAACACGCACGAATAATCTACTCCGAAGGCATGACTTAGCTCGATCTAATAGCAGGAGAAACAAATCACCAATTATTGGTCCGCAGTTTCAATGAAAATTATCATTTCACTTCAATTTTGGTGCGCTAACCTTCGGAAGACCGGCGGCGGCCAAAAAGAGGTTAAATTGAGTAAACAATTCATCCAGTTTACCAAATAGTGGATCGTAATTTGTCGCCTGAATCAATTGATCAATACTCAATGTTGCAGCTTCGCGCACATCGATCGATGGCAGCGACAATGACTCAGCTAGCTCCGCTGTACGCGAATCATGGGTTATCCAAAGGGCTGGCTTTCCTGACAAGATACTGGCCATGTTCACATGGAATCTCGTACCAAAAGTGAAGTCCACAAACTCACGATTAAATTCCACCCAGGGCTTTATGTCCCGGAAAAGGCGGAGTCTCCGAGAAAAATAATCGTTGAAAACTTCACGCGTGAATCGGGGATTGTGTCCGCTTAAAAGTGCGCTAAAGTGCTCCGGAGCGCTCGCCAGTGACGGGTTATTGGTTATTTCTGAGTAGAATTTGTAATTGGCCCTATCGTGAGGCTCTATAAAAAACCCGTTGGCGTCTATAGTTTTAGCCAACATGGCCTGTTCTTCGTGAGTTTCGTGGTGTGTGCCACTAAACGAGATGCGCGGATAGCTGTTCGACTTCAGCTGTTTGTAGTTGTTCTTAAGCTGCTGGAACGACTCTGGGTGGCTGAAGAAGCTGGGGCAACCTGTCACAAAGGCATTCTCAACTCCGCCGAATTTCCGTAAGACTTCAAGGGTGAACTTTCCTCGTACACTAACAGCCCTTGCCTTGCTCGCTATAGCTTTCATTGCGGCAACTGCTTCCGGGGGGAAACTTACCTTAGACAAATCCTGCTCCTTGGATTGAACTCCTAGTCCAAACAGAATTACAGGTTTCTCATAGCCTTCTAGCATTTCTACGAGTTTCACGTATCTTTTACGGATGTTGTCGCCAAAGTCATTTGCCCGAAAGACATTCGCACACGTGATAATCACATGTGAGCATTTATCGTTCACAAAATCTTTGAATTTCGCCCCCGGTTTATATCCAGGCCAATCTCGGTTGATTGCTAAATAAGCATCGTCAAATAACCGAAAAGGAGCGTCACCATGAATCATGTTTCCAGAATTTTCATACGTCGATAATGGAAAAGTCTCAGGTAAACTGTTTAGAATTCCTGTTACGCCGATCATTTGTTACTCCTTGAACTTTGAGAAATTTTGAAGATAGATGTTAATTCTAATGTCCCATTAACATTTGGAGCACTGAGAATTATTTCAGATGTTTTTGCCACTTTATGGTGCTCAAGCGCCACATAAGATTCGCCTATGTTTACAGATATCTTTAGATTGGAATCTGAAGATTCAAACCGGGCATCGGCTTGAAAATCATTTCTAGAAAGACGTAAATTTGTCTCATTAATTTTGACGACTCGAATCGAAGGATCCAGCAAAAAACGTACTTTGGGTTCCCCATATCGAGTAGCTATAAATGAGTCCATAACAATCAACTCGCCGCTTTCTGAAAGTGAAACCTGTCGTTTCAGGATTGGTTTATCATCATAAGTTAATTCAGCAGTTAGTCGCGATTTGTCGTCCAGCAAGGAACGCTCCAATAATCGACCGCGGAGACGGCTGGAATTTTTACCGTAAGAAATAGAGTTCTTAGTTGTCCAGGTGTCGAACTGCGAATAAGTCGGCAGCGAATGGCCCTGCGGTCCGCGCATAGCCACGGCAATTGGGTCATTCTGGTCATAGCTTAGAAGCCCGGCGTCACGGAATATGAAGTCGCCGTCCCGCCACCAGGCAATGCTCAGGTCATCAAGCTGTTTATGAATTACGCTCCTGAAGCCAGCTACGAAAGACAGATACTCTTCGTCACGGCTTATCACAGCAAGCCCATTATTGGGAGACCAGAGGCTACCTAACATTGGCTTAAACCGGTATTGCATGCCCCCCGGGCTGTCTCCTAGCGGAGGAACTGCACCATTTGGTAGAAGCTGCTTACGTACGCCGATTTGCGCTGCTCGCAATAATAGTTCAAACATTCTTGCTTGACCCGAAAACTTTCCGGCCCATTTAACAAACGACACAATATCTTCCAGCAGCATCACGTAGAAAACCTGGTAGATTGGCGTGTTTTCCGACGCGATCCCGTCTTCGTCTATGATTTCGCCCAGAGTCGAATACAAACGCTTGACCCACTCGTGGGCGTTCGCGCGCCCCGATGCCAAGGCAGGAAGTAGAGTCTCCGCGTGCAAGTGTGCGATGCCGAGCATAATTCCGTGGTTATTTGGCTGGAAAAGGCTCAGCTCATCTAGCAACCGGTTCTCGACGGATAATAAGCGTACGTACAGGGTCAGGAATCGGTTAAATTCCTCTTCTCGTTCTTGGCGGAAAAGAAATGACAGAATCCAAAGCAGCGTACGTATCCGCAATGCGCTTTGATGGTCTTGGCTACCTGACTTAAGTTTGCCAATATCATCTGCTGTGGCTGATTCAATCCAGTCAAGAAATGAATTTACGATTTTTTCTGCCAAGAGAACTTCTTGAGTTCCACTCTGGATTTGGAGGATACGTGGCAAATAGGCCAAGGAGTTGCGCCAGAGAGTCGTTGTATTAGCGTCTTTGGCAGGAACTTCAGCCCATATCGATAGATTAATGAGTTCTGAAGTCAACAGCTTGGCAGTGTTGGGCAGGGTTATTTCCCAGCCTTCGGATAATTCTTTGAATTCCCAGCCACGGGGCGTGCCGTCAGAAAATTGACCTGCATACGCTGCTAAAAGTTGACGGTCATTATCTGACGGCACAAATTCCACTTACGTTTTCCCTACTTCAAGATATTCGTGGCTCTACGCACGAACGCGATCCAACAAATCTGCCACACGGCTAGTGACTATCTTAGTATCATAGCGCTCAAGCATAAATTCCCGACCATAGTTCGACGCACGTTCGAACGAAGTACGATCATCCTGTATTGCCAAAATATACTCGGCCATGAGTTCGATTGAGTCAAAAATGAACTCACTTGGATAGCAGGATTCCACGCCACGCCACGGCAGAAATAGCCCTTGTCCCCCGGCGCAGAATGCTTCGCCTGGTGCAACTTGCATGCCTTCAAAGTCGCTAAGCGACAAGGCATAACCAACGTTGCGGAGCGCTTCTTTAGTATTGACCCAGCCTTGGTAATGGATGGCATTTTCCAGGCCCAGCTCTTCAATACGGGAGTCACACATCGCATAGTACTTACGGGCTGATTCTGAATTCATGACCCAGCCGTACTCCGAGTATTTTTTCCCGTAGACGCTCAGCTCGTAACGCTCATCAACAGCTCTGAGTTTGGCAAGCAGTTCGATGGCTCTGTGGAACCCCTTCAAAGCTGGAACGGTTCCGATCATTGCCAGCTGGAAACGGCGGGCATCTGCATCGTCTGGGTCTGTTTTGTAACCCTCAACGTCGAACGCATTAGGAATGAGCTCAAACTTTTCATAAGGGATATCAAAACGGTCGCTGAAGTCATTGAGCGAGTGCGGCGCAATAGCGATAATTTTCGCGACCTTGGACAGCTCAAGCTCTAGTCCGTAGTCTACTGTCATTTCGCTTCGATGGGCACGAATAACTAAACGGTGACGCGACTGGACGTTCTTTGAGTACCAAACGGCTGCACCAAGGAGCCATTCCACCCAGACGTAATCTGTCCATTCCAAAAGTTCGCGGCTCTGGGCTTCATCATGAGTCGTGTGCCCGGTCCACTTATCTGTGCGTACGTTGTACCGCTTATGCAGTTCCGGAAGAATATCGTTCATGAACTTCAGGTCATGTCCGGCAAGTACGAGTCGAATCTTGCAGGCGTCAACAAACTGTTCGTAGTTGTCGTCTCGTGCGGCCAATACCAACTCGTTCAATCGGCGACTGAACTTGAACGTTGAAATGTAGTTCCAGTGCGTGTTGCAGAATTGGCTGAAGAAATCGAAAACCTCTCGGCTAAGATCTTCAGTCTTGAACCAGATGAACTGACGAAGCGCATAATCCATAGCTGCGTGTCCGTGTTCCTTGATGAAGGAAACACCACTAGCGCCAAGAATCTCATCCACGTCAGCCCAAGCCTCAATGAAGTCCTTGAAGTTGGACGAATTCAGTTTTTGAGTAACTGACGCCTCGTCGTCATCGTTCTTGACGTACTTACGGATAGGTACGTCACGATACGCAACGCGTTCACACTTAACCAGGACCTCGGAACTGAACGTGATGTCCTCACCGATACGACGCGATTCCATGAATCGTATCTCGTTGTCCATAACAACTTCGCGGCGCATGAGGAAGGAACAGGTCAAGCTTTGGAATTTGGCAATGGCACGTAGTCGTGAGCTCGTATCCTTGATCTTGTCCCACCCTGGGATTCGATCCGACATCCGGCTAGTACCGTCTGGAGCAACAACTTCCAAGCTGTTTCGTACAGCGTCGCTCTCGAACTTGATTGCGTGTAAGTACGCGTTTTCGAGACCTGATGGAATCAGAATGTCATCGGAGTCAAGGAAGAAGAGGAATTCGCCGGTCGCTTGGTCCAAACCATAGTTACGTGGCTTGGCCGCTGAGCCCGAGTTCTCGGGAAGTCTAAAAATTTTCCAATTTTCATTCTCTTCACATGCCGCAGAAAGTCGATCAAAAGTGTCGTCCTTCGATTGATCGTCAACGAAGATCACTTCGTGTGGAACTTTCTCCGGAATCGCTCGAAGTGACTCTAGGGTCAGGTCCATCTTCGCGATCGAATTGTACGTAGGGATTACGATGCTAATCATGTTGTAGTCCTTCTAGATCAGGAAGATGGACGGCTCGTTAGTGCGTCCTGCCAGTACCGGGAACACTTCATTGGCGTTGACCAACAAATTGTTCGGACGTGACTGGCGTGTATACCGGAAACGATTCTTCTCTGGGGTCTGAGTCACTGATAGTGGCTCATTCATCGAACTTCCGACATCTAGCAAGTAGGCCAAGTCGTCGCCTTCTAGATGAGCCTTCTCATCCATATCGATGATGAACGCCTTGCGGGACTTGAGCACGTTACGTGAGCGCAAAGTACGATCATCGATCTCTAGCTGACGGATCACGCGAATGCTACTTGGGTAGCGTCGCGTCAATTCCATCGCCAGAGTCTGGTCCGCGCTGTCCTTAAGAACAATCAAGAGGCCGACGAACTTCTCGCGATTCTTGTCGAAGTAAGCTCGTGCTCGTTCAGCGCCAGCTTCGTCGTCAACACGAGCGACCAACTGCACCTTGTCGAAATAGGTTGCATGAGCAATGCCAACCGCGCTGAGAATCTTTTCCGCGCGATGACGGTAGGTGTTCTGGAAAGCAATATGCATGCTTGCACGCTGATGGGCCAAGTACTCGGCTTCAGTGATGTTTTTGATGTCAAAATCGTCGCGGTCAGCGTAGTAGACACTGTCACCAAAGAAATGCTGAACACCCTGAGCAGTGTTCGACAGCACCACAGCGCCACAAGCTGCCAGTTCGAATACGCGACGCGCAAACATGGTGTCCGAGTCCGCTACGGTGTTGAGAGTAATTCCGTACTTAGACTGTCGGTAAGTATCTGCAGTCTCAGCGTAGGAAATTGCCGGGCGAGTGTACTGCTTATAACGCTCAGGGTAGGCGTAGGCCTTGTCCGGTGAAGAATACATGCGGTCATAAATGACCATCTCGTTCTCCGAAGACAGAACGTTGTCAATAATCTTCGATGCAGCCTTGGCACGCTTTGGGTAACGTCCATACCAGGTACCAGCAAAGTTGACGCTATTGCCGGCACCGTAGGAACCAACTGGGTTGAACAGCTTCGGCTGAACGGCAAATGGAAGTACATCGGCGTACGGCACACCAACATCGCGAATGTATAGGTCTACACATTCGACGGCTGTAGTGAAAACGTAGTCGAAAAGGGCAGAAGTACGAATGAAGTCATTAATACGGTCTGAGAAGTGAACTGGATCTTCTTTGTTCCAGAAAACGGTAGGGATACCCTTTTCGTGGCAGTAGTCGAGGATCTCGATGAGTTCCTTACGGTTTTCCTTCTTGAACTTGATCGAGGTGTAGATCTTGCCCTGCCATGGATGCTCCTGTGGGGATCCACCCTGCCATGCAGACTCACAAATAAAGAGCTGTGGTTTGTGAGCATCCATTTGCTCGCGCCACGTCTTTGGTTTCAGACGCAGTGTCTTGAACTCAGGCTGGAAGCTGCCGAAAGTAAAATCGTCGGCGATCATAGCCACTGGAATCTGGTGGCTATAAGGAAGCTTGGAACCGCGGTATGCCTGCGCTGCGTCATCTGCGCGCCAGGTGTCGCGCCCTTCCTTGGACAAGGACCACTGCACGCGTTCTTTACCAGAGATAGGGGAATAGGCGGATGCCTTGTTCTCAATAGGCGCTGGGCGCTTTGCACGCTTGGTAATACTGGCAGCTAGGACCGCTTGTGGCTCTTCAACTTCAGTCTGCTTAGGAAGAACTACAGGTTTGGCTGGGCTCTCTGCAACAGTTTTCGATGACAGCGAGTTAATTCCGTCAGCAATCGACTTCTGCGATGCCAACATTCGCTGTTCCATGTTTTTAAGTTGGTCTTGGACTGCTTTGGGCGCAACATCATTAACTACATTTGGCTTCTTCGAGATATCTACTCGAATGCGCTTCATCTGTTCGCGAGTGTCTGCTCGGAACTTGGCATCGGTCTTGCCATCTCTTTGTGAGAGCAAGGTACGCGTGAGCAGGAATCCTGCTGCTACAAGCCCAACGATTATTCCAATGAGAAGACTCGACAATAGTAGCCCAACCGTAATGCCTAAAGCTGTGGCGAGCACAACGTCTATCAGGCCCCTCGCAGCAAGTAGTAAAGCGGATTTATCGACACGTTTAGGCAAACCAAAGCCTTCTCTCTGCACGGCGCGAATTTTTCAGACGACTAAATATTACCGTCCATCATCTTAGTGGAAGAAACCTGTACAGCCGAGTAACGTGACACGGTTGAAACCGCAACGTTTCCGCACTTCCTGCCCCGCTTTCCGCGCACCCGTACGGGTGCTTTGTTCAAATGACTGGTCCCATCCGCAATCTATTCAACTCACCCCTTGAAGATATATGACTTGGGATACATTTTTGATCAAATCTTGGACGCCACACCTTGCATTCATTAACTCAAAAGTTGGCTAAAATTCCAGCTGTATTCACCTTAGTAATTTGATGATGTTCCACGAGCGCATGATCCAAGAGATTATTAGTCAACGCGATAAGCATTACACCAACGATGCTTTTGGAAATATGAGGACACCATGGACTTACCAGTGCCTCTTCGTGACGCTAAAAGCCGTTCATACATGCGCGTTGAAACTTGAAGCTTCCGGTTGGCGTCACTTGAGGTACTCTGCGAGTTCTGTCGAGTGTCGCGCAAGTCCAAAGAGGTAGTAGTCAAACATGTGCAATAAATACTTGAACGCAAACTAAACCGATATGATCATTATCGAATCAAATTTACCCTTCAGCTCAATTGGGCGTCAGAAGAGGACAATTGCACAAAATGAAGCAAAAGAACCTTACCTTTCACGTCGCTGGTCCGGCCGCAGAATTTCCACTGGTATTCGCATACAGTGATGCTATTGAAGCTCGCTCGGTGGTTGCGAAAGTTTTTTGGCATCCCGAAGACCCAGACAACGCGTCGAAGTTGAACCTTTCCTGGTCAGACTCTCTAAAGTCACACTTCACCTACATACCCAGAGCCACGAGCGCTGGTTTGAAAGCAGGGGCGACGATCAAGGTCGACGGTCCTGGAACCATTGAACTTGAATTTCTCGCTTGGCCCTCCCGTAAACCCATTACAGACGACAGGATTTGCGGAGCGTACATTAAAACGGTCGAACCTTCATACGGCCATGCTCTTACATCCTTACAACGCATCTTCGAAGCAGGTACGACTAAGTGAGTTCAAACATCGATATTTCAGTTGTCATTGGATTTCGCAATTGGGGACAACGACGTCTTGAGCTCGCCGTCAAAAGCATTCTCCAATCGTTTGGCCCCCTAAAGGGTGAGGTCATAGTTTCTGACTATGGATCAGACGATGGCCAGGTGACCGAAACAGCAATGACTTCGGCTGGAGCTAGATACATCTATACAAAAACTGATGGATCTTGGTCTCGCTCTCGAGCATTAAATGCTGGATTCGCTCATGCTAGAGGTAAAATCCTCGTCTCAACCGACGCTGATATGGTTTTCAGCCCCAAGTCTTTTCAGATTATCGGTCAGACTCTCCTAGATGACCCGTCGTTGTGCTTGCTCCTTCAGTGTCGAGACTTACCTCAAGACTGGAGTGACTTGGAGGTAGCTGAAGCTGGTTTCCACTGGCAAATCTTCGAAGCTGTATCCAGGCTCCGCCCTCGCTGGGGCATGGGTGGAATGATGGCCGTCCATCGAGACGTGTACACACGAATCCGTGGTCTCGACGAGAGAATGCATACTTATGGTGGCGAAGATATCGACTTTGCGACTCGTGCGAAGCGGGCTGGCCAAAGGTTGCTTTGGGTAGAAGACCCCGATGTCCGCATGTACCACATGTGGCATCAGCCCACGCGAGCTCAGGTCGAGGTCACCAAAGAAGCACGCGAAGCAATCGAATTCAATAAGGGCATTGTTTACAATGACCCCACGTTTGTTCGTAATACTAAAAAATGGACTTACCCGCTTCAGGGCGCTGCTCCCCTTGTCTCTGTGGCAATTGCTACCCATAACCGTGCGGAGTACTTGTCGGAAAGTATTACTTCCGTACTCGGCCAAACGATGCAAGACTTTGAGATCGTCATCGTCGATGATGGATCCACTGATAATACAAAGACAGTTGTCGAGTCTTTTAATGACTCACGAATTCGCTATTTCTACCAGGATCAGGCCGGCGTTTCGGCCGCGAGAAACCGTGCCGCCGACGAATCTCGCGGTGTTTATACCGCGGTACACGACGATGATGACCTAATGACACCTTGGCGTCTGCAATCACAATTAGATGTAATCTCTGCGGGAATTCATGGAAGCTTCGGCGCCTTCGTGAATTTCGACGAAGGTACAGGTGCCCTGGAACTGTACCGGGCTAAAGTCTTCACGCCAGGAACCATCAACGAAACGGGTGGCGCTCCTGGACATGGCACATGGCTCATTGAGACATCAATATTGAAGAAGTTACGTTATGACGAGTCGCTGAGCAGTGGCGTTGACAATAATCTCGCGCTTCGAATGATTCGTTCGGGGTTCAGCTTTGCGCACTGCGGTGAAATCGTCATGATGCGCAGGCTACATACAGGTCAAATCACTGTCACGGACGAACATACCCAAAAATTGGCGGCACGCCAGACGAGGCAACTGTTCTCTTTCGGGACCACAACTGCGGATGCCAAGAAAATGATGGAAGAACGAGGAGCAAAGGATTGGCCCGCTACCCGCAATGAGGAAAACCTCGAAATGCTGCTCCCCTATCTGCCTGATCATCTAGTAAACCGTCGGTTCGCCGCTCCTCAACTTATGAAGTCAGACATGACCGATGACTTTATCCGGGTAGAGCAAGATGGAGAATATCTGGGCAGTTTGATGCCATCGCAGACACTTTCAGCTGCTGATCTGGCCAAACTAACGAGCCAGGGTGAATTAGTAGACATCGTTGCCAGTCTACGAGATGGATCTGAAGCCAATGAGCCTGGAAATTTCGGCGGAACAGTACAAAAATTCCTAGAGTCCAGGGCGTCGCAAATCATGGCAACTCGAGGATCTGCCGAATCAGTAGTTGTTGTCCGTTTGAATCAGGCCACTAAGGACCCGGGTATAGATTCATTCTCTCTGGTTGAATCACTGCAGCTAACCGAGAAGAACGCCACTTGTGACTACTCGTTCTACCTCAGTCAGGATGGTGGCGCGTGGTTACACCTACTGACCACTCCGGATACTGACGTGCACTCGGTATATTTTGCGGGCGATATGGCCTCAGCCGTTCGCACGGCATCGGCTCGAACTCTCGAAGGTAAGAACAAATGATTATTAAGTGGTCAAATGAGCTGCATGGACCAGCCGGTTTTACAGTCACTCCCGAAGACTACGACGGCACTCCGAGACTCTTTCAGCTACTGATGGACGCCGCTCCCAAAGTCCGCCACTGGGACCGCCAAGCAGTCGCCGCGTTCCTTACGTTTGGAAAGTCATTTGGTGGACCTGTGACTATGCCACACAAGTTTTCGCCTGCGGTATCCAATGCCATCAAAGCCATGGCTCTGCCCGTACAACTCGACTTACAACCAATCGAGTACTACCCCAAAGCATTACCCATCGGCGAACGACGTTTACACGTTATTGTTGACGAACAAGTTCCAGAGTCTTTGTTGGGCCCGCAGAATCAACGAGATGGATTCATTGAAGTTTTGCGTTCAGACCTCAACAACGGAGCTTTACGTCGTATTAATGGGCTCACTCTAGGTTCCAACGCTTGGGTTCATAGCACGGGAAGCGCATTAGAATCGTGGTACCCGTATATCGCTGTGGCATGTCTGTTTGCAGAAGACCTAGATGCTTCTACCATCGTCTTACCTTCTGAGGTGGAGACTGATTCTCCGCTTTGGCTCCCGTTATGCAACTTGCTTGCTACCGCTCGACTAGGTTTGGAAGTTGCAGAATGATTCAAAAGCCTAAAATTACTGTCATCGGTACGGGATACCTTGGTGCAACTCACGCAGCTTCAATGGCGGAATTAGGATTCGATGTCCTAGGTGTCGATGTTGATCCAGCCAAGATTGAAAAATTAACTCAAGGAATTTTGCCATTCCATGAGCCCGAACTGCCCGAACTTCTACTTAAGCACGCAGGAACGGGTCGATTACGCTTCACCACCTCTATCCAGGAGGCGGCAGAATACGGTGACATCCACTTCATCGCAGTCGGAACTCCACAAAAGGAGGGCGATAATGCTGCAGATATGACATACGTCTACGATGCTGTCTCTTCCATTGCGCGACTTGCAAATAAAGACTGTCTTATTGCAGGAAAGTCAACGGTTCCTGTAGGTACTTCCCGCGAACTCCTTAAGCTAATTGAGCGCGAAAAGTCTCCAGACGTTGAAATCCAGTTGGCTTGGAACCCCGAGTTTCTCCGCGAGGGATTCGCTGTCAAGGACACACTCGAACCTGATCGCTTGATTGTTGGCGCTGAAGACCAGCGTGCAGTCAAGGCGTTAAAGCTTGTCTACGCTGACGCTATTTCGCGGGAGACACCGTTCATAGCAAGCGACTTTGAAACTGCAGAATTAACCAAAGTCGCCGCGAATGCGTTTCTAGCCACCAAGATCTCGTTCATCAATGCATTTTCAGAGGTAACAGAACGAGTCGGCGGGGACATTAGGGTACTCGCTGATGCAATTGGTTACGATGCTCGAATTGGGCGACGTTTTCTCAACGCAGGTGTGGGGTTCGGTGGCGGTTGCTTGCCAAAGGACATACGCGCGTTGCAAGCACGAGTCAGCGAGCTTGGTCTTGACCGTACCATGTCCTTCTTGCATGAGATTGACCAGATCAATCTGCGTCGGCGTGAGCGAGTAGTAGATCTCGTTAAGAGTGTGTTGCATGAACTCACGGACAAGAAAATTGCAGTTTTAGGGGCGACGTTCAAGCCCAATAGTGATGATGTCCGAGACTCACCTGCCCTCGATGTTGCCGCACAGCTCTACAACGCCGGTGCGGACGTAAGCGTTTATGATCCACAAGGGATGCCTAATTCAGCGAAGCGTTTTCCTCGGCTCACATACGCCCCAACAATCGAAGACTGCCTAGAGGGTGCAGAAATAGTGCTCTTGTTGACCGAATGGACAGAGTTCCGAGAGCTCAATCCAGAAGCGGTTTCCACCTTTGTATCCAGAAAGAGAATCCTGGACGGCAGAAACGTCCTTGATGAAACTAAATGGGAGCGCGCTGGTTGGGAGTTCTATGCTCTTGGTCGACGGACTGATCGTTTGATCCCTTAACACTTTTTCACTGGTTCCGGATCATTCCAAGGCAACTTGGCTAGCTTTTCCACACTCTCTGTACAAGAATGTTTTAGATCCTAGTCCAAGTTGCCTTCAGCTTTAAACTGATTTTCAAAAATCCTTAAGCATGAGCAGAAATAAAAAGGAACATTATTTTGTATAAACGGACTGATAACCTTCGAAGCTCTGCGGAGTTTTCTGATCTTGCAAAATTGATCCTCGATTTCGCTCAAAGCAACGAGATCTTGTACTGCCCCTCGCCCGGCAATTGGGGCGATGCTCTCATTAATCTGGGAACAAAACAGTTTCTAGATTTTTACGGCGTCAAACGCTCCGAAGCAACCCGTCAGCAAATTTTGGATGAAGTGCGCGACGGTATCAGGCTCAAAGAAAAAGTTCTGATCGTTGGCGGCGGCGGTGGGTGGTGCGAAAATTGGCCAACTACTAGGTCATTTGTAGAAGAAATGTCGAAGCTATTCAAACATGTCATAGTCTTGCCGACGACATTTGAGCTACCCCTGATTGATCGTGCAGATAACATCATTTATTTCAGTCGTGGCAGGCTTGGGCAGGATCCCAGCTCCCCCCATACGATGTTTTGCCATGACATGGCGTTTTTTATTGATCTAGAAGTACCCCGCCAAGAACCAACCCTGTGGAGATTAATCGCTTTTCGAGGCGATAAAGAAAAAGCAGACGAGTCTATTAGCCACCCGCAACAAGTCGACCTGAGCCTCCTTGGTAATTCTTATAGTAGCGTGGAACCATTCTTTGAAATAGTCAATCGTTTCAACCGCGTTTATACCGATCGACTTCATGTTGCGATAGCCGCTTCTCTGCTCAACAAGACAACATTCCTGATGTCTGGAAACTACGGAAAATCCTACGACGTATGGGATAGTTCGATTTCAGAAAATTACCCAAACACGAAATACTTGCCCTGGAAAGAAGTCAGAAAAGCTCTAGAATAAGAGTCTCTCCTCTTATCGGCAGCAGAGATTACTATCTCTATTTTCGGATTAGTAGTTGCTTGCCCAAAAGCTGGTAATCAAAAGCTAGACGCTGAACACTGCCTAAAATACGACCATTGGCTGCGGCAGTGATGCAAAAATACGGCCCTAGTTTCGATTCTTAGTGGCAGTACCGCCAAACAACAACTTGATGCTATTAGGATGGCTCAATCAGCCGCTGCAATCCATGCATAATCCATGCACCGCAACGGCCAATTAAACCAGATCACACTATTTGGTTAAAAAGAATGCTTCACCGGCGGGAGTGAATTTTCAGTGAGGTAGAAATTGAACCTATCGAATAAATCTGGAAGTTTCTTGAAGAACGGCGCATAGTCAATGAAATTAGATATTTCATCGCTGCTCATTTTTGAGGCGAGGTCTAGATCTAAATTAGGTAAATCAGCGAATTCCACAAGCTCTCTTGTTCTAGAGTCATGCGTTAACCAGAGTGCAGGAACACCACTCAAAATTGACTGCATGTTGACATGGAACCGTGTTCCATAAGTATAGGAAACATGCTCTGAATTAAAAATTTTCCAAGTTTCCGTATCCCTAAATAACCGGAAGTAGCTTCGAAGATGCTCTATCAAATCCTCGTGGCTTATCTTTCCATCACTATCGCGTGAAATTCTAAGTAGATGGTTTGGTATCTCTGGTCTACTCGCACCTCGTAAGATGTCCGAATGCGCTTTATAAAATGGAGCGGAAACGGGTTCTACTTGGAATTGTTTCTCTGAAATGCCTTGAGAAAGCAATCTGCGTTCGCTTTCTTTGTTGAGATTGGTTACGTTCACTGAAGGTCGCCCTTCGCGGGAACGCAGATTAGTGTTTAGTTCTAATGATTTAAGCATTTCAGGACGTGAATACAACGATGGGCATCCTGTAACAAACACATTTGAAACACCCGTTAGTTTCTCAACGACTTTTTTGGTGTACTCACCGCGTACCCCTAGTAATTTAGCCCTTGAGCTAAGGAACCTGAGAAGCTCAATTGCTTCGTCAGGCAAACTGGCATTTTCTAGATCATAGTCTTTTGATTGAACACCGAGCCCGAAAACAACAATAGGTTTTTCATATTGTTCAAGTGCGCGTTGAAAGCGAGCATATTTATTGCCATCCGTGCCGCCGATGACCAACGTATTCGCCATCGTCACGATCAAATGACTTGAAGTGTTATTAACGAATGGACGAAAACTTCTTTCGCCAGCCAAACGGATGTGCGGATCGGATGAATGTACGCTGTTAGGAAACATCAGCAATGGTGCACTCGCATGCACCATGTTTCCGGAGTTTTCAGAATGTTCCAGTGGGAAATTCTCTGGCATCCGAGGGAGGCATCCCATCACCGCAATGTTATCAAAATGATTATTTTTCAACCCAATACTCGTTTTCTTTGGACACAGAAAAGCCCACTTGGCGAATGCACAAGGGCTTGAGGGCAAGAATCTTAAATAGATCTTGCCCTTCTGCCATACAAACGAAAGTGAGCTTTCCTACTATGCCTGTTAGTCTTCCAGGTTAATCTCTCGAGCCACGCTAGCACCAATAGCCGCACCCACAACGTCCAGCACGCCGTGTGGAAGTGCCGAATCGATGTTGATGACTGCCAGAGCCTCAGACTTCTTCTCGTCACGGGAAACCTGCATACCGGCGATGTTCACGCCTTGCTCCCCCAGCACATTACCCAGCGAACCAACAACGCCTGGACGGTCTGCGTAGCGAACAACGATCATATGGTCCGAGATTGGGATTTCAATTTCGTGACCGTTGATGCCAACAAGCTTTTCAATCTGCTTTGGACCGGTCAAGGTACCGGCTACTGCAAGCTGAGCACCCTCGTTGCTGGAACCCTTGATGGTCAGCTGGTTGCGGTACTCAGGTGAATCGGTGGTGGTGATCAAGCGGGTTGCAACGCCACGCTGCTCTGCCAGTACCGGAGCGTTGACGTAGGAGACCTGCTCCGAGACAACGTCCATGAAGACACCCTTAAGTGCGGAAAGTTCCAGAGCCTTGACATCTAGCTCTGCAATTTCACCGGCAACTTCAACGTCAATGCTGGTCAATGATCCAACAGCCAATGCGTTGAAGATTCGACCCAGCTTTTCAATCAGTGGGATACCTGGGCGAACGTTCTCATCGATGACGCCACCGGCAACGTTGACTGCATCTGGAACCAGTTCACCGGACAACGCCAAACGAACCGACTTTGCGACAGATACGCCAGCCTTTTCCTGGGCTTCATCAGTTGATGCACCCAGGTGAGGGGTCACGGTGACGTTGTCGAATTCGAAGAATGGAAGATCAGTGCTTGGTTCCTTGACGAATACGTCAATACCTGCGCCAGCGATTTCCTTGTTCTTCAATGCTTCATACAGTGCTGCTTCGTCAACTAGGCCACCACGGGCTACGTTTACAACGTAGGCGGTGTCCTTCATCTTGGAGAAAGCATCCTTGCCCAGCATGCCCAGAGTTTCTGGAGTCTTTGGCATGTGGATGGTAATGAAGTCGGCTTCGGCCAACAGCTCATCCAAGCTCAACAGGGTGACACCCAGCTGAGCCGCACGAGCTGGCGTGACGTATGGGTCATAGGCAACAATTTCCATGCCGAAGCCCTGCAGGCGAGCTGCTACTAGTGCACCGATGCGGCCAAGACCGATGATGCCGGCCTTCTTTTCAAAGAGTTCAACGCCGGTGAAGGAGCTACGCTTCCATTCACCGTTCTTCAGCGAAGCGTTAGCTGCTGGGATTCGGCGGGCCAGCGAAATGATGTGACCGACAGTCAGTTCAGCGGCAGAGATGATGTTTGAGGTTGGAGCGTTGACTACCATCACGCCAGCCTGGGTGGCTGCCTTGATGTCAACGTTGTCCAGGCCCACGCCGGCGCGGGCGATAACCTTCAGATTCTTTGCTGCTGCAATGGCTTCTGCATCTACCTGAGTGGCAGAGCGAACCAGGATTGCATCAACATCGGCGATGGCTTCGAGAAGCTGAGAGCGGTCAGCGCCGTCAGTCTGACGAATTTCAAAGTCGGGACCGAGAGCAGCAACCGTTGCTGGGGAAAGTTGCTCGGCCAAAAGTACGATGGGCTTAATGTCAGACACGGGTGTGGCACCTTTGCGATTTCATTGGGCTGATGCTTGCAAGTAGGCAGCTTTTAACGTCTGCCGTTGAATCAAGCGTAACCCTATGTATCCCGCGTTTTGGTGCGAAATCACGCATGTTACGCAGAGAAATCCCTACTTTGTGAAAACTTTCACTTATTGGATACGATGTAAGGAATGCCGTCGCGAAACATTACGTTCCCATGCAGATCTTTACCTCCCACTCCGTCATGTTTCCTGAACCGCGCTATTTTCGTTGCATCATTGACGGACGTTCTTGCACTCCCCCTACTTTTACTTGGAAATCGGAATTGATGCAGACCTCTCCTATCGGATATCGGCGTTGGATGGGAAGATCATTGCATGGGGGTAAAAACTTCGAACCGTACGATTGTCGTGGCGCATCCAGGTTCCGAAATGTATGGATCCGACAGAATGCTGCTGGAGGATGTCAAAGGATTATTGCGCGGGCATTGGGAGGTCATCGCGGCACTTCCTTGTGAAGGCCTGCTCGCCTCGGCTCTGCGTGAACAAGGCGCGAAAGTTGTAGTCTGCACTACGCCTGTGCTGCGCAAATCATTCTTCACCCCACAGGGCGCTTTGGTCTTTGCCAAAGACACTTTCCACGGCATGCGCCAAATGCATGCATTGCTCAAGCGCATCAGACCTACCACTGTCTTGGTAAACACCACCACGATCCCCTTTTGGCTCGCCTACGCCCGGCTGTCCGGGCACAAGGTTGCCCTGCACGTGCACGAGTCCGAATCGAATTCCCCCAAGCCGATGCGTTTGGGCTTGTCGCTACCTGGAACGTTTGCTCACAGGATCATCACCAATAGCCGATTCACCAATGCCGTGTACCTGCAGCACGTTCCCTGGGCCAAAAAGAACAGTCAAGTCATTTACAACGGCATCGCAGGGCCGACAAACCCCACGCCTGCTCGGCTGAAAATTAGCGGGCCCCTTCGACTGCTCTACGTTGGGCGCCTCTCTGAACGAAAAGGTGTGCTGGTTCTTCTCGATGCCGTCAAGATACTTCAGCTTCAAGGCGTGAATGTGTCGTTGAACTTGGTAGGTGCCATATTCGAAGGCTACGAAGCCTTCGAAAACACGCTCAAAGATCGTGTTAGGACCCTGCCACGACCTGATCTAGTGAAATTCTTAGGATTCCACTCCGATGTGTGGCCTCATTATGATTCCGCAGACATCGCTATTGTCCCCTCCCAGCTCGAAGAGTCCTTCGGGAACACCGCGGTGGAAGCCGTACTCGCTGAGCGTCCGGTCATTGCCTCGTCCATCGGTGGGTTGAAGGAAGCCATAGAACAGTATTCCAGCGCAATACTGGTTGAACCCGAGAATCCTCAACAATTGTCGGGGGCCATCGCGACGATCCTCAACGACTGGGAACAGTACCGGGTTTCGGCGCAGCAGTCGGCGGTCAAAGCGCGGGAATTGCACGACCCTGAACTCTTTGGGCAACGTATTAATGCTGCTTTAAGCTCTCTTCTTACCTCCGGTTAGTCTTCCGCTTCCTACGATGCTCAGTTATGCCGAAGCATCCACTTCGAGCGACACTTGTCGGAAATCCACGCCATGCCCGGCCGGGATCAAGTTCAGCAGGTTCAGATAGCCTGGTGCAACGGATTCGCCCAGCTCCACGGCCAAAGTATCGTCACCGCATTGGACCAGAATCTGTCCATCCGTCATGGCCAATTCTATTTCAGTCCATGCGCCCTCAACCGAGGTGTTCCACACTGCCTTACCCAGGTTGTGCGGAGTTTTCCCATCAGCTCGCCACAGCGAGACTTCACCGTGGCTTTCAAGCTGAAGGTGGAATCCTTTGATCTGTGATTCCTCGAAGGCCCGGTAGGGCTCATCCGTCGGCACCCCAAAGGCCAGTCCGGCAATCTGGTTCCCGCTGCTCTGCTGGGGCCAGCGCATCTGGGCCTTCAAACGCCAATTACCGCCTCCAGTTAAGGCCATTGAGCCCAAGGTATAAGAAGCCTTGCGGGAGTCACCAAGGCTGAGAATGCCTTCTGAGGCAGTGATCAGAGGCTGTGCAGTCCACTTAATCACATCCGGCAGATCACCGGCGGTACGCAGGCCACTGGAGAAGTCGTCTAAAGCCGTTGTCACCGGTAGCGGTGAAGAAGTTACGTAGGGAAAGTTCGAGCACATCATTCCACGGACACCTTGGCTTACCAGCCAGTCTCTTTGGCTTCTGCGGTGTACTTCCCAACAGATCACCGGTAGCCCGGTAGCAACCGCCCGATTGATGATGTCCGGATCAGCAGAATCGTGGATTCCAATGGCATCAAATCTCCCAGCAAGCTCTTCAATATCCTTAAAATTTTCCGGGGCGAAGTAGCCCCAGGTCTTCATTCCCGCAGCCTTTGCCAGATCGGTTCCGGTGCCGGTTGCCGGTTGCTTCCACACCGTCGATTCAACGGGAACACTGGACGACACAACCATCTCGATCAACTCGGAGGCATGCTGTCCACTTTTGTCTTCGATAAAGAGAACCACTTGATCTGCCAGCTGATCCAGAACGGTTTCCAGAAGCGTCAAGGGCTCCAAGGAAGTACTAGGCCCGAGCCACTGGCGAGCATTATTGCGAAGTCCTTGGAGTTCATCCCAAGGCGTTTCACTGATCAGCTGCGGGACTCCACACAAACGCTCAAGGCTGGCGTCATGGTGACAGATGAAATGTCCATCCTTGCTGCGGTGTACCGAGATCTCGATCGCTTGGGCGCCATGAGCAAGCGCCTGCCCGTAGGCATGCAAGGTATGTTCGGTCCAGTTATCCCCCGACCCGCGATGGGCAATATGGAAGATATCTTGATCAAGTAGCTCCGCTGCGCTGATCGCTTTGGGAGAGGCGCGCTGAGTCACCAGATTCCCTGAGCACCCGGCCAGTAACAATGTGCCAGCAGCCCAGCCCAGAAATGTGCGACGACTGGTTGTGCATGGCCCTGCATTCTCTGTTTCCATGATGCCCCTCGGCAGCCCATGCCCTCCAAGGCCGGAGCTCTGGCGGGCATGAATTTGTTTGTTTCCTGCTATCCGATCACCGACAAGTTGTCGAATGACGCGGTCACCGGTGCATTAGTCGTAGAGCCTGAGAGATAAAGACGCAAGCCTACACCGCCTTGCACTTGCAGCGCGCTCGTCGAGTCGCTGGCGTTGAGTTGCCAGTTCCCCGGCTCGTTGTCCCCAGCCGCCCAGATCTTTGCCGCCAGTTGCGTCGGGTTTGTGCCGGTCACGGACATCTTCAAGTGAACCGAATCGCCGGCTTGGTACCCGAAGGCCGACTGATACTGCGTGGCAAGCACACTCTCCGCACCGCCCACAGCACGTATCAATTGGATCTGAATACCTCCCGATGAAGTGAACTGGCTTTTGAGATAGTACTGGTTGGCGTTGCCCAGATATCTGGGCGAGAAGGACACATAAGTGCCGTTACCAGTCGGCTGCTTATCGAGCCTTACCTGGACGGTGGCTTCTGTACTGGTGCTGTCGACCGCAGGCAAGTAGATGCCCGGCCCTGAACTAGGGTTCAGGCCAAGTAGCTGGCCTACTCCCCCGGTAACGTTGGCGGTCGCCGCGGATCCTGTTCTTGTCCACGTGCCGCCAGTATCTGCAGCGCCCCAATTGCCAGTGACATTGCGGTCAAAGGTGTCAGCGGCCAACGGCCCAGGCGGAAGTGCGACCTTCACCGTTTCGGTGTGCGTATCGACCAATCCGTCCGGATCACTGACTTCCAAGGTAATCGTGTACTCATCTGGCTCGGTGTAGCTGAACGATTCCACGGCTGAGCCTTCCACCCAATCGCTGCCGTTGCCGAAAGACCAGCGGTAGCTGAGCTCATCATTATCGGGATCTGTACTCTGCGAGGCATCAACGGTGACTTTCAGCCCGTTGACTTCAGTGATTTCAAAGGTTGCTTCCGGAGGCTGGTTGGGTTCCGGCGGCGGCAGAATGGTGACCTGCTTCGTGGCCGAGTCTTTCCCGCCAGCGTCATCGGTCACTGTCAGCTTCACCTGGTAGGTCCCGGGTTCCGCATAGTCGTGCGCTGCGGTCATGCCTTCGGCACTATTTCCATCTCCAAAGTCCCACTCATAGCTAGCAATGGTGCCGTCAGAATCCGTGGATCCCGAAGCATCTACGGTGAGCTGCTGGCCTTGGACTTCATAAGTTAATTCTGCCGATGGAGTAGCGTTGGCTGCTTGGCCGATGCCGGCTTGGTAGTGGTTCTCGACTGCGGCCGGACTCAGCTGCTTGTCATAGACGGCGGCTTCGTCGATCCGTCCGGCGAAACCGCTAATAGGCGCCGAGCTCCATCCGTTGACCCGGTCATTGCCTAGTCTCCAGAAGCCATCGAGTTCCAACGCGGATTTGGTGCTAGCCCGCGATGCTACTTGCTGCCCATCCACATACAGGCGCATACCTTCTTCACCCAGGCTTGAGACCACGTGATGCCATTTGTTATCGGTGTAGGTCCTAGACGAGGTAATCACTCGGCGAGCGCCACGTTCGGTCACCCCGAAGGACAAGCGTCCTTGAGAATTCAAATAGGTCACGCGGTCATGGTCTGTCGAGTCTGCATTCTGCCCGTTGCCATAGCCGATGAGACGGCCGCGTTGCACGGACGAGGCCTTGAACCATAGTTCGGTTGTGAACTCTTGCGGACGCGTCCAGCGAACCGTGTCCTGTGCACCGCTACCGCCCAATGACAGGCTGTGGCCATTTCCTCCGGTAATAGCTGATGACGAGTCGACATCTGAATTTCCTGTGAGCTGTAGATCTTCACTGGCTGCTGCGTCAATTGCAGTAGTGTTGTCAGCTGCACCGAACGGCCAGTAAGCCTTGGGCTTATCAGCCTTGATGATCTTTTCATATGCGGTGGAAGCAACAGTGTCCTGGGCAACAGTAATGCTTTCGGTTGTACTGCGGGCCTCACGCCCTGTCGGATCCACAGCGAAGACGCGGTAGCTGTGTGTGCTTCCGGGCGCCACATCCTTGTCTATGAAGGACAGGCCTTGGCGCATCCAGAATGTCGAATTGGATTTTACGGTATGGATAGGAGAATTATTCGCCCCGTCACGGATGATCTTGTAGGTCAGCGTCCCGTTGTCCATATCCGCGGCAGCCTGCCAACGGATGCGCACTTGGCCCGCAGTGGTGGAGCTCAAGGTCGGAACGAAGTCTTCGCCGCTTGGCAGCGGTCCTCTGTCATTAGGGGCTAGGTCCCTGATTGCGAAGCGGACCAGACCCTGCTGGTTTTTGTAGTTCACCCGTTGGAATTCGCCACCATAGACAATGTAGTCATCATTACCGGTGACGCTCCACGGTCCTTGGCTCTGTCCGGTATAGGTGCCGGTGCTCAATGCCGGGAACCACGTCTGTAACTGTGGATGAGGCAGTCCTTCAAAATTGGTATATCCGTGAATTTCACGGTCAATCGTTCCGGCTGTTTCCTTGCTGAAAGCCATGGCTCTGTTGTACTGCCAGTTAGGTTCTTGGGCGAATCCACCAATGTTTCCGCAATAGTGCGGATGCCCGGCAATGTAGAGGAGGTCTCCCGTAGCATGCACGGAGTAGGTATCTCCATGGCAGTCCTCTACCCAACGGGTTTCAAGGTCAGCCCACTTGATTGCTACCACGCCTTCTAGGGTGGTGTTGCGCCCGAAGGTGTAGCCACTGGCGTAGAACGTGTCCTGATCCGTAGCAATAGACGTTATGGAGCCGGTGTCCCCGCCATTGCGGATATACGTTGCTGCCGGATAGGAGTATTTCTCGCTGGTCTCGGTGTTTACGATGGCCAGGCCGCTGGCAAAATCGCCGGTCGAATTCACTTGCGTGAATTTGCCACCTAAGGCCAGCTTTGTCCCATCTGGAGACAGTGACATGGACTCGACGTGTCCTCCTGAAACTACTGGCCGGAATGACAGGAGTGCGGCGTCACTAGCACGTAATGCAGCCACTTGCTCACGCCAAGCTTCCCCGATGCGGAAGAATGAACCGCCCAGATACACGGTGGAGTTCGTAGCGACAATGCTGCGCACGGAGTTGGAGGGTTGTGGGTCGAATTCCTCGATACGTTCTCCGGTGGCCGGATCCAGTGCCACAATGCGCGAGGCGCTTTGCCCGTCCAAGGTGGTGAAGTCACCGCCTACGTAGAGGCGCTGACCGTCCGGAGAGGCGGCAAGGGCAAGAACCTGAGCATTAAATTCTGGGGTGAAGCTATTTACCAGATCTCCGGTTCGGATGTCGTAGGCCAGGATGTTCTTGCGCGTCACTGTTTGTGTCCCGGCCGCCGCGCCTGCAGGTCGTGCGGTGGTGAAGCTTCCTCCGGCGTAGACGGTGTTACCGATGACCACCTGGCTCCAGACCACGCCATCGATCTGAACGGTCGGCAGTGCGTCTGCGGTGACCGTCGTCGGGGTGAGCGGGTCCGCGGGATCAGCGGGCACACTATCTGCACGTGCCTGCGACGGTGATGCTACGGCGACTGCCACGATCATCGCCGTGGCAGTAATCGTGGTCATGGCCCATCGAACGATGGTTGAAACGGATCTACGGATCATGGCGATACCTCACCTGCAAGCTGTTGGATTTTCTTCGTCGCGCCAGTTTCAAATTCGAGGGTCACGTCAGTATCGGATGCTGTTTGGGCGCTAAATAAACAAGTGGCAGTGGCCTGCTTGCCCGCGGCCAATTCTGCGGGGAGTTCGGCACTGCGGGTGTCGGCGAGCAAGGCCGCCGGTTCCCGGTCTTCACCGTAGAACAGGCGCACTTGAGCCGTGTCTAAGTTCAGTGTGGTGGTGCCATCGTTGGACAACTCGATTTCAACCAATGTCGCGTTTCCGGCAATTTGTCCGATGCCTTCTGCTTCAGATTGGGTTTGCTCTATGCGCTTGATACGCATACGCGCGTGCGGACCGGCCTCGACATCTTCAGTAAGGTCTACTGCTTTGGCAGTAGCAGGTTGCCTGGCGGCAGCTTCGGAATCCGAGGCCACTTTCTGCGCATCCTTATTCTTCTTCCACGTTGATTTCTCTGCTTTCTCGGAGGGAGAAACGGAACTCTCGGTTTTTGTAGTGGATTTTTCTGCCTCAGTGGTCGGCGCCTCGGCCTCGGTGGTCGGCGCCGCCACGGCTGATTCGTGCAATTGCTTGTCAATGGTGGCCAAAGACGATTCCGCCGGTTGCCCGGGCACTGCAGCTTGTGGCGAATCCACTGTCTCTGCCGTGCAGGAAACCAGTGCGAATCCCAAAACGATTAGCATCTGGAGGAGACGAAACTTGGCCGGGACCGGGTCATGGACCTCACGGTCTACTGCTTGCGCGCTTTTCATGATTTGCTTGGTTCTGTACTCAGGCCCGCTGGGACTGTATAGATGGAGAACTCAATTGTCCGAGGGCCACTCTGAGCTTGGTACTTGAGGTATGCACGGTGTAGGGGAAATATTCGACCCGTACCCCGACAGTCGCGAAGAGCTCTTCCAAGCTGATCCCCTCATGCGTCCCTTTCCAGTCGTCTCCCTTGAAGAACACGTCAAAGCCGATCTCGTTCCAAGTCTGCAAACGGTCCGGATGAAAATCGAGAACTGCCTCATCCACGAAGCTAATCGACGAGACGATATCCAATCTCTCGCTTTCCGGGATCACCGGAAGTTGTCCTTTGGTCCGCAGCAGCCTTTCATCGCTGACCACTCCGGCAATCAAGTAGTCGCATCGGGATTTGGCTTGCCTGAGAATATTAAGGTGCCCGACGTGAAACAGGTCGAAGGCGCCTGCTGCGTACCCAATGGTCATGATCTTCTCCAATTTTTATTGAACAGGCACCGTGTTTGTTCCTCTATGACACCCAGCGCAGGCGCAGGGGTAGACGCTTCCTTGTTCCTATAAGCTCTCAGGTCTTCTCTAGGCACGGCGACGGCCAGATTCCACTGTCGGTTCTGCTTCAAATTCTTTCGAAGTCATTCGGACCCCAGCTAGATCCATACAGAGGTTCTCGTATGCCTTGGCAACTTCGTCCCAGTCGTAGTCCTTTGCCCGCATTCTGGCCAACTGGGCGCGATGGTTGACGGTAGCCGTCTGCGATTCGGTGCTATCGAATAACTGGGCAGCCGATTCAGCATCGGTGAAGTATTCCCCAGCTGCTTGGGCTACTTCGCGGTTGAAGTTGACGTCAAAGGCGTTAATTGCCGTACCTGCGCCCAAGGCCCGAAGCAGTGAAGGGTTGGTGCCACCTACCGAATGCCCATGCCAGTAGGCCAGTGCATGGGCATAGAGTTCGTCAAGCAGTTCCTGGTCCCATACCCCGCCAAGGAAGCGGACTTGCTCCGTGGCTGCTGCGTGCACCTGCTGCGTATATTGCTCGGCATATGGCGCCGAACCGACGACCACCAGTGGGAGTTTCGCCTGCGACTGGCTGTAGCCACGGACAATCAACTCCACGTGGTTCTCGGGCTCGAAGCGTGCCACCATCAGATGGAACTTTCCCGATTCCAAGCCCAGCGTAGCCAGTTTCGAGGCAGGGGCCTCGGGAATTTGCGGTGCGCCATAGGCGATGAGCCTCGTTGCCCGCGAAAATTTCGACGTGTAATAGTTGGCGATCCCCCGAGCATCGGCAATTAATTCCTTGCTCCACCAGACGCAGAGTCGCTCGCATAGCCGGTAGTACTTCTGGCCAACGGGTCCCCACTTAGCCCGTTTCCATTCCAGCCCATCCACGTGTGTTGCGAAAGGAATCCTCCCCAGTCCAAGTAGCGGGAGCGTCGGTGCATTAGCTGCATTGAAGACAATCGCGACATCAGGCCGCTTGAGAACTGCATGAACCACCGACAGTGCCGTATGGCTCAGGGTTTCAAGGCTTCTTCGCCTCATGGCTGGCAAATGCACCAGCTTCATGCCCAGGTATTCACTCAAACGTTCGTCTTTGGCAGTACCGCGGCAATAGACGGTAACGTCGTGCCCTTGTTCGGCCAGACGGCACCCTACCTCTTCGATAGCGGTCTCAAAACCGCCATAGCGTGCAGGTACTCCCCTGGTGCCAACCAAGGCGATGCTCAGTTTGGCGCGCGAGTCATTATGACCGGTGCGTTGCATTCTGTTACCCCCAAATCTAAACAGCAGAATCAACGTTCGATTGCTTGCTTGCTACACCGGCGTCGATCCCCAAAATCAACGGCAAGGTCCGGAACATATTGCAAGCATGCGTTCCTCATCTGGTGAGCATATGTGTCGTACCGTCGTGGCGCACGAGTGAACGCATACTCGCGTTACCCGCAATTTACTTGTTCAAGGTCGCCAATATTACTCACTCGCCACTGGGGGAA
The DNA here is from genome assembly GCF_900094805.1 of Arthrobacter sp. NIO-1057. GTDB lineage: Bacteria > Actinomycetota > Actinomycetes > Actinomycetales > Micrococcaceae > Glutamicibacter. The sequence continues at coordinate 182,240 of NZ_FMAT01000001.1, read as the reverse complement.
GTTTCCTCGTCAACATCGAAATGTGTGAACTAAGAGAGAAACATCACGATTGAATAACGATTCATTCCATGCCAACATTTATTGCGGGCCCGCGCGACCCAGAAACCGTTACCTATATTGAATGAACAAGGCCTGTTTTGCTGGGGAGCACGGGTTGAGTTCCGAGGATCCTTTGCTGAACCTTTCTCCCAAAAATCACGTTCCCCTCGGTCAGGATCAATCCGACCAAAATTCCCATCGGCCACGACTGATCGCGGCCTTAGCCTTGGCCGCTGCGTGCGGCATCATTGCCACCTCTTTAAACCCAGTTCCAGCGGTCGCATCGACCACATTGGTCGCCGATGCCATGAATCGCACGATTGACTCTGGTTGGGGCACTAATTCAGGTGGAATCAGCTACTTAGCCAACAGCCCAGACCGTTTCTCCGTAGATGGCTCTCAGGGTGAAATCACCTTAGTGCCCGGCAAACTCAGCCTCGCAACGGCGGCAATCAATGCGGCCAACCTACAGACCGGTGTTGATGTTTCCTTTGACTCACTACCAGATACGGGTTCGTCCTACGCGCACCTTAGCGCCCGGAGTACCGCTGATGGCGAATACACCGCGTCGCTTCGGCTGCAAAGCACTGGCACATTGACTCTGGAAATTTCACGGACCGTCAACGGGAAAAAGAACGTCCTGGAATCTAAGCAGATCAGCGCAGCAGCTCGCCCGGGAACCGCATACCATCTTGACTTCTTCGTCACCGGCAACGGAACGACATCATTGAAGGCCAGGGCTTTCGAAGCCGCAGAGCGCACCCCGGGATGGCAGTTAGCAACGCAAGACGCATCCAGTGCGCTGGCCTCGGCCAAAGGCAACTTGCGCATAGGCGGGTACCTTTCTGCCGGAGCCACCAAGAATTCCGGTTTGCACGTAGATAATCTTGTCGCGCGCACCACTTCCGAACCGCCGGCGCCGACCCCAGAACTAGCCCCTACCCCATCACCTTCCGCACCTCCCACCACAGCCCCTGATACCGATGAAACTGCCCCCAACTCCGAAAGCATAAACCTCGGCGATCAGACACCGCGTGCCGAGACCCTGAGTGCTATCCCGTCCACTGCACTGTATGTTTCCGCGTCCGGCAATGATGCATCCGGTGGCACCGTTGCGGCACCACTGCGCACCATGTCTAAGGCCATTTCAAAAGCCGCTAACGGGCAGACCATCGTAGTGCGCGGTGGCACTTATCATGAGTCGGTAGTGATCCCCACAGGCAAAAGCATCAAGCTACGCGAATATCCGGGCGAAACTGTGTGGCTCGATGGTTCCCAAGCCGTCACTGGCTTCGCTGCCACGAGCAATGGTTGGGTGAAATCGGGCTGGAACTACGATTTTGATAGCAGCCCGACCTACACCCGCGGGGCTAACGATAATACTTCTGAAGCATGGGGCTTCATCAATTCCAGCTATCCCATGGCAGCCCACCCCGACCAGGTATGGATCAACGGGAGCAAGCAGACCCAAGTGTCCTCCGTTTCCAGCCTCAAGCCGGGCACCTTCTATGTAGACCGCACCAATGACAAACTGCATCTGGGCACCGACCCCACTGGAAAAACAGTGCGCGCTTCCATGCTGGTCAAGGCCCTGAGCATCCGCAGCGACAATTCCACTGTGTCAGGCATCAACGTGCGCAAATACGCTCCTTCGGTGCCTGACATGGGTGCCGTTACCGCCGAGAAGCCGGGCATCACTGTGCAGAACCTGACCATCGAAGATAGTGCGACCACCGGATTGAATGTCAGCGCTGTGAAGAACACCGTGAGCAACGTGAAAATCCAACGCAGCGGCATGCTGGGCATGAACGCCGTGTACTCTGATGGACTAGTTGTCAATAAGTTGACCTCCACTGGTAATAACCACGAGCGGTTCAATACCTCTCCAGTCTCTGGCGGGCTAAAGATCGGGCGCACCCGAGGCGTAACGGTGAAAGATTCCAAGCTCAACAGCAACTACGGTCCGGGACTATGGCTGGATGAATCCGTCTACGATTCCAAGGTCCTCAATAACGACTTAATCTCCAATACCGGTCACGGTCTGTCACTGGAAATCTCCGCCAAATCTGTGGTGGCCAACAACCGCATCGCAAAAAATTCGGGGTTTGCCTTCAAACTGAACAACACCAGCGATGTGAAGATCTGGAACAACACCATTAGCGGAAAGAACCGGGTGCTCAACATCGTGCAGGATGCACGGCGCGGCGCTAACAAGTCCGACCCCGGACACGATCCGCGCCAGCCATTCCCAGACACCACGATGACATGGATCAATAAGAACATTGTCGCGAAGAACAATGTGTTCTCCAATACCGGCGGCGGCAACGCGATTCTTGCTGTTGAAGACTACTCCGGCAGCTATACCGCAGACCAGATGAAGATCTCTCTGGCCTCCAATGCTTACCACCGCATTAATACCACAAATCCGAAGTGGTCCGCTGTCTGGTCCAAAGCCGCCGGAAACCCAGAGGTATTCACCACTTTGCCAACCTTCCGCCAGTCCACCGGGCAAGAGTTGAATTCTTTTGAAATCACGGCCAACACGGTGCTCACCAGCGCCAACAATCCGGCCACCAGTGTGACGGGAAAAAACAGTCAGGCCACCGCATTGCCGAGCGATATCGCTTCCCTGATTGGCCAGGGTCCGGCGTCCAAGCGTATCGGCAACTACCCGCGTTAAGCTCTGGAGCACTCTGACGGTACAAGTAGCGTATCCCGGCTCTGCATCGTGCGGAGCCGGGATACGCTGTCTTAAAGGTCAGTTGCCCATCGCCACCGGAGGGTCCTTCACCCGATTACGTTGCAGGGGTGCAGCGTGGTCCCAGTCCAAGGCTGCACGTTTGCTGGCTGGTTCCATCATCAGAGCGAGCACCATGAAAATCAGGAATAGCGCACCGGCATCTACCAACCCGTTTTCCATGACACTGCGGATGATCACGAATGCCAAAAGCGGCAACAGTAAGCTGCGCAGTCTCTCTGAACGCAAAGCGGCGAAAACTGTCAATAGAACCCAGAGAGCCACGAGCAGTGTTCCGATAATTCCAGTTTGCGCGAGCAAGGAAATCCACGAAGAATCGAAAACTTGCTCGTCCCAGTATTGTCCTTCGACAGCAATGGTTTTTTGACTTAGTCCCGCGCCGATCCATCTTTGCCATGAATCATTGGGCAGGTTCAGCACTACCGACCAGCTGATGGTCCGGGAGTTCAGCGTCATCACCGAGGCGCTGTCCTCACGAGCCATCAAATTCTGCAGTACCGGAGTCAGGAACACCAGGTAGAACACCAGTGGCAGAGCTGCTAGTGCCGCCACGACGGTCTGCAACGGGATCCTGCGGAGCATCAACAGCATGCCTGCTGCTGTGCATGCCGCTGCGATCAACGCGGTGCGCGATTCGGAGAGCAGCAGGATTGCGCTGAGCACCACCAGCATTCCAACGTGCCACCACCGCACCTGTGCGCGCAGCGCTTGATGAAAAAGAACCAGTGCCGGAACACCGGCAAGCAAGGCGATCTCATTGGGGCTCAGCGGAGGGATGCCGCCAGCTAGACGACCACCTCCACCCAATACAAGCCCAGTGCCAGAACTGATAATGCCAACCGCGGACAGCCCGACACACATGGCCAGCAGAACTTCGTGTGCCGGGTAAACCCGCATGATGAACAGCACCGTCACGGCCAGCATTGCCACGCGGACCGCGATAATGGACGAAGCCAGAAAATTACCATCTGCCATCGCCCCAATCACGCTCAGGGCCAAGACTATTGCGAGCAATGCGATGCTACGCGCACCCACCGGCTGGCGGGTTTCGCTCCACATCCACAGCAAGATTGCCCAGCACAGTACCGCCGTTTGCAGCAACGCCTTGAGTACAACCACCTGGTCCAGCCCGCCGGTGAACAGCGTTCCTTGGCGCCAGGCGACCACGCTGAAGACCAAGAGGATCCACAGCAGGTTCAACTGCCACAGACGCGGGATCCGGTAGCGTCGATGCACCGGGAACTGCGTCGTCGGTGACCAAGACGCACTAACGACCGGAGGCATGATCAGACACCCCGCCGGTGACGGAAGCGCGAAGGCTTACCCACTAACACCAACCCGGTGGCGCCAACTCGCACCGCGTTTAGTTCCTGCAGGGCTCTGGAGACCTGACTGTAGGTGGTGCGCCGTGCGCGTCCGGTAAGGATCACGCAATCGCTATGCAGGGCCACCGCGGTGGCATCCACTGGCTGGCCCTGCAAGCTGGCCACGAAGATCACGACGTCAAATTCCTCTTCAAGGGAAGCGATCAAACTGTCTAGTCCGGCGAACACATCAAAACGACGCAGTGTTTCAGGTTGCGGTCCGGTAGGTAGGTAGCCCATCGGCACCGACTCGATATGCTGTAGCGCATCATGCAGCTCGCTGGTGCCGGCGAGGACTTGGGCCAGACCGGCGCCATGTGCGTCATCTTGGCGCAAAGGCTCCAGTTGCCTGTCGGCCTGCACAATCACCGAGTGCTTGCCCATGGCCGCCAGGGTCTGGGCCAGCTGTTGCCCATCGATCACCGCATCACCGCGGGTGCTAAGGGCCAAGATGCGCTGTGGCAAGCGCCCATCATTGGCCATCAGCAGGTTTGACACCATCTGTCGGTATCCGATCTGGATTCCTGTCGGGTTGCCACGGGCCGTTTCCTTGGGCTGCGCTACCACTGTGCCAAGCACACGCATGCGCAATTGTCGTTCGACATCCCTGCCTCGCAGGATCCTCGGATCCAGTTTGTGCAGCGCCAGCGCCAGCAACAATCCGAAGCTGGCGCCCGAAACCGCCCCCAAGGCCAGGTTCACTGATTTGCGAGGCGCGGTGGCGTACTGCGGCGCTGCCGCCGGAACAGACAACTCTGCCTTGACTTCTAGCTTCTTCGGGTCAGTGTTCTCCAGATTCTGGATGGACTCGGCCAGTAATCCGGCAGCCGTGTTGGCGATATCCGCAGCTTGCTGGGCCTCTGGAGCTTTCGCAGTGACTGCAAGGAGCACTGTATCCACCGGATTGGTGGCAGTCACACTGGATTTAACGTCCTGAAAGCTACGATCCAGATCAAGCCCGCTAATCACCTGGTTGATGAGTTTCGGATCGTTGACCAGCTGCGGATAAGAACCCACACGCTGCAGCGCGAACTGGCCACGTGCATAGGCCGTGTCCTGGCTTGAATTAACGCTGACGAACAACGTCGCCTTCGCCGTATACACCGGGGTCATCCCTAGGGTGATGGCAATGGAGGCGATAATCCCGGCAAGGGTGCTGGCCGCGATCCACCACATGCGGGTGCGAAGTACGAAGAGGAAATCACTTAGATCCATTCCTGTCGCCTCCCGCTGCGCATGCGCACCCCAACCCAGTTCTGATGCAGCTGGCCAGATACGATGATCTTGGTAATCAAGTGATTTAGCCAAGGGACTTCACCTCCCGGTACCACTTGTTCAAGGCCAGCATCAGGAAGCCTGCATTGGCCAGCAACAGCAGGACGTAAACAATAATGAACACCGATGGCAACCACAGGGTCAAGAAGGCAAGACAGATGAGGCCAAAGTCGGTAGGAACCACGGCCAAGGAATACCATGCCGAGCTCTTGCCCTGACCCTGCAGGTAGTGCCCCGTTTTCCCGGAGGCCAGCCGACGCAGCTGGTCGGTAAGGATCATAGAGAAAAACAGGCTGCAGGCCACGATCTGGTAGGCAATAGGCACCAGATACCAGGCGCCTTCAACTGGATAAAACCGGTACCACGAGATCAGTACCATTGCGTGCAGCGCGGAGGTCTTGATTGCATCGACAATATGGTCAAGCCATTCGCCAGCGGCAGATCCGGAACCTTGAAGTCGGGCGAGTTGTCCATCAGCCGAATCCAGTGCGTAGCCCAGTACCAGTAATGCCGTGATCAGCGCCGAAGAGCCGATGGACGGTTCCAACAGGGCGATCACTGCCAGCCCGGCAGCGGTACACAGGGCACTGATTCCAGTGACACCATTGGGCGTTAGCCGAAGCAAGTAGGCCAGTGCTGCCAGCCGGCGACCTAGTGGTCTGTTCACGAATCGTGAGTAAGCTGGCGCTCCCTTATTGGTTTTCTGCCGCTGGCGCAGTTCTGCAACTGCCCAACGGTACCCTTGTTGTTTTTGTAGCATGATGAGTCCTCCCCAGTGAACTCCTTTGTGCCTGCGGTGGTAATCAGCCGCAAACCTCCCCAATATTCGGCTCTGTCCCCAAGCGCAGCGTTACTCCTGCGCGTCCCCCGGAGACATTACGAACTGAATACAAACTCATTCATTTCCTCTTCGTTTGCGAAGCCGCTGAACCTGTGCTCGTGGTTCGTTCCACCTGGACGGAAGGAACCACTGACCTCCGGACTCATTCGGCGATTTCCCGCACCTCCAAATCATCGAATCCACCGTAAACCGGTGCATTATTCGCCGAACCAGACAGGTATACCGACAGCCCTAAACGACCTTCCGCCTGTAGTGCGGCAGTGGAGTCAGTGGCGTGGAGCTGCCAGTTCACCGGCTCATCCTGGCCTCGGTTGTAGACCTTGGCCCGCAAGCTTGTGGAATCACTACCTTCAGCCTGCAGGCGCAGCCATACGGCTTCGCCCGGTGAACCATCCACGCCTCCGATGACGGTCTCAGCACTTAATGCGCTGACACTGCCGGAAACCACCTTCTCCAAGGTCAGTGCCACCTGGCCATTGGACAGGAATCGGACCTTGGCGCGGTACGCTCCAACACCAGGAATGTCCCTGATGGTCACCGTCTGATAGATGCCTCCCCCGGTGGCTGCCTTGTCGCGGCTGAGTTTGATGCGCAAGTCCCCTTCCCGTACCGCGGCTGGTAGCCACGATAGTGGACCGCTGCCGGCGGTTGACATACGGATCCGGCCGGTGCCCTCGAGCACACTGTAGTTCGATGATGAGCCTTGCCGTATCCAAGTACCCCCAGTATCGGCTTCACCCCAGCCGTCGGAAATGGTGCGTCCAAAGGTATCGGAAACGAGCAGGGCCGGTTCGGCGTCGACCGTGACTTGCACCTGCTGAACCAGTTCGGCGCTTCGCCCATCTTCGTCGGTGACCACCAGCTTGATCGGGTAGTCGCCAGGCTCTGCGTACTCGTGGGATGCATTCTTGCCGCTGGCCGTCTTACCATCTCCGAAGTCCCATGAGTATGAGGCAATCTGACCATCAGCATCGCTGGAGGCAGTAGCATCCACTTGAACTTCCAGGCCGTTCACTTCCAGGCTGAAGGCCGCCACCGGAGCTGAATTTTGGACATCCACTTCGGTTTCGGTGTGTGCTTCCATCCCGTTGTCATCCCTGACTGTCAGGGTGATCGTGTATCGGCCGTCTTCGGCGTAGCGGTGCTGCGCAGTTTGACCAAGAGCGCTTTGCCCATCGCCGAAGTCCCACTCGTAGCTGGTAATCGGCGCATCCCCGGCCGTGCTATCTGAGGCATCAACCCCCAGTGCCAGTCCGTGGACCGAGGTGCTGAACTGTGCTTGCGGACCTTGGGCGAGGGCAACGGTGGCCACCTGGCTGATGGTGCTTTCCCGCTCTCCCGCTTGTACGGTCAGCGTCAACGAATAGGTGCCGGCCGAGACATAATTGTGGCTGGCCGTCACGCCGGTTCCTTGGGTTCCGTCACCGAAATCCCACAGGTATCCGGTGATCTCCCCGCCGGCTGCCGGAGGCAGCGAAGCGGAGGCATCCACGGCAATCGACAGTTCATCCGCTTCCCAACTGAAGGCAGCAGTGGGTTCCAGCTCTGCCGGGTCTTGCACGGTGACCTCGCCAGACGCGGTGCCGGTGGCGCCTTCGTTATCGGTGACAGTGAGCGTCACAGTCTTGGTTCCGCCGCTGGAGTATTGGTGCATGGCCTCGGCACCGCTCCCCTCGGTTCCGTCCCCGAAGTCCCATTCCCAAGACACGATTTGTCCGTCGACATCTTGTGATGCTGCGGCGCTGAAGGTAGCGGTCAGCCCGTCTACGGTGGAATCGAAGGCACCTTCCGGTGCAGTGTTGGGCACCTTCACTTGCACCGTCTGTGTCACCGTGTCGGTGGCCTCATGTTCATCAGTCACCACGAGGGTGACCTCGTAGGTTCCCGGTTCTGCGTATTCGTGGGTGGCCACGGCCCCGGTGTCCTCTGCCCCGTCGCCGAAGTCCCAGGCATAGTCAAGTTCTCCGCCCTCGGGGTCTGCGGATCCCGAACCATCAACATGGATGCTCAAACCGTCCACACCCAGTTCAATGGCAGCCAGTGGAGCAGCATTTTGTACGATCAGGGTACTCTGTGTCTGGGCAGTGGCCCCGGCGTTGTCACTGACCGTCAAAGTCACCGTGTATTCTCCGCCTGTGCCGTAGGCATGCTCCACGTCTTGACCTGTACCCTTCTCGCTGCCATCGCCGAAGTCCCATTCGAAGGACAGTTCTCCCTGTTCCGGATCTTCGGATCCGGAACCGCTGAAGCTTACCTTTAAACCGGTCTGTTCGCTGGTTATGGCGGCCACCGGCGGCTGGTTGACGGCTTTGGCCTCGATCTGCATCGTCTTGGTGGCAGTGCCACCGCGATCATCGGTAATGGTCAGCACCACCGTGTAGGTACCGGCCTGTGCGTATTCGTGCAGCACCCCTTGGCTCTGCACGGTTGTCTCCTGCCCGTCACCGAAGTCCCAAGCGTAGCTGGCAATGGTTCCGTCGGCATCGGTTGATCCGCTGGCATCGAAGGCCACCGCCAGTCCTTGGCTGGTGCTGGTGAAATCGGCCAATGGGTCTTGGTTCGGTTCCCCGACAACCCCGTAGTGCTCATTGACCTCGGCTTGGGTTAGCGCTCTGGCGTAAACTGCGGCCTCATCAATTTCGCCATCAAACCACGCGGAGCTGGCTCCGGACCATACCCGGTCCCCGCCTATGCGCCAGTAGCCATTAAACGGCTCGGCCGAGGTTTGTGGGTTGGTTCCGGCCAACGCACCATCCACGTAGAGCTTCATGCCCTCGCCAGACAGCGTGGCCACCACATGGTGCCAGCCCCCGTCATTGTAGGACCGGCCGGTGGTAACGAGGTTTTCGGTGCCGGTGTACACGCCGAAAACTAGGGTGCCGTCATTGCGCATGTAGACATGACGGTCATAGCTGGATGACAAGCCACTGGCGGCATTACCGAATCCGATAATTTTGCCCCCGGTCTCCGTTGTTGTTCGGAACCAGGCCTCGGTGGAAAACACCGTAGGGTTCTGTATAGCCCGATTGGAGACCACCGTGGCATCTGACTGGCCGAAACCCATTGATGTGCCGTGGCCGATAGCGGATTCTTCCCCGTAGCGGACCGAACCGTTGATGGTTCCGTCATTGCGGGCGATGGTATTGTCCTTGGCCACGTTGCCTTGGGTTTCATCCAAGCGCCAGTACAGCTGCGGTTCATCGCCGTGGACCGCCAGTCCGTAGGCATCGGTTGGAGGATCGGGAATGTCCGCGGTGCGTCCGGTGGATTGGAAGAGCTGTAACACTGTCGCTGCGTCGATCTGCTCGTTGAAGATCGCTACCTCATCCAACTCGCCGTTGAAGGTCTTACTCGATGGCTGGTTAGGCCAGCCATTGAGATTGTCCCCGCCGATGCGCCACATTCCTGAGTAGGCCTGGCCGCTGGTGACTTCGGTACGCTCCGCGACCTTCAGCCCGTCAACATACAGATGCATTCCAGCTCGACCCAAAGAAGCCGTCAGTTGGTGCCATTGCCCGTCGTTGTAGCTTGCCGAGGAACTGACTGTTGCCGCCCACCCCAGCCATGTGCCAAAGTGCAGGCGTCCAGAATTATCCATCCAGACATGCCGGTCATAACTTCCCGAGTCACCGGTGGCCGAGCTACCGTACCCAATCAGCTTGCCGCCCTGGTCACTGTCGGTCTTGAACCATAGCTGGGTAGTGAAGGTATCTGGTGCGCTCGCCGTATTTCGACTCGCCAGGGACTGACCGCTGAATCCGCTGGCGTCATCGTCACTGATCGCGCCCGGCACGCCGCGCTGCAAAGCATCAGTGGCGTCGGCATCGACGAAGCCGATGTTATCAAAGGCTACGGTGCCCTCGGATTCGTTCAGTGGATAGTAGATATCCGCGCCCGTGTCACGCAAGACTTGCGTATACGGGCTCTCGGCCTTGTTGCTGACGGTCACTGGATCAGAACGTGGACCGATGTAGTTATTGCCCGACGGGTCCGAAACCCGAACCCTATAGGTGTGCGTGCTGCCCGGTGCAACACTGTCATCTCGGAAGCCCAGCGACTGCTTCTTCCACCAGATGGACGGCACTTGCTGGCTATCGATTGCGGTGAGCGAGTTATCGCGCAGTAGCTCGTAAGTCAGTGTTTCGTCGTCAATATCCCACGTGGTTGGCCAAGCTACGCGAACGGAGCCACTGTGTTGAGAAATCGCCGAGGGTTTTAGCTGAGCGGTGTACTCGGGTCGGATGGAATTCGAAGAAAGGGACCGTTTAGGGAAGACTGCCAAACCCTGCTGATTGGCGTTGTTCAATCTGGTGAACTCGCCACCGAGAACCAAATAGTCCCCGTTATTGTCCATGGCCCAACCGCCTTGATACTGCCCGGTATAGGTACCCGTATTAATCGAGGGGTACCAGTGCAGCAAGGTTGGAATCGGTTGGTTGCGCACCAAGGAATTATTCGACGGCGCGGTAGTGTCCGTGCCGGTGGCGAAGGCAGTTTCTGCCAGCGCACGCTTCCAAATCATGGGATTCTCCTCAGGGAATCCGTTGACCGACGAGCAGTCGTGCGCATGTGGTGTGGAGTACACCACGTCGCCCATGATGGTGATCGATGAAGTCGATCCATAACAATTATCAAGCCAGACTAAGTCTCCGGTGGCGTACTCGGCGGCAAAGCGGCCGTCGAACCAGTGCCAGCCCATTCCATTGTTGGCCGCGTAGATGACACCGTTTTCCAGTTTCAGGTCCACGACCCACGCGCGGGCATTGTCATCGATCCGTGCCGGAACCGGAGTGGAGCTCCAAGCCACCTGCTGGCCAGTGGTCTCGTTCACTGCTCCGATACCAACCTTGGGCTCGCTGTTGATCGTCTGGAATCGTCCACCGATGACCACACGGTCGCTGGCATCGGTGGCAATGATGCCGTGTACGATGTCATCGGTGGTCGGTGCCCACGCTTGCAGTTCGGCGTTGGAGCGGTTGAGCTTGGCGAGATTGCGCCGCGACTGGTTGCCCACAGAGTTGAAAGAACCACCCAAGTAAAGCGCATCGCTGGTCACCGCGAGGGTTTCCACAGACCCACCCACACTGGTGGAGAAGGAAGTCAAAGCGCCGTTGGACGTGTTGAATTCAGCGACCTTACTGCGGGCTTGGCCGTTGACAGCAGTGAACTGACCACCTGCATAGAAGCGGGTACCGTCCGGAGAGAATTCGATATCCATGACCTGAGCGTTGAAGTTCGGGTTCCACGGCAGGATCTGCCCGCTGGTGATGTTGAAGGCCATGGCGTTATTACGAACTACTTCCCCGGCACCGCCAGGATTCACACCGCTTGGCCGGGCCCGGGTAAACGAACCGACCACATACGCCACATCCCCGTGCACACGCAGGTCCCAAGCCACCCCGTTCAGTTGCGGGGTGGGAAGATAATTTGCGCTGACCGTTTCAGGCAGCTCGATTTCTTCTTCGCCAGCGGCCGTCGCTGGGATGACGCTCAGGCCAGCGATGACCAGCACGGCGGTGGCGAGGCAAGCCAGTACCCGTGTAAATCGTCGCACGGGTGTGCCTCGCCCTACAGTGATCTGCTGCTCTTCCATGTCCAGTCCGTTCATTGTTGATACCGGGGCTTTGCAAAGTCAGCGTCGCTCAGCGAATCGGACCCGAACTGCCCCTCTGGGGGAAAATACGCGGCAACGGATTTGTGTAGCCACCACCGCATGATCAGGCCACCGGTCAGCGCACCAGCGGCAGCGGCCCACGGAACCAGCCGGTAGTCCGAAGTGAATACCAACACCAAAGCAATCAACGCCACGGAGAGGACGCTGTCCATAAACCTGATAACAAATACCGGTCGCGCGTTTTCATGTACCGTGGCCAACAGGCCGTACGGCGTTGACGCCGCCACCGCGCAGGCATATGCCAGCCACCCGGTAACAGCAAGACCTGATGGCAGGATGCCCGTGAGTAAAGGACCACCCCAAGGCAACAACACCAGCCCGATGGCCGCGCAGCCTGCGGTGGCCAGCAACAACTTGAGTACCACCGAATCAGTGTTCTTCAGCTGACGCCAAACACCGACATCGCGGTCTCGCGCCAATGAGGAAAACAGATAGGCACAGGTGCCATTAACTAAGAGCATTGCAGGAGCCGCGTACAGCCTGGCTGCTTCCAGCGCGCCGGCTGCGGCCAGACCGATCAAGGCGGTGACCAATACGCGCATCGCGGTCAGCTGTGCAGGACGCAGTCCCTGTAGGGCTGCGCGCCAGATCCCGAACATGGCGACGGCTCGGATCTGCGCAGGACGGCGGGCCGGTACTTTTTCGCTGTTTGGCAGGCGCAGCCAGCCAAAGACGGTTCCCGCACATTGTCCTGCGAGTACAGCCAAGAAGAACGCTTCCAGCGTTAGGGTGGACAGGATGCCAAACCCCAGCAGCACGATGCTAGTGGTTCCTAGAACCACGAGGTCCACCACGATCAACTTTCCGAAGCTAAGGATGACCATGTAGCTGCGCCGAACGAGCTCTTCAGCCATGTAGGCAACCACAACCAGGCCGTAGAGTAAGGCTCCGAGCAAACCAAGATCGGTGCCTACCCAACATAGTATTGCTCCAATGACTCCCAGAGACAGGGCCAGCAAAGCGAGCCAGAAGCGTAGTCCCGCTTGCACCTGAAGATCGTGCCGGTCAAGTACCGTCAAAGAGTCGCCAACAAAGCCAGAGATGATGGCGGCTGCGAGGATCAGGGCTCCGTAGAGTGTCGAGATGAGGCCTAGTGCTTCCAACCCAAGAAGCTTGGCTGCAAGCATCAGCACGATCAGGCTCGTCAGGGACTGTATGGCCTGAGCAGTGGAAGACGAAGCCACACCGGAAATCTTGTTCAGCAGGTTTTTGGCAAGAGTCATTTTTTCTCTGCCTTTAATGTCAACAACGCTGGAGCGTGCTGGTTGTCCAGATCCACCTGCAATTTTGCGACGGCACCGGCATCCTGAACGATAAAGGCGTAGTGTGCACTGGCTTGCTTACCGGCGGCAATCGCCCCCGAAAAGTCGTAGGCCTCGACCTCGCCGTAGAGCGGCAGTGCAGCCTGCTGTTCGTTACCCGGCACAAGGTTGATGATCACGTTGGAGATATCTAGTTCCTCGTCGGAGCCATTGCTGATGCTGACTTCGTAAACCCGGTATCGTGCTCCGGTGAAATAGCCTGGCCCTTCGCTTTTCACGATGCCATTTCCGCTCTCGACAGCCTTGATGCTGACCCCGTCCTGATAGCTGGCTTCCGTTGCATCCTTCATGGTTGTGGGCATGCGGTCTGCGGCGCTGATTGCTTCACCGGAACGCTTAACCACCGGGAGATGACCTTCGTCGGCTTCGAAGGCTACCCCGTTGTAGTCTGCTGACTTTTCGACTTTGGGCGACGGCTCATTGCTTGGCACCTTAGTTGCTTCCAGTTGCGGGGCGCCATCTTCCGGCGCTTTCGTCGGGTTGGCTTTGGGAGTCCCAGTCGGCGGTGCATATGGTGTGGACGGAGCTTGTGCCTGCGGTACCGTGCTTTCCTGCTCGGATGCCTGGGGCGTTGTTGAAGTGCACGCTACAAGCAAGAAGACCGAGGCGGCCACCATCCCCAGCATCACCTGAATTCTTATCTGTCGTGCGGGCAGCACGGCAAAGGAGCCGGCGGCAGCTGGGGAGCAAGTCGTGTTTTCGCGCGACTGACATGCCACCGACTCCGCCTCATGAGCCCGCCCGGAACCCGCCGGCGGGAATTCTTCTACCGCTCGGGCTATAGGATGGGCTGGTTGTTGTGCATCTGGCGGTCCCCCGCCAGAGCAATTCTTGTTTAGTGCCCGAGTACTTCCCGGTTCATGTGCTCGCAACGAACGCATTTTCTGATCCCCCACAGAATCCGTACTGCTTTACTTTCGAACATCGGTTATGCACGGGATCCGATCACAAGTAGAACTTGCTTGCGGATCCTGGTTGCAATTTGTTGTGTCCCAGATTTCTATCTGTCCCCGTAGTCTTAGCGACACACCCCTCATCGTTTTGCCCCGGTAAAAGCGTGCCTGCGGACAATGCCGAGGGCAGGCCAAATGTTCTCATCCTGGCTCCTAATAAGCCCCGTCGGGCTTGACCATTACTTGGAAGGTGCGCCAGATCAACCGCAAATCGCTGAGAACCGTCCAGTTCTCGGCGTAGTAAAGATCCAGCCGCACACTTTCCTTCCACTCCAGGTTTGAGCGACCTGAAACCTGCCAAAGTCCAGTCACTCCTGGCTTCAGCAGCAACCTGCGGCGTGCGTGAGCCTCATAGGTTTCCACTTCAGCGAATAATGCCGGACGAGGTCCGACCACCGACATGTCCCCGCGCAAGACATTGAAGAACTGTGGCAACTCATCTAATGAATGCTTGCGTAGCCAGTTGCCGCAACGTGTGACCCGCGGGTCATCCTTCAATTTGAACAGTGGCCCTGCCCCTTCATTCAGCTCTTGCAAGGCAACCAATTGCGCTTCCGCATCGTGAACCATGGTGCGGAATTTGATCATTTTGAAAGGACGTCCGTCCTGCCCGGCCCGTTCTTGATAGAAAAATACCTTTCCCGGCCCATCGAAGCGGATTATCAAAGCGATCGCTAGGAAAACCGGTGACAGGGCGAGTAAAGCGAGCGACGAAAAGACGATGTCGAAGACCCGTTTGAAGAAGTATCGAGGTCCTGTGAACTTCGCCAGTTCCACATGTAGCAACGGCATCCCGTCTACCGGGCTGGTCTGCACACGGCGACTGGCAACCCCGATGAGCGAGGAGACCACGATTAGACGGGTCCCTGTGCCTTCAAGTCGCCAGCCCAGTTGTTGCAAGGCTTCGTTGCCTCCGGATAGTGGTCCGGCCACGATGACAGCATCAGCGTGCAACCTTTGGATGTCCTGTTCCATGGCACCTGTGTCGTAGGTCAGCGGAAGAGTTGGATCCGACGTGCGGATATCGCGTTCAGCTTCCAGATCAGCCGCCCCGTCCATCAGCACGCCGACCACTCGATAGGCCGGTCCGGATTTCTTGGACAACTGGCGGACGGCGAAGGAGGTGTCGGTGGGCTGGCCAAAGACTAGAACATTACTCAAGGCAAAACCGCTTCTACTGCGCCAGGCCAACCACTGGCGCCACGTCCACCTGCCCAGCAACAGTGCAGGCAATCCCAGCGGCACGGACAGTAATAGGAAGATCTTCAGATCATCTTGGCCGGTCAGCGAGATCAGTACCCCGACGAAACCCGCCAACACTAGCCCTGAAAAGACCATGATCTTGTATTCCTGCATCCCCACAGCAATGCTTCCCAGACGATGGGCTTTGAAGGAATGCAGGCTGGCCATCCAAGCACAGGCCAACAGCAACCCGGCCAGCGCGTAGTAGCGTGCGCTTCCCGCACTTGCCTGTGATAACTGCGAGACTTGGGTTTGTGCAATAGCCGGCAAGGCACATACCAAGGCAATGACCAGCAGATCCGTACCATAGAGTCTGCGCAAATAAGAGCGGCCTTGGGCACCGATGGTTCCGGTGTCCCGAGTACTTACTGGACGCGCAAGCGTCCATGTGCCGAGCGAAGATACGTGATCCTCGCGCAGCTTACTGCTAATTTGCGACATGGTTTGTTCCCACCCTGGCTAACGATTCAATCCAGCTAGGGTGGTCGCAAACCGGCAACACAATGTCGAGCATCTGTATTCCCCCAAGAGAGTCAGCGAGTTCCCCAATGCGAAAGGCCATCGCGCTGTCCCACCAGCACGGCTACCGTTCATTACCGTGAGCCTAGGATGTGAAGGCACCTTATGCACGAGTGGAAGAACACTCAAAAGATTGCCAACATCTCTCGCAAATACTCGTATGGCACTTGGTTCCTACTCGCTCACTACTTGGAAGGTTATGACCGGGCGTGAAAAAACCCTGCACCGGCGTTGAGGTTTTACCGGTACAGGGTTAATTCGGAAAGGAGCCGGCGGTCGCGCTGGGGGATATTCCTCGCGGAATCGCTGACCACCGGCCCCGTTTCTGGGAAGAGCTTCGCCGCAATATCACCGCGCACCAAACGGACAGGCACACGTTGAAAAAGATATCGTCTGCGTAAATCACCAGCTCCCGCAAATCACAGTACTCACTGGTGCCCAGCCGAACACGGGTGGTACCTACCCCAAGTTTGCGCAAACCGGCACGTGCTACCTGCCGGTTGTACCCGCTTCAAGCCCTGCGTGATCCAATTCCGCGCGCTCGGTAATCCCCAACTTCGAAAATACCCGGTAGAGATGCCCCTCCACCGTGCGCTGCGAGACCGTCAAGGTCCGGGCAATCTGCGCGTTATTCAATCCCTGCCGGGCCAGGCTGACGATTTCCGTTTCCCGCGCGGTCAGTTCTGTCATGGCCAGGACACGGGCGATGTACTTTCCCGGGTCTATCCCCTGTTGGTCGATCAGTTGGGCGGCCCGGCGCAGCAAGGCGCCGCAGCGCCGCTGGTCTCCGGACTGGGCGTAGCGTTCGGCCGCCCGGGCCCAGGCCTCGATCACCACCAGGTATTCTTTCTTGGCCAGGGCGTCCTGGGCCAGCTGCTCCAGTGGCTCGCCAAGCTCTGAGCCTCGCAAGTCCATCAGGCGCGCCAAAAACGCCGCTCGCGATCCCTGCTGCCCCGCCGCCAAGGCGCGCAGTCTTTCACCCAGTTGGGAGTCGGCCAGCTCCTGGTCCCCCAGCTGCCGTGTCATGCTGAAAACGAATTCGCGTTCCACCAGCGGGAAGCACTCCAGCGACTCACCCGGATACGGATAACCCAGCCCCGCAGCGAAGGCCCGTGCGAGGATCCGCTGCTTCGACGACTCCTCGCCCAGCTGTCCGTTCAGCGAAATCGTCCCGCTGGAACTGGAGGACCCGGGCCCGATCACCAGGGATTCAGGCACCGGAAAGCCCAACCGGGCCAGCAGCAGCCGGTACAGTTTATTGGCCAAGGCCAGCAGTTGAGTGATGTCCGCAATCTGCAGCTCCGTCACGGCCTCGGCCATTTTGGCCATGGCGAGCTGGACTCTGCCTTGCAGCAGGTGGCTAACGCCATCGAGCAGCGAGATGGCCCCCTGATAGTACTGGATGGAACGGAGCCGGGCATGGCGATAAGAGTCGATGAATGCCGCGGCGCGCTCGTATTGTCCCAAGAACAGCAGGTTCCAGCCGATGCGGAAGAACACCCGGACCTCGTACATGGACCGCTGGGCCGGGTACTCATTAAGGTCTTGCAAAGCCGACTCCATCAGGTCCAAGGCCTGTTGGCACTGCCCGGCGGAAGTGTGTAGGTCGCTGAGCATGATCATGCCGAAGAAGCGTGCCTGCGCGGGCAGCTGCTTGTCTTGAAGGAATTCTTGCAGCTCGACAACGCGCGGCAGCGGACCATGGGCGGTATTCACCCGAGTCCAGAAATCTATGACAGTGGCCCCTGCGCTATGTAGGGCTAAGAAGCTGGCTACCTTTTCTGCATCCGGGTGCCCCTGGGCACGTTGCTTCCAATCATCTAGGATCCGCTTCACCTCGGCGCCGTCGGCTCCGATATTGCAGGTGACCTCCAGCAGGTAGGCGTAGGCCTGCCCCAGCAGCGTCAGGTCAGTCAATTGGTCGATCAGGCGCAACAGCAGGGCTCGCGCGGCATGGTGCCGTCCCATGCTCAATAACATCTGCGCTTCGAGCAGGGCCCCTTGCTCATGGTGCCGGGCGAGCTTGCCCAGACGACACAAGCGCAAGGCCAATCCGAAATTCTGTTCCCGACCGGCCCGCTCGGCCAATTCCAAAACCAGCTCAGTGGGCACTTGCTTGCCGATCTCCAGAGACCACAGCACCTCGCGGGCATTGGGTTCTTTTCCTTGGGAGTCCACCACGGAACTCCACAGCTCATGAAGCTGTGCGATGTCCTGTTCGGTAGCCAATGCTCTCATTATTCGCTGCATCATCTTGGATTTCAGATCCACCGTTGAGCCGTGCCACGTCAGTTCACCGGTTTTCATCAGCGCTTGGTAGGGTAATCCACATTGTTCCAGCACATTTGCCGGCTGCGGGCCGGCCAAAGCCAACAGCAGCAGCGTCTGCTGCTGTTGTAGGGGCAACCGACTGGTGATCTCCCTGCCCAAAGTCATCATTGGCGCGTCGATCTCCGGGAGCGCGCGGGCCACAACCCACACGGGTTCGTGGAGCCCATGGCCTTGAGACAACCTATCATCGCGGAAGAGCGTGCCCTGTTCCAGGCAGGATGCGGCGTAGGCTTCAACGAAGCTGGGGTTGCCGCCGGTAACCATGTCGATCAAGGCAACCGTACCGTCAGCGAGCTTGCGCCCCATGACACCTTCGGCCACCGAGCGCACCCCGTTGCGGTCTAGAGGCTGCAGGCTCACGGTTGTGAAGGCTCCTAGCTCGGCCAGCGAACCCAGCGGGCTGTCCGCTTCCAGCGGCCCACTAGCAAGGGCCAGCACCTTCACGTCTGCATTTTCCACCAGCAAGGAGAGGATAAAGCAGGACTGCGGATCCAGAAACTGGGCATCCTCGACAACCACGATATGCGTCTCCGCCTGCCCACGGCTGGACAACAAGCTCCGGTTCAGCTCACGTAACACGCTCACGGGCTCGTCGATGTTCTCTAAAGCCCCAAGATATGGCGACAAAGCCCCATGAGCAATGGTGCTCAAAGTCGGCGTGCAGTACAGCGTCATGATCGGTTCATCTGTGCCAGGGGCAGCCAGCACGGCCTCCACTAGGCTGGTCTTACCCATGCCGAATTCGCCGAGCACCACGACGCCTGCCGGACCTGGCCGTTGCAGAATCTGCAACAACTGATTGTATTCAGTTGGCCTAGTCTTGGTAATCAGTTGATGCTGTTTCATCGCAATCCAGCGGTACGGCGGCTGGTGCGATCAAGCGCGGTGAGCTCTTGGCGATTGCGGACCTGTAGCTTGGAATACACCTGATACAGGTGCCCTTCCACGGTACGAATCGAGACACCACTGAACTTGGCAATCTCCAGATTGGTTTTGCCTGTTATGGCCATCTTGGCGATCTGGGCCTCGCGCTTGGTCAACTCGCGTATCCAGCTTGGCTGTTGTTCAATAGAATCGATGTGCAGTTCGTCGTGCAGGCGGAGCGCAGGAGACGAAGCCCGCTTAAGTCCGTTGATCGCCCGGGAGAGTTTGCGCTGGTCCTTAGCCTCCATCGCTGCAACGAACTCGTTGTTCGGCGACGCGGCCATAAGCACATGCCCGGACGAGACCAAGCTTTCCAAGGCCACAGCCAAGCGCTGCGAATCCTTTGCCACAGCGGCGTCCGCTAGCGCCTGCAGATTCTGTCCGACTGGGCCCTGACAACGACTAGCGGCACTGTGCAGCTGCGCCAGCACCTGCCGGTCCCCCAACCGCGCTATGAATCCCAAAGTCAGCGCTTCAAGCAGAGCGCGCTGACCGTCGCGAGCACGCTGGGCGAAAGCCGACAGCCGAAGTAAAGCTTCCTGCGACGATCCGAGTTCAGCCAGAACTAGGCAGGAGAAGACTTCTGCCGCCCAGGAATAGAAGCTCAATGGCACCTGCATTGCTCCGGGCGTCCCGTATTCTGGGCAGGCTAGTGCTGCTGCTTCGGCCCGTCGCCCCGTACAGGCCAGTGCATAGGCAATCACCGCTCCGATCAGCGCTCCTGCTCCCGGGTCTCCGGCCACTTGCATCTGATGTAGGTTCGGTTCCAGTAGCCGCAAGGCAGCATCATAGTCATTGCTCAACCCCAGCAGGATTCCCCGCATGATATCCCCGTAGGAAATAAGCAAGGGATTAATGTACTGCCCTTCAGCCAGGCGCTGGGAGCGAGAAGATGCCGCCTTCCAGTCTCCAGAAGCCAATTCGGCCTGGAGCAGTTGGAACTCTATGTCTGCTTGGTCCTCGGAATTGAATTTCGAGATCATCGGACTACTGAAGCTGATGTTGCGCAGTTCCTCGTCCACGTAGCGGACCAGTTTTATGGCATCTGCCTGACGCGACTGAGCCGCCCAGCGTACTGCCTGCAACGACAGGGATCTGAGGTGCAAAGATTCGCTCATCCAGTCTGAGGGAGACACTATCGCCTCGACGCTTCCAGCGACACCTGTCTCCTGTTTTATCTCAGTACCGAACAAGGTTGCGAAGCTGGTTAGCATTTCCAATTCCTGGAAGGCGATATCCAGAGACTCGCGTGGATTGGATTCTCTGATGGCCTGAACCAGTCCGGTCCTGGCCGCATCGATGACTTTGAGCCCTAGGGACAGTTGGCCGAGCATGGCCAACGCGCGCACATGCATTTCCAGGATGCTCACCCGGGTTCGCGGGTCAATTAGCCAACGTTCGGCGAGGTAGCCTTGCTGTTGAAATTCTTCGGCCACTTGGACCTGTGATTGGTAATCGCCAAGGTCGTTCAAGGACTTCAGCTGAGCAAGGATCTGGGCCGCCCCGGGGTCCGCATGTAGCTTTGCGAGCAGCTTCACTCCGTAAGGCTGCGCCTGATTGCCGTAATCTAAGCGCACGAGCAGGGATAACAGCGGATTGGATATGCCAACCTTGTAGGCTGCGCCAGGTAAGTACTTGACCTGGCCACGGTTCAGCAAGCCGTCGAGCTCGCAGGTCAGCCTTGAACGGCGGAGGCGATTGAGATCCACCGGTCCGCCCAGTGCCAAGGCGGCAAGCAGTTCGCGTTCTCGTTCATCGAGCCCATGAGTCAGCGAAGTGTGCAGAGATCGCACGGCCGGCCCGGAATCCAGTGCGTTCAGTCGTAAGACCCAGGTCCCGTTGTGTTGCAACAACTGGCCATCTTCGCGCCAGCTGTGAATCAGCTTAAGCAGTAGGGCACGATTGCCGCCAGCCAAGTAACACAGGGCTCCCGATGCATAGGCTGAGACTCTACCATCCAATTCCTGCTGCACGAAGGCGTGAGTTTCCATGCTTCCCATGCGCTTGACTCGTTGATGTTCCAGCCTGCCCGAGCGGTACAAAGCAAACAGGTCGCTAGGAAGTTCTTGCACGTGTTCGCAGATCGCGAAGAGTTTGATCTTTCCAATCGTCGCCAGTTGGGCAAGCAACGAGCTAGATTCCTCGTCGATCAATTCAGGCCGCCCGAGCATCACCATCGAGGGCCGACGGTCTATGCACAACACCCTGCCAAGATGATGGATTAGCTCATGACGGCTCCACGTCTCGACCGCGTCGACTTGGGCAAGCAAGAATGACAGCACGCCAAGAGGAACTTTCGTCCCGAAGTTGCTTCCGTTCAGCCGGATGAGTTGTGGCGGCTCCGCCATCTGCCCTAGGTCGGTTTCCAGTTGCGCCCTTCGGCCACTGCCAACCGGCCCGGAGATAACAGCACCGGCGCAATGCGGGTCGCTCAGAACCCGGCCCAAGATACCTTTCGAAATTTGTGAAAGTTTAGAAGTTGTTTTGCTTTCTCCCGGTTGCGCTTGGACATTGCGAGTGACCACCGTCGAGAGAATTCGTGAATATTCCATTATTCAAACCGCCCCATCGGTTCGTTTCCCCATTTAACTGCGAAAGAAATTGCCAAGGCTCTCCCGCGTATTTCCACCATCCTAGGACTTAAAGGCAGCGAAATCACCGGATTCAGTAGAGAAAATGAAGCTCAGTCACTTTTTCTCCTATTCCCAGCGAACGCACACTACCTCACCGTCCCAGAGCGAACGCGGATCTCTTCGCCTTAGTTTCCGGATGACTTGGAACAACTAGGTCCTCACACAGGATTGCTGAATCAGAATATTGAGATCTGGTCGCGCACCCGTCCGACACTTGCGCGATACTCGTTTTTTACTTAGCCCACTTTTATTACGGCACGCGCACCTGGCTAAGGTACTGATCCAGCGAATCGAAGAACGGCTTCGGCACGAAGCCTGTCGCTAGCAATTTTGTGGTGTCCAGGGTGCTATTCGCCGGCCGCGGTGCCAGCTGTGGTTGCCCTAGGGCATACTCTCGTGTGGAAACCGGTTGCACGGCATTCGGGTCATAGCCACGCAACGCGAAGACTTCGCAAGCAATCTGGTACCAACTAGCAGGCGCACCCCCACCCTGTAGATGATAGATTCCCGGGGCACTTCCGGTATCTATTAGGTGCATGATGCCGCGGGCAAGCTCGCTGGCGAAGGTCAAGCGTCCTACTTGATCGTCTACGACCCTTGGCGCAATTCCCTGCTCGACCAGCTGGCACATGGTGGACACAAAATTCACACCCTGCCCAATAACCCAACTGGTGCGAACAACATAGTTGTTAGCATGGGCCAGCACGGCCTGCTCGCCGGCGGCCTTACTCTGGCCGTAGATCCCGAGCGGCGAGATCGGATGCTGCTCATCGACCTCACTTTGAACGCCATCGAACACATAATCGGTGGACACGTGCACCAGTGACACCTCCAGCTCCGCGCATCGTCTTGCGAGCGCGCGCACGGCCACTGCATTAACCTGCCACGCCTCGGTGCAACCCGAAGGGGTCTCGGCGCGATCTACTGCTGTCATCGCCGCCGCATTAACCACGTGGCTGCAATTTGAAAGATCCAGTGACTCCGCGAAGTCCGGAGACTGCAAGTCGCTCTGGGCGCGGGTATGCAGGATGATCCGCTTATCGACCTGTCCTAGCTGGGCGAAGGCACGTCCCAGTTGCCCGTTTCCTCCCAATACCAAGATCTTTTTGGGCTGCACGGGTTTCGCTTGCGCAAGCAACGGATGTTCCTTGTCCGCCTGCGAAATAATGGCCTCATCTAGGCTTATGGGCCAGGGGATCTGCAATTGCGGATCGGCCAGATTGACGTAGCTGTATTTCAACCGCGCTGACTCGGTCCAGTGTTCGGTGACCAGGTAGGAATATACGGTGTTAGCTGCCAAGGTCTGGAACGCGTTGGCTACCCCTCGGGGCACAAAGACCGCCTGTCCCACACCTACTTCCGCCGTGAACAATTTGCCGAAACCCTGCCCAGGGCGCAGATCCACCCATGCACCGAAGATCGTCCCCGACAGCACCGAAATGTATTTGTCCCATGGTTCGGCATGCAGTCCGCGAGTGGTCCCCTGCCGAGCATTAAAAGAGACATTGTTTTGCACCGGGCGAAAATCAGGCAGCCCTGCGGCCACCATTTTTTCCCGTTGCCAGTTTTCCTTGAACCAACCGCGGTCATCCCGGTGCACCGGAAGGGTGACCACCTTGAGTCCCTGAATCGAACTGTCTTCCACCATGAGCGGTGCCTGTCTGCCCATCAAATGGCAACCTTAAACACATGGGACTGCTGCGCATAGCGTTGCTCAGTCTGGGCTTTGGTCGGCTCCCACCAGGAGCGGTGCTGGCGGTACCAGCCAATGGCCTGTTCCAGGCCCTGTACCAAGTTGGTGTACCGTGGCTGCCAACCAAGCTCGGTGCGTAGCACCGTGGAGTCAATTGCATAGCGCAAGTCATGGCCTGCCCGATCGGCCACCGCATCGAAGTCATCGACTTTCCTGCCCATCAGCTCCAGAATCAGCGCCAGTACTTCGCGATTGCTCTTTTCGCCGTCTGCGCCAATCAAGTAGGTGCATCCTGCCTTGCCTGCTTCTAGAATGCATTGCACTGCCGATGAGTGGTCACTTACGTGAATCCAATCGCGGACATTTGCGCCATTGCCGTAGATCTTGGGTCTCAGTCCACCGAGGACATTGGTGATCTGTCGCGGGATGAATTTCTCCACGTGCTGGTAAGGACCATAGTTGTTCGAGCAGTTGGAGAGCGTCGCTTCAATCCCGAAAGAACGGATCCAGGCCTTGACTAGGAGATCACTAGATGCTTTGGAAGCCGAATACGGGCTGGAAGGATTATATGGCGTGGTTTCGGTGAAGCGCTGCGGATCCTCGAGTTCGAGATCCCCAAAGACTTCATCGGTAGAGATGTGATGCAAACGCACACCATGGTTGCGCACAGCCTCTAAGAGTTCAAAAGTCCCCAAGACATTTGAATTCACAAAGCTGCGCGGGTCTAGTAAGGAATTATCATTGTGTGTTTCGGCCGCGAAGTGGACCACTGCATCATGCTGTGGCACCAGTTCGTTGACCATGACGTAGTCACAGATGTCGCCAACAACAATGTTGACTCGCTTGCCGTCCAACTCTTCCAACGATTGTCGATTAGCGGCGTACGTCATCTTGTCCAGCACGGTGATTTCAACGTCGGAATGAGCAATCATATGGTGCACAAAATTTGCCCCAATGAATCCCGCTCCCCCAGTTACAAGGATTCTCTTCATTTCACCAATGTAGCCATCAGGGACCGTACCAGGCAGCTTCCTAGCAAATCTCGAGTATGACTACTCTGACGCGATCGCTGCGTACTTCATTAGGCTCGATAGCCATGAGGGGAATAATTTTAGCTGGGGGAACCGGGTCTCGTCTGCACCCGATCACACGTGGCATCTCAAAGCAATTGGTGCCAGTCTTCGATAAGCCGATGATCTACTATCCGCTGACCACGTTGATGCTCGCCGGAATCAGAGACATCCTTGTCATCACGACGCCACAGGATGCAGGGCAGTTCAGGTCTTTGCTCGGCGATGGCTCGCAGTTTGGCATCAACCTTACCTACGCCGTGCAGCCCAAACCGGAAGGCCTGGCCCAAGCCTTCATCCTTGGAACCGAGCACATCGGAGGCGAATCTGTGGCACTTGTCTTGGGTGACAACATCTTCTACGGCCCAGGATTTGGTACGCAATTACGGCACTACGTTGACGAGCCCGGTGCCACCATCTTTGGATACTGGGTCAAGGATCCCAGCGCCTATGGTGTCGTTGAATTCGATGGCTCAGGTCGGGCCGTATCTCTGGAAGAAAAGCCACTGGATCCCAAGAGCCACTACGCTGTTCCAGGCCTGTATTTCTACGATAATTCTGTGGTTGAGAAAGCCGCGAAGCTTCGACCATCGGCCCGTGGCGAATTGGAGATCACTGATATCAACCGGCTGTATCTCGATGAAGGTCAACTGAATGTCACCGTGCTAGCCAGAGGCACTGCATGGTTGGACACTGGAACCTTTGATTCATTGAATGATGCTTCCAATTTCGTTCGTACCGTTGAGTCGCGTCAAGGGTTGAAGATTGGTGCACCTGAAGAAGTCGCGTGGCGGCAAGGATTCATCGATGTTGACCAACTGCGTAGGCTCGCAGAGGGTCTGGGCAAGAGTGGCTACGGTGACTACCTGTTGCAAATCGCGGAGCAAAAATTCCTTGATCCTCACCATTCAGACCTGTCTTCTGCGCTTCAATGAGCATCAAGAGACAGCGCGAGCTAGGTCAAATGAACGGGCTTGGAAAGTTCTATGCAACGAGCTGACTAGCTAGCATGCAAGGCGAAAAACAAGAAGCTTAGGAACGCGTCGCGTTCGCGAAGCTGTTCAGGAACAACTTCAGGTGGAGCGTCCTTCACATAAGGTGGTTCCCACACGCGATCTATGATGAATCCGCTTTCTAGTAATGCGGTCATCGTTTCATGTAATGGCCGGTGCCAGTAAGTTAATTGCGCCAGCTTTCCGCCAAGGGTGACGTCATCTGTGTACTTGGTGAGTTTGAAGTAGTCGGTTCCCCGGTGATTAAAGGGATAGAGGAACGGATGATTCACCGAAAGAATCAAACGCCCACCAGGCTTGAGTACCCTGCGAACTTCAGACAAGGCGAGAGTCCAGTCGGGCAAATAGTGAAATACGAGCGATGCCACGGCATCATCAAATGAATCGTTCGGGTACGGTAGTGCCTCACCGAGTCGAGCAACCTTCAGATCTGCTTGGGTGCCCAATCGTTCCCTCGCTAGATCAATCATGGCGGTGCTGGCGTCGAAGCCTGAGACCTGAGCACCGCGACGTAGTAATTGTTCTGTTAATGGCCCGGCACCGCATCCGATATCGAGAATCCGTCGGCCGGTTACCTCTCCGGCCAGTTCCAACATAGCTGGGCGTTCGTAATATGCGTTCAAGAGGCTAGACTCGTTTTCCGTCACGTAGTCCTGCGCAAAGTCATCGTAGTTACTATCATCGTTCATGCGGATTCCTATTCGCGGATTTTTGCTACATCCTACCAATCTGGCGCATACCCTCCCACTGGCCTTTCACTACTTCGGGGCCTGAATAAAAGTGAAAGATCGGCCCCCACTATGGGAGCGGTACCAGCGTAATATTCACATCCAATGCCTCGGACATCGGTCCCAGAAAATTGGGAAACTAAATCGCAGATTTCGGATTCAGGAATAAAAGCTTAGAATACGCTGAGAGGACTTTCTCGTTCTCCACTCGCAAACGAACTTCATGGGGAAAAATGCATAAACTCATTCAGCGCGCACTCGTTGTTTTTGCCAGCGCCGCGCTCATATTTTCGGGCGCTTCAGTGGCCTCTGCTGCTCCGCAGCCGGCCACTGCGCCAACTATCAGTGTCGCCGCGGCTAAGAAGACTGCGCCAGTCACTATCAAGAACATCGGTACCAAGACCGTTAAGGGAAATGCCAAGGCCACGATTAAGCCTAGCTATTCCAAGGTCAAGAACGTTCAGATCAAATCTGCTGTCCTAAAGGTCACCAAGGGTAAGAAAACGGTGGCCAAGAACAAGAAGTCAGTGAAGCTGGCAGCTGGTACTTACAAGGTCACCACCACCGTTAAGTACAAGTACAAGGGCAAGACGTCTTCGGTCTCTAAGACTCAGACCTTGCAGGTGAAGAAGGCTTCAGCTTCAACCAAGCGTTCAGTGAAGATGAACGGCAAATCTTACAACTGCCCATCGGGCTACCCAGTGAAGGGAAACCGCACTGGTAGCAAGAGTGAATGGAAGTACCACGTACCTGGTGGTCAGTTCTATTCACGTACCAAGCCAGAAGAGTGCTTCAAGACCGCAGCCGATGCTCGCAAGGCGGGATACCGCGCTTCGAAGCGCTAAATCGCAAGCGGCAAGTCAGTAAGCCTCGCGCCCTAACACATAAGCATGCCCGGTCTTTTCAAGTGAACACGGAAAAGACCGGGCATGCTTCGTTTTGTTCAATCTTCAAAATGCTAGTAGCAAAATGGTTCGGTGTCCTTCCTCTGTCTGAGGAAGGGCACCGAACCATTTATAAGACGCTGCTATGCGCGGCGACCGAGCTTAGCGGGCGACAGAGCCGTCCACGTAGTCATCCGAAGATGCGTCCGAGATCCAGGAGAACAGCGAACGCAGTTCGCGGCCGGTGGTCTCGATTGGGTGAGCTTCACCCTTGGCACGCAGTTCCTTGAACTCTGGAGCGCCAGCCTTCTGGTCATCCATGAAGCGCTTAGCGAAGGCACCGGACTGAATGTCAGCCAGTACAGCCTTCATGTTTTCCTTCACCTCTGGGGTGATCACGCGTGGGCCGGAAACGTAGTCGCCGTACTCAGCGGTGTCAGAGATGGACCAACGCTGCTTGGCGATGCCACCTTCCCACATCAAATCAACGATCAGCTTCAGCTCGTGCAGAACCTCGAAGTAAGCGATCTCTGGCTTGTAGCCAGCTTCGGTGAGAACTTCGAAGCCGTACTGAACCAGCTGCGAGGTACCACCACAAAGAACAGCCTGCTCACCGAACAGGTCGGTTTCGGTCTCTTCGGTGAAGGTGGTTTCGATAACACCAGCGCGGGTGCCACCGATGCCTGCTGCGTAGGACAGTGCCAGTTCCTTGGCGCCACCGGTGAAGTTCTGCTCCACTGCGATCAGGTCAGGGATACCACGGCCAGCCTCGAATTCGCGGCGTACGGTGTGGCCTGGAGCCTTTGGTGCAACCAGGGCAACGTCAACGTTGGCTGGTGGCTGGATGAAGCCGAAGCGGATGTTGAAGCCGTGGCCGAAGAACAGGGCGTTGCCCTCTTCAAGGTGCTCGGCGATCGACTCAGCGTAAACCTGAGCCTGAACCTGGTCTGGGGTCAGGATCATGATGACATCTGCCCAGGCTGCTGCTTCAGCAACGGTGGAAACCTTCAGGCCTTCAGCTTCAGCCTTGGCGCGGGACTTGGAGCCCTCAGCCAGACCAACAACTACCTCAACACCCGAATCGCGCAGGCTCAGTGCGTGTGCGTGACCCTGGGAACCGTAACCAATGATGGCTACCTTCTTGCCCTGGATGATTGAGAGGTCTGCGTCGTCTTCGTAATACAGATCAGCCACTGTCGTTCTCCTTATTTGTGCTCTGGCTTATTAGCTCAATTTCTAAGCTAGATGCCAAGTATCTAAAATTTGTAGTTCGTGTCCGTAGAAGTCTTGATTGCCCTTAGGCGCTCAGGGCCTTCAGTGCTCTATCGCTCATGGACTTAGCGCCGCGGCCTACCGCCAGGGTGCCGGACTGGACGATTTCGCGGATGCCGAATGGCTCCAGTACCGCCAGCAGCGCTTCAATCTTTGCGGCGTTGCCAGTGGCTTCAACCACCAGCGAGTCGATGGACACGTCGATGACTGAGGCGCGGAAGAGTTCCGCAGCCTGGGTCACCTGCAGACGGGTGGTCGCATCGGCGCGCACCTTGACCATGATGTGGTCGCGCTGCACCGAGTTCTCCGGAAGCAGTTCGACAATCTTGATGACGTTGATCAGCTTGTTCAGCTGCTTGGTCACCTGTTCGAGGGAATCCCCCTCGGCGTCAACCACCACGGTCATGCGGCTAATGCCGTCAATTTCCGTGGGGCCTACGGCCAGGGAGTGAATATTGAAGGCACGGCGGGCGAAGAGGCTTGCTACTCGGGTCAGTACCCCGGGTACGTCTTCAACCAGTACCGACAGCGTATGCTTTGCCATGTTCTAGTCCTCTTCTTCCCATTCTGGGGTCATGCCACGGGCAATCTGAATCTGATCGTTGCTCACGCCCGATGGAACCATTGGCCACACCATCGAATCTGCCGAAACAACAAAGTCAATGACGACCGGACGGTCATTGATTTCCAACGCCTTCTGGATGGTGGCATCAATGTCTTCGTCGCGTTCGCAGCGCAGGCCAACACAACCGTAGGCGTCGGCGAGCTTCACGAAGTCAGGAACGCGAGCGGTGCCGTGACCGGTGTTCAGATCCGTGTTGGAGTAACGGGAATCGTAGAACAGGGTCTGCCACTGGCGGACCATACCCAGCGAGGAGTTGTTGATGACCGCGACCTTGATCGGAATATTGTTGATCACGCAGGTGGCCAACTCTTGGTTGGTCATCTGGAAGCAACCATCCCCATCAATGGCCCAGACCACACGGTCTGGCTGGGCAACCTTGGCACCCATGGCGGCGGGTACCGAGTAGCCCATCGTGCCAAGGCCGGCCGAGTTCAGCCATGAACGCGGACGCTCGTACTTCACGAACTGGGCAGCCCACATCTGGTGCTGGCCCACACCGGCCACATACACGCCTTCTGGCCCGGTCAGTTCACCGATGCGCTGGATTACGTGCTGTGGTGCCGAGAGGCCATCCTGAGTTTCGGTGTAACCGATCGGGTAGGTCTCACGCAGGCGCTTGAGCAGACCCCACCAGCTGGAAAGATCCTGCTGTGGTTCATTCTCAAAGCGGGTTGCGCAGGCTTCTTGGAGCTGCGGGATGATTTCTTCCAGCGAACCCACGATGGGCACATCGGCCACGCGGTTCTTGGAGATCTCTGCCGGGTCAATGTCGGCGTGAATCACCTTCGCGTTAGGGGCGAAGGATGAGAGCACACCGGTGACTCGGTCATCAAAGCGGGCGCCAAGGGTGATCAGCAGGTCCGACTGCTGCAGTGCGGTCACTGCGGAGACGGCACCGTGCATGCCGGGCATGCCTACGTGCTGTTCGTGCGAATCCGGGAAGGCACCGCGGGCGGTCAGGGTGGTGACCACTGGCGCGTTGATGTATTCCGCAAATTCCTTGAGCTCTTCGTGGGCGTTGGCCTTGATCACGCCACCACCAACATAGAGCACGGGACGGGTTGCCCCCGCGATCAGCTTTGCTGCTTCACGAAGCTGCTTGTTGTGTCCTCGGGTCACCACACGGTAACCGGGGAGGTCCACCTTTGGCGGCCAGGAGAAGGTCATATCCGAGGTCTGGGCATCCTTGGTGATATCTACCAGGACCGGACCGGGGCGACCGGTCTGGGCGAGGTAGAAGGCACTGGCCAGAGTCTTGGGAATGTCTTCTGCGTTGGTGACCAAGAAAGCGTGCTTGGTGATCGGCATCGTGATGCCGACAATGTCTGCTTCCTGGAATGCGTCAGAGCCAATGAAAGCGCTATTGACCTGACCGGTGATTGCCACCATTGGTACCGAGTCCATATTGGCATCGGCCAGTGCGGTGACGAGGTTGGTTGCGCCCGGTCCGGAGGTGGCGATGCACACGCCAACCTCCCCGCTCACCATAGCGAAACCCTGTGCGGCGTGGCCTGCACCCTGTTCGTGGCGGACCAAGACGTGGTTGATCTTGGTCGAATCCATCAGTGGATCATAGGTGGGAAGGATGGCCCCACCTGGTAATCCGAAGACGTCTTTGACGCCTAGTTCTTCCAGCGAGCGGACGATGGCTTGTGAGCCCGTCATCTGTGTGGGAGCAACGATATTATTCGGACCCTGCACCGGGTTCGAAGCTTCCACAACGGAAGAGACAGCGGCGGCGGCATCCTTAGATCGATTGATTGACTTCGCAACCGACGCCGGATTGGCGGGTGTTGAGTTGCTCATCGGGATCCTTTCCATATCTATCTCTTCGTTTGCGCATAAAAAACGCCCCGCGGCCGTCACTGATGACGAAAGGGGGCTTGCGCGTTACCGATGTTCTGTTCGCTTAGTGCGACAGCGTCTCAGGCTCCGCGCCTGATAACTAGTAGAACATCGAAGTTTGTTTGCATGTCTCTAGTTTTCTCTACCCAAGAATAAAGATCAACTAGACACCCCGTTCATCTCATTATATGAGATGCTTGTCCATTGCGTGGACACTATTGCGTTCCACACGCCGGACTATGACTTCCTTAGCCGCAATATGCGCCTGTCGAAGCCGAATTGACCAATTTTGCATACTTCGCCAAGACCCCGGAGTTGAACTTCGCCGGTAGTGGCTTCCAGCCAACTTTGCGGGCTTCCAGTTCCTCCGGCTCAACCAACAGGTCAAAGCTTCGGGCGGAGATATCCACCCGGATTTTATCCCCGTCTTGAACAAAAGCGATCGGTCCGCCATCCACGGCTTCCGGGGCTACGTGTCCAATACACAGTCCGGTGGTACCTCCGGAGAAGCGTCCATCGGTGAGCAGAAGAACGTCCTTGCCTAAGCCTGCTCCCTTGATGGCACCGGTAATGGCCAGCATCTCGCGCATCCCCGGTCCGCCCTTGGGTCCCTCATAGCGAATCACCACGACATCCCCGGCCTGGATCTGCCCGGCATCCAAGGCTTCGAGGGCACCTTGCTCACGTTCAAAGACTCGCGCGGTTCCTTCAAAAACATCTGCGTCAAAGCCAGCAGATTTCACCACGGCACCTTCTGGCGCCAGGGAACCGTGTAGCACTGTGACGCCGCCGGTCTTGTGGATGGGGTTGTCCATGGCCCGCAAGATCTTGCCATCAGGATCTGGCGGGGCAATGTGTGCCAAATTTTCTTCCATCGTCTTACCGGTCACAGTCAGGCAGTCGCCGTGCAGCAAACCAGCGTCAAGAAGTGCCTTCATCACTACCGGCACACCGCCGATACGGTCTAGGTCATTCATGACGTAGCGGCCGAAGGGCTTGAGATCCGCGAGGTGTGGCACCTTATCGCCGATGCGGTTGAAGTCGCTGAGTGAAAGATCCACTTCGGCTTCACGCGCAATAGCCAACAGGTGCAGAACAGCATTGGTTGAACCGCCAAAGGCCATGGTTACGGCGATGGCGTTTTCAAAAGCTTCTTTGGTCATGATGTCGCGGGCACGAATACCCTTGCGCAACATATTCACCACGGCTTCGCCCGAACGGTGCGCGAACATATCGCGGCGTCGATCCGCCGAAGGTGGAGCCGCTGAACCAGGAAGGCTCATGCCCAGGGCTTCACCGATGGAAGCCATGGTGTTGGCGGTATACATTCCACCGCAGGCACCCTCCCCCGGACAAATAGCCCGTTCGATGGAGTCCAAATCTTTTTCACTCATGCGCCCTGCGGCACAAGCGCCGACTGCCTCAAAGGCGTCAATCAGCGTGACATCTTTTTCGGTGCCATCTTCTAACTTCACCCAGCCAGGCATGATGGATCCGGCGTACAGGAATACGGAGGAAAGATTCAGTCGTGCCGCGGCCATCAGCATACCCGGCAAAGACTTGTCACATCCGGCCAAGAGTACTGACCCATCGAGCCGCTCGGCCATCATCACTGTTTCCACGGAGTCGGCAATGACTTCTCGCGAGACCAAGGAGAAGTGCATCCCTTCATGGCCCATGGAAATTCCATCAGAAACTGAAATGGTTCCAAACTGCATCGGGAAGCCACCGCCAGCGTGGACGCCTTCTTTGGCACCCTGGGCGAGGCGGTTCAGTGAAAGATTACAAGGGGTTATTTCGTTCCATGAGCTAGCAATACCAATTTGAGGTTTTGCGAAGTCATCATCACCCATCCCGACAGCGCGGAGCATGCCGCGCGCCGGAGCGGCATGAATACCATCGGTGACCACACGGGAACGTGGTTTGATATCTGGCGTAGCATCCTGGCTCATAAAATTCATTCTAGTCGTCAATATGACCAATGGGATAACCTATGACGCGACCGTGACACATTTCGATAAATGTTCTCACTGATCAAATTGTCCAAACTTATCGGTAGAGTATGAGTCATGGACAACCGCCCAGACGAAAATCCAGCCGAGCAGGTCAAGGCCCGTCTTCACGAGGCCTTCGACTCGCAGATCCCTAACTTCGCCAGCTACAACCTCGTCGCTGGCACCGGCATCGCCGGTTCCGGAGGGCTCAAGGTCATTGGATATCGGCGCCAACCAGCAGAACTGATCATCGCACCAGTGAATGCGAATGATCTGAGCGCATCGGAAAACGCCATCAACATCAACAACACCAACGTGAACCAGCTCGCGGAGCTCAATGACGGTGGCTATGAAGTGGCCACGTCAACTGGCCGCGTCTTCCGCTTCAGCGTTCCAGAGAAACCAAGCATCGATTTCCACATTGATGACGCGGTGACCGTTGGCGCACAGATTGATCAGGAATCCGATGCCCGCGACTTCGCAGAATTCATGGATCACTTCATGAACACCATTGAAGGCACCGAAAACTTCGTATAGCCGCTGGCCTGAGATCCCAGCTGGCGATGGCCACCGGTGGATGCCCCAGGGCATCGGCCGGTGGCCATTGCCACAGCGCTAGCCTCGACTTCGGTAGAGCTCCATGTCATTGGCCTGCATGACCAGCCACGGGCTGAAAGCCCAGGGAGTTGCCCGCGCCGATTGGGCCAGGGCCCCGGGCTTCACCCAGCAGTAATCCATGACTTCCTCCGGATTCGCGGCGATCTCGCCTGCCGCGATCGCCGTGAAGACCGGGCAGATTTCATTCTCCACGATGCCCGAGGCATCCACGGCCCGGTAGCGGAAGTCCGGAAGCGCCATCCGCACGTCCCGTACCTCCAGGCCCAGCTCCCACTGCGCGTGGCGCGCCAGGGCACGCTCCAGGTCCTCCCCCGGCTGCGGATGCCCGCAAAAGGAATTAGTCCACACTCCCGGCCAGGTCAGTTTTCCCAGAGCCCGGCGGGTGGCCAGCACCTGCCCGGCATCGTTGATCACATGGCAGGAGAAAGCCTGGTGCAAGGGGGTATTTGTGCTATGCACCGACTGCTTGGACTGCGTGCCGATGGGCTGGCCATCGGCGGAAAGCAAGATGACATCCATTCTTTGCCTCTACTTCTTGATCGTGGTTAGCCCGTGAACACGGCGGTGGAAATGAGCAGCATGGTCAGCAGGAATCCGCACAGGTAGTTAATCCACAAAAATCTCTTCCACGCCCGGTTAACCGTACCCGACGAGTCATCGTCCACGCCCACATGCGGGAGCGCATTGAGCACATAGGGCACAGCCAGCAGGCCGGCCAGCCGCGGCAGGCCCGACACGCCGAAAAAGATCATGGCTCCGGCCAGCACATAAGCGCCAAGCACCAGGAACACCGTGGGGCGCGCGCCCAGGGATGCCGCAATGGATCCGAGCTTCGCTGAGCGATCGGGGATGATGTCCTGCACCGCGCCCAAGGCGTGGCTGGCCACGCCCCACAGCAGGAACGCACCGAAAACCATCCACTGGGTCCGATGCACGGGAGCACCGGCCAGGATCCACCCGTAGACCGCCGGGGAGACAAAGTGCACGGCGCTGGTCAGCGAATCCAGCCCGGCCCGCTCCTTGAACCGCAGGACCGGGAGGCTGTAGGCCAGCACAGCGGCCATCGAGCCCGCCAGCACCGCATTGGCTGCTAGGTCGCCGGCCAGCACCAGCACGGCCAGGAACGGTGCGGCCAGCACCAGGCAGGCCAGCAGGATCATTCGATGGCTCTGCCGGGCCAGCAGCGCGCCTTCGATGCCGCCCTTGCGCGGGTTGCGCAGGTCGGACTCGTAGTCGAAGACGTCATTGACCCCATACATCACCAGGTTGTAGGGGAACAAGAAGAAGAGGCTGCCCACGATGAGCATCGCATCGAGCCCGCCTCCGGCCAAGAGATAGGCTGCGGCGAAGGGATAGGCGGTATTCACCCACGACACCGGCCGGGAGGTGGCCAGAATGGCGCGAATCATAGTTGCGGGGTCCTTCCGGTTGGCTTAGCAGAACGCTGGCTGGCTGCGCGGCGGCGCTCCAGCGGCTCGGTGAGCCACCAGAGCCCCGGAACCAGGAGCACCGCGCAGGCGGCGTAGAAGAAATCCTCGATCGGCGCCAAGCCCACCCGGACCCCGGACAGCGCGTGGCTTCCATAGTCGAACAGGCCCGCGGCAATCATCAGGTTGTCGAAGACCGCGGTGAGCAGCAGCATCAGGCCCATGGCCAGCAGCATGGGCCGCGCCACGGTGCGCAGCCGCCGTCGGCTGGCCAGCAGCCCCGCCAGGAACACGAGGCTGGCCGCGGCGAGGAACCACAGGCTCATTTCAAGAAACATTGCCCGGCTCCTTGGGATCGTTGCGGCCGCCGCGGCTGGAGCGCGGACTTCGGGCGCCGAGCCGGTGCGTGCCGGCCACGGCGATCATCGAGCAGTAGCAGAGGAAAACCAGGAAGAACACCTCTTCCACCGGGAATTGCTCGCCCACCATGATCCCGGTCATCAGCTCGGATTCCTTGTGCACGAAAATCCCGCGTTCGATAGCCAGAACATCCCAGAGCACGAAGAACCCGGTGCCCGCGGCCAAGCACAGCAGCGCCCGCAGCGGCGCAGCGAAGACGAAGAGCGTGAACCGGGCATCGAGCAATGCCATGCAGGCCAGAAGGAAAAGCAGGATACCCAGGTAAATCATGCCCCCGCCTTCCCTTCAGAGCCGGCCGGCGGCTGCTCGCGCAGCGGGCCCGGGTCGGCGAGGCCCAGCACGGCCTTGGCCGCCAGCTCCCCGCTGATCAAGCACATGGGCACGCCGATGCCCGGGCGCACGGTGCTGCCGGCATAGTGCAGTCCCGAGACCTTGGTGCTGTGATTTCCTGGGCGCAGCATGGCGCTTTGGCCCAGCGTGTGGGCCAGCCCGAGGGCCCCGCCGCGGTAGGCCCCGTACTGCTGTTCGAAATCCGCCGGCCCGATGCTCTGGCGCACCACGATGCGCTCGCGCAGGTCCTGGATCCCGGCCCAGGCGGCGAGCTGGTCGATGGCCGCGTCGGCCACCTGCTCCACCATGCTCTCCCCGTTGCCGTCGGCACCGCCATGGCCCCATTCAGGGGCGGCCGGGGCGGGAACGAGGATGAACAGGTTCTCGCAGCCCTCCGGCGCGACGCCGGGATCCGTGGCGCTGGGCTTGCACACGTAGATGCTGGTTTCCTCCTGCAGGGCGCGCCCCTGGCGGATGCGCGCGAAATTATCGGCCCAATCACGGGTGAACAGCAGGTTGTGGTGCCGCAATTCCGGCAGTTCCCCGGTGACGCCCAGGCACACCAGGACCGCGCTGGGCCCAGGGTCCCGGCGCGCGAAGCGGCGCGCCGAATGGGTCTGCAGGCGTTCTGGGAGCAGCCGGCGATCAAGATGCTGCGCATCCGCCGCGGCGATGACCTGCTGCGCCGGGGTCCGATGGCATTGGCCGTGCGCATCGATCCATTCCACCGCGGTGACCGCGGCCTGGCCCCGGGAGCTGGTCTCGATGGCGGTGGCCGTGGCGCCCAATCTGATGTCCGCCCCGTGCTGCGCCGCCAGATCGGCCATGGCATCCGCCAGCGCGGCGAACCCGCCCATCGGGTACTTGACGCCGTCGGCCAGGTCCAGGTGGCTCATCAGCTGGTACAGCGCCGGGGTGCGCTCCGGGCTGGACCCGAGGAACACTGCCGGATAGCCCAGGATCTGGCGCAGTTCCGTGCTCTGGAAACGCCGCGCGAGATACTTCTGCAAGCTCGATCCCAGCAGCGGCGCCAGCTGCGGGAGCCGGCGCAGGATCGCGGGCTTGAGCAGTGATCCCGGCGAGCTGAAATCGTCGTATAAGAAGTGCTGGAGGGCCAGTTCATAGCTTTCGCGGGCGGTGCGCAGGTACTCGTCCAGGGCCGGCGCGCTGCCGGGTTCCAGGGTCTCGAACAGCTCGCGGACCGTGGTGCCGGTGCCCACGTCCACCGGTGCCTGCCGCCCCTGGAAAAAGGTGCGGTAGCCGATGGGCAAGGGGCGCAGATCCAGTTGCTCGCTGGCGCTGGTTCCCATCAGGGAGAACCAGTGCTCGAAGACCTCCGGCATGAGGTACCACGACGGGCCGGTGTCGAATCGGAAGCCGTCGCGCTCGAGGCGTCCCGAGCGGCCCCCGACATGGTTGTGCTGCTCCAGCAGCGTGACCTTGCATCCCCGGGCCGCGAGCAGCCCTGCGCTGGCCAGTCC
The DNA here is from genome assembly GCF_900094805.1 of Arthrobacter sp. NIO-1057. Classification (GTDB taxonomy): domain Bacteria; phylum Actinomycetota; class Actinomycetes; order Actinomycetales; family Micrococcaceae; genus Glutamicibacter. Next base: position 144,965 of record NZ_FMAT01000001.1, on the reverse strand, counting down.
GGAGAATCCGGCGCCGATGACCACGACGTCCTGTGGCGCGCCGCTCATTTGCCGCCCCCTGCCTGCGTCTTGGCTTCCCTGGGTCCTGCCCAGGGCACGAGCACCCGCGCGGCGATCAGCGCCTTGCGGCCGGTGGAGACCGAGATGCGGGTGCGCAGCAGCTCCTTCGCGGGGGCCGCGGCCAGTTGGCGGTTCAGCTCCCGGAAGAGGTCATGGGCCAGGCGGACGGCACGGGCTGCCGGCGGAGCCAGCAGTTCCAGCCCGGAACGCGCGGTGGCCAGGTCGGCATCGATCTGCTGGACCAGCAGGGCCTTGTCCGCCTCGCCGAAGTCCCGCGCATCGATGCCCGGGAAGTAGGCGCGCCCCAAATCCAGGCTGTCCTGGGCCAGATCGCGCAGGAAGTTGACCTTCTGGAAGGCCGCCCCGAGGCTGCGGGCCGAACGCTGGGCCTGTTCCACCTGCTCCGGGCGCAGCTCGGGGGCCGAGTCGATGGCGCGGAAGACCTGCAGGCACATCAGCCCGATGACTTCGGCCGAGCCGTAGATGTAGTGCTCCAGGCTGTGCGCGTCGTGGGTTGATGTCGTCAGGTCCGCCCGCATGGAGCAGAAGAAGGGGGTGGTCAGCTCGGTGCCGATGCCGGTGGCCCGGGCCGAGAGCGCGAAGGCATGCACCACCATGTTGGTGCTGTAGCCGCGCTGCATCGCGCGCCGGGTTTCGGCTTCCAGATCATCCAGGCAGGCCGCGATGTCCCCGGCGTCCAGGCCGGCCTGCTGCGCCACCCCGTCCACGATTTCATCGGCGAGCCGCACCAGGGCGTAGATGTTGGCGATATGCGTGGCGCTGGCCGCATCCAGCAGCCGGCAGGCCAGCGAGAAGGAGGTGGAATACTGCTCCAGCAGCACCTTGGCGCTGCGCTGGGCGGTCAGCGAGTACCGCTGCAATGCCGGGGCTTGCGGGGCGATGCCCCGGGGCTTGATCAGGTTCATCGGCTTCGATTCAGAATCAGGTGGCTGCAGGTGCGAAGGAGCGCCTGGGCCTCATCGGGCAGATCGAGGAAGGCCACCGAGCCGGTGGCCCGCGCGCACAATTGCTCGGCAAGTTGCCGGGCGAAGCGCTCGGCCCCCTGGGCCGTCAATTCCTCGCGGATTTGCTGGGCTGGAATGCGGCCGGACCGGAACTCGACCAGCAGCGCCGCGAACTCGGGCTGCTCGGCGGCCAGCGCCAGCAAGATGGTGCTCTTGAATTCACGCAGGTCCGATTCCACGGACTTCCCGGTGCGCATCGGATCCCCGAAGGTGCCCAGCACATCGTCGATGACCTGGTAGGCCACGCCGAGCTGACACCCCACGGTGCCCAGGTCATCGGCCTGCGAGCTGGAAGCCCCGGCCAGCAGCGCCCCGGCCTGCAGCGGCAGCTGGAAGGAGTAGGCCGCGGTCTTCAACTGCTCCATGCGCAGCACTTCGCTGGTGGTCGCCGGCGTGGCGCCCAGGGAGAAGAGCAGGTCCTCGAGTTCGCCGGCCCCTGCCTGCTCGATGCCCTGGAAGAAAGCCTGCTCCACCGCGGCTTCCGCGTCGGTCCCCGCGGCGGCCTTGATGGCGTGCTTGATAGCCTCATTGATCAGCAGGTCCCCGGCGATGATCGCCACCGAGTTCCCGGCATGCTCGGCCTCGGCCAGGCTCCGCCCGGCCGCCCTCGCCTGATCCCGGTAGCGGGCCGAGATGGTCGGTTCCGAACGGCGCACGAAGTCCCTGTCCACCACGTCGTCGTGGATCAGCAGGGCGGTGTGCAGCAGCTCGAAGGCGCACCCCAGGTCAATGGCCCGCGCTTCGTTGCGGCCGCCGAAAGCGCGGTAGCCGAGAATGACCAAGGCCGGGCGCATCATCTTTCCGGTGGCCAGGCCGCCGGAGATTTCCGCCCAGAGCTCGGCGGCGGTCCGCGAGTAGGCGGCTGCCCGCGCTTTCGCCTGCGCCCCGATCTGGGCCAGGCGCTGGCTGATGGCCGCGCGGGTGGGGTCGTCGATGAGCCGGGCCTCGGCGCTGTTCGGCTGGGCGTCGGCGGGTTGGCCGCAATGGCTTCGTGTGTGCGTGGTCATTGGTCACTGCTCCGGGGCGTGGTGGGGGTGGATGTGGGGGCTGCGGGCACCGTCGCGCCGGTGGCTTCCAGCTCCCGATGGATCTGGGCCAGCAGCTGGCCCAGCGCGAGGCGGGTCGGCTCATCGAGCTGGGAGTAGAACCGGTGCAGGCCGCGCAGGAGCACCATCGAGGCGCCGGCGTTCCCGGGGAATGCGCGGCCCGGGCGCACCAGTGTCCGGCGTCGATCCGATCTGTGGTGCTCGCGCTGGACCATCTGCCGGGCCTCGAGGCGATCGAGCACCGAGGTGATCCCGGCCGAGGAAAGCCCCAGTTCCCGGGCGAGTTCGCCGGGGCTGGGCGTTTGCCGGGAGCGCAGGAGGTTGACGGCCCGCAGATCTGTATCGTTCAGGTTGAGGCTGGAACGAAGACGCACTTCACTCTGTGCATAGGCACGCTGCAGGCCCAGGAGCACCCGGAACAAATCCGAGGTTCGAAGCGGAGGTGTGTGGCGCATGATCACTTATCTCGAAAGGTTGATATTTAGCTTATCTAGATACATCATGGTTTAACTATCTCGTTTTGTCGACCCGGATTTGGAAATCTTTGAAGATCCTGTAGAGGACCCCCGTGAATCGATCGCCTGACCCCGCACTATCGCCCGGCGCGCAGCGCATCGGTGATCCGCTATGGACCACCCCGTTGCTCACCGCCCTGTCCCTGCTCATTGCCATCGCCGTATCCTTCATCGGCAGCGGCGCCTTCGGCGGAACCCCGGTCCAGCAAGTTGCCGGCGGCTACCTGAGCGCCGATGCGACCCTGCTGGCCCCGGCTGGGCCCGCCTTCTCCATCTGGAGCGTGGTCTATACCGGGCTTGCTGTCTATGGCGTCTACCAGCTCACCGCCCCGGGACGGCGCTCCGGCTGGGGTGCGAAAGTCAGGGTTCCGGCGATGATCTCGGCCCTGCTCAACGCCGCCTGGATTTCCGTGGTCCAGCTGGGTTGGCTCGGCTTCAGCGTGATCGTCATTTTCGCGCTCGTCGCCGTCCTTGCCTGGATGATCCGCCTCATGTCCTCCGGAACCCCGGGCTCACGCACCGAGTACTGGGTGATCTGGCTGACCTTCGGGCTCTACCTCGGGTGGGTCTGCGTGGCCAGCATCGCGAACGTGGCCGCCTGGCTGCTCTCGCTGGGTGTCGGCGAAGGTGCTCGGTGGGCGCCCGCAGCGGCCGTAGCGCTGCTGGTGGTTGCCGCGCTCGTGGCCATGGCCATCAGCTACTACGCCGGCAATGCCTTCGCCGCCTTGGCCATCAGCTGGGGCCTTGCCTGGATCGGCGTGAGCCGGTTGGCCGGGAGCAACCCCTCGGAGATCGTTGGCTATGCCTCGCTGGGCTGCGCGCTGGCCGCGTTGCTCGGCTCGCTGCTGATTGCGTGGCGGCGCCGAACCGCGGCCGGTGCCGGTGCCGGTGCAGGTGCAGGTGCAGGTGCAGGTGCAGGAGGGAGAATTTCATGAGCCTGATCGCAGTCACCGGAGCCACCGGATACATTGGCGGGCGGCTGGTCCCCCGGCTCCTGCGCAACGGGCATCAGGTGCGGGTCTTCACCCGGGACGCACAGCGCCTTCGCGATATTCCGTGGCACGACGAGGTCGAGATCATCGAAGGCGATCTGGAAGACGCCGAGGCGGTCAACCGACTGTGCCGCGGCGTCGCGCTGGTCTACTACCTGGTTCACTCCATGTCCGGAACGCGCAATTTTGCCGAGCAGGAAAAGAACTGCGCCGCCATCATGGCCCGGGCCGCGAAGCACCAGGGTGTGGAGCAGGTGGTGTACCTCTCGGGCCTGCACCCGCAAGGGCAGCTGAGCGAGCATCTGGCATCGCGCGTGGCCGTGGGAAAGATCCTGGCCTCATCGGTGGACACCCTGGTGCTCCAAGCAGGACTGGTGATCGGGTCGGGGTCGGCCAGCTTCGAGATGATCCGGCATTTGAGCGACGTGCTGCCGGTGATGCCGGCTCCGCGCTGGGTCACCAATCAGGTCCAGCCCATCGCCGTGCGCGACGCGCTGCACTACCTGGTCCGCGCCGCGCAGCTGAAAGAGCCGGTGCAGGGCGTCTACGATATCGGCGGCCCGAAGGCCTACAGCTATGCGCAACTGATGAAGATCTACGCCCGTTGCGCAGGCCTGCGCGAACCCTCGGTGTGGGCCCTGCCCCTGCTGACGCCGCGGCTGGCCTCGCACTGGGTGAACCTGGTCACCCCGCTGCCGCGCACCCTGGCCTCGGCTCTGGTGCAATCCCTGCAGCACGACTGCGTCATGGGCTCCCGCGAGATCGACACGCTGATTCCCCCGCCGGCGGAAGGCTTGTGCGACTATCCCAGGGCGGTGGAGCTGGCGCTGGAGAAAATCGAGGCGGACGCGGTGGAGACCACGTGGGCCACGGCCCATCCGCTGTCGGCACCAGCCGAGCCCTTGCCGTCAGACCCGCAATGGGCCGGGCGCAAGAGCTACAGCGACGTCCGCCGGGCCACCACGACGGCCAGCGCACCAGAGTTGTTCCAGGTGGTACAGCGACTCGGCGGGGACTCCCCCTATTTCGCCTTTCCCACGCTGTGGAAGTTGCGCGGGCTGCTGGACAAGCTCGCCGGAGGCGTGGGCTCTCGCCGCACGCGGCGCTCCAAGAGCACCTTGGCCCTGGGCGACGTGCTGGACTGGTGGCGCGTGGAAGCCCTCCAGCAGGACCGGCTGCTGCGATTGCGGGCTGAAATGCGCGTCCCTGGCCAGGCGTGGCTGGAGTATCGGCTGAGCCCCCAAGAGAACGGGAAGACCGAGCTGGTACAACGCGCGGTGTATTTCCCACGCGGCCTGTGGGGACGATGCTACTGGTGGGCCGTGTATCCGTTCCACGGGATCATCTTCCCGGCCACCATCAAGAATATCGTGACGGCCGCCGAACACGATGACCAGCAGGTGTAGGCCGTAGGCCCGCTACTGCCCCTGCTCCGCGGCCTGCACCAGGCTCCCCTCCAGCGCATCAGAGGTCGCCGAGAGAAAGCGGATCACGATCTGGCGCTCCTCGGCGGTCATGGAGCGTGCGACTTGGAATCGTTGCGCGTGGCGCCGTCCCACTTGCTCGCGCGCGGTCAGGTGCGTCTGCTCGGTGACTTCGATGCATTGCGAACGCCGGTCGGTGGGATGCTGGCTTCGCCTGACATGGCCGGTGGCTTCAAGCCGGTCGACCATCTTGGTCACCGAGGCGCTGGATATCCCCAGGTACTCGCGAAGGTCCGACGGGGTCAGCACCTTGCCCGTGTTCTTCGCGGCAATCATCTGCCGCAACGCCCGCATATCCGTCTCATTGAGTTTCATGAAACGTTGCGAACTGCGCATGATCTTGCGTTCGATTTGCCTCATGCGCCCCGTTTCAGCCATGATCTGTTCAATCTGCTCGAGATCCGAGGCGCTGATGTTCCGGCGATCAATCAGGATCTGCTGCGGGTCAGATGCCGCCAGCCCGTAGGTGGTAGGCAAACGCTCTTCGGCCATGACGGTTCTCCCTTGCCGCGACGTGGGGCAGCGGTCACCGCCGCTGACTAACTGCGTATTTCGATACTACGCCCGCGGACAAGCCGCGAGGCATGCAAAAACCCTGCGATCCAACAACCGGGACCGCAGGGTTTTCTCTGGTGCGAGTAGAGAGACTTGAACTCTCACGTCCGAAGACACTGGAACCTAAATCCAGCGCGTCTACCAATTCCGCCATACTCGCTAGCGCTACACCAAGAACCTTAGTTCTCGAAGGCGACCTCATTTAGTGTAGCGGAAGTTTTGCCCGATACGAAATCGGGCGTCTCACCAACCTATTTTGAGTCAATTCCCAAGTCACGACGGAGCTTTGCTACGTGACCGGTAGCACGAACATTGTACTGAGCAAGAGTGACCTTGCCCTCTTCATCTAGGACGATGGTCGAACGAATGAGCCCTTCGTAGACTCGGCCGTAGTTCTTCTTTTCGCCCCATGCACCGTAGGCTTCCGCCACAGCGTGATCCTCGTCGGAGAGCAGCGGGAAATTCAGTTCCTCTTTGTTCACGAACTTTTCAAGCTTCGAAACCTTGTCTGGAGAGATGCCCAGAACCTGGTAGCCCAATGACTTCAACGATTCCAGCGAGTCGCGGAAGTCGCAGGCCTGCTTGGTGCAACCTGGAGTCGAAGCTGCTGGGTAGAAGTAGATGATGGTTTTTTGACCGCTGTAGGCAGATAGGGCCACTGAATTGCCGGCGGCATCCTGCAAAGTGAAATCAGGAGCTTGGTCACCAGCGGACAGTCGTGCGGTAGTTTCGGAAGTACTCATAGTTGAACCCCTTCTCGTCACGGTATACAAAAAATCCGACCTGAATTATTCAGATCGGATCAACCGTGCGCCCCCCGGGACTTGAACCCGGAACCTAATGATTAAGAGTCATTTGCTCTGCCAATTGAGCTAGAGGCGCATATCGCTCTGACTAGTTTATTTCCATAACCCGTCATTGCAACGTAGACAATCGTAGCCAGAAACTAGCCAAAATCAAAAATCGGCACCCGTCCCCTAAATGATGCAAAACATCAGGTCAACACGCATATTATCGACGAGAATGAAATTTACAGTAATCTAAGACACAAAGAATTTTTATGCACTCACTGAGCCTAAAGATTTGAAGTACCAAACTACTCCGCGAATCAACGTGAGCTCCTACCCTGATAACAGGGTCACTGGATATCGAGTACAGACTTCCCCAGAGACTCCTGGTACATTAATTGGCAGCCAGACGTTAGGTCCGATCCGTTGCTCCAAACCATCAGCAGCGGGCAAAAGAAAATTCATTTCAAACAAAACAGACAAGGCCCGAATCACTACCTAATTTGGTAGTTATTCGAACCTTGATTTTGGTGCGCCCCCCGGGACTTGAACCCGGAACCTAATGATTAAGAGTCATTTGCTCTGCCAATTGAGCTAGAGGCGCGTATTTATTTATCAGCATACGATCGAAAAAACGACTATATGTTGGTGCGCCCCCCGGGACTTGAACCCGGAACCTAATGATTAAGAGTCATTTGCTCTGCCAATTGAGCTAGAGGCGCCCGCTGCGATGTTCTAGAAGCTTTTTTGGGCTCCGCGCTTTCGCAACGAGATAAAACTCTACCAGCTTTATCCCCCAGCGCAAACTCGAAAGGTACAGATCAGCGGTGACCTTCATTACAGGATATGACTAGGAGTTACTTCTCAAGTGCTGATGGCGTTTGTAGAGTGAATCCATGAGCGCCCCACGAACTATTTCACTCCCCAGCCAAGATCTCATTGATGCAGTCGGCCCGTTCCCGCAAAATCTCAAGCCAGTGCTGTGGGATCTGCAGAATGACCCACAGGTACCGCTAGAGGAGATTGACATTGCGGTCATGCCTTATATGGCCACCGCCAATACCTTGCGCAATGTTCGCAAGGCTTCCAACCTGAAGATTGTTCAGACGCAGACCACCGGCTACGACGGCATGGTTGAACTGATTGGGGACCGCGCCAACATCAATACCGCTGCCGGCGTTCACGCAGCTTCGACCGCGGAAATGGCCATCGGTCTAGCAATCGCCTCGCTCCGCGGATTCCCGCAGTCTGTCCGAGACCAGCAAGAAGAACATTGGAATCCACAACAGTGGCCCGGGTTAGCCGACCGAACTGTAGGTCTAGTTGGTGTCGGTGGAATCGGCGAAGAAATCCGCAAAAGGTTGGCACCCTTCGAGGTCAACCTGCTGCGCTTTGGTTCGACGGCGCGTACCGATGAGCACGGCCAAGTGTTTGCAACCAAGGATCTGGCCAATCACGCGCAAGAGATCGAAGTGTTAATCCTGATCGTGCCGCTCAATGATTCGACCCATCACCTCGTAAATGCCGAACTCCTTGCTCAGCTTCCCGATGGGGCCACCATTGTTAACGTCGCACGTGGTCCAGTTGTCGACACGGATGCTCTTGTGGCCGAAGTCGCTTCAGGCCGACTCAACGTTGCCTCAGATGTTTTTGATCCGGAGCCACTGCCAAAGGACCACCCACTGTGGGGCTGCCCCAATGCACTGATCATTCCGCACAACGGCGGTAATACCGGAGCATTCTTCCCACGCATGGTGAAGCTACTTCAACGACAGTTAGTCGCATGGTCCGCAGATGAAGCGGGCGAGAATCTCGTACACCGTAGTTAACGATTCGGCGACAGAATTTGCTCCCGGGAGGTTCAGCTCCCGGGAGCATCGCTTTAGTGCGCTATCTTTGATAAATACCATTCCCCTCTCGCCGTATATCGCGACGCGTGGATGTGAAGATTGCTTACCCAAAGGAAGATGAGCTACTCCTGTGCCCGATTTGCCACCAAGTCTCGTATCTCGACGCGCAGTGCTCACCGGTACCTTAGCGACCACCGCACTGGCATTGACTGCTTGCACCGGAGGACCTCAGTCTCAGGCATCATCGACTGGAACTGCTTCTGCATCATCAGATGCTGTCCCCCGCACACTGCGCTTGGCGGTCTCTGCTCCCCCGGTCAAGCTGGATCCGGCCATCGTTTCGGACAACGAGTCCTTCCGCGTCACGCGCCAAGTCTACGAAACTTTGGTCGATATCGATTTGGATACCGGCGCTACGGTCGCCGGGCTGGCCGAGACCTGGAATGAAAGCAGTGATGGCTTGCGCTACACCTTCAACCTTCGCGAAGGCGTGCATTTTCACGATGGTACGGAGCTAGATGCCGAGGCAGTAGTCAAGAACTTTGAGCGCTGGGAGTCTCTGTCCACATCATTGAGCGCACAATCAGCTCAGGGGTTCTTTGATGTCTTCCACCACTACAGCAACATTCCCACCTTGCCCAAAGCCAAAGACCTTGAACTGAGCACCAAAGAAAAAGAAGATGCTACCCCGGAGGAGCTCACTGCAGAGCAGCAGCGCCTCCAACAACTCACCGACCTGCAGAAGCAGTTCACCACAGATCTTTTCCAGGGCAGCTCCAAAGGTGGCACCGCGAGCTACTTCCAGTCCGTCGAGGCCACGGATAAGTATGTTGTCACCCTCAACTTGCGTCGCCGACTTCCGGGACTCATTGAAGCCCTAACCCTTCCTGGCATGGCAATCGCTGCGCCCAGCGCGCTGACCGGTGGGCCAGATGACAATCCTGCGGAATCCTTGTCCACCGCTCCTATGGGCACCGGGCCGTATAAGTTCCATTCTTTGGAAGACGATCAAGTTCGTTTAGAGATTTTTTCTAACTACTGGGATCAGGAACGACTGAATAACAATAAGCAATATCCTGAAGTCGCCCTGATTTCCTCGGTTCCCTCTCCCTACAACCGCGAGGGCGCGCTACTGGCCGACGAGATTGATGGTTTCGACATGGTGTCAGTTGACACCATGCGCACGCTAGTTCGAAACGCTAAAGTCGTCGTACAGCGTGACCCGTTCTCCGTGCTTTACCTCGGGATGGATCAGAAGAACAAATGGCTGGCCAAGCCAAAATTCCGTCAAGCCGTGGCGCACGCGATTAATCGCAGCACCCTTGCCGACAAGTTGTTCATTCAGGGCTCCAAGTACGCGCAAACCATTTTGCCGCCGGCGCTGAACATCCCCAATCCCGATAACACCGCCTCCCATGATGTGGCCAAGGCTAAAGAGCTCTTGGCAGATGTCGAATATCAGGGCGAGGAAATCGAGTTTGCGTATCCACTGCGCGTCTCCCGCAATTACCTTCCGTTACCTGAACGTACTTTCGCGCAAATTGCTGAAGATCTTGCCAAGGTAGGCATTCGTATCAAGCCTCGTCCCATTGCTTGGACCGATGGCTACGTCAAGACGGTGCAGTCCAATAAGTTCAACGGGCTGCATCTGCTTGGATTCTCTGGTGGCTACCGCTCCCCGGATGATTTCCTTTCTGGCATCTTGGCTAATAAAGAGAATGAGTTCGGCTACAAGTCCGCGTTACTTGACTCACAAGTCATGTTGGCTCGATCGATCCCTGTGGGTGAGGAACGCACTGCCGCCTACGCGACCATCATGCAAACCCTGGATCAGGACTTGCCCCTGCTCCCACTGGTATTTCCGATCTCTGCGCTGGCGTTTAATGGGAATGTCACCTTCTATCCGCCATCGCCGATGCTCAATGAGTGCTTCGCCGATGTCCAGATGACGAACTCACCATCCGTCACAAGTTAATGACCGGTAGCCCAGTTAAGGATTTCTAACCCAAGGGTGGTTAGGTCTACTCTGGGTAAGAGCAAAGTATCACTGTCGATGGAGATCCTCGTGCCTTCTGAAACGTCAACCGAATCTTTTGACGTAGTACTAATCGGTGCCGGCATCATGAGTGCCACCCTTGGCACTCTGATCAACCAGCTGGAGCCAACCTGGTCCATTGGTCTTTTTGAGAACCTGGACAAGGCAGGTGAGGAATCCTCCTCCCCTTGGAACAATGCAGGCACCGGACACTCGGCCCTGTGCGAGTTGAACTACGCGCCGGCTGCGGCTGACGGTTCCGTTGATCCAGCAAAGGCTGTTGGCATCAACGAGCAGTTCCAGATCTCCCGCCAGTTCTTCTCCTGGGCAGTAGAAAATAAGCGTGTTGCTGACAATAGCTTCATCAACCCACTGCCTCACATGTCATTCGTTATCGGCGAAGATCACTCAAAGTACCTCAAGACCCGCTACGAGTCGCTGAAGACTCAGACGCTCTTCGAGGACATGGAATTCACCAACGACCTGGACACTATCAACCAGTGGACTCCACTGGTGGCTCAGGGTCGCGATGCTTCGCAGACCGTGGCTGCTTCCCGTGTTGTTGCAGGAACCGATGTCGACTTCGGTCGACTCACCAGTGACCTGACCAACTCGCTGAGCGCAGCCGGTGCCTCGGTGAACTACGGTCACAAGGTACAGAACCTCAAGCGCTCCGGCGCTGGTTGGGAACTGACCGTCAAGGATAAGGCTTCGGGCGCAGTAAAGAACGTCAAGGCCAAGTTCGTCTTCGTTGGCGCTGGCGGTGGCGCACTGCCACTGTTGCAGAAGTCCGGTATCGATGAGATCAAGGGCTTCGGTGGCTTCCCAGTCTCCGGTCAGTTCCTGCGTTGCACCGATGAGAGTGTCATTGCTCAGCACAATGCCAAGGTTTACGGCCAGGCATCGGTAGGCGCTCCTCCAATGTCGGTTCCGCACCTGGACACCCGTTTTGTTGATGGCAAGCGTTCGCTGATGTTCGGCCCTTACGCTGGCTTCTCCATGAACTTCCTAAAGTCCACCGGACAGCTAGATTTGCCTCTGTCCCTGCGTCTGCACAACATCATCCCAATGTTGGCAGTGGGCAAGGACAACCTGGATCTGACGACTTACCTGATCAAGGAAGTTCTCAAGTCTCGCGCCAAGAAGGACGAGTCACTGACCGAGTACTTCCCAGCTGCCGATGGTTCCCAGTGGGAACTGATCACCGCCGGTCAGCGCGTTCAGGTCATCAAGAAGGACGCCAAGAAGGGCGGCGTACTGCAGTTCGGTACCGAGGTCATCACTTCTTCGGATGGTTCCATGTCCGGTCTGCTCGGCGCTTCGCCAGGCGCTTCGACCGCAACCCCAATCATGATCGGCCTGCTCTCACGCTGCTTCCCGAAGCAGTTCGCAGGCTGGGAGTCGAAGCTGAAGGACATCGTTCCTTCCTACGGCCAGAAGCTCAACGAGAACCCAGCACTCTACGCTGAGGTCAAGGCAGCTACTGACAAGACTCTGGGACTGGTTTAGTCCCCACGTGCTAAGGACCGCTCACCATTTGGTGAGCGGTCCATTGTCCTTTAACCGGAAATAGTCACGGGTACGCTAACGAGTTTCAAGACACCACCAACGACTCACCACGACTCACTTCGCAAGAAAGAGTCCTAAATCACTTTTACCGGTATTCTCAGAAATGTTGTCCAGCGCAGTCCGCGCCGGTCATCCCTGCTGAAAGGTATCAATGACTTACAGTGCAGCTCAGAACCGTTATGAGTCCATGCCTTACCGTCGCGTCGGGCGTAGCGGACTGAAACTTCCCATCATCTCTTTGGGGCTTTGGCACAACTTTGGTGACGACAAGCGTTTCGATGAACAGAGCGCCATTCTGCGTCGAGCCTTCGACCTCGGCGTCACGCACTTTGATCTTGCCAATAACTACGGTCCACCGGATGGCACCGCCGAGACGAACTTCGGGCGGCACCTTGCCCAGGACTTTAAGCCTTACCGCGATGAATTGGTCATCTCCAGCAAGGCCGGGCACCGCATGTGGCCCGGTCCCTACGGCGATGGTGGTTCACGAAAATACCTGCTCTCCAGCCTTGACCAGTCGCTAGAGCGCATGGGTCTTGACTACGTGGACATCTTCTATAGCCACCGCCCAGACCCAGATACCCCATTGGAGGAAACGATGGGTGCTTTGGATCAGGCGGTTCGTTCCGGCAAAGCCCTTTACGCGGGCATTTCCTCCTACTCCCCCGAGCAAACCATCGAAGCCGCTCGAATTCTCAAGGAACTTGGCACCCCGCTACTCATCCACCAACCTCGCTACTCGATGTTTGATCGCTGGACCGAGGACGGGCAGCCGATTCTCTTCCAAGCCCTGGAGCAAGTTGGCGCCGGCTCGATTGCTTTCTCACCCTTAGCTCAAGGTCTGCTGACTAACCGGTATTTGAATGGGATCCCAGAGAACTCCCGTGCTACCAAGGGACGCTTCCTTTCCGAATCAGCCATTACCGAGCCGATTTTGGAGAGGATTCGCGGGCTAAACGACATCGCTGAACAGCGTGGACAATCCTTAGCCCAAATGGCCATTGCTTGGCTATTGCGTGATCAGCCGGTCGGCACCCCAGTCACCTCGGCACTGATCGGTGCTTCGGGTGTGAAGCAATTAGAAGATTCACTAGCTGCGGTCAATAATCTCGATTTCTCGGCTGAAGAATTGACCGCTATCGACCAGTTTGCTGCCGAACCAGGTGGAAACATCAGAGCATAATTTCTTTGTTCCGACGCTGATCTTTTCTCTACGTTGAACCCCTTGAATGCCGTCATACTCAAGGGGTTCTCTTATTGACCTAATCCAAACGGATGATCTTTGCGGTTTTACTGTCAGAACGGACAGTTGAGCTTTAACAACCACATAGACTTAACATCAAGCCCACTTCCGTACTGCGACCTAACTAGGACTACACCCGCATGCATCGCTTGGCCATCCTGTCACTAAAAAACCGTGCGCTCATTGCACTGGTTACCGTCTTTGCTGCCATATTCGGCGTGATTTCCATGGGCTCGCTCAAGCAAGAGCTCATCCCGTCCATGGAGTTCCCCCAGATCTCAGTCATGGCGACCCAGATGGGTGCCAGCCCGGAGGTCATTGATGAGCAAGTTGCAAAACCGTTAGAAACTTCGCTGCAGGCGGTGGAAGGTCTCGAATCTTCCAGTGCTACCTCTCAGGCGGGATTCACGCGGATTGCATTGACCTTCGAATATGGCACGGATATGGACCGAGCCCGTTCCCAAGTTGAGCGAGCCATCTCCAATGCCAAACAGCAGCTTCCAGATGATGTTGAGCCCACCGCGCTAGCCGGTTCTATCGCTGATCTGCCAGTACTGATGCTCGCGGTGTCCTCGGATGAGTCCCTCGATGCGCTCAACGATGATGTTGACCGCATTGCGCTTCCTAAGCTTCAGAAGATCGATGGCGTCCGTGAAGCATCGGTGTCTGGCGGTGCATCCCAGCACATTGCCGTGATCCCGAAGAACACCGAGATGTCCCGCTCTGGTCTTAGCGTGAGTGATTTGAAGGACGGCATTGAAAATGCTGGCTCGCCAATCCCTGTGGGCAACATGGATGTAGACGGTTTAGAACTGCCAGTTATTGCCGGATCCACCCCGGATAATCTTGATGCCATCAAAAACATCCCACTGGTCACCGACAGTGGCCCAGTCCTACTCAAGGATGTGGCCGACGTTTCGGTGAAGGCCGATGAGGCGACCAGCATCACCCGCACCAATGGTGAAGAGACGCTTTCTATTTCGGTGACCAAGACCCCGGATGGTGACACCGTCGGGATCTCCCATGCCGTTGCTGCCATGGTGCCGGATCTTGAATCAGAGTTGGGCCACAAGGCCACGATGACCACAATTTTTGATCAGGCGCCTTTCATCGAGGACTCCATTAGCCACCTGGCTGTCGAAGGTGCCCTCGGTCTGGGCTTCGCGGTCATCATCATTCTGATCTTCCTCTTCTCGGTACGCTCCACTTTGGTCACCGCAATCTCGATCCCACTCTCCCTGATGGTCACCTTCATTGGGATGAATGTCTTCGGCTACACACTGAACATGCTGACCTTGGGTGCGTTGACCATCTCCATTGGTCGCGTGGTGGATGACTCGATTGTTGTCATTGAAAACATCAAACGACATCTGGCCTTTGGGGAGTCCAAAGCTCAATCCATCATGTTGGCGGTCAAGGAAGTTGCCGGTGCTATTACCGCAGCAACGCTGACTACTGTCGCGGTCTTCCTGCCCATCGCCATGGTTGGTGGTATGGCCGGTGAGCTCTTTAGCCCGTTCGCCTTGACCATGACCATTGCGTTGCTGGCTTCCTTGCTCGTTTCGCTGACCATTGTGCCGGTATTGGCCTACTGGTTCCTCCCGCATCGTCCAGGTAGCGATAAGGTTCGCACGGTTCACGTTGCTGAAGACAAGTCCTGGATGCAACGTGCTTATTTGCCTGTATTGAAGTCCACGCAGAAGCATCCTGTCATTACTTTGCTGGCCTCGGTGCTGATTCTGGCTGGAACCGCCGCAATGACGCCGCTGCTCAATACCAACCTATTGGGATCCACCGGAGAAAACTCCATCACCGTCACCGCGAAGATGCCTTCAGGCACTGCCCTGAATACGACGGCGGACGAAGCAGCAAAGATTGAGTCTAAGCTGCGTGATATCGACGGTGTTGAAGATGTACAGATGACTGTCGGTACCGCCAGTGGTATCGCAGCCATGTTTGCTTCCGGCTCCGATACTGCCAACTTCACGGCCATCACCAATCCTGATGTTGATCAGGAAGCACTAGGTAATACGGTTCGTGAGCAGATCAAGGGCTTGGATCTTTCCAAGGACATGACCGTCACTTTCGGCTCCAACTCTTCGGCAATGACTTCTAGCGATGTCACCGTTGAGGTCAAGGCTCCGGATGAGACGATCTTGCGCGAGGCCACGCAGAAGATGCGCGATGCGCTGAAGGATACTGCCCACGTCACCGGGATTACCGATAACCTATCGGCCGAACGTGAGCAGGTCTCCATCGACATCGATGCTGAAAAGGCTGCTGCTGCCGGGCTGACCGAAACACAGTTGGCTGGCATGGTTGCTGGTCAGGTCTCCCCTGTACCTGCCGGTACGCTGCGTCTGGATTACACGGACCTGACGGTACAGATCGGTGAGGGGCTGAAGCTAGACAGTTTGCAGAAGCTGCGCGAGCTGAAGATCCCGACGGCCACTGGTGTTAAGGAACTTCAGGACCTTGCCAAGGTTGACCGTGCCAAGGTCGTCCAGCAGGTCACTACCTCCAATGGTGAGCGCATTGCCACTGTCACGCTGACGCCCGAAGAGAACATGCTGGGCAAAGTTTCTACGGAGGTCACCAAGTCCCTGGAAACGGTGCAGCTACCAGAAGGTGCCAGCGCGGAGATCGGTGGTGCTGCCACCGAACAGGCCGACTCCTTCAACCAGTTGTATCTGGCACTGCTGGCAGCTATTGCCATTGTCTACGTGATCATGGTGGCCACCTTCAAGTCGCTGATCCAGCCTCTGGTCCTGTTAGTCTCCATTCCATTCGCAGCCACCGGCGCCATCGGTCTGTTGCTGATCTCCGGCATCCCTCTGGGCTTGCCATCGCTGATCGGTATGTTGATGTTGGTGGGCATCGTGGTCACCAACGCCATCGTGCTCATCGACTTGATCAACCAGTACCGGTTGGCCACCCCTGAGCGTGAAGCGATGAGTTTGGATGACGCGATCATGCACGGTGCACGTCAGCGTTTGCGCCCAATTCTCATGACGGCTTTGGCCACCATTTTCGCGTTGATCCCGATGGGTCTTGGATTGACCGGACAGTCCGGATTCATTTCACAGCCCTTGGCTGTGGTGGTCATTGGTGGCTTGGTGTCCTCCACCTTGCTGACCTTGATTCTGGTGCCGGTACTTTACCGTCTGGTTGAGTCGCGCAAGGAAAAGCGGGCCCTACGTCGGGCTAACCGTAAGCATTCGGCTCAGAAGGAGTCCGACGCTGCAGATCTTGCTGTGGCCATGGATTCCGCCACTGCTAAGATCACCGCTCCTGCCAAGCCATCGGTGTCAAAGCCTGCGGCAACGAAAACTGAGGCAGCGAAGACTGAGACGGCCAAGCCATCGAAGCCGGCTTCAGCGGAGCAAAGCAAGAGCAGTGATTCCAAGAATTCCTTGGTTCATCCGTTGACCGGGCAGATCCCGACTACCCGTAAGGAACGTCGAGAGATCGAAGAGATGCTCAATAAGTCGACGAAGGATTCAACAAACGAATCCTAACGCTACAAACATTGCGGGTCGGAAACCAGAAACGCTGGTTTCCGACCCGCTTTGCTATCCCCACCTTGTTTTTAGGAAGCGTTGCGAGCCCGGCACACAAGTTCTGAGGCCAGGCATAGCAGCCATGAAGTAGATCACCATTATTTTAAGTTGTACACAATTCAATTGTGTGCAATGATTTTCTCATGGCAATAGTTGATGAAATGGTGTGCTTCGCTTTGTACTCCGCAAGCCGAGCAACAACCAGGGCCTACACGGAGCTACTCTCCCCTTGGCAGCTGACCTACACCCAGTACCTGGTGCTGGTTGTGCTGTGGAACGAAGGCTCAAAGCCAGTTCGTGAAATCGGCGAGATGCTCCAACTTGATTCCGGGACCCTCTCCCCACTGCTTCGCCGCCTCGAGAACAAAGAATTCATCCGGCGCGAACGTAGCCAGAACGATACCCGGGTGGTCAACGTGGAACTGACCGAGCAAGGCAGCGCCCTTCGCAAGGAACTAGCCCACGTTCCAGAACAGATTGCCTGCGGCACCGGATTGCTGGACATCCAAAGCGCTAGAGAATACCTGGACACCCTGCATCAAATTACCGAACAGATGCAGAAGCTGCCCATCAAAATCCAGCCCACCAACTAGCCCTGAACACCTCAACTTTCTAGGAAAGGCACAACAATGGAAGCCCTTTACACCGCAGAAGCACTCTCCACAGGCCAGGGTCGCGAAGGCCGCGCTCAAACCCCTGATGGAAAACTAGATCTACTCCTCACCGCGCCAAAAGACTTGGGTGGTAGCGGACTGGGCACCAACCCAGAGCAGCTCTTTGCCGCGGGTTACTCGGCTTGCTTCCACTCGGCATTGAACACCGTGGCCCGTGCCCGAAAAATCAAGGTTGAGGATTCCAGCGTAGGCGGACGAGTTAGCCTGCACCGCGACGGCGAAGGCTTCAAGCTCTCGGTTGAATTGGAAGTCATCATCCCAGGCATGGAGCACGAGGCAGCTCAGGAACTTGCCGACGCAGCCCACGCTGTGTGCCCATACTCCAACGCCACCCGTGGCAACATCGACGTCACCATCACCGTTTCGGATGACTAATCAACTCAGCAAGAAGAGACACACAGCTCGGCTGATTCTGGGCGCCTTCTTGACCTATGCAGGGGTAAGCCACCTCAGCTTTGGTCGAGAAGAGTTCCAGGCGCAGGTTCCACGATCCCTTCCACTGGATCCAGACCTCGTGGTCATTCTTTCTGGCGTGGCCGAAGTCGGTTTGGGACTATCGCTGATGACCCTGCTCAAGAAGCGGGTTCATGTCGGGTGGATAGCTGCGCTGTTCTTCGTGGCAGTCTTCCCAGGAAATATTGCTCAGCTTCTTGATCACCGTGACGCATTCGGCTTGGATACAGATGCGAAACGTGTAGCACGGCTCTTTTTCCAACCAGTTCTTATTGCCCTTGCTCTTTGGGGCACCGGGGCATGGCGTGACCGCGCACAGTTACGTAACAAGGACTAAAGAGGACTCGACTCCGTACGAGTAGTGGGCAGGACACCAAGCGGTGTCCTGCCCACTACTCGTTTAACAACCCTAGAGGCGTACGTAGCCGATAGATTTCTAATAAGTTAGGGAATCGTGACGGTTCATGCTCGGAGTGAATCGTAGGCCATCGCCCTCGTGAATATTCTGGTTGCCAGCTTAGGCGTCCCGCTTTTTCAGCATCAGCATCCCTGACCCCAATAGCACTACACCCCAAAGCACAAGAACCACTACGGCCACGACGGGCCCATATGGTTCGCTGGCACCGGTCGCCATGAACGTTGCAGCGTTGGTGGGTAGGTACTGAATCATCGATTGCACCCAATCAATGGGGATCGGCCCAAGGATTTGTGGCAGTCCAATGACAAGCGCAATCAATGAGATTATGGCTCCCGTTGAGTTGCGGCATAGCAGACCCAGCCCCAGGGCCATAAGACTCAACAATGCCAGATAGGTTCCGGCCCCCAAGGATGCCGAGAATAGCTTAGACAAATCAAACTCTCCGTACCTGCCGGCGGCCAGGGCAGTTGGAATGGTCGCTACCGGGATGAGCACGAGACCGGTGAGAAAACCAAAAATTCCAAGCACCAAGGCTTTCGCGCCCGTAAGTATTCCGCGACGTGGCACCGCTTGCAGCGTGCTACTCATTGTTCCGCTGGAGTATTCGCCAGTTAGGTGCAAGGCAGCGGCCGCCGCAAAAAATAGTTGCCCAAACTGCAAGGTGGCAAACACGATCAAGGGTGCGGGCATTGCGGAATCTATACCGTTTTCGCCACTGGCTTTGGCGCTAGCTCCCAGCAACCACCCTAGGCCTACCGTAACCACGAGACCGACCACATAAAGTCCCGTCAGCGAGCGTAGTCCGAAGAATTTCGTGATTTCAGCCCGGGCAGTAGCCAGTAGCACTGAGAGGCCATGAGCCGAGTTCGATTCAGCAAGATCTAGTGATTTCATTGGTTCAGCCTCTTTCTACTGATGATGCCGAGAATTCCATTGACTCTTGGGTTAGCTGGTTATATGCGGATTCCAGCGACCCGTGTGTTGCACTTAATTCATGCAGTTCGATGCCGTTTGCAAAGGCCAATGCACCGGTTGCTTGAAGTCCAAGGCCGATGACTTCTATCAGCTGTTCATCCACCACCCTGAATTGGAGATTTCGACTGGTGAGTAGGCCGGCGAGCGCCGAGGCGTGTGGCGAGCGTACGGTCACGACCTGTTCGGTGGCTTCATTGATCAGCTGCTGGGTGGTGGCGTTGGCGATCAGTTCCCCACGGCCGATCAGGATGAGTTGGTCTGCCACTTGCTGCACTTCACTCATCAGGTGGCTGGAGACGAATACCGTTCCGCCTTGATCGGCACGGTTTCGCATCAGCTGGCGAATCCAGGCGATTCCTTGCGCGTCCAGTCCATTCATCGGTTCATCGAGAATGAGCACGTCGGGGTCAGCGAGCAATGCGGCACTAATACCTAAACATTGGCGCATGCCGAGGGAGAATCCCCTGATGCGTTTGGTTGCCACGCTGCTGAGTCCGGATTCTTCGAGGACCTGCTCAACGCGTTGTTGGGGTACTCGGTTGCTCTGGGCCAGTGCGCGCAGGAATGTTCGTGGAGTGTGCCCGGGGTGTCCGGCCGTGCCACTAATATGCGCGCCCACGGTGTGCATGGGGTAGGTCAACTGGTCATAGCGTTGCCCGTTAATTAATGCTTGGCCACTGGTGGGAGCATCTAGTCCAAGGATCATCCGCATGGTGGTGCTTTTCCCGGCTCCGTTGGGCCCGAAGAAGCCGGTGACTTTTCCGGGGTGAATCTCAACGCTCAATTGGTTGACAGCTCGGGTAGTTCCGTAGTGATTACTCAGCGATTCAAGGGTGATCACGGTGTGCTTCTTTTGTTGTTTCAACCCTGTCATTGGGCGCGGCCGGGCACACCGGAATTTAGTCGGCATTACCCACTGGTGATCCCCTACTTTGGTCGGTGTCTGCCCGAGCAGATTTTCAGTTGCATGTTCACCATGACTACCCAGCTCAAGCAGATCCTCTTGTTGATCTTTCTCGCGTTGAGCGCCTACCTGCTTCCGATTTCTACCAGTGTGGCGTGGTTGGTGCTGGCGCCTGTTGCAGCCGTGGGTAGCTTTTTTGCAGGCCGTTACGTTGCTTCTGCCTTACACGGCATTGTCGCCCTGGCTGTTGGAGCGCTCGCGTCGGGTGTGAGCTTGCTGCTTTCGGCACATGTCAGTGCGCTGACCTTCGCTTTGAATATCGGTACCGGGGTGGTCCTTTTTGTGCTGTTGCCCTGGTGGGCGGGGCGGGCCAGAGCCAATACGCTAGCCTTTCGTGCACAGGAGCGGCACCATCTAGAACTTCAAGCCAAGCTACGTGAGCGCGCTCGAATAGCCGAGGCGATGCATGACCAGCTGGGTCACGATATGGCGTTATTGGCCTTGTCCACCGGCGGTTTACAAGTGTCTTTGGACAAGGACTCCGAGGCATATCAGCAAGCAGTGCGTATCCGTGCTCAGGCGGATGAAGCTGTTGAGCATTTACACGAAATCATTGAGGTGCTCCGTGAACCGGATGAACAGGCATCGTTGGTTCTTTCTGGACAGTCGGTGGATCGCCTGATCAATCAGGCGCGGAATCGTGGCATGCAGATCAACTACCAGCTCAGCGGTCCGGCGCTGATCGATGCGGCCGATGCCGAAACAGGTGCTGTGATGCGCCAGGTCCTACAGGAGACGCTGACGAACGCTGCCAAATATGCTCCACAACAACCGGTGAGAATTAATATTGACACGCTCCACCAGCCCGTCCGTGTGCGGATCAGTAATCCGCTGGAGGGCCAGCCAGTACCGCAGCGCCCCAGAGCGTCGGGGTTGAGTGGTTTGCGAGAAGTCCTGGAACGGTACGGCGGCTCGTTGAGTGTGAACCATTCCGAGGCTTACTTTGATGTCATCGCCGAAGTGCAGCACAGTCGGAACCGGCGAGAATCCGCATCGGCCACCACGACACGCAAACAGACCTCGCGCTGGCTATTGGTACTTGTTCCAGCGTGCGCGGTGGCCGTTATGGTTGCGTGTTTATATGTCTTGCAGCTGGCGACCTTCCGGGCAACAGCCTTGAGCCCGGCAGATTTCCAACAACTCATGCCGGGGATGACCCGAACGGAAGTGGCACAGCACGTTCAGGCCCAAGGCTTGGATCAGCCGCTTCCGGTCATCGATGAATCGCAACAACCTGCCAGCGGTCAGTGTCGGTACTATGCGGCACGTACCGGGGTGCTGGACTTCGGCAGTGAAATGTTCCGCCTTTGTTTCACCGACGATGTGCTCAGATCCGCTGAGCATCTTTACCCTGCACCTTAGGATCGGAATATGAGCACAGGACTACCGATAGGCCTCCTACTGGTTGATGATGACCCGTTAATCCGCGCAGGGCTTGGCACCATCTTGGCTAGTGATCCTGGATTAAAAATCTTGGGTGAAGCGGAGAATGGACTGAGGGCTATCGAGTTGGCATCGCGCCTGCAACCTGAGGTGATCATGATGGATATTCGCATGCCGCAGCTTGATGGGCTCGGGGCGATGGAGCGGATTCTCGCCGAGTCTGCGACGGCCAAGGTGCTCATCCTGACAACTTTTGGCGAGGAAGAGTATATTGATCGCGCCATGTCCGGTGGGGCTGCAGGTTTTATGCTCAAAAGTTCTGACCCCGAAGAGTTGATTCGAGGAGTCTACTCTGTGGCCGATGGAGCTGCGGCGCTGTCGCCGCGTATTGCCAAGCGTCTGGTGGACAAGTTTCGCAGTGTAGATCATGATCGGCGCGCGAGAGCCATCGGCTTGATCGAGCAGCTGACACCCCGAGAGCATGATGTTTTGGCGCTTGTGGGAGCGGGAAGTTCTAATTCGGAAATCCTGGATGAACTGGTGCTCACGCCCGCCACCGTGAAGGGCCATATGACCTCGATTTTGCTCAAGCTCAAGGTGCGCAATCGTGTTGAAGCGGCGTTGATTGCTTATCAGGGCGGACTGGTCGACTAGCTGTCTGGATCGTCCTAGAACTAATTCTCTTGAGCTCTAACACTGTGAGAAATTCTGGTGTGCCACAGGGCACGATCTCACTCCGGGAATATTTGACGCATCAACTTGTTATTACATGCATACGCATATAAATTAGAGATGAGCGTACACCGCAAGATCTCATCACAAGTAGGAGTGAACATGCAGTTCGGAGTATTTTCAGTCAGCGACATCACCCGGGACCCCACTACCGGTCGCATCCCTACCGAAAAAGAACGCATTGACGCCGAGGTAGCGATCGCGAAAAAGGTTGAAGAAATCGGCATGGATGTCTTCGCCATCGGTGAGCACCACAATAAGCCGTTCTTCTCATCCTCCCCTACCACCACCCTGGCCTACATCGCCGCCCAGACCGAACGCATCATCCTCTCCACCACCACGACGCTGATCACCACCAACGACCCGGTGAAGATCGCCGAAGACTTCGCGATGCTTCAGCACCTGTCCAATGGACGCACCGATCTCGTCCTGGGCCGCGGCAACACCGGCCCGGTCTACCCATGGTTCGGCAAGAACATTCAGGACTCGGTGAACCTGACCGTAGAGAACTACAACCTGCTGCGCCGACTCTGGGATGAAGAGGTAGTGAACTGGGAAGGCAAATTCCGCACTCCCCTGCAGAACTTCACCTCAACGCCTAGACCACTCGATGATGTGGCACCCTTCGTCTGGCACGGCTCGATCCGTACCCCACAGGTCGCCGAGATCGCTGCCTACTATGGTGACGGCTTCTTCGCCAACAACATCTTCTGGCCAAAGGAGCACTACCAGCAGCTAATCAACCTCTACCGTGAACGCTACGAACACTACGGTCATGGCAAAGCCTACCAGGCGGTCGTTGGTCTCGGTGGCCAGTTCTACATGGCCAAGGATTCCCAGCAGGCCGTCAAGGAATTCCGCCCCTACTTTGATAATGCCCCGGTCTACGGCCATGGCCCATCACTAGAAGACTTCACCGCGCAGACCCCATTGACCGTTGGCTCACCACAGCAGGTACTGGAGAAGACCCTGACCTTCCAGGAATACTTCGGCGACTACCAGCGCCAACTATTCCTCGTGGACCACGCTGGTCTTCCGCTGAAAACCGTACTGAACCAGCTGGATATGTTTGGCGAATACGTACTGCCTGAACTGCGCAAGGAAATGGAATCGCGGGCACCAGCAGATCTGACCCCAGCCCCAACCCATGAAGGTCTGGTAGCTGCTCATCGGGCTAAACTGGAAGCTGACGTAGCAAACACCAAGGAGCCAGTAGTCAGTGACCGGGACCAATAAAGCAGTAGCCTCATTGAAGGTCACCACCGACGCCTGGGAATCTTTGTTCCGGGCGCAGGTGGCGGTCATGCGTCAGATCGCAGCAATGCCGGAGTTTGGCAAGCTGTCGATGCGTGAATATGACGTGCTGTTCAACCTGCGGACCTGCCCCGGTGGCAAAAGCCGCATGGTTGACTTGAATAAGCAGCTACTGATCTCCCAGCCCAGCCTCAGCCGCATGGTGGTACGACTAGAAGAGCAAGGACTAGTCGTTCGAGAGCCAGACCCGGAAGACCAGCGCGCCACTCAACTCTCGCTGACCGACAAAGGGATGAAAATGCAGCAAGAAATCGGTCGTGAGCACGTGAAACACCTACATGAGCTCTTGGGTTCAGCACTGAGCGAAGAAGAATTTAATCAACTCAACCGTCTGAGCGCCAAACTACGCGAAGCGGTGCAATGACAGAGTCCCGGCCTCCGCAGGCTAATGCCATCGAGCATTAGTCTGCGGGCGCAGGGATTTCCGCTTAGATTCAACTGAAGCTAATTATTGGCACCGACACTTTCAAGAGAAGATAACCCAGCTGCAATGAACGAATCACTCCTGAATCTAGATGAAGCTGCGAGACGACTTGGTGTGGACACCAAGTCCCTACGTAGCTATCTACGCAAACACCGCCCCAAGGGCGCGGTGCAGAAGCCGCCTCAGCCCGGTGGACTGTGGCATGTCTCTGACTCATTGTTGTTTCAGCTTGAGATCGCAGGGGCCCCGGAGCTGAAGATCGTGCTTCGAGCTATTGATGAGTCCGTCCTAGCATCCCTGGATTGGTCGCCATGGCTCCCCTTCGAGCAAGCCGCGGCTACCGCACCGGTAGCGCCCGGAGTTTATATGGTCCGCCGCACCGACCAGCCTGATGCCGCCCCAATCTATATCGGGGCCGCAGGAGAACGAAGCGGCAAGGGCTTACGCGGCAGACTCAAAATCTATTCCAGTGGAAAAGGTGCCACCTCCGGCTTTGGTAAGCACGCCTTTGACGATGCTCTCAAAGATCCACAGTGGCTTCGCCAACTTGCCGAAGAAGCAGAAGCCGGCACCCCCTCGACTATTCAAACGGTGGCCCGGCGTGCCATTGACCGACTGGATTTAGAGGTTCGCTGGGTCACCTGCATCCATCGCAAGGCCGCCCTGCTTATTGAAGATGCGTTGATCAAACAGCATCATGCCACGGTATGGAACGTTGTAGGGGTGCCCCAGCAATCGGCCGACTAGCCGATAACGACGGAACATCCATATTTTCCTTGATTCTCGCTCGGTTCAGGTTCACTGTGGAAATATCAAGTAGACCTCGCCACACCAGTGCTGAATCAAGGAGCTAACCATGGGGGACGTTGTTTGTGATGTCACGGTATCATTAGACGGTTTCTGTGCCGGAGTGAACCAAAGCATTCAGAACCCCTTAGGTGAGGGTGGCGAGTCATTACACCGCTGGCAGTTTGAACAAACTGATCAGAATGCTGAAGAGATCGCTGCCATCACCCAGGCCTCGGCATTCATCATGGGCAGAAACATGTTCGGGCCACCAGCCGGCGACATCAACGTTGACTGGGTTGGCTGGTGGGGAGATAACCCGCCGTATCATGCTCCAGTTTTTGTGCTCACCCATCATCACCAACCAACCATATGCTTAGAGGGTGGAACAAGTTTCCAATTCATCACCCGAGGAATCCACGAAGCCCTCGAAGAGGCTCGGGAAGCTGCAGGTGAGCAATCGGTAGCCATCGCCGGCGGAGCGCAGACCATCACACAATTCCTTCAAGCTGGACTCATTGATGAATTGCGGCTCCATATCGCACCCATTCAATTAGGGCACGGCGAAGCCATTACCACCGAAGATATCGGCCTGCACATGGATCGAGTATCCCGACGGGAAACGCCCCTAGTTACTCACGTGACGTATCAACGCCGACGGTAGTCAGAGTTTCTACTTATAAAAGTCGTCGCGGAGGTTGATCCCGTATTCCAGCCATGCCTTCATGGCTGCGAGCATCCCGGTCCATCCTTCACAGTTTCCGAAGGCCGCTTTAATTCCTTCAGGGCCGGCTTCCCAACCGGCCTCGGTAATGACCACCTTGGTACGAGTTCCATCGTCCATCGAGGTGAATTCGAAGGTCACCGTGGTCAGGTTGCCTTCGGCTGTTCCTTTATCGGCGCCCCACTGCACGACGATCTTACGTGGGTACTCAGTTTCAATCACTTGGACTGGGAAGGTACCGGGAAAATCGTGGAAGTCCCAGGTGACGGTGTTACCGGTTTCTAATCTTCCTTGGGCTCCGCCGGTCGTGAAATAGCTGGATAATTGCACGGGGTCTGCCACGGCGTCATAAACCTGGGTTACCGATTTGGAAATGATGCCGGAGACATTGAAGGAGAGTTTCTCTTGCTCTTGAGGTGAGGACATATTTTATGTTTACGCCCGTTGCTCGCAGCAGACAATAGGTATCGCACGATTCCCAGCTGACTGCTGGCTCAAACGCCGAATGGCTTTGCGTATTGATAGGCCCCACGGGGAAGTTTTGCTTCGTTGAAGACGCGCACCATAAAGTGTTCACCCCAGCTGGTATCGCTCGGGGTAATGCCACGGGCCCCAGCAGGTTCATAACCAAACCGGCGGTAGTAGCTGGGAGCCCCGAGTAAAACGATGGCGCTTAACGATTCGACTTCGGCACGGTCATGGATACTTTGCATCAGAATTGATCCCACTCCACGATGCTGATACTCCGGGGCAACAGCTAGCGGTCCAAGTCCCAGCACGGGCTCATCGTCGATTCGACCCCACGTAGCTATGACGTGCCCAATAACGACAGAATCATCGAGTGCTACGAGGGAGAAGCGCGAGTCGTAGTCTTCGCAATCAAAGAGGTTCTGGAGTAGTCCGACTTCCTCAGGCTCAACCATGGGGTCGATTCCAGCAAAGGCAGCATGCGTTACTGCATACACCGCGGCACGGTCATCAAAGACTTCAGGACGGATATGCATGATCGCAAACCTACCAAACCTCACCAACCAAGGAAAATTCAGATTGAGTATTCACTGGTTCCTCACTCGACCGAGGTCCAAAGAATTTTCGGGCCAACCATCCAAAGGTTACGACTACGCGTGACTCGTTCACCGAAGCTTCACTTTTTAGATGCTTTAGAGCTCTTCCGCTGTGTGAAGCATCGTGTTGGCACTGTCGTTCGCGCGTTGGCGCGGGCAGTTCTGAGAGTTCTTCCCCCTTCTATTCGTTCAGGTGAAACGTTGATCTACCCTAGAAGATCACGCATAAATTCATAGTCAAAACCAATGCTTCCCAGCATGAAGTTAAGTGATGAACACTCAATTCCTTTGAGGAATTTGGTCTGCTCGTTCATCGTCAACCGTTTGCAGAAACCTTGAACCGTTCGAAAAATGATGATGGAATAAGTGGCGCATCGCTCATCACTTGCAATGGAGAATCAATGAAACAGACGCGAGCCTTCAAAGCGCCACTAGCTGCTGCGGTATCTGCAACCCTGATGGCAACGCTCTTGCCTCTATCCCCTGCGACCGCCGCCACCGAAGTAACGGCGCGAACTGAAGTAGCAGCGGGAACTGAAGTAAACGCGCAGGCTGTCACTGTTGATTCCGCGGTGCAGATTGCCACCAAGAAGATTCAGAGAGACCCAAGCAAGACTGATGTCTTCGTCAACAAGAGCTACCCGTTGAGCCCCAAAAAGTACGCGCCGAAAACCGTAGCTGTTAAAGGCACCAATGTACGATTGCAGCCCTCAGCTGCCAGTGCCTACTCCAAGATGGTCAAGGCCGCAGCCAAGGACGGCGTCAAGATTCGAGCCGTCAGCGGTTACCGTTCCTACGCGCGCCAAGCTGAGCTCTACAACTATTACTCACGGATCTACGGCCAAAGTTACGCTTCAAGAATTTCTGCGGTTCCGGGAACCAGTGAACACCAAACTGGGTTGGCCATCGACGTTGGCAACAACAACAGCCAATGTGGCCTACAGGCCTGCTTCGCCAATACTCCCGTGGGCAAATGGGTGGCTAAAAACGGCCACAAGTACGGCTTCATCCTTCGTTATCCCAAGGGTCAAGAATCCGTCACGGGATACTCGTACGAGCCATGGCACTTCCGCTACCTAGGCACCACACTGGCCAAAAGCTACAAGAACTCGGGCGCAAAAACCCTTGAGGCCTACTACGGAGTTGCCAAGAGCAAGTCCAACAACAACTCCGATAAGAAATCCAAGGGCACCGCGAAGACCACCGCAAATCTGAACATGCGCACGGGTGCCGGAACGAACAATCGGATCGTTCTGACCATTCCCCGCGGCAAGAGCGTACAGCTCACCGGATCCAAAAAGTCCGGATGGTACGAAGTGCGTTACAGCTCCAAGACTGGTTGGGTTTCTGGTACTTATCTGAGCAATATTTCGATGCCTTCGACTCCAAAGAAGAAGGAATCATCGAAGGACAGCAAGTCCAAGAGCACCAATTCCAAGACCGCCACAACCACGGCGAATCTGAACATGCGCACCGGTGCAGGCACCGGAAACCGAATCATCCTGACCATTCCTCAGGGCAAGAAGGTAAGCATCACTGGGGCCAAGAAATCCGGCTGGTACCCGGTGAAGTACTCAGGTAAGTCAGGCTGGGCCTCGGCCAAGTACTTGCGCTAAAAACGCCGGTCTCACATCTTTCAGGCAACGCCGAAAGAACGGTAACAAGAGAACAGCAAATGAAGCGGAGCGCTTGCGAACATTGTTCGCAAGCGCTCCGCTTCATTTGTGCTGCATCAGATCAGTTGTTCGGTGATCTACCGTTCGTCTGCCGATACCGGAGTGCGGTCAACGGTGAAGGAGGTACGTGCCGAAACCACCGATGCCCCGGTGCCTTGGCTGCCGTTGAGCCAGACATCATCGCCGGCTTCCACCGAGGAAATCTTCACTGCATCATCGGTGCGGGTCAGGTCTCGACGCAGGGTTTCTGGAACCAGGAAGGTCGAAACCACGGTGATGGCTGCCAGAACCGTCATGTATAGGCCGAGTACTAGCCAGTTAGCATCGGTGATGGCGATCAGGTAAGCACCTAGGACTCCTGCCAAGCCACCGGCCAACACAGCCGAGATTTCGCGAGCCATAGCCACACCCAGGTAACGGTGACGGCTGCCGAAGAGTTCTGGAAGCATCGCACACTGTGGGCCAAGCATGGTGGCCACGGCGAAGCCGATACCAACTGCGATGACTGCAATAGCTAGTGCGTGGTTGCCCAGAGTCAGCATCCACCAGGCTGGCAGCGAGTAGACCAGCATGAAGAGAGCACCGGCACGGTAGACGGCTCGACGGCCAAAGCGGTCAGAGACAGCACCGGCGAACGGCACCGAGAACACACCGATCAGCGAACCAATGGTCACGCCCCAGGTCAGCAGACCCTTATCGGCTTCCGGACCAACAACGGTGACGAAGAAGCTCAAAGCCAGGCCCTGGAACATGTAGGAGCCACCGTTTTCTGCCATGCGCAGACCGATACCAACCAGGACGCCTGGGAATCCGTTGCGGAAGAGTTCACGCAGTGGGTGCTCTGAAACCTGCTCGCGCTTTTCCATCTCAACAAAGGTTGGGGTCTCTTCCAGCTTTGAACGAATGAGAACCGCAAGAATGATCAGCAAGAACGATGCCAAGAATGGAACACGCCAGCCCCAGGTCATCAGAGCCTCTTCAGGCAACATGGTCAGCAGTGAGAAAACGACCGCTGCCAACAGGGTACCTGCCTGAATACCAACGAATGGCAGTGCGGAGAAGAATCCGCGGCGGGCAGTTGGAGCGTATTCCGCCATCAGAACCGTTGCGCCAGCCTGCTCGGCACCTGCACCGAAGCCCTGAAGCAGTCGCAAGAGGACCAAGAGTACTGGTGCCCAGATGCCAGCCATCTCGTAGGTTGGCAGGACACCGATCAAGGTCGATGCACCACCCATGAGCACGATGGTGATGACCAAAACGATCTTGCGCCCCAGACGGTCGCCAAGCATACCGAAGAACAAACCACCAAAGGGCCTGGCCACGAAGCCAACGCCGAAGGTTGCGAACGCCGCGACGGTGGCCATGGCTGGATCACCTTGCGGGAAGAACAACACGTTGAAAATCAGGGCTGTGGCCAAGCCATACAGAGCGAAATCGAAATATTCGAGTGCACTACCAATGCTGGATGCCAGAGTGGCCCGCTGCAGATTCTTGGCGTAGTTCTCGTCAAGCGCTGTTCCGCCGGAACCGGCGGAGCGTGCTGGTGTTGTATTCATGGAGGTCTCCTTCGACAAGTGAATCACATCACTACTTCCTGCATCGAAGATACCAGCATAGCGAACAACGTACAACATAGTGGACGGTTTATTTTCGGAGATTTGCCCCACGCACAGAACATCGGCCCGCACCCCCAAGATTTCAGGGATACGGGCCGACGCTCGTTTTCAGTGCTCTATGAACTTAGTACTGCGCTCACTAGCTGCGCGCAGCGCGCTTCCTCCACGGATTTTCCAAGCGCGCAGCAACCTCGCGCAAGGCAGTACCAGTGGCCGCCACGCGGATCGGATCTGCCTGATCAATAGGAAGAGCCGTGCCCAAGGCCAATGGCGGATCTCCCGGAGACCATGCCGCCAATGGCACGGCAACCCCGGTCACACCGCTGGTCGAATGCCCCTCATCAACAGCAAAGCCTCGCTCGCGAGCGAGCTCAAGACGCTGGTGCAGATCTTCTAAAGTCAGTTCTAGGCCATCAACGCCACTGCGCATTGGCAGCACCTTACCCATGACCTCGGCGACCTGATCCTTATCAAGGCTCATCAGCAAGGCGTTGCCGGCTGCGCTAAATGCCGCCGACAATCGCGAGCCCAATGGTGCACCAAATCGATAGGGGTTGCGACCCTCATGGCGGGCAAGATACAACGAGTCAGAACCATCAAGCATGGCAATCTGCACCAATTCCCCACGCAGCGTAGGCGACGAGGAAATCAGGTCAAAGAATTCGCGTACCTGGTTGAACTGAACCGAAAAAGCCCCACCGAGCTCTGCATTCCGACGCCCCAGACCAAAACCATCACTGGTGCGACGGATCATCTCGCCGTCTTCCAGCGCCTGGCAGAGGTTGGCGCACGAGGATTTGGCAATCCCTAGGGTGCGCGCGAGTTCACTAAGCGATAGCGAACGCCCGTCAGCCTCGGCGAGCAAACTCAGAATAGCAATGGCTCTGGTAACGGCCGGAGCAGGGTCGCGAGTGGCCCGCTCCCCGCTCCGGTCTGTAACGTCGTTTACGGTTGTCATCAGTAGAACTCTACGGTATCCACCTTGTTGCGCAAGCCCTGCCCATCGAGCAGGCAGGTCGCGTTATGGGCGAAGAGTCGGGCGATACGGGTTGTCTCCTGGTTGCTCAGGGCCGCGGTGTGCGGGCTGATCAAAACATTGGGATGCTCCCACAGAACACTCTTGGGATCCAACGGTTCTTGTGCGACAACATCCAAGGCAGCGAAGCCAATTCGACCAGCTTCCAGGGCAGGAATCAGTGCGGATTCATCCACCACAGTTCCACGACCCACGTTGACCAGGATCGTTCCTTCCTGAACGGCTTCGAAGACCTCAGCACCCAGTAGGCCTTCGGTGCTCTTGGTTCCTGGCAGGGTTGCCACAATCGCGTCCACCTCGCCGGCAACTTCTGCAAGCTGCGATGGATCAATCAGGCGGTCAACACCAGCCACTGGCTTACCGCTTCGCGAGGTGCCCCAAACAGTGGATCCACAGGCCTTGAAGCGTTCAGCCACGGCAGTACCAATACCACCGAGACCAACCACGAGAATGGTCATCTCATCGAGGTGGCGCATACGCCAACGCTCTGAAGGCCAGTACTTGTTGGCTTGGTCAGCTTCGAGCTTGCGCAGATTCTTTGCTCCGGCCAAAACGCCGAAGAGTGCAAATTCTGCCAGGGTTGAGCCGTGAACTCCGGCGCTGGTTGAAAAAGTGACCCGTTCCAGTTCGTCAGCAGTTAGCGCGGCTGCCTTAACCTGGGAGCCACCGCCGGCGGCCGTGGTGTGCACCCAGCGAAGATCTGGGTTTTCACGGACGGTCTTTTGCAACAGTTCTGGGTTGACATCTGGGATGCCGAACAGTGCCTGGGACGAGGTGATGATCTGGTGATAACGCTCCGCCTGCTCTGGGGTGCGTGTGAAGGTTGGGTCCCCTTCCCAGTCACCCTGCCAGCGCTGCGGGCGGTAGAGTTCGGGTTCATAAATGAAATCCAAACGTGGTTCGAGTTCTCGCATCAGTTCAAGGTCTGCTGCTGGTAAATCTACGGCGATTCCCACGCGCAGACGTTGTGTAGTTGGCGTCATTGCTTCCTTTTCCTTCCGTCGAGTGACAGCATACCGCTTTGGACAGTATATTGAACAGAGTTCGCTATGTTGTCCATTGATTTTTTGTCTTTAGACCACCGTTCAACAAAGGAGTTGTAGATGAATTCAGAAAACCAAGCCCAGCCATCAAACCAACAACCTGTCGTAGGCGTGATTGGCCTGGGAGCCATGGGACGCCCGATGGCCCGACTACTGGCCACCGCTCACGCTGGGGCTAAAGTGACGTCCAGTCGTGCGAAAGATGACGTTCTAGCGGACCTCAGCTCCGGCTTGTCTTCAGAAACTGCAGCCAACAAAATCCACTGGGCCGACAATGCAGCACAATTAGCCAAAGACTGCGATGACATCCTGCTCATGCTGCCAGACCTTCCTCAAATCAGTCAGTGCCTGGAAGGTCCCGACGGAATTCTGGCCGGTCTTGAGCAACGAGACCCGGCTGCAACTCCCCTACTTCTTCTTATTGGTTCCACCTGCTCCGCACCGGGCGTTCGCGCCCTGGCCGATGGCTTGGCTGCACGCTACGGCGGGCGCATCGCCATAGTTGATGCCCCAGTTTCAGGCGGTGAAGACGGCGCCATCCAAGGCACACTTTCCATCATGCTTGGTGGCTCCGAAGAACTCTGTGCCCGAGCAATCCAAGTCCTCGCACCCTGCGGAACCCCGGTACGACTTGGCGAACTCGGTGCCGGACAGGTCGCCAAAGCCTGCAACCAGCTTGTCGTTAGCTCCACCATCTTTGCGTTGGGTGAAGCCTCGGTACTTGCCGAACGTTCCGGTCTAGACCTGGCAGCAATGTGGGATCTGCTGGGCCACGGCTATGCCTCATCACGACTCTTGGACAGCCGCAAAGATCGTCTGGTCAGCGGCGATGACTCGCCATCCGGTGCCATCAAGTACATGCGCAAGGACCTGGCTGGCGCCAATGAGATCGCTGCGGCGACGAACACCGATCCGGTGCTCCTACCGCTCTTGCGTCAAGCCATCGACGAGGTCATTGAGGCAGGACTCGGCGATCGAGACATCTCGGTGACCAAGCGATTCATCGCTGAACGATAATTCAGGCCACCAAAGCTTTCACCGTGGCCACCACTGCACTGGCCACCTGGCTAATCTCGTTTTCCTTCGCGGCACGGGTAAAGGACAAGCGCACCGCGGTATGCGCGAGCTGCTCGTCATAGCCCATAGCGGTGAGCACCGGCGAGGGGTCGGTGCTCCCTGCCGCACAAGCGGACCCCGAAGAACACAGCACCCCACGGCGCTCTAATTCAATGAGTACCGTCTCTCCCGCGGTACGCGGGAAAACAAGGGAAACAATGCCACCGATGCGTTGTTCACGATGCCCGGTCACTTGCACCAGCCCCGGGGCGATTTTCCCCAGTTCCTTGGTGATTCTTTCGATGAGGTACTCACCGTAACCATCTCCCGCCCCGATTTGGCGTTGTTCAGCACACAATTGCAAGGCCCGGGCAATACCGACCGATGCCGCCGGATTCTCGGTGCCAGAACGCATGCCGCCTTGTTGCCCGCCACCGTGCAGCAAAGGCAGAACTTCACAGCGCTTACTGACATAGAGCACGCCACTGCCTTTGAGCGCACCAATCTTGTGCCCCGAGAGGCTTAGGGCGTCCACGTGCGCGGTCAGTTCGGCTAAGTCCAGCCATCCGGCGGCTTGCACCGCGTCGGTGTGCATCAAAGCTCCCGCACTATGGGCCAGTTCTGCGAGTTCTTTGATGGGCTGGATGGTGCCCACTTCATTGTTCACAGCAATCACGGAAACTACCGAGACCTGGTCATCGATCAATTCTTTGGCAACCTGTAGATCCACAATGCCAAACTCATCGACAGGGATGAGTTTGTGAATAAATCCGTGAACTCTGACAAGGTACGCGCAGGCTTCCAACACTGCAGGATGTTCAATGGCACTACTGACAATTACCCTGCCACGAGGATTAGCCAAGGCCCCACCGATGACGACCGTATTATCCGACTCGGTACCGCCGGAGGTGAAGTAGATTTCACTCTCTTCGACACCGAGATGTCCAGCAACCTGATTGCGTGCCCAGTCGTTAGCCCGTCGCGCCTGATGACCGAGCTCATGCAAAGAGGCAGGGTTCCCAAAATTGCTGGTTAATAGTGGGGTGATGAGGTCAAGAACTTCTTGACGAGGCGGGGCGGTGGAAGCCGCGTCCATGTAGATCATGCAATAACCATATCCAAGCCCAGATCAATAGCCCGCACCGAGTGAGTGATGGCGCCACTAGAAATAATGTCGACACCCTGTTCAGCGATCGCTGCAACGGTACGCGCAGTCACCGTGCCACTGGCTTCAATAACGGCCTGACCATCAATGAGTTTGATGGCTGCCGGAAGATCTGCGACATCAAAGTTATCCAGCATGATGATGTCCACCTTGGCAGCTAATACCGCAGGGATTTGCTCAATCCGGTCAACTTCAACTTCCATCGCAGTGGTGTGCCCCAGCCGGGCACGCACTGACTTCAATGTTTCGGTGAGTTCTTCTCCGTCACCGAGCAAGGCAAGGTGATTATCTTTGGCCATAAACGCTTCGGAGAGATTATCTCGGTGATTCACTCCCCCACCACAACGCACCGCATACCGCTCCAGCACGCGCAATCCCGGCGTGGTTTTTCGAGTATCGGCAATCCTTGCCTTGGTGTGCGAGACCAGGTCCACCAATTCACGGGTGGACGTCGCAATGGCGCTCATCCGCTGTAATAGGTTGAGAGCCACGCGTTCGGCGCTGAGGACCGAAATCGCTGGCCCCTGCACCTTGAGAAGCTCATCGCCAGCGTCAAACTTTTGACCATCGGCAACCAGCTGGGTTACTTCGGTCTTATCGTTCAAGGTGGTCATGGCCCGGGCAAAAACCATGCCTCCAGCCAAGACTCCTGGTTCCCGAGCTTTGACCACGGCGGTCGCCTGGGCCTCAGATGGAACAATAGTGTCTGCGGTCAGATCCCCGCGCGGATAGTCTTCTTCGAAGGCCAGTGAAAGGATCCGGTCGATGGCGGCTAGTGGGACCGGATGGATTGGCTGATTCACGCGTTAACTTCCTTGGTTTTAAGCTGATGATCTATTGACTGCACGCCCGATAAGACCCAGCCATAACGAATGGTGTTGGCGGTCGCTTCCTGGTCGTTAGCGTCCAGCCGGTGGTGTGCGCCCAAGGACTGTGTCCGCTGTTGAGCTGCGTAAGCGATCAGTCGTGCACAGGTGTAAAGATTGTTCAGTTCACTTTGTGCTCGTGGTGCTTGTGCCACCGGAGCGCTGGAGTCGAGCACACTCATGAACTGTTGCAGCCCGTCACCTGTGCGGTAGACCCCCAGATGTTCGCTGGCAAGATCCTTGAGCTGTTTCAATTCCAAAGGCACCTGTGTCTGCGTTTCTGGTAACTCACCGACCACAAGATCAGCCAGATCACAGGCACTGCCTGGTACATCGGTAGCTGCAGCATGCACTGCTTTGCGCGCAAACACCATGGCTTCGAGCAGGGAATTACTGGCCAGACGATTCGCACCGTGCACCGTGGTGTTGGCGCATTCGCCGGCCGCATAAATCCCGGGAACGCTGGTGTGTCCTTGAGTGTCGGTGTGGATTCCGCCCATCACATAGTGTTGGGCGGCAACAACTGGAATCGGGGCCAATGCCATGTCCAGTGAACAGGCTTTCAGACGTGCAGTGATGGAGGGGAAACGGCGTGCAAGGAAACCTGCACCCTTGGCAGTTTCCACCGCTGTGGCATCGATAAAGACCTGGTGTCCCGTTTGATATTGAGCATGAATAGCACGGGCCACCACATCGCGCGGAGCCAGTTCTGCCCGTTCATCAATGTCAATCATGAAACGCTGGCCGAGCTCATTGATGAGCACCGCGCCTTCTCCACGAACGGCTTCACTGATCATCCCGGCGTCCGGGTAGAGCTGCGGGTCAACGAGCGTTGGATGGAACTGGATAAATTCCATATCGCTGATCACCGCCCCCGCACGAGCTGCCAGACCGATGCCGTCCGCGGTGGCCCCGTGCGGATTGGTGCTCGCCGCATAGAGCGAGCCCAGTCCACCGGTGGCCAGCAACACCGCGTCAACGTGTAGCTGACCGCTAGCATCGTCTTGCAGATAGTTCACGCTGCGCGTCTCAGCCTCGGTGACCTCAATGTCCACCACGAGGGCGTTCTCGATTAAGTCGAGTTGTCCCGCATCCTTCGCCGCACGGACGGCACTGGCGAGGGCAGCCACGAGGCCAGCACCGGTAGCATCCCCGCCAGCGTGCAGGATTCGGTGTGCACTGTGTGCTGCTTCCAAACCCAGTTGGTAGTTGCCGGCGGCGTCCTTGTCGAACTGTACCGAGTACTCTTCCAAGGTATTGACCAGGTCGTTGGCAGATCCGCAGAGTTCTTGAACTGCTTCTGGTGTTCCGTGCCAGGCACCGGCACGCAGGGTATCGGTAACGTGGCTTGCCACCGAATCCCCGGCAGCCTCTCCCTGCGTGGTGACCGCCGATAATCCGCCTTGGGCGCAGGAACTATTTCCGTCACCCAGTGCTCCTTTGGTCAGTAGCACCACGCCTAATCCAAGACGCACTGCTTCGAGCGCTGCGCACAAACCAGCAACGCCGGAACCAACAATCGCCAGTGTTCGTGGGGTGCTGGCAGACTTGCTCATGGCTTTGCCTCCAACATGCGCTCCAAGGCAATTTTTGCGTCACCCTGTTGCTCTTTTGGAACGGTAATTTGGTTGACTACTCGTCCTGCCACTAGTTCTTCAAGCACCCAGGCTAGGTAGCCCGGGTGGATGCGGTACATCGTGGAGCAGGGGCAAATCACTGGGTCAAGACAGAAAATCGTGTGTTGCGGGTACTGCGCGGCAAGGCGGTTAACCATGTTGATTTCGGTACCAATAGCAAAAGTTGTTGGCTCGGTGGCCGCCGCAATGGCTTTTTGAATGAAGTCGGTGGAACCAGCAGCATCGGCCGCATCAACAACTTCCATCGGGCATTCGGGGTGAACAATCACCTTCACGCCGGGGAACTCCTCACGGGCTTTGGTGATTTGTGCCGGGGTAAAACGCTTGTGCACCGAGCAGAAACCGTGCCACAAGATGACCTTGGCGTCCTTCATCGTCTGCTCGTCGTTTCCGCCCAGTGACTTGCGCGGGGTCCACATCGGCATCTGCTCCAGTGGCACCCCCATGGCCTTGGCGGTGTTGCGTCCTAGGTGCTGGTCCGGGAAGAACAGCACGCGACGTCCACGCTCAAAGGCCCACTCCAAGACGGTCGCGGCGTTTGATGAGGTGCAGACCAGTCCACCGTTGCGTCCCACAAACGCTTTGAGCTCTGCCGAGCAGTTCATGTACGTCACTGGAATAATGGGCATACGTCCGTCATCGGCTTCATCTGCGTAGAGTGCGGTGAGTTCATCCCAGCAAGCTTGGACACTGGGGCCATCGGCCATGTCAGCCATGGAACACCCGGCGGCAAGATTCGGCAGGATCACCGACTGGTCATCACGGCTGAGGATATCTGCCGTTTCAGCCATGAAATGCACACCGCAAAAAACGATGGCTTCGGCCTTGTCACGGGTCAGCGCGGCATTGGCTAGTTGGAAGGAATCGCCCACAAAATCGGCGTACTTCACTACCTCATCGCGCTGGTAGAAGTGGCCGAGGATTACCGCCTTCTCCCCTAGCGTTTCTTTCGCTGCCAGAATTCGGGCGTCCAGATCTTCATCGCTGGCTTTCAAATACTCTTCTGGAATGGATCCCTGGACCGGGTAGCCCGCTGGTACGCGGTCCTCCTGAGAGGCACCCGGACCATATCCCGCCGGCGTATCCCATGGGTTGGCTGCCAGATCCGTGGAGCAGGTGGAGCCTGGGGCCAAGAGGTTCAGCCGGGTGATGTTCTGAGCAACAGATTGGCTGTTGTCGGTGAGTTGGGTGCTCATGGGATATCCATTTCTTGCGATTGATAAGGAGAAGTTGGTGAAATCTCTAGGCCTGCGTGGGGTCGACTTCCAAGGGGTCAGGACCGTGACCTACGTAGCGGTAGAGACGGGGTGGACGGTGTTGCCCACCGGCAAGGTACTCATCGGTTTCTTCGATGGTGGCCGTATTTTTTAGCGTGCGCCGGAAGTTTGCCGGGTCCAGGCGTCGGCCAAGAATTGCTTCGTAGACTCCACGCAGCGCGGCGAGCGTAAATCGTTCGCCCAAGAGACGGTGAGCAATTTGCCCGTATTCGGTCTTGTTCCGCAGCCGCCACAGCGCATAGTCAACGATCTTCCGGTGATCAAAAGCCAGCTGAGCAATGCTTGGATCATCGATATCGAACCAGGCGACGTTTTCGTCTTGTACGGTGGCCCCAACTTGATCCGCGTTAAGCAACGCGAAGTAGGCGATGGTCACCAGACGGTGGGTGGGAGATCTGTCGATGTCACCGAAGGTGTATAGCTGTTCAAGGTAGCTGGGGCGAAGGCCCGTGGTCTCGGCAAGGTTCCGTCCGGCGGCTTGGCCCAAGGATTCCCTTGCGTCCACTGGACCGCCTGGCAGTGCCCACAGGCCAGCATGCGGTTGCCGGATTCGACGCACCAATGGCAGGCAGAGCTTATCCGGCCCGCCGTCTTGGCCTTCGCGTATGCCGAGGATGACGGTCGAGACCGCTAGTGCGGGCGGCAAGTTGCGTCGTTCGTTGACGTTTGCCCATCCCGGTGCCGATGACATCTTGTCTTTGCCTCGATTTCAGTGCGTCGATTTTCGTTAGAGTCATTCTGACATTAAGTATCGCGTGACGCTAACCTTACTCCGAATTTCGGTTGTTCATGGCCTATGATCTAAGGCATGACACTGGATCTGAATCTTCGAGTGGTTCGCACAAACGCCGAGGTGAGTGGCCCATCCGTGCTGTTCATCCATGGCTTCGCCTCATCCGGCGAATTGAACTGGGAGCGCTCGCGATGGCTGAAATATTCCACCGATGCGGGACGCAGCGTTCTGCTTGTCGACCTTCCCGGACATGGTGAAGATCCACGCCGCAATGAAGGAAGCTGGGCACCTAGCCAGATCCGCCAGGCACTGGCCGCCATTGTCATGGAATTCGACGAAGGTCCCGTCGACGTCATCGGATATTCCCTGGGGTCACGACTTGCCTGGGAGTTCGCGGCTTTCAACCCTGACCTGGTAGAGCACTTGGTCATGGGTGGCCCCGGCGCCGGCGATCCATTGGCGTCCTTTGACCTTGTTCAAGGACGAGCACATGTGGCAGCTGGTGAGCCGATCAATGACGACTACACCGCAACCATCATGACGATTGCCCAAGCAGAGCCAAGCAATGACATCTCTGCTTTATTTGAGCTCATCGAAGCAATCAAATCCGAGCCTTACGATCCGGCCGCGAAGGTTCCGTCCGTGCCGACGCTACTGGTAGCCGGCGACCAAGATGATTTGGCCACTACCCTGCCTCGGCTTCGTCGATTGCTCAAGGATGCTGGAACCCGCAACGAAGTGCTCTGGCTAGCTGGAAGAAATCATGCCAATGCGGTCACCAGCCGTGACTTCAAGGAAAAAGCACTCGAATTCCTGGCGAGCTAGGACCTCCATTCTGATTTCGTGAATTAGTCGCACAGCAGCCTCTCTAGGCCCCTGGACTGTGCGACCCTTCGGAGCACCCGGAAACGGAGTCAACCCAAGACGCGCAGCGACGTCCAACGAGGCAATTTTCATCAAAGCTTCACCTTGAAAGCATGGACATTCAGGACTTTGTCGATTTGAGCAAATATCTGGAATAAAATGCTTGCTTGCCAGATGAAACGGGTGTTAGCGTTTGAACTTAAGATGGGTTTAAACCCCTAGCCACATACCTGTTTTCACTCAGGCGTTTGGGAAGAAGGACAGCTTACTGTGCACCTTGTCGAGCACGCAAACTTGAACGTTGCTGCTACATCTACCACTGAATCCGAGGGATCCCGATGAAATCCAAGCTCCCAGTCCTCCTAGGCCTAAGCGCTGTTCTCTTAGCCACTGCTTGCTCAACGGCCACCGAAACAACCGATAAGTCCGGCGCATCGGCTGAACCTGCTTCCGAATCGAGCCAGTCGGCTCCTAGCGCAAGCTCCTCATCATCACCGTCTCCTACTTCCAGTGCCGGCAGTGTCACCGCACAGGACATCATCCCCACCCTCGCGCAGGATCAGAGCGACGAGGACAAGGCACCTGCAGAATTCAACGAACCGTCGATCAAGGCAACGAGCCTGCGTGCCTTGGCTCCGTTGTCCTACGCCCAGGAATTCGCGGCGGTCGATGATGAAGATGAGCTGTGCTTGATCGCCTGGGCAAATAGCGGTGACGGCGATGGAACCGCGACTTTGAACGGGCCTGAAGTTGAGTGCGAGGACCCATCGGTAGTGAAGGATGAGGGACTGAAACTGAGCATCGACAGCGCAAAGGACAAGCCAGGCGTGGTGCTTGCTTTGCTTCCACCTGATATCACCGAAGGCGCGGCCCGAACCGAGTTGCTGAAGATTCCGGGCAACCACGAAGATCTCCGCCCGCCCATTGAATTCAAGGCCACGGACTTTGGCGTTGTTTCCATTGCCATGGAGCCAGCGACTGCCGAGGAGCTCGGATCTATCAGCTTCCCTCGCAAAGACGGAACGAAGTTCACCTTGGATCTCGACTAGCATTGCCAGGTCGAATCGCGGCTGGAAATCAATCAACGAATTGAGTTCCAGCCGCGATTCTTTTCGCGATTCCAACGCGGCATCACGTTAGCCGGCGGTCAATGCTTACTCCGAATGCTGCTCGGGCGCCAAGCGCAGTTCTTCAGAATCCAGCTTGTTCTGGATCATGCGAAGGACGGTGTCATCTATATGTCCTTCGTTGCGCAGTCGCACCACGGTGGCACGCTTTTGCTCCAGCATGTGCAGACGCAGAGCCTTGTATTGCTGTTCTTGTCGCACTTCGTCATCACCGTCGATGTTTCGAGCGCTGGCGTTGATGATGCGCAGATGGGATTCGTAGTCTTTGCGGAGCCTCTGGCTCACAGTGCTGTCGGTGCCCAGTGCCATGGCGGCCTCGTCAAGCGCCGCCAAGGCTTCTTGCGTGGCCGTTCGTTCAGCTAGATAACGTTCCTCGTGCATGGCCGTATCCTGTGCGAGCGCAGCCCACCGCACGACCGCCGGCAAGATCAGCCCCTGGACAAGAATGGTGACCCCGATAACCCCTGACGTGACAAAAACTATTAAATCCCGTTCGGGCAATGGCTCACCCGAGGCAACCAGCATGGGCACTCCGAGCGCGGCAGCCAGAGACACTGCTCCGCGAAAGCCTGCGACTCCGCTGACAATTCGAGCCCTATGGCTAACTCGGCGAAGCCGCTGTGCAGGTCTACGATCCAGTAGCCGGATAATGTAGGTCACCGTAAAGAGATGGCCGATCCTCACAATGATCAGGCTAAGCGAAATGATGGCGACGAGCATCAGCCCCCGAACCACCAAATCGCCGTTCAAGAGCAGGGCCGCGGCATGCAGTTCGAGTCCCACGAGCACGAACAACGACGCGTTGAGTATGAACGTGGACAGGCTCCAGAAACCGTCGGACTGACGACGAGATCCCGCCCGAGATCGCCGAGGCCTTGCCTGGCTCATGATCAGACCAGCCGTGACAACTGCCAGAACGCCGGAGGCTTCGATGATCTCGGCAAGGAAGTACGCAAGAAATGGCGTGAGTGTGGTCAAGACTGTTTCTTGGGCGGGACTGTTCATCTGCGCGCGTAGTCGAATCACCACCAGGGCCAGAACAGCTCCAACAAGAATTCCACCTACGTAAGCTAGGATCACCAGCCACGAAACATGCAGCGCGGTAATTTTTTCGGTTCCCACTGTGGCGCCCACGGCAATGCCATAAATGACCAGCGCCGTGCCGTCATTGATCAGGCTTTCGGCTTTCAACAGAGTTACGTCTCGACGTGACAAATTGCGGGTCAGCGCGCCGACCGCGGTGGCATCCGTCGGTGCGAGAGCCGCGCCGAGGACCCAGGCCGGTCCCCAGGCCATGCCGAAGAGATGCCCAATAACGGCAACGGCTCCAGCAGTTGCTACAACCAGCAAGGTGCTGGCCAAGATGATGCCCCGGAGGTTCGCTCGAATTTCACGCAGTGATGTTGTCAGGCTTTCCCAGAACAGCAATGCCGGCAAGAACAAGAACAGAACCACTTCGGGAGGCAACGAGACTTCTCGAAGCGATGGTAGGAATCCAAGCAATAAACCGCTCAGCAGGAGCAGGACCGGAGGAGCAACTCGCAGCCTGCTAGCCAGCCCTGTGCACAGAACGATCGTCACTCCCAAAATCACGACCAGTCCGAGTCCGAACATTATTGAATCCTTTACGCCTAAGGGGCGCCGCTGCCCGGATCAAATTGGGAGTCATCGACCTCTCGCGAGTACTTGTTGGCCCCTAAAACCTGTGGTCCTTCAAGTCTTGCAGGGCGAGATTACAGCGGTATTTCAAGCTCTTGTCTTTGACAATGAGTTTCACAGGAGGGAGTCGCAAAGGTCAGATCTTGCTAAGAAGTGAGACCTATAGCGGCGTGTACATCAGCAACGTGAGGTCCGGTGCTTCAGCAGGCGTCAGATTGTGCTGCTCATAACGAGTCAGTCCCTTGGCTGGATGGCGGAAAAGCCGCTCTCCCGTCTGGAACCCGGCGACATCCCGTTCATTCCAGATCGCCGCAAATTCTTCTGATGCCGCGGAGACCCTCGCGACAATGCCGCTTTCACCCGATGGACTAAGCCATCCTCTGGTTTCTGCACGGAAGCTGCCTACAAATCCGCGGCTTTGCTTTTCCCAGTCGGGCAGCATTTCGCGCAGTTGGGCATCGGTGAAGACCAGCCACAGCAAGTTTCGGTCCTCGGTTTCCACGGTGCTGATCCGCGGATATAGCTGCGCGTACTCGGCGTTCCAACCGATGATGGCCCAATCCGAGGAAAGCAAGAAGGCCGGGAAATCCATGACATCCAAGAGCCGCTGCAGGGCCGGGGTCATGGCGCTGGATTCTTCGGGCGCCACTTCACCATGTCCAGCCAGGGATAAAAGGTAGCTGGATTCGACAGCGCTCAGCCGGAACAGTCGTGCAAGGGCTTGCATGACCTGACGCGACGGATTAATGTCACGGGCTTGTTCCAACCACGTGTACCATGTGGCGGACACCCCAGCGAGCGTGGCCACTTCCTCGCGGCGCAATCCCCTGACCCGGCTGCGTCCAACCTCGGGCAAACCGTGCGATGCCCTATCGGCACGAGCGCGACGGTCCTTCAAGAATGCCGCCAGTTCCTCGCGACGACGCTGACCTGCGTTCATAACCCAGCCTTCTTATCATGGTAGTAGTACTACTAGTATCGACACCGTCTGGGTTTGGGAACAAATTTATGGTGAGATTTTAAAATGACCACACTTCGTTCACATACCGTTACCCATGGCCGCAACATGGCCGGCGCTCGCGCACTGTTCCGCGCAGCCGGCGTTAACGGCGCTGACCTTGGCCGCAAGCCAATCATCGCCGTGGCCAATAGCTTCACCGAGTTCGTACCAGGACATACTCACCTACAGCCAGTAGGTCGCATCGTTTCTGAGGCCATCGAAGCCGCCGGTGGTATCCCCCGCGAATTTAATACCATCGCCGTTGATGACGGCATCGCCATGGGCCACGGTGGCATGCTCTACTCCCTGCCGTCCCGCGACCTGATCGCGGACTCCGTGGAGTACATGGTCAACGCCCACTGCGCCGACGCGCTGATCTGCATCTCCAACTGCGACAAGATCACCCCCGGCATGCTCATGGCCGCCCTGCGCCTGAACATCCCGACCGTGTTCGTTTCCGGCGGCCCCATGGAATCGGGCCGCGCCACCCTGGTTGACGGCACCGTACGCACCCTGGACCTGGTTG
The DNA here is from genome assembly GCF_900094805.1 of Arthrobacter sp. NIO-1057. Lineage (GTDB taxonomy): Bacteria > Actinomycetota > Actinomycetes > Actinomycetales > Micrococcaceae > Glutamicibacter. Next base: position 101,051 of record NZ_FMAT01000001.1, on the reverse strand, counting down.
ACGCCATCTCTGAAGCAGTGAACGAAAACGTCTCCGACGCAGACCTGCTGCGCATCGAAGAGTCGGCCTGCCCAACCTGTGGGTCCTGCTCCGGCATGTTCACCGCCAACTCGATGAACTGCCTGACCGAGGCCATGGGCCTCTCGCTGCCAGGCAACGGCTCCACTCTGGCGACCCACACCGCCCGCAAGGATCTGTACCAGAACGCAGGCAAGCTGGTAGTGGATATCGCCAACCGCTACTACGGCGAGAGCGACGAGTCGGTTCTGCCTCGCAGCATCGCCACCGTGGAAGCCTTCGGCAACGCCATGGCCTTGGACATCGCCATGGGCGGTTCCACCAACACCATCCTGCACCTGCTGGCTGCCGCCCGCGAGGCCGGCGTGGACTTCGGCTTGGATGAAATCGACGCAGTCTCCCGCCGTGTGCCATGCCTAGCCAAGGTAGCGCCGAACGCTGCCGGCAACGGCACCATCTACTACATGGAAGATGTCCACCGCGCCGGCGGCATCCCTGCCATCCTCGGCGAATTGCGCCGTGGCGGCCTGCTGGATGAAACCGTGCACACCGTCCACTCGGCAACCCTGGGCGAATGGCTCGACAACTGGGATATCCGTGGCGGCAAGGCGACAAAGGAATCCTTCGATCTGTGGCACGCGGCCCCGGGCGGCAAGCGCTCCTCCACCGCATTCTCGCAGTCCGAGAAGTGGGCGGCACTGGACACCGATGACGCCGAAGGCTGCATCCACTCGGTAGAGAACGCCTACTCCAAGGACGGCGGCCTGGCCGTGCTGCGCGGCAACATCGCCGTGGACGGCGCAGTGGTCAAGACCGCTGGAGTCGACCCGTCGATCTGGACCTTCTCCGGGCCGGCTGTGGTCTGCGAATCCCAGGACGAGGCAGTGGAGAAAATCCTGAACAAGCAGGTGAAGGAAGGCGACGTTGTTGTCATCCGCTACGAGGGTCCAAAGGGTGGTCCGGGCATGCAGGAAATGCTCTACCCAACCTCATTCCTGAAGGGACGTGGCCTGGGCAAGTCCTGCGCACTGATCACCGACGGACGTTTCTCTGGCGGTACTTCAGGCCTTTCCATCGGCCACGTTTCCCCAGAAGCTGCTTCCGGTGGCATGATCGCGTTGGTAGAAGACGGAGATACCATCTCCATCGATATCCCAACTCGTGAACTGACCTTGAACGTTTCCGAGGAAGTTCTGGCTGAGCGTCGTGAGCGCTTGATCGCTACTACCGGTTACCGCCCTGCTAACCGCGAGCGCGTGGTCTCCCCTGCGCTGCGCGCTTATGCTGCGATGGCCCTTTCCGCCGATAAGGGTGCAGTTCGCGACGTTGATCGTGTGGAGCGTGCACTGCGTGAAGCCGATGAGCGTGAAGCGGCAGCTGCCCGCGCGGGTGCCAAGGCTTAACCACATCACCGCTGGAACTTCCAGCGCATAATAAATGCCGGGTCAACCAAACGATTGGCCCGGCATTCATTATGTCGGCCGACGAAGATCCCGTTTGCCGTGAAAGGTACGTCGGCTACGATGTGGGTCTTCACCCTTCAACAACGTTCCAATCAATCTGACGCGGCAAACACTTCCCCGCCAGCTACCGCTAGTTACACTGCAATGGACATCTAAGTCGAACCGGTCAGTCTCAGATAATTCCGGCACTCCAGTTGCTCAATACCGATTCCAGCGTTTAACTCAGGGGTGACCGCACCATGGGAATTGATACGTCAAAACTCATGAGAACGGGAAACTTGAGGATCAGTCCTGCGACTAGTTTGGGTAGGCCCCGCTACAATCGCCCCCATGCGACCGTACAGATCAGGACTGATCCTCTGCTTATCTAAAGATGCAAAACGATTGCGAGCGTTTTGCTGCACCTTCAAATCCCCCAATTCGAACAACTGTACGTCAACCGATTTTACTCCCGCTCTGGGGTTATTACCAGATCTTTTGGAGAAAACAGACAGAGGCTTCTTAGGGTCCTGCGAGACAACATAGTCGCCCAAGAAATCTGAAACCTCGCTGTAGGCACCGCGGTACAGATCTTGTTGGCATTTGGGACAAGGCCTCTTCGAACAGAGTTGAGCTACGTTCGAATCCAGTTTTGTGGCGCTCATTGGTTTTGGCATTCGAAAAGTATTCAACTATGTTCGATTCACGACTTTTTCGCACCATTCTCAGTGTCAATGTCATCCACTTAAGTTGATTGTTCATTTTGTGACTGAATAATGTCCCGTCATTTTTTAAAGATTGGCCGCTGAATCTCCAAATTGTCCAATGAGTCATTTATAGTTCAAATGTTCACGAAATTTTCTTTGAACATTCACTCGCACTCACATGGGGAGGACGTCATGCAAGCTACTGCACTTCGTCATTTTCGCAACATCACCGCTGGCCTAGCAGCCACCGGATTGCTCATCGCTGGAACAGTTCCAGCACAGGCCAGCGAACGGCCCATCGACATCACCGGCTATTCCGCTTCATCCATCACCGTGGCTGATTCCAATTGTCACTATGTTTCCGTCAAAGCCTCATCTAAGGTCAAAAACGATTATGTAGATTCCTACGCCAGTATCGACGTGACACGAAATGGTGGTCTCGTTCATTCACTGTGGTTTGAAAATCGCAAGATTACAAACCGTGCGCTCATCTGCCCATCCTGGGACGGACTTGGCACCTACAAAGTCGGCCCGGCAGATGTTTCCGCCTCGTACAGCTACTGGGATTCGTACTTCGGTTTTGAAGATACCGACTACGTTGACTACACAGACCGAACCAGCAAAAGCTTCTACGTTCGAGGCAAGACTAAGAGTTCACTAACTGCCAAACGATCAGGCAGTAAAGTATCTCTGACCGCCAAGGCACAGGTCTACTCACCTGAAAAGTACAGGTATGGGCAGTACAACGCCAAAAAGGCCAAGTTCCAGGTGAAATCCGGCAATTCCTGGAAGACCTTGAAAACGGTCACACTGAAAAAGGGAACTGCAAAACTCACCGTCAAACAGTCCAAAAAGAAGACGTACCGTTTATCGATTCCGACAGCGACTTGGGCAGCGGCCACGAACAGCAAGTCCATATCCAAATAGAGGTTACCTAACGAGTCATTCAACGGAAATGGCCGTAGATAATTCCCTTCGAGGCCCGGAGCACCATGCTCCGGGCCTCTTGCGCGCCCTAGGTTTTGCGTTGCCAGAATTCCTAATTACTCATGCGTACCATTTCATCGTTGGATGTAGACAAGCTACTACCACTGAGTGGCTGGTTTGCGTTTCCTAGTGCTGGTTGACTTGATAAGTAAAAATCAACACTCACAAATAAAATTTTGTCCACTCGCTGTTAATAGGCTTGGTGTTACCTGAATGATTTGGTAAAAAGATAGGATGAATAGAGTTGCAGCATGAGCCAACGTCGCGTCTTCAGGCGCATCATCCTCCCGAGCGCATGGTTAATTATCGGCGCCCTCATCGCCGTCAGCCTGGTTAAACTTGCCTTCAGTGGAAGCTCCACCGCCGCAGATGATCAGCTGTACCCAACCGGTGAGATTCCACCCGAAACAGTCATGGTCGAAAAGGATACGATCAATAATTCTCTGTCTCTTCCGGGAACTATCAATCTGGTGGAAGCCAAACCAATCACCGCGCCCTCCGCCGGTGTCGTCAATTGGATGTTTGTGAAAGTTGGCGACAATGTCAGCCAAGGAGACAAGATCTTCCAGATTCGCGTGGAAAGCAGCACCGAACCTGCACTAAATGAAGATGCTTCCTCCGCCGATGAACAGTCGGAAGATACCCAGGACAGCTCAATACCCGCCGAAGCACAAACCACCGTTACCTATCACGATGTATACGCCTCAGCCACCGGCAAAGTCGGTAAGTTCAACTTTGAAATCGGCGATGACGTCACCAAGGGTGAAAACCTTGCCACGGTCCAACCACAAAGTTTCCAAGCCGTAGCCACCATCAAGGCACTTGATCGCTACCGCCTCATGGATGAAACTCTTGAAGCCACCATCAGCATTGAAAATGGCCCGGAACCCTTCACCTGCAAAAACCTGACCGTTGGGGATACCGCTTCCCAAGCATCAACTACCGATTCAGCGGATTCAGATACCACGGAACAAGTCGAAGGCCCTGGCACAGGCTTACAGAACGAGTCTGCAGCAGGCAGCGAAGTCACTTGTGACGTGCCCACGGACGTTGTCGTATTTGATGGTTTGGATATGAACATGGACGTCGATGCTGGTTCAGCCGAGGACGTTCTTACCGTGCCTGTAACCTCTGTGCGGGGCCTCGTCGACAAGGGCGCCGTGTGGATCCTCAACGAAAACGGCAAGGAAATTCGCACCGAGGTTGAACTTGGGGTCACCGACGGCAAGGTCATCGAGGTTCGCAAGGGCCTGACAACCAACGACGAGGTACTCCGTTATGTTCCAGGCTCAGCTCCCGCACCTGGAATGGAAGACGGCATGGAGATCTACCCCTGATGCGCGATACCCAGCTGCTGAAGCTTGAAAGCGTCACCCGCAGCGTATTACTCCCGGATGACAGTGAACTGCACATTCTCAACGGCATTAACTTATCCGTTTCAGAAGGTGATCACATTGCCATTGTGGGACGTTCTGGCACTGGCAAATCAACCTTGCTCAACATCCTCGGCCTGCTCGACCGCCCCACGACGGGTCACCTCGCTTGGCGCGGAATCGACGCCACAAAACTCAGCGCTCGGCGCGCTGCCCACATCCGCGGACGAGACCTTGGATTCGTTTTTCAACAGTTCAACCTGCTGCCCGGGCGCACTGCCTTAGAGAATGTCATGGCCCCGCTCATGTATGCCACCGGGGCAGATTTCTGGCGCCGGAAAACCCTAGCTACCGAAGCCCTAGAAAAAGTCGGCCTTGGCGCAAGGCTAGATTCCATGCCGCAAACCCTTTCCGGTGGAGAGCAACAACGCGTGGCTATTGCCCGAGCATTGGTCCGTCGCCCCAGGGTGGTCTTGGCCGATGAGCCTACCGGTGCCTTGGATGTGGCCACGGGGCGAGCCGTGATGGAATTACTTGACGCTGCCACCGTGGAATCCGGTGCCGCGCTCATCACGATTACTCACGACATCAATGTTGCCGCCATGGCCCGAGAACAATTCCAGCTAGACGAAGGAACCCTCAAACCGCTAACACTGGAGGTGACATCGTGAAAAGCATGGCACGACTCTTCACCGGTTTTATCGCCTCCCTTCTAGAAGCATGGCAAGAACTGCGCATCCATAAATTGCGTGTTCTGCTCTCCCTAGTGGGAGTCACCATTGCGGTGGCATCGTTAACCACCGCTGTAGCTGGGGCAAGTGTGGCGCAGCAATTGATGACCGAGCAGCTAGAGCGCAGTGGGCGTCCTGCACTGATCAATACCTACGCATTTAATCAGCGCAGTGATGACCTGCCAGCTGCAGATGCCGCAGTGACCGAGGCTTTCAAGAAAACAACCGAACGTTTCGACGTTGAGTATGCCTCAATGGTTTCTCGCGCTTCTGGCTATCGGATGCTTCATCAGGGAACCAGTATTGACCCTGAACTTTTAGTCGCTGATCCCGCGTACGCGTCCATTCACCGGCTCTTCGCGCAATACGGCCGATGGTTGGAAGCCGAAGATGCACAGAACCTAGCTCCGGCCGTCGTTATCGACCGCACGGTGGCACAAAAGCTGGGTTTGGATGAGAATTCGTTGCCCGCGTCCGTCGATATCGATGTGGCCGGGCAGGTGGTTTCAGCCACCGTAATCGGCGCGACTTCTACCAGAGATGGTGGATTAGACGGTCAAGTTTGGATGCTTCCACAAACCTATGAACATTGGTTTGCGGCCAAGGCACCATTGACGGATGCCACCTACGAAATGTGGGTTCCCGTTGAGAACGCCGAGGAGTTAGCAGTTCATTTCTCCGCTCAAATGCGGGCGGAATTGCCCGGTTATCAGGTGGAGGCGATGCGCTCGGACTATCTCACCTGGGGTGGGGATGAGAACCTGAGAATGCTCGCCTTGGTCGCCGGTGGCATCGCTGGAATCATTCTTTTGCTTGGTTCTTTGAGTTTGCTCAACGTGGCGATGGTGACCATGAAGCAGCGCATTCGAGAAGTGGGTATCCGGCGAAGTTTCGGCGCAACCACAGGCAGGGTGTTCTTCTCGGTGTTGATGGAAAGCGTGGTCGCCACCGCAGTGGCCGGCGGTATCGGCGTGCTGATTTCGGTGGCTGTGGTGACCAATCCCAAGATTCTGAACATGTTCCTTGGATCAGGCATTGATCAGATGCCACCCTTCCCCGTGGGGGCTGCCCTCGCAGGCATTTTGATCTCCATCGGTGTTGGCGCATTGACCGGTGTTTTACCGGCACTGGTGGCCGCACGCGTGAAGATTGTTGATGCGATTCGTGTCTAATTCTTGCTGAACTAACCGTACATTCATAAGCACTATTTATCGGTCAAATTACATGGCGCCGTCCCAGGATTTTTCTGGGGTGGCGCCATTGTTGTCTCTAAAATCCATGAATTTTTCTCCACGCTTGACAGCGGATGAGATTCGGCGCACACTGATCGTATACGATTTGATGTACGACATAATGTATGACGAAAGTAGGACTATCAACGGTGAGCACTACTCTCCCAGTAACCCAAGAGACCTTCGCCCAGGCAGGCAAAGTTCTCGCTGTACACCTGAGCTACTCCTCTCGCGCAGCCCAGCGCGGACGCACCCCAAAGTTCCCCAGCTACTTCATGAAGGCCTCCAGCTCCCTGGCCGCCACCAACGGCACCGTTGAACGTCCGGCTGGCACCGAACTGCTCGCCTTCGAAGGTGAGATCGCACTAATCATCGGCACCACCGCCCGCCGCGTTTCGGTAGATGACGCCTGGAGCTACGTCGGCTCGGTCACCGCCTCCAATGACCTAGGTGTCCACGACATGAAGTACGCCGACAAGGGATCAAACATTCGCTCCAAGTCCGGAGACGGCTACACCCCACTGGGCCCCAACGCACTGCCAGCAGCAGATCTAGATCCCGCCAAGCTGCGGGTACAGACCTGGGTCAACGGAGAGATCGCCCAGGACGCCACCACCTCTGAACTGCTCTTCTCCTTCGCGCAGATCATCGCTGATCTCTCCCAGCAGATGACTCTGCAGCCAGGGGACATCATCCTCACCGGCACCCCTGCCGGCTCCACCGTCTTCTTCCCTGGCGACGTGGTAGAAGTTGAAGTCACCGACCTAATCACCGGTACCACCACCGGTAAGCTGAAGACGACTGCCACCGAGGGCACCGCCACCTTCGGCTCCTTCGGCAACCAGCCCAAGGTCACCGAGAAGGATAAGGAAGATGCCTACGGCGACCGTGCTACGGCCGGCCTGCCACCGGTGATCACCGGCAAGGAAGTACTCACCGACGCGGTGCGCGAACAGCTCGCCTCGGTGGCCACCGCGACCCTATCGGCCACGCTGCGCAAGCGCGGCCTGAACAATGTGAACATCGAAGTTCCTGGGGCCACCAAGGGTATGCAGCGCGTGATCGGCACCGCCCGCACCCTGCGCTACATCCCCAACCGCGAAGACCTGTTCAAGGCACACGGCGGTGGATACAACGCCCAGAAGCAGTCCATTGACTCCCTGAACAATGGCGAAATCCTAGTCATGGAAGCCCGCGGAGAAACCGGTTCGGCCACCCTGGGCGACATCCTGGCACTGCGCTCCCAGCAGCTGGGGGCTGCCGGCATCATCTCCGATGGTGGGGTACGCGACCTCGACGCCGTAAGCAATTTGGAGATCCCGGTCTTCTACAACGGTGCCCACCCAGCCGTCTTGGGACGCAAGCACGTGGCCTGGGACAAGGACATCACAGTGGCCTGCGGTGGCGTCTCGGTCCAGCCAGGAGATGTCATCGTCGCCGACTCAGATGGCATCGTGGTCATCCCACCGGCCCTAGTCGAAGAGGTGGCTGCCGAAGCCATGGTCACCGAGTCCAATGACGAATTCATCTTCGCCATGGTCAAGCGCGGCTACGGCATCGAAGGCCTGTTCCCGATGAACGCTGAGTGGAAAGCCAAGTACACCGCGTGGAAAGACGCCGGCAGCCCGGAGTTGGACTCATGGGCACTGTAACCACGACCTCCAAATCCGAAGCCGCTTACCAGCTGGTCTCCGAACGCATCACCAATGGGGCCTACTCACCGGGGTACCGTCTGGTCTTAGGCACGATCGCCGATGAACTCGGTTGCTCGGTGGTCCCGGTCCGTGAGGCGATCCGCCGACTCGAAGCCGAAGGCCTGGTGCACTTCACCCGCAATGTCGGGGCGACGGTGGCCCATGTGGATTCGACCCTGTACCTGCACACCATGCAGACGCTGATGATCATCGAACCGGCAGCTACCGCACTGGCCGCCGATTCCATGGATGCTGCCTGGCTGGCCAGGGCGCGGGAACTGAATGAAAAGATGCGCCAGTGCTTGGAGGATTTCGACCCGGTGGCTTTCACCCGGATGAACACCGAATTCCACCAGTTGCTCTACGGCCAGTGCCCTAACCCGCACATTCTGGATTTGGTGCAACGCGGTTGGCGCCGACTGGCCGCCATGCGCGCCAGCAGCTTCACGCATATCCCCTACCGCGCCCGTGAATCCGTCAAGGAACATGACGCGCTCTTGGATTTGATTGCCGATCATGCCACCCCGGCCCAGATCGAAGCTGCCTGCCGCGAACACCGGGCCCACACGCTGAACAGCTACTTGAAAGCTGCTGGCATGGAACCCAGCGCGATCTAAGTACCCCACAATTTTTTACGACAGCCCGGCAATCATGCCGGATAACACAACGCTGAACTAGCACGAAAGGAATTGCCATGAGCAAGCACTTCGTACCAGAAAATCTGCCAACCCACCTGCAGCACTACATCAACGGCGAATTCGTGGACTCCATCGGCGGTCAAACCTTTGATGTCCAGGAGCCAGTGACCAACACCAACTACGCTACCGCTGCATCGGCGCAGCCAGCCGACGTTGATCTGGCAGTGGCCGCAGCCAAGAAGGCTTTCAAAGAAGGCCCATGGTCCAAGATGCTGCCACGCGAGCGCTCCCGCGTGCTGCACAAGATCGCTGACATCGTCGAATCCCGTGACGAAGAACTGTCGCTGCTCGAATCCTATGACTCGGGCCTGCCGATCACCCAGGCCAAGGGCCAGGCACGCCGAGCCGCCGAGAACTTCCGCTTCTTCGCTGACCTGATTGTGGCTCAGGTGGATAACTCCTTCCGCGTCCCAGGCCGCCAGATGAACTACGTGAACCGCAAGCCGATTGGCGTGGCCGCGCTGATCACCCCATGGAACGTGCCGTTCATGCAAGAATCCTGGAAGCTGGCCCCGGCCATCGCCACCGGCAACTCCGTAGTCCTCAAGCCCGCCAGCTACACCCCACTTTCGGCCGGTCTATGGCCAGAAATCTTCCGTGAAGCCGGACTGCCAGAAGGCGTCTTCAACCTGATCTTCGGCTCCGGTTCCGTGGCCGGCGACTACCTGGTCAAGCACCCGGATGTGCCACTGGTGTCCTTCACCGGCGACTCCTCCACCGGTGCCACTATCTCCACCGCGGCAGCCCCATACTTCAAGGGACTGTCCTTGGAACTCGGCGGCAAGTCCCCAGCTGTCGTCTTCGCCGATGCTGATCTGGATGCTGCCTTGGATGCCACCGTCTTCGGTGTCTTCTCACTGAACGGCGAGCGCTGCACCGCCGGCTCGCGTGTGCTGGTTCAGCGCGATATTTACGATGACTTTGTGACCAAGTTTGCCCAGCGTGCCAAGAACATCCGCGTTGGCCTGCCCAGTGATCCAAAGACCGAGGTCGGCTCGCTGGTGCACCCCAAGCACTTCGAAAAGGTCATGAGCTACATCGAAATCGGCAAGAAGGAAGGACGCCTGCTAGCTGGTGGTGGCCGTGCCGAAGGCTTCGAAAACGAGGGCAACTACGTTGCACCGACCGTCTTCGCCGATGTTGCCCCGGATGCACAGATCTTCCAGGACGAAATCTTCGGCCCAGTTGTTGCCATTACCCCATTTGATACCGATGAAGAAGCCTTGGAATTGGCCAACAACACCAAGTACGGTCTGGCCGCTTATGTCTGGACCAGCAACCTGAAGCGTGCGCACAACTTCGCCCACCAGATCGATTCGGGCATGGTGTGGCTGAACTCGAACAACGTCCGTGACTTGCGGACCCCATTTGGTGGAGTGAAGGCCTCGGGTCTGGGCCGCGAAGGTGGCTACCGTTCGGTGGACTTCTACACGACTCAGCAGTCCATCCAGATCACCTTGAACGAAGCCCACTCCCCTAAGTTCGGCGTCTAAGAAGCGATTGCTTCCCCCACCAAAAATTCATGTTCGCAAAGGAGCAACAACATGAGCAAAGAAATCGAAAACCCGATTGCAACCCCATCGGTTCCAGCGCCGGATATCCTGCGCTGTGCCTACGCTGAACTGGTCGTCACCGACCTGGAGCGCTCGCGCAACTTCTACGTTGACGTCTTGGGTCTGCACGTGTCCTATGAAGATGAGAACCAGATCTACCTGCGTTCCTTCGAAGAATTCATCCACCACAACCTGGTGCTGACGAAGGGTCCAGTAGCTGCGTTGAAGGCCATGGCGTTCCGTGTCCGCTCGAATGAGGACGTGGATAAGGCTGAGGCTTACTACAAGGAACTGGGTTGCCGCACCGAGCGCCGCCAGGAAGGCTTCGTCAAGGGCATCGGGGATGCCGTACGCGTGGAAGATCCACTGGGCTTCCCTTACGAGTTCTTCTTCGAGACCACCCACGTTGAGCGTCTGCACATGCGCTACGACCTGTACTCGGCCGGCGAGCTGGTCCGTCTGGACCACTTCAACCAGGTCACCCCGAATGTACCTCGCGGCCGCGCCTACCTTGAAGATCTGGGCTTCCGCGTCACCGAGGACATCCAGGACGACGAGGGCACTACCTATGCTGCATGGATGCACCGCAAGGGCACCGTGCACGATACCGCCCTGACCGGCGGCAACGGTCCACGCCTGCACCACGTAGCATTCTCCACCCATGAGAAGCACAACATCATCCAGATCTGCGACAAGATGGGTGCCCTGCGCATCTCGGACCGTATCGAGCGTGGCCCAGGCCGCCACGGTGTGTCCAACGCGTTTTACCTGTACATCTTGGATCCAGATGATCACCGCATCGAGATCTACACCCAGGATTACTACACCGGTGATCCTGATAACCCGACCATCACCTGGAACGTGCACGATAACCAGCGCCGCGACTGGTGGGGCAACCCGGTTGTACCTTCCTGGTACACCGAGGCTTCCAAGGTCTTGGATCTGGATGGCAACGTGCAGGAAGTCATCGAACGTACCGATGACTCCGAATTGGAAGTGACCATCGGCGCTGACGGGTTCTCCTTCACCCGTGCCGGTGACGAGGATGGCTCCTACCATGGCCAGGCTTCCAAGGGCTTCAAGCTGGGTAACCAGGTCTAAGCCGTAAAATTTGAAAGAGCTCCCCTGCTCTGCACGGATCATTCCGTTCAGAATGTGGGAGCTCTTTGGCATTTATTACCGTTCGCGCACTGTTCGCAGGAAGTATCGCTGTAATTTACAGGCTTTGCTGTTCTTTTTACTGACTATGGGCAAGACTGGAGCTATGGTCAGTGACAACAGCGCCAAGTTTGATGACCGTAACCACGCCGGGGCCGCATTGGGAATGAAGCTCGCCACCACCTTGCCCGCAGGCCAGTACACGGTGCTCGGCTTATTACGTGGTGGAGTTCCCATCGCTTATGAAGTAGCCCAGGCTCTGGGAGCGCGATTGGGCGTCTTGGCGGTATGCAAGCTGGGCGTTCCCAGTAACCCGGAACTAGCATTCGGTGCCATTGCCCAATACTCCACCCTCAGCGGGCGATACCTTAATGCTGAGGTACACCGCCGGGCGGTTCAATATTATGGGCATGAAGAACTGGTCTCGGTGGAAAACGGAGCCCACGCAGATCTGCTGGCTTTGGCCCACGCATTCAAGGCCTACACGCCCGAGTTAGCTGGACAATCGGTGATTCTCTGCGACGACGGCATCGCCACCGGAGCAACCATGAAGGCCTGCCTAGAACTTGTTGCTCAAATGAAACCGCAATCGGTGATTGTCGCTTCTCCAGTCATTGGGCGCGAAGCTTTCACTGAACTAGCTCCCCAAGTCCAGGGACTCGCGCAGCTGCTCAAACCACGACAATTCTCGGCTGTTGGCGCGTTCTACAAAGATTTCAGTCAGGTTGATCAGGACCATGTCCTCAAGCTTTTGGGATCCAAGTCCTAAAATCGACGCCTGCGGCCAGGCTTTCGAGCCGCCGAAATGGCCCGCCAGCAAAAGATCGGAGTGCAGGACCTTTGCAGTTTTGGTCTGGTTGATCATGTGGTGGAAGAACACATTGATGCGGTCGTGGACCCAAGGGAGTTCTGCCAAGAACTCGGCGCAGCCTTCGCAGCAGAAATCTCCGCGGCCCGCGCCATCCCGGATGCTCATCGGATGGTTCGACGACAGCTAACGTTCCAGAGGCCGGGCTACGCTACCTAATAGGTCGCTTCAACGATGGGGAGGTGAGGATCCTATGTGTTCTCACCTCCCCAGTGTGTTTGTACCGCCCATTGCCCCGTAGAATTAACCCCATGACTGCAACGCTCGTGGCCAAAGATCTCACCGGTGGCCACGCCCACCGAACCTTGTTTTCCAACCTAAACTTCACTGCGACAACGTCAGATGTCTATGGGGTGGTGGGAGCCAATGGCGCCGGCAAATCCACGTTGCTCTCCTTACTCGCCAAGGTCGCCACACCGCAGTCCGGTTCGGTCACTACCGCCCCGGACTCCGCCTTCATTGGGTGGCTGCCCCAAGAACATGAACGCATTCCCGGCGAGACCATAGCCGGCTACTTTGCTCGGCGCACCGGGTGCGCAGAAGCGACCTCCCGCATGGAAGAAACCGCCCAAGATTTGGGTGGCGATAAGCCAGGCGCAGATGACGCCTACGCAACAGCCTTTGATCATTGGATGGCCTCAGGTGCCATGGATTTGGAAGACAGAATTCCTGAGGTTCTAGCCAAATTAGGATTCAACCTCCCAGTTGAAACAGAGATGACAGCACTTTCTGGTGGCCAGGTCGCGCGCGTCGCGTTGGCAGCCCTGTTGCTCTCCCGCTTCGACATCGTGCTGCTAGATGAGCCCACCAATGACCTTGATCTGGCCGGACTTGAACTGCTCGAAGAGTTCATCAACTCTCTGCGCTCCCCTGTCATTTTGGTATCCCACGACCGAGAATTCCTGGCACGCTGCACCACCGGCATCATTGAATTGGACCTGGCCCAAAACAAGGTCGCCGTCTACGAGGGTGGCTACGATTCCTATCTGGCCGAACGCGCCATCAACCGTACCCACGCCCGTGAAGCCTACGAGCAGTTTGAAAACCAGAAGGCAGATCTTGTCGCTCGGGCTCGCACACAGCGCGAGTGGTCCTCCCAGGGTGTTCGAAATGCCATGCGTAAAGCACCAGATAATGACAAGATCCGTCGTCGCGCCAATAGCGAATCCTCAGAAAAACAAGCGGCCAAGGTCCGCCAGATGGAGTCTCGCATTGCCCGTCTGGAGGAAGTGGCCGAACCGCGCAAAGAGTGGGTTCTGCAGTTTTCCATCGCTACCGCACCACGAGGCTCATCGGTCATGTGCACTTTAAATCAGGCGCAGTTGCAGCACAGTGATTTCACCTTTGGACCGGTCTCCGTGCAGGTTAATGCCGCTGATCGTATTGGCATCACCGGACCTAATGGTGCTGGAAAGTCCACCCTGCTCAATCTTCTGCTGGGCAAACAGTCCCCCGACACCGGAACGGCTTCGTTGGGTAGTTCGGTGAGCATTGGCGAGATTGATCAGGCCCGTAGTCAGCTTCCTGGTGACTTGCCATTGGGTCAAGCATTCGAGAATGCCGTCCCCGAATACTCCTCGGCTGAGGTGCGTACCCTACTAGCTAAGTTCGGTCTGAAAGCTGACCAGTCCACTGCGTTAGTCAGTTCCTTATCACCCGGTGAGCGCACCCGCGCGTCCATGGCATTGCTCCAGGCACGAGGCGTGAATCTTCTGGTCTTGGATGAACCAACCAACCATCTGGATGTCCCCGCCATCGAGCAGTTGGAAGAAGCTTTGGAAGCTTATGAGGGTACACTCCTACTGGTGACCCACGACCGCAGGTTACTGGAGAATGTTCGATTGACCAGCCATTGGGAATTATCAGCGGGACAACTCAGTGTCCACTATTAGCCAGCGCTAACGCAGAGGACTTATAGGGCTGGTTCACAGTCATGTCCCGTAAGCTTGAAGTCATAGGAGCCGAGACTTTCAGTTCTTTCGACTGAGATGTCGCCCGCTACCACAGCCAAGGATCAGACTTGAGTAGCAGTTCCGTTCTTCAGCCCTCCGCACCTTCTAACAGGCCCGGAGATCCCCAAAGCTTTTTCCACGTAAAGAAACTCGTTCAAGACGCAGGCCTTTCTGGGCGACGTCGGGGCCACTATTTAGGGTTGGGATCCGTACTGGTCATCCTGTTGGGCTCAGCAATTGCTGGTTCCATTCTGCTTGGACACAGCTGGTATCAGCTGCTCATCGCAGCAGCTCTAGGAATTCTGCTAACGCAGTTCGCATTCCTGGCTCACGAGGCGGCGCACCGTCAAATCCTGTCCTCCGGGAAGACTAACGACAAGTTGGGTCGTTTTCTTGCCAATGTTGTTGTGGGCATCAGCTACCAGTGGTGGATGAACAAGCACAATAAGCACCACGCCACGCCTAATACCATTGGCAAAGATCCTGATATCGAGTGGGACACGATCTCATTCCAACCAGCTGATGCGCAACGACAACGCGGATTGCTCAAGTGGATCACGCAACGTCAGGGTTACTTGTTCTTCCCGCTGCTAACTCTTGAAGGACTAAATTTACACGTTCAGTCCATCCGCTACCTGTTCACTGCCCACCGCACGAAGCGACGAAAGCGCGAGATACTAGCGATCGCCCTGCGTGTAGGGCTGTATCTTTCGTTGATTTTTATGTTCTTGCCCATCGGCATGGCTTTTGCCTTCATCGGAGTACAGTTGGCAGTCTTTGGCATCTACATGGGCGCTTCCTTCGCACCGAATCACAAGGGCATGCCCATGGTTCCCGGCGATGCGCGCATCGATTTCTTCTCGCGGCAGGTACTCACCAGTCGTAACATCATGGCCCGCTCGGCCTGGGGTAACCGGGTGCTCTCACACCTCTTTGGCGGGCTGAACTATCAAGTCGAGCACCACCTGTTCCCCTCGATGCCTCGCGCCAATCTGGCTGCAGTGTCACGAATTATCCGTGAGTACTGTAACGAGCACCAGATCCCTTACACTGTTGCCAGTATCCGAGAGTCCTATGCGCAAGTCATCACCTACCTCAACAAGGTAGGTCTCTCGGCCCGCGATCCATTTGATTGCCCGATGGTGTCCGGATACCGTGTGAGCTCCTAACAGCCATAGGCTCAACCAATTTAGAGCTAGGAATTTTGGTCCTCTTTGACCAGGATTCCTAGCTCATTTTTGTCTTGATCAAGAATCGCCAAAGAGCCATCATCCAGTAGCTTTCCAGTGCTAGCCCTTGCTAAACAATCATCAACGCCTTCACAGAACATTCTCGTTCCGGCGAGCGCAATAAACTCCACGTCTTGCGCTTCAGACCATGTCCCGAATAATCGGTTACAGCCATCGAAACCTACGACTTTTCCGCCGTCGGGAAGTTCAAGCCATGGACGTTTTGGGACTTTGCTTCCCCAGAGGCCCTATAGTGCCTGAGCAGTCATCGGCCACCCTCGATTCGGTTAGCTGTCTTGGCAGGAGCCTAGGGCTGCGAGTCTACCGGCTGGCTGGGCTCTTTGGGCCCCACCACGTCACTAGCTCCGGTCACCGTGCGCTGCACCCCGGTAGTCACTGAGACATACTCCTCACGAGTAGATACCGGTGCTTTTGATTTCCCATGGCGCAGGTCAAGAACAGCGACCAAGAGTGTGGCGATAACGAGTACCGAAATCGCCACGAACGAGAGCTCCATCGCCAACGAGTATCCGGCAACGTGGTTCAGCCCGTAGAACACTGCGGTTATGACCGCAATGCCAACGGCTGTCCCCACGCGTTGAGAGGTCTGCATCAATCCGCCGGCACTTCCCGAATTCCCTACCGGTACTTCCATCAGGGTCAATGCCTGGTTCGGGGAAATGATGAATCCCTGGGCGATACCGATAAAGGACAGGGACAGCAACATCCACCAAATATTCAGGTTCACTTGCTCGTCAAGGAACACCACGGCAATGGTGGCCAGCAGTCCGAACAGCGCGCTGAGCGTACCGCCGATGACCAGTTTGCGTCCGAAGGTGGTGGCATAGCGGCCAGCGATATGCGAACTATAGGCCGAGAGTAACGCAGCGGGAAGACAGATCAGTCCTGATTCCAGAGCAGTGAATCCCTGAGATTCTTGCACGTAGATAGCCACGAGTACCCAAACGCTCGATACGCCCATGAAGTACAGACCTGCGATCAGGGTGCCGTTGGTGAAGCTTCGGATTTTGAACAGCGCCAATTCAACCATGGGTTCGCGTCCACGTTCCTTGTATTTCTTCTCCCACCAGATCCACACGGCAAGCAAGATCAGGGCAGCTGCCACCAGCCACCACAAGGCGGGATTCTCTCGACCCTGAACAAAGGGAAGCAAGAGAGCAAAAATACTCAGCGCAAGAACAATTGCACCCACTGGATCCAAATCCACCTTGCCTGCCGGCTTGGTGAAGAGCGGTTTTGGTAACCACACGATGGCCAAAACTATCGCCAAAATCCCGACGGGTACGTTGATCAGGAAGGTTGAACGCCATCCGGCATCGGCACCGAGCCAGTTGATCAGTAGTCCGCCCACTACCGGTCCGATAGCAACGGAAAACCCAACGACCGTGCCCAATAATCCATAGGCTCTACCTCGTGCCGCACCACGGAAGTGCTGTTGGATCATGCCCATCACCTGTGGGTTGAGCAGACCAGAGCCGACACCCATGATGAAACGAGCAATGTTCAAAAGCATTGGGTCTGTGGCAAGTCCTGCCAAGATGCTGGCAAGGGTAAAGATGGCGACACCGGCAACAAACATGACGCCGCGGCCCAGCAGGTCTCCGGCACGTCCTGCCGCAACAAGAACCACACCAAAGGTCAACGCATAACCAGAGAGCACCCACTGCATATCGGCTTCGCTGGCATGCAGGGTTGATCCGATGGAAGGCAACACGACGTTGACGATACTGACCGAAACCAGGGACATGAACATTGCTGCAAGCAAGACCCCAAGAAGTCGCCAACGCGCCCCAGCAGATAGCTCACTGGATTCTGGTGCTACTTCGGACTTGCTTGGTGGCATCGGGACAACTTTCGGCACAGTAGTCCACCGCAGGAAGGCGATAGATCTACCTTCTTCAGCGTCGCCTGATCTGAAAATATTCCCTGACGAGGAATATTCAGTCTTCGGCCACCGACGTTTCGCTATTGCGCTCCAGGAGCCGTTCAATGGCTAGCACGCGTAATTCGATGACTTCGTCGAATAATTCATCGCTGTTCTGTTCTGGAAGTTCTAGCGCTTCACGTGCGTAAGGTGCGGGAATTTCAGGATAGGCATCTAGCCATGGCTTGGGCACCGGATGGTTCAGGACGTAGTCAGAGTCAGAGGCCCGTCGGTCATAAAAGTAGTCAACGTGCAGCACAAAGCCGAGCACATCGCGTTCTAGGGCACGAGTCATGCTTGTTGCTTGCTTCAGTGTCAGCCCTGTTTCGACATAGAACTTCAGCAAGCGTTCAACGAGTTCAGTTCTTCGCGGTCCAGGCACTGCGTGCACTTTTTCGTCCATGCTCAACAGCGAAGCACGCGGATAGGAACGATAGGCGGCCCGGGTGGCCAGGTACGCGTCGCGCACCCCGTCTTTCCAATGTTCGGCATCAAAATCAAGCGTGGGGCTCAGCGACATGAACTGTTGCATCGCAAGATTGATGACTTCGCCGCGATCAGCCACATAGTTGTACAGGGCGCGTGGAGTCACCCCAAGTTCGGAGGCTAAACGGTGCATGGTCAGGGCGCTGTAACCTTCAGTACCAGCGATCTCCAAAGCCTTTTGACCCAATAGCTCTTTGCTCAGGGTAATAAACTCAGAATCCTTGCGGGGGCGCCCGCGTCCGCGCTTCGCAGTGGGCGCAGTTGTAGTTTCCATGTCATTGACCATGCCATGAGAATATATGGAAGTTCTGAGTAAATCTGTTTTGTTAGCTTCGAGCTGCTAAAACAATGCGAGAAGCTTTCTGGCCCGTTCATGCCATAGACCCGCCGCCACAGCTAGATGCCCCACGGCGAACGACAGGCCACCGGCCAACCACGGCCACAATAACAAGGCGTTGTATGTTCCGGGTTGTGCCGCGATAAATCCGGCCACCATCACCAAGAACCCTGCTGCGACTAACGAGATGTGGGCAGCTTTCCACCGAGTAGGAAGCAAAGCAGCTAAGAGAACCAGCACCACTCCGGGCGCTAGAACAAGCCACTTAGTACCGGTGAAGCTGGCCAGTCCTTGATAGGTAGTGAAAGCAAGAGCCGCAACGAGTATGATCGTCGTGGTCACCAGCCAGCCCGGACCAGGACGTGCCATTGAGCCGCGCATCATCAATAACGGGGTGAACACCTGAGCCCATAACAAGATGGTGACCGGGATGAAGTACAGCGGAATGATGCCACCTCCAAGGCATACCGCGGTCATGACTACGGCGCCTAGAATTTGTAGAATCATGCCCACGCCGCCTTGGAGCCACAGTGGAAGCAAACTAAAAACTACCGGGATGAAGGCAAGCCAGATCAGTTGGCTTCCAATGCTTTCTTCCACAGCGGCAAGCCACCCACCTGCGGGGGTCAGCAAGCTCTCCAACCCTTGCGATGCCAGCAGCTGCTGTTGCGGTGGAGCAAAGAGCACAACAACTACCGTCATTAACGCGAGCGCACAAATGGGCCAGGCCAAGATCCGTGTCAGAAAATGCTTTCCGCTACTGACTTCTAGATCTTCGGGTTCGGTCCGTTCAAATTTTCGAGCCCGAGCCGCCGGTTCCCCCAGCGCGCTGATCAGTTCGCGTTTGCGGCGTCCCCCGCCTGGCAGTCGATGAATTTCCTCGCGTGTTTGTTCGAGAACTTGTTTGCGTTCTTGTTCAGAGAGGAAATCCAAGGCACGTGACAACTGCACCACATAATTCCGGGCAGCGCGCGGCAGGTAAGTCTTCATATCTTTTACTTTACGTGTGTTCTTGGACGGCAACGAGCACAGCGCCGACGGGTACCCAGCGAAGGTACCTATCGGCGCTGTGCTCGCTAGAAACGCGCTAGGAGGAGTGTGCTCGCTTACTTGCCAGCACCAGCGGTCAAGCCGCCAACAATGTACTTCTGCAAGTAGAGGAACAACGCCATGACTGGCAAGGCTGCCAAGACGGCGCCGGCGGCGAAGACTGACCAGTTTGAGGTGAACTCTTCTGAGACATAGGAGTACAGTCCCACCGCAAGCGTCTGATTTTCTGGCGAGACCAACACGACCGAGGCCAAGACGAAGTCACTGGTGCTGGAGATGAAGGACAAGAGTCCGACCACTGCAAGAATCGGAGCAACTAGGCGCAGGATCATGGTGAAGAAGATCCGCGCGTGGCCAGCTCCATCAATCTTTGCTGCCTCATCGATTTCTACCGGGATGGTATTGAAGAAGCCGTACATCAGGTAGGTGTTCACACCCAGTGCGCCGCCGAGGTACACCATGATCAAGGCGATCTGGTTATCGATTCCTAGCGCAGGGAAAACATCGCCCAGCGAGGTGAGCAGAATGAAGATGGCCACCACTGCTAGTAACTGTGGGAAGATCTGCACGACGAGCAAGCTAACCAGTCCGACACGACGTCCGGTGAATCGCATGCGCGAAAAACTATAGGCAGCCAGTGCGCCGAGGAACACCGACGCTGCAGCGGTAGTCAGTCCGATGAACAGGGTGTTAGCAAACCATGCGGCAAAGGGACGCTGTTCGTTCTGAAAGAGATCAACGTAGCTTTGCAATCCGACGGTGGAGAAGAATCCATTCGAGGACAGCAGGGTGCCGTTAGGATTCAACGATGCCGAGAGCACGTAGAGCAGCGGGAAGGCTGAGTAGATGCACAGTGCCACACCAATCAGATGCCGCCATCCGGTAGTGGCGAACCACTTGCCAAAGGTTCGTCGCGCTGGACGTGGGATCGGGGTAAAGCTTGGAGTCGTGTGGGTGGTTGAGGTATCGGTACTCATTAGTTCAACTCCTCCAGTGCCTTGGTCTGCTTAAAACTGATGATTGAGATGATTGCGACAATCACAAAAATGATGATGGAGAACGCGCTGGCCAGGCCATAGTCGCGTTGGGAGCCAACGAAGGCCACCTTGTAAACCATGGAGATGAGGATGTCGGTCGCGCCGACGTTCAACCCAGCGTCTTCGAGCCGCGGCCCACCCTCGGTGAGCATGTAGATCACGTTGAAGTTGTTGAAGTTGAAGGCGAAGGAACTGATCAGCAGCGGTGCCACGGAAACGAGCAACAGCGGAAGTTTGATCAGGCGGAAAATCTGGAAAGGCTTTGCACCATCAATGGTCGCCGCTTCGGAGAGTTCTTGCGGAATGGATTGCAAGGCACCGGTGCACACTAAGAACATGTAAGGGAAGCCCAGCCAGAGGTTGACCCAAAGTACTGAGAACTTGGCCAGCCATGGATCGGTCAGCCACGGAATATTCGCGCCCCCAAAGAGGACTTGGTTCACAAAGCCGAAGTCTTTGTTCAGCATTCCTGCCCAGACCAAACCGCCGAGGAACGCGGGGAAAGCATAAGGCAGGATTGAAATGACTCGGTAGATCTTCCGGCCCTTCATGCGCATGTCATTGAACACAATGGCAAGGAATAGTCCGAGGAAGAAGGTGGACGCCACCGAAAGGAAGGCAAAGGCGAAGGTCCAGATCGATACGGAGAACAGTGCCCCGCGGATCGAGGAATCGGTAAAAGCGCGGGTGAAGTTATCAAAGCCAACGTTGATGGACCAGCCTGGCATCAGCTGCGATCCGTCCTCGGCCGTGAAAGCACCAACGCCGGTATCTTTGTAGACCAAACCGGTGTCTTGATCCGTCATCGTGTCGGCAGCTTCGTCGTACTTCAGCGATGAGGTGTACTGGTAGGCCGTGCGACCATCACTGGTACGTAGCGTGCCATCGGCTGGGTTATCGCTGACCGCAACCTTCAACGAGGTGACTTCTTGCTGGCGGCCGAGCAGATCAGCAAAGTTCAGTTCGGTGTATCCGTCAAGGGAGGCTGGTTCCAGTGCACTCAGCGCGGTGTTTTCGTCACCAATGAGCTGTTGGCCATCACGTTCAATAAGCATGGCCAGACCGTCATCACCGTTGTACAGCTTGACGGGATAACCGGGTGAGCCTTCAACACGTTCTTGGTTGGACTGCAACAAGGAAGAGATCGCGTCGGCCTTATCGGAGTTGTGCCCTGAACCGTAGTTGGTGAAGGCGATGTATCCGGTGTAGCCAATGACAAAGACTTGGAAGATCAGCAAGAAGATGGTGCCCGGTAGCAAGTACTTGGCCGGAAGCCATCCCTTCTTGAAGTAGACGACATTGATCAGCACGGTGATCGCCGCAATGACGGTGGCGATGGCCCATGCTTCACGCCCGATGGCGGTGAAGAGGGCAAATACGGCGGTGGCGTCCACGATGGCAATAAGAATGATCTTGATCAAGATGGGGCCGAGGCTTGTGCTTGATGCATTGGCGAAACGTTGTGCAGCTGGTGACAGCTTGCGTTTCGGGTCGTCGCTGTGACGTGGCGGTGCCTCTGGGGCAGTCTTAGTCATCTTCCAGATGTCCCTGTCAGTAAAGTTCAGATGGTGCTGGCCTGGTTGAAATCACTGGAGCCGGCGTAGTGCTGGTGCCGGCTCCAGTGCCAGGAAAGTGGCAGGCGAGCCTACTTGCTGATGGCCTTTTCGATATCGTCGGTCATCTGCTTCCAACGCTTGGTTGGATCTGCCTTGCCGTCAATGATTTCTGCTTCAGCCACACCCCAGTATTCCCACACAGCTGCCATTTCTGGAATGTTCGGCATTGGCACGCCATTGGCGCCTACCTCACCGAAGGAAGCAATCATCTCATCAGACTTGGCTGCTTCGAAGGCTGCCTTGTTTGCTGGTGGGCGGTTACCCACTTCGTAGAGTTCAGTCTGGACTTCTTCGGTGCCAATGTAGTTAGTCAGGAATTCGGTAGCTGCCAGCAGGTTCTCGGTCTTTGAGGAGACGAAGAATCCCTGTACGGCGACGAATGGCTGAGCTTCTTCCCCACCGGCGGATGGGATTGGATCGATGGCAAGGTTGATGTTGGCCTTCTCGACATCTTCCACGTTCCACGGACCGGTCAGGAAGAATGGCGAGTCGCCGGAGACGAACTTCTCCTTGGCAATGTCCCCGTCGATGCTGGTCTTCAGGTTGCCTTCTTCGCCCTCTTCAGCCAGCCACTTGGCGAATTCCACGCCACCTTCGTTACCAATCTGCAGGTCTTCCGGGTCGTAGGCTCCGGTGTCATCGGTACCAAAGACGGGCGCTCCGAAGGATGTCTGGAATGGGTAGGCGTGGAAAGGATCTCCCACATCGGTGACCTGGACCAGGAATGGGAACTCGGTATCTGCGTCCTTACCTGCCTTGATCATGTCGTCGAAGGTTTTTGGCGCTTCATCCACCAGGTCTGCATTGCGCAGCATGGCAAGGTTCTCGGTGGCATATGGGATACCGTAGGTGCTGCCTTCGTAGCTCATGGCGCTGATGGAGACGTCTTGGAAGTCGGAGGCTTTATCGCCGAGTTCAACTGGCTGGACCACTCCGTTATTCACCAGGTTTCCCAACCAGTCGTGGGCTCCAATGGTGATATCTGGGCCTTTGCCGGTTGGCACCTGGCGCAGGAAATCTTCTTGAATCTTGGAGAAGTCCTTGATGACCAAGTTGACCTTGACGCCGGATTGCTTTTCGAAATCTGCAGCGGCTTCCTTCAGTACGGGTTCGCGGTTGGCGTCGACCCACACGGTGAGCTCACCGCCAGATGCTGCCGCTGGAGAGGACTGCTCGGTCGTTGGGCTGGGGGAGATTTCAGTAGATCCGGACCCACCACAGGCGGTCAGAGACAGAGCTGCGATGGCCGTCAATGTTCCGCCAAGAAGCCAGGGGCGTGTATTCACCTTCATGGGATGTCCTTTCGTGACAACTTTGTCCGATGGGCCGGTTCGGGTGCGGAAATCCGCGGGGCCGCCGGTTACCTCTAGGAAATGCGAGTGGCACTTCAATTTGTAAGCGTTTCCAGAGTGGCACATATCACCAGAGTTGGCAAGGCAGTCGATAAAATCAGCTTTAGTTCGCTCACTCTTCGGACGCTCTACATCACGATCTCTTGGATTCTAGGGGAAAGTGCAAGCGTTTACATTCTGGCAGACATCTATTATCGTTACCGTCATGACTCAAACTCGCTCAGAAGCTGATAACCCTTTGCAGACCGAAGACTCTCAATGGTGGCGTTCTTCGGTGATCTATCAGATCTACCCACGCTCATTTGCTGATTCCAATAACGACGGCATGGGCGATCTGCGCGGTATCACCCAAAACTTAGAGAGCATCGCCCAACTTTCTGTTGACGCTATTTGGCTCTCCCCCTTCTTCACCTCACCCCAGAAGGATGCCGGTTACGATGTCGCCGATTACTGCGATGTTGATCCCCTTTTTGGAACGCTTGAAGACTTTGATGCCATGGTTACCCGCGCCCACGAACTAGGGTTGAAAGTCATTATCGACTTGGTACCAAACCACTGCTCGGACCAGCACCCATGGTTCCAGCAAGCCCTTGCAGCGGCTCCAGGCTCCCCGGAACGCGACCGGTTTATTTTTATGGATCCACCGGCACAGGGGCATCCAAATAACTGGGAATCGGTGTTCGGCGGCCCCATGTGGACGTCCACCACCAACCCAGATGGCAGCGTAGGCCAGTCCTACCTGCACATCTTTGATTCATCACAGCCCGACTTCAACTGGAACAACGCTGAAGTACGCGCCATGTTCCGCGATGTCCTGCGCTTCTGGCTTGATCGCGGCACCGACGGTTTCCGCGTCGACGTAGCGCACGGTCTGATCAAGGCCGAAGGACTGCCAGACTTTACCCCGGACCCAACGGGCGCCTCGATGGGCGGCACTGAAGAACTTGCCCCATGGTGGGGCCAAGATGGCGTGCATGAGATCTACCGCGAGTGGCGCGAAGTCATGGATGAATACGACGGAGAGCGCGTCTTGTGCGCCGAAGCCTGGGTGAGCCCCTTGTCATTGATGGCCAAATGGGTACGCAGCGATGAAATGCATCAGGCCTTCAACTTCCCTTATCTCTCCTGCGATTACAACGCACCACAGCTGCGCAAAACCATCGATGAATCACTTCTCGAATTTGGTGCAGTCGGCGCACCGAGCACCTGGGTCCTGTCCAACCACGATGTGGTGCGACATGCCACTCGTCTGGCATTGACCGAAGACAACCCACAGGGTGATGGCATTGGTCCAAAAACGCCAAACCTGCCAGATCCAGCCGTTGGTTTGCGTCGAGCTCGCTCTTCCACCGCGCTCATGTTGGCCTTGCCAGGCGGCGCCTACCTGTACCAGGGTGAAGAGCTCGGCCTGCCCGAGGCCGTAGACCTCCCAGATGATGCTCGTCAGGATCCCACCTGGTTCCGCACCAATGGTGAACGCTATGGACGCGATGGTTGCCGTGTGCCACTGCCATGGACGAGCGATGCTCCAGCCTTCGGTTTCAGCGACAACGGTGAAAGCTGGTTGCCACAGCCAGCTTCATGGGCACCATACGCCCGTGATGTTCAGGCGGAGGATCCAGATTCTACCTTGAATCTCTACCGCCGCCTGCTTCAGCTACGCAAAGAATATGATCTCGGTACCGGCGAGCTAGCGTGGATTTCTGAAGAAGATTCGGATATTCTGATCTTCAGCAATGGCAAGGTGCTTGTTGTTGCCAACATTGGCACCACGGCACAAGACCTTCCTCAGCTCGCGCAGGGCGCGCAAGAGTTGGTGCGCAGCCAGCCTCTAGAGGACGCATCCTCACTTCAGGTTCCCTCTGAAACCACCTTGTGGTTCTTGCTGCCATAAGCAAAGCAATCAGCCCGGCAGCTAATGCCACCGGGTATCGTTGAACAGTGGCCGCGGTGTGCGCAGTAGTTTATTGCAGACACCGCGGCCAAGAACTTGAAGGAAGGACTCATTGTGGCCGGGATCAAAGACGTCGCTCAAGCTGCCGGAGTTTCGGTGGCAACAGTCTCCCGTGCTCTCTCTGGCCGAGGATCAGTTTCTGCGTCAGCTCAAGAAGCGGTGCAACACGCCGCAGCGGAGTTGGGGTACGTCGTTTCTTCCTCAGCGTCAGGCTTAGCTTCGGGGCGTACCCGAAATGTCGGCGTGCTGGTCCCGGTGATCAACCACTGGTTCTACGCCTGTGTTTTGGAAGGCATTTCTCGCAGGCTGATGGACGAAGGGTATGATACCACGCTATATCAGCTCACCAAGGATCGCGGCCAACGCGAAAAAGTCTTTTCCGATTTCCTCCTGCGCCAACGCGTTGACGCGGTCATCGCCGTTAACGTAGAACTGAACTCTGAAGAAGTCCAAGCCCTGCACGCCTTGAATAAACCTTTGGTGGGCGTCGGAGGCCCATTGCCCGGGGTGCCCACCTTGCACGTTGATGATGAAGGAATTTCGTCGCTTGCCACTAAACACCTCATTTCCTTGGGCCACCGCCGCATTGGGTTTATCGGCGGCAACGAGGAAACCGACGTGGATTTCCGCATCCCAAGCCATCGCCGGACGGGCTACGAGAAAGCCCTGCACGATGCAGGAATTGAAGTGGACAATAAGCTTTGCATGGGTGCAAACTTCACCATGCCCCAGGCCTACGAGGTAGCCAAACAACTCTTGGGTAATCCAGCTGGCCACCCTACCGCGCTTTTGGCAGCCAGCGATGAGATGGCGATCGGCGCGATCCTAGCGGCCCGGGATCTAGGCTTGATAGTCCCCCGAGATCTGTCGGTGGTTGGCGTCGATAATCATGACCTTTCAGAAATGTTTGGTTTGACCACTATTGAGCAACGGCCACATGAACAAGGTGAATTAGCTGTGGCGATGTTGCTTCGCGCCATTCGTGGTGAGGAGCCTGCTCATGCGCATAAAGTTGATCACCGCCTACTGGTCCGCTCTTCTACCTCGCGTCCGATTGATGAAACCTAATACTCAACCTAGATTGCAAGCTCAGATCACCATCTTTTAAGTAGGCGCAAAAGCTACCCGTGCAGTTGATCGGCTCATTCAGGTCCGGCCAGCTGCACGGGTAGCGCGTTTTTGGAAGACGTTTCTACAGTGAAGTCAGAAGGTCTTCGTTAGTTCCTTCAATTTCTTCAACGTGCAGGTTCCGTCCACGAGTCTCGCCGACCCACAGCACTGCTGCCACCGAAATGACGGTCAGCGCCATGATGTAGACGGCGATCGAGATCGACGAACCGGTGGTTTCTAGCAAGATCTGGGCCACGGTCGCGGCGAAGGCTCCACCAAGGATGGCGCCGATGGCGTAACCGATCGAAATGCCCGAGTAGCGTACGTGAGCCGGGAACATTTCTGCATACATGGCCGACTGCGGACCGTAGGACAACCCCAGTCCAACGGTCAGCACAAAGATCGCCACCGCATAGAGCACGATATTTCCGGTATTGACCAACATGAACATCGGGATCATCCACACAAAAACAATCGCATAGCCGATCACAAAAGTCGCCCGACGCCCGATCTTATCCGAAAGCCAACCGCCAACGAGGGTGAAGATCAACCATCCGACCGAACCGAGGGTGGTCGCCAAGAGCACCGGTGCCACTGGCATCTTCAAGACTGCCGTGGTGTAGGAGATGAAGAACGCGATCACCAGGTAACCGGCGGCATTATTGGAGACGAAGATCAGTGCTGCTTGCACCACCTGCTTGGAATTCTTCGCCATCAGTTCACGCAGTGGTGTGTGCTCTGCAGCTTTACGCTGGGACAGCTGCTTGAAGACCGGTGATTCTTCCACTGCACGACGGATCATGTAGCCCACCAAGATCAGTGCCACCGAAAGTAGGAACGGAATACGCCAACCCCAAGTTTGGAAAGCCTCCGGCGTCATGGCTACGCGAAGAATGTAGAGCAGGCCGGTGGCCAGGATCATGCCGATCGGCACGCCGATCTGCGGGTAGGCACCAAAGTAACCACGGCGTTCCTTGGGAGCGTGCTCCACTGCCATCAATGCCGCGCCACCCCATTCGCCGCCGGCAGAGAATCCCTGAATCACACGAAGCAGAACCAACAGAATTGGTGCCGCGATACCGATGGAGGCATAGGTGGGTAGCACGCCAATGAGCGCAGTAGCGGCACCCATCAAGATCAGCGTGAGTACCAAAATCTTCTTGCGTCCATACCTGTCACCGAGGTGTCCGGCCACGATGGCTCCCAGCGGACGGAAGAAGAAGGAGATACCGATCATCGCGAAGGAAAGAATCTGAGCTAGTCCCGGGTTTGCCGCTCCCAAGGGCGCCAGGAACAGTGGCGTCAGCAGGGTTGCGGTGAGCTGAGCGAAGATGAAGAAGTCGTACCACTCAATGGTGGTTCCCACGAGAGTTCCGGCGAGTACCCGGCGCTCTTCCTGGGTGCGAGTGACTGTAGATGACATGAGCTGCCCTTTAATCGTTACTTTACCGACCGTTCGGACGGTTTATTATGCTCACAATCATAATCTGAGAGTGAATCAGATCACAACATTTACGCGACTTTAGCTACTGATGGACCACGTTCCCTTCGAGTGAAGGCGGTGAAGAATTCGGTGTTCTAATAGAGAACGACTAAAATTGCAGATAGATCAACCGTTCAGCAGCCACAAGGCTCACAGCGAGGGCGCCGCCACGCATTACCCCAATGCCATGCGCCAGATTGAAGTTTCATGCCTACTTCCCAGACGCTTTCCCGCGGTATTCGCGTACTCGAAATCGTCGCCAGTTCCCCGGTGCACCTCACCATTGCAGAAATTGCTGAAAAGCTTGAGGTACACCGTTCGATTGCCTACCGGATCATCCGTACTTTAGAGCAACACCATCTGCTCAATCGGGACGAAGCCGGTCACATTCGCTCTGCTTCTGGGTTGGCGGTCTTGGCCCGCTCGGTTCAGCATGACTTACAGGCGACTGCCACCGTGGAACTGACCACCCTTGCAAATGAATTGTCCATGACTACCTTCGTGGCGGTATGGGAATTCGACCAATGCGCCACATTGCAGTCAGTATCGCCATTGAACTCACAGCGTGCCATCGTTCACCGTCCGGGCACCGTTCACGGCATGGATGTGGGAGCCGCGGGCATCGCCATCCAATCGCATTACAGCCAAGAGGCGTGGGAAGCGATGGAAACCACCGTTGCCTATCGAGATGCCGCCGCCCAAGCACGGATCGATGGTTATGCCACGAGTGAGAACGAAGTAATCCAGGGTGTCACTTCCCTTGCCGTGCCGATTGAACAGCCGGGGCAGACACCTGCAGCACTCGCGGTTGTTTTCGCCACGAGCACCGTTGATTCTTACGAGCCGGTCATTGAAGCGCTGAAGCTAGCTGCCAACCGTATTAGCGAAAAACTAGCTCACTAATACCGGTTCAGGCCAAAAAAGCTCACCTGCAGCGAGTCATCCAATGATTCGCTGCAGGTGAGCTTTTTAGTCGTATTAGTGTCTACCTCACTCTGGACAAGGAAGGTGACTTGGCGACAATCACCTTCATTGCCAAGGCCGCCAGCAAGATCACGAGCGCTCCCCCGGTCGATACCCAGAACGCACCGAGATAACCAAGCGAGTCGGCAAAGACTCCGGCCAAGCCATTGCCGATGGCCGTGCCGACAACAATGCCTGCCGAGAGCATGGTCATGACGGTGGAGAGTCGAGCTGCGGGGGCAACTTCTCCGCCCAAGGTCATGACGGTGACAATCACTGGTCCTACAGCAAAGCCAGCAATGAACAGTGCAACGACCATCCATGGAGTGGAACTTGCCAAATGCATACCGAAGCTGAAGATGGTCAACAATCCGCCACAAAGGATCCAGCGGTTAATCTGCCGGAAGTACTGCGGCCAAGCAGCCACCGAGATGGCTGCGATGGCGCTGGAAAGCCCCATCGCTCCGTAGAGCAAGCCACCCTCATTTGAATTTCCTTGATCACCCGCGAAGGCCAAAGTACCGGCGGCCGATGAACCAAATACCGTACCCAGCGCGATCATGCCCAGCACTAGGGCACCAATGGCCGCTACTTGAGCCCCAGAAATGCGTATCTTCTCAACAGGTTTGGAGTTCTTGACCGGCTTCACTGCATGACCGGTGGAGTGAGTGGCGAAAATAGGAACGAGTACCAAGGTCATGATGGCCGCCAGATACAGTGGCAGCACTGGGTTTACTAGCGAGGCAAGCAGACCGACAGCTACCGGTCCGAAGACGAATCCCAGTTCATCAAACATGGATTCGAGGCTCAGCGCCGCTGAAAGGACTTTTGGATTTTTCTTCTGCTGCCGTGTCATGGCGATCCACCGCACACGAGACATTGGACCCACCTGAGGTCCGGTGGCCCCGGTGATCAGGCACATCAGGACCAACAGTGGCACAGACAGATCTGTCCCGCTATCGCCCAAGAGT
The DNA here is from genome assembly GCF_900094805.1 of Arthrobacter sp. NIO-1057. Classification (GTDB taxonomy): domain Bacteria; phylum Actinomycetota; class Actinomycetes; order Actinomycetales; family Micrococcaceae; genus Glutamicibacter. The sequence continues at coordinate 71,105 of NZ_FMAT01000001.1, read as the reverse complement.
GTCAGCAGGACCAACAAAACACTGTGGATCAAGGCAACGGTAACCAATATGGGCCGTTGTCCGAAGCGGTCAGCAAGGTAACCAATGCTCGGGCCACCCACAGCAGAACCGAGTCCCACCATTGCGGCAGCCAGCCCTCCAAGGGCATAGGAACCGGTGGTCGCGGTGACAAGGGTCATGGACCCGATGGTGAGCATCGCCAAAGGTAGGCGAGCAAGGAAAGTAAGTGGCAGGAATGGAGCTCCTACCAGAGGAATAAGCGCGGAATATCCGGATTTCATTGCCGGATCTTCGCGATTTTCATTCGACAACGCATGCTGAGTCAACAAAACTCCATAACGAGGCGTGCGTCGTCCCACACCCCCCGACGCACAAAATTTCCCAGACATGCCTGATGGCACTACTTTCAAGATAGCTACCACCAGGCGGCAAGTCCAATCCTAGGGCGCAGTCATAACTAAGCCTTCGCGTTGGATGGTTGAACCGTGCTGAGTCTTGATAACCGACACCCGGTTAGTAATACGCTGTTTCATCTCTGCAACGTGAGAAACCAAGCCAATGGTTCGTCCACCGGCGCGCAAATTCTCTAGGGCCTGCATGACTTCTTCAAGGGTCTCAGCGTCCAGTGATCCAAAACCTTCATCAACAAAGAGGGTCTGCATGTCTACCGCTCCGGAGTGGTGTGAAATGACATCTGCTAGCCCTAAAGCCAATGCCAAGGAAGCCATGAAGGTTTCACCGCCGGAAAGAGTTTGGGTTTCACGGTATTTGCCTGTCCATGCATCCAGAACCCGAAGCCCCAAGCCCGACTTTGAATTACCTTGTTTGGAATCATCATGATGTAGCGAGTACCGGCCTCCCGACATCGCGTCAAGACGCTCGGTTGCCGCAATCGCAACCTCTTCTAACCTGGCGGCTAACACATAAGTACTCAGCGTCATCTTGTAGAGGTTTTCTCCCCCACCGCGAATGACTTCAGCCAGCCCTCGTAGGCGCCGGTAGGTCTGGATCACCGGTCCAGCATCTGATCGCATACGCTGTAGCTGTGACACCGATTGGTCGTGGCGCTCCAGACAAGTTACGGCCACGACGACCTGCTCACGTGTAGTCTCATACTGTTTTTCCGCGACACTCGCCTGATCACGTGCTTCTTGGATTTCATCATCGCTAGGAGCTTGAACACCACGTGCTTCGAGTTCTTGGGCGGTAGCGAAGTCTTCAGACTTTTCAAGCGTGGCAATGGCGCTGGCCAGATCAGCATCTGCACGTTGTAACTGTCGCAACCGCTCACGCAACTCGACCTGAAGTAGCGCCTCACCATAGTCATTGATCGTTTCAAAACCAGCGGCATGACGCTCTTGATCCCAGATTGCTTCCGCTTTGCTAAGGCGCTCACGAGCTTCAAGCAGCAAGCGCAAGGACTGCACCGACTTTGCTAGTCCCGTAGCTTTTTCTTGAAGTTCAAAGACCTGTTCGGCTAGGTTCTTTTTGCCCCGACGAATTTCAGCTAGTTTGGCATCAAGTTGCTGTAACTGGGCAGCCAACGAAGATGCGTTTTGTTGGGCTGTGGAATGATCCAGAGCGGCTTGAGCAGCACGAGCTGTGAGCTGTTCGATGCGGGTGCGTAGCTGCTCGAGTTTTGTTAAGCGTGCGTTGATCGTATCTAGTCGTTTATTTGCAAGCTCCATCTGCTCTTTAGACTGAGCCAAATCCGTTCTCAGCTGCTCGACGCTCGACTCACCGGCGGCAAGTTGCGCAGATTCTAGTTTCGCAATCAGGGTGTCACGTACTTGGGCCACCTTTTGCGCTTCCTTACGCGCGGCAGCTACTAGGGCTTCTGATGCTTGAATCTGTTCATCATCAATCAGCGTGGCATCGGCATCTGCTTGGGCTGGAGCAGGATGTTCAGCAGAGCCACAAACCAGGCAGGGTTTCCCCTCTTCCAGTGCGGCTGCCAGTCGCAGAGCACTTTGTGCTAATTGTTCAGTGCGAAGAGCCAGCAAGCCCTTTTCAGCCTCGACGGTTTTCAGCTCTTGGGCACTAAATTTTTCGCGTGCTGCCAAGACTTTTTTCTCCAGGTCATCACGTGAGATGGCATGGGCAATTTTTGCCTCCACCAGTTGGTAGTGCTCTTTGGCGTCGTGCAGATTTTCGCCAGCTTCAACGTGGTTCAGGTCCTCGCTGCCCAACAACTCGCGTTCGCCCTTCAACCCTGCGAGGTCTGTCTCTGCCTGGATTCGAGATTTCTCGTGTTCTGCCGTGCTTTGTTCGGCCTGGGTTACCTGCTTGGCCAAGGGAGCGCGTCGCTTTTCTTCTTCCAGAACTGACTTCGCGATAGCCAGTTCGTCGGCAACTTCGCGGCTCTGGTTGTGCAAGGTTTCTAAACTGGATTCGTTCGGTTCGCAGCGCTGATTGGTGGCGCCGATGAGCCACTGTCGTTGTTCTTCCCAAGCCTGCGCAGATTGCTCCAATGAGGTTTGAGCGTCCAAAACCTGCTCGAGGTACGCGCGTACCGAGACAGCCTTGGCGTCCTGCTCTAGTTTTCTGCTGGCCTCAACCGCATCCTCATGGCCTTGGGCAAAGCGTTCTCGCATTGCTTTTAGTTCACCAAGCCGGGCGAATACCCGTCGACGTTCTTCCATTGAACGAGTCAGTTGCTCGGTCTGTGTCTTGTGCTTACTGAATTTCTCAGCCTCAGCCTCAGCTTGCCGAAGAATATCTCTGATTCTCAATCGATAGTTGGCAAAATACTCGTCGCCAGATAGTACTGTCGCTTCTTCCGGTTCTTCATAAGAATTGGCCAGCTCTCGTCCGGCGAGGAAGGAACGTGCTTCAGCATGAATAGACTCTTCAGTAGCACTGATCCGTGCTTCAATGCTCTCGGTTTTTTTACGTTCTTCGGCCAGTCGCACCGAGAATTCTTCTTCAATGCGCGCATAGTCACTAGTGTCAAAGAGATTCGCCAGTAGTTCTTCTCGGTCTTTGGCTTTCGCCCGCAAGAAGTCAGCAAATCCGCCCTGTGGAAGCATCACAACCTTGGTGAACTGCTCCCGGTCCAGGCCCAGAAGACTGCCCAGTACATGCCCAACTTCGTCATTGCGGGTGGAGAGTTCTTTCCATCCATTCGGGGTGAATTCCCGCAGGAGGCTCGATGCCTTCTGCTCTGTGGTTTTATTCTTGCCTCGCTTTGATGGGCGCATCCACGCCGGTGAACGCGTCACTTCAAAACGACGGTCTCCAATGGTCAGTTCGCAGACCACCTCAGGGGCCAGATCCGCGGCCGCATGGTCGGATCGAATCTGCCGGCTGCCACTTCGGCTTCCGGGCAGTGAACCGTAGAGGGCATAACAAATCGCATCCAGGATGCTTGATTTTCCTGCACCAGTGGGGCCGTCAAGCAGGAAAAGTCCACCGTCGGCGAGTTCGTCAAAGTCAATTTCTTCGCTGTGTGCAAAGGGACCAAAAGCTTGAATCTGGAGTTTATGAATTCTCACTGGCTGACCTGCGCCTCTCTTGTAGCACGAATAACAGCAGTTATGACTTCACGTTCGGCTTCATCAGCAGCACGTTCACGCACATGCTCTAAGAAGTCACCCACCACGTCTTGGGTGCTTGTTGCCTTGGCCATCCGTTCTGCGTACGTCGCCGGTTGTTCGCTGCTCGCACCGCCGTCGGGAGCAAAGTTCAGCACCACTGTGTCCGGGAAACGGGCCCGCAGAGCGTTCATGGCATCGGCGGGACGTTGCGCATCGGTAAGCGTGATTTGGCACCATGCTTCGGTAGCGTACTCAAGGTCAGGGTCGCTGAGCAGATCTGAGAGCTTCCTCTTGAGGACGGCTAATTTCTTTGGAACTGTCAGTAAGATTTCTTGGACGCTTTCAATGCCTTTGGCGTTGGTGTCGATGAGCCATAATCCCTTCGTTTGTTTCACTTCGGAGAAGGAATAGGCCAGGGGTGATCCGGAATAGCGCACATGGTCCCGGACTTTTTGCCGGCCATGTAAATGTCCTAGCGCGGCGTAATCAAAGCGTTCAAAAAGCTCCACAGGAACAACATCAAGATTTCCGGTACTCAGTTCACGTTCGGAATCGCTAGAAAAACCACCTGCTGCGAACAGGTGCCCCATGGCAATCGAGACCACTGGCTTGTGGGAAGTATTCAGCGTACTCAGATGCTCATCAATTTTACCGATGGCCGCCTGCACTACTGCTTCATGGCTGGCCTTACTCGCTCCCAGCTGTTCCATCACCATCCGCGGTTCCAAATAAGGAATGCCATAGATGACCACTTGATGATCTTCGGCATCGCAGATTACCGGGTTCAGCATGCGCTGAAGGTCAGCGATGATGTGTACCCCTGCGCTATCTAATAGATCCGCACCAAAACCCAAGCGTGAAGCTGAATCATGGTTGCCACTGGTGATGACAACAGTGGCGCCCGTGACCCGCAGTTCACGAAGCGCCCAATTGCACAATTGCACCGCATCAACGTGAGGCAGCGCCCGATCATAGATATCGCCGGAAATCAGCACCACGTCAACGTGTTGATTGGCAGTAACATCGATGATTTCTTGAAGCACACTACGTTGCGCGTCAATCAGGGACGCACCATGGAAGGTCCGGCCCAAATGCCAATCTGAGGTATGTAGCAATCGCATATTTCCAACCATATGCAATGTCTGGGACAACTTGGACATTAGAATGGAGCTGTGAATGAATCCGGTGAATCTGCACTCCTGCCAGAGAACTACTCAGACAAAGTGTTTGCGATCCTCCTCGGCCTAGCCGACGGCGCAACCCACGCCCGCGACGACATCGACCCCGGCGCCACCGAAGTCCTCCCGCTCTACCTGGCCGACGGCCTGCTAGAAGCGTTGGAGTGGGCTCGTGATGGTATCGCCAGTGACGAAGCAGCCTGCATGTGGCTTGCTGCGCTACGTAGCTACAAGAAACTTACCGGCAGCTTCCCTGCCGGGGCGCCCGAACCCCTGGGCCGCTGGATCGATAAAGAATTCTCAAATGTTGAGGTCTTCGAAAAAATCGCTGATGGCGATCCGCAGAATATCTCGGGTCTGAACAGCGCTGATATGGGACAGCCAGGTCGCCCGACCGGTGCCGATGCTGACTCAACCGGCGTGTTGCCACGTGCAGCTATTACCGCACTCTTGGCCCGTGTACCGATAGGCACCACGGAAACCTTGGCTCGCGCAGCTGCCTTCCTAACCCACGACGCTCAGGCAGCTAAAACTGCGGTGGCTGCAGCAAAAATCATTCGCTCCGCGATGGAACGCTCCGAAGAGTCAGCCACAGAATGGGACGAGCTCTTGGTCGATCTAGAAGGCCCTTCAGCTTCCGCTCTGCGTGCGGTGGTCTCCAAGATTCGTGAGAACATCTCGCTCTCACCAGAAGATGCCTACAACGCATACTTTGGTGATCATGCAGAAGAGCAGTCAGACGAGTCAGACGTTGAGGCGGCTCCTGAATCAGCGGTGTCGGATCCTGAAAACAGGGATCCTGAAGTTGATGCCTACGCTGTAGCACTGTTGGCTGCTGTGTACGGAACTGAAGCGGTGGGCGAACGCCCCGCCAGCGCCCTGGATGACATCATTTCTGAATTGCACGATCGTTGGATGGCTCTGCTGGTCTAGCCAGTAACCCTCACCAAAAAGTACAGCCGGCTCACACGAGCCGGCTGTACTTTTTTATGTCACGATAGTTCAGGCCGTCAGCCCAAACCCGCCGACCATCTGCATGAATTCACCTTCAGAAATGATGGTGACCTTCTGACCTTTTTCACGCAGGCGCAACACATGCTTTGCCTTGTTGGTCAAGCGACCATTTGCTAAGTCTTGAGGCACAAAGCCATCCCCCACGACCAGTGCGGTCGTTGCACGGGTCACGCGTGAAGCCGTTTGGGCTCCGTGCTCGGCAGCGAGTTCCTTGGCTTGTGGACGAGGCAAGGCCAAATTGCCAGTGAAGACCATGATCTGCCCGTAGAGCGGGTGACCGGGATCAGCTTCTGGATTAGGGCTAGGGTTTGGTCCTTCTTGAGGCCAGTTATTAAAAGCATCTTGTGGCGGCAATGGGTGTCCGGAGGCCAGCCAACCTTGGGCATCGCGGGTAGCTCTTGAGTATTCATCGCCCGGTTGCCATGCTGAGGTGAGCCCCAAGCGCACGCCGTAGTGATCCGCGGCTTCAAGAACTGATTGAAGACCACTGCGTCCTGCCATGTCGATCATGGCCCAGGCACAAGCGGTGGAGTCGGCGAGCGCCTCGTGGTGATTTTCGATGGGGTGGCCAGCTTCTTCAGCCACAAAAGGCAAAGAATAGCTGGGCAGGTCATAGGCTTTGCGAGAAAGCTTCACAGTACATAGGTGCGCAATTCCTGGCACGGGGATCTCGCTGGCCTCCGAGGCTGCCCGAATGACTCCCGAGTCAAAAGCCGAATTATGCGCGACCAGCACATCAGGGCCGATAAAGTCGAGAAGTTCGGGGAGTTTCTGGGTGACGCGTGGCGAGTCAATGACCATATCTGGGGTGATGTGGTGGATTGAGACATTGCGCGGATCAAAGTGGTCAAAACCTTCAGGTGGCTTCATCAGCCATTGTTCGGTTTCAACTATTTTTCCGGAACGTACTTTGACCAGGCCCACCGAACAGGCGGAGCCGATAAAACCGTTTGCTGTCTCAAAATCTACTGCTGTGAAGTCCAATGCCACGCCCAATAGCTTACTCGCTTAATCCCTGGCTCTGGCATCACAGGCTCTCCTCCCGAAGTTCTCGACGGCGGTTTGACGCGCAGCATGAAGCCATAGAAGCGTTGTTGACTTGTAGCTAATCAGCATTTGGACCGTAGGGCATCAACACAATAACCGCTGGGCATGTCGTAGCTTGAAGTCAGATATTACTGGGCATCAGGTCCGAAATGTCACTTCGCTTGAAACAGTTGCTCGTAGTATTCGCTCAGCGCCGGATAATAATCCTTCTCAAAATCGATGGTTCCGACATCGCCTCCACTGACTGCGGCAGTCAGACGGTCAAGGTAGTACTCCCATCCCGGTCCTACCGAACCCGCCATGGAGGGCACTAAACCGGGCATTTGGAATATGAGTTCACTGCCGGCCCCGTCAGTGTGAACCTGTAGTTCCAGTTGCCAGCTCCCCTCCCCTTCGCCGGTACGTACTTTCAGTACCAAAGCTTGAGGATCACATTCTAGAATTTCCACCTGCTCGCTGGGTTCACCTTCTTCAGCCAGCAATACAACATCCACTGCTTCGCTATCCGGGTCACCGCTGTAAGTACCGAACCACAATGCCAGACGCTTGGAATTGACGAGGTAAGACCATAATTCACTCGGAGACTGGGAAAAAGTTCGTCGGAGTTCTAGTGCGCCGTGACTTGTGCGGGTTCCGGCTGCTCGGGTGCTCATGAACGTCCTCCTAGGGATACGGGCCATGACTTTAAGGTTTGAAAGCCAGCTTTCGCCGTGGTACTTACCGAGAATAGCAAGGTTCGTTCTTGGCCCATGGGTGCCAGCGGATACAACGACATGGTGCACGCTGCCCGTCGTTTTTGAACGGGAAGCGTGCACCGGCTCGTCGATTATGCAACTACGCAGTTGCCTTTCGTAGCGTGAGATATGAGCATCCTGCCATCAATACGGCGGCTAGGCCTCCCCAGAGCGTCACTCCACCGGCGCTCCACGTCATCACCCATTCCCAAAACTGCATCCAGGTATCAGTGAAAGTGATTAGGGCGATGGCACCTATGACTAGGATGCCCAGCGAGGTGAAGAAGAAGACCATACCCATCTGCCGCCAGCGCATGTAGATCGTGGCAATGAGGAAGCCGATCATGAACAACAAGACCATGAGTACGAAGTAGAACATGATCTGAATGAACCAATTATTTTCGGAAATCCATTGCAGAGCGAAGAAGCGTCCGTCTAACCACCAACCCCCGGTAGCCGTCTCTACCAATCCCATGAGGTAGTAGAAAACCGAGAGCACGAGTGCGCAGGTTGCGAACAAGGCCAATGTCCCCAGATAAAAACTCCGACGTGAAATGCTCATCCCGAGGGAGAAGGGGAAAGTGAGGGTCAAGGCTTGAATACCCAGGGCAAGAAAGTACCACATCGGGGCTTGAGCGCCGCCGCCGTAGAGGATACCTTCAGCATCGTTTCGGCGGACCAGCCACCAGATCACCACGGTAAAAAGGAATGCGCTGAACAAGATGAGCAACGGAATGCCAATGAAAGTGGCCTTGTTGATCAGTTGCATGCGGGCAACTTTGATGATGCGGTTCATGACCAAGCCTCCGACTTTTCATCGACTCTTTCGCTCGCTGAACTCAACGAGCTACGAACTACGAATTGTTGTAGTGACACCGGGCTGAGATCGAGTCCCATAAGCTTGGCTTGCTCGCGGCGCCCCGCATCAAGCTGGGATTCGATGGTGACGCTGGCCAGAGCACCGAGTGCATCACGATGCAGGACCTTCGCGGTACCGATAAATTCTTGGACTTTGGCAACATCTCCGGTGACGGTCACTGCTGCGCCGCGGAGTTCTTCGGCATCGGCGTCGATAACTATCTGGCCTTTGTCGATCACGATTACGTGTTCAAGCAGGTTGGCGACCTCATCAATGAGGTGGCTGGAGAGCACGATCGTGCGTGGATATTCGGCGAAGTCCGCGACCAAACGATCGTAGAAGATTTGCCGTGCTACCGCGTCTAGGCCCAAATATGGTTCGTCGAAGAAGGTGATTTCAGCTCGCGAGGCCAGGCCGATGATCACTCCTACCGCGGAGAGTTGACCGCGGGAGAGTTTCTTAATTTTGCGCTTGGCTGGCAGATCAAATTCTTTCATCAGCTCTTGGGCCAGGTGCTGATCCCAGTTCTCAAAGAATAGGGAAGCTGCAGCAAATGCTTGATGGACTTTGAAGTCATCGGGGTATTTTTGGGATTCCCTGATGAAACAAATTCGAGCAAGAGTTGCATCATTCTCGAAGGGCTCGTGTCCAAAGACCTGCACAGATCCGTGGTCTTGGAAGTTTTGACCGGTCAAAATGGACATCAGCGTCGTCTTGCCGGCACCGTTGCGTCCGAGCAGACCGTAGATCCGGTTGGGTTCCAGATCGAGGTTGATGTTATCTAGTGCTTTGAGGTCTTTGTAGGTTTTGGTCAAATCGCGGATGGCGATTGCTGTTGCTTGAGTCATGACGTACCTTCCCTGCCTTGCGACGAAGTTTTAGGTATCCGAACTGGTTTTGATCATGGCCACCAATTCGTTGATGCCGATGCCTAGTTTCGAAGCTTCGGCGGTGAGTGGCGTAATAAATTGCTGCTGAAATTTTTCGCGACGCTGTTCTCTTAACCGTTGTGGCGCACCTTCGGTGACGAACATTCCGATCCCCCGTTTTTTGTAGAGCAGCCCATCTTCGACGAGCCGATTGATCCCTTTAGCCGCTGTGGCTGGATTGATCCGATAGAAGGCTGCGAACTCATTGGTTGATGGAACTTGGGCTTCTTCGGCAAGAACACCAGAGACAATGTCGTTCTCAATCAGCTCAGCAATCTGTATGAATATGGGCTTTGAATCATCGATCATGCTGGCTCCCTTCAGTGTTCGTTCCCACCAGGTTAGTTAGTGGGTTAGTTAGTCATGTAACTAACCATAGAACCAGTAGCAGAGAAGCGCAAGAGCTACTGGGTTCACTTTCTTAGGATTCGCATAAAGAACGCATACAGAAGCCAAAAATTAGGTGAAAAACTGCAGAATTCCGCGTGACAATCCACTACGAAATTCTCAGAAATCCATTCCCGAGAGTGTGATCTGACCTGCCCCTTAGCTTCCTCATGAAGATGTCCTACGAATCCCACAGCAAGTAATTCAAGACTTTTAACAACCCCCTTTCCGAAGAACTACAAGGAAATCCATGAACGTCTTGCTTTTCGCAGCTGTCGATATCGCTGCCATCCTGATCCTCACCTTTGGCCTGTACCTACGTCGCCACCGCCGCCGAGATTTGGCAGTGTCGTATATCGGAATCAACATCGGTGTATTCGCTGTCGCGACGGCCCTAGCCGGAAGCACCGTCAGCGCAGGACTCGGAATGGGACTGTTCGGCGTTCTGTCCATCATCCGTCTGCGCTCCACCGAGCTTGAACAGCACGAAATTGCCTACTACTTCTCAGCTCTGGCCATCGGCCTGATCGCCGGCATGGGCCCGACTCCGGTCTGGTTGCCAATCACCTTGGTCGCACTGATCTTGGTGGCCATGCTGGTAGCTGATCATTCAAAGGTCTTGCCTTCCTACCGCCATCAAGAAGTCGTCCTAGACCGTGCCATTGCCGATGATGATGAGCTCAACGCACACCTGAGCATGCTCTTTGGTGGGGCAACCATCCACCAGGCAGTAGTTCAGCAGCTGGATCTAATCAACGACAAGACCATCGTGAAGGTCCGTTACTCGCGACCCAGTCTAAGCATGATTGAGCCAGATTCTTCACGCTCCGCAGAAAACCACGAAGTGATTACCGGACAGACCCGATGAATTTCAGCGACCAACTTCAAACCATTAGCCTCGACGAACTCAACGAGGCAGCAGCCCTTCAAACCCGTACCGACCGCAAATACATTCTCACTCAACAGCAGGCCGAGCAGGTGCTCCCGCTATTAGCCCAGCAAGCACTGGTGCTATCCATCGATGGGCGCCGAGCTTCGGACTACACTTCGGTCTACTTCGATACGCCAGACCTGGCCAGTTTCCACCTAGCAGCTCATCCGCGTCGCCGCCGTTTTAAGGTGCGCACCAGAAGCTATATGGATACCCAGCAGTGCTATCTCGAAGTCAAAACCGAAGGCGCCCGCGAACAGACCGTCAAGGAACGCATTGAACATCCCTTTGCGGCCCGCGCAGCACTCAGTGCACAGTCGCTGGAGTACATCCAGGAAACCCTTGATCACGAGCTGGGTTCTTGCCCGATCGTTCCAACCAGCCTGATCCCTGTCATTGACTCTTCCTACAGCCGAACCACGCTGTTCCTCCCGGAGACCAACAGTCGAGTCACGGTAGATAACAACCTGGTCTGGACCGATCCCCGCACAGGGTTCCGGCTTGAATGCAACGAAATCATCGTGGAAACAAAGTCAGCGCTGAACGCGGGACCTGCCGACAAATTGCTGTGGCGGCATCAGATTCGACCATCTAGAATTTCCAAATTTGCTACCGGCATGAGCCTGCTGAACCAGAATCTCCCAGCCAATCGCTGGCACAAGACAACCAAACACAAAATATCCACTGCAGTGTCCCTGCACCCCTAGGAGCATCATGTTTGACTCACCCAACCATCGGGCGCAGTCCCCTCGTCGCTTTAGTATTAGATCCCCACGAGTAATGACGGCCGTCGCCTCATTGTCCATCGGTGCCTTGGCCCTAGCAGGCTGCACCACTTCAGCCACTGCTTCGTCTCACAGCATTATCAACACCGAAGTCAGTAGCGAAACCTCCACCTTCTTCAACGCCGATACTGTCCACGAAATCAGTGTCACCGCTGATCCAGATGACATCACTGCCGCGTTGAAGGCCTATGCCACCGACGGATCCAAGGAATGGATTTCTGCGGATGTCACGATCGACGGAACCACTTTCAAAAATGTTGGTTTGAAGTTGAAGGGCAACTCCACGCTTCGCGGTACCGATGAATCCTCGGACGCCGCGACCCTACCGTGGATCCTGCGTCTGGATAAATACGAGGAAAACCAGAGCTACTCCGGTAGAACCGAATTCGTCGTGAGAACCAACTCAAGCGAGTCCTCTCTGAATGAAGCGGTCGCTCTTGACCTGCTTGGTGAAGCTGGACTTGCCACCGAACACGCTGCAGCAACCCGGTTCTCCTTGAACGGTTCAGATGCAGAACTACGCTTGGTCATTGATAACCCCTCCGATGAGCTCTACAGCGAAGAAACTTTTGAAGGTGAGGGAATTACCTACAAGGCCGATGCCGATGGTGACTACTCCTACCGCGGTGATTCTGGCAGCGACTACGAGTCTGCTTTCGACGTTGAGTCCGGTACGGATGACCTGACCCCAATCGCTACTTTCCTGGACTTCGTGAATAACTCGTCCGATGAAGATTTCTCCAGCAAGCTCTCCGATTATCTAGATACAGATCAGTTCGCCACCTACTTGGCGATGCAGGACCTGGTGTCGAACACTGACGACATCGACGGCCCTGGTAACAACTCATTCCTCCGATACGACAGCGAATCGAAAACGATGACAGTTGTCGCTTGGGATCAAAACCTTTCCTTCGGTGGCATGGGAGGAGGCCAAGGCGGCGGTATGGGTGGCGGCCCAGGTGGCGGAATGGGCGGGGACAACGCCGGTGGTGGCCCAGGCAAGATGGACACCGATTCCCTGCTGACGAGCATGCTCCCTGACGGACTAGAACTAGACGATGCGAAGAAACAGATTGAGGCGGGCACGGTTCCAGATGGCGTCGAGCTCCCCGATCAGATGACTCTGGAGGATGGCACCGAACTGATCGATGTTCTCAAGGATCTAGCTAACGGAGAGATGCCAGACGGCCTGTCATTCGGTGGTGGCGGTGGAGGACAACGTCCTGAAATGAATGGTCAGGGTGGCGCTCCTGGAGGCAATATGACTCCCCCAGATCAGAACTCCACTGATCAAGACTCCACAGACCAGAAGTCAACCGATGACAACTCCTCGGACGACAAGACAGCTACCAATGGTGACACTAAGACCACGGACGACAAGGCTGCCGGAGGTCAAAACGGTGGCCGGTCGATGGGCGGAAAATCCAACGCTCTGGTAACCCGCTTCCTCGCCGACGAAAACTTCAAGGCACAGTATGAAGCAGCGAAGACCGAGTTGACCAATAAGCTCTACGACTCGGGCACTGCCGAAGAAATCCTGACTAAGTGGACCACGCTGTTGAATAACGAAGCGAGTGATCTCATTGATGCTGACACCGTGAGTAGCGAAGCAGATTCCATCCGCTCGCACTTCACTTCTGAATCAGCCGATAGCACGACGCCGAATACGCAGCAGCCTTCCACGGCACCAAAAACGGAAGAGGATGACGCTACGCCAAGCGCCTCGGCCACTTCCAGTTCCTAGAAACTGACCGGATCAATCATCCGGCCTAATGCGCAACGCCAGCCAGCGACTACCGCAAGGTAGCCACTGGCTGGCGTTGCGCTGCCAATGATTAGCTGTTGTTTACTGCTTTGCTGACAGCCTCAACAATGGTGGGAAGCAAGGCAGCAAAGGCTCGAGCCCGATGAGAGATCGCGTTCTTTTCCTGTGGAGTATGCTCTGCCATCGATTTTCCGGCCCCGACAGGCTCAAAGATTGGGTCATAACCAAATCCATGATCACCAGCGCGTTCCGTGCGTAGCTGGCCTTCTACCTTGCCCAGTTCAACGAATTCGTCGCCGGACGGAGTCGCCAAGGCAGCGGCACAGACAAACTGCGCTGCGCGATGCTCTGCAGCGATATCGCCCAACTGCGCAAGCAATAGATCAATATTCGCTTCATCATTTCCGTGGACACCGGACCACCGGGCCGAGAAGATTCCAGGAGCACCACCAAGAACATCAACGCTCAGACCAGAATCATCGGCGAGCGCAATCAGTCCGGTCGAAGCTGCAATTTCGCGGGCCTTTTTCAGCGCGTTGCCTTCAAAGGTGACCTGGTCTTCCACTGGGTCGGTAGCCCCAGCGGTGGCTGCGTCAATGACTTGAGTGTCAACGTCCAGCCCAGATACCTGTCCACGCAACAATTCGCGTAGCTCACGCAGTTTGCCCTGGTTGTGCGATGCGAGAACGAGGACTGGCTTACTCATTTGGTGATCTTCAACGTTTCGCGCTGGATCTGTGCCAGTTCGTTGGTTCCACCCAAAGCAAGATCAAGCAGAGCATCCAATTCGGCGCGCTTGAAAGGAACACCTTCCGCGGTGCCCTGAACCTCAACAAAGTCGCCAGAACCGGTGACAACAACGTTCATGTCGGTCTCTGCTCGGACATCTTCCTCGTAAGGCAAATCAAGCATTGGGGTTCCGTCGATGATGCCCACGGAGATCGCGGCCACCGAGTCGGTGAGAACCTTGGCGTTCTCTTTCACGATACCCTGCGAGCGAGCCCAGGTGATGGCTTCGGACAGCGCTACGTAGGCACCGGTGATTGCCGCGGTACGGGTGCCACCGTCTGCCTGCAATACATCGCAGTCCAGCACGATGGTGTTTTCGCCCAGCGCCTTGGTATCAACAACGGCACGTAGTGAACGGCCGATCAGTCGCGAGATTTCGTGAGTACGTCCCGAGAGCTTGCCCTTGACCGATTCGCGGGAATTACGGGTGTTGGTGGCACGTGGCAACATGGCGTATTCGGCGGTGACCCATCCGGTGCCCTGTCCCTTGAGCCAGCGTGGCACGCCCTCGGTGAATGAAGCGGTGCACAGTACTCGGGTGTTACCGAATTCAATCAGTGCAGAGCCCTCGGCCTGAGCGGACCAGCCGCGGGTGATAGTGATATCTCGAAGTTGCGCGGCTCCTCGGCCGTCAGCGCGTAAAGTCATGATTCCATCCTAACCACGCGTACCCGATGATTTTCACGTGCTCGCCAGAGAGTTACGGTGAAATACACCTCGTGGCGGCATAAAGTATTGTCTAGGACTGCAACAAAGAATCAGCACCACCGCAACGAAGCTGGCCGTTTCGGTAATGCTGATCTTTCGTTTGGTATTTACTTTTTACGTTTAAGTAGTGGGAACTTACGCGTCTTTTCATAAGAAATGGTGGGCAAGGTGCCGGTACGCGTCTTCAAATAATCGGTACCGCGCTCCCCTCTAAACAGAGAAGGATCTTTATCTTCTTTCAGGCTTCCCGAGTACACGCCATAGGTCACGCCGGATACTGCCACGGCAATACCACCGGAGTAGGTTCCCTTGGCTTCTTCCACAACCTTATTGATATCGGTCCACACCGGAATGTGCGTGAGTAGCATACGTTCAGCGCCGGCTGCGGTGGCCATATCGCCGGCACGTTTACCGGTCAGGTGTACGCCGTCGATATGATCATCGCGGCCTTCTTCAAAAGCAGCTTCGCAGAGGAACATATCTGCGCCTTTGGCTGCTTCTACCAGACCATCGCAGGTGTCGGTATCCCCCGAGTACGTCAGGACGCTGGTGAGCATTTCGCCATCTGGGCCCGGTTCGCTTGCCTCCACGCGCAACGCGTAGGCTTCTTCAATCGGGTGACGCACCGGATAAGGGGTGATGGTGAAGGGCCCAATTTTTACTGGCTTGTTCGGCGTCCATACTTGGAAGTCGTAGTCCTTGGCCATGGTGTCACCGTCGGGCAAGGAATAGGCAGTTTCAATGCGGTTGGCGGTCGCAGCAGGTCCGTGTACCAGCATGCGTTCACGACCCCAGCCATTAGGATCCCAACGAATCGCCACATGCAGACCGCAAAGGTCCATGCAATGATCCGGGTGTAGATGGGAAATCATGATCCCATCAATGTCTTTAAGATCTGTGTAGCGTTGCAGAACGCCCAGCGCGCCGGAACCTAAATCTAGGAGAATCTTCCAGTCGCGCGTGCCATCAAAGGCGGACACCAGGTAACAGGACGCGGGAGATCCCGGTCCAGGAAACGACCCGGTGCATCCGATGATGGTCAGCTTCATTCGTTTCTCGCTTTCGACGCGGCAATCATTTGCGGAGTAATCTGCGCAATCGCGCCGGTCGGGTAGTGGGCGGCCACATGGTCCACGTGGCGCACCTGCAAAACCTCGGGTCCGAGGAAACGGCGAGCCAGTACACCAAAACTATCAGCGTTGCCTGTGGCAAGGAACTCATGACGCGCCGCGACACCATCTTCGCGCACCAATGAATGACGCGTTAATGCACGGAAAACATCCTTGGCGGTTTCTTCTGCGCTGGAAACCAAGGTGACGCCATCACCCATGACATAAGAAATGACGCCGGTTAACAATGGGTAGTGGGTGCATCCCAAAATCAGGGTGTCCACGCCAACTTCTTGAAGTGGCGCCAAATACTCCTGCGCAATCTGCAGAAGTTCTGGTCCGGCAGTAATTCCCGATTCCACGAACTCTACAAAACGCGGGCAGGCCACGGAGGTCACTTGAAGATCAGGGGCAGCAGCGAAGGCATCTTCGTAGGCTCGCGAACCTACCGTAGCTTGCGTGCCGATGATGCCGATTTTGCCATTCTTGGAGCCAGCCACCGCACGGCGTACCGCAGGCTGAATGACTTCCACCACCGGAATTCCGTATCTAGCGGTGTACCGTTCCCGCGCATCACGCAAGACCGCGGCCGACGCCGAGTTGCAGGCGATCACCAGCAATTTCACGCCAGCATCCACCAGCTCATCCATCACACCCAAGGCATTGGCGCGCACCTGAGCAATCGGCAAGGGTCCGTAAGGCGAGTTTGCCGTATCACCAACATAGATCAGCGATTCGCCCGGGAGCTGATCAATCACTGCGCGAGCTACGGTCAGGCCACCAACGCCCGAGTCAAAGATGCCGATCGGCGTATCGGAGTCAGGTACTGAAACTTGTTCGCTAGCAAAATAGGAATTCATCGATTAATACTCCGCATCCATCAGGGCGCTCATCAACGTATCCTGCACCCAGGAAACCAAGTTATAAACCAACGCTAGATACTCTTCAGGGGTTTCGACCTCCGCCGCGTCCAAGACTTCAGAAACGCGTTCGGCATCCTGTTCGTCTCGGATTTCGAGGCGTTCGGCCAAGACAAGCCGGACATCATTCAGTGCCTGCGCAAAGCGTTGTGCGTTCTGATTTTCCAGCACGATCTTGTCGGTTTCCATCAGGAACTGGGCCTCGCGCAACCTGCCGATCTTCTGTGCAATCAAGTCAGCTTCGGTCAGTCGACGGTGCTCTGCTGCCATCACGGGGTCAGCGCTGGCATCAGGTAGAAGTTTGGATAGTGCCGGATCAGTGACCGGCGGCAGATCCATCGACTCTGGCCGCATGCCGGTCAAAGCGTATAAGGGGTCGATATCGTCAGGAAGTTGATGTACCAGTGCACGCTCTTCGAGCATGGTGATCACATCACCAAAGAGTTCGCGCAGTAACTTACGCTCGGCAGAATGCAAGGTGCCAGTAATTCCGTGGGCACCGTATTTGAAGGCCTTGGCCACCCTTAGGCCTCCTGGGTCATGGTCGCGTTAAGCCCGAATCCGTGCATTGCTTGGACATCCGATTCAATGGCTTCACGGCTACCAGAGCGCACAGTGCAGAATCCGTCATGGTGCACCTGCAACATGAGCTGTTCAGCCTTTTCAGCCGTGAATCCAAAGTAGGAACGGAAAACATAGGCCACGTAACTCATCAAGTTCACCGGGTCATTCCACACAATCAAGCGCCATGGCTTTTCATACGTGGCGGCGGTTTCGATTTCCGGAAGTACATCGGGCATTGCGGTCATAATTTCTATTTTACGCGTCGATTCTGAACGCCACGCAGGACACGGTAAATATCATCTTCAGCGTGAGCCGTTATACAGTAAAAACCGGTCTGCTAGTACAAGCAGCACCACCGCTGATACTTTTTCGATCTTCAGGAGCGTCCCATGCGCACCAGCCTCTTCACCGACCACTATGAGTTGACCATGCTTCAGGCGGCACTCGAGTCCGGTGCGGCCCACCGCCCTTCCGTGTTTGAAGCGTTCGCACGGCGCTTGCCTGAGGGACGTCGCTATGGTGTTGTTGGCGGCACCGGACGCTTGCTTGAAGGACTGGCTGATTTTCATTTTGACGACGAGCAGCTGCGCTTCCTCAAAGACAACAAGGTAGTCAACGCTCAGACCATCAAGTACTTGGAAAACTACCGATTCAGCGGGAACATTTCCGGTTACGCCGAGGGCGAGCTGTACTTCCCTAACTCTCCCCTGCTGACCGTCGAATCCACCTTCGCCGAAGCCTGTGTGGTGGAAACCTACCTGCTCTCGGTGATGAATCACGACTCGGCCATTACCTCGGCGGCTTCTCGCATGATCGCCTCGGCAGGAGATCGTCCCTGCATCGAAATGGGATCACGACGCACCCACGAAGAATCGGCCGTTGCCGCAGCCCGCGCAGCGATGATTGCCGGCTTCGCTTCAACCTCGAATTTGGAGGCAGGTGCTCGTTACGGGCTAAAGACCGTGGGAACCTCTGCCCACTCCTTCACCCTGCTGCACGATTCGGAGCGCGCCGCCTTTGAAGCGCAGGTCGCGTCCTTGGGTAAGGACACGATCTTGTTGGTAGATACCTACGATGTCGAACAAGGGGTTCGCACCGCTGTTGAAGTCGCCGGTCCTGAGCTTGGCGGGGTTCGCCTCGATTCCGGAGACCTGGTGCAACAGGCCGGTTGGGTTCGTCAGCTATTGGATGACCTCGGCAATTGGAATACGAAGATCACCGTCACTTCGGACTTGGACGAGTACGCTATCGCTGCCTTGGCCAGCGCCCCGGTTGATTCCTATGGCGTAGGCACCGCCCTGGTCACCGGTTCCGGACACCCCACCGCTTCCATGGTTTACAAGCTTGTTGCGCGTCAAGATGATGCCGGCGAGTGGATCCCCGTGGCCAAAGCCGCCGCAAATAAGGCTAGCGTTGGCGGTCGCAAGCACGCGGTCCGTCAGCTCAATGACCGTGACCGCGCTGTGGCGGAAGTTGTCTCCACCACCGAGCACACCACCGGTGGCCCAGAGCGTGAGCTGGTTGTACCACTGGTGGTCAATGGCGAAATTGATCAGTCCTACACGGGTGCTAGCGGTGTCACGAAGGCCACCGAACGTCACCGCGCATCGATCCAAGAACTGCCCGGCGTTGCCCGTAAGTTGCAGCGTGGCGAACCGGTCATTCCAACGATCATGATTCAGAACTGAAAACACACGAAAATCTCAGTTGCGGGCCGTAGCCTCATCACAAGGCTAATTCAACGGCCCGCATCAAGGAGCAAGCCATGACTCGAGCCCTGCTGATCATTGATCTACAACCTGACTTTTGCGAGGGCGGTGCCCTGGCCGTAGCGGGCGGGAATGCCGTCGCCGCAGCGATCACCAGCGATATTGCCGAACGCCGCCAGAGTTATTCGGCCGTGATCACCACGCAAGACTGGCACATTGAGCCCGGAGCCCACTTTTCATCAACGCCGGACTACGTTGATTCGTGGCCACCACACTGTGTTGCTGGAACCGCCGGGGCCGAGCTACACCCGCTGCTCAAAGATACGCCGGTCGACGCGCGCTTTGCCAAGGGCCGATTTACCGCCGCCTATTCAGGATTTGAAGCACGCAAGCTCGTCGATGGTGCCCCTATTGACGATGAAAGTGGCCCGTTGTTGGCCCCGTGGTTACGCGAAGCAGGCATCACCACCGTGGACATTGTCGGTTTGGCGGCAGATCACTGCGTGCGCGCCACTGCCTTGGATGCTGTGGCTGAGGGTTTTAGCGCCACAGTCATCTCGCCGCTGACAGCTGCCGTCACGCCCGAAAACCTGCCATCCGTTCATGATGAATTACGCGATGCCGGAGTCACGGTTCTGACTTTAGGGTAGGTGCGAACCGATCCCTGATCGTCGCGAGGTACTTGACCGTTGCCTCACTACGTGCGCATGCTTGGGGGCACACCGGTGTCTCCAAGAACGGACCAACATGCGAAAGCTCGTGTACCACGTCGCCACGACTTTGGACGGCTACATTGCCGGGCCTGAAGGCGGAGATCCCAGCTCAGGCGAGTTCTTCCCACTAGCTGAAGACCTCATCGGTTTCATGATCGAGCACTACCCCGAAACCTTGCCCTCAGCCGCGCGTGAAGCTCTAGGGATTACCGATCCTGGCACCACCTTCGACACTGTTCTTGAAGGTCGTGCATCCTACGAAGTTGGTTTGGCTGCCGGGACCACCGATGCCTATCGGCACCTTCGCCATTTGGTTTTCTCAACCACCCTCAAGAGCCAAAACCCTGCCGTCGAGATTGTGCACGACGATGCATTAGGGCGGGTGCGCCAGCTGAAAAATGAACCCGGAAAAGACTTGTGGTTGGTCGGTGGTGGAAAACTGGCCCACAGTTTGCTGCCGGAAATAGATCGGCTGATCCTCAAACTAAATCCGTCGGTGATCGGAGCAGGCATCCCGCTTTTTGATGGCCCCTATAACTTTCACCGTTTCCAACCGGTCGCACAAACCGTGCTCGATTCGGGGATTCGCATACTTACTTACGACCGGGTGGAGAAAAGTTCCGAGAAGCTATAACTGGCCCTACACGCAAGCTGAATTCACAGTCTTGGCGAATCTGAAGTAGCCAATCCACGTCGAGCTAAATCCAGGCAAATGGCAGTAAATCCAAGGGTCTGCATCCTCTGCACAATTCCAGGTAAAAGCCGCGGGGAGGCCAAAGCCACGACTCCCGCGATTTCTCCCAAAATCACGGCGGGGCCAGCAAACTTTCGCACCGTATTCGACTGACGACGCTGCAGCAGCCAATCGTGCAGACAAATTCCCGCAGCGGCGCTGCCAGCGAGAGTCGTGGTGAGATAGTGCGCCCGATGGCGAAGGCTCGGGGCTCCGCGATGCTTCTGCGCCCTCGGGTTCTGCTCGTTTTGAGAAATCGGGTAGTCCAGGGGGCTGAGTGCATCAGCAATGGTGGCTGTACCAAAGAACGCTAATAACACTCGAAGCGTTGTTGCACGGCGATGCTGTGGTACCGCGCTAGCCCCAATAAATAACGTTCCGGCGAGGATGTCTGTGGCCTGGAAAATTCTTCTATCCCGATGCTGGCGGGCGGCCAATTCGGATAGAAGTGTCGTGCGTGGATCTAATTTCCATCCCAGTATGGCTTCGCTGAGCATGCCTGAGGAGTAAGCCAATGCCCCACTGCTTAAAGCATACCGGAAATACTTTTCACGATTGTTCATGTTTTCTGGCCTTTCCAACAACCCTGAGGTTCACCCTTTCGTATGAGCCCGTCTCGAAACCATGATCAAAGATAACTCTCGCTGGCTCTTTTCGGGTAGAAAAGATGTAGACCTCATTTTTTGTTTCGCTGTGTTCCAGAGGATCCGAGTGACGGCAAGGAGGGGAACTCGGCCAGACCTTCGGCATGGGCCATGCTCAAACCTTGAGCTAACCACAGATCCATGGTTCCTACGGCTGCATATCGCGGTTGCCACTGTGGGTCATATTTGGCATTAAACTTCCAGAGGGAAGCTACCTGAGCATGTTTGGATGCTTGTTGAGCCACCAGCTTCTCGAACCTCGAAGAATTTTTATCTTCTGCCACGGCATCACGCAACACCGCAAAGTTGAGCCCCAAACCACGCTTGCCTTCAACGGCCAATCTCCCGATGGTTTCAATAATGATGAAATCCATGAGCCCACCTGGCATATCGTCAGCAGTGCTCCGACGCATAACATCCAGCGACCAGCCGTTAGCTGCAGAGGCTGGCATCCACTGGATAAACGCTTGGGCAATCCCTTGAGCATCGCTGGCGATCGAAAGCATTAGGCCCTTATCCTCCGGATCAAACAAACGCGAGAGGGTCATGGAGAAACCACGCTCAACCTCACCTTGTCGGCTCTGCAGGCTCAACGCTTCCAGCCGCTTCTTGAGCTCATCGGAGATCTGCAAGGGGTCAACGTGCTGTACCGAATATCCGGCACGTAAGATTCTGGCGTGTCCCTGTCTCAAAGACTTCGACTTCTTGCCGGCCAAAGAAAAATTCTGGCAGTCCACGATCGCCTCATCGCCCAGATACACCGTGTGCAGACCGCTATCCTCGTAAATCGGCAGCCATTCTTCGCCCGCCGCCAGCACGCTCACGGCCAGGCCGTGGTGCTCTGCCCAGAGCATGAACTCGGCCCAGATTTCTTCGCGTTGCTCGGCTGGACCAATTGGATCTGGAGACACCAGGCAGACTGAGCCACGAATAGCGTAAGCGAGCACCGAGTCTTTGAGGAAGAACCATTCTTTGTCATCGCGCAAGGCAAAATAGTCCAGGGTGCCACCACCGTAGGCATCGATGACGCTGCGGGCCCGTTCACGAGCTTCGTGGTGTTCCTGTGCACCAATGTCTCTGACGTGATTGGCCACATGCAGGTGCCACATCACCAAACCCACGATGCTCAGCACCAAGGCCAGCAGCAGTTCTAGTCGCGGGTGCTCGCCGCGTTCGTGAAGTTCCACATCCAATGAGCTAAAGAGCGTGCGTACTCCATCGCCCAGGCTCATTGCATTATCTCGAACTAGATGGATCAACAGTCCAACGGCAATGATGGTTGCCAAGAGAAGCACCGCTGCACCGACCAACAGGGAACGCCGAGTGAGGACCTTTCCGGGGCGTACCGGGAACGCGGCTTGGTTTGCAGCCAACCACGCCGCCCCTGCGAGGCTGAGCACCGCCACTGGCCAATCAATGGTCTTTCCAATATTGAAGAGCGCAATGAGCACCAGCAACGCTATCGAAACTCCCCACGCAAGTCGGTTGCCCGAGCGAAGGTATCGCGCCATTACGAAGAGGCTGAAGCTTCCAAAAATAATGTAGATGCGCGAAATTTGGTAAAGAAAAGGTGGGAAGGCCGCTAACGGGCCGGAAAACAGCAGGGGCGCGGCTCCGGCTAAGTGGGCGATCACCGGGGCGAACAGGCTGATCAGGCCTAAAAAGATGGCTAGATACGAAGCAGCAGCCCGAGCGCGATCTCTTTGATGGACCCGGGCTGCTACCGATAATTCATTTTTAGCCATGGCAGAATTATGGCACTAGTACCTGTCAGCAGGCTTATTTGCGACCGACGAACCAGTCTTGCAATTTGTCGATACGAGCCTGCAGCTGATCGGCGGTGGCCTGAGGAACTGCCGGTCCGCCACAAATGCTGCGCAGCTTATTGTGAATCTGTCCATGGGGCGTTCCGGTACGGGCGGCCCACGCCGAAACGTTCTTGGAGAGCTTCGTACGCAATTCCATCATTCGGCGGTGATCAGAAACCGGTTCGGGTTTCGTGCCACCCCGATTGATCTGCTTACTCTGCTGTTTGCGCAACAGTTCAGAAACTTGGTCGGTTTCCAGCAGGCCTGGAATGCCTAGGAATCCTAGTTCTTCATCACTACCGATATCTGCGCCGGTACCAAATTCGCCGCCATCAAAGAGCACACGGTCAAAGGAAGCCTGCGAATTCAGAGCTTCAAATTTATTGCGCGCCAGCTCATCGCTAGCCTTCTCTTCCTTATTGGCAGCCTCAAGAAGTGAATCGTCCAGACCGTCCTCGTCCTTGGAGCCTTCCTTATCCAGCGCGTGGTCGCGTTCGACCTCCATCTCGTTGGCCAAAGCCATGAGAATTGGCACGGAAGGCAAGAACACGCTCGCTACTTCCCCACGCTTGCGGCTACGCACAAAGCGCCCAACAGCCTGGGCAAAGAACAGCGGAGTCGAAGTACTGGTGGCATACACGCCCACGCACAAACGCGGTACGTCAACGCCTTCAGACACCATGCGCACGGCGACCATCCACCGGGCTTCGGAGGCCGAGAATTCATCGATCTTCTCGGAAGCTTTGGGATCATCGGAGAGGATGGTCGTGACTTTTTCGCCACAGATCGCTTCGAGCTGCGTGGCGTAACCGCGGGCGTCCTCGTGATCGGTGGCAATAATCAGACCGCCGGCATCTTTCACGGTGCGTCGCACCTCAGATAGGCGTCGATCTGCAGCGCGAAGCACCGATGGAATCCAGTCGCCGTGTGGATCCAAGGCGGTACGCCATGCGTGAGCGGTGACGTCCTTGGTGAATCCTTCACCGAGGTTCGCTTCCATTTCCTCACCGGCTGCGGTACGCCAGCGCATATTGCCCGAGTAAGCCATGAAGAGCACGGGACGAACTACGTGGTCAGCAAGCGCGTTGCCGTAACCGTAGGTGTAGTCCGCCTTGGAACGGCGAATCCCATCACCCTCATCAACGTACTGCACAAAAGGAATGGGAGCCGCGTCGGAACGGAACGGGGTACCGGTCAGGGCCAAGCGTCGTGTTGCTGGCTCAAACGCTTCGCGGATACCGTCACCCCAGGACAGGGCGTCACCTGCGTGGTGGACCTCATCCATAATTACCAAGGTCCGAGCATTTTCGGTCTTGGCCCGATGCACTGCAGGCTTGAGTGCCACCTGGGCATAGGTCACGACAACCCCCAGATAGTGCGAGCCGTGGCGCCCATCAGAATTCTTGTAATTGGGGTCCAGCGCAATGCCAACTCGGGCTGCTGCGTCGGCCCACTGCTTTTTCAGGTGGTCGGTCGGCGCGACAACAATCATGCGATTGATTTTGCCCGAATCGATGAGCACCTTGGCCAAGCGCAGTGCGAAGGTAGTTTTACCTGCGCCGGGGGTAGCCACGGCCATGAAGTCCTTGGGCTCGGTCTCAAAATATTGAGCCAAGGCTTCGGCCTGCCAGGCGCGAAGTTTCGGCCCGGTTCCCCAGGCCGCACGTTCTGGATACGCTACGGGGAGCTTGTCTTCCAGTGGAAGTTTGTCACCAAAATCAAAAAGTGTCTCGGTCATTTACCTTTTCCCGGCCGCGTGCTGTGTGTGAAGTAGTGCAGTTCTTTCTCGGGCACTACCCCATCAAGGAGTCGTAAACTTCCTTGCACTCAGGGCATACCGGGAACTTCTTGGGGTCTCGACCTGGGGTCCAAACCTTGCCGCACAGGGCGATCACTGGCTCACCGGACAGCGCCGATTCCATGATCTTTTCCTTCTGCACGTAATGGGCAAAACGCTCATGATCGCCGGCCTCGACACTCTGAGTTGTCTCGGTCCGTTCGATTGTCGCTGTGCCACCACGAGTTTCTTCAGACTGTTCCACCATGCCTTCAAGTCTAGTACGAATTACCTGCTTTGTGAGTCTGTTCGGCATGGGAGCTTGTCCACATCCACTGCCAAAAGTCTTTTTGTTTCCGCCTCCACATGCGCGCTTTTAGGCCGATCCAGCAACTGTGATTCATCGAGTTTTAACAACAAAACGACACGCGGTCTCGCCCAGCATTTCGCTGAGGCATTGACCGCGTGCCGAATTGGCTTCACGAGATTTATTTGTTGAGCATGACAGCTTGCATAAGCTCAGGGGCCCGGTTTTCGTACCACTTACCGCCGAGGACTAGGCCACCGAAGAACAGCCCCATACCCAGTACCAAACCAATGCCGAGGGTCAGGTAGTTAAAGCCCTGCGACTCTTGGAACCAGCCAATCAGGTACGGAATGATCACTGGGATCAGCAGGACTCCCATCGTCGTGAAGGTAGCTAACTGGGTGAGCGCCACGCGCATACCGTTGCCTGGAGGGGTCTTCATGGGATTATCTCCTGGCAGTGGTACCGCGTAGGTGTATCGGGCCGAGGCTACCGACGCAACACCTAAGGCAACGAGCAAAGCGGCCAGGGACATACCAATGTCACCGGGAATCCGCCATACTTCGCCGGAGATCGCTCCGGGCAAAATTGCCGCAGCGAGCACCGGAATGATGGACAGCGTCAGGCAGGCCAGGGCTCGTCCAGCACGATCGGCACGCCCTGAAACCCCGGTAAGAACATGCAATGCAAACGCCGTATTGTCATAGGAAATATCGGCGGAAATGGAAAAGCCCAGCAGGATTCCGATAAAGGGTCCCAACAGGAACATCATCGTGAAGTTTCCGGTCTGGTTGCCGACAAACCAGAAGATCAACGGCAGCACCGGAACCATTAATACACCGATGGCGTAGCGCGGGTCTTTAAACCAATAAGTCAAAGCGCGGGCCCCGACGGCACCGGCTGGAGTACTGGGTGCGTATTTGAAGAACCCCAAGCCACTTTGTTTGGCGGCTTGTTGTTCCGGTGGCGGCGTCACCGTCGCTTTAGCTGTCGCTCGAGAAACCAACCAATACAGTCCGGCCAAATAGATCACCGTCAGCACCAGACAGATACCAAACTGCACGTAGTTCCCAGCAACGATGGCACCGGGGAGGGCCGCAGCAGATCCTAGGGGTGTGTAGGCCAAAACATTGGCGATAGGCACAACCAAATCCAGCAGGCTGCTCGCTGCCATGGCGATCGAGGAGATGATGGGTCCCAAGCAGACCAAGATCAAAAACAACACCGCAAAGGTGAATTCACGGAAGCGGCGCTTGGCGCGCAAGGCGGTAGCCATGATTGTCAGATACTGGCATACCAGGACCGCCATCACCGCAGTGATGATGGCAGCTACTATTCCAACCACTAGTGTCAAGGGATCATAACGGAAGGTGAGCGAACCACCAATGAGCCCAACAATCGTCAAAATGGCCGGTACCGAAATAAATCCGGAGAGTACCAAGGCCGGGCCCAAGACTTTTTGCGGGATGCCAAAGTGCACAAACCGCGAAGGCTCCAAGGTCAGGTCAACACCGGTCAGCAGCGGTGGAATCACCGCCCAGCCCAGCACCACCAGTGACGCGACGATAATGCTCACTTCTCCGGCAATGGCGCTTTCGCCGGCCGTGAACCAGGCGGCCAGGGTCAGCATCACTATCATCCCCAAGGCGTACACGCCACCGATGATCACACCGACCAGCTGACCTACCGAACGCTTGAACCCATTGGCAAGCAGTCGTAGTTTCAGTTTGAGGATGTGCGCAACCATGACAACCCTTCATTGTTTGCTCGTCCGCCGACCAGATCAACGAAGCGGTCTTCCAAGGTCATCTCACCACGCACCTCGTCCACCGAGCCCTGCGCCTTGAGCACACCACCAGCAATTACAGCAACGTGGGTGCACATGCGTTGCACCAGATCCATGACGTGCGAGGACACGATCACCGTTCCACCGAACTTAACGTAGTCGTTCAGGATGTCGCGGATATTGGCCGCCGAGACCGGGTCAACGGCTTCAAAAGGCTCGTCTAGTACCAAGAGTTTCGGTGAATGAATCATGGCGGTAGCCAAGGAAATCTTCTTGGTCATACCCGCCGAATAGTCCACCACCAGCTTGTCACCGTCATCGCTGAGATCCATAACGCGCAGTAGGTCTTCGGTTCGTGTGGTGACGTCGTCCCGATCCATACCACGCAAGAGTCCGGAGTAGGTAACCAACTGCCGACCGGTGAGGCGATCAAACTGACGCACGCCGTCGGCCAGGACACCCATGGTCGCTTTGGCCGCTTGCGGGTCCGCCCAGATATCCACGCCATTGACCAGTGCCTGCCCGGCATCGGGTCTGAGCAGTCCGGTAGCCATGGAGAGCATGGTGGTTTTTCCGGCGCCGTTCGGGCCGACTAGGCCATAAAAAGATCCGGATGGTACCTGCAGGCTGACATTGTCCACCGCGACTTTGGGACCAAATTGCTTGGCGAGGCCGCGAATATCCAGTGCGATCTGATTCATGTTCTCAGTTTAACAAAGCACCAAGTCAATGCACATCATCCTTTGGAGTTAATCCTGAGTGCGACAAAAGCCTCGACCGGCAAATTCTTTTGCCGGCCGAGGCCTTGTAGTGCAGTAAAAATTAGAACAGCACGCGTGCCAATTTCTGGCGGGAAGCAGCAACGCGAGGATCGGTGTTGCCCACTACCGCGTAAAGCTCGATGAGGCGTCGGCGAACACGTTCACGATCATCGTCAGCCAGCTTTGAAATCAACAGCACCAGACGAGCGAAGGCATCCTCCACGTGACCGCCGATGACGTCCAGGTCAGCCACATCAAGCTGCGCACCAAGATCTTCTGGATTCTGCGCTGCCAGATCGCGCGCCTTGTTCAGGTCGAGGTTCTGCGTGCGCGAAAGCAGTCGCACCTGGTAGACGCCAACCTGAGCTTCATGATCATTTGGCTTCTCGTTGAGCGCTTCGAGGTAGGCTGCCTCCGCGGCTGCGTAGTCCCCCGCATCAATGGCATCCACGGCCTTCTGATGCAGTGGTGGCAATGGCGGTTCGGTATCCGTCGCGGTTCCAGAAAATGGCGGAATAGTCCCGGTCAAGCCTTGCTGTACTGCCAGCTGCTCAAGCTGGGTGAACAGCTGGCTAATCTGTTCTTCCGCGGCAGGACCTTGGAACAGGGGCACAGGCTGGCCCTTGACCAAGGCAACAACCATCGGAATCTGCTGAGCTTGGAAAGCCTGAGCGATCTGCGGATAAGTTTCTGCATCCACCAAGCCAAGAACAAACTTACCGCCCTTGGCGTCCACCAGTTTGCGTAGCACGGCATCAAGATCGGCCGATACCTGTACGCGCGGTGAGCCCAAAGACACGATGGCTGGAACACTCTGCGAAAGTCCCACAAACTGCTGGAAAGCCGCCTCGTCAAGGTTGGTGGTCCAGCTAGCAGCTTCCGAGGTGGTGGCAGAGTCGGTAGCCTGTGGGCCCTGATTAGCCAGGGCCGAAAGGTCTACCGCCCCGCGGGTTGAAGGAATGTTCTCTTCACTCATGGGTACTAGTCAACTTCCTTCACAGCGAGCAGGACTTGATCAGCGGAGATCAGCTGGATCTTGTCTTCAGATCCATCGGCCGGGATATAGAACATCACCGGCTCGGCGTAGGTGCTTTCCACGTTGCCATTGGACGAGTTGGAACCCAACAGCTGTTCGGTCAACTTATCGCTGCTCTTGAGCGGGTCAGCATTTTCGGTGCGCTCAAACAGGGCCTTGTTATTTAGCTTGCCCACCACGATGGCACCGCCGTCTGGAGTGGACACGGCGTAGGTGTCACCCTTGGTGACCGAACGCTTGTAGCTCACCTTGGCCTCGTCGGCATCGTCCGATTCGGACTTCTGCGCGGCGTGGATCGCCTTGATGAACTCGGAGTCAGCAAACTTATCCTTCTGCTTCGAGTTCTCGTTAGTCAGGACATCAGCCAGGGCGTCCAGGGCCTTTTCTGGAGTCATCTGCAGGTCCTTGGCATCAGCGGTCAGCTGCTTCGTAGCAGGATCCCCCACTGCGATGCCTGGGAAGGATGAGTTCGGCAGCATCTGGCCGGCGAAAACAACCTGGTAGTTATCACGTGCGCTCTTCTGCACCAGGGTCATGGCCTGTGGCAGAGTATCAGCGTCGTTGTCCTTGGCGGTGACCACTGAGATCACACGAGGGAATTCAGCACCACTGGCGTTTGGCACGGCAGCCGAGCGCAAGACCTGAGTGTTCAAGGTCAATGGCTTATCAACCTTGTAGTCCTTCTTGAGCATTTCGTAGCGCTGGCCACGTAGGTACTTAAAGGCACCGGCCGCGCGGGACTCCAAAGCCTTGGCATCCTGCTTATCATCCGCGTTGCCGACCTGCTTTTGAGCATCAGCCAGAACGTTCTTGAGCTGCTCTTCGGTTAGTACCGGGTAGGCGGTAGGTTCCGCGTCAGAAGTTTCGCTGGATTCTGAAGCCGACTCAGTGGCAGAAGCCGATGCTGATTCTTCTGCAGGAGCGGACGAAGATGCACTTGAGCTAGCTTCGCCGGATGGGGAGGCAGATTCAGAGGGCGTAGAGCTAGAATCATCCTGCGGCTGCATTGGCAGCGCAACACCGGAAATTGCCAGTGCAACAACGGCAGCTGCAGCCACCGAGTGCTGAGTGTTAGCGGAATTCTTTGGCTTAGCTGGACGCATCACCAACAGAGCCAGCCCAAAGACCAGCAGTACTGCACCGGCGATGATCAACGGCAAGGCAAATGGCATGGCGTCATCGTTGGCGTAGGTCACGGAAATGTCCACTGGGGCTGCGTCCTTTCCGCCCGCGGCCAAGAGCAGCGACCAGTCACCGGAGTCAGGAGTCGTCCAGCGGTAGGTCATCGTGCCATCAGCACTTTGTGAATCAAAGAAGATGTCATCGCCGGCAGGGTTAGGCACTTCGGCCTCGCCGTCAACGTATTTAGCGATCATCTGGTGGTTCTCGGTATCAACACCGGTCAGCGACACGTGTGCTGCATTGTCGACCCAAGCATCAACGTCGTAGCTACGTCCCAAAGACGCAGTGAATTCACCCTTGGCCTTGATTACCAGTTCTACCGGGTCAAGTTTGGGATCATTGACCGAAGACTCGATCACTGTCAGCGGTGCCTCGCCGTCAAGTTGCGGCATGGTCGCAGTGACCGTTTCGGGCGGGGCCCAAAAGGTCTTCTGTCCGATGCCAACCACGAGGGCTGCGGCCCCCAGTAGCATCGCGATCACGGAGATTACTTTTCGCACGAGTTCACCTATTCGCCTACGTCTTACTGCAGTTCATTCCCAAGTCTAACGAGTTCAACGCGATCATGGTTCCGTTCCGGGGCTGTGAAGTGGATCAATAGCATTTTCATGCAATGTCATGCACCGCAAAAACACCGGTGCCCGCGATATGCTCAGTGCCATGGAGCCAGATCATCAGCGCCAACACAACGATTCTCACGAGCCTGAGGATCACACCGCTACACCCACTACGCCAGCAGATTCAACGGATTCAAAACCTGTGAATTCGCCGGAAGCCGAGTCTGGTGAAGTGCAGAGCGCCACCAGTCCAAGTGCTCCGCTCCAAAGTCGCTGGGCCCGACGACTGATCGCGGGCCTAGGCAAAATGTTCAGCACCCCGACGCGTGCTGCAGCACTCGGCGAAGTCCCAGAACATCAGTCAGAAGAATCTCTTGACCCCTTCCCGGCGCTGCATCCGGTGTCCATGGGCTTTTTGGCCACCATCGGCGTGGGTTTGGCCCTCGGCGGATACTACGTCCTGACCAATGTCGGTTCGTTGCTGACCTGGATTGCCATTGCGCTGTTCATCGCCTTGGGCCTCGATCCAGTCGTGCGCTTTTTGATGCGACGCGGGCTGTCCCGTCCCATGTCTGTCGTGCTGACGATGGTGGGCACGCTAGCCATATTTGGCGGGTTCATGGCGTTGATCATTCCAACCTTGGTCAACCAGATCACGAGCTTCATCACCCGGGCACCGGAAATCGTCGCAGACTTTTTGAACAGTGAATGGGTTCAAGAAATCGATCAGCAGTACGCACTGTCCGAACGTGTCACCACTGAAGTCAATCGCTTCTTCGGTGATTCGGGTGCGGTCACCAACGTCTTTGGTGGCGTGCTGGGTGTCTCTCAGACCGTGGCGCAGTCCATGTTCGGCATCCTGATTGTTCTGGTGCTGGCTATTTACTTCTTGGCCTCGCTCCCGGGCATCATGGGTTTTTCCTTGCGCCTGGCCCCGCGCTCAAAGCGCCAGCGCGTTAGCGAATTGGCAGAAAGAATTACCCGGTCGGTCGGTAACTACGTGATGGGTCAGGCTTCCGTAGCGATTTTGAACTCGCTAGTGGCCCTGCTGCTGATGGCCATCCTTGGTGTTCCGTTCGCCGCGCTCTTGACCTTGCTAGTGGCCATATTGGCCTTCATCCCGCTGGTTGGTGGCGTGATTGCTGGGATTCTGGTCACCTTGGTGACCTTGTCCTTGGGATGGCAGACCGCAGTGATCTACGCCGTCTGCTACTTCGGGTACCTACAGGTTGAGGCCTACTTTGTCTCTCCACGCATTATGCGTCGGGCGGTGGCGGTGCCTGGTGCCGTAGCTGTCATCTCGGTCATCGCCGGTGGAACCTTGGCCGGGGTCACCGGTGCGCTGATGGCTATTCCAGTAGCTGCCAGTGCGATGATCTTGCTCCGCGAAGTTTTTATCGCACGCCAAGACCATCGTTAGGACCGGCGTCTAATAGCGGTAGGAGCGGGTATCCCAGCAATGTGGGTGCCAATGACGACGTGCCGATGCAGCTGCGTCATCACCTGACCAGTGGTCTGCCCGCCAAGCAACAACGTGTCCTACCCCCACGCCGATCTGCTGATGGCAGCCGGGGCAGGTGTAAACCTTATTGGCGTTCAGCGGTGCAATCTTACGTACATGCCATTGCCCGTCGGGCGCATCCTGCAGTCGCACCACGCCGAAGCGGGCGCGCTGTAGCCAGTCGTCGGTGCCGGCTTCATACTCCGATTCTTCGTCATGGTTTCGTGCCTTGCCGGGACGTGAATTCTTGGAACGGCGTGGACGGTTTGAACGTGGCATGTCATTAATCATGCCGTATCTCCAAGCACAACTAACAACCAGCTAGTAAAGTGTGTGGGGTGCGTTTAGTGGTTGCAAAGTGTTCAGTAGATTACGAGGGCCGTCTTCGAGCCCACCTTCCGTTGGCGACTCGCCTGGTGATGGTCAAGGCCGATGGCTCGGTGCTGATCCATTCCGATGGTGGTAGCTATAAGCCGCTGAACTGGATGAACCCTCCCCTGACCCTGCACGAGGGAACTCCCGAAGAAGATGCCGCGGCCTTGGGCGCGGTGTCCACTTGGACTGTTGCCAGCGCCAAAACCGATGACAAGCTGACCATCAACTTCCATAGTTTTGAGCATGACTCGGCACATATCTTGGGCACCGACCCGGGCCTGATCAAAGACGGCGTTGAGGCAGACCTTCAGCGCCTGCTGGCCGAACAGATCGAATTGCTCGGCGATGGCCACAAGCTGATCCGTCGTGAATACATGACCGCCATTGGTCCGGTAGATATCCTGGCTCGTGATGCCAAGGGTGCCACCGTGGCGGTAGAGCTCAAGCGTCGTGGTGACATCGACGGTGTGGAACAGTTGACCCGATACCTGGATCTGCTCAACCGCGATCCATTGCTGAAGCCAGTGACCGGAATTTTTGCTGCCCAGCAGATCAAACCGCAGGCTCGTACGCTGGCCGAGGATCGTGGAATTCGTTGCCTCACCTTGGATTATGACGCCATGCGTGGTGTTGATGACTCAGCCGGGCGCCTTTTCTAGCCCAACTTTTTTGAACAGTTGCCCCACCTCGATGACTCAGGGGCTTCTGTCTTCTAAGCTGGGAACATGACTTCAACGCGCTACGCCCTTTTCGCCACCCTGATATCTGACGGACAGAAGGTCACCGATGGCGTACTTGCCGTTGACGGTGATCGCATCGCTTTCGCTGGTAACAAAGATGACTTCCTTGCCCGCTCGGACGCCCAAGACTTTGAAGTCCGTGAGCTGGAGGCCGGGGCCACGATCATCCCCGGCTTGGTGGACCTACACTGCCACGGTGCAATGGGCGCGGACTTTTCGGCTCCAGATCATTCCAGCATCACCACGGCCCTAGAATTCCTCCACGGCGCCGGAACCACCACCCTCTTAGCCTCGCTGGTCACCGCAGAACCTGGCTCAATGGTCGACGCAGCTGAGATTCTGGCTGAGTTCGCCGAGTCCGGCGCCATTGCCGGCATTCACAGTGAAGGCCCCTTCCTCTCCGAGGCTCGCTGTGGAGCTCAAGACCCACGCTACCTCCAGCTTCCGGATCCTGAGTTTGCCACGGAATTGGTTGCTGCCAGCCGCGGACAGTTGCGCACCATGACCTACGCTCCTGAATTGGAAGGCAGCGACGAGCTGATCGAACAGCTGGTCTCTCAGGGCGTGGTTCCATCCTTAGGCCATACCAACGCTTCAGCTACCGTCACCGCCGATTCCCTGCGCTTCGCCCGGGAACAACTGCGTAGCGCCGGCGTGGATGGCTTCACCGAGCGACCTACGGTCACCCACCTGTTCAACGGCATGCCATCGTTACATCACCGCGAGCCAGGACCGGTAGCAGCCTGTCTGGAAGAGGCGGCCAACCGTAATGCCTTTGTCGAGCTCATCTCCGATGGTGTGCACCTCTCCCCTGATACCGTGCGTTTGGTTTACCGTCTGGTCGGAGCCGATAACGTCCTGCTGGTCAGCGACTCCATGGCCGCTACAGGACTTGCCGATGGTCAATACAACCTAGGACCCCAGCAGGTGAACGTGGTGGACGCTCAGGCGCGTCTGGCCAGTGATAACTCGCTGGCTGGTGGTACCTCCACCTTGTTGCAGGTGCTCCAGCATACTGTGGCCGCCGGTGTCCCCCTGGTGCAAGCGGTGAACTCGGCAACGTCCATTCCTGCTTCCCTGATCGGTCTGGCCGACGAGGTGGGATCCTTGCACTACGGATTTGCCGCTGATGTTTTGATACTTGATGAAAACCTGCAATTGGTACAGACCATCCGCAAGGGCCAGTACCTCTAACCTCAGGGCAAAACTATGGGCCGCCGTTACTTTCGTAACGGCGGCCCATAGTTTTGAAATTCTAAATCTGCCAGCTTCCGGCGATCGGCCCCGCTTCGAGCCAGGCAGAAAAGCCAGTGTAGTCACGGTAATCCATGGCTAACAGTAGTTCTTCTCCACCCCGATCCAGCATCACCACGATGAATCCTGGCGGGATCCGCGAGGCTTCCTCGTCGGTGGCGCGGCGGGTTCCGGTGATATCCAGACCTCGACGGGTCAGCTGGAATCGTGGCACCGGTGAAACAGAGAAAAACCGCAACAGATCTACATGTCCGCCGCCGTAGCGGCCGATCACCATCATCCATTTGCCCGAGGGCGCGAGGATCGATGCGTCGAAGGTGCCCAGCGTGCGTCGCAATTGAATGCGACGCACAGCCATAGCGCCAAAGAACATGACGATGCCGATCAGGATCAGCAACGCAATAAGAACTGGTGCGGTTATCTCAAACAATTCATTGCCTACGCTGCGGAACCAAGCACAGCATTGTCTGCAACGATGACCACGCGGTCCGATTCAACGGAGAAGAATCCCCCGTCGACCTGAACCGAGAAGCGGGACTCGGAAACCGGTTCGATTTCCAGATCCCCAGCGGCAAGCACCGACAGCATCGGAACGTGACCGGGCAGAACTCCGATCTCGCCGTCTACCGAGCGTGCTTTGACCAGCTTCGCAGCGCCCGACCACACGAAGTGGTCGGCCGCTACGATTTCGACCTGAAGTTCGGCCATGTTTACTTGCTGGCCTTCTGGATCTCAGCCCACTGGCGCTCAACGTCATCAAGACCACCGACGTTGAAGAACGCCTGCTCTGCAATGTGGTCCAGGTCGCCATCGCAAATAGCCTTGAAGCCTTCGATGGTGTCCTTGATGGCAACGGTCGAACCCTCAACACCGGTGAACTGCTTAGCGGTGTAGGTGTTCTGCGAGAGGAACTGCTGGATACGACGTGCACGTGCCACGACGATCTTGTCCTCTTCGCCCAGTTCGTCGATACCGAGGATCGCGATGATGTCCTGCAGTTCCTTGTTCTTCTGCAGGATCGCCTTCACGCGGATGGCAACATCGTAGTGAGCCTGGCCGATGTACTGCGGATCAAGGATGCGCGAGGTCGAGGTCAGCGGGTCAATTGCTGGGTACAGACCACGGGAAGCAATTTCACGCGAAAGTTCGGTGGTTGCATCCAAGTGCGCGAAGGTTGCTGCTGGAGCCGGGTCGGTGTAGTCATCGGCCGGGACGTAAACAGCCTGCATCGAGGTAATCGAGCGGCCCTTCGTCGAGGTGATGCGTTCCTGCAGCAGACCCATTTCATCGGCCAAGTTCGGCTGGTAACCCACGGCGGAAGGCATGCGGCCCAGCAGGGTCGACACCTCGGAACCGGCCTGGGTGAAGCGGAAGATGTTGTCGATGAAGAGCAGCACGTCCTGGTTCTGCACATCGCGGAAGTACTCCGCCATGGTCAGTGCGGACAGTGCCACGCGCAGACGAGTTCCTGGTGGCTCATCCATCTGGCCGAACACCAAGGCGGTGTCCTTCAGAACGTTAGCCTCGTCCATTTCGACCCAGAGGTCATTACCTTCACGGGTGCGCTCGCCCACACCGGCGAATACCGAAGTACCACCGAAGTTACGTGCCACACGGGTGATCATTTCCTGGATCAGAACGGTCTTGCCAACGCCAGCGCCGCCGAACAGGCCGATCTTTCCACCCTTGATGTATGGGGTGAGAAGGTCGATGGACTTAATGCCGGTTTCCAGCATTTCGGTCGAGCCTTCAAGTTCGGAGAACTTTGGTGGCTGGCGGTGGATTGGCCAACGCTCGGTGACCTGGATCTCCGAGTTGTCAACGTCCAGGGCATCGCCCAGCACGTTGAAGATGTGGCCCTTGACGCCGTCGCCTACTGGGACGGAAATCGCAGCGCCGGTGTCCTTCACAGCAGCACCGCGGACCAGGCCGTCGGTGGCCTGCAGCGATACCGCGCGAACCAGGCCCTCACCGAGGTGCTGGCTGGTTTCGAAGGTAACGGTCTTGGTTTCGCCGTTGAGGGTCAGCTCAGCGGTCAGTGCGTTGTAGATAGCAGGCAGTGCATCGGCTGGGAACTCGACGTCCACGACCGGGCCAGTCACGCGCGCGATGCGACCGGTGGCCCCTGCGGTAACCTGCTCGTTGAGTTGGGCAGTCATCTTTCTCACTTCTTGTCTGGTCGGAGTATTCGTAAATTAGCTGTTCAGCGCGTCGGCGCCGGCGATAATTTCCGAAAGCTCCTGGGTGATTTCAGCCTGACGGGCATTGTTAAGCAATCGTGTGTACTTCTTGATCAATTCGCCGGCGTTGTCGCCTGCAGCCTTCATTGCGCGCTGACGTGCAGCAAGCTCCGAAGCTGCGGACTGCAGCTGGCAATTGAACAATCGAGACTCGATGTACCGAGGAAGCAGTGCGTCAAGAACTTCTTCCGGCGATGGCTCAAACTCGTACAGTGGCAACAGCTCGTCGGTTGGAGTCTCGGATTCATCCTCGACAACCTCCAACGGCAACAGACGGATGACCGTCGGTTCCTGCGTGACCATCGACTTGAACTGAGTGTAAACGACGTGAATTTCTTCGACGCCACCTTCTTCAAAGTCGGTGTTGAAGTCCTCTAGGAGGACGTCGCGCAGCTCGTGTGCGGTTTCGAAACGCGGAGAATCAGTTTCTCCGGTCCACACTCTTGCGTACTCGCGTGAACGGAAATCAAAGTAAGCCTGTGCCTTGCGGCCGACCAGGTAGGTCTTAACTTCTTTGCCTTCTTCACGCAGCAGTTCCACGAGGTGCTCTGCCTGCTTCAGAACGCTGGCGGAGTAGGACCCGGCAAGTCCTCGGTCCGAAGTCATTACCAAGACCGCGGCGCGGCGTACCTGCGCCGGTTCGGTGGTCAGTGGGTGTTCGACATCGGCCTGGGACGCGACGGCGGTTACTGCACGGGTAATCGCATTGGCGTATGGCAGTGAAGCCGCGACACGCGTACGTGCCTTACCAATGCGGGATGCAGCAATCAGTTCCATCGCCTTGAAGATCTTGCGCATCGACTTGGTCGATCCGATCTTCTGGCGGTAGACCCGAATCTGGGCTCCCATGTGTGTCCTTTCCTTATTCCCTACTGTAGGGGTGCGGCTCCGTAACCGGTACCGCTCCCCTCAGCAAGAAATGTGTCAGCGCTTCTGCTTGACGATCTGTTCCTGGTCAACGGACTCGGCGTTCAGAGCATCGTGCTCTTCGTGGCCAGCGGCAACCAGCTGATCGCTGCCTGCACCGAAGAAGCCAGCCTTGAAGTCGGCGATGCCGGACTTCATAGCTTCCAAGGTGTCGTTCTCCAACTTGCCGGTCTGACCGATCACGGTCAGCACGTCAGTGCGGTGACGCAGGTAGTCGATGAACTCAGCTTCGAAGCGGCGTACGTCCTCAACTGGAACATCGTCCAGGTAACCGTTGGTGCCGGCCCAGATCGAAACGACCTGATCCTCAACGGCGTATGGGGTGTACTGGCCCTGCTTGAGCAGTTCCATCAGGCGTGCACCACGGGTCAGCTGCTGCTTGGAAGCGGCATCCAGATCCGAAGCGAACATGGCGAAGGCCTGCATATCGCGGTACTGAGCCAGTTCCAGCTTCAAAGTACCGGAAACCTTCTTCATTGCCTTGACCTGTGCCGAACCACCGACGCGGGATACCGAGATACCCACGTCGACAGCTGGACGCTGGTTAGCGTTGAACAGGTCCGACTGCAAGAAGATCTGACCGTCGGTGATCGAGATCACGTTGGTCGGGATGAACGCGCCCACGTCGTTTGCCTTGGTTTCGATGATTGGAAGACCAGTCATCGAGCCTGCACCGAGCTCGTCCGACAGCTTGGCGCAACGCTCAAGCAGGCGGGAGTGCAGGTAGAAGACGTCACCTGGGTATGCTTCACGTCCTGGTGGACGGCGCAGCAACAGCGACACGGCGCGGTAAGCTTCAGCCTGCTTGGACAGATCATCAAAGACGATCAGAACGTGCTTGCCACCGTACATCCAGTGCTGGCCAATGGCCGAGCCTGCGTAAGGAGCCAAGTACT
The DNA here is from genome assembly GCF_900094805.1 of Arthrobacter sp. NIO-1057. Taxonomy (GTDB): domain Bacteria; phylum Actinomycetota; class Actinomycetes; order Actinomycetales; family Micrococcaceae; genus Glutamicibacter. The sequence goes on along the minus strand of NZ_FMAT01000001.1, from coordinate 32,904 downwards.
TGAAGCCTGCTGGGTCAGATGCTGGGGAAGCCACGATGGTGGTGTATTCCAGTGCACCCTGCTCTTCGAGGGTCTGGCGTACGGCAGCGATGGTCGATGCCTTCTGGCCAATTGCCACGTAGATGCAGCGAACCTGCTTGGTTTCGTCGCCGGTGGCCCAGTTATCACGCTGGTTCAAGATGGCGTCAACTGCGATAGCAGTCTTACCGGTCTGGCGGTCACCAATGATCAGCTGACGCTGGCCACGGCCGATAGGGATCATTGCGTCAATAGCCTTCAGGCCGGTCTGCAATGGTTCGTGAACACTCTTACGCTGGGTGACGCCTGGTGCCTGGAGTTCCAGTGCACGACGGCCTTCAGCAGCAATTGGGCCCAGGTTGTCCAGTGGTTCACCCAGTGGGTCAACAACGCGGCCAAGGTAGCCGTCGCCGACTGGAACCGAAAGGATCTCGCCGGTGCGCTCTACTTTCTGGCCGTCTTCGATGCCGGTGAAGTCACCAAGCACAACGACACCGATTTCGCGGGTGTCGAGGTTCTGGGCGAGGCCCAGGGTGCCATCTTCGAACTTCAGCAACTCGTTGGCCATAACGGAAGGAAGACCTTCCACTCTGGCGATGCCGTCGCTCGCGGCGACGACGCGTCCCACCTCGGTGCGCTCTGCCTTACCCGGTTCGTAGGAAGATGCGAACTCGTTTAGGGCATTGCGGACGTCGTTGGCATTGATGGTCAAATCGGCCATCTGCAGTCCCTGCTCTCCTAAATTGTGATCCACCCTCATAGGTGGTGGATCGATGTGAATGAAGTCTGTGTTGGTCCCGGCTGACCGGAACTTTTGCCAGGAGCGATCTCCTGGCAAAAGTTCTAGTTAGCCAGTGCGCGGCGCAAATCCGCCACGCGCGATGCCACGGAAGCGTCGACAACTTCGTCGCCAACCTTAACTACCAGTCCACCAACCAGCGATGGGTCGATAGCGGTGTTGAGCTTTAGCTGACGACCGTATAGCTTGTTCAGGCTGGTCTCAAGGCGCGAACGCTGAGCCTGCGAAAGCTCCACCGAGCTGGTCACCGTAGCGATCCAGCGCTGCTGGCGCTTAGCGACAAGTTCAACAAAGCGTTCTACCAGGGTTGCTGGCTTCAAACCACGTGGGTTAGAAACTGCCTGGGAGATCAAAACCTGCGAGGTCTGCGACGCGTTAGGCACAAGCTTGAGCGCAAGAGCACGCTTAGCTTCAACTGGGGCCTGTGCATCATCCAACGCACGCTGTAATTCGTGGTTGCCACGAACTACCTCGATGAAGGAGAACAGATCCTGCTCCAGCTTATTCAGCCCTGAAGCGCCGTCCTGCTGTTCAGCCACTGCAGTAACTGCGGTGACAGCCAGCGTTTCGAGCGCATCGCTAATGTCGCGTTCCGAGCTCCAGCGGGTTGAAGCCAACTGAGCGACGGTCTTCTCAGCATCAGCCGAGATCTTTCCGCGCAACAGCTGAGCCAAAAGGCCTGCCTTTTCGGCATCTTCACGGGCTGGATCAGTCAATGCTCGGCGAAGACCGGCATTTGCATCCAGTACTTCCAGGACCGCGAACAGTTCCTTTGGCAGCTCAATAGATGCCAGTGCCAACTTGGGTTCCAAGAACTCCAAGGCCTTTGCCAATGACTCGCTCGATACACTTGCCATTAGTTCGATGCACCTGCGTTCTGCTGAGCTTCCAAATCGTTCAGGAACTGATCAACCACGCGCTGTGCACGGGCATCGTCCTTCAGAGCTTCGTCAACAACCTTGCTTGCAAGCTCGGTGGCCAAGGTGCCCACGTCGGTGCGAAGCGAGGACAGAGCAGCGGTGCGCTCTGCCTGGATCTGACGCTGTGCCTGCTCGCTGATGCGGGCGGCTTCGTCGGTTGCTTTGGTCTTCAGATCTTCAAGGATCTGAGCGCCTTCGCTGCGAGCTTCCTCGCGGATGCGGTTTGCTTCGGTGCGTGCTTCCAGAAGCTGAGCCTTGTACTGTGCCAAGGTCTCCTCTGCTTCCTTCTGTGCTGCCTCGGCCTTCTCAAGACCGCCTTCGATCGCGGTGACGCGATCTTCATAGGCCTGCTCAAACTTCGGAGCGATGACCTTGATGACGATGAAAAGGAGAACCGCGAAGCCAACGCCCGTAACGAGAATTTCCCATGGGTTAGGCATCAGCGGGTTAACCGATTCGCCCGCAGCGAGGATGAAGTCAGTGCTGTTCATTCTCACCATTCCTTATCTATTAGTTTCCACTTGTGTGTATGCCTCGCGATAGTGGCGAGGCCACTACAGCCGGGAAAGACTTACTTGATAACGAAGGCGAAAACCAGGCCAAGGATGGCCAGTGCTTCAGCAAGTGCGAAGCCGAGCATTGCGATTGGCTGCAGGATGCGCTGTGCCTCTGGCTGACGTGCAACGCCGTTGATGTACGCAGCGAAGATCAAGCCCACGCCGATAGCCGAACCAATTGCTGCCAGACCGTAACCGATCATGTTCAGGGAGCCGCTCATGCGAATTTTCCTTTCAAGATACCGGCCTCGTGCCGGTAGGTTGTGAGGTTTTCCTTGAATGGTTCAAGGAAGAACTTTTGGGATTTAGTAAATAAGAAATGGCCTAGTGGGCGTCAGCTTCAATTGCACCCTGGATGTAGATCGCGGTCAGCAGGGTAAACACGAACGCCTGCAGCACCATAATCAACAATTCAAGGAAGTACATAGCCACGGAACCTGCGATCACCAGAACACCAACACCGTTCAGTGCCAGCGAATCCTGGATCACGATCAAGTGACGGGCACCCGAAGCAGCCAGCATCACAATGATATGGCCTGCCAGCATCGTTGCCATCAGACGCAGCGAGTGCGTCAGCGGGCGAACGATGAAGTTAGAAATGATTTCCAACGGCACCAGCAGAATCAACATCACTGGGCTGACACCGGCTGGGGTGACGGCCAGCTTGAAGAAGCGGATACCGTGGTTCTTCAGACCTACAGCAATCCAGGTGCCATAGATGATGATCGCCATCGCGTATGCAGAACCAGCGTGTGAGAACGATGGAAGCTGCAAGAACGGAATCGCGCCGAAGAGGTTATTGAGCAGTACGAAGAAGAAAGTCGCAAATAGCAGCGGAATCCAAGGGCGGAAATTCTTCTCGCCGATGATGTCGCGGCCGATGCCGTTACGCACGAAGGCGTAACCGGATTCAGCGAGGTACTGCATCTTGCCTGGAACCAACTTCGGGTTCTTGATGGCGGCGCTGAAGAACCAAGTGATGAGCACGATCGACAAAACGATCATGAGCATCTGCTTGCCGAAACCAGTGCCGTACTCGGCTGCCCAAGGGAAAATCTCGGGGAGGTGGGTATCGGACACCGATGGCGGAATGAAGCCGCCTTCTTCTGAGGCCATTGGGAGCGCAAACGCGAACAACGCGCTGTCCTCTCTGCAGTAACGGTCACGGGCAAAAGGCGGTGACTGGCGGAAACTGCCTCTCACCGTGTGAAGAAAAGATCAAACGGGGATCCCATCGCAGCTGTTGCCGGAGGCATCAACCCTGATGAGGTGCCACCTGCAGGTTTCCCCGCAAGCGCATATGTATCCAGCCTCACGCAATCCAGCGCTTAGCTAAAAATGACCCGTAGTAAGCTTATCAAACTCACAGCATCCTTCCGACACATTCGCCGGCCGGAACTCCCTAGTCCTCGTTGTAGATTGGCAGTCGAGACTTCATAAAAGCTCGAACTTCACCAACCTGCCAGGCAACGAGTGAGATAGCTGCTGCAAGAACGAATCCCTGTCTGTTTACCCATTCGGGCAAACCCAGGTTCAACAACACGAAGGCGATACCAAAAACCTTGATGACATACGCGCCTAAAAACGCAGGCATGGCCCACGTGCGACGAATTCGTCCCGCAGCTTCGGCGATCAGAATGCCCATGGCAAAAAAGCCAATGACAACCCCAGCCGCCAAAACACCCGACAGCGCATAACGCAGATCAGCAAACAACCACGAAATCAGGAAAAATGCGGCTGTAGCGATCAGCGAATACACCAGTGACAAAGCCAGAATCGGCAACCAGATGGATTTCGGAGCTGACGAAATACTGACGCGGGCAGAACTGGAAGTCACGTCCGCAACCTTTCTTCGTCAAATCCGAGGGACCATCGTGTACCCACGATGCTGATGAAACTTATAACTTCCGCTCACCCAAAAGAGGTCCCGGAAGAAGATCCACACTGAATTCTACACGAGATAGAAAGAGTTTGCTTATGGATTACACAGCAAGGCTTTTGTAGCGACTTAATGCCCTAAACGCTTACGCAATGCCTCCACGCGACGCAGCACCAGAGGCCACCACGTGCCGATCGCTGCCACCAACACCAGCACCAATGCCAACGGGATCACCAAAATCACCGGGATAAACGCAATGGAAACCACTGAAACAGCAATCACCGCGGCCCACAAATAGAGCAAAATCACTGCTCGACGTACCGAATGGCCCTGGGCGAGCATTCGGTGATGGATGTGCTTGGAGTCCGGAGAAAAGGGTGAGCGCTTGTTGGCCAGACGCCGGAAAACCGAGAGTACAAGGTCCAGTACTGGTAAGAAGACAATGACCATGGGCAACATCATGGGCATATAGGCCGGGATGTTGCGGAAGCGGTGGGCGTCGAGTCCTTGAACGTCGCCGGTGACGGCAATGGCCGACACCGAGAGAATCAGACCGATGGCCAGCACGCCACTCTCCCCCATGAAGATATTCGCGGGGTTGAAGTTATGCGGTAAAAATCCTAAGCAGGCACCAAGTAGCAGAGCGCAAAGAAGCGCACCTAAATTGGCGTAGTCTTCGGCGCTGACATGCGTGGCCAGAATGTAGGAGTACACAAAGAAGGTCGCTGCTCCGATGGCTGCCAGCCCGGCTGCCAAACCATCTAGCCCGTCAGAGAAGTTAATGGCGTTCATCGTGAGTACAACCAAAAATATGGTGATCACAACCTGTAGCCATTGTCGATCGATCTGCCATGATCCCACCGGTAGCGACTGGATCAACACCCCATGGGTAGCCACGAGCCAACCAATGAGGATTTGACCAAGTAGTTTGATCCACCAGCGCAGATCGAACATGTCATCTGCTAGCCCCAGAATCACAATGACCAGTAGCGCTAGGCTCAGGCCGGTGAGTGCTTCTCCGCCAAAGACGCCACGGAAAAAGTGGAAATTGCTCGCCAGCCACAGTCCCATGGCAAAGGAGGCAATAATAGCCACACCACCAAATTTGACGGTGGGTGTTTGATGCTGATCGCGCTCACGCAACAACTGATTAGTGGTAAACCGCTCCCCGAGGGAACGGACCACAGGGGTCAAAATATATGACGCGGTGAAGCTAAAGGCGATGAGCAGTACGTATAATCTCATGCGTCCTGGCCTGGGGCACCCTGTCCCAAGTCGAGCACTTCAGGAACGACCACGCGCAACTCTTCGATGGAAATCGCGCCAGCACGAACAACCTTGAGATGCTCCCCGGTGCAATCGATAATCGTTGAGGGCAACGCCTGGGTAGGATCTTCGCCCCGCGAGCCACCATCAAGATACACGTCGACGGATTCGCCGAGCTGTTCCATGGCCGAATCAACGTCGAGGGCCGCCGGTTGCCCGGAGCGATTGGCCGAAGACACGGCCAAGGGACCGGTCTCGCGGAGGAGTTCTAGGGCGGTGTCATCATTGGGTACGCGCAATCCAACGGTTCCCCGGGTCTCCCCTAGATCCCAGGTCAGTGAAGGCTGAGCCTGCAAGATCAAGGTCAACCCGCCAGGCCAAAACGCGTCAGCTAATTTGCGGGCAGCATCCGGAATATCACGGGCCAGGCCGTCCATGGTGGCACTCTGGGCGATCAGTACCGGTGGCGGCATGGAGCGACCGCGTCCCTTGGCGGCCAGCAGCATTGCCACGCCCTGAGCGCTAAAGGCATCAGCGCCAATCCCGTACACCGTGTCGGTGGGCAAGACGATGCATCTTTTCTCTGCCAAGGCAGCTTTAGCCGCGGTGAGGCCTGCTTCGTGTTCCTGCTCGTTGCTTACCAAAAATCTTGTGCTCACGGGATCATTCTTTCATGCGTGGTGCATCGTCGGTGGTACTGGTTCTCGGTGTCGTGCGTAGCCGGAGGTCGCACGCGCCCTTCCGGTCAAATCTTGATGGCCTGTGACGCGCTCAAATCCAGCATCGCGCAGCATCTGCGCTGCGGAAGCTTCCTGCACTTCAGCGTGTTCCATCACAAAGTATCCGCCAGGGCGCAATAACTTCATGGCTTGGGCACTAATGGCTCGCGGAATCTGCAAACCATCTTCCCCCAGTCCATACAGTGCCATCTGCGGATCGTGGTCTCGCACTTCAGCCTCGCGCGGAATCGCATTGGGCGGGATGTACGGCGGGTTAGAAATCACCAGGTCCATGGTGCCTTCGAATTCCACCGGCACGCCAGTGGCGTCCTGGTGCAATACCGTGACCCCGTGGGGTTCGCAATTGCTTCGGGTATAACCGATGGCTTGATCCGAAAGCTCCACGGCCCACACCTTGGAGCCGGGCACCTCACTGGCCAGTGCGGCAGCAATCGCCCCAGAACCGGCACACAGGTCAATGCAGGCAGGCTCGTCAAGGCCTTGTTCGGCAATAAAGTCGAGGCCCAGCTGGACCACGGTTTCGGTTTCGGGCCGCGGGGTAAAGACCCCCGGACCGACCTTGAGCTCAAGGTAGCGGAAGTAAGCCAGACCGGTCAGGTGTTGCAAGGGAATCCGGGTACGACGGGCAGCCACCAATTCGGTGAATTGTGCACGCTCATCGCCACCAAAGCTATCCCCACGCAGCTCGCGCAATTTCAGCTCGGAACGGGTAATGCCCAGCACGTGGCAGAGCAAAAGGTCGGCATCAACGCCGGGGCTTGGCACCCCGGCGTTGGCCAGTGCCGTGATCGCGGCTAAGCGAACGGCCGACAGTGTTTCCAAGGCGGTACTTACTCGCCCAGCGCTGCCAGGCGCTCTTCTTCGTCCATCTTGATGCAGGATTCGATGACCGGCTGCAGGTCGCCGTCCATGACAGCATCCAGGTTGTAGGCCTTGTACCCAGTACGGTGATCGGCGATGCGGTTTTCCGGGTAGTTGTAGGTGCGGATGCGTTCGGAACGGTCCATGGTGCGGATCTGGCTGGCACGCTGGGCCGAGTTTTCTGCGTCGATCTGTTCCTGCTGGTGGGCCAGCAGGCGCGAACGCAGCACGCGCATGGCGGCTTCACGGTTCTGGATCTGTGACTTTTCGTTCTGCATGGCCACCACAATGCCGGTAGGCATGTGGGTAATGCGGACCGCGGAGTCGGTGGTGTTCACGGACTGGCCGCCAGGACCCGAGGAGCGGTAGACGTCAATCTTCAGATCGTTCTGGTGGATCTCGACTTCTTCTGGCTCGTCAACTTCTGGCAGTACCAGTACGCCGGCGGCCGAGGTGTGGATACGGCCCTGGGATTCGGTGACCGGCACACGCTGCACACGGTGCACGCCACCCTCAAACTTCAGCTGCGCGTAGACGCCCTCTGCTGGGTCATTCGACTTGCCCTTGATGGCCACCTGGGCATCCTTGTAACCGCCGAGGTCGGACTCGTTGAAGGAGATCATCTCCACCTTCCAGCCCTTGTGCTCAGCATAACGGGTGTACATGCGCAACAGGTCAGCAGCGAACAGTGCTGCCTCATCGCCACCTTCACCACCCTTAACTTCGAGGATGACATCACGCGCATCATTCTCATCGCGTGGGATCAACAGGCGACGCAGCTTTTCTTGCAGTTCTGGCAAAGCTGCGGTGAGGGTTTCTACTTCCTCGGCAAAATCTGGGTCTTCATCTGCCATTTCTTGGGCAGCTTCCAGATCTTCGGTGGCGGTGTGCCAGCGGTTGTAGGCTTCAACGATGCCGTTGAGTTGCGCGGAGCGGCGACCGAGCTTGCGCGCCAGCGCCTGATCGGCGTACACCGCCGGATCCGAGAGCTGTGCCTGGATCTGCGCATGCTCTTCTAGTAGCGATTTAACGGATTCGAACATGGTGGTGTGCTTCCTTCTCGGCGGTGCCCGCGCAGTGATGCCACAGTGGCATTACGGGCAGCTGTTCTAAATTCTAGTCGGTGCTTGGGTCACTACGCGCCGATGGCGTCCAGCCAGCTTCCACGAGGGCAAGCTAGCTGGACGCCATGGCGGGTAGGGGTGCTAATCCTTGTTAGGAGTGGTCTTGTTGACCAGCATCAAGAATTCTGCGTTGGATTCGGTTTCACGAATCTTACCGGTGAGCACTTCCAGAGCCTGCTGTGGGTCAATGCCCGAAAGCATACGACGCAGACGCCACATGATGCGTACTTCTTCGGCACTCATCAGGGCCTCTTCACGGCGAGTGGAGGATGCATTGACATCCACCGCTGGGAAGATGCGCTTCTCAGCCAGCTGACGGCTCAGGCGCAATTCCATGTTGCCGGTGCCCTTGAATTCTTCAAAGATGACCTCGTCCATCTTGGATCCGGTCTCCACCAGTGCGGTGGCCAGGATGGTCAGCGAGCCACCGTTTTCGATGTTGCGGGCAGCACCAAAGAAACGCTTTGGTGGGTACAGTGCCGCTGAATCCACACCACCGGAGAGGATACGACCCGAGGCTGGGGCCGAGAGGTTGTAGGCACGGCCCAGACGGGTCATCGAGTCCAGTAGCACGACCACGTCCATGCCCATTTCCACCAGGCGCTTGGCGCGCTCAATGGCCAGTTCGGCTACGGTGGTGTGATCATCAGCTGGGCGGTCGAAGGTCGAGGCAATGACCTCGCCCTTGACGGTGCGCTGCATGTCGGTGACTTCTTCGGGACGCTCATCAACCAGCACCATCATCAGGTGTACTTCTGGGTTGTTGATGGTGATCGCGTTGGCGATCGCCTGCAGGATCAGGGTCTTACCGGCCTTAGGAGGCGAAACGATCAGACCACGCTGGCCCTTACCGATCGGGGAAACCAGGTCGATCACGCGTGGGCCGACCAGCTTCGGATCGGTTTCCAGGCGCAGACGCTCGGTGGGGTACAGCGGTACCAGCTTGTTGAACTCAACGCGTTCGCGGTTGTCTTCTGGCTTCTTTCCGTTGACGGAGGTCAGCTGCACCAGGGCGTTGAACTTCTGGCGTGGGTTAGGGGTTTCACCCTCACGTGGCTGGCGGATGGCGCCAACGATGGCATCGCCCTTGCGCAGGTTGTACTTCTTGACCTGACCCAGGGTGACGTACACGTCGTTTGGACCTGGCAGGTAGCCGGAGGTGCGGACGAACGCGTAGTTCTCCAGCACGTCCAAGATACCGGCGATTGGCAACACGACATCATCTTCGCTCAGCTGCGGCTCGTCGTCATCACGGCGGTTGCGGCGGTTGCGGTTGTTGCGGTCATTGTTGCGCTCGCGACGGTTATTGCGATCGTTGCGGTCATTGTTGCGCTCACGACGGTTGTTGCGATCATTACGATCGTTGTTCCGCTCGTTGCGCTCCTCGCCGCCCTCGTTCTCGCCGGACTCGTTGCGGTCGTTATTGCGGTCATTATTGCGCTCACGACGGTTGGTATTGCGCTCGCGACGCTCTTCACGAGCCTCGCCACTGTTTTCCGACTCGTTCCCCTCGCCACGGTCGTTGCGCTCGGCGCGGTCATTATTGCGCTCATTGCGGTCGTTGTTGCGTTCACGACGGTTGTTGCGCTCGCGGCGGTTGGTATTGCGCTCGCGACGCTCTTCACGAGCTTCGCCAGTGTTCTCGCCGTTGTTCTCGGCGTTCTCAGCCTTTGGCTCGGTGCCCTGAGCAGGCTGCTCGGTGGCTGGCTCGACCTTCTTAGCGTTGCGACGTGCCCGTGCTGGCTTCTGCTGCGCTGGGGCAGCTTCGGTTTCGGTGGCTTCAGCCGGTGCTTCGACCTTCGCTTCGGTGGCTACCGGAGCCTTACCCGAATCGGTGACGCGACGCGATGGGCGACGGGTGCGTGCAGGCTTTGACTCCGCGGCAGGGGCCTCGGTAACTGCCGGAGCTTTCTCGGCTGGCTGAGCCTCAGGAGCTGCTTCGGTCTCAACCTTGGCGGCAGCCTTGGGTGCGCGACGGGCGCGAGCCTTGGTTTCTTTTGGCTGCTCAGCTGGTGCTGCAGCGGCCTCGGCTTCAGCCTTAGGCGCCGTAGCTGCCTTGGTGGCCTTTGCGTCCTTGGCAGCTACCGAGCCACCACGCTGATGATCACCGATGGCCTTGACCAGGTCGGCCTTGCGCATGCGCGATCCGCCGGTAATACCCAGCTGTGAGGCCAGCTGCTGGAGCTGGGTCATCTTCAAAGAGGCCAGACCGGCGCTCTTGGTTTCGGAAGTCTTGGTGTCCACGCCTTCGTTGAGGCTCGTGGTTTCGGTCACGAAAGTTCCTTCTGACTCGTAGGATGGGCCGCTTCGTAGCAGGTCCACTGTGCCGTAAATACTGTGCAACAGCCTAAGATTCATGGCTGCTCCATGCTCCACCGAGCGAGCCTGGCAAATTCCGGGCACTAAACTGCGGTGGATATAAGGAAACTGATATCTCGACGGCACGAGGCTGTGCATGAATGTGGGATATCAATGGTGCTGCGAACGGCAGGAGATCCGGAACGACTGGACGGATGAAGTGGGGTTCAAGAACCGAACTTATCCGCATCAACACTGGCCAAAAGGGATTTGAACCGGGTAACTACCCAGTAATCCGGCCTGCCATAGTGTTACAGCTCTTCTACTGTAACACCGTTAGCCGCCAGCAGGGGAACTTGCCCCTGCCACGACACCGTTGAATTCGCTGAAAATTCTCCAATTTTTGCCAGCACCGCTTCCACTTGAGCCTCAGAGGAAACCAAGGTCAATACGGTCGGACCGGCCCCTGATACTACCGCGGCGTATCCAGCCTCACGTAGCGTTGCAATCAGCGCAGCACTTTCCGGCATGGAAGCTGCCCGATAATCCTGGTGCAGGTAATCCTTGGTGCCCGCCAACAAGACGGAAGGATCATTGCTCAACGCGTGAATCAGCAGTGCCGCGCTGGCACTATTGGCGGCGGCGATCGCGTGATCTACCTGGGCTGGCAACGCACCGCGCGCCACCTCGGTGGACAACCCATTAGAAGGAATAGCCAACACCGCACGCAAATCCTGATGCAGTGGCACCTGCACCGAATCAAAGCTGCCATCGGCATTGGTGGAGGAAATGCTCAGGCCGCCAAAAACTGCCGGTGCCACATTATCCGGGTGTCCTTCCCAGGCCGCGGCCGCTTGGAAGACCGCTTCAATCCCCCCACGGGAAGCTTCGGGCAACAACGCGTCGGCTGCCGCATAGGCGGCCACAATGGCCGCCGCGGAGGAACCCATGCCGCGAGCATGTGGAATGTTATTGTGGGCCAGCAATTGCACCCCGACCGGCTCAAAACCAGCCTTGGCCCAGTAGCGGTGCATTTCCTTGATGATCAGGTGCGATTCATCCTTGGGCAGCTCTTCGGCCCCCTGCCCCACAATCTGCACACTGCTCGTTTCGGCGGTGCGCACCTCAAGACGGTCCCGGTACTCCAACGCCAACCCGAGCGAGTCAAAACCCGGGCCGAGGTTGGCCGTGGTGGCGGGAGGGCAAACGATCAGGTGCTGGCCGAGGGCGATCTGCGCGGTCATGGTTCCTTCAGTGTCAGAACTACTCAAAAGTTAAACAGCTCAAAAGCTAATGCAAAAGCTAGGTCAAAGGTTAATGGACTACGGCCCGCCGTGCGAACGCTGGATCCGGCAGGCGGATCACCGTCCGTACCCGGCGGGCCGTGACATGCCGGGAGTTCCGGCTAATGCTTCTAGGCTAGGCCCAGTGCGCCAGCAACCTCGACCACGTCGAAGGCCACCTTCTTTGGTGCTACCGCAGAACCATCGGCCTGCTTCAGCGCCCAGTCTGGGTCCTTGAGGCCGTGACCGGTTACGGTGATCACGATCTTCTTGCCCGTTGGCACATTGCCGGCGGCGTGGTGCTTAAGCAGACCAGCTACACCGGCCGCCGAGGCTGGCTCCACAAACACGCCTTCGCGGCTCGAAAGCCAGCGGTGCGCTTCAAGGATCTGCTCATCGGACACCGAATCAATCTGACCGCCGGACTCATCGCGGGCAGCTTCGGCCTGCTCCCAGGAGGCTGGGTTGCCGATGCGGATGGCGGTGGCGATGGTATCTGGTTCGGTGATCGGGTGACCGGCAACGATCGGAGCCGCACCTTCAGCCTGGAAGCCCCACATGATCGGGTTCTTCGTGGACACCGGTTCCAGTTCCTTGCCGGCCTCGTTGGTCCACTTGGAGGAGTACTCCTTGTAGCCCTTCCAGTAGGCGGTGATATTACCGGCGTTGCCCACTGGCAGCAGGTGGTAATCCGGGGCGTCGCCCAGGAAGTCGACAACCTCGAAGGCGCCGGTCTTCTGTCCCTGGATACGGGCCGGGTTCACCGAGTTCACCAGGAAGACCGGGTAGTTTTCCGAGAGCTTGCGGGCCACTTCGAGGCAGTTATCAAAGTTGCCGTCGATCTGGATGATGTCCGCGCCATGGGCAATAGCCTGGGAAAGCTTGCCCATGGAGATCTTGCCATCCGGAACCAGCACGGCACACTTCAGCCCGGCCTGGGTGGCGTAGGCTGCGGCCGAGGCCGAGGTATTACCGGTGGAAGCGCACACCACAGCCTTGGCGCCCGCAGCTACTGCCGCGGTCATCGCCATGGTCATGCCACGGTCCTTGAAGGACCCGGTAGGGTTCATCCCCTCAACCTTCAGGTACACCTCGTTGCCGGTGAGCTGCGAAAGGGCCGGTGCGAACACCAACGGGGTGCCACCCTCGCCCAAGGTGATGACCTTGGTGTTTTCATCGACTGGGAGGCGTTCGGCATATTCGCGGATTACTCCGCGCCACTGGTGAGCCACGTTAGTTTCCTTCAACTCGCATAACGGATAGAACACTGTGCACCGCGTCCAAGGCCTTCAAGGCTTCAACGGTGTTGGCCAGGGCCGATTCGGTGCCCTGGTGGGTGAGGATGCGCAGCTGCGCACCGGAATGAGCATCACCCTGCTGGCTCATCGACTGGATCGACACACCATGCTCACCGAAGACCGTGGCGATGGCTGCGAGCACACCGGACTGGTCCTTGACCGACAGGCCAATCCAGTAACGTGTGGTGATCGCGTCAAAGTCCAGCATGCGGGGGCTCTGAGCCACCGAGCCGTTGGGCAGGGGTGCCCCGGCGGCGATCTGTCGGGCCACGGACACCACATCGCCCATCACGGCACTGGCGGTGGCGTTGCCACCGGCGCCGGCACCATAGAACATCAAATCTCCGGCGTTCTCGGCTTCCACGAACACCGCGTTAAACGCACCGTGAACGGTGGCTAGCGGGTGGGAACGGGCGATCAGCGATGGGTAAACGCGCACCGAAATCCCCGCATCACTCTGCTCGGCGATAGCCAACAGCTTGATGACGTATCCGGCTTCGGCAGCGGCAGCCACATCTTCGGCCGTGACCTCGGTGATGCCCTCGGTGGACACCTGCTCGGAAGAGATATTGGTATGGAAGGCCAAAGAGGCAAGGATCGCGGCCTTCGCGGCGGCATCGTGCCCACCCACGTCGGCGGTCGGATCGGCTTCGGCATAACCCAGCGCCTGAGCTTGGGCCAGCACGTCATCAAAGGCCGCGCCGGTGGTGTCCATGGCGTCCAGGATGAAGTTGGTGGTGCCGTTGACGATGCCCATGACCTTGGTGATGCGGTCTCCCGCCAGCGAATCAGCAATCGGGCGCAGGATCGGGATCGCTCCGGCCACGGCAGCTTCGTAACGCAGCTGCGCTCCGGTACGGGCGGCCACCTCGTTCAGCTCGGCACCCTTGAGCGCAATCAGGGCCTTGTTGCCAGTGATCACGCTGGCACCCTTGTCCAGGGCGGCAGCAATGTACTGCCCGGCAGGATCGAGTCCACCGAGCAATTCGATGACCACATCGGCTTTTTCGATCAGACCCAGCGCGTCGGTGGTGAAAAGCTCTTTAGGCAACTCAACATCGCGCTTGGATTCGAGGTTGCGCACGGCAATGCCGATCAGCTGCAGTCCGGCACCCGAACGGGATGCCAGTTCATTCGCGTCTTCCAGCAAGATGCGGGCCACCTGGGCTCCGACCGTACCGCAACCCAGTAGGGCTACCTTCAGGTTCTTTTCGCCGCTCAATTAAACTCCCATGTCGCGGGCTAGCAAGTCGTCTTCGGTTTCCCTGCGCACGATCAGGCGGGCTTGGCCATCGCGTACCGCTACCACCGCGGGGCGGGTGAGGTAGTTGTAGTTGCTCGACAGGGCCCAGCAGTAAGCGCCGGTGGCCGGAATGGCGAGCAAGTCGCCAGCCGCCACGTCTTCGGGCAGGTAAACGTCCTTCACGACTATGTCACCTGACTCGCAATGTTTCCCAACTACGCGAGAAATAATTGCGTCGTTTTGCGTCATACGGCTGGCAAGTACGGCGTTATATTGCGCGTCGTACAGCACCGGGCGCGGGTTATCGCTCATGCCACCATCCACCGAAATATAACGGCGTGGGTGCAGGGCTCCGGTGGCATCTTCCACCTGCACATCCTTGCGCACCCCTGTCTCGTAAAGGGTGAAGGTCGTCGGTCCAACGATCGCGCGGCCTGGTTCGATCGAGATGCGTGGGCAGCTCAATTCCAGCTCGGCGCAGGTTGCCGAAACCACGTCTGCCATCTGACCGGCCAGCTTGGCGGGGGTCGAAGGGTTGTCCTCAGAAGTGTAGGCAATACCGTAGCCGCCACCCAGATCCAGTTCGCCCAGCTCGACGCCGTGGATCTCACGGATCTGCGCCAGCAGGCCGAGCATGGTGCGTGCGACCATGGCAAACCCTTCAGCCTCAAAAATCTGCGAACCAATGTGGGCGTGCAAGCCCAAGAGGTTCACATTCTCAGCTTCCAAGGCCCGGGCCACGGCACGCAACGCCGGAGAGGTTCCGGTGGCATCGGCCAAGATCGACAGCCCGAACTTCTGGTCCTCATGGGCGGTGGCGATCGCTTCGTGGGTTGACGCGTGCACGCCGGGGGTAATACGCAGCATCACTTCGGCGGTATGCCCCAGCGCGTTAGCCAGGGTGATCACGCGCTCCAGCTCGTCCAGCGAGTCGATCACGATGCGCCCCACACCCATTTCTAGGGCGCGGATAATTTCGGCCTGGGACTTGTTGTTCCCGTGCAGCGAGAGGTTTTCACCCGGAATCTTGGCGGCCTTGGCCACGGCAAGTTCTCCCCCAGAGCAGGTGTCCAGGCGCAGGCCTTCCTCGGCGACCCAACGGGCTACCTCAGTGCAGACAAAGGCTTTTCCTGCGTAGTAGACGTCGACTGACCCACAAAGGTCTTTAAAGGCTGCATCGAAGGCGTCTTTAAAACCACGAGCGCGGGCGCGGAAGTCATTCTCGTCCAGCACAAACAGCGGCGTGCCAAATTCTTTGGCCAGGGCAGAGACCGTCAGGCCTTGAACGGATAGTTCGCCGCTAGCTTCGCGGGAAACCCCCGAAGCCCATTCGATCTGACGAAGTGCATTTACATTTTCGGGGAATTGCAGCCATTGCGGGGCTAGCGGCGATACAGCCATCGGCTATTTACATCCTCTCTGGGGCGGAAACGCCCAGCAGTTCCAATCCATTGGCCAAAACGGTGGTCGCGGCATCGTTCAGCCACAGGCGAGTGCTGTGTACTGGGGCGATCGCCTCATCTTCACCCACCGGGGTAATACGGGTTGCGGCGTACCAGGAGTGGTACGCACCGGCGACCTGCTCCAGGTAGCGGGCGATGCGGTGTGGTTCGCGGAATTCTGCGGCGCCAGCCACGACCGATGGGAACTGGCCGAGTACTGCCAGTAGTTCGTTTTCGGTAGCGTCGGTCAGCTGCGTGGCATCAAACTGCTCGCGGGTGACACCCTTCGCGGCAGCATTACGCGCGGCAGCGGCCGAGCGGGCGTGAGCGTACTGAACGTAGAACACCGGGTTGTCGTTCGTGTTCTTCTTCAGCTGCTCTGGATCCAGGGCGATCGGTGAATCGGCAGGGAAACGGGCCAGCGAGTAACGCAGGGCGTCGGCGCCGATCCAGTTGATCAGGTCGCGAAGTTCGATAATGTTGCCGGCACGCTTGGAGAGCTTGGCACCGTTGACGCTGATCAGCTGGCCGATCAGCACCTCGATGTTCTTCTCCTTGTCATCGCCCGCGCAGGCTGCGATGGCCTTCAGGCGGTTGACGTAGCCGTGGTGGTCGGCACCCAAAAGGTAGATCTTCTCTTCGAAGCCGCGATCCTTCTTGGACAGGTAATACGCAGCGTCGGCAGCGAAGTAGGTTGGCTCGCCGTTGGCACGGATCAGTACACGATCCTTGTCATCGCCGAAGTCGGTGGTGCGCAGCCAGACGGCACCCTCCTGGTCAAAGATGTGGCCCTGTTCGCGCAGGCGTGCCACGGCATCAGCCACGGCCCCGCCTTCGTGCAAGGTGGTCTCGGAGAAGAACACGTCGAAGCTGACACCAAAGTCTGCCAGGGTCTTCTTGATGTCTTCGAGCTGTGCCTTGTAGGCAGCTTCGCGCAGTGCTGGGATGGCCTCGGCTTCAGCCAAGTCCTTCAGTTCAGGATTTTCAGCCAGGACGATGTCGCCCAGTTCCTTGATGTATTCGCCAGGGTAACCCCCCTCTGGGACCGGCAGGCCGTGGATGCGGTTGTAGACCGAGCGGGCAAAGACGTTCATCTGGTTGCCGGCGTCGTTGATGTAGTACTCACTGGTGACATCTGCCCCGGAGGCGCGCAGCACGCGGGAGATCGCATCACCCAACGCTGCCCAGCGGGTGTGACCAATGTGCAGGGGGCCGGTGGGGTTCGCCGAAACGAATTCCATGTTGACCACGTGGCCGGCCAAGGCCTGGTTGTTGCCGTAGCTGGCGCCAGCTTCAACGATGGTGCGGGCCAATTCGCCGGCAGCACCAGCTTCCAGCGTGATGTTCAAAAAGCCTGGACCTGCGATGTCTACGGAGTTAACTCCTGAAACCTCTGCAAGACGTCGGGCAAGGATTTGCGCGAAATCGCGTGGTGCCATGCCGGCCTTCTTGCCCAGCTGCAACGCGATATTGGTGGCCCAGTCACCGTGTTCACGGCTCTTGGGACGGTCGACGCGCACGGTCTCTGGAACCTCAACGGAAATTTCACCAGCGGCGACGGCTTCGGTGAGGCATGCGGATATTGCTGCGGAGAGTTCTTCAGGAGTCACCGTTCAAGAATACCGGTAAGTGCAGCGCTTAATGAGCATTCATGACTTCGCTACGGTTGTGAGACTTGCGCTGGTCGGTGACTTTTACAACACATTCACTCGACTTGCTCGAATTGCGCAGATCAGCGCACTACCTGATAGTATTTTTCTGTTGCTCAGCAACACGCCTCTGTAGCTCAGTGGATAGAGCGTCTGCCTCCGGAGCAGAAGGTCGAAGGTTCGATTCCTTTCAGGGGCACCAGCAAATTGCAGGATCTGGATCATCCGGGCCTGCAATTTTTTTATTTTAATATTGCCGATTGCTACGCCGAAATTTGGCCTTTCACTAGCGTGGAGGCACGAGTCAGTGGTTCTCTTGGTGCATGACCGAATCAATCAATGCGCACCCGGATGAACCCCACGACCTGAATTTTGCCGAACGCCTGAATTGGCTTCGCGCCGGGGTTCTAGGCGCCAATGACGGAATCGTTTCTGTCGCCGCCACGGTAGTGGGCGTTGCTGGTGTCACCAACCAATCGGCTCCCATCTTTACTGCAGGCATGGCCGCAGTTATAGGTGGTGCCATTTCCATGGCATTGGGTGAGTATGTCTCGGTCAGCAGCCAACGTGATTCGCAACGGGCCCTAGTAGAAAAAGAACGCCAAGAACTAGCCGAGGATCCCGAGGCCGAGCTCGCTGAACTTGCCGGGATCTATCAGGCCAAAGGCTTGAGCGAAGAAACAGCCATGCAGGTGGCCACCGAGTTGACCGAGAATGATGCGCTGGCCGCCCATTTGCAAGCAGAACTGAACATCGATGAAGATGAAGTCGTCAACCCTTGGCATGCCGCCTACGCTTCGGCGGCTGCTTTTGTCGTCGGTGCGATTTTGCCCATGTTGGCCATCATGCTCCCACCAGATCACCTGCGCATTCCGGTGACGTTCGTTGCCGTCCTTCTCGCCCTGGCTCTGACCGGAGCGCTCGGTGCCTACATCGGAGGAAGTTCCAAACGCGTGGCCGCCCTGCGGTTGGTCATCGGTGGGGCGTTGGCCTTGGCGGCCACCTACTTCATCGGTTCCCTGCTTGGCTCCAGCGGGATTATTTAGCGCGCTCACAAGGGGGCATAAGTTTCAACCATGAGCACCGCTTCGATCGTCTTTACACAGGCGACACAACAAGATTCGCAGCTCATCGATGATGCAGTGAAAATTTGGGCACAGGCCGCCGCGCAACGCGACCACAAGCCACTACCGAAAGACGGCAGCGGAGCAATCGCTGGCGTTGAACGCCGTTTGGCGTTGCCTGATGCCAGGCTCACGGTGGCCTCCACGGGTGGAGTCGCGGCAGGTTTCACGCTCTGCTCACCACACGATGGCTATTTGGAAATTTACTACGTCGCCGTTGCGCCGGATTTCTGGGGGCAAAACATCGCATCTGAGCTCCTGACCGAAATGGACTTCTTTGCGCACAAGGCCGGCTTTCAGGAACTACGATTGTGGGTCATCTCCGATAATTCTCGGGCTATCAACTTGTATCAAGCAAACGGCTTCCGACATACCGGCCAAGAGCAAGCCGACGAAATCTCGGGACGCGTTGAATTCCTACTGTCGAAGACCAAGTTCTAAAAAGGTTCCGACGAGAACTGTGACTGAAGCTGCCCCATGCCGGCAGCTCTCCCCTCGCTGCAGCCCAATGTTTATATTCATAGCAACCTCGAGAATTGGCCCAGTTCCGATGACTCCTACCGATACGCTGTAGAACGTGGCTACTCATCGTGGATTCGGAGTCTTGTGGGCAGCATCTGCGTTGTCCAACCTTGCCGATGGCGTGGCTTTTATTGCTGTTCCGCTGATCGCTGCTTCCTTAACCCGGGATCCCCGTCTGATAGCCGGACTGTCGCTGTGCTACGCCGTCGTACGTTTACTGGTTGCTTTACCCGTGGGTGTTTGGGTGGACCGACGTGAACGGCGCTTCTTGCTCAGCTCAGCAAATGTTCTGCGTGGAATCGCTTTATTACCTTTAGCGATTGCTTTTCATTTCTCCGGCCCGAATCTTTTGATGCTTTATCTAGCGATGGCGTTCATCGCTGTCTTGGAAGGCACAGCAGACACCGCTGCGGTTGCTTTATTGCCACAGATAGTGGACTCCGAAAAGCTGGATCAAGCCAATAGCAAGATCTCTGCAACACAGTTGATATCCGATGAATTTGCAGGTCCTCCTCTGGGAGGATATCTGTTCTCACTTGCTGCTGCGATCCCCTTATATGCGATGGGTGGACTCTGGGCCGTAGCCGGACTGGTAGCTTTAGCTTCGCCCCGCAGCGCAAATCCAAAGGTAACTTCCGGCGAGCGCCAGCGCACTTGGGTTGAGGCTGGCGAAGGAATTCGTTGGCTTGGTAAGCACCGCTTGGTTGGTGCTTTGGCATTGATTAGCGGTTTAGCCAGCGTCGGGTACATGATGGCGTTTTCTATTTTGGTGTTATTCACGAAAGAACAGCTTGGACTAGATTCCACCGGCTACGGGCTACTACTCGCATTTTCTGCACTGGGCGGTCTTGTTGGAAGTGCCATCGCGCCGAAACTTCGCCAGTTTCTGGGATATCGCAATGTGATAGTGGCAAGCCTTGGTCTGGGATCACTGAGCTTAGGAATTCTCGCAATCAGTACATCGGCAGTGTTGGCCGGAGTCATGCTGGCTTTGTACATCATGCACGCAGTCATCTGGAATATTTGCTCGTTGTCATTACGCCAACGGCTGGTGCCCGGACACCTGATGGGACGAGTCAGTGCAGCAAGCAGAGTTCTTGGAATAGCTGGTTTAGCGTTAGGTTCAGTAATCGGTGGACTATTAGGCAGTGTAAGCATCCTGTTGCCTGTTGCTACCGGGGCTGTCGTTTTCTCTCTTTGTATGGCTCTGGCGTGGTTAGGTATAGATCAGGAACCAGAAACCGCCCCGCTGTAAACGCTGAATGGCGTGTTCTTTGTTCATTGACGGTTGCTGATTTCCGGTCAATCGAATTGCCTATTGCAACGGATTGGCTTCAATAACCGATTTAAGCACCGTCTCTGAAACAGCGATGCATGTTCCATTAGGTCATCGGCTTAGCTGTGTAGGCTGTGGCCATGACACGCATAGTTTCAGCGCCAATGGATCTTGTCATCGCAACCCACCTGGGAGTGGACGTTAAACTTTTCGGGCTCAACCTCGCGATGAGCCTCCCCTATTCTCGTCATGTTAGGAGTGGCAGCACTGGTCTGGAACTCCATTTGAGGGGTGTCACCAACGATGAAATTCGACAGTTAGATTTCCAGTTCTATTCCGCCCTGGAACTGAGGGAAGCAAAAAGACAGGAACAGGGTGCGGACCAAACAATTCCTGCGCCACAAATGCCCAGTAACTCAATACTTGAACCTGTAAAAGCGAACATTACTAACGACGTTGGTACAACTTATATTTGCGTAGGAGGAAGAGTCGGTGGCACTGGGACAGATTGGGATGCCACCTGGATCTACAACCCTTACCCACCGTCTGAGGCGGAAACCTTAACTCTGGAGTTCACCGTATCTGGTACCCCGACCTGCCTATCTTGCGTAGTTGAGTTGTAGGAATCAATTCCAGAACTTGTAAGCCCCATTATTCGCATCTACTGAATTAGTCGCCGATTCCCGATCGATACGTGGCCCGTATTAACCACCGCAGGCCCCGCACCACTGGTGCGAGGCCTGCGCTGTCGTTCGCCGTGAATTATCGTCCGCAGTGAATACTCGTTCGCAGTGATTACTGCAGCATGGTCTTATCGTCCAGCTGCGCGCCCTTGATCTTCCCGAACTCGTCGAGCAGATCCTGCACGGTCATCCTGGATTTTTCTTCCTGGTTCAGGTCCAAAATAATCTCGCCGTCGTGCATCATGATCAGGCGTGTTCCCAACTGCAGGGCCTGTTCCATATTGTGCGTCACCATCAGCGTGGTTAGCTGGTGGCGTTCGACAATTTCCTTGGTCAGACGCGAGACCAGTGCCGCACGCTGCGGGTCCAGCGCCGCTGTGTGCTCGTCAAGCAAGAGGATCTTTGGCTTGGAGAAGGTGGCCATCAGCAGGCTCAATGCCTGACGCTGACCACCGGAGAGCAAACCAACCTTGGTCTTCAGGCGGTTTTCCAGTCCCAGTTCCAAGCTCTTGAGTTCCTCAACAAAGAGTTCACGACGCTTGGAACCCACGCCCAGGCCCAGACCTCGGAAACGACCACGAGCGTAGGCCAGAGCCATATTCTCCTCGATGGACATGGTCGGCGCGGTGCCGGCCATCGGATCCTGGAATACCCGACCGATGTACTTGGCGCGCGAATAGTCGGCCATCTTGGTGACGTTTTTACCGGCGATGTTCACCGATCCGGTATCCGGCTGCAGCTTGCCGGCCACCATATTGAGCACGGTGGACTTTCCGGCACCGTTGGAACCGATGACGGTAACAAATTCGCCATCACTCAGTTCCAGGTTGATATTGCGTAGTGCCTTGCGCTCGTTAACTGTTCCGGGGAAGAACGTGCGCGACAGGTTCTTGATATTAAGCATTGCTGCGAACCTCTTCCTTAACAGTCACGGCAGCGGGCGTGCGCTTGAAGGTTTTCACAATTTTCTGGAACCCCTTCCACTTTGGTAGCAGCAGTGCCACCACCACCAGAACCGCGGAGATCAGCTTCATGTCGTTGACTTCCAGGCCGACCGACAGCGCCAGCTGGATGACCAGGCGGTAGATCACGGCACCGAAGACCACAGCCAGAGCCGCCAGCCAGATATAACGCTGGGTGAAGATGGCTTGTCCCACGATCACCGAGGCCAGACCGATCAGGATCACACCGATGCCCATGCCCACATCGGCGAAGCCCTGGTATTGGGCGATGATTGCGCCGGAGAGCGCCACCAGACCATTGGACAGGGCCAGGCCCAGAATCTTCTGGTTATCGGTGCTCACACCGAAGGAACGGATCATTTCCTGATTATCCCCCGTGGCTCGCATGGCCATCCCCAGCTCGGTGTGCAGGAACCATACGATCGCGGCAACAAAGAGCAGGCAGATCACGAAGAAGATCGCGATCGAGGACCAGGATCCGAGAATGCCGGCGGTACGCATCGGACTGATCAGGGTGTCCTCGCCCAGCAAGGGCGTATTGGCTTTGCCCATAATGCGCAGGTTGATCGAATACAACCCGATCATGGTCAAGATACCGGCAAGCAGTCCATCAATCTTGCCCTTGGTATGTAACAGGCCGGTGATGGTGCCAGCCACCATGCCGGCGAAGAAGGCGAGCACCGAAGCAAGCCAGGGGTTCATCCCGTTGACGATGCCCACCGCTGCGACTGCCGCACCCGTGGTGAAGCTGCCGTCAACGGTCAGGTCGGGAAAATCCAGAATTCGGAAGGTCAGATACACGCCGAGCGCCATAATGGCGTAAATCAGGCCGAGTTCAACCGCTGTGATCATTTGTGGATCCTTGAGTTGTGTCTTGACGACGAGTTGTGTCGTCACGACGCAAGGCGAGGCATCAGGTTATGCGCCTCGCCTTGCGTGGTGGTTTCTTGCAGGTTTAGTAGACCTCGACGGCCTTGGACTTCATGTCCTCGCTGAATTCGATGCCGACCTTCTTGGCGGCCTCTTCATTCAGGTACAGATCCACCTGCGAGATGGTTTCGACCGGAGTCTCGGCCGGCTTAGCCTCGCCCTTCAGCAGCTTCACAGCCATGGTCGCGGTCTGCTCACCGAGCTTCTCGTAGTTGATGCCATAGGTAGCAGTAGCACCACGCTTCACCGATTCACCATCGGCGGAGATCACTGGAACCTTCTTCTTCTCTGCGGTCTGCAGCAGGCCTTCCAGTGCGGAAACTACGGCGTTATCGGTGGGTACGTAGTACGCGTCAACGTTCAAGGAGCTGGCAGCCTGCTGCACTTCGCTGGAAGCGGAGATCGACGCCTTCTCGATGGTCAAGCCCAAATCCTTGGCAGCGTCTTCAGCCATCTGCACCTGCACGGCCGAGTTGGCTTCGCCCGAGGAGTAGACAATGCCCACGGTCTTGGCATCTGGCTTCAATTCCTTGAGCAGGGCCAGTTGCTCATCAACAGGGTTCATATCCGAAGTGCCGGTGACGTTGCCGCCCGGTGCCTCGTTGGAGGCAACCAGTTTGGCCGCTACCGGATCGGTGACTGCCGAGAAGAGGACCGGGATGTTGGTGATGCTCTGGGCTGCGGCCTGAGCCGATGGGGTGGCTACGGCCAGAACCAGATCAATATCCGAATCCGCAGCCAGCTTGCCGGCGATCGAGGTGTTGGTGGCCTGATCAGCCTCGGCGTTGTTCTCATCGTAGGAGATCTTGTCTCCGGTGTAGCCGGCGTTTTCCATCCCCGTCTTGAAGCCTTCAACCACAGCATCCAAGGAAGGGTGCGAGACGTACTGTGAGATGCCGATCTTGACCGGTTCGTCTCCGCCTGCTGCGCTGTCCGATCCGTTGCTACCGCCACAGGCGGTCAGTGCCAGTGCGCTGGCAGCCGCAACGGCGGCAATTTTCATAGCTGTGAAGCTCTTCATTGAAATTCCTTTCAAAGTCCCCTGATGCGAGTGATTCTCACCGATTCCGTCGCTGCTTGGTCAGGCTGTTCGTGCTAGCGAGCAACCACCGGGAACTCTCCAAGTGTGGCGTCGATGATTACCCTAGATCTTACATGTGAACGACCTCACCTTGCTCACAAGAAAGGCCCTTTCACAGACGCTTTACTGTTGATTTGCCGATCAATGGACACAAATTCTCCGCTAAGCCGCAGAATCATGAAGTTTTGTATTTTCATCCCCCAAGATGTCGACACTTGCTTAGACAGAGCGAAAATTTGACTAGTCCAGCTTGATCATTCTCTGCCCCGCTCATGTACCGGTTTTTCAGCTGTCGGCTAGGCAAAGCGAACAATGCGCGTTGCGCGAATAGAATGGGAGCATCATGGCGCTTAGCATTACGTACCCCGAAGCCCTCCCGGTCTCAGCCCGTCGCACGGACATCCTCACAGCGGTGCGCGAAAATCAGGTAGTAGTCATTGCCGGCGAAACCGGTTCGGGCAAAACCACGCAGTTGCCCAAGATGCTCATCGAACTCGGACTGGCCGAGCAGGGCATGATCGGGCACACCCAGCCCCGACGCCTTGCCGCGCGCACCGTCGCCGAGCGTATTGCCGAGGAAATGGGCACACAGATCGGCGATGAAGTCGGTTTCCATGTGCGCTTCACCGGTGAAGTTTCACGCCAGACCAAGCTGAAGGTCATGACCGACGGCATCCTGCTGGCCGAGATTCAGCGTGACCGGCTGCTGAAAAAATACTCGGCGATCATCATCGATGAGGCCCACGAGCGTAGCCTGAACATCGACTTTTTGCTCGGTTACCTCAAACAGATCATGCCTCAGCGGCCCGAGCTGAAGATCATCATCACCTCGGCCACGATCGACCCGGAACG
Organism: Arthrobacter sp. NIO-1057; assembly: GCF_900094805.1. Lineage (GTDB taxonomy): Bacteria > Actinomycetota > Actinomycetes > Actinomycetales > Micrococcaceae > Glutamicibacter. Next base: position 8,097 of record NZ_FMAT01000001.1, on the reverse strand, counting down.
ATTTGCTGCACACTTTGGTACCATCTTGCCCAACGGCGAGCTGCAGCCGGCCCCGATCATTGAGGTCTCCGGGCGCACCTTCCCGGTAGAACTGCGCTACCGTCCCCTGCAGGCTGAAGCCGAGCTTGAGGACGAAGACGGCGATGCGAACTCGCTGGAAGAAGAACGTGATCCGCTCGATGCGGTGACCGATGCGGTCAGGGAGCTGAGCGGCGAAGCGCCGGGAGACATCCTGATCTTCTTCTCCGGCGAGCGCGAAATCCGTGACGCCGCCGAGGCCCTGCGCGCCCTGGTCACCTCAAATAAGCGCATGCCCCGCTATGAGGTCCTTCCGCTGTTCGCCCGGCTGTCGCTGGCCGAGCAGCACCGGGTGTTCCATCCCGGGGGCAACCCGCGCATCATCCTGGCCACCAACGTGGCAGAAACTTCGCTGACCGTTCCGGGAATCAAGTACGTCATTGATACCGGCACCGCCCGCATTTCGCGTTATTCGCACCGCACCAAGGTGCAACGCCTGCCGATTGAACGCGTCTCCCAAGCCAGCGCCAACCAGCGTTCGGGTCGTTGTGGACGTGTCTCGGAAGGCATCGCGATTCGCCTGTACTCCGAGTCCGACTATGACTCGCGCCCCGAGTTCACCGACCCGGAAATTCTGCGCACCAATCTGGCCAGCGTGATCTTGCAGATGATATCCATGGGTGTGGTGGCCTCCGCCGCCGAGGTCGCACAGTTCCCGTTTGTGCAACCACCCGAGGCCCGCGCCATCACCGATGGTGTGAACCTGCTGCGCGAACTTGGCGCCTTGGAATCCAGCAAGGCCGCCAAGCTCACGCAGATCGGGCGCAAGCTGGCCCAGTTGCCACTTGATGTGCGTCTGGGCCGCATGATCGTCGAATCCGCAGATCGTGGCGTGGCCAAGGAGGTCATGGTGCTCGCCGCCGGGCTGAGCATCCAAGACCCGCGCGAACGTCCCAGCGAGGAGACCGGCCAACGCGATCGAGCCGTGGAACTTCACAAACGATTTGTGGACGAGAAATCGGACTTTATCGCGCTGCTGAACCTGTGGGCCTACCTGCAGGAGCAACAAAAAGAGTTGTCCTCTTCGGCCTTCCGCCGGTTATGCAAGGCCGAGTTCATCAACTATCTGCGCGTGCGTGAGTGGCAGGACTTGTTCACCCAGCTACGCCAGTTGGCCAAGCCACTGGGGATCACGGTGGCGGCCGCACCGATTGATCCAGCCGCGAACGAAGACCAAGTCCACAAGTCGCTGCTGGCCGGGCTGCTCGGGCATATCGGTCTCTACGATGAGCGTAAGCGCGACTATCTGGGCGCACGCGGCACCCGCTTTGCGATCTTCCCTGGTTCGGGCCTGTTCAAAAAGTCGCCGACCTGGATCATGTCCGCCGAGCTGGTGGAAACCTCGCGCCTGTGGGCACGGGTGAACGCCAGCATCGCACCGGAATGGGTCGAAGAAGTGGCTCCCCAGCTGCTCAAACGCACCCATTCGGAGCCTCATTGGTCCAAGCGCACCGGCTCGGTGATGGGTTATGAGAAGGTCACGCTCTTTGGCCTGCCGATTATTCCGCGCCGCCAATTTCACTATTGGCGTGTGGATCCCGATCTTGCGCGTGAGCTCTTTATTCGCCATGCACTGGTTGAGGGTGATTGGCGCACCCATCACAAGTTCTTCGCCAAGAACCGGGCCCTGCTCGAAGAGGTGGAAGAGCTTGAAACCCGCATGCGCCGGCATGATTTGCGCATCAGCGACGAGGACCTTTTTGCGTTCTATGACGCTCGGGTGGGTGCCCAGGTATATTCCGAGCGGCACTTTGATCGCTGGTGGAAAAAGGCGCGCGCTACCGACCCCACACTGCTGGATTTTGATCCTGAGGCGCTGTTGGCTGAGGGCGAGCAGCTTGATGAGAGCCTGTTCCCCACAACTTGGCAACTGGGATCCATTCATCTGCCACTGAGTTACGAGTACAACCCGGCAGCTTCCGGGAATGAGGGCGACGGAGTATCGCTTCGCGTCCCGGTGGTCTTCCTCAACCAGCTGGAGCCTGCGCGTTTTGCCTGGTTGATCCCCGGTCTGCGCCATGAACTGATCACTGCGCTGATTCGATCCATGCCCAAGTCCATTCGCAAGAACTTTGTTCCTGCCCCGGATGTGGCCGGTAAGGCCCTGGAAATGCTCAACGCTGATTTTGATCCGGCCACCGATGATTTGGCCGAGTCTTTGGCCTTGGTCTTGCGCCGACTTCGGGGCATGGTGGTGGATCCGGGAGTTTTCGACTTCAGCACTCTTCCGGCCCACCTGCGCTTTGGTTTCACCGTCACCGATGCTTCGGGCAAGGTGCTCGGTCAGGGTGATGATCTTGCGGCCCTGCAATACAAGTTCGCTGCGGCCAACCGGGCGGCCTTGGCCAGTGGGGTCAACTCCCCTGGCTCTATCAAACCTGGCGTCACTAAACCCGGCAAACCGGGCCAACCCGCACCCGCTGCGAAAAACCGCAAGAAGTCGGCGAATAGCGCACAGCCCGGCGCCTGGGATCAGAAAGCCTTGGAAACCTGGCCACAGTTGGCGGCCGCCGGCGAAACCCTGGGTGATACCCTGCCGGCCAAGGTGACCACCACCGTGATGGGACAGCAGATCACCGCGTTCCCGGGGCTGACCGATAACGGTTCCACGGTGGACCTCACGGTCTTCCGTAATGAGTCCGAACGCGATGCCGCCCACCGCTCGGGGGTGATCCGCCTCTTGATGCTGCGTTTGCCACCGGCTGCCAAGTTTGTGATTTCGCACCTGGACAATGCGGAGAAATTGGTCTTTACGCAGAACCCGCACGGGTCGATCGACAAGTTGATCGCCGACTGCACGATGGCTGCCGTGGATCAGTTGGTCCCCGAAAAACTGCCGATGAAGCGTGCCGAGTTTGAGGCGTTGTTCGAAACCGTCCGCGCCGAGCAGATCGACACCATTTTCACGATCACCGCGGTGGTTGCCAAGGTGTTCGCCGCGTCCACACGCATCAACAAGGATTTGAAGAACAACAAGTCACTGGCCATGTTCGCGGCGGTCACCGATATTCGTTCGCAGTTGGAACAGCTGATTTATCCAGGCTTCATCGCTGCCACCGGGGCGGCGAATCTGCTACGCCTGCCACGCTATGTGCAAGGTATCGAGAAGCGTTTGGAGAAGCTTCGTGGCGGAGCGGTGACCCGTGATTCTCAGGCGCTGGTGATCATCCAGAAGCTGGAAGATGAGTACGATAGCGCGCTGGAACGTGTGCCTCAGGGCGCCCGCGTCCCGGCCACGCTGGCGCAGGTGAAGTGGATGCTCGAAGAAATGCGCATCTCGCTGTTTGCCCAAGAACTGGGCACCGCCTATTCGGTGAGCGAAAAGCGCATTCGCAAGGCCATCAAGGACGGCTTGGCGGAACTATAGCAGCCAACTGAGGATGCCCACGTACACCGCTGTGCCACCGAGCACGCTGAGTACGGCGTTGGATTTGAACAGGTGCAGACCTACGGTGGTCGCGAGCGCTGCGGCAACCGGCCACGCCACCGCTAGGTCCATGATGCCTGCCGGGAGCGTGGAAGCGAGCAGTACCACCATAATTCCCAGTGGCATGCGCCCGGCCAGATAGTTGATGAAGTCGTTGCTGCGTAATTTGGTGATGAAGGTAAAAGGCAGCGCGCGCAAGGCAAAGGTCAGTGCTGCGCTGAGCGCAATGACCGAAAACAGGTAGAGATTATCGGGCATGGTTTCCTTCTGATTCCTTGGGTCCGCGGCGCAGCAAATAGGCCAGAGATAGGCCGATCAAGAACATCACCATGGCCACCACCATCATGCTTTGCGGTGCGATCCAACTGGCCACGACGGCACTAATCAAGGCCAAGAGCGACAGTGGCAGACTCCGGTAGGCCTTATAGGCTTCGATCGCCAAGACGGTGAACAGCGCGGTCACCGCAAAGTCCAGACCCTTGATCGACTCTGGGATCAGTCCGGTCAGCAGCGCTCCAGCGAGCACGCTGATCGTCCAGCTGGCGTGGAACAGCGACTGGATGCTCAGGATCCGTGCCGAAGAATAGTTTTCACGTTCGGCCTCGACCGTCAGCGCGTAGGCCTCGTCGGTCAGCGCGAACATGCTGTAGGCCTTGGCCCCTCTGCCGCGAACCCGGTGCAGTGGAAAAGAGATCGCGTAAAAAACGTGGCGGAAGTTCACCACCATGGTGGTCAGCGCAATGTGCGACAGCGGCGCTGCGACGGCTAGCAGACCGATCAGCAAAAATTCCAAAGAACCGGCAAAGACCAATCCGGCCAGCAGCGGAGCCGACCACCAAGGCAGCCCGGTGCGCACCAGCAGCACACCCAACGCCAGTCCCAGTGGAATCACCGCCAGGCAGGCGGGAAGGACATTGTGTGCTCCGAGCCTGATCTGCTGCCATCGACTGCCTGCAGCGGCAGGTTTCGTAGACTTAATTGCCAACTTTTCGAACATGTAGCAATATTAGGGAATTTCAGACCAAATATGGTTGCTACTTCTAGCTAATCCGACCATCAAATAAGCAATAATAGGTGCATGGATGATTTAGACCGCGCAATTATTGCCGAACTCGAAAATGACGCGCGCATCAGCAATCTGGAACTCTCGCGCCGAGTGGGCTTAACACCGGCCCCCTGCCTGCGTCGAGTCCAACGCTTGGAGGCCGAGGGAATCATCGCCGGCTACAAGGCGAACATCAACCCCAAAGCCTACGGACGTGGCTTCGAAGTCACCGTGGCCATCGACGTCGAGATGAACAACGAGCACAGCCTCGATGAATTTGAAACAGCGGTGAACACCGTCGAAGGCGTCACCGAAATTCGCCGCCTCTACGGCCAGCCCGACTATTTTTTGCGCATCCAAGTGGCCGACGCCGAGGCCTACGATCGGGACCTGATTCCCAAGCTCACCGCACTGCCCGCGGTCCGTCGCGTCACTTCGCATATGACCATGCGCCGCGTCAAAGGTTAGCCAGCTAACGGCACGACGACGACCTGAACCTCATCTTCGTAGATGATTCGGCCGGGGTCCGCACTCTCCAACCGTTCCCAGGGAACCTGATGCGCGTCGAGCAGCCTCAAATAAGGCTCGACGCGCTCCAGCAGGTGGTGAGCACTGTCTTTAAACCACGCGGCCGCACCCGGGTTGATTCGATGATCGTAAACGTCTGGATCCGCATCGCTTAGGTTCGGGTAGGCGGCGTTGTACCAGTCGTTGCCGGCGCGCCAGATCGCGTGTTGCTCAGCCGTGAGTTTTCCGTTGCGGCCCAACGCATTGGCCAATCCGAAAATCCCCGGATGCACCCCGCGCGCATTAGCCAGCGTCGACTGGTAACGGATTTATCTAGGCTTCGGGAACAAATTCGCCGTGGCCGTCAGCCACCAAGCCCTCGCGCAACACCTGTGCGTTGCGGTCCATGGCCTTCGGATCGGGATTATCGGCAGCATTGGACAGGTCGAAATCCGCCAGCGAGTTGGTCGGCCACACGTGCACATGCAGGTGCGGAACCTCAAATCCAGCGATCATCAGCCCGGCACGTTGCGCACCAAAGACCCGCTTCTGGGTCTGCCCAATCTTCTGGGCGACCAAGGTCAGGTGCGTGAGCAACTCTTCGGAAGCGTCGGTAAACTCGTCGATCTCCTGCCGAGGAACTACCAGGGCATGCCCGTCAGAAAGTGGTCCGATGGACAAGAAAGCCACACAGGTCTCGTCTTTCCATACGAACCGGCCTGGGATCTGACCATCGATAATTTTGCTAAACAGCGTACTCATTGCTGCCTTTCGTTGCTAAATAGACGTCTAGTGTGTGGAAATCTAGCGAGTGGGAATCTAGTTGCGGTGCTTCTCATCGTTCGTCGCCACCGGTGCCTGCGGGTACGAGCAGTATTCGGACCAGCTTCCGGGGTACAGGCCCAGCTCAATCCCGGCGCTGGCCGCGGCCAGGACCTGATGGGCTGCGGTAATTCCCGACCCGCAATAGGCAGCCGATCCACCCTGCACCGCGCCAAGCTTTTCGAAGGCTGCCTGCAATACCTCGGGGCGATAAAAACGAGCCTGCTCGTCAAGGTTATCGGTGGTGGGACGGTTCAGTGCCCCGGGAATGTGCCCGGCCACCGGATCCACGGGCTCTTGGATCCCCAAATAGCGCACCGTGGCTCGCGAATCGATCAGCACCCCGGACAGGGAATCCAGCTCGTCGAATTCCACCACCGGCATCCGACCCCATGACAGCGACACGGTTCCGGCCCGAGCCTGCCCAAGTTCAGTGGAAACTTCTCCGCCGGCCTGTTTCCACGCCTCCAGTCCCCCATCAAGCACCTGTACCTGCTCAAAACCGGCATGACGCAATAGCCACCACGCCCGAGCCGCCGCCAACGCACCAGAGTCGTCATAGACCACCACGTGGCTGTCATCATTAATTCCCCAGCGCCGAGCCGCCGCCTCGAAATCTGCAGGCAAGGGCAGTGGATGCCGACCGGTATGCTCCCCCACCGCGCCTGATAGCTCGCGTTCCAGATCGACGAACAACGCCGAAGGAATATGCCCGAGCGCATACTGTTGCGCGCCGTCGTCCCGACCAAGGGTCCACCGAACATCCAGGAGCACACACTGCTTTTCTCCGAGCGCCGCCAGCTCGCGAGCAGAAATCAAGGGAATCATCGACACTACCTCGCTAGCAATTCTTCAACTTTGGTTTCCACGCCGGCTTCTAGCCGCCGGAATTCACTGCCATCGCGCCCAGCAATCGCACCGAGCTGACGATCGAACAACGCGGTGCCACGCTCGTTGAGCAACCCATCATGGATCGGAGCCCAGGTGGCCGCCTTAACAGCTACCGCAAAATCTGCGGCTTCAGACATCTTGGCCCACGGTGCCATTACCGGCAGCAGAAGCAGGTCTACCGGCACACCGACCGGGACGTGGTAATTATCGCCCGGGTGGTACACGACCGGCTGGCCCACCGCATGGTCCCCTAGTATGTACCCAACGTTCGCGACCAAATCGATGGATCGGTGGATCGTGGCATGCGTACCTCCCACCGCTCGCACCTTAATCCCGCCGACGATCAAGTCCGCACCGGCGCAGACCGTATGCACCTGCGCAGCCACCGCTGCCGGCAGCTGTTCGCGCAGTTTTTCTGCCAGCACCGCCGGCGCGTAGACCTCTAATACAGAGTTTGCATTCAATGCTTGGACGATCGCCGCTTCATCAGCGTGATCGGCGTGCTCATGGGTGATCAACACCGCATTCTTGCCCTCAAATGCACCAGTCAGATCCGAGAAAACGCCGGGATCCAGCAGTAGCGAACCGTCGATCGTACTAAGTTCGATGCAGGAATGGCCTCTGGTTTTGATACGCATATCCTTAGCCTAGGCTCCCCGCCCCGCCCGTACCAGCGCCAGACACGCAACATCTGGGAAAGTTGGCTAAAATTGAGTGGAACTACTGGCGACCGGCGCAGAATTTTGCCCCGTTGCCAGCCCTCAACGAAGTCAAGGAATGGTGCACCTCGATGTCCCAGCCAGAAACCCGGATCACCAAACAGCGACTGGCTGTCACTCAGGCATTAAGCGAGATTGACGATTTCGCCACTGCCCAGCAGCTTCACCGTTGGTTGCAGGATTCCGAGAAAAAGGTTTCCCTGGCCACCGTGTACCGACTGCTGCAGTCCATGGCCGACGACGGTCTACTCGACGTCCTTCGTAGTGGCGACGGAGAAGCCCGTTTCCGCCAATGCGTGACCGAAACACACCACCATCACCTCGTATGTCGCTCCTGCTCTAAGACCGTCGAAGTTCAAGCACCTTCGGTCGAGCGTTGGGCCGCCCGAGTCGCTGCCGAGCATGATTTTTCCGACCCCGAACACACGGTCGAGATCTACGGCCTCTGCGCCGATTGCCGCGCTAAGAACGCCGCCAAGGCCTAGTTCCCCACCGGTCTTTTAGCTTTAGACATTCGTCAATCCGCCCCTGACCTGTCACATCACCGTGTTCTAAAAGTTATCCACCCGCAACCAAATAATCGAAGACATATTCTAGTAACAGGCATA
>NZ_FMAT01000012.1 GCF_900094805.1 Arthrobacter sp. NIO-1057 | reverse complement strand
GTGGGAGAGTAGGTCACCGCCGGACTTAACCTGAATATGGTTTGAGGCCCTGGACACTATGAGTGTTCAGGGCCTCACCTGTTTAAGCCGTCCGCCGGGAAGTTCAGTACTATTGCTGCCGGCCTGCTGGAAGAGAATACAAAGACAGCCGCCAGCAGTGGCCTGCCTGGTACTGAGATGTGTTTCTTGGGGTGTCTCACTCTTCCATTTCTTTTACCATCTCTCCGTGCTTCGTGACAGGGAATCTGACTCAATGAGTGCTGCCGTATACAGTAGCCGCTCCTTAGTGCATGATCATGAAATATTGGTGAGAGCCTGTGGCACGAGCCGACTGTTCCTCAACCGGCAATCTATTGCTGGTTTTCCTATTAGGGGGCTTTTGAGGCACTGTTATCGCACCATTCCGGTAGATTCTTGCCGAATTTGCAATTCTCATGAATGATAGGGATCAGAAAGCAACAGATCGGCGAAATGCTGCCGGAAGAGGATCGCTTATGAATTCAGCGTCGGAGCTGGGAGCCACTTTGCAGCGAACCCGGAAGAGCCACGGGTTGACGCAAGAACAATTGGCGGAACTGGCGGGTATTTCTGAACGTACCTTACGTTCTATAGAACGTGGTGCAGGAAATCCTTCCATCGAGGCAGTGCTCTCGGTGGTTGAAGTACTGGGCCTGCGAATCGTCGTGACCGAATGACGGTATTTCTCCAAGAACTTAAGCTAGTCACTCAAGCTGACGTCTATTGCAATGAAAACCTTGCAGGGCATCTTACGAGACAGCCTGACGGAAGCGTCGCATTCAAATACGACGAGAACTATCGCGCCGATGGCGGTTCGGCGATTGCTACTTCTTTGCCGGCTATCGATGAACTGTACGTTGGACCGGGCGGTGCACTGCCGTCGTTCTTTTCTGGGTTATTGCCGGAAGGCCACAGGCTCACCGTCCTCAAGGACGCTACGAAGACCAGCCTCTCAGACGAACTAACACTCTTGATGGCAGTTGGGTCGGATACTCCTGGCAATGTCCGTGTTGTCCCAGCAGGCTCGAAGTTGGAGGCGACTCCTGTAGTTGCAGAATTCTCTAGGACATCGGAGCACGACTTCTCTGTGCTCTCCAGAACCCTAGACCGCCATGCGATCCCAGGCGTTCAAGACAAGATCAGCGCAACTATGCTGACTACGCCAGTGGAATTCAAAAACAGTGCCTACTTGCTAAAGCTTGACCCTCGAGATCATCCGCATCTGGTGGTTAACGAAGCACTGCATCTTAGAGCAGCAAGAGCACTCAAACTGCCAGTGGCCAATAGCAAGCTAGTCACCGATTCAAAAGGGATCCCGGGGCTACTGGTCGAGCGGTTTGATCGTATACCTGGTGCCGGGCCAGACAATTCTATGATTCGTTTGCCCTTGGAAGATGCCATGCAGGTGCTGAACCTGCCGCCAGCAAGTAAATACGCCGTAACTACGGAACAAGTTATCCAAGTTCTAGCAGCGCAGTGTCAGGCTCCGGTATTGGCCAAACGCAATCTATATATTCAGTTCGTCTTTGCGTGGTTGACCGGCAACGGCGACTTGCATGGAAAGAACATTTCAATTCTCGCCAACGGCCAGGGACGTTTCAGCATTGCGCCTATATACGACATTCCTTGTACCCTTCTCTACGGTGATGACACTATGGCGCTGACCGTCGCAGGAAAAGCGAAGAACCTGAAGGCCAAACACTGGGCGGAACTTGCAGGAGATCTTGGACTAGCCAAGCGCGCTACGCAGTCCGCTAACCAGCTAGCCTTGAAAGCCGCACTGTCTGTGAAGCTCGAGGAGCTACCCTTTGAGGGATCGCCGCTTCGCGGTACAGAACGGGAACTACGATTCCGTCGGATGGAGCTGGAATAGCTGGGTAATGAGCCGGCCTCAGCTCACTAGTATGGTGAACGCGCTTAGCTGATTGTCTTGGGTCTTCTTCGCTTGTCCTCTGAGTCCAGTGACCCATGATGGGTATACACGGAATCCCCGCTTACCTGGTGCAGAGGCTGAAGCGAAGATACCCAGTTGTTCGAGGTGCTGTTGTGTGAAACGGAAGACGCCAAACTGATCTGCATCCTCGATGAAGACCATCACGCCTTGCACTCCCTCCTCGGATTCAAAGGGCGCGGTCGTTCCATTCTTGTCGCGTCGCCATAGGGCGACGAAACCACCTGGCTTTGTTGGAGTGATCCTTGCAGTCCTGATTCGCCATAGTTGATCGCCGATCACGGTTACACCGGATTGGTAATCGCTCTGTTGCTCATCGGCAACCACCTCACCGTGATGCTGTTCCGTGAGGTGGCAATAGCGATCTAATGCTGTGTAGGTCAAAGCACTCTTCCTGGTTGTTCTCATTCATCATGAAAGACAGTGTTTATATAGGTGCGCACCATGCATCAACCTGAAGCTCAGCAGTGGCGCTGCTTCTTACGGTATCTAGTCTCGGCACCTACAAAGAAACGTGTATCTTCTCGAGCGACGGACTGTGCTGGCCTAGCTGATGCCGCTGGGCCCCTTGCGTTGCTTCAGGTCTCTGAAGGCGTCCCATACCCAGCAGTGTTTGATTGCGCTGATGAGTCTTGTCCCCGAACGATAGTCAGAAGGAGACATGTCTATCTTCTCGCGGTAGGGCAGAATCGTGGCGCAGTATTCACCGTAAGAGTACGTGAACTGCGCAAGCGTGCCCTCTATTGAATTGGCGAAGTTGAGTGATCATGTGCAGCATGTAGCGGTAAATAACCATGATCTGCATAGCCTCTTACTGATAATTGCCACTGGTTAATGAGCGAAATGTAGATTCGAAACAACCGTGCAGAAATTAAGTGTGCACGGTCACCCGGAAAAACAAGGTCCCCGATTTGCACCACCCCCAAAACCTGTGTATAGTTTTTCCTTGTCGCCGAGAGCAAAAC
>NZ_FMAT01000013.1 GCF_900094805.1 Arthrobacter sp. NIO-1057 | reverse complement strand
CAGACAAGACTCAAACACCCAACAACCCCAGGAAAAGGATCATCAGACTCATCTCATCTGCAAGATGCTCGCGTTCACTATACAGTTCCCAAACAACAACCCCGCACCCCCGCAACAACACCCCAAACCAACACCAACCCACAAAAAGGCCAGCATCAATCCACCAGGACATCACCGCAGCAAACACAGGACAAACACCGAAACACCAAGAACCCCAACACCACAACAACAACCCCGCAAAAGAACAGGATCATCACCACAGCATCAGAGGCTTGTTGCCTCAAAACCCAACAGCATGCCAAACCATACAAACCACACACCACTCACACACCACGTTCCAACACCACCAACAACAACCCCCGCAAAAGAAGATCATCATCACCAGTGCGTACTAACAGCACACAAACACCATGCAGCCACAGCCAGTACCCCACACACACCACACAACCCCACAAAGGACCGATCAGATGCGCATGCTTTCCAGTACTGAGTTCATTGATATTCCACCCATGAGCAACCCACCCGTACAACACTCGTGCACAGACATGGGCAACCAAAAAATGGTTAGCTCCTTAGAAAGGAGGTGATCCAGCCGCACCTTCCGGTACGGCTACCTTGTTACGACTTAGTCCCAATCGCCAGTCCCACCTTCGACGACTCCCCCCACACAAGGTGGTTAGGCCATCGGCTTCGGGTGTTACCAACTTTCGTGACTTGACGGGCGGTGTGTACAAGGCCCGGGAACGTATTCACCGCAGCGTTGCTGATCTGCGATTACTAGCGACTCCGACTTCATGGGGTCGAGTTGCAGACCCCAATCCGAACTGAGACCGGCTTTTAGGGATTAGCTCCACCTCACAGTATCGCAACCCATTGTACCGGCCATTGTAGCATGCGTGAAGCCCAAGACATAAGGGGCATGATGATTTGACGTCATCCCCACCTTCCTCCGAGTTGACCCCGGCAGTCTCCCATGAGTCCCCACCACTACGTGCTGGCAACATGGAACGAGGGTTGCGCTCGTTGCGGGACTTAACCCAACATCTCACGACACGAGCTGACGACAACCATGCACCACCTGTGAACCAGCCCCGAAGGGAAAGACCATCTCTGATCCGGTCTGGCACATGTCAAGCCTTGGTAAGGTTCTTCGCGTTGCATCGAATTAATCCGCATGCTCCGCCGCTTGTGCGGGCCCCCGTCAATTCCTTTGAGTTTTAGCCTTGCGGCCGTACTCCCCAGGCGGGGCACTTAATGCGTTAGCTACGGCGCGGAAAACGTGGAATGTCCCCCACACCTAGTGCCCAACGTTTACGGCATGGACTACCAGGGTATCTAATCCTGTTCGCTCCCCATGCTTTCGCTCCTCAGCGTCAGTAAATGCCCAGAGACCTGCCTTCGCCATCGGTGTTCCTCCTGATATCTGCGCATTTCACCGCTACACCAGGAATTCCAGTCTCCCCTACATCACTCTAGTCTGCCCGTACCCACCGCAGATCCGAGGTTGAGCCTCGGACTTTCACGGCAGACGCGACAAACCGCCTACGAGCTCTTTACGCCCAATAAATCCGGATAACGCTTGCGCCCTACGTATTACCGCGGCTGCTGGCACGTAGTTAGCCGGCGCTTCTTCTGCAGGTACCGTCACTCTCGCTTCTTCCCTACTGAAAGAGGTTTACAACCCGAAGGCCGTCATCCCTCACGCGGCGTCGCTGCATCAGGCTTGCGCCCATTGTGCAATATTCCCCACTGCTGCCTCCCGTAGGAGTCTGGGCCGTGTCTCAGTCCCAGTGTGGCCGGTCACCCTCTCAGGCCGGCTACCCGTCGTCGCCTTGGTGAGCCATTACCTCACCAACAAGCTGATAGGCCGCGAGTCCATCCCCCACCGATAAATCTTTCAACAACAAAACATGCGTTCCGCAGTCATATCCGGTATTAGACCCAGTTTCCCGGGCTTATCCCAAAGTCGGGGGCAGGTTACTCACGTGTTACTCACCCGTTCGCCACTAATCCACCCTGCAAGCAGGGCTTCATCGTTCGACTTGCATGTGTTAAGCACGCCGCCAGCGTTCATCCTGAGCCAGGATCAAACTCTCCATAAAAAACAAAAAGCCACCGAAACCCCTCGGAAAATAAGGGAGAATCAATGAAAAAATCCTGGCGAATAAAAACACTCAAGAACACTACACGGGGGTGTAATGCCTCAAGCAAATGTTATGTATTCACCAAATAAAAATAATTCGGTATCAACAAACTTGGCACACTATTGAGTTCTCAAACAACAAACACT